>NZ_JRKM01000001.1:0-2400000 GCF_000768065.1 Aquabacterium sp. NJ1 | reverse complement strand
AGGTGGACCAGGCGGCGTGCTTCGATGGCGCGGCGCAGCTGGCCCAGCCGATCGAGCACGAGCTCGTCATGCGGGCGCGAGGGCGCATGCAGCGGCAGGCTGTCCGCGGCGGCCCGGCTGTCCAGCGGCAGCACACTGAGGATCTTGCTGAGCGCGTCTTCGGCCTGCGCGGCCAGGGCCGGGTCCAGCCGGCTGCGGGCGATGCGCACCGAGGCCACCAGGGCCTGAGCTTGTTCGGGCGTGAACATGAGCGGTGGCAGGCTGTAGTCGCGCGCCACACGGTAACCCACGCCGGCCTCGCCTTCGATGGGCACACCCTGCGCCTGCAAGGCGGCCACATCGCGGTAGACCGTGCGCACCGAGACTTCCATGCGCTCGGCCAGCCAGGCCGCGGTGGACAGGCGGCGTCCGCGTATCAGTTGCAGCAGCTGGAAGAGGCGATCGGCTCGGCGCATGGGCGCAGTGTGACAGCAGTCGACGCGGTGCTTGTGTCAGTCCAGCGCGTGCAGGCCGATGCGCTGGCCGTCCGGGTCGGTGATGTGCGCAAAGCAGCCCATGCCGCCGGGCAGCACCACGCGCGGCGTCAGCAGCTTGCCACCACAGGCCTCCAGCCGGGCCAGCACGGCGTTGAGTGACTTGCCCGCGTTGAGGTAGATGAGCACGCCATCGGTGTGTGGTGACACCTTCTCGACGGCCATCAGGCAGCCCTTGACGGCGTTGGGGTCGGTGGCAGGGAAGATGGCCAGTTCCATGCCGGCGATGACTTCAGGGCGCAGGGTGACGCCCAGCAGGCGTTCGTAGAAGGCCACGCTGCGGGCCATGTTGCTGACGGGGATTTCGAACCAGTGGACGGCATGGTCGATGGGGGCTTGGCTCATGGAAGGCTCCTTGTGTTGAAAGAGCCTTCATGGTGCGGCCCCCCTGCTGACAGCGTCCTGTCAGCAGGCTTGCATCAAGCTGTGAAATTGGCGGTCCAGCTTGGCCTGGAAGGCGGCCACGGCTTCTGGTGGGATCTCATCGTTCTGCGAGATCAGTGTCAGGAACTGCCGGCCATTGAGGCTGAGCGCGCCGAGCATGAACACGGGGTTGATGGTCATGGGCCACAGTTCGGCCAGGCGCACCTTGGCACCGGGCGGGTTGATGGCATCGGCGTTGCCGAGGTTGCTCAGATGGCAACTCAAGCGGGGCAGCCGGCCTTGGGCCTTGGAGCGCACGATGAGGCGGCCAAACAGGGCGCGGGCACGCCCATCAGGGCGCCGTCGCCATACGACATCGGCACGTAGTTGCCGACCCAGACCTCGACTTTGTCGCCGGTGATGGGGTGGGTGACGAACAGGCCGGTGGGCACGCCCTTCTTTTCTTGCGCGGCCAGCTCGGCTTTGGTCGTGCCGCCAGTCTTGCATTCTTCGATGAAGGCTTGCAGCTTGGCGTTACCGGCCGCGGCATGCACGGCCAGGGGGTGCTCCGGCGCCACGGCGCAGAAGGTCACGCTCATTATGGTGTCGGCGCGGGTGGTGAACACCCACGGCTGACCTGGTTGATCAGCTGGCCATCGGCGCCCTTGATGTCATGCAAAGGCGAAACGGATGCCCTCGGACTTGCCGATCCAGCTCTCCTGCATCAGGCGCACGCGTCCGGGCCGACCACTCAGATAGTTTGAGTCTTCGGGGTTGGCCACAGCGCTGAGCAGCTCGTCGGCGTACTTCGTGATGTTGAAGTAATAGCCGGGGATTTTGCGCTTTTCAACCGGTGCGCCAGAGCGCCGCCAGCCTCTGCCGTCAATCACCTGCTCGTTGGCCAGCACGGCCTGGTCCACCGGGTCCCAGTTCAAGGCCTGTGTGCGGCGCTCGCAGACGCCTGCTTCCAGCATCTTGAGGAACAGCCACTGGTTCCATTTGTAGTACGACGGCTTGCAGGTGGCGATCTCGCGCGACCAGTCGATCGCCACGCCATCGCCAGGCCATCGCTTTCATATGCTTCTTCAGGCGATGTTGTCGTAGGTCCAGGCGGCCGGCGGCACCTTGTTCTTCAGCGCGGCGTTCTCGGCAGGCAGGCCGAAGGCGTCCAGCCCGTGGGCATCAGCACGTTGTGACCTTCATGCGCGGGCAGCGCGTGAGCATGTCGTTGATCGTGTAGTTGCGCACGTGGCCCATGTGCAGCTTGCCCGAGGGTAGGGCGGCCTGGAGCAGGCGTAGAAGGCTTTTTTGTCCTTGAATTCGGTGACGCGGTAGGCGTCGCGCTCCTTCCCGTGCGACTGCGCTCAGGCTTCGACCGATTGTGGGTCATAGGCCTGCTGGTCGGCGTTTGACGTGTGGAAGAGGTCATGGAGCGCCAGAAAAACAAGAGGCCCGCCGCCTGGGAAAAGCGTCGGGCGGAGATGAGTCAATTGCTTGATTATTGAAAGGGGCGAAAGGGGCGCGCCCGTGCTCGGATCGGTTGCTGGGCGACCCGTTGGATGCAGGACTGGGACACGTTTTTGCACCAACAAGCGAGTGCTCGCCTCGCCTTTGTGAGGGTGGCGTCATAGGCCGGTGCAGTCAAAGGCAGGCCACCTTGGGCCGCTACCTCGATGCCATGACGCAGATTCTCGCAGGGGCTGTCGGCGAAGTTGGCGCGCGGGCACTGATCTTGGTATTGCCCATGTAAATGGGCGTGGCCAGACGAGAAAGGAAATGACAAAGCAGGCCCATATGGGCCCGCTGAAACTTCATTTAATTTGGAAGGTAACCGAATGCATCGGACACCCAAATTTGACCCGTGGAGGGCGACAGCGGCGTCAAATCAAGGCTGACGATCGAAGTGAAATCAAATCCCTTGGCAGCAGGAACGGGAACGCGGACTTCCTGAGCCCATATTGGCCCTGTATTGGCCAAGCTGACCAACGGATTGACCGTGACTGTTCCAAGATCAAGCGTATGGCTGCCAATGTCGCGTATGGTGACGTTCAGAGAAATAGGCGATTGCGTCAACGCGCCGGTTGAAGGTAATTGTGCAATGCGCAAGCCCAATTGACGGTGTGCAGGCATAACGCCCAAGAGCCCACCATCGACTGTGGATTTGTGTGCCAGCGATACCTTGCTGCCTAGCCCCGTCCATTTCACGGAAACCGCAGAAGAACTGCCCGCGATCCAAAATTGCGACCTCTGCGCCCCTGAGATGCCGGCGGCGGAGGTGCATGAGCTGGAGTCGCACAAATTGGCCGTCATGACGTCAGGGTTCGATGCCGCGACATTTAAGGTATCGAGCGAAATTTGAACGAAATCATTTCGCCGCCGACCCTTTCCAGACACCCTGATTTCAGGGCCCGTGGCGCCTGCCACACCAGAGGAGGGCAAATGCCCGGGCGTACCGTCAATGGCTTTCCAGGCATTGACGTCGTTCGAAACGAACGCAGCCACTGCGGCAGTGAAATAGGACTTTGTGATGGTTTGCTGATCATTCAACGATAGCCTGACAGTATTGGTGATGGGTTGCCCGTTCGCATCCACGAAGCCGCATTCCAAGCCTTTTTGAATTTTGTTTGTAACTTGACCGTAGTCATCATCGTCGTCTGTCCAGACGCTGTTTGAATAATTGTGATTGGCCCCCCGAACCAAAATGGAGGAGCGCAATGTCACGTAATCGTGATGAATATCTTTATCCAGCATCCCTTGTGCAGCTACATTGACATTGTCGCATTCGGACAGCCAATTCAATGTGTGAACCCCGAGGGTTGCGGCCTGCTGCTCCGAGCCTCCGCCCGAGATCAGTATCTGCCCCACAGGATTCCAGACGGGCATGGACGTCCCGCTTGCTTGCTGAATCTTGTTTTGAAAGGCCGCATCGTTGACGGCAACGGCGCCTACAGAGTGACCCACCAATACAACCTTGCTGAAGTCTGTATTTTGAGCGGCACCAAACAAGAACAGATTGGGCGCCAGCCGTGAATCAGTCCAGCTTTTCAGCAGAGATATGTGTGCATCGGGCGCGGCTTGCAGGGCTGTGGCGTTGCGCGCGATTTCATTGGCATCAATGGAAATCGAAATATAGCCGCGCGTTGCCAGACGCCGCTGAAGGCCCAGATATCCTTTGTAGCTGGGGACCCGGTTTGCCGGTGGGCAACTGACGTATGGATTGGGGTCTGAAGGAACGCCATCGATCAGGCAACGTGCGTGGTCGCCATGGACAAAGACAACCAGCGGCCTTTTGATCGCCTCTTGTGCCCCAAAGGCATCTGTCGGCCCCACCAAAATACCATGCTGACCAATGGTGGAACTGTTGGCTCCGACCGAGTATTCGAGTCCGTAAGTGCTCAAGGTGCCTGCCGCACCTGGATCGGGTGTGATATCCGGTGCTGTGGTCGAAACCCACGACGACACATCAGCCAACGCATAGCCAGTAATGGCGGCCGAGAAAATCCCTATGAATATTTTGCAAGTAAGGGCTTTCAGGCGGATTGGGGTAATTAAATTTGAATGCACAGACCTCTCCATTTAAATAAAAGGGCTTTGCATTCTTCCATGAAAGCATGCATTCGTACTAAATCAGTCCTTAATCATGTTGACCGCAATGCGCACCGAGGCGACCAGGGCCTGGGCTTGTTCGGGGGTGAACATGAGCGGTGGCAGGCTGTAGTCACGGGCCACGCGGTAGCCCACGCCGGCCTCGCCTTCGATGGGCACACCCTGCGCCTGCAAGGCGGCCACATCGCGGTAGACCGTGCGCACCGAGACTTCCATGCGCTCGGCCAGCCAGGCCGCGGTGGACAGGCGGCGTCCGCGTATCAGTTGCAGCAGCTGGAAGAGGCGATCGGCTCGGCGCATGGGCGCAGTGTGACAGCAGTCGACGCGGTGCTTGTGTCAGTCCAGCGCGTGCAGGCCGATGCGCTGGCCGTCAGGGTCGGTGATGTGCGCAAAGCAGCCCATGCCGCCGGGCAGCACCACGCGGGGTGTCAGCAGCGTGCCGCCGCAGGCTTCCAGCCGGGCCAGCACGGCGTTGAGTGAGGGGCCGGCGTTGAGGTAGATGAGCACGCCATCGGTGTGGGGTGACACCTTCTCGACGGCCATCAGGCAGCCCTTGACGGCGTTGGGGTCGGTGGCAGGGAAGATGGCCAGTTCCATGCCGGCGATGACTTCAGGGCGCAGGGTGACGCCCAGCAGGCGTTCGTAGAAGGCCACGCTGCGGGCCATGTTGCTGACGGGGATTTCGAACCAGTGGACGGCATGGTTGATGGGGGCTTGGCTCATGGAAGGCTCCTTGTGTTGAAAGAGCCTCCATGGTGCGCAGGGGCTGCTGACAGCGTCCTGTCAGCAGGCTTTGGCCATGTGGGTATCAGTCGTGTGTTGAGCTTGGGGCCGCGCTGGCATCAACGCATGAAACTGGCGGTCGAGTTCGGCCTGGAAGGCGGCCACGGCCTCCTGCGGGATCTCGTCATTCTGTGAGATGAGCGTGAGGAACTGCCGGCCATTGAGGCTGAGCGCACCCAGCATGAACACGGGGTTGATGGTCATGGGCCACAGCTCGGCCAGGCGCACCTGGGCATTCGGCGGGTTGATGGCGTCGGCCGGGCCCAGGTTGCTCAGGTGGCAGCTCAACGGGGGCAGCTTGCCTTTGGCCTTGGAGCGCACGATCAGGCGGCCAAACAGCGCGCGGCCCAGCCAGGGCAGGCATTCGTAGAGCAGCACGGGCAGGGCGTAGTCGCGCCGCTCGTAACCCAGCAGGTGCTCCTTGACCTGGGCCTCCAGCGCGTTGACCTGGGCTTGCAGATTGGCTTGCCGCTGGGCCAGCACGGTGAAGGAATGCACGTAGTTGCCGAACTCGGGGGCGGTGCCCTTGGGGTAGTAACGGCGCAGGTCCACCGACAGGCGGATGGCGGCCATGGCCTTGGGGTCGTCCGCCGCCATGGCCAGAAAGGCATTGGCCACCAGGGCCGCGAGCAAGGTGTTGACCGTGGTGCCGTGGGCCTTGGCCTGTGCCTTCATCGCGTCCGCCGAGCAGGGCAGCTCGTGGTAGCGGATGGCCGAGGTCGTGTAGCGCGGGCTCTTGCGCCTCGCCAGGGTGACGATGTGCATGCCCTTGCGCATGGTGGCCTCGGCTTGGGACAGGCGCCACCAGCGGGCGATGCTGGCGGGCCACTGCCACCACTTCTGCAACATCACGGCGGGCAGCATGCTGGGCGAGTCGATCTTGCACGGGGTGATGGGCTGGCCACTGAGGCGGGCCATGATGGCGCTGAGCATCTGCACCATGGAGCGGCCATCGCCCACGATGTGGTGCACCGAGAACATCAGCGCAGGGCGCGTCGGGTGCGGGATGAAGCGTGCGCGCCAGGGCAGGCCACGCTCCAGCGAAATCGGCTCGTTGATGAACTCGTTGTGGAAGGCGGCCAGCGCGGGGCGCGAGGACGCGTCGATGTGGGGCAGCACGCGGAAGGTGTCGGCGAACAGCTGGTCCACATACAGGTCGTCGTCCAGGATGCGCAGCTGGAAGTGCAGGCCCGTGAGCTCGATGATGCCGCGCATGCGCGGGTAGGCCGAGACCAGCTCACGCAGCGTCTGGCGGATCAGTTCGGTGTCCACCGGCCTGTCGAAGCACAGGATGTAGGCCTGGTTGATGGGGCCCAGGTAGCCTTCTGCGGCCCAGTAGAGGTGTTCGGATCGGTTCAGTGGAATCAGCTTGGAGGCGGTCATGGCGACGGTCCCATCTTGTTTAGTGACGCCTGATCGAAGCGTCATACAACAGGTACCGGTCCAATATAGTGAGCGTGCCATGCTCGGTGTTGCGGGCTTTCCAGAAGGGGGCTGGCGGCCATCAAGTCCGGGCACTGACCTGGGTCAATGAACCCGCACAAGGGCGCCTTCACATGGGCTCATCCAACAATCCTCACACCTTGAGCACGATCTTGCCGATGTGGCCGCGGCTTTCCATCAGGCGGTGCGCGTCGGCGGCCTGGTCCAGATCGAACACCTGATGGACGTGGGGCACGCAGCGGCCCGCCGACAGCGCCGGCCACACGAGCGCGTGCAGTTCGCGGGCGATGGCCGCCTTCTCTTCGGTGGTGCGTGCGCGCATGGTGGAGCCGGTCACCGTCAGGCGCTTGAGCATGATGGGCAGCAGGCTGAACTTGTCGACCGTGTCGCCCGCCATGAAGCCGATCAGCAGCAGGCGCCCGTCCTTGGCCAGGGCGCCCAGGTTCTGCTCGAAGTAGCCGGCGCCCATGATGTCGAGGATGAGGTCCACCCCGCGGCCGCTGGTCCAGCGCATGAGCTCGGGCACGAAGGCCTGGGTGCGGTAGTCGATGCTGAACTCGGCGCCCAGTTGCACGGCGGCGGCGCCCTTCTCGGGGCCGCCATCTGTGGAGACGGCGTGCAGGCCCATTTCCTTGGCCAGCATCAAGGCCGTGGAGCCGATGCCGCTGGTGCCGCCATGCACCAGCAGGGTCTCGCCGGCCTTGGCGCGGCCCATCATGAACAGGTTGGCCCAGACGGTGAAGAAGGTCTCGGGGATGGCGGCGGCGTGGATGGCGTCCATGCCGCGTGGGCGCAGCAGGGCCTGGGAGGCGGGCAGCACCGCGTACTGGGCGTACCCGCCACCGTCCGTCAGCCCGCAGACGGGGTTGCCCACGCTGAAGCCCTGCACGCCTTCACCCAGGGCCACGACTTCACCGGCGACCTCCAGGCCCGGGGTGGGGTTGACGCCGGGGGGCATGGGGTAGAGGCCGCGTCGCTGCAGCACGTCGGGGCGGTTGACACCTGCGGCCTCGACCTTGACCAGCAACTGCCCCGGGCCGGGCTCCGGCAGCGGGGCCTGGCGGGCCTGCAGCACCTCCGGGCCACCCGGCTGGGTGATGGTGATCTCGGTCATCAAGGCGGGCAGGCTGGGCATGGGCGGTTGTCCTCAGGTCGTCCTTCAACAAAAGCGACCCGATTGTGCGCCTGCGGCAGCGGCCTCGGCCTTCAATTGCGAGAGCCGCGTGTGCTTATGGTTGAGTCGCTGCGCCTTGGCCTTGATGTGTACTGTTTGTTCCAAAGGGAGCAACTAACCCCGTTTTAGGGGGGAGCAAAGTCGTAGCGATTCTCCTATGCGTGGTAGGCTCGCTAAGAGCTAGGTTGCGTGATGCTGCGCGGCTTTTTTGTGATTGCCAAGGTGAAGAGATGACTACTCCGACGCCCGTCGTTAAGCCTCTATCCTTACCCTTGGTGGACTCTGCTCACTTTGAACGGAACCTCATTCGGCAGGTTGTCTGCGAACTTAGGTTTCCTACGCTGTATGAGCTGGAGGATGCGCGTCCTCCGATGTCTTTTGCGAAGGCTCTTAGAAAAGACTATCCTCATCAGGAATCGGGCAACGACCTTAATGTCGGCGTAGGCAGCGTCGTACATCCCACTGTACATACTTTTAGGTCCAATAGATGGACGGTCGCTCTGCGTGCGTCCACTATCTCCATAGAAACGCATCAGTACTTATCTTATGACGAGCTTCGCTCAAAGGTGCAGCAAGTTGTTGATGCCGCTGCGAAGGTGATTGACAGTGAGTTTTTTACGCGGATTGGGCTTCGGTACATAAATAGTGTTCCCTACAATCGCGCAGATTTGAGTAAATGGGTCAACCCTGATTTGGTCGGCACCTTAAGCTCAGGCCTATTTGGAGACGTTGCTGAGCATTCTCAGCGGGTAAGTGGCCCCACCGAATTTGGCAATTTTTTATTTCAACACGGGCTTGGCACTAGAGGTAATCGTCAAGAATATGTTCTTGATTTTGATTTCTCTGCTGAGAATGTCGAGGTCGGTGCGTGTATGGCGTCGCTCGATCGGTTGCATAAATTAGAGTTCTCTATGTTTATGTGGTCTCTTGGCGATGGTGGCAAGAAGTTTCTCGGTGAAAATAAGAAAACGTGAATGGGGTGGCTATGGATAACTTGCACTTGCTTGAGTCGTCGGTGATTTGGCCTGATGCTGTTCAAGAGTATAAGGTGTCGCCTACCAAAACTATTGATACTCGATATGTCGAGGTTGGTACGCCGTTGATCGTTTCTGTGGGTGCCATTCATCGCGTAGGGGATCAAACCTTTACTACGGATGAATTCTCTACTGGGGCGCATAAAGAGGTTAGAAGTATTCAGCAGCAAGCTGATGCGATTGCTGCCATTACTGCTGCCAGTGATCGGCGAATTGACTTGTTAGTACGGTCTTTTAGTGGCAACGCTTCCAATGAAGACGACGCTCGTCTTCAGATACTTACTAGCAGATTGCGAAAGTTGTCTCCTCGGATCACAGCAGAAGAGATTAATCATTTGGATAATCTGGTTGGCGAGTTGGAGGGTATTTCGGCGAGCTTGGATGATATTGAGGCTGAATACGGTTTAAAATGAATCCATTTGTCTATCCAAAGGCGAAGCATACGAGGACTCAGAAGCCGAGGCAATACGCGGACTACAGGTCATATAAAGACGTTCTGCGGATTGAGTTCCACCGTAAGTGTGTCTATTGTAGGGTGCCGGATACGAATGCGCCCCGTCGAGATGGCTTTGGTGTGGATCACTATCGGCCTAAGTCAGTATTTCCTGAGTTGGCTACCGTATATGAGAATTTGTTCTACTGCTGCAATTCGTGCAATAGTCGCAAGAGGAGCTATTGGCCGGCTAAGGGTGACGAGACAAAATTATTTGTTCCCAATCCATGTGATCATGAGATGTATAAGCATCTGCGATTTAAGGATGATGTTGTTGAGGGTAAATCGACTGCTGGTGAGTTCACGGTCAAGTTGTTGGATTTGAACGAGCCTACAGTTGTCAGTTACAGGCAGTCCGTTACCCAGTTGATAGAGGCAATGTTGGCTCAACTTCATCGGTTGGATAATGTGTATGCTCGGCTTTCTGCTCTTGCGGAAAAGGGCGGTGAGGGTAGAGATAAGCTTTTATCTACGATCAAACAGATAGAGATTGATATCGCGAAAGCTAAGCGAGCTCTGGAGCAGCTTACGGCCCAGCCTTTCTAAGTTTGTTTTTGGAATCAGGTTCGTTTTGTGCCTATCAGCAAAACAGCCTGCTATTGCAGGCTGTCTGATTTGGGTTAGGTATCGCTCAAGGTGGTCTAATCCCACCGATTTAGCGCCCCTCGCGCGGCTCTTTACGCCGCCATCTGCGCACGCACCGAGCCACCCAGCGGCGTCACACCGGCCCACACACAGCTCTGGGCATAGAGCGTGTCTTGCAGTAACTCGTCTCGGGCCGCGCGCGACACGATGCGCGGGTGCTGGATGGAGAAGTAGCCGCCCGTCTCGCCACGCCGTGCCGCATCCAGCGCCAGCTCGGCAGCCAGCTGGCCCGCACGCTCGGGCCCGATCAGGAAGGGCTTCATCACGGCGTACTGCCAACCGGGAATATCGCGGTACAGCGGCGAGGCCACGCCACCGGGATGCATGGCCTGCGAGCTGACGCCGGCGGGCAGCTTGCGCGCCAGGGCGTTGCTGAACAACAGGTTACCCAGCTTGGATTGCGCATACGCGGGCAGCACGCGGTAAGGCTTGCGGCCCTTGGCGGTGTCCAGGTCGATGCGGCCAATCGTGTGCGCGATGGACGACAGGTTGACGATGCGCGCGTCCCCCTGGCCCACACCGCCTTCGTCGGCCACCGCTTGCAGCAAGGGCATCAGGCGGTGCGTGAGCAGGAAGGGGCCCAGGTAGTTGCCGCCGAACTGCAGCTCGAAGCCTTCGGCGGTGAACTGCTGGCGCGTGGGCACGGCACCGGCGTTGTTGATCAGGGCGTGCAGCTTGTCGTGCCTTGACGAGAAGGTCTGCACGAAGCGGTGGATGGCATCGAACGAGGCCAGGTCCAGCTCGTACAACTCGACGCTGGCACCCGGTGTGCGTTGCAGGATTTCGCTGCGCGCGGCAGCGGCCTTGCGCTGGTCGCGGCAGGCCAGGCACACGGTGGCGCCGCGTTGGGCCAGTTCATGGGCAATGGCCAGGCCGATGCCCGAATTGCCACCTGTGATCACAACCGTCTTGCGCATGGGTTTACCTCGTGGCGGGGATGGGGATGCTGTCGATGAAGGATCGCACGTGTTGCGTGAACAGCTCAGGCTGCTTGAGCGTGACCCAGTGGCCCGCAGGGATTTCGCGGCGGGTCAGTTGCGGCACCCAGCGCGACAGGTTTTCGCTCAACCAGGGGCTGACGAAGTGGTCCTTGGTCGGCACCAGCACTTGCACGGGTGCATGCGCAAAACGCTGCTGCGGCTTGAGCATGCGCTGAAAGACATTGGCGCGGTACAGGCCCACGCCGTGCACGCCATCCGAGGTCTGCGAGGCGCGGGGGGTGATCTCGGTGCGCTCGAGCAGGCGCATCAGGCCGGGCCAGTTGGGGCCGATGACGGTGCGCCACAGGGCTTCAGGCAGCAAGGGCAGCTGGAACATGTAGACGTACCAGGACTTGAGCATCTGCAGCGTCACCCGGCCGAGGTTGGTGGGCGTGGGGCGCTTGAGGCTGTCGCGCAGCCAGTGGCCGAAGTGGTCCAGGCAGGGGCCGGAGCACGAGGTGAACGAGGCGATGCGGCCCTTGAGCGCCGGGTCGGTCACGAACTCCCAGCTTTGCACCGAGCCCCAGTCGTGCGCCACCAGGTGCACCGGGCGCTTGGGGCTGACGGCTTGCAGCACGGCCTTGAAATCGGCGGTGAGGTGTTCGAGCCGGTAGTCGCGCCGACGCGCGGGCTTGAACGAGTCGCCTGCGCCGCGCACGTCATACGCGATGACCTGGTAGCGGTCGCTCAGCTGACGGGCGATGGGCTCCCACTTGCTGCGGTTGTCCGGGTAGCCGTGCACCAGGATGACGACGGGCAAGGAGGCGTGGCCCCAGCGTTGAACGGCCAGCGGGCCATGCGGGCCGTGGACAACAAAAGAGGTCGAGGGCTTGGGTGTCATCGGTACTGCATGCGGTTCGTGCGATGGGGGTCTCGCATGCTAGGGCGACCGGGCCCGGGTGACCAGAATAAATCACGACAGCAAGGAACGTGGGGCGACAGCCCGCCTCGGTGTTTTCACGCGGTCAGGCGGCCGGCCGGCCAGCGCTCAGGCGCTGAAGAAGCCCAGGTCGCTGCTGGCGAAGCGCCCGATATTGGGCAGCACGCTGCTCAGCAGGCTGGCGTCCACGCCCAGCCAGGTGGCCAGGGTGGCGGCGTACTGGTCCACCGCGGTGGTGGGGATCAGGCGGCCGTTGCCCGCGTCGTCATTGCTCTTGAGCGCCACCGTGGGCCATTGGCCGAAGATGCGCTGGCCATGCACCGCGCCACCCACGACGAAGTGGTGCGCACCCCAGCCGTGGTCCGAGCCGTCGCCGTTGGATTGCAGGGCCCGGCCGAATTCGGAGGCCGTGAAGGTGGTGACCTGGTCGCTGACACCCAGGGCGACCGTCTCCAGGTAGAAGTCCGCGATGGCGGTGTCCAGCTCGGCCAGGCGCCTGGCGTGGTTGGTGAGCAGGTCCGAGTGCATGTCGTAGCCGCCATGCGAGACGTAGAAGATCTGGCGGGTGTGGCCCAGGTCCTGGCGTGCGGCGATCATGCGGGCGACCATGCGCAACTGGGCGCCCAGGTTGCCGCCGCCGAAGTCGGGGATCTTCAGGGTGCCTTTGCGCTTGTCCTTGCCATCTGGTGGGTCCGAGGGCGCGATGGCGTAGCTCACGGCGGCTTCGGTCGAGATGGCGCGCCGTGCCACGGCGGTCAGCTCGCGCTCCAGCTTGTTGACGCGGGCGTTGTCGGTCAGCAGGATGCGCAGCGCCGGCGTGTTGATGCCATAGGGGCTGTCCAGCTCGCGCAGCGCAACAGGGCCTTGTGCTGTGAGCTGGTACTGGACGATCCTGTTGCCCACTTGCAGCATGTTGTTGCCCCCCAGGGACATGCAGATCGACACCGGGCTGCTGTTGAGCGTGTCCAGCAAATCCCCAGCGCGGCCCAGCCAACCGGTGCGCGAGGTGGTGTCCGTGATGCCGGTACGCGAGATGGCGTCCGGGACGCCGGTCTGCCATTCGCGGCTCTGGTCTGAATGCGAGAACAGCTGGTAGGGCAGGCGGATGGCAGGGGTGCGCTTGTCCCATTGGTCTTTGGTGATGGGCTGGGCCAGGGTGCCCACATTGGCCATCACGGCGGCCTTGCCGCTGTTGAACAGGCCTTGCAGCCTGGCCAGCGAGGGGTGCAGGGCCAGCGAGGGGCCGTTGTAGCCCGTGGGGCTGAGCCGCAGCAGGGCGCTGGTGGGCAAGGCCAGGGACTGGCGCGCCGCGGCATACGCGGCGTACTCGGTGGGGCTGACGGGCACCACGGTGTTGGCGTTGTCGTTGCCGCCGGCCAGGTTGATGCAGACGAGCGCACGGTAGCCACCGGTGCTCTGGGCCGCCGCAGCGCCGATCAGCGCCAGGTTGCTGGCCAGTGACGAGCCGGCCAGGGCGCCCAGGGCGGCGCTCTGGCGCAGGAACAGGCGGCGGTCGGCGTGGGTGTGGATGAAGCTCATGCGGCGCTCGCCTTATTTCTGGACCAGGTACTCGGGGGAGGCCATCAGCAGGCGGATGGCCATGTGCACGCGCGTGTCCTCCTTCGGCCAGATCCAGGCTTTGGCGGTGATGCGGTTGAGCGTGTCCTTGATGAGGTCGTGCGTGGCCGGGCTCATCTGGCCGTTCATCAGCAGGATGTTGAGCCTGTCCAGCAGCTTGTCCGGGTCATTGGCCAGGGCGATTTCGGCGCTGTAGTCGGCCACCATGGCATCGGCCTTGCCAAGCGTCTTGCTGACATACGCGGCCGTGGTGGCGCGGATCTTGTTTTCCATGAAGTTGTCGTAGCCGGTCAGCGAGGTCTCATGGGTGATCTGGAACTCGGGGGCGGTCAGGCCGGCGTCCAGCAACTCACCCGGTGGGCTGTAGTCCGGGCTGTACCAGTTGAACACCGAGGGCGCATGCAGCGGGCTCTGGGCCAGGCCGAAGGCCGGGTCTTCCAGGTATTGGTTGCGGTACTGGTTGGTGCCCGATCGCACATGAAACGCCCGCAGGTAGTTGGCCCAGCGGATCATGGGTTCGCGCAGCTTGCCCCAGTTGGGATCATCGAGTTTGCTCGGGTCGCGGGCTTCCGGGTCCAGCAGGACGGCGCGCACCACGGCCTTCATGTCACCGCGCACGCCGTTGCCGTTGTCCTTGAAAGCCTGGGCCACGCGGTAGACGTAGGCGTCGCTGGGGTTGCTTGTGACCAGGCGCTTGATGAGCTGTCTGCCAAAGAAGGCCGGCACATTGGGGTGCCTGAACAGGGTGTCCAGGGCCATCTTGAGGTCGGCGTCGGCCATGGCCTGCGTCATCTGGTCGGTGGTGGCCGGGATGTGCACACTCAGGAAGACCTTGTCGCCGCTGGAGTGGTACTGCGGGTACATCTGCATGGGCTGGTTCCAGGTCTTGCCGGATTTGCCCCACCAGGTGTTGTTGCTCTGATCGGGGCCGTTCCAGCTCAGGCCCGTCATCACGCGGGCCAGGCCCATGACGTCGTCCAGGCCATAGGTCGGGATGTCCTGGTGGTTGGCGTCCTGCTTGCGGTGGCCATAGTCATCGATCTGCCACAGGCCGATGGTGAACAGCTGCATCACCTCCCGCGCGTAGTTCTCGTCCGGCGTGCGGCCATAAGTGGCGCTCTTGGGGTTGCTGTCCTCCTTCATGTTGACGATGTGCGAGAGGTAGTAGCCCATCGCCGGCTGGCGGGTGACGTCTTCGATCAGGTTGCGGAAATTGCCGAAGGCGTTGCGCGACAGCATGTCCAGGTAGGCGGCATAAGCGACCGGGTCGTCGATGTTGCTGTTGACCGCGCTGATCACGAAGATCTCGGACAAGGCGAGGGCCACGCGCTGGCGCAACTGGTCGGTGCCCAGCACGGCCTGGAACCAGAAGCTCTCCATCGGGGCGTCCGTGGGGGAGGCGTCGCACACATCACAGCCGGGCGGGCCCATGCGCTGGGCGTAATCCCAGTGGGTGTCGAGGCGAGGGCGGGCGAACTGCCGGTTCAGCCAGTTGCCATAACCGATCTGCCTGAGCTCGGCGATGCCCTCCATATCGGGCCCGAAGGTGGCCTGGGTCAGGAAGCGCGCCGCTTGTGCATCGTCGGGGACGATGTCTTGCAGGCTTTGTGGCAGCGAGGGTGGGTCACTGTACGTGGGGCCGGACGTGTCGGTCTGGCCGCCACCGCAGGCGCTCAACAGCAAAGCGGTGAACAGGGCGGTGGCCAGCAGGCTGGCCTGACGCCAGGTGCGCAGGGGCTGAACGTTCATGGGCAGGGTCCGGGGTGGTCGCTCCCAACCACCCTGTGTATTGAGGGGCGCGGCCATGATGCCTGCCACGCGGGGCAGTTTGATTCAAACTGGTAACGGCATTGACCGTGCTTACCTGTCGTTGCAGATGGCCCGCGTTCAAGGGGGTGTGCGTCGCGTGGAATCGGGTAAGCCGAACACGTGGTCGAACAGCCAGTTGAATGCGAAGGTGTAGAACAGAAAGAACACCACCAGGCCCAGGTCGGTGACCAGGGCCTGCCACCAGCTCATCTCCAGCCACCAGGCGATCATGGGCACGGTCATCAGCACCAGGCCACCTTCGAAACCGATGGCGTGGGCCACGCGACGGGCCAGGGTGCGTTCGTGCTGGAGCTGGCGGCGCTCCCAGCGTTCGAACAGGGTGTTGAACACCATGTTCCACAACAGGGCGACCACCGAGGTCGACAAGGCCAGGCCACCGGCCTCGGCTGTGCCTTTATCGGACAGCCAGCGCATGGCCAGTGTCACGACGACGATGGCGATGAGCTCATACAGGGTGGCGTGGAAGATCTTGCGCTTGGGGCCTTGCATGGGGCGCAAGGGTAGCAGGAGCTAGGGGGCCTTCGGAGGCAGCGTGGGCCGGGCCCATTTCAGCAGGGTGTCCACCAGGGTTTCGGGGACGATGGGCTTGGTCACCATGTCGACCATGCCGGCTTCCTGGCAGCGTTCACGATCGGCGGGCAGCACGGCGGCGGTCATGGCGATGATGGGGGTGCCCTGGGCCTGGGCCATCAGGCGGATGCGCCGCGAGGCTTCCAGTCCGTCCATCACGGGCATGTGCATGTCCATGAGGATGGCGGCAAAGTGGCCGGCAGGCACACGCGCCATCAGTTGCACGGCCTCCTCGCCATTGCCCAAGGTGGACACCTCCATGCCGGCTTGCTGCAGAAAGGCCTGGGCGACCATCTGGTTGAGGGCGTTGTCTTCCACCAGCAGGATGCGGCTGCCGTGCAGAGGCTGGCCACGTTGTTGCAGCAGATGGGCCGGGGAGGCCTGTTGCGGTGCGCCTGCCTGCTTGTGGGTGCAGGCGCGGTGCAAGGCCTGGAGCAGGGCCGAGGGCAGCACGGGCTTGAACAGCCGCAGATCTGGCTCGACCTGCAGCGAGCGGTGCGGCTCGAAGCCCGGCACCAGGGCGATGTGTGGTGTGTCGGGCGCACCGTGTTGCTGGCACTGTGCGCGGGTTCGCTGGATCAAGGCCTCGGCATGGGCGTCCAGCTGAGGCCAGTCGATGAGCACGGCATCGATCGGCTGCTGCGTCTGCGCAGCCTGGGCGAGCAGGGCGCAGGCCGCATCTGCGTGCGTGGCCACCACCAGGTGGCTGCAGCGCGGCGCCAGTTGCCGGGCCAGTTGTTGCGTGCTGTGCGGGTCGGGGCCCACCAGCAGGACGCGGTAGCGGGGGGGCTCGTCGTGCGCCTGGTCAAGCGGCTGGCCTTCGCCTCCCACGGCCGCGCTCAGCGGCAAGGTGAACCAGAAGGTGCTGCCCTGGCCCAGCAGGCTGTCGACGCCGATGCGCCCGCCCATCATGTCGACCAGGCGTTTGCAGATGGCCAGGCCCAGGCCGGTGCCGCCAAAGCGCCGGGTGATGGAGGCATCGCCTTGTGCAAAGGCGGCAAACAGCGCGTCCTGGTGCTGGGTGTCGATGCCGATGCCGGAGTCGCGCACGGCAAAGCGCAGCGTGTCGATGCCTTGCTCGATCAGCCGCGTCACGGTGAGGTGCACGCCACCGTGGTCGGTGAACTTGACGGCGTTGCCCACCAGGTTGTTGAGGACCTGGGACAGGCGCAAGGGGTCGCCCATGATGCGCGCCGGCACCTCGGGTGCCAGGTCCACCGTGAAGTGCAGGCGCTTCTGGGTCATGCGCCCGGAGAACAGGTCCACGACCCGCTGCAGCATGTCCTCGACCACCACCTCGGTGTGCTCCAGGCGCATCTGGCCGGCTTCCACCTTGGCGTAGTCCAGCACATCGTCGAGGATGCCCATCAAGGCCAGGGCCGAGTTGTGCACACGTTCGATGTAGCCTTGTGCCGAGGGCGAGAGCGTTTCTTCCAGCGCCAGCCGGGACAGCCCGACGATGGCGTTCATCGGCGTGCGGATTTCGTGGCTCATGTTGGCCAGGAAGGCGCTGGTGATGCGGGCGGCTTCCTGCGCGGCGTTGCGTGCATTGACCAGGGATTCGTGCAAGGTCTTCTGTTCGGTGATGTCGCGGGCGATGGCCAGCAAATGCGGTTCTTCACCGCGTTCGATGCGTGCCAGCGACCAGGCGATCTGGGCCTCCTGGCCTGTTGCGCGCGGCAAGGCCACGTCGATGTGCCGGGTGCGGCCGTCGTGCAGCGTGGCCTGGGCGGCTTCGATCAAGCCGACAGGCTGGCTGGCAGACAGGGCCGACAAGGCTTGCGCGCGCAGCTGTGTTTCGCTCAGGCCGGTGACGGTGGCCATCTCGTGGTTGCTCAGCACGCAAAGGCCGTCCGCACCGTACACGGCCATGCCCACAGGCGAGTTGCCGATGACGGCTTCTACGAAGTGCAGCAGCTCTTCAACGCCAGCCTGGGCGGCCTTGATCAGCGTGATGTCGGTGATGGTGACGTAAAAGCCCAGCACCTGCCCGGCCGCGCCCACGTCGGGGCGGTATTCGGCCTGCACATGGCGGGTCTTGATGCCATTGGTGCCCGGCAGCGTGTGTTCGAACAGCTGGGGCACACCCGCCAGTGCCAGCCGGATATGGGGCTCGTGCAGCGCATACATGTGCTCGCCGATGGCCTCGCGCACGCGCATGCCGGGCAACTGATCGGCCTCGATGCCGAACCAGGCCTGGTGGGCGCGGTTGCCGAAACGCACGCGTTGCGCGTCATCCCAGTAGCCGATCAGGCTGGAGGCATGGTCCAGGATGTCTTGCAGGTCCCGCTCGCGCTGGCGGATGATGGCGGCCTGTTCCTCGACGCGCCGCTCCAGCTGGTTGTGCATGTCATCCAGCTCGCGGCGCAACTGGTGGTGCTCCAGGCTGCGCATCACCGCCCGCACGAGGTTGTCGGCACTGAGGTGGATCTTGGAGAGGTAGTCGGCCGCACCGTCTTGCAGGGCCTGCACGACCAGGGCCTCGTTGCCTGCGCCGGTCACCATGATGACGGGGCAGTCCTGGCAGGCTTCCTTGCGCAGGCGTTGCAGCAGGTCCGAGCCGGTGGTGTCACCCAGCTGGTTGTCGAGCACCACGCAATCGAAGGCCTGGCTGCGCACCAGGCGCAAGGCCTCTTCGCCAGAGGCGGCCTCGTGCGTGATCACCTTCACCGGCGAGTGCCGCATGAAGCGCTGCACGCGCTCGCGGTCGACCTCGTCGTCATCGACGACCAGCAGGTGCACGGGGTTGACGCGGGCGTTCACGGAGGTGTCCTGGATCACGGTAGCTTGACGGCGCCCTGGTAGCTTTGCAGCAAGGCAACCAATTTGGAGAACTGGGGGCCCACGGCGGACTTCACCATGTAGCCGGCGATGTTCTCGTGGTAGGCGCGTGTGCGGTCGGATTCGTCGTCCGAGGTGGTCAGCACGAAGATGATTTCGTCCTTGAGGTCGGGGTCGGTGCGCACGGTTTGCAAGAACTCGAACCCGTTCATGCGGGGCATGTTCAGGTCCAGCAGGATGACCCGGGGCCGAGGGGCCTGGCCGGGGCGGCCGCTGCTGCGCAGGATGTTGAGAGCGGCCAGACCGTCTTCGGCCCACACCACCGGGATGCTCAGGCCGCTCTTGCCGATGCTGCGCGTGACGGACTCGGCCGCCACATCGTCGTCCTCGACCAGCAGGATGCTCAAAGGCTCAGGCTTGTTCATCGCTGGTTCTCCTTTGAAAGCGTGGCCAACGGAAGCTGAAGCAGGCGCCGCGGCCGTTCCGCACGGGCGAGATCACCTCGATGTCGCCGCCATGCACTTCCACCAGGCGTTTGGTCAGGGCCAGGCCGATGCCGGAGCCACCGCGCTCGGTGGCGGTGAGCGTCTGGAACAGCTTGAAGACGCGCTCACGGGCCTGCGTCGGGATGCCGGGGCCGTCGTCTTCGACCTCGATGCGGCAGTGGTTGTCATCGATGCTGGCGCGCACGTGGATGTGGCCAGGCGGGCGATCATGGTGCTTGACGGCATTGCTCAGCAGGTTGCGCAACACGGTTTCAAGCGGGGTGCGGGCGGCCTGCATGGGGGGGACATCCAGGTCCAGCGTGACGATGAAGCCCTCGGGCGGCGGTTGCAGCTCCAGGATGTCGGAGACCAGCGCTTGCAGCTTCACCTGGCGGAACTCGGTGTCGGCACGGCCTGCGCGGGCATAACGCAGCAGGTCGTCGATGAGGCGGTCCATGCGCTGGATGCGCTGCTTGATGCGGCCCAGGTTGCGTTGCACATCGGCGGGCTGCTCGGGGCCGAGATCGGCTTCGACCCACTCGATCAGGTCGGCGATGCCGCGCAGGGGCGAGCGCAGGTCATGCGAGGCCACGTAGGTGAACTCCTGCAGGTCGGCGTTGACTTGCCGCAGCTCCAGCTCCAGCCGTTTGCGCACGCTGATGTCGGTGATGACGACCAGGGTCGACAGCTGCTTTTCCCAGCGCACCCGGCTGAGCCCGATTTCCACGGGCAGCTCGGTGCCATCGGCATGCAGCGCGGTCAGGTCGCGGCCCTGGCCCATCATGCGGGACTCGCCGGTGCGCCGGTAGCTGGCCATCAGGGCGCCGTGGCGCTGACGGTAACGTTCGGGCAGCAGCATGTCCAGCGCCTGGCCCTTCAGGGCCGATGGGGTATAGCCCAGTGACTCGGCCAGCACGCGGTTGGCCATCATGATGCGGCCCGCGTCGTTGATGATGAGCTGGCCATACGGTGAACCATCGAACATGCCTTTGAAGGCGGACTCCAGCCCGATGCGCTCGCTGATGTCCACCACCGAGGCGAGCACGAGCAGGCCCTGTGCGCCTGGCAGCGGGTTGAGGCCGATCTCCACCGGGAAGCCATGGCCATCGGCGTGCCGGGCGAACAGCACGCGGCCGGCCCCCATGGGCCGTGGTTCGGGCCGTTCATGGAAGCTGGCACGCAGCGCGGCGTGCCCGGTGCGAAGCGCATCCGGCAGCAGGTGGTCCACCGAGGTCTTCAGCAACTGCTCGGCGGGGTAGCCAAACATCTGGCACAGGGCCTCGTTGGCCGCGACGATGGCGCCCGCCTCGTTGACCAGCACGAAGCCGTTGGGCGCGGCATTGAATGCACGAGCCAGCAGGTCCGGCGTGGGACCTGTTACTGCCTCTGTGTGCGTGGAGGCCATGACACCCTCATGTGTTGTGATGAGGACCGAACGTGGACCCCGCGTGGCGCAAAGATGTGCGCCTTGGGCGAGAGTGCGGCTTGTCTGCTCAGAGCGTCAACTGGCAACCCTCCCAGTTGCGGTGTCAATGTGGGGGCGTCAGTGCTGGCAGGCCTGCCGCACGGCTTGCTCCCAATGGGCCATGAGCTCGTCGGCACGCTCGCGCGACAGCGTGGGGTAGAAGGTGCGCTCGGCGCGCCACAGGCGGGCGATGGTGGTGGTGTCGGCGTAGACACCGGTGGCCAGCCCGGCCAGGTAGGCCGCGCCCAGGGCCGTGGTCTCGACCACCTCGGGGCGCACCACGGGGATGCCCAGCAGGTCGGCCTGGAACTGCATCAAGAGGTTGTTGACGCAGGCGCCGCCGTCCACGCGCAGCTCGCTCACGGGGCGGCCACCAGCGGCCACGGCATCGCGGCTCATGGCCTGCAGCAGGGCGGCGCTCTGGAAGGCAATCGATTCGAGCGCAGCGCGCGCAATGTGCGCCACGGTGCTGCCGCGTGTCAGCCCCACGATGGCGCCACGTGCATCGCTTTGCCAATAGGGGGCACCCAGGCCGGTGAAGGCGGGCACGAACATCACGCCACCTGAATCCGGCACGCTTTCAGCGAGGGACTGCACCTCGCTGGCGGCCTTGATGGCGTGCAGGCCGTCGCGCAGCCACTGCACCACCGCACCACCGATGAACACGCTGCCCTCCAGCGCATACGCGCGCTGGCCGGGCAATTGCGCAGCGGCCGTGCTCAACAGGCCGTTGGCCGAGGTGCGCACATCGCTGCCGGTGTGCATGAGCATGAAGCAGCCGGTGCCATAGGTGTTCTTGGCCAGGCCCGCTTCAAAGCCCGCCTGGCCGAAGAGCGCCGCTTGCTGGTCACCGGCGATGCCGCCCACGGGCAAGGTGGGCAGCCCCGGCAAGGCGGCTTTGTCCGGCCCCCACACGGTGGCCGCAGCCTCACCAAACAGGTGGCTGGATGGGTGCACTTGCGGCAGCACCTCGCGCGGGATGCCCATCAGCGCCAGCAGCTCGTCATCCCAGTCATTGGTGTGGATGTTGAACAGCATGGTGCGCGAGGCATTGCTGACATCGGTGGCGTGCACGCGCCCGCCCGTGAGGTTCCACAGCAGCCAGCTGTCCACGGTGCCGAAGGCCAGCTCGCCTTTTTGCGCGGCCTCGCGGGCGCCGTCCACGTTGTCCAGCAGCCATTGCAGCTTGCTGCCCGAGAAGTAGGGGTCGATGACCAGGCCGGTCTTGGCGCGGATGGTGTCGCCCAGGCCTTGCTCGCGCCAGCGGGCGCATTGCGCCTCGGTGCGGCGGTCCTGCCAGACGATGGCGCGGTGCACGGGCAGGCCGGTGTCGCGGCGCCACAGCAGCGTGGTCTCGCGCTGGTTGGTGATGCCGATGCCCTTGAGCTGGCGCAGGTCGTGGCCGGCCTGATGCAGCTGTGCCAAGGCCGCGTGCGCCGTGTCGCGCTGCGTGGCCCACAGCTCCAGCGGGTCGTGCTCGACCCAGCCGGGTTGCGGGTAGTGCTGGCGGATCTCCAGTTGCGCGCTGGCCAGGATCTGGCCTTGCTCGTCGAAGACGACGCTGCGTGAGCTGGAGGTGCCTTGGTCGAGCGCGAGGATCAGGGCCATGGTTTTTCTTGTGATGAATGAGCGTGGGAGAGATGCGGGGTGAAGGTCAGGACGCGATCGTCAGGCCCACATCCCATTCCTGCAGCATCTTGGGATACGGCGCCGGGGGCAGCGCGTCGGTGAACACACGCTTCATGGTCTGCAGGTGGCCCACCTTGGCCAGCTCGGCTTCGCTGAACTTGCTGACGTCGGCCACCAGCCAGGTCTCGCGGGCCTGTTCGACCAGGGTCTGGGCCACGGGCAACTCGCGCAGGTCGCGGTCACGCAGGGTGCCGTCCTCGTCGATGCCCATGGTGCTCATGATGGTGTAGTCCACCTTGAACTGCTTGAGGAAGGCCACGGTGCTGTCGCCTTCCAGCGCGCTGTCACGCGAGCGCAGCACGCCGCCGGCCACGTGGACCTTGCAATTGGGGTGCTCGCTGAGCAAACTGGCCACGTGCAGGTTGTGCGTGATCACGCGCAGGCCGGATTTCTTGAGAAGCTCGCGCGCAACGGCTTCCACCGTGGTGCCGATGCCCATCATCAGCGAGCTGCCATCGGGGATGGCGGCAGCCACCGAGCGGGCGATGCGGGCCTTGGCGTCCGCACGCAGGGCCTGGCGTTCTTTCCAGGCGCCGACTTGCGGGGCGACGCGCGGCAGGCTCACGCCACCGTGGAAGCGCTGCAGCAGGCCGGCGTCGGCCAGGCGCTGCACGTCACGGCGCACGGTCTGCATGGTCACGTCCAGGCGCTGGGCCAGGCGTTCGACGGACACCGCGCCGCGCGCGCGCACTTCTTCCAGCAAAGCCAGCTGGCGCGGGTTGGGGCTCCATGCCGAATCAGGGTTCATACCGGGTCTCCATTGACTGTTTTCGCGCAAATTTCCGGGATATGCGAAGCGTATACGAAAAAAAACAAACACAAAAGAATACAAACGCGCTTGTGTTGTACGCTCTCGTGTCGTAAAACATGACATTGCACCACTGAAGGAGCCCTGTTTGCAGCCCGCAAGCCCCCCCACCCCGCAGAAAGCCGACGATCACACCAGCGAAGCGGACTACCACTGTGACGTGCTGGTGATTGGTGGCGGCATCAACGGCGTGGGCATCGCCCGCGACCTGGCCGGGCGCGGCTGGCGCGTGGTGCTGTGCGAGCAGGAGGACCTGGCGAGCCACACCTCCTCATCGTCCACCAAGTTGATCCACGGTGGGCTGCGGTATCTGGAGTATGGCGAGTTCGGCCTGGTGCGCAAGGCGCTGATGGAGCGCGAGCTGCTGCTGCGCTCGGCCCCGCACATCATGTGGCCGCTGCGATTCGTGTTGCCGCACGATGCCTCCATGCGCCCGGCCTGGATGATCCGCCTGGGCCTGTGGCTGTACGACAACCTGGCGCCGCGCGAGTTCCTGCCCGGATGTGAATCGGTGGCGCTCAACAAGTCGCCCCTGGGCGAGCCGCTCAAACCGGGCTGGACCAAGGGCTTTGTGTATTCAGATGGCTGGGTGGACGACGCCCGCCTGGTGGCCTTGTGCGCGCAGGATGCCGCCGAGCAGGGCGCCCAGGTGCTCACGCGCACGCGTTGCGAAGCCATGCGCGCGCATGCCGGCGGCTGGCGTGCCACGCTGGCCCACCTGGACCCGGCCACGCAAGCGGCCACCCACCGCCTGACGGTGCAGACCCGCCTGGTGGTCAACGCCGCGGGCCCCTGGGCCGAGCAGATGCTGCGTCAGGTCATGGCCGTACCCACCACCCCCGGCAAAGGCGGTGATGCGCACGAGAAGCTGCGCCTGGTCAAGGGCAGCCACATCGTCGTGCCGCGCATCTTCAACCACGACCACGCCTACATCTTCCAGGGCCGCGACAAACGCATCATCTTCGCGATCCCCTACGAGCGCGACTTCACCCTGATCGGCACCACCGACATCGAACACAAGGCCCCGCCTGGCCATGTGCAGATCGACACCGAAGAGGTGATCTACCTGTGCCAGGAACTCAGCCGCTACCTGCGCCGCCCCGTGCAGCCCGGTGATGTGGTGTGGAGCTACGCCGGCGTGCGCCCTTTGCTGGACGATGCCAGCGGCAAGGCCTCGGCCGTGACGCGTGACTACCGCTTGCAGGCGCAAATGCGGCCTGCGCCCTGGCTGACCGTGTGGGGCGGCAAGCTCACGACCTTCCGTTTGTTGTCTGAAGAGGCGGCCGACGAGGTCGGCAAGATGCTGGGCGACGAGCGCCACCACTGGACGGGGGATGCCACGTTGCCTGGCGGCTTCCTGGGTGACCTGATCGAGGAGACCAGCAACCCGATGGCCGACATGGCCGAGTTCCAGTCGCGCCTGCGCCGCCGCCACCCCTGGATGGACCTGGGCCTGATGCGCCGCTGGACGCGCGCTTATGGCGGCCGGGTGCTGCGCCTGCTCGATGGCGTGCGTTCACGCAGCGACCTGGGCGCCGAGATCGCGCCGGACCTGTACGAGGCCGAGCTGTTCTACCTCAAGCGCCATGAGTGGGCCATGACGGCCGACGACGTGCTGTGGCGCCGCAGCAAGCTGGGCCTGCACTACAGCGCCGAGCAACGCCAGGCCGTGGTGGACTGGTTCGTGGCGCAGACCAAGGTGGGGCAGCAGGGCTATCACCACAGTGCGATGAGCCGCTGAGCGGTTGCCGGCTCCGGCTCCCGCCCCGATCACGTACCCGATCAAGTGCCCGATCAGGCGGGGGCGTGCTGTTGTCGCCACTGCAGCGGCGCCGTGCCCGTCCAGCGCTTGAACGCGCGTGAAAACGCGCTTTGCTCGGCATACCCCAGCAGCGCGCTGACCTCGGCCAGCGTGAGGCGCGGGTCACGCAGGTGCAGCTCGGCCACCTGCTGCAAGGCGGCTTCACGCAGCTCGCGGAAGTTCAGCCCCTGCTCGGCCAGGCGCCGGTAGAACACGCGTGGTGACAGGCGCAATTCATGCGCCACCTGCTCCAGCTCAGGCAGGCCTTGCGGCGCCAGGTGGGCGACCACGCGGCGTGTGGTCTCGGCCAGGTCACCTGCTTGCGGCAGCTCGGCCATGGCGGCGTCCACCTGGGCCTCCATCAGCTTGAGCAGCGTGGGATCAGGCTGGCGCAAAGGGGCGGCCAGCGCTTCAAGCGGGATCACCAGCCGGGTCACGGGCTGGGCAAAGCGCACCGGGCAGCCGAAGTAGGCGGCATAGGGGCGGATGTCCGGTGGCGGTGGGTTGACGAAGTCCACCGCGTGCAGCGCCAGGCTCTGCCCGCACAGGTCGCGCCCGAACTGCACGATGCCGGTGATGCCCACCTCGTCGAACAAGGCCCCAGGCTTGCCATGGGCCACGCCCCAGCGCAGGATGAGCTGCCCGTCGCGCAGCTCGTGCTCGATGGGGTTGATGTCATGCACCAGCCGGTGGTAGCGCTGGATGCGCATGAGCGCGGCGCCCAGGTTTTCACAAGCCAGCAGCACATAACCCAGCGCACCGAGCTGGCTGGGCTTCATGAACTGCCCCAGGTGCAGGCCCAGCAACGGGTCGTGCAAGCGCTCGGCCGCCTTGATCAGCAACTGGCAATAGGCCTCGGCGGGCATGCGGCCAGCCAGCTGCGCGGCGTCCACGCTGTAGCGGCGCGGGATGAGCTCGTGCGGCGCCACGCCCTTGGCCTGCAGGTAGTCCGCCAGCACGCGCACAAAGCTCAAGGGCACCATGCCCTGGATGGCATCCCGCTCGTACAGCCGGGCTGGCAAGGCGGGGAGGGATGGCGATGAGGACGCCTGGGGGGGAATGGGCATGGACGAAATTGTCAAAAACACGGTCGATGTAGTCAAGACCGGACAACCCTGATCTTCTATGCTGGCGATCACGACAGGAGCATCCATGGCCAGCACCGCACGCCAGACATCACGCAAGAGCATCTTCATCACCGGCGCGGCCGCAGGCATTGGCCGCGCCGTGGCCGAGCGTTTTGCCAAAGCAGGCTGGTTCGTGGGCCTGTATGACGTGGACGAGGCCGGTGTGATGGCCTTGCGCCGGCAACTGGGCGAGACCAACTGCCACGCTGGCCGCCTGGATGTGAGCAGCCCCGAGGACTGGGCCATGCAGTTGCGGGCGTTTCACCAGGCCGCCGGCGAGCGCCTGGACGTGCTGGTCAACAATGCCGGTATCTCGGTGACCAGCCCATTTGAAGAGGCCGAACTGGTCCGTCACCACCGCCTCATCGACATCAACCTCAAGGGCGTGGTCAATGGCTGCCACACGGCCCTGCCTTATCTGCGCAGCACACCCGGTGCGCGCGTGATCAACCTGTGCTCGGCCTCGGCCCTGTATGGCCAGCCCATGCTGTCAACCTACTCGGCCACCAAGGCGGCGGTGCGCAGCTTCACCGAGGCGCTGGACATCGAATGGCAGCGCTTCGGCATCCGCGTGGTGGACGTGCTGCCCCTGTTCGTCAACACGGCCATGGTGGCCAATGACGTCAGCAAGATGAAGACCGTGCAGACGCTGGGCGTGCGCCTGAGCGCCGACGACGTGGCGCATTGCATCTGGCGCCTGTCGCAGGGCGCGCCGGCGCGCCTGCCCGTGCACACGCCCGTGGGCCTGCAGACGCGGTTCTTCGCCTTGCTCTCCAAGCTCTCGCCCGATGCCATCAACCGCTTCGTGACGGCGCGCATGGCCGGGCATTGAGCCCTTCTTGAGCGCGTTCAACGCCGCTTCCTCACCGACCTCTTCAGCGAGTTTCCATGAACATGATGATGACGCCCATGCCGGCTGGCATGCAGGCGCTGGCCGACTTCGACCATGCGCGTACTTCCAGCAGCCCTCAGGTCCGCCTCGAGGAGGTGCGCCAGCGCGCACAGGCCTTGCACGAGCGCATGATGGCCGAGCCCGAGGTGCTGTTCTACCGCAGCTTCAACCTGATCCGCGCGCCCTACCCGACCTACTACGCGTTCTCCGGCGTGTTCGCGCACCGCGGCTTCAAGTTCCCCCTGATCCACCTGTTCAACAAGCTGTTCGTGGTGCAGTACCGGGACCACGACAAAGTGCTGCGCACCTTGATGCTGTCCCCCACGGACCACGAGGCCAACCGCGAGACGCCTTTCTTCAAGCGCCTGGCCCAGGGCGTGCCGCGCAGCCTGATCAATGTGGTGGCCCCGCAGTACAACACCGTGGAAGGCGCGCTGGCCGAGTGCGGCATCACGCCGGATCAGGTCGACTACATCAGCTACGACCACCTGCACACCCATGACGTGCGCAAGTGGCTGGGCTCGAACGGCAAGCCCAGCTACTTCCCGAAAGCCAAGCTGCTGGTGCACCGTCAGGAATGGGCGTCCACGCAGGCCTTGCTGCCCATCCAGGCCGATTGGTATTGCCCGCATGGCATCGACGGCATCGCGCCCGATCGTGTCATCACCTTCGAGGGCAGCCTCAGCCTGGGCCCCGGCCTGGCGCTGGTCCACACGCCCGGCCACACCGAAGGCAACCACTCCATGGCGGCGCGTGTGCCCGATGGCATCCGCGTGACCAGTGAAAACGGCGTGGGCGTCGACGCGTATGAGCCCTTGAACTCGCGGATCAACGCGGTGCGGCGCTATGCGCAGCACACGGGGGTCGAGGTCATCCTCAACGGCAACACGCTGGAGGGCAGCAACGACCAGTACATCTCCATGGTGCTGGAAAAGACCCTGGCCGGGCGATCGGCCAACCCGGACTACCCGAACTGCGCCACGTCCAGCGAGCGCACGCCTTTCTGGGCGTTTCCGGGCGATGTGGCCAGCCACCTGTTTGGCGAGGCGCATTTCGGCCAGGTGCAGAGGCAAGTCAAGTGAGCGCGAACATGGACAAGCCAGATGAGATGGTGCTGGTCACCGGCGGTTGCGGTTTTCTGGGCCGTGCCCTGGTGGGCCTGATGCTTCAGCACACGCGCTGGTCTGTACGCGTGCTGGCCTTGCCGCAGGAGGCCGTGCCCTCGAACTGGACAGCACGTGTGGAAGTCGTGCGCGGCGACATCACGCGGCCTGACGATGTGGAGCGCGCCGTTCAGGGTTGCGCGCGTGTCTTCCATCTGGCTGCGCTGGTGGGGGATGCAGGTACTTATGCCGCGCACGATCGCGTCACGGTGGGGGGCACGGCCCATGTGTTCGACGCCGCCTTGCGGCACCAGGCCATCGTGGTGCTGACGACCAGCATCTGCGCGTATGGGGATGCGATCCAGCGCCAGGTGTGCGCAGAGGACACGCCTTTGGGCGTGGCCCAAGGGCCATACGGCAAGGCCAAGCAAGGGCAGGAAGCCCTGGCCTGGCGCTTCAAGTCACAGGGTGGGCGGGTGTGCGTGGTGCGGCCGGCCAACATCGTCGGCCCGGGTTCGGGCCCGTGGTTGCTGGATGCGGCCCATGCCTTGCGCCAGCGCCTGCCCGCGCTCATTGGCGGGGGGCAGGGCCATGCCGCGCTCACGGTGGTCGATAACGTGGCCGACTTCCTGTTGCTGGCGGCGCAGACCCCGGCCGCTTATGGCCAGGCCTTCAACATCGAGGATGATTTGCCGGTGACCTGGGCGCGTTACTTCAGCGATCTGGCCCGCTTGATGGGGGCACCCTTGCCGCGCTCGATCCCGCGCGGGCTGGCCTACCTGGGGGCCAGCGTGGTCGAGCCGCTGTTTCGGCGCTTCTTCCAGCGTCAGCGCCCACCGGTCACGCGCGAGGCGCTCAACCTCATCGCCTGGGACAGCCATTTCCCCACCGCCAAGGCCCGTGCACTGGGCTGGGCACCCAAAGTGTCTTACGAGCAGATGCTGCGGGCGCTGGGCCAGGACATCCAGGCGCGTGGCCTGTAACCGAGCCGGCCCGGATCAGGCCTCGTCGCGTGGCATCAGGCAATGGCCGCGGGCTTGCGCCACGGGCCGCTGTGGATCGTCCTGCCAGATCGAGACCTGCACCAGGGCCACCCGGTTGCCCTGGCGCACGGTGGTGCCTTGCACGAAGGTGTCCACCGGCTTGGCCGAGCGCATGTAGGCGATCGCGAAGTCGATGCCACGCGGCACACCCTTGATGGCCGGGTTGGTGTTGGTCAGGTGCAGGATCATGGCCGTTTCGCCCAAACCCGCCAGCACGCCGCCATGCAGCGCCGGCAGCACCGGGTTGCCGATCAGTTCGCGCTTGAAGGGCAGGCGGAACACGGGGCCGGCTTCGATCTGCGCCTGCTGGCGGATGTCGAGGAAGTCCACATACGGCGAGCGGCCGGGTGGCAGGGCCAGCGCTTCGGGCACATCGGCCCGCTGGCTGACGATGACCGGGCTGGGCTCGATGCTGGCCGGTGCACTCAGGCTGGACGCCGCCTGTGCCGGGGTCAACGAGACCGGGGCTGGTGCCGCTGCCGTGCCCATGTCCTTGCGGCGGGTGTTGGCCGTGGCGCGCATGAAGGTCGCGTTCACCGTGGCCACCGGCTCATCCTGGCCCACCTGAAACACCTGGCCACGCACAAACGCAATGCTGCGCGACAGGCGGTAGCACTCGGCCTTGCACACCAGATCGGTCATGGCCATGGCCGGGCGCAGGTAGTCCATGCGCAAGTCCAGCGTGGCGATGGGCTCGGGCGTGTCCATGGCCGCGCCCACGGCCAGGCCGCAGGCGGTGTCGGCCAGCACGCTCAGGCAGCCGGTGTGGATCATCTGCAGCTCGGCATCACCGGTCCACGTGTCGCGCGCGGGCTGGAACAGGCTCACCGTGCCCTTGCCCAGCTCGGTCACTTTCATGCCCGAGGCCGCGGCGTAGGGGATGCCGGAGATGAAGGCGTCGGCCCAGGTCTGGCGGGTGTCGCCGGAAAAAATACTCATGATGCGGAAACCTGACTGAGGCGAGGTGGACTAGGTAGAAACGCGGAGAAGCGCCATTGTCCGCCACTTCGCCCGCTTGTGGCCAGCGCGGGCCGAACCAGCTTGGCGCCAGCCCGCACACCAGCCCCGCATCGCGCGGGCACCACCCAGGCACCACCCGGCCATCACGCCAGCCTGAACTGCCCCACCGTCTGCACCAGCGAGCTGGTTTCCTGGCGCACGGCGTCCACCGCGGCGGCCGATTGCTCGGCCAGGGCGGCGTTCTGCTGCGTGGCCTGGTCCAGCTGGCTCATGGCCTGGTCGATCAGGCTGATGCCCGAGGCCTGCTCACCCAGCGAGCTGCTGACTTCGGAGATCAGACCCGAGACCTGGCGCACGGCCGACACCACTTCGCTCATGGTCTGGCCCGCCTGCGTCACCAGGTGCGAGCCCGACTCCACCTGCTCCACCGAAGCACGGATGAGCGCGGCGATTTCCTTGGCGGCCGAAGCGCTGCGCTGCGCCAGGCTGCGGACCTCGCCGGCCACCACGGCAAAACCACGGCCCTGCTCGCCGGCACGGGCCGCTTCCACGGCCGCATTGAGCGCCAGGATGTTGGTCTGGAAGGCGATGCCGTCGATCACGCTGGTGATGTCCGAGATCTTCTTGGACGAAGCCAGGATCTGCGACATGCTGGACACGACTTCGTCCACCGTCTGCCCGCCCTGCGTGGCGATCTGCGCGGCCGACGAGGCCTGCTGGTCAGCCGTCTGCGCGTTGTTCACGCTTTGCTGCACGGACGCCGTCAGCTGCACCACGCTGGAGGCCGTCTGCTGGATGGTGGAGGCCTGCTCTTCGGTGCGCTGCGACAGGTCACCATGCCCATGGGCCACCTCGTTCATCGCGTGCGCCACCGTTTGCGAGCGCTGGCGCACATCACCGACCACGCGGGCCAGGCTGTCCTTCATGTCGGCCAGGGCCTGCATCAGCTGGCCCATCTCGTCTTGCGCGTGCACGGGCACCGGGCTGGAGAGGTCGCCGCTCTGGATGCGCTGGGCAGCCTGCAGGGCGATTTCCAGAGGCTTGAGGGTGGCCTGGCGGATCAGCCAGAAGCTGGCGCACAGCGCACCAATGCCCAGCAGGTTCACCACCACCACGATCACCTTGATGACGTCCACGGCCTCTTCGACCATCGGGCCGAACTGGTCGGAGTTGGCCATCACCTGTTCCATATCGGGCTGCACCTGCTTGACGAGCTCGGGCGTGACCGGGCCGCTGCCGGCTTCGACGATGCCGCGCATGTGGTCCAGGTCCACCACATCCTTGTTCGGCAGGTCGATCACCGGGCCGAAGCCGATCAGCCGGAATGCCCACTGCTCGACCGTGAACAGCTCGACATCGACATGCGCGGCGATGGCGCGTGCTTCGCCAATGGTCTGCAGCAGCGCCTCCCGGGTGAGCGTGCTCGCCTGTGGTGCCGCGGCGCTCAGCTGCAGCGCATTGGACATGCGCATCACCAGCGCCAGGTGCTGGCGCTCCAGGTAATGAAAGCGCGCGCTCTTGCCCAGCAGCCGCACCCCCAGCAGCACCAGCAGGGACACGACGACCACGGTGCACAAGCCCGCGACGAACTTCTTTCTGAGGGTGAATGCTCCGGCCATGGTTCTTCTTCGCAATGCGTACGGTCCCGGTGATATCGGACGGAACGCGCGATTCTTCAGCCCCTCGGGCTGAAAGATGCCATGGCGGCCCTGAGCGAGCCCGCCTGCTCAGTGGCGAGGCACGAGGTGCACAGCCAGGCCGGTGGCCGTGATCTGGATGTCCTTGACCTCATAACCCATGCGGTCGGTCGCGCGCAGGTCTTCCGGCTTGAGCTGGTGCACCGGGTAGTCGTTGAGGCTGTCTTGCACCAGCTGGGCACCCATGGTGCTCAGTGCGCGCTGGTACACCGGCGGCAGGCCTTCCACCATCACCTGCTCGACCTTGGGCTGCGTCAGGCGGATGGTCAGGTCCTTGGGCTCGAAACGCAGGCCAAAGCTCAGGGCAACCTCGCCCTTGTGTTCCCCGCCCATGATCAGCTCCTTGGCTGTCAGGTCAAAGCCCAGCGCCACGCGGTTCTTGTCGCCCTGCAGATCCAGTCGCGGCACGCCGGCGCTCACGTCCAGCAACTTCATGACGCGCTTGGTCACCGGGAACTGCTTGCCCAGCCTGGCCTGCAGTTCGTCGCGGGAGATCTCCACCGTGCGCGGGCCCAGCAAGGAGGCGCAGGCCGCCACCAGTGCGGCTGCGGCCATGCCCATGAACAGGGTGCGTCTGCGCAAGGCTTCGGGGGAGGGCGTGGTGATACGGGGCATGGCGTGTGCTGATCCATCCTTGAAGCCTGCAGTATGCGCCTGTCGGGCAGCGTTATTTCTCGCTTGGGACTGTGGGGCCGGTCGGTAAGCTCGGAAAAGCGCTGCGGCATCGCCGCCCGCGGCCCTGCCGTGTTTTCCTGCGGACCTTGAGATCAAGCAGAGATGAACCTCGCCACACACGCCCCAAGCCGCCCGGCTGCGCTGACCGATGATCGTTTCGGCCAGGCGCAATCGGCCTTCCTGCTGGGTGTGCAACAGCAAAGCGAGGGTGACCGGCGCGCGGCCCAGATGAGCTTTCGGCGGGCGCTGGTGCTTCAGCCGGATCTGGCCGAGGCCTGGTCCAACCTGGGCTTGCTGATGGAAGAAGATGGCCTGATGGACGAGGCCCTGGCCTGCTACCAGAAGGCGCTGCGTTGCGATGCCACCTTGTACGCCGCGCAGATGAACCTGGCCACCTTGCTGGCGCAGCTGCAGCAGTTCGAAGCCGCTGAAGCCAGCTACCGACGCGCCATCAGCTTGCGCCCGGATGACCCTGCGGCCTGGTCCAACCTGGGCGCCATGCTCACCTGCATGCGCCGCGAGGACGACGCCCTGGCCTGCTTGAGCCATGCCCTGCACCTGAGCCCCGACTACGACAAGGCCCGCTTCAACCTGGGCTACCTGTGGATGCGGCAAGGGCGCTGGGCCGAGGGCTTCCTGTGCAACGAAGGCCGCGACTTCCCGGCCGTGCTGCAAGCCAAGCTGGGCCTCACCCGCTGGAGCGGCGAGCCGCTGGCAGGGCGCTCCCTGCTCATCGCCACCGACGCGGCACACGGCGACCTGATCCACATGGTGCGTTATGTGCCGCTGCTCAAGGCCATGGGCGCGAGCCGCGTGGCCATCTGGGGGCAACCGGCCTTGAAGAGCTGGTTGGCCACCGCCGAGGGCCTGGATGCCTACATCGCGTTTGACGAACCCTTTGCACCCGCCGAATGGGACTGCTGGGCCCCCTTGATGAGCCTGCCCTTTTTGTGTGGCAGCACGCTGGACACCATCCCGGCCGGGCTGCCCTACCTGCAGGCTGCACCGCCGCTGGTGGCTCGCCGCGCGGCGCAAGGCATGGCGCGCGATGCCGATGCGGCCTTGCGTGTGGGCCTGGTCTGGCGCGGCAACCCCCTGCATGAAAACGACGCACAGCGCTCCCTGCCATCCCTGGCCGCGCTGGCGCCGCTGTGGCGTGTGCCCGGCGTGCGCTTCTTCAGTCTGCAAAGTGGCGCCGGCAGCGACGAGGCCTTGCACCCGCCAGCGGGCCAGCCGCTGGAAGCCCTGCCCGAGCCGCTGGGCGACTTCGCGCACACCGCAGCCGTGGTGGCCAATCTGGACCTGCTCATCGGCGTGGACACGTCCATGGTCCATGTGGCGGGGGCCTTGGGCAAGCCCGTGTGGGTGCTGCTGAGCGACTACAAGACCGACTGGCGCTGGCTCAACGCGCGCAGCGATTCGCCCTGGTACCCCGGTGTGATGCGCCTGTTCCGGCAGGATGCCGGCGGGCTACACGCCGGCCAGTGGGCGCCGGTGATCGAGCGGGTGGCTCAGGCGCTCGCCGAATTGGCATTGCCTTCTGGCGCCGACAGCGTGGCCTGACCGGCCACAAAGGCCTGCAAGCTCATGATCTGCAGGTCATGCGGCCGGGCGCGCCTTGCCAGCTTGAGCAGTGCCGCATCCTTGCTGAACAACCAGCGCGCACCCACATGCAGCGCCAGGTCAATGAACACCTGATCATCCGGGTCCTTGCAGCGGTAGGGGCCACGCGGCGGTTCGTCCACGAACTCGGCATGCTGAAACACGGTCAGCGTCAGCATCGGGTCAGGCAACCAGGCCTTGAGGTAGCTGCGTGGCCAGACCTGGTGCCACTCCTGCTCCATCGACGGGCAGGCGATCCAGCGCATGCGGCCGCTCAGGATGGCATCGGCGATGGGTTGGGCGGCCGGGTCCTTGAACACCCGCCAGTCCAGCAGGGCGTTGGTGTCAAGGATGACGATGGGGACGTCGCCAGGGGGCGCCGCCTGAAGTGCCTCGTTCATTCGGCGCTGGCGATCACGCCACCGCCCAGGCACACGTCGCCTTGGTACAGCACGGCCGATTGGCCAGGCGTCACGGCCCACTGCGCATCGGGGAAGCGCAGGCTGATGGTTTTCGCGTCAGCCGCTTCCACGACACAGGGCGCGTCGGCCTGGCGGTAGCGCGTCTTGGCGCCCACACCGGGCTGGCCCGCCGCCGGGCCCTTGCCATCCACCCAGCTGAGGTCGTCGGCCACCAGGGTGTGCTGCTGCAGCCAGGGGTGGTCGTGGCCTTGCACCACATACAGGGTGTTGGTGGCCATGTCCTTGCGGGCCACGAACCAGGGGTCGTGCTCGCCGCCGCCGCGGGGGGCGCCTTTTTCTTTCACGCCGCCGATGCCGATGCCCTTGCGCTGGCCCAGCGTGTAGAAGCTCAGGCCCACGTGCTCGCCCAGCTTGCGGCCGCGGTCATCCTTGATCGGGCCGGGTTCGTTGGCCAGATAGCGGTTGAGGAACTCGCGGAAGGGGCGCTCGCCGATGAAGCAGATGCCCGTCGAGTCCTTCTTCTTGGCGTTGGGCAGTTTGATCTCGGCGGCGATGCGGCGCACCTCGGTCTTGGGCAGCTCGCCCACGGGGAACATGGTCTTGCTCAGCTGCGCCTGGTTCAGGCGGTGCAGGAAGTAGCTCTGGTCCTTCAACGGGTCCAGGCCCTTCAACAGCTCGAAGCGCTGGCCGTTTTCATACGCCGCATCGGCCACCGCGCGCACGCGGGCGTAGTGGCCCGTGGCGATCTTCTCGGCGCCCAGGCGCATGGCGTGGTCCAGAAAAGCCTTGAACTTGATCTCGGCATTGCACAGCACATCGGGGTTGGGCGTGCGGCCGGCCTGGTACTCGCGCAGGAACTCGGCGAAGACGCGGTCCTTGTAGTTGGCCGCGAAGTTCACGTGCTCGATCTCGATGCCGATCACGTCGGCCACCGAGGCGGCATCCAGAAAGTCCTGACGCGACGAGCAGTACTCGCTGTCGTCGTCATCTTCCCAGTTCTTCATGAAGATGCCGATGACCTCGTGGCCCTGCTGCTTGAGCAACCAGGCCGTCACGGCCGAATCCACGCCGCCACTGAGGCCCACGACCACGCGTTGGCGTTGAGACATATCGGTATCGATCAAAAAATCAGGATGCGCAGCGCTCAGGACGCACGGTTGTAAGCCGGGGCCGAGAACACGCTTTCGTGCACGGTCAGGATGGACAGGGGGTAGCGCTCGCCGGCCAGATAGGCCTCCAGGCACTCCAGCACCAGCGGGCTGCGGTGGCGCTCGGGGCAGGCGCGGATCTCGTCGGCCGTCATCCACACGGCGCGCACGATGCCTTCGTCCAGCTCCAGCTCAGGGTCCGCCTCGCCCACCGAGCCAAAGAAGGCCAGGCGCAGGTAGGTGATGTCTTCACCGGTGCGGGTGCGACGGAAGCGCGACATGAACATGCCCAGGAAGCCTTCGGGCTGGAACGCGCAGGCCGTTTCTTCCAGGGTCTCGCGGATCACGCCCTGGATGGGCGATTCGCCCGGGTCCAGGTGGCCGGCGGGGTTGTTCAGCAAGAGACCGTCCGAGGTTTGCTCCTCGACCAGCAAAAAGCGCCCGTCGCGCTCGATCAGCGCGGCGACAGTGACATTGGGCTTCCAGCGCACCTTGGGGGCCTGGAGAGCTTCAGGCTGTGGCGCGGGCTCAAGGAGCATATCGGCGGTCTTCATGAGCGCAGCATTATCCCTGAAACGCTCCCCAATAGGTTCAGTCAATACCCGGGGCCAGTGTCGCGTGGGGTCATCAACATATCGTCATCGTCCTGCCTTTTGTAACGAGACCCGATAATTGGCTGCCCACGTTGTCAGGGCCTTTCACAATACGAAGGAGTGATTTTGAAAAAGATATTTGCATTCAGGGGGGTGGTGATCGCTGCCTTGGTCATGTCCATGGCGGGCTGCGCGCTCAAGGCGCCGCCTTACGAAGCCTCGATTGCCAACGTTTCGACGCTCAAGCGTGCAGGGCAGTCGCCCGTGCGACTCGGCGAGTTCAACGTGGCAGCCAATGCCCAAGGCGCAACCTCGATTGGCATCCGTGGTGGTTCGATGAGCTCCCCCACCGGCGCCACCTATGCGGCGTACCTCGCGGAGGCGCTCAAGACGGAGCTGGACATGGCCAAACGCCTGAACCCCGCGTCCTCTCTGGAGGTGATGGGCACGCTGTTGGGTACGGACATCGATGCGGGCATGTCCACCGGCAAGGGCTATATCGAAGCGCGCTTCGTGGTCAAGAAAGACGGCTCGGTCAAGTTTGACAAGACCAAGCGTGGCGAGGCCACCTGGGAATCTTCCTTCGTGGGCGCCATCGCGGTCCCCGCTGCCCAAAAGAGCTACCCGCAAGTGGTGCAGAACCTGTTGGCTGATTTGTATGCCGATCAGGATTTCCAAAATGCATTGAAGTAATCAGCGTCAATTTTCAGGAGTGTTTGAGATGGCTTTCAAAGGTATTCACCGCATCGTTCTGGGATTCGTTGCCGCCACTGCGCTGGTGATGATGACGGGTTGTGCCCACCAGATTTCGATGTCCCCCGATGCCAGCAAGACGGCGTCGGTGTCCAGCAAGATCAACAAGCAGGTCGCCTATGTGATCTCCCCTGCCGACATGGCCAAGGAAGTGCAAACGCCCGGCGGCGGCGGTGACAAGGTCAAGTACCAGCCCTACAAGGATCTGGACGCTGCCTTGTATCAGGCGTTTTCCGCTGTGTTTGCCGACGTGACCAAGGTGAGCACGCCCTCCGAGGCGAAGGGCGTTGCGCTGGTCATCACCCCTTCCGTGACGACCACCTCTTCGTCCGACAGCATGCTGACTTGGCCCCCAACCCAGTTCACCGTCAACCTGGTGTGCACGGTGGTGGACCCCAAGGGCCAAGCCGTGACGCAGGTGCAGGGCTCCGGATCGGGCCAGGCGACTTTCGACGAGTTCAAGAGCGACTTTTCTTTGGCCGCGCGCCGTGCCTCGCGGGCGGCCGTCGACAACCTCGTCAAAGCGCTGGAGAACTCGGCGGAATTGCGCCGTTGAGCCAGCGCTGCCCGCAGCGCGAATACCAGAAGGGCCTACGGGCCCTTTTTTTGCGCCGCGCATGCGCCGTAGATGACAATTTTGACAACATGGGACCTCAAATCGAGGGGGTTTGGGCCTTCCGGACAGGCCAAAACGTCCGCCTGGTCGGTTGAAACCCTAGGAAAGACGTGAACTTTGTGTATGCTGGTGGGTTAGTCAAAGTTCACGCCAGCCGCACGCGTTCGAACGCACAGCGGCTGCATCATCCACATGTGTAGGAGACTCGGATGCTGATAGGCATTCCCTTGGAGACCCTCGCGGGCGAAACCCGCGTGGCCGTGACCCCGGAGACCGTCAAGAAATTGAAGGCTCAAGGCCACACCCTGCGTGTGCAGTCTGGTGCCGGCATCGCCGCCAGCGTGACCGACGAAGCCTATGTGGCCGCCGGCGCCGAGATCACCGATGCAGCCGGCGCCCTGGGTGCCGACATGGTGCTCAAGGTGCGTGCGCCCCAGGCGGACGAGCGCGCCCAGATGAAGCCTGGCGCCGTGCTGATCGGCATGCTCAACCCGTTCGACAAGGACGGCTTGCAGGCCATGACCGACGCCAGGCTCACCGCTTTCGCCCTCGAAGCCGCGCCGCGCACCACCCGTGCCCAGAGCATGGACGTGCTGTCCTCGCAGGCCAACCTGGCAGGCTACAAGGCCGTGATGATCGCGGCTGACAAGTACCAGCGCATCTTCCCCATGCTGATGACCGCTGCCGGCACCGTCAAGGCCGCCCGCGTGGTGATCCTGGGTGTGGGCGTGGCCGGCCTGCAGGCCATTGCCACCGCCAAGCGCCTGGGCGCCGTGATCGAAGCCTCCGACGTGCGCCCCTCCGTGAAGGAGCAGGTCGAGTCGCTGGGTGCCAAGTTCATCGACGTGCCTTACGAGACCGCCGAAGAGAAGGAAGCCGCTGAAGGCGTGGGTGGTTACGCCCGCCCGATGCCGCAATCCTGGCTGGACCGCCAGAAGGCCGAAGTCGCCAAGCGCGTGGCCCAGGCCGACATCGTCATCACCACCGCCCTGATCCCCGGCCGTGCCGCCCCCGTGCTGGTCACCGAGGACATGGTCAAGGCCATGAAGCCCGGCTCCGTCATCGTCGACCTGGCTGCGGCCCAAGGTGGCAACTGCCCCCTGACCGAAGCCAACAAGACCGTGGTCAAGCACGGCGTGACGCTGGTGGGTGAAACCAACCTGCCCGCGCTGGTGGCTGCCGACGCGTCTGCCTTGTACGCCCGCAACGTGATCGACTTCCTGAAGCTGGTCTTCAACAAGGAAGGCCAGTTCAACATCGATCTGGAAGACGACATCGTCAAGGCTTGCCTGATGTGTCGAGACGGCCAGCTGCTGCGCGCCTGACGCGCGCTTCAGTGAGCCCTGAGGAGAAAGCCATGCAACGCAACATGCTGCGCGCGAAACTGCACCGCGCCACCGTCACCGAAGCCATCCTGGACTACGAAGGGTCCTGTGGCATCGATGAAGACCTGATGGACGCGGCCGACATGAAAGAGTTCGAGTACATCGAGCTCTACAACGTCAACAACGGCGAGCGTTTTGCCACCTACATCATCAAGGCGCCGCGTGGCACCGGCACGATCTCGCTCAATGGCGCGGCCGCCCGCCGAGCCCATGTGGGCGACCTGCTGATCATCTGCACCTACGCGCCGATGAACGAGGAAGAAGTGGCCAGCTACAAGCCCAAGGTGGTGCTGCTCGATGAGCGCAATGCGATCAAAGAAATCCGCAAGTTCGACTGATTGATCCTTAATTTCTGGAGACAACGATGGAAGCTTTAGAGCCCGTCAGCCATGTCGTCATCAACCTGAGCATCTTCGTGCTGGCCATCTATGTTGGCTACCACGTGGTCTGGACGGTGACCCCTGCTCTGCACACCCCCCTGATGGCCGTGACCAATGCCGTGTCCGCCATCGTCATCGTGGGCGCCATGCTGGCCGCCGCGCTGACCGTGACCCCGCTGGGCAAGATCATGGGCCTGCTGGCCGTGGCCCTCGCGGCCGTGAACGTCTTCGGCGGCTTCCTGGTGACACGCCGCATGCTGGAGATGTTCAAGAAGAAGGACAAGAAGGCGGGGGCCAAGTAAATGAGCATGAATCTGATTGCACTGCTGTACCTGGTCGCGTCGGTCTGCTTCATCCAGGCCTTGAAGGGCCTGAGCCACCCGACCACCTCCATCCGCGGCAACATGTTCGGCATGACCGGCATGACGATCGCCGTGCTGACCACCGTGGGCCTGATCCACGGGCAGGCTGCCTCGCTGGGCATCGACTTCGGCACGGGCCTGGCCTATGTGCTGGGCGCCCTGGTGGTGGGCGGCGGCGCTGGCGCCATCATGGCCAAGCGCGTCGAGATGACCAAGATGCCCGAGCTGGTCGCCTTCATGCACAGCATGATCGGCCTGGCCGCGGTGTTCATCGCCGTGGCCGTGGTGGCCGAGCCGTATGCCTTCCAGATCGTGGCCAAGCCGATCGGTGACGTCATCGCGCAGATCCCGGTGGGCAACCGCCTGGAGCTGTCGCTGGGCGCGGCCATTGGTGCTATCACCTTCTCGGGCTCGGTCATTGCCTTCGGCAAGCTGTCTGGCAAGTACAAGTTCCGCCTGTTCCAGGGCGCGCCGGTGAACTTCGCCGGCCAGCACATGCTGAACCTGGTGCTGGGCCTGGCCCTGATCGGCCTGATCGGCACCTTCATGGCCACGCAGCGCATGGACGTGTTCGTGGCCCTGATCGGGCTGGCCTTCGTGTTGGGCGTGCTGATCATCATCCCCATCGGCGGCGCAGACATGCCCGTGGTGGTGTCGATGCTCAACAGCTACTCGGGCTGGGCGGCTGCCGGTATCGGCTTCTCGTTGAACAACTCCATGCTGATCATTGCCGGTTCGCTGGTGGGCAGCTCGGGCGCGATCCTGAGCTACATCATGTGCAAGGCCATGAACCGCTCGTTCTTCAACGTGATCCTGGGTGGCTTCGGTGGCGAGGCCGGTGCAGCCGCCGCGGGTGGCGCGCAGCAGCAGCGCCCGGTCAAGAGCGGCTCGGCGGACGACGCGGCCTTCATCCTGGGCAACGCCGAAACCGTGGTCATCGTGCCCGGTTACGGCCTGGCTGTGGCCCGCGCCCAGCACGCCGTCAAGGAACTGGCTGCCAAGCTCACCGAGAAGGGCATCACCGTCAAGTACGCGATCCACCCGGTGGCCGGCCGCATGCCCGGTCACATGAACGTGCTGCTGGCCGAAGCCGAAGTGCCGTACGACCAGGTGTTTGAGATGGAAGACATCAACGGCGAATTCGGCCAGGCCGACGTGGCCATCATCCTGGGCGCCAACGACGTGGTGAACCCCGCCGCGCACGTGAAGGGCAGCCCGATCTACGGCATGCCGATCCTGGAAGCCTACAAGGCCAAGACCGTGATCGTGAACAAGCGCTCCATGGCCAGCGGTTACGCCGGCCTGGACAACGAGCTGTTCTACATGGACAAGACCATGATGGTCTTCGGCGACGCCAAGAAGGTCGTGGAAGACATGGTCAAGGCGGTGGAGTGATCGCTGCGTTCTGATCTGGCGTGATCTGAAAGGATCACGGTCGACCTGCAAAACCGGGCCTTGTGTCCGGTTTTGTTTTATGGGCGCAGAACAGGGCGTGGTTTCATGGCGTCGCCCCTTGTTGGCGGGGTGCTCAAGACACGGGTTGACCCGGATAATGCGGCCAACAGCGGCCCGGCTTGTGTCATGAGCCGAGGCGAAACAGGTTCATCAGGGAGAGCGTCATGTTGTTGCGTCATCGTCATGTTGTGCTGGCCGTCGCGGCCGTGCTGGGTCTGGCTGCGGGCACTGCCCACGCCACCGAGCACACGCTGGATGGGCAGTATCTGCAAGTTATCTATGACGACACCTTGCTGCCGGCCGGCTTCGGCAATGTGCAGCTGCGTGAGTCGGCGCTGAACTGGGCGTGCAGCGATGTGTCGTGTGCCTTGACCGGGCCGCTGAGTGCGGCGGTGGTGTTCAGTACACCCAACGGATCGCCCGAGGCCACGACGTCCCAGGCCTTGAGATTCAATTTGACGGTGATGCCCAAGACGGTCGACAACATCGTGGACCCGCTGGGCAACAACTGGGGGGTGGTGTCTGCCGACCATGGCAAGTGGACCATTGGCGTGGACATCGCCTCACAAGTGCCGCAAGCAGGTGATCCGCAATTCGCCACGGCTTATGGGCAGTTTTCCTACACGGCGCGCACCACGGGTGTGTTGCCATCCTGGAGTGGCAACTTTCCGTCAGTTAGCCCCGGACGCGTCAAGGAAACGACTGTGCTGGGTCTGACGCAGGCTGGCCAGGTGAGCGTGGGCCCGGGTTCGTCTGGCCGCTCCATGCTGGATGAGTCGGGCCGGGTGTGGCCGGACGATGGCATGACGTGGATGTTCTCCACACAGCTCGACGGCGCACGCTGGGCCTACCCCTCGAACACGGACGTGATGTGTTCCTCGCTGTCGTGCATGGAGTTCAAGACGGCCACGGTCAACGTCAACAACTACTTCCTGAGCTTCGACCTGATCGCCACACCCACGGCCGTGCCTGAAGCCAGCACGCTGAGCCTGATGCTGCTGGGCGGCGCGGGCTTGATCGGCGTCACGCGCCGCCGTCGGGCGTCAGCAGCCGCCTGAATGCCCTTGGCCCAGGCGTCAGCGCACTCAGATCGCACTCGACAAGAGTGCCATCAAGCGTGAGGCATTCACGGCGCAATGCGCCCGGAAGGCCTCGCTGATGCGGCCATCATGGGCGGCTGCCTGCCAGAACGACAGGGCGGCCTCACCGGCAGGCCGCCATGCATCCTGCTGACCGGGTGGGGCCCACGGTGGATCGAGGGTCCGTTGCGCCAGTTCGCCGCCGGGCAGGGGGGCGTACATCATGGGCAACATGTCGTAGGCCGGCGCGAGTTGCAACCGGCCTTGATGCGGCACGAAACTCAGGTTGCCCGTGTGCATGTCGGTGTTCCCGATCAGGCGTCCGAACCACCAGATCAGGCTGACTTGCTGCACCTGCTGCGCATGCAGCCAACCCAGCTCTGACAGGCGTCGGGCCAGCTCGGGCCAGTCCGGATGCCTGGTCCCGATGAAGCAGGCGTCCAGCGTGGACAGGCTCACCACCGCGCTGCGGCCCCAGTGGCCGTGCCGATCAAAGCGCTCGCTTTCCAGGAAGGTGCGGCCCGCGTGTTGCACGATGCGGCTGGACGCGACGGAGATGCCCGTCAGCGCGCCCAGGGCCTGCAAGGCCAGATGCTCACACACCAGCAGATCGGCCCAGCGCTGAACCGCGGGCGAGCGGTCGGCACCAGAAAACTTCACGATGACATGCGGTGTGCGGGCCCCCGCCAGCTCACGCGGTGCCGTGAACTTCGGGAACTCACCGGCCGCGCTGGAGCCCGCAAAACCCGAGGCGATGGCCTGCTCGGCCAGTTGCACATAGCGCTCGCCCAGTTGCCTGGCGGGGACCAGGCTCAGGCCTTGCGTGCGCAGGGCCTGCCATTGCGCCAGTGCCACATCCCCCACGATCAGGTTGCCGGGCAGATCGGTGCCGGCGCGTGACAGGGCCACCAGCGTGTCGTCGTCCGACCAGCGGTTCGGGTCTGGGTCCAGCTCAAGGGCGGTGTGGTGCTGACGCGCGAACTGGCGCCCCATGTAACCCTGCGGGCGCATGTCCTGCAGCATGTAGGGCAGGCCCTCCCACCAGCCATCGGCGTGCTCACCCGGTGTGCTGGGCCAGGTGGCTGAGGGTGCATGGAAATGGCAACCTTGAGGCTGGCGCAAGGCCAGCTCCCCCAGTGGCTGGATGGCGCCATCGGCCTCGTTCAGGGCATACACGTTCAAGGGTGCCAGGCGCCCGCGCAAAGCGCGTCGCAAGGCATAGCGCCGCCGCCTGGCCTGGCCGGCCCCCACTACGTCGGGCCCCAGTTCCGCCAGCATGCGCCGCACTGTGGAGGGCCTCGGCCAGGTCGGGGGCGCTCACAGGGCCAAGCCGCCCCAGCAAGGCGGGCAGGCGATCGCGGGCAGCTTGGTTCTGGGGGCGCATGATTGAATCAGGTTTTGATTCAATTCTCTTTCCGAAAGTCATTTGAAGTCAATGACTTATGCGTACATTGTTTCTGATTTTGATGTGATTTGATGGCGAAAGCGTGGCGTTGAAACGAGGGCCATTCAGCTCGACGCTTCGGGTGTCAGCAGCCGCCTGAACGCCTTTTCGCCTTCCGTGAGGCTGTAGCCTTCGCGCGCGCAGCGCATGGCGGCCTCGCGCAATGGCCGCATGGCAGCCTGGTTGTCCAGCGCTTCGACCACGCGGTCGGCCATCGCCCCGGTATCGAAGAAGTCCACCAGCAGGCCGTTTTCGCGGTCGGTGATCACCTCCTGCACCGGCCCTGTGCGCGAGCCGATCACCAGGCAGCCCGAGGCCATGGCCTCCAGCATGGACCACGACAACACGAAGGGATAGGTCAGGTACACGTGCGCGCTGGAGACCTGCAGCACCTTGCGGTACTGGTCATACGGCAGCTTGCCCATGAAGTGCGTGCGCGTGGCATCCAGCTGCACCTCGCGTTGCATCTTCTCGCGCCAGTTGGGCGCGTCCGCGGGCTTCTGGCCATAGCTGACCTCGTCCCCGCCGACGATGACGGTGTGGCAATGCGGGTGGGCCTTCTGCACCTTCTCCAGCATGCGCATGAAGGTGTGAAAGCCCCGATAGGGCTCCAGGTTGCGCGCCACATACGTGATCACCGGGTCACCGGCCTTGACGATGTGGCCGCTGGGCAGCTTGAGTTGTGCGCCGGGGTCGGGCCGCAGCAGCTCGGTGTCGATGCCCTCGTGCGCCAGGTGGATCTTGGGCAGGTAGATCGTGGGGTGGCGGCTGCGCTGCCATTGCGTGGGGCTCACGCCCACATCGCAGTTGTCCAGGTTCAGCGTGTGCAGCGCGTTCCAGGTGCGCAGCTTGGCCAGGGTGTCGAAGTTGGCGGGGAACTCGGGGTCGAAGCCCACATCACTGCCGGGTGTGCCGTAGTACCACTCGCAGAAGTGGATCAGGCGGGCGTCGGGGAAGACGTCTCGCGCGTACAGCGTTTCACCCCAGCCCGGGTGGGCCAGGATGGCATCAGGCCGGTAGCCCTGCTGCTTGAGCTTGAGCAGCACGCGTGCCGCCGCCTGCCCGTGCAGCACGGCGTCTTCCATCTGCCGCAGATACGGGTGCTGCAGCTTGTGCGGCTGGCGCGCCAGATCGTAGGGGATCCAGCGCACCGAGCTCATGCCCGGCGCCGTGCGCCGCCCCAGCCCGATCACTTCCCAGCCCGGCTGCTGCGCCCAGGTGTGGCCGATGCGGCGGAACTGGCCCGGGAAGTTCTGGTGGATGAGGAGGATGCGCATGGGTTCCCATTAACTCCAGCTGGAAGCCATGACACCGGCCAGTTGATCCTGGTAGGCCTGAGGCAAGGTGGTTTGCCCAGCCGCAGGAGGCGTGAAGCCCGCCATGGCATTGACCAGAGCATCCACCTTGGTGTAGTCCAGTGTCTTGCCATTGCCCATTGCCGTAATGGACTCGACCTTGCTCTCGTTGCCAATGTACCAACTGCCGATGGTGACCTTGTCTGACGTGCCTATGATGCTGAGCACCAAGTCATTGCCGGAACGTGTCAGCCAGACTTGGGATGAATCCACTGCTCCGTCAAAAATCAACCGGTCTGCGGCGCCCACCGTCATATCAAAGTCGCTGATCAAATCCTGACCATCGCCTTGTTGGAAATGATAGACGTCATTGCCGACTGAACCGTACAGGCTGTCATTACCCAGGCCACCGTAGAGCGTGTCATCGCCGTTGTAGCCAAACAGCCGGTCATTACCACCGTTACCGTAAAGCGTATTGGCTCGGTTATTACCGCCCATGACGTTGTTGCCATTGTTGCCATAAGCTGTTCGAGCCAGATAGCTTTGCATGTAGAGGCGCTCGACGTTGTCAGCCATATGGATGCCATCACCATATGCCCAGATCTGATCAAGGCCACCGCCAGCTTGTTCGATGATGGTGTCTTCGTCACTGCTCAGGTAGTAATAGTCATCGCCAGCGCCGCCTTCCAGTGTGTCGATGCCTTCATCGCCGAAGATGAAGTCCAGTCCGTCGCCACCTTTGAGATAGTTGTTGCCGGTGTTGCCACTGATGTCACAGCCATTGTTGTTGGCGGTTGCGTTGATGTCAGCAGCTCCTGTGAGGGTGATCGCTTCGACGTTATCCGGAACGGTGTAGCTCACCGAGGATTCGATTTGATCGTAGCTGTTGAAATCATCGGCGTATGCCTGTTCGATCACGACGTCATCCACACTGTCGACGTAGTAGTAATCGTCATTTCTGCCGCCAACCATGGTGTCGGCACCAATGCCACCATTCAAGGTGTCGGCACCGCTTCCACCGAACAGCCAGTCTGTGTCTGCATTTCCTGAAAGCGAGTCGTCTCCGGAATCGCCAAACAGGAAATCAGCCCCATCAAGCCCGGTGAGTGTGTCCGCACCCGCAAGGCCATAGATCTTGTCTGAGGTGGCTCCCCCCGTCGCGGCTCCATCGCTGATCAGCGTCGCATTGACGAGTCGCTGGACCGTGCTATTGGCCCAGATGATTCCATCCTCATCAAGCTGGGTTTTCTGAATGGGGTTATAGGTATTCCCGGAATCATTGTTGTAGAAGAACCGGTTGACGGTGATGCTGTCAGATGTACCGGTTCTGGTGATCAGCAAGTCGTTGCTTGAGCGGTCAAAGCGTAGATCACCTGCGCTGATGCCTGTGGAAATCTGTAGAACATCGAGTTTGTTGATGGACGTGTCATATTCGAAGGCAATGGTGTCTTTGCCTCCACCCATGGTGAAGACGTAGGTGTCGCTGCCGGCGGCCCCATCCAGGTAGTCGTTGCCTGTACCGCCATCGAGAGTGTCGTTTTCGAGGCCACCATAAAGGGAGTCATCCCCCGCGTCGCCAAACAGCAAGTCTGCCCCGGTATCACCGGTAAGAAAGTCATTTTGCGCCCCTCCATGAAGGGTATCGTCACCGTCGTCACCGCTGATGGTGTCACTGCCCAGGCCCGCATCGATAATATCTTTGCCACTCATGCCGCGAATGTTGTCATCGCCAGCTAGGCCATTGATGGTGTCATTCGTCGCATAGCCGGTGAGGGTGTCGTTACCCTCAGTGGGGCGCAGGACCATTACCTTGACCGTGCTGACGTCCCAGATGGTGTGGTCGGCGAACTTGATCTGCTCTACCTGGCTTGTGTTGGGGCCAGCGTATTCGCCGCTGAAGAAGCCGTTGATCTTCAAGCTGTCGGAGGAGTCCTTGATGGTCAGCAGCAGATCACCCCCGTTGCTGGTGGCGGTGACGTCCGTGACGGCAATGCCGGCACCAAACAATACGACGTCGCTCTTGCCAACGGTGGTGTCGTAGGCATCAACGGTGTCTTTGCCACCGCCCCTGGCAAAGACAAAGGTGTCGTTGCCTGCGCCACCCTTGAGCCCATCGTTGCCCGTGCCGCCATCTAGGGTGTCGTTTCCTGTGCCGCCGTAGAGGTCGTCGTCGCCGGCATCGCCCAGCAGTGAATCAGCGCCGATGTCTCCGGAAATGTAGTCGTTTTGCGCGCCGCCATGGATGGTGTCGTCGCCGTCGTCACCATTGAGGGCGTCACTGCCCAGGCCACCGTCAATGTCGTCGTTGCCACTCAGACCGTCGATGCGGTCATCGCCCGCCAAGCCAGTGATGGTGTCGCCCGTCGCATAACCGAAGAGGAAGTCGTTGCCCGCTGTGACGCTCATGACCTTGGCCTTGATCATGTTGACGTCCCAGATGGTGTCGTCAGCGAACTTGATCTGCTCTATTTGGTCGCCACTGGTTGCGTCGTCCTTGAAATAGTTGCTGACTCGAAGGCTGTCAGAGGACCCCTTGATACTCAGCAGCAGGTCGGAGTACTTGCGGATGGCGGTGACGTCCGCGACGGATATGCCTGTACCAAATAGAACGACGTCGTTTTTGCCCAGAGTGCTGTCATTGGCATAGACGGTGTCTTTGCCATTGCCCTTGGCAAAAACGAATGTGTCATTACCGGTGCCACCGTAGAGCGAGTCGTTACCTGTTCCGCCATCAAGCGTATCGTTCTCGGTGCCGCCATCGAGGGAGTCATTTCCCGCATCGCCAAGCAGGGAGTCTGCCCCGGCGCCGCCAAAGAGATAGTCGTCTTGTGCGCCGCCATGGATGGTGTCGTCACCGCCGTCGCCCTCCATACTGTCGCAGCCCAAGCCGCCGTCGATATCATCGTTGCCATCTAGAGCCGTAACAGTGTCATCGCCAGACAGACCGATGATGGTGTCGCCCGTGGTGAAGCCGAAGATGAAGTCGTTGCCTGCTGTGGGGCTCAAGACCTTTGCTTTGATTGTGTTGACGTCCCAGATGGTGTTGTCAGCGAATTTGATCTGATCGATCTGATAGTCGTCGCTGGTGCCTTCACCAAAGTAGTCGCCATAGTAGTCACCATAGAAATAGTTGCTGATCAGCAGTCTGTCGGAGGCGTTGTTGACGCTGAGCACTAGATCCGCATAGCTGCGGGTGGCGGTGACGTCCGCGGCGGATATGCCAGCACCAAACAAAACGACGTCTTGTTTACCTGAGGTGGTGTCGTAGGCGTTGATGGTGTCTTTGCCATTGCCCTTGGCAAAAAAGAAGGTGTCGTTGCCCGTGCCGCCACTGAGGTAGTCGTTGCCTGCATCGCCATTCAGAGTATCGTCACCACCATTGCCCTCAAGCGCGTCGCTGCCCGAGGTTCCGGTAAGCAGTTCACCATTTTCGGTGCCATTCAACCGATATATTGGAAGTGGCTCAGTTGTGCTCAGCCGACTCTTGACAGCCGCATATCCCCAGATGGTGTCATCGGCGAACTTGATGTTCTCTACAACATAGGCTGTTGTGCCATCGGTTTTGAAGTAGCTCGACACCTGCAACCTGTCATCCTTGCCGTTGACCGCGATGAGGAGATCGTCGTCGATGCGGGTCAGGGTGATGTTTGCGGCGGTGATGCCACTTCCTAGCAGGATGGTGTCTGCATTGACGCCAACGGCATCGCTGTCCTTGTTGTTGATCGTGTCTTGGCCGGATCCAATGCCAAACAAGTATCTGTCGGCTCCGTCGCCACCGCTCAGGGAGTCATTCCCTGTTCCGCCATCCAGTGTGTCGTTGCCTGCATCGCCAGATATGGTGTCCTTGTCGTCGTTGCCCTGCAGGCTGTCATCACCATTTCCACCGTACAGCGTGTCGTTGCCAGCTCCGCCATAGAGCGTGTCGGTATCAGTTCCTCCTTCCAGAGAATCGTTACCATAGTCGCCATAGAGACGATCGTTCCCAGCATTGCCATAGATGGTGTCGTTGCCCTCGTCCCCGGACAGGGCGTCATCAGTGGCGTAGCCATACAGTGTGTCGTTGCCTGCAGTAGAGGCTAGCACCTTGGCCTTGACGGTAGCTACATTCCAGACGGTGTCGTCGGCGAACTGGATTTTTTCCACAACGTCGGCCGCTGCGCCGTCAGCGTTGAAGTAGCTCGATATGCGAAGACTGTCATCTGTGCCGTTGATGGAGATGAGGAGATCGTCGCCGGCGCGGATAAGGCTGACGTCGGCGGTGGTGATGCCTGCGCCCAGTAAGACAGTATCAGCGTTGGTGCCAATCGCATCACCGTCGTAGTTGCTGATGGAGTCCTGACCAGAGCCCTTGCCAAACAGGTAAGTGTCAGCACCATCGCCACCTATTAGCCTGTCGTCGCCCGAGCCGCCATCGAGTGTGTCGTTTCCGGTGCCACCATAAAGCGTGTCGTTGTTTTCGTTGCCCAGTAGGTGGTCCTCCCCATCGTCGCCCCGCAGTTCGTCGTTTCCGATGCCACCATAGAGGGCATCAGCGTTATCGCCCCCCGACAGATAGTCGTTGCCGTCGCCGCCATAGAGTTGGTCGTTGCCTGCATAACCAACGAGGCCATCATTACCGACTCCAGCGTAGAGGGTGTCGTCAGTGGCATAACCTAACAAGCCGTCATTGCCGTCCGTGCCAGTTTGCACCTTGGCTTTGACCGTGGCGACATCCCAGACGGTGTCATCGGCAAACCTGATGTTCTCTACTGCATAGGTTGTTGCACCGTCAGCTTGGAAATAGCTTGATACGCGCAACCTGGCGTCCTTGCCTTTAATCGCCACGATGAGATCGGTGTCCGATCGGGTCAGTGTCACGTCCGCGGTGGTGACGCCAGCACCCAGCAAAATAGTGTCGACATTGACGCCAACGGCATCGCTGTCGTCATTGTTGATGGTGTCCTGACCAGAGCTGATTCCAAACAGATAAGTGTCGGCGCCATTGCCGCCGCTCAGCGAGTCGTCGCCAGTTCCACCATCCAGCGTGTCGTTGCCCGCGTCCCCGAAGAGGATGTCCTTGTTGTCGTTGCCCTGCAGGCTGTCGTCGCCATTGCCGCCATATAGCCTGTCGTTTCCTGCGCCGCCAAAAAGCGTGTCGGTGTCATCACCACCTTGCAGGGAATCGTTGCCGTTTTCGCCATCAAGCCGGTCGTTGCCAGCATTGCCATAGATGGTGTCGTTGCCCTCATCCCCTGGCAGCGTGTCATTGGTGGCATAGCCATACAGTGTGTCGTTGCCGCCAGAAGGGAGCTGTACCTTGGCCTTGACGGTAGCGACATCCCAGACGGTGTTATCGGTGAATCGGATGTTTTCGACAACATAGGCTGCGGCGTTGTCCGTGTTGAAGTAGCTCGATACACGCAGGCTGTCATCGGTACCATTAACGGAAATCAGGAGATCGTCTTCGATGCGGATCAGTGTGACGTCAGAAGTTGTGATGCCGTCGCCAAGCATGATGGCGTCGGCATCGACGTGAGCGACATTGCTGTCATAGTCGCTGATGGTGTCCTGACCGTATCCTTTGCCAAACAGGTAGGTATCAGCGCCGTTGTCGCCACTCAGGTAGTCGTTGCCCGCGCCGCCGTCCAGGGTGTCATTGGACGCATAACCTAGCAGGATGTCGTTGCCTTTAGATGAGCGCAGGACCTTGGTCTTGACCGTGGCGATATCCCACATCGTGCTGTCGTCGGCAAACTTGATGGTTTCAATAACATTTGCTGTTGTTCCATCGCTATTGAAGTAGCTCCGTACGCGCAAGTTGTCATTTGTACCGTTGATGGCAATGATGAGATCGTCGCTGGAGCGAGTCAGGGTGACATCAGCGGGGTTGATGCCTGTTGTAAGCAGGATGGTGTCTGAGTTGACGCCGACGGCGTCGCTGTCCAAGTTGCCAATGGTGTCTTGGCCGGAGCCTCTGCCAAACAGGTACGTGTCTGAGCCGTTGCCGCCCTCAAGGTAGTCGCTGTCCGCACCGCCATCCAGAACATCATTGCCTGATTGACCGTACAGCACATCGTTGCCAGCACTGCCGGCTAATAAATCGGCACCGTCCCCGGCAGAAAATGTATTTGCGCTTGCATTTCCCAGGTAGAGGTCATCATCGGCACTGGCTGTAGCTGTCGATCCCATCAAGACCCCGAGGGCGGTGAGCGTTGCTCGCAGTGGCGAGTTGGCGGCAAGACTGTCTACCCAACTGCTCAACTCGCCAAGGGCGTTCCAGCCGACCGCATTCAATGTGCCTTGCGCATAACGATTTAAATCGACCAAGTCTTTCAGCGCATTTTCTGGGCTGGCGCTCTTGTAGCTATCGAGCTTGGCGGCTAATGCAGCATTGTCGAAGTGGACGCCATTTTCATCAACAACCAGGTTGACTGAGTCGATATAGGGCTTCAACCGCGTTTGCAAAGCCAGCGCCCCGTAGGTTGACTCGCGCAAGGCTGCGTAAGCGCTCTCCATTGAAGAAACAACCTGAGTAGGCAAGGTGCTTCCCCAGCGCGTGATCAACTGCGCCAGACCGGTGGTGCCGTTGAACTGCTCCAGCGCAATGATCTTGTGATACAGCGCTGGGTTCTGCTTTGCAAAGGTCTGAATTTTCTGAGCCTGTGGGTCGCTCGGGTTGACCAGCGTGAATTCATCGGCGGCGCCTGGTACGAAGGGGCTGCTGGTCGTCAATGCAGCGGTGGCCCCCCATTGCTGCACCAGTTGATCAACTATGGCCATCTGGGCGTCGCGCGTCGTGGCTGCAGCGAACTGCGTGACGGTCGTGGCCAGTGTGGCTGCTTGATTGGTTCCCAGGCTCATGGCTTCGCGCAAATCCCGCACTGCACCGCTGCCATGCATTTCGGGCAAGGCGATGGCGGTGCTGGTCAGCGCGATCGGGGTGGTAAAGGAACTGTAGAACGGGTTGTCCGCCAGGTTCAGGTTGTACGCAGCGCTGTCTGCGGCCACGGACACACTGTCAATTTCGCTGGTGCCGGTGGTGCGGGTGACCACGGCCTTGCCCGTTACCGTGTTGCCGTTACCCAGGTTGGTATTGGTCGAGGTGAAATTTAGCGCGATGCTGACGATGCCTTTATCAGTTAGCGTGCTGAGTTCGCCGGCATCGGATACGCCGTTTTGGTTCAAGTCTTGCCACAGGCGCACTTGCGTGAAGGCAGCATCGTTGGCATTGAAGACGTTGTCGCCGTTTCCGTCAAGCGCTGCCAGCGCCTCAAAGCCATTTGTGGCCTTGCGGGTAACGCCGTTGACGGTGATGTCAGTGTCAATACCAAACAATTCCAACCCCGCGTCGATGGTGCTGTTGCCGTTGACGTCACGAACCAGCCAAGCATCACTGCCATCCAGCCAACCCGTGGCGGATTTGGCGCCATCGCCGTTGTGGTCGAAGAGGATCGGGGCGTTGGGGTTGATGGCGACCGTCTTGATCCCGTCGCCTGCGAGATCGATGGCGAGGGGGTCGCGGGGGCGCCAAGATACGGCGTTTTGCCACCAATCTGTAACTAGATGGTTGAGCGTTCGTCCGATGCCCGCCATATTGGCAGTGAACGTCTCTGCCCAAGCTTTAGCCCACTCTCGCCAACTCTCGGTCGGTAGTGTTTGGTAATCCTTGCCCAATCCAAGAGGTGGCGGAAATATATCGCCCCATGTACCCGCCCATGCCCATGGGGGTAACTGGAGATCTCGTACTGCAGATTGCACATCTTTTGCAATGATCTCCTTGGCGGATGGGATCCCATTTCCATTCAGAACATCCTGGATGACGTCTCTTGCTAATTTGTCGGAGGCGGATTGGAATTCATTCTCAGACAAGGGTTTGCCTAGGCGCTCACTAATTGCCTCTGTGGCCCCGCGTACGAATTCACTTGACCATGAACCATCATTTCCATTAATGCTGCCCGCCCGATCTAACCAGTTCTCCAATCTCTGCAACTCAACTGCTCTATCCAATGTGTCTGTATGTGTTTGTGCATCGCGGACAATATCTCTCATGTATTGATATGCTTCCGCATATTTGCCTTCTGCCTGCAAATTCTGAAGATCTTGATATTGCGGTATGGTCAGATCTATTACATTGTCTGTCATGGGCATCCTCCTGAGGTTTTTAATAGAAATGCGGCGACCTGTTTTTTCAGGTGCTGAGCTTGCTGTTAGGGGCTTGGTTTGATTTCTTGTCGTGGTATGAATGATTTTGTGAGTTTTATAACGGCGGAGTCAACTTCATTGAAGTGGGGTTTCAATTCCTTGTCGAATTGGTATTCGATCTCTATTTCCTCGCTTAATCGATGACTCACATGGTAACTTCCCGACCAATTGCCTGGGTCTTCCATTATAATCAAGCTGCCATCAGCATTTTTCTTTATATATGTTGTTGAAGCCTCTGGTGAGGTGCGTGAAATAGGTGTTTTGTATATATCAAATTCGCCATCTGAGCCAATGTATTTGGTTTTTATTGGTTTTGGGGAATCTTTCAATCGTGTGTATTCTCGTAGAAAAAGATCGGCGGATGAGATTTTTTCTGCTCGTTTTATCGTAATTCGAATGTGTTCCTTCTGCGGAGATGAATGCAGTTCGCCAGCAGGCTTCATGGAAGGGTAGAGGCAGGTAAGGACTACATAGTGGTTTTCTACTTCTTTTTTGTCTTCAAGATAGGGTGTGGGTATTTCCAACTTCTGCTCGACACCTCTTCCTGATAGCGTGAATATTGTTGTGTCAGTCATCCTTGGTTGCTTATCTGTGCACGCGCATAATAGCGCTGCTATGATTAATGATGTGTGCCTAGTTGCCGCTAGAAGGGTGGCGATCATTTTCTTTAATGTGTTGAGGGTTGGTTTTTGGTGGGGCCTGTAAATTAAGTTCCGCAATATTTTTGGAATATTGTAGGCGCTCAATAAGGTGCGCTGCTTGCGTTGCATGTAGGCCCATTAAATTACCTCTCCCGCAAGCTTTCCTTGGCGTAACTCTGCACCGGGCTGAGCAGGTACTCGATCACGCGGCGCTTGCCAGTCTTGATCTCGGCGGTGACGTTCATGCCGGGTGTCAGGCGGATGGGTTTGCCGTCCACGTTGATGGTGTGCTGCGCCAGCGTGAGCGTGGCGGGGAAGACGGCGCCTCCGGGAGGCGGGGCTTTTTCGCCTTCCTTGTCCTGCTGTGCGGCGGCCTTGGCCGGATCCGGATCCTGCATCACCGCGTCGGCCGTGATGGTGGTGACCTTGGCGGGCACGGTGCCGTAGCGTGTGTAGGGGAAGGTCTCGAGCTTGATCTCGGCTTCCTGCCCGAGGGTGACGAAGCCCACGTCCTTGTTCTCCAGGGTGACTTCGGCCGTGACTTGCGCCTGGTCGGGGACGACCACCAGCAGCACTTGCGCGGGCGTGACGACGCCGCCCGTGGTGTGGATGGCGAGCTGCTGCACGGTGCCGTCCACCGGGGCGGTGAGCGTGGTGAGCTTTTCGCGCTGGCTGGCCTTGGCGCCTTCGGCCACCAGCTGGCGGGCTTGCAGGTCGGCCTTGGCGTGGCGTTCGTTCAGGGTCTTGAGCGTGTCGGCCCTGAAGGCGAGCAAGGTCTGTTCGGCCTGGGTGATCTCGGCCTTGGTTTCTTCACGGCGGGCGCGGTAGGCGGCCAGGTCCTGCTCCATCTCGACGCGGGCGCGGGTGCGGTCCTCACCAGCGTGCTGGGCCACGAAGCCTTCCTTGGCCAGCTTGGCGAAGTCGTCTTCACGCTTTTGCGCCATGGGCAGGGTGGCCTTGAGCTTGGCGACTTGCTCGCGCACGGTTTCCAGGTCGGCCTTCTTGGTGTCGATGTCGGCTTGCAACTTGGCTTGCTGGGCCTGGATGTTCTGCCATTCGGCGTCCAGCTGGTTGCGGGCCAGGCGCAGTTCGGTCTCGTCCAGGCCACTGCCGGGGCCCTGGGCTTCGGCGGGCAGCACCGGGGGCTTGCCGTGATGTTTGTGGTGCTTGTCCAGCGCATCGAGCAGCGCCTGTGTGCGCCAGGCTTCAGACAAGGCGCCGGCTCGCTCCTGCATCACGCGGGTGTTGTCAGCGGCGGCGGCGGTGGGGTCGAGTTCGATCAGCACCTGGCCGGCCTTGACCTTGTCACCGTCTTGCACGCGGATGGTTTTGACCACGCTGGCTTCCAGCGGCTGGATGAGCTTGGTGCCCTCACTCACGACGATGCGGCCAGGTGCCACGGCCACGATGTCGACCTGACCGAAGCAGGCCCAGGTCAGCGTGATGGTGAACAGGGCGCAGATGGCCCAGATGGCGCGCCGTGGTGCGGGGTGGGGCGGTGTGGCCTGCAGGCTCAAGGCCGCGGGCAGGAAGGCGGCCTCATCGGCCAGGCGGGCCGGGCCGGCCAGTTCGTGGCGGTGCTGCCAGGCGGCCTGGAACACGGCCTTGTAGTGACGCAGCAGGTCGGCCAGCGGGTGGCGTGGCGCAGTGGCCTGGTTGGCGGCGTGGCTCATGGTTGGCCCTCCACCCCGGGCATCGGGCCAGCTTGCGCAGCGGTTGGCGGCGCGCCTGCATGGCCTGCGCGTGGACCATCATGTGGGCCATCGAGCGGCTGGCTGCCTTGCTGCATGCGCCACAGGTAGGCGTACAGGCCCTTGGGGCGCTGCACCAGCTCGTCATGCGGGCCGGCTTCGACGATGCGGCCACGCTCCATGGCGACGATGCGGTGGGCGTGGCGCACGGCGCTCAGGCGGTGGGCAATGATGATCACGGTGCGGCCCTTGCAGATGGCGGCCATGTTGCGCTGGATGATGGCCTCAGATTCGTAGTCGAGCGCCGAGGTGGCCTCGTCGAAGATCAGCACGCGCGGGTTGGTGAACAGGGCGCGGGCAATGGCCACGCGCTGGCGCTGCCCACCCGACAGCGACGAGCCCTGCTCGCCCACGATGGTGTCGTAGCCCTCGGGCAGTTCGCTGATGAAGTCGTGCGCGCCAGCCAGGCGGGCGGCGTGCATCACGGCTTCGATGGGCGCGGCCGGGTCGGCAATGGCGATGTTCTCGCGCACGCTGCGGTTGAACAGGAAGTTGTCTTGCAGCACGACGCCGATCTGGCGGCGCAACTGGGCGGCGTCCACCAGGCTGATGTCGATGCCGTCGATCAGCACGCGGCCTTGCTCGGGCGTGTACAGGCGCTGCACCAGTTTGGTCAGCGTGCTCTTGCCCGAGCCCGAGCGGCCCACGATGCCGATGATTTCGCCGGGGCGGATGTCGAAACCCACGTCATGCAGCACGGGCGCGGCCTCGGGCCGGTAGCGGAAGGTGACCTTGTCCAGCGTGATGCGGCCCTTGATGGGCGGCAGTTGCGCAGCGGTGCTCGGGGGCACCTCGGTGCGGGTGTTGAGGATGTCGCCCAGGCGCTCCATGGCGATGCCGGTCTGCTGGAACTCGGTCCACATCTGGGCCATGCGCATGATGGGTTGGGACACACGCCCGGCGAACATGTTGAAGGCCACGAACTGGCCCACCGACAGCTCATGGTCCATCACCAGCTTGGCGCCGAACCACAGCGTGGCGGCGTTGATGAGCTTGCCGATCAGGTTGATGCCTTCGTTGGCCCAGGTGGCCAGGGTCTGCGTCTTGAAGCTGGCGGACACGTAGGCGGCGAGCTGGTTGTCCCAGCGGCGGGCCATGGCGGGCTCCAGGGCATTGGCCTTCACGGTCTGGATGCCGGTGATGGTCTCCACCAGCATGGCCTGGTTCTCGGCGCCGCGCGCGAACTTCTCGTTCAAGCGCCCGCGCAGCACGGGCACCACGCCCAGGATCAGTGCGGCGTACAGCGGCAGGCTGATCAGCACGATGAGCGTGAGCGGCACGCTGTAGAGCAGCATCACGCCGATGAACAGCACCGAGAAGACCACATCGAGCACCAGCGTGAGCGCCTGGCCGGTGAGGAAGCTGCGGATGTTTTCCAGCTCGCGCACGCGGGCCACCGAGTCGCCCACACGGCGGGCCTGGAAGTAGGCCAGCGGCAGTTGCACCAGGTGCCGGAACAGGCGCGCGCCGAGTTCCACGTCCATGCGGCTGGTGGTGTGGCTGAACACATAGGCGCGTAAGCCGGTGAGCAGGCTCTCGAAGATGACGACCACCGTGAGGCCCATGACCAGCACGTCCAGCGTGGTCAGGCCGCGGTGCACCAGCACCTTGTCCATCACGACCTGGAAGAACAGCGGGCTGACCAGCGCAAAGATCTGCAGGAACAGCGAGACCATCAGCACCTCGCCCAGCAGCTTGCGGTGCTTGACGATGCTGGGGATGAACCAGGTGAAGTCGAACTTGGCCAGCGCACCGGCCAGGCTGGCACGGCTGGTGGCCAGCAGCAGCTCGCCCGTACCAGATGGGGCCCATTGTTGGGTGAAGACCTCGATGGGCTCGATGGTGGGACGCCCGCCGCCTTCGGCGTTCGGGTCCTGGAACAGCACGCGTTGGCCATCGCATTGGGCCAGCAGGACCCAGCGGGTGCTGCCGTCTGCCTGTTCGCCCACACCATGCAGGCGAGCCAGGGCAGGCAGAGGGGCCAGCGAGAGGCGGTCAACGGCGGTGCGGCTGATCTTGGCCTTGAGGCCTAGTTCCTTGGCGGCGCCCAGCAGCTCGTCGTCGGTGGCCGGCACGTTGGGGCTCAGGCCGCGCGTGTGCACCAGCGATTCAGGGTCGGCGGCGATGTGGTGCAGGCGTGCCAGCAGGCACAGCGCTTTCCAGGGTTGGGGCGGCTGCGGTGAGGCGGGCGTGGGCGGAATAGGGCTATCCGCCCCTTCGTGGGCGAGTGAGGAAGACATGCGAACCCTGGCCTTGAATGAATGCCGGGCATTATGGGACAGGCGTATTTTGCGGGCCCTCCCGCTTGAGAGGGGGAGGACAGACCCTGTTCGTTACCCGATGTGAGGGGCGGGGGAAGCCCCTAGTCTCTGCATCGCAGGATCAACCTGCGCTGACCACCACCTGGTTGCGGCCCTCGTCCTTGCCTTTGTAGAGCGCCGCATCGGCGCGCTGGATGGCCTGGTCGACCCGCTCGTCAGCACGCAGCTCGGCCAGCCCCAGGGTGGCGCTCACGCGCAAGGCGTGCCCCGAGGACGGGAAGCGCAGCTCGGAGATGGCCAGGCGCAGGCGTTCTGCCACCGGCAGGGCGGTCGCCTTGTTCGCGAAGGGCAGCACGATGAGGAACTCCTCGCCGCCCCAGCGGGCCACGAAGTCCATCTCCCTCACGCCGGATTCGAGCACGTCGGCCACGGCCTTGAGGGCCCAGTCACCCATGTTGTGGCCAAAGGTGTCGTTGAGCTTCTTGAAGTGGTCGATGTCGACCAGCAGCACGCAGGTGTCGTGGGGCTGGCGTTGACGCACGGCCTGTTCGTGCTCCAGCGCGGCCAGCATGCTGCGTCGGTTCATCAGGCCGGTGAGGCTGTCGGTGGTGGCCAGCTCGTGCAGGCGTTCTTCAGCCTGGGTGATGAGGTGCACGTACAGCACCGTCAGCCCGCTGAGGATGGCGATCGTGGTGACCAGGTTGAAGCGGTGCAGGTAGGCCAGTGTGCCCAGGTCCATCTGGTAGGCGGGCGCGGCCTTGCGCCAGTACCAGTCCAGTGCGACGTAGGCGCCGCCGATCAAGGTGGCAAAGCCGATCTTGAAGGGCCACTTGTTGAGCTGGTTGGCCAGGAAGACCGGGATGACGATGAGCAGGTAGTAATGAAAGCCGCTCTCCCAACCGACGGCGATCACGGCCAGGATGGCGTGTGCCGCCACCTCCGCGATCATCATGAACATGGCCAGGGCCACCTTGTTGTGGCGCAGCAGCAAGGCCGCCAGCAGATAGGTCAGCACGCTGGCAATGTTGACCTGGGCCATGGGCAGCACCTTGGCCTGGTAGAACAGCAAGCCAAAGGCCATGTGCGTGATACCTGCCAGTAGGCAGCCGCTGCTGAGCAGCAACTTGAACGAGTCGCTGGCAATGGAAGGTGTGAGCGATGACGCCCCGTCTTGACGCGCAGGCTTTCCCATGCGCGCCAGCATATCAGCCGGCCTCAAGCCCATGCTGAGGATTTGTGTGGCTTGGGCGGGCCTGCGTGAAGTGTCACCTCGCGCCAACAGCCCTCGCCGGGAACCTAATGCGACAGCTCGCCGAATTGGCCTGTCAGGCACAGCTTTGGCGGCACGGATCAAGCCAGTCTGTATGCAATCGCCCCTGCGATCCACCGAGGAGACAAGCCCATGACACAAGACCCACAAGTTCGCCCGATCCAGCCGCGAGAGAAGCTCGATTTCAAGCTGGGCAGCGGCATCCCGCGTTTCTGGAATGGCGGCGACCCGTTCAAGACGCGCTTTTTCGACGCGATGTCGCTGACCTTCCCGATCGGCGAGCGCTACTTCATCAGCACCGTGCGCGCCTACCGAGACCAGATCGCGGACCCGCACCTGCTGCAGGAGGTCAAGGACTTCACGCGCCAGGAAGCGCAGCACGGCATGGTGCACACCGAGTTCAACGCCATGCTGGAAGGCCAAGGCCTGAACGTGGGCTGGACGCAGCGCTTTCTGGATGCCAAGTTCAAGTGGCAGCTGTCGACGTGGTCCAAGGCCTTCAACCTGTCTTACACGGCGGCAGCCGAACACATGACGGCCATGATGTGCACGACCTTCATGGAGCGGCCCGACATCATCAAGCCTTTCGATACGCGCATGCGGGCGGTCTACACCTGGCATTCGATCGAAGAGGTGGAGCACAAGGCCGTCTGCTTCGATGTGCTGACCAAGGTGGCCAAGGCGAACTACTTCACGCGCATTGCGGGGCTGATCTATTTCAGCATCGAGTACCCGATCGGCAACTGGTTCATGGTCAACCGCCTGCTCAAGGACGATGGATTCGGCTTCTTGCAGCGCGCGAAGATGCTGCTCAAAGGCGCCTGGTGGTTGTACAAGCCCGGTGGCGTCTTCCTGCCGGCACTGGGCTATTACCTGTCGTACTACAAGCCCGGGTTCCACCCCTGGCAGCACACCGAGATGGGGCACTACGAGACCTGGCTGAATGCTTACGAACGCACGGGCGACCCGGTGATGGCGGCCGAAGCGTATTCAGCGCAGGTGATGGGGGTGAGCTGAGTGGCCGTGGCGCATCAGAAGTCGTATTTGGAGACGACGATGGGTTCGGGGCAGGCTTTGGCGATCTTGTCCTGCACCACGGCTTCGATCTGACTTGCATTGGCCAGGTAGGTGTCGACCCAGTCCTGCCGGTTGTGCCCGGCCTGGAAGCGGGTTTCGAGCGCCTCGCGGGAAATGATGGCGCGCACCAGGCGCAGGCCGACCGGCAGGCGCACGATCACGGAATCGTGGCCGGCGTAAATCACGGGGCGAACGTCGTTCATCTTGCTGCTCCTGCTGCATGAAGGGATTCAAGGGAGGGCAGTGTTGATCGGGGCGGGCAGCACGTCCGTAAGCGTGGGTAAGGAGATGCGTCTCAGCCTTCAAATGGTTGCCTGAGCAGCCTATATAACCCGGTGCGATTGCGGACGAACTGTGTCTATATGCAGGCCTGTGGACTTACTGTCGCAGTGGTGAACATTTTGATCAGTGTTGTTTCACACTGTAACGTAGGCCACCTCCGATCGAGGAGCTACGCAGTGCCATCATGCGGGCACAACAAGTAAGCCGGGAAGGGGGAGGCGACGCCTGCTCGTTACAGCACGCGCCACGACATTGCGCGGTCGTGTCTGCGCGACTCTATTTATTAAAAATCACGGAGGGCAATATGCCTGCAAATCCACTTAACAGAACCAACGCCTGGACCGCCTGGATGAATGGCAAGGTCGCAGGGGCAAACGTCCATCTTGAAATCGCAAAACCCGATCAGTCGGTGCCGCTCGTCAATGCTTTTACAGGAGATACGTCGACGTACAACTTTGCGCATCGCACCTTGGCCAATCTCGCCAACAAGCAAAGCTACAACGCTATACGGCTGTGGCTGGGCGGAGAGACGCCAGATTTCAACAACATCGCGCTGATCAAGGACAAGGGTTGGAGTCCGTCTGCAGACATCAATCTGGTTAACGCCATCGATGATCTCCAAACCATTTATGCATACCGCGATCGTGTTCGAGGCATTCTGAAGACCTGTGAAGCTCTGAATATGGGCGTCATTCTGGTGTGCGGTTATCCCGGGGGCACGGACCTCGTGACCTATGGCGAAGTCAGTAATGCAAGCACCCAAGCTAATTGCGACACACTGGTCGGCTTCTGGAAGCAATGCATCCAGGAGTTCGGTGCTGAAGTCGCTCTGATCGGCATAGATCCGCTCAATGAGCCGCCCATCAAGACGCCTGCGCCTGCGGGAGTGGTGTTGAGTATCAAGCGGGCTCGTGAGGCCATCTATGGCTGGCCGCAGATTGCACAGAAGATCATCGATGGCATTCGCACGCAAGAGCTCAGTTTGACGTCTTTGGTCAGTCCCACACCAATCGTCATCTGCTGCCCGACCGGTGAGCCCTTGCACATCAAGCTGTTCAATGCACCATCCACGACGGGCGGCAGTCCCACCTACCTGTATGACAGTGCACTGGGCATGTCACGCTGGAGCAGCCAGGTGTCATCGGCCGGGGCAAGCGGCTGGATCGTCTATCAATTTCATGCCTATCAATCCATCAGCATCACGTCTCAAGGCGTCAGTGCGGGGCTGTGGCCGGCATTGGGGTGGACTTACCCTTCAGGCTCCCTCAGGCGTATCGCTCGCAATTGGGACTCGGCCGGCAATTGGGTTGACGACTCAGCAAACGTGATCTGCGAAGACTGGGGTGGAAAGGTCGAACCCATGAACAACATGGACGACGTGGCCACGCAATGGCGGGAGCCTATCGCACTACAAGCTGCCGCTCAGGCAGGCGGCAACGTGCAGCCCATTTTTGTTGGCGAGTTTTCGTTTGTTCAACCCGTACTCGAGTCGGTGAGTCCGCCAAATCCTGACAGAGTCAAGTTGGTCTGGGTAGACAATCAGAAGTTCCTCGCCGCATCGGTGACGAGTGATGCGGCGGAGCAAAGGAAATACCTGCCTCAGTGGGCCGACGTTTCCTTGCATCCCAGGTCCAGATGGATCACGGAATTCGATGTATTCCAGGGGCCAGACGGTACGTATGTGCGGGCGTATTTCGATAACATCAATCGCTGGAGTTTTGGGCGACCCTCACTGTCGGGCGTAACAGGTATTCCGCTGCCTCCAGTGCCACCTACGAACGGCAAGACACCGACCAAGCGAGGCGTTGCAGATTGTCCCGTGATCCGTGCCGAAGACTACGCGATGGGGTTTGCTGTACCCGCCACCCGTACACCTCCAACGGATCCGGACCCCAGGAAGTGGGCCGCATCAAACTTTACGAACGATGTGCTGATGACCATCTCGGCAGGAGAGCCCGGAACAGAGGCATTCTTCGTGACCAAGGCCAAGGTTCAGATCCAGGCCGACCGGTACTGGGTCGAATACAAGGCGCCAAATCAGGCCATTGCGCAGGGTTTCTATAGAGCGGCCAGGGACACGGCAAGTCCTTTCTATCCCTACTATGCGCCTATCGCCATCGCGTCGTTTTTCTCGGCGACATCGGGCGATGACATGGAGAAGTCGCGTGCAGCCTACATTCAGGACATCCTTTGCGTGGCGCAGAAGTACCACTTTTCGTGGGCATATCACGCCTACGGCTGGTCATTGGGATTTATCGGCTGGACTCCTGGTGGGGACATGAGTGACGTCTTGATGCAAGCGGCCATGGGCAGGCAGTTGCCACGCCGCGCCTGATCCAGGACACATCGCAGCTTCGAACTAAACGAATTGGAGGAATTCATGGACAAAATCAGACGATCGATCGTCATTGGTGCACCGGCCTTGACCTTGCTGCCGCTGGCTGGATGCGGTGGCGGCGGCGACTCGCCCGCGAGTACCGCCGGTTCCAGTGGGCAAGGTGGCACCGATGGGCGCGCCTACGCTCAAGGAACCACAACCAGTCCGCAAGCGCTGTTCTCGCCGTATCCAACGGCTACCAGCTCCATAGACAACATCTTCACTGCCGATTTTGGTGGCCCCTCCATTGCGCCAGATGCGGGAAGACAGGCCGTCTTGAACGGATCGACCATGTGGGTGAGTCTGCAGAATACGGTTCTCGACACGACCGGCATCAAATGGACTCGCCTGATTCATCTCAAGCTGATTAACGTCGCTCTTGGCTTGGCCCCTTCTACGTTTGCGCCAGGGGCCGGATTGACGTTGGGGCAAGTGATGGTCAACCCCAACGACCTGGATAGCCGATCATTCCATCTCGACTACGAGATGAGGTCAAGCGGCAATGTCGTCCTGTCGGGAATGAGCACGAGCGTCGATGCAAATGGCATCACGACTGGATCATTTCTGTTGACGTTCAACGGCCTGGTTTTTTATCCAACGGACGCAGCTAAGGTGATGCCAAAAAGCAATACCTTCGCCAGATATCCGTTCCAAATTACCCAGGCCGCAACGGTACCCTTCATGGTCGAAACGGTGCCTTGGGCGTGAGTGGTGTGCGCTGGCAACGTCGCGTAGCCAGCGCGAGTGTGGCGTAGTAGGCTTTGACTCAAGCCTTCACGCCATGCTCCGCCGCAGGCTTCAAGCCCAGCATCTGACGGGCTTCAGCGGGTGATGCCACCTCACGCCCCGCATTGCGCGCGCACTGTGCCAGGGCTTCGATCAGCTGGCCATTGCCCGATGTGCGCTCGCCACCTGGCAGGTAGAAGGTGTCTTCCACGCCGGTGCGCAGCATGCCGCCCAGGTCTGCCGTGGCCTGGTGCACGGCCCAGATCTCTTCGCGGCCGATCAAGGTGGTCTGCCAAGTCGTGCCTTGCTTGCGGTACTTCACCAGCAGCTTGAGCAGGTCGGCATCCACCGGCATGCCCGAGGCCACGCCCATCACGAAGTTGTACTCCAGGTAGTCGGCCATGCCGGCCTTCTGGTACATCTCCACCGAGCGCACGATGCCCACGTCGAAGCATTCGAACTCGGGGCGCGTGCCGGTTTCGTTCATGACGTCGATCATGGCCTTGACCTTGTCGACCTGGTTGTCGAACAGCATCGGGGGCCATGCCCACTGGCCGTTCTCTTTGATCTTCAGGTAGTTCAGGCTGCCGGCGTTGCAGGCGGCAATCTCGGGGCGCACGGCGCGGATGCAGGCGGCCGGGCCGGAGATGTCCGGGCCCACCACACCCGTGGTCAGGTTGATGATGACGCCGGGGCAGGCGGCACGGATGGCCGTGTCGATCTCGGCGGCCACGGCCGGGTCCCAGCTGGGGAAGCGGCCCATGCCGGGTTCCTGGCGGCGCAGGTGCACGTGCATGATGGATGCGCCGGCATCGAAGGCTTCGCGCGCGGCGGCCGCCATCTGGGCAGCCGTGACCGGCACGGGGTGTTGCGCCGGGTCGGTGAGCACGCCGGTGAGGGCGCAGGTCAGAATGGCCTTGTCCATGATCACGATTCCTTCGTTGTGAGTTCGATGTCGATCAGCAGGGTCTTGGCCTGCACTTGTTCGCCCGCTTGCACGTACACGGCCTTGATCACGCCCGGGGCCTGGGCGGACAACCACATTTCCATCTTCATGGCTTCGATGCTCAGCAGTGGCTGGTCGGCCACCACGGTGTCACCGGCCTTGACCAGGACCTGGGCCACGGTGCCGGCCACTGGGGACAGCGCACGGCTGGGGTCCGCCGCATTGCCGGCATCAGGCCAGGCCGAGACCTCGTTGAACACGAAGGTCGAAGCTTGTTGCACCACGTGCAGTTCGTCGCCGGCCGAGCCTTCGCACCACACGGCCAGCAGGCTGCGCTGCACGCCGTCGAGCTCATAGCGCAGCACGCCGCCACGCGCGCTCGTGTCGTGGTTGATCAGGCGCAGATCGTGTGGCGTATCGGTGGGCGTGAGGCTGACCAGGAAGCGGCCATTGCGCTGGCCCTGCACACGCAGCGTGCGTTTGGCGCCATCGCAAGCCAGGGGCACATCAAAGCCACTGACGCTGTCGGCACGCAGGGCAGGAGCGTGGGTGCCCACCGCCTTGTGCTGGGTGCGTGCGGCGATCACGGCGGCGGCCACGAGCCAGGCTTCATCCGTGGCGACGGGGCGCTGCAGGATGGCTTCGTTGTCGGTCTGCCATTGGTCGATGAGCGTGGTCGTCATCGTGCCGGCACGGAAGCGTGGGTGGTCGATCAGGTCACGCAGGAAGCGCGCGTTGTGCTTGAGGCCCAGCAGCGGCGCATCGTCCAGCGTGGTGATCAGGCGGCGGATGGCGTCGTCACGGTCACGGCCGTGCACGATGAGCTTGGCCACCATGGGGTCGTAGTGTGGCGTCACGGTGCCGCCTTCGACGATGCCGTCGTCGATGCGCACGCCGTCGTACAGGGCCTGGGTGGGGCGCCACCAGGCGATGTCACCGGTCTGCGGTGCAAAGCCGGCATACGGGTCTTCGGTGTACAGGCGCGCTTCGATGGCGTGGCCTTGCAGCTTGATCTCTTCCTGCTTCAAGGGCAGCGGCTGGCCGGCGGCCACGCGCAGTTGCCACTCGACCAGATCGAGGCCCGAGATCATTTCGGTGACCGGGTGCTCCACCTGCAGGCGGGTGTTCATCTCCAGGAAGTAGTAGTTCAGGTCCTGGTCGACGATGTACTCGATGGTGCCGGCGCCGCAGTAGTTGATGGCCTTGGCGGCCAGCACCGCGTCGCGGCCCATGGCTTCGCGCATGGCGGGGCTGACCACGGGCGAGGGCGATTCTTCAATCACCTTCTGGCGGCGGCGCTGGGCCGTGCAGTCGCGCTCGCCGATGTAGACGGCGTTGCCATGGCTGTCGGCGAAGACCTGGATCTCGATGTGGCGGCCGTCGAGCACCAGGCGCTCCAGCATCAGCGTGCCGTCGCCAAAGGCGCTTTGGGCTTCGCGGCGGGCGCTGGTGATGGCCTGCTGCAGTTCGTCGGCCTGATGCACCAGGCGCATGCCACGGCCACCACCGCCGCTCACGGCCTTGACCAGCAGCGGGAAGCCCAGGCGTTTGCCTTCGGCGATCAGGGTCTCGTCGTTCTGGTCGGCGCCCAGGTAGCCCGGTGCGGTGGGCACGCCGGCGCGGATCATTTCCTTCTTGGCACCGGCCTTGTCGCCCATCACGCGGATGGCTTCAGGCGAGGGGCCGATGAAGATCACGCCGGCATCCGCACAGGCTTGTGCAAAGCCCGCGTTTTCCGACAGGAAGCCGTAGCCGGGGTGGATGGCGTTGGCGCCGGTCTTGCGGCAGGCCTCCAGCAAGGCGTCGACCTTGAGGTAGGACTCGGCGGCGGGCGCGGGGCCGATGCACACGGCTTCGTCAGCCAGGCTGACGTGCGGGGCCTGCGCATCGGCTTCGCTGAACACGGCCACGGTGCGGTAGCCCAGCTTGCGGGCCGTGCGGATCACGCGGCAGGCGATCTCGCCGCGGTTCGCAATCAGGATTTTTTTCAACATGATGTTTCGCAGTGAACTTGCCAGTACTCGTTCTCATCCAGCGAACACCATGGATCCGGCTTCGCCGGTCCATTGGTGTTGCCCCCTTGAGGGGGCGCGCGAAGCGCGTAGGGGGTGGTTCATGTCTGTACCCACGAGGGCTTGCGCTTTTGCATGAAAGCGCTGGTGCCTTCCTGGCCTTCGTCGCTGAGCACGGCTTGTGCGAACAACTCGGCCGCATCGTCGATGAGGTCTTCTGCGGGCGTGCTGCGCGCACGGGCCAGCAGGTTCTTGGTGGTGGCGATGGCTTGCGGGCCGCAGGCCATGATGCTGGCGATGGTGTTGGCCAGGGCGTCGTTGAGCGCGTCTGCGCTGCCATGCACTTCGTGCACCAGGCGGATGGTCAGGGCGTCTTGCGCATTGATCTTGGCCCCAGTGACCGACAGGCGCTTGGCTTCGGCATAACCCAGGCGCTCGACCAGGAAGGGTGCGATCTGCGCGGGGATGATGCCCAGCGAAGTTTCGGGCAGGCGAAAGCTCACGTTGTCCAGCGCCAGGGTGACGTCGGACACGCAGGCCAGGCCGAAGCCACCGCCCATCACGGTGCCTTCCAGCACGGTGACCACGGGCAGTGTGGTGCGCGCAAAGGCCAGGCACAGGCGCCCGAATTGTGCGTTGACCTGGGCCACCGGGCTGGGGCCCGATGCCTTCACGCCGGTCTTGGCTTCTTCGGCCTGCACGGCGGCCAGCTTCATGCGGGCCTGGGCCATGTCGCCGATGTCGCCGCCGGCACAGAAGTGGCCGCCTGCGCCGCGCAGCACGATGACGCGCACGCTGGCGTCTTCTTCGGCCTGACGCAGCGTGGTCAGCAACTCGTTGATCATGGTCAGGGACATGGCATTGCGCACTTCAGGCCGATTGAGCGTGATGGTGCAGATGCCCTTGTCGAGCTGGACCTGGATGGTGGAGGTGGTCATCGCGTATGGCGCCCTGGCTGATTACTTGCGGACCTTCTTGGGCAGCGTGCCCTCGAACTTGCAGATGATGCCCAGCATGATTTCGTCGGCGCCGCCACCGATGGAGACCAGGCGGCCATCGCGGTAAGCCTGCGAGATGGGGTTGTCATACGTGAAGCCCATGCCGCCCCAGTACTGCAGGCAGCTGTCGGCCACTTCGCGGATCAGACGGCCGCACTTGAGCTTGGCCATCGAGGCCATGCGGGTCACGTCCTGGCCTTGCACATACCCGTCGACGGCACGGTAGACCAGCGAGCGCAGCAGCTCGACTTCGGTGCGCAGCTCGGCCAGGCGGAAGTGGATGACCTGGTTGTTGATCAGGGGCTGGCCGAAGGTGTGGCGTTCCTTGCAGTACTCGATGGTCAGGTCGATCAGCTTGTCGAGCATCTTCAGGGAGTTGGCCGCACCGTACAGGCGCTCTTCCTGGAACTGGATCATCTGCATCATGAAGCCGGCGCCTTCGGTGCCGACCAGGTTGCGACGGGGCACGCGCACGTTGTCGAAGAAGATCTGCGCCGTGTCCGACGAGTTCATGCCGATCTTCTTGATCTTCTGCGTGGTGATGCCCTTGGCATCCATCGGCACGATGATCATGGACTTGTTGCTGTGCACCGGGCCGTCGGACGTGTTGGCCAGCAGGCAGCACCAGTCCGCTTGCGTGGCATTGGTGATCCACATCTTGGAGCCGTTGATGACGTAGTCATCGCCTTCCACGCGGGCCGAGGTCTTGAGCGCGGCCACGTCGGAGCCGCCACCGGTTTCCGACACGCCGATGCAACCGACCATGTCGCCGGCGATGGCCGGGGCCAGGTATTCCTTCTTCAGCTCGTGCGAGCCGAAGCGGTGCAGGGCGGGGGTGCACATGTCGGTCTGCACGCCAATGGCCATGGGCACGCCGCCGCAGGGGATGGCGCCCAGCTCTTCGGCCACCACCATCGAGTAGGAGAAGTCCAGGCCCAGGCCACCGTACTCGGTGTCGTACTTCACGCCCAGCAGGCCCAGGTTGCCCATCTTCTTGAAGACTTCATGGGCGGGGAAGGTCTCGGCGGCTTCCCATTCCTTCACGTAGGGGTTGATCTCGGCTTCGCAAAAGCGCTTGACGGTTTCGGCGATCTGCTTGTGTTCAGCGGTGAATTGCATGGTGGTCTCCTCGGGTCTGTCGCGGCGGGGCGATGGTGTGATGTGGTGTCTGGTGTGGGTGCGCGGCGGCCTTACAGGCGCGCCACGCCAAAGGTGTTGCCGCGCAGCTGGCGCTTGTCGGCTTCGAGGGCCATGTCCAGGCACAGGGCCAGCACACGGCGGGTGTCGCGCGGGTCGATGACACCGTCGTCCCACAGGCGGGCGGTGCCGAACAGCACGTTGGATTCGGCATCCAGGCGCTTGCGGATCTCGGCGGACATGCCTTCGAGCATGGCGTCGTTCACCGGCATGCCGGCGCGTTCCATCTTGCCGCGCGTGACGATCTCCATCACCTTGGCGGCTTGCGCGCCACCCATCACGGCGGTGCGGGCAGAAGGCCAGCTGAAGATGAAGCGCGGGTCGAAACCGCGGCCGCACATGCCGTAGTTGCCGGCGCCGAATGAGCCATTGAGCGTGATGGTGAACTTGGGCACACGGGCGTTGGCCACGGCCTGGATCATCTTGGAGCCATGCTTGATGGCGCCGCCGTGTTCAGCGGCCGAGCCCACCATGTAGCCGGTCGTGTTCTGCAGGAAGACCAGCGGCGTGCCCGATTGATCACACAGCTGGATGAACTGCGCGGCCTTGGTCGAGCCTTGCGGCTGGATGGGGCCGTTGTTGCCCAGGATGCCGACCAGGTGGCCGTTGATGCGGGCGTGGCCGCACAGGGTCTCGCTGCCGTAGTTGGCCTTGAATTCGAGGAAGTCCGAGCCGTCGACGATGCGGGCGATGACCTCGCGGCTGTCAAAGGGCTCGCGGTCATCGGCCGGCACGCAGCCCAGCAGTTCTTCTTCGTTGAACAGCGGGGCGATGACGGGCTTGCGGCCCTCAACCTCGACCGTGTCCCATTGCAGCTTGTCCAGCAGGTCGCGGCACATGGCGATGGCGTGTGCGTCGTTGTCCGACAGGTACTCGCCCAGGCCGGTCACGCTGGCGTGCATCTCGGCGCCACCCAGGTCCTCGTCGGTGGCGTCTTCGCCGATGGCGGCCTTCACGAGCGGGGGGCCAGCCAGGTAGATGCTGGAGCGGCCCTTCACCAGGATCACGTAGTCGGACAGGCCGGGCAGGTAGGCGCCACCCGCGGTGGACGAACCATGCACCACGGCGATCTGCGGGATGCCCATGGCCGAGAGGCGCGCCTGGTTGGCGAAGCTCTTGCCGCCGTCCACGAAGATCTCGGCCTGGTACATCAGGTTGGCGCCGCCCGATTCCACCAGGCAGATCAGGGGCAGCTTGTTGTCGCGGGCGATCTCTTGGGCGCGCAGGCCCTTCTTGAGGCCCATGGGCGAGATGGTGCCGCCCTTGAGCGCGCTGTCGCTGGCGGTGACCAGGCAGCGCTTGCCAGCCACCAGGCCAATGCCGATGATGGTGCCGCCGCCCAGCACGCTCTTCTTGCCGTCGTCGTCGTGCATGCCCAAGCCGGCGAGGGTGCTGAGCTCGAGGAAGGGCGAGTCGCGGTCGAGCAGGCGGGCCACGCGTTCACGCGGCAGCAACTGGCCGCGTTTTTCGAATTTGTCGCGCTTGTCGGCGGAGCCGTCGCGCACCTGTTTTTCGAGGGCGCGTACCTGGTCCAGGCGCTCGGTCATGCGCGCCACGGCGGCGCGGTAAGACTCGGATTTGGTGTTGAGGGCAGTGCGCAGAGCGGGCATCTTGGGTCAGATCCTTGGACACGTCGGCCATGAGGCCAGTGCACGCAATGTAATCCTGCTTGACGTTAACGTCAACTGAATGATGCATGGGTGAATCCCCTATGACAAACGTCAGCGTTCGGCGATAATGCGGCCTGTGGTCAGGCACGTGTCGTGTCCGGCTCCTCCCCTCCCTTATCTAGCCTGCTGGTGCTGCCGTGTCCCAAGTGAAAGCCAAACCCCAAGAAGAAATGCTGGACGAGTACGGTGACGACACCGGGCCGGTGCCCAGCTGGGCGTTCGAGGCGGACGAAGACGAGCATGCCGCTGATTCGCTGATGGGCATCGCCGAGGTCTGCGAGCGTTATGGCGTGTCGCCGCGCGCGCTGCGTTTCTACGAGACCAAGGGCCTGCTGGCGCCGCGCCGCATCAACGGCACGCGGGTCTACAGCAAGATCGACCGGGCGCGCCTCAAGCGCATCCTGCGCGCCAAGTCACTGGGCTCGCCGCTGTCCGAGATCAAGCATTACCTGGACATGTACGGCCAGCACGGCGAAGGCCGCATCCAGCAGCTGACATATGTGGTCGAGAAGACCGACAAGGCCATTGCCGAGCTGGAGGCCAAGCGCGCGCAGATCGACGCCTCGCTGGCCGAGTTGCGCATGATCAATGCGCGCAGCCGCAAGACGCTGGAAGACAAGCGCAAGGGCAATTAAAGGGGCTCAGCTCTTCGCCAGCAGACAGTTCTCCGCCGCCGTGGCGATCTGCTCGACGGCCTGCGCGCGCAGCGCATCCAGACTTTCCCACGGGTAGCGGATGTTGATCAGGCGCGCATGCAGGTAGCCTGTGCTCAAGGCGAAACGCAGGTCGCTGGCCAGGCGCGCACGGCTCGGGTCGCCGCCGATTTCCTGGGCCACGTCCCGGGTCAGGGCTTGCGAGGTCTGCATGACCTCCTGGTAGATTGGGGCCTCGCTCCACTTTGATTCGACCGATTCGACATAGGTCTGCTCGGTCATGAAGATCAGGCGGTAGTAATCAGGCCGGGCTTCGTAGTAGCCCAGGAAAGCGTCCACACCTGCACGCAGGCGTTGCCGCGCCGTGAGGCCCGGTTGGTTGATGGCGGCGTTGATGACGCCATGCAACTCGGTGATGGCGAACTCCCACAGCCCACGCAGCAGCCCGGCCTTGTTGGGGAAGTAGCGGTACAGCGCCATGGCCGACACGCCCACCTCCGTGGCCACGGCCCGCATGGTGACACCCGTCAGGCCCTGGGTCTGGAACAGCTTCATCGCCGCATCCAGCGCAGCCTGTCGCAAGGCTTGTTGGTCTGCCACATTGCCGCGCCGGACCCTGCTGGGGGTGGCGGTGCGCGTGCGCTGATTTATGCGTTGGGTGGCCATAGGGGTCCATCATAAATCTTACGCATAAGCTTATGTGTATGTTTACAAGTAAATTAAGCGTGCAAATGCCCGCTATCCTGGTGTTCACCAGCGTCCGGGAATCCCGATACTGAGCGCATCACGAACACCGCGGCATCTGCGCCGGCAGCCTGGTTCGTGCGCTGTGTTTTCACGAAAGGGCTCGGTATGAAGACGACGTTTCTCAGGCAGTTTTCCGTGCGTGGCAAGCTGACGATGGCTTTTTGCGTGGTGCTGGTGCTGATGGGGGCGCTGGCGCTCAACGCGGCCCTTGGCGGCGCCCATGTCCACGAGAAGACACGTACCCTGATCGACATCCGTCTGGCCGGCGTGCGCGACAGCCTGTTGATGGCCGAGGCCGCCACCCGCATGCGCACCCGCGATTACCGCGTGTCCATCACCATGCCCGACGAATTGCCCGCCGCCGTCGCCAGGCTGCAAAAGAGCAAGGACGAGTTCGAGAAGTACCGCAAGAGTTACGCGGATTCGATCGCCGACGACAAGGAACGCGCCCTGTACGAGCAGGCCATGCGGGACTGGGCCGACTACGTGAAGGTGTCTGACGAAGGGGTGGCCATCGCGCAGACGGGCAGCATGGGCAAGACCCAGGCCTGGGTCAGCACGCAAGGCCTCCAGTCCTTTGACCGCGTGGCGGCCTCGCTCAAGGCCCTGGCCAGCTACAACGACAAAATGGCCCAGGCCGATGGGGCGGATGTGGGCGCGCTGTATCGCCGTGGCATGTTGACATCTGGCTTGCTGCTGGCCGGGGCCATGGGCCTGGCTGGACTGCTGTGCTGGACGATCACGCGTGCCATCGTGCAGCCACTGCAGCAGGCGGTGGATGTGGCCAGCCAGGTCGCGGCAGGCAACCTGACGGTGCAGATCCAGTCAGAGGGCCAGGACGAGGTGGCGCGCCTGCAGCATGCCCTGGGTGAAATGGTGGCGCAGCTGCGTCAGGTGGTCAGCGAAGTGCGCACCGGGGTGGAGTCGGTCAGCACCGCGTCGTCGCAGATCGCCATGGGCAACGCCGACCTCAGCCAGCGCACGGAAGAGCAGGCCTCCAATCTGCAGCAGACGGCCGCATCCATGGAGCAATTGACCTCCATCGTGGCGCAGAACGCGTCGGCCGCATCCCAGGCCAATGACCTGGTGGCGCGCACGGCGGCGGTGGCGCGCCAGGGCGGCAAGGCCGTGGGCGACGTGGTGCTCACCATGAACGACATCTCCAACAGCTCGCGTCAGATCTACGACATCATCGGCGTGATCGACAGCATCGCCTTTCAGACCAATATCCTGGCCTTGAACGCGGCCGTGGAGGCGGCCCGTGCCGGCGAGCAAGGGCGGGGTTTTGCCGTGGTGGCCGGCGAGGTGCGCACCCTGGCACAACGCAGTGGCCAGGCCGCCAAGGAGATCAAGCAGCTGATCGGCTGCAGCGTGGACAAGGTCGAACAAGGTGCCGGCCTGGTCACGCAGGCGGGCAAGACCATGGATGACATCGTCGCCGAGGTCAAGCGTGTGGAGGAACTGATGGCACAGATCAGCCTGGCCAGCCAGGAGCAGTCCACCGGCATTTCGCAGGTGGGGCAGGCGGTGGCACAGCTCGACCAGGTCACGCAGCAAAATGCCGCGCTGGTCGAGGAAGCGGCGGCAGCGGCCGACAGCATGAAGCACCAGGCGGCGCGGCTGGCGCAGGCGGTCAGCGTGTTCCAGGTGGACGCCTTGGTGTGACATCCGTCACGCGCGCGGCTAAGGGATCGGCGCCCCTAAATCTCGGCCGGCGACCTGCCGATAAGGTCGTATGGCATCCGTTTCCAACACCTCTCAGGCATCCGTCAAGGGCGAGGTACAACCCAGCGGGGCATGGCTGACGCCGGCCCGCGTTGTACTGGCGGCTGTGCTTTTGTTGTGCGCGCTGCAACTCTTCTTTCGTGTGAGCGATGCCCGCGCTCATGGCGAGATCGAAGGTGCAGCCGCCCTGGCGCTGATCGAGCAGCAGCCCGCAACGGCGGTGCCACCTTCTGGCCCGCTGCCCATTGGCCTGCAGGCTTCGCTGGCCACGGTTTTCACGCCCCGCAATGGCGTGTTGTCACTGGCGCTGTGCCAGGGCCCGCAGTGCCGCATGGCCTACTCGCGTGCTGGCGCCGCGCCTTGTGAGTCCGGGCTGGCCTGGCCGGCCTTGTGCGTGGCCGTGCCCTCGCGCGTGAACATTGGCGACACCCTGAAGGTCGGGTATGACCTGCAACCCTATTTGTGGTCGGCCCTGCTGGACCTGGGCGTGACCCTGGTGCTGGGCGCCGGTGTGCTGCTGGCGTGGCGCGGCAAACAGGCTGCACCCCAGGCCGCAGGGAGTAGCAGTGGAAGTGGCAACGGCAAACCCGGCTCGCCGGCCGCCCCGCTGGCTGCGGGCGCAGAGCGCGACCCGCTCACCGGCTTGCTCAACCGCGTGGCTTTCGAAGCTGCGGTCAAGCGCCACAACGAAACAGGTGCGGCCACGGCGTCCGGCGAGGCTGATGGCTGCCTGATGTACTTTGACCTGGACCGCTTCAAGGCCATCAACGACACGCATGGCCACATCGCCGGGGACCTGGTGCTCAAGGCCGTGGCCGGTCGGCTGCGCTACACCCTGGGCAATGGCGCCTTGATCGGCCGCCTGGGTGGTGACGAGTTTGCCGCGTTGCTGACCGATGCATCGACCCAGGCCACCATCCAGCAGATGGGGCGCGTGCTGATCGAGCAGGTGTCCAAGCCCATTCAAATGGGCGGCCTGACCGACTCGGTCGGTTTGAGCATTGGCGCCTTCATGCTCAAGCGTGGCGAGCTGGCCGTGGGCGACATCCTGCACCGTGCCGACCTGGCCATGTACGAAGCCAAGCGTGGCGGGCGTGGCCGCATGATGTTCTTCGAGGAGGCCATGGACGCGGCCTCGCGCAGCCGGGCCCAGATTCAGATCGACCTGAGCAAGGCGATCGAGAACCGCGAGATGTTCATGGTCTACCAGCCTCAGGTGGATGCGTTTGACAGCATCCGCGGAGTGGAGTCGCTGGTGCGCTGGCGCCACCCCAAGCGCGGGTTGGTGTCACCGGACGAGTTCATCTCGATTGCCGAGCAGACCGGCCTGATCGTGCCCTTGGGCAAGATGATCATCGACCTGGTGTGCGCCGACCTGGTGGCCTTGCGCGCACAGCGCCTGGCGCTGCCTTATGTGAGCGTGAACCTGTCGCTGCGCCAACTGGCCGACCCGGCCTTCGTGGACGAAGTGCAGGAGGCGCTCAAGCGCCACGGCCTGAGCCCGACGGACCTGGAGTTCGAGATCACGGAGAGCACGGCGATGGTGGGGCAGGCGGCCAAGGAAACGGCCACGCTCAAGCGTCTGTCCGAGATGGGCTTCCGTCTGGCCATTGACGACTTTGGCACAGGCTATTCATCGCTGGGGCGCCTGCTGGACCTGAAGGTGGACAAGCTCAAGATCGACCGTGTGTTCGTGGCAGCCATCACCAAGCCCAACTTCGACCCGGCCTTGCTGGAGCTGATGATTTCGCTGGCCAAGCGCATGGGGATCAAGAGCGTGGCCGAAGGTGTGGAGAACGTGGACCAGGTGGTCTGGCTGCGTCAGGCGGGTTGCCAGATGATGCAGGGTGATCTGTACTCTCGGCCCATGAACCACTCGCAGTTGATCAGCTGGCTGAGGCTGCAGGAAGGTGACAACGACTTCGATGAGGGCGTGTGGTCGCCGACGATGACGATGGAAGAGAGTGGGGTTTGAGGCTCTCGTTCTTGGCGCGGTTCGTGGTGCGTAAGAAGCCTTGAACGGAGAGCGCGGGGCGCGGCTGAGAAGGCATGCGGCCGGGCTTCATTGTTGACGGTCCTGCCTTTGGCAGGACTGCCCTGCGATGCTCGTGACGAGGTGGGGCCCTCTAACTCGCTACGCGGCTGCGCCGCTGCGCTCAAACATATCGGGCCAGTCAGTTGAACGAAGCGCGCTGCGCGCGCCCACCTCGCCCCTGCGCGTCTCGGCGTCAACAAGGCGCCCCGCCGTATGCCTTCTCAGCCTTTTGTCGCCCCGCTTGCTTGCCGCCACGGGTGTTGGCGCCGCATCGTGATGGGTGGCAGCGAAGTAAAGCCATGCTCGTTGCAGCAACGGCAACGGCAACGGCAACGGCAACGGCAACAGCAACAGCAACAGCAACAGCAACAGCAACAGCAATGCTGCGTTGAGGCTTGAGACGTTGAAGCGTTGAAACCTGACTCGCGCCTTCACTCGACCTAGCGATCTGTGCATGCCACCAGCGAGGCGGGAAAAGGGCTGAGCCGGCATCTGGCCGGGCGCCTTGTTGGTGCTGAGAAGCGCAGGGGCGAGGGGGGCGCGCGCAGCGCGCTTCGTTCAACTGACTGGCCCGATCTGTTTGAGCGCAGCGGCGTAGCCGCGTAGCGAGTTAGAGGGCCCCACCTTGACACGAGCATCGCAAGGCAGCCCCGCTGTGCGGGGCCACCAACATGAAGCCTGGACGGATGCTGGCTCAGCCCCCGCCTCGCGCTGCACCGACAAAACGCTCAGCCCAACGCAAGCAAGCCAAAAGCCAAAGAGGCAAAAGCCTACTCAGCGAATCCCCACAAACATCTTCCAGCGCTTCTCGTTCTGCTTCTTGGCCTGATACAGCGCCTGATCCGCCTGCGCCAGCAACTTGCGCACCGACTCCACCTCATCGGAGTAAGCCGCCATGCCCACCGAAATGCCCACGCCAATCTCATCACCCGTGGACAGCGTGATCGGCGCCGACACCGCCCGCACGATGCGCTTGGCCAGCACCTGAGCCGAATCCTTCGCGCCATGGCGCATCACGATGCCGAACTCATCGCCACCAAAACGCGCCAGCACATCCCCCACACGCACCTGCTGCGCCAGGCGCCGCGACACCTCGCAGAGCACCTCGTCGCCCGCCGCGTGCCCGAAGCCATCGTTGACTTCCTTGAAGCCATCGAGGTCCATGCACAGCACCGTGAACGGCTCGCCATTGCGCATCGCGTGTGCCATCTCGGCTTCCAGCGCCCGGTCGAATTGGACGCGGTTGCTCAAGCCCGTCAAGTGATCCGTCATCGCCATGTGCGCCAGCTGCAGCGCGCGCTTGCGGCTGTCCAGCGCGGTCATGACCAGCGTGGCCAGGTCCTGCAAAGCCAGTTGCTGCTCCACGCTGAACGGTCGGGGCTGCGTGTCCAGCACCGCCATGGTGCCCAGCACCAGGCCACGCGCGTCCACGATGGGCGCGCCCGCATAAAAACGCAGCTTGGGCGCATTGCGCACCAGCACGTGTTCTTCAAAGCGCGGGTCCTGCTTCAAGTCGGGCATCACCAGCACCGCCTCGGGGTGCACGATGGTGTGTGAACAAAAAGCGATCTGGCGATCCAGTTGCGGCACATCCAGCCCGATGCGGGACTTGAACCAGAGCCGATCCGTGTCCATCAAGGCCACCACGGCCATGGGCGTGTTGAAGGTGTGGGCAGCGATGCGGGTCAGCGCATCGAACTCCACCTCGGGCGGGGTGTCGAGGATCTCGTAAGCGCGCACGGACTGCAGGCGCTGTTCCTCGTTGATCGGCATGGGTATGGGGCAGGATTTTTCGCTGTTTGACATGACTTCACCAAGAGCGTTTGCACCGTTATCGGCGGGCGGGGCGCAAAAAAAAGCCCAAGGCCAGCAGGGATGCTGCAGGGCGTGAGGCCGCGCCAGCCCACACCGAGGGAGATCACCCATGCCTGCCGGGCTACCACCCCGTGTTCAAGGGGCCCGTCAAACGTGATCTGGCTCACGTCCGGCGGTGGTGTGCACCTTTGTATCGGGATTGCCCTGCACACGGCACGCGCACCCGGCGGCACCATGAATCCACCTGATGTTCAGGTCTGTTTGAGCCACTTCCAAGGAGTCCACACCATGAACCCATCCCAATGCGCCCAACCTGATCAACTCTTCGGTGCCTGCATGCACGCCGGTGGCTGGCCCAAGCTGGGCTGGGCTGCGCAGGATGCCGTGGAAGAAGAGCTGACCTGCTACGACGAACACGACATCTGGGTCTGATTTTTCATATCGCGCCGGTGTGAGACCAGGCCGCCCAGGCCGCTTACACTGCGCCGATGTCATTTGCTGCATTGGGCCTGAAGGCCAGCCTCGTTCGCATCGCCGCTGATCGGGGTTTCGAAACGCCCACACCCATCCAGGAGGCGGCCATCCCCGCCATCCTGCAAGGGCACGATGTATTGGGCCTCGCACAGACCGGCTCGGGCAAGACCGCGGCCTTTGCCCTGCCGGTGCTGCACCACCTGCTCAACGAGCGTCAAGGCCCGAGCCGCCGCCTGCGTGTGCTGGTGCTCGTGCCCACGCGCGAGCTGGCCATGCAGGTGGGCGAGGTGATGCGTGACCTGGCCCACGACCTGCCTGGTGGCATCAAGACCGTCGTTGCTTTTGGGGGCGTGTCCATCAACCCGCAGATGATGAGCTTGCGGGGCGGTGCCGACATCGTCGTGGCCACGCCTGGCCGCTTGCTCGACCTCATCGACCACAACGCGCTGAGTCTGACCAGCGTGGGCGCACTCGTGCTGGACGAAGCCGATCGCCTGCTCGACATGGGCTTTGCCGACGAGCTCTCGCAGATCCTGGAGATGCTGCCCGCGCAGCGCCAGAACCTGTTCTTCTCGGCCACCTTCCCCGAGGATGTGCAGGAGCTGGCGCACACCCTGCTGCAAGACCCCGTGCTCATCGAGGTGCCCGATGCGCCCGAGCACGCCCCCGACATCACGCAGCGCGCCATCGAGGTCGATGCCGACAAGCGGGCGCAATTGCTCAAGACCTTGATCAAGCAGGATCAATGGTCACGCGTGCTGGTGTTTGCCGCCACCAAATACGGCACCGAACTGGTGGCGCACAAGCTGCACCGCGCCGGCATTCACTCGGCGGCTTTTCATGGTGACCTCAGCCAGGGCGCACGCAAGCAGGTGCTCGATGCCTTCAAGGCCGGCGAGCTGCAGGTGGTGGTGGCCACCGATGTGGCTGCGCGCGGCATCCACATTGCCGACCTGCCCGTGGTGGTCAACTTCGACCTGCCCCGCGCCCCGGCCGACTACATCCACCGCATCGGCCGCACGGGCCGGGCGGGGGCCAGCGGCCTGGCAGTGAGCTTTGTCACACCACAGGCTGAAAGCCATTTCCGCCTGATCGAAAACCGCCAGGGCCAGCGTGTGCCGCGCGAGCAGATCCCCGGTTTCGAGCCCACCGACACGGCACCCGTGGACGAGCAGGGCGAGCCCACCGGCCCCAAGGGCCTGGACCCCAATGGGGGCATCAAGGGCAAGCGCAAGAGCAAGAAGGACAAGCTGCGCGAAGCCGCAGCCCGTGACGCAGCCCATGACGCGGCGAACAGGGGCGGCCGCCCCTAAGCGCTGCGCATCGGCCAGGCCGGTGTGGCACGCAGATTCAGCGTGCCAGTTTCTGCCAGAAGCGTTGCAGCAACTGCATGCCCGGCGGCGCTGTCGTGCCGGCCTCGTGGCTCAGGCGCTGCCACTGTGCGGACGAGAGCTGGAGCTGCGCCGAGTGCGACGCCGGCGCCACGCCCATGTACCAGTCAGGAAAGCAGCGTTCAACGGTGGGCTCGTCCATCAACTTGATCACGTCGCGGTGTTGCCGGCTGGCGCAGATGCGCGCGTAGATCAATTCGACACCATCGGGCAGGCCTTCGATGCACTGCATGAAGTTGCCCTCGCCATACAACAGGATGCCGGTGATGCCGTGGCGCTGGTTGTGCTCCCGGGCGTCCATCAGCAGCGCCTCCATTTCCGCTTCGTTCAGCTTGTGGGTGGCAGAACTCACGTAAACGATGGTGCGCAATGCGGGCATGGCTTAGGTCCTGTGAGCAGTGGTGTCCGTCCAGCGGGAGATGGCCTGATTCAGCTTTCGCATGATGGGTTGTTCGACATGGCGGTGAACAACCAGGGCGACCAAGGCGCAAGCTGCGACGATCAGTATCGCCGAGGTCGTGGCTGCGGCCGGCCCGAAGGGTCTTGCATGCTGTGCCAGCAACGAGACCATCTTGCCCAGCACCGACATGACGGCCACATGGATGAGGTAGAGCGTGTAGGAGGCATGGCCCAGTCGGACCAGCAGGTGGTCGGGGCGAGGGCGCCAGCCCGCGTCTTCCAGATGGGTAAGCCCCAGGACGCCCACGGTGCTGATGCCACCAAACAGCAGCACGCTCAGGCCGCGGTTGTTGGCCGGAAAGGTCAGGTCCTCCCAGGCAGCCAGGGCGACGAAGGCCAGCGCGGCGGCGGTGATGGCCATGCGGGCCTGCGTGGCAGACAGCCGCCATGACCGGCTGCCCAGCATGGCCAGCCCCGCACCCATGACGAACAGATAAATGTGGTCGTTGGAAAGAAAGTTCCGAATGAAGTGATCGCCGGCGGAATGGGTCAGGCTGTTGAGCAGGATCAGGCCCAGTGGCAACAGCAGCAACCAGCGCTGGATCAGCGCCAGCGCCATGGCGAGGTAGAACACCATCTCATACTGCAGCGTCCAGGCGACGAACACCACCGGGGCACCGGTGCCGCCCACCACGGCGGGGTCTTGCGGGATCAGCAGCAAGGCCTTGATCAGCGTGGCGGCATCAGCGGGCAGGGGGTTGCGCGAGGTGGGCAGCAGCCAGATGGACAGGCAGGTCATCGCAAACACCAGCCAGTACATCGGGTAGATGCGCGCCACGCGCTTGAGCAGGTAGGCCGGGAGGCGCGCGGGCTGGTTGAAGTCGGGCAGGTGCACCCGCGTGACGATGAAGCCACTGAGCACGAAGAAGAAGGACACGCCGGCGTCGCCGAACGAGCTCAGTTGCCGGAACAGGTCAGCGGCCGGCCCCAGATAGGTATCGCGATTGAGCGTGGCACCCACGTGGAGGCACACCACCATGAGCGCAGCCAGGGCGCGGCAAGCCTGAAGAGAGAGGTACATCGCGCAAGCTTAGCGCCCCACGGTGACATGGGGCGCAACACGCGCGAGACAGCGGGCGCTGCAGCTCAGTTGCAGGTATTGGGGGCGGCCTTGCCGTTGAGGCGATCGAGCACGTAGTTCATGGAGGCGCTGGGCGAGAGTGCCAGGCTGATGTGATCGCCCAAGGGGACGCGCTTGTACTGCACCTTCTGGCCTTGCTCGCAGTAGGTCTTGACCAGCTGATCGACGTCGGCAAGCGGCATGACTTCATCGAGCACGCCTTCGAAGATGTACATCGGGGCTTTGGGCAGGCGGTTGCCCAGGTTGTTGGCCGCCCCAATGGCCTGCATTTCAGGCAGATCCAGGAAGTTGGGGTCCTTCAGGTACTGGCTGCCCTTTTTGAAGATGTAAGGCGTGAGCATCTCGGGTTGCCCCTCCAGGGTGCCCAGCAGGCAGCGGTTGGCCATGTCCTTGAGCATGGTCAGCCCGGCAGGGGTGGCGTAGTCAATGGGATTGATCTGGGGGTTGGCTCGTGACAAGCCCAGCACCGCGCCAAAGTAGACGCCCGCAAACAGGGTGCCGTCCACCTTCCTGGCCACGTTGAGTGGCTTGACCGGCAGGCCACCCATGGCCGCCCCCACGATGTTCAATTCGGGTGCGTACTCGAGCGCGACTTCATTGGCCCATGCCGTGGCATGCCCGCCGCCCGAGTAACCCATCAGGGCCACCGGTGTGGCGCTGCTCAGGCCGCTCTGGCTGAACCGCTCGGCGGCACGGATGCCATCCAGCACGCTGTGCGCGGTGTTGAGTCCGGCCATCCATTGCGATTGCAGGCCCTCATAGTCGCTCATGACTACCAGTACGCCCTGGTCCAGCGCGGTGTTCACATAGCCCTTCTCGAACAGCTTGCCACTGACGGTCAGGCCCGAGGGCGTGCAGTTGAGTTGCAGGCTGTCGTACATGGCCTGGTAGGACAGCAGCTTGCGGCCTGTGGCCGGTGCAGTCTTGGGGATCAGCACCGTGGTGACGGCGGCCACGGGCACGCCATGGCTGTCGGTCGAGCGGTACATCAACTGGTAGGCCGCGTTGACGCGGGCCGAGTACGTGGTGTTGGGGATCGCGCGGTACCGCAGCACGGTGCCGGGTTGCGCACCAGCCAGCACCGCCGCCGAAGGCGCGACATAGAAGCTGTCATTGACCGGTTGCACGGCGGCGCTGGCCATGGGGTAGGCCTGTTGGGCGCTGGCGCCGTGGAGGGTGCCGGCCAGGCCAAGCAGCAAGATGGCAGCAGAAGCGGGGCTTGTCTTTGGCATGGTCATCGTCATCGTCCTTTGTGTGTGATCGGATACCGTTCAGTATTCGTTCGTGGTCGATGAAGGTATTGCCGGCCCGTGCGGCACTTTTGCGCTCTCACGCGAACCCCGGGTTAGTCCTTGCACAGTTGTGCATCAATGGGCTGGGGTAATCCAGAGGGCCTCAATCTGCCGACATCGCCCGCCACACGATGTGGAACAACTCGTCGAACTGGTCGATCAGCGGGCGCTTTTCGCCACGCACGATGTGCATCAGCACTACGCGGCCGATGATGCCCATGAACACGTCCAGCAGGATCTTGTGCGAGACCTGCTTGTTGAGCACGCCACGCGCCTGCCCGTCCTTGAACACGCCCAGGAAGGCGGTCATCAACTCGGGGCTTTCATAGATGCGGATGTTCTTGTGCTTGGACACGGGCACCGCGGTGAACAGCAACATCATCACGGCGGGGTGCTTGTCCATGTAGTCCAGCGTGACCCAGAAGGTCTTGCGCAGGCGCTCGCGCGCGTCGTCGATGCCTTGCAGGTGGTCGAGCATGCGCTCGGCCAGGCGGCCCAGCATCACGTCCAGCATGGCGTAGACCAGCACCTCCTTGCTGCCGAAGTACTTGTAGATGGTCTGCAGCGACACGTTGGCGGCCTTGGCCACGTCCAGCAGGCTCACTTCATGGAAATCCTGGTTGGAGAACAGCTCCAGCACGGCTTTTTCGATGCGGCCCAGCGTGTCGGCGCGCATGGTGCTGAGCGCCGCGCGGCGGTCATCGACGGTGCTGGGCTGGTGGCGGCGGGCGGTGGACGAGGGCATGGGCGGTGTCGGGAAGGGGGCATTCCGGTATGGAAATCCATATTACCAAATGCAGCCAGGATGGCGCCAATTGACCAAATCCGCTTGCCAACTGAGCGGCGTGACGCCAAGATTCGCTGGTTGACGCATGCGTCATCTCACAGAGGGTGCAAGGGCGACAAAAGCCCCAAACCTGTCGCCGAAGATGCCCATTCCGCGGGTTTCTACTGACGGTAATTTAAATTACCGATCATGAAAGGTCATGAGATGTGACGTAGTCGTCGTTTTGTGTGTACCGAGGAGACTTTGCCAAATGGCTATTCAGAATTTCGCGCCCGCATGGATGACCGAAGAGCACCAGATGGTGTTCGACTCTGCCAAACGCTTCATGACCGAGCAGTGGCAACCCAAGGATGAAGCCTGGCGTGCCCAGGGCATGATGGACCGCCAGGCCTGGGAAGACGCGGGCGCCAATGGTTTCCTGTGCGCTTCGATGCCCGAGCAGTACGGTGGTGGCGGTGGCGACTTCGGCCACGAAGCCGCACTGGTGCTGGCCCAAGGTGAAGCCGGCATCGGTGGTTTCGGTGGTTCGCTGCACTCGGGCATCGTCGCCCCTTACATCCTGCATTACGGCACCGAAGAGCAGAAGAAGCGCTGGCTGCCCAAGCTGGCCACGGGCGAACTGATTGGCGCCATCGCCATGACCGAACCCGGCACGGGCTCTGACCTGCAAGGCGTGCGCACGCTGGCTTTGAAGTCCGAAGACGGCCAGACCTACAAGATCAACGGCAGCAAGACCTTCATCACCAACGGTCAACTGGCCAACCTGATCATCGTCGTGTGCAAGACCGACAAGGACAAGGGCGCGCAAGGCATCTCCCTGTTCGTGGTCGAGACCGACGAGGCCCCCGGCTTCCGCCGTGGCCGCAACCTCGACAAGATCGGCATGGAGGCGCAAGACACCTCCGAGCTGTTCTTTGACGATGTTGTGGTGAGCAAGCACAACCTGATCGGCGAGAACGAAGGCATGGGCTTCTTCCAGCTGATGCAGGAACTGCCGCAGGAACGCATGCTGGTCGCGCTGGCCGGTATCGCCGCCATGGAATACGCCATGAAGATCACGCTGGAGTACACGAAGGAGCGCAAGGCTTTTGGCAAGCCCATTTTCTCGTTCCAGAACACCCGCTTCAAGCTGGCCGAGTGCCAGGCCCTGTTGCTGGCTTCGCGTGCCCTGGTGGACGCGGCCATGGTGGCGCACCTCAAGGGTGAGCTGGGCGTGGACCGCGCGGCGCTGATCAAGTACTGGATCACCGACAACCAGTGCAAGCTGGTCGACGAATGCCTGCAGCTCTTCGGTGGCTATGGCTACATGAAGGAATACCCGATTGCCCGCCTGTGGGCCGATTCGCGTGTGCAGCGCATCTATGGCGGCACCAACGAAATCATGAAGGAGCTGGCAAGCCGCTTCCTGTGAGTGGCGGCGCATCCGCCAGCTGCGCGGGGCGATCCCGCGTTGGCGATGCTCGCCGTACCGCTAGTACGGCTGCGCTTCTCAACGCAGGCTCACTCCCGCTCGCTCAGGCGGCTGCACACGCCCGATACACCGAGTAATCGATTCAATACATAGAAGGAGCTTCTCATGACCGAAGCCTACATTTTTGATACCGTGCGCACCCCGCGCGGCAAGGGCAAGAAAGACGGCAGCCTGCACCAGGCTACGCCCGTGTGGCTGCTGCGCACGCTGCTGCAAGCGCTGGCCGAGCGCAACAAGCTGGACACCCGCCTGGTCGATGACCTGGTGCTGGGCTGCGTGACGCCGGTGGGCGAGCAAGGTGCCGACATCGCGCGCACCGCCATCCTGGACGCCGGCTGGGCCGAGACCGTCTCGGGCGTGACGCTGTCGCGCTTCTGCGCCTCCGGTCTGGAAGCCATCAACCAGGCGGCACAACGCATTGGCTCGGGCATGGAAGACATGATCGTGGCCGGTGGCGTGGAATCCATGAGCCGCTGGCCCATGGGCTCTGACGGTGGCGCCTGGGTCATGGACCCCCGTATCAACAGTGGCACCGCCTTCGTGCCGCAAGGCATCAGCGCCGACCTGATCGCCACGCTGGAAGGCTTCAGCCGCACGGACCTGGACGCGTTCGCCGCCGAGTCGCACCGCCGTGCCGCTGTGGCGCAAGCCGAAGGCCGCTTTGCCAAGTCCGTCGTGCCCGTGAAGGACATCAACGGCATGGTCATGCTGGACCGCGATGAAACCGTGCGCCCCGGTACTTCGGTCGAGACGCTGTCCAAGCTGATGCCCTCGTTCGAGATGATGGGCACCATGGGCTTTGACGGCACCGCGCTGGACAAGTACACCACCATCGAGAAGATCATCCACACGCACCACGCCGGCAACTCGTCGGGCATCGTGGACGGTGCCGCGCTGGTGCTGCTGGGCAGCAAGGAAGCCGGCATCAAGGCGGGCCTGAAGCCCCGCGCCAAGGTGCGCATGTGCGCGGTGATCGGCTCCGAGCCGACCATCATGCTGACCGGCCCGACGCCGGCCTGCCAGAAGGCGCTCAACAAGCTGGGCATGACCCCGGGCGACATCGACCTGTGGGAAATCAACGAGGCCTTTGCCACCGTGCCCATGAAGACCGCCAAGGACCTGGGCATCTCGCTGGACCGCGTGAACGTCAACGGTGGTGCCATCGCCATGGGCCACCCGCTGGGTGCCACGGGCGCCATCATCCTGGGCACGGCCCTGGACGAACTGGAGCGCACCGGCAAGGCCACCGCTTTGGCCACCCTGTGCATCGGTGCCGGCATGGGCATCGCCACCATCATCGAACGCGTCTGATCAGGAGGCCACAAACATGACTAACCAAGCCTTCACCTTTGACGTTGACGCCAACGGCATCGGCCTCGTCACCATCGACATGCCCGGCCGGGCCATGAACGTGCTCAACCCCACGCTGGTCGAGCCGTTCGCCGAGCTGGTCAACAAGCTGGAAACCGACGCCTCGCTCAAGGGCCTGGTCATCACCTCCGGCAAGTCCACCTTCATCGTGGGCGCCGACATCGACCAGCTCACGCAGATCACCAGCGCCGAAGAAGCCTTCAAGCTGTGCGAAGACCTCAAGGGCATGATGCGCCGCATGGAAAAGTGCGGCAAGCCTGTGGTCGCTGCGCTGAACGGCACGGCACTTGGCGGCGGCCTGGAGCTGGCCCTGGCCTGCCACGCCCGCATCGCGCTGGACGACCCCAAGGCCAAGTTCGGTCTGCCTGAAGTCAAGCTGGGCCTGCTGCCCGGTGGCGGCGGCACGCAACGTGTGCCCCGCCTGATCGGCATCCAGAAAGCCATGGACCTGATCACCCAAGGCAAGGAACTGACCGCGGCCAAGGCCAAGGAAATGGGCCTGATCACCGATCTGGCCACCACGCGCGACGAGCTGCTGGCCAAGGCCAAGGCCTGGTGTGCGGCCAACCCCAAGCCTTCTGCACCTTGGGACACCAAGGGCTTCCGCATCCCCGGTGGCGACAGCAAGAGCCCGGCCGTGGTGCAGGTGCTGGCGATTGCGCCTTCGATGGCCAACGCCAAGGCGCACGGCAACTACCCTGCGCTCACGCACATCATGAGCTGCCTGTTCGAAGGCTGCCTGCTGGACTTCGATGCCGCTTCGCAAGTGGAGTCGCGTTACTTCGCGGCCTGCGTCGTGTCGCAGACCAGCAAGAACATGATCAACACCTTGTGGCACCAGCTCAACGCCATCAAGAAGGGCCAGTCGCGCCCCAAGGGCCCGGCCGAGTCCAAGGTCAAGAAGCTGGGCATCCTGGGTGCCGGCATGATGGGCGCGGGCATTGCCTATGTGTCGGCCAAGGTTGGCATCGACGTGGTGCTGCTGGACACGACCATCGACAACGCCGAAAAGGGCAAGGCCTATTCGCAAGGCCTGCTGGACAAGGCCGTGGCCCGTGGTCGCAGCACGCCCGACAAGCGCGATGCGCTGCTGGCCCGCATCAAGCCGACCACGTCTTATGACGACCTGGAAGGTTGCGACCTGGTGATCGAAGCCGTGTTCGAAGACCGCGAGATCAAGGCCGTCTGCACGCAGAAGACCGAGGCCGTGATCCCCGCGACGGCCGTGTATGCATCGAACACCTCGACGCTGCCCATCACCGGCCTGGCCAAGGCCTCTTCCCGCCCTGCCAATTTCATCGGCTTGCACTTCTTCTCGCCCGTGGACAAGATGCCGCTGGTCGAGATCATCGTGGGCAAGGACACGAGCGACGAGACGCTGGCACGCGGCTTTGACTACGTGCTGCAGATCGGCAAGACCCCGATCGTGGTCAATGACAAGCGCGGTTTCTACACCTCGCGCGTGTTCACGACCTACATCATGGAAGGCATGGCCATGCTGGGCGAGGGCATCCACCCGCGTTCCATCGAGGTCGCTGGCCTGAAGGCCGGCATGCCGATGCCGCCGCTGGCCCTGCAGGATGAGGTCTCGCTGAGCCTGTCGCTGTACATCGCCGAAACCACCAAGAAGGACCTGATCGCCGAAGGCGGCCCGTTGCCAGCCATCCACCCCGGCTTTGCCGTGGTGCAGAAGGTGGGTGGCGAGCTCAACCGCATCGGCAAGAAGGCCTCCAAGGGCTTCTACGACTACAGCGGCAAGGACAAGAGCCTGTGGCCGGGCCTCACCGAGGTCTACCCGCCCAAGGCCGTGCAGCCCTCTCAGCAAGAGCTGGTGGACCGCATGCTGTACGCCCAGGCCAATGAAGCCGCACGCTGCTATGAAGAAAACGTGGTGCGCTCCGTGGCTGATACCAACATCGGCTCGATCTTCGGCTGGGGCTTCGCGCCCAACCAGGGCGGTGCACTGCAGTTCATCAATGCGGTGGGCCCCAAGCAGTTCGTCGAGCGTGCACGTGAGCTGGCCAAGCAATATGGCCCGCGCTTCGAGCCCGCTGCCATCGTGGTGAAGATGGCCGCCGAGGGCGGCCGCTTCGAGGACAAGCTGTGAGCGTTGAGGCCGGACCGCTGTCTGGCCTCCTGTCAGGCCTGCGCGTGATCGACCTCACGCGCAACCTGCCAGGGCCTTTTGGCACGCGCATGCTGGCCGACCTGGGTGCCGAGATCATCAAGGTGGAGCCGCCGGAAGGCGACCCCGCCCGCCCGCTGGGCAGCCTGTTCGAGGCGCTCAACCATGGCAAAGAGTGCCGCAAGATCGACTTCAAGAACGCCGCTGACTTGAATCAGCTGCGCGACTGGATCGCGACGGCGGACGTGATGGTCGACAGCTTCCGGCCTGGCGTGCTCAAGGCCATGGGCCTGGACTGGGAGGCGCTCAAGCTCATCAACCCGAAGCTGGTCATGGTGTCCATCACGGGCTATGGTCAGCAAGGGGCATGGGCACAACGCGCTGGCCATGACCTGAACTTCATGGCGGTTTCCGGTGTGCTGGACCAGGTGAGGGCGCCCACGGGCGAGCTGGCCTTGTCCAATGTGCAGTGGGGGGATCTGGCCGCGGGCTCGTCCATGGCCTGCATCGCCATCCTGTCGGCGGTGTACGACGCTGGCAAGCGGGGGCAGGGGCGCCACATCGACGTGAGCATGACCCATGGCCTGCATGCGCACCTGGTGATGCCCAAGTCCACCGGAGCCTTGCTGGCACCGATGCTGGGCGGGCGCATGCCGCGCGCCGGTGAAGACCTGCTCAATGGCGTGCTGCCTTGCTACAACCTGTACGCCACGGCCGACGGCCGCCATTTGGCGGTGGGCTCGCTGGAGTTCAAGTTCTGGAAGGCCGCGTGCGAGGTGTTCGAGCGGCCGGACTGGGTGAACCGCCACTGGCAACGCGGCCAGTTGCCGGGCTCGCCCGATTGCGTGGCGCTGCGCCAGGACGTGGCCGCGCTGGTCGCGTCCCAGCCCCTGGCCTATTGGGCCGAACGCTTCGAGCAGGCCGATGCCTGTGTGACGCCGGTGCTCACGCTGGCCGAGGCGCAGGCCCACCCGCTGTTTGCGGGGCAGGCGCTGGTGCAGCCCTGGTCGCAGGTGGCTTGATGAGCCGATCGATGTTTTGAGACTGACCGGGGGGTCAGACGGGTACGGGCCTGGTGAGCTTTGGCGCCAGGCCCGTATTTTTTGGCCAGACAGCATGAGTCCCGGCGTTCAGACGGGGATGTCATAGGGGGTCATCTGTTCTGGTGCATAGGGGCCTCGGCCGGGTGTCGTGCTGCGATCGGCGCCATGGCGCACGATGATCAGATCGACGTCCTTGATGGGGTGGGGCAAGCCTGTGTGCGAGGTCAGGGTCACGTCATGCAGGACACCAATGCAGCCTTTGGCGCTGACGCAAGGATGATGGTTTGCCTTGGCACTGGGCGAGATGGCCGTGATCTCGTGCCGAGGCAGTAGCTGCACGCTGTGCTTGATCATGTTTGATGAAGCTTCGCTACACAGGGTATTGAGCACCAGGCAGAGAAAACGGTTGAGTGCATAAGCGTACTCGGGCGTGCTCAGCCGGTGTGCCCATGTCACTTTCAACTGACCATTTTTCAGGCTGCCACGCAAGACATCATGGGCGACCGCGTCCAGCGCGGCCTGGCCCAGGCGCTTGATGTGGGGGACGATGGCTTGCTCGAAGGCCGCGTGCCATGCCGCCGTCATCTGTTTGGCGGGGTGGGCCTGACGTTGCCATGCGTGCATGCGTCGGGCCGATTCTTCTGCACTCAATAGGCTGCGGATCAGGCCATCGGCATCAAGCTGAAAGCCTGGGCGGTGATGGTCGATGGCGTCTTGCAACGCCTTGAGCAAGGTCAGGCCGAAATGACCTGTCACGACGCGCTGGAAGTCCTGCATGGCACCGTCGCCGCCACCTGAAATGACGACATTGGTGTGGGGAATGTGTTCCTTGGGGTCGTTGGGAATCTGGTCGTCGTCTTTCCAGAACGCGGGGCCTTGGAAGCCATTCCAAGGGTCGGGGCATTGCCCATCGCTGTCCGTGCACTCCACGCCGAAGCCGGCCGCGTTGATGATGGCCCCGAACGGGCGCACGGAGGGGGTGTCCCCCGTCTGCCACGGCGCACTCACCTCGACGTGATTCGCCCCGGCTGGATAGCGGTGGTTGGCCGGGTTCACCATGGGGCGACCATCAAGCGAGGTCAACAGTTCAATGTGACCACGTTTGCCCTTGCCGTCATACAGTGCTTGCCACTGTTGCCACAAGTGCGTCCAGGAGTGGGCGAGGTCCGCGCCGGTTCCTGTGGTCTGAGGCAAAGGAAACCAGCCGTTCGATTGCGGGAACAGCCCTTGCTGACAGTGCGGATGAGGCCAGTCGTATTCGCAGGGGTCAACGCGACGCCAGCGTGCGCGAAAGAAGGTGGCGAAGGGGACCTGATCAAGTTCAACAACGGTCACGTGGACGCCCCAGTACGCGGCGTTCATGGCTGCGCACATGCCGGCGGCCCCTGCACCAATCACCAGCAGGTGGTCCGCACTTGAGATTTCGTTGGTGTCGATCAGGCCGTTGGCAACCAGGCCGGCTCGAAGCAGCTGGTCACGAATGCTGCCAGTGCGTGTCCCCGTCAGGTCGTAGACCCGTGGTGCCACGCGATGTAAGCCCAGAGCCTGGTTTGGCATGCTGTCCCCCGATGAATTCGCTCTCTTGCGAACTATTTTGTCCGAAGAGGCGTTCGGGAGAAAGCAGTTTTCTGCCTGGCGGGAAAAGGCCAGGTGTTGATCAGGCCCGTTTGAAGACCTTCATGGCCTTGGCCTGCCTTTGAGCAAACTCATCAAGCAACTCGGCTTGAACCTCTTCAGGCTTGCGGGTGCCGGCATCAGCGACACTGACGGCACAACTGGCCAGTTGGTCCAGCGCCTCATCGCTCAAGGCAGACGAATTTCGTTGAGTAAAAAGCAGCTTGCCACTGGGGATCTGAAGGCGCGCTCTCCAGGCCATCAAATCTTGCCAGACCGCCAGATAAGGCGCGCCCTCCTCGACGATGGCCACCGCCAGACCATCCACGCATCCAATGCGGGCATGGGTCTTGACGCCAGTGACGTAGCGAATCTCGCCATTCACCTGTGCGGCCTTGGCTGCCTGAGACCCGCCTTGCGCGAGGCCTTGGCTTTGGAAACCTGCCATACGGTTCATAGAGGGTGCTCCCCCGGGGCCTGATCAAATGAGCGGTGCTCAGATGTAGGGGCTTAACCGGAAATCAAGGTTAGACCGCAGTCATAGGTTGCGCGCCCCTCCTGGCCCTGTCAACCCCGCGGCTCGATGCCGGCGGCTTGGCCGTGGTGGAGTGCACACACCCGCGTACCTGAGTATTTCCTGGCGGGCTGTAGCAAGAAAGCAAGAGAAGTGCCTCGCTTGGCCCCTAGATCTTGGGGTGGCGCAAACCAGCCTCAGGAGCGCCAGTCTAAAGCGTGCTCAACTGCCCTGCTGGCTGTGCGGTTTGGTGCAGCTGGCTTGCGGGCGTTGACGGTGCTCAGCCGTGCACCGCTTTGGCATTGTCCAGCGCCCGGACCATCTCCTTGCGGAAGCGGTTGAGCTCCTGCACGCTGGCAAAGCTGCGGTCCATCAGCGAGCTGAGGTTGAACAGGATGCGCTCCACCACCTTGCCTTCCCACACCGCATCAAACTGGATCTGCTTGTCCAGCCAGGTCTCCAGCCATTCCGGATTGGGCAGCCGCGACTGGATGGTGTCGCGCGGAAACAGCTTGCTGCTCACATGCAGATTGGTCGGGTGCAGGGCCTGGGCCGTGCGGCGCGCACTGGCCATCAGCACGCCCACCTTGGTGAAGGCCGCACGCGCCTCGTCGCCAAAGCGGTTCAGCGCCTTCTTCATGTAACGCAGGTAGGCGCCGCCATGGCGGGCCTCGTCGCGCGACAGGGTCTCGTAGATGGCCTTGATCACCGGCTCGGTGTGCCATTCGGCCGCGCGGCGGTACCAGTGGTGCAGGCGCACCTCGCCGCAGAAGTGCAGCATCAGGGTCTCCAGCGCCGGGGCCGGGTCGAACTCGAAACGCACCTCGTGCAGTTCTTCTTCGGTGGGGACCAGGTCCGGGCGGAAGCGGCGCAGGTACTCCATCAGCACCAGCGAGTGCTTCTGTTCCTCGAAGAACCACACGCTCATGAAGGCAGAGAAGTCGCTGTCATCGCGGTTGTCGCGCAGGAACATCTCGGTGGCGGGCAAGGCGGCCCATTCCGTGATGGCGTTCATCTTGATCGTCTGGGCCTGCTCGTCACTGAGCTGGCTGGCGTCGAAGCGATCCCAGGGGATGTCGGTGTCCATGTTCCAGCGGACGGCTTCGAGTTGCTTGAACAGTTCGGGGTAAAGCATGGCGTTCTCCAGATCAATGAACCGCGGACCTGGGACGAGTGGCCTCACCTGGAGGGCGCCACGCGGCAGGTCGGCGACAGCCTAATGTAGTTTCGTGACGTTTGAGCGAATGGATGCAGTCAAACCCATGACAGGCCCGGTTTTTATGCGGCGCGTGCATCGGCTTTGTCGCCACAGGCGTATTGAGCTGGGTGCACACTGCGCGCATTGCGCCATTGCTGAAGGAAACCCCATGAGCCCTCGTTTGCCGATGCCACTTTGCCGTCTGTCACTGCTGCTGCCCTTGTGCCTGGGCGGTGTCTCCCTGAACGTCCAGTGTGCGCCTGCCGCCCAGCCGGCTCAAGCGATGCCCACGGCTGCAGCGTCTGTACCTGCGCCAGCCGCCGCCTGCCCGGCCTTGCTCAACAAGACCTTCCCGCGCCTGCAAGACGAGAAGCCGCAATCCCTTTGCCAGTACAGCGGCCAGGTGCTGCTGGTGGTCAACACGGCGAGCTACTGCGGCTTCACCAAGCAGTACAAGGGCCTCGAAGCGCTGTACGCCAAATACAAGGACCAGGGCCTGGTCGTGCTGGGCTTCCCTTCCAATGACTTTGGCAGCCAGGAGCCCGGCACCGCCAAGGAGATCGCCGATTTCTGCGCCAACACCTATGGCGTGAAATTCCCCATGTTCGCCAAGAGCCATGTGGTGGGCGATGAGGCCAACCCGCTGCACGCCGAGCTGCGCAAGGCCACCGGCACCCGCCCCAAGTGGAACTTCTACAAGTACCTGATCGGGCGCGACGGGCAGGCCGTCAAGGCCTACAGCAGCATGACCTCGCCGGATGACCGTGATCTCATCGAGGACATTGAAAAGCAGCTGGCTGCAAAAAAGTGACTGATGAGTTACAGTATGAACTGTTCGGTATTTTTTGACTTGATCGGCACTTGACCGGCGCTTCACCCTGATTGGCCACGGCCACGATGGCCCGCAGCGTGAACACCGGTCGGCCCTCGACAGGAGTTGCGCATGAAACGCATTGCCGTGATCGGAGCGGGTATCGCCGGCCTGGGCGCCGCCTACAGGCTGGCCACCTCGCCGGGTGAGCGCCACGTGACCTTGTTCGAGGCGGGCGGGCACTTTGGGGGCCATGCCAACACGGTGGACGTGACCTTGCCTGATGCGCAGGGCCAGCCCGTCACGCATGGCGTGGACACGGGCTTCCTGGTGTTCAACGAGCGCACCTACCCGCAGCTCATCCGCCTGTTTGCCGAGCTGGACGTGCCCACGGCCAAGTCCGAGATGTCGTTTTCGGTGCAGGTGCCGGCCCAGGCGCAAGGGCTGTCGGGCTTGCCGGCGGGCCTGCAGTGGTGCGGCTCCAGCCTCAACAGCGTGTTCGCCCAGCGGCGCAACCTGATCTCGCGCCCCTTCTGGCGCATGCTGGCCGACCTGGTGCGTTTCAACGCGCTCACGACGCGCCTGGCCCTGGCGGGTTCTGAAGCGCAGTTGCGCGAACCCATTGGCGACTTCCTGCAGCGTGAAGGCTTCAGCGACGCGTTTCGCGAGGGCTACCTGCTGCCCATGGTGGCCTGCATCTGGTCCTGCCCCGTGCAGCAGATGATGCGTTTCCCCATGGCCACGCTGATCCGCTTCTGCCACAACCATGGCCTGCTTCAAGTGGCGAACCGCCCCCAGTGGTACACCGTGGCCGGTGGCTCGCGCGAGTACGTGCGCCGCCTCATGGCCGCCTTGCCGGATGCGCGTCTCAACACCCCCGTACACGGCCTGATCCCGCTGGGCGATGAGGGCAGCGCCGGCGTGATGGTGCACAGCGCGGTGGGCGCCGAGCGGTTCGACGACGTCGTGCTGGCCACGCACTCCGATCAGGCGCTGGCCTTGCTGGGCACGGGCGCCACACCGGCAGAGCAGCAGGTGCTGGGGGCCATTCGCTACCACCACAACCGCGCCGTGCTGCACACCGACGAGGCCATGCTGCCCGGCAAGCGCCTGGCGTGGGCGGCCTGGAACTACGAACGTGCGGCCAGGCCCGACCAGGAAGACCGTGCCGTGTGCCTGCACTACCTCATCAACCGATTGCAGCCCGTGCCCTGGTCTCAGCCCGTGGTGGTGTCGCTCAACCCGCTGCGCGAGCCGGCGCGTGACCAAGTGCTGGCCGAATTCGATTACGCCCACCCCATCTTCGACCAGGCCGCCATCGAGGCGCAGGGGCAACTGCACACGATCCAGGGCCGCCGGCACATCTGGTTCGCGGGGGCCTGGGCCGGCTACGGCTTCCATGAAGACGGCCTCAAGTCCGGCCTGGCCGCGGCGTCTGCCATGCTGGCGCGTCAAGGCATCTTGTTGCCTGCCGACGCGGGTGACCTGGCGGCCGACTACCTGCGCCAGCACGGCCAGGCCGGCCAGGAGATGGCGGCATGAGCCCGCGCGCCCTGATCGGCTTTGGCGAGGTGCGCCACACGCGGCTCAAGCCCGCTCGCCATGCCTTTCGTTACGGCAACTACTTCTGGCTCCTGCCCATGCGCGCGCTGGCCCGCGAGCCGCAGGCCATCGTGCGCCGCAACCAGCGTGGTGCCTTGAGCTTTCATGATGCCGACCATGGTGACGGGGGCGGCAACGCGCTGGTCTGGCTGGATGGCCTGTTGCACGCGCAGGGCCTGTGGCAAGCCGATCTGGCCGAGGGCGAGGTCTGGTTGCAGACCTACCCGCGCGTGATGGGTTATGCCTTCAAGCCGGTGAGCTTCTGGTACGTGCACCGGCCCGATGGCCACTTGCATGCCATCGTCGCTGAGGTCAACAACACCTTTGGCGAACGCCACTGTTACGTGCTCAGCGGCGCGCAACTGGGTTGGGGGCGCGAGATCGAATCCGACAAGGTCTTCCACGTCTCGCCGTTCTGCGACACGCAGGGGCGCTACCGCTTTCGCTTCATGCGCACCGCGCAGCGCCTGATCGCGCGCGTGGACCACGACGACGAAGGCGGCCCTTTGATCCAGACCGCCATCAGCGGCGTATTGCAGACACTGGATGCGGGCAGCGCGCGCAAAGCCTTCTGGGGCTGGCCGCTCATGACCTTCGGCGTGCTGGCGCGCATCCATTGGCAGGCGCTGCAACTGTGGCTCAAGCGCGTGCCGTTTTTCAGCAAGCCCGAGCCGCCCACCCAGTTCGCCACCGGCCCACGTGCCCGCACCACACCATGAACCGCATGACGATCTCATCATCTTCATCCTCCGGCTTGCACCTGCCTGAGCACGCACCGGCGGCTGCCCGGCTGGCCCTGCGCTTGCTGCAGCGGCTGCAGGTCGGCTCGCTGGATGTGCAATACCCCGATGGCAGCACCGCGCGCTTCGGGCATGCCCTGGAGTCAGGCGGCCAGACGCCGCGTGCCACCCTGCACCTGCACAACTGGCAGGTGTGCACAGCGGCCATGAAGTCCGGTGACATCGGCTTTGCCGAGGGCTACATCAACGGCGACTGGTCCACGTCAGATTTGACGGCCTTGCTCAAGCTCTTCATCGCCAACCGCAACCAGATCGAAGACGCGATCTACGGCAACTGGTGGGGGCGCCTGCTCTACCGCATCCGCCACCTGCTCAACCACAACTCCAAGGCCAACAGCCGCAAGAACATCCAGGCCCACTATGACCTGGGCAATGCCTTCTACCGCCTCTGGCTGGACCCGACCATGAGCTATTCCAGCGCCTGGTTCGAGGGCGATCACAGCCGCAGCATGGTCGATGCGCAGCGCGCCAAGGTCAAGCGTGCATTGAATGAAGCCGGGGTGTCCGCTGACCGGTCTGGCCAGCGTGTACTGGAGATCGGCTGCGGCTGGGGTGGCCTGGCCGAGATCGCGGCAGCCGAACACGGCGCGCATGTCACGGGCGTGACCTTGTCCACCGAGCAACTGACCTGGGCGATGGAACGCATGGCCAAGGCCGGCTTGTCCGATCGGGCCGATCTGCGCCTGCAGGACTACCGCGACATCCGCGAAGAGCCCTTTGATGCCATCGTGTCCATCGAGATGTTCGAGGCCGTGGGCCGCGAATACTGGGCGGGTTACTTCGACACCATCAAGCGTTGCCTCAAACCCGGTGGCCAGGCCTGCCTGCAGACCATCACCATCCACGACGACCTGTTTGATCGCTATGTGAAGTCCACCGACTTCATCCAGCAGTACATCTTCCCCGGCGGCCTGCTGCCCAGCGACAAGGCCTTCCGCGAAGAAGCGCAGCGTGCCGGTCTGGAAGTCGTCAACGCGATGGCCTTCGGGCCCGATTACGCCGAGACCCTGCGCCGCTGGCGCGCTGATTTCCATCGCCACATCCGCCAGATCCAGGGCCTGGGCTTCGACGAGCGCTTCCAGCGCATCTGGGAGTTCTACCTGGCGTACTGCGAAGCCGCGTTCGACATGGGCAACACCAACGTGGTTCAGTACACCTTGCGCAAGCCGCGCTGAGCGGCCGACCTGGCGCCCTCATCATCATGAACCAAGCCGACCTGCCCCACGCCGCCTGTGCGCGTTATGGCCTGCTGGGCTTGCCGCTGGCCTTTGTGGCCTTGCCTTTGTATGTGGTGCTGCCTGCCCACTACGGGCAGACCTTGGGGGTGCCGCTGGGGCTGCTGGGTGCGGTGCTGCTGGGCGCGCGCCTGGCCGATGCCCTGGTCGACCCTTTGATTGGCCGTTGGGTCGACCGGCTGCTGAATCAACCGGCTCGGGCCGCGCGCGCCATGTGGGTGATGGCCGCCGTGCTGTCGCTGGGCTTTGCGGCGCTGTTCTTTCCCTTGATACGCGGTGAGGCGGCCTTGTTGTGGTGGTGCGCCGCCACCATGATGTGGACCTTTCTGGCCTACAGCCTGGGCAGTGTGCTGTACCTGGCCTGGGGCAGCCGCTTGGGCGGCAACGTGGCCCAGCGCGCACGCATCGTGGCCTGGCGCGAGGGCTTTGGGCTGCTGGGCGTGGTGCTGGCCAACCTGCTGGCCGTGCAGGCTGGCCTTGGCTGGACGGCGCTGGCCTTGTTCCTGAGCTTGCTGCTCGGTGTGGGCGGCCTCGTGAAGGGGCCCAGGCCATCGGCGCAGTCGCAGGCTGGCGGGTCGCAGCTCAGCGGGCAAGACCTGCGCCTGCCCTGGCAAGGCGCGGCCTTCCGCAGACTGCTGGGCTTGTTCCTGCTCAATGGCGTGGCCAGTGCCATTCCGGCCACCCTGGTCTTGTTCTTCATCCAGGACCGCCTGCAGGCCCAGGCCTGGACGGCAGCGTGCCTCGGCGTCTACTTCCTCATGGCGGCCGTGAGCATGCCCTGGTGGGCGAAGGCGGTGGCGCGCCTGGGGCCCATGCGGGCCTGGTCATTGGGCATGGCCCTGAGCGTGCTGAGCTTCGCGGGCGTGTTGGGCCTGGGGGCAGGCGATGTGATGGCCTACCTGCTGATCTGTGCCTGCAGTGGCTGGGCACTGGGCGCCGATCTCACCGCACCAGGCACCTTGTTGACGGGCGTGGTGCAGCAGGCCGGGCACGCGGAGCAGGCCGAGGGCGTGTACGCCGGCTGGTGGCAATGGGCCACCAAGCTCAACCTGGCCCTGGCCGCCGGCCTGGCCTTGCCGGCGCTGCAGTACCTGGGTTACGTGCCGGGTGCCCGTGATGCGCAGGCCTTGTTGTCCCTCACGCTGGTGTATGGGGCCTTGCCTTGCCTGTTCAAACTGCTGTCGCTGGCCTGGTGCTGGCGGTGGCGCAACCAACTGGTGTTTGCTTGAAAAGGACGCGTCACCCATGACCACCGCACGACCCCATCTCACCACCATGTTCACCACCTTGCTGGCTTGTTCGCTGGCGGGGTGCGCGGGTGGGCCCGTGCCGGCTGACTACGCCAAGGAGCAGCCCCGGCTGGATCTGCGCGAGTACTTCAACGGCCCCTTGACCGCACACGGCATCTTCACGGACCGGTCGGGACGGGTGGTCAAGCGCTTCACCGTGCAAATGGTGGGCCGCTGGCAAGGCGGCAATGGCGTGCTGGAAGAAGACTTCAACTACAGCGATGGCAGCAAGCAGCGCCGCGTGTGGCGCCTCACCGACCTGGGCCAGGGCCGCTGGCGCGGTCAGGCGGACGACGTGGTGGGCGACGCGGTGGGCGAGGTGGCCGGCAATGCGCTGAACTGGCACTACACGCTGCGCCTGCCCGTTGATGGCAAGACCTATGAGGTGCAGTTCAACGACTGGATGTACCTCATGGACGGCCGCACCATGCTCAACAAGGCCGTGATGAGCAAGTTCGGTTTCACGCTGGGTGAAGTCACCCTGAGTTTCAGCAAGCCTTGAGCAAACGAGCCGGGTCCGCATCATGTCTCTCAATCCTCCTGTCACCCAATGGTCTGGCCACACGGTCTGGTTGATCGGCGCGTCCACCGGCATCGGTCGCGCCACGGCGTCGAAGCTGCATGCGCTGGGCGCGCAGGTCATCGTCTCGGCCCGAAACGAAGCGGCCTTGCAGGCCTTCGTGGCCCAACACCCGGGCAGTGCGGCGGTCGCCCTGGATGTGGTGGACGCCCATTCAGTCAGGCTGGCCGGCCAGCGTGTGCGCGAGCTCGCGCGGCAGGGCCGGCTGGACATGGTGCTGTACTGCGCCGGCTACTACAAGGCCATGCGCGCGCAGGAGTTCGACCTGCACGAGGCCATGCGCCACCAGCACATCAACTACGACGGCGCGCTGCACGTGCTGGACACCGTGCTGCCCATCCTGCTGGCGCAGCGTGGTGGCCACCTCAGCCTGGTGGCCAGCGTGGCGGGCTTTCGGGGCTTGCCCAAGGCCTTGGCCTACGGGCCGACCAAGGCCGCGCTCAACTCGCTGGCCGAAACGCTGTATCTGGACCTGCACCCCCAAGGCATCGGTATCTCGGTCATCAACCCGGGCTTTGTGGCCACGCCCATGACGGCGCACAATGACTTCAGCATGCCGGCCTTGTTGACCCCCGAGCAGGCCGCGCAGGAAATGATCGCCGGCTGGGAGGCGGGCGCCTTCGAGATCCATTTCCCGCGGCGCTTCACGCTGTGGCTCAAGCTGCTGCGGCACCTGCCCCATGCGCTGTACTTCCCTGCGGTGCGCCGGGTCACCGGCCAATGAGCTGAAGGAGACCACCATGAGCGTGACCCCCATGCCTTCCAGCCGTACCGACGTGGCCCATCAGGCCATGCCGCTGTTCGTGGCCTTTTTCGAGAATCTGCAGGAACAGGGCCTGCCGGAACTGGCGCGTTTCTATGCACGCGAGGCCCACTTCAAGGACCCGTTCAACGAGGTGCAGGGCCTCCTGGCCATCGAAGCCATCTTCCAGCACATGTTCCGCACGCTGGACCTGCCGCATTTCGTGGTCAAGGAGCGCATGGCGCAAGGGCAGCAGGCCTTCCTGACCTGGGACTTCCGCTTCCGTTTCAAAGGGCAGCCGAACTGGCAGCTGATCCACGGTGCCACGCGCCTGCAGTTTGATGCCCAGGGCCTGGTGGTCGAGCACCGCGACTACTGGGATGCCGCCGAAGAGCTGTACGAGAAGCTGCCGGTGCTGGGCAGCCTGATGCGCTGGCTCAAGCGCCGGGTGATGAGCTGAGACCGCCTGGCAGCAGGCAAAAAAAACCCCGCCACGAAGGCGGGGCTGCGCAAACCCTGTGATGTTGTGTATGGGCCCGTCGCCAGCTGGCGCGAACCATGTGTTGTCCCTCTCCCTCGAACCGTGTGACAGCACGATACAAAAATGTAGAGGGAACCGACACGATCCTCATCCCTCCGTAGGGGGTAGGCGGCTCCCCAGCCGGATCGCTCAAGTCGATTCCCCTGGGGGCGTAGGGGCATGCCGTACCTGCACCCCACTTAAATGAGGGGGTGCTTGTGCACAAAGGCACGTGCGCGCCGCTCATGGACTGGCTGACCCTCAAGTTGGGGGATGACGGCACCGATGGACAAGTCATGATGGCCTTGAGGTCCAAGCAATTGACCTTATCTACAAGGCAAGCCTGAAGGACCACGGAGTATCGTTCATGCACATGCTTTACAACTCGGACAGCTATGCGGTCGTCCAGATCGAGCTGCCGGCCACGGAAGTTCTGCTGTCGGTGGACCCGGCAGCCAGCCTCAAGCGGGGCGGCTATGAAATCGTGGACAAGTTCGCCCGCAAGGAACTCTTCATTGAAGGGGCGCTGGCCGAATCCTTCAAGGAAGGCGTCGAAGCCTTGATCGAAACCTCGCCCAGCGTCGAAGAATTCGATGCCTATCTGGAACGCTTCGCCGGCATGGCGCAGCAACCAGTCGTGATGCATTGAACACATTGCACGGCTGGCGAGCCTGAACGGGCTCAAGTGCATCCCCATCCGCGCCGAAAACCGATTACGTCAAAAAGTTTGATCGGGTCTGGCGCGAGGTCTGCCTGCCAAGGGAGGCCTTTCAGGGGAAATGCGCATGTCACAACCATGGATGGAGCCGCACTACGACGCGGTGCTGCTGCTGGCAGCCTGCGTGATCGCGGTGTACGCGCTCTATTTGCAAAGCCTGGTGGTACGCCGCGCGCGTGCCCATGACAGGGAAACCGCCTTCACCTGGTTGCTGGGCGGCGCGCTCAGCGTGGGCACCGCCATCTGGGCCGAGTGCCTGCTGGGCTTGATCGCCCTGAAGCTGCCCATGCAGGTGGGCTACGCGCGTGCCATCGTGCTGGCGGCCTGGCTGCCTGCCGTCGTGCTGGCCGCGGGCGCCATCCGCATGTATGGCCAGGCCAGGCTGGCCTTGCACATGCGCGTGATGGGCGGCCTGGTCATCTGTGCGGCCATCTGCCTGCTGAACCTCATCGTCGTCTCGTCCGTGGTGCTCAAGCCCTCGTTGCAGTGGGACCCGCGTTACGTGGGCGCGGCGGTGGCCGTGATGTTGCTGGCCAGCGCAATCGGGTCGGTGCTGATCCGCCATGCGCTCAACGCGCCTCTCGGCCATGGGCGCACGCTGGCGGTGGCGGCCCTCGTCGCCCTCTTGCTGCGTGGCGGGCAGATGCTGCTGATTGCCGGTGTGAACGTGCCGGTCGGCGCCGTCAGCGTCACCGGGGACCAGATGTCGGGCGACTACCTGCAGTTCCTGTTGACTGCACCCGTCTTGCTGTTGCTGGCCGTGGTGCACTGGGGCACGGTGCTGGACGACCGCGCCATGCGCCGCCAGGAGGCCTTGAAGGCCTCGCTGCAACAGGCCCAGGCCGCATTGGAAGAAGCCGCCCAGCAGGACCCGTCCACCGGCTTGTTCAACCGCCAGGGCTTCGAGAAGCACCTGCGCACCCTGCTCGAAGACCACGGCCGCGACGTGAAGTCGCTGTGCGTGTTCCGGCTGAGCCTCGACGGCTTCAAGTCCCACGTCGAGGGTTATGGCCAGGACATGGGCGACGCCATCGTGCGCCATCTCGCCGGGCGGCTCAAGAGCCTGGTGCGCGAAGGCGATGTGCTGGCCAGGTCGGACACGGACGAATACCTCCTGCTGTGCAACGACCTGTCGGACGAGCATGTGATGGCCCATCTGGCCCAGCGTCTGAGCGAGGCCATCCACGAGCCTTGCCTGATCCGCGATCAGGATGTGGTGTTGAGCTGCTCCATCGGCATCGCCTGCTTCCCGGCCAGCAACAACGCAGACCAGTTGCTCGCTCATTCGCTGGACGCCATGCTGACCGCCCGCAAGGCCGGTGGCGGCGTGCACTGCCTGTACGAGCGCGGCATGGACCGCACCGGCGCCGAGCAAGTCGAGATGCAGCGCGACCTGCGCCACGCCATTGCCCGCAACGAATTGCAGCTTTACTTCCAGCCCAAGCTGTATGCCCGAGACAAGACCCTGGCCGGCGTGGAGGCCCTGCTGCGCTGGATGCATCCGCAACGCGGCATGGTCAGCCCGGTGGACTTCATCCCCGTGGCCGAACGTTTTGGCCTGATCGGCGAGCTGGGCCTGTGGGTGCTCAACGAGGCCTGCCGACACATCCGCATGTGGCATGACGCCGGGCTCAACGTGCCGGTGGCCATCAACCTGTCGGCGCACCAGTTGCGGCAACCTGATCTGGAGCTGCGCGTGCGTGACGCGCTCAAGCGCCACCGCGTGCCCGCCCGCATGCTGATCATGGAGATCACCGAGTCCACGGCCATGGACGACATCGACGCCTCGCTGCGCGTGTTCGACATGCTCGATGCCATCGGGGTGCGCCTGTCCATCGACGACTTCGGAACGGGTTACTCCAGCCTGAGCTACCTGCGCCGCCTGCCGGCCCGTCAGCTCAAGATCGATCGCAGCTTTGTGAAGGACCTGGCCTCCAGCCTGGACGCCCAGGCCATCGTGGCGGCCGTGGTGAACCTGTCGCATGCGCTCGGGCTGGAAGTGGTGGCCGAAGGCGTGGAAACGCTGGACCAGGCCGCGATCTTGACCCGGTTGCAATGCGATGAGCTGCAAGGCTTCCTGTATGCCCTGCCCATGCCCGAGTCGGCCCTGCTGGTCTGGTTGCTGCAGCACGGTGTGCAGGTGCAGCCCTCGCACCCGGCGCCCGTGCACGCCGCCGTGGACGAAGAAGACTGGCATGTCTGCGGTGAGCAGGAGCTGGCCCGTTCAGTATGAGTGCGGCGCCCAGTTCCCTGTCGCCCTGGTGGTGGTTGCTGATTGCCCTGCTGGGTGTGGCCATGATCATGTCGGTGCTGCGGGCCTGGCTGGCCTCGCGCGAGCGTGACCGCGCGCTCGATGAGCAAGGCAGCACCCGCGCGCCGCCCGTGGTGGACCTGCCCGTGCGGCTGACGCCGGATGTGCAAGACCCGGTCACCGGCCTGGCCACGCGGCTCTTGCTGGAGGACCAGCTGGCCGCCGCCGCGATGCGTGCCGAGGCCCGCAAGCGCCGCCTGGCGCTGCTCTACATTGACCTGGATGGCTTTCGGCCCATCAACGAGGCCTTTGGCCATGCCTGTGGTGACACGCTGTTGCGCGAAGTCGGCCAGCGCCTGGCCAGCATGGGCCGCGCCACCGACACCGTGGCCCGCCTGGGCGGCGACGAGTTCCTGATGCTGCTCGATGGCGACCCGGACAGTGCCTCGGCCGCCCTGGTGGCCGACCGCGTCCGCCACAAGCTGCAACAGCCTTATCAGGTCGATGGCCAGGACGTGCGCCTGTCGTGCTCGATCGGCATCGTGCTCTACCCGGAGCATGGCCCCCGCGCCAAGCTGATTGCCCGCGCGGACGCCGCGATGATGGCGGCCAAACGGGCCGGGGGCAATATGCATTGCTTCTACGAAGCCCGCATGGACCAGGACGCCGATCGCACCTTCGATCTGCACCGTGACCTGCGCAGCGCGATTGAAACGCGTGAGGGCCTGGCCCTGTACTACCAGGCGCAGATCGATGGGCGCACCGGCCAGGTCACGGGTGCAGAAACCCTGGTGCGCTGGTTGCACCCCGAGCGTGGCTTGCTGGAGCCGGCCGAGTTCATCCCGATCGCCGAGCGCTTCGGCCTCATCGCGGCCCTGGGCGACTGGGTGATGGACGAGGCCTGCCGCCAGGTGCGTGCCTGGCTGGATGCGGGCTTGCGCATGCAGGTGGCCCTCAACCTGTCGGCACACCAGCTGCGCCAGCCGGATCTGGTGGCGGGCATCCAGGCTGCGCTGAGCACCCACGCTGTGCCGCCCGAGCTGATCAGCTTCGAGGTGAGCGAGTCCGCCGCGATGGAGGATGCCAAGGCATCAGGGCGCATCTTCGCGCAGCTCGCGCAGATCGGCGTGCAGCTGTCCATCGATGCGTTCGGCACCGGTTACGCCAACCTGAGCCACCTGCGCAAATGGCCGGTGCATCGCCTGAAGATCGACCGCAGCCTGGTGCAAGGCCTCGATGAGGATGACGACGCCCGTGCCATCGTGCGGGCGGCCATCCAGCTGGCCCATGCCCTGGACAGGGCGGTGGTGGCGGTGGGTGTGGCGTCCGAAGCCGAGCAGACTTTGTTGATGCGCTGGGGCTGCGACCAGATGCAGGGTTATCTGTTTGCCAGGCCCATGCCGGCGGCGCAGCTGCGGACCTGGTTGGCAGGTGACCAGGTGCCGGCCCGGCGTGCAGGCTTTCGCGCCTCGCTGTTCAACCAGGGCGACCCGGCCGACCAGGGCTGAGCCTCACACCGCGTAGTCCGCACGGCGCTGGCGTTCTGCCGCCACGATGGCATGCACATCGCCATCGGGCAGGCCCAGGGAAGTGAGCGCATGGGCGGTCAGCAGCAGGCCGGCTTCCAGCATCTCGGGCACCACGACGGTGGCGCCGGCTTGCAGCAGCTCCCGTGCATGCCGCTCGTCATGCGAGCGCGCGAAGATCTTCAGCTTGGGGTATTGCTGGCGCGCGTTGTGCACCACGCGCCGCGCGGCGGCGGGCTCGTCCATGGTCACGACCAGGCTGGCAGCCTTGTCCAGGCCCAGCTTGTGCAGCAGCTCCGGGCGGGCCGCGTTGCCGAAGTAGATGGGCAGGCCTTGCGCCCGCAGCCGCCCCACGCGCTCGACGTTGTGCTCCAGCGCCAGGTAGGGTACGTGTTGTTGCGCAAACACCTGGCCCAGCAGCAGCCCGACCCGGCCAAAGCCGATCACCACCACGTGGCCGCTGGTGTCCGGGATGGCCAGGCTGTGGCTGCCGGCCGTGGCTTGGGGGCGCCGGGCCGCATCCCAGCGTTGGCCCCCGTGCTGGCCCAGCCGCGCGAACAAGGGCGTCACCAGCAGGCTCAGGCTGACGACCAGCAGCATGAACTGGCCCGTGTTTGGCGCCAGCAGGCCCGTGCTCAAGGCCGAGCCGATGACGATGAAGGCGAACTCGCCGCCTTGCCCCAGCAGGGTGCCGCCCTCCAGCGCCTGGCCCCAGCTCAGGCCGCTGAGCTTGAGCAGGCCAGCGGCGATCAGCGCCTTGATGAGCAGCAGGCCCAGCACCGATGACGCGATCCACACCGGGTCACGCAGGATCTCGCGCACATCAATGCCCATGCCCACCGACATGAAGAACAGGCCCATGAGCAGGCCTTTGAAGGGCTCGATGGTCACCTCCACCTCATGGCGGTATTCGGTCTCGGCCAGCAGCAGGCCCGCCAGGAAGGCGCCCAGCGCCATGGACAGGCCCGCAGCAGCTGTGGCACCGGCGATGCTGAGCGTCACCAGCAGCGTCAAGGCCATGAAGACCTCGGACTGGCGTTGCTGCGCAAAGGTGCGAAACAAGGGTGCGATCAGCTTGCGGCCCGCCACCAGGATCACCCCCACCACCGCCACCGACAAGGCTGCCGTGGTGGCCAGTTGCGCAAACATCCCGTGTGAGTTGTCCTTGGCCAGCAGGTCCACGATGATCAGCAGGGGCACCACGGCGAAGTCCTGCATCATCAGCACGGCAAAGCAGGCCTGCCCCATGGGCGTGGCCAGCGTGCGCTGTTGCGACAACAGTTGCATGACCACGGCGGTGGACGACAGCGACAGCACCAGGCCCAGCACCAGCGACACCTCCAGGCTGTTGCCAAAGGCCCAGGCCAGCGAGCCAATGGCTGCCGCACTGAGCAGCACCTGCGCATTGCCCGTGCCGAACACCCAGCGCCGCATGGCCCACACGCGCTGCAGCGACAGCTCCAGCCCGATGAGGAACATCAGGAAGATGACACCCAGCTCGGCCAGTGCCTGCACGCCTTGCCGCCGGGGGATGGTGACCCAGGACAACCAGGGCCAGCTGTCCACCAGGCTGCCCACGCCGAAAGGCCCCACCACCACGCCGATGCACAGGAAGCCGATGACCTGGTTGATGCGAAAGCGCTGCAGCAGCGGGATGAGGATGCCCGTGAGCGTGAGGAACAACAGGGTTTCGCGCAGGAAGGGCAGGGGGACGTGGTGCTCCATCGTGGGGGGGATCAGTGCGTGTGTTCAGTGGGTGTGTTCAGGGGGTGTGTTCAGGGGGCGGGGCAGATGCCGGTTGCAGCGCGGCCAGCACCTGCCGGCTCATGCCGTGCGCCAGTTCCTGCTCCTGCACGAAGGCCTCGATGGCGAGGTCCTGGCGCAGCAGGCGCGCTTCTTCTTCGCTGGCCGCGTGCACCAGGATGCGCACCGTGTCATTGAGCTGGCGGCTCATGTCCACCAGCTGCCGGATCAGCAGGCTGTCGGGTGTGGTGATGATCAGGGCCGCCGCCCGCGCGATGTGGGCCTGGATCAGGGTGGCCGGGTCGCGCAGGTCGCCAGTCACGGCGGCCACATGGGCCTGGCGCAGCTTGTCCACCGTGTCGCGGTTTTCTTCGGCCACGACGAAGTGCACCTGCTCGGCTTGCAGGCGCTCGGCGATCTGCTGGCCGATGCTGCCGTAGCCCACCAGCACCACCTGGCCGGTCAGGCGGGCCGGGTCCACCGTGGTGGGCAATTGCGCCAGTGGGTCGTCGCGCGCTTCCAGCCGGCGCGCGAAGGCCGAGCGTTCACGGATCCAGTTCAGCGCGGGCTCCAGCGCCCCGAAGAGCGCGCTGTTGACGGCGATCGACACCAGGGCGCCGGCCAGGATCAGGTCCTGCCCTTCCTTTTGCAGCAGGCCCAGCGACACGCCCAGGCCGGCCAGGATGAAAGAAAACTCGCCGATCTGCGCCAGGCTGGCGCCCACGGTGAGCGCGGTGTTGAGCGGGTAACGGAACAGCAGCACCAGGCCCACGGCGGCCAGCGTCTTGCCCACCAGGATGATGGTCACCGTCAGCAGCAGCTTGCCCGGTGACTGCCACAGCACGGAGGGGTCGAACAGCATGCCCACGGACACGAAGAACAGCACGGCGAAGGCGTCACGCAAGGGCAGGGATTCGTCGGCGGCGCGGTGGCTGAAGGGCGAGGCCTGCATCATCATGCCGGCAAAAAAAGCACCCAGCGCGAAGGACACATCGAACAGCTTGGCCGCCCCAAAAGCCACGCCCACGGCGGTGGCCACCACGCACAGCGTGAACAGCTCGCGCGAGCCCGAGCTGGCCACCCACCACAGCACCTTGGGGAAGACCTTGCGGCCCACCAGCAGCATGGTGGCGACAAAACCCATGACCTTGGCCAGTGTGATCGCAATGGTCAGCCAAAGCGCCGGGGCCTGGGGTGAGGCCGCGGCTTGGCCCGTTGCTGTGGCCGCAGTCGAGCCCGGTTGCATCATGGCGGCAAAGGCCGGCAGCAGCACCAGCACCAGCACCATGACCAGGTCTTCCACCACCAGCCAGCCCACCGCGATGCGACCGTTGACCGAGTCGATCAGGCCGCGTGCCTCCAGTGCCCGCAGCAGCACCACGGTGCTGGCCACCGACAGGCACAGGCCGAACACCAGCGCGCCGCCCCAGGCCCAGCCCCAGGCATGCGCCGTGACAGCGCCCAGGGCCACGGCCACCAGGATCTGCACGACCGCCCCGGGGATGGCGATGCGCCGCACGGCCAGCAGGTCGGCCACCGAGAAGTGCAGGCCCACGCCGAACATCAGCAGCATCACGCCGATCTCGGCCAGTTGCGCGGCCAGGTGCACATCGGCCACGAAGCCCGGTGTGGTCGGCCCGATCACCACGCCGGCCATCAGGTAGCCCACCAGCGGCGGCATGCGCAGGCGCGTGGCGATGAGGCCCATCACCAGGGCCAGGCCGAAGCCGGTGGCGATGGTCGAGATCAGGCTGACGTCATGGGGCATGGGCTCAGAGGTCCTGGTCTTGTTGATAAGGGGGCAGGGCGGCGCCGCAGTGCCAGCAGAACTGGGCCTCGGCGGTGTGGCCTTCGGTCAGGCAGTGCGGGCAGGTGCGGGTGGTGGGGCGCGCCCCGCCATGCTCGCGCTGCGCCGCCATCTCGGCCGTCACGATGCCGGTGGGCACGGCCAGCACGCTCCAGCCCAGCAGCATCATCAAGGCCGATATCAAGCGCCCGAAGTCCGTCCTGGGGGTGATGTCGCCAAAGCCCACCGTGGTCATGGTGGTCACAGCCCAGTACATGGCCGTGGGGATGCTGGTGAAGCCATTGGCCGAGCCCTCGACCACGTACATCACCGTGCCCATGATGAGCACCACCATCATCACGAAGGTCAGAAAGACCATGATCTTGCGGCGGCTGGCCCGCAGCGCCACGGCCAGGGCCGTGTACTCGGCGACATAGCTGCCCAGCTTGAGCACCCGGAAGATGCGCAGCAGGCGCAGGATGCGCACGTCCATGAGGGCGCTGGCTTCGGGCATCAACAGCGCGAAGTAGGTGGGCAGGATGGACAGCAGGTCGATCAGCCCGAAGAAGCTCAGGGCGTAGGCCAGCGGGCGGCGCACGCACAGCAGGCGCAGCAGGTACTCCAGCGTGAACAGGCCGGTGAAGACCCACTCCAGCACGTCGAAGGCCAGGCCCCAGCGCGCCTGGATGCGGGCCACGCTGTCGAGCGTGACCACGCCCACGCTCAGCAGGATCAGGGCGATCAGGGTCTTGTCAAAGGCCCGCCCTTCGCGGGTATCGGCCTCGAAGATGATGGTGTACAGGCGCAGGCGCCAGCCACGCAAGGGCTTGTCCAGGTGGTCCTTGTTCATGGGGTGGTTATACGTCAGGTCGGCAGGATCCAGACATGATCCCGGCAAGTCCTTAAAATGGCGGGATGAACACCCCCGCCACCCTCGCGCCCGTCGCCCGCCGCCCCTACACCCGCGCAGCCCAGCTGCCAGAGATCATGCGCCAGCGCATCGTGGTGCTGGACGGCGCCATGGGCACCATGATCCAGCGCTACAAGCTGGGCGAGGCCGATTACCGGGGCACGCGCTTTGCCGAGCACGGCAAGGACCTCAAGGGCAACAACGAACTGCTGCAGCTGACCAAGCCCGAGGTGATCAGCGAGATCCACGAGAACTACCTCAAGGCCGGGGCCGACCTGATCGAGACCAATACCTTTGGCGCCACCACCGTGGCCCAGGAAGACTACGACCTGCCCGAGCTGGCCTACGAGATGAACGTGGCCGCCGCCAAACTGGCCCGCGCCGCCTGCGACAAGTACAGCACGCCCGACAAGCCCCGCTTCGTGGCCGGCGCCATTGGCCCGACCCCCAAGACGGCCAGCATCAGCCCGGACGTGAACGACCCCGGTGCCCGCAACGTCGATTTCGACACCCTGCGCCAGGCCTACTACGAGCAGGCCAAGGCCTTGCTGGAAGGCGGCTGCGACGTCATCCTGATCGAGACCATCTTCGACACGCTCAACGCCAAGGCCGCCATCTTCGCGGTGGACCAGCTGTTCGAAGACACCGGTGAGCGCCTGCCCATCATCATCTCCGGCACGGTGACGGACGCCTCCGGCCGCATCCTCTCGGGCCAGACGGTGAGCGCCTTCTGGCACTCGGTGCGCCACGCCCACCCGCTGGCCATCGGCCTGAACTGCGCCCTGGGTGCCACGCTGATGCGCCCCTACATCGAGGAACTCGCCAAGATCGCGGGCGACACCTTCATCAGCTGCTACCCCAACGCCGGCCTGCCCAACCCGATGAGCGACACGGGCTTTGATGAAACGCCCGAGATCACCGGCGGCCTGGTCGAGGAGTTTGCCAAGTCGGGCTTCCTCAACATCGCAGGGGGCTGCTGTGGCACCACGCCCGACCACATCGCGGCGATCGCCAAGCGCGTGAGCGCGTACAAGCCACGTTGCCTGCATGAAGGCAACACGGGCTTCTTGAGCGGCTTGCAGGCAGCCTGAACTCAGGCCGCCTTGAAGAAACCCAGCAGGTTCCCCAGCTGGGCGGACTGGGCGTTCATGGTGTCGGCGGTGCTGGCCAGCTTCTGCGACGTCGCGTTGTTCTGCCCGGCGATCTCGTGCAGCCGCACGATGACGGTGTTGAGCTGCGTCACGCCTTGCGATTGCTCGGCCGAGCTGGTCGCGATCGCTTGAACCAGGGTGGAGGTCTGCTGGATGGCCGGCACGATGTCGCCCAGCAGCTTGCCGGCGTGCTCGGCCAGGTTCACGCTGCTGTCGGCCACCTGGCTGATCTCCATGGCCGCTTCCTGTGCGCGTTCGGCCAGCTTGCGCACCTCGTCGGCCACCACGCCAAAGCCCTTGCCGTGCTCGCCGGCGCGGGCGGCTTCCAATGCGGCGTTGAGCGCCAGCAGGTTGGTGCGGTAGGCGATGTCGTCGATGATGCTGATCGAGTCGGCGATGCGCTTCATCGCGTTCACCGTGTCCTTGACGGCTTCACCGCCTTGGGCGGCATCGGCCGATGATTGCGCGGCCACGCTGTCGGTCTGCTGCGCGTTGGCGGCGTTCTGCTCGATGGCCGCACGGATCTGCTCGATCGAGCTGCTGGTGGCGGCCACGCCTTGTGTCTGCTCGGCCGTGGCCGTGCTGAGGCTCTGGGCCGTGCGGGCCACGTCGGACGCGGCCAGCGACAGTGAGGCCGAGGCCTGGTGCACATCGGCCACGATGCTGGCCACGTTGCCCGTCATGGTGTGCACCGCGTGCAGCAGGCGGCCCGTTTCCGTGTGCCAGTTGTCGATGCGCTGCAGGCGCACATCACCGGCAGCGACCACCTGGCAGACGCGCACGGCTTGCTCCAGCGGGCGGAAGATGGCCGAGCGCACCAGGTAGCCCAGGTACAGCGTGGCAGCCAGTCCGGCGCCCAGCCATGCTGGTTGAGGCACGGCCGTCGTCCTGGTGTAGAGGCCCAGCAGGCACAGCGCCAGCAGGCCGAACAGGGCGAAGATGCGCGCCTGCAGGCTCGGCTGGCCCAGGCGGATCAGCCAGCCCGGCAGGCCCGCACGAACCACGCTGCCTTCCTTGATGGTCAGGCCCTTGGCGCGTCCTTCACGCATTTCGCGGTACACCTGTTCCGCCTCTTCCACCTGCGCGCGTGAAGCCTTGGTGCGCAAGGACATGTAGCCCACGATCTCATCGCCCTCCCAGATCGGGTTGGCATTGGCTTCGACCCAGTAGAAGTCGCCGTTCTTGCAACGGTTCTTGACCATGCCGCGCCAGGGCTTGCCGCGCTGCAGCGTCTGCCACAGGTCGGCAAAGGCCTCGGGGGGCATGTCCGGGTGGCGGATGACGTTGTGGGCCTTGCCCAGCAGGTCGTTCTCATCAAAGCCGCTGATCTCCATGAAGGGGCGGTTGATGTAGGTGATGCGGCCTTTGAGGTCCGTCTTGGAGACGATGTATTGCCCATCTTCCAGATGGCGCTCCACATCGGTCACGGGCAGGTTCTTGCGCACGGGGCAGCTTTCGACAAAGAGAGGGATAGAGGAGAGGGGTCAGCGGCCGTTGACGATGGCGGCCGGGATGGCGTGCAGCGGCAGTTCGCGCTCCACCCCACCGAGCTTCATGGCTTCCTTGGGCATGCCGTAGACCACGCAGCTTTCTTCGTCCTGGCCCAGGGTGCGGGCACCGGCCTCGCGCATTTCCTTGAGGCCGCGGGCGCCGTCATCGCCCATGCCGGTCATGATCACGCCCAGGGCATTGCGGCCAGCGGCGCGCGCCACGGAGCGAAACAGCACGTCCACCGAGGGGCGGTGGCGGCTCACAGGCGGGCCATCGACCACGGCCACACGGTACTGTGCGCCATTGCGCTCCAGCACCAGGTGGCGCCCACCAGGGGCGATCAGGGCCAGGCCGGTGTGCACGCGGTCGCCGTGCACGGCTTCGCGCACTTCGATGTCGCACACCGTGTTGAGGCGCTGCGCAAAGGCCGCGGTGAAGGCCTCGGGCATGTGCTGCACGATGACCAGGCCGGGGCTGTCCACCGGCAGGGCGCTGAGCACGGCCTCCAGGGCCTGTGTGCCGCCGGTGGAGGTGCCCAGGGCCACCACTCGGTCGGTGGTTTCGCTCATCGCGCGCTGGCTGCCCGTGGCCGAAGGCAGGATGGCATCGGCCGATAACTTGGCGGGTGCGGGCGCCAGCTTGGGGCCACCGGCCATGCGCCGCACGCGCGCCTGCGCCGCGGCCTTGACCACGGCCACCAGGTCGTCGGACTCTTCCAGCAGGTACTGCTTGAGGTTGGCCTTGGGCTTGGCCACGATGCTCACGGCACCGGCGCCCATGGCCTGCATGGTGGTCTCGGCGCCTTTGGTGGTCAGCGTCGAGCAGATCACCACCGGCGTGGGGCGCTCGGCCATGATCTTGCGCAGGAAGGTCAGCCCGTCCATGCGCGGCATCTCCACATCCAGCACGATCACGTCCGGCCACTCCTTGGCCATCTTGTCCATGGCAAAGACCGGGTCGGCCGCCGTGCCCATGACCTCGATGGCACGGTCGGCGGCCAGGCGTTGCGTCAACACCTGCCGCACAACGGCCGAGTCATCAACGATCAGGACACGGATGGGTTTGTTCATGGTCCGTCTGCAGGGGAGTCTTTTTCGGATGGTGACATGCCGTGGAGCGCCGAGATCTCGTCAACAGACAGGACTTTGCCCAGCTCCAGCAGGATCACGAAGCCGTTGTTGACCTTGGCCATGCCGCTGATGAAATCCGCCCGGATGCGCGTGCCAAAGCTGGGGGTGGGTTCGATGTGGGCCGCGTCGATCTGGCGCACCGCGCTGACCGCGTCCACGATGATGCCCAGCACCTGGGTTTGGTCCTCGACCTGCACTTCCAGTATCACGATGCAGGTGCGCCGGGACGTTTCGGTGCGCGCGCGGCCAAAGCGGGCGTTGAGGTCGATCACGGGCACGACGGCGCCACGCAGGTTGATCACGCCGCGGATGAAGGCCGGCATCATCGGCACGGCGGTGAGGTTGCCGTATTCGATGATCTCGCGCACGCGCAGGGTGCCCACGGCAAATTGCTCGTTGCCGAGACCAAAGATCAGGTACTGGCTGACCATGCCCGACTTCGCGCCGGTGGCTGGCGTGCTGTGGGGGGTGGCGACCGGAGAAAGGGTGGCAGTGCTCATGGCCTCAGTCCTCGAACTTGACGAACTCTTGGGCGTTCACGACGGGGGCCGGGTCATGTTTGCGCTTGCCTGGCACCTGCCGGCCCGCGGCAGGCCGGGCCATGCGCGCGAACGCCTGTGTCGCGACAGCCGCGGCAGGTCGCTGGAGGGTTTCGGTGGTGAAGAAGTTCATCAGTTCCTGCAATTGCTCGGCCTGCCCGCTCATTTCTTCGGCTGTTGCGGCCAGTTCTTCAGAGGAGCTGGAGTTTTCTTGTGTAAGTTGTGACAACTGGGTCACGGCCGTGTTGATCTGGTTGATGCCGGTGGCCTGCTCATTGGACGCCGAGGCGATTTCCTGCACCAGGTCCGAGGTCTTGGCGATCGAGGGCACGATGGTGTCCAGCAGCTGCCCGGCGCGTTCGGCCAGCGACACGCTGGACTTGGCCACCTCGCCGATCTCTTGTGCGGCCTCCTGGCTGCGTTCGGCCAGCTTGCGCACCTCGTCGGCCACGACGGCAAAGCCCTTGCCGTGCTCGCCCGCACGGGCGGCTTCGATGGCGGCATTGAGCGCCAGCAGGTTGGTCTGGTAGGCGATGTCGTCGACGATGCTGATCTTGTCGGCAATCGTCTTCATGGCCACCACGGTGTCCTTGACAGCCTGGCCACCTTCCACGGCTTCCTTGGCGGCCTTGCTGGACAGGCCTTCGGTCACCTGGGCGTTCTCGGCGTTCTGTTGAACCGAGCTGGCGGCCTGTTCGATCGTGGCGGAGGTTTCTTCCACGCTGGAGGCCTGCTCGGCGGCGCCCTGGCTGATGCTCTGCGCGGTGGCCGACACCTGCTCGGCCGCGGCCGACAGCGCGTTGGACGAGCTGCGCACATCGCCAATGATCTGCGACAGGCGCTCGGTCATGCCCTTGATGGCCGCCAGCATGCTGGTGCTGTCGCCGGGCTTGACCTCGACCTTCACGGTCAGGTCGCCCTGCGCCACGCGGCTCACCACATCGGCGGCATAAGCGGGTTCACCACCGAGTTGCTTGATCAGGCTGCGGGCGATGGTCCAGCCGATCAGGGTGATGACGGCCAGGGTGGCGGCCGAGACGGCCAGCGAGATGGTGTTGGCCGCTTGCTGGGTGGCGGCGGCCTCATCGGCTGCCCGCGTACCGATTTCCTTGTTGTACTGCCGGTGCTCGTCGAAGACGGCGATCATCTTGGCAATGGCGGCCTGGTTGGCGTTCAGGTGTTCCACGGCAGCGGCATTCTTGCCTTCATCGTCCAGCTTGACGGCCGTCGCGCGAACGGTCATGAAGTCAGCCACCGCTGCGCGATCAGCAGCCAGCAAAGCCTTGTCCTTGTCGTCGGCCAGGAGCGCTTCGTACTTTTTCAAGGTGTCTTCGACCTTGGCCAGGCTGGCCGCGACCACCTTGTCGTTCTCGACGTTGTGCGCCGGGTCGCTATCGGCAATGCGGCGCCACGTGCGCACGCGGATGTTGGCGGACGCGTCCGAGGCCTCTGCAATCAAGAGCAGGCTGGGCACCACATTGACGTTGGCATAGTTGGCGCCGTCATACACCTTGTTCATCTGGACCCTGGCGACACCCGCCAGCACGGCAATGCCGATCACGGCGGACAGAACAAGCAGGATGAACTTCTGGGCAACGGTCAAAGACTTCATGTCGACTTTCCTTCCAGGGACTTCTTGTGCGTGAGGGAAACCCATACGGGTAGGCGTGTGAAGGTCTTCGGCACAAAAATGGGGCGGCTTGATGTGGCACAAGCGCCCCTTGACGACTAATGCACATCCACGTCGCAAACAGGGCTTTAAAAGCAGAAACGGGCCGCCGATGGACGGCAGCCCGTCAGGCTTCTTGAGTGATTTGTTCGCGCCGTGCGCGTCATGTGATGAGCAGGCTCACTCCTGGCGCTTGAAGTAGATCGAGGGCTTGACCAGTTGCAGCTGGTCGGTGACGCCATGCAGGCTCTCCGAATGGCTGATGAAGAAGTAGCCGCCCGGGCGCAACAGCGGCAGCAGGCGGGCCACCACCTGGCGCTTGGTTTCCATCGTGAAGTAGATCATCACGTTGCGCAGGAAGATGATGTCGAAGCTGCCCAGATCCGGCAGCGGCGCGCACAGGTTGATGGACTCGAAGCGCACCCGTTCGCGAATGGGCTTGTCTATCATGAAGCGGCCTTGCTGGCTGCCCACGCCCTTGAGGCAGTACTTGGCACGCAGGGCACGCGGGATGTTCTCGGCATCCTCCATCGGGTAGAGCGCCTGTTGCGCCGTTTGCAGTACACGCGAGCTGATGTCGGAGGCCAGGATGTCGAAACGCATGTGGCCCAGTGACTCGGCCAGCGTCATGGCGATGGTGTAGGGCTCTTCACCGGTCGAGCTGGCGCCGCACCAGACCCGCAGGGGCGACTGTGTGCGCATGGCCGGGGCCACGGTGTGCGCCAGGAACTCGAAGTGCTTGGGCTCGCGAAAGAAGTAGGTCTCGTTGGTGGTCAACAAGTCCAGGGCCATCTGGCGTTCGCCCTTGTCGGCCTGGATCAGCTTGAAGTAATCGCCATAACTGTCCAGCGCGTGCTGCGCCAGGCGCTTGGCCAGGCGCCCGCTCACCAGCGGCTTCTTGGCCTCGGTGAGGTTGATGCCCGCCATGTCGAACATCATCTGGCTGAAGCTCTTGAACTCCTTGTCGGTCAAGGTCGGTGTCATGCGGCCCTCACGCGTCGCTGTGTTGCGGCTCGTGGCCGGCGCCCATGCCATTGAGCATCGAGATCTCGTCGACCGACAGCACCTTGCCCAGGTCCAGCAGGATCACGAAGTTGTTGTTGACCTTGGCCATGCCGTCGATGAAATCGGCGCGGATGCGCGTGCCGAAGCTGGGCGGCGGTTCGATGTGGGCGCTGTCGATCTGGCGCACGGCGCTGACGGCGTCCACCACGATGCCCAGCACATGCGTGTCTTCTTCAGACTGCACCTCCAGGATCACGATGCAGGTGCGCCGCGAGGTTTCTGTGCGGGCACGCCCGAAGCGGGCGTTGAGGTCGATCACGGGCACCACGGCGCCGCGCAGGTTGATCACGCCGCGGATGAAGGACGGCATCATCGGGACGGAGGTCAGGTTGCCGTACTCGATGATCTCTCGCACGCGCAAGGTGCCCACGGCGAAAAGCTCGCCGCCCAGGCTGAAGATCAGGTACTGGCTGACCATGCCAGGCTTGGTGGTGGGGGTCAGGGTGGCTTGGCTCATGGCATCAGTCCTCGAACTTGACGAAATCTTGGGTGTTCACGGGGGCGTTGTCGTGCTTGCGTTTGCCCGTGCGCGGCGGGCGCGCCTGTGGCGCTGACACAGCGGCCGAACGGGCGACGCGCTTGATCGTGTGCGCCGCCGCTGCGCCACTGCTGTGGTGTGTGTCGGTCTTGAAGTAGCCCATCAGCTCTTGCAGTTGCTCGGCCTGGCTGCTCATCTCTTCGGCCGTGGCCGCCAGCTCTTCCGATGAACTGGAGTTCTCTTGCGTGAGCTGCGACAGCTGGGTCACCGCGGTGTTGATCTGGCCAATGCCCGACGACTGTTCATCGGATGCCGAGGCGATTTCCTGCACCAGGTCCGATGTCTTGGCGATCGTGGGCACGATGGCGTCGAGCAGCACACCCGCGCGCTCGGCCAGCGCCACGCTGGACTTGGCGACCTCGCCAATCTCCTGTGCGGCTTCCTGGCTGCGCTCGGCCAGCTTGCGCACCTCGTCGGCCACCACCGCAAAGCCCTTGCCGTGCTCGCCGGCGCGGGCCGCTTCGATGGCGGCGTTCAAAGCCAGCAGATTGGTCTGGTAGGCGATGTCATCCACGATGCCGATCTTGTCGGCAATCGTCTTCATGGCCACCACCGTGTCCTTGACGGCTTGCCCGCCCTCGTCGGCTTCCTTGGAAGCCTTGCTGGACATGCCTTCGGTGACCTTGGCGTTCTCGGCGTTCTGCTGCACCGAGCTGGTCATCTGCTCGATCGAAGCCGATGTCTCTTCCACACTGGAGGCCTGCTCGCTGGCGCCCTGGCTGATGCTCTGCGCCGTGGCCGAAACCTGCTCGGCCGCCACGGACAGCGCGTCCGACGAGGTGCGCACATCACCGATGATCTGCGACAGGCGGTCCCGCATGCGCTTGATCGCAGCCAGCATGCTGGTCTCGTCGTTGGCGGCCAGCTGCACCTCGACGGTCAGGTCGCCGTCTGCCACGCGGTTGACGATGTCGCTCACGTAAGCGGGTTCACCGCCCAGCTGCTTGAGGATGCTGCGTGTGATCCAGGCGCCGGCCAGCAACAAGGCCACCAGCATGGCCACACCGCCGCCCACCATCTTGGCCTTGGCGGAGGCGACCTCGTGGTCACCATCCTTGACCGCCTCATCGCCCACCCTCACGTTCAGCGCCACGATCTTGTCCAGCGTGTCGTTGCTGGCCTTGTAGAGGCCTTCCACGGCGTTGGCGCGCTTGTAGAAGTCGACGAACAGCTCCTTCTGACGCTTCTCGTCGGTGTTGGTGCTCAGTGCGGCCATGGTGTCGTCCACCTTGGCTTCAGCGGCCTTCCAGTCTTCGAACTGCTTGATGTACAGCTTCCAGAGCTGCTCTTCCTCGGCCGTTTGCGGCAAGGGTTCATACAGCTTCCAGCCCTCGTTGACGCGCTTCCAGATGTCGGCCTTTTCCTTGATCTCGGCGGCAAACTTGTCCTGCGCGTGGAAGTCGTTTTCGTAGAAGGCCACGCGGCGGGTGCTGGCCAGGATGGAGGCCGAGCCTTCATTGACCATCTCCAGGCCCAGCACCGATGGCAGGCGGACCTTGCCGACCTCGGCCAGCGCATTGGACGTCCCGACCAGCCCGAACCAGCCGATGGCGCCCACGATGGCCAGCGACAGCAAGGCCATGGACAGCAAGCTGATCAGCTTGGCTTTGAGTGAGAGTTGGCTCATGACGAAAGCCCTTCCAGTTGTGATGCTCGTTGATCGGGTGTGTTGGCCTTGTGGCTGGTTTCACACCGTTTGGGGAGCCCGGAAATGCCCTGGGCCTGAAGGCCCGCCGTGCTCGTGCTGGGGACTGCTGAGATGCTGCTTGACGAAGACGGCATCAGCCGTCGAATCTGACGAACTCCTGCGGGTCGGCGGGGGCGCCTTCCAGGACGCGCCCGTTGCGATGGTGGTGGTTGCTGTGGCGGGATCTGCTCTGCGATGCCAGGCGTGCCGTCTGCGTGGCGCGAACAATGGCCTGCTGCGCGTGGCTGGCGTGCGAAGCGGATGCAGAGGTGGTGAAGAAGGTCATCAGCTCCTGCAGCTGCTCGGCCTGGCCGCTCATCTCTTCGGCTGTGGCTGCCAGCTCTTCCGAGGCGCTGGAGTTTTCCTGCGTGAGTTGCGACAGCTGGGTGATGGCGGTGTTGATCTGGCCGATGCCCGAGGACTGTTCATCGGAGGCCGAGGCGATCTCCTGCACCAGGTCCGAGGTCTTGGCGATCGAGGGCACAATGGTGTCGAGCAGTTGCCCCGCGCGCTCGGCCAGGTGCACGCTGTTCTTGGCGACCTGGCCGATCTCCTGTGCAGCCTCCTGGCTGCGCTCGGCCAGCTTGCGCACCTCGTCGGCCACCACGGCAAAGCCCTTGCCATGTTCACCGGCACGGGCCGCTTCAATGGCCGCATTCAAGGCCAGCAGGTTGGTCTGGTAGGCAATGTCGTCCACGATGGTGATCTTGTCGGCGATCAGCTTCATGGCCTGCACGGTTTCCTTCACGGCCTGGCCGCCGTCCACCGCTTCCTTGGAAGCCTTGCTGGACATGCCTTCGGTGACGCGGGCGTTCTCGGCGTTCTGCTGCACAGAGCTGGCCATCTCTTCCATCGCCGACGAGGTCTCTTCCACACTCGCGGCTTGCTGGCTGGCGCCCATGCTGATGCTCTGTGCGGTGGATGACACCTGCTCTGCGGCGGCTGACAGCGCGTCCGACGACGAGCGGACCTCGCCGATGATCTGCGACAGGCGTTCGGCCATGCCCTTGATGGCGGCCAGCATGCTGCTGCTGTCGCCCGGCTTGACCTGCACCTGCACCGACAGGTCACCCTGGGCGATGCGGCTCACCACGTCGGCCGCATAGGCAGGCTCGCCCCCCAGTTGCTTGATCAGGCTGCGTGCAATGACGAAGCCGATCACGCTGATCACCACCAGGGTGAGCGTGGACACCGCCAACGCGGTGTTGAACGCCACGTGCTGGATCTTGACGGCCTCATCGGCACCGGCCTGGCCCAGGTCCGCATTGAACTGGCGATGTTCGTTGATGACTTCGGCCACACGGTTGAAGATGGCGCGTTTCGCGACGGCCACCCCCATGGCTTCTTCGCGCTTGCCTGCCAGTGCCAGTGCGGCCAGTTCATCGCGGGCCGACAGGTAGTCACGCATGGCGGCCTTGTCGGCCTCAAAGAGTGCCTTGTCCTTGTCGTTGGCCAGCGTGGCCTCGTACTCCTTCATGGCCGCATCGAACTTCGGCACCATGGCGCTGATGTCCTGGTTGGCCTGCTCCACGCGGCTCTTGTCGGTGTAGGCCATCATCTGCCAGCTGCGCAGGCGGATGGTCGTGAGGACATCATTGGCCTTGTCCAGCGCCTTGAAGGCGGGTACGGTGTTGACCGTGCCGAAGCTGGCTGCGTCATACACCTTCTGCATTTGCAAGATGGCCACGCCGGACAGGGCCGCAATGCCGATCAGGGCAGACAGCACAAGCAGAACAAACTTTTGGGCGACGGTCAGCGACCTCATGGTTTCAATCCTATGGACAGGGATGCAATGTGTGGGCAGCCCTTCGAACCAAAGGGCATCGGGTGGCGCGCTGGCTTATTCAGCGTCTTGCAGGGCCGCTCGACGAGCGGGCAGCTGCCTGGGGTGGAACCCCGCCTCGCTCTGTTGGGTGACCTGGTTGACCAGGTTGGGCACGTCGAGCAGCAGCGCCACGGCGCCACTGCCCAGGATGGTGAAGCCGCCCACGCCGCGCACGTGCTGGAACACTTTGCCCAGCGGCTTGATGACGGTCTGCAACTCGCCCATGAGCTGGTCCACGACCAGGCCCACGCGCTTGCCACCACCTTGCACCACCACCACGTTCTGGCGGCGGCCGGGCTCGCCTTCGATCTCGTACAGCTCGCGCAGGCGCACCAGGGGCAGCACCTCGCCGCGCAGGTCCAGCCAGTCCTTGTCGGTGGCTTGCTGGCGCGACATCTCGATGCACTCCACCACCATGCTCAAAGGCACCACGTAAGAGGACTTGCCCACACCCAGCAAGAAGCCGTCGATGATGGCCAGCGTCAGCGGCAGGCGGATGCACACGGTGGTGCCCACGCCCTCGGTGCTGCGCAGGTCGATGGTGCCGCGCAAGGCATTGATGCTGCGCTTGACCACGTCCATGCCCACACCGCGGCCCGAGAGGTTGCTGACCTGTTCGGCCGTGGAGAAGCCCGGCTGGAACACCAGGTTGAAGATGTCCTTGTCGCTGAGCACCGCGTCCGGGGCCACCAGGCCACGCTCGATGCCCTTCTTGAGGATGCGTTCCTTGGCCAGGCCACCCCCGTCGTCGCTGACTTCGATGACCACCTGGCCGGCCTCGTGCTGCGCATGCAGGCTGACCGTGCCTTGGGCAGGCTTGCCTGCTGCTGCACGACGCTCGGCCGATTCGATGCCATGGTCCATGGCGTTGCGCACCAGGTGGGTCAGCGGGTCGGCCAGCTTTTCCACCACGGTCTTGTCGAGTTCGGTCTCGGCGCCGCTGATCTTCAGGGCGATGTCCTTGTTCAGTTCCTGGCTGACGTCACGCACCACACGCTGGAAGCGGTTGAAGGTGCCAGCGATCTGCACCATGCGCAGGTTCAGGGCCGAGTCGCGCACCTCTTCCATCAGGCGGCTGACGGCCGAGGTGGCTTGCGTGAGGTCCTTGATCTTGTGCTTGCGCGCGATCAGGTGGGCACCGGCGCCCGCGATGATCAGCTCACCGACCAGGTCGATCAGGTGGTCCAGCTTGGCTGCGTCCACGCGCAACAGGTTGGTGTCGCTCTGGCGGGATTCACGCGCCTTGCTTTGCTTGACCAGGGCGGCGTCCACCACATCGGGGTGCACCTGCGCGCGCTCGATCAGCATCTGGCCCAGCGGCTCGACGGGGCGGCCTTCGTGGCCGGACACGGTCTGTTCATCCAGGGCTGCGTCCAGCTCGGCACGGGTCAGCGTGCCGCAGCGGATCAGGATCTCGCCCAGGCGCAGGTCGGACTCGGGCAGCGCGGCGATCAGGTCGGTGTACTCGCTGATCCGGCTGCGCGGCGGCAGGATGCGGATCTGGCTGTCCTCGCGCACGAACTCGAAGGCGCCTTCGATGCTGGCCTTGTCGGCCTGGCTGCGAAAGCCGATCTCGAAGCCCAGGTGGCATTCATCGGGGTCCAGCTCGGACAGCGGCGGCACGTTCTCCACCAGGGTGACGATGTGCACGATCTCGCCCAGCGTGGTCAGGAAGCGCACGAAGCTCAAGGGGTCGAAGCCCTCGCGCATGGTGTCGCGGCCAAAGCGGATCGAGATGTGCCAGTTGTCGGTGTCGACACGACCGGGCTCGGCGCCTGCAGCCTGTGCTGGCGCGTCATGCGGGGCAGCGGGCGTGGCCTCTGGCTGGTGGGCGCTCGCGCCGGGGGAGCCGGCGGCGCGCAGCACGGCTTCCATGCGCGCCGTCAGGCTGGCGCCCGCGCGGGTGCAGGCCTCGTCGGCCTCCAGCTCATTGGCGATGAGCTCGACCAGCGCGTGGATGTGGTCGGCCACCGCCAGGAAGAGGTTGGCCAGCGCGCCATCAAAGCGGATGCGCCCTTTGCGCACGTCATCGAGCACGTTCTCGGCCACATGCGTGAAGGCCACGATGTCGTTGAGGCCGAAGATGCCGGCCGAGCCTTTGATCGTGTGGGCCGCGCGGAAGATCGCGTTGATGGTTTCCGCATCATCGGGTTGCTGCTCGATGTGCAGCAAGGCCTCTTCCATGCGTTCCAGCAGTTCGCGGCTTTCGGTGATGAAGGCCTGCAGGGCTTCGTCCATTTTCATGCTGTGTGCTCCAGCTGCTCGGCGCCGCAGGCGTCAAACTCATGGGTCAGGTCGGTCAGCTTCAGCGCCTCTTCGACCTGGGGTGGGGCGGCCAGCAGCGTGATGGCCGAGCCGTGCTTGCGTGCCTCGCGTTGCGCGGCCAGCAGCAGCTGGATGCCCGCGCCATCGACTTCCGACACGCCACCCAGGTCAATCTGCAGCGCTTGCCCTTCGCCCAGGGCGGCCAGCAGGCGGGTCTTGAGCTCGTGCACGGTGAACACCGTGAGCTCGCCCTCGATCTTCAGCGGCGCGCTCATGGCATCACCAGCTTGGAGACCACGCTCAGCAGCTGAGGCGGCATGAAGGGCTTGACGATCCAGGCCTTGGCGCCAGCGGCCTTGCCCTTTTCCTTCTTGTCGTCGCCGGTCTCGGTGGTCAGCATCACCACCGGGGTGTACTTGTAGGCCGCCATCTGCTTCATCGCCGTGACAAAGCCGAAGCCGTCCAGATTGGGCATGTTCACGTCGCTGATGACCAGGTGGTACTTGCGGCCGTCCAGCTTGGTCAGGGCCTGTTTGCCGTCTTCGGCCTCGACCACATCGAAGCCCGCGCCGGTCAGGGCGATGCGCACGGCCGTGCGCAGCGACGAGGAGTCATCCACAACAAGAATGGTTTTGCTCATGATCTGGACATCCCTTTAAAAGAAAGTGGTGGAATCGTCGGCCGCACTGGCGGCGCTCATCAATTGCGGTAGCTCGATGGGACGGCCGTCGTGCGCGGCCTGCTCTTCAGGGGTGGTGTAGGTCGCGCGCAGCTGATCCAGCCACTCGGTGGCGCGCAGGTCACGCCCCGTGTTGATCGCCGTCAGCAGCAGCTCCTGGTTCGCGCAGGTGTGCTGCAGCATCTGGCTGATGCGGTCCTGGGACTGCACGGCCACCAGCACCTCGTTGATCTCTTCTCGGATGGTCTGGCTTTCCTGCATCAGGCTTTGCGTGCTGGCGATCACATCGCTGGCGGTGGCATTGATGCGCTGCACGACGCCTTCGATGGTCGTGCTGGCCTTGCCCATCAGGGCCTTGTCGTGCTCGGTGAACGTGTCGTAGCTGTTGCGGGCGCGGTTGATGGCCTCGCTGACCTGGCCGATGACCTGGCTGATGCGCTCACCCGTCTGGCCCGACTCGTGCGACAGCAGGCGCACCTCCTTGGCCACCACGGCGAAACCGCGGCCACTTTCACCCGCGCGAGCGGCCTCGATGGCCGCGTTGATGGACAGCAGATTGGTCTGGCGGGCGATGGCGCCCACCTCGGTGGCCATGTCCTGCAACTGGCCGACAAACTGGGTGACGGCCACCACCTCGTGCAGCAACTGGCCGCGTAGCTCCAGCGCGGCGCGCAGGTCGTGCAGCAGGCCGGTCAGCTGGCTTTGCGCGTCCGACAGGGCCTGCACCAGGTCGCCGTCCTGGCCGCCTTGGGTGGACTGGTCGATGGTGGAGCACAGGCGCTGCGACATGCCCGCAAAGCGCTGCGTCAGCACGTCCATCGCATGCGTCAGTTGCTGACGCGCGGCATGCATTTGCCGTGACCAGATCGGCAGCACGGCCGTGCACAAGGCCTTGACGGGTGCATCGGGTGCCGACGCCGCGGCCTGCGACGGGCTGGCCGCCTCGCGGCGCACGCGCCGCTTCATGCCAGGCAAAGCGCCGCACAACAGCAAGCTGAGTGCGGCAAAGACCAGCGTGATGGGCCAGGCCATGGAAGGCGTGGCCAGTGACAGGTGAATACTCAGCGTTCCCAGTGTGGCGATGGACAGCCCTTGCCACAAGGGTGACGTGTGCGATTTGTCCTCACCGACTGGTGCGACCGCCGCAGCTGTCAGTCCCATATTGATGCTCCTGCGAATAGGCGTAGGTGCTATTCGTCAAAAGCGCGAGGGTCTTGAAGGGCTGATTGCCGCTTTTCAGCAATATTTCAAGCTGCGTGCAATATGGCGCGTCTGGCGGCTTGTAAAACCCCAATGCCAACGGCCATGCATGGTGCATTTCGCACGGTTTTGGCTACAACTGTGTCTGGCGCGGTGACAAAAGATTGCCGATAGTAATAAGTGATTGACTTGGCGCTTTGTGTTGAAAGCCATTATTGGCGGGGTATTTGTCGTGAATATTGCGACTTTCTGGTGAATAAGCCTGTGCTTTAATCCCATGGATCAGCTATTTCCATGCAGTCATGCTTCCCAAATCACTTGCTCTGATTGACGACGACAAGGAGTACGCAGAGTTCCTGGCGCAGTACCTTCAGGAGCAGGGCGTGCGTGTCGACGTCTTTTCCGACAGCAACGACCTGTTGGTGCACGCCGATCCCTACGGCTACCAGTTCTACCTGGTGGACCTGATGCTGCCGGGCATCGACGGGGTGGACCTCATCAAGTTGCTGCGCCGCCGTACCAGTGCCGGCCTGCTGGTGGTGTCGGGCCGCCTGGCGCCCGATGTCTTCAAGGACGTCATCAGCGCCGGCGCCGACATGTACCTGACCAAGCCTGTTCAGTTCGAGCAGGTGGTGCTGGCCATCAAGGCCGTGCACCGGCGCGTGGGCGCCATCAGCCACACCCAGGGCGAGTGGCGCCTGGAGCGCCGCACCGGCCAGCTCGTGGCGCCTGATGGCGCACGGGTTGACCTCAGCGACATCGACCAGGCGCTCATGGAGTGCTTCATCGAAGCGCAAGGTGAAGTCGTCAGCCGCGAGACCTTGCGCCAGCGCATCGGCCGCCCCGATGACCAGGACGCCTCCGACGGCCTCAACGCCACCATCTACCGCCTGCGCCGGCGCATCGAGCGTGCCACACCGCTGCTGGTGCCCCTGCAGTCCCGCTCGCGCGTCGGTTATGTGTTCCGCGCGCCCCTGACGGCGGTCTGACGCAGCCTGGCCGGCTGAGCCCGCTCGGCCTCAGTGCCCGGGCGTCTGGATCAGCATCAGGCGCAGGGTCGCACCTTGCGGCCCGTTGTCGAGCAGGCTGACCTGGCCGCCGTGCAACTCCATCACCCGCTTGACGATGTACAGCCCCAGGCCGTGGCCGGTCTGGTGGGCGTGGTGGCCGTGCGCGCCCCGTTCAAACAAGGCCGGCAGCACGGTGGCCTCCACCCCGGGGCCTTCGTCTTTCACATCGATGACCAGGGCCAGTGGCTCGTCCGAGTCGCTGATCCGGATCGTGACCGGTCTGTCGGCCGGGCTGAACTTCAAGGCGTTGGACAGCAGGTTGCGCAGCGCCAGCCGCATCAGGCTCATGTCCATCATGGCGGTGCGCGTGCTGGTCTCGCGGACGATGTGGACGCGGGCCTGTTGCTCGAGGGGCATGTCGGCGATGGCCACGGCCAGCAGCGTGTCGATGTCGGTGTCCTGGCAACTGGCCGGGGTGGCGCGTGCCAGCAGGGCGGCCACCGCCAGGGTGTTGTCGATGTTGGCCATCACCTGGCGCATCACGTTCTGGGCCCGAGTGACACGTTGTGCGGCGGCGTGGTCGCTCACGGCCGCCAGCGCCGCCTGTGCGCTTTGCAGGGCGGCTGAAGCATTGTTCAGCGGCTGCCTGACCTCATGGGCCAGCACATCCAGCATCTCGCTGCGCTCCTTGAGCAGGCGGTCGAGCTCCTGCACCTGCTGCTCGATGCGCTTGCGCAGCGTCTGCTCCTGGTGCAGCTCGGCCTCGCGCTGGCGCAACTCGGTGATGTCCTGTACGGCGCCAAACAACCGCACGGGTTTGCCATCCGTGTACGCGACCTCACCGAAGCTGCGCACCCAGATCGGGCGCCCTTTGGCCGTGATCACGGGCAGCACCGTGTCCCAGGGCTGGCCGGTGGCGATGGTGTGCTCGACCAGCTTGCTCGCTTCCTCGCGGGCCTCCGGCGCGACAAACGCCATCGCCTCCGTGCGGGAGGGCTGATGCCCCAGCGGCACCTCGTAAATGCGGCAAACCTGGTCCGACCACTTGTGCGTGCTGGTGAGCAGGTCGACCTCCCAGCCGCCCACGCAGGCGACGCGCCCCGTGCGGTCCAGGAAGGCCTCGCTGTCGCGCAAGGCCATCTCCACGGCCTTGATGTGCGTGATCTCGGTGACCTGCACCATGAAACCTTGCACCACGCCATCGACGATGTCGGGGATGTAGTGCGCCAGGCTGTGGCGCTGCACGCCGTCGGGGCCCGGCACCACGCGTTCGAAGACCTGTTCCTGGCCGCCCAGCACACCGCGGACGTAGCGCTCGTTGAGGGGGAACAGGCGCGGGCCGAGCAGGTCGGGCATGTGGATGCCGATGATCTGCTCGGGTGACAGGCCGAACCAGGTCTTGTAGGCCTTGTTGGCGAAGCGGCAGCGCAGCTCCTTGTCCCAGTAGGCCAGCATGGACGGCAGGTGGTCGACCACCCGACGCATGTGCCGGTTGACGTCCTCGGGGTCGATGGGAGGCAGGGGCTGCGGCAGCGGTGGGGTGTCAGTCGCCATACGGGTCGTCGAAGCCCAGGGCGGCCATGATCTCGCGTTCACGTGCCTCCATGGCTTCGGCCTCCTTCTTCTTCATGTGGTCCCAACCCTGCGCGTGCAGGGCACCGTGCACCAGCATGTGGGCGTAGTGGGCCTCCAGTGTCTTGCCCTGTTCATCGGCTTCGCGCTCGATCACCGGTGCGCAGATGATGAGGTCGGCCATGACCACGGGCTCCTGTGCGTAATCGAAGGTCAGCACATTGGTGGCGTAGTCCTTCTTGCGGAAGTCCTTGTTGAGGGCGCGGCCCTCTTCTTCGTCCACCAGGCGCACGGCGAACTCGGCATCGGTGTCCAGCGCCGCCTTGAGCCAGCGGGCCACCTTGTGGCGGGGCAGGGTGTCGCGGTGGCGCTTGTCGGCAAATTGCAGGCTCAGGCTCAGGGTCGGTTTCATGCGTGGTCGTCGGCAGAAGGTTCGGTCGGGGGCTTGGTGCCTGGGCGGCCTTGGCGGCTGGTGCTGCCCGGGTCGGGTTCGGCAGACTGGGCTGCATCGTAGGCCTCCACGATGCGGGCCACCAGCGGGTGGCGCACCACGTCGGCCGAGGTGAAGCGCGTGAAGGCCACGCCCTTGACCCGCTTGAGGATGCGTTCGGCGTCGATCAGGCCGCTTTTGGCGCCACGGGGCAGGTCGATCTGGCTCACGTCACCGGTCACCACGGCGCGCGCGCCAAAGCCGATGCGGGTGAGGAACATCTTCATCTGCTCGGGCGTGGTGTTCTGGGCTTCGTCCAGGATCACGAAGGCGTGGTTGAGCGTGCGCCCGCGCATGAAGGCCAGCGGGGCGATCTCGATGAGGCCTTTCTCGAAGGCCTTGGTGACGCGGTCAAAACCCATCAGGTCATACAGCGCGTCGTACAGTGGGCGCAGGTACGGGTCCACCTTCTGGGTCAGGTCCCCGGGCAGGAAGCCCAGGCGTTCACCGGCCTCCACCGCCGGGCGAGTCAGCACGATGCGCTGCACGGCGCTGCGCTCCAGGGCATCGACCGCGCAGGCCACCGCCAGGAAGGTCTTGCCGGTGCCGGCTGGGCCGATGCCGAAGCTCAGGTCGTGCGACAGGATCTGGCGCAGGTACTGCACCTGGTTGGGCGTGCGGCCATGCAGGTCGGCACGGCGGGTGTGCAGGGTGGGGCCGTCGGCTTCTTCGTCGGGCAGGGGCTCTGCGTGCTCCGCGCCGGCCGCTTGAGGGTGGCGGGCGCGCTGCTGGGCCGCCAGGCTGGAGGTGATGGCCAGCTGCACCAGCTCGGCGCTGATGGGCTTGGCGCTGCGCGCGTACAGCGAATCCAGCAACTCGACCACCTGCTGGGGCACGCCGCGTGCGCCTTCGATGCGGAATTGCTCGCCACGCCGCGTCATGGTCACGCCGAAGGCCGCCTCGATGGTGCGCAGGTGTTCGTCCAGCGGGCCGCACAAGTGGGCCAGGCGGGTGTTGTCAGGGGGAGAAAAGCTGTGCCGCAGTTGCATGAAAGCCCCGGAATGGAGAGAAAGCATGCAAATTGTCTCCTGCCGGAGGCTTCACCATGTGACATATCTTGCGAAAATCGCCAGGTCTTCGCGCACATGGTGTGCGCGATGGGCTTTGGAGTCTTCCTTGAGCAAGTTGCATCGCTGGTGGCAATCCTGGGCCCAAAGGTCGAGGTCTGCTGATACCGATACCGGTTCCGAGGGTGTGCCCTCCGGCTCGGTGGGCGTGCAGGCGGCCCAGGTGCGCCGTTTGTGGCTGTTGTTGGGCCTCGGCCTGGTGCTGGCCGTGGTGGTGGCCTATGTCATGGTGGCGCTCAACCGCGAAACCGTGCGCCTGAGCCATCCCTCGACCATCGTGGCGGCCATGTCGGCCGACAACGAGGTGCAATCGCTGGACCAGGCCTGGGCCGTGCGCAGCAACGCCTCGCGCTTCCCCGCCGGGCAGGCCGGGCAGTTGATGACGCTGCCGGACGAGTGGTCCAAGAGCCAGCCGGGTTACCAGGGCGCGATCTGGTACCGCTTCAACTTCGACACGGGCACGCTGCCGGGGCCGGACCAGATCATGGCCGTGCAGATCGAGCGGGCCTGCTCCAATGTCGAGGTCTTCCTCAACGGGCAGTTGCTGTACCGCGGTGGGCGCATGAGTGAGCCGTATGCGCGCAACTGCTACCGTTCGCACGTGGTGACCCTGCCTTCGCACCTGCTGCGCGAGCATGGCAATGAACTGGACCTCAAGGTGGTGGGCTACCCGATCAACCGGGTGACGGCGCGCCAGCGCGCGGGTGGGCTGAGCGCCGTGCGCATCGGGCCGCTGCAAGAAATCCGCGAGCTGTATGAGCAGCAGGAGTTCTGGACGACCACCGTCTCGCAGGTGCTGGGTGGCATCCTGGCCGTGCTGGGCATTTTTGCGCTGGGCCTGGCCTGGGTGCGCCGCCTGGATTACCTGCTGTACTTTGGTCTGCTGACCATCGGCTGGTCGATGATGACCGGGCGCATGTGGCTCAGCGAGGTGCTCATCCCCAATGCCGGCGTCGAGGTGCTGATCGCGATGATGTTCGCACCCATGACGGCCTGCGCCATCAAGTTCCTGCTGGGTTATGCCGGGCAGAGCATGGGCGCGGTCAACCGTGGGGCGCGCCGCCGCCAGCTCAATGCCGTGCTGTGGGCGCAATGTGTGCTGCTGCCCGTGAGCCTGCTGTTGATGGGCACGGACCGGCTGTTCATCGGCGCGCGCATCTGGTACGTGCTGTTTGCCATCGAGCTGTTCATCACCATCGGCTTCTTCCTGTGGGTGGCGGGCAAGAACCGCCGCACCGAGTTCTGGCTGATGAGTGCCGCGCTGGGTGTGGTGGCGGCCGTGCTGGGCATCGAGCTGAGCTTCCAGAGCGGGCTGGTCAAGATGTGGGGCGTGCACGTGACCCACTTCGTGATGCCGCTGCTGTACGCCGCGGTGGCCGTGCGCCTGATCCAGGTGTATGCCAAGGCCCTGCAGACCGCCGAAGGCGCGCGCAAGCAGCTGGAGCGCCGCGTGCAGGAGATCTCCGGCGAGATCGAGCGCAACTTCAACCAGATTGCCGAGCTGCGCGTCGAGCAGATCGCCGAGAAGGAGCGCAAGCGCATCGCCGCCGACCTGCACGACGACCTGGGCGCCAAGCTGCTGACCATCGTGCACACGTCCGACAACGACCGCATCTCGACGCTCGCACGCGAGGCGCTGGAAGAGATGCGCCTGTCGGTGCGCGGCCTCACGGGCAAGCCCATGGTGTTGTCCGATGCGCTGGCTGACTGGCGTGCCGAGGTGGTGTCCCGCCTGGGCCAGGCCGGCATCGAATGCGAATGGCGCAACCCCAACGATGTGATCGAAGAACCACTTTCGTCACGGACTTATGTGCAGACCACGCGTATCCTGAGGGAAGCCGTCAGCAACGTGATCAAGCACAGCGGTGCGTCGCACGTGGTCATCTCAGCCGAGGTGCACCTGGAGCACCACGACTTCGTGCTCGTCATCCAGGACAACGGCAAGGGCATCCCGCTGGAGCTTGATGGCCGCCTGGATCGCGGCCACGGCATGACCAGCATGAAGCACCGTGCCAAACAGTTGAGTGGGCAGTGTCTGGTGGAATCCGGTCCGGGCTTTGGCACCGTGATCCGGCTGACGCTGCCGCTTGAAATCGCCACCATGCAACAAGTGTTGCCTGCTGCGCTGCCGGGAAGCCCCGGCACTGCTAGCATGCGGCATATTGCACGTGGACATTGATCCCAGCATCCCTATTTGAAGTGAGGCCCGTCCACCATGAAGCAAATCCTCTTACTTGAAGACCTGCCCGAAATCCGCGTCTGGCTCAAGACCCTGGCGCTTCAGGTGTTTCCAGGCGCGCAGATCAGCGAAGCTTCGCGCATCCATGACGCACTGGAGCTGGTCAACGCCGTGCGCTTTGACGTGGCCATGGTCGATCTGGGGCTGCCTGATGGCTCCGGCGTCGAGGTGGTGCAGGCCTTGCGCGAAAAGCAGCCCGATGTGCAGTCCGTGGTGGTGACCATCCATGACGATGACGACCACCTCTTCCCTGCACTGCAGGCAGGGGCTTTCGGCTACCTGCTCAAAGAGCAGTCGCGCGAGCAACTGGCCGAGCAGCTGCACCGCATCAGCCAGGGCGAGCCGCCGCTGTCGCCCTCGATCGCGCGCCGCGTGATCCAGTACTTCACCGCGCAAGCGCGCCAGCAACCGATCCAGCCTGACACGGTGACGCCGCACGTGCAGCTCACCGACCGTGAAAACGAGGTGCTGCTGCGCGTGGCCAAGGGCTTCACGCTGCCCGAGATCGGCCAGCAGCTGAACCTGTCGCGCCACACGATTGCCGACTATGTGAAGCAGATCTACCGCAAGCTCAATGTGTCTTCGCGCGCCGAAGCCGCACTGGAAGCGCAGCGCCTGGGGCTGTTCCGTCGCTGAGTAGCTGTTCATGATCGCTCGTCTGACGGGGCTGCTCGCCGAGAAGCAGCCGCCCTTTGTGCTGGTCGACGTCAATGGCGTCGGCTACGAAGTGCAGGTGCCCATGAGCACCTTCTACAACCTGCCTGAGCTGGGCGCCAAGGTCACCTTGCTGACCCAGTTCATCGTGCGCGAGGACGCGCAGCTGCTGTATGGCTTCCTCACGGCCATGGAGCGCGAGTCCTTCCGCGAGCTGATCAAGATCAGCGGCGTGGGCCCGCGCATCGCGCTGGCGCTGCTCTCAGGCCTGAACTCCAACGAGCTGGCCCAGGCCGTGGCCGCGCAGGACACCAGCCGCCTGGTCAAGGTGCCAGGCATCGGCAAAAAAACCGCCGAGCGCCTGCTGCTCGAACTCAAGGGCAAGCTGGCACCGGTGCTGGCCACGCCGGGTTTTGCCGCCACCAGCGACAACCAGGCCGACATCCTGCAGGCCTTGATCGCGCTGGGTTACTCCGACAAGGAGGCGCAACTGGCGCTCAAGGCCCTGCCGGCGGATGTGTCGGTGAGCGACGGGATCAAGCAAGCGTTGAAATCCCTGGCGCGTTGAGGCGCTGTTCACGCGGGGCACGCCCCGTTTCAGGGCATGATAGGCAGCTTATGCAGCCTTGTGATTTCCCTGGTTTGGACGGCATGTTTTCCCGACTTGTGAAGGGTGCGCGAGCGCGCGCCGTGTGGCGATCGGCCCGGCAGCCCGCTTGGTGGCTGGCGGGCTTGTGCGCGGTGATGCCGCTCATGTCGCCTGCGCCCGCCTGGGCGATGACCTCGGTCAAGGCGCCCTCCAGGCCGCCGGCCAAGATGGTGCCGGTGCACGCGACGCCGCAGGCGTTCTGCCAGGACATGACGCGGCGTCTGCCCAATCTGCCTGCTGCGGTGTGCGCCAAGGCCCAGTTGGTCCCCATCAACGCCAGGTCGGCGCAGGGGCGCCCCTTGTTTCAGCGTGACGTGATCTCGGCCAACGCGCATTTGCGCGTGCTGGTGATCGGCGGTATCCATGGGGACGAACTCTCGTCCACCTCGCTGGTGATGCACTGGATCAAGGCCGCCACGGAGACGCCTTCCAACATCCACTGGCGTTTTGTGCCCTTGATGAACCCGGACGGCATGCTGCTGGACAGGCCCACGCGCACCAACGCCCGTGGGGTGGACCTCAACCGCAACTTCCCCACGCCCAACTGGGACAAGGAGGCGCCGGTCTACTGGAACCAGCGCACGCAAAAGGACCCGCGCCGCTACCCGGGGCCCAAGCCCTTGTCTGAGCCGGAGTCGAAGTGGTTGTTCGACGAGATGGAGCGCTGGAAGCCCAACCTGATCGTGTCGGTGCATGCGCCCTATGGGGTGCTGGACTTTGACGGCCCGACGGTGCCCCCTCAGCGCCTGGGGCGGCTGTACCTGGATCAGGTCGGCATCTTCCCGGGCAGCCTGGGTAACTATGGCGGGGTGCACAAGAAGGTGCCGGTGGTGACCATCGAGCTGCCCAGTGCCTTGCGCACGCCTCAGGAAGCGGAGATCCGGCAGATGTGGCTGGATCTCTTGCGCTGGACGGCGGAGCGGCTGGGGGCGGGTTGAGGTTTGCGCCTCCACCCACGCGGACCAGCATCAGCCCAGTGCGCTCAACGCGTCGGCCCTGAAGCCTGCGCACTCGGCAGTGCCGCCAGGATCTGCAACAACCGGTTGATCTGCAGCGGTTTGACCAGGTAATGGCTGAAGCCCGTCTGCAGCGCCTTGGCAATGTGGTCAGGCAGGGCATCCGCGCTAAGTGCGATCAGCGGCAGTTTCTTGAAGTCGGGCTGCGTGCGCAGGCGCCGGCACAAGTCCAGCCCTGAGCCATCCGGCAAGTTGATGTCCACCAGCGCCACATCCGGGTGCGTGGCCTCGATGCTGGCCAGCCCTTCGGCCGCTGTTTCGGCCGAATACAGCCGCACCTGCGGGTAGGCCGCGAACATGGCTTCCACCAGGCTGCGGTTCAAGGCGTTGTCCTCGATGTGCACCACACGCAGCGGCGGCAGCATCACGGCGGGTTCATTGCTGCCCCGGTTCACGTTGGAGCGCAGGCTGCCCGGGCCCTCGGCCAGTGGCAGGCGCAAAGCAAACACGCTGCCCTTGCCCAGGGTGCTGGTCACGTCGATGCGGCCGTGCATCAGCTCGGCCAGGCGTTGCGACACGGCCAGACCCAGGCCGTTGCCCGAGGGCTTGCCCGGTGCGGTGTCCAGGCGTGTGAAGGGCTGGAACAGGCGCGGCAGGTCGTTTTGCTCGATGCCAAAGCCCTGGTCACGCACCTCGATGATGCCCACGCGCTCTTCCTGGCCCACGCGGCCTTGCAGCCAGATGGTGGAGCCCTGCGGGCTGAACTTGATGGCATTGCTCATCAGGTTCATCAAGATGGCGCGGGTGTGCTGCGGGTCGGCCCAGACGGCCGGGCACTGGCTGTCCACCACCACGGTGATGTCGTGCGCCAGGGCGTCGTCTTCCAGGGCAGCGCGCACTTCGCGCAGCAGCACCGACAACTCGACGCGCTGCGGGCGGATGCCAAGGGGCTTGTCGTCCAGCTTGGCGTACTCCAGGGCCTGGTCCAGCAGCGACAGCAGTTGCTGCCCGGCGGTGTGGATGTGGCCGATCTGGCGGCGTTGCGCCTCGGGCAGTTGCGAGTCATCGGCCATGTCGAGCAACTGCGTGAAGCCCAGGATGGCGTTGAGCGGCGAACGCATGCTGTGGCTCATGCGCGAGAGGAACTCGACCTTGGTGGCCAGGGCCACTTCGGCTTCCAGGCGCTTGGCGTGTTCCACATCGGCGCGGCGCTTGTCGCTGATGTCGGTCAGCACCTCGATGTAGCGGTTGATCTGGCCCTCAGGCCCGTGCACGGGCTGCACCGAGCGCGCCACCCAGAAGGGCTCGCCATCCTTGCGGTGGTGGCAGACCTCCAGCTTCTCGATGCTGCCGCCTTGCGCCAGCACCTGGTTGATGCGGGTGATGGTGGCCGGGTCGGTGTGCGGGCCGCTGAGCAGCTCTTCGGGCAACTGCCCGTGGCATTCGGTCAGCGCGAAACCGGTCAGGCGGGTGAAAGCCGGGTTGACCCAGCTGATGCAGCGTTGCGCGTCGCAGATCAGGATGGCGTCGGTGACGCGGTCGGCCACCAGGGCCAGTTCCTGGTTGGTGGCCTGGGCGCGTTGCAGGGCAGCCTGCAACTGGCGCATCACCTGGCCTTGTTGTTCGAATGCGTCGTGGCGGAGCTGGAGTTCGTCGAGAAGGCGTTGTGCGTCGTCGGCCATGGTGTCGGAAACGCCCACGGGTAGTGAGCGGCGTACGTTGGCGGGGCGCCATGTGGCCGAGTCGGCCAGTCCGGCAGGGGGTGGGGTAGGTGTGTCGTCAGGGGACGCAGAGCGGATGTCTGGCATGGCGTGCTCCTCTGTTTGTGGCCCATCGTCTTGACAGCTTTCATGGGCTTTAAACAAGCCTGCGCCGAAGACCACAACCAACCGGATTTCAGCGCCTGGGGCGTTCCAGTGTAGGGACTTCTGACCGATTTGACCACGTGTTTCGCTCGGTGTTTACTCGGCCGTTGTGACTTGCACGACGCATTAAGCGGAATGCCGCCCGGGGCCCCGCACGGGCAAGATGGCGGCCCCATGCGCTACATTGCCCCATGCATGGCGTGGGTCGCCGTGTCGGTCATTTGTAGATGGGTGCCATGGCCAGTTTGCGCGTTTGCCTTTTGTCGATCCTGATGCTGCTGCTCACCGCCTGTAGCAGTTTGTTGCCGCGTGGCAGCACCGACGTGTTGTCGGGTTTTGGCAGCTTTGAGGACGCCCGTGATGCCATCGAGCGGGTCAAGCCGTATCAGACCACCACCAGTCAGCTCAAAGACCTGGGCTTTGACGTGCACGACACGGCCAATGTGCGCCAGATCCCGTATCCGGAGGTGATTGCCCGCCTGGCCCCCAACCCCAGTGTGCCGCTGGACATGCTGGACCCTGGCATCCGCGATTGCATCGAATCGCGCCAGGCCTGTCGCGCGTATGAGTTCAGTTTCGGGCGCCAGGTCAGCCACCGCGAGGGCAGCTTCTGGGCCGACTTCCTCAACTTCCGCCGCCGCACCGAGATCACCGGCTGGCGTTTCCAGGGCCTGGTGGTCGTGCGCGATGGCGTGGTGCTGTTTCGCAACTATGGTGGCGAGCCTCAGATCAAGCAGACGGAGCGCCAGTCCAACCCGCTGGGGCCGCTGCAGCCTGCGGGTGAAGCGGCCGGTGCGCTGATTTCCCGTTGACCCCTGGCGGGCCGACGGACGCGCCTTGCGCTAACCTGCCGCATCCTCCAACCTGGGCCTTTCTGACATGACCTCTGTTTACGACTTTGAAGCGCAGACCATCACCGGTGAAGCCGTGAAGCTGGATCAGTACCGGGGCAAGGTGCTGCTGATCGTCAACACGGCCAGCAAGTGCGGTTTCACGCCGCAGTTCGAAGGCCTGGAAAAGTTGTGGAAGGAGCTGGGCCCCAAGGGCCTGGCCGTCGTGGGCTTCCCGTGCAACCAGTTTGGCGGGCAGGACCCGGGCGACAACAGCGAGATCGCGTCCTTCTGCCAGCTCAACTACGGGGTGAGCTTCCCGATGATGGCCAAGATCGACGTCAACGGCCCCAACGCCCACCCGCTCTACCAGTACCTGGTCAAGGAAGCGCCGGGCATCCTGGGCACCAAGTCCATCAAATGGAACTTCACCAAGTTCCTCATCGGCCGTGATGGCCGGGTGCTCGGGCGTTATGCCCCCACCGACACGCCCAAGGCCTTGATGGCCGACATCGACAAAGCGCTGGCCGCGAGCTGACCCCCGCGCATGTGGGCCGCCCTGTTCAAGCTGCCACGCACGGTCTGGTTGATCGGGCTGATCTCGCTGGTCAACGACAGTGCCAGCGACATGGTCTACCCGCTGGTGCCGCTGTACCTGGCTTCGGTGCTGATGGCCGGGCCGCGTGCGCTGGGGCTGATCGAAGGGCTGGCCGAAGCCACGGCGGCCCTGCTCAAGCTGTTTTCGGGCGTGCTGGTGGACCGCACCCGGCGCGCCAGGCCCTGGGTGATGGTGGGTTACGGCCTGGCCGGTTTCGGGCGACCCTTGCTGGCCCTGGCCGGCAGCTGGTTGTGGGTGCTGCTCATCCGCTTGAGCGACCGCATTGGCAAGGGCTTGCGCACCTCACCGCGTGATGCGCTGTTGGCTGGCAGCGTGGTGGCCGAACACCGCGGGCTGGCCTTTGGGGTACAGCGGGCGCTGGACAACGCGGGCGCCGTGATCGGCCCGCTGGTGGCGGCCGCGATGCTGGGTGCCGGCATGCCTTTGCAGCAGGTGTTTGCCTGGGCCCTGTTGCCCGCCCTGATCTGCCTGGTCATGACGTTTGGCCTGAAAGAGGCGCCAGACGGGCGCCCGGCGCCCAGCCGCCGCAGCTGGCACTGGCGGGGGCTGTCTGGCGGGTTCAAACGTTACCTGCTGGTGGTGGCGCTGTTCACGCTGGGCAATTCGTCCAATATGTTCCTGCTGCTGCGCGCCCGCGAGCTGGGCGTGGCCCAGGCGCACGTGCCCTTGTTGTGGGGCCTGGTGTCGGTGGTGGCCATGCTGGGGGCGGCTCCGCTGTCAGCCTGGTCGGACAAGGTCGGGCGTCACCGCCTGCTGGTAGGGGGGTACGCGGCGTATGGCCTGGTCTACCTGGCACTGGCCTGGCAGGCGCGCGCGGACTGGTCCCTGTGGCTGTTGTTCGCCTTGTACGGCCTGTTCCTGGCCGCCACCGAAGGCGTGGAAAAGGCCCTGGTGGCCGACCTGGCCGAGCCGGGGCAACAGGGCACGGCCTACGGCTGGTTCAACCTGGCCGCGGGCATCATGCTGCTGCCCGCCTCCTGGTGTTTCGGCTGGCTCTACCAGGGTTGGTCGGCCACCGCGGCCTTTGAATTCGGGGCGGCGTGCGCGGGGTTGTCGGCTGTGCTGATGGCCTGGTGGGTGCCCAGGTCCGCCCCGCCATCGACAACCTGAGACACGGCCCTTGATCACGATGCCTTGTTCTGCCTCCAGGCTCACCGCCTTGTCCTTGTCCTTGTTGCTGGCGGCCGGTGCCGCGTGCGCGCAAACCGAGCAGCTGAAGATGTCGCTGGAGATGCGGCTCGATCCCGCCCACATCGACAGGGCGGGTGGAGGCCGCGAGCGGCTGGGCCTGGTCACGACCAGCCTCCTGTTCGAGCCCGCCTATGACTGGTGGGTCGGGCCGGCGGTGGTGGGGGCGGCCACGGGGCAGCGCGGCGGCTTCTTCGTGCTCGGTGCTCAGGTGGCACGGCGCTGGCATTCCACCGACAACTGGGTGGCGCAACTGGGTTTGCTGATGGGCGGTGGCGGTGGTGGTGGCGCGCCGGTTGGCGGCGGCTTGATGCTGATGCCCTCGGCCAGCCTGTCGTATGACTGGGGCGGTGTGCAGACCGGGCTGAGCGTGTCCAGCGTGAACATGCCCAGTGGGCGCATCAGCAGCCGCCAGATCGGGCTGGTGCTCAGCTGGGACGGGCGCTTCCGCTACTTTGATGTGGGCGAGGTGGGCCACAAGCTGTCCACCGCCGAGCACACCGGCCTGGGTTTTGACCGGCTGATGCTGGACAGCGCGCAGCTGCATGTGAGGGCGCGCCAGAGCGTGCCGGCCAGCACGGTGCGGCTGGTGGGCGTGCGTGCGGAGCGCCGCCTGGGGCCCAATATGTATTGGGGTGTCGAGACAGCGGCCGCCACGCATGGCGGGGCCGACGGCTACATGGAGATCCTGGGAACGGGCGGTTGGGAAACCTCGGCTTCGGCCATCGGTTTGAGCGATCTGTACCTGGGGGCCCGCGTGGCCCTGGGGCTGGGCGGGGGCGGCGCGGTGGAAACCGGCGGCGGCACGCTTGGCAAGGCGGCCGGGGTGCTGCGCTGGGAGCTGGGGCGCGATGCCTTTGTCGGCTTCGAAGCCGGGGCCGTGCGTTCCGGCAGCGGTGCCTACAACGCCCGTTACGCCCAGTGGCAAGTGGGCCTGCAGCTGGACCACCCAGGCGCACCCCAGGACGCGCCCGTGGTCGGCCTGGCCTGGTCGGGCAGCGTGCAGCACGTGCGCAAAGCCGCGCGCAAGGATGGGCGCCAACTGGATCTGGACACCGTGGGCATCAAGCTCAAGCGCCTGGTGGGGTCGAATGTCTACGTGACCGGGCAGGCGCACAGCGCGGTGGCTGGCCAGGCTGGCGCCTATTCCGTGGGGCTGGCGGGGGCCGGGGTGCAGACCGACCTGAGCGACTCAGGCTGGCGCCTGTCGGCCGAGTTGCTGGCGGGTGCCGCTGGCGGCGGTGGTGTCGCCAACCAGGGCGGCGCGGTGGCGCAGGGCATGGCCTACCTGGGCCTGTCGCTTGACCCGGGCAGCGAGTGGCAGCTGGGGGCGGGCCGCATCCGGGGCCAGCATGCCGGGCTCAACAGCCGGGTGCTGGACATCAGTTGGACGCGCAGCTTCGGGGTGGGGCAGCGTTGAGGCAAGCCACCTGCAGGGGATTACGCCCGTAGTTCACGAACGACCGTGCCAATTCGGTGGCACCCACTAAAGCGGACAAACGTCTGGACGAAATAGCCAGAACGATTGGTTGCGCGTGTCCGCGCCTGGAGGGTTTATGCGTCGTTTTTTCCTGGGTCTGGGGGTGGTTCTGACAGCCGTGTTGTTGTCGGCATGCGGTGGTGGCGGTGGTGGCGACACTTCGGCGTCTTCCGGCGGTGGGGGCGGCGCAACCGTGACCACCTCCAACATCACCCTGCCCTCCTCGGTGCAGGTGGTTTCCGCGCACTGATCCAGGGAGTTCACCATGACGCTATTTCGCAAGGGCGCGCCCTTTGCCTTGAGCCTGCTGGCCGCTGGTGCGGCCCAGATCGCGGCCGCCACGCCACCCAGCAGTGGTGCTTATGTCACCGACAAGCAGAACACCTGGGTGCAGGACAGGGTGGGTGACCGCATTGGCACCGTCAACATGATCATGTGCATCATCGGCAGCATGCGGGGTGATGCGATGGTCAACCAGGGGCCGTATGTGGCCCTGATCGACCAGGGCAAGTGCGAGGGCCGCGGTGACAGCAGCAAGTCCACCAGCACCAGTGCCGGCGCCTCGAACGCCACCAACTACATGTCCAGCGTGGTGGAGTCCACCCAGGCATCGGTGGATGACCCGCTGATCATCAAGGCCTGGTTGCATGACGAGCAGGAAAACGGTGGCTCACCCCAGAAGATGACCATCTACGCCTACGTGGTGGCCACGGCGGGCAAGTCGGACACCAACCCCAATGGCTTGTTCTCGATGTACTTTTGCGGCGAGCCCGAGGGCATGCCTGGCACCTGCATGTTCAAAGGCTCCTTGAAGTCGGATGCCAGCGGGCTGAGCTTCTACCAGGAAGAGTCCAACGGTGGCGGCGGTGGCGGCCCCTCGTTGACGCAGTTGAAGTTGCAAAGCGACCCGGCCAATGATGCGGGATCGGGCGCCATCAGCGGTTCTGAAAACGGCAGCGCCTACAGCTACCTGTTCGCTTTTGACTCGGCGAACTTCCGCCGCAAGGAAGACAGCAACGCCGATGTCTGCTTCGACCGCAACAAGCTCAATGGCCATTCGTCCACCTGGCGCTATGGCACGTACAACAGCGACGGCAGCCGCCTGGACATCGGCAACCCCGGCTTCCCCGTGAAGTACGTGAACGGCAGCGACACCTACTACGGCTTCTGGAGTTTCTGGGGCCTGTGGCTGCCTGACTCGGCCATGTCGGAAATCGCACTCGGCCACGGCAGCCTGACGCGCCGCGTGGGCGAGTCGGATGTGGCCATCACGCCGGTGCAAAAGGGTGGCAAGTTGTGGAAGCTCACGCGCCACGATGGCACGCTTGATGACTTCAAGAACGTGTCGATGATGTACTGGTCGCCCAATGCGATCGGTGTGATCGATGCCAACAGCACCCCCGCGCCCGCCAACACGTCTTACGAATTGCAGTGGGACGGTAGCCAGCTCAACGCGATCGGCTACCAGCAATGCGACCAGAACGGTTGCGCGCCACACGCCTTGTTCACGCCGGTTGCACTGGACGCAGCGGCCTTGTCGGCCAACCATGTGATGTCACTGCCCATCTTCTTCCCATCGGGTGGGGGCAACGGCGGCATCAACGTGCCCACGGGCCATGCCTTCGTGGGGACCGACACGGTGTCTTACCGTACCCGCGAGGTGGTGGACCCCGGCGCCGCCGACATCGGGCTCAACTGCGTGACCATGTGCCCCAAGACCGGCAGCAACCTGGTCAGTGACGTGGGCAGCCCGCCCGTGGCCACGCTGGCCAGCGCACCGTTCAAGGACAGTGGCGCCTGGGGCCCCAGTGCCAACAGCTACACCTACACCTACCACGCGGGCATGCTCAATGACGGCACGGCCGATGCGGATGCCTCCGTGGCCAGCAAGGCGGGCATGGGCGCCAACCAGTGGGGCCTCAACAGCGGCTCCATGGTGGCCGATGCCGATCTGAGCAGCGTGAAGTGCGATTCGAACGGCGTGGCCAATCCGTCTGGCAACTTCTATTGCTCGTCCCTGATCGAGCAGGCCAGCACCATCTACCAATGGGAGACCGGCCCGAACCAGTGGAACAAGTTCTTCGGCGCTGCCGGCGTGACGATCGACCCACCCAAGGTGCTGACGCTCAATGCCGTGCACACGCCCGGCAACACGGGTGGCCTGAACAACATCAAGGGCGCGCAGGCCGACAACTACAACGGCAACAAGGTGCAGCTGCAATTCAGCGGCTTTGGTGAGTTGCAGGGCATCCCAGGCAGTTGCGTGAGCCCCGACACGAACCTGCCCACGCAGTGTGGCCCCTCGGCACGTTGGGTGCCGGCCTTCGACATGATCGATGGCACCTCGGTCACCGACAGCACGCCCAGCACTTTCTACGTGAAGTACCTGGAGCGCGAACTGCGCCTGGGCAAGGTCAATTGCGGCACGGTGTCCAATACGCTGACCTTGACGGCCGCCAGCGGCCTGACGCTGCCGACCAGTGCCTTGGTGGATGTCAACGCCCGCACCGCGCTGGGTACCGAAGCGACGCCTGCCAGCACCAAGCCATCGGTGATCGACGGCATCGTGCAGTAAAGCAGCCCCTGCGGGTATGTTCAAGCGGCCCTTCGGGGCCGTTTTTCATGAGGCAGATTCGCCTGTGGGGCAGGTGGCCCATTGGATGTCCGTGGCGGAGACCTTCAGGCACGCGTCATAGGCGAGACCCGTGGCCGCGGCTTGCAGGGTGACGATGCCCTGCAGAAGGCTCGCCAGCCTTTGCCGGTCGCCGGCATCGGTGCAATCGAGTTGCGCGACCTGTCGCTCAAGCGACACCTGGATCTGGCAGGCGCCCGTCAGTGCGGTGGCCCTCAGTTGAGCCCTCAAGGCCTCGACGCGGCTGGTCAGCGCCTGGCGGGTGCCCTGGATGGCCTGCTCCCGCTGCATGGCGGCCTCCGCCTGCGCGGGCACCAGGGGTTGTGGCGCGTTCCAGCGCCCGTGTCCCAGCGGGCGGCTGATGATGGGGGCAAACAGGTTGGCAAAACGCGCACCAGGCTGTTCGGCTGATGTCGCTGCCGTGGCCCTGGTGGCTGGAGGGGCGGTTGCCGAAGGCGCGGAGGCCGCATCGGCGTTGGCCTGGGCAAGGGCTGGCACGATTGCCTCGGGCGAGGGGGCGGCGGGCGCCTCCGGTGTTGGGGCAAGGGGTGTGGGTAAGGCCGGTGTGGGGAGCTGCCGTGCGGCGGTTTGCTGCGAGACGGCGTGATGCGTGGTGGGTGCTTGTGCCCTGGCGGTGCGGTGGCTCGTTGGCAGGTCGGCGGCCACTGTCGCCTGCGCCGGTCTGGCCGAGGGTGGCACGGGCGCGAGCAGCGTGACAGTCAGGCTGCCGCGCCTCTGCCCCACGCTGGAGGGGGCCTCGTGGGCGCGCTGGCCATACAACCAGCCGGCCAGCACCAGCGCATGCGCCAGGATGGACAGGACCAGGGCTCCACCCATGCCGGGTAGGGCTGATCCTGCGGTCCGTTCTGGCTGTTGCATGGGGTGACGATAGCGCCCCCGAGCACCATTCAAACCACCGAAAAGGGCTGCGGCGCCTTGGTTTTCAGGAAGTCGATCACGACCTGACTGGCCTCGGCCCGCGCTTGCCAGAAGTAGCCGTGCCGGGCGCCAGGTAGCAGATGCAACTGCGCGCCCGAGATCCGTTGGGCGAGCAAGGCCCCGTTGGCGCTGGGGTTGATGTCATCGGCATCCCCGTGGATGACCAGCGTGGGCGCCTGGATGGCGGGCAAGTGCGCCCAGGCATCGTGCCCTTCGCTGGCCAGATAGTGCAGGCGCTGCGCGTGCCCGGGCATCGGGTGGTGGGCGCGGTGGGCCATCATCGCGAGCCACTCGGGGTGTTGTGCGCGCCAGTCGGGTGGCACCAGCAGGTCCATCATCGCCGTCTGGTTGCCGCTGAGCAGCACGGCATCGGCTTCGGGTGAGCGCGGCACGCCATGGGCGTTGCCGGGCGTGGTGGCGCCCAGGACCAGTGCCCCCACGCGTGCCGCGTGGTCGATGCCCAGCCATTGCGCGATGCGCCCGCCCATGGAAAAGCCATATAGGCATGGGCCCGGGCGACGCCCAGTTCATCGAGGATGCTGATCACATCGTGCGCAAAGCCGCGTGTCGACCACGCGGCCTGCCTGGGTTTGTCGCTTTGGCCCGTGCCCCGCTGGTCGTACACGATGACCTGCCAGTGCGCGGCGAAGTCCTCGCGCACACCGTCCCACATGTGGTGGTCGAAAGCCTGCCCGCTGATCAAGACCAGTGGCGGGCCGTCGCCCAGGGTGTCGTAGTACAGGCGGGTACCGTCCTGGGCGGTGGCAAAGGGCATCAGGCATCAAGGCAATTGGCAATGCCCTGGATTGTGCGTCAGGGGCCTTGGCTGATCGACCTTGATCAAGGTCAAGGCGGGGTCGGGCGGGCTCTTGAAAAAATGAGCCCGCCACTTATCTAGGCCTCATCGGCATGTGCATGCCCCGATACCAACCCACTTGCAGGAGATCGTCATGAGCCAAATCAGCCGTTACAACCCCATGGATGAACTGTTCCGCGGCTTCTTCGTCAAGCCGATGGACCTGCCCTCCAACGTGCCGCCGCAGCAGATCAAGATGGACGTGAAGGAGCAGGAGGGCGCCTACCTCGTGCACGCGGAAATGCCCGGTGCCAAGAAGGAAGACATCCACGTCGAGATCGAAGGCAACCAGGTGTCGATCAGCAGCGAGGTCAAGCAGGAAAAGGAAGTCAAGGAAGGTGAGCGTGTGCTGCGTTCCGAGCGCTATTACGGCCAGGTGTCGCGCTCCTTCCAGCTGGCGCACGACATCGATGAGAGCAAGGCCAGCGCTTCGTTCAACAACGGTGTGCTGGAGCTGACCTTGCCCAAGAAGGCCGCTTCCAATGGCAAGAAGCTGACCATCAACTGAACCGGGTGACGGCCGGGTGTCACGGCCCAGGCATGAGAATGGGCCATGATGCCCGCCATGAACCATGCCGCCGCGACACCTGTTGAAACGGGGCCAGGCCTGAGCGCACTGGCTGCCTTGCCTGCCGAGCAGGTGCTGGCGGCGCTGGACACGCGCGTAGAGGGCCTGAGCCCGGTGCAGGCCAGGCAGAGACTGGCCCAGTTCGGCCCCAACCAGGCCAGCCCGCCCGGCACACGCAGCCTGCTGGTGCAGTTGCTGCACAAGGTCGCCAACCCGCTGAACTTCCTGTTGTTCGGCCTGTCATTGGTGTCGCTGCTGACGGGCAACAGCGAATCGGCCATCATCATCTTCCTGATGGTGGTGCTCAGCATCAGCCTGGGCTTTGTGCAGGAGCGCCGCTCTGACCGCGCGGCCGCGGCTTTGCGCGCCATGGTGCACACCACCGCCACCGTGTTGCGGCATCAGGAGGCCAGCACCAGCGGCAACGCAAATGCCGTTGGGACGCAGGTCGGGGGGCTGCAGGAGCTGCCCATCGCGCAGCTGGTGCCTGGCGACGTGGTGCACCTGTCCGCCGGTGACCTGATCCCCGCGGATGTGCTGCTGCTCAGCGCCCGCGACTTCTTCGTCAACGAGGCGGCCTTGACGGGCGAGTCCCTGCCGGTGGAGAAATACGCGCTGGTCGAGTCACCCGGCGTGGACGCCATGGCGCTGCGCAATGCCTGCTACATGGGCACCCACGTGGCCAGCGGCTCGGCCACGGCCGTGGTGGTGCACACCGGCGCGCGTGCTGTGTTCGGTGGCATCGCGCAGGCCATGACGGGCGAGCGCGGCCCCAGCAGCTTTGACACCGGCCTGAACCGCTTCACCTGGTTGATGCTGCGCTTCATGGCCGTGATGGTGCCGCTGGTGTTCGTGATCAACGGCCTGACCAAGGGCGACTGGCTGGAGGCCTTGTTGTTCGCCACCGCCGTGGCCGTGGGCCTGACGCCCGAGATGCTGCCCATGCTGGTCACGGTGAACCTGGCCAAGGGCGCGCTGACCATGTCGCGCAAGAAGGTGATCGTCAAGCGCCTGCAGGCCATCCAGAACTTCGGTGCGATGGACGTGTTGTGCACCGACAAGACCGGCACGCTCACGCAGGACCGCATCATCCTGGAAAAGTACGTGGACCTGGATGGCCAGCCCAGCGACTGGGTGCTGGACTTCGCCTACCTCAACAGCTACTACCAGTCGGGGCTGCGCAGCCAGCTGGACCAGGCCGTGCTCAAGTACACCGAGGTGCATGAAAAGTTGCATGAGCAGGGGCAGTATCAGAAGGTCGACGAGATCCCGTTCGACTTCCAGCGCCGGCGCATGTCCGTGGTGGTGGAAGGCCAGGGCCAGCGCCTGCTGATCTGCAAGGGGGCTGTGGAAGAGGTGTTTGCCGCCTGCACGCAGGCAGAGTCCAGTGGCTTGCGCTTTGCGCTGGACGACAGCCACCTCGCGCGTGTGCAGGCCACCAGCCGTGCGCTCAATGAAGATGGCTTTCGCGTGATCGCCATTGCCTACAAACCGCTGCCCGAAGGCCAGCCACCCGTGAGCGTGGCCGACGAGGCCGATCTGGTGCTGCTGGGCTTCATCGCCTTTCTGGACCCACCCAAGGAGGGCGTGCGCGAAGCCTTGTCGGCCTTGTCCCGCCATGGGGTGACGGTGAAGATCCTGACAGGCGACAACGAGATCGTCACCAACAAGATTTGCCGCGAGGTGGCGCTGCCTGTGGAGCACACGCTGCTGGGCGCCGAGATCGAGGCCATGGATGACCCGCAACTGCAGCAGGCAGTCAACCAGACGCGGGTGTTTGCCAAGTTGTCCCCCGCGCAGAAGGCCCGTGTGATCGGGGCCTTGCGCGCACGTGGCCATGTGGTGGGTTACCTGGGCGATGGCATCAACGACGGGCCGGCACTGAAGGCGGCCGATGTGGGCGTGTCGGTGGACACGGCGGTGGACATCGCCAAGGAGTCGGCCGACATCATCCTGCTCAAGAAGAGCCTGATGGTGCTCAACGACGGGGTGATCGAGGGCCGCAAGGTGTTTGGCAACCTGCTCAAGTACATCCGCATGGGCGCCAGCTCCAACTTCGGCAACATGTTCAGCGTGCTGGGGGCGAGCGCGTGGTTGCCCTTCCTGCCGATGGCGCCGATCCAGGTGCTGACCAACAACCTGCTGTACGACATCTCGCAGTCGGCCATTCCCAGTGACGAGGTGGACCGTGAAGAGCTGATGCAGCCGCGCCGCTGGGAGATCGGCAACATCGCCCGCTTCATGGTGCTGGTGGGGCCCATCAGTTCGGTGTTCGACTACGCCACGTTTGCGCTGATGTTCTATGTGTTCAAGGCGCAGGCGCCCGAGCAGGCGGCGCTGTTCCACACGGGCTGGTTCGTGGAGTCGCTGCTGTCGCAGACGCTGATCATCCACATCATCCGCACCGGGCGCCTGCCCTTTGTGCAAAGCCGTGCGAGCAAGGCCTTGCTGGGCACGACGCTGGGCGTGTGTGCGCTGGGTGTGGTGTTGCCGTATTCGCCGCTGGCGTCTTCATTGGGCCTGGTGGCGCTGCCTTGGGGCTACTGGCCAGCGCTCGCGGCCATCCTGGTGGGTTACCTGGCCTTGACCACGCTGCTCACGCGCTGGTTGCGCCGGCGCTTTGCCTTGATGTGAGGCCTGGCGTCAACCGGCTCAGCCAGCGGTGACCATGTCGGTTTCCAGCAGGTGCTCGGGGCCACGGCGGATGCCGCCGCCTTCAAAGTGCGTCACGTTCTGGCGTTCGTAGAACTTCAGGGTGGCGGTGCGGGCGTGGGCCTTGCCCAGGGCCTGGCGCGTGGCCGCCACGATGCTGGCGCGCTCGATGGGGTCGGTGACTTCGTAGATCACGAAGGTGGGCGTGCCGCCGGGGCCGGGGTGGGGGTACAGCACCTTGCCCAGGCTGGTCTTGTTCACCTCCGGGCGGGGGTGGAATTGCCCATAGTGGGTGCTGACCTCGTCGGCCAGGGCGTTGGCGATGTCGATGTCCTGGGTGTTGGGGATGTGAAAGGCCGTCCACAACAGGAAGGACAGCACACAGGCGCCCACCAGGGCCACGCCGCGAATGACATGCTTGATCATGAGTCAACCAGGAGCGATGCAGGAGAAAGCGAGCATACGCCGCCACGTCTGGCCCTTGTGTAAAGAAGCTGCAAAGAGCGACCACCAGCATGGCCCCCGGAGGCGGCCGTCAACCGGTGCCGGATCAGGCGGGTTGCTCGGGCGCGGGCGGGTTGCGCTTGAGCACGGTCTGCCAGAAAAAGCCGTTCTGGAAGGCAAACAGCGCCAGCACCAGGAAGGTCTGTGAGGAGCTGTTGAACTGGCCGGCGGTGATGAAGCCCAGGAACACGATGGGCGAGATCACGATGGCCATGGCGCCGTGGCGCAGGTGTTCGCGCCAGGAGGGCTTGCTGTCGTCCAGCAGGTCGAACAGGGCCTTGGCCAGCATGCCCAGCAGCATCGCCAGGAACAGGGGGCCGTACAGCACGATCTGCTCGCCCAGGCTGGCGCTCTCGGGTGGGGTGTCGAGCACGGCACCGCTGCCGGATTTGCTGGCAGGCAGGGTGGGCGGCGTGTCGGCGTTGTCCGTGCTGGCCGTGCCGGGGGGCTGGTTCGGTGGTGCGTCAGGCGGCGCATCGGGCGCTACATCAGGCGGCGTGTCAGCTGGCGCATGGGGAGGCACCTCGGGTGGTACCTCGGTGGGCGTGGCCTTGGTGGGCGCGCTGTTCGTGTTGCCTGGCCTGGCCGGGTAGGCCGCGAGCTGGATCCCGCCTGCTGCCAGGGATTGCCGCGTCGGCTTGCGTGCCACCGGGCGCCATTGCTCCTTGAGGATCCAGCCAAAACGCCAGGGGTCGGTGGGGCGCGGGGCCCGGTAGCCGACCTGTGACCAGGTCTTGCTAGAGAAGCCGAAGTCCACCGCACGGTCCTGGCAGACCCAGACCACGCTGTTGGCGGGCAGGCGGTCGGTGCGTGCGCCCTGCCAGCCCAGGCCGGTCACGTAGCGGGGCAGATCGCGGTAGACCTCGGCGCTGCTGAGCAGTTCGGCTTTTTGCGCGCAGGTCTGGGCGTGCACCGGCGGCGTCAGCATCAGGCTCGTCAGCAGAGCCACCCACAGCCATCTGGCCCCCATCGCGCGCTCCTTTTCACCATGTGATGAACCGGGTTCTACCGCAAGGGGCGGGGGGTGTCGAGCCGTGGTGATGCTTCTAGGGGTGGGTGCGAAAGGAGTTATTCGCTGCATTGGCAACAAATTACCCTTAAGTGTGATCAGGTCTTTCCGAAAACACGACAGCGAGTGTTTTGAAGTAACGAGGAGTCTCATGGACCTGTCTGACATCAAGCTGGGCAAGAAGCTGGGCGCGGCCTTTGCCGTGGTGGTCTTGCTGACGGCCCTGGTGGGCGGTTTTGCCGTGGCGCAGCTGTCGCGCATCAATGCGAATACGGAAGAGATGGCCAGCAACTGGGTGCCCAGCCTGCAGATGCTGGGTGACTTGAAGAGCATGGTCAACCAGTACCGCCGCAATGAAGCGCTGCATCTGATGGCACTGAGCGCCGATGAGCGGCGCGGCGAGGAGCAGGAGTTGGCCAGGACCATGGCGCGCATCGCGGAGTTGACGCGCCAATATGAGCCGACGATCGAGTCGCCGCAAGAACGCCAGCTGTATGAGTCGCTGAAGGCCAGGGAGGCGGCGTACCTGCAGGCGCATGAGCAGTTGATCGCCTTGTCCAACCAGGGGGCGGCCAAACAGGCCGAGGCCCAGCAGTTCTACCGGCAGCAGTCGCGCGTGGCCTTCCGGGCCTTGCTGGCGGCCAGCGACGACTTGCTGGCCTTGAACAGCAAGGGGGCCAGTGCCGCCACGACGCAAGCGCATGCCACTTATGTGCAGGCACGCGCCTGGGTGGTGGCCATGGTGCTGGGCGTGGTGGCGCTGGCGAGCTTCCTGGCTGTGTGGATCACCCGCATGGTGACGCGGCCCATGGTGGCCGCCGCCGAGGTGGCGCGCCGCATCGCCGATGGGGACCTGAGCGCCCGCCTTTCGACCGGTGGCCGTGATGAGGTCGGCTTGTTGCTGCAGGCCTTGTCTGACATGCGGGACAACCTGGTGCAGATGGTCGGCGGGGTGCGCCAGGGCGCCGAGAGCGTGGCCACGGCCAGCGCGCAGATTGCCCAGGGCAACCAGGATTTGAGCCAGCGCACGGAGGAGCAGGCCTCGGCGCTGCAGCAGACTGCGGCCTCCATGGAGCAGTTGGGCTCGACCGTCAACCAGAACGCTGACAGCGCGCGGCAGGCCAGCCAACTGGCCAATGGGGCGTCGACGGTGGCGGTGCAGGGTGGCGAGGTGGTGAGCCAGGTGGTCGAGACCATGAAGGACATCAACGAGAGCTCGCGCAAGATCTCGGACATCATCACCGTGATCGACGGCATCGCCTTCCAGACCAACATCCTGGCCTTGAATGCGGCGGTGGAAGCCGCCCGTGCGGGCGAGCAGGGGCGCGGCTTTGCCGTGGTGGCTGGTGAGGTGCGCAACCTGGCGCAACGCTCCGCCGAGGCCGCCAAGGAGATCAAGTCGCTGATCAACGCCAGCGTGGAGCGCGTCGAGCGGGGTTCGGCCCTGGTGGACCAGGCCGGTGCCACCATGCAGGAGGTGGTGACCGCCATCCGCCGCGTCAACGACATCGTGGGCGAGATCAGCAGCGCCAGCACCGAGCAAAGCTCGGGCGTGTCGCAGGTCAGCGAGGCGGTCAGCCAGATGGACCAGACCACGCAGCAGAACGCCGCGCTGGTGGAAGAGAGCGCGGCGGCGGCCGAAAGCCTCAAGCTGCAGGCGCAACAACTGGTGCAGGCGGTATCCGTTTTTCGATTGGCCTCGTGACCATGCCGCGATAACAGGCCGTCGCGCCCCGTAATTACGGCCGCTTCGCGGCCTTGCAGGGTTTTAGTCTCCAACCGGATCATTGACATTTCGGGGAAGCCATGAACCGTGCCTATCGCCACGTCTGGAGTGACGTCCGCCAAGCCTTTGTTGTCGTCGCCGAGTGCGCGCGTGCAAGCGGCAAACGCTGCGGGGAGGGCGTGCTGGCCGCGCCGCTCGTGCTGGCCAGTGCCACGGTGCAGGCCGGTGCGCTGCCCACAGGCGGCATCATCACGGCGGGCGAAGGCAGCATCAGCCAATCCGGTTCGACGCTGACCGTGCAGCAGCGCAGCGCGTCCATGGCGGCCGACTGGCAGAGCTTTGACATCGGGGCCGGGCAACGCGTCCGGTTTGTGCAACCCTCATCCACGGCGGTGGCGCTCAACCGGGTGCTGGGCGCCAATGTCTCCGTCATCCAGGGGGCGCTGGACGCGAATGGCCGGGTGTTCCTGGTGAACCCCAACGGCGTGCTGTTCAGCCCGACGGCGCAGGTCAATACCGGCGGCCTGCTGGCCTCCACGCTGAACCTGTCGACCGAGGATTTCATGGCGGGTCGCTATCGCTTCAGCGGCAGCAGCACCGCCACCGTGCGCAACGAAGGCCAGCTCCAGGTGGCCAAGGGCGGCACGGTCGCCCTCATTGCGGCACGCGTCGAGAACACCGGCCAGATCGTGGCGCCGCAAGGGCATGTGTTCATGGCCGCAGGCCGCACGGTGCGCCTGGATCTGGGCGGGCCGGTGAAGATCGAGGTCGAGGAGGGCAGCCTGCAAGCCGTCATCGAGCAGGGCGGCGGCATCCGGGCCGATGGCGGCACCGTGTACCTGACCGCCAAGGCCGCAGGCGATCTGGCCTCCAGCGTGATCAACCACACCGGCATCACCGAGGCGCGCACCCTGGCCACGGGCGAGAAGGGCGAGATCGTGCTCATGGGCGACATGCAGCACGGCGTGGTGCGTGTCGCGGGCCGGCTCGATGCTTCGGCCCCGCAGGGGGGCTCGGGCGGCTTCGTCGAAACCAGCGCCGCCAGGGTCAAGGTGGCCGATGGCGCCGTGGTGAAAGCGGGCCAGTGGCTGATCGACCCCTATGACTTCACCATCGCAGCCAGTGGGGGCGACATCACCGGCGCGGCGCTGTCGGCCGCACTGGCCAACGCCAATGTCACCATCGAGACAACCGGTGGCGGCGTCAACTGCAGCAACGCCAGCTGCGGCGCGGGCAACGCCTCGGGCAACGGCGACATCTTTGTCAACGATGCGATCAGCTGGGGGGCGGCCACCCGCCTGACCTTGTCGGCCTACCGCCACATCGGCATCAACGCGGACATCACGGCCAGCCATGCCAACGGGCAGCTCGAACTGGCGTATGGCCAGGGCGGCGTCGCGGCGGGCAACACGGCCTACTACACGCTGGGCGGCGGGCGCATCAACCTGCAGGCGGGGGCCAACTTCCTGACCCGGCTGGGCAGCGATGGCAGCCTGAACAGCTGGCAGGTCATCACGGGCCTGGGGGCGCAGGGCTCGACCACCGGCGCCGATCTGCAGGGCATGCAGGGCGATCTGGGTGGGCGCTATGTGCTGGGGGCCGATATCGACGCCAGCGCGACTTCCGGCTGGTCCGGCGGCTTTTCGCCCGTGGGTGATGGGACGGTGGCGTTCTCGGGCCAGTTCGACGGGCTGGGGCATGTGATCAGCGGCCTGACGATCGCACGGCCAAGTCAGTCCTGGGTGGGCCTGTTCGGGGCGACCTCATCGGCGGCGAGCATCCGTCACGTGGGGCTCGAGAATGCGACCATCCGGGGTAACGCACGGGTGGGGGCACTGGTCGGCGCCAACGGCGGCCTCGTGAGCCGCAGCTACGTCGAGCGCGCGGACGTGAGCGGCGGCACCCATGCGGGCGCCCTGGCCGGCGACAACTTCGCCACCGGCACCGTGCAGGAGAGCTACGCCAGCGGCACGGTGCGAGGCGGCAACCGCCTGGGCGGCCTGGTCGGGGTCAACGAGGGGGCGATCGCCGATGCCTACAGCACCGTGAGCCTGAGCGAGTACGCCAGCCAGGACAATTTCGGCGGGCTCGTGGGCGTCAACGTCGGCAGCATCGCGCGCAGTTATGCCACGGGCAACATGAATGTGTTCAACAACAACCGAGGCGGCCTGGTCGGGGCCAACGGCGGTGTGATCACGGACAGCTACTGGGACATCGACAGCACGACGCTGGCCAGCGGTGGCTCGGGCGTGTCGACAGCCACGGGCCTGCACAGCAGCACCGGCAGCATCGATGCCTACAGTCAGGCCAGCTACAGCGGCTTTGATTTCGGCCAAACCTGGTACATCCGCGAAGGGCAGACCCGCCCCTTCCTGCGCATGGAGTGGGCCCACAGCATCGGCAATGCCCACCAGCTGCAACTGATGACGCTGGACCAGGGGGCGAGCTACAAGCTGCGTCAGGACGTGAGCTTCAGTGGCGACCTGAACAACCAGAGCGAGCTGTGGCGCGGAACCGGGGCCAATGCCTCGGGTAACTTCGCGGGCAGCTTCGCGCCCATGGATAACTTCACCGGCACCCTCGACGGGCAGGGGCATGTGGTCAGCAACCTGTCGGTCTACCTGGCTCAGAACTTCGCTGGCGGGCTGTTCGCCCAAACGACGAATGCGGCCATCAGCAACCTCGGGTTGAGCACCGCGTCGGTCACCTGCGGCAACTACTGCGGCGGGCTGATCGGCTATGCCAATGGCACCACGGTGAGCAACAGCTACTTCTCCGGCAACGTCGTCGGGGTCAACGGCTCCAACTGGCTGGGTGGGCTGATCGGCTTCAACGTGCAGGGCACGGTGAGCAATGCGTACGCGGAGGGCTCGGTCACCGGGCCGGGCACCAGCCTGTATGTGGGCGGGCTGATCGCGCGCAACGAGCAATACAGCGTCATCAGTGGCTCGTACTCGAGCGCCTCGGTCACGGGGGGCAACATCATGGGTGGGCTCGTGGGCCTGAATCTGGATCACAGCCAGATCCTCAACAGCTATTCGTCGGGCACGGTGCACAGCCTTCAGGGTAATGCCGGGCAAGTGGGTGGGCTGGTCGGGGCACACCAGTACCTCAGCAGCATTGAGAACAGCTACAGCGTCAGCCCCGTGACCGGTACCTCGGCGGGCAAGGCGCTGGTGGGCGGCAGCTCGCTGGACGCCAGCGCCCCGGTGATCAACAGCTTCTGGAACAACGAGACGGCCGGCCCCGCGACGTCGTTCGGGGGCACGGGCAAGACGGCCGCAGAGATGCGCCAGCTCGCCACCTTCACCGGCTGGGACATCGACGATGCGGGCGGCACCGGCAAGGTCTGGCGCCTGTACGAAGGTGACAGCTACCCGCTGTTGCGCGCCTTCCTGACGCCCTTGACCGTGAGCTCCGTGAGCGATGCGACGAAGACCTACGACCAGCAGGTCTACAGCGGTGGCGCGGGCTACACCGTCAGCGGCAGCGCGGACGCCAGCAAGATCCTGTTGGGCGGCACAGCGGGCAACGCCGTGGATGCCGGCACCTATACCCTGGCGCTGTACTCCACCCAGAACGGCTATGACCTGAGCGGCACACGCACGGCACCAAATGGCCTGACGATCGATGCGCGGCCGATCAGCATCACGGCAGACAACCAGTCCAAGGTGTACGGCGACAGCGACCCGGGCCTGAGCTACACGGTGACCAGTGGTGGCTTGCTGTCCGGTGACAGCCTGAGCGGGGCCCTGACGCGCACGGCCGGCGAGAATGTGGGCAGCTACACCATCGACGCTTCGGCGCTGAACAACCGCAACTACGTCGTCACGGCCAGCAACGGCACGCTGACGATCGATGCGCGGCCGATCAGCATCACGGCGGACAACCAGTCCAAGGTGTACGGCGACAGCGACCCGGGCCTGAGCTACACGGTGACCAGTGGTGGCTTGCTGTCCGGTGACAGCCTGAGCGGGGCCCTGACGCGCACGGCCGGCGAGAACGTGGGCAGCTACACCATCGACGCCTCGGCGCTGAGCAACAGCAACTACGTCGTCACGGCCAGCAACGGCACGCTGACGATCTCGCGCCGCCCCGTCTCGGTGGGGGCACAGAACCAGAGCAAGCTGCTGGGCCAGGCGGACCCGGTGCTGGGCTACACGAGCGACTGTGGTGCCGCCAGCGGCCCATGTGGCTTGCTGACGGGCGACAGCCTGGTGGGGGCGCTGGTGCGCGAGCCCGGCGAAGGCGCGGGCTCTTACGCCATCACGCAAGGCACCTTGACCAGCGCGCTCAACGACAACTATGAGATCAGCTTTGTAGGCGGCACCTTCCTCATCCGCACGGTGGGCGTGGACGCCAACACCCCCGCAGGCGCTGCGGTGACCGAAGCCTGGCGCTGGCCCGTCGTGCAGGCGCTGAACACGCCGATGCCACCGAGCCTGCCCGAGGCCGGCACCGCGGTGGGGACGCCAGGCTCGACCACGCAACTGGGCAGTGCGGGCGGGATGCGGCGCGACAACGGCTCCCAAGGCAGCCAGGGCCTGACCTTCGTCGACGTGGTCGCCGAGGATCCGTCCGCGTCGCTTGCTTCATCGGCAGCGGGCGCGGGCCCCGATCGCCAGGGCTTCATGCGCGTGTTTGTCGTCAACGGCGGCATCCGGCAACCCGCCGCGTACGCCGCCTTGCCGACGCCCCGCCGCTGACCGGTTCGGACCAGTTCGTCCTGATCCACGGGGCACCTGCCCGTTTGCCACCATCACGCAGAGAGCTTTGTCATGATCGCCATCCGTCCTTGCACCTGGTTCTTGGCTCTGGCCACGGCCGCCTTGAGCGCACAGGCTCAGACCCTGCCCGACGCGGGCCGCCTGCTTCAGCAGGAACGTGCCGCACCCACGCCGCCTCGCCCTGCCCAAGGGCTGACGATCACGCCGCCCGCCCCCGATGCGGCCTTGCCCGGTGGCCAGACCGTGGTCCTGGAGGCCGTGCGCTTCGAAGGGCACACGGTTTTCACCAGCGAGCAGTTGTCCAGCGTGCTGGGCGAGGTGCGGGGGCAACGTTATGACCTGGCCGGGCTGCAAGCGCTGGCGCAGCGCATCTCGGCGTACTACCGCGGCCAGGGCTACCCCTTTGCGCGCGCCTACCTGCCGGCTCAAGCGCTGGCCGATGGGCAAGTCACCATCGCGATCGTCGAAGGTCGTTATGGCCAGATCCGCGCCACGGGTGATGCCCGTCTGGCGGCGGCCGCGCAAGGCTTCCTCCGTGCTCTGCAGCCTGGCGCCGTGATCGACGCGGCCTCGCTGGAGCGCGCCACGCTCATCCTGTCCGACCAGCCCGGCCTGGTGGCGGCGCCGATCATGCGCCCGGGCCAGAGCGTCGGGACGGGCGACCTGGTCGTGCCGGTCTCCACCGAGCGGCGCTGGTCGGGCGAGGTCGGCCTGGACAACCAGGGCAACCGCTACACGGGCGAGTACCGCGCACGGCTGAACCTGCAGTTCGACAGCCCCTTCCTGTTCGGCGACCAGTTCACGCTGCGCAGCACCTACAGCGATGCCGGGCAATGGCTGGGCCAGCTGGGCTACAGCCTGCCGCTGGGCACCTCCGGCTTGCGCGGGCAGATCAGCCATGCGCACACCTACTACGAGCTGGGCCAGCAGTTCGCCGCCCTGGAGGCCACCGGCTCGGCCGACATCACGTCCGTGGGCGTGACCTACCCCTGGCTGCGCTCGCAGCAGGCCAATGTCACCGTGGGGCTCAGCTACCAGTACAAGTCCTTGAAGGACCAGCAAGGCGCGGCCGATATGCACAACGACAAACAAAGCCAGTCCCTGCCCATCTCGATGCAGTTCGACGTGCGTGATGGCCTGGGCGGCGGTGGCCTCAGTTATGGCAGCCTGGCTTATGCGAACGGCCGCTTGCACCTGGATGCCGCCTTGCAGGCCAGCGATGCCGTGACGGCCCATGGCCGCGGCAGCTTTGACAAATGGAACCTGGACCTCGCCCGGGTGCAGGCCACGGCGCTGCCGAACCTGAGCCTGTATGGCCGTGTGTCGGCGCAGTGGGCGGGCAAGAACCTCGACTCTTCGGAAGACTTTGGCGTGGGCGGCGTATCAGGTGTGCGCGCCTACCCCGGTGGTGAAGGCTTTGGCGACGAGGGCTGGCTGGCCCAGCTCGAAGCCCGCTACACCGTGGGCCCGGCCGTGCCCTATGTCTTCTACGATGCCGGCGGCGTCACGATCAACCGCCATCCCTGGGCCGATGGCGACCGTGGCCGCAGCATCAGCGGCGCCGGCATCGGCGTGCGTGCCTCACAAGGCCGCTGGAGTGTGGATGTCAGCCTGGCCTGGCGTGATCGCGGCGGCGCCCCGCAGTCCGACACGGTGGACCGCCAGCCGCGCGTCTGGGCCTCGATCGGCCTGCGCTTCTGAGATTGGCGCCCGATCAAGCCAGGCAGCGGGCGTGGTGGGCCAGGTGGTCGGCCACGAAGCTCTGGATGAAGTAATAGCCGTGGTCATAACCCTCGTGGCGACGCAGGGTGAGCGGCTGGCCGATCTGGGCGCAGGCCGCTTCGAACTGCTCGGGGTGCAGCTGCGTGGGCAGGAACTTGTCGGCCAGGCCCTGGTCGATGAGGATGCCTTCTGGATACGGCGGCATGGGGTACTCGATCATCAGCGCGCTGGCGTCGTGTGCGCTCCATGGGCCGCGGTCGGGCCCCAGGTAGCCGGTGAAGGCCTTGTGGCCCCAAGGGCACTGTGAGGGCGCGGCAATGGGCGCAAAGGCCGATACCGAGCGGTACAGGCCGGGGTTGCGCAGGGCCAGCGTCAAGGCGCCGTGGCCACCCATCGAGTGGCCGAAGATGCCCACACGGTCCATGTCCACCGGCAGGTGGTGCTCGACCAGCGCGTGCAGCTCCTGCGTGATGTAGGTTTCCATCTGCCAGTTGGCGTCCCATGGGGCTTGGGTGGCGTTGAGGTAGAAGCCCGCGCCCACGCCGAAGTCCCATTCATCGGCTTCGCCTTCGATCTCGGCGCCGCGCGGGCTGGTGTCGGGCGTGACGATGGCCAGGCCCAGCCGCGCCGCGTGCGCTTGTGCGCCGGCCTTGATGGCGAACGTCTCTTCGTTGCAGGTCAGGCCCGCGAGGTAGAACAGCACGGGCACCTTGGCGCCAGGCTCCAGGGCCTGCGGCGGCAGGTACACGCCGAACTGCATGGGCAGGCCGATGGCCGCCGAGGCGTGGCGATAAAAGCGCTGCACGCCGCCAAAGCAGCCGTGCGCGCTGATCAGTTCCAGAGTCATGTACGGTCCTTCAACGACAGGTTCAACCAAGCGAACGCCGCAGATCCGGCTTGGCCGGGCTGCTGGCGTTGCCCCCTTGAGGGGGCGCGCGCAGCGCGTAGGGGGTGGGTCAATACACCACAACAGAGCGGATCGATTCGCCGCGCTTCATCAGGTCAAAGCCCTCGTTGATCTGGTCCAGGCGCAGCTTGTGCGTGATCAGGCTGTCGATCTTGAGCTTGCCGTCCATGTACCAGTCCACGATCTTGGGCACGTCGGTGCGGCCGCGTGCGCCACCGAAGGCTGAGCCTTCCCACTTGCGGCCGGTGACCAGCTGGAAGGGGCGCGTGGCGATCTCGGCACCGGCCTCGGCCACGCCGATGATGATGGAGCGGCCCCAGCCCTTGTGCGTGCACTCCAGGGCCTGGCGCATCACCTTGGTGTTGCCGATGCACTCGAAGCTGTAGTCGGCGCCGCCATCGGTCAGCTGCACGATGGCGTCCACGATGTTGCCGCCGGCGGCCTCGATGTCCTTGGGGTTGAGGAAGTGGGTCATGCCGAACGCGCGGCCCATGGCTTCGCGGTCCGGGTTCAGGTCCACGCCGATGATCTTGTCGGCGCCCACCATCTTGGCGCCCTGGATCACGTTCAGGCCGATGCCGCCCAGGCCGAACACGACCACGTTGGCGCCCGCCTCGACCTTGGCGGTGAACAGCACGGCGCCCACGCCGGTGGTCACGCCGCAGCCGATGTAGCAGATGGTCTCGAAGGGGGCGTCTTCACGCACCTTGGCCAGGGCGATCTCGGGCACCACGATGTAGTTGCTGAAGGTGGAGGTGCCCATGTAGTGCAGGATGGGCTGGCCGTTGAGCGAGAAGCGCGAGCTGCCATCGGGCATCAGGCCCTTGCCCTGCGTGGCGCGGATCTTCTGGCACAGGTTGGTCTTGCGGCTCAGGCAGAACTTGCACTCGCGGCATTCGGGCGTGTACAGCGGGATGACGTGGTCGTTCTTGCGCAGGGATTTGACGCCCGGGCCCACATCGACCACCACGCCGGCGCCTTCGTGGCCGAGCACGGCGGGGAACAGGCCTTCAGGGTCGGCGCCGGAGAGGGTGTAGTAATCGGTGTGGCAGATGCCGGTGGCCTTGATCTCGACGAGCACTTCGCCTTCACGCGGGCCTTGCAGATCGAGTTCTTCAATGGTCAAAGGGGCGCCGGCTTTCCAGGCGACTGCGGCTTTGGTCTTCATGTGGGGGCTCCAGGCGAGTGTGATCGGTGAAGCTCGCACTATTCCACAGCTTGAAAGGCTCGGCGCGGCCGGCAAGAAAAAGGCCGCCCGAAGGCGGCCTTGCATCCAGCGTGACGCGGTTCAGCGCAAGGAGACGCTGGCAGCGCGCTTGAGCACCTCGATCACCGAGGCCTTGAGCGTCTTCACGTTGTTGACCGTGGTCATCGAGCCCTTGACTTCCAGCACGCACATCTCGGTGGTGTTGGAGGCCGTCATGTCGACCTGGCTGCCCACGTCGAAGGTGGCCGTGCTGCCGTCCACCGGCAGGCTGCCATCGCGCAGGGCCAGCGTGAACGTGCCCGCCAGGTCGGACTGGCCAGCCGTGCAGGGGGCGGTGCCGAACAGCTCGAAGCTGCGCGGTGCTTCGCCACCGGTCTGGGTGCCGATGCGCACGGCCGTCAACACGCCATTGCTGTCGGGGCGCGCGAGGACTTCCACATAGGTGCCCGCCACGGGCAGGCTGCCGATCGTGCTGCCGCCCATCGTCACGGTCACGCCTTGCACCACGAAGGTGTTGGGGGTGCTGGTGCTGTCCACGGCGCTGACGGCACCATACAGCTTGACGCCGCCGTCAGCCTGGCTGCGTTCGAAGCCGTCGGACTCGATTGACCTGGCCACCAGCACGCCATTGACGAAGGTGCCCTTGACCTTCACCACCGTGCCTGCGGTAATGGTGGCGAGGTTCACGCCTTCCAGTTCGGGGCTTTGCGACACGTCGATGGTGGCGTCGCCGATGGTCCAGGTGTTGCGATCGCCGCTGATGGTGAGGATGGCGCCTTGCAGCTTGGCGACCGAGCCATCCGCCTGCTTGTTGCGCTTGACCAGCACCTTGGTGGCCGTCACGTTGACGGTGCCACTGCTGGCGGCTGCCAGGGCATTGGCATTGGCCTGGTCCATCAGGATGCGCACGTCGGCGCCATTGACCAGCGTGGTGCCGGTGGGCTTGACGTTGGCGTCCGAGGTGTAGGACACGTGGGCCACGACACCGGAACGCAGCGTCAGGTCGAATGTGTGGGCGCTGGTATCGATGTTGCTGATCAGGCCCTTCACCGCAAAGCCCAGTGCGGCCACGCCCGCATTGGTTTCCTCTTCCACGCGAGAGGCCTTCACGGTGCCGGTGGCGCTGTCGTACACGCCATAGACCTCGACGAAGGTCGTGTTGGCCACCAGGGTGCTCAGGCCGAAGCCCGCCGTCGTGCCATCGAACACGGTGTTGTTGTCCACGGTGATGGTCTGACCCGCCACGGTGAAGGTGTTGTTGACCGCGTCGACCGCCGTCACCTGGCCACGCACGCCGCCATGCACCACGACCGAGGTGGCCGTGCCGGTGACGCCGTCGCTGTTGACCGTACCGGTCACCGTCACGGTGGTACCCAGGCCAAAGGCCTTGGTGAAGGGCTGATCAGGGTTGTCTTCGTCGGCTGTCGTGGCGCCCGTTGTGCTGAAACGCACCCCGTTCACGACAATCGAGCCCAGGCCGCTGATCGAGCCGCTGTAGCTGCTGGTGCCCGCTGTGCCACCGGAACTGGCGCTGCTGCTGGAGCCTCCGCCGCCGCCACAGGCAACGAGCGTGAGCGTGGTGACCACGGCAACGGCCAGGGCCGAGAGCTTGAAGAGGGGGGTACTGCTTTTCATGGTTGTCCTCATGCGGTGGTGGGCTCATGGCCCGGTTCGATCGGGTACGAACGAACTATCGTGAGGCAGCCTTTTTATGGTTGTATCGGATTGAAACGGCCCGCCATTGGAGGGCGGGCCGTTGTGCTGTCTGGCGTGTCCTGAGGCAGCAGACCGAGCTTGTGACCGGGCTGTGATGAATGCCCGATACAGGATCGTTACGTTTTGATACGCCGGTGCGTAAAGATATTTTGCGCAGCCGGCAGGCACGGCGTCACATCAACAACACGGGCGACAGGTAGCCCTGCTGGATCAGCTCGTCGTGCACATCGTTGCTGCCAGAGGGCACCGCCAGGTCCGAGCTGAAGCTCTGGCCTTCGCTGCTGCCCAGGCTGCCGTCCCCATTGGCATCAAAGCGCATGGTGCTGCTGGCGCTGCAGCTGTTGGTCGGCGCGTAGTGCACTCGCGAGGTGCCCAGTGCCCAGTCCGTGGCGCTGCTGCCCAGGGTCAACTGCTGGTACTGGTAGGCGTTCTGCACGGTCTTGGTGGCGCCGGGGCCGCTCCAGTTGCAGACCATGCCGCGCATGGTGCCGTCCGTGTTGCTGATGTCGTCGGTGTAGCCATGGAACAGCGCCAGCGTGCGGGCCTGGGTGCTGGTGTCCAGGGTGCCGTGGCCCGCGAACATGCGTGCGCGGCTCAGGCCGCTCAGGGGCAGGTCTTGCCAGGCGTAGGCAAAGTCACTGGTCTGGGCCGACACGAGCACGTCATTGGCCATGCGCATGAAGCCTTGGCGCCAGCCCAGCGTGCTGCCGCGCAGGTTGCTGGCCAGGAACACGGCCGGGTCCAGCTCACCAGACATGGCGGTGGCGGCCAGCTCCTCGAACTGGTTGGTGTTGCTGCTGCCGTTGCCGCAGTATTGCCCGGCGCGCAGGCGCAGGCTCAGCCATTGGTCCTGGCGGTTGTAGCCCAGCGAGACCAGGCGGGCGACCTTGTAGCGCGCGCTGCTGTCTGTCTGGTCCACGCAGCCGATGCTGGCATCCGTGCTCAGGTAGGACAAGGCCAGGCGCAGCACGCCCGCATAGTGGGCATCGGTATCGGCCGGCGTGTGCAGCACGGTGATCTCCAGCGTCTGGGCGCTGGCGCCGCTGCCACGTTGCAAGACCAGGCGGTAGGTGTATTCGCTGCTATCCGTGTTCAGGGCCACGCTGGCAGCCTGCACGCTGGCGCCACTCAGCAGGGGCGTCAGCAAGGTGCTGGCCTTGCTGCTCAGATCGACCGACGAGCCCGCTGCAGGCAGCAGCACGTTGGTGTCGGCGGCCACAGCCTGGCGCAGGGCGGCCATCAGCAGCGTGGCCTGGTGCGCCTGGGCGCTCACGCCCTGGGTCTGGGCAGCCAGTTCAGCCGCGGCGCAGGCCTGGCTGGTGCTGGGGTCGGTGTCGCGCCAGATGGCGACTTCACCCAGCGGCAGCGTGCCGTTGGTGCCGCTGGCGTTGTCATGGTTGAGGTAGGCCACGGTCTGGCCATAACAGGCGGCATGGCTGCGCGCCGAGGTGTCAAACAGCGCCGCCACGTTGACCAGGCCGGAGCCCGACAGGCCCAGGCGGCCGGTGGCCACGGCGTCGGCCTGGCTGGCCACCACGGCTTGCTGGGTGGTCATGGCGGTGTGCAGGCCCAGGTTGTCCACGCCCATGGCCCCACTGACCACGGCACTGCTGTTGGCCAGCGCGGCAGGCGAACCCACGGACATGCCGATGGGGAAAGGCCAGGGCGAGGTCGCCACCGAGCCGGCGTTGGCGCTGCCGGCCGCCTCGCTGCCACCCCCACCGCCCCCGCCGCCGCCACAGGCGCTCAGCAAGGAAACGGCCGCCAGGGAGGCGGTTGCCAGACCACGCCAGACTGCACGTTGGGTCAGAGAAAAAGAGGGTTGAACAGGGCGAAATGGTGTGTGCATGAGAAAGCTCCAGGCGCAGGCCAGCGGCAGCACACACGATGCCGCGAAGCGCCCGATCGCGATCTGCCATGAACAAGGGCGTTTGGGCGCTTTTTCGTGATTCAGGAATCCGGACGGGGCCGGGGCGTGGCGATAATGCGGTCCATCCCTCTGCACTTACCTGCATTCCCCACAAGGCGACCCATGTTCAAGCACGTTGATGCCTACCCAGGCGACCCCATCCTCACGCTCAACGAGGACTTCCAGAAAGACCCCCGTCAGGGCAAGATCAACCTGAGCATCGGCATCTACTTCGACGAAGAAGGCCGCCTGCCCGTGATGGCCGCCGTGCGCGAGGCCGAGTCCGCCATGCTGGCCACCATCGGCCCCAAGCCCTACCAGCCCATGGCGGGTGCGGCAAACTACCGTGAGGCCGTGCAGCACCTGCTGTTCGGCGCCGACCATGAAGCCGTCAAGAGCGGCCGCATCGCCACCTTGCAGACCCTGGGTGGCTCGGGTGGCCTGAAGGTGGGCGGCGATTTCCTCAAGCGCTACTTCCCTGATTCGCAGGTGTGGGTGAGCGACCCCACCTGGGACAACCACCGCGCCATGTTCGAAGGCGCGGGCTTCGTGGTCAACACCTACCCGTATTACGACCCGGCCACAGGCGGCCTGCTGTTTGACGCCATGCTGGACACGATCAAGGCGCTGCCCAAGCACAGCATCGTGCTGCTGCATGCCTGCTGCCACAACCCCACTGGCGTGGACCTGAGCGTGGCGCAATGGGCCGAGCTGATCCCCGTGCTGCGTGACCGCCAGCTGCTGCCGTATCTGGATATCGCCTACCAGGGCTTTGGTGACGGCATCGACGAAGACGCCCACGCCATCCGCGCCCTGGCCGATGCCGGCGTGCCCTTCTTCGTGGCCAACTCGTTTTCCAAGAGCTTCTCGCTGTACGGCGAGCGCGTGGGCGGCCTGAGCGTGGTCTGCCCGGACAAGGACCAGGCCGGCCGCGTGTTTGGCCAGTTGATGTCGGCGGTGCGCCGCAACTATTCGAGCCCGCCCACGCACGGTGGCCAGATCGTGGCCCGTGTGCTGCAGACACCGGCCCTGCACAAGCTGTGGGCCGATGAGCTGGGCGCCATGCGCAGCCGCATCCAGCTGATGCGCCAGCGCCTGTATGACGGCCTGGTGCAGCGCGTGCCTGGCCGCGACTTCAGCTACTTCATCAAGCAGCGCGGCATGTTCAGCTACACCGGCCTGAGCGCCGAGCAGGCCGACATCCTGCGCGAGCAGCACGGTGTGTACGTGCTGCGCTCGGGCCGCATGTGCGTGGCCGGCCTGAACAACAACAACGTGGACCGCGTGGCCGAGGCCCTGGCAGCCGTGTTGTAAGCCAGGCGCGGGCCTTAGAACGCGCCCGCCACCCTGAAGCGGCTGACGACCTGGGCCAGCGCATCGGCCTGGTCCTTCAGGCTGCCTGCTGCCGCCGCAGACTCTTCCACCAGCGAGGCGTTCTGCTGCGTCATCTGGTCCAGCTCGGACACGGCCGTGTGGATGGTGCTCACGCCTTGTGTCTGCTCGGTGGTGGCGTGCGCGATCTCATGGATCAGCGAGGCCACCTTCTCGACCGAGGCCACGATGGACTGCATGGTCTGCCCGGCATCCTGCACCAGGCTGGCGCCAGACTCGACCTGTTCGGTCGAAGCCTGAATGAGTGACTTGATCTCGCGGGCCGCCTGGGCGCTGCGTTGCGCCAGGGTGCGCACCTCGCCGGCCACCACGGCAAAGCCGCGACCCTGCTCACCCGCACGGGCGGCTTCCACAGCGGCATTCAAGGCCAGGATGTTGGTCTGGAAGGCGATGCCATCGATCACACCGATGATGTCGGAAATCTTGCGCGCGCTGGCATGAATCGCTTCCATCGTGTGCACCACCTGAGACACCACCTCGCCGCCGCGCTGGGCCTGGCTGGAGGCTTCGGCCGCCATCTCCTGTGCCGAGGTCGATGACTGCGCGTTGTGCTGCACCGTGCTGGAGAACTGCTCCATCGACGAGGCCGTGTGCTGCAGCCGCGCCGAGGCCTGTTCGGTGCGCACGCTCAGGTCGATGTTGCCCGCCGCGATCTGCTGGCTGGCCATGGCCACGTTGTCCACGCTGTTGCGCACCTCGCCCACCGTGCGGCCCAGGCCTTCGCACATGTGCTGCATGGCCTTGAGCAGGCGGGCGATCTCGTCGCGGCCCCGCGCCAGCATGTGGGGCGATTGACCGGTGGCCAGGTCGCCTGCTGCGATCGCTTCGGCGCGCTTGACGGCCACCTGCACGCCTCTGCTCAGGTCGCGCGCGGTGATCTCGATCAGCCCCCACAGCATCAGGGCCGTGAGCAGCACCATGCCGATGGCCTTGAACGCCTGTGCCTTGAAGGCCGCCTCCACGTCATCGAGGTACAGGCCCGAGCCCAGCACCCAACCCCAGGGCGCAAAACCCTTGACGTAAGAGACCTTGTCCTGCGGCTGGTCCATGCCCGGCTTGGGCCACTGGTAGCGCACAAAGCCTTCGCCCTGCGTGCGCACCGTGTCCACAAAGGCCTTGAACAGGTAGACGCCATTGGGGTCCTTGATGTTGCTGGCGTCCTGCCCGTCGAGCTGGGGCTTGATGGGGTGGTGGATGATGCGCGGGCCCATGTCGTTGACCCAGAAGTATTCGCTGCCGCTGTAGCGCAGCTTGTCCAGCGCGGCCAGCGCCGTCTTTTGCGCCTGCAGCTCGGTGAGCTCGCCAGCTTCCTGCCGTGCATGCACCGACTGCAGCATCGAGTACGCGACCTCCACGGCCTGTCGCACGGCGGTCTGCCGGGCGGCGAGTTGTTGTGTGTAGCTGGACCACATCAGCGCGCAGGCCACGCCGATCACGCCCGCCACGGCCAGCAGGGCCATGGCCCGCAGCCGCGATGCGACGCTGAATTGTCTGAACCAATTGAACATCATGAGAACCCGTTGGTGAAAGGACTGCTTGGTGCCAAGGGGATCGCATCTCCGCCTGAGAAATGCTGGATCTCCGGGCGGCTGCTGGGCGGTAAATGGCCGCCCAGTCAAATCATCTTCACGGAAAGGGTCTTCACCTGGTGATGAGAAATGAGGGGGTAATCAGTGCTTTGTGATCGACATGATCTGCGCGCGCACGTAGTGGTGCAGGGGCTGCTGGTCGTTGCGCTTGTGCCAGGCCATGTCGATGGGAATCTGCAGGGGCGGGTCGGTGCGCAGGGGGCGCGTGACCAGCCCGGGCACCTGGAACAGCTCGGCATACAGGGCCGGCTGGATGGACACCAGCGGCGCTTGCTTGAGCGTGTGCAGGATGGCCGTCATGCTGGCGAGCGAGGCCACCACGCGCCGGCTCAGGCCTTGCGCCGCAAAGCACTGGTCCACCACGCTGGCGGCCTCGCCGCGGTGGCTGCTGACCACGTGGTCCAGCCGGGCCAGATGCGCCAGGCCGGCCGAGCGCGGCAGGCTGATCTGCTCGGGTGAATGGATGTAGTGGAAACCGCAACGCAGCAGGTGCACGCGTTGGTGCCAGCTGCGCCAGGGCAGGTCCACCCCCACGATGGCCAGATCCAGCTCGTCGTCATCGAGCGCGCGCTGCAGCTGCTCCACCTCCAGCAGTTGCGTGCGCAGGCGGATGCCGGGGGCCTGGGCGCGCAGCGTGGCCATCAGGCGCGGCAGGATCAGGCCTTCCAGCCCGTCGGGGATGGACAGCCGCACCAGGCCCTCGGCGGCGCCCGGGTCAAAGCCCTCGTGCTTCAGCAACAGGCCCGCCCCCTCGCCCAGCCAGGCGCGCACACGCGGGCCCAGGGCCAGGGCCCGAGCGGTGGGCACCATGCCCTGGCCGGTGCGCACGAACAGCTCGTCGTCCAGCACCGCGCGCAGGCGTGCCAGGGCATGGCTCATCGCCGGCTGGCCAATGAACAGCCTGGCCGCAGCCCGCCCGACGTGGCGCTCTTGCAGCATGGCGTCAAAGGCCACCAGCAGGTTCAGGTCCAGTTTGCGCAGCGCGGCGTAGCTGATATCGATGTCAGGCATGAGTGGAATCAAATCAATCGATTGGATTGATTTTAGGGGGCGCCGGAAAATCAGGCGCAACCGACTCCCAGTGCCCCATGAACGACATCCCGCCCCGCCAGCGCCAGGCCCATTTGCTCTCGGTGACGGCGCTGGTCTTCCTGGAGTACCTGCAAAGCGTGATGGCCTCGTTTTCGTCGCGCTACATCATGGGCGGCATCGAGGCCGCGCCCGAGGAGTTCAGCCTGGCCGCCGCCGCGTATGCCGGCGTGGCCGTGGTGATGTTGTTCAAGCACCGGGTGCTGGTGCAGCGCTGGGGTTACCGGCGCTTCATCCGCTTTTCCTTGCTGGTGTTCGCCCTGGGCGCCTTGATGACCGGCCTGGCCAATGACGTGCCCATGTACATCGCCGGGCGCATGGTGCAGGCCGTGGGCGGCTCGGCCTTTTTCACTGGCGGGCGCGTGCAGGTCAACCACTACCGGGGCGCGGCGCGCCTGGGGGCCTTGCAGCGTTTTGCGGTGGGCATCTTCCTGGGCGCCAGCCTGGCCCCGCTGCTGGCTGCCCACCTGCTGGATGCCTGGGGCTGGCGCGCCGTGTTCCTGGTCATGGTGCCCCTGACGGCCGTGGTGGCCTGGCTGGTCGAGTACGCGATGCCCGATCACGAGCCCGTCGAGCACGACAACCCCGGCCAGGTGCATGCCGGCGGCACGCTGGTGCTGGTGGCGGGGATCTTCCTGCTGCAGTTTGCGCTGGAGCGCGTCCAGTACGACGTGTTCAGCGGCGCCTTCGGCCTGTGGGAGCTGGCCATCGTCGCCATGCTCGCGTTGGGCGCCTTCATCTGGCATGACTGGTCGCGCCACGATGGGCTGATCCCCTACCGCCACTTCGTGGATGCGCGCTTCCTGGTGGGCTTGTCCGTCTACTTCTTTTGTTACCTCGTGAGCGCGGTGAGCAGCTACATGACGCCGGTCTTCCTGGTCCAGGGGCTGGGCTTCACGGTCACCTCCAGCGGCTGGCTCTTGAGCGCCACCTCCTTGTTCGGCTTGTTGACCATGCTGGTCCACTTCCGGCTGGCACAGCGCCACGCCCAGCTCAAGCACTACCTGTGGTTTGCGCTGGCCGTGCTGTTCGTGCACGGCTGGTGGATGAGCGGCATGACGGGCGAGGTCACGCAAGAGGCCTTGTTCTGGCCCTTGTTGCTCAACAGCGGGGTGTTCCTGGCCGTGGCGCAGGGCACGGCGGCCATGGGCACCTTCCGGCATGTGGACGAGAAAGTGTTCTCGCACGCCTACCAGGTCAAGAACGCCCTGCGCGAGGTGGCCAATGCCAGCGGCGTGTCCATGGCCACCGTGGTGTTGCAGATGCGGGGCACCCTGCATTACGAGCGCCTGGCCGAAAGCACCGCCGCCTTGAGCCCCCTGTATGGCAACGGGGTGGTGGACCCGATGGCCCTGGGCGCCAACCCGCTGCCGGAGGCGCTGGCGAATCTGTCCAGCCTGATGGCGCAGCAGGCCACCCTGATGGCGTGTCTGGATTACTACTGGGCCCTGTGCGTGGTGGCCGTGCTGGCCGCCGTGGCGCTGGCCTGCCAGAAGAAATTCGTCTGATGTCGCGCCGACATTTCAACCCCAGGGAACCCCGGTAGAGGTCCGTTCGGATCAGTGTCAGGATGTGGCCAGAACCTGTCTGCCCGGCCGCGCCGCACATTGTGCTGGTGATGTTGTCAAGGTCGTGCTTGATTTCGAAAAACCTCAACACATCAACAGGTTATGGACAAGATCTGGCTGAGGCACTATCCGGCGGGCGTCCCTCACACGATCGACACCTCGGCCTACCGTTCCCTGGTCGAATTGCTCGACGAGGGTTTGAAGCAGCACGCATGTCTGCCGGCCTACCGTTTCATGGACCAGGCCTGGACGTTCGCCGACATCGGCGTGGCCTCGCGTTACCTGGCGGCCTACCTGCAAGGCCTGGGGCTGCAGCCGGGGGACCGGGTGGCCGTGATGCTGCCCAATGTGCCGCAGTACCCCGTGGCGGTGGCGGCCATCCTGCGGGCGGGCTTCGTTGTGGTCAACGTCAACCCGCTGTACACGCCGCGCGAGCTGGAGCACCAGCTCAAGGATTCGGGTGCCAAGGCCATCGTCATCCTGGAGAACTTCGCCCACACCCTGCAGGCGGTGTTGGCTGCCACGCCTGTGCGCCACATCGTGATCACGGGCCTGGGGGACATGCTGGGGCCGCTCAAGGGCGGCCTGGTCAACCTGGTGGTGCGCCATGTGCGCAAGCTGGTGCCTGCTTATGCGCTGCCGGGCGCCGTGCGCTTCAACAAGGCGCTGCACCGGGGCAGCCGGCAAACCTTCCGGCCTGCTTCACCGGGGCCGGACGATGTGGCCGTGCTGCAGTACACCGGCGGCACCACGGGTGTGAGCAAGGGTGCGATGCTGCTGCATCGCAACGTGATCGCGGCCATGCTCCTGGCCGAGGCCTGGAATGAGCACCTGTTCAAGCAGGTGTCGCAGCGCGAGCAGTTCACCTTCGTGGCGGCCTTGCCGCTCTATCACATCTTCGGTTTTTCAGTGAACCTGATGCTGGGCCTGCGCCTGGGCGCCTGCAACATCCTGATCCCCAACCCGCGCGACCTGCCGGCCTTGTTCCGGGCCCTGGCGGGGCAGCGCTTTCACAGCTTCCCGGCCGTCAACACGCTGTTTGCGGCCATGGCCCGCCACCCCGATTTCAACATGGTGGACTGGAGCGCGATGCGCCAGGCGGTGGGGGGCGGCATGGCGGTGCAGCAGGCCACGGCCAAGCTCTGGCGTGACCGCACCGGGCTGGTCATCTGCGAGGGGTATGGCCTGTCCGAGACCACCGCGGGCGTGACCTGCAACCCCGGCCAGCAACCCACTTTCACGGGCACCATCGGCCTGCCCTTGCCCTCAACCGATGTCGTCATCCTGGACGACGCGGGGCGCGAGTTGCCAACGGGGGCGGCAGGCGAGCTGGCCGTGCGGGGGCCGCAGGTCATGGCGGGTTACTGGCAGCGGCCCGATGAAACCGCCAAGGTCATGACGCCCGATGGCTTCATGCGCACCGGCGACATCTGCGTGATGGACGAGCGCGGCTACATCAAGCTCATCGACCGCAAGAAGGACATGATCAAGGTCTCGGGCTTCAATGTGTACCCCAACGAGATCGAGGACATGGTCTCGCTGATGCCCGGTGTGCGCGAGTGCGCGGCCATCGGCATCCCCGATGAACACTCGGGCGAAGCCGTCAAGCTCTACATCGTGCCCGAGCGGCCGGGCCTGACCGAGCAGGCCGTGCGCGAGTACTGCGCGCAGGTGCTCACGGGCTACAAGCGCCCGCGCGTGGTGGTGTTCACGCAGGACCTGCCCAAGACGGCCATCGGCAAGGTGTTGCGCCGCGCGCTGCGGGATGCCGAGCTGACTGCGGAGGGCGCCGCAGCGGCGGTTGCATCCCCATCCGAGCAGGCCGCCAAAGAGGTCACTGAGGCCCCATCAGCTTGAGGGGCGTGACCTCGACGGTCTGCTCGCCATCGTTGATCCAGGCGGTGCCATCCTGCACGGTGAACTGCAGCTGCATGCTGCGCTTGGCCAGCGTTGCCAGGGCCTGGCTTTGTTCGGTGGGGATCTGCCAGACGGTGAGGTTCTGAGGCCGTGTGAGCTTGGTGGCGATGTTGTTCCACCAGACGTTGGTGCTGCTCTGGAAGGCGTAGACGCTGACCTGGCGGGCGCGGCCGCAGGCTTTCATGATGCGCTTGTCATCAGGCTGGCCCACTTCAACCCAGTGCAGGATCTCGTCCGAGAAGCTCTTGTGCCACAGCGCGGGCTCGTCCGGCTCCCACATGTCCTTGGCGAGTTCCAGCGTGCCTTCCTTGGTGTCGGCCGGCCAGTTCAGGGCCAGGGCCAGCACGCGGATCATCATGCGCTCGTCGGCTTCGGAGGGGTGCCGCGCGATGGTCACGGCGATGTCGCCATAGACGTTGCGGTCCATGTCGGCCAGCTGCAGCTGGGCTTTGAAGATGGTGGCTTTGAGCGCCATGATGTCGATCTAACGGAAAACAGCAAAGACTGCGATCATCCCCCAAAAACGCGGCCCAGCCAATCGCCCATCACCGCGAGCACCTCGGCCTGCTCGACTTCATTGAAGATTTCGTGCGACAGCGTGGGGAAGGGCTGGCTGCTCACCAGCGCGCTGGGCGCCGTGGTGGCAAAGGCCACCGAGCCTTCGGGTTTGACGCAGCGGTCCTGCCCGCCCCACATGATGAGGGTGGGCACCGCCCATTGCGGCGCACGGGCGCGCACGTTCTCGCCGGCGGCCAGGATGAACATGGTCAGGCGGCCGGTGATGCGGTCATGCACCAGCGGGTCGGCCATGTAGGCCTTGACCGTGGCTGGGTTGTTGCACACCCATTCGGGCTTGAGGCCGTTGCCCACGGGCACGTCGGGCGTGAGCTTGCCCACGGTGGCCAGCAGGCCCTTCTGGATGGCGCTGATGGGCACGTCCAGCGCGGGTGAGGACAGCACCAGGGCATCCACCGGGCGCGACCAGGCCGCGGCTTCGGCGGGTTGGGCCAGGGCGGCCACGAAGCGCCCGGCGATGGCGCCGCCCAGGCTGTGTCCGACGATGATCAGGCGCTGGCCGGGGTAGGCGGCGCGGGTGGCGTCCACCACGTGGGCCAGGTCGTGCAGGAAGTCGTCACCTTGTTTCAGGCCACCACGCGAGCCGGGCGAGCGGCCGTGGCCGCGGTGGTCATAACCGACAGCGGCCCAGCCGTGTTCGTTGAGGTAGGCGGCCACGTGGGCATAACGCAAGCAGTGCTCACCCAGGCCGTGCACGATCACCGCCACGCCGTGGCTGAGCTGCCCGGCGGCCAGGGGCCAGTGTTGGGTGACGAGGTCCAGCCCGTCACGGGTGCGAACGGTGGCGGGGAAGGCGGTGGAGGCGCTCATGGATGGGGCTCGCTGGGTTGCTTGGAGTGGTGTGAGGCGGGGCGTCAGTGGCTGGCGGCGTGCAGCCAGCCCAGGCCAGCGGTGGTGCTCGCGCGTGGGCGGTATTCGCAGCCGATCCAGCCTTGCCAGTTGAGTCGGCGCAGTTCGTCAAAGACCCAGGGGTAGTTCAGCTCGCCTTGATCAGGCTCACCGCGATCGGGCACGGCGGCGATCTGCAGGTGGCCCACGCGGCCCGTGGGCAGGTAGCCGCGCAAGCTCATGGTCACGTCGCCTTCCACGATCTGGCAGTGGTAAAGGTCCATCTGCACCTGCAGGTGGGGTGAGCCGATGGCCTGGACCAGCTTGTGGGCGTGGGCCTGGTGCGTGAGCAGGTAACCGGGCATGTCACGCGGGTTGATGGGCTCGATCATCAACGTGCGGCCGTGGGACTGGGCCTGGTGGGCGGCCCATTGCAGGCGCTGGGTATAGCGGGCCCAGGCGGCATCGCGTTGCTCGGCGGTGCACAGGCCGGCCATGACGTGGATGCGTGGGCAGTTCAGCTCACCGGCCAGATCCAGGGCGGACAGGATGCTGGCCTGGAACTCGGGCTCGCGGCCGTCCAGGCTGGCCAGGCCGCGTTCGCCCTCGGCCCAGTTGCCGGGCGCGGCGTTGAACAGCACCAGTTGCAGGCCGGTGTCGCGCAGGCGGGCGGCCACTTCGGCTTGCGGGTGTTCGTGGGGGAAGAGGCATTCCACGCCTTGGAAGCCATCACGTGCCGCCGCCTCGAACCGGTCCAGGAAGGGCAGGTCGGTGTAGAGCCACGAAAGGTTGGCGGCGAACTTCAGCGGTGGGGAGGTGCTGGCAGCAGTGGCGGGCATGGGCTTGATAACGCGATGTTGCAGGCGGGCTGCAAGAAGGCGTTAGGGTAGCCCAAAAGGTGTCGCATTCAGAACGTTTCCCAATCGTCGTCCGACTTGGGGGGCGCAGCGGCCACAACCGGCGCGGGCAAGCTCACCCGCGGAGCCGGCGTAACCGTCGCAACTGCCGCCACCGCCACAGGCTTGACCGGCGTGACGCTGGCCACAGGCCTCGCCTTGATCACCGGTGTGGCCTTGAGCACACGGGTGTCATGGCCCATGGCCCCGGCCTGCGTCTGGCCCAGCTTGAACGCGGCCACGGCTTGCGCCAGCTTGGCCGCCTGGTCCTTGAGGCTTTCCGCTGCGGCTGCCGACTGCTCCACCAGCGCCGCGTTTTGCTGCGTCATCTGGTCCAGCTGGTTGACTGACTGGTTCACGTGCCCGATGCCCTGGCTCTGCTCGCCCGCCGCGGCGGTGATCTCGCCGATGATGTCCGACACCCGCTGCACGCTGCCCAGGATCTCGCTCATCGATTGGCCCGCGTCCTGCACCAGCTTCGAGCCCGACTCCACCTTCTCGCTTGAAGAATGGATCAGCGTCTTGATCTCCTTGGCTGCTTGGGCGCTGCGCTGGGCCAGGGTGCGCACCTCGCCAGCGACCACGGCAAAGCCTCGGCCTTGCTCACCGGCGCGGGCGGCTTCCACCGCCGCGTTCAGCGCCAGGATGTTGGTCTGGAAGGCGATGCCATCGATCACGGTGATGATGTCGTTGATCTTGCGGCTGGCGTCGTTGATCTCGGCCATGTTGGCCACCACCTGCGACACGATCTCTTCACCGCGGTGCGCCGCCGTGGCCGCACCAGTGGCCATCTGGTTGGCCTGACGGGCTGCATCGGCGCTCTGGCGCACGGTGTTGGTCAGGTCGGTCATCGAGCTGGCGGTCTGCTGCAGGTTGGAGGCGGTGTGCTCCGTGCGCTGCGACAAATCCTGGTTGCCCGATGCGATCTCGGATGAGGCCGTGCTGATCGAGTCCGTCGCGTGGCGGATCACACCGATGGTGTCGCGCAAGCGGTGCGTCATCGTGATTACCGAGGCCTTGAGCGAGCGGGTGTCCTTGGGGTTGTGCTGCAGTTCCAGGTTCAGGTCGCCCTCGGCGATGCGGCCCACCAGGTCGCGCAGGTCGGCGGGCTCGCCACCCAGGTCGCGCCACACCGAGGTGACGATGGCCTGCGAGGCCACGCCCAGCACCGTCAGTACCAGTACGCCAGTCAGCACGGTCACCCACAGGTTGTTGTTGACGCCTTGCGTCGCGCTGGCCTGGGCCTCTTCAATGGCGGCCTTGGCGGCTTGTTTGTGTTGCGCCAGCAGCTTTTGCAGATCGGCTTGCGCGCTTTGCATCTTGCCCAGTTGCTCACCCGGGTTCTGCTTGCTGACCAGGGCGCGCGTGGCCCCGATGGCCGCGCTCTGGTAAGCGTCGAAAACACCGTCCAGCTCCTTGGCCGTGGCGGCTTTCTCGGGCAACTTCTGCATGCCGGCCAGGGCTTCGCGGGCCGAGGCCACCATGGCATCGGTTTCCTTGAGGCGCTCGCTGTCGCCTTCGGCCGCGGCTGTCTGCAAGGTCAGGCGCAGTTGTTCGGTGCTGCGGTCGATGGCGGTCACATAAGCCATGTGCGGGTTGTCGACCTCGTGCAGGTGGGCCAGCACGCTGGAGGTGCGCTCGCCCACAAAGAAGCTGACCGACACGCCAATGACAAACACGGCGGCGGCGCTGAGGGGCAGGGCACGGATCCGGGTACGAAAGTTCATGAGGCCTCCTGGGCGAACAGCGCAAAGCGACGGCGACAAACTGCGTGCCGAAGCTAGCTGGATCATCTCGCTGGCCGTGTCCGGTAAAGGCGTAAAAAGTCCGCCTTCGCCGGCCCTTTAATGGCCTTGTCAGGGGCTTCCTACAATCCCGGGATGCAACCTTCGGCTCCATCACCCTTGTCGCCCCTGTCCAGCCCCCGCGCCCTGATGGCCTGGGTGGCCCTGCTGTACTTCTCGGAAGGGCTGCCGCTGGGCCTGTTTTATGACCTGTTTCCGGTCAACCTGCGCCAGGCGGGCGTGGGCCCGGCCGAGATCGGCCTGCTCAGCCTGCTGGGCCTGGCCTGGACGGTGAAATTCCTGTGGGCGCCGCTGATCGACGCCTGGCGCGGGCACCGCTGGTGGATCGCCGGCGCCAATGGCGGCATGGCGCTGGTGCTGGCCACGCTGGCGCTGCACCCGCAGGCGCTGGGGCAGGGCGCCACCTGGCCCTGGGCCTTGCTGGCCGCGTTCACCATGTTGTCGGCGACCAATGACATCGCCACCGACGGCTACACGATCGAGCTCTTGTCCAAGGGGCAGTACGGCGTGGCCAACGGCCTGCGCATCGGCTTTTACCGCGTGGGCATGCTGGCAGCGGGCGGCTTGCTGGTGGTGGCGGGCAGCCTGGGCGAGCCCGGGCACCCCAACTGGGCGGCGGCCTATGGCCTGGGCGCCGTGCTCATGCTGATCAACGGCGCATCCATCCTGATGGCGCCGGCCCAGCCGCTGCGCGTGGCGCGGGTCGAAGGCGCCTCGGCGCGCGAGTGGGCGGCCGTGCGCGAGCAACCCCTGTGGCTGTTTGCTCTGGGGCTGGTGCTGGCCGGCCTGCTGTGGCCCGTGCTGGGCCCGATCGCCAAGGCCGTGGGCTGGGGGGCCGTGCAGGCCGTCAGCGGCACCTGGTGGTTCAAGGGGGCCGTGCCCGTCGGGCTGATGTTTGCCGGGGCCGGGATGATGGTGCGGGCGGCGCACGGCCCGCAGGCCCATGCCATGGCCGACGGCCCCGTGTTTGGCGCCTGGGTGGGCTTGCTCGCCCGGCCGGGCATGTTGCCCGTGTTGCTGTTCATCCTGCTGTTCAAGCTGGGTGATGCCGCCATGGGCTTCATGGTCAAACCCTTCTGGGTGGACGCGGGCTTCACCCCCGCCCAGATCGGCCTGGTCAGCGTGAACGTGGGCCTGGGCCTGTCGATTGCCGGCGGCCTGGTGGGCGGCTGGTATGTGGACCGTGTCGGCATCTTCAAGGGCCTGTGGGTGCTGGGCCTGGCCCAGGCGCTGTCCAACCTGGCGTATGCGGCGGCGGCCTGGTATGTGCCCCACACCGAGCCTGGCATGCAAGTGAGCATTCACTATCAGGTCGCGGTTTATGGCGCCAGTGGCCTGGAGAGCTTCACCAGCGGCCTGGGCACCGGCGCCTTCATGGCCTTCCTGATGGGCATCGTCGACAAGGAGCGGGCCACCACCGAGTACGCCATCCTCTCGTCCATCTTCGCGTTTTCGCGGGCGGTGGCGGGCTGGGCCGGGGGGCTGGGCGTGGAGCAGATGGGCTACGCCGTGTTCTTCTTCTTGACTTTCTGGTTGTCGTTCCCAGCTTATGTGCTGTTGCCATCCGTCCGGCGTATGCTGGACAAGGCCGGGCTGCGTTAAGCCCTTATCTCTTTCCCTGGTGTTGTGATGAGTCTGTCTGGTTTGAATCGAATGGCCCGTGGCCAGGTCTCGCGCCTCGTGTCGGCCTGCGTGCTGTCGCTGGCGGCCGTGGCGCCGGTGGCCATGGCCCGCGAAGGCGTGGACGTCGAGCGGGGCACGTCCGTGCTGGCGCGCCTGGTGCCCGCCGAGCAGGTGGAGGCGGCGGCCCAGCAGCAATACCTGCAACTGGCCACCGAGGCCAGGTCGCAAGGCGCACTGCTGCCTGACAACCACCCGCAGGTGCTCAGGCTGCGTGCCATCGCCAGCCGCATCATCCCCTTCGCGATGGATTGGAACCCGCGTGCCCGGCAGTGGCGCTGGCAGGTCATCGTGCTCAACTCCAAAGAGCTCAACGCCTTCTGCATGCCCGGCGGCAAGATCGCCTTCTACACCGGCATCCTGGACCAGCTCAAGCTCACGGATGACGAAGTGGCCATGGTGATGGGGCACGAGATGGCACACGCCTTGCGCGAGCACGCCCGCGAGCAGATGGGCAAGACCTCGGCCACCCGCATGGGCGCGGGCTTGATCTCCAGCCTGTTCGGCCTGGGCAATATGGGGGATGCGCTGCTCAACATGGGCGGCCAGTTGCTGACCCTGAAGTTCAGCCGTGGCAACGAGTCCGAAGCGGACCTGGTGGGCATGGAGCTGGCCGCGCGCGCCGGCTACGACCCGCGTGCCGGCATCAGCCTGTGGCAGAAGATGTCGGCGGCGGCCAAGGGCGCGCCACCGCAGTGGATGTCCACCCACCCGTCGAGCTCGACCCGCATCGAAGAGATCCAGGCCAACCTGCCCAAGGTCATGCCCCTGTACGAGCGGGCACCCAAGCCGGATCACCGCTTTGATGCACCCCGCAAGATCGGCGCGGCGCACCTGAGCACCGAGCCCCTGGCCTATTGGGGCGTGGCGGACTCGCCCCGTTGAGTCGGGGCACGGGCCTGATCACAGATAAGGGTTGCCCACGCGCTCTTCGCCGAAGGTGCTCTCCGGGCCGTGCCCGGGCGTGAAGGTGATGTCGTCGCCCAGGGGCAGCAGCTTGGTCTTGATCGCGTTGATCAGATCGGCGTGGTTGCCGCCAGGGAAATCCGTGCGGCCAATGCTGCCGGCAAACAGCACATCGCCCACAAAAGCATGGCGCGTGCTGGGCTCATAGAACACCACGTGGCCGGGCGTGTGGCCCGGGCAGTGCAGCACCTGCAGCTTGCACAGACCGATCTGCACCGTGTCGCCCTCCTTGAGCCATTGCGTGGGCGTGAAAGGCTCGGCCTGCGGGAAGCCGAACATCTGGCTTTGCTGGGGCAGGGCGTCGATCCAGAACTGGTCCCCGGTGTGCGGCCCGATGATGGGCAGGCCCAGGGTGTTGGCCAGGTGCCCTGTGGCGCCCGCGTGGTCGATGTGCGCGTGGGTCAGCCACAAGGCCTTGAGCGTCAGGCCACGCGCTTCGACGGCTTCGAGCAGCGTGCCGGCGTCCCCGCCCGGGTCGATCAGCGCGGCCTCCTTGGTGTCGGTGCACCAGACCAGGGAGCAGTTTTGCTCGAAGGATGTGACGGGGATGGTGAGGCGTTGGAACATGGCTTCAAGGTGTCGGATAACAAGGTTTCAAAATTCAAGACATGGGCGCAAAACGCCTTGAATTGAAACGACTGTTGGGAGCGTAGCACTCTGTGGGCTTTGTATCCCAGGCAAACGTGCTGCTCCGGCCCAGGCTGCTTGCAGCTCGCATGAGGTTCGACGCTGAACGTCGGTGCCGACCAATCGCTGAACTGGATGGCCTCTGCTGGCGTAAGGCTGGTCTACCCTGTAGCCTGACATTGGTTGGCGGCCATCCATATCGGCATGCCAAGCAGTTACGCCTGTGTCTCCGGATGGCTGCATCTGAAAGCGGCGAACTCGCGCTGACGACCCCGAAGAGACATTCGAGGGACCGATCTCGGTCCATGGAGTTTCAATTTCAGGCATGGTTTCAGCGGACGCTGAAATTAACCATTGGAGTGAAATTGCGCTGATGAATTTCAGAAATTGTGCTATTTTCAGCGCATGCTGAAAGATGCTAATCCAATGAAAAACGCAGAAACTCATGCTGGTGAGGCCCTGCGTGGACTGCTTGAGAAGATTCCGATCCTTCAGGTGAAAGGCATCGACACCGAAGCCGTGTCCAGCGATTGGGCGCCGGACTTGATCGTTCAACTGCTCGTGGACGGTCGGCCGCACCAGCTCGTCTGCGAGTACAAGTCGAACGGGCAACCGCGGTACGCGCGGTCCGCGCTGCTGGAACTGCTGAACTACGTTGCGCACCGAGCCCCTCGGGCAACACCGGTCTTCATCGCGCCCTACATCTCACCTGCAGTGAGGCAGTTGTGCGAAGAGAAGGGCGTTGGTTATCTCGACTTGGCGGGAAACGCCCGGATCGCCTTCGGCGGCGTGTTCATCGAGCGCATGGTGGCTGACAAGCCTGCAGCCCAACAACGCGAACTCAAGTCGTTATTTCGGCCGAAATCTGCTCAGGTACTGCGCGCCATGCTGCGTGAGCCCGGCCGTGCATGGCGTGTCACCGAGTTATCGGAAACCTCTGGAGTCAGCCTTGGACACGTGAGCAATGTGCGCACCGGCTTGATTGATCGGGAATGGGCGCACACATCAGGCGATGGCCTGGTTCTCTCAGCGCCCAATGCACTGCTGGACGCATGGCGAGACAGCTACACCACGCCAACAGGCGAGAGGCTGGGCTTCTACACGCCGCTGCATGGCAGCACACTCGAAACCGCAGCTCGAAGCGCGCTGCGCGCCGACAGCGGTCCCGGGCGTGCAGCCTTCGCATCGTTTTCGGCGGCGCAGTGGCTTTCTCCTTACGCTCGCACCGGAACGCACTACTTCTTCGCCGACGACGAAGGCTTGCGCAAGCTTCAGGCAGCACTGAAGCTCTCACCCAGCTCGAAGGGCGAGAACGTGATCATCACCGTGCCGAAGGACTCGGGACTGCTCGCCGACACCGTTGAACCTGCGCCAGGCGCGGTCTGTACGAGCCCGGTTCAAACCTACCTCGACCTCTCCATTGCGGGTGAACGCGGCGCCGAGGCCGCGGATCACCTGCGACAGGAACGACTCTCATGGCCCCAATAGCACCCCCGCAGGAGCCGCAGTCAGCGGCAGAGTACGACGACCGCACGACCGTAGCCGTCAAGTCCGTGCTGATCGAGATCGGCCAGATCCTTGGCAGCTTCAAGGGCAAGTTCACCATCATCGGAGGCGCAGTCCCCTGGCTGCTGCTGGCCAACGAAGACATGCCCCATGTCGGCACGCTCGACGTGGACGTCGGGCTGGACGCACAAGCACTCGGCGATGGCGAATACGCCACCTTGATCGGCGCGCTTCAAGGGCATGGATACGCCCAGCGCGAAGGGCTTCGGCGCTTCCAGCTGGTTCGCCAGGTTTCCGCGCAAGATGGCGGAGAAGCGATCGATGTGGTGGTCGATTTCTTGATGCCGCGCGATGCCGATATCGTCAAGAACGATCCACCATTGATCCGCGACTTCGCCGTGCAACGGGCCGACGGCGCTGATCTGGCGATGCGGTTCTATCAACTCGTGGCGGTGGCCGGGCCGATGCCGGACGGGGGGACGAACCGTGTGGAGATCGCGGTGTGCTCCATACCCGCTTTGCTTGCGATGAAGGGCCATGCGCTGGCAGGGCGTTACAAGCAGAAGGACGCCTACGACATCTACTACTGCGTGCGCAACTACCCCGACGGGATCGAGGCGCTGGCGCAGGAGTGTCGGGCGTTGCTCGAACATGCAAGTGGTGAACGCGGCTTTCGGCACATCGCCGAGAAGTTCGACACCTTCGATGGATACGGTCCGACCTGTGTGCGGCGCTTCGTCCAGGACACGCATGCGCTGGGGGACCGCACGCCTGAACAGTGGCAACAGGATGCATTCGGGCAGATCGACGCGCTGCTGCGCGCCATGGCGCTGCGAGATTGAGTCTGGCCAGCGCTCAACATTCAAGGGCTGGCTGCCCCCCTTCGCAATGCACTTTTCAGCCCGCACCCGGCACCAACTGCTGGCGCAACCACGCCTGTGACAAGTCCAGCCATTCCCTGTAATGCGCCATGGCGCAATGGTCGTCATTGGGGTAGAGCTTGAGCGTGCCTTGCACGGCACCAGACGCCAGGTCAATGGAGTCCTGGGTGCTGAGCAGGGTGTCGCGGTCACCATTGATGACCAGCAAGGGGATCTTGATTTGACGGTAGAAGTGGTGCAGCGACAGGGCTTGCAGCTTCAGGCCGAGGCTCATCAGCGTCTTGGCGCCGGTGGTGTTCAGCAGCGCCTTGATGATGATGTCGGGCATCCCGATCGCGCCCTTGATCTGGAAAGAATGATGAGTGGGCGCGCCGCAAGCCACCGCGCATCGCAAATGCGGGTTGGTGCCTGCCATCCGTGCCGCCCAATACGCACCGAAGCTCACGCCAACGAAACCCATGCGTTGTGAATCGATGCGGGGGTCGCGAGACAGATGGTCGATCACGGCGTGATAGACGGCCTCGGAGGCCGGGGTCATGGGCTTGCGGTAGGCGTAGGTGCCGGGCATCTCCATGACGAACACCGCCATGCCCGAGTCGTGGTACTTGAGCAAGGGTATCGCCAGCTCTTGAGCCGTGCCTTCCAGGCCGTTGGTGATGATGGCCAGTGGGTGGCGTTGGGTTCCGCTGGGCGTCATCAAGTAGCCCTCGATGACGTCACCGTCCACCTCGATGCGGCGCTTCTCGATCACGATGCCCACCAGCGGGCCCACGATGCATGTCAACTCGTTGAAAAGCGATCGCGATAGCGCGTAGGCCTCCATGCGGGCCGCAGACCCGCCCGGGAACGCACTGACCTGGTAGTAGGTGATGGCCTTGATCAGGTGCCGCAGGGCCGTCATGGCACGCTCACTCGCTGGGGAGGCGTGCATGTCATCGGCCTCGCTCAAGGTCATCAAGGCCACCACCCGTTTGCCCAAGGGGGCCAGTGCTTCACGCAGCGCGTTCCAGTCCGGCGCGCTTGCATCAAAGCCGGGCAACACGGTCGTGATGGCGTCCAGTTCTTGCCGCGCCAATGCATTCCAGTATGCGCACCAGGCTTCATCCCTGAAGGAGCGCACGCCCTTGAGTTGCGCCGCAAAGCGTGTCGGGTCCAGTCCACCCATGGACGCATAGCGCAGCACGAACAGCGCGGGCAGAAAAAAGCCCGTTCCCAAGCGTCGTGTGGCCAGTTCGGTCGTTCTGGTCAGCATGCACGTGGTGATGAACACACGCCGCAGGGTGTCCTTGATGTGGGGCATGCCGTTTCCTTTTCTGCAAAGTTCAATTGCTGTTGAACGTATGTTCAATAGTGCGATTGTGAATACACTATTGACTACGTGTCAAATAAGGGGTGTGCGTGGCAATGCAAGACCAGCCAAAGGGGGGCGTCGGGCCGCGCCTGGAGCCCGATGCCCGCCGGGCCCACTTGCTGGCTGTCGGGGCTGCCGTGTTCGGCACCAAGGCTTACGACGACGTTCAGATTGACCAGATCGCCCAACAGGCGGGCGTGTCACGGGGCTTGCTGTATCACTACTTCCCCAGCAAGCGGGTCTTTTTTGCGGCCATCGTCCAGGGCGGTTATGACGAGATCCTGAACGCGACGCAGCCCGATCCGTCGTTGCCACCGAGGGCGCAATTGCAGGCCAGCCTGGAGGCCTATTTCGACTATGTCGAAAGCCACCCGCACATGTATCGGGCCATCTTCCGCAGTGCGGCCAGCCTGGAGCCAACCGTTCAGGACGTGGTCAACCGCAACCTGGACTTGCAGGCGAAGCGCATCCTGGCGGGGATGGGAGAGGGGGGTGAACCCCATTCGCTGAGTTATCTGGCCGTCCGTGCCTGGCTGGCATTCCTTGTCCAGGCTGTCCTGGATTGGCTGGACCGCGGCGCGATGGTCGACCGGCAAGCGCTGATCGAGGTGTGCGTGGGTGCCCTGCAGGGGGCAACGGCGGCCTCAAGGAAAGATGCCTAGCCGTGCTGCGTGAGTCGCTGCACCAGGCCGACGGAGAAGCGATGCGCCAAACCGTAAATGCTCAACTGCGGATTGGCGCCCACGCTGGTCGGCAGCACCGAGCCGTCGTGGATGGACAGGTTGCCGATGGTCCAGTGCCGGCCCAGTTGATCCACCACGCCCTTGTCTGGCGTGGCGCCCATGGGGCATCCCCCCATGACATGCGCTGAGCCGGCGCCCAGGTGGTGCGAGACATCGCTGAGTGACGGGATGGCCTGCCTGGCCTCCGCGCGACTGGTGTAAGGCCTGGCCTGTTCGTGCAGGGGCAGCACCTCGCGGGCCCCCGACGCAAACTGGATGTCGGCCATGGCTTGCCAGGCGCGCTTGAAACCCGCTTTCACGTGATCGGTCAAAGGGTAATGCAGCAGGGCCGAGCCATCCAGGTTGAGGTGCACGCGCCCGCCTTGCGACTCCGGCTCGAAGCCGTCGCGCAGCAAGCCGTGCAGCATCTGTGTGTGGCCATAGCCCTGGAAGCGTTGGAGCAGGGCCTGGCCGACACCGCCAAAAAGAACGGACGCCAGGCCCGGATGCAAGGGGATGGCCTCGATCTTGAAACCGATGCCGGGGTTCAAGGCCGAACGACGCACGAAGTCATCGGTGTACACCGTCTGCGGCGCGCCGGCCCAGGGTTCGACCTTCTCGTCAAAGCGCGCGGCCGAGAAGGCAACGGGGTGCAGAAAGGTTCGGCGCCCGATCAGGCCGGGGCCATCAGGCGTGTCGGAGCGCAGCAGCAGCGCCGGTGCGTTGATGCCGCCGGCGGCCAGCACATAGTGTCTGGCCTGGATCGTGATCGGTGTGCCGGCCGGGTCCCCCGACAAGGCCACCGGCTGGGCGATGAGGCGCTGCACCTTGCCCTGGCCATACTCGAAGCGTTCCGCGCGCAGGTTGTGCACCAGCCGCGCGCCGCCTTGCAAGGCGGCGGGCAGGGTGGTGACCAGCATGGACTGCTTGGCGTTGGTGGGGCAGCCCATGCCGCAAGAGCCCAGGTTCCAGCACCCCTTGACGTTGCGTTGAATACGGTGTGCCTGGCGCCCAGAGGCTTTGAGGCCTTCTTCCAGCAAGCTGTTGTTGCGGTTGAGCGGTACGTCCCACGGCGTGATGTGCAGGCGCTGCTCCACGTGGGCAAAGCTGTCCTGCAGCGCGGGCGACGTGATGTCCTTCAGGCCCAGTTCATCGCGCCAATGGGCCAGGGTGTCGGCCGGCGTGCGAAAGCTGGTCGTGTAGTTCACCACCGTGGAGCCGCCAACGCATCGTCCCTGCAAGATGGAGATGGCACGGTCCATCGACTGGCGGGCGCCCCCCTCCTGGTAAAGCGTGGCATAGGCCTCGGCCTCGTTTTGACGGAAGTCGGTGCTGGTCTTGAGCGGGCCTTCTTCCACGATGAGCACGTCCAGGCCTGCCTGCGTCAGCATCTCTGCCGTGATGCCACCGCCTGCGCCTGAGCCAATGATGACGACATCGCAGGTGAGCGTGGGGGACGAGATGGTGCGCGCGTCATGGACCTTCCAGCCACTGGCCAGGCCTTGAACGAAGGGGTCGGGTAGCTTGCTCATGGCGGATCAGATGTCGAGGGGGCCAGGGTAGGTGGTCATGGCCTGCAGGTCCCGGTCAGAGAACACCTGCAGGCACACCAGATTGCGCAAGGCCTTGTAGGCCACCAAGGTGGGGAGGTCGGAAGACAGGCGCATGCGATCCAGTGCCTGGGCCACCTCGGCATCGCTCAACTTGTCCCAGGCGTGGGAGACACCCGTCAGCAGGTAGCGGCTGGCTGGGCTGTCGACGGCAGCCAGCAGCCCCCCCAGTTGCAGCTTCACCAGCTTGGGGAGCCGGGCGGCGCCCGCAGCAATGCTGTTCATGGCTTGATGCAGGATGCGCTCGCGATCTGACGCATGGCTGGCCAGAAAGCCCGCCAGCACACCACGCGACATGTGCGTCAGGACGGCCTTGCCCGCGGGCGTCAGCCCTTCGGCATCGGCGCCTCGCAAGACCCAGATGTGCGCGAGCGAGCCCAGCGTGCCGGCCGCCACCAGGCCGGCAGACGCACCTGCGGTGCGACGCAACCATGTTCGTCGATTCATGTTGTCAACCTTGGGGTGTCAGCGCAGGCGGTTCAGCGAGAAGCGCTTGCTGAGGATGCGATCGATCCAGGCGATGGGCAGCAACCACCTCATCAGCGGCATCAAGGTGCTCTTCTGGCCCAGCCTGATCACGGCAGGTGGGTAGGGCCGATCAAGCTGGGCCACCAAGGCGCTGGCAAAGACGTCGGCCGGTGTGGCGCCCGCCTGGCTCTCATTGGCACGAGACAACACGCCTGCGCGGATGGGCTGGTAGGGCGAATCGGGTGCCATGCTGACCTGGTCTGCCGCACGTTCGCCAAAGGCCGACTCGATGCCACCAGGCTGAACCGTCACCACGCTGATGCCGAAGGGGCGAAGCTCCATGCGCAGCGAATCCGTGGCGGCATTCAAGGCGGCCTTGCTGGCGCAATAGGCACCTGCAAACGGGGTGGGCATGACACCGGAGACGCTGCTGATGTTCACGATCTGGCCGCTGCGCCGCTTGATCATCTCGGAGACCACGGCGCGGGTCAGCGCCATGGGGGCAAAAACGTTGACATCAAACTGCTTTTGCCATTCGGCGTGCGGCAGATCCAGCAAGGGGCCCATGGCACCGTAGCCCGCGTTGTTGACCAGCGTGCCTACCGTGCACCCGGCGTCCCGCAACTGGTCCAGCACCCGCTGGATGTCCGATGCCTGGGTGACGTCCAGCGCCAGTGTGCGGATGCCCGCCTCGGCCAGGTCCTGCATGGCTTGCAGGCGCCTCGCCGTGGCCACCACCTTGTGTCCCTGCCGATGAAAAGCCAGTGCCAGTGCCTTGCCGATGCCCGAACTGCAGCCGGTGATCAGCACGATGTCATCAAGATGTGGACGTGTCATGGGAGGGTGTTCTCGTTGGTGTGAGGGGCCTGCAAGGTCTGCAAGAGCGCGATCTGCTGCTGGTCGCGCAGCGAGGCCAGTTGATCAATCGACTGCCCACCGTATCGTTTCAGGACTTCGTCAGCCAGATCAGCCTGCGTCCTGGTGGTAAGCAGGACGGGGCGCAGGCGCATGTGCAGCCACAGCAGTTGCAAGCCTCCGGCAAACTGTCGCCAGAACGCCCGGATGCCCCCCGCGCCCCCGCCTAGATGGGCAGACAGAAAGGGGCCGCCTGTGGCCCAGCGCAAGCCCAGTGAGGACTGCACCGCCACGTCCAGATCTTCAACCGACACCACCCCCTGCTTGACCAGCGACACGCTTTCGCGGATCACCGCGGCCTGGATGCGGTTGGCCACGAAGCCCGGGATCTCCTTGTTGAGCACAACAGCCTGCTTGCCCAAGGAGAGGTAGAAGTCACGCGCACGCGTGACAGCCGTTTGACTGGTCTTGCAGCCTGGCACCACTTCTACCAAGGGGATGAGGTGAGGGGGGTTGAACGGGTGCCCCACCAGCATGCGCTGCGGCGTCTTCATCTTGCGCGACTGCATGCTGGCCGTGATGCCGGAGCTGGAAGACAGCAACAGGGCGTCTGCCTTGCAATGCGCCTCCACACGCGCCCAGAGCGATTGCTTGAATGCCAGCCGCTCGGGACCGCACTCCTGCACCACATCGGCCTTCTCGACACTGCGGCCAAGGTCGGCCTCGAACGTCAGGGTGGGCGCATGCGGTGAGATCGGCATCCCCAATTGCGCCATCATGGGCTGGATGCGGTGCAGCTCGGCGCGCACGCGGTCGGCCACGTCCGGTGCCACGTCATGGACGCAAACGTGATGCCCGTGGGCCAGGAACAAGGCGACCCAGGAGGCGCCAATGAGGCCGCCGCCGATCACGGTCACGTTCAATGTTGGCTCTGCCATGTGTTGTCGCCTTGGGTCATGAGGTGGTGCTGGGATCACGCGCCAGGCGTGACGCATGCCACGAAGCACAGGGCGTCATGGCTTGCGCGGCCAAACATTAATCATTACATTAGTGTAACGTAAAATAAGAGGACGACAACCATGCAGTTCCACACCGACTTGTCGCAACGCGGCATTGCTGGGCTCAAGCAGGCTTTTCGCCAGGGGCGACCCGTGGCCGCGGCCGAACTCAAGGGCTTTTACGCGGGCGTACCCGCTGGCCCCTGGTGGTTTCGCCTGGGCAGCGGGCCCATCATGCGCATGACCGGCTTTGGCGGCTGGATGGGCAAACAATTCCTGGGGGAAGGGCGCGCGGCCAACCAGTTTCAGGCGAAGGCGGGCATCGAGCTTCGATTTCCCATGACCCTGGATCGTGCGCCCTCGCGCCTGGATGGCATCGACACGCTGGTGCTGAACTATCCGGCGGACGCACGTGCACCTTGGTGCTGGGTGACCGATGAACTCCGGCGCATGGATGACGGCTGCATCCTGGGCATGACGTTTGTGGATGCGCCCTTGCTCAAGCACCTGGTGTTCCCTTTTGTGCTCACGTCGCCCTCGAAATGAGGCGGTGTCCTGGTGAGGCCAGGTCCTGGCTGACTCGGGCCAGCCTCAATCCAGCGTGATGCCCAGCACCCCTGCCAGTTGCGGGGCGTGCGCCCATTCCAGCGAGCCACCAAGCAGACCGATGGCCAGGCGCAGCATGGCCTGGCGCGTGCGCTGCCAAAGGGCTTCTGTTGGCGCCTCCGGGCCAAAGTGGAAGCGGTAGCCCAGGTACTCGACCCCGATCACAAAGGACTCGATCTGGAGCGGATCAAACGATGCGCGGCCCAGCCCGACGGCCATCTGGTTCAGCTCGGCCGCGATGGCCTCCAGCACACGCTGGCGGTGCGCGTACGCCGGTGACCTGACATCTTGCATCTCGGCAAAAATGGCGCGCACCACCGGGCCCGTTTGCTCGCCCCAGGCTCGCCAGGCCTGCAGGCCCGCCTCCACCTTCTGCATAGGGCCATCGGCCTCGCGAATGGCGGTGACCACCAAGGAGATCAAGCGATCGTTGGCCTCCTTGAGGATCAGCTCCAGCACCTCATCGGTATTCTTGAAATAGCGGTAGAAGGTGGGACGGGAAATCTCGCACGCCTGCGTGATCAACTCCACGGACACACCGTGTGAGCCATGGTCGGCAAAGACTTGCGCCGCCCCTTGCAGGATCTGGCGGCGCATGAGTTCTGTTTCGGTGGCGTTGCGCGGCGGGCGGCCTTTGCCTCGCTTGTGGCTTGCGGCAGCGTCAGCATGGGCGTTCGATGGCATGCCTGCGATTGTAGAAGGCCGTGGCCAACGCTTCCCACGATCTTCACGCGCGCTAGGGCTTGACCTGCACCACCACCTTGCCCTTTGCCCGGCCTTCGGCCAGATAGGCCAGGGCCTCTTTGGCCTTGTCGAACGGGAACACCTTGTCAATCACGGGGCGGATGCGTTCCGACGCCAGCAAGTCGCCGATCTGCGCGAGCTGCGCGCCGTTCGCCTGCACGAAGAAGAAGGAGTAGGTCGCCCCTTGCTGGCTTGCCAGGCGGGAGACCTTGCGGCTCATCAAGCTGAACACGAAGGCAAAGAAGAAGTTCATGCCCCGGGCTCGCGCGAAGGCAGCGTCCAATGGGCCGACGAGCGAGACGAGCTTGCCGCCCGGCTTGAGAATCTTGATGGCTTTCTCGATCTCTTCGTCGCGCAGCGTGCCGAGCACCACGTCATAACCCTCGAGGACCTTTTCGAACGCCTGCTTCCGATAGTCGATGACCTCTTGCGCACCCAGGCCGCTGACCAGTGGCACGTTGCCCGTGCTGGTCGTGGTGCCCACCCGTGCGCCAAAGTGCTTTGCCAGCTGGATCGCCATCGTGCCAATGCCGCCCGCGCCCGCGGGGATGAAGACCTTCTGACCAGCACGCAGGCCAGCCCTGTCCTTCAAGGCCTGCCAGGCGGTGAGTGCCACCATGGGGATGGACGCAGCCTGAACAAAGTCCAGATTGGCGGGTTTCAAGGCGGCCGCGCTTTCAGGTACCGTCGCGAATTCGGCGAGGGTGCCGCGTTCGAGGTCGAAGACGCTGGCGAAGATCGCATCGCCTGGCTTGAAGCGGGTGACACGGCTGCCGACCTTGGTCACCACACCGGCGACGTCGCTGCCGATCGTGGCCGGCAACTGGAACTTGAGCACGGGCTTGAACATCCCCGTGAGAATCATGTTGTCGATCGGGTTCAGGCCCACCGCGTGAACCTGCACCAGCATCTCATCGGGCTGGAGAGTGGGCGTGGGCACGTCTGTGAACCCGACGTCGGGGGACTTGCCGTAGCGTTTGAATGTCAGTGCTTTCATGGTGTGTTCAGAATGCAGTGCGGTTGTAGGGCTGGATGACCTTGGGTGGCTGCAGAAAGGCCGTCAGACCTTGGAACCACATCACTTCTCGGAAGTCACCGCTGATGGTCAAGTCTTTGCTGGCCAGGCTCTGGAGGAAGGCGGCCTGGCTGTCCTTTGCTGACAGGGTGGCGAAACCGGCCCCGGCATCTTTGAAGCACAGCGTGAACTGGGGGTTCGCCGTCAGCCCGGCATGACTGCGGATGGCGCCCTCTTCAATGACAAAGTAGCGGCCGGATCCTGATGCTGTGCGGATCTGAAAGACCAGTCGTTTGGCCTGGATGTAGCGCGCGAAGTCCGGGTTCTTCTTGACTTGTCGCTTCAGCATCTGGGCAAACGCCCACAACAAAAATTTGAACTTGAGCATGGGGGCAACCTCAGGGGGTAGAGAAGTCAGCGGTCAGGGTGGTGCCGGTCATCGCGTGTCACTCCTTCAAGAACTGACGCACGTGTTGCAGAAACCGTTGCGGGTACTGGAACTGCGCCGCATGGCCTGCGTCCGGGTAGATGAACAACTGCGCGTTGGGCAGGTTGCGCGCCATGTAGAACGAATTGATCGTGGGGATCATCACGTCGTTCACGCCATTGAGGATGAACGTGGGCTGGTGGATACCGCGCAGGTAGGCGAAGGGATCGTCCTCGGACAGCCGAGGCAGGTACAGCATGTTGGCCTCGATCTGGGCATTCGCCACTTCGGGCGAAGAGGGCGGATCTTGATCGGCACGCAGATGCCGCCTGTCCCAGAACGCTCTGGCGGCCTGTTCGGCCTGCGCAGATCGCCCAAAGAACAGGTAGAGGAAGTCATCGAACGTCGGCACGGGATTGACGGCCGTGCTCAACACGCGTGATTCCATGTCGGGGTCGCCGCCACGAGGGCCTGTGCCCAGCAGCATCAGCTTGCGCACCAGCGCAGGGTGCCGCCAGGTCATGTCCAGGGCCTGGAAGCCACCCAGCGAAAAGCCCAGGACGTCAACCTGCTTGAGCCCCAGCGCGCGGACGAAGGCGGCTGCGTCGTCCGCCATGTCTTCGATGCGCGTGCGCGGTTGACCGCCTGAGGAGGAGATGCCACGCCCGTTGTACAGGATGACCTCGCGGTCCTCTGCGAGCCCGTCCGTCATCAATGGGTCCCAGTGGTCCATGCCACCACGAAAGTGCTGCAGGAACAGCAAGGGCGGTTGCGAGGAATCGGTGTTGCCCCAGCGGCGGTAGGCCAGCTGCACACCGTCGACTTCAAGGAAGCGCGTGGGCGCGGTGATGTGGGTGATGGGGGTGATCATCTTGGCGGTTTCCTGATGTGATACGCGTGCGCGGTGGCGTGTCAGGCTGGCAGGCGATAACGCTCAGCCGCGTGCGCCTGGCGGACGTCTGACAGCAAGCCTTGGCGCGCGCCATTGAGCGCGTCCCAGCGCTCGGCCACGTGGAGAGGCGGGATCGTGACCAGTTCGCGGCGATCGAACCCGATCAGGGCCGCGTCGACGAGTTCGTCCACCTCCATGACTTCGGGGAGCGTGTTGACGTCCACGCCCGAGCGCTCCCAGATTTCCGTGCGCGTGGCCGCCGGCAGCACGGCCTGCACGTAGACGCCCTTGGGGCCCAGCTCCAGGCTCAGCCCCTGCGACAGGAACAGGACGAAGGACTTGCTGGCGCCATAGACCGACATGCCGAGCTCAGGGGCCAGCCCCACGACCGAACCGAGGTTCACGATGGCGCCTGTGCCGGCCTGGGCGAGCCGCGGGGCCATGGCCGCGGCCAGGCGTGTGGGTGCGGTGACGTTGAGCGCGATCAGTTGCTCGATGCGCTGCCCGTTTTGCTGAAGGAAATCGCCGGACTGCGCGATGCCGGCGTTGTTGATGAGGATCCCGATGCGGGCGTCTTCGCGCAGCAGTGCCTCGACAGAAGCGAGGTCCGGCTGAAGCGTCAGGTCGGCCTGGCGCACGTCGACGGCCACACCGTAGCTTGAGCGCAAGCGTGCGGCGATGGCGTCGAGGCGGGTCTTGTCGCGTGCAACCAGCACGAGGTCGTGGCCGCGCTGCGCAAAGCGATCTGCGTAAACGGCGCCGATGCCGCTGGATGCGCCTGTGATGAGGACGGCAGGAAGGTGGCTCATGTCGAATTGCTCCTTGGCAGGGGATGCCGTTTGGTCGATGTGAATAATGATTACGTACATAATCAAAAAAGTCAAGACTTTGATGATGGTTGTAATCAATGTATGATCGCCAGCCAGGAAAGCGCGAAATCCACCGCGAACGAGCATGAAAGTCACCAAGGCGCAGGCGCAGGCGAACCGGGCGCACGTTGTTGAAACTGCTTCCCAGCTGTTTCGCGAGCGTGGCTTCGATGGCGTTGGTGTGGCCGACTTGATGGCCGCCGCCGGCTTCACCCATGGCGGCTTCTACAAGCAGTTCGGCTCCAAGACGGATCTGATCGCAGAGGCGACCGCGTGCGGCATCGGTCAGACGGTCGCGCTGGCTGACGGGGTGGACCCGGTGTCGTTCGTCCAGCAGTACGTGTCCCGAGCGCACCGCGATGGCCGCGCGACCGGTTGCACGATGGCCGCCTTGGGTGGTGATGCGGCGCGGCAGCCAGACCATGTCCGGGCCGCTTTTGTGAGCGGCATCGAGAGCCTGGTGGCCGACTTGAGCCAACAGGGCAGCCTCGCTGGCGCCGATCCCGCTCAAGCACGGGCGAAGAGCCTCGATGTGTTGGCGCACGCCGTGGGCGCCATCGTCATGTCCAGGGCCTGCCCCGACGACTCGCCGCTGGCCGACGAAATCCTGACGGCCTGCCGCCATGCCCTGCTGGCTGAGCTTGGTCAGCCTGAGGCGGCCCCTCGCCCCCGCAGGAAGGGCGATGCCCCATCCCGTGCCCGGCCGGCAAAGTGATCATGTGATCCCCCTGGCTTGGCTGGTCACTTTACAAGAACGGCATCCATGGCGGACCTGACACCCGATGAACTGAACAGCTTGCGTGCCGATGCATGGTTTGCCAGCCTGCCTGCGGACTTGGCCAGCTGGCTGGTGGCGCAGGGGGCCGTCAAGACCTTGCTCCCCGGGCAGCATCTGTACTTTCGGGGTGATCCTTGGGATGGCCTCTATGCGGTGCTGACGGGCGTGCTGCGCGTGGCCAGTGTCACGGAAGCTGGCAAGGAATCGGTGCTGTCCTTCCTGGAGGCGCCCACCTGGTTCGGTGAAATTGCCTTGTTTGATCAATTGCCCCGCACGCACGATACGGCCGCAGACACGGCGGCAACCCTGCTGCATATTGGCCGGGAGAAGCTCGAAGCGTTGCTGGAGGCGCAGCCTCGCTACTGGCGATTCTTTGGTCGCTTGATGGCATTGAAGACCCGTCTGGCCTTCCTGGGGCTGGAGGACCTGGCCGTGTTGCCACCTGAGGGGCGCCTGGCCCGGCGCCTGGTGTGGATGATGCGCACGGCTGGCGGTGTGACCCGCGATGGGCGGGTGCGCCTGGGCATCAATCAGTCCAATCTGGCGCTGATGTTGTCCATGTCTCGACAGACGGCCAACAAGGTGCTCATGACCCTGCAATCGAGAGGGATCATCCGTGTGAGCGTCGGGGCGCTTGAGGTCCTGGATGAAGATGCCTTGGCCGATGCCGCCGGCCTGTCCGAGTCAGAGCGCCGCTTGTTGCACTCCCTGACGGGGCAACCGTCGGGTACACGCCAAGCTTAGCCAGGGCCTGAGCCGCTGCTTGTCGCTCGCGCCCCACTATTGACTGCAGCTTGGCGCTTGCGGTATGGGATTGGCGAGCAAGGCAAAGCACCTGTCCTTAGGATGGGCGGGACCCGTGCTGTGTGTGCGTGTGCGGGTCAGAAGGAAGGGCCACGTCGCCGTTGTGCGTCCACGCTGCTGCCTTTGTTCATGCGGCTCAGGGCGAAGCAAGCCAAGGCAGGATCAACGGATGCCGGCACCTCGTCACAGGTCCAACCTCGTCTCAGCGCTGCGCCGTCTTTCCAGCAAGCTCGATCTTGATCCAACACCATGAAACCATTTGACATTGTCATTTTTGGCGCCACCAGTTTCGTCGGCAAGCTGGTCGTCCAGCACATGCTGGAGGTGCATGGTGTCGGGCGATCGGTCAACTGGGCCATGGCCGGGCGCTCGGCATCGAAGCTGCAGGCGCTCAAAGACCGTTGTGTGCCTTCCGCGGCTGATGTCCCCGTCTTGATGGCCGATGCCGAAGACCTTGATCAGCTCAAGCGCATGTGTGAGCAGACCAAGGTGGTCATCACCACAGCCGGCCCCTTTTCGCTGTACGGTGACAAGCTGATCCAGGCCTGCGCCGAAACGGGCACCGACTACTGCGACATCACCGGTGAAACCGTGTGGGTGGCCGAGATGATGAAGCGCCACGAAAAGACGGCGCAGCGCACAGGCGCCAGGCTGGTCAATTTCTGTGGTTTTGATTCGATCCCATCCGACATGGGTGTGCACTTTCTGCAGCAAGCGTCTCAGCGTCTATTCAACGCGCCCTGCACGCAGGTGCGGCTGCGCGTGTTCCATGCACGCGGCAATCCGCCCGGCGGCACTTACGCCACACTCCTTGATGGCATCGGCAAGGCGGCGCAGGACAAAACCTATCGGCAAGCCCTGTCCGACCCCTACCTGCTGTGCCCGCCTGGCCATGGGTTGACGCAAAGCCAGAACGAGGCTTACCTGCCCATGTTTGACAAGGACTTCAAGCAATGGACGGCGGCCTTTGTCATGGCGGCCATCAACACGCGCGTGGTGCACCGCAGCCATGCGCTGTTGGGCAAGCGCTATGGCGCCGAATTCAAATACGACGAGGCCATCCTGGTCGGCCGCAGTGTGTGGGGTCTTGTCGGGGCGTATGTCGTGACAGCGTTCATGTTCACCTTCGTTGCGCTGGCCGCTGCAAGCTGGACCAGGTCTTTGCTGCAACGCTTCCTGGTGCCCAAGCCCGGTCAAGGCTCGAACCTGGCCTCACTCAAAAAGTGCAGCTTTGATGTGCGCCTGACGGGTGAGACTGCCAAGGGCGAGACCGTCAGGGTGCGTCTGGCAGGCCAGGGTGACCCGGCTTGTTATGCCACGTCGCGCATGCTGGCTGAATCGGGCATTTGCCTGGCGCAGGACATCAGCAAGGCCGACAAGCCCGGCGGCTTCTGGACCACGGCCAGCATCTTCTCGGACAAGCTGATTGACCGATTGAACCAGCACGGTCAGATGACATTCGAGGTGCTTGATCCCCAGGGGCCGTCCACGGGGCTCACGCGCACCTCATGACGCGCGGTGAGCCCTGAAGGCCTGCAACATCGTCTCCACGCAGGCGGCGATGTGCTTTCGCTCGGTCTCAGGGGCATGATCCGCGATGCCGAGCAAGACCTTGAAGTTCTGCGCGCCCAGCAGCATGGACAGGAACTGTTCTGCGGCGGTGACGGGGTCGGTGACGTGCAGCGATTGCGCTTGATGTGCAGATCGCAGATACGACGCGACGCCCGTGATGACGCGCTGAGGCCCTTGCTCATAAAAAGTCCTGCAGGCGGTGTTCTGCTGGCCAGCCAGGGTGAAGAGCACCCGCTGCTGGGCAACCACTTGCTCATTGCGCATCAGAAACAAGAACTGGCTCCCCAGTTTCGTCAGGGCCTCTCTGGGCTTGTTCGGATCAAGTTCTTCGCTGACGCTGACGCCCGCGACAAGGTCGCTGAGCGTGCTGACCACGGCGGCAAAGAGATCGTCCTTGGAAGGGTAGTAGCTGTAGACGGTCACCTTGGACACGCCCGCTTCCTGGGCGACGGACTCCATGCTGGTCCGCTCGTAGCCGTGTTTCAGAAATTGCGCCGTCGCCGCCTCCAGCACGCGCTGTACGCGGGCATTGCTGCGAGGGCGCCCACGGCGTGGGGCTGGGGTGATGGGGTCAAGCATGTGGCGTGCTGCGATCTGGTGCCATAGGGTCAATACTAGCCGCTTCCGTTTATCTTTACTGTACAGTTCAGTAATGTAATTAGGCAACACACTGCGCGCACGGCGCTTGGCACGGTTAACACGGTTCAGCCCGAGCGATACCGGATGGCGATAGGTCGTCAGTGTGTTTCTCATCAATGGAGCAATCAGGCCATGAACACTTTAGCGACTCATCTGGATGCCGACTCATACCGTGATCGCAAGAAGGCGCTTTGGACCTTTGCGATGCTGGGGGCGCTTTCACCATGCATCGGCCCCTTGGCCTCCACATGGGGTTACCAAAGCTCGTTTTGGTACTTTGTCGCGCCGCTGATGATCTACGTGATGATCCCGCTTGGTGACTACTTCTTGGGCGAGGACACGAACAACCCTCCTGAGGCAGCAGTCCCGAGGCTTGAGCAAGATCGCTACTACAGATTCGTCGTGTACATGATCGTGCCTGTGCTGTGGGGCGTCACCATCTTCAACGCGATGTTCCTCGCCACGCATGACGTCAGGTGGTACGAGTGGCTGGTCACTGCCTTGAGCACCGGCACGGTCATGGGGCTTACGCTGACGGTGAGCCATGAGCTTGGGCACAAAAAAGAATGGCTCCCGCGCAAAGTCGGCCTGATCAACTCTGCGCTGTGCGCATACGGTCACTTCTCCATTGAACACAATCGCGGGCACCACCGGCATGTTGCCACGCCTGAGGATCCGGCCTCGTCACAGATGGGCGAGAGCGTTTACAGATTTGCATTCCGCGAGTTGCCGGGTTGCTTCTTTCGCGCATGGGACCTGGAAGAGGAGCGCCTGGCCCGCATGGGCAAGTCGGCCTGGAGCTGGGGGAACGAGATCCTCCAGGGGTGGTTGGTCACCGCCGTGGTGTACGGCACGCTGATCTACGTTTACGGTGGGTCGATGGTGCCGGTCCTTGCTGTCGTCGCCTTGTGGGGGGCCTTCCAGCTGACACTCGCCAACTATGTCGAGCACTACGGGCTGACGCGCCAGAAGGTGCCCGGCGGGCGCTACGAGCGTTGCGAGCCACATCATTCTTGGAACAGCAACCACATTGTCTCCAATCTGGTCATGTTTCACTTGCAGCGGCATTCTGATCACCACGCGAACCCCACACGCAGCTACCAGTCGCTTCGCAACTTCCCGGATCTGCCGACTTTGCCCGCTGGTTACTTCGCCATGTTCATCCTGGCTTTGGTGCCGCCAGCCTGGTTTGCCGTCATGGACCGCCGGCTGATTCAGGCCGTGAACGGTGACACGAAGCGCATCAACTTTCTGGGTGGCAAGCGTGCTGCGCTCATGCGCAAGTTCTTTCCAGACTCGGTGAGCGCCAATTGACCTTGGTGACCTCACTCGCTTCCTTTCAATGTTCAACGGATACCCCATGTCAATGTTGCAAATCGCTTTCGCCATGTTCGCCGCCGGTGCCGGCGGTGGCTTGCTTTTCACCACGCTCATCGTCCTGAACAAGCGATACCCGCGCTGGTTCGGTTCAGGCCACGGCCTGTTGGGGCTCTCCGCCTTGGCTGTCCTGGCTTACGCCGTGTCGCAATCCACCTCGCCCATTTCATCGGCCACATGGTGGGCGGCGGGCGTGCTGGGCATGGCGTGGTGTGGCGGGGTCGTGATGTTCCGTGTGCTGCGGCCCAAGTCACGCCCATTGGTGTTGGCGCTCATGCACGGCGGCCTTGCGCTGGCAGGGATTTATCTGCTCTATCGGGTCGCCTTTTAAGGGCCTGAATACCCTTCCTGCGCGATCGACCATCCAGAAAGACAGGCGATGAGGTCGACCAGAACCATGATCATGGGCCCGCGCAGCATGGCGGAACTCCATGCCTTCGAGCAAGCGCTGACGGGCATCGCCGACGAGGCGCGCGCTCGCGTAGGGGCTGAAGACGCCCGCTACATCACACGCGTGCTCCACTTTGTGCGCATCACGGAAACGCTGGGGCGTGCCCTGCTGATGTTTGGCTGGTTTCCGCCCACCTGGCTCTTGGGCGCCTGCCTGCTGGGCCTCAGCAAAATCGTCGAGAACATGGAGCTGGGTCACAACGTCATGCACGGCCAGTTCAACTGGATGAATGACCCACGCTTCCATGGTGATGTTTACGACTGGGACAACACCTGCCCGAAGGAAGAATGGCGACATTCACACAATTACCTGCATCACCAGTTCACGAATGTGATTGGTAAAGACAGGGACTTCGGCTACGGCTTGTTGCGCCTGAGCGCAGACCTGCGCTGGAGCTGGCTGCATCCCTTCCAGTTGCCCTTGACCGCGGTGCTGGCCGGCCTCTTCGAGTGGCTGGTGGCCATCCATGACATGCAGATCGACAAGGTGGTCATTGGCCGAAGGAAGTGGTCGGATCTGCAACCCCAGTGGACACTCGTGCGCAAGAAGATGGCGCGCCAGATCGGCAAGGACTACGTGATGTGGCCTCTGGTGGGGCTGGTAGTCGGCAGCCTCTTTGGCGCCGGGCGCGACGTGGCCCTGGCCGTGTTGTGGGGCAATGTCGTGGCCAACCTGATTCGCAATGTGTGGGCGTGGGCCATCATCTTCTGCGGGCATTTCACCGATGAGATCTACACGTTCAGCCGCGATGCGATCGTGAACGAGACGCGTGGCCAGTGGTATCTGCGCCAGATCCTGGGCTCCAGCAACATCAAGGGCGGAAAGCTCATGCACTTCCTGAGTGGCAACTTGAGCCACCAGGTCGAGCATCACCTCTTTCCTGATCTGCCTGCGCACCGCTACAAGGAGATCGCGCCCCAGGTTCAAGCGGTTTGCAAGAAGTACAACGTGCCCTACAACGTGGGCTACTTCGTTCCCAAGTTGCTTTCTGTGTTGCAGCGTATCGCTCGCTATAGCTTGCCTGGCGGTTCGGACCGTGCTGTGACCATCATGGTGGAGCGCACCAGCGCCTAAGCAGCTTTTCCTTGGGGCGAGCATCGAACGCAAGCCCGAGCGTTACGCCACCTTCCACAATCCAAAACACTTTGCCGTCCATGCAGGAACGAGGGCATCGTCTCGCGCAGGACAGGGGTTGACACTGTCAACACCTTTGATCACAATGGTTGACGTTGTCAACTTGCGTCGAGGGTGTGCCCCATGAACAAGGCGAAGATTCGAATCTGGGGCCCGTGGGCGGTCATCACTGGCGCGTCCAGCGGCATTGGCCATGCCTTCGCATGGCAGCTGGCGGAACTGGGCTTGAACCTGGTGCTGTTGGGGCGTCGCAGTGAGGCCCTGGAAGGGCTTGCTACCAGGTTGCAGCAGGAGCACGGCATCAAGACGCGTGTCGTCGCCAGCGATCTGTCCAGCCCCCAGGGCAACTTGCCTCTGTTTGAGGCCACCCAGGATCTCGACGTCGGCCTGCTGGTCGCGGCAGCCGGGTACGGCTCCTCGGGGCGATTCCTGACGCAGGGTCTGGTCGAAGAAATGGAGATGGTGGACGTCAACTGCAAGGCCGTGCTTGAGCAGGCCTGGTACTACGGGCACTGTTTCAAGGCGAGAGGCGGCGGCGCGATGATCCTGTTTGGCTCCGTGCTGGGCTTTCAAGGTGTGCCGCTCTCAGCCAATTACGCCGCCACCAAGGCCTATGTTCAGTCTCTGGCCGAGGCGCTTCGATGGGAGTGGCGTCTGTTCGGCATCGACGTGCTGGCCTGTGCGCCAGGGCCTGTTCGCACGGGCTTTTCCAAGCGCGCCAACATGCGCATGCAGGTCGCCATCGAGCCCGATGTGGTGGCGCAAGAAAGCCTCATGGCATTGGGCATTCAGGCCACGGTTCGGCCAGGCTGGGTGTCCAAGGTGCTCGGTTGGTCGTTGGCGATGGCGCCGCGCAGCTTGCGCGTCTACATCATGGGTAGCGTGATGCGCAGCATGGCACTGGCCGTGGCGCCGCATGCAGCCGTCAAGGCGCCCCGCTTTTCAAACCCCTCAGACAAGATGGATCGGGGTCAGTCATGACATGGACGCCTTTGCTGCGTTGCCTGCAAGGCAGCGTGCTTTTATCTCTCGCGGCCTGTACGCATACTGCACCCACGGATGCCGTGTCACCGTTGTTGTCCGACGCGCGCATGGCACCGGTGCAGGCGCGCATGGCCACAGGTGGCGCCTACGAGGAACGCGCCTGGTGGAACGATGTGGGTGGTCCGGTCCTGGACAAGTTGGTCATGGCCGGGCTTCAATCCAGCACGGATGTCCGTATCGCGTTGACGCGGGTACAGGAAGCAAGGGCAGGCTTGCAGGCCAACGAGGCCCTGTTGGCGCCCTCGGTCACGGCCAATGCGGGCTATCTCAACAAGCGCTCAGGCTTGCCTGCACCGGTGAAGCAGGGGTTGCCTGACACGCGAATGGGGCAGGTGTCGATCGGGCTGGACTGGGACATCGATGTGTTCGGCCGAAATCGTGCACTCGCCTCGGCGGCGCAACACGACGTCCAGGCGAGCGAAGCCGGCGTCGCCGGTGCCCGCCTGATGCTCATTGGCGAAGTCACCCGGCAATACGTCTTGAACCAGGGTGCTTCGCGACGCCTGGCCTTGCTGGACGAGCTCATGGCGAAACAGGAGAAGATCCTCGCCATCAACGGGCATCGGTTCGATGAAGGCGAATCATCGATCCTGGCTGTCACGGAGGCCAATGCGCAACTGGCGCAAATGAGGGCGCAACGCCATGGCCTGCTCACGCTGCAGGCCGTCACCTGTTCGCATCTGGCCAGGTTGACAGGCCTGTTCCCCGATGAGGTCAGGCAGATGTTGGCGGCCGAGCGCGCGCGTGCGTCAAGCATGAGCTTGCCCCCGTCTGCGCCAGCGGGGCAGCCGGTGGAGCTGCTGGGGCGCCGCCCCGACATCATGGCTGCCAAGGCCACGTGGCAGGCTGAATACGGCCGCCTGGATTCCGCCAAGGCGGACAAGCTGCCGCGCTTCTTCCTGAGCCTGCTCACGGGGCGCGAAGACCTGCGGCTCAACGGCATGGATCTGGCGCCCGTTGGCTTTCATCAGACCTCGCTGCTCTTTGCGCTGCCGCTGTTCAATGCCGGTCGCATAGACGCCGGCATCAAGGCGCAGTCCGCCCAGGCTCAACGTGCAGAGCTGCGTTACGAACAGGCCGTCCGGCAGGCCGTCGATGACGTGGAGTCGGCCTTGTCCGACCTGGAACAGGCGCGCGCACGAACCAGCGAGTTGGCACGTGCTGCTCAAGAGCGCCAGCAAGCTGCCCAAAGGGGCGCACACCTCCTTCGCGAGGGGCAGATCGCCTTGCTCGACGCTTTGCAGCTGGAGCAGGCCTACCTGTCGGCCAGCCTGGGCCAGGCTGAATCGCTGGAGGCGCTTCAGCTCTCTCACATTCAGGCGCAAGTGGCGCTTGGCGGCGGCTGGCGGGCCGCGACCGCTTCCGCCGAAGCGATTGATCAGAAAGGGGCTCAGCCATGAATCACTCTCTACTTCGTGCTGTTCAGTTGGGATGGATGATTCCCGCGATCGCGCTCACTTCAGCCTGCTCGCATCAGGACAAGGAAGAGCCGACCAGGCCCTTGGTCTGGACCAGCGCGGCACAACCCTTGGCCCAGCAGGCTGCCAGGGTCTTTCCCGCCTTGTTGCAGCCTCGCGTGGAAAGCCTGATCGGCTTCCAGGCGGGTGGGCGCGTCGCGTTGCGTCTGGTTGAAGTCGGCCAGCACGTGCGCGCCGGCCAGACGCTGGGGCAACTCGCCCAGGACGACCTCATGACGGGTTCGCAATCAGCCCGGCAACAAGTGGTGGCTGCCGAGGCGGAGCTTCAGCAGTTTCGTCTGGATGAGGCCAGGTTGGCGCGTCTGAGTGCGGATGGCTCCGTGCCCTCCGCGGAGCTGGAGCGTCAAGGCACCCGAGTCAGGGCCATGCAGGCGCGGCTTGATGCCTTGCGTCAGGCCGAGCAGCTGGCGCGCAACAGGGTCGACCATGCCCTGCTCAAGGCACCGTTCGACGGTGTGGTCACGCAGGTGCTCGCAGACGTGGGCCAGGTGTTGCCGGAAGGGCAGCCCTTGCTGAGCCTGGCACGGGCCGGTGAGATCGAGGCAGAGGTCTTCCTGCCCCAGGAGTTGGCCTCCAGCGTGGCGCAAACTCGTGCCGTGTTGGTCATCCCCGGCCAACCGAGCCTGCCCGCCATGCCGCTGGAGGTGCGAGAGGTCTCGCCTGTGGCTTCCGGGCCTGCTCACCAGGTGCGCGTGCGTTACACGCTGAAGGCCATGCAAGACGCGTGGCGCTCGAAGATGCACTGGGGCCAGGCCGCAGAGGTGCGCTGGGACATCAGCTCGCCCGCATCGGCCGTGGCCGTGCCTTCTGGTGCGGTGGTCAAGCGTGAGGGCGATGCATTCGTCTGGCGCTTGAGTGCGCATCAGGATCAAGTCCAGCGCCAGAAGGTCGTGGTGCAGGCCTACACCACGGATGGTGTCATCGTCGCCGGTATCACGGCCGGGACACAGGTGGTGTCGGTCGGCGCGCACTTGCTGACGGACGGCGCCCATGTCGTCGCGCGCGAAAGAACGGGCACACACCTGGATCTGAATACACCGCGAGCAGGAGAACGTTGATGCGCTCGTTCAACCTCTCGGATTGGTCGCTGCGCCATTCTTCGATGATTCTCTTCCTGATCGCGGCGACCTTGCTCAGCGGTGTGGTCGCCTTCTTCAAGCTGGGGCAATCGGAAGACCCTCAGTTCAACGTACCGGTCATGACCATTGTGGTGGCCTGGCCAGGGGCGACCACGCGTGAGGTCAACGACCACGTCATCAACCCGATCGAGCAAGCGATTCAGGACATTGGCGGCGTTGACAACATCCGAAGCTTTGCGCGACAGGGTTACGGTGGGGTGACCGTGGCCATGAAGGGGCGCTTGTCCAAGGCCGAGCTGGATGCCGTCTGGTACATGGCGCGCAAGAAGGTGGGCGACATCCGTGGCCAACTGCCCGCAGGCATCCTGGGCCCCTTCTTCAATGATGAGTACACCGACGTGTACACCACCTTGTACGCCGTCCAATCGAAAGACCTGAGTCCGGCTGAATTGCAGGAAGTCACCGAGCTCGTCAAGCGGCGCCTGCAAACGGTGCCCGAGGCGGCCAAAGTCAATGTGCTGGGCAAGCAGAAGGCTCAGGTCTTCGTCACTTTTTCGAGCCAGCGCCTTGCTGCATTGGGCGTCTCGCCGCAACTGCTCATTGACGCGCTCAGCAAACAAAATCGTGTCACGCCGGCAGGCTTTCAGGAAACGGCCGATGACCGTGTGCACGTGCTGGTCAGCGGCGGCTTCCAGCGCCTGGAGGACGTGCAGGACGTGCGCCTGAACGTGGGCAACCGGATCGTTCGACTGGGTGATGTGGCCAGCGTGAGCGCGGGCTACGAAGATCCCCCCGGTTTCACCATCCGTCATCAGGGGCAGCCGGCCCTGGCCATCGGCGTCACGATGGTTCGCAACGCCAACATCCAGAAGTTTGGCGACGCCCTTGAAAAGAAGCTGGCCGAGGTTCGCAAGGAGTTGCCGCTGGGCGTGACGGTCAAGCAGTACGCGGATCAGCCCAGCGTGGTGCACGCTTCCGTCTGGGAGTTCGAGCGCGCCTTCCTGGAGGCCTTGACCATTGTGCTGGCTGTTTGCTTCGTCTTTCTGGGCTGGCGAACGGGCATCGTGGTGGCCGCGTCGATCCCATTGGTGCTGGGTTTGGTGGCCATCGTCATGTACGCCATGGACTGGAGCCTGGACCGCATCTCGCTGGGCGCCCTGATCATTGCGCTGGGCTTGCTGGTCGATGACGCGATCATCGCGGTCGAGATGATGGTCGTGAAGATGGAGCAGGGCTGGGATCGCTGGCGCGCGGCCACCCACGCCTACACCTCCACCGCCTTCCCCATGCTGACAGGGACGCTGGTGACCGTGGCGGGCTTCATGCCCGTGGGTTTTGCCAAGTCGGTCGCAGGCGAGTATGCAGGCGGCATCTTCTGGATCGTGGGCCTGGCCTTGATCGTCTCCTGGGTGGTGGCGGTGCTGTTCACGCCCTATCTCGGTTTCAAGCTGCTGCCGGATCAAAAGGGGCATGCCCATCACGCGCTGTATGACGGGCCTGTGTATGCGCGGCTGCGTCGATGGGTGCTCACGGCGGTTGCCCATCGCTGGAAAGTCCTGCTGGCCACCTTGGCGGCTTTTCTGGGCGCAGCGGCGGCCATGGGCCTGGTTCAGCAGCAGTTCTTCCCGACAGCATCTCGTCCGGAACTGCTGGTGGAGTTGCGCCTGCGGGAAGGTGCGTCGTTTGCGGCCACCGAGGCTGAAGTGCGCAAGCTCGAAGCCATCCTGGCCAAGGACGCGGACATCCGTCACTTCACGGCCTACACCGGCGCGGGCAGCCCTCGCTTTTACCTGTCGCTGTCGCCCGAGTTGCCCAACCCGGCTTATGCGCAGGTGGTCGTGCTCACACGCGACCTGGATGCGCGGGAAGCCGTGCGCCATCGCTTGCTCAAGCTCTTTGAGTCCAACGAGCAGTTCCCGACCCTGCGCGGCCGGGTGGTTCGCCTGGAGTTCGGCCCACCGGTTGGTTTTCCCGTGCAGTTCCGCGTGGTCGGGCCTGACACTGACACCGTGCGCGTGATCGCCGAAAAGGTTCGTGCACGCGTGGCGCAAAGCGATCTGGTCCGCGATGTGCAGCTGGACTGGTCCGAGAAGGTGCGTGTTCAGCGCGTCGTGGTCGACCAGGTCAAGCTCGCCCGACTGGGCTTGTCCAGCACGGACGTCGCACAGATTGTCCAGGCCACGCTGCAAGGGGCACCCGTCACGCAGATGCGCCGTGGTGAGGAGTTGGTCGATATCGTGGTTCGTGCCGAGCCCACCGAACGCCGGACGCTGGAGCGCCTCAAGGACATTCAGCTGGTAGCGGCCAATGGGCAATCCGTTTCGCTCAGCCAGGTGGCCGAGGTGAAGGCCGACTTTGAGGACCCCGTCCTGCAGCGTCGCAACAGAGAGACCACGATCACGGTGCGCGCCGACGTGGCCGATGGGGTGCAGGCGCCCTACGCGTCGGGGCACATCGAGCCCATGCTGGCTGAGATTCGGGCGCAGCTGCCGCTGGGCTACCGCATTGAAGTGGGCGGCTCCGTGGAGGAAAGCGACAAAGCCAATACGGCCTTGTTCGCCATCTTCCCGATCATGTTCCTCACCACGCTCTTCTTCCTGATGGTGCAACTGCAGAGCTTTGCGCGGATGTGGCTCGTGTTCCTGACGGCCCCGCTTGGCCTGATCGGCGTGGTGCCGGCCTTGCTGGTCTTTCATGCGCCATTTGGCTTTGTGGCCCTGCTGGGTGTCATCGCGCTGGGCGGCATGATCATGCGCAACGCGGTCATTCTGGTGGACCAGATCGATCAGGACATCAAGGAAGGTGTGGCCGCGGTGACCGCCATCGTCGAGGCCACCGTGCGACGCGCACGACCGGTCGTGTTGACGTCGGCAGCCGCCATCCTGGCCATGATCCCTTTGACCCGCAGCGTCTTTTGGGGGCCCATGGCGATCGCCATCATGGGCGGCCTGGTGGTCGCCACCGCCTTGACGCTGGTGGTGGTGCCCGCGCTGTATTCAGCCTGGTTCAAGGTCAACCCGTCACCGAAGCAGTAAGACCATGATCCAACGCGTGACGTCGGTCGTGCTGTCAGCCGTGGTGAAGACAAGGCCCGCCTTGAAGGGGCCTGGTCACATCTGTTGGCCGATGATGGCGCGGACCCGATCGAAAATGTGAGCGGGTACCTTGGCTTTGGTGGAAGCCGGCATGTCGAGATGTTGCACCACATTGGATTGCAGAATGGATGCCAGGCCATGCATGACAGACCAGATCATCATGGCGTCCAGGTCGATCTTGACGCGTGTTCCTTTGCCATCCCCATAGATGTCCTTGAGATTACGTCGAAGGATATCCAGCGTGTGCTGTGCGTCTCGTACCAGGCCCACCTCCTCGGCAGGCGCAGGCCAGGGCGTGTTGAACATGAGCCGGTACTCCAGAGGCCTATCCAGCGCAAATTCAAGATAACGCGTTCCCAGGTTGTCCAGATTCTGGCGGGGGTCTGGGCCCAGTTCCCTGTTGTCCAGATAGGCTGAGAAATCCTGAAAGCACAGCCGAATCACTTCGGCCAGCAGGTGGTCGCGCGAAGGGAAGTGCTTGTAAGGCGCCTGATGGGAGACGCCTATCCGCCTGGCAACCTCTCTCAGGCTCAGCTTCTCGACACCCTCTTCAGCGATGGCCTCTCGTGCTGCCTGAAGGCAGGCGGCCTTGATGGTCAACTCGTCATCAGTGTGGCGTGTCATGTGCGTCGATTCGAGCTTGGGCCCCAGTTGGTCGAGGGGCTGAACATGGGCATGGCCCGTTGCCGACATTATCGGCCCATTCACTCGATCTGAACGCATGGGCAGGCACCCCACACCGCAGGAGCTTGGCGCCGCTAGAAGTCGCGCCCGATGCTCACCGTGAGAAGCCACGGATTGAGTTGGGTGACGATGGAGCGTGTATAGCTTCCCAGTGTGGGTGTCTGACCTGGTGGCGTGCGTGCAGACGCCAGCTGTGCCGTGATGGCCGGGACGAGGTTGGCCGTGTTGAAGGTCGTGCCGTTGATGATTTGAATGGCCGTCAGCGTATTGGGGCCGAGGTCCTTGGCAGATTGCGTCAACGCGGGGCTGACCGCGATCTTGGCGGGATCGGTCTGCGTGGTCGACGTGGCTTCCGTCTTGAGCCACAGATAGCCCAAGGTCGCGTTCAAGGTCCAGCCTTCCGGCATCTTGAGATCGGCTCCAATGAAGCTGGCCGGGCCATACGCGTTCTTGATGTGAACGCGGGTATCGCCCCCGGAGTAGTCCTCCAGCGTCCTGGACGCGCGCGTATCGAAGAAGGCGATGTAGTACCCCCCGACGCCAATGGATGGCCGAAGCCAGGCGTCCGCATGGCCGGCCGTGTATTTGAGGTACGCAATCGGCCCAAGGGCCTTGGTCGTGATGACGCGGCCCAGGTCGACGCCGTCACTGCCTTGCCCACCGATGCGTCCGGTTCCGTATGCGGCGATCTGGAAGGGTTGGCCCAGCACGTAAGCCTCAACGGCCCACTTGTGATCGTCGCTGAGGTAGTGGCCCATGGTGACTGTGAAGCCACTGGTGCGCCGCGCCTTGACGCTCAAACCGTCCGGTATGCCAAGACCCTGACCCGCATAGGCGTCGGGGTGGTCGGCACGGATGCCATTGGAAAGAAGCTGCAACGCTTGGGCGTATTGCGGATCCAGGCCCGGCGTGAACTCATCGCCATACTGGACGACGCGGGGGCCGACCTCTTTGACGTCCTTGTTGTGGTTATTGGGCTTCAAGGTGGTGTAGCCCGCTCGCCAATACAGGGTGCGTGTGGGTTTGAGGCTGATCCCCGCGAGCGCCTCTTCGATGGTCTCCGCACGCGTGGTGCCTGCGCCGAGGCAGGTCAGTGTTGCCAGCAACGCAAGGTGACGCAGCCTCGACATCAGACGCTCCCTGCCTTGCCCGTGGCCATGCCAAGCGCATGCTTTCGCCGGCCGATGGTGGCGGCGATGCCCGCGCAGCCGATGAGCAGCATGCAAGCTGTGGTCGGCTCGGGCACAGCCGCGACGGGCGTCCTGAACCATGGGACAACTTTGTTGTCGATGGTGCCGAAGTCAATCTGCGTGAGCACCGGCACCATGAAGTCAGGCAGGCTCATCGCGGTGGCAAACCGCTGGGCCGCATCCTGTGTGAAATGGATGTCGCCCAGGCCCAGTCTGAACGAGATGCCATCTTTCAGGCTGAAGGTCAGGGGTTGCGTGACCGAGAAGGTGAGCAAGTCGGCTCGGCTTGTGCCCGCCGCACTGATGATGTCCCCGCTCACGATATGCGTGTTGAAGTCGATCCCCAAGTTGGCCAGGCTGGCTTTGGTGTGCGACAGCGTGTTGTAGAAGTCCAGGGATGAACCGGCCACCTCTGCGCCCAGAAGGCTGAGCGCGGGTGGCAGGAGCTTGATGTCCATGGTGCTTTGGGTCACCTGCAAATTGAACACACCCGTCCCGACTTCGGTGGCCTTGCCGCTGGCAGACACCTCAATGCCCGATACGGCCAAGGCTTGTTGGACGTCTCTGCTCATGTACAACATGGCGTTGGCGTCAAGCCAGCTTGTGTTCAATGTCAAAGGCGTGGACCAGGCCTGAATATGGAAAGTGGCGGCCGTGAGAACCAGCAGTGCTGCGGGGCGGATAGAACGAGCCATGCGTCACCTCGAAAAAAAGCGGCCGCGCGAAGCGGCCAAATAAAGTGGAGTCGAGAACAGAAAGAGCAGGGGGGCGTTACTTGCGTGCGCGCCGACGTTGGGTCAAGGTCAAGCCCACGAGGCCGATGCCCATCAAGGCATAGGTCGATGGTTCAGGCACGGCCACCGTGGGTTTGAACGTGCCTACCAAAGCAATCTGACCGAAGTTGATGCTGGGGAACAGGGCCTGCTGGATAAAGGTCGGGACACCCAGCGCGTTGCCGAGTTCAGGGATGGACACGCTGGACAGCGCGAGGTTCTGGATGGCCGTGTTCACGTTCCCGCCAGAGGCCACGATGTTGCTGCTGCCGACCAGGTTGCCCGAGAACAGGGCCATGTGCGAGATGGTCTTGCCTTGGTATGCCCCGAAGGAGTTCGAGAAGGACGAGGTGACCGCGTCGGCATAGACAATGGCCGCAGTGGGGTCCAGCTGGATGTTGGTCAGCACGACCTGCGCGCCCTTGGTGGTGGACGATGTCAGCGTGAAACCACCGTAGCCCGTCATCGACTGGATGTCGAACTTGTCGTTCCAGACCACGTGCGCATCGTCGGATGTCATCGTGATCTTGCTGCCATCGAAGGAGGCGGGTGCAGCGGCCGTCACCGTCACGCCAGCTGTATTGAGGGCGGCCAGCGAGTTCGACGTGAAGGTCAGGATGCCGCTGCCATCGGTGAAGGTATAAGCAGGGCCGGACGCATGTGCTGCGCAGCTCAGTGCAGCTGCAAACGCAGCGAGGAGTGGTTTGAACGACGTGTATCGCATGTGTCTTCCTTTGAAGGTCAAGGTGGTTGAGTGACTTGCAGTGCTTGGGGCTGTTGGCCTCATTGCATCTGCAGTGATGTCATGGTGCCCAGGCTTGTCTTGCCGCGCATCGGGTCGTATGCGTGGCATGCTCATGTCCCCCTTTTCGAGTGGCTCCACAGGGCGCGATGCGTGCCTTCATTCAATAGGCATTGACGACCGCGGTGACGCGGCCGGATGACGAAGCGGGTCGTGCTCGAAGCCGGCATGCGGCATGGATCTAGGTCGGTTCCAGCCAGCGCCGTTTGCGCGCCTCGTTGATGGCGTCGACCTTCGAGTGAACACCCAGCTTTGTGTAGATGCCACGCACGTGGTTGCGCAAGGTGTTCAGGGAAATCTGAAGTCGTTGCGCGGCCTCCTCATAGCCATAACCGTGCGCCAACCCATCCAGCACGGCTTTCTCTCTGATGGTCAGCGTGGCACCAGCATTCGCCTGGCCCCAGAGATCCGGTGTGGTCAAGGTGCTCGACCCATGCGCTGTAACGGTCGTGTCGCCCGACATGCTTCGCTTGAAGCAGTCAAGCAGACGACCCGCGATATGAGGGGGGATCAGGGCGCCACCATCAGCTGCTTGTTCCAGGTGCTCCAGCAGCCGCGCGTCGCCGGCGTGCTTGTTCACAAACCCCATCGCGCCTGCTCGAATGGCCGCGATGATGGACGCATCATCGGCAATGGGCGACATCACCAGCGCGAGGGAGCTCGGCTGCGCGAACATCACCTCCTTGATCACGGTCAAGCCGGAGCCATCGGGTAGCCCGATGTCCACCAGCCAGACGTCAGGCCACTGTGAAAAGGGACATGACGATATCCATTCCTGTGCGCCTCTCACCGAGCCCGATTCAAACCAGAGTTCGAAGCGGTCTGTCGCGGAGATGGCCTTGGCCAACCTGTGCCGCACTTCCAGTTCATCCTCAATCAGCGCAACGCGCAGGCGCCGATCTGCCTTGGCTTCTACACAGGCGGGGCTGTTCATTCGCGATTCCTTCTGCAGTACAGATGCTCGCTCGGCTGCTTATTTCGGCAGCGCCATGCCTGTGCGGCATACCGATCGAGCGCCACATGCAACGCAGCAAGGAAGTCACGCAGACAACGGTCTGGCACCTTCTTCATACAGGTAGACAAGTGGCGTAGGTTGACACTGTCTACAATTTTGCTCATTTGTGTTGACAGTGTCAACTCGTGGCGCGAGATGAGGCCTTATGTCGCTTTGCTTGAAGCGCCAGGACTGGTCATCCACCCTGTCATGGCGTGAGCGTCATGTCCGACCAGCACGCCCCCCCCATCTGGTGAAGCCCTTTGAGTCGGGTTTCACCACGCTGACCAATCGAGTCCTGATAGGGGCAATGCAGAAGGCGCTGCTCAGCCCGACGCGGCGTCTGTGTCGGGCTTTGCGGTCGTTTCGCGGCGTACCTGCCTTTGCGCGGCTTCCAGGGCGCGGACGCGTCTTTCCAGGCTGGCGTAAGGCCCCTCGTCCACGTCGATCATGGTGTCTGCGCTAGCGGCAAGAAGGGCTTTCACATGTTGAACCATGCGGCGCCACAGCGGGGGGTGACTCGACGGTGCTTGCGGTGAGTGCGGCATGGGCGATCCTTGAATGGTGGTGGCGATTCAGGCGGCCGTCGGCGTCTTGCTGCGTCACCGCAGACCGGGCACAGCTAGGCGAAGATGGCCACGGTCTGGCTGCCAGCCAATATCAGTTGGTCGTGTGCGTCCCACATGTCCATGGTCTGGAATGAGTAGCCGTTACGCGCACGTTGGCTGGTCGAGCGCAGCAAGAACCAATCACCGGAAGGGGCGGGCATGGCCAGATCCAGATTCCAGGTGATGGAACTGATGGGCGCAAAGGACTTGAAGCAGGCCATGGCACCGGGCGGCAGGCAGTCTCCCAAGGCGAGCAATGCAACGGCGGGGTCTACGCTCGAAGCATCATGGTGGCGAACCCACGCCAGGAACTCAGGGTGCTCGCTGCCCGAGACGGGGAGATTCGGGCCGGCCCACCGGATTTCGAAATTGCTCAGGTGACTGGGGGTCTGCGCGGTCTCCTGAAGGCGGGGGCAACCAGCGGGCGGCTTGACGACGGGGTGGGCGCTCAGGTCGTGCTGCACCGCACTGTCGCGCGGGTGGGCGAACAGGAAGCACACCCGCAGCATGAGCTTGTCGTCTTCCATCCCATCCACGGCGATCATGGTGGCCGACTTGCCTTGCCGCAAGACCTGCGCCTTGAAGCTGAGGCCATCAACGCCAGGGCCCACAAAAAGAATCTGCGCAGATTTGAGTGGTGGCAGATCAGCCGGGCCAGCCTGCAGGGCAGCCTGGAGTGCCAGCGCAACAGAGAGGCCGCCATAGATCGTGCGGCCCTGGCGCCAGTTGGGGGGCGTGTTGAAACCCTCCGCCACAGAGAATGACTGAATGATTTGTGAAAGTGTGCTCATCACGACTGGGGGCTTTGCTGGCATGGCCTGCACCCGTTATATTGAATTATGATCATCATACTATCTCGGCAAAAAAAGTGCACACGACGCATGAACCAGGGATGCCCATTCCTGGCTGGGCCGATCGACCGATGTCGTGGCGCTTTTCAGCCTCCTTTTTGATGCCCCGCGAACTTCGAGGTGGTGGTTGCTCAATTGATATGATGAAGACCACTTCTTGGGACACGAGCGAAGCATGCGATACGGAGCTGAACACAAACAACGCACGCATGACAAGGTGGTCAAGGCCGCGGCCGATGCCATCCGCTTGCACGGGCCAGACAAAATCGGCGTGGCTGGCCTGATGTCCAAGGTGGGGCTGACACACGGTGGCTTTTACGCGCACTTCAAATCGAAGGATGAATTGATTGCCGAGGCCATTGACCACATGTTCGATGAGCGCTATGAGACCTTTCGAAAGTGCTTCGAGGGCGTGACGCCGGCAGAAGGGATGGGCCAGTACATCGAGTTGTACCTCAGCACACGCCACCGTGATCGCCGTGACAAGGGCTGTCCGCTGGTCAGCTTGTCGGGGGACGTGGCCCGTCTGCCGCTGTTGGCGCGCAAGCGATTCGAAGCGGGCGTGGCCCGCCTCGTCGATGCCATCGCGGAGGTGCTGATGGCCATGGGGCAAACCGACGCTGAAACACTGGCGGCCTCGGTCGTATCCGAAATGGTGGGCGCCGTGGCTTTGTCTCGAGCCGTGCCTCATGCCGCGCTGGCCGAGCAGCTCCTGGCTGCATCTCGGGGTGGCATCAAAAAGCGCCTTGGCCTCACAGCCTAGCCTCCGCGCCCGAATCGATGCGTGGCATCCCCGCCATGCCGCAGCGCGGTCTGTGATGCTGGTTGAGGACACGGCTTCATGACGCTTGCAGCCACCTTCTCTTGCAGGCCTCTTCAATGGCATCCGTCTTGGAGTGGACGCCCAGCTTGGTATAGATGCCTCGTATGCAGTGCCTGACGGTGTTCACGGATATATGCAGGCGCTGAGCGGCGCCCCCATACGTACAGCCTCTCGACAGCCAGTCCAGGATGGCCTTCTCGCGTGCGGTCAACTGAGGGGGCGCATTGTCGCCCTGCGTTGACGAGGCCTTCCTGAGTGGCATGGCCGCATCCAAAGCCGCCGCGTGTCCGCCAGTGGTGATGGCGCGCCGGAACGAGCTGAGAAAGCGCGTGGCGATCTTGGGTGACAGGGGGACGTTGCCATCAACGGCGTGTTCGAGGTCTTTCGCGAACTGCTTGTCGCCCATGCCCGTCTGGATGAAGCCCGTCGCACCAGCCTGGACCGCGTCGACGATGGCCTGCTCGTCAAGCGATGCCGAAATGACCAATGCGAGCGTGTCGGCTCTATAGCCAATGGCATGACGGATCACTGACAGGCCACGCCCGTCCTGCAGATGGAGGCCGACCAGCCAGATCTCTGGCCAATTGTCGACAGAGCAGGTCTGAGTCCATTCCATCGCGCTTACCGCGCTGCTCGTTTCGAACCAGAGTTCAAACCGGCCGTTCTCGGCGATGGCTCGCCCAAGCTGCTCCCGGAGGGCCAGATTGTTTTCGACCAGCGCAATTCGCATGCGCTGCCCAGACCCAGGGGCGGCAATGACAGTCCCACTCATGCTGCGATTCCTTAGACGCTCAGAACGGCCCACCAGTCAGCTCAAAATTCGCCAAATCGGTCGTGCAGCGCACGAACAAGCGGTTCAAGGTTGACGGTGTCACCATTGTCGATGGCATGGTTGACAATGTCAACTATGTGCCACTGGATTGCGGGGGGCGGGCGCGATCGAACAGACCTGACGGTGGCGGGCCGTCTCGGTCTCCTGCATGTTGACCAACTCGACAGTGGCGCTGTGGCGATGCGCGCGCTGTTTGACGAGCCCAGGACTTTCCCTGATTTGGGTCTTGCCAGTTAATAGCTTGGTCAGTCCTGCTATTGAAGCGAGGTGATCGGCTGACAAGAATGCGACTGAATGGACTTCGTCCACCAGGCATTTTTGTTTGCATCACTTTGATCTTTGAGGAGACCCGCATGAGCCGCATGACCCGACGCAAATTCCTTGGCAGCAGTGCCGCCACCGTTGCCAGCGCAGGCGCCACCGTCGGGGCCGCCCTGCCTGGTGCCGCGCAGGCCGCGATCCCCACCACCCATTCGCAAGAGCGTGTGGTGATCATTGGCTCGGGCTTTGGTGGCGGTGTGTCAGCCTTGCGGCTGGCGCAGGCGGGTATCAAGGTGCTGGTGCTGGAGCGCGGCAAGTGGTGGCCCACCGGCCCCAATGCCGAGACCTTCCCGCATGCCACGACGCTGGACAAGCGCGACCTGTTCTACAGCATCTGGCCCGAGGTCAATGGCAAGCGCATTGGCCTCAACCCGTATGTGGGTCTGCTGGAGCCCGTCATGGGCAAGGGCATCGTCGCCGTCACCCCGGCCTGCGTGGGCGGTGGCTCGCTCATCTACCAGGGCATGACGCTGCAGCCCACGGAAAGCCTGTTCAAGGCCTGCTTCCCGCAGATCGACTGGGAGCCGATGCGCAGCATCTACTACCCGCGGGTGGCGCAGATGCTGCAAGTGGCCACCGCGCCAGACGAGCTCATCAACAGCCCGAACTACAAGGCGCCGCGCGTGTTCGCGCAGAAGGTGCAGGCCGCCGGCTTCAATCTGGAAAAGATCCCGATGCCGATCGACTGGAACTACGCACTGGCCGAGCTGCGCGGCGAGATGAAGGCCTCGTACACCAATGGCGACGCCTCGCTGGGCGTGAACAACGGCGGCAAGCACTCGGTGGACGTGACCTACCTGGCGCAGGCCATCGCCACGGGCAATGCCACGGTGGCCGCGCAGCACAACGTGACCCGCATCGTGCGCGCCTCCAATGGGCAATGGGTGGTGTACGCCGATCGCACCGATGAAACCGGCACCGTGCTGGAGCGCAAGGTCATCACCACCAGGACGCTGATCCTGTCCGCAGGGACGGTCAACACCTCCAAGCTGCTGGTGCGTGCCAAGGCGCGTGGCGACATTCCGGGCCTGCCGGCCGGTGTGGGCGAGGGCTATGGCACCAACGGCGACCAGATCTACGTGTGGTCGAGCAAGACCGAGACCTTCGGTGCCTTGCAAGGCGGGCCGGTGGTCTTTGGCAGCAAGGAATGGGCGACGCCGGGCCTGCCCGCCAACACGGTGATCCAGGCTTCGCTGCCGCCTTCTTCCAAAGGCACCAGTGCCTCGGGCACCGATGCGATGTCGTCGGCGCTGTTGCCGGTGGGCAGCGCGGTGCCGACCTCCTCGTCAGACACGCACGCCACCATGCTGGTGGGCTACGGCATGAGCGATGGCCGCGGCAAGTTCGTCTACAACTACCTCACCGACAAGGTCGAGCTGACCTGGCCTTCCAAGGGTGATGCAGCGGTGGCCGCGCGCATCAAGGATCGCCTCAGAACCATCGTGGGGCCGGACGACACGCTGATCAACACCAACAGCCTGGTCAACTCCACCTGGCACTCGCTGGGCGGCGCTTGCATGGGCGTGGTGTGCGACACGGAAGGGCGCGTCAAGGGCCAGCGCGGGCTGTATGTGCTCGATGGCGCGCTGATGCCTGGTGCCACTTGTGCCTGCAACCCGTCGATGACGATCGCGGCCATCGTGGAGCGCGCACTGGATGTCATCGTGCAGAACGACATCGGCACGGTCATCTGATCTGGCAGACCAAGGCCAGGCCAGGCGCGATCAGGCCGTGTTGCGGTAGCGATCGCGCATGGTGCGCATGCCTTTGCGGATGCTGTCGTAGATCCGTTGCGGGAAGCCGGGCGGCAGGGCCCGGCCTACGCCGTCCATGCGCTCATCGAAGACGTCCATGATCGCGGTGATGTCCTCGGACAGTGCGGGGTAGCCGCAGGCCTTGGCCGTGGCAGCCATGTGCCTGGGCATGATCCTGTCGAGCTCGCGCTTGGTGCCTTTGCTGGCCTTGAACCCCATGGCCAGCTTGACGTTCTGGTATGGCACATGCCGGGGGCCTTTGCCCACGATGGGCCAGATCGACAGCACGTCATACAGGGGCGTGAGCTGGTAGCGGCCACCAGGCAGCAGGCGGATGCTGAAGTTCTTGGCGTGGCCGTCCGTGGCGGCCAGCAGGTAGAAGATCACCTGGGCGCGCAGGAACACGCCGACCGCGTCCATGCCGTCGTCAGAGGTGGCCAGCAGCCCGGCGATGGCCTCCATGCCGGGGCCACCGTCGGCTTCGTACTTCTTGTGCGGCGGCAGGCCGAGTGCCTGGCAGCAGTCTTCCTGGGGCAGCCTCAGCAGGGCGCCCTCGTCCCAGCGGCGGTCAAAGCGTTCGACGACCAGCACCTTCTGTTGCCCGAAGGTGGCGATCTCGCAGTAGGGCATCTCGATGCCGAAGGCGCCCATGATCTGGGCGCACAGCCATTCGTTCTCGACGGATTCACGCATGTCACGCTGGTTGCCGCCGATGATGCCCAGCGGCAGCTTGAGGATGTGCGTGGTGGGCGTCGAGCCCATGGGCCGGCACCAACGGCCCTGGTGCCACAGCAGCGCGGTTTTTTCCTGGGCGCCGGCAATCGAGATGCGGAACTCGTCGATCTCATCCCTGGCACCTGGCCCTGGCGCGGACACGGTGTCGAGCAAGATGCGTTCAATGTCGCCCTCTGACAAGGGCTGTGCCTGGATGTCGGCCGGGTCTGCTGGTTGCTGCTCAAGGGGCAGCAACTGGATGGCGCCGACACAATCGCGGCCAATCTCGCTCAACAGGCTGAATGCGCTGGTGTTGCGCACGCGAAACCGCTCTTTCAGCCGATCACGGATGGTGGGGTTGTCTGGCAGCAGGTTTTCGAAATAGTTTTCGACCTTTGCCCCCGCGTGGTGGGCGCGCTGATGGCCAGGGCTCAGCGGCAGGGGCAATGAGAGCGACAGCGGGCGAGCCCGGTCGCTGGCCAGCCAGCTGTCCTCGTAGCGCAGTTGCGATGGGGCGTGCAAGCCCGGCAGCCAGTGGGCAACGTGTTCGCCGTTCATCCAGACGTTCAGGCCGTGGCGGCGGTGGTCTTGATGCATCACCACGCCCCTTTGCCTGGCTTGCGTTGGCCTGGCGGCAAGGCCTTCTGCTTGGGTTGTGCTGGAGCCGCGGGTTTGGCTGCGGCCTGGGCGGCACCCTTCTGCGGGGTGAGCGGGCCCATGCGCGGCCATGCCTTGATCGCCTCGCCAACACGTGGTGTGGCCTTGATCGCGTCGCCCATGGGGCTGGTCGATGCGGGGCGTTCGCGCACCACGAGCTCCAGGCCCAGCTGGCGCAGCAGCACGAGGGCTCGCTCCAGGGTGAGTTTGCCGATGTCGTTTTCCAGCTGCGAGTAACGCCCTTGGGTCAGGGCCAGCAGGCTGGCGGCCTCGGCCTGACCCAAGCCTTGATCCTTGCGCATCGTTTTGATGATGGCGGAGAGCTGCTCTGCCTGGCTGATGACTCGCTCCATCTCAGTCCTCTCAGGTGATGGTCGTATTAGCTATTTCAATAAAGTTACTGTATTAGTAAAAGCAATATTTTGCAATAATTGATTTGGCTAATATGTTAGGCTTATTAGCTTTGCTAATTTGCTTGACTCGCAGCGCGCTGTTTTACCGGGGGCAAACTCATCAAGCCAGCAGGGGGAAACCTCCCTGTCTGCAGGTGGGCGTGGCACCATCAACCCATGAGCCAGACCTACGGCATTGAAAAACCCCAAGGCCACATTGAGCGGCCTCAGCGCCAGCCTGTGCGTTATGTGGTCGTCATCGACTCTGGCGGGGCGGCGGTGTCGCGGCTGTTTCTCGCCACGCGCCATCAGGTCGATGAGTACGATGGCGGGGTGCCCGAGGTGGCGCAGATGATCCAGGGCCTCCAGCCCGTCAAAAGCGCCAACGGCCCGGAGTGGGATGCGGCCTTGCAAGGCCACAGCACCCAGGAGCGTCAGGCGGCAGACGTCTACACGCTGGAGGTCTGAGTCGCGCTGTCTGGCCCGCGCTACCAGCGTGGGGCTGCTGATGCGTCCGGCATGGCGGCCTGGTCATCGCGGAAGTCGGCAAAGCGCTCGACCAGGAAGTCCAGGAACACGCGCACCTTGGCGGACAAATGGTGCCGCTGGGGATACACGGCGTGGATGTCGGCCATGTCGCCCGCCCAGGGTGCCAGCACGCGTTGCAGGCGGCCGCTGCGCAGGTAGCCGGCCACGTCCCATTCCGAGCGCAGCACGATGCCATGGCCGGCCAGGGCCCAGTCCACGGCGATCTCGCCATGGTTGCTGCTCAAGGGGCCGCGCACTTTCACCATCACTTTGTCTGGCCCATTGACGAGTTGCCAGTTGTTGAAGGCCGCGGTGTTCTCGCGGATGACGATGCAGCGGTGCCGGCTCAGGTCCTGCGGGGTGACGGGCACACCGGCCTCGGCCAGGTAGGCGGGCGAGGCGCACAGCAGGCGGCGGTTGCGTGCGATGCGGCGTGCCAGCACACGTGCATCGGGCGGCGGGCCGAACTGGATGCCGACGTCGATGGCGTGGTCGATCAGGTCCAGCGGGCGGTCCGTCAATTCCAGGATCACCTCGACCTCTGGGTAGCGCAGGGCGAAGTCGGAGATCAGCGGGGCCAGGTGGCGACGGCCAAAGCCGAAGGTGGCGTTGAGCTTGAGCAGGCCTTTGGGGGCCTTGCGGTCCGCCACCAGCGAGGCTTCCAGCCCTTCCAGGTCCTGCAGGATCTGCTCGCCTTCCTGCAGGTAGCGCTGCCCTTCGGCCGTGAGGCTCAGGCGGCGGGTGGTGCGGTTGAGCAGGCGCAGGCCGAGGCGCTTTTCCAGCGCGGCCAGGCGCCGGCTGACATTGGGTGGGGTGATGCCCAGCTCCTGGGCCGCCGCCGCCAGGCTGGGCTGGCGGGCCAGGACCACGAAGAAGGCGAGATCGGCAAGGGTGTTCATTCGTGCGTTGATCGCAATAACGGAGTGCGAGCTTGCTGATTGCGCTGATTTGTCGCATCAATATGATGCCACCTCATGCTGCTTGCAATCCACTTGTTCACCGCTTTGCTGATGGGCGCCGGCCTGGGTTTTCTGGGCGGGTTGTTTGGCATTGGCGGGGGCATCGTGGCCGTGCCGATGTTCGTGCTGGGTTTTGGCATGGACCAGCCTTTTGCGCAGGGCACGGCCCTGGTGCTGATGGTGCCCAATCTGCTGGTGGGCTGGTGGCGCTACCAGCAACGCCACCCCATGCCCTGGCGTGCCATGGCGGCCATCGGGGTGTCGGCCACCTTGACGACCTGGTTGATTGCCCGCGTGGCCACGCGCATGGACCCGCACATGTTGCGCTGGCTGTTCAGCGGGTTCATGGGGCTGTTGGCCTTGCGTTTGTTGAGCACGGCGCGGCAGTCGACCCCGCCACAGGAGCAGCGCCTGGACCTGCGCGTGCTGCCCCTGGTGGGCATGGTCGGCGGCAGCAGCATGGGCCTGCTGGGCATCGGTGGTGGTCTGCTGGCCGGGCCCTTGCTGTCGGGCTGGTTGGGCCAGCGCCAGACCACGGCGCAGGGCCTGTCCCTGGCCCTGGTGGCGCCCAGTTCGGTGGTGGCCCTGGCCACGTATGCGCAGGCTCAGCGCGTGGACTGGACACTCGGCGTGCCCATGGCCCTGGGCGGTGTGCTGACCGTGTCGGCGGGCGTGGCCCTGGCTCACCGCTTGCCCGAGCGGCCCATGCGCACGGCGTTCGCCATGATGCTGGCGGCGACCGCCCTGTGGCTGATCATCGGGCCGCACTTGTTGGGTTGACGGTCGGGCTGCCTGCCCGCAGGCTCAGGCCCGCCTGCTCAGAACACCCCCAGCACCAGGCCCGCCGCCATGGCCTCGCCCAGCGCCTGACAGCGTTCCAGCTCATCGGCATCGATGTGCTTGGGCGCCAGGATGGCCTGCGTGGTCTGCGCGTGCGTGCACACGATCAGCGGCTCGGCGATGGGCTTGAGTCGCCAGCCAGTTGCGATGCGCTCGATCTGGCGGGCCGCGTTGTGCCCGTCGCTGCCGGCGCAGATCAGGCTGGCATAAGGGCGGCCGTTGATGCGGTCCAGCGCAGCGTAGTAGCTGCGGTCAAAAAAATCCTTGAGCTGCCCGCTGATGGCGGCCAGGTTCTCCGGTGTGGCGAAGATGAAGCCGTCTGCGGCCAGCACCTCGTCGGGGCCGGCCAGCGCGGCATGCAGCAGGCGCACGGTCACACCCGGTTCGGTCTCGGCGCCTGCACGGGCCGCCTCGGCCATCTGGTGGGTGCCACCGGTCTGGGAGTGGTAGATGATCAACAGGGACTTGAGTTGGCTCATGGCGGCAGCATAGACCAGGGGCACAGGCCAGCCGCACAATGGCGGGTATCGCCATTGGAGAGCCCCATGTTCGGCAAGCTGATCTTTCGCCAACTGTTTGACGCCGCATCATCCACGTACACGTACCTGCTGGCCTGCCCGGCCACTCGGCAGGCCGTGATCATCGACACCGTTTTCGAGCAGCACCTGCGGGATCTGGCACTCATCGAGGAGCTCGGGCTCCAGCTGGTCGCCGCGCTGGATACGCATTGCCACGCCGACCACGTCACCGGGGCCTGGCTGATGCAGCAGGCCACCGGCTGCCAGATCGGCATCTCGAAGCGCTATGGCGAGGCCTTGCAAGGTGCCACGCTCTTGCTGGATCACGGTGACCGCGTCGCGTTCGGCCAGCGCCACCTGGAGGTGCGCGCCACGCCCGGGCACACCGATGGCTGCCTGACCTTTGTGAGCGATGACCAGCGCATGGCCTTCACGGGTGACTGCCTGCTGATCCGCGGGGCGGGCCGTTGCGACTTCCAGCAGGGCAATGCCCGCACGCTTTACCACTCCATCACCGAGCAGATTTTTTCGCTGCCGGATGACTGCATGGTCCTGCCTGGGCATGACTACAACGGGCGCACCATGTCGTCCGTGAGCGAGGAGCGTGCGCACAACCCGCGCATTGGCGGGCAGGCGGAGGAACGCGACTTCGTGGGCTTCATGGAGAACCTGCACCTGCCGCACCCCAAGCAACTGGCGGTGGCCTTGCCGGCCAACTTGCGCTCGGGGCGGACGCAGGATGGCCAGGTGCCCAAGCTGGCGGACTGGGGGCCGGTGCGCCAGACGTATGCGGGCTTGATCGAGATCGAGCCGGAGTGGGTGTCCGAGCACCTGGGCGAGGTGCTGATCCTGGATGTGCGCCAGCCCGAGGAAGTGGACGAGCGCCTGGGTCGCATCCCGGGGGCACGGATCCTGCCGCTGAGCGAGCTGAAGGGCCGGCTGGCCGAGATCCCGCAGGACAAGCCGGTGATCACGGTGTGCCATGCCGGCATGCGCTCGGGCCAGGCCACGGTGATCCTGCGCCAGGGCGGCTTTCAGCGCGTGGCCAATATGCGCGGCGGCATGCTGATGTGGCAGCAGCAAGGGCTGGCGGTCGAGCGCGGCGGCGCGTAAGGGGCGCGAAGGGGGCCCTTGCGCGCGGGCGTGCTGCTCAAGCGGCGGGCCGCCTCATGCGTTCGCGCCGGGCCTCGCTGCCGATGGCGCCGACCAGCAAGTCGAGCTCTTCGGCCAGGATCTCCAGGGCGTCGTCCAGCGTCACCAGGCCGACCAGTTCGCGTTGCGCGCCCAGCACGGGCACGCGGCGCACGCCCTTGTCGCGCATCATGCGCAACAGGTCGATCAGGGAGTCGTCCTCGTCCATGGTCAGCACGGGCTCGGTCATCACATCCTCGACATTGAGGGTGCGCGGGTCCAGCCCCGGTGCGATGACGGCGGTGACGATGTCACGGTCGGTGATGAGGCCGGCCACCATGCGTTTGCCCGGCATCTCGTCGACCACGACCAGCGCGCCGACATGCGCCTCGCGCATCAGCCTGGCCGCAGCGACCAGATCGGTGTCGCGAAAGGCGATGGTCACCTCACGCGTGCAGATTTCCCCAACGCTCAGACGTTCGCTCATCGCAGCCTCCTGATCGTGATGCCCGCGCGCCAGGCGGCGCGCTCACATGATCTCTGCAAACGGGAGGGCGGTCAATGCCGCTGGGCGGGTTCGGGCGCCTGGCCCTGGGCGTCCTGCACCTCGTGTTCGATGGCGTTGGCCCAGGCCTGGAACATGGCATTGGCCGTGCCCGCGAAGGCGTCCACGATCCCCTTGGGGGAGGGGTCGATTGAACTCAAGGCCACCCCGGCCGAATCGGGCGTGATGTGCATGTCCTGGCTACCGGGCAGCATCATCATCTCCGCCAGCCCGGCTTCCACTTCCTTGCCCCATTGCATGTACGAGTCCAGCATGGCACCGGCCAGGCGTTGCTGGGCCATGAACTGGTCGGCCCAGAACAGCATGGCGTCGGCCACCATGGTGCCGGCCGCAGAGAACGCGGGGTTGACCTTCTCAACTTGCTTGTGCGCTTTCATGGCATGGCCCTCCTGCCGCAACACCGATACCGCCATCTTGCGGCGGTTTTGGCGGCGCTGCAAGGGCCTGCCAGCGCAAGACTTTGATTTACTTCAGCAAACCGGTCGAGCGGCCAACTTGCTCGATCACGGTGAAGTCCTCCGCCTTGGCGGGCACGAACTTTTTCGCGCCTTGCAGGTCCAGCACGGCCTTGTCTTCGGGCTTGCTCGCATCCAGGCTCAGGAAGGCCTGGGCGAACTTCTGCACGGTGGCGGGGGGCAGGTCCTTGCGGGCGGCCCACACGTAGTCCACAAAGGCGGGCGTGGTCCAGATGGCCTTGACCTTGTTCTTGTCGAACTTGTCACCGGCCACCAGGCGCTGCCAGACCTCGATGTTCAGCGCACCGGACTGCACCTTGCCCGATTCCACCATCTTCACGGTGGCGTCATGCGCGCCGCTGTAGATGGGGGCGCCGGCAAAGTCCTTGTCGGCATCGATCTTGAATTGCGTGCTCAGGAAGTAGCGCGGGAAAAGGTGGCCCGAGGTCGAGCTCTTGGCGCCGAAGGCGAAGCTCTTGCCGCGCATGTCTTCAGGCTTGTTGATGCCCGCGGCCGTGTTGGCGATGAACACGCTGTGGAACTCGCGGTCGATGTCGCGCATGACCACGGGCTTGGCGCCCGACATCACCTTGGCCTGCACGAAGGTGAAGCCGCCCAGCCAGGCAAAGTCGATCTTGCCGGCGCCCAGGGCGGACACGGCCGCACCGTAGTCGATCACCGGCACGTACACGACCTTGACGCCCAGGTGCTTTTGCAGGTGCTCGACCAGCGGCTGGTACTTGCGCGCCAGTTCGGTGGGGTTTTCATCGGGGATGCCCGAGACGCGGATGACGTCTTCCGCATGCACGGCCTGTGTGGCCAGGGCGAGCAGGGGGCTGAGCAAGATGGCGCGGCGGATCAGGCGGGAGGTGGTCATGAGGTGGTGTCCTTGGTTTGGTGGGGTGGAGGGGGTGAGGGGGTGACGCGCTTGAATGGGCTCAAACGTCAAGCACCAGCAGCGGCTTGGAAAAGGGGGCGGATCGTGGTGCAGACAGGATACGGGCACGGACCTTGTCGCCCAGCGCATCCACGATGGCCACGAGTGCCAGCATGGTCAGCAGCAGCAGGCTGAGGTCCTGCATGTGGAACAGGCTGATGGCGGTGTTGAGCGCGTCACCGATGCCGCCTGCGCCCACGAAGCCGACCATGGCGGTGGCGCGCACGTTCACCTCGAAGCGGTAGAGCGTGAAAGCGGCCAGGCGCGCCTGCACCTGCGGCAGCACGCCAAAGAGGAAGGTGGCCAGGGTGCCGGCGCCCTGGGCCTGCATCACGGCAGGCGGGCCGGCTTCGACCTCTTCGAACACGTCGGCAAACAGGCGCCCCATGACGCCGATGTTGTGCACCGCGATGGCCATGATGCCGGCCAGCGGGCCGCCACCCACCCACACCACGAACACGAGCGCCAGCGTCAGCTCGGGGATCACGCGGGTGCCTTGCAGCACGGCACGGCTGGCCCACTTCAGCACCTGGCGCCAGGTGCGAGACAGGGCGGCGGTGCGCGGCGGATCAATCAGGTAGCTGCCCGTCATCAGGTGCGAAGCGGCCATGGGGGCCAGTATGAAAGCCAGGCCGGCCGAGACCAGGGTGGCGACCCAGGCCATCATCAGGGTCTCGCCGATCTGGGTGGCCACGGTCTGCATGAAGGCAGCGTCCAGCACCAGGTGGTCGAAGCTGAGCAGCGGTGGGGCCTGGCTGTTCAGCAGGTCGGCCCAGGGGATGTCCAGCTGGTGCAGGGCCCAGGCCGCGCCGATGACGGCCAGGCTCAGCGACCAGCGCACATCACGCCGGCGCAGCTGCGCGCTGACCAGCTCCAGCGCCACCACGAAGGCCAGCACGGCCAGCAGGGTGGTGGCCAGCTTGTCGTACTGGAAGTAGCGCAGGCTCAGCGCGATTTCACTGCCCAGGCCGCCCGCGCCCACCACGCCCAGGATGGTGCCGATGCGGATGTTGCACTCCAGGCAGAAGAGCGCGTAGCCCGTCCACTGCCGGCTGACCTGGGGCAGCACGGCGTGCAGGAAGATGGCCCAGCGCGAAGCGCCCGCGGCGCGCAAGGCCTGCAGCGAGCGCGGCTCGACGGCCTCGGCCAGTTCGGCATACAGCTTGCCGATGTTGCCGCCCACGGTGAGCCCGATGGCCAGCACGGCCGCGCCCGGGCCCAGGCCGATGAGGCGCACGAAGAGGTAGGCCCACACGATCTCGGGGATGGCGCGCAGCACGCTCAACAGCAGGCGCGCCAGCCAGCGTGTGAGCGCGAGGCTATGGCGCACCCAGGCTGGCGCGCGGCGCGGCGGGTCGGGCAGCTCCGGCACGCGGATGGCGAAGAAGGCCAGGCTGATGCCCAGCACCACGGCCATCACCGTGCCGAGGATGCCGATCAGCAGGCTCTCGACCGACAGCTCGAACACGCGGGCCAGGAAGTCGCGCGAGACATCCGGGTGGGCCATGCCGGTGAGGATCTCGCCCGCATTGCGCAGGCCGTCCTGGTCGAACAGCTTGGTGGGTTGGGCGCCCGTGAGGGCCAGGCACAGCCAGCCCGACAGGCCGATGAGCAGCCACAGCGCGTACCGGCGCCAGTGGGCGTGGCGCTCGGCGCGCCAGGCCTGGCCGGCCCGCGTAGATGCGGGCGAGGGGGCTTGCTCAGAGTCGCTCATGGCTGCCGGCATACAGCTGCGCCAGCCGGTCCTCGGTGACGTCTGCGGGGGCGCAATCAAACAGCACGTGGCCGGCACGCAGGCCGATCACGCGGGTGCAGTCCTGCCGCACGATGTCGAACCAGTGTGTGCAGAACACCAGCGACATGGCGCGGTGGCGGGCCTGCTCGACGATGAGCCGGGTCACGGCCTTGGCGGTGTGCGGGTCCAGCGAGGCGGTGGGTTCGTCGGCCAGCAGCAAGCCGGGGTTGGCGATCAGCGCCCGCGCAATGGCGACACGCTGCATCTGCCCGCCGCTGAGCTCGCCGGCCTTGTCCCACTGGTGATCGGCCATGCCCAGCGATTGCAGCAGCGTGGCCACGCGCGCCACCTCGACGGGCATCAAGGCGGCTTGCAGGGTCTTGTACCAGGGCCAGGTGGGCAGCAGGCCGGACACCACGTTGCGGTGCACGCTGGCTTGCGGCACCAGCAGGTTCTGTTGCTCCACGATGCGGCAGCCGGACCGGTAGCGTTGCAGGGCGCGCCAGCTCATGCCTGCCAGGGGGCGGCCATCGATGTCGATCTGGCCCGATGTGGCGCGCAGGGCACCGGCGATCAGCCTGATCAAGGTGGATTTGCCCGCGCCGCTGGGGCCGATCAGGGCGATGCGCTCGCCCGGACCCAAACGCAGGTTGATGTCGTCGAGCACAGGCTGGCCACCCCAGTGGCGGCTGACGTGCGACAACTGGACCGTGGGCACGGTGGGAACGGATGCGTGCGTCATGTCAGACCAGCGCCCGCAGACGCCGGGCCAGTTGTGCGATCGCGGGCTCGTCCAGCGCATCGGTGTGCACGGCCTGGCGTTGCGCCCATTGGTGGAAGTGGGCGGCCTGCGAGCGGGCATACAGCGGGTCGTAGTGCAACTCGGCCAGCTCGGCGAACAAGGGGGCCAGCTGGGCGTGCCGCGCCCAGTCCTGCCAGCGGGCGATGGTGTCCTTGCCATGCAGGGGGCGCAGCGCATCCAGGCGCTGGGCCAGGGTGTCGCCATCGTCGCCCAGGTAGGCGTAGTCGCGCAGCAGGAAGGCCTGGCGGGCTTCGGCAGGCGCGGCGATCTCCAGGCAGGGGCTGGCGCGCATGCGCTCGATCAGGCTCGTGGGCAGCGAGATGCGGCCGATCTTGCGGCTCTCGGCCTCCACGAACACGGGCTGGCTCAGGTCAAAGCTTTCGAGCACGGTGGCCAGTTGCGTCTCGAAGGCCTTTTGCGAAGGCTGGTCCACACCGGGCACGGCACCCAGCAAGGAGCCTTTGTGGCAGGCCAGGCCTTCCAGGTCCAGCACCTGGGCGCCTTGTTCGGCCAGGGCGTGCAGCACCCGGGTCTTGGCGCTGCCGGTGGCGCCGCACACCACGCGCAAGGGCAGTTGCGGGCACAGGGCGTCGAGCACGGCGATCACATGCTGGCGCCAGCGTTTGTAGCCGCCGGCCAGCTGTTGCGCATCCCAGCCCACCAGGCGCCACCAGGCCACCATGGAGCCGCTGCGCAGCCCACCGCGCCAGCAATAGACCAGTGGCTTCCAGTCGTGTGGCATGTGGGCGAAGCGGCCTTGCAGGTGTTTGGCCAGGTTGGCCGCCACCATGGCGCCACCCACGCGGCGTGCCTCGAACGCGCCTTGCTGCTTGTAGATGGTGCCCACGATGCGGCGCTCATCGTCATCCAGCACAGGGCAGTTGATGGCCCCGGGGATGTGGTCGAGCGCAAACTCGGCAGGCGAGCGGGCATCGATGATGCAGTCAAACAGATGGCGATCGGCCACCTGGATCGGGCCGCGAGTGCTCATCGGGCCGCCCCGACTGGCACAATCGCCTTGAACTTCTGTTGCACCATGACTTCCATTGCCCTTACTCAGTTTTCGCACGGCGGCGGCTGCGGTTGCAAGATCGCGCCGGGCTTGCTGGCCGAGATTCTGTCACGTGCGCCACAAGGCCTCGTGCCCCCAGAGCTGATGGTGGGCCTGGAGACCAGCGACGACGCGGCGGTGTACCGCCTCAATGACACGCAGGCCCTGGTGGCCACGACCGATTTCTTCACGCCCATCGTCGATGACCCGCGTGACTTCGGCCGCATCGCGGCTACCAATGCGTTGTCCGACATTTACGCCATGGGTGGCACGCCCATCATGGCGCTGGCCCTGGTGGGCATGCCCATTGCGAAGCTGCCGCCCGAGGTGATCGGCCAGATCCTCGCCGGTGGTGCCGAGGTCTGTCGCGATGCGGGCATCCCGATCGCGGGCGGCCACTCCATCGACCTGCTGGAGCCGATCTATGGCCTGGTGGCGCTGGGCCTGGTGCACCCCGACCGCGTGCACCGCAATGCCGATGGCCAGGCCGGTGATGTGCTGGTGCTGGGCAAGCCGCTGGGCGTGGGCATCCTGTCGGCTGCGCTCAAGAAGGGCCTGCTGACCGAGCAGGGTTATGCGCAGATGTTGCGTCACACGACCCAGCTCAACCGCGTGGGCATCGCGCTGGGCGCCTTGAGCGGCGTGCACGCGATGACCGATGTCACGGGCTTCGGCCTGGCGGGGCACCTGCTGGAAATCTGCCGTGGCTCGCGCCTGGATGCCCAGGTCGCGCTGGATCAGTTGCCCTTGATCGAGGAGGCGGTGACGTTTGCCCGCGAAGGCATCGTCACTGGGGCCTCGGCGCGCAACTGGGCGGCCTATGGGGCCGAGGTGGCTTGGCCCGCCGAAGCGCCCGCGTGGATGCAGGCCCTGGCCTCTGACCCGCAGACCAGCGGTGGCCTGCTGGTGAGCTGCCAGCTCGACGCGGTGGACGCGGTGCTGGCCGAGTTTCGCGGTGCAGGGTTTGCCGAGGCGGCCGTGATCGGGCAGTTGGCGGCGCCTTCTGCCGGTGCCGCGCCCCGGTTGCACTTTGATCAGACCTGACGCAGGCGGGCCTCAGCGAAACGCGCCATCGTCAAACGCCTGGGCAAAGGTGGCGGCGTCCGCCAGGGTCTGGCGCGCACAGGTGTCGGCTGCCTCCAGCAACTTTGGCTGCCACTTCTTGCCCTGGGCGAAGTCGATCAGTTCGTCCGCGGTGGCCGAGCCCTGCCGCCCGCCGCTGCGCAACTGCCCCCAGGCCACCAGCTTGCCCATGCCATGGATGACATGCGCAATCTCCGCGCGAGGCTGCCGGGCGCCGTTCAGGCTCACGCGGTCTTCCACGGGCTGCAAGCCCCTGAGCACATAAGGCCTGCCGTCCATCTCGACGGCTTGCAGGAAGGCCATCGACACCGCTTGAACACGCCGCTGCACTTCCACAATGCGGTGCGCCTCGGAGGCCCATCTAGGCTGTTTGAGCTTCACCCGGCCTGCCAGTGAAGAGGCTTGTGCAGCCTTGAGATCCAGCAGGTAATGGCCATCTGGTGCGCCCTTGCCCTGCACCAGCACCACGTAGCGGTTCACGCCCAGGCTGCCTGTGCCGGCCACACGCCGGGCCACATCCAGCACCTTGAAGAAGCCGGGCTTGTCTTGTTGCTTCGCAAAGCCGGCCATGAAATTCATCACGCTGTTGCGCTGCGCGTCCGACACGGGCAAAGCCTTCTGGCCATCCACCTTCAGGCGGCGCACTCGGCTTTTGTTGCCGCCTTTGAACTCGGTGCGGGCGTCCAGCCAGTCCTTGCGCTGCCGGTCCTGCAGGCTGTCCAGCAGATGCCGGATCAGGCCGTGCGCCGTCCGGTGCTCGACCCAATAAGCCTTGCCTTGTGCAAGCGCGCCGCCATAACCAGCGAGGAAGGCGTCACACAGCGCTTGCGCATCCTGTTGTTTCAGGCCGATGCTGTGCGCGCCAACGCGCAGGCTGGTCAACATGCGCACGACATCCCAGCTGGCGGGGGCCAGGATGCCCTCGTCGAAATCGTTGACGTCGAAATAGGCGAGCCGGTTGTCACCCTTGTAGCTGCCGAAGTTCTCCAGGTGCAGGTCGCCACACGACCAGACCGGTGGCGCGTTCTTGAAGACCCCGGACCTGGGGAGCTGTTCATAAAAGAGGTGACACGAGCCCCTCAGAAAACTGAAGGGGTCGCTGCGCATCTTGCGGTACTTCAACTGCAAGCGCTCGGGCTCTCGCCCCTGGTTGAACTGACGGATGGCGCTCACGATGTCCATATGGCTCTCCATGCGCTGTTGTAGCGAAATGCGCAGGGGCCGGCAAGCGCCATCCATCAGTCAAGTCACTGCTCGTCGTCCATCGTGAACGGATACCGCCCTTCCGCGAACAGGTCGGACATGGTCTCCGAGGCCTTGTCGCATGCGTGGTTCAGGCAAGGCAGGTTGAAACCCGCTTCCAGCGTGCGCAGCAGGGAGAAGTGGGTGTAGCTCTTGCTGCTGTTCACCTTGTGCGCACCGTAGTTGGTGTCGACGATCAGCATGACCTGGTTGGTGTTGGGGGCGGTGCTGTAGTCGTTTTCGTCCCAGACCACCACGATGGCATTGCGGCCCGACCGCCATGTGGGCGAGTGCTTGATGGCCGAGACGATTTGCTGGACGGTCTGATCACCACGTTGGATCAGGGCGGGGTTCAGGCCTGCCTGCGAGCCATTGTCACTGGGGTCGTAGTTGCAGAAGGCGCCGGCGTTGCCGCGGCCATGCTGGTCATTGCACTGGTTGGGCGCGATGAACGACAGCGAAGGGACATGGCCCGAAGCCAGGTCTGCGTACAGGCCCTTTGCCCCATCGAAGCCCACCGTGTTGCGCAGGCTGTTGTGCGGCTCACGGCCTTCCTGCACGCTCTGGAAGTAGGCAAAGGGGTTGTGCTTGGCGGCATACAGCGCCACCACATCACTTTGAGACAAGGCAGGGCTCAAGGTGGGCTTGATCTTGCTGAAGTCCGTGTTGTTGGTGAAGTAGCCGTCGCTGATGTTCACGGTATCGGCACCTTGGGGCGGCAGGCTCTCCTGGTAGCTCTTCCAGCTCTGGCCGGTGCGCACCAGTTGATCCGCGATGGTCATGCCCACCGTGCGGTGGTCAGCCGGGACCGACCGGATGCCATCGATATTGGCTTCACCCGGGCCGCCTTGCACTTCGTTCGTGGTGTCCAGTGCCGGGGTGGCGGCGTCCGAGCCCATGCCTGTGATCGGGCAGACCTTGCCGCTGGCCGGGTTGTCGGTATTGGCCTGGCCCGAGATCAGGTTGGGGACGCAGTTGCTGTTGTGCCAGTCAGGGAAGTTGTCGCTTTGCACGCCGAAGTTGGAGCCGCCCACGATCTCCAGGTAGTTGGTGAGGCTCGGGTGCCCGACCGCAAAGTAGTTGCTGGCCAGGTTGGCCGACTTCGCGTAGGCATTGATGAAGGGGGCGTTGGGGTTGTTCAGGAGCTGGCTGTAGCCGTGGTTCTCCATCACCACCACAAAGACGTGGTCGAGGTGAGGGATGCCATGGGGAACCGCGCCTTCGGCGGCTTGCACCTGGGTTGAAACCAGGCATGCGGCAGCCAACGAGGTCGAGACAAAAGCGTGTTTCAGTGTCATGGGGCACCTGCTGATGGGGTGAAGTGTTCCAGGGGGAGTCCTGTACCCGATCACTCTAGGAAGCCCGTAAGTAGGTCTTGTGACACTGACTGGCGCCCGCATGAGGATCGCATTTCTTTACATTGCGGGGCCTTGTGTGACCAGCCATGCCAGAATGACGACTCGATTTGGGGCGCTGCCCCGCCCCGGAGCTGCTGAGTGATCGTTCGTCCCCGCCCCAATTGGCTGCGCATGTTGTTCGTGTGGCGTGGTTCGGTCCTCAACAAGATCCTGCCGCAACTGGGTGTCACGGCCTTGGTGTCGCTCATCGTGGTGATCTTCCACGGCGAGCTGTTGCACCGCAAGATCACGCTGACCACGGTGCCGTTTTCGCTGGTGGGCGTGGCCCTGGCGATCTTCCTGGGCTTTCGCAACAACGCCAGCTACGACCGCTACTGGGAGGCCCGCAAGCTGTGGGGCAAGCTGCTGACCGACAGCCGCAATGCCGCCCGCCAGCGCCTGTCGTTTGCCGGTGGTGACCCGCGGCCCTTCGTGATGGGCGTGGCCGCATTCGTGCATGCGGTGCGGCACCAGCTGCGCAATTCGGACAACCAGGCGGACATGCGTCGCCTCCTGCCCGCATCGCTGCTGCCTCAAGTGGCAGGCCGCCGTTCGCCGCCGCTGCAGATCATGACTTGGCTGGCGGACCAGTTGCGCCAGCAGCGCGAGTCGGGCGAGCTGTCGCCCATCCTGGCCGCCGAGCTGGATCGCTCGCTTGCAGGCCTCAACGATGCCTACGGCGGTTGCGAACGCATCGCCTACACGCCGCTGCCTTTCACGTATTCGGTCATCCTGCACCGCACGGTCTACATCTATTGCCTGATGCTGCCCTTCGGCCTGCTGGATGCCATCGGCATCATGACCCCGCTCATGGTGTGTTTCGTGGCCTATACCTTCTTTGCCATCGAAGCCCTGAGCGACGAGATCGAAGAGCCCTTTGGCACCATGCCCAATGACCTGGCGCTGGACGCCATGGCCATCAACATCGAAGCGGCCTTGCTGGAAATGCTGGGCGACCGCGAGCTGCCGGCCGTGCCGCAGCCCGTGGGCTATGTGTTGAACTGACGGGGCGCTTCAGGTGTCCAGCAGGTGCGTGAGCGCCGCCACGCCTACGGGCGGCTGTGGTGTCCAGGGCAGCACGAAGGTGCGCTGGGCCAGGCCAGAGGCGATGCGGGCCATCTGGCGGCGCTCGCCCTCCAGCCTGGCCAGCAGGGTGGGGTCTTGCGTGCCGGTGGCCAGGATCGATTTGTTGACCACCCAGGCATAAGGCTCGATGTGCGCACGCCGCAGGTCATCCTGCAAGGCCGCGGCTTGTGAAGCCGGCGTGGTCTCGGGCAGCGTGACCAGCACGATGCGGGTGTAGTCCGGGTCTTGCAGGCGCATCAGCGGCGTGACGATGTGCGTGGTGGCCTGGCTCTCGAAAGCGCGCACCATCTGGCGGTGGTAAGCCCCGGTGGCGTCCATCAGCAGCAGCGAGTGGCCGGTCGGCGCGGTGTCCAGCACCACGAAGGCACTGCGGGCCGAGGCCACGGTCTTGGAAAACGCGTGGAAGACGGCGACCTCTTCGGTGCAGGGCGATTGCAGGTCCTCCAGCATCAGGGCCTTCTCCTGCTCATCGAGCTGGCTGCCTTTGGCGGCCATGATCTTGTCGATGTAGCGCTGGGTCTCGACCTTGGGGTCGATGCGGTCCACGCTCAGGCCGGGCAGTTGCCCATCGAGCGTCATGGCCAGGTGGGCCGCCGGGTCGGTCGTGCTCAGGTGCACGGCCAGGCCGCGCCGCACCAGGCCAATGGCCAGGGCTGCTGCGATCGTGGTCTTGCCGACGCCGCCTTTGCCCATCACCATGATCAGGCCCTTGCCGGTTGCGGCCAGCTCGTCTACCAGTTTGTCCAGCCGCTCCGCCGACAGGGGCGCATCGACCTGCGGCGCGGGTATCAGGTCCGCGGGCGTGGGTTGATCCGACAAGAGCGCGCGCAGGGCAGGCAGGCCGACCGTGTCGAAGGGGCGCAGCGGCACGCGATGTTGCGGCAAGGCCCGGAGGGCCTCGGGCATGTGGGCCATGGCCTGCGCGCCCAGCGATTCAAGGGCACGGGCCACATCGTCATGCGGGTTGCTGGCTTGGAACACGCCGTTGACGGCCAGGTGCTGGTTGCCCAGGCCCAGGGTGCGCAGCTCGGCGCTGGTGCGGGCCGCTTCGGCCAGGGCGCCTTGATCGGGCCTCCTGCATCTTCAAGCCGGAATGGGGGCCCAGGCAGGAGGCGCCGCGGTCATTGCCCTTGAGGAAGCCGCTCCAGGCCTTGGGCAGGCTCAGCAGGCGCAGGGTGTGGCCGGTCGGGGCCGTGTCGAACACGATGTGGTCGTAGTCCCCCGCGCCACCGGCCAGCAGGTTGGAGAACTCGTCGAACGAGGCGATCTCGGTGGTGCAGGCACCCGACAACTGCTCGCGCACGGTGGCGCGTTCATCCTCGGTGCTGCTGCCGGCCATTTGCGCGATGACACGTTGGCGATAGGTCTCGGCCGCCACGTCCGGGTCGATGTTGAGCATCGACAGGCCCGGCACACCAGGCACGGGCGTGGGCGTGTTGCGCAAGGGGGCGCCCAGCATCTCATCAAGGTTGGAGGCGGCGTCGGTGCTGACCAGCAGCACGCGCAGGCCCGAGTCGGCCAGGGCAATGGCCGTGGCAGTCGACAGCGAGGTCTTGCCCACGCCGCCCTTGCCGGTGAAGAACAGGTGCCGGGTTGGATGGTTCAGAAAGTCCGGCACGTTGATGGCCATGAAGATGCTCCTTGGTTTGAACGCCGATTCACCGCGAGCCAGTTTACCCAGCCCGTCGGGCACCTGCGTCCGCAAACCGCAATGAGCGGCGCCACGCCCACCCCAAGGCAGCCTACCGGTTTGGCAGGGCGATGGCGCGGGTCGGCGCCATGTCACGAACCTGCGCTGGCGCGCCCGAATCACCACGCGCTGGCCCTGCCTGTGGCCCCTGTTCGGCGGGATCAAGCCTTTGCGCAAGCCAGGTCTCACCCCAAGCGAGCAAGGCCGCCTCACGTCGGTTCAACTCCCCTTGGCAGGCCCAGGCCGCGATGTCTTTGGCGTATCCCATGCACATGATCTGGCTCCATTGAGTTTGGTCTCATGAAAGGAGACGCAGACCATGGCAAAAAGATGCGCCCAATCCATCAGATCATTTCAAGTGCCAGGGCAATGCCTTGACCGCCCCCGATGCACAGGGTCACCACGCCGCGTTGGAGCCCATCGCGTTGCATCGAATGCAGCAAGCGCGTGGTCAGCACCGCGCCAGAGGCGCCAATCGGATGGCCGTGCGCAATGGCGCCGCCCTCCACATTGACCCTGTCTTCGGGCAGGCCCAGTTCGCGCAGGCAAGCCAGGGCGATGGCCGCAAAGGCCTCGTTGATCTCGACACGCTGCACATCACCCACGGCCCACTTGGCTCGCGCCAGCGCTTGTCGCACGGCCGGCACGGGCCCCAACCCGAACATGCCTGGCTCAACGGCGCCCACGCCGTAACTCACCAGGCGTGCCATGGGCTTCAAGCCATGGCTGTCGGCCCATTTGCGCTCGGCCACGATCATGGCCGCCGCCCCGGTGTTGAGGCCAGGCGCATTGCCCGCCGTGATCGTGCCTTCTTTGCGGAAGGCGGGCTTGAGTTTGGTCAGCGATTCGGCCGTGGTCTCGGGGCGGTTGTGCTCATCGCGGGCAAAGAGCGTGGGGCCCTTGCGACCCGGCACTTCGATCGTCACGATTTCGGCGTCGAACTTGCCTTCAGCCTGGGCGACCGAGAAGCGCTGCTGCGAGCGCAAGGCCCAACGGTCCTGATCCTCTCGGCTGATGGCCTTCAGTGCCACCAGGTCCTCGGTGTGCCAGCCAGAATGCTTGCCGCTGAAGGCGTCGTTCAGGCCGTCGTAGAGCATGCTGTCGAGCAGCGTGACATCGCCCATGCGCGCGCCCCAGCGCCCTTGCGGCAGCAGGTAGGGGGCGCGGTCCATGTTCTCCATGCCGCCAGCGATGGCGACCTGGCTCATGCCCGACCAGATCTCCAGGGCCGCACTGGCAATGGCCTGGGCGCCAGAGCCGCACACGCGGTTCACGGTCATGGCAGGCACCTCGACGGGCAGACCCGCACCGATGCCGGCCTGCCGCGCGGGGTTCATCTTCACGCCTGCCTGGATGACGTTGCCCATGATGAGCGATTCGATCTGGTCGGCGGGCAAGCCCGAGCGTTTGAGGCTTTCACGGATGACGGCGGCGCCCAGATCAGGGGCCAGCACGTCTTTGAGGCTGCCGCCATAGGTGCCGATGGCGGTGCGGACAGGGTTGCAGATGACGACTTCAGGCTGGCTCATGTTCACTCCTTGTGTAGGTCAAACACCAAACGAATCAATGTGGATGCAGATGCTGGCGAGCGCGCCAGGCTGGGGTGTCTTGATGCGTGCAAGCCATGCTCGCTCAAAGATGTGGTGGTGTCCAGTGTCATGCCAGCCAGGCTGCTGTCGGCCTCCAGCTCCTGTTGAAGCCGCATCGGGTTGAGCGTGCGGCAGTAGCAGCCCAGGTTGAGCGCTTCGGCGGTGCTCAGTGATGTCGCGCTCACGGGCTGGCGAGCTGCGTTCATGCCAACCACTGCGCTATCTTGTCCCGACTGGGCACGCCACCGGCATGCACCACCTTGCCATCCACCACCACCCCTGGGGTGGACATGACGCCGTAACCGATGATGGCCTGCATGTCCTGCACCTTGTCCATCTTGATCTCAACGCGCTTTTCCTGAGCGACTTGTTCGATCAGTGCGATGGTGGTCTTGCAGTTGGCGCAGCCCGAGCCCAGAACCTTGATGTCTTTCATGATGTTGCCCTTGAATCAATGGGAGATGGCTTTACAGAACGAGATTGAACACGTAACCCACCAGCAAAATGCCAGCGGCCACGATGCCCGCAAAGGTGGCGATCAGGCGTGGCTTGAGCGCCTTGCGCAAGATGATCATTTCTGGCGCAGACAGGGCGATCACGCTCATCATGAAAGCCAGCACGGTGCCCAGGGCGGCCCCCTTGCCGATCAGGGCTTCGACGATGGGGATGATGCCGGCGGCATTGGTGTACATGGGCACACCCAGGAGCACGGCCACCGGCACCGACCACCAGGCTTCGCGCCCCATGATGGATGCCATGAAGTCTTGCGGCACATAACCGTGGATGCCCGCGCCCAGTGCAATGCCAGCGATCACATAGGGCCAGACCTTGCCGACGATCTCGCGCACATGGCGCCAACCCGCTTCAAAGCGTTGCACCCAGTTCAGGCGCTCTGCCTGCACATGCACGGCTTCACCCCGGGCGATGACCTGTACCCAGTCTTCCAGGTGGCGCTCCATGCGCAGCCTGCCGATCACCAGGCCCGCGACGATGGCCACCAGCAGGCCCATTCCAAGGTAGAGCCCCGCCACCTTCCAGCCAAACATGCCGAACAGGAGCGCCAGGGCCACCTCATTGACCATGGGCGCCGAGATCAGAAATGAGAAGGTCACGCCCAGCGGCACGCCAGCCGAGAGCAGGCCAATGAACAAGGGCACGGCCGAGCAGGAGCAAAACGGGGTGACGATGCCCAGCAGGGCCGCCAGCACATTGCCCACACCGGTCCGCTTGCCCGCCAGCAAGGCACGGGTGCGCTCGGGCGCAAAAAAGGTCTGCACGATGCCCATCACAAACACGATGCCCGTGAGCAAGAGCAAGACCTTGGGCGTGTCGTAAAAGAAGAAATGCAAGGCTTCACCCAGGGCCGTCTGGCGCGTCAGGCCGATCAGGCTCAGAACGGCGTCGGCCAGGTCGGTGAGGTGCGCGTAAGCCCAGAACCACAAGGGCGCCACCACGGCCAGGCCGAGAAGCCAGCGAAGCAAGGGCGTCGTCTGGGCGGCGGCGGGGGAGGTGGTGGTGTTCATGACAGCAGTGTGTTCCTCTGGGGCGGCAGGTCAAGCCTGTCAATCAAGGAGACGCCACTGCCATCAAAAAGATGCAGGTATGGCACGCGCTGGCGTCAAGCGCGGGGCACAAAGCAGCAAACCTGGCCCTGCGGATCAAGTGTCACCTGGCAAGACAGCGTCAATTGCGCCCGCAGCCGCTTGCGGGCCCTCTGGATGCGTGACTTGGCACCCGGCAAGCTCAGGCCCAGCTTGCGGGCGTAGTCTTCCTGGCTCATGCCCTTGAGGTCGCATTCGGTGATGGCCTCGCGGTCTTCGGCGCTCAATTCACCCAGCACGCGGGGCAGGCAGGAAGCCAGGCTGTCCACCGCGGGCATCGGGTTGTCTTCGGCGGCAGGCAGGTCATCGGGCAATTCAACCCATGCCCGGCGACGACGCATGTGGTCGGTCACGGTGTTACGCGCGACCTCGTACAGCCAGGCGCGTGCATTGGTGATGTCGCAAAAGCCCTGCCCTTGGCGCAAGGCCTTCATGAAGATGTCTTGCAGCAGGTCTTGCGCCGTGTGCGGGTCTTCTACATGGCCGATCAGCCAGCGCCTCAGCTCGCGCTCATGCGCGTGCCATGCGGCCATCAGGCAAGGCTGTTCTGGCGATGCCGGCATGTCGGCCTGTTCAGACAAGGCGGCGGCCTTGCGCGTCAATCACCACTTCGCCGTCTTCTTTGGTGAAGGGGCCTTGCTGCGCTTGCGGCAGGATGTCGAGCACCAGCTCGGAGGGGCGGCACAGGCGCGTGCCCTGGGGCGTGACCACGATGGGCCGGTTGATCAGGATCGGGTGCGCGACCATGAAGTCCAGCAGCTCGTCGTCGGTCCACTTGCTGTCATCCAGCTTGAGTTCCTCATAGACCTCGCCCTTGCTGCGCAGCACTTCACGCACCGACAGGCCGCAGGCTGTGATCAGCTGGACCAGTTGCGCACGCGTGGGCGGCGTGTCCAGGTAGTGAACCACCAGGGGTTCGATGCCCGCATTGCGGATCAGGGCCAGGGTGTTGCGGGAGGTGCCGCACTTCGGGTTGTGATAGATGGTGACGGAGTTCATGCCTTGCATTGTCCTTGCTTGTACCAGCCCTTGCTCTGGTTGACCACGCGGACGACCAGCAGCATCACGGGCACTTCGATCAGCACACCGACCACGGTGGCGAGCGCCGCGCCCGACTCGAATCCAAACAGGCTGATGGCCGCCGCCACGGCCAGCTCGAAGAAGTTGCTGGCGCCGATCAGGGCCGAGGGGCAGGCCACGTCATGCGTTTCGCCCAGGCGGCGGTTGAGCCAGTAAGCCAGCGCCGAGTTGAAGAAGACCTGGATGAGGATGGGCACGGCCAGCATGGCGATCACCAGTGGCTGCTTGATGATGGCCTCACCCTGGAAGGCAAACAGCAGCACGAGGGTGGCCAGCAAGGCGGTGATGGACCACGGGCCGATCCTCGCGAGTGCGGCATCAAAAGCAGCCTGGCCGCGCTGGAGCAAGACCTTGCGCATCGCTTGCGCCAGGGCCACCGGGATCACGATGTACAGCACGACCGAGGTCACCAGGGTGTCCCACGGCACGACGATGGACGACAAGCCCAGCAGCAGCGCCACGATGGGGGCAAACGCAAACACCATGATGGTGTCGTTCAGCGCCACTTGCGACAACGTGAACAGCGGGTTGCCACCGGTCAGCCGGCTCCACACGAACACCATGGCCGTGCACGGCGCGGCGGCCAGCAGGATCAGGCCGGCGATGTAGCTGTCGAGCTGCCCGGCAGGCAGGTAAGGCGCAAACAGCTGGCGCACGAAGAGCCAGCCCAGCAGCGCCATCGAAAACGGTTTGACAGCCCAGTTGACAAACAAGGTGACGCCAATGCCCCGCCAGTGCTGCTTGACCTGGGACAGGCTGCCGAAGTCCACCTTGACCAGCATGGGGATGATCATCACCCAGATGAGCAAGCCCACCGGCAGGTTGACCTTGGCGACTTCCATGTGGCCGATGGCCTGAAAGACGCCAGGCAGCACCTGGCCCAGCGCGATGCCGGCCACGATGCACAGGAAGACCCAGACGGTCAGGTAGCGTTCGAAGACGCTCATGGGGGCTGGGGCCGGCTTGAGCGGCGCCATGGCGGTGGCGGTATTCATCGGGCAATGTCCTCAGGAGCGGGCGATGTCATTGAGGGCTGCCAGCAAGGCATCCCGATCCATGGTGGCCAGTGGCAAGGCCAGCAGCTGCAGCAGCTTGTAGCCAATGGCCTGGCGCGTCAGCTCGAACGCCCGACGCTTGCCTTCGTCCCCGCCTTCGGCGTTGGACGGATCGGGGTAGCCCCAGTGCACCTTGACGGGCTGCCCCTGGCCACCGAAGAACACCGGGCAGGCCTCGGCTGCCGCGCTGTCGCACACCGTGATGACGATGGACAGGGGCGGTGCGTCGGGCGTGGTGAACTCGTCCCAGCTTTTGCTGCGGTAGGCCGACGTGTCGATGCCGGCCTTGTTCAAGGCTTCGATGGCAAAGGGGTTGAGGCGACCACTGGGCGCGCTGCCCGCACTGTGCGCCTTGACGTCTTTGCCCAGCTTGGCCGCCAGATGGTTGAGCATGCCTTCGGAGAGCACGCTGCGGGCCGAGTTGTGCGTGCACAGGATCAGAACATGGGTGGTCATGCGAGGGCTCAGCAGCATTTGGAGGGCGTGGATTTGACCGGGATGCCAATGGGCTTGCCGCTGACCTTGGGTGTGCAGCAGGCATTGGCTTGCGCCGCTTGCTCGGCCTCGACGGTGGCGCCCACGGCGACCTGGCCTGCAGGCGCTTCTTCACGGAACACGGGGATGCTGCCCAGCGTCTGGAAGTGCTCCCAGGGCAGGCCCTGCGGGTCGATCACCCAGTGCTTGTCGCTGCGCGCATAGCAGCAGGTGGTCGCCCCTTCGTCGATCAAGGAGAGGTCTGCCGCCTGGGCTTGCGTCTTCAGCGCCAGCAGGTCCGCGTCGTTGTCGACCTGGATGCCCAGGTGGTCCACACCGGTGTGGCCGTGGCCGCGTGTGGAGATGGCGAAGTTGACGGCCGGGTCGTCCAGCATCCACTTGGCGTAGTCGGTTTCGACGCGTGCCGGTGCGGTGCCGAACATCTTCGAGTAGAAGTCGATGTTGCGGGCCAGGTCATCAACATGCACATGGACGTGAAAGCGCTTCATGGTGGGTCTCCTTCAGCAGGTCGTGCAGCCACGCGTGTGGCTGGCGGTGGTGTCGGTGGGTGAGCACGCCTGCCCCTGGCAGCAGTGCTCGGTGAGGTAGTGCAGCAAGCCGTTCATGTGCTCGAACGACGCGCGGTAGATCAGGTGGCGGCCGTCACGCTCTTGCGAGACCAGGCCGGCGTGCATCAACTCCTTGAGGTGAAACGACAGCGAGGTAGCGGGTACCGCCAGCTGTTCGGACAAGGCGCTGGGCGTGAGGCCGTCGAACCCGGCCACCACCAGCGCACGGAACACGCGCAGGCGCACGGCTTGGGCCAGGGCGGCCAGGGACTTGATGACGTCTTGTTCTTCCATGATTCAATGATAGTTGAAATGTTGGATAAAGCAAGCCCCCTGTGTCACTGGCGATTCAGGAGGGGGCGGGCCTGCTGGCCTGCCATTCGGTATTTCGGCCAAACCCGAAAATTGAATTCAGTCATATATGCCGCCTGGGTATTTTTTATGCGCTGATTCAGCCGTTCCTAATACCTCGATCGCCGGTCTGGCGTGAATCATCCCCACGCAGCCCGTTGCATCATGGCCAATATCTCAAGTCCGGTGCCTGTCGTGCCGAATACTGAGATTCAGATTTGTCCAAATGGGAGTGGGGGGATCTATGCAGCAGGCGCCGCTTCACGTGCTGGTTGTCGAAGACGAGGTCGTGAACCGCGACGTGGTCTGTCAGATATTGAATTATTTCGGGCACCAGGTGAACGCGGTGGACAGCGGCCTGGCCGCGCTGAATGCCGTGCGCGACGCACATTACGACGTCGTGGTGATGGACTGCCGCATGCACGACATGGACGGCCTGGAAACCACGCGCCGCCTGCGCGCGGGTGAAGCCGGCCCCGGTGGCATCGGCGTCCCCATCATCGCGCTGACGGCCCAGGCCTTTGCCGTGGACCGCGATGCCTGCCTGGCGGTGGGCATGAATGATTTCCTGACCAAGCCGGTGGACATCGACCACCTTGCCCTGGCCATTGAGCGATGGGGCCGACGCCCGCGCACAGGCCAGCACGTCTGCCCGCCTCACGCTGATGCCGGCCCCTGCTGCCAGCCAGGCGCCGCCCCCAAGGTGTTCGACGCCTCGGTGCTGGCGGCCTTGCCCATGGTGGCCGATGGCTCCCAGCCCGCGTATGGCCAGGTCGTGCTGGACCTGTACTTCAAGTCCCTGCCGACGCTGCTGGGCACGATCCTGTCGGCGGCTTCCAGCGGGGATGCCCAGACGGTGCAACGCACGGCGCACAGCCTGAAGTCCTCCAGCGCGTCTGTCGGGGCCATGGCCATGGCTGCCTGCGCGGCCGATGCCGAACTGCAGCTGAGAAAAGGCAACCCTGATATGTCGCGCTGGCCGAGCCGGTTCGACATGGAATACGAAAGGCTGTGCACGATGCTCGGACGACCCCATGCCCTCCTGCCAGAAAGCGCGGTGCGATCATGCTGAAACTGGATGACACCGGCCCTCGCCTGCTCATCATCGATGACGACCCGCTGTTGCGGGGCATGGCCGCCCACACCCTGCGCCACGCCGGCTTTGATGTCAACGAGGCTGAAGACGGCGTGCAGGGCCTGGCCCTGATCGAGCAGGCTCCGTTTGACCTGCTGTTGCTCGATGTGATGATGCCGCACCTCGATGGTTACGAGGTCTGCAAGCGCCTGCGCCAGACGCGCTATGGCAGCCGCGTGCCGGTGCTCATGCTCACGGGCCTCAATGACAGTGCCTCCGTCGAGCTCGCGTATGAAGCCGGTGCCACCGACTTCATCTCCAAGCCCATCAACTGGACGCTGCTGACACACCGTGTGCGTTACTCCTTGCGTGCGGGTGTGGCCATCGAGTCGGCCACCCGCAGCCGCGAACGCCTGGAGCGCGCGCACCACATCGCCAACATGGGCAGCTGGGAGTGGGGCGCCGATGGGCAGCGTTTTGTCTGCTCGCCCGAGCTGGCCCGCGTGCTGGCGGCGCCGCCTGAGGTTGTGATGCAGGCGCGCCCTGATGATTTCCTGGCCCTCATCGCCGATACGGATCGTGAGACTGTGCGCGCGCTGCGCCTGGCCGCCCTGGTCGAAGGCGAGCCCTATCAGCTGACCTTCGCCATCCGCCGCTTTGACGGCGAGGTGCGCACCGTGTTCGAGCAGGCCGCGGCCGTCATCGACCACAACGGGCGTCAGGTGTCGGTGGAAGGCATCACGCAGGACATCACCGACCGCGTGGAAGCCGAAGAGCGCATCAAGCGCCTGGCGCATTACGACGTGCTCACCGGCTTGCCCAACCGCCAGTTCTTCAGCGAGATGGTGGGCCCCACGCTCGACCGCTCGGCCCGCTTGAGCGCGGGTTGCGCCATGTTGTACATCGACATGGACCGCTTCAAGAGCGTGAACGACGCCATTGGGTACGCCCAGGGCGACAGCGTGCTGCGCCTGATCTCCGGGCGCCTGAAGGCGTCAATTCGCACCTCGGACCTGGCCATGGACGCGCGTGCGCCCAGCCAGGAATCGATGGTGTCGCGTGTGGGGGCCAATGCCTTCACGCTCTTGCTGGTCGACATCGCCGATGACAAGCAGGCCGCGCTGGTGGCCGATCGCCTGTTGCAGGCCATCGCCGAGCCGATTGCCTTCGAGGACCGCGAGCTGGTGCTGACTGCCAGCATCGGCATCGCCCTGTACCCGCGTGATGCAACCGACGCGGAAGGCCTCACGCGCTGCGCGGAGCAGGCCGCTTATGCTGCCAAGTCCGCAGGCCGTGCCCAGCACCGCTTCTTTGACGAGGCCATGAACGTGCGGGCCAGTGCACGCCTGGCACGTGAAACCGACTTGCGCCATGCCATCACCGATGGCCAGTTGCGCCTGCATTACCAGGCCAAGGTGGATGCGGGCAGTGGCCTGATCACGGGGGCCGAAGCGCTGGTACGCTGGCAGCACCCGGAGCGCGGCATGGTCTCGCCGGGTGAGTTCATCCCCCTGGCCGAAGAGTCCGGCCTGATCCTGCCGCTGACCGACTGGGTGCTCGAGACCGCTTGCGCCGACCTGCGCCGGCGCGCCGACATGGGCCTGCGCATGGTGCCCGTGTCCGTCAACCTGTCGAGCCCGAGCTTTGCCGACGATGGCCTGCGGGCGCAGCTGGAGGCGCTGCTCAAGCAATACCGCCTGGACCCATCCTGCCTGGTGCTGGAGGTGACCGAGTCGCTGCTGATGTCCGATGTGGAGCGGGCTGTGGCGCGCCTGCAGGAATTGCGCGAGCTGGGCTTTCGCGTGTCGCTCGACGACTTCGGCACGGGGTATTCATCGCTGGGTTATCTCAAGCGCTTCCCGATCGACGAGTTGAAGATCGACCGTTCCTTCGTGACCGATGCCTGGCGGGGTGGGCGCGATGGGGCCATCGCGGTGTCCGTCATCGCGCTGGGCCGGGCCTTTGGCCTGCAGGTGGTGGCCGAAGGCGTCGAGACCATGGGGCAGTCCACGTTCCTGCTGGCGCATGGGTGTGCGCAGCAGCAGGGCTTCCTGTTCGCCAAGCCCCTGCCTTCGGTGGACTTCGAAGCCTTGTTGCTGGACAACAAGGTGCTGCCCCACAAGCCCGATCAAGCGGTACACCCCGCGCCCAGCAGCGGGACGCGGGTCACGGTCACTTGAGGCGCGCAGGTGTGCCATCACGCGCGCCACGCGGCCCAATCGGTCCATGCGGCGCCGGCGGGCTGGGCTCGGGCACCAGGTTGTGCACGGGCTGTTGTGCCATGAGGTAGGCATAGATGGCACGCAGATCGTTGTCGTCCAGCCGGGCAAAGGATTGCCAGGGCATGGGCGGTGCAATCGGGCGCCCTGAGCCCGCGTGCTTGCCTTGGCGGATGGCGGCCACGAACTGCTCGGCCGTCCAGGCGCCCAGGCCGGTCTCCTTGTCCGGTGTGAGGTTGGCGGCATAACTGATGCCCCAGGGCCCATGGAAAGCCGTGTTCGTGGCCGAACCACCCCACAGCCAGCCGCCGCGCGCCTTGGGTGGCGGCGCCAGCTTCATGTCTTGCGGATGGCCGGACAGGCCGCGTGAGAAATCAGGCTCGGGCCCTTGCGCGCCCATCTTGAGCGGGGTGTGGCAGTCGGCACAGCCGATGCCGTTGACCAGGTAGGCGCCCCGAGCCAGCGGCGTCGTCTCGGTGGCGTGGGCCGGTGGGCACACCAGGCCGGCAGAGAGGCTGGCCGTGAGGCCCAGTGCCAGCCAGAAAGCGCGATGTTTCATGATCGGTTCTCCTGGCTGCTTCAACTGACCCAAGGCAGCGCCAGCTCGACGCCATCGGGCTGGCGCGTCACCACCGGGGTGGCGGCCAGGATGCCGATGGTTTCCAGCGGCGTGGGGCCGACGTTGAAGATCTGGTGATCGCGCCCGGCGGGCAGGACCAGGGTGGCATCGGCCCCAAAGCGTTGCACCTGGCCATCGCTGTGGACCTCGCCCCAACCGGCCAGGCACAGCACCACCTCGTCGCAATCATGGTGGTGGGGCGGCGTGGCGGCGCCGGGGCTCATGCTCTGGCGCCAGACGGACAACTCGCTCAGGCCATCAACATGGCTGGCCAGGGTGATGTGGGCAATACCGGGAAGGGGGCTCGCCTTCGGGCGGGCATCGTCGTTGACTTTCATGGTGACTCCGTGTCGGGTGGATGAATGTCCAAAGGCGCCTGGGACTGCACGCAGTATCTGGATGGCGGGCCTTGATGAGAAGAGGCTTCAGTGTCATAACATTGCCGACAAATATTCGGCAATCAATTGGGGGCACACCATGAGCAGCGGACTGCAGCAATTCCTGGCCTTTGCGCAAACCGCGCGCCGCAGCAGCTTTGCCGAGGCCGCGCGTGACCTGGGCAGCTCACCTTCCACCATTGCCAAGAGCGTGGCCCGGCTGGAAGAAGGCTTGGGCGTGAAGCTGTTTCACCGCACCACGCGGCGCGTCACCCTGACGCCGGACGGCGAGCGCCTGTTCAAGCGTTGCGAGCGTGTGCTGGCCGAGGTGGACGATCTGCAAGCCGAAGCCGCAGGCGCGCGTGCCCAGCCCACGGGCACCTTGCGCATCGATGTGCCCATCACCTATGGCCGCCGTTTTGTCCTGCCCTTGCTGGCCCGCCTGGTGAGCGAACACCCCACGCTGCAACTCGATGTGCGCCTGCAGGACAGCTACTCGGACATCGTGCGCGATGGGCTGGACCTGGCCATCCGGGCAGGCAGCCTGCGCGACTCCACGTTGATCGCCCGGCGCATCGATTCGCAGCAACTCATCGTGGTGGCCAGCCCCCACTATCTTGAACAACACGGCACGCCATCGCGCATCGAAGAGGTGTCGGGGCACGCGACTGTCCTGTTTCGCCAGCCCTCGTCGGGGCGCAACCGGCCCTGGCAATTGCGGCAAGCGCGAAGGCAGGTGGAGCTGCACCCGGAGCCCCGGGCCCTGGTCAACGATGGTGAGGGCATGGTGGCCGCCGCGGTAGGGGGCTTGGGCCTGGCGCAGATCCCCGATTACATGGCGCGCGATGAACTGGCGTCTGGCCAGCTGGTCGAGGTTCTGCCAGCGTGCCGCCCTGCGCCCATGCCCATCAGCGCGGTCATGCCTTCGTCACGCCTGGTGCCACCGCGGGTGCGCCTGGCGCTGGATGCGCTGGAGGCCCTGCGGGACCGGGCTCGTTGACCGAACCCGAGGCGGCGAAATCTTTTTGGCAGCCTGTCAACCGGTGGTGCCAAGGCCCCGTTAAGGAACCATGGCTGAACACATCAGCCACTTCCAAACCACCAAACTGGTTCTGTACTGAAAGGTTCATCATGAAAAAGTCGCTCATCATCGCCGCCGCTCTGGGTCTGTTCGCTGCCGCTTCCTTCGCTCAGGCACCTGCTGCCGCTGCCAGCGCCCCGGCTGCTGCTTCGGCTCCTGCTGCCAAGCACCACAAGGTCAAGCACCACAAGGCCAAGGCTGCTGCCAAGACTGAAGCTGCTGCACCTGCTGCCAGCAAGTAAGCCTTCGCTGGTTTGCGCCAAAAGGCCGGGCATGCCCCGGCCTTTTTTCATGGGGCCGAGGATGACGACATCGCAGACGGCATGGGCAATGCCTGCATACTGCCAGGCTGTGTCTGTCTTCCTTGTTTGCTGTGCCCATGACCGATTCCACCCACGATCGTCAACAAGTTGACCAACTGCTGGCCTTGATGCAACTGGATGCCGTGGGCGGGGATCACTTCCGCGCCCAGAGCGACAACATCGGCACGCCCGCGGTGTTTGGTGGTCAGGTTTTGGGACAAGCCTTGCGTGCGGCTTACCTGACCGTGGCGCCGGATCGGCCTGTGCATTCGCTGCATGGCTACTTCCTGCTGCCCGGTGAACACGCCCCGATCGACTATGAAGTGACCCGCGTGCGCGATGGCCGCAGCTTCAGCATGCGCCGCGTGGTGGCGCGCCAGGGCGAGAACATCATCTTCGAGATGAACGCCTCGTTCCAGACCGTGTCCGATGGCATCGAGCACCAGGCGCCCATGCCGCAGGTGGCCGGCCCCGAGGGGCTGCAAAGCGAACATGCATTGCGCCAGGCGCTCATCCCGCATCTGCCGCCTTATTTCCATGACAAGACCCTGGCGCCACGCGGGCTGGAGTACCGCCCCGTCGAGCCCGTGGACCTGTTGAACCCACCCAAGCGCGAAGGCCCCACCGCCATCTGGGTGCGCGCCATGGCCGGCTTGCCGGACGACCCCAGCGTGCACCGCGCCCTGCTGGCTTATGGTTCCGACCACGGCTTGCTGCTCGCGGCCATTGCGCCGCACGGCCTGAGCCTGTTCAAGGGCGAGGTGCGCATGGCCAGCCTGGACCACGCCATGTGGTTCCACCGAGACTTCCGCCTCGATGACTGGCTGCTGTATGTCTTTGACTCACCCAGCGCGGGCGGTGCACGTGGCTTGTGCCAGGGCCGCTTCTACACACGCGAGGGCCAGCTGGTGGCCTCGGTGATGCAGGAGGGCATGGTGCGGCCCTGGCTCAAGCGCTCGGCTTGAGCGCTCAGCTCACGCTCGCCGTTACTTGGCGCGCGGTGCCAGCGGCGTGAAGCGCGCCTGCTGCGCATCCTCGCCGGGCATGGTCACGCTCACGATGGCCTTGAGGTCGGGGCTGGCGGTGTAAGGCGCTTCGCCATGCAGGTGGTTGTCCCCCACGGGCTTGAGCGGCACGGTGAGCTTGTGCCCCGCCGACAGCAGCGTGGCCGAGCCCACGGCGCCCTTCACCTCCTGCTTGGTGCCGGCATGGTCGGTCACGTACACGTCCACTGCCTGCGGCTTGTCGCCCTTGGCGGTCTTGTCCAGCACCAGCTCCAGGTGCCACATGCCCGCCATGCGGATCTGCCCACCATGCGGGGCGGTGAGGGTGTCGAGGTAGGCGTCGTCATGCGCCAGGCTGGGGGTGTGGGCGATCAGGCCCAGCAGTCCGGTCAGGCCGATCAGGGCGTGGGCCAGCCACTGGCGGCGCGGTGCGTGCTGTGGTTGCTGTGCGCGTGCGGTCGATGAGGTCATCGTGGTTCTCCTGTTGAACAAGGTGAGGTGACAAAGGCGTTGAGAAGCAGGCGTCAGAAGGCCTCGTCCTGACGAGCCTGCAGCAAGCGCTCAAGGGGTTGGCGCCCCCACAGCCAGAACATCACCGGCGTGAGCACCGTGTCCAGCAGCGTGGCGCTGATCAGGCCGCCGAAGATCACCACGGCGACCGGGTGCAGGATCTCTTTGCCCGGCGCATTGGCTGACATCAACAGCGGCAACAAGGCAAAGGCCGCCACCAGGGCCGTCATCCACACCGGGGTGAGGCGTTCCAGCGAGCCGCGCACGATCAGGGCCTGGCCAAAGGTTTCGCCTTCGTCACGGCACAGGTTGATGTAATGGCTGACCTTGAGGATGCCGTTGCGGGTGGCCACACCCGTGAGCGTGATGAAGCCCACCAGTGCGGCCACCGACAAGGGCTGGCCGGACCACCACAAGGCGATCACGCTGCCCACCAGGGCCAGCGGGATGTTGGCCATGATGATGGCGGCCAGCACCGCCGAGCGGTAACGGCTGTAGAGCACCATGAAGATCAGGCTCAGCGAGATCAGGCTCAGCCAGCGCATGCGCTGTGAGGCCTGCTCCTGCGCCTGGAACTGGCCTTCCAGCGCGGTGCTGTAGCCCTCAGGCAGATGCTGTGCGGCCAGGACCGCGCGGATGTCGGCCACCACGGCAGACAGGTCGCGCCCGTTCGTGTTGGCCGAGACCACGATGCGCCGGCGTGCGTTCTCGCGGCTGATCTGGTTGGGGCCGTCGCCCTCTTCCACACTGGCCAGTTGCGACAGGGGTACGTGGCCGGTGGGCGTCTCGATCAGCAACTGATCCAGCCTGCTGGCTTCACGCCCTGCATCGGGCAGGCGCATCACCAGGTCGAAGCGGCGCGCGCCTTGTGTGATCTGCCCGATGCGCTCACCCTCGATCAGCTCTTGCAGCGCGCGCAGCAAGGGCCCGGGCGCCACACCCAGGCGCGAGGCCGCGTCGTAGTCGATGCGGATCTTGAGTTGCGGGATCAGCACCTGCTTTTCGGTTTGTAGGTCCGTCAGGCCCGGCACGGCTTGCAGGCGGGCTTGCAGATCGGCGGCCAGGCCACGCAAGGTGTCCAGGTCATCGCCATAGACCTTCAGCGCGATCTGCGCGCGCACGCCAGAGAGCAGGTGATCCAGCCGGTGCGAGATGGGCTGGCCAATGCTGACCACGGCAGGCAGCGCGGCCAGGCGGGCGCGCAGGTCGGCCATGATCTGCTCGCGTGAACGATCAGAGTGCTTGAGGTCCGCTTCGATCTCGGAAGAATGCACACCTTCTGCGTGTTCGTCCTGCTCGGCACGGCCGGTGCGGCGGCCCACTTGCACGACCTCGGGCACGCTGGCGATCAACTGCTCGGCCAGGGTGCCAACCTGATCGGATTCGGCCAGCGAGGTGCCGGGGTTGAGCAGCAGGCTGATGGTCAGCGTGCCTTCGTTGAAAGGCGGCAGAAAGGCGCGCGGCATCCAGGCCAGCGAGGCCACGGCCGTGATGGCGGCCAGGGCGGACAAGGCCAGCAGCGTGCGGCCATGCGCAAAGGCCCAGTGCAGCACGCGGGTGTTGAGGCGCTTGAGCTGGCGCACGAGTGGCGTGTCGTGGGTGTCCTGGCCTGGCCCTTTGAGCAGCTTGGGCAAGAGGTAATACGCCAGCACGGGTGTGACCGTGAGCGACACCAGCATGCTGGCCAGGATGGACACGATGTAGGCCACGCCCAGCGGCGAGAAGAAGCGCCCCTCGATGCCCGGCAGCGCGAACAGCGGCACGAACACCAGCACGATGATCAGCGTGGCGTAGACGATGGCCGAGCGCACTTCCAGCGTGGCTTGCGCGATCACCTCGGCCACGGGCTTGGGCTCGGTGGCCTGGCGGTTGAGCTGCAGGCGGCGCAGCACGTTTTCCACGCCCACCACCGCGTCGTCCACCAGCTCGCCAATGGCAATGGCCAGGCCGCCCAGCGTCATGGTGTTGATCGACAGGCCCATGAAGTGGAAGACCAGCGCGGTGACCAGCAGCGACAGCGGGATCGCACTCAGCGAGATCAGCGTGGTGCGCACATTGAGCAGGAACATGAACAGCACGATGGCCACCAGCACGGCGCCATCGCGCAAGGCTTCTTCCACGTTGTTGACCGAGTGGGTGATGAAGTCGGCCTGCTTGAACAGGAAGCGCGGCTCGGCCACGCCGGCAGGGCGCGAGCGGGCCAGGTCCTTCAAAGCCTGCTCGACATCGTGTGTGACGCGCACGCTGTCGGCGCCGGGTTGCTTTTGCACCGACAGGATCACGGCGGGCTTGCCCTGGTAGCTGGCATCGCCGCGTTTGGTGGCGGCGGCGATGCGCACGTCGGCCACCTGCATCAGCAAGATGGGCTGGCCATTGTGCGAGCCCACCACGACGCGTTGCAGGTCTTCGATGCGGCTGGTGTGGCCCAGCTGGCGCACCAGGTATTCGCGGCCTTGCGAGGGCAGGAAGCCACCGCTGGTGTTGGTGCCAAAAGCCTGCAGCGCAGCGGTCACCTGTTCGCGCTGGATGCCCAGGGCACGCAGCTGCTCGGGCTTGACCTCGACGCGGTACTGGCGCACCTCGCCGCCAATGGGGATGACCTGGGCCACGCCGGGCACGGTCAGCAAGCGTGGGCGCATGACCCAGTCGGCGTACTCGCGTGCCTGCATCGGGCTGAGCTTGGCCGGGTCGGCGGGCAGGGCGATCAGCAGGACCTCGCCCATGATGGACGAGATGGGGCCCAGTTGCGGCGTGATGCCGGCGGGCAGTTGCTCGCGCACCAGGCCGAGCCGTTCGTTGACCTGCTGGCGGTTGAGGTAGATGTCCGAGCCCCAGTCGAACTCGACGTTGATCACAGACAGGCCAATGCCCGAGACCGAGCGCACCCGTGTCACGCCGGGCATGCCGTTGAGGCTGGTCTCAATCGGCAGGGTGACGAGTTGCTCGACTTCTTCCGGGGCCATGCCGCCGGCTTCGGTCATCAGCGTGACGGTGGGTTTGTTGAGGTCCGGAAAGACGTCAACGGGCATCTGGCTGGCCGTGAAGCTGCCGTAGAGCACCAGCAGCAAGGCCAGGGCCAGCACGATCAGGCGCTGGCGCAGGCTGGTGTGGATGAGGGCGTCAAACATGGGGTGTCCTCAATGCTCAACGCACCTGGGCCAGCAGGCTGGCGCCCTGGGTCACGACGCGGTCATGGGCTTGCAGGCCTTGGGTCACTACCACGCGCTCGGCATCCAGCGGCACGAAACGGACCACGCGTGCGCTAAAACGTTCGGGTGCGTCATGGCGCCACACGATGGTGTCGCCACTGGGGCGGCGTACCAGGGCACTGCGCGGGATGGCCACACCTTCCACGGTCTGCTGGCCGCGTGCCGTGATGGCCAGCGTCTGGCCCACGGCCAGCGGGGCGGTGCTGCGCATCACGCGAAACAGCACGGGCATGGCCTGGTCACGCAATTGCTGGCCGCCGCCGGCAAAGCGCAGGGCGACCTCGCCGCCGGGTACCACGGCACTGGCCTCGCTCAGGCCTGTGGTCTGCGCGGGGTCGTAGACCAGGGCTTCGACCATCAGGCGCGTGGGGTCGACGATGTCGAACAGCAGCTCGCGGGCGTCGACCACCTGGCCGAGCACCACGTGGCTGGCCGCGAGCACGCCGTTGACCGGTGCGGTCAGCGCTTCGGGTTGGCTGACGCTGTTGCGCACGGCCTCGCGGCGTTGGCGCAAGGCGTCGCGCTCGATGCGGGCGGCATCGATGTCCTTTTGCGGGATGCTGCCTTCCAGCTGCGCATAACGGGCCAGCTTGCGCTCGGCCACGGCGTATTGCGCCTCCAGGTCAGCCAGGGTGGCTTGCTGGTTGCCGCGCTCCAGGCTGCTGGCGACGGGCCGCAGATAAGCCAGCACCTGGCCTTTGCGCACGGTGGCGCCCAGCATGGGCAGGCCTGATGGGCCGGCTTCGATGCGGCCGGCCTGGGTGGCTTGCACACGGCCGCCGGCATTGGGGTCGGGCAGCACCTTGCCATTGAGTTCGAGCGCGATGGCATGGCGCTGCACCTGGGCGGCTTGGGTGCGCAGGCCGAGCTGGTGCTGGGCGGGTTTGGGCACCCACAGGCTGCCATCGGGCAGGCGTTGCGGGGCGGTGCTGTCTTTCAACGCGGCATTCGATAAAGGGGCGGCGGCCCTGGGTGGGGGCTGATCGTCGTGGGGCTCGTCGCCGTGGGCTTGGGCGAGCGGCGTCCAGATGAAAGCGGCCAGGGCGAGCAAGGCCAGGGCACCAGTTTGGTGGGGGCGGGGGCGCAGCTTGTTCATGTGCGGCTTTCTTTCAGTCGGCGACCCAGCCACGCGGCTGCAATCAGCAAGGTGGCGCCAGCAGCCAGCCAGGGCCAGCGTGCGCGGAGGGCGGAGAGGGCGCTGGCCTGGGGGGCGTGGTCATGGGCTTCATCGGCTTCATGGCCTGCCGTGGCCCCATGCGGCGTGGTGACCAGCGTGGCATCCAGCAGGTCGGCGTTATCGGCGCTTTGCACGGTGAAGGTCAGCGGGTAGCGGCCGGGCTTGGCCAGCGCGGCGGCGGGCACGCTGTAGACACCGGGCGCCACGGGCTTGGCGCTGGCCTTGAATGCCCCGCTTTCCACGTCGATGCTGGCCTGGTCCACAGGCTCGTTGGTGTCGACCTTGTCCAGGTAGATGGTCAAGGTGGGGGCTTGAGGTGCATCGCCCTGGTTCAGCACGGCCACCAGCTCGAAGCTGTCGGTCTGGGCACTGGCACGGGGGGCTTGCTGGGTGGGTGTGCTGAGGGCGGGCGCATCACCGTGGTCTTCGCCGCCATGGGACCAGGCTGGGGCACTGGTCAAGGTCAGGCTCAGGGCCACGATCAGGGCCAGCAGCGCAGCCTGGGCGGGCCAGCCAGGATGCGGCCACATGCGCAGGGTGGGCGCCGCGATGGCGGTGGAGGGCGTGTGTGCAAGGGGCTTCATGGTTGAGGCGTGTTCGGCTGAGACGGGGTGGGCTGTGCCTGGGCGGGCTCGGCGGTGGCCGGTTGCGGCAGCAGGCCTCGGGCTTGTTGAAGGTGCGACACGGCGGCCTGGTAGGCGATGCGCTGGCGGGTGAGCCAGGCTTGCGCCTCGTGGTCGGCGCTGCGGGCGCGCAGCAGGGTGGGCAGGTCTTGCTCGCCCAGGTCGAAGGCGCGTTGGGCGAGCTTCAGGTTGTCTGTGGTCAGCTCGCAGCGCGTGGTGGCCAGCTCGAGCTGGGTCTGGGCGGTGGCCAGTTCGCTCCTGGCGCGTTGCAGGGCTTGGTCCAGCTGGGTGCCGAGCATGGCCAGCTCACGTTCGGCTTGAGCCAGGTCGGCGCGCGCGCCAGCGCTCTCCTGGCGCACGCGGTCGCCCGATGACAGTGGCACGGTGAGTTTGACGCCGATGGCCTGATCAGACGGGCTGAAGGCGTCGCTGCGTTGTGTGGTCCAGCGCAGCGCCAGTTCGGGCGCGTCACGGCGGCTGCTGTCCACCAGGGCCAGCCGGCTGTTGGCCAGTGCCACGGCGCTTTGCAGGGCGAGCCATTGGGGGTGATCAGCGCGGGTTTCGGGGGCAGTTTGGCCGGCTGAGGGCAGGGTGGGCGCGGCTTCGGGTGGCAGGGCCGTTGGCGGGGGCAGGCCGGTGAGGCCGCTGTAGGCCTGCTGCGCTTGCAGCAAGGTGGTGTCCGCCTCCAGCGCCTCGGCTTGCGCGCTCAGGCGTTCGGTGCGGGCGAGGTTGGCGTCCACGCGGGCCACGTCGCCGCTTTGGTAGCGGCGCTGCACGGTTTGTTCCAGGGCGGTGGCGGTTTGCAGGCGTTGCTGGGCCAGTTCGCGTGCGGCGCGGGCTGACGCGAGTTGCCACCAGCTGTTGCGCAGCTCGCCGGCCAGTTCCAGCTGGCGCAGGGCCAGGCGGGCTTGCAGCTCAGCCAGGGCGCGTTCGGCCTGGCGCTGGCTGGCGCCTTGCTGGCCCGGCAGCCACAGCGGGGTGGCGAGCTCGACCTCCCACTCGCGGCGGCCCTGGTCACGTTGCAGGCGGTCGCTCAGGTGGTTGAGCGACACGGCGGCGGGGCCGGGGGTGAGGTTGTGCGCGATGTCGAGCGCGGCCTGGGCCTGGTTCAGTCGTGCGCTCAACTGGGCGGCCTGGGGGTCGCGTGCGCTGGCCCGGCTCAGGGCACTGGCCAGGTCGGTGGCTTGCGCACTGGTCACGTTGGAGGGCGCATCCTGGGCGTGCGCGCGCTGGCCACCCAGGGTCAACAGCAGGGTCAGCAGGGGCCACCACAGCCGGGCAGTCTGGCGCGGTAGGGGGTTCAACGGGCGGTTGCTCATGATGGCGAGGCGGTGGAGCGCACGGCAGGGCATGCGGGCATCAGCAGGACGGGAGGGGCACCAGGGGCACGGCGAATGGCCCCGGTCGCGGTCAGACCGCGAGGAGCCATGCAAAAGGCAACCGCTGGCGCGAACGAACTCGCACCAGATCAGTTGCCGGGTGGTGTCATAGGGCCAGACGCAGAAGGCGTATGACCAGGGGCGGGCCGTGGGCGGGGGGCCGTTGCGGCGCTTGGGCGACAGGCTGGGGGGCCGTCACCTCGGGCAGCAGGGGGCTGCCGTACAGCAGCAGGATGGGCGTGAAGTCGGCGCCATCCAGGTGCTTGTTGGGGGGCAGGGTGCGGGCTTCGTCCTGGCAGAACTTGTGGCACGCCAGGTGCGCGTCGGCGTGGTGGTGGGCCGCCTGCGCATCTGCGTGGTCAGCCGCATGCTCATCCGCGTGCTCGTCCACCGCGTCATCCGCATGCTCGTGGGCCATGCCCGCGACGGCGTCATGGGCAAGCGCGTGCCCTGCATGTTCATGGTGGGCGGGCTGGGCGGTTTGTGCCAGCACGCAGGCGTTGACCGTGCCACTGAGCACCGCGAACAGCCACAGCAACAGCATCAGGCCGCAGAAGCGGCGCTGGTGGTGAAGGCTGGGGCGAAACGGCATGGCGTGGTGCAACAGAGGTGTCGGATCGAAGGTATTTGGCTACTATGAACCCTGACACGGGGGGAAGGTCAAGGCTTTTTTGCAGGCGACCATCTGATCGCGCTCAAAGCGTAGCGCATGAATTTGACGGAATCGCTGCAAAATGGACAGCACTATGCAAGCAACTCCATCAATCTGGCGGGCCTGGGGAGCACGGGCCGCCGTCATCGGTCTGGCCGGGCTGGTCGTTGCCTGCGCGTCTCACAAACCGGCGGCCGAGCCGGTGTTGCAGGCGCCGCCCGCCGGGGCGCAGATGGGGCCGCCTGAGCCCGCCGCGCCCAGTGCCCCGCCCAGCGCAGCTGCGCAGGTGCAGGCCCAGAAGGAGGCCCAGGCCGCGGTCGAGGAACTGGAGGATGGCCATGAGGACGAGGCCCGTGCCTTGTTGCGCAAGGCCATGGGCCTGGACCCGAACAACAAGCTGGCTTTGAGCCTGCTGCGGCAGCTGAACCTGGACCCCCTGACCCTGTTCGGGCGCGAATCCTTCAGCTATACGGTCAAGCCGGGCGAGTCCCTGTCGAGGATCGCCGGGCACTACATGGGTGACATCTACCTGTTCTACGGCCTGGCGCGCTACAACGACATCAAGGTGCCGAAACAGCTGGCAGGTGGGCAGGTGATCCGGGTGCCAGGCCGCGCGCCTGCGGTGGAGGAGCGCGAACCGGCCCGCCCGGTGGCCAAGCCGGCGCCCAGGCCGGCCCGGCAGGCACCACCCGCTGCGGCGGCACCTGCGCCGGTGGTGGTGCCTGCTGCTCCCATTGTGCCCGTGGCCCCCCCGGCACCCGCACCGGCTGCGGCGGCGTCCGTGCCCGCCCCAGTGCCTGCGCCTGCCGTGGCCGAGCCCGCCCCGTCGGTGGACACGGCTGCGGCGGCCAAAGCCAAGGCCGAGGCGCAACGCAAGAAGTTGATCGAGCAACACACCCAGAAGGCGCGGGCCTCGCTGGCACGCCAGGATCTGGATGGTGCCATCGCCAACTGGAGCAAGGTGCTGGAGCTGGACCCGGGCAATGACACCGCCCGGCTGGAGCGGCAAAAGGCCATCGCCTTGAAGGAAAAGGTCAAGGCTTTGCAGTGAGCTGCGCCAGGCGGCTGCGGGCCGCGGCGTAGCGGGGCTGCAATTGCAGGCACTTCCTCAATGCCGCGATGGCCCCTTCCTTGTCACGTGGCGCCAGGGCTTCGGCCTGGGCAAAGTAGATGTCGGCCAGTTGCTCCTTGGCTGCGGCGTCTTGCGGGCGGGCCTTCAGGCGCTGGTTCAGCAGGCTGATGGCGTCATCGAATTCACCCTGGCCCGCCAGCAAGGCGGCGTGCTCCAGGTCATTGCGTTGGGCCGACAAGGCGGTGGCTGCCTGGCCGCCCGTCTGCAGGCTGTCCTTGTTCGAACGGCTGCCCAGGGTCACTCGGGCATAGCGCCCCAGATGCTCGCGCTTGTTGTGCTCGCGCTCGATGGCGCGCAGCGCGTCGGCAGCGGCTTCGTTGTCCGGCTGCAAGGCCAGCACCGCCAGGTCATGCTGGCTGGCTTCATCGATGGCGCCGCGTTGGCGGGCCGCCCTGGCTGCTGCCAGTTCGGTGCTGGCTTCGCGTTCGATCTGGGCGCGCACCTGGGCCAGTTGTCGGGCGTAGCTGGGCTCGTTGGGGCGCAGCACGCTGAGCACCTCCCAGTGGGTGGCGGCTTCGGCCAGGTGCCCTTGTGCAGCCTGCGCGCGCGCCTGCACCAGTTGTTGTTGCTCAAAGGGTGTGGCGGGTTGCCCGGCGGTGAGTGTGCCGCTGGAAGGCGACACACTGGCGCAGGCACTCAGCAAGAGCAGCGAGGCGACCAGGCTCCATGCCACGGCCTGGTCCATAGCCAAGGGCCAGGGTCGTGCCGAGCGCGAGGCGCCGATCGTGCGCACCATCATCGTCCTACCGTCGGGCGGCTGATCTGCAGGCGCGCTTTGAAGTCGTCCAGGCTCATGTCGCCGTAGATCATGGTTCGACGCAGCATCAGCGGATCGGAGAAGAAGGCGTTGCCGCCAGGGTTCACGGTGGCCGCGAGCCGGTAGCGCTGGCGCGCCATGATGGTGAGCACGGCCTCGTTGGCATCGCCATAGGGGTAGGCAAAGTGCTCGATGGGGATGCCGAGTTTTTGCGACAGCAGCGTTTGCGGTGTGCGGATTTCGTTGAGCAGCACCTGCTGGTAGGCCTCGTCGCTTTCATTGCTGGCGCGCTCGATCAGGTTGCGGTGCGTGCGCGAGTGGGCCGCCACATCGATGAGGCCCGATCGGCTCATCTCCTGCAGCTCCGCCCAGTCGACCGCATCGCCCGCGCCGATGAAATCGGTGTAGACGAACAAGGTGGCCGGCGGGCCGTATTGCTTGAGCAGCGGGAAGGCATGGTGGTAGAAGGACGCATAGCCATCGTCGGCCGTGATGACCACAGAGCGCAGGGGCAGGGCGCGCTGGCCGTCCAGCCAGGCCCGCAGGTCGGCCAGCTTGAGCACGTGATAGCGGTTGCGAACCAGCCAGTCCAGCTGGTTTGCGAAGGCCGTGGCCGAGACCGTCATCTTGCCGTTGCTGGTGCGGCCAAAGCGGTGGTAGCAGAGGATGGGGACGGTCTGGTAGCGGTCGCTGTACACGCCCAAGGGGTTGCGTTGCGTGAGCGGGATCACCAGTGTCTGCTGGGCTTGTGGCCCATCGGGGGGCGTGGGCTGTGGGTTGAAAGATGGGTTGAAGGACCGGTTGAAATCCTCGATCTCCCAGTCGCGTTCGGGCGAGCCCAGAAAGCGGGCCGCGACCTGGCGCAGCGTTTCGCCCGGGGCGCGCTGGTAGATCACCAGCTTGTCGCTGCGGCCCAGCACCTTGCCTGGTGTGGCCGCGCCCGCCGTGGATGTGGCGGTGCCGGACGGGGGTGCATGGGCACACGAGGCCAGCACCGCCAGCGCCAGCATGCTCAGCGTGATCCGCATGCTGCGCAAGGCCTGAGCGAAGCGCCCCATGTGCAACCTCACTGGTTCAGGCCGCAGCCTTGTGCGGTGGCATGGTGGTGGCCGCGGCGCCGGCGGCTCGGTCTTGCAGGGCCTGGGCCATCTGGTCGAAGGACACGTACAGCTCGCCAAACTCGTCCTTGCGGTGCTCGGCGATGCGGTGGTCGAAACGACCCTTGGCGATCTGCTCCATGGATTCGGCCACCAGCTTGATCGGGCGGGCAAACCAGTTGGCCACGAAGTACATGGCCAGGGCCACGGCCAGCACAGTGACGAGCACCAACACGGCCATCAGCGTCATGGACAGGCGCGCCACCTGCGTCAGCGGGGCCTCGGGCAGGCCCAGCACGACGCGCCCCAGGCTCTTGCCCGCAAAGGTGATGGGTGCTTCAAAGCCAATGGCGGTGCTGCCCTTGCCTGGCATGGTGTAACGCCAGGTCTTGATCTGCCCGGCCTTCTCGCCCAGGGCTTCGCTGGCCGGCGGCTGGTAGGCCTTGCCCACCAGTGCGCCGTTGCTGGCTGCCCGCACCATGCCGGCGCGGTCGATGACGGTGACGCTGTCGAAGTCCTTGGTCTTCATGATCTCCTGCAGGGCCACGTCCACCGACACCCAGTCATCGGACAGCACGGCCAAGGCGTTCTGCGCGGCGATGAAGCGCGACAGGGCGGCGCCGTTGTCGGTCACCTGATTGAGCATGGCGGTGTATTGCCGCTTGGTGGTGACCGTGGCGGTCAGGCCCATGACCACGGCCACGATCAGGCCCATGGTCAGCGCCCATTTCACGCGCAGCGGGATGATGCGCGGGCGGTTGCGGGCCAGCGCGGCCTCGTCGATCTCGGCGAGCACCTTGACCAGCGCATCGGCCAGCTCCTTGCCGGACTGGAAGCGTTGCTCGGGCGGCTTGGCCATGCAGCGGTCCACGATGCGGCGCAGGGCGGTGGGCACGTCGGGGCGCAGCTTGTCCAGCGGGGCGGGTTGGTCCTTGGCGATCTTCAATGCGATGGACACGATGCTGTCGCCCTGGAACGGCCGCTGCCCCGTGAGCATCTGGTAGAGCACCACGCCGGCCGAGAACAGGTCGGACCGCCCGTCGATCTTGCCGCCCACGGTCTGCTCGGGTGACATGTATTGCGGCGTGCCCAGCACCTCGCCCGAACGCGTGTGCTGCTCGCCCTTGGTGTTCTCGACGTGGGCGATGCCGAAGTCGGTCACCTTGATGGTGTGGTCGTCTTTCAGGCGCACGATGTTGCCGGGCTTGATGTCGCGGTGGACGATGCCGTGTTTGTGTGCGTAGTCCAGCGCGCGGGCCAGCTGGATGCCCATGACCACGGTGTCGCGGATGGGCAGGGCCTTGCCTTCACTGAGGATGTCGGCCAGCGAGGCACCATCCAGCAGCTCCATGGCCATGTAGGGGCGGTCTTCGATTTCGCCCACGTCGTGCACGATCACGATATTGGGGTGAGACAGGCCGCCGGCCGCGCGTGCTTCGCGCAGGAAGCGCTCACGGCAGTCGGTGTCGGCGCACAGCGAGGCATGCAGGAACTTGAGGGCCACATCGCGCCCGATGCCGGGGTCGTGTGCGCGGTAGACGGTGGCCATGCCGCCGCGGCCCAGGCAGTCACGCACTTCGTAGCGGCCCACCTGGCGGGTGACCAGGTCGCCCTGGTGCTGCGTGGTGCCTGGCAGGGAGCCGGGTGGCAGGGTGCCGGGCAGGGTATGGCCATGACTGCCCGATGCGGGCTCCTGGGGCTGCCCGGCGGGTGAAGCCGGTACAGGCTCGGCTGCCTTGGTGGTGGCGGCCGCAGCTGCAAAGTAGCGCGCCTGTTGCGAGGCCGGCACGATGACCGTGGCTTCGCTGTCCTCGTCGGGCAGGTCCTGGCCCTCTGTGGTGGGCGGGTTCATGGGGCCTTCTCCTGGTTTGGTCGTCATGGTGCTTGACGTGATGCGGGTCAAGTTTTCATCGTCGCAGCAGAACGGCAACGAATCAAGCCCCATAGATCAAGGATGAGCGAGGATGGCGCAGGGTGGGCGGGTAACATCGCCGCTTCGCTGATGTCTGCCCAAGCACCCTATGAAATCCCGTTTCCCGCTGAACGCTGCGATGGCCTTGCTGGCCGCCTGCCCTTCCCTGGCGCTGGCTTGTTCCAGCTGCGGCTGTACCCTGAACGCCGACTGGGCCAGCCAGGGCCTGACCACGCGCACCGGCCTGAGCGTGGACCTGCGTTACGACTACTTCAAGCAGGATGAGTTGCGCACGGGCACAGGCCGTTTTGATGCGGCGCAGGTGAGTTACCCGGCCGACCAGGAGATCCAGCAAAAGACCGCCAACCGCAACACGACCCTGACGCTGGATTACGGCCTCAATGCCGACTGGGGCATCAGCCTGCAACTGCCCTACATCAACCGTTACCACGAGACCATCGTGGACGGCGACACAGACGTGTCCACCTCGCGCTCCAGCGCCTGGGGGGATGCGCGCGTGCTGGGCCGCTACCAGGGTTTTTCGCCCGAGCGCAACTGGGGCGTGCAGTTCGGCCTGAAGCTGCCCACAGGCAAGACGAGCGAGCGCTTCAATGGCGGCCCGCAGGCCGGCGAGGCGCTGGACCGTGGCCTGCAGCCGGGCACCGGCTCGACCGACCTCTTGCTGGGCCTGTACCGCTTCGGCCCGCTCAACCAGCACTTTGATTACTTCGCGCAAGGCCTGCTGCAAGTGCCTGTCACGGCCAAGGACGAGTTCAAGCCCGGTTTGGGTATGAACCTGTCGGCCGGGGTGCGTTATGTGTCAGCGGGCATGGTGGTGCCGCAGTTGCAGCTCAATGCGCGCATCGAACAACGTGAATCTGGCGACAACGCCGATGTGGCCAACTCGGGCGCCACGCTGGTCTACCTGAGCCCCGGAGCCACCGTGAACATCACCCAGCAGTTCAAGCTGTATGGCTTCTTCCAGGTGCCGGTGTACCAGCGCGTCAACGGCCTGCAGATCGAGCCGCGCAGCAGCTTCTCGCTGGGCGCGCACTACAACTATTGAGGCGAGCCCTCACAACAAGGGCTTGATGACGGCATCCAGCAGGGCCGCGTTGAGCCCGGTCTGCACGAACCAGTCCTGCCGCACCAGCTTGCCCTGGCGGTCGATCACGGCCGACACGGGCATGCGCCAGATGCGGTCGAAGCCGCTGAGCTTGATCTGCTGCATCATGGCCACGGGGAAGCTCCAGCCCTTGGCCAGTTCGCGCACCTTGGCTTCGTCTTCAGGCTCGTCCATGCTGAGCGCCAGCACCGTCAGCCCTTGCGCGCGGTGGGCGCGGTAATAGGCCTCGATCTCCGGCATCTCGGCACGGCACAGCGGGCACCACGAGGCCCAGAAGTTCACCAGCAGCACCTGGCCTTTGAGGGCCTCGCTGGCAAACGCCTGGCCGTCGAGCAAGGGCCCTTTGATCGACACGGCAGGGGGCTCACCCCAGGCCTGCGCACGCCCTGCTGCGACCGAGCCGGCCAAGGCGGTCAAGGCGGCCAGGGCTTGGCGGCGGGTGGGGTGCTGGCAGGCGAGGTGAACCTTGGCGGGGGAGGAAGACATCGGGCGTAGTCGGCGGTAAGCGGCGGTAAGCAGCGGCGAGGGGCTTCAGTTTAGTTCGTGCCGCCACGCGGGTCACAAGGCTGCATCCATCCGCGGCGCGTGTGCGTAGTGAACAGGTCGCGACACCTGACCTTCTTCTTCGCACCTTCAGGAGCCTCTCATGCCACACGCCCGTCGACCGGCCTTGCGCCGGCTGTTTGTCTGCACCCTGGCCGCCTGTGCCGGGCTCACCAGCCTGGACGCCCTGGCCTCCAGCCACCGTGAAGCGCCTTTCATTGCCACCGCCCCCAAGGTGGATGGCACCGATTTCTACATGTTCATGAGCTACGAGCCCGGCCGATCGGGTTATGTCACGCTCATCGCCAACTACCAGCCACTACAGGATGCGTACGGCGGGCCCAACTACTTCAAGATGGACCCCAACGCGCTGTATGAGATCCATGTGGACAACAACGGCGACGCGATGGAGGACATCACCTTCCAGTTCCGCTTCAACAACACGCTGGCCAATGGTGGCAAGGGTGTCGAGCTGCCGATCGGCAATGCCAGTGTCGCGATCCCGCTGACACAGGCGGGTGCCGTCAGCATCGTGGCCGACCCGCACCTCAATGTGGCCGAGACCTACTCCGTGAAAGTGGTGCGCGGTGACCGGCGCAAAGGCACCGTGGGTATGCTGACCAAGGCCGGCACCAGCACCACCACCTTCGAGAAGCCGGTGGACTACATTGGCGACAAGACCCTGGGCAACAGCGCCGCGTACGAGAGCTACGCCCAGCAGCACATCCACACCGTCACCATCCCCGGTTGCAGCATGCCGGCCAAGGTCTTCGTGGGGCAGCGTCAGGATGGCTTCGCCGTCAACCTGGGCCCGATCTTCGACCTGGTCAACGCCACGCCGGCACAGATCCTCAACCCGGATCTGAAGAACGCCTTCGCGGCCAACTCCATCCAGGACAAGAACGTGACCACACTGGCGCTGGAGGTGCACAAGTCCTGCCTGACCTCGGGCAGCGACCCCGTCATCGGCGCGTGGACCACGGCCAGCATGCGCCAGGCGCGTCTGCTCGATGGCGCACCCCAAGCCGGGCACCAGACATCCGACAAGGAGGGCGGTGCCTGGGTGCAAGTCTCGCGTCTGGGCAACCCGCTGGTCAACGAAGTGGTGATCGGCCTGCGCGACAAGGACAAGTTCAACGCCTCCAAGCCCAAGGACGACCTGCAGTTCGCCACGTACGTGACCAACCCGACCTTGCCGGCCTTGCTGGGCCTGGTGCTGGTCAATGACACCGCCGGCCTGGCGCCCACCAACTTGCCTCGCACGGACCTGGTCTCGGCTTTCCTCACCGGCATCAATGGCTTGAACCGCCCGGCCAACCTGACGGCCGCGGCCGATGAGCTGCGCCTGAACACGGCCGTGGCACCAGTCGCCGAAGGTGGCCAGAACCGCCTGGGCGCGGCCGGCTCCATCCTGGCGGCGGGCTCGGTGGCGGGTGCCAGCGACTTGGCAGGCTTCCCCAATGGTCGTCGGCCCAAGGACGATGTGGTCGACATCGCGCTGGTGGCCATGGTGGGCGGCTTGTGCGCCATCAATGAAAGCGTGGACCTGGGGCTGAGCTCCGTGGTGGTGCCCAAGGTGGGCACGCTCACCTCGAACTGCACGACGGCTTCGCTGACAGCCACGGCCAAGGCCACGGGCACCAACGGCTTGCCCAATGCGGCCAATGTGCACGATGGGGTGGACCAGGCGCAGGTGCCCTTCCTGTCGCGCTTTCCTTACCTGAACACGCCGAACTCCGGTTCGACGCCCAAGCAGTAAGGAGACCAGCATGCAAGTCCGATCAAGCTTGAGCAGACTGCGTGTGGCCTGCGCCGCGCTGGGTGTGATCCTGCTGTCCGCCTGCGGCGGTGGTGGGCACGACGCCCAGGCGGGTGCCAGTGCCAGTGCGGACCCCACCGTGCAAGTGGCCCCTGCAGCGGCCACCGATGCGGCCGTTGCCACCAGCTACACCAGCAGCCTGGCTTCGACCCCGCCGGCCACGACCGACACGCTGGAGCCTTTGCCTGTGCCGGCCTCACTGGCCACGGACGACACGGCCGAGCCGGTCTGAGCCCATGCAAAGGGAGGGCAGCATGCGCAGGGCTTGGGTGATACGGGCAAGCCGGCTGGCCACGGCCCCACTGCTGCTTGCCTTGTGCGGCACGGTTGGGCCCTTGCCTGCCCAAGCCGCGCAACCCCGTGTGCCCGTGCAGGACAGCGAGGTGGTCGAGGTGCTGCGCGAGCGGCCCTTGTCCGAGCAAGAGAAGGCCTGGCGGGCCTTGCGCGCCCAGGCCCGGGCTCACCCCGCAGATGTCAAGCTGGCCACGCAAGTGGCCTGGCAGGCCTTGCGCTGGGCCCGCCAGGATGGGGACCCTCGCTGGCTGGGCCAGGCTCAGGCGGCCTTGGCGCCATGGTGGTCACAGCCCGACCCGCCTGATGACGTGCGCCTGCTGCGCGCCACCATCTTGCAAAGCACGCATGACTTCGATGCGGCCCTGCGTGATCTGCGGGCCCTGGTGCAGGCCCGCCCGGACCTGGCACAAGCCTGGTTGACGCTGGCCTCCGTGCTGCAGGTGACGGGCCAGTACGACGAAGCCCAGCGCGCCTGCTCGGCGCTGCAAGCCGCCGGTGCACCCTGGCATGCCCAGGCCTGCGCCCTGGAGTTGCGCAGCCTGCGCGGCGAGGCCGATGTGGCCCAGCGTGGCCTGGCCGTGCTGGTGGTGCGTGCGCCGCGCGAGCTGTCGGGTTACATCAACCTCATCCGCGCCGAGCTGGCCCAGCGTCAAGGCCAGCCGGATCAGGCCGCCGCGCTTTACCAGAGCGTGCTGGCCAGTGAGGACGATGTCTACGCACAAGGTGCCTACGCCGACCTGCTGCTGGACCAAGGGCGAGCCGCAGCCGTGGTGACCCTGCTCAAGGGGCACGAGCGCAACGATGCCTTGCTGCTGCGCCTGGCCCAGGCTTATGCCGCCACGGGTGATGCCGAGTTGGGCCGCAGCGTGCAGGCCTTGCGTGCCCGTTTTGCCGCAGCGCATGAGCGGGGTGACAGCGTGCACCGGCGCGAGGAGGCGCGCTTCACGCTGCACCTGCTCAAGCGCCCCGCCGAAGCCTTGAAGCTGGCCCAGCTGAACTGGCAGGTGCAGAAAGAACCCGCGGATGCCCGCATCCTGCTGGAAGCCGCCCAGGCGGCTGGCCAGCCTGAAGCCGCCGATGCCGCACGCGCCTTCATGCGCCGTTGGGGCTGGGCCGACAAACGCCTGGAGGCCTGGTTGTGACATCTTTCGCCAAGTCATGGTTCAAGCACGGGCGCACGGTCATGCAGGCCATGCTGTGCGCGCTGGTCTGCAGCGCCAGCACCGCCTGGGCCCACAAACCCAGCGACAGCTACCTGAGCCTGACCGCGCGAGATGGTGGCCTGGTCGAGCTGAGCTGGCACGTGGCCTTGCGCGACCTGGATGGCGAGCTCTACCTCGATGCCAACGAGGACGGCCGGCTCACCTGGGGCGAGGTGCGCACCCGCTGGGCCGACATGCGCGCTTACGTGCGCCCGCACCTGCGCCTCACGCATGCCGGCGTGGCTTGCGACATGGTGGCCCACAGCGACCAGCCCCCAGCGGTGATCGAGCACACGGATGGCCAGTACGCGGTGTTCAACTGGGCCGTTCAATGCCCCTTGTCAGCCGGGCAGCCCTGGGCCGATGTGAATGTGGACTACAGCCTCTTTGCCCTGACCGACCCCACGCACCGCGGCATCGTGCGCTGGCGCATGCAGGGCGCGGGCATGGCCACGGCACGCGAGCTCAGCAGCGTGGTGCTGGGCGTGACACGCCCGCAGCACCATCTGCGCTGGACGGGCCTGCAGGGCGGGGCACCTTCGCCTGGGCCCGCGGATGCTGCCTTGCTGGTTGCCGCTTCGTCGCGTGCGGACGCGGCTCAAGCGGGGGGCAGGTCGCCAGCCAGGCCCCAGGCCGCGCCGCCAGCGGCACGCCCAACCGACGCCGCTATTGAATCCGCAACCGAGTCTTCAGCCGAGTCCTCAACCGAGTCCCATGGCGCCCTCCTGCTGCGCTACGTGCACGATGGCATCGAGCACATCGCCGCGGGCATGGACCACATCCTCTTTCTCGTGTCCTTGCTGCTGGTGTCGGTCTGGCGCCGCGCGGATGCCCGTGACCCTGCGGTCGGGCCGCATGCCTGGTTGCCGCGCGAGCAATGGCGCAGCGCACTGGGTGAAGTCCTGCGTCTGGTCACGGCCTTCACGCTGGCCCATTCGCTGACGCTCGCCCTGGCAGCGTTCGGCGTGGTGTCGCCCCCTTCGCGCTGGGTTGAATCCCTCATTGCGCTCAGCGTGCTGGTGGCCGCGCTGGACAACCTCTGGCCGCTGTTGCGCGCGCCGCGCTGGATCGTGGTGTTCGGTTTCGGCCTGGTCCATGGTTTCGGTTTTGCGGGCGCCATGCAGGACCTGGGCTTGTCTCGCCAGGACCTGGCCTGGCCGCTGCTGGGCTTCAACCTCGGGGTGGAGCTGGGGCAGTTGATGCTGGTGGCGGCGGTGCTGCCACTGGCCTTCATCTTGCGCCGCACGGCTTTGTACCGCCAGGCCGTGGTCCTGCCGGGCTCGCTGGCCATCGCCGTGCTGGCCCTGTTGTGGCTTTACCAGCGCGTGGCTGACGTGAGCTTGGGCTGGGTGCCGGGTTGAGCGAGGGGGCGTTCTCTCGTCAGGTGATAAGACCCTGTGTGGCAAAGGGTCTGCCCGCATCCAGCTGTTCTCGATGAACGTAAGCAGTGGAGGCATTTGCCACACACAGCCAGGCGCGCCCATGATTCAATCCAGACTGGCCGAACCCGCCCTGCCCAAGCCCAGCTTTGTCGGGACCCTTCCATGACCGATCTTTCCGATCTGAACGCCTGCGTGGACCCCCTCGACGCGTGCCTGGACGAGGCGCCGGACGAGGCCCTGCCTGAGTCAGGCCCGGACCTCAGCCCCTTGCGCCCCCCTCCGACGGCCAACGAGGTGCAGCTTCAGGTGTGGCTGGCGCGCGTGGTGCGCCAGGACGAGGCCGCGCTGGCCGACCTGTACCGCGCCACGATCGGCCGCGTCTACGGCCTGGCCTTGCGCATCCTGAGCAACCCCGCCCTGGCCGAAGAGGTGGCCGAAGACACCTTCTGGCAAGTGTGGCGGCAGGCCCCGCGGTTTGACCCCCAGCGTGGCACAGCCCTGGCCTGGGTCTTGACCATTGCCCGCAGCCGCGCGCTGGACGCCGTGCGCGCCCGCACCCGTGCGCAGGCCGACACCGTGTCTGCCGATGCCCTGGGTGATGCGCTGGATGCGCAGCGCCTGCACACGGAACACGCCGATAACCCGCACGACTTGCTGGAGTCCGTGCAAAGCAACGAACAACTGCACGGTGCCTTGCGCCAGCTGGAGGCCGTGCCGCGTCAGCTCGTGGCCCTGGCCTTTTTCAAAGGCCTGACGCATGAAGAAATCGCCGGGCAGACCGGCCTGCCGCTGGGCACGGTCAAGTCCCACATCCGACGCGCCTTGACGGTCCTGCGCAAGTGGTTGACCCCAGGCTGCGACCACGTGGCCAATCCGTATGATGCGGTGTGAGGACCACGACATGAAACCCTTGACACCCTCGTCCATCATGTCCGACAACGCCGGCCATGCCGTGATCGACCCGGCGGAGCTGGAGCCCCAGACCCTGCCCGGTGTGGCGCCACTGGCCGCGCTTGGCCTGGCTCCCGCTTTGGCCACGGCGCTCAGCCCGATCGAGCCAGCGGCCCATCAGGAAGCGCGCTTGCGTGAGCGGCTGCTGGCGCGTGTGGCCCGCAGTGCCGAAGCCAACCGCGCCTTCGTCACCACGCGGGTACACGATGGCACGTGGGTGAGCTTGACGCCTGGCCTGCAGCAGCGCTCGCTGCATGCCGATGCCCAGGCCCACAGCAGCCTGCTGCAATGGCAGTCGCCTGCCGAGTGGCATGTGCCCGCCGGTGGCCAGGCGCATGAATGCCTGGTGCTGCAGGGCGAGGTCTTCGTCAATGGGCAGGCCCTGCACCCGCACGACTACCTGTTGATGGCGCACGACCAGCCCTTGCACCTGCAGGCCAGCGCCGGTGCCCGCCTGTACTGGCGCTGCATCGAGCCGGGCGCGCAAGCCTTCGGGCACACCGCGGCGCCGCACCTGGCGCGCGCCAACGACATGGCCTGGGAGCCTTTGCGCCGGGGCGTGCAGATCAAGCCTTTGTACGCCGAGGGTGAGCGCATCTCCATGCTGGTGCAGTTCGAGCCCGGTGCCAGCGTGCCGGCACACGGCCATGGCCATGGTGAAGAATGCCTGATGGTGGCCGGCGACCTCTTCCTGGGGGATGTGCTGCTGCGCGAAGGCGATTTCCAGTTCGCACCCAGTGGCACGGGCCACGGCGCGTTGCAGTCGGATGTGGGCTGCGTGCTGTACTTCCACGGCGCCATTGACCCGGCGGTGGTGGACCCCAGCGTGCGCCGCCCGGGTTGAGCCAGCAGGCTGGTCTGGCCTGATCAGGCCGTGCCGCCTCGCCAGTTGGCGATCTCCGAGACTTCGCAGCGCAAGCGCCTGGCCATGCCGATGGCGCCTGCGCGCATCACCGTGAAGTGGTTCCACGCAAACAGGCCGCGCAGCACGGGGGCAAAGCGGCGCATCCACGGGCGGGTGAGCTCAACCTGATAGCGGTAGGTCACGTCCACCACATCGGGCGAGACAGGGTCGATCAGCCACAGGCCATGCCCGCGCAGGTCGCCGTTGGACTGGCCCTCGATTTCGCCATGGCCATCGGGGTGGCGCTCCGTTCGGGTGTTGAGCGCGTCAATGGTCAACTGGTAGCCCAGTGCGGTCTGCCAGGTGAGCTGTGCGTGCGTGCCCGTCTGGCCTGGGAGCGAGCGCTTGATGATGTTCACCTCGCGCACATGCGGCCACCATTGCGGCCAGCCTTCCAGGTGGGTGAGCAAAGCCCACACCTGCGGCGCGGGGCAATGCAGGCGCCAGCGGCTGATGAGCACAAAGCGGGTCGGGGACATGCAAAAGCGTTCGACAAGAGGGCAACCCTCTTCATACGCTGGTCGCGCGGGGCTGGATGCAAGGCCCTCATGGTTGCACCTGATCAAACGGCACCCGGTCCATCAGGTAGCACAGGCAGTCCTGCCGCACGACCTTGTCGTCCAGGGTGAGCATGGCGGGCATGGCGGGGCGCTTGAGGCGCAGCGTGCCGTCGCGTGTGTCGAAGAAGGTGTGGGCCACATCCTGGCCGGCTTCGTCACGCACATCCAGCGGCATGGGCAGCGTGGTCTGGCCAAAGGCTGCGCCGGCCTCCAACTCCACGAAGTTGAGGTGGTCGAGCTGGGGCAGCAGGTTGAGCGGGCGCTGCGGTGTGCCAAAGCCGAAGTCCACCTCGGCGGGCACCTTGACCAGCGCCACGGTGTGGTACAGGTCGATGTCGGTCTCGCGCACGCCCTGCTCGGGGAAGGCGGCCAGATGCAGGCAGGCGTCGATGAAGCGGGCCGCCTCGGCTTCATTGGCCGGGTTGCCGGGCTTGCCGCACTCCACCGCCACAGAGGGGCACAGCGGTGCAAAGGCCGCCGTCTGCGAACCCTGCGGCCCGCGGAACCACACCACCGTGCGCGTCAGCAGCAAGGCCAGGTGCAGCGTGGCGGCATCGAGCTGGCAGACCACGCTGTAGTGCGGGTTCAGGCCGGTGTTGTTGTGGATGTCGATGCTGGCGAACAGGCCGCGGTGCACCATGATGCGCTGCACCTCCTGCGCCAGCGCGGCCTCCGGCGTGCCCGCATGCAGCACGGTGCCCGGCCAGATGCGGTTGTAGTCGGGCTGGGTGTCCAGGCGCCGCAGGCCCGTCTGCGCGGCCGAGACATTGCCGATGAACAGGCTCATGGCACGCGGCAGTTCACGCCCGGCATGGGCCTTGAGCACCTGCTGGATGGCGACCAGGCCCACGTCCTCGTTGCCATGCAGCAGCACGGACACGAAGAGCTCGGGCGTGCGCCGGCCGGGCAGGTGGACCAGGGTGGGGCCGTCGATGAGCTGGTGCAGGTCGCGCGCGGTGGCCTCCAGGAAACCATCGGGCAGGGCGGTGAGGCGGGTGAGTTTCATGAGCTTAAAGAGGCCATTCATGCACAGGCATGCCGCTGCGCTGGTTGGCCACGTAATCGGCGGTGAGTTTGAACAGGTCGCCATGCCGGGCGTGGTGGGCCAGCTGCCAGGCCGCGCCATTGCGGCGGGTGCGCAGGCGCACGGCCAGCACGTCCAGATAGCGGTCGATGTCGGGTGCGGCCAGGCCTTGTTGCTGCAGGCCTTCCCGGGCCAGCGGCAGCAGGTCGAGCAGGATGTCGGCGGCGCAACGCGTGCGGCCATCTAGCCCATGCAGCGGGGCATCCAGGCCTTCGCGCGCCGCGCGGTAGAAGTTGTCGCGCGCCTGCTCGAAAGGCAAGGTTGCCTCCGGCGGCGTGGCGGCGGTGGCCAGCATGTGCACCGCACCGTAATAGAAGGCGGCGTTGGCGATCATGTCGATGAGGCTGGGGCCGGCTGGCATCACGCGTTGCTCGATGCGCAGATGGGGCTGGCGCTGCGCATCGAAGCCGATCAGCAGCCGGTTCCAGCTCCACACCGTGCCGTTGTGCAGCCGCAAGTGGGCGAAGGCGCTGGCAGGGGCATCGCTGCAGATGGGCAAGAGCACCGGGTAGCGGCGGGCGTGGTCGGCAAAGTAGGCGGTGGGGTCATCGCCCAGATAGGCCTCGCCAAAGCCGACGCGTCGGCCGGGTGCCTGTGTGCCAGGTTCAGGCTGGCCTGATGCAGGCGCCTCGCTGCCGCAGTCCACGGCCTGCTCGAACAGCGGCACGCGCGTCTCGTGCCACAGGCTGTGCCCGAACAGGAAGGGCGAGTTGGCCGACAGCGCGATCAAGGGGCCGCTGAGGATCATGGAGGCGTTCATGTGCCGGCTGATCTGCGTGGCCGGCACCTGCAGGTGAACCTGGAACGAGGTCGTGGCGGCCTCCAGCATGACGTCGGCATGGTGGGTGCGCAGGTGGGGCCCACCAGGCGCGGGCGAGGCGATGTCCAGCGTGATCGGGCGCCCCTGGCGCGCCTTGAACACCTGCTGGTTGAGCGCCACATAGCGCTTCGACGGCGTCATGGTCGACAGGTTCAGGTCGGCTTCGCGCAGCGTGGGCAGCGTCCCGATGGCCACCGCCGTGGCTTCTTCTTCGTGTGCCGTTTGCAGGCAACGTGCCCAGGTCTGGCCCAGGCCGCGCTCCAGCCGGGACAGGGCCAGGCCGCTCAGCGGCTGCGGCTCGCCATTGAGCTCGATGTTGAAGCGCGAGAGCTCGGCCACCACTTGCGGGTCGGCCATGCGTGCCAGGAAGGCCTGGTTGCAGGGGATGGGGTAGAAGTGGCGGTCCAGCAGCCAGGCCTCCAGCTCGAAGCCGGCGGTGCGGCCCTCGTTGGCAAAACCAGCTCGTGCATACGTGTCCTGCGCCAGGCGGGTTTCTTCAGCCAGACGCAGGCTGAACCGGCGCAGATCCTGCTCGCTGAATCGGGTCGTGCTGATCTCCTGGCCCATGGGGTGATGCTGGCTGTGAACACAGAACCATCATCGCCATTTGTACGCGCGGGATCACGTGATAACCGTACCGGGCTTGAGGCGTATCAAGCGGTGGATCAAGTGGCTTGCCGGGCCTGCCCGCCGGTGATGCGGTTTTGCACGATGCGGTCGATCTCGCGGAACAGATCGTCCGCGGCCAGCGGTTTGGTGAGGTAGCCGTCAAAGCCGGCCTCCAGCGCCTCGTCGATCTGCGTCTGCATCGCGTTGGCGGACACGGCCACGCACGGGGTGTGGCACAGCAGCGGGTCGGCGCGCACCCGCTGCAGGACGCGCAGGCCATCCAGGCCGGGCATCATCATGTCGATCAGCAGCACATGAGGGCGCATCTGCCTGGCCTGCTCCAGGCCGCCAAGGCCGTCTTCGTTCACGCTCAGCTGCAGGTCGGGGCGCAGCTGCCCATAAGCCAGCAACAAGGCGCGGTTGGCGGCCTCGTCGTCGATGTAGAGCACGCGTGTGCTCGGGGGCGTGGCGGCGTGCGCTTCGGAGGCCGTTTCGGCGGGCTGGCCTGTGGTGTCAGGTAAGGCGGGGGCGGCATCTGCGGGGGGCACCGGTTCGGCATCAACAGGCACCTCGCTCAGGGGCAGGTCGATGCGGAAGGCGCTGCCCAGGCCTTCCTGGCTTTGCACGCTGAGCTGCCCGCCCATCAGTTCGATCAGGCTGCGCGTGATGACCAGGCCGATGCCGGTGCCTTCGATGGCCGATTGCTCGCGCCCGAGTCGATTGAAGGGCTCGAACAACTGGGCGAGCTGCTGCGGGCTCATGCCCAGCCCGGAGTCCTGCACGATCAGGCCCAGCAGGGGGCCCTTGACTTCGGCCCGCACGCTGACCAGGCCGCCCGGCCGGTTGTACTTGATGGCGTTGGAGATCAGGTTGAGCAGCACCTGCTTGAGCCGCGTGCGGTCCCCGCGGATGCAGGGCAGTGGGGTTTCAGGCAGGTCGATGCTCAGGATCACGCTGGCGGCGGCCGCCTGCACCCGGGTCTCGCGCACCGCCTCGCGGGCCACGTCACAGGCGTCCACATCGCTGGGCTGGATCTTGAGGCTGCCGGACTCCAGGCGCGACACGTCCAGCAAGTCATCGATGAGGGCCAGCAGGTGGTTGCCCGCCTGCATGATGTGCTGCAGCCATTCGCGTTGCCGGCCCGCCAGCGGCTGCTGCCGGTCGAGTTGCAGGATCTGCGAAAAGCCCAGGATGGCATTGAGCGGGGTGCGCAGCTCGTGGCTCATGCGGGCCACGAACTCGCTCTTGGCCAGGTTGGCCCGCTCGGCCAGGTCCTTGGCCACCAGCGCGGCTTCGGCGCGCCGGCGATCGGTGATGTCACGCACCACCACGCTGGACAGGGTCTCGCCCGAGGCGTCCGAGTAGGTCACGGTGGAGACTTCCGCGTCGAAGGTGCTGCCATCGCCGCGCCGCATGGTGACCTCGCCTTGCGCATGGCCGTTTTGCCTGCGCTGTTGCATCAAGGCGGCCACCCGGGGGTCCTGTTCGTCGGTCAGATCGCGACGCTGGCGCTGGCAGAGTTCCGCTTCACTGAGACCGAAGATGGCGCAGGCGGCCGGGTTGGCGGCGAGGATGGGGCCATCGAGCACGGAGATCATCACGCCGTTCATGCTGTTTTCGTACAGCATGCGGTAGCGGTTCTCGCTGCGGGCCAGCGTCTGGGCCATGCGTTTGCGGGCCGTGATGTCGACAAAGGTCACCACCACCTGTCGCAAGGCATGGTCGGCCGTGAATTCGGGGTAGGCGTTGCACAGCACCCATTCGGGCTCCTGCTGGCCTGGCTGTCGCACGCCCGCCACCAAGTCACTGAGCGCTTCTCCTGAGCGGATGACCTGCGCAACCGGGTACTCGTCGATCGCCATGGTCGTGCCGTCTTCGTGCAGGAAGCACCAGGCCGGGTCGATGGCGGCACGGCCCTGCATCTGCGCCTCGCTCAGGCCCAGCAGCCGGCAGGCCTGGGGGTTGCTGCGCAGCACCTTGCCATCCGGGGCATGCACCACCACCCCGGCCATCAGGTGGTCGATGAGGAAGCGCTGCTCCGCTTCCGCCTCCTGGAGGATTTGCGCCGCGCGTTGGGTCTCGGCGCTCCACTGGCGCTGGCGCCTGAGCGTGTAGCGGTAGCCCCCAAAGCCGCCGAGAAACAGCAGGCCCACCAGGGCAAAGGGCACGCGCGCCTGTTGCCACCACAGGCGCTGGATGTCGGCCACCGGCATGGCCACGAACACGGTGACCGGGAAGTGCGCCATGCGCTTGAACACATTGCTGAACCGGCCGCCTGCCAGCTGGTTGAACCCTTCCACCTTGCCGTCTGCGGGGAACTGGTTCTGCAACAGGTGGCGTGTCAAGGCGCCATCCCGGGGTTCGCCATACACGGTGTCCAGCGGCGCACTGGCGGGAATCGGGTAACGGGTGAGCAGGTAGCGGTCGTCACGCAGCAGGCCGATGGTGGCGTTGGGGGTCACGGGCGCGCCGCGCCAGAAGGCCTGCATGAAGTCCACCGGCATGGCCGACACGATGAAGCCCAGAACCTGCCCCTGGTCGTCGCGCAGCACATAGCGAATCGGGAACACCCACGCCTGGGTCACGGCCCCTTGCACGGGGCGCCCCAGGTCCATGTGGGTGGACGCCTTCAGGTTGCCGAGGAAATGCCGGAACGCCGGCTCATTGGTCAGCGAGGGCAGGGGGGCGGGCTGTGGGGGCGAGGTGGCCAGCAACTGCCCATCGGGTGCCACCAGGTGGACGGCCAGGGTTTCGGGGTGGAGCCCGTGGAAGCGCAGCAACAGCTGCTGAGCCTCCTTGCCGTGCTGCAGGCCCTTGGGGGTGACCAGATCCTGCGCGAGCCCTGCGAGACCGGCTTCCACCTGGGTGAAATAACGGTCCAGCGCCGTTTCGGAAATATGCAGGACCGATTGCATCTGGCGGAGCTGCTCCATCCGGGTCGCCTGCCACGAGTGCCAGCCAAACAGGCCGGCAAAGCCCAGGAGCAACAGGCCCAGCAACAGGGCCAGACGGGTCAGCAGGCGCGTGGAGAGAAGGTCGGTCATGGGGGCTCGAGGAGCTGCAGCATGTCCGATTGTCAACATCTGTACCCAGGTGGCAAGAGGCGCGTGCACGCACAAAGACAAATGCCGACACCGTCGTGAAACGGTACCGGCATTCGGGGCACTGGCCCAGGACTTGCGTTTGCCCTGCCGAGGCGACCTGCGGCAGCGACCAAGCCTCAAAAAAACAATCAGTAGCGGTAGTTCAGGCCGATGTTGGCGCTGGGCAGGAAGGTGATGTGCCCGACCGCGTCGTGGATCTCGGCGGTCTTGGCGTCCACGTCCGCCTGGGTCACGGTGTAGCCGCTGTAGGTCTTGCCCACGATGTTGGTGTCGGTGTTGAGCTTGGCCCGCCCGATCGACACGCCCAGGTCCGCGATGAAGCCCATGCCGGCTGCGCGCGGCTGGTGGCCCCAGCCCAGGCCCACGTAGGGCATGGTCGAAGGGAACTTCATCTGCAGGTTGAAATAGTCAGCGGCCGAGGGGGTGATGGTCTGCCCGTTGATGTTGATGGACGAACTGCCATCAAAGCGCGAGTTCAGATCCAGCTGGGCCTTGTTGAAGGTCAGCCCGCCGGTGAGCCGAAAGCGCCCACCAAAGGGGAAATAGTCGGCAAACAGGCCGAAGCGGTTGTATTGCGCCTTGGTGTCAAAGCCCACGCCCGAGACGGAATGCGTGCGCCGCACATTGCCCATGGTGCCGGCATCGGCGCGCAGGCCCAGCTTCTCGTTGACGGTGATCGCGTAACCGGCCACCACACCCGGCAGGCCCACGCTCACGTAGGACTCGCCCGCCTGAGCCGACAGGGCCACCATGCCGGCCATCAGGCCACCAAGGGCGGTGGCGCTCAGGACGGCGCGCGGGGCGGTCAGGCGTGGGTTCGGCATGGGGCTCTCCTCGAAAGGGCGGTTTGAACACCGTTGCACCATGCAGGATGGCGCATCACGGGAAGCCGAACTTTAGTCAGGGCGGTCGTGGCGCAGTCGCCGCTCAAAACGGTGTTTGTTCGTGCTTATCTGGCTTTAGTCCTGGCGCCAAAATGCCGAAATGGGCTGATCCCTTCCCTTCTTGCACATGGCCCTTCACACCCCGACGATGCTCCTGATGATCATGGTGGTCAGCGCCGTCACGGGTGCGGCCATCGCCGTGATCGCGTATCGGCGCCACCCTGATCTGCTGCTGTGGTCGACGGCCCTGGCCCTGCATGGCCTGGGTTATGCGCTGTACAGCCTGCGCGGCCAGGTACCTGACGTCCTGTCGATCGTGGTGGCCAATGTGGCCATCGCCGCCGCGTTTTCGCTGTTCGGTGAGGGCTTGTACCGGTTCCAGGCGCGCCAGCCTGTTCGATGGCTGATGTGGCTGCCGGTGCTCTGGAGCGCGGTGGGCTTCAGCGTGCTCCTGCACGATCAACGCGCGCGCTTCATGCTGGCCGGCCTGACCGTCAGCGCCCAGTCGCTGATCCTGCTGGTGGCCTTGTGGCAGCACCGGCGCCGCACACCGGGGCGCGGGCAATACATCCTGGCGACGGGCCTGTTCATGGCCCTGGGGGTCATGTTGTTTCGTGTGCAGGGCCTGGTCCTGGGCACGGTTGACATCCCGTCGGTGGGGGCATCCCACCCCGTGCAAAGTGCCACCTTCGTGATCTCGCTGATCGGCTTGCTGATGCTGGCCATCGGCCTGGTGATGATGAACCAGGAGCACGCCGAGCAGGCGCTGCAGCGCGAGCGCGAGGCCGAGCAGTTCCGCAGCCATGTGCTGGAGTTGCTCACCAGTGGCCTGCCCTTGCGCCAGGTGTTGATGGCGATGGTGCAGGGCATCGAGCGCTTGAACCCGGGCATGTTGTGCAGCGTGGTGCTGCTGGACCGGCAAGGCCGCCACCTGGGTGAGAGCGTGTCGCCCAGCCTGCCCGACTTCTACAGTGCGGCCATCAACGGCCTGGAGGTCGGCGAGGGCGTGGGCTCTTGCGGCACGGCCGCGTTCACGGGCCAGCGGGTGGTGGTCGAAGACATCGCACACCACCCCTACTGGGCCGCCTACAAGGACCTGGCCGCGCGTGCGCGCCTGGGTGCCTGCTGGTCGCAACCCATCCTGTCATCAGGGGGCAAGGTGCTGGGCACCTTCGGCATCTACCACCGCGAGCCCCAGACGCCCTCGGTGTCCGACATCCGGGTCATCGAGCAATCGGCCGCGCTGGCCAGCATCGCCATCGAACGCAGCCGAGAGGCGCTGGAGCTCAAGCAAAGCGAGGCGCGCTACCGCTGCCTGATCAACTCGGCCAACGAAGGCATCTGCGTGGTGCAGGGCGATCTCATCCGCTTTGCCAACCCCAAGCTGTGCGAGCTGGCCGGTTACCCCGAAAACGTGATCCTGGGCCGGTCCTTCCTGGACTTCGTCCACGAGGACGACTGCGAGCTGGTGGTGCGCAACCGGCGCAAACGCCTGGCTGGCGTCGAAGGCGACTTCAAGTACCCCATACGTGTGCTGACGCACGAGCATGGGGTGCGCTGGTTCGAGCTGAGCGGCACGAGCTTCGAATGGGAAGGCCAGCCCGCCACGCTGAACTTCCTCAACGACATCACCGACCGTGTTCAGATGGAAGAACGCGTGCGGCAGTTCGCCTACCACGACGCGCTCACCGGGCTGCCCAATCGCCGCCTGCTGATGGACCGCCTGGGCCTGGCCATGGCGCGCCACAAACGCACTGGCCAATATGGCGCCTTGATGTTCCTGGATCTGGATAACTTCAAGCCGCTCAATGACCGCCATGGGCACGACGCGGGCGACCTGTTGCTGGCCGAGGTGGCGCACCGCCTCAAGGGTCTGGTGCGCGAGTCCGACACTGTGGCCCGGTTTGGTGGTGATGAATTCGTGGTGATCCTGGGTGACCTGGGCGTGGGCGAGGATGCCGCCCGCACCCATGCCCTGAGCGTGGCCGACAAGATCCTGGCCACGCTGTCAGAGCCTTACAACCTGTGCCTGCTCAGGCCCGATGGGGCGCATGAGGCCATCAGCCACCACTGCAGTGCCAGCATCGGCGTGGCGCTGTTCCTGGGCGAGCCGGGCACCGAAGACGACTGCCTCAGGCAGGCCGATGGTGCCATGTACCAGGCCAAACAGGCCGGGCGCCACACGGTGCGGCTCAGTGAGACGCCACGCAAGGTGGCGCCCATCCCGCTGCAGGCCTGATCGCCGACTTCATCAGGCTGCGCGCAGCGTGCGGGCCGCCTCCACCATGTTGCGCAGCGCCGGGATCACCTCGGCCCACTGGCGTGTCTTGAGCCCGCAATCCGGGTTCACCCACAGCCGCTCGGCCGGGATGCGCTCGGCGGCCTTGCGCATCAGCTGCACGATGTGCGCCTGCGTGGGGATGTTGGGCGAGTGGATGTCGTACACACCGGGCCCGATCTCGTTGGGGTAGTGGAAATGCTCGAAGGCATCGAGCAGCTCCATGTCCGAGCGCGAGGTCTCGATGGTGATCACGTCGGCGTCCATGTCGGCAATGGCCGCGATGATGTCATTGAACTCCGAATAGCACATGTGCGTGTGGATCTGGGTATCGTCCTGCACGCCATTGGCCGAGATGCGGAAGGCCTGCACCGCCCAGTCCAGATAGGTCTGCCATTGCGAGCGGCGCAGCGGCAGGCCCTCGCGCAAGGCGGCCTCGTCGATCTGGATGACGCGCACGCCGGCCTGCTCCAGGTCCAGCACCTCCTGGCGGATGGCCAGGGCCAGTTGCAGGCAGGTGTCGGCGCGTGGCTGGTCGTCGCGCACGAAAGACCAGTTCAGCATGGTCACCGGGCCGGTCAGCATGCCTTTCATGAGCTTGGTGGTGAGCGATTGCGCATAGCGCGTCCAGGCCACGGTCATGGCCTGGGGTCGGCTGATGTCGCCAAACAGGATGGGCGGTTTCACGCAGCGCGAGCCATAGGACTGCACCCAGCCAAACTGGCTGAAGGCGTAGCCCTCCAGCTGCTCGCCGAAGTACTCGACCATGTCATTGCGCTCGGCTTCGCCGTGCACCAGCACATCCAGGCCCAGGTCTTCCTGCTCCTTGACGCTGCGGGCGATCTCGGCGTGCATGGCGGCCTGGTAGCCGGCTTCATCCAGCGCACCAGCCTTGTACTGGCTGCGCGCCTGGCGGATCTCCGGCGTTTGCGGGAAGGAGCCGATGGTGGTGGTCGGGTAGGGCGGCAGCTTCAGCAAGGCCGCTTGCTGGCGGGCACGTGCGGCATAGGGGCTGTGGCGGCGGCCGAGTTCCGGCGTGATGCGGGCCAAGGCGGCCTGCACGGCGGGCTTGTGCACACGCGGTGAGGCGTGGCGTGAAGCCATGGCCGCGGCGTTGGCCGCCAGCTCGTCCTTGACGGCTTCGCGGCCATGGGTCAAGGCCTTGGCCAGGCAGCGCAGCTCATCGAGCTTTTGCAAGGCAAAGGCCAGCCACGAGCGCAGCTCGGTGTCCAGTTGCTGCTCGTTGTTCAGATCCACCGGTACATGCAGCAGCGAGCACGAAGGCGCCAGCCACAGGCGATCCCCCAGCCTCGCATGCACACGCTCCAGCCAAGCCAGCGTGGCTTGCAAGTCGGTGCGCCAGATGTTGCGCCCGTTGATCACGCCCAGCGACAGCACCTTGTGCGAGGGCAGCAGGTTCAGTACTGGCATCAGCTCTTCGCGTGCGTGGATGGCGTCCAGGTGCAGGCCGGCCACAGGCAGCGTGCAGGCCAGGTGCAGGTTGTCGCCCAAGGGCCCGAAGTAGGTGGTCAGCAGCAGCTTGACGCGGCAGGCCTTGAGCTGGTGGTAGGCCAGGCTCAGGGCGTGGCGCCAATCGGTGTCCAGTTCGGTCACCAGTACCGGCTCGTCGATCTGCACCCACTCGGCGCCATGTGCGGCCAGCTGGTCCAGCAGCTCGGCGTAGACGGGCAGCAAGCGCTCCAGCAGGGCCAGCTTGTTGGATGCATCCTTGGCCTTGCCCAGCCACAGGTAGGTGACCGGGCCGATCAACACGGGCCGGGCCTTGACACCTTGGCTGCGGGCTTCATCAAGCTGCGCCAGCAGGCGCGAGGCATCCAGCTTGAAGGTGGTGTCGGCCGCGAACTCGGGCACGATGTAGTGGTAGTTGGTGTCGAACCACTTGGTCATCTCGCCGGCCTGCACGCCGCTGCCACCGCAGCATTCACTGTGCCCGGCCGTGCGGCCACGCGCCACGCGAAACGCGTTGTCCAGCGCGTCGCCATGGAAGCCCTGCACCCGTTCGGGCAGGTTGCCCAGGGTGAAGCTCATGTCGAGCACCTGGTCGTAAAAAGCGAAGTCACCCACGGGCACCTGGCTCAGGCCGCTTTGCGCCTGCCAGTGCTGCTGGCGCAATCGTGCGCCGACGGCGAGCAAGTCCTCGCGTGAGGTTTGCCCCTTCCAGTAGGCCTCCAGCGCGAACTTGAGTTCACGCTTGGCGCCGATGCGAGGAAAACCCAGGTTGTGTGTCGTGACCATGCTTCGTCTTTCTGTGGATCTTGTTCAAAACGAAGGCGATGGTATGGATCGAGACTCATGAAGTAAAATGGTATTAATTCAGAAATCCATTAATTTCATTCATGATTTGCCATGATTGAACGCATCCACCTGAACATCGTCCGCGAGGTGGACCGCCAAGGCTCTTTGACGGCTGCTGCCGAGGTGCTGTGCCTGACCCAGTCCGCACTGAGCCACACCATGCGCAAGCTGGAGCAGCAACTGGGCACCGACATCTGGTTGCGCGAGGGCCGCAGCCTGCGCCTCACGCAAGCCGGGCAGTACCTGCTGGCCGTGGCCAACCGTGTGCTGCCGCAACTGGAGCAAGCCCAGGATCGCCTGCATCAGTTTGCGCAAGGCGAGCGCGGCACCTTGCGCATCGGCATGGAGTGCCACCCTTGTTATCAATGGCTGCTCAAGGTCGTTTCACCGTATCTGGCGCAATGGCCCGATGTGGATGTGGACGTCAAGCAGAAGTTCCAGTTTGGCGGCATCGGGGCGCTGTTCGCCTACGAGATCGATCTGCTGGTGACGCCCGACCCGCTGTACAAGCCCGGCCTGTGTTTTGAAGCGGTGTTCGATTACGAGCAGGTGCTGGTGGTAGGGCCGGGGCACCCTTTGCAAGGCGTGCGTCACGTCGAGCCCAGGCAACTGGCCGACGAGGTGCTGATCACCTACCCGGTGGCGACCGACCGGCTGGACGTGTTCAACCAGTTCCTCACGCCCGCGGGCATTGCGCCCCGGCGCCACAAGACCATCGAGACCACCGACATCATGTTGCAGATGGTGGCCAGTGGCCGTGGCGTGGCCGCCTTGCCGCGCTGGCTGGTGCAGGACTATGCGCGCAGCATGCCCATCACGCCGGTGAAACTGGGGCGCAAGGGCATTGCCAAGCAGATCTACCTGGGCTGGCGCGAGGCCGATGCCGACATCGACTACCTGCAGGCCTTTGTGCAGCTTGCCCGCGAGGGCTGAGCACATCTGCATGGGCGGGCGCAAGGCGCAGCCCCTTCACGGGGATGGGCTTGCCCCACCGAGGCGCCACGGCGCGCTAGGATGTGACCTTAGCCGTTTGCCCTCACCTTGCCCATGCTGGCCGCCACGCCACCCGCGCTTGCACACGATGTTCCCCAAGAGCCCCGTCTGGTGGGCGATCTGGCCATCTGGTTGGTGATCCTGGCCGAGCTGCTCACCTTCGGCATCCTCTTCCTGGCGTATGCCTTCACGCGGGCGCGGCACGTGGCCTTGTTCAATGAGTCCCAGCGCACGCTGGATCTGCACTCGGGCGTGCTCAACACCTTGTTGCTGATCTCTGGCAGCTGGTGCGTGGCCCGTGCGGTGCAGGCCGTGCGCCGTGACGACAGCCAGCAGGGCGCACGATGGTTGATCGGTTCGCTGCTGTGTGGCAGCGGCTTCGTGTTCATGAAGGTCAGCGAGTTCGCAGCCAAGATCCAGGCCGGCATCGACCTGTCGACCAACGACTTCTACATGCTGTACTTCATGCTCACGGCCTTCCACTTCCTGCATGTGGTGGCGGGCATGGTGATCCTGGCGATCCTGCTGGTGCGCACGCGGCAGGGGGCTTACGGGCGGCATGACAGCCACTCGCTGGAAACCGGCGCGGCCTTCTGGCACATGGTCGACCTGCTGTGGATCGTCCTGTTCCCGCTGGTCTATGTGATGCGCTGAAAACAGGCCCAAGCCATGCTGAACAACAAGATCAACCGCATCTGGCTGGCCCTGGTGGTGGCCACGCTCATCACCTTCGGCCTGGGTGAAAGCGGCCTGGCCGGCCGTGCTGGCATGGGGGCGGTGCTGCTGATGTTCGCGCTCGCCGGCGGCAAGGGCCTGCTGGTCATCCTGGACTTCATGGAGCTGCGCCATGCGCCCGCGCTGTGGCGGCGCCTGATGCTGGGCTGGTTGGGTCTGGTGCTGGCGGCCATCGTGCTGGCCTACTGGCTGGGCAGCCGTTGGGCGTGAGCCCCGTGCCGCTGGTTCACACCCGACCGGTTTCCAGGGCCTCCAGCTGCGCGAGCGGCAGCGGCTTGCTGAAGTAGTAGCCCTGGTACCGCAGGCAGCCCAGCGAGGCCAGTGCATCGCGCTGGGCGGCCGTCTCCACCCCTTCTGCGATCACCGCCAGGCCCAGGCTGTTGCCCAGTGCCACCACCATCCGTGCGATCGCCGTGTCATTGGGATCGATCAGGATGTCGCGCACAAAGCTGCGGTCGATCTTGAGCTCGTCCAGCGGCAAGCGCTTGAGGTAGGACAACGATGAAAAGCCCGTGCCGAAGTCATCCAGCGAGAAGCTCACGCCCAGGGCCTTGATGGCCGTCATCTTGGCGATGGTGGCCTCGATGTTGGTGACCAGCAGGCTCTCGGTGAGCTCCAGCATCAACTTCTGTGCGGGTGCGCCGGTGCGCAGCAGCACCGCCTTGACCTGGTCGACAAAGTCATCGCCATGGATCTGGCGCGCGCTGACGTTGACCGATATCTTCCAGTGAGCCCTGTCACGCTGTTGCGCCCAGTCGTGCAGTTGCTTGCATGCGGTCTCCAGCACCCAGGCGCCCAGTGGCAGGATCAGCCCGGTTTCTTCGGCCAGTGGAATGAAGTCGGCGGGCGACACCATGCCCCGCTGCGGGTCTTGCCAGCGCACCAGGGCCTCCACGCCCAGGATCTGCCCAGCCTCGTTGACCTGCGGTTGGTAGTGCAACTCGAAATGCTGTTGGGTCAGGGCCTCGCGCATACGGGCTTCCAGCGCCACGCGGGCACTGATGCGCGCCTGCATCTGCGGGTCGAAGAAGCACAGCGTCTTGCGGCCGGCTGCCTTGGCCTGGTACATCGCCAGGTCGGCTCGCCGCAAAGGCTCGGTCGCGTTTTCGGCCTGGTCGCCAAACAGGGTGATGCCGATGCTGGCCGACCCGTGGTGCGCCACGCCTTCCAGCTGGCTGGGCTGGCTCAGTGCCGTCAGGATCTTCTCTGCCACCTGCCTGGCCTGCGTGGCGGCTTCATCAATGTGCGCGCTCAGGTGCTCCAGCAGGACCACGAACTCGTCGCCACCCAGCCGGGCCACCGTGTCACCGCGGCGGATGCTGGCGCTCAGCCGATCGGCCACTTCCACCAGGAAGAGGTCGCCCTTGTCGTGCCCCTGCGTGTCGTTGAGCGTCTTGAAGTCGTCCAGGTCGATGTAGACCAGTGCCCCCAGCCAATGGTGGCGCACGCTGTTGGCGATGGACTGCTGCAGCCGGTCCATCAGCAAGCGGCGGTTGGGCAGGTAGGTCAACGGGTCGGTGTAGGCCAGTTGCTGGATCTGCTCGGCCACCGCCTTTTGCTCGGTGATGTCGCGTGTCACGGTCAGCACGCAGGGCTCGCCCGCCAGGGTCACCCGGGTGGATGACACCAGCGCGCTGAAGACCCGCCCATTCTTGGCGCGCCGCTCGACCTCCAGGTCTTGGCAGTGCCCGTCAGGCCCCAGCGCCTCGACCAGCGCGGCCCGGTCGGCGGCCGTCCAGATGCCCAAAGACTCCGCGGTTTGCCCGAAGGTCTCTTCCCGGCGCCAGCCATAGATGCGCGTGAAGCCATCGTTGACATCGATGAACTGGCCATCGCGCACCCGGCCGATGCTCACCGCATCAGGGTTGGTGCGAAACGCGGTTCGGTACAGCGCCTCGCTTTCATTGAGCGCGGCCTGCCGTTCAGCCAACTCGTCGATCAGGCTGTTGATCGCGTCGATCAGGCTGTTGACCTCCCGGCTGCGGGTGAGTGGCAAGTGCCCAAGCGCATCCTGGCCCTGGCGCAGGGCGGTCAGGGCCCGCTCGGTTGCTTGAAGCGGGGCCAGTTCGCGCGTCAGCATGCCCCAGGTCAGGAGCCCGGCCAGCAGCGTCAGCACCAGCGCCGTCAGCCAGATCTGGTGCTGCATGGCGGTGATGGGGGCAAAGGCCTGCGCCGTGGGGATCTGGACGGCCACATACCAGCCGGCCGCGGGGATCTGTTTGATGGACGAGAAGACCTCCACGCCCGCCGCATTGACGAAGGTCAGGTTGCCCTCGAAGCCGGCAATGAAGCGGTCGGCCCAGGGCCGGACGCCGGGCGCGGGCAGCGCTTCCAGCACGCGCTGCTTGCGGGCATCGGTGATGATCACGCGATGCCGGGCGTCCACCAGCAGGTAGTTGCCGGTCTTGCTGATCTGGTTGTAGCCGGAGGAGTCCAGAAAGTTCGACTGGCTCAGGTTGATGACGCCAGCCAGGGCGCCGACGATGTGCCCCTGTGCGTCGCGAATGGGTGTGGCCATGGCAATGACCGGCGCAGCGATCTTGCGGCCCATGACCGGGCGGCCGAAGGAGGTCTGGCCCGCCCGCAAGGCACCCTGGAGGTAATCCCGGTCCATGTAGTTGACGCCCTGCCTGCGCACGGTGACGGGCATCGTGGCCAGTGCCGTGCCATCGGCCTGGGTGATGAAGCTGCCGCCATTGAACAGGTTCTGGAACACAAGGTGTTGCGCCAGCTCGCGCTGAAGCCCTGCGGCGTCGTGCATGTCGGCCTTGGCCAGGCTGGTGGCCATGCTTTCGAGCGCATGTTGACGCTCTTTGAGCTCATTGTCGATGGTGGCCGCGATGATGGCCGCCGTGCCGAGTTGCTGCGCCCCCAGCACCTCGCCGACGTCGCGCTGCAGCGTACGGCCCGTGATGAAGGCGGATGACCAGATGATGGTCAGCAAGATCGCCAGCGTGAGCAGCGTGACCCGCGTTCTCAGCGACAGCCCGCGAAAGCCCCTCATGGACGTTCCCCCTTCTCGGTTCAGGGATGAGTCAGTGGATCGAGGCCTCGTCAGTACGTCACGTCACCCTCGCCTGGATACGCCTTACGGCGCGACTCTGACAAGGGTAACCAAACCACGGGCCGGCTGGCGCGCGGTTTTGCGGCATGGACGCCTGGCTTCTTGGTGGATCGGCGGCGCAGGCGGAGTTCGTGTTCGCGCGGCTTACAGCTTGAAGTCGTAATCGATGGTCAGTGGTGCATGGTCGCTGAACCACTGGTCTTTGTAAACGGCGGCCTGTTTCGCGGTCTCGGCCAGCGCGGGCGTGGCCAGGTGGTAGTCAATGCGCCACCCCACGTTCTTGGCGCGGGCCTGGCCGCGGTTGCTCCACCACGTGTAGCACGCGTCCGTGGTGTCGGGGTGCAGTCGTCGGTAGACGTCGACCAGGCGCGTCTCACCTGCGGGGTCGAGCAGTTTGCTCATCCAGGCGCGTTCTTCGGGCAGGAAGCCGCTGTTCTTGAGGTTGCCCTTCCAGTTCTTCAGGTCGGCTTCCTTGTGGGCGATGTTGACGTCGCCGATCAGGATGAACTCACGCTCGCCACGCAGCGAGGCCAGGTGCGGGTGGATGATGTCCAGGAAGCGGTACTTGGCCTCCTGGCGTTCTTCCGAGCTGGAGCCGCTGGGGAAGTAGCAGCTGATGATGGACAGCTTGCGGCCGGGCTTGTCAAAGCGCAGCTCCACGTAGCGGCCTTCGGGGTCGAACTCGCCGCTGGGGTCGTTGTTGCCCAGGCCGATGATCACGTCCGAAGGCTCGTGCTTCGTGTACAGCCCCACGCCGGAGTAGCCCTTCTTTTCTGCATGATGGAAGTGCCCGTTCATGCCGGCCACGGCTTTGAGCGGCTCGGGCATGTCGTCGATGTGGACCTTGAGTTCCTGCACGCCCATACAATCGGCAGACATGGCTTCAGCCCAGGGCACGAGCCCCTTGGTGGCGGCAGATCGGATGCCGTTGAGGTTGAGTGAGACCAGACGAAACACGAGATACCCATTTATATGAGCAACACCTCTTCAAACGACACGTTGGCCCAGGACTTCGTGGCCTTCGCAGTGCAATCCAAGGTGCTGCGGTTCGGGGAATTCAAGACCAAGGCGGGGCGCCTGTCGCCCTATTTCTTCAACGCCGGCTTGTTCGATGACGGCGCCAAGCTGGGCCGCCTGGCGCAATTCTATGCACAGCGCCTGATCGCGTCTGGCCTGGAATTCGACATGCTCTTCGGCCCCGCCTACAAGGGCATCACCCTGGCCGCGGCCGTGTCCATCGAACTGGCACGCCTGGGCCACAACAAGCCCTTCGCCTACAACCGCAAGGAGGCGAAAGACCACGGCGAGGGCGGCACCCTGGTGGGCGCCCCCGTGCAGGGCCGCGTGCTGATCATTGACGACGTGATTTCCGCAGGCACTTCGGTGCGTGAGTCGTTTGACCTGATTCTGAAGGCGGGCGCCAAGCCGGCCGGTGTCACCATTGCCCTGGACCGCCAGGAAAAGGCCACCGCCAACGGCCAGGACGCCAGCGAGAGCGCCGTGCAACAGGTGGAACAGCACTACGGTTTGCCCGTTGTTGCCATCGCCACGCTGGCCGATTTGCTGCAGTATCTGCAGACGGAGTCCGATCCGGCGTTGACCGCTTTCCATCCTGCGGTGCTGGCTTACCGTCAACGCTATGGCGTCTGAGCCGTTGAAATCACAGGATCAGGTCACAATCGGTCGATAAGGGCGTGCGACGTACGCGCCACAGCACGGAGCCATGATGAGGTTTGAGTCGGGAGCCCTTGAACGCTGGATCACGCCCCATATTGGGGCGAAACTGGTCGCGGCGTGCATGCTGGCGCAGGCTCCCTGTGCGTTGGCGGCCACATCGTCATCAGGCAACACGCCGAACGCGGCCGGCATCTACACCTGTGTGGACGCCTCCGGCAAGCGGATCACCTCGGACCGCCCGATCCCCGAGTGCCTGGACCGCGAGCAGCGCGTGCTCAACAAGGACGGCTCTCAGCGCAAGACGCTGCCGCCCCGCATGAACGCCGAGGAGCGTGCCGCTGCCGAAGAGCGCCAGCGCCAGAAGGAACTGGCCGAAGCGGCCCAGAAAGACGCGGTGCGGCGTGACCGCAACCTGATGCTGCGCTTCCCCAATGAGGCTGCGCACAACAAGGCGCGTGAAGCGGCCCTGGATGACCTGCGTCGGGGCATCGCCGCCTCCGAGTTGCACCTCAAGGAGCTGCAGGAAGAACGCAAGCCCCTGACGGCCGAAACCGAGTTCTACAAGGGCCGGCGTCTGCCCTACAAGCTCAAGAGCAAGCTGGAAGCCAACGATGCCCAGCAGCAGGCGCAGCAGGACATCATCACGCAGCAGACGGCTGAAATCGCCCGGGTGAATGCGCTGTACGACGCCGAGCTCGCCCGGCTCAAGCGCTTGTGGGGTGGTGCCCCGCCGGGGACCTCGGAAGGGGCTTCCTTGCCTCGTTGATGTCGCGTTGTCGTCATCAAGGGTGGCTAGAGTGCCCCTATGACGACAAAGATCAGACAGAGGGCGCTGTTTCATGGGCGCTTGGTCAAGGCCGTTGTCATGGCCTTGGGGGCGTCGACGGCGATGGCGCAACAGTCAGAGCCTGTGCAGTTGCCGGGCATTGTGATGCGCTGGAAATCGCAAATGCCCGAGGACATGGCGACCACCTCGATCGAGGCCATCGAGCGCTGCATGAGCGGCAGCACGGGGCTGCGGTCTCGCCGAGCCGAACTCGACACCGAGCGGCAAGCCCTGCAAATCGGCGTGCAACCTTTGCGAGAAGAGCGTGCCGCACTGGAGGCAAGACGTGCCGCGCTGGACAAGCAGTTTGAACTGCTGCGCCTGGATCAACGCGCGCTGGCCGAAGAAAGCCGTGAGCTCGATGCCCGCAAGCAGGCCTTGCAAAAAACCAGTGCGAACAAGGGCCAGGATGCCCGGACCGCACGCGCAGACATCGATCAATTCAACCAGCGCGTCAAGCTGCACAACGAGAAGGTGCGTCAGAGCAACCAGCGGGGGCAAGAGGCCAATCGGGCGCGTGATGAGCTCAACCGGAGCGTGGTGGGTTTCAGCGAGCGGGTGGATCTGTTCAACAAGCGGTCGGGCGAGCTGGATCAACGCGTCAACGCCTTTGCCGCGGAGTTGCGTGCCTTCAAGGACGGGTGCGAAGGTGAGCGGCGCCTGGTCAAGTAAGAGCAAGACGCCAGCGCGCTCAACCCGCCAGCACGACCGCCCGCCAGGTGTAGGCCAGTGCCACGCCGCCCACCAGCAGCACGCTCAACCCACCCAGCAGGCCCGTGTTTTCCTGCTCCGCCTGGGGCAGGCGGCTGCGCGCGATCTCGCGGTGGATCATGAACACCGGTAGCGTCGCGCTGAAGGCAATCAGCAGCGAAGCCGGGAAGTACCAGCCGTAGCCACCCATCCTCAGCCGGCGTGCCTCCGTCAGCATCCAGCGCCAGACCACGAGGAACACGAACATGATGTCCACCGTGATGAAGCGGCTGGCGGCGTTGAGCAGCGTGTCCTGCCAGAAGTGCACATTGCCTTGCACCACGCCCAGGGCCAGATACGGCTTGAGCTGGGCGGCGGTGCCCGCCAGGGCTGCCAGGGCGATCAGGGCATAAAGCGCACACAGCGCGGTTTGCCGACGTGTCAGGGTCATGATGAGGATGGTGTGCTGGCAGGCCGGGCTGCCGGGTTGATGGGGGCATCCAGCTGCGCCGAGCCTGTGCGCCGCTGCGAGGGTGTCTGGCCAGTGGCGCGCTTGAACGCCCGGGTGAAGGCGGCCGCATCGGCAAAGCCGGCGGCATGCGCCACTTGCGCGATGGATTTGTCCGTCTCCAGCAGCAAGAGCTCGGCGTACTCGACGCCCACCTCGGTACGCAACTGCGGCAGCGTCGTGCCCTCGTCTTGCAGACGGCGGCTCAAGGTGCGGGGGGACATGGCCAGGGCCTGTGCCAGGGCATCGGCATCCACGATCTGTTTCTGGCGCACCGCGGCCTGCAGGCGGCGCTTGACCTCCTGGGTGGTCGGCTTCATGTCGATGCGGGCCTGGCTTTGCTGCTCCAGCGTGGCCTTCATCAGCATGTGCGAGGCTCGGCTGCGCGCGATCAGCGGGATGCCCAGATCCTGCCTGGGCCACACGATCTTGTTCTGCTTGGCGTTGAACACGAACTTCAGGCCAAAGGCCGCTTCGTACTCGGCCGGGTCACCCATGGGGCTGTGCATCAGGTAGACCGTGCCACCCGAAATCGGCTGGGTCAGGAAGGGCATGATCTTCAGCGGCGCGGCCACCACGGTCTCGGTGAAGAAGTCGTTGACGGCGCCGAAGTCGTGCAGTCGCTCGATGATCATGTGGACTTCGTCGCCCACGTCCTGGCGGCGCATGCTGTAGGCCGGCATCACCAGGGGTGCGTATTTCAAGGCGCCTTGCAGGGCTTCACCCAGGTTGGCCGAGGTGATGGCCAGCATGCCCACCGGGCCGTGCGTGGTCAGCGGGAAGTGCGCCATGAAGGGCACCAGCGGCGGCGGGCCCGGCGGGCACAGTTTGAGGAAGAACTCCAGCGCCAGCTGCATCTGCTTGCCGGTGATGGTCTGCCAGGGCATGAAGGGCCGGGGCAGGTCGATGCCGCAGTGGTGGTACAGCGCCTCGACATCCTGGTGCAGCTCGCGGGCGAGCGACTCCCCGATCTCCAGGTACTGGATGGGGAAGGTCAGGCTCTTGAGGATGCGGTCTGGGCTCACCATGGGCCGGGTCGTGTTCAGCGGGCCAGTTTACTGTGCGTGGCTTCGCCGTAGATGGCGTACACGAAGATGCCGATCATCAACATCCATTGGCCGTAGCTGGCCAGACGGAACACGTGGCCTGCCTTCACGAACGAGGCATCAAAGCCCATGGCGCCCAGCGCGGGCAACATCCAGTAGAAGCTGGGGGTGGCCACCAGGCAGGCGATCACGAACAGGCCCCACTCCTTGGCCCAGGCGACTTGCCGCAGGTGCAAGGCCAGGCCCAGCAAGGCCGAGAACAGCATGGTGATGGCGCCGCCGAACACGTACAGGGCGCCGCCCTGGATGGTGGCAAAGCTGGGCATGCCCATGTGCACGCCCCACATCACCAGCAGGGCGCCTGCGATGGCGCCACCGGCTGCCAGCGCTTGTGTGCCCGCGCCCAGAATACGTGCCGCAGGCTGCTGGGTGACAAAGGCGGTCCACAACAGGCGTGCGCCGCCCAGCAGGCCCAGCAAGGTGGCCAGCGCGAACACGGTGCGGCTCAGCGCATGCTCGGCCACCACGGCGTCTTCCATCTGGATCACGCCCGCGGGGATCAGCTCGGCGGCGTGGATGGCCTGGCCCAGCCCGGGGTTCAGCAGGTAGTGTTGCACCGTGCTGGCCCCTGCGGCCAGCAACACCGGCAGGCCCAGCAGCGCCAGCGTGCGCCCCAGCCCGGCCTGGGCCTTGAAGCCTTGCGCCACCTTGTCCATGGCCTTGGCCGAGCGCGGCGCCTGCAGCCAGCGGTTGATGTTGAACAGGCCGTAGCCGATCATCACGCACAGTGGCACCAGCACGCCGGTGACGGCATAGTTGGCTTCCAGCTGGCGCAACTGCGGTGCGGCAGCACCAAAGGCCAGCCAGCCATAACGCTGGATGGGCGCGGTCAGCAACATGCCGTAGTTCAGGCACATCCAGGCCTGGTGCTGGGCGATCTGCTTGCGCCACATCGAATAGATGGCCATCCACAGGCTGAGCGTCACCCCGACGGCCAGGCCCCACAGGCCCACATAGAAGGTGAGCTGGTCGTAGATGTCGGCAATCGGTGTGCGCACCAGGTAGACCATCGAGGCGACCATGGCGGCCTGCGCGGCCACCAGGTAGATGCTGCCAAACGCGCGGTGCCACAGCGGGAAGCGCCGGCGAAAGGCTGGCCAGAACTGCAGCGCGCCAAACAACATGCAGGCGCCACCCAGCACGTTGTGCACCGACAGCACGATGCCGTTGGCCTTGGGCATGGTGGCGTAGTGGATCAGCGGCTCGCTCAGGCCACTCTTGCCGTAGGCATAGGTGGGCGAGCTGACCTTGCTGAGCAGGGCCAGCATGATGCTGGAATGCTCGGCGATCTCTGCTGTGTCGCCCACCGTCTGCCCGGCTTCGGCGGCACGCTGCATGGCCATGCGTTTGGCGGCCACTTCAGCATTGCCCGCGCCCCGGTAGTTGACGATCCCAGCATCGATGGCGGCCAGGCCGTACAGCAGCATGGCCAGCGTCATCGCCAGGGCGACTGCACGCAGCAGCCAGGTGTGCCACGGGGTGGCGCGAGACAGCGGGATGGGGGCGGACAGGCTCATGGTGCGGGCGGGGCGAGCGGCAGGATGGCGTCATCCTAGGGACGACGCCTGTGCCGTGCGCGCCAATGCCATGCCGGATTCGCCAATGTGCGAGCCCGGCATGGCGGCCCGGATCAACCCGCCAGCTTCTTCTTGAGCAGCTCGTTGACGGTGGCCGGGTTGGCCTTGCCCTTGGTGGCCTTCATGGCCTGGCCCACCAGCGCGTTGAAGGCCTTTTCCTTGCCGGCGCGGAACTCTTCAACCGACTTGGCGTTGGCCGCCAGGATGTCGTCGAGGATCTTCTCCAGCTCGCCGGTGTCGCTCATCTGCTTGAGGCCCTTGGCGGCGATCACGTCGTCCACGCGCGTGAGGTTGTCCACCACCGTGGCCTCATCAATGCCTTCGCCGCTCCACAGCGCCTCGAACACCTGCTTGGCGCCGTTGTTCGAGATGGTGCCATCCGCAATGCGCGAGATCATCGCGGCCAGCAGCTCGGCGCTGATGGGCGATTGCTCGATGGTTTGCTCGGCGGCGTTCAGGCGGCGCGAGACCTCGCCCATCAGCCAGTTCGACACCAGCTTGGGGCTACCGCATGCCTTGGCCGCTGCTTCGAAGTAAGCACCAAACGCCTTCGATTGCGTCATCAAGGCCGCGTCATAAGCCGGCAGGCCGTACTCGCTTTCAAAGCGCGCGGCCATCACACGAGGCAGCTCGGGCATGGTGGCGCGCACACGTTCCACCCACTCCGGCGAGATCACCAGCGGGGGCAGATCGGGGTCGGGGAAGTAGCGGTAGTCGTGCGCGTCTTCCTTGGTGCGCATCGCGCGTGTCTCGCCCGTGTCGGGGTTGAACAGCACGGTGGCTTGCTGGATGGCGCGGCCGTCTTCGATCTCGTCGATTTGCCAGTTGATCTCGTAGTCAGCCGCTTGCACGATGTGCTTGAAGCTGTTGAGGTTCTTGATCTCGCGGCGGGTGCCCAAGGGCGCGCCAGGCTTGCGCACCGAGATGTTCACGTCACAGCGGAAGGAGCCTTCCTGCATGTTGCCGTCGCAGATGCCCAGCCACACCACCAGGGTGTGCAGGGCGCGTGCGTACTCGGCGGCTTCGGTGCTGGTGCGGATATCGGGCTCGGTCACGATCTCGATCAGCGGCGTGCCGGCGCGGTTCAGGTCGATGCCGGAAGACTTCTCGCCGTTGAAGCCGATGAAGTCGTCGTGCAACGATTTGCCCGCGTCTTCTTCCAGGTGGGCGCGCACCAGGCGCACGGTGTGTTCCTTGTCACCCACGAAGAAGCTGACCGTGCCGCCTTGCACCACGGGGATCTCGTACTGGCTGATCTGGTAGCCCTTGGGCAGGTCAGGGTAGAAGTAGTTCTTGCGCGCGAAGATCGAGCGCGGCGCGATGTGCGAGCCCACCGACAGGCCGAAGGCAATGGCGCGTTCGACCGCGCCCTTGTTCATCACGGGCAGGGTGCCGGGCAGGGCCAGGTCCACCGGGCAGGACTGGGTATTGGGCTCGGCGCCAAATTGCGTCGAGGCACCAGAGAAGATCTTGGATTGGGTGGACAGCTGGACGTGGGTTTCCAGGCCAATGACGACTTCGTAGCCGCGGATCAACAGAGAGCTCATGGGCGTCAGGCGGGGGATCGCGTAGTTTGTGGGGTCAAGGGGCGGTAGGCGTTGGCGAACTCAGCTCGCCAGCGCGCCACCAGCGCCCGGTTGTCGTGTTGCCAGGGGTGGAAGCCGGGCTTGAGGAAGGCCAGCCAGTGTGGCGCGGTGTGCCACAGGATGCCTTCGCGGCCCAGCCAGAAGCGCAGCGCGCTGCCCCAGGTCTGGCGTTTGAAGAACTGGCCGTCCTTGAGCAGCATGATCGTACTTTGCACGAAGGCGTACACCAGGAACTCCAGCGAGATCAGCAGGTAAAAGGCACGCAGGCGCCCGTAGCCACCATGCATGGCGCGGTAGGTGTCGAAGGCCACGGCCTTGTGCTCGGACTCTTCGGCCGCATGCCACAGCCAGATGGTGCGCATGGTGGGGGCCATGCCTTCAGACCAGCTTGGGTGGCGCAGCAGGCCATCACCCAGGATGGCGGTGAAGTGCTCGTAGCACACGGTGATGGCCAGCTTGCTCAGCGGCGAGAAGAAGCGCGTGAGGCGGATCACCCGCTTGAGCGCCTCTTCGACCCAGGGCGTGTAGCCCTTGGCCACCAGGAAGTCGTTGTACTGCTGGTGCAGGTGGCGGTGCGTGGCCTCCTGGCCGGCGAAGTGCTTGATGTCCTGCGCCAGTTGCGTGTCGCCTTGCGCGGCCACATCCTGGGCGTAGTGGCGCACGCTGTCGATGAAGAACTGCTCGCCCACCGGGAACATGAACGACAACGCGTTCAGCAATTGCGAACGGTAGGCGTCGTTGTTGTTCCAGTAGATCGGAAAGCCCTGACTGATGTCCACATCGAGGTGGCGCACGGTCATGCCATCCGTGTGGAGGGCTGAAGCAGTGGTGTTCATGACAGGCTCGCGGGGCGGCGCTGGTGCCAGTCGGTGGCTTGCTGGAAGGCGTGCGCGGTGTGCAGCAAACCGGCTTCCTGCCAGTAGTTGCCGATCAACTGCAGCCCAACGGGCAGGCCGTGTTCACCAAAGCCGCAGGGCACGCTCATGCCGGGCAGGCCCGCCAGCGAGGCAGGCAGCGTGAAGATGTCGGCGAGGTACTCGGCCACCGGGTCGGTTTGCGAACCGATGGGCCGCGCGACGCTGGGCGACACCGGGCCAGCGATCACGTCACAGGCCTTGAACGCGGCCTGGAAGTCATCGGCAATCATGCGCCGCAGCTTCTGTGCCTGCAAGTAATAGGCATCGTAATAACCATGGGACAGCACATAGGTGCCGATCATGATGCGACGCTTGACCTCGGGGCCGAAGCCTTCGGCGCGGGTCTTGCGGTACATGTCGTTCAAGTCACCGTACTTGGCTGCACGATGGCCGAACTTGACGCCATCAAAGCGGCTCAGGTTGGACGAGGCCTCGGCCGGCGCGATGATGTAGTACACGGGGATGGACAACTCGGTGCGTGGCAGGCTGATGTCCACCAGCGTGGCGCCCATGGCTTCGAGCTGAGACAGCGCTGCACGCGTGGCGGCCAGCACATCGGCGCTCACGCCTTCACCGAAGAATTCCTTGGGCACGCCCACGCGCAGGCCCTTGAGCGGCTGGGCCGTGGTGGCATCGGCACGGGGCGTGTTGATCACGGCCATGAAGTCGGGCACAGGCTCTTGCGCGCTGGTGGCATCGCGCTCGTCAAACCCGCTCATGGCTTGCAGCAGCATGGCGCAGTCTTCGGCGGTGCGGGCCATGGGGCCAGCCTGGTCGAGCGACGAGGCAAAGGCGATCATGCCGTAGCGCGAGCAGCGGCCGTACGTGGGCTTGATGCCGGTGATGCCGGTGAGCGCCGCAGGCTGGCGAATCGAGCCGCCCGTGTCGGTGCCGGTGGCGCCTGCCACCAGTCGCCCCGAGACGGCCACGGCTGAACCACCCGACGAGCCGCCTGCGATCTGCTGCAGCATCCACGGATTGCGGGCCACACCATAGGCGGAGTTTTCGGTGGCGCCACCCATGGCGAACTCGTCGCAGTTGAGCTTGCCCACGGTCACCGCGCCAGCGGCCTTGAGCTGCGCCACCACGGTGGCGTCAAATGGCGACTGGTAGCCCTTGAGCATCTTCGAGGCCGCCGTGGTGGGCAGGCCTTGCGTGACGAAGATGTCCTTGTGCGCGATGGGCACGCCATCCAGCGGGCTCAGGGCCTGGCCGGCCGCGCGGCGGGCATCGGACGCGGCAGCGGCAGCTAGCGCGCCCGCGGCGTCCACATGCAGGAAGGCGCCCAGCTCGGTGTGCGCGGCGATGCGGTCCAGTGCGTGCTGCGTCAGCGCCACGCTGGTGGTCTGGCCGGATGCCAGTTGCTGGCTTTGCTCGGCCAGGGTCAGGTCATGCAATGCGGTCGTCATTCGATCACCTTGGGCACGAGGAACAGGCCGCCGTCTTGCGCGGGGGCGTTGGCCATGTTGGCCTCCCGGTTGTTGGGCTCGGTGACGGCGTCCTCGCGCAGGCGCAGGGTCACGTCCTCGATGGCGGACAAGGGGGTGTACAGCGGCTCGACACCGGAGGTGTCCACCGCGCGCATCTTCTCGACGATGTCGAAGAATTCGTTCAATTGCGTCAGCATCGCGCCTTGCTCGTCGGCACTCAGTTCGAGGCGGGCGAGTTGGGCAATGCGGCTGACGTCGGCAGGGGTCAGGGCCATGGCTTCATCCAGGGGTAACAGACAGTGGCCGATGCCGGGTGATTTACGTTGCGTTTACAAGCGGAATTCACCCCCGCGCAGGCGGGAAAGGGCAGGGCCTTGGGGTATTATCCTAGGTTATCCACAAGCCGCATTTGCACTGAATTGGCGCATTGGCGGTCAGGGTGATTGTTTTGTCGCGCAGCCGGGTCATTGCAGGCAGGCTGCGCGCGTGTTTTCAGGGGCCTTTGCCCGCCAGCGTTCCGCCTCGCACCAGACGCGTTCCCCGGTTTTGCCGGGTGAGCCGTTGATCGGTTTTGCGCCAGGGCGGCAGCGGCACAAGGCCCGGAGCCGGAGTTCGCCGCATGTACGGAATGTTTCGCAAGTATTTTTCTACCGACCTGGCCATCGACCTGGGCACGGCCAACACGCTGATTTATGTGCGTGACAAGGGCATCGTGCTGGACGAGCCCTCCGTGGTGTCGATCCGCCACGAGGGTGGCCCCAACGGCAAGAAGACCATCCAGGCCGTGGGCGCCGAGGCCAAGGCCATGCTGGGCAAGGTGCCCGGCAACATCGAGGCCATCCGCCCGATGAAGGACGGCGTGATCGCCGACTTCACCGTCACCGAGCAGATGCTCAAGCAGTTCATCAAGATGGTGCACCCGCGCTCGGTCCTCAAGCCGTCTCCCCGCATCATCATCTGCGTGCCCTGCGGCTCCACCCAGGTCGAGCGCCGCGCCATCCGTGAATCGGCCCTGGGCGCCGGTGCCTCCGAGGTCTACCTGATCGAAGAACCGATGGCCGCGGCCATCGGCGCCGGCCTGCCGGTGTCCGAGGCCTCGGGCTCCATGGTGGTCGACATCGGCGGCGGCACGACCGAAGTGGGCGTGATCTCCCTGGGCGGCATGGTCTACAAGGGCTCCGTGCGCGTGGGCGGCGACAAGTTCGACGAATCCATCATCAACTACATCCGCCGCAACTACGGCATGCTGATCGGCGAGCCCACCGCTGAAGCCATCAAGAAGGAAATCGGTTCTGCCTTCCCCGGCTCCGAGGTCAAGGAGATGGAAGTCAAGGGCCGCAACCTGTCCGAAGGCGTGCCGCGCAGCTTCACCATCTCGTCCAACGAGATCCTCGAAGCCCTGACCGACCCGCTCAACCAGATCGTGTCGGCCGTCAAGAACGCGCTGGAGCAGACGCCACCCGAACTGGGCGCCGACATCGCCGAGCGCGGCATGATGCTGACCGGTGGTGGCGCGCTGCTGCGTGATCTCGACCGCCTGCTGGCCGAAGAAACCGGTCTGCCCGTGCTGGTGGCCGAAGACCCGCTGACCTGTGTGGTGCGCGGTTGCGGCATGGCCCTGGAGCGCATGGAGCGCCTGGGCAGCATCTTCACCTCGGAATAAACACCTCTTGTCGTGACCAACAGGCGCCTCCAACATGGCGCCTGGCTTGTTATTGGGAGCTGACCCGCCACCATGCCCCTGGCCACGCTGGATCGAACGCCGCCGCCCTTCTTCAAGCAAGGGCCTTCGGCGTTCACGCGTCTGATGTTTTTCTCGGCGCTGGCGGTGTTCATGATGGTGGCCGACTCGCGCTGGAAGGTCACGCAACCGCTGCGCGCCTTCGTGGCCACCGGCCTGCACCCCGTGCAGGAAGTGCTGCTGGCCCCGTCAAGATGGTGGGATTCGGCCGGGCATTACCTGTCCGGGTTGGACGAGGCCAGGCAGGCGCAGGCCCGGGCGCAGCGTCTGGTGATGCAGCAGGCTGAACGCGTGATGCGCGCCGACCAGCTGGAGCGCGAAAACGCCCGTCTGCGTGCCTTGCTCGCCTTGCGTCCACGCATTGATGTGGCCAGCATGGCCGCCGAAATCCAGTATGACGCGCCCGACCCCTTCACCCGCAAGGTCGTGATCGACCAGGGCAGCGCCTCCAAGGTGGTGCTGGGCTCGCCGGTGATCGATGAGGCCGGCGTGCTGGGCCAGGTCACGCGGGTCTACCCCCTGACGTCTGAAGTGACCCTGGTGACCGACAAGGATGCGGCTGTGCCTGTGGTCAATGTGCGCACCCAGCAACGTGGCGTGGCCTACGGCACCCCGCACGCACGCGGCATGGAGTTGCGCTTCATGGCCGGCAACGCCGACGTGCAGGTGGGTGACGTGCTGCAGACCTCCGGCCTGGACGGTGTCTACCCGGCCGGCCTGCCCGTGGCCAAGGTGCTGCAGGTGGACCGCCGTGCCGATTCGGCCTTTGCCCGCATCAGCCTGGTGCCCCTGGCCAACCCGGACAGCACGCGCCACGTGCTGCTGCTGGAGCCCACCGCCGGCAAGATGCCCGAGCGGCCCGCTGATGCGGCCTCTGCGTCCGCCTCTGCCGCGGAAAGCGCCAGCCGCCACGGCAAGGTTCACCATCCTGCCAGCAAGAAAGAAACCGGAGGCAAACCATGATGCCGCGCGGCAGCGAACTGCTGCTCCCCGTCAACCCGCTGTTCATCTGGTTCTCGCTGTTCGTGGCCCTGTGCCTGAACATGCTGCCCTGGGGCCGGGTCGCCGGTGTGCCGGACTTCCTGGCCGTTGCGCTGGTGTTCTGGAACGTGCACCAGCCTCGCCGCGTGGGCGTGGGCGGCGCCTTCGTGTTGGGCCTGCTGATGGACGTGCACCAGGGCGCGCTGCTGGGCCAGCATGCCCTGGCCTACACACTGCTGAGCTTCTTTGCCATCACGGTGCACCGCCGCCTGCTGTGGTTCACGGTGGCGTCGCAGGCCGTGCAGATCGTGCCCTTGTTCGTGGCAGCGCATGCCGTGTCCCTGCTGGTGCGCATGGTCGCCGGCGCCTCCTTCCCTGGTTGGGGGCTGCTCGGTGCACCGTTGGTCGAGTCGCTGTTGTGGCCGGTGGCGTCCTTCCTGCTGCTGGCGCCGCAACGCCGTGCGCCTGACCGCGACAAGAACCGCCCGCTGTAAGCCGGGTTCCCAGCCGCGCCCCGCATGACCGAACTCAAGAACCTCGAACAGGAGCTGAGCCGTTTCCGCGCTCGCCTTTGGGCGGCTGCGGGCTTCGTGCTGTTCTGCTTCGGGCTGCTGGTGTTCCGCCTGTACACGCTGCAGGTCGTGCGCCATGAAGACCTGGCGACCCAGGCCGAGAACAACCGCATCGCCGTGGTGCCCATCGTGCCCAACCGGGGCCTGATCGTGGACCGCAACGGCGTGGTGCTGGCCAACAACTACTCGGCCTACACGCTGGAGATCACGCCCTCCAAGGTCGACGACGTCGAGGCCACGATCGACGCGCTGTCCCACATCGTCGAGATCCAGGCGCGTGACCGCCGCCGCTTCAAGCGTCTTCGTGAAGAGTCCAGGAGCTTCGAGTCCATCCCCATCCGCACCCGTCTGACGGATGAGGAGGTGGCCCGCTTCACCGCGCAACGCTTCCGCTTCCCCGGTGTCGACATCCAGGCCCGCCTGTTCCGCCATTACCCCTATGGTGAACTGGCCAGCCACGTGCTGGGCTACATCGGGCGCATCAACCAGCGGGAGGCCGATGCCATGGAGGACTGGTCCGACGAGGACCAGGCCAACTACCGCGGCACCGAGCACATCGGCAAGCTGGGCATCGAGCAGAGCTATGAGCGCGAGCTGCATGGCATCACGGGTTTCGAAGAGGTCGAGACCAGCGCGGGTGGCCGCGCGGTGCGGCGTTTGCGCTCCAACCCGGCCACGCCCGGCAACACGGTCCACCTGTCGATCGACATCAAGCTGCAGGCCCTGATCGAGCGCCTGTATGGCGACCGCCGCGGTGCGCTGGTGGCCATCGACCCGCGCAATGGCGAGGTCCTGGCCTTCGTCTCCAAGCCGACGTTCGACCCCAACCTGTTCGTGGACGGCATCGACAGCGAGAACTGGAAAGAGCTCAACGAATCGGCCGACAAGCCGCTGCTGAACCGGGCCCTGCGCGGCACGTATCCGCCGGGCTCCACCTACAAACCCTTCATGGCCCTGGCGGCGCTCAACACCGGCAAGCGCAACCCCGCCACCATCGTCATGGACAACGGTTTCTTCATGTTCGGTGGCCACAAGTTCCGCAGCCCCGAGAACGAACGCGGCGGGGCCATGAACATGCGCCGCGCCATCGTCGAGTCCAGCAACGTGTACTTCTATTCGCTGGCCAATGACCTGGGCGTGGACACCATCCATGACCAGATGGCGCCGCTGGGCTTTGGCCGGCTGACGGGCATCGACCTCAAGGGCGAGGTGACCGGCATCCTGCCCTCCACCGAATGGAAGCGCAATGCCTACAAGCGGCCCGAGCAGCGCAAGTGGTACGCCGGCGAGACGATTTCGCTGGGCATCGGCCAGGGCTACAACAACTTCACCATGCTGCAGATGGCCACGGCCCTGGCGACGCTGGCCAGCGACGGCCAGCGCTACCAGCCTCGTGTGGTGCGCGAGATTGAAAACGTGCTGACCCGCGAGCGCCGCGTCAGTTCCAGCCAGGCCCTGACGCCGCTGGTGTACAAGCCCGAGCACACGGCCTTCATCCGCGATGCCATGTACGGTGTGACGCAAGAGGGCACCTCGACACGTGTGTTCATCGGGGCTGGCTACAAGAGCGGTGGCAAGACGGGTACCGCTCAGGCTGTGGGCCTGCGCCAGAATGAAAAATACGTGGCCTCCAAGATGGACGAATACAAGCGTGACCATTCGCTGTATGAAGCCTTTGCCCCGCTGGAGAACCCCCGCGTGGCGCTGGCCGTGATCGTCGAGAACGCGGGCTTTGGCTCCGAGGCCGCTGCACCCATCGCGCGCCGCGTGCTGGACTATCTGCTGATGGACCAATACCCCAGCGAAGAAGACATTGCTGCTGTGCAGATCGGCAAGGCGGCCAGCCCGATCGGTGTGCCGCGCAAGGCCTCGGCCATGCCGCTGCCTCGTGGCCTGGACGCTTTTGGTGCGGACGTGCCCACAACGCCGGACGCTGCGGCCTCGGCTGCCTCGGCTGCCAGCGCCGCGTCTGCCGCATCCGGTGCCGCATCCAGTACGGTGGCGGCCTCATCGGCAGCGCCTGCTTCGGCGGTAGCTCCGCTTGGTGCGCCCGCCTGGCCCTCGCCGGCGGCACCTTCGCAGCCAGCCTCGGTGAGCGCCCCCGCGCCGGCGCCCATGCCCCGTCATCCGACCAACGCGGCCAGCCCGGCCGCCTCCAAGGAGCTGCCGTGAGCGTGGCCTTTGACAAACCTTCCTGGTGGCAGCGCATCAAGCCGGTGTTTCAGGGCTTTGACCTGCCCCTGATCTGCATCGTGGTCTTCATGTGCGCGCTGGGCCTGGTCAACATGTACTCGGTGGGGTTTGACAATGGCTCGCGCTTTGTCGACCAGTCCCGCAACGTGATGCTGGCCGCGCTGATGCTGTTCCTGGTGGCCCAGATCCCGCCGCAGAAGTTGATGGCACTGGCCGTGCCGCTGTACACCGTGGGCATGGCGCTGCTGCTGGCCACGGCCGTGTTCGGCATCACCAAGAAAGGCGCCACGCGCTGGCTGAACGTGGGCATGGTCATCCAGCCCTCCGAGATCCTGAAGATCGCCATGCCGCTGATGCTGGCGTGGTGGTTCCAGCGGCGTGAAGGGCAGTTGCGCGGCCTGGACTTTGCCGCTGCCGGTGCGCTGGTGCTCTTGCCGGTGGCCTTCATCCTCAAGCAGCCTGATCTGGGCACGGCCATGCTGGTTCTGTCCTCGGGCCTGTATGTCATCTATTTCGCTGGCCTGAACTGGCGCCTGATCCTGCCCGTGCTGGTGGCGGGTGCCGTGGGCATCACCCTGATCGTGGCCTACCAGACCCAGTTGTGCCAGCCTGGCGTCAAATGGGTGGGCCTGCACGAGTACCAGAAGAACCGCGTCTGCACCCTGCTGGACCCGACCACCGACCCGCTGGGCAAGGGCTTTCACATCATCCAGGGCATGATCGCCATCGGTTCGGGCGGGGTGATGGGCAAGGGCTTCATGCAAGGCACGCAGACCCACCTGGAGTTCATCCCCGAGCGCACCACCGACTTCGTGTTTGCGGCCTATGCCGAGGAGCACGGCCTGGCCGGTGGCATCACGCTGATGGTGGGCTTCCTGGCCCTGATCTTCCGCGGGCTGGTGATCGCGTCGCAGGCCCCCACGCTGTTCTCTCGCCTGCTGGCCGGGGCGATTTCCCTGAGCTTCTTCACCTATGCCTTCGTCAACATGGGCATGGTCAGCGGCATCCTGCCCGTGGTGGGCGTGCCCTTGCCCTTCATCAGTTATGGCGGCACGGCCATGGTCACCCTGGGCCTGGGCCTGGGCATGCTGATGTCGATCGCCAAGAGCCGCGGGCTGATGCAGCGTTGAGCGGCGGGCCCCGGCTTGCAGGCGCCGCACATGCCCCGCCGCGCATACCCATGAGGGCCTGATCCGGCGCAAGACAGCAGGCATGCCGGGGCGTTAACATCCCGCCCATGAACACGTCTGCCCGCGCCTCTTCTTCGGCCATCCGCCACGACGGCATGGACCGCCTGATCATGTCCTTCGACACGGCCTTGCGCACGGTCTTCGCCGAGCACGTGGCCACGCGGCCTTGCCCGCAACCCGCCGAACCGGAAGCCACGGCACTGTCAGAGGAAGAAAAACGCCTGTCGGCCTCGCTGATGCGGGTGAACCACGTGGGCGAAGTGTGCGCGCAGGCCCTGTATGCCTCGCAAGCCTGGGGCACCGACAGCCCGGCGCTCAAGGCCCAGTTCGAGGCCGCCGCGCGCGAAGAAACCGATCACCTGGCCTGGACGGAGCAGCGCCTCAAGGCGCTGGGCAGCCGCACCAGCCTGCTCAACCCGCTGTGGTACGCCGGGGCGTTTGGCATCGGCCTGCTGGCCGCCAGGGCGGGCGACAAGATCAGCCTGGGCTTCGTGGTGGAAACCGAGCGCCAGGTGGAGCACCACCTCAACAGCCACATGGACCGCCTGCCCGCAGGGGATGCGGCATCCAAGGCCATCGTGGCCCAGATGCGCGACGACGAGGTGGCCCACGCCGATGCGGCACAGCGCGCGGGTGGCATCGAGTTGCCTTCACCCGTGCGGGGCCTGATGCGCCTGGCCGCCAAGGTCATGACGACCACGGCGCACTACATCTGACCCCTTGGCCGGGAGCCCGATCAGGCCGCGACGATCTCGAAGCTGGTCGTGATCTCGGCGGTCTTGCCGATCATGATCGAGGCCGAGCAGTACTTCTCGTGCGACATCTGGATGGCGCGGGCCACGGCCGAATCCGGCAGGTTCACGCCCGTCACGACAAAGTGCATGTTGACCTTGGTGAACACCTTGGGGTCGGTCTCGGCGCGCTCGGCCGTGAGCTTGACCTGGCAGCCGCGAATGTCGTGGCGGCCCCGCTTGAGGATCAGCACCACGTCATAAGCCGTGCAGCCACCGGTGCCGGCCAGCACGGTTTCCATGGGCCGGGGGGCCAGGTTGCGGCCGCCGCCTTCCGGGGCGCCATCCATGTTGATGATGTGGCCACTGCCGGTTTCCGCCATGAAAGCCATGCCGGAGGTGGGTTGCCAGTTGATCGTGCATTCCATTTGCGGAGTCCTTGCGCTAAGTCATCGCCTCGGCGATGGGTTCGCATTGTGCCTCGGTGAAACCCTTGCGAAATAATCACGCCTGCTTTACAATTTGTTTCAGCCGTGTGGAACTTTTCAACAATTGAACTGTCTTACACGTGCTTGTTTCGTTTGTCTCCTCCACTCCTCCTTTTGGTGGATTCTGAAACCCGAGATTCAAATCTCGGGTTTTTTTTTGGCTCAGTGCAAGAAGTGTGACGCTGAAGTGAGTGCTCGCACTCATCCCTGAGCGCGCGCTGCGGCCTTGGATGCCGCCGCCTTGGCCGCCATCTCCTCACGCAGGCGCTTGAGCTTCTCGCGCGGGTCTTCCTTCGGCCCGCCGCCTTCGCCCAGCTTCATCTCCGCGACGAAGCGGCTGGGCATGGCCTGCACATACTCGCGCCCTTTCTTGCGGCGCTTGAGCACGCTCACGCCCAGCGTCAGCCGGGCACGGGTGATGCCCACGTACATCAGGCGGCGCTCTTCCTCGACCTGTTGGGGCGTGATCTCGCCTTCCTCGCGCGAAAACGGCAGTGAGCCTTCGTTGACGCCCGCCAGCACCACGTGCGGCCACTCCAGGCCTTTGGAGGCGTGCAGGGTCGACAAGGTCACCTGCTTCTGGTCGCTTTCGCGCTCGGCCAGGCTGGTGATCAGCGAGATCAGCTGGGCGATCTCCAGCACGCTTTTCTTCTCGGTCTCGTGGCTCATGCCGCCATCGTTCTCGATCTCACCGCCGCAGCGCTTGGCCACCCAGTCGATGAAGTCGAGCACGTTCGTCCAGCGGGCCGCAGCCACCTTCTCGTTTTCCTCGTTGTCGTACAGGTGCTGCTCGTAGCCGATGTCTTTCAACCAGTCCATCAGCATCTCCTTGGCGGCCTCGCTGCCATAGGTCTGCCGCGCCTTGTACTCCAGGTCGTTCACGTAGCGGCCGAACTCGTGCAGGCTGCCCAGCGCCTTGGCGCTCAGTGAGGCAGACAGGGATTCCGAGAACAGCGCCTCGAACAGGCTGACCTTCCACTTGCCCGCGAACTCGCCCAAGGAGCCCAGCGTCTGGTGGCCGATGCCGCGCTTGGGCGTGGTCACCGCGCGCAGGAAGGCCGGGTCATCGTCATTGTTGAGCAGCAGGCGCAGCCAGGCGCACAGGTCCTTGATCTCGGCCTTGTCGAAAAAGCTCTGCCCGCCCGACACCTTGTAAGGGATGTTGGCCTTGCGCAGCGCCTGCTCGAAGGGCCGGGCCTGGTGGTTGGCGCGGTACAGGATGGCGAAGTTGTTCCAGTCCGTCTTGCTCGGGTCACCGGGATGGCGCTCCAGCAGGTTCATGCGCAGCATCATGAAGTGCGAAACGGTGCGCTCGGCCTCGTGCTCTTCGTTGTCGCACTCCATGAGCTTGACCGGGTCGCCCTCGCCCAGGTCCGACCACAGCGTCTTCTGGAACAGCTTGGGGTTGCTTTCGATGACGTTGTTGGCCGCCCGCAGGATGGCCGAGGTGGAGCGGTAGTTCTGCTCCAGCGGGATCACCTTCAGGTTGGGGAAGTCCTGCGGCAGTCGCTTGAGGTTGTCCAGCGTGGCGCCACGCCAGCCGTAGATGGACTGGTCGTCATCGCCCACCGCCGTGAAGATGCCCTGCTGGCCCACCAGCAGCTTGAGCAGCTCGTACTGCGTGGCGTTGGTGTCCTGGTACTCGTCCACCAGCACGTGGCGTAACTGGCGCTGCCATTTGAGGCGCACATGCTCGTGCTCGGCCAGCAGCTTGAGCGGCAGGCTGATGAGGTCGTCGAAGTCCACCGCCTGGTAGGCCAGCAGGCGTTCTTCATACAGCTTCATCACTCGCACGGCGATCTGCTCTTCGTCCGTCTTGATGTGCGACATGGCCTGGCCGCTGGTCAGCCCCATGTTCTTCCACAGGCTGATCTGCCATTGCCAGCTGCGCGCCAGCTTGGCGTCTGTGGTGGCGCCGGCGTCGCGCAGGATGCTGGTGACGTCGTCGCTGTCCAGAATCGAGAAAGTGGGCTTGAGGCCGAGTGCCTCGCCATCCTCGCGCAACAGCCGCACCCCCAGGGAGTGGAAGGTGCACACCAGCAGCTTGGATGCCGCCTTGGGGCCAATCAGCGCCTTGACCCGGTCGCGCATTTCGGCGGCGGCCTTGTTGGTGAAGGTGATGGCACCGATCTGCGAGGGCGCCAGGTCCGCGCCCGGGCCTGGTTGCAACAGGCGGGCGATCTTGTGGGTGATCACGCGTGTCTTGCCGGATCCGGCGCCGGCCAGCACCAGGCAGGGGCTGTCCAGGTGTTGCACGGCGGCCATCTGGGCCGGGTTCATCATGGGCGGGGCGGCGTGGTCAGCGTGGGACGACATCAGTGCTCAAAAAACAGGCAGATCAGGGGCGGGCAAGGGGGCAAGCATAGAGCAAGCGCGCGATGTCGGGCGTGATATCACGCCAGCTGCCGCATCATGAAATGTCGTTGAGGGCCCCATAAGTGAGGGGCGGGACAACCCCTCTTTGATGCGAAGCATTAAATCTTTACGATCGCCTAACGTTGGGTAAAAAGTCACGCATTTCGAGCTGTATGTGATGTGGACCACCCTCAACGCCCACCCGCCAAGAGAGGAGATTCCATGATCAAGTTAGTGCGCCGAACGGCTGTGGCCGCCGGCATTGCTGCACTCAGCCTGGCCTCGTCCGCCAGCTGGGCTGCCAGCTATTCGTATGACTTCAAGACGTTCTTTGACACGTCCACCGCGCTGGATCTGCTGGACACGAAGACACTGAGCTACTCGGTGGCCTCGTTGACCATCGCCGACATCACCGGTGGCGTGCAAGTGACCTTGACCCAGCCGACCAATGCGTTCCCGTCCAAGACCGGCGGGACCTTCGTCGAAGCCCTGTGGCTGGCTGGCCCGAACGGTACCCTCAAGCTGACGTCGTCCAACACGTCGCTGGCTTTTGGTTCCGGCTACAACTGGCTGCTGCCCCAGATCAAGGACGCTGGTTACACCTACCCCTGGAACATCGACTTCGCGTCGAAGACCTTTGCCGAAGGTGAAACCACGACCCTGACCATCACCGGCTCCGGTGTGACCGCTGCGGCTTTTTCCAAGGCCGGTACCGTGCCGATGATCGACCTGGGTAACGTCGCCAGCCCCTACACGGGTCTGTTGGGCCTGAACACCAGCGTGCACTTCATTGGCGCACTGGCCAGCACGCCTGCCATCCCCGAGCCCGCCACTTATGCCTTGATGGGCCTGGGTCTGGTGGGCGTGGCCGCCGTGGCCCGTCGCCGCGCAGCCTGACAAGAGTAGAAGAGACAAACGAGCCCGGGCCGGTCATCCGGCTGGCCTGATACTGAAAACCCCGCATGCCTTTCGGCACTGCGGGGTTTTTTCATGGGCACGCGCCTTGGTGCGCGAACCCGTTCAAATGCTGGCGACGAACTCGCCCAGCACCTCGGCAAAAGCCTGCGGTTGTTCAACGGCACTCAGGTGGGCACAGCCCTGCAGCGTCACCATCTGCGACCCGTGGATGCCCCGTGCGAGCGCGAGCGCCATGTCCACTGGCGTGCCCTCGTCGTGGCTGCCGGCAATCACCAGGGTCGGCACGCGGATCAGGTTGAGTTTGCCGGAGGTGTCCATATCGCACAGCGCGGCGGCGCAGGCGGTGTAGCCTTCCGGGTCGGTCGCCTCCAGCAGGCGCTGGTGGCGGGCCACGGTGGCCGCATGCTGCTGGCGGAAGGCTTCGCTGAAAAAGCGCACCATGGTGTTGGTGCTGATGGCGCTCAAGCCGTAGGACTCGACGGTTTCGATGCGTTGCCCGATGGCTTCACGGCCGGCCGCCGTGTAGCCGCTGGTGGTATTGGCCAGCACCAGGGCCTTGACCTTGTCGGGGTGACGGATGGCCAGCTCCTGGCCGATCATGCCGCCCATCGACAGGCCCACCCAGATCACCGGCTCGCCTTCGGCGACCTCGTCGATCAGGCGTGCGGCATCGGCAGCCAGTTCGGTCATGGACAGGGGCTCGGACGGGATCTGCGAGCGGCCATGCCCGCGCGTGTCCGGGCAGATCACCCGACAGGTGGCGGCCAGCTCGTTGGCCACCAGGTCCCACATCGAGCTGTCCTGGCCCAGTGCGTGGCTCAGCACGATGGTGTGTGCAGCCTGCCCGTGGCGTGCCTCGCGCACGGTGGCGTGCAGCTTGGGGCGCGTGCTGGTGAACACCGAGCGACCAACGCCCGGGTGCCAGGACTGGTCGGCTGGATGCGGTGGCGGCTCGATGCCCAGTTCGCGCATGATGCCCAGTGCCTTGGCGAAGCCGGTGTTGGCGGCTGGTACGCCCGCATAGATGGCAATCTGGATCAGGGCCTCGCGCACCTCTTCCGGGCTCAGCGTGTGGGCGTTGCCTGGCGTGAGCGAGCCGCGCATGTGGATCTCGAACTCATCCCAGCGGCCCAGTGCACAGGTCACGGCCATCACGATGATGCGGCGCGTCTTCCAGTCCAGGCCGGGGCGGCCCCACACGCCGTGCCAGGCGTAGTCCGTGATGAAGTGCTGGAATTCGGCATTGAAGGCGTTGGCCTTGGCCACGGACTTGTCCACCCAGGCATCGCCCAGGGCGGCTCGGCGGTTGCGCATGCCGCGCTCAAAAGGGTGATCGAAGGCGTGTTCCAGAGGTTTGGACATGATGGACAGGGGCAGGGCGGTTTCGGTGACAGCTCACATTGTGCCGCGATGTGCAAAGGATGCATCGCGTTACCGCTCAGGGGCTTACCGCGTGCACAGCCGGCCGTGTATCGGTTATGGTGCCCACCATGTCACGCCGCGCATCATTACATCCTTCCCGTTGGCCTGCGCTGGGGCTGATGGCCCTGGCTGCGCTGGTGGCGGGCTGCGCCTCGGGGCCCCAGCCCGGTGGCATGCGGGCACAAGCCCCTGTCGGTCGCCCACTGGAGCCCGGCTTGCGCAACCCCGACAAGGACGGCCCGCCCAGCGACGCGCCGCCCAATCTGGCGTCCTTGCCCGACCCGGTGCCGCAGGTGGAGCCCATCAAGCCGGGTGGCCCCAACAAACCTTATGTGGTGCTGGGGCAGAGCTATGAGCCCGTGGCGGCCGATGTCAGCTGGAAGGAGCGCGGCCAGGCCTCCTGGTATGGCACGAAGTTCCATGGCCGTCGCACGGCCAGCGGCGAAATGTTCAGCATGTACGGCCTGACGGCTGCGCACCGCACCTTGCCCATTCCCAGCTACGCCCGCGTGCGCAACCTGGCCAATGGCAAGGAAACCATCGTGCGCATCAATGACCGCGGCCCCTTTCACTCCAACCGCGTGATGGACCTGAGTTACGCCGCGGCGGTCAAGCTGGGCATGGTCAGCACCGGCAGTGCGCAGGTCGAGATCGAGCGGCTGACCTTTGACGAGATCCGCTCCGGCGCCTGGCGCCGAGGCACCCTGATGGACCCGGATGCCGTGCAGGTGGCTTCAGCGGGGGCGTCCGCGGGGGCATCCATCGGCTCGCCGGTCACGTCTTTGTCGACCGCCAAGGAGCTGGGTGACGATCCCATCATGTCCGTGGTGGCCAAGGGCGTGTCGCAGCCGGTTGCGCCCGATGTCACGCCGCTGTCCGAGGCGCCGGCCACCTCTGCCGATGTGCCGGTCAAGGAGGCGCAGGCCCGGGCCTACACGCCTGATGCCAAGGGCTTCTGGGTGCAGCTGGCCGCCCTGGGCAAGCGCGATGGCGTGGACCGCCTGCAGCAGAAGGTGGCCAGCGAGATGGCCGACTTGTTGCCCATGCTGGCCGTGTTCCATGAGGCGTCGTATTTCAAGCTGCAGGTGGGGCCTTATGGCTCGCGCAGCGAAGCGCTGGCCGCCGCGCAGCAGGCCAGGGTCACCTTGCAGTTGCGGCCCCTGGTGGTCGAGCGCCGCTGATCAGGGCGCCCGCCAGCCCTGATCGCCCTCGATCACGTTTGATCGCGCCTGGTGGCTCAGCCGCGCTGCTTGCGGCTGTAGGCGTGCACCGTGTCCACCAGCACGCTCACGTTCTCAGGCGGCGTGAACTGGCTGATGCCGTGGCCCAGGTTGAACACATGACCGGATTGCGGGCCGGGCACGCCAAAGCTGTCCAGCGTCTTGATGACCTCGGCCTGGATCTGTTCCGGTTCGGCAAACAGCACGTTCGGGTCCAGGTTGCCTTGCAGGGCCACGCGGTTACCGACCATGGCGCGGGCTTTGCCCAGGTTCATGGTCCAGTCCAGTCCGACCACGTCGCAGCCGCTGTCGGCGATCTCGTCGATCCAGATGCCGCCACCCTTGGTGAACACGATGTGCGGGATGCGGTAGCCCTTGTGCTCTTTCTTCAACTGGGCCAGCACACGCTTCGTGTAGGCCAGGCTGAACTGCTGGAAGGCGCCATCGGCCAGCACACCCCCCCAGGAGTCGAACACCATCACGGCCTGCGCGCCGGCTTCGATCTGGGTATTGAGGTACAGCGCCACGGCGTCGGCATTGATGGCCAGGATGCGGTGCATCAGGTCGGGGCGCTGGTACATCAGCGTCTTGACCAGGCGGTAGTCATCCGAGCCGCCGCCTTCGACCATGTAGCAGGCCAGCGTCCAGGGGCTGCCCGAGAAGCCGATCAGCGGCACGCGGCCCACACCCTGGTCATCGGACAAGGCCTGGCGGATCGTGCTGACGGCATCGAACACGTAGCGCAGCTTGTCCATGTCGGGCACGGCCAGCTTGTCCACTGCTGCTTCGTCACGCACGGGGGACGCGAACTTGGGGCCTTCGCCGGCCGCGAAACTCAGGCCCAGGCCCATGGCATCCGGCACGGTGAGGATGTCGCTGAAGAGGATGGCCGCATCCAGGTCGTAGCGGTCCAGCGGCTGCAGCGTCACCTCGCAGGCGGCCTCCTTGTTGGTGGCCAGGCCCATGAAGCTGCCGGCCTTGTCACGCGTGGCGCGGTACTCCGGCAGGTAGCGGCCCGCCTGGCGCATCAACCACACCGGCGTGTAATCCGTGGGCAGGCGCAAACAGGCACGCAGGAAGCGGTCGTTGGCCAGTGGGGGCAGGGCGATGCTGGAGGGGGTGGAGGCGGCAGTCATCCCGGGATTGTAGGCAGTCCTGCCGGTGTGACCCACTGACGCGTGTCAGGTCGCATGGGCTGGGGTGCGTCTCGACCCGCATTGAGGGGGGCATCCGCACAAGCCATGAGGCCAGGGGCTCGCGGCTTCTGGCACCATCAAATGCATGGCATTCATCACCGACGACATCATCCCGCTCAACCGCACCGAGTTCGGCTACGCCGCCATCGAAGGCCTGGCCGCCGGGGTGATGCAGCCCTATATCCTGCGCTTCAATGCGCCACTGGACGAGGCGCTGGTGCGCCGCGTGCTGCGCCAGCTGGTGACGAACTACCCCAAGCTGCGCGCCATGCTGGAAGCCGGGCCGCACCGCTACCACTTCCGCATCCTGCCCGACGACCATGTCGTCGACCAGTTGTTCGACCTGGCCTTCCAGGTGGATGCGCACATCAATGTGGACGACCCTGCCGCGCTGGAAGCCTGGCACCGGCGCATGCTCAACGAGGTGGTGCCGCTGGAGCGCGGCATCGGCATGCGTGTGCGCTTTGTGCCGCACCCCGAGCGCGCCGTGATTCTTTTGGCCGTGCCGCACATCTTTGGTGATGGCATGACCATGCTCAATCTGGTCAACCAGATCGTGCGCGGGCTCAATGGCCAGCCCATGGAGCCCATGGCCATTGAAGCGCCGTCCATGCTGGGCTCGGTCGCGCCCGATCACTGGTGGCAGTGGCCGCGCCAGATCTGGCGCTCCCGCCAGCACAAGGTGGCCGAGGCCCGGCTGCTCAAGCAACTGAACATCCAGCAGATCCCGCGCCGGCACAGCCCCAACTTCTCCACCACGGGCCTGCGGCATCACCATGTGCCCACGGGCACCAAGGCCATGCGCCAGGCGGCGCGCAAGCTGGGCGTGTCGATGAACACCTTCCAGGTTGCGGCCATCGCGCAGACCTTTCTGGAGCAGGCGCCCGACGATCCCAAGGCCGCAGCCGTGATCCGCATCTCGGTCAACCTGCGCCGCTATTACCCCGAGTCCGCTGGCCATGGCCCGCTGTGGGGCAACCATGTGGGCGCTTTCCTGGTCATCGAGCAGGACCCGCGCAAGTCCTTGCTGGAGCGTGTGCGCTCGGTCGACGCCCTGACGAAAGAGGGCCTGGCCCGCTTCACGCGCCGCGAGATGTGCTGGACCTATCTGCTGGAGGAGCTCATGCCCTGGCTGGGTCGCACCCTGGTGGGCTATGTGGGCGTGCAGATGAAGCGCAAGGACCGCTTCCCCAAGATCAGTGGTCACGCCACCAGCATCGGTGACGTCAGCAGCGTGATCAACCCGCCCGATGTGCCTGTGCGCATTGACCAGTTCATGCCCAGTGTGGCCAGCGTGGCGGCCTTGCCGGCCCTGGTCGAAACCGATGGCCGACTGTTCATCCCGCTGTCCTGGCAACTGGCCGAGACCTCGGTGGAGGATGTCAACGACTTCTTGCGCCGGCTGGACAAGACCTTCGAGCGCATGGTGGCGGAGGCAGAAGCACTGCCATCGCCGCCCGCCAAGGCCTGATCAGAGGCGCCCCAGCTCCACGTACAAGGGCCGGTTGTCAATGCCCGGGCGCGGGTCGGCGCCATAGCTCAGCCAGAAGTGGCTGGAGTACAGCTTCTGGCGCTTGTAGCCGCGAGGCACGTTTTCCAGCGGGTCGCCTTGCGTGAAGGCCGTGGCCAGCGCATCGTACTTCTGGCCCTGGTTGGCCATGACGTAGTCGATCAGGCCTTGCAGCACGGCCGCATCATCATTGGCCACGAGGATGTTGGCCAGCGTCAGGTAGTTCAGCACGCCGCCAATCGGGGGCAGCTTGAAGCCACCCGTGATGCCCACGTACAGGTTGTAGATCGGGCGCAGCAGCTTGATGATGGGCTTGAAGCCCACGATGCGCGTCTGTTTGTAGGCCTTCTGGTTCCAGCCGGCGATCATGCCGATGATCTGGCCGTTGCGCATGGCCAGCACATAGTCGCCGATGCTCAGGCCCGCGTAATACGGGTCACCGGCCAGTAGCTTCTCGAAGTCGTAGACCGGGTAGCCATTGCGGCGCGGCGCTTCGCGATCAAAGAAGGCTTGCATGGCGGGCACATCGGCCGCCGTGGCCGCACGCATCTGCACGCCCTGAGGGATGCGCGGTGTGATCTTGCGCGTGAAGATGAAGCTGGTCTCGATGCTGTGGCTGATCCAGTAGTCGAACAGCACGCCATCGGCCGAGTTCTTGGCGGCATCCAGCGGGGCGGTGTTTTCTTTCAACACGATGCCTTGCAGCAGGTCTTCGGTCGAACGGTGCTTCTTCTGCTCGATGAACAGGTTGGACGCAATACCCCGGCGGCGGTAGTAAGGGTCCACGCGCGTGTCGCCCGAGTAGTACACGCGGCGCTTCTTGCCGCTGATGTACAGGTCGCGGCCGGAGATCACGGTCAGGCCGGCCAGCACGTCGGGGCGCTCGTCGTCATCGGCCACGGTCAGCACGAACTCGTCGCCGATGACCTTGGCGCCCACGAAGAAATCAGGCGCGCGCTGGAAACACATCTGCGCCACACCAGGCATCGTGATCTTGGTGATCAGATCCTGCATCTTGGCGTTGTCTGCGGGGGTACCCAATCGTACGGTGATGGCCATGGTGTACGGGTGATCAATGAGAGTGAAATGGAATGCCGGCGCCGATCAGCTGTCCAGCGACTGCCGCAACACCGCGGGTACAGCACCACGCCAGTGTCGCAAAGGTTCGATCTTGATGTTGCCCTCGATCATGCCGCGCTCCCGGCATTGATCCAGGTAGATGGCCCGCATGTGGGGCAGGGCCACGCAGGCTGCATGCTGCAGTTGCCCCAGCTCACGCGCCAGCTTGTAGTGGAAGTTGCCTTGCAGGGCTCGTTCAACCTGTTCGGCCAACGCGGTCTGCAGCGCCCCACGCGGGGCTTCGGGTGCGCACTCCACCAGCAGCACATAGCCGGGCGCGTGGTTGCGAGCCTCGTCCAGCGCCAGCAGCGTGACGGGCATGCTGCCATCCAGTTGCAACTGATCCTGCACCATCTGGGCCGTGGTGGCACTGGTCTTCTCGCCAACCAGGTCGACACCATCGTTGCGACCCAGGAAGGTGAAGCAGGGCACCTGTCCCAAGGGCTTTTCAACGCGGATCACGTCGGCCATCTGGTAGCGCGCAAAGCCGCTGCCCGTGGTCATGATGGGGATGACTTCCTGGCCTTCACGCAACTGCCAGGGCGCGAAGATCTTGCCGTCATGGGCGTCGGCGAACTCGTAGAAGTGGCTCAGATAGGCCAGCGGGTAGCGGCCATCAAACGGGAAGGTCACGACGCCTTCGGTGGCCCACAGGCCCTTGCCCTGGAAGTTGGCGTGCGGCAGAAAGCCCTTGAGCTTTTGCGCCCAGGGTGCGGCTGCGGCCGTGTCCCAGGCGCTGAGCACGGCCAGTTGTGGCCAGAGCTGCTCGAAGAAGCGCGCGTTGAGTTGACCGTCCCAATGCAGCAGCAGTTGCGCAGCACGGTGCGATTGCGGGCAAGGCAGGCCGGCCATGCGGGCCTGGCGCTCACCCCACTGGCCTGTGCTCAAGGCCGCAGCCAGCTCCTGGCGCCACGCCGCCATCTGCTCCAGCAGGCCCAGGCCGAAGGTCGGGCTCCACACCGAGATGAAGCCCAGGCTCTCATCGGCCGCCAGGTAAGCAATGGTGGCGAACAGCGAGTCATCCGAGGTCTCGGCCAGCGCGATGTCCTGCGGTGCCGCCTGCGTCAGGTAGGCCAGCAGGCGCTTGCCCCAGGACAACATCTTCATGTCGTCGTTGATGTCGCCAGCCGTCTGGCTGCGCATCTCCGTGGGGATCCACGACAGCGACCAGTAGTGTGTGCCATGGCCTTGCCCCGGGAACTGGCGATACAGGTCGCCCACCCAGGCGGTGATGACCTGGTCGAGTTCATCCAGGAACATCTTGGTGTAGGGCACCCACTTCACGCCCGAGGTCGAGCCGCTGGTGGGCTGGTAGCGCATCACCGGCGAGTCGATCAGCAGGGATTGCTTGCGCTCGCGCTGAGCCGTGATGATCTCGGCGTAGTCCTGGTAGGTGGACACGGGGACCTGGCGTACGAACTCTTCCCACGACCAGTCTGCGCGGATGCCGCGACGCTGGCCTTCGGAGGATCGGGATACGGCAGACAACCAACGGGCAAGCCGCGCGCGCTGGACGGATTCCAGTTCGCCGAGGTGCTGTTCAAAGCGGCGCCGCCCGGGGGCGACAAGCAATCTGAGGAGGTGGTGTCCGAGGGTGGTTCCGACGCCCATGCTCAGGAGGCCTTGGAGCCTGCGCTGGCTTCATCCGCGCCGGGCTCCAGCCATTCCTGGCGACCTTGTTGTGACGCGGCTTGCTTGGCCAGATCCAGGCCGGCCGGCTTGTGCGTGCCCAGCATGTGCTTCTTGATCCACTTCCAGGGCACGTCCACGATCGAGCGGAACAGGCTTTCGTAATCGCAAGCACCAATGCAAGGCACTTCCGTGCCGCGACGCCAGGTGGGGTTCACCTTCTCGAAGAAGGCGATGTGCGGGTTGGCGGACTTCAACTCCGGCGTGATCTCGGCCACGTCACCCTTGAGGCGCACATAGGTCTGGCCGAAGTCCAGCAGCATCTTCTCCTTGTCGAAGTACTCGGGGAACAGCTGCTCGCAATACTGCTCCGTGATGCGGCGGTACTTCTCGTCCTTGCCGTTCACATTGGGGTAGTAGTTGTAGAAGTTGTTGGTCAGCAGCAGATAGGTCTTGTAGCCCTTGGAGATCAGGAACCAGTAGAAGGGCGTGAACGGGCGCTTGATGCGCTCGATGACCAGGCGACGGTAGAAGGTGTTGGCCAGGGCGTTGTTGCCCCAGTAGGCCTGCTCGATGATGGTGTCGCCGCTGAAGATGCCGCGCACACGCTTGCCGTCGACCTTGATGTCGAAGAAGGTCTGGGTCGAGAAGCCCACGATCTTGTCGTCGGACTTGCGGGTCACCAGGATCACGCCCGACTTCTTGCTCAGGTCGTTGAGGAAGATGTCCAGCGAGGTGTTCTCGTAGTAGTTGGCGTAGATGTCATACATCTGCTTGATGTTGCTCACCGTCACCGATTCGATAGGACGAAAGAACGTACTGACTTTTTCTTTATTCGCCGTTGAGGACATGCTGAACTCCACCTGAGCGCCGGGCTTCAGAAAACACAACCCCCGACCCCTGGCATGCGCCGAGGGGTGAGAGCCGCGTTGATCTCTATTACTAACTTGTTACCAAGCATGCCTTCGCGGGCCTGAAAGCGACACCGGGCTTGTCCCAGTGCGCCACTTAGATGGGGGGTGTCTAACGTAAGGGGTAACACGGGGCTGTGGTTCGTGGGCGACTAAGCCTGTCGCCGCGGCACCCGTGCTTGAGGGGGATTTCACGCCCTGTTTGAAACAAGTAAGGAACTAGGGCTTGGACTGTTCGCGGGTAAGTGCGTATAATCTTTAGGTTTTGCCGACGCCAGGGTCGGCGTTTTTGTGCCCATGAACGAGTCAGTCGCCAGACAGCCGCTATCTGCCATGTCCTTTGACGACTCCGACTGGAACAAAGACGACGACCTCCCTGTCCGGCCGCTGACGCGGGAAGAGGCTAGCGCCCTTTCTGCCCGGCACCCTTCGATGTCCGTGTGGCAAGTGCTGGCCGTGCAGGCTGCATTCGGGGTGCTTGTCGCGCTGGTGTGGGGTGCCCTGTCGCTCAGCCCGGCGTCTGCCGTGTCCGCCTTGTATGGCGCAGCGGTGGCCGTGGTGCCCAACGCGCTGATGGCGCGGGGGGTGTTCGGGCGCAATGCAGGGCGAAGCGTGGGGGGGCTCCTGGTTTGGGAGATTCTCAAGCTGGGGCTGACCGGCGCGATGCTCGCGCTGGCGCCTGTGTGGATCAAGCCCCTGAACTGGGCGGCCATGCTGGTGACCCTGGTGTTGTGCTTGAAGGTCATTGGGGTGGCGCTGCTCGTGTGGCAGCGTCGCAAGAAGAATTTTGTTTGACGAGAGTTGCTGATGTCTGCTGATGCTCACGCCGAAATGGCTGAAAACGCTGCGCACCACGCGCCAACGGCCGGTGAATACATCAATCACCACTTGCGCCACCTGCAAAACCATGCAGATGCGCAAAGCATTGCCGATTTTTCCTACGTCAACTTTGACTCCCTGTTCTGGTCGGTGACCCTGGGGCTGTTGGCCATCTTCATGCTCTGGCGTGCCGCCAGCAAGGCCACGTCTGGTGTGCCCGGCCGCTTCCAGGCTGCGATCGAAATGATCGTCGAGCTGGTTGATACCCAGGCCAAGGGCATCATCCACAACGCCACCTCCCGCAAGGCCGTGGCCCCTGTGGCCCTGACCGTGTTCGTGTGGATCTTCTTCATGAACGCCATGGACTTGCTGCCCCTGGACCTGCTGCCCACCATCTGGGGCAAGGTCTACGAGGCCAAGGGCCTGGACCCGCACCACGCCTACCTGCGCATCGTGCCTTCGGCTGACTTGTCCGTCACGCTGGGCATGTCGCTGAGCGTGCTGCTGATCTGCCTGTACTACAACGTCAAGATCAAGGGCCTGTTCGGCTGGATCAAGGAGCTGTTCACGGCCCCGTTCCACGCGCACGGCCCGGTCGGCATCATCCTGCTGGCTCCTGCCAACTTCGGTCTGAACCTGATCGAATTCGGCGCCAAGACCATTTCCCACGGCATGCGACTGTGGGGCAACATGTATGCCGGCGAGCTGGTGTTCATGCTGATCGCCTTGATGGGCGCCGTCGGTTTCTCGTCGCTGGGTGGTTGGGGCCTGTTCCTGGGTCACATCATCGCCGGTACCGCCTGGGCCATCTTCCACATCCTGATCATCACGCTCCAGGCCTTCATCTTCATGATGCTGACCCTGGTGTACATCGGTCAGGCTCACGAAGGTCACTGATCAGTTATCCCCCCCTCTGATCTTTGAACTTCATCTTTTCTCAGTTTCTTTTCTAACCTCTCTTTCTTTTCTATCTAGGAGCAATCATGGAAATCGTGTTGGGTAACGTCGCTCTGGCTTGCGGTCTGATCATTGGTCTGGGCGCTCTGGGTGCTTGTATCGGTATCTCCCTGATGGGCGGCAAGTACTTCGAAGCCACCGCTCGCCAGCCTGAGCTGATGAACGAACTGCAAACCAAGATGTTCCTGCTGGCCGGTCTGATCGACGCTGCCTTCCTGATCGGTGTTGGTATCGCCATGCTGTTCGCCTTCGCGAACCCCTTCATCGCCAACCTGGCCAAGTAATCGGTCTTTCTCGACTGAATTTTTCAATTAACCGAGAAAGGTCCGAGCCATGAATCTGAACGCAACGCTGATTGCGCAGATCGTGGTCTTCATGATCCTGTGGTGGTTCACGATGAAGTTCGTGTGGCCACCCATCACGAAGGCCCTCGACGAGCGCGCAGGCAAGATCGCTGACGGTTTGGCTGCGGCTGACAAGGCCAAGCTTGAGCTGGCCAACGCCAACAAAAGCGTCCAGGAGCAGCTCAGCCAATCCCGCGAGGAAATCGCCAAGCGCATCGCTGACGCTGAAAAGCGTGGCAACGCCCTGGTCGAAGACGCCAAGAGCCGTGCAACGGCCGAGGCTGACAAGATCGTGGCCGACGCCAAGGCTGAAGCCGCGCAACTGGTCGTGCAAGCCCGTGAGGCATTGCGCGAACAGGTTGCCGGTCTGGCCATCAAGGGTGCCGAGCAGATCCTGCGTCGTGAGGTTTCAGCCCAGGTCCACGCTGACCTGCTGAGCCGCCTGAAGTCGGAGCTGTGATCATGGCTGAGCTTGCCACTATCGCCCGCCCCTACGCAGAGGCCCTGTTCAAAGCTGTGCCTGATGCCGAGCTGATTGCCTGGCAACAGGCCCTTGAGGCTGTGGCAGCTGTCGCCCGTGATCCGCAAGTGCAAGCCCTGGCTGACAACCCCAAGGTCACATCGAACCAGGTGTTCGACGTGATCGTGGCGGCAGCCAAGGTGACACTGGCTACGTCCTTGACCAACTTCCTGCGCACCGTGCTGGAAAACGGTCGTCTGGCCGCTCTGCCTTTGATGGTCGAGCAGTTCCAGGCGCTGGTCAAGGCTCGCCAGGGTGTGTCCGAAGCGCAGATCTTCAGCGCCTTCCCGATCGATGCCGCTCAACTGGCTGAGATCATGGGGCCGCTGGAAAAGCGTTTTGGCCGCAAGCTGGAAGCCAAGGTCGAACTCGACGCTGAACTGATTGGCGGCGTGCGCGTCGTGGTGGGTGACGAAGTGCTCGACACTTCCGTCAAGGCTCGCCTCGAACGCATGAAGTCCACTCTCTTGGCTTGAGTCGCAGTACGGGTAACCGAACCGACGCAACCAATAGTCGCTCAATTCCTACCGGTGGTTTTCATGCCACTCCTGACAACCGCCGGTCGTTGTCAACGAGGTTTGCCACAGTGCAGCCCTTGACCAGACTGGGAGCAAAGCAATGCAACTGAATCCCGCAGAAATTTCCGAACTGATCAAGAGCCGCATCGAAGGTCTCGGCGCGGCTGCCGACATTCGCAACCAAGGTACCGTCATCTCCGTGACCGACGGTATCGTCCGCGTGCACGGCCTGTCCGATGCCATGCAGGGCGAAATGTTGGAGTTCCCCGCTGACGCCTCCGGCGTCCCCACCTACGGCCTGGCCCTGAACCTCGAGCGCGACTCCGTCGGCGCCGTGATTCTGGGTGCCTACGAGCACATCGCCGAAGGCGACACCGTCAAGACGACGGGCCGCATCCTGGAAGTGCCCGTTGGTCCCGAGCTGGTTGGTCGCGTGGTGAACCCCCTGGGTCAACCCATCGACGGCAAGGGCCCGATCAACGCCAAGCTGACTTCTCCCATCGAGAAGATCGCCCCTGGTGTGATCGCCCGTGAATCCGTGTCGCAGCCTCTGCAAACCGGTATCAAGTCGATCGACTCGATGGTGCCCGTGGGCCGTGGTCAGCGCGAACTGATCATTGGTGACCGTCAGACCGGTAAAACGGCTGTGGCCATCGACGCCATCATCGCCCAGAAGGGCCAGGGCGTGACCTGTATCTACGTCGCCATCGGTCAGAAGGCTTCGTCGATCAAGAACGTCGTGCGCTCGCTGGAACAAGCTGGCGCCATGGAATACACCATCGTCGTGGCCGCTTCGGCTTCTGACTCGGCTGCCCTGCAGTTCGTGTCGGCCTACTCCGGTTGCGCCATGGGCGAGTACTTCCGCGATCGTGGCGAAGACGCCCTGATCGTGTATGACGACCTGTCCAAGCAAGCTGTGGCCTATCGTCAGATCTCGTTGCTGCTGCGCCGCCCACCAGGCCGCGAAGCTTTCCCTGGCGACGTGTTCTACATCCACTCGCGTCTGCTGGAGCGTGCAGCCCGCGTGAACGCCGACTACGTCGAAGCCTTCACCAAGGGTGAAGTCAAGGGCAAGACGGGTTCGCTGACGGCTCTGCCCATCATCGAAACGCAAGCCGGTGACGTGTCCGCTTTCGTGCCCACCAACGTGATCTCGATCACCGACGGCCAGATCTTCCTGGAAACGTCGCTGTTCAACGCTGGTATCCGTCCCGCCATCAACGCCGGTATCTCCGTGTCCCGCGTGGGTGGTGCTGCCCAGACCAAGATCATCAAGGGCCTGTCCGGCGGTATCCGTACCGACCTGGCGCAGTACCGTGAACTGGCTGCGTTCGCGCAGTTCGCTTCCGATCTGGACGCCGCAACCCGCAAGCAGCTGGACCGCGGTGCCCGCGTGACCGAACTGCTGAAGCAGGCTCAGTACTCTCCGCTGCCGATCTCCCTGATGGGTGCCACGCTGTTTGCCGTGAACAAGGGTTTCATGGACGACGTGGACGTCAAGAAGATCCTGGCCTTCGAAGCTGGTCTGCACCAGTTCCTGAAGACCAGCCACGCTGCGCTGCTGAGCAAGATCGAAGCCTCGAAGGCCCTGGACAAGGACGCTGAAGCCGAACTGCAATCGGCCATCGTCGCGTTCAAGAAGACCTTCGCCTAAATAGGAGCACGCCATGGCGGCAGGCAAGGAAATACGCGGCAAGATCAAGAGCGTCGAGAACACCAAGAAGATCACCAAGGCCATGGAAATGGTCGCGGCTTCGAAGATGCGCAAGGCCCAGGACCGCATGCGTGCGGCCCGTCCTTATGCTGAAAAGGTGCGCAATATCGCGGCGAACTTGGCTCATGCCAACCCCGAGTACGTCCATCCCTTCATGGTCACCAACACCGGTGGCAAGAAGGTGGGCTTCATCGTGGTCAGCACGGACAAAGGCTTGTGCGGTGGTTTGAACACCAACGTGCTGCGCGCTGTCACCAACAAGCTCAAGGAGCTCGAAGGTGAAGGCGTCAAGGCTGACGTCGTCGCCATCGGCAACAAGGCTGCAGGCTTTTTCAACCGCATCGGCGCCAACGTGGTGTCGAGCGTGGTCGGCATGGGGGACACCCCCCATCTGGAAAAGCTGATCGGCCCTGTCAAGGTGCTGCTGGATGCTTATCAAGCTGGTGAGTTGAGCGCGGTCTATCTGTGCTTCACCCGCTTCATCAACACGATGAAGCAGGAACCTCTGGTTGAACAGCTGCTGCCGCTGAACGCGACCACGCTGCAATCGGAAACCACGCACCAGTGGGACTACATCTATGAGCCGGACCCTGTCGCGGTGATCGATGAACTGATGGTTCGCTATGTCGAAGCGTTGGTCTATCAGGCTGTGGCCGAGAACATGGCGTCGGAGCAATCCGCGCGCATGGTGGCCATGAAGGCCGCCACCGACAACGCAGGCAACGTGATCAAGGAACTGAAGCTGGTCTACAACAAGACCCGTCAGGCCGCCATCACGAAGGAACTGTCCGAAATCGTCGCCGGTGCGGCCGCGGTTTGATTCACGCAGATTTTGAATTGATTGAAGGAACGAAAAATGGCTGACACGCAAACAGTGGGCAAGATCGTTCAGTGTATCGGCGCCGTGGTGGACGTGGAATTTCCCCGCGACCAGATGCCTAAGGTGTACGACGCTCTGAAGATGGAAGGCTCCACGCTGACCCTCGAAGTGCAACAGCAGCTGGGTGACGGCATCGTCCGTACCATTGCGCTGGGTTCGTCTGACGGCCTGCGCCGCGGCAACCAGGTGTACAACACCAACGCCCAGATCACCGTGCCCGTGGGCCCGGCCACCCTGGGTCGCATCATGGACGTGCTGGGCGCGCCGATCGACGAGCGCGGTCCCGTGGACCTGGCTCAGACCGCCCCCATCCACCGCAAGGCCCCTGCGTACGACGAACTGTCGCCTTCGCAAGACCTGCTGGAAACCGGCATCAAGGTGATCGACTTGATCTGCCCGTTCGCCAAGGGCGGCAAGGTGGGTCTGTTCGGTGGCGCCGGTGTGGGCAAGACCGTGAACATGATGGAACTCATCAACAACATCGCCAAGGCTCACTCGGGTCTGTCGGTGTTCGCTGGTGTGGGCGAGCGTACCCGTGAGGGCAACGACTTCTATCACGAAATGGCCGACTCCAAGGTCGTGGACCTGGACAACCTGAGCAACTCCAAGGTGGCCATGGTTTACGGTCAGATGAACGAGCCGCCGGGCAACCGTCTGCGCGTGGCCCTGACCGGTCTGACGATCGCTGAGTCGTTCCGTGACGAAGGCCGTGACGTGCTGTTCTTCGTGGACAACATCTACCGCTACACCCTGGCCGGTACCGAAGTGTCCGCGCTGCTGGGCCGTATGCCTTCCGCCGTGGGTTACCAGCCTACGCTGGCCGAAGAAATGGGCCGCCTGCAAGAGCGCATCACCTCGACCAAGGTCGGCTCGATCACCTCGATCCAGGCCGTTTACGTCCCTGCGGACGACTTGACCGACCCGTCGCCTGCCACCACCTTCGCTCACTTGGACTCCACCGTGGTGCTGTCTCGTGACATCGCTTCGCTGGGTATCTACCCCGCCGTGGACCCGCTGGACTCGACCTCGCGTCAGCTGGACCCGCACGTGGTCGGTGAAGAGCACTACCAAGTGGCCCGTGGCGTGCAAAACACGCTGCAGCGCTACAAGGAGCTGCGCGACATCATCGCGATTCTGGGTATGGACGAACTGGCACCCGAGGACAAGCTCCTGGTGGCCCGCGCTCGTAAGATCCAGCGTTTCCTGTCGCAGCCGTTCCACGTGGCCGAAGTGTTCACCGGTTCGCCTGGCAAGTACGTGCCCCTGAAGGAAACCATCCGTGGTTTCAAGATGATTGTGAATGGCGAGTGCGATGCACTGCCTGAGCAAGCGTTCTACATGGTCGGCACAATCGACGAAGCCTTCGAAAAAGCCAAAAAGGCGTGATCACCGGCGTAATCGGGCGGCAGGCGGCGTTGCCGTGCTCTACGTAGCTTCCGCTACGTCTGTGCGCGGCGCCTTGCCTGACACCCGATTACTTGGTGCTCACATCCTTTTTACGCGCTTGAGTAGAGCGTTTAAGGAAACAAAGCATGTCCACCATTCACGTTGATGTTGTCTCCGCCGAAGAGTCGATCTTTTCGGGTGAAGCGACGTTGGTGTCCTTGCCCGGTGAAGTGGGTGAGCTCGGCATCCTGCCGAAGCACGCACCGCTGATCACCCGGATCAAGCCGGGCGCCGTGCGCATCCAGCGCGCTGACAACAAGGAAGAAGAATTTGTCTTCGTGGCCGGCGGCATTCTGGAAGTGCAACCTGGCTGCGTGACCGTTCTGGCCGACACCGCCATCCGCGGCAAGGACCTGGACGAGGCCAAGGCCAATGAGGCCATGCGTCTGGCTCAGGAAGCTGTTCAGAACGCCAAGGGCGAGCTGGACCTGGCCAAGGCTCAGAGCGAGCTGGCCACCATGGTGGCTCAACTGGCTGCCATTGCCCGTCTGCGCAAGAAGTAATCGATACCCAAGGCTCGGGCTCATGCAAATGGGCCTGGCTTGCAAAAGCCCGCTGCTCGCGCCGCGGGCTTTTTTCATTCATGCGGGCCTGCTTGTCGCCGATGCGGGGGCTGATCCCGGTGTCTGCGCTTGCTGACGAACCTGGGCTGGGGTGAGGCTGGTCCAGCGCCGCACCGCGCGGTGAAAGGGACTGACTTCGGTGTAACCGCAGGCCTGGGCGATCTCGCCGATGGCTTGAGAGGTGTCCCGCAGCAGCCGCAAGGCCCGCTCGCGCCGTACCTCCTCGATCAGATCCTTGAAGTTCAAGCCCCGGTCGGCCAGGCGCTTCTGAAGTTGCCTGGGCGTGATGGCCTGCGCGTCATGGGTGTCGGCATGCAGGGCCTGGGTGACGGCGTCCAGGCTCATCTCCAGCCCCAGGCTCATGCGTTCGGACAGGACGACCCTGGCGCGCATCAGCACGGCGTCGCCCTGGGGTTGGCTGGCCAGTTGCTGGGCGGTGCGGGCCTGCATGAGGGCATGCATGGCGGGGTCGGCGTTCGGGTTGAGCCAGGCCAGCCAGTCAGCCGGCATCAGCTCGCGGCAGTCTGGCGTGTCATAGCGAACGGGGCTGCCGATGAAGCGGTCGAACGCATCTGCGCCCGCTGGGCGAGGGGCTGGGATGTCGATGCGCACGGGCACCAGGTCACGCCCGGATACCCAGCGCGCAAAGGCCAGGCGCGCGCCCATCAGCAGCCACCAGAAGCGGGCGTCTCGGGGCAGGGGGGTGTCCACGGCTTCGTGGCGCACTTCGATCAGGCCTTTGGCCACGCGGTGGCGCGCCAGCAATTCGTCGCACAGCAGGGTCTGGAAGCGCTCGTACATCAGCAGGCCGTCTTCGCCCAGCGGGCTGCTCATGAGCGCGTAGCCCAGGCTGCCCAGGTGCAGCGGGCGCACCGCCTGGGCGGCCTGGATCAGCACCAGGGGGTCGCCCGTCAGCCCGCACGCGACATCGATGGCGCGGCACAGGCCGGCCACGGGCACGCGCGTGTGTTCAGGGGCCTCGTCCACCTTGAGCCCGAGCGCGTCCCAGACGGGGGCTGCGGACAGGCCTCGTGCGCTCACCGCATCGGGCAGCACCCGCACGAAGGCGGCCTGTATCCCTTTGAGGGGCGTGTTCTGGGCTGGTTGATCGGCGCTCGTGCTCATGGTTTGTCTGGTGTGCTGCGGTCAAGCGTGCAGCGTTGGCGGTCAATGACCTGGTGGCCATGCGAAGCCATCATGGGCTTCATTGAAATCTGTCCTGAACACAGCATGATGGCTTCCTCCATGAGAAACGATGATACGGCGACAGGCGCAAGGCCAGAGGGTGCACAACCTGCGCCCAGCCGCCTCGGCGCGGACCTCAAGGCCTCGCGGCAGATGGCCAGCCGCTTGCGTCTGCTCGTCAAGGGGGACCCCGAGCCCGACCAGCAGGCCTGGGCGACCATGGGGCAAGCCTTGTGGGAGGGCGACCCTCTTGCGGATGATCTGGTGGCCTGGATGCATGAATTCGGCATGGCGCGTGCCTGGCCTTTGTTCGAGCGAGCCTTGGCTGCCCCTCGTGATCTCAATGAGACCACGGCGGCCCCCTTGCGCCAATTTGTCTGCCGCACGGCGGGCTGGCCGGATTGGGTGCGTGAGGATTTGATGATCGAAGGTGCACAGGCCCTGCGCGGCACGGGCCTGCACGGCATGATGGTGCTGCGCGACGCGGGCCTCATGGCGGGCTACCAGGCCTCGGCCATCAACCAGACCTTGGTGATGACGGGCTCGTTGCACAAGGGCGCACAACGTCGCGTGGCCGAGACCACCTCGTGGTGGCTGGCCTGTACCGAAGAGGGTGGCATGGCGCCGGGCGGTGCCGGCTTCATGATGACCTTGCGCGTGCGGGTGATGCATGCACTGGTGCGACACCAGTTGGGCCATTCGCCTAAATGGGACGCCGCCAGTCTGGGTGTGCCCGTCAACCAGCTGGACATGCAGGCTACCTACCTGGCCTTCAGCGTGGTGCAACTCTTGTCCCTGAAGACCACGGGGGTGTGGTTGTCCCGCCGCGAGTCCGAGGCGGTCATGCACCTGTGGCGTTACATCGGCTGGCTCATGGGCGTGGACGAGCGCTACCTGTGTGACGACGAGCAGCAGGGCCGCACGCTGCTTTATCAGAACGTGCTCAGCCAGGCGTCTGCCGATGAAACCAGCGTGATGCTGGGCCAGGCCTTGATGGACGAACCTTTGCAACGCCTCTACCCGAACCTGCCGGGTCTGCGCGGGCGTTTCAACAAGGCTCGCCACCTGAGCCTGGTGAGGTGGTTCGTGGGAAGCCAAGGCATGCGGGCGCTGGGTCTGCCCGCGACCTTGCCCTGGTACCCCCTGCTGACGATGGGGCCCTTCCTGCTGCGCTCGTTGGTGCTGCACGCCGTGCCAGGCTTGATGCCGGTGTGGCGCCGCTGGGCGGGGCAGCGTCAGCGTGACTACCTCAAGGTGTTGATGGGCGCGCATGGTTCACCACATCTGACCGGCGGGGCCCACCCCGCGAAAAGGCAGGCAGGCTAGACTCTAGGGCTACAGACCCTGAGTTTGATCCCGAAAGCCCACGCCTATGTCCACCGCGCGCAAGGCCGCCGCTCCTGCAAAAAGCAAGAAGCCCGCTGCCAAACCCAAGACCACACCGTTGACCGTTCAGGACTACCTGCAAAAGATCCTGACCAGCAAGGTGTACGACGTGGCGATTGAAAGCCCGCTGGACGAAGCGCGCAGCCTGTCGCGGCGCCTGGGGCACAAGGTCTACCTCAAGCGCGAGGACCAGCAGCCGGTGTTCAGCTTCAAGCTGCGCGGTGCCTACAACAAGATGGCGCAGCTCAGCCGGGCGCACCTGGCCAAGGGTGTGATCTGCGCGTCGGCCGGCAACCACGCACAAGGCGTGGCCATGGGCGCGCGCCGCCTGGGTTGCCAGGCCACCATCGTGATGCCCACCACCACGCCGCAGGTCAAGATCGACGCGGTGCGCTACTTCGGTGGCGACAATGTGCAGATCGTGCTGCACGGTGAGAGCTATTCGGATTCGGCCTTGTTCGCCAAGGAGCTGGAGCGCAAGAAGGGCATGACCTTCGTGCACCCCTTTGATGACCCCGATGTGATCGCCGGCCAGGGCACCGTGGCCATGGAGATCCTGCGCCAGCACAGCGGCCCGATCGATGCGGTCTTCGTGGCCATCGGTGGTGGTGGCCTGATCAGTGGTGTGGCGGCCTACATCAAGGCCGTGCGCCCCGAGATCAAGGTCATCGGCGTGCAGATGAGTGATTCCGACGCCATGGTGCGCTCCGTCAAGGCGGGCAAGCGCATCACGCTGCCCGAGGTTGGGTTGTTCTCGGACGGTACGGCCGTGAAGCTGGTGGGTGAAGAGACCATGCGCTTGACCAAGGCCCTGGTGGACGATTTCGTGATCGTCAGCACCGACGAGGTGTGCGCCGCCATCAAGGACATCTACCAGGACACGCGCTCCATCGTCGAGCCGGCCGGTGCGCAGGGCGTGGCCGCGATCAAGCAGTACGCCGAGCGCCATGGTGGCCAGGGCAAGACTTACATCGCCATCAACTGTGGCGCCAACATGAACTTCGACCGGCTGCGCTTCGTGGCCGAGCGCGCCGAGGTGGGCGAGCAACGCGAAGCCCTGCTGGCCGTGACCATTCCTGAAGAGCGCGGTTCATTCAAGCGTTTTTGCGAGACCATCGGCCCGCGCAGCGTCACCGAGTTCAACTACCGGATCTCGGACGAGAAGCAGGCGCATGTGTTCGTGGGCCTGACGACCAGCGAGAAGGGCGAGTCCAAGAAGATCGCCAAGCTGTTCGAGAAGCAGGGCTTCCAGACGGTGGACCTGACGCATGACGAACTGGCCAAGACGCACATCCGCCACATGGTGGGCGGGCGTTCTTCGCTGGCCGAGGGTGAGCGTCTCTACAGCTTCATTTTCCCGGAGCGCCCCGGCGCCTTGATGACTTTCCTGACCAGCTTGCCGCCGGGCTGGAACATCAGCCTGTTCCATTACCGCAACCAGGGGGCCGACTACGGGCGCATCCTGGTGGGGTTGCAGGTGCCCAAGGCCGAGACGAAGGCGATCAAGCCTTTCCTGGATCGGCTGGGCTACATCTACGTGGACGAGACCCGCAACCCGGTCTACCGCTTGTTCCTGCGCTGAGTTTCAGCGGGACATGCCCGGGGGCGGCATGCCACCCGGTGCGGGGCCGCCTTCGGGGCTGCTCAGGCGGCCAACGGCCCCAGGCACGCCGCCTGGGGCGTGCGTCAGCTCGTTGCCGGTGGTGCTGAAGCCGCTGACGGGTGGCAGGGCACCCGTCGGGGGTGGTGGCAGCAGGGGCAGATCCAGGGTGGTGGTGGCCGGGCCGTCGGCCGTCCCGATGGACGCGCCGCGTTGCGTGAGCGATTTCAGGACCAGGTCACCTTCGATGGTCGCGCCGATGCGGAAGGCCTTGGGCGGTTTGCCATCGATCGACAGCAGGGCCACGCCACCGGTGTCGCCTTCCTGACGCGGCGCCACCACACCCAGCAGCTTGATGCGGCTGGCCAGCGCAGACGCGGCGGACGGGTCCACCACCGGGCCGGAGGCCTTCACCGGGCCCGTCAGCAGGCGATGCAGGTCGCCTTGCGCGCCGCTGTCCAGCGAGACGGGCGTGGCATTCGCGGGAACACCGGTCGGGCGGGCCAACCAGCGCAGGCCCCAGTACGCCAGACTGGCCGCGACAGCGGCCCAAATGATGAGGGCGAAGATGCGTGATGCCATGATCCGGCCATTATGATGGGTGTTCGATGCACCGTGACCGCCAAAAGTGGCCTTTGAACCTCGGGTTCATCCCGCATCAGGCCACCCTGGTCCTCGTGCATGCTTGCGCCCTCGCAGCACCGTGTGGAACCAAGGCGTCGGTTTCGGTGTCTGATTGAAAAGATTGTTTTCGGAAATGGACATGAAGATGTTTGCGCGTACCCCTCAGCTTGCCCGGAAGGCCGTCAAAGCCGTGCAGCGTGGTTTCACGCTGATCGAACTGATGGTCGTGCTGGTGATCATTGGCCTGCTGGCCGCCCTGATCGTGCCCAATGTGCTGGACCGGGCCGACGACGCCCGCGTGACCGCCGCGCACACCGACGTCAGCAATCTCATGCAGGCCCTCAAGCTGTACAAGCTCGACAACCAGCGTTACCCCACGGCCGAGCAAGGTCTGCAGGCCCTGGTGACCAAGCCTTCCGCTTCGCCCGTGCCGCCCAACTGGAAGCCCTATCTGGAGAAGCTGCCCAATGACCCGTGGGGCCATTCCTATCAGTACGTCAACCCCGGCGTGAAGGGGCCCGTGGATGTGTTCAGCTTTGGTGCGGATGGCCAGGCCGGTGGCGAAGGCCGTGATGCCGATATCGGCTCCTGGCAATAAGGCGCGCCGCGCACGCGGCTTCACCTTGCTGGAGTTGATGGTGGTCGTGGCCATGATCGCGATCACCACCGCGGTGGTGGCCTTCGCCATCCCCGATCCTTCTTCGACCCGCCTGGAGCGCGAGGCCGCGCGGCTCATCGCGCTGCTGGAGTCGGCTCGCACCCAGGCGCGTGCGGGCGCCATGACGGTGCTGTGGGTGCCTCAGCCCAACGGCCCGGACGCCGATTACCAGTTCCTGGGCCTGCCGCCCGCCCTGATGCCGCCGCTCAAATGGCTGGAGCCTGACGTCAAGGCAGAAGTCGTGGGCGCGCGCAGCATCGTCTTGGGCCCGGAGCCCGTGATCGGCGCGCAAAGCGTCATCCTTCGTGTGGAAGACAAGCAGATCATCGTGGGCACGGATGGGCTCAGCCCCTTCGCCGTGCTCACCGGCAACGAGGCCGAAGAGGATGCGGCCGGTTCAGCGCAGGAGGTGGCCAATGCGCCGGCACGCTGACCAACTCGCGCTCGGCATGACCCTCATCGAGGTGCTGGTGGCGCTGGCCATCGTGGCCATCACCCTGTCGGCCGGCATCAAGGCGGCGGGCGGGCTGACACTCAATGCCCAGCGCATGAACGACCTGACCCTGGCGCAGTGGTGCGCCGAAAACCAGATCACCTCGCTCAAGCTGTCCAGGATCTACCCCCCCGTGGGCGACAGTGACTTCAGCTGCCAGCAACTGGGCCGGACCTTTCCGGGGCACATGACCGTGCGCCCGACGCCCAACCTGAACTTCCGGCGGGTGGATGCCCAGGTGATGGACGAGGCGCAGCAGCCCATCGTCAAGTTGTCCACGGTGTTGCCGCGTTTCTGATGAACCAGCCCGTCTTCATGCCCCGTGTGCAGCCTGGTGTGGGCCCCCGAGCCCTTGCCCAGCAGGGCTTCACCCTCATCGAAGTGCTGGTGTCCCTGCTGATTCTGGCGGTGTTGTCGGCCACGGCCTGGAAGGGCATGGACAGCATCAGCACGGCCCGCCAGGTGGCCGATGGCAACCTCAAGCAGACCCTGCGCCTGCAGTCGGTGGTCACCCAGTTCGAGGCGGACATGGGCCAGGTCATGGACACGCAGATCGTGGATGGCATGCAGTTTGACGGCGCGCACTTGCGCTTGACCCGCCGCAGTGGCGAAGGCATGCAGGTGGTGACCTGGTATGTGCGGCGTGACCGCCTGTTGCGCTGGGCCAGTCCGGTGACCACCAAGGTCGGTGAGTTGCAGCGCTACTGGCTGAGCTCTTACCAGTTGCAGGGGCGCGAGCCGGGCACCTTGACCGCGCTGAAAGGCGTGGAGCGCTGGCAGGTGTACTGTTTCCGCGGCGGCTCGATGAGCAGTTGCCAGTCCACTGGCGATGTGGTCAAGACGACGCAGGCCATCCCGGTTGGTGGGGCAACCGGGGCAGCACCGGTACCCAGCCTGAGGCAGGCCTTGCCCAATGCGGTGCGTTGTCAGATGACGCTGGGCGAGGGAAGCGGCTTTGCAGGCACGCTGACGCGTGACGTCATGCTGGCGCCCCAGCTGCAGGGCAACTGACCGAAGAGGGCCGGAACACCATGCTCGATCAGCCATTTTCCCGTGCGGCCAGCGGCCATCCCAGGCCATCGGCCCAGCGTGGCGCCGCCCTGTTGATGGCCATGGTCATCGTGACGCTGGTGTCCACGCTGGCGGCGTCCATGGTCTGGCAGCAATGGCGCGCCGTGCAGGTCGAGAGTGCCGAGCGCGTGCGCTCGCAATCGGCGTGGGTGCTCAGCGGTGCGCTGGACTGGGCGCGGCTCATCTTGCGTGAGGACGGCAAGAACGAGCAGGTCGACCACCTCGGCGAGGTGTGGGCCATGCCGCTGGCCGAGGCCCGCCTGTCCACCTTCCTGGCGGCGGACGGCAACAACAGCGCCACGGATTCGGACGACTCTCCCGAGGCGTTCCTGTCCGGCAAGGTCGATGACGCGCACGCCAAATACAACCTGCGGCATCTGGTGGACGGCGTGACGACCAATGAGGCCGAGGTCAAGGTGTTCAAGCGCCTGCTGGAGTTCCTGAGCCTGCCGCCCTCCCTGGCCGATGGCATCGCGGCGGCGATGACCAAGGCCGCTTTGGCCGAGGCCTCGTTTGCCAGCAGCGACCCTGCCTTGCTGGATAAGCTGGGTGGCGAAATGGGCCGTTCGCAGGCCCCGCTGATGCCGCAGAGTTTCGACCAGCTCTTGTGGCTGGGGCTGGATGCGGGCACGCTGGAGAAATTGCGCCCCTACGTCACCTTGTTGCCCACGGCCGAGACCAAGGTGAACGTCAACACCGCACCCAAGGAAGTGATCGCGGCCGTGGTGGACGGCCTGGACCTGGCGCGGGCGGCGCGGCTGGTGCAGGCCCGGCAGCGCAAGCCCTTCAAGGCCACCGGCGACCTCTTTGAGGTGCTGGGGCACGCCCAGCCCGAATGGGATTTCAACCGCCTCGACGTCAAATCCGAATTTTTTGAAGTCAAAGGCCGCCTGCGTTACGAAGACAACGTCATCGAGCAACGCCACCTGGTGCAGCGCCAGCCCGGCGGCTCTGACGTGCTGGTGCTACAGCAGTCGCGTTTTTCGGGCCTGGACCGTGGCGCAGACGGCGCGACGCCCCCATGATGGGAAGCATTCTTTGCGCTCGAAGCAGGTATCAATCCTTAAATGGGCGCTATTCCTGCGCTCCTACAATGCCGGGGCATCTATGCTGGATGCTGAAATATTCTGAATATCTGACCGTCTGGGCATGAGCATTCTCATCATTCAACTGCCGGCGCGCACGCGCCTGAGCGCCGACGTGACCGCGTCGGAGGCCGGGGCTGCGCCAGCGTCGCCCGGGCCGAAGGAGTACAGCTATGTGCTCAGCGTCGACGGCATGTCGGCCACGCGGCAGGGGCGTGCCACGGCACCCATGTTGCCCCGGGCCGACAGTGTGGTGGCCGTCATGGCCCCGACCGACCTGAGCTGGCACCGCCTGAGCCTGCCCAAGGCGCCGGCGGCCCGTCTGCGCGCCGCGCTGGCCAGCATGCTGGAAGAGGCCCTGCTCGAAGACCCCGAGAACATGCACCTGGCCGTGGCCCCGATGGCCAAGGCCGGCCAGCCGACCTGGATTGCGGCCTGCGACCATACCTGGTTGACCAGCCAGCTGATGGCCCTGGAAAAGGCCAAGATCCGCGTGGAGCGCGTGGTGCCCGGCGTGGCGCCGGACGAACCGCCATCGGCCTACTTCCACGAGTTTGGTGCAGCCGGTGCGCCCGAGGGGGCTGAGCCTGGCGCCGAGATGCTGCTGACCTGGTCCACCCCGGATGGCGTGGCGACCTGGCCGGTGGCCGGCAGCCTGTCGCGCACCTTGCTGCCTGACCCGCTGCCCATCAATGCGCGCTTCTTCGCCACGCCGCCTGTGGCCTCGCCGGCCGAGCGCTGGCTGGGCCGTGCCGTGACGGTGCAAAGCCAGCCCGAGCACCTCCTGCTGGCGGCCCGCTCGATCTGGAACCTGCTGCAGTTCGAGCTGACACCTCGCAGCAAAGGTGTATATGCCCTGAGCGACCAGTGGCGGCGCTTCATGAGCCCGCAATGGCGGCCCGCCCGCATGGGCCTGATGGCCCTGGTGGCCGCGCAGGTGCTGGGGCTCAATCTGTGGGCCTGGCAACAATCGCAACTGGTCAAGACCAAGCGCGCCACCATGGTGCAACTGCTCAAGCAGGCCCACCCGCAGGTGCAGGCCGTGCTGGATGCGCCGGTGCAGATGCGCCGCGAAACCGAAGCCTTGCGTGCCATGGCGGGCCAGGCTGGTGGCAATGACCTGGAGTCTTTGATGGCCGCAGTGGCCAGCGCCTGGCCGCCTGAGCAGCCTACGGCCGGCTTGCAGTACGACGGCAGCTCGCTGACCGTGATGCCGCCTGCCTCCTGGGGCGCGGTCGAGTTGGACGAGTTCCGTCGCAAGCTGGGCGCGGCTGGCGTGCAGGTCGAGTCGGCGGATGGCCGCCTGACCGTGCGGCGCGCCAATGGCTGATGAACGCATTGAAAGCAAACAGATGAGTTCTCAAGCTTCCTCTCTTCAAGCGCTGCGCCAGGAGTTGCAGGCCAAGTGGGCTGCCATGGCCCCGCGCGAGCGCCAGATGGCCACGGTGGCGGGCTGGCTGCTGGCGTTGACACTGCTGGTGCTGGTGGGCATCCGCCCGGCCTGGCGCACCCTGTCTGAGACCCCTGCGCAGTTGCGTGAGCTTGACGCGCAGCTGGACCAGATGCGCCGCCTGGCCGATGAATCCCAGATGCTGCGCCAGCGTCCGCCTGTGCCGCCCGCGCAATCCGAGGCGGCGCTGCGCTCGGCCACGGAGCGCCTGGGGGCCGGGGCCAAGCTCAATCTGCAAGGTGACCGCGCCACGCTCACGCTCAACCGCGTCTCGGGTGATGCCCTGGCCACCTGGCTGGATGAGGCCCGTGGCGCGGCGCGCGCCAAGCCCACCGAGGCCGGCCTGATGCAGGTCGAGCCAGGGGTGTACTCGGGCAACATCGTCCTGGCCATGGGGCCGGGCGCAGGAGGCGGCCGTTAAGGCCGGGCACGCGCACATGGCTGGCATTCCTTTCCTGAGCCGTCGCCCTGCCTGGATGCAAGGCGCGGGCGCCTTGACCACGCGCTGGCTCGAGTCGACGATGGAGGTCGCGCGCTGGGAAAACATGCGCAAGGCCGGCCGTCGCTGGGGCTGGTGGGGCGCTGGCCTGGGCGCGCTGGTGGGGCTGGTGGTGTATGCGCCGGCCAGCTGGCTGGCGCAAGGTGTGGTGGAGCTTTCGGGCCAGCGCTTGCTGCTGGCCGAGTCACAAGGCACCATCTGGCATGGCGATGCCGTGGTGGTCCTCACGGGTGGTCCCGGCAGTCGTGATGCGCGGGCCTTGCCTGGCCGCTTGAACTGGACCATGCGCCTGAGCGGCCTGGGCCTGCGCCTGACCTTCCAGCAGGACTGCTGCATCCCCACACCGGTGGTGATGCAGGTGGCCTTCGGCATGGGGCGCGTCAAGACCGATGTGCTCGCTCAAGCGACGGGCGAGGTCGGGCACTGGCCCGCCGCCTGGCTGGGGGGGCTGGGCACGCCCTGGAACACGCTGCAACTGGCCGGGGTCTTGCGCCTGTCGAGCCGGGATCTGTCTTTCGAGTGGGCGCAAGGGCGCCTGCGCATCCAGGGGCAGGCTGATCTGATGCTGGAGAACGTGTCTTCGCGCTTGACCACGCTGGACCGACTGGGCTCTTACCGCTTGAACCTGAGCGGCGATCCCCAGGGCCTGCTGCAGATGCAATTGAACACGCTGGACGGCGCCCTGCAGCTGTCTGGCCAAGGGGGCGTGAGCTCCGGCGGGATGCGCTTTCGTGGCGAAGCCCGCGCCAGTGAGGCCGAACGCGGCGCACTGGACAATTTGTTGAACATCATCGGCCGCCGCGAGGGCGACCGTTCTGTCATTTCGATCGGATAAGTCATGAAGACCCATCCCCTGCTGACTCGCCCCCGTGCCGGCGCACTGGCCGTGGCCCTGGCATTGACCTTCGGGCCAGGCGGCTTGCTGCCGGTCGGTCTGGCCCTGGCTGCGCCGCCTGCTGCCCGCAAGGCGGCTTCGGCGCCAACGGTCACGCTCAACTTCGTGAATGCCGAGATCGAAGGCGTGGCACGCGCCATGGCGGCGATCATCAACCGCCAGATCCTGGTCGACCCTCGCGTCAAAGGTGCCATCACGCTGTACAGCGATCAGCCGCTGACGCCGCGCGAGGCCTATCTGAACTTCCTGGCCGCCCTGCGTGGGCAGGGCTTCAGCCTGGTGGAAGTGGCCGGCCTGCTGAAGGTGGTGCCTGAAGCCGAAGCCAAGCTGCAGACCGGCACGGTGGATGTGGGCTCGGTCAAGCAATCGGGTGACCAGGTCGTCACCCAGATCTTCCGTATCCAGTACGAGAGTGCCAACAACCTGGTGACCGTGCTGCGCCCCCTGATCAGCCCGAACAACACGATCAACGCCAACGCGTCGACCAACACCCTGGTCATCACGGACTACGCCGACAACCTCAAGCGCATCGGCCAGATGATCGCAGCGCTGGACGTGCCCACGGCCACGGACATGGAGGCCATCCCGCTGCAATACGCCATTGCGTCGGACCTGGCGCCGGTGGTGCAGAAGCTGGCCGACGGCGGCAGTTCGACGCATGGGGCTCCCGGTGCCGCGGCGGGTGCCCAGAGCACCATGGTGCTGTCGGATGCACGGACCAACACGCTGATGGTGCGCGCGCCCAATGCCGCCCGCATGACGCTGGTGCGCAACCTGATCCAGCGCCTGGATCGCCCTGGTACCTCGGGCCTGGGGGGCAGCGGCATCCACGTGGTCTACCTCAAGAACGCCGATGCGGTGAAGCTGGCGCAGGTGTTGCGCGCGGCCTTCCCGGGTGCGGGTGGCTCTTCGGGCGGCTCGGGTGGGGCGGCCAGTGCCGGTGCGAGCGGCTTGCCGACCTCGACCGCAGGGGCAGGCATGGCCAGCTCGGCCGGCGGCGCATCGACGCAATCGACCTCGCCTGTGGGCGCTTCGGCCCAGCCTTCGACGGGTGGCTTCATCCAGGCTGACCCCTCGACCAACTCGCTGATCATCACCGCCACCGATTCGCTGTACAAGCAGTTGCGCGCCGTGGTGGACCAGCTGGATGGTCGTCGCGCCCAGATCTACATCGAGGCCATGATCGTCCAGGTGGACGAGAGCAAGCTGGCGCAAGTCGGCTTCCAGTGGGCCGGTGCGGCCGGTTCCACCAATGTCATCGGTGCGGGTACCAACCTGGCCAATGGCTCCGTGCCGGGCCTGTTCAGCGTGACCACGAAGTCGGCCGTGCAGGGGCTGACGGGCTTCAACATCGGCCTGCTGCACAAGAACTCGGAAGGCACCTACAACCTCGGCGCGCTGGCGACCTTCCTGGAGCAGAACACGGGCGCCAACGTGCTGTCCAAGCCGAACCTGATCGCGCTGGACAACGAAGAGGCCAAGATCGTGGTCGGCCAGAACGTGCCCTTCGTGACGGGCTCTTACACCAACGGCGCCACCTCCAGCAGCGGTTCGGTGAACCCCTTCACCACGGTGGAGCGCAAGGACGTGGGCCTGGTGCTGCGCGTGCGCCCGCAGGTGGGCGAAGGTGGCACCGTGCGCATGACGGTGTTCCAGGAGAAGTCGGACGTCGATCCGTCCAGCAAGTCTTCACCCAATGGCCTGACGACCAACAAGAGCACCATCGAGACCACCGTGGTGGTGGACGACGGCCAGACGCTGGTGCTGGGTGGCCTGTTGTCTGACTCGTACGGCGATGGCGACAGCAAGGTGCCGCTGCTGGGTGACATCCCCATACTGGGCAACCTGTTCAAGAGCCGCTCGCGCGAGCGCAGCAAGAAGAACCTGATGGTCTTCCTGCGGCCGGCGGTGATGCGCACCCAGGACGACAGCAACAGCCTGACGATGGACCGTTACGAGTACATGCGCCAGCGCCAGATCACCTCTGTGCCCGACAAGAGCTATGTGCTGCCCATCAACGAGGCGCCGCAACTGGATCCGCTCAAGCTGAGCAACAAGCTGAGCATGCCTTCTGTGCGCCAGCCGCTGGACGACCCCAATGCGCCGGCCCCCACGGTGGTGATGCCGTCCAGCTCGGGGTTCGCTCCCAAGCTGACGCCGCAAGCACCTGGGCAGGAGCCCGCCGCGGCCGCAGGCAGCAAGTAAACAAGGGATAGAAGGCCATGGCCGCACGTCACCCTCTTCCCTATGCCTTTGCCAAGGCCAATGGCATCTTGCTGGAGTGCGATGAAACGCGCGCCACCTTGTGGGCCAGCCCGGCGGTGTCTTCCGCAGCCCTGTCCGAGGTGATGCGCCTGCACGTGGTGCATGCCATCGAGCAGGAGCCCGCTGAGACGCTGTCGCAGCGCATCGCCACGGCTTATGCCGCGGGCGAAGGCAGCGCCGCTGCCGTGGTCGGCGAAGTCGAAAGCGCGGTGGACCTGTCGCGCATGATGCAGGACCTGCCCGCGGTCGAAGACCTGCTGGAGTCCAGCAACGACGCACCCATCATCCGGATGCTCAATGCGCTGCTGACGCAGGCGGCCAAGGATGGTGCCTCCGACATCCACATCGAACCCTACGAGCGTTCATCGGCCGTGCGCTTCCGTGTGGACGGCACGCTGCGCGAAGTGGTGCAGCCCAACAAGGCCCTGCACGCCGCGCTGATCTCGCGCCTGAAGATCATGGCCGAGCTGGACATCTCTGAAAAGCGCCTGCCGCAAGACGGCCGCATCAGCCTGCGCATCGGTGGCCGCGCGGTGGACGTTCGTGTCTCGACCCTGCCTTCGGCGCACGGTGAGCGCGCGGTGCTGCGTTTGCTGGACAAGGGCGACGCCAACAAGTTCACCCTCGAATCGCTGGGCATGAGCGGCGACTCGCTGGAGCGCTTCAAGCGCCTGCTGCGCCAGCCGCACGGCATCGTGCTGGTCACCGGTCCCACGGGCTCGGGTAAGACGACCACGCTGTATGCCGGCCTGAGCACGGTCGATTCGCAGACCACCAATGTGCTGACCGTGGAAGACCCGGTCGAGTACGAGTTGCCCGGCATCGGCCAGACCCAGGTCAACGCCCGCATCGAGCTGACCTTTGCCAAGGCCCTGCGCGCCATCCTGCGTCAGGACCCGGATGTCATCATGATCGGTGAAATCCGTGACCTGGAAACCGCCCAGATCGCCGTGCAGGCATCGCTGACGGGCCACCTGGTGCTGGCCACGCTGCACACCAATGACGCGCCCAGCGCCGTGACCCGCCTGACCGACATGGGCATCGAGCCCTTCCTGCTGTCGTCTTCGCTGCTGGGTGTGCTGGCCCAGCGCCTGGTGCGCAAGCTGTGCCCGCATTGCAAGCGCCAGGACGGCCATGGCAAGTGGCACCCGGTGGGTTGCAGCGAATGCGGCATGAGCGGTTACAAGGGCCGTACCGGTGTGTACGAGTTGATGGTGGCCGATGACGACATCCGCACGCTGATCCACGAGCAGGCGTCCGAAGCCAAGCTGTTCGAGCGCGCGCAACTGGCCGGCATGAAGACCATGCGCGATGACGGTGACCGCCTGGTGGCCGAAGGGGTGACCTCGCTGGAAGAAGTCCTGCGGGTGACCCGAGAATAAGCGCGAACAACAAGGCCCACACACCATGCCCGCCTTCCGCTTTGAAGCCCTGGACCCTGCCGGCAAGACCGTCAATGGCCTGGTCGAGGCCGACAACCCCAAGGCCGCGCGCGCGCAATTGCGCCTGCAGCAATTGGTGCCACTCAAGGTCGAGACCGTGGTCCAGGGGACGGCGGGCGAGGGTGAAGGCCTCAACAAGCAGCTCTTCGTTCGCCGCGTGTTCAACTCATCGGCCCTGGCCATCTGGACGCGTCAGCTGTCGGGCCTGGTGGTGGCTGGCCTGCCGCTGGAGCGCGCCTTGACGGCCCTGGCAGACGAGGCCGAGGACCCGCGCCAGCGCGAGCTGGTGTCGCACCTGCGTGCCGAGGTCAATGCTGGCTCGCCGTTTGCGCGTGCGCTGGCGGGCTCGCCCCGCGAGTTCGACGATGTGTACCGTGGCGTGGTGGCGGCCGGTGAACAAAGCGGCCAGCTGGGCGGCGTGCTCGACAAGCTGGCCAATGACCTGGAAGAGCAGCAGGCGCTGAAATCCAAGCTGATTGGCGCGACCCTGTACCCGGCCATCGTGTCGGTGTTCGCCATCGTGATCGTGATCGCCTTGCTGGTGTTCGTGGTGCCGCAGGTGGCGCAGGTGTTCTCCAGCGGCAAGCGGGCCTTGCCGGCGCTCACGCAGTTCATGCTGGGCCTGAGCGCTTTCATGCGCAACTGGGGCTGGCTGTTGGCCATCGTGCTGATCGTGGGTTTCTCGGCGCTGATGTTCGCCCGGCGCAATGAAGATTTCCGCCAGAAGTTCGATGCCTTCTGGCTGGAGCTGCCGCTCATCGGCAAACTCTCGCGCGGCTACAACGCGGCGCGCTTTGCCGGCACGCTGGCCATGCTGGCGGGCTCGGGCGTGCCCATCCTGAAGGCGCTGCAGGCGGCCGCTGAAACGCTGTCCAACCGTGCGATGCGGGCGGACGCCATGGAGGCCCTCGTGCAGGTCCGCGAAGGCGCGCCGCTGGCCTCGGCCCTGGCGGCCAAGAAACGCTTCCCTGGCTTATTGTCGATGTTTGCCCGCCTGGGCGAGCAGACAGGCCAGCTGCCCGTCATGCTGCAGCGCGCGGCCAATCAGCTCTCGGGCGAGGTGCAACGCAAGGCCCTGGCCATTGCGACCGTGCTGGAGCCTTTGCTGATCGTGGTCATGGGCCTGGTCGTGATGCTCATCGTGATGTCGGTGATGATGCCGATCATGCAGATGAACACCTGGGTCAAGTGAGCTGCTGCTGAAGCGCCTTGAGCAGCGCTTCAGCGGGGAAGGGCTTGTGCAGCACCGGTGCCCCGCAGGCCTGCAAGGCTTTCATGGGCGCTTCGCCCGTGTCCCCCGTGACCACCACGACCCCCAACCCGGCGTGACGCGCCCGAGCCATCTCGATGGCCTGCAGGCCACTGCCATCGGGCAGGCGGTGATCGGTCAACAGCAGGTCGACCAGCATCACGCGTTGCAGCAACTCATCCAGGTCTTCCAGCGAGCCAACCTGGCTGACGTGGGCGCCCCATGAGCGCAGTTGCTCGCTCAGGGCCGGGCGCAGCACTTCGTCGTCGTCCAACAGGATGATGTGTTTGTCGCGCAGCGGCTTGTCGACCTCAGCCGCAGCCAGGTGAATGGCTTCGAGCGGCAAGATCGATGGCTGCCTGGCGGGCGCCGGTGCCTTGTTGGATGCCGTGGCGGATCTGGCCGAGCCCGCCACCGGCTTGGTGCCCAGCAAGGCCGCCCTGGCCGCTGGCACCTCGATCGAGAAGCACGAGCCCTTGCCCACGCGCGATTGCAGCAGGATGCGGCTGCCCAGCAGTTTGGTGGCACGTTGCACGATGGCCAGCCCCAGGCCCAGCCCCTTGGCCTGGTTGCGCTCAGGGTTGGCCAGCTGTACGAAGTCTTCGAAGATGCGTTGCTGGTCTTGCGGTGCGATGCCCTGGCCGCTGTCCCACACCTGGATCAGCAGGTGCTCGCCACGCTGGCGCACACCCACCAGCACGCCACCCTTTTGCGTGTAGCGCAGGGCGTTGCCGATCAGGTTGCGCACGATCTGCTCCAGCAGGATGGGGTCGCTGTAGGCCGTGGCGCTGGTGGGGTGCACGCGCAGGCGCAGGCTTTTGCTGTTGGCCATCTCCTGCTCGTGCGTGCCGATGCGTTCCAGCATGGCGTGCAGGTCCACCACCTGCCAATGCGGCTTGATGGCGCCCGCCTCCAGGCGAGACAGGTCCAGCAGGCCGTTGAGCAGGTTCTCCATGGCACGCACGGCGTCGATCAGGCGCAGCGTCATGGCATGCAGGGCCGAATCACGCAGGCGGTCGCGCAACAGGCCGGACAACAGGCCGATGGCAGCCACGGGCTGGCGCAGGTCATGGCTGGCCGCCGCCAGGAAGTGGCCCTTGGCGGCATTGGCGGCCACCAGGGCCTGGGTGCGCTCCTGCACCTTGGCTTCGAGTTCGATGTTGAGCTGCTCGGCCGTCTTGCCCGCTTCCACAAAGCGGTTCATCAGCACCAGGCCGTAGCTGGCCAGGGTGATAGGGGTGGCCATGGGCAACCAGTAGGTGTGCATGACCGACACCATGCCGATCAGGCGCAGGTAGTCGTGCACCCCGGCCACCAGGGACACGGCAATGCCCAGCACCATGCCGATGGCCGCCGGTTTGCTGAAGCGTTTGTGCAGGCGCAGCAACAAGGCCAGCGTGGGCAGCATCAGCAGAAGCAGCAGCGGGTAGGTCACGGCGCGGGCCGCTTCCAGCATGCCCTGTTGCGCCGCCAGCCCGGCCAGCAGCGGGAAGCCGATCTGCACGGCCCACAGCGCCTTGGTGAACCAGGGCCAGCGCTTGCCCGCAATCGCCATCGCAAAGGCGCCCAGCAGCACGGTGGCCGTGACCTGGGCGGTCAGGTAGAGCCAGCCGGTCATGGCTTGTGACAGCGTGGGCCCGTCGACGATGTAGTAGCTGCAGTTGCGCACCGACACGACCACGCACAGCAGGCCCAGCATGCCCATGTCCAGCTCGGTGGGGCGCTGGCGCCAGATGCTGATCAGGAAGCAGGCAAAGGCCGTGGCCACGATGTTGATGGTCAGCGGCAGGGTCTGCGTCAGGAAGGCCTGCATGGTGTGGCCGGGCATCAGCTCGTCGGTGGCGCCGATCATCGGGGCCGACATACCGCCCATGCTGGCGTGCTGCACTTCCACCTGCAGCTGGTTGAGGCCCGGCTGCAGCAGGCTGGTGGGGAACTGCAGCAGGTAGGCCATGGGGCGGCCCAGCGGGTCGGCGTCCAGCAACTGGGCATGGATCAACTGGCCATTGACCCATACGCGGTGCTGGAAGCTCAGGCGGTCCACGCGCACGGCCCAGGTCTGCTGCTGCAGCGTGGCGGGTGCCTGCCTGAGCAGGAAGGTGGACTCGTAACGCGCGATGCCTTTGGAGGGCAGGCCCCGGGCGGCCCAGGTGTCGGGCAGGCTGACATCCTGCCAGTTGGTGCCCGCCTGGCTGGCCGAGGGCAGCATGCGGAAGCGGTGCGCCGTGAACTCGACCGCGGCGTTGCTGGCCGACGGGATCAACCAGGGGCTCACCAGCCACACCACAAAGGTGATGGCCGAGGCCACGGCGATCCAGCCGAGCAGGGCAAACAGTAAACGTTGAGCGGGGCTTCGAGCCGGACTTGGAATGGTCGGGTCAAGCACGACGGACGCGGTGCGCATGTCAGGGCGGGCCACTTGGGCTATCTGGGCGATGGGCTTATTGTCGCTGTTCAGCGTGCATGTGCGCCTTTGCTCACGGATGCCCTGTGCTTCTCCGGGGCGGGCCTCTTGGCGAGGTCTGGATTCGATGATATGAATGGCTGCATCCCCCTTGTTCAAGGGCTCTGGCTTCATGGCCTTTGCTGCAATGATGGGGAGAGCATGTTGACGCCTGGAGGGCTGATATGAGCAGCTGTACCGAACTTGTGCCTGTGCAACAAGAGACCTACAAGGGGCGCATCCCCATCGCCCACATGCGGCATGTCTACAAGCTCCACGAGGTCGAAAAGCGCCTGGGCAAGCTGCCGCCGCGCGAGCATGAAGCCCTGCGGGCCACGTATGAGCGCATGCTGGAGATGGGCCCCGAGCGCTTCCAGGTCAAGCCATCGGGCCTGCCCGCCATGGAGCACCTCTACGACGAGCTGCCCAACTTCCATGAAGTGCTGGACGACCTCAAGCGCCAGCTGGCCCTGTGCAGCGACAGCCGCGATGCGCTGGAGATCACGCCCATGCTGCTGCTGGGCCCGCCCGGTGTCGGCAAGACCCACTTTGCGCGCGAGGTGGCGCAACTGCTGGGCACGGGCATGGGCTTCGTGTCCATGAGCTCGATGACCGCAGGCTGGGTGCTGTCGGGCGCCTCCAGCCAGTGGAAGGGCGCGCGCCCGGGCAAGGTGTTCGAGACCCTGGTGGATGGCCAGTACGCCAACCCCGTGATGGTGGTGGACGAGATCGACAAGAGCGGTGGCGAGCACGCGTATGACCCGCTGGGTTCGCTCTACAGCCTGCTGGAGCACGACACGGCCGGGCAGTTCACCGACGAGTTCGCCGAGGTGTCGATCGACGCCAGCCAGGTGATCTGGGTGGCCACGGCCAACGACCTGCGTGGCATTCCCGACCCCATCCTCAACCGCATGAACGTGTTCGACATCGACATGCCCGACGAGGAGGCCGCGCGCAAGATCGCATCCAAGCTGTACCGCAGCATCAGGGCCGATCACGATTGGGGACAGCGTTTCGAGCCTGATCTGAGCGAGGCCGTGCTCGCCGAGTTGAGCCATTGCGCCCCGCGCGAAATGCGGCGCGCCTTGATGATGGCGTTCGGCAATGCCAAGCTGGACGGGCGTTACGCGTTGGAAGTGCGGGACCTGCCCGAGCAAGGCGGCAAGCGCCAGGCCATGGGCTTTGTGCAGTAAGCCCTGCCGGCCTGAAGCGGGCTTGCCGACCACTACACTAGGCCTCTTGTGCACCTTGCCATGAGGCCTTTGTCATGCCCGCCAGCCTGTCTGGACGTCTGGTCGTCGCGATCTCTTCGCGCGCCTTGTTCGACTTTGAAGAAGAAAACCGCCTGTTCGAAGGCGAGGACGACCGCGCCTACATGAAGTTGCAGCTCGACAAGGTCGACGAGCCGGCCAAGCCGGGCGTGGCCTTCTCGCTGGTGCGCAAGCTGCTGGCTTTCAACACGCCGGACGAGGCCCGCGTGGAGGTGGTGATCCTGTCACGCAACGACCCGGTCTCGGGCATGCGGGTGTTCCGCTCTGCCAAGCACTATGGCCTGCCCATCGAGCGCGGTGTGTTCACACGCGGGCAAAGCCCCTGGCGCTATTTGCGGCCCTTGCAGGCGCACCTGTTCCTGTCGGCCAATGAGAATGATGTGCGCTCGGCGCTGGCCGCGGGTGTGCCGGCCGCGCGCGTGTTGCCGCATGCGGCGCGGGCTGGCGAGGCGCATCCGAATGAAGTGCGCATCGCCTTTGACGGGGACGCGGTGTTGTTCTCGGATGAGGCCGAGCGGGTGTTCCAGAAGGGTGGTCTGGATGCGTTCCAGGCGCACGAGGTGGCCATGGCCGAACAGCCTTTGCAAGGCGGCCCCTTCAAGCCCTTGTTGATGGCCTTGCATGAATTGCAGCAGGGCGAATCGGCCATGCGCATCCGCACCGCGCTGGTCACGGCACGTGGGGCTCCCGCCCACGAGCGCGCCATCCGCACGCTGATGGACTGGGGCATCGAGGTGCACGAAGCCTTGTTCCTGGGCGGCTTGCCCAAGGGCGAGTTCCTGCGTGAGTTCGAGCCCGATTTCTTCTTCGATGACCAGACCGGTCATGTCGAAAACGCCGCGCCCCATGTGCCATCCGGGCATGTGGCCGCCGGCATCGTCAATGTGGGAGACCCATCATGAGCGAGGAACTGTCGGACTTCTTTGCCCTGCCGCCGTTCAAGGCCGATGAGGCCCTGGTCAAGCTGCGCCGTGATCTGCGTGAGCTCAAGCCTCTGGCTGAAAAAGGCACGGGCGAGTTGGTGCGCTTCGAGTGGAAGGGCTTGCCGGTGATCGAGCTGAGCCTGCAAGCCGGCGACAAGCCTGCCCTGGCCGTGTCGCTGGCCAAGAAGCCCAGCCAGCGCCCCGATTGGCTCAAGCAGACGCTGTCATCCAGCGCCGATGTGCGCAAGTGGCTGGACGAGCTCAAGCGCAGTCTCAAACGCTGGGACGACGAAGACTGACCTGATCAGTCTTCCAGCAAGGCTTTGAGGTTGAGCAGGTCTGCGCGAACCAGTTCGGCGTCCTGCTCGAACTGGGCTTCGCTCATGCCGGCACGCTGGTGCAGCACGAAGGACACGGTGCTGCCCGACTCATGCGCCAGCACACGCATGGTGTTCATGATTTCCTCGCCATTGGGCAGGCGCACCACGTGGTCCAGGATGCCATCGGCATTGGGCGGCGTGAACCACAGCCGCACAGGGCCTTGATCCGTGTGCACGACCCACTCGTCGCCCTCCGGTTCGATGCCGCGTGCAAAGCCAGGTGCCCAGTGCGGCAGGTTGCGCGGGTCGGCCGCATAGGCCATGACCGCATCGGGTTCCACAGCAAGGGTGACGGTGATGTTGAGCGTGCGCATGTCAGGCAGTCTGGCTGGCGAGCAGCTCCGCGTCAATGGCCGCGGCACGCACCGACGCCGGGCGGCTGGTGACGCGCTCGATGTAGGCCTGGATCACCGGCGTGGTGGGCACCAGGCCGAACTGGGTGGTCCAGCGCAAGGCCGTGCCCCACAGCACATCGGCGGCCGAGAAACGGTCACCCAGCAGGTAGGGGCCCTTGGCCAGCTGGTCCGTCAGCGTCTTGAGCATGGTGTCGAAATCACCGTAGGGGCAGGTGGAGGGCGGCGCCGGTTCGCGCTTCATGGCGCGGTCCACCACGGCCGGTTCGAACGACGAACCATAAAACACCAGCCAGCGCAGGTAAGCGCCGCGTTGCAGGTCACCCATCTGTGGCGCCAGGCCCTTGTCGGCGTACAAGTCACCCAGGTAGATGTAGATGGCGCCTTGTTCGGTGATGAGCGTGCCCTGGTGCGACAAGGCCGGCACCTTGCCCATCGGGTTGATGGCCAGGTAGGCCGGTTGGCGTTGTTCGCCGGCTTTCAGGTTGAGCACGTGCAACTCGTAGTCGGCGCCCAGTTCTTCCAGCAGCGCGAGGGCGCCGGCTGATCGGGTCTGGGGGGCGTGGTGCAGGATCACGTGGCGTTCGCTGGGCATGGGCTTCTCCTGTGGCTGGTTTGGGCGGCTCAAACGCCGCGGTGCATCCGGGCCTTGAACAATTCGGCGATGCTGACTTCACGCGCGCCGGGGATCACGTCGTAAGACTCGCCGGCCGCGATGGTGCCGGGCTGGCGCACGGTCAGGTAAAAGCCGCAGTAGCCGGACTGCGCCATCATCTTCACCGCCTGCTTGAAGCCCATGATGGCCTGGAACTTGTAGCAAGGCCGGCGCGGCTCGCTGATGGCCAGGGCGCAATCGGGGAACTGCAGCACGTCGCCCACATGCGCGTCGCTTTCCAGCAGGCCGGTGAGCGTCAGGTTCTCGCCCAGCATGCCGTGAGGCAGTGCCTCGCCCCAGGCCTGGGCTTGTGCCTGCGCACGCACCGTCTGCCAGAAAGTGTAGTGCTCATGCGGGTAGGCGTACACCGCCTTGCTCAAGCCCCCATGCACACTGGTGTCGGCCTGATCGTCGCCCTCAAGGCCCAGCGGGCGGACCACCACGCGTTGCGGGTCGGCCAGGGTGCTCACGGCCCGCTTGCCGATGGCCGTCATGATCTGGCGGCCTTCAATGGTGATGGGGCTGGGCGTGGCGACGTTGATCGACAGCAGTTGGCGTGGCAGGAGGCTGGGCATGGCGGGCCGGTTGTGATGGAGGGGGGCGGGTTGCCAGTATGCCGCCGCCCCGAAGGCCGCGTCAGTGCCAGGCCGACACCGTGGTGGCCATGGCCTTGAAGCCCAGCACCACGGGTTGCCCGGGCGCCCAGCCCATCTGCTGGATGGACTTGCGTGTGAGCAGCGCCCAGATCGGCGCGCCAGCCTTGAGCTGCGAGCTGTCGGCGGCGTCCAGGGCGCGGTCCAGCTCCATGCCCACGGCGCCATAGGTGCCATGTTCGCCCGCCAGCATGATCTGCGTGATGCGCCCGCGCAGGTGGTTGCTGCAACTGGTGTCCGTGGGCACGGCTCGGTGCAGCGTGATGTCGCGGGCGCGCACCTTCAGGCGCACCTTGCTGCCCACGGAGTGCAGGGTGGCGGGCACCGTCACGCGCTGGCCGGACACATCCACCTCGCTGAGCAACCAGTCGATGTCGTGGCGCTTGACTTGGCCCTCCAGCACGCTGCCTGCATGCACGCCTTCGAGGAAGGTGGACAAGGACACATCAGACAGGATCTGGGCCGCCGGCCCCGCGCTGGCCATGCGGCCTTCATGCAGGATGACCACCTCGTCGGCGAGGCGGATGACCTCGTTCATGCGCGGGCTCACCAGCACCATGGGCATCTTGAAGCGCTCAGGCACCTCGGCCAGCAATTCCAGCAAGGCTTCCTGCTCGTGCGCGGGCACTTCGCCCAGCGGGTCATCCAGCAGCAAGGCGTTCGGGCCGGAGATCAAGGCGCGGCCCAGCGCCACCTTGACGCGCTGGCTCACGGTCAAGCCCTCTGGCCGGCGCTGGAGCAGGGACGAGAGATCCAGCCAGCTCACCACCTGGTCGAACGCGGGCGCCTGGCGGGTGAGGCCCAGGCCCTTGATGCCGTACTGCAGGTTGGCCTTGACGTTGAGGTGGGGGAACAGGTGCGTGTGCCCGTCCAGCCAGGTGATGCGGCGCTCGTTGGGCGGCTTGTTGACGCGCGAGGCCGAGTCGTAGACGGCATCGGTGCCCAGCGCGATGCGCCCACCCTTGGCGGGCATCAGCCCGGCCGTGGCCTTGAGCAGGGCACTCTTGCCCGAGCCAGTACGCCCCACCAGGGCGCAGACCTTGCCGGGCAGCACGCGGAACTGGGCGCGGATGTCCAGCCCAGGTTGTTGCAGCCGCAGCTCGACGCTCAGTGTGCGCGGCAGTGTTTGTTCGTTCATGTGGTCGATACGCTCAGGCCAACGGGGCGCAGGCGTGCCTGCCAGCGGCGGCGCCAGCGCTGGCGCCCCCATTCGCTGATGGCGATGGCCGCGATGGCGATCAGCAGCGACACCAAGGCCAGATGCCAGGCCGCGTCTTCACCGTCCTGTTGATTGAGCAGGGCTTGCACCAGGGCTACCGGCGCGGTGGTGTCACCAACGTGGTGTGGGCGCAAGGCGGCCGCCAGCACCAGCGTGGCGCCCGACTCGCCCCAGGCGGCCGTCAGCCCCAGGGCCATGGCCGAGGCCACGGCCGGCCACACCAGTGGCAGCGTGATCGTCCACCAGCCTTGCCAGCGCGAGGCGCCCAGGGTGCGGGCCACCGGCAGCAGCATGGGGTCGGTGGCCTCGAACGCGGGCCGCAGGATGCGCACCATCAGCGGCACGGTCATCACGCTGGCCGCGATGATGGCGCCTGCGGGGTAGAAGCTCAGGCTGTAGCCCGTCAGGTTGTGCAGCCAGCCGCCATTGCCCCCGACACCACCCAGGCCGACGAGCAAGCCGAAGCCGATGACGGCCGGCGGCAGGCCCATGGGCAGCAGGATCAGGGTGTCGAGCACCACCTTGCCACGCCAGGCCGTGCGCGCCATCACCATGGCCAGCACCACGGCCAGTGGGGTCGAGATCAGCAAGGTGATCACGGCGACCTGCAGGCTCAAGGACAGCGCTTCGAGTTCAAATGAAGACACGGCTCACTCCTTCATGGCCTGCCAGGCCGGGCGGGTGGACTTGATGGCGTTCTGGGCCAGGGGCCATTGCAGCCAGGTGGTCAGCAGCTTGGCCCCGGCGTGGCGCGCCCTGAACGAGCTGGCGATCTGGGCCTGCAGCGACATGGCGGGCGCATCGGCCAGCCAGACCTTGAGGCGCTCGCCCTTGGGCGGTGCCTTGAGCCACTGGGCGCGGGTCATGAGGCGGTAGGCCGGTGCGTTCTGTGCTGCCTTGTTGGCGTTGCCAGGCAAGCCTTTGCCAGCCTGCCCCTTCGTGAGTTGATCGGCCAGTGCGGCCAGTGCCGAACCCGCAGGCGGCGGTTGCCAGCGCGCCGCGCCCGCGTTGTGGGCCGCCAGCACCTGGGCCAGGGCCCGCGCCGGGTCGCTTTCGCTGTGGATGCCGGCCAGGTCGTCAACGGGGCCCAGCAGCAGCACATCGGTGCGCGCCAGCGTGACGCGGTTGTAGATCAGGCCCTGCTTGTCCAGCTCGTCGGCTTTGGGGTGCGACAGGAACAGTCCTGCGTCCACCTGGCCTTGTTCGAGTTGCTGCAGCACCTCGCTGGTGTCCATCGCCGACCAGCGTGCCGACCAGCCCAGATCCTGCTTCATGGCCGATTGCCAGCGCCCCGTCAGGCCGGTGGAGATGAACAGCGGGTCCACCCCGACCAGCGGGCTGTCTGCCCGGGCAACCACGCGCTCACGCGCCAAAGCGGCAGGCGCCACGCACAAGCCCAGCGCACCGCTGAGGCTCAGTTGCAGAAAAGGGCGGCGGGCCAGCTCGGGCATGGTGTGTATTTGTGAAAAAAGTCGCAAAAGAGCCTTGGTGACAAGTGTGCCCGCAGCGGCCCGGCACACACCAAAAGGTGCGGCGCAAGATGTATCAGGATACAAAAACACGGGCAGTTCGTGACTCAAGTCTCACCCTGATATGCCGGGCTGTCGCAGCCCCCCCGGCCGAGGGGGGAACTCAAAGCGCGGCGAGTGGACTAAACTACGCGGTTCCACTGTCACGGATTGTCGGCCTCACGAGGGCCAGGGATCACACCGATAGCGGGGTGTCGATAGCTTCATAAGTTGTTGATTCATAAGCTGAATCACGCTTTTTATGGGGCTGCCGAGACCCTGTTTTTTACTTTCTGGAGCTTTTCACATGACGACGACTGCTGCACAGGTGAACGCACCTGCCTACGTCAAGAACACCAAGCTGATTGCCTGGGTGGCCGAAATGGCTGCCCTGCTGCAGCCCAAGGACATCTACTGGTGCGACGGCACCACGGAAGAATACGACCGCCTGTGCGCCCAGCTCGTGGCTGCCGGTTCGTTCAAGAAGCTCAACCCCGAGCTGCGCCCCAACAGCTACCTGGCCTGGACCCACCCGTCCGACGTGGCCCGCGTGGAAGACCGCACCTTCATCTGCTCGGACCGCAAGGAAGACGCCGGCCCCACCAACAACTGGTGTGCCCCCGACGAGATGCGCGCCAAGCTGCAGACCGGCGAAAACGCGCTGTTCAAGGGCGCCATGAAGGGCCGTACCCTGTACGTCATCCCCTTCTCGATGGGCCCCCTGGGTTCGAACATCGCCCACATCGGCGTGGAACTGTCTGACAGCGCCTACGTGGCCGTCAACATGAAGCTCATGACCCGCATGGGCAAGGGCGTGATCGACGTGCTGGGCGCCGATGGCGAGTTCGTGCCTTGCGTGCACACGGTTGGCTCCCCCCTGGCCGAAGGTCAGAAGGACGTGGCCTGGCCTTGCAACCCCGACACCAAGTACATCGTTCACTACCCCACGACCCGCGAAATCTGGTCCTACGGTTCGGGCTATGGCGGCAACGCGCTGCTGGGCAAGAAGTGCTTCGCCCTGCGTATCGCCTCCAACATGGGCCGCGAGCAAGGCTGGCTGGCCGAGCACATGCTGCTGCTGGGCGTGACCAACCCCGAAGGCAAGAAGTACCACGTGGCGGCCGCCTTCCCCTCGGCTTGCGGCAAGACCAACTTCTCCATGCTGATCCCGCCAGAAGGCTACAAGGGCTGGAAGGTCACCACCATCGGTGACGACATCGCCTGGATCAAGCCTGCTGCCGACGGCAAGCTGTACGCCATCAACCCCGAAGCCGGTTACTTCGGCGTGGCCCCTGGCACCAACACGCTGACCAACTTCAACTGCATGAAGTCGCTGGACCGCGACGTGATCTTCACGAACGTGGCCCTGACCGATGACGGCGACGTGTGGTGGGAGTCGATGACCGACGTGCCGCCCGCTCACCTGATCGACTGGCAAGGCAAGGACTGGACGCCCCAGATTGCCAAGGAAACCGGCGTCAAGGCCGCTCACCCGAACGCCCGTTTCACCGTGTCCGCCACCAACAACCCCGCGCTGGACCCCGAATGGGACAACCCCGCCGGTGTGGCCATCGACGCCTTCATCTTCGGTGGCCGCCGCTCGACCACCGTGCCGCTGGTGACCGAAGCCCGTGACTGGACCGAAGGCGTCTACATGGCTGCCACCATGGGCTCCGAAACCACCGCTGCCGCCTTCGGTGCGCAGGGCGTGGTGCGCCGTGACCCGTTCGCCATGCTGCCCTTCATGGGCTACAACATGAGCGACTACTTCCAGCACTGGCTGAACCTGGGCGCCAAGTTGCAGGCCGCTGGTCACGCGCTGCCCAAGATCTACTGCGTGAACTGGTTCCGCAAGGGTTCTGACGGCAAGTTCGTGTGGCCTGGCTACAGCGAAAACATGCGCGTTCTGGAGTGGATGGTCGGCCGCCTGGAAGGCAAGGCCAACGGCGTGGAAAACGCTTTCGGCCTGAGCCCCAACTACGAAGACATCAACTGGAACGGCCTGAACTTCACCAAGGACCAGTTCCAGTCCGTCATCGGCATCGACAAGGCTGCCTGGGCGCAAGAACTCAAGCTGCACGACGAGCTGTTCACGCAACTGGCTTACAACCTGCCTGCCGCCATGCCCGCCACCAAGGCGAAGCTGGAGCAGCGTCTGGCTGCCTGAGGCCTTCCTGGCTTCGGATGAGGAAAGGCCCTTCGGGGCCTTTTTCTTTGCCGGTGCGCCGTGCCTGGGCGGAACCCGTGGCCCGTTTGTCCGCCATGTGACAGGGCTTCACATGACATGAAATTGCAAGCGCCTCTGGAGGACTGTGTCTGAATGAGTCATTCAGCCCAGTGGGCTGTACGTTCTGTCACGATGTTCCACCGGATTGGGGGGTACGGTGTGCCCTGTTCGTGACATAAAACCGAAACCTGAATGAGTCAGAGTGACGGTGTGTTCACGGGCTTGAGCGTTTTCCCCATCAGTCAGATGGTTCTTCTGGCGGGCTCTAGGAGGTTTTTCCATGAAATTGAACGTGGTACTTGCAGCGGCTTCGGTGCTGCTGGCCGGCGCGGCATCGGCGGGGGTGGTGGCCTATCCCGACGATTCACTGGGCACCCTGTCGCCCACCCCCTCGCTGTATGGCGACTTGCTGGCCACCGGCAAGGCCGCCGGGGGCGTCTTCAGCGACGACTTTTTCTTTGATCTGTCAGGCAAGAGCGATGTGATCGGCTCGGTGGGCATGTTCTTCGGCACGGTGTCGTTCAGCTCCGTGCTGATCGATGGCAACGCCCTGGCGCTGACCTCCACCCCGACCGGCTATGGCTTCAACTTCAGCGGCCTGGCTGCCGGGGCGCACACGCTGACGGTTGAGGGCGCTTACCCCAAGGGCGGCCATGCCTATGTGGGCAGCCTGTACGCCACGCCGGCGGTGCCCGAACCTGAATCCATGGCGCTGGCCCTGGCTGGCCTGGGTGTGATGGGCCTGGTGGCGCGTCGTCGCCAGCGCAACTGAGTGCCGGCCGCCGGCTGACCCGGGGCGTTGCCGCCCCATGAGAAACGGGCTCCACTGGAGCCCGTTTTGTTTGGCCCGACGAGTCCGTCGAGCCCGTGGTCATGCGGGGCCCGCCGAGGGCCCGCGCGCCCAGGTCAGAACAGACCGGACTTGCCGATGATCTGCGCGATCAGGTCGGACAGGTTGGTGGCCGGTGCCTTCACACGGCTTTGCTCCAGCGAGCGGATCACCGGCGTCCTGCCCGAGAAGTCCAGCAGGTTGTCGACGAAGGTGCCGACGTTGGCCAGGTTGGCTTCCTTGATGCCCGTGTCGCCAAAGGTCACGATGGTCAGGCAGTGCGACAGGTTGATCTGCCGGTAGTTGGGGATGTAGTAACCCATGTTGGCGGCAGGCGGGATGTGCGACAGCGTGTTGTTGATGTCCAGGCGCCAGCGCTTGTTGAGCGCAGCCTGGCGATCGGCGTCCGTCGCGGCGCCCGAGATGTCGGGGTAGAAGGCCGTGTACGAGAAGGCCGAGAAGTCCATGTCCTCCTGGAACATCGCGTAGCCGATGCGGTCGTTCGGGAAGATCTTGTTGAGGCCTGCGGTGACGGAGCCCAGGTTGTTGGTGTCGCCAGCAGCCGGGTACTTGGTGATCAACTCGGTGGCCAGGCCATTGGGCTCATCCAGGCCCCAGACCTCACGGATCTTGTTGTGCAGGGGCTGCGAAGGGTATTGCGCGGGGTCGCCATCGCGGGGCGTCCAGAACAGCGGGCCGGAGTCCGCCAGCAGCGCGGCCTTGTTGGCCTTGACCTTGGTGCGCATGTAGGGGAAGTTGACCGTCGAGCCCACGCCGCCGGCCGAGAAGCCGGTGAGCAGCAGCACATCGGGCTTGGGCAGGTTGGCGGCCATCCAGTCGCTGACGGCCTTGGCGTTGACGGCGCCACGGTGGTACCAGGCGATGGAGCCGGTGCTGTCGGAGTAGGTCGTGACCTTGTTGCCGGCGTGCACGTCACCCGTGCAGTAGGTCAGGTAGACGATGTTCCAGCTCTGGGTCTGCACCGCAGTCAGCGGGTCGATGCGGGCGGTGAAGGGCGTCACCAGGCCGTAGTGCGCCTGGCGGTTCCAGTCACTCATGTAGTTGGTGGGGATGCCGTCAGGGTTCACCGCGGCCAGTTGCGTGCCGGCCTTGTTTTCGCAGGTGCCCTTTTCCCAGCAGGCGCCGCCGCCTTCGAACATCACCACCGTCTTGCTGGTGAAGGGCGTGCGGTTGACGAAGAAGCGGTACGGGGTGCCGTTGCCGCAGGAGGCGCCGCTGGAGGCGGGCAGCTCGACCATTTCCCATTTCAGGTAGGCGGCCTGGGCGGCGATGCTGCACAGCAGGCTGATACCGACGGCCTTGGACGCGGCCTTGATCAATGCATTGAGTGACATGTTGACTCCATCAACGGGTTGTATGAACCATGTGATGAAGTCTGGAACACAGTGTTTTTTTCCAGGGGCGGGTTAGCCACCGCTCGTCCCCCGACACCCCTAACCCGAGGGGGATGGAAGTGTCAGGGCGGTGACGCTTGGCGTGCAATGCCCGTCGGGTAATCCCGAGTCGTCGGGCGGCTGACAAAGTGCCCTGGCAGGCTTTGTCGGCATGGCATTCAGGCGAACTCGGTGGGCACGCGGCGTTGCAGCACACCGATGGGCGGCGCCCAGCGCGCGCCCTTGGGCTTCTTGGCCGTGACCAGGGTGACATCCGCCGGCTCGAACACCTCGACGTTGTGCGTGATCGGCGTGGTCAGCACGTACTGCGCACGCGTGGAGCGCAGGAAGTGGCCGACCAGCTGGATGTTGCGCACGTCCAGGTGGGCGAAGGGTTCGTCGATGAACACGAAGCCGCCCGGGGTTTCGTCGTCCTTCATCAGGCCCACCAGCAGGATGAGCGACTTGATCACCTGCTGGCCACCCGAGGCTTCGCCGTCGTTCAGGCCGATGCTGCCCTTGCCGTCGAAGTTGAAGTGCACCTTGAGTTCGGCCTGGCGCAGGCCGGAGTCGTCGCCATCGAGGTGGGGCAGTTCGGCGTTGACTTCCACGCCGGCCAGCTGGCCCAGTTCGATGATGTTCTTGCGGTAGCGGCGCACCGTCACCTTGAGCACGTCGGTGTAGCGCTCGCGGGCGTTGTCCACGGCAATCGCCGCCGCGGCATTGCTGGCCTTGCGCTGGTTGAGCTCGTCTTCCTGACGCAGCACGTTGGCGTTCATCAGCGTGAGCTGCTCGATCACGGTGGGGTCGGTTTCCCACTTGCCTTCATTGAGTTCCCGCTCCACCGCTTCGGCACGCAATCGGGCCTGGGTGGCGTTGCCGTAGTGGCCCAGCATCTCCTTGATGCGCTCGGGGCGGCGCCAGCTGCGCGGCAGTTGCAGCTTCACCTCGCGTGACATCACGGCCTGCGCGATGACATCATCAAAGCGGATCTGCCATTCGCGCTCGTGCTGGGCGCTGCGCTGTTCGATGTGCGCCAGGCGTTCCTGGGCCTGCTTGTAGGCGTGCTGGGCATTGGTCTGCTCGACCACGGCGCGCTTGAGCTGGGCCTCGGTCTGTTGCCAGCGCTCGCCGGCTTCGGCGCGGGCCTGCTTGAGCACGGGCAGCTGGCGGCGGGCTTCGGCGAATTCGGCTTCGCGCTCGGCCAGCTCGGCGGCGGCGGTGAAGCCTTGTGCGGCCTTGCGGGCGTCCTGCAGCTGGCGGTCGAAGAAGGCCTGGTCACGCACGATGCGCGTCATCTCTTCGTCGAGCTGGGCCAAGCGCTTGTCGATGCTGTCGCGGCGTGTGGCAATGGCCGAGGCGCCGAACTGGTACTGGCTGGGGTCCACCCAGACGCTGCGGCCGCCGCGCGGGTCGCGGTGGTAGGCGTCAGGCGTGATCCACTCGCCGCCGACCTTCACGCCCTCTTCGGTGTGGGCCACACGGCGGATGTTGCCCAGCTGGCGCAGCAGCCAATGGGGCGCGGGCGCGGAGAAGTTCAGCACGGCCAGCAGGCTGTTCTTGTCGGGTTGCGCGGGCGCGTGTTCGGCATCGGCCACCACGTAGTGGCGGTAGCGCTCTTTCTCGGCCAGGGCGAGGGCCTGGGCTTCTTGCCCTGCGCGCTCCAGCACCACCACCCAGCGGCTGCCGCGCAGCACACCTTCGGCGGCGGCGCGCCACTTCTCATCGGTGATCTCGATGATGTCGGCGATCAGGTGGTGGCCAATGCCGGCTTCGTCCAGCACACGGCGAAAGCGCGTGACCTCCGGTGGGGGCGGGGCCAGGCGCTGGCCCTTGAGGCCGTCCATGGCCTTCTGGGCGTCGTCGCGCTGGTCCTTCAAACGCTGCCATTGCGTGGACAGCTTCTGCTTGTGTTCACCCAGCTCGGCAATGCGCTGCGTGAGCTGCTGCGCGTCGCCTTCGACGCTGGCCAGGCCTTGCAGCTCGTCGGCGCGCTTGACCAGCAGCTCGACGGGGCGTTCGGCATCACGGGCTTCTTCCTGCACGCGGCGGGCGCTGCGCACCTGGGCTTCCAGCTCTTCCACGCGGGTGGCGGCGTCGGTCTGGTCCTGCAGGCGCTGCAGCAGGTCGGCCTTGACCTGGCCATGCTGGCGACGGTCGTCAGACGATTGCAGGCGCTGTTTGTGCAGCTCTCGCAGCTTGCCCGCCAGGCTCTTGCGTGTCTCCACATTGCTGAGCACGGGCACGACTTCGGTGGCCAGGGTTTCGCGCTCCTGGCACTTGAGCTCCCACTGGCGGTAGTTGTTGACGCGCGATTCGAGCTCAGCGCGCTGGGCCTTGCCGTGAGACAGCTCGCGGTCCGCGGCTTCGACTTCCTGCGTGAGCTGCTTCTGGTGGTTGCGCGCTTCGTCGTAGCGGTCGAGCACGTCCTGGTCACCGAAGACGTCGAACACCAGCTTGAGCAGCTCCTTGGGCGAGTACTCGCACAGGCGGTCGGTCTGGCCTTGCTCCAGCGCCAGCACCTTGGCGATCGCACGGCTCAGGCCGGCGCCTTCGAGGCGCTTGCGCCAGTTGTCGATGCCCAGCCAGTCCTTGTCACCGCGTTCGATCATCTGCTCGATGGAGACATCGCCTTCGACCATGATGTAGCGGCGCGTCCAGTCCCCGCCATTGCGGTCGATGCGGCAGGCCAGGGTCACGGTGTCCGCGTACAGCAGGCAACGTGCAAACGGCCGGTTGGAGGACTGGCGGTTGCGGGGGCGGTTGTCCACTGTGGCGCGCAGCCAGGCGCTGTCGGCGTTGGCGTGGCGGGCGTAGGTCTTGTAGTTGCGGCCGCCCGAGCAGTCCAGGCCCAGCAGGGTGCGCATGGCGTCCAGCAGGGTGGTCTTGCCCGAGCCGTTGGGGCCGGCCACGGTGATGATGGCGCCGTCGAGCGGCAGGGTCAGGCGCTGGCAGTAGTCCCAGTGCAGCAGTTCAAGGCTTTGCAGGTGAAACATCGGGGATCAGGCCTGGTCGGGGGCGGCAGAGGGGGCCACAGTGGGGTCGGCCTCGGACGCTGCTGGGGCGGCATCGGTGCTGACAACGGGGGCGTCGGGTTCAGAGGCCATGGCAGGCGGCGCGGCATCTTCAGCCTCGCCAAGGTCCTCATCGGGGATCTCTTCGAGCTCCTCTTGCACCGGATTCGTGAGGGCCAGCGGCAAGTTGCCGATCAGCTCCTTGGCCTGCATCAGCACATCACCCAAGGCGCCTTGCAGGATGCGCGAGGCCAGCGCGTCGTAGTCCAGCAGCAAATCCAGCAGCGGGCCTTCGACGATGTCCTCGCCCTTGCGCCCGATGAAGCCGTGGTTCTCCAGGCGGCGCAGGTTGGTGTCCAGGCGGGTCTTCTTGCCCAGCTGCACGCCGAAGTCGGCCAGCAGCGCGCGGTAGGACACCAGCGGGCTGACGCTGGCGGCGGTCGGCACGGGGCGATCCTTGCCGAACATGTCGTTCTGTTCGTCGCCATGCTGGTTGGCGGCGCGGGCAGCCTGGCGCTCGCGCTTGGGCAGGATGATCAGCGCCCACAGCACCACCAGCAGCGAGACGGCGTCGCGCGGCAGGTCGATGTTGTTGTGGCTGTTGAGACCTGATTCGCCAAACACGGTGGATTCGGCCTGGCGCAGCAGGGCCACGCTGACGTGGTCGGCATACAGGTTGTCGATCAGGCGCAGGCCGACCTGGGCCAGGCGGTCCTGCGTGGCTTGCCACAGTTCGGCGTCGATGAGGGCGCGTTTGACCTTGGGGTGCTGGCGGGGCAGCCAGCGGCGCGCCAATAGTTCGGCGGCCAACAAGGCCGCGTCGTCGAGGTGTGCGCTCATGCTTGTGCTTGGTTGGATTTCTTCGGGGCGCCGGCGCCTTTGCGGCGGGTGGGCGCGTCCTGGCTCGGGGCGGCCGTCAGGACGATGGGCTCGCGATCGTCGGGCGGCAGGGGGATGACCTGGCCTTGTTCGTCAAAGCGGGCCGGGAGGACATCGCCATCGCTGATCAGGGCCACGGACTCGTCATCCGGGGTGATGTGCTTGGACTTGAAGCGCCACTGCCAGGGCGCACGCGCCAGATCCCCCGTGAGGCCCTTGAGGGTCTGGGCCTGCGCATCGCCCACCAGGGGCATGAGTTGCAGGCGGTAGGCCGCCTGGGCGAAACGACCGCCCAGGATGGCGTCGGCCAGGGGGCGCGTACCGGGCGGGGGCGCGTTCGGGTCTTGATCCGGTGAGGCGGCGCGGGCCGCGGCCTCTTCGGTGGCCAGCTCGGACCAGCGGTCCAGCAGGCTGATGAGGTTGCCCAGCTCGGGTGGCAGGCTGAGCGTGTCGAGCGTGCCGGAGGCGGCCTCGGCGGGCGGCGGCAGGCCGGCGCTGCCTTGCGCGCCCGGCCGGTCGCGCTCGAATTCGCCTTCGGCCACGTCGACCAGGTCGTGCTGGCTGACCATCACCGGCCGCACCGGCACGGACAGGGCCTCGCCCATCAGCTCGTGCAGGGCCGGGTGGCGTTGCAGCCAGGCGCGCACGTCCGAGGTCGTCAGGCCGGTGGAGCCCAGCGTCACGCGCTGGCGGTCGGCCTGTTGCAGGGCGCGTGTGAACTGGCTGGCCATGGACAGCAGGCGAGCCTGTTCCTGCCCGATGGCGCGGGCTTCGCGCTCCAGGCGCGGGTCTTCGTGCTCGGCGCGGATCAGCGCGGTCAGGGCCTGGCCGGCGCGGTCTACCAGTTCCAGGGCGCGATCAAAGCGCGGCTGGGCCAGGCGCAGGCGCGATTCCGAGCCGCTGGCAATCGCGTCCGAGAACTCGTCATGCAGGCGCGCCAGCTGGGCGTGCAGGTGCTTGAGCTGGTTTGTGCTGACCAGGCCGAGCTGCTGGGCACCGGCCACCTGCGACAACAAGGCCGCCATGTCGTCGTATTCGGCGGCGGGCGGGGTGGTCAGCGGGGCCAGCAGGCCATGCACCTGTTGCGCCAGGGGCGAGAGGTGGTAATCCTGCGGGGTGGCGTCCCAGACCAGCAAATTCAGGTCGCGCAGGCGCTTGAGCACGTTGTCCAGCGCCTCGGGCAGCACGGCGTGGAACAGGCGGTTGACGTCGTCACGCGACAGGCGGGCCTGAGGCTGGCTGGCCAGTTCCATGAAGCACCACAGGCGCAGTTGCACCAGGGCCTGGGGGCCGCTGAACAGGCCGCGCAGGGCTTCCAGCAGGTCCTGGCGCTGGCTCAGGGCCCAGGCCAGGGGCTGCTGGGGGGCAAATTCCGGATCCCGGAAGTAGGCCTCGAAGCTGGTGCTCTCGTTTTGTTCTGGAAGGGGCGCCTCGATCATGGGGGGTGATTGTGCCGGAAGGCTTGGCCCCGATTTCTTGTCGCAATAAGTTAGACGATTGGGACAAGCTCGGGTATCGTGAGCAATACACAACCGAAAGATGCCTCGTGGCCAAACCCAATTACCAGTACGAAAAACGTCAGCGCGAGCTGGAAAAGAAGAAAAAGAAGGAAGAAAAGGCTCAGCGCAAGACGCAAGGCGCCCCCGTTGCCTCGGATCAGCCTGTGGCTGACAACCCCGAGCCGCCGCCTGCCGCATGACGAAATGGGGCGCTCGTGCCAGAATCGCGCCCTTTTGCCATTTTCAGGATGAAGGGGAGAGCTCGTGGATTTGAAGGTGCCCATCAAGATTGCCGACGAACTGTCTGACGAGGTCATCACCTCGACGGGTTTGCTGGACCTGGCCAGCGGTGAAATCAGCCGCGTCACCTACGACGACTACGACGTCAGCGTCGAAGGCCTGCCGGTGGACAGCGAGGACTACGAGTTCACCAGCGGCATCTTGTCGAACAACGGCAAGGACGTCGAATTCGGCATCCAGGTCAACAAGACCACCGGTCAGTATTCAGTGACGCCCAACGAGTTGCTGGAAATCAAGACGCGCGCGGCAGCCCTGTTTGCCGGCTTGTCGGGCAAGGACCTGCTGGCCAGCGTTGAAGCCAAGAACGGCCGTTCAGGCAAGGCCCACTGAGGGCGTGTTGCGCCGGGGGCCCGTGTCGGCCTGATTGGGCCCCATGACGCGGTTGCGCCCCGCGCGCTTGGCCTCGTACAAGGCCTTGTCGGCGGTGGCAAACAGCGAGACGCGGTCCATGCCCTCTTGTGGCGTGACACTGGCCACCCCGATGCTGACCGTGACATGCCTTGAGGGCGAGTAGTCATGCGGTATGCCGGCCTGGCTGACCGCGTGCCGGATGCGCTCGGCCAGGTTGCGTGCCTGCTCCAGCGTGCCGCCGGGCAGCAGCACACCAAACTCTTCGCCACCCAGCCGGGCCGCCAGCCCCTTGTGCGCTTGCGCCGTCTGGCTGATGAGCCCGGCCACCTGCTTGAGGCAGTCGTCGCCGGCCAGGTGGCCCTGCTTGTCGTTGTACAGCTTGAAGTGGTCGACGTCGATGATCAGCATGCCCAGGTGGCGCTGGTCCTGCAGGCATTCGCCCCAGATGCGATCGAGGTCGTCCTCGAACTGGCGGCGGTTGCAGATGCCGGTGAGCGGGTCCACCACCGAGAGCGTCTTGAGGCGCTGGCTGGCGGCGAGCAGGGCATCACGCTGCAGGCCGTCAATGCGCGCCAGCAACCATTCCTTGCGTGAGCCGTGTTCCAGCGTGTAGGCCAGGATCAGGGTGTAAGCCGTGTTGTTGATGACCATGAACAGGCTGTCGCGGTACACCACGGCCTGGGCCGGGCCCACCGGCTGCAGCAGCGTCGCCACCGCCACGGAGGTGATCACCGCGGGGAAGCAGGTGAACCACAGGGGCTGGCGCGCGCCCACCGCCGAGAACATGGGGATCAGCATCAGGCTCACCGAGTAGCACAGGGCCGAGGTCAGGTGGCTGTGCGACACGATCCAGGTCGACACCAGCGCCAGGACGGCTGTCCCCAGGCTGTAGATGCCTTCGCGCCAGAGCGGGCGGGGGACGAAGTAGTTGAGCACCGCCAGGAGCAGCAGCAGGCCGCTGAGCCAAGCCTGCACGTCCAGCACGGACTCCTGGATGTCGGGGAACATCGCGCGGTTGCTGAGTGCAAACACGTTGTAGGTGATCAGGCCCACCAGGGTGTTGATGGCCAGCAGCTTGCGGCGCGGCTCGGCGTTGTGCGCCACGTACGCGTCTTCCAGCGGCGCGGGGAAGCGCAGCCAGCGGAACTGGCTCTCCAGCGTGTGCTGGCAGCGCGCTTCGTCTTGCTCGGCCTCGCTGCTTGGGGCGTCGTCGGTGGGCAGAAGGTGCGCGGGCAGGGCCTGGCCGGGCGCAAGGGCGGGGGCAGGCGTATCGCGGGCATCACCGGGCTGGGCCGCATCCTGCACCTCGTGCATGCGGTTGCGCCCCAGGGCCTTGGCCTGGTAGAGCGCGCGGTCGGCGCGTGCCTGCAGGGCCTGGGCGTTGTCATGGCCCTCGGTTTGCCAGTGGGCCAGACCGACGCTGACGGTGACATGGTCGGCCACGTCGGAGGCGCCATGCGGCATGCGCACGGCCGCGATGGCGGTGCACACCGACTGGGCGGCCAGGCGCGCCATCTCGGGGGCGTGGCCAGGCAGGATCAGGGCGAACTCTTCGCCACCCAGGCGGGCTGCCGAGCCGCCGTGGACATGGGCCTGCATGGCCAGGATGCGGGCGATGTCGATCAGGCAGGCATCACCGGCGGCGTGGCCGTAGGTGTCGTTGTAGCGCTTGAAGTGGTCCACGTCGACCGCCAGCAGGCTCAGTGGCATCTGGCTGCGGGTGGCCTGCTCGATGGTTTGCTGCAAGGCGGCGTCGAACTGGCGGCGGTTGTTCAGGCCGGTGAGCGGGTCCTGGATGGACAGCAGGTGCAGCTGGGCGGAGGTCTGGAGCAGGGCCTGCCGCTGCTGGTCCTCGACCTTGCGCAGCAGCCAGTTGCGGCGCTCGCGGTGCTCGAAGGCGTAGTTGGCCAGCAGCGCGAAGGCATAGCTCAAGGCCATCAGGTGCGTCAGGCTCGACACCATCTGGGCCTGGTAGGGCGTCGAGCCTTTCACGAACAGGGCGTAGGCGCCAAACGAGATCAGCGCCGAGCCCAGCGACCAGTGAAAGCGCAGCCGCGCCGCGATGCAGCTGTACATCACGGGGATGGAGGCCATGGCCGAATGCGTGATCGCCGTGTCGGGTTTGCTGGCCGTGGCCATCCAGGTCACCAGCAGGCTCATGGCGGTGGCCAGCAAGGCAGTGGTGAACTCGGCGTGCCAGTTGCGCCGCAGGTGCGCGGGGCTGAACCAGGTGCTCAGCGTGCCGGCCAGGGCCAGCGCCGTCCAGATCCAGACCAGCTGCCACACGAAGGCCGCAATCTCGGGGGTGGCCTCGTCGATGCTGCTGGTGCCGATGAGCACCCCCAGGCAACCCAGCAGGGCGCACGACACCAGCAGGCGGCGGCGGGGCTCCAGGGTGTCCGCGGCAAATTCGGCCTCCAGGGCCTTGGGAAAGCGCAGGCTCAGGCGAGCTTGCGCGAGCACGGCTTCGGCCGAGTCGGGCGCGGCGGCACGCGCGGACTCCAGCGCGTCACGACGCGGGGTGTCGTCACGATGAAGTCGGGTCGTCAGGTTCACGGCCGGTTATCGGCTGTTGACAAGCCAAAGCTGAGTGAGGCTGGGGCCGCGGGGTAGGCCATGGGCGGGCGGTTCCTGTGATCTGGCCTGAATCGACAGGCGCAATAAGCAGTACACCAGACTACTAGACGCCCTCTTTGGGGTCAACGCACCCCTGAATCAGGGTGTGTTTTTCTGGCCAAGACCTGAATTAATGCGCTTGTGGCCGTGTACTCCCCAGGGTGTAGGGTGGCCTGCTGTGAGATAGTGATCTGGCGTACCGGGCGCTTGTCGGCCCGGTGCACCTGCCGCGAAAGGGGGCCCCCATGCAATTGCTCGACGAGATGCTGTCCCTGAACCTGCTGACACCTGATCAGCACCACGAGATCGGCGCGTGGGTCAGCCATTCCAAGACGCCGGACAAGATCATGCAGATGCCAGCCCACCTGTGGCGGGCGCTGGAGATGGCCAGCCTCCTGATGGACTTCGACGTGGACCCGGCCTTGCGGCACTAGGGTCCACCAGCGGCATGAGCGTCAGTAAGGGCTGCTGGGGTTGAGTGCCCCGGAGATGGCGTCCACGTAGTAGGGCGCCACGCCGCTCCAGTCGCTGAGGTTGAACACGGTGTCCGAGTCCGCCAGCTTGCGCACTTCCACCGTGCTCATGCTCAAGGGCTTGCCGGGCGCGCACACCGTGGGTGCCTGCAGCGGCCGCAGGAAGTACACCGCGCTTTCGCTGACGGTGGACACATTGGTCACGCGCCGCGCTGTGTAAGGCTGGTAGGCGCCATTGCCTTGCACCAGCAAGGCCGCTTCCACATCGACACCAATGCCGCGGGCGGCGCTGGTGCTCAGGATGCCGCCGGTGCAGCCTTTCGTGCCCACAGGCGCCACCAGGCGCGCCATGAAGGTGATCAGGCGACCCATACGGTCACGGCTGTCCAGGTGGGTGTCCAGCACGGTGTTGGCCAGCGCGGGCGGGGTGATGAAGCCGCCGCTCAGGCTTAAGGGCGAGGGGTCCAGCGTCACGTACTTGTTGTATGGGTCAGCCAGCGCCTGCGCCGAAGTGACGGTGCCACGCAGGGCGCTGAAGTCAAACTGCCCCAGCACGGCCATGCCGGCACTGGTGCCCCCCACGGGCGCGTGGCGGGCGAGCACGGCTTGCAAGGTGCGATCCAGTTCCGTGCCCTTCCAGAACGCGATGTAGTTGGCCTGGTCGCCACCTGCGATGAAGACCGCGTCGGCACGGGCCACCACGGCGTTGACGAAGGGGTCATTGGCGGCGCCCACGCTGGGCACATTGAGTGTTTCAACCGAGCTCAGGCCGAGTGCGGCCCCACCCGTCCAGCCATCCACAGCCGGGGTGGTGGTGGACAGCTGCGCATTGCTGTAGAGGATGTAGGGGCCATAGGTGTCCCGGGCCGAGGCTTGCAGCACCACGAAGCGGCCACCGGAGCCCGGCTGGATGCCGGCGCGCGTGATCATCCAGCGGAAGGCCGCGTCCACATCGGGGCCGCCGCCCATCAGCACCAGCGAGGGTGTCGTTGGCGGCGTGCTGATCTGCACGGGGGCATCCGGGTTGCCGGTGACGTAGTAGTCATACGGCTTCTTGCCGGCGATGGCCAGGGTACAGGCCGTGGCCAGCAGCAGGCCGAAGGCCCGGCGCGACCAGGCGCGAGTGGCGACAAGGCAGTCAGTCATGGTGCGGGGCTCCTGGGCTTGTTTCATGTGGCGCAAACAATGGTTTCGGGGCGCATGGGCGTGCACGAGTTCACGTCAGCAATGCACGGTGGCGTGCAAACCCTGGTTGGGTCTGTGTGATTGTTGCCGAAGAGGGATGAGTCGGGTGGGCCTGTTTGAGCCAGCCGGCATCCGCATGTCCCTTTTGACGTCTTCATTTCATTCAGATCAAAACCAGGCTTCGCCCGAGATGGCGGCCCGGGTCAACAGCGCGCGCGAGCGGGCCATGCACGAGCTGCTGCCCAACGCCATGCTGTTCAGCCTGATCTGCACGCTGGGGACGGCGCTGGTGCTGCAAAGCCGCGTGCAGCACCCCGGGCTGGAGTTGTGGATGGTGGCGCGCATGCTGATGAGCAGCGCCCGTTTCGGCTACTCGGCCTGGTTCCTGACGCGGGCCCCGCGCCGCACCGGCAGCTCGCTGTTTGTCTACCGCGCCCTGACCGCCGCAGATGGCCTGACCTGGAGTGCGCTGGTCTGGGGGTTGACGCCGCTGGATCACCTGGAGATCGCGGTGGTGACCATCAGCGTGGTGATCGGGGTGGCCACGCTGGGCACCTTCATCCTGCACGTGGACCTGCCCTCGGTGACGGGCTTTGTCTCCACCATCATGCTGCCCAATATCGGTTTCGTGCTGGCCCGTGGCGACGACCTGGGTATGTATTGCGCGGCGGCCTTTGTCGGCACCTGGGTGATCCTGTTGAACGAGGGGCGCCGCTCGAACCTGCGCATCAAGGAGCTGCTGACCCTGCGCTTTGAGAGCGAGCAGGTGGCGCAGATCCGCGACGAGGCCTTGCAGCAGGCCAAGGCCCTGAGCGAGGCCAAGAGCCGCTTCGTGGCCACCATGAGCCACGAGATGCGCACGCCCTTGCACGGCATCCTGGGCCTGACGCGCCAGTTGCGGGGCAATGAGCACGACATGCAGCGCCTGCGCCAGCTGGACCTGATCAAGGGCTCGGGTGAGCACCTGGTCAACGTGATCAACGACATCCTGGATTTCTCCAGCATCGAGGCTGGCAAGCTGCCCATCCATGCGCAGCCCTTCAACCTGCGCACGCTGTTGCAGGAGATGTGCGAGACCTCCAGGGTCAGCGCGCAGGACAAGGGCCTGAGCCTGTTCATGGCCATCGAGATTGCGCATGACCTGGATGTGATGGGGGACCCGGTGCGCATCCGCCAGGTGCTGCACAACCTGCTGGGCAACGCGGTCAAGTTCACCCCCAGAGGCCATGTGCGCCTGAGCGCGCGCCACCATGCTCAGACCGGCCTGCTGACGGTGCAGGTGAGTGACACCGGTGTTGGCATTCCGGCGAGCGACGTGGTGCGGGTCTTTGAGGCCTTCCACCAGGCCGAGGGCACCTACCAGCGCCGCTTTGGCGGCACGGGGCTGGGGCTGACCATTTCGCGCGACCTGTGCCGGGCGATGGGGGGTGAGCTGCTGTGTGTCAGCGAAGTGGGCAAGGGCTCGGTGTTCAGCTTCACGCTGCCCTTGCCGGTGTGCCAGGACGCCCCGCTCGGGCACCCGGCCAGCGCCAGCCGCGCGCAGGCCGGGCGAGCCGACGCGCCAGACCTGGGGCTGAATGGCACGCCTCACGTGCTCCTGGTCGAGGACAACCCGGTGAACGCCATGATTGCCGAAGCCGAGTTGCGCACCATGGGCGTGCAGGTCACCGTGATCGACAACGGCCGCGACGCCGTCGACTGGCTGGCTCGCCAGCGGGCGGACCTGGTGCTGATGGACTGCGAGATGCCTGTGATGGACGGTTTCGAGGCGACGCGCCGCATTCGCGCGCAGGAGCGCCAGCGCAAGCAGGCGCCCGTGGGCATCATTGCCCTGACCGCCAATGGCAAGGACGTGCTGGGGGACCGCTACCGCATGGCCGGCATGGATGACCACCTGGCCAAGCCCTTCACGCCCAGCGATCTGGCGCAATTGTTGAAACGCCACTTGCAATGCGCCGGGGCGTGCAAGTGCAGCCAGGAGCTGGGGGTATGAGCAGGCGTGATGGTGGTCGAGTGGGTGGCCGTGTGGTGCATGGGCTGGCCGTTGCCATGGTGTGGGTCTCGGCCAGCGCCTGGGCTGCGGGCAAGCCGGCGTCTGCCGGCTGGGTGCCTTCCAGCGACGGCACGGAAGTGGTGGATGTGCACGCGCGGCAGATCTGGGCCCGCTGCGTGGAGGGCATGCACTGGGATGGCAAGACCTGCCGTGGCGAGCCCGTGCTGGCCACGCACAAGGAGGCCCTGGCACTGGCCAGCGCACGGCGCAAGGCCGATGGCCTGGACTGGCGCCTGCCCCGCGTGACGGACTTGCGCCGCCTCGTCAACGAGACCGGTGCCCGGCGCGGCCTGTCCCAGGCCTTGTTCCCGGCAGCGCCGCATGATTGGTACTGGGCCGGCACCGCCAAAGTGGCAGCGGCAAGCGGCACGGCCAACCCGTACAACTACGGCACCGTCATGCGCAGCCAGGACAACACCGGCCTCAACCGCATGGCCTTTCTCAATGGCTGGGCGGTGGACATGGATTCAGGCGATGCGCGTGACGACATGCCCAAGCGCACGGCCCGTTTGCCCGTGAGGCTGGTGCGTCCGCAGGACTGAGTTCAGCGTCGCGCTGCCGCGTGATGCGGTGGTTTGCTCATGTGGCGGGCTGCCTGCATGCCCGCGTCGGTGGGGCAGGGCACGCCGTTGCGCATCTCGATCCAGCCAAAAGCCTGGTAGTCGGCCAGAAAGCCGGGCGGCAGCAGCCGCGCCTTGTTCTGGCTGATCATGTTCAGGTAGGCCAGGAAATCTCGCTCCAACTCTTCACCGCGCGAGGCGGGAATCGGGTGACTCGGCATGGGGCTGGTGTGTTGTCTCATCACGTCCATCCGGTAGTTGCGTGGCTCCCTGACAAGCCATTTTTTCTGGCCATGTAACGGGCCATTTTTCAGCGCGCCAAGCCAACTGATCACGCTGTGATCACACTGTGCGTGTCGGTCTTGTCGACCTTGCCGGGCGCGCTGGGGGAAACGAGTATGCGCTTGCGGCGAAAAAAAGCCAGTCTTTTGTGCTGCAAAAAAAGCAAGCACAAATGCCGCAAGCCTGATACAGTGTCCTCACTGCTGCAATTTGCTTACCTACGCAGCCCAATCGTCTGATCCACGATTCGACCAACACGTCGCCTTTACCGCTCGATCAGACTTGACGACCCGACAGACCGCGGTCGATCACTCCATCGGCGAGCCCACCCCCTTTACGCATTGCATCGTTGACCTGCGTTGACCCTCCAGTCGTACGCACCGTCCGTATGCTTCCGCCCCGATCAGCACGGTCGTTTTACGACCTCGTGCTTTACACGCTCATTCGTGAACATCACATCAGCCAACGCGCTCTCGGTCGGCAAGTACCTCTTGTCGCCGCTCATCAAACTCACTGAATCTGGTCAGTACGCCGCCTCGGTTTCCGTGCGCAGCGGACGCGGGTCCGGTACCCACGACCGGATCTTCCGGTTCACCCCCTTCTTTGCCACCCGCGAAGAAGCCACGCTGTACGCCCTGACCCAGGGTCGTAGTTTTGTACGGCAAGCAACTTAAGGACCTACGTGGCCAAAGAAGACCTCATTGAAATGCGCGGCCAGGTGGACGAAGTCCTGCCTGATGCCCGCTTCCGCGTCACACTCGAAAACGGTCATGCACTCATCGCCTACTCGGGCGGCAAGATGCGCAAGAACCGTATCCGCATTCTGGCTGGCGACAAGGTGTCCCTGGAGCTGTCTCCTTACGACCTGAGCAAGGGTCGTATCACCTTCCGCCATCTCGAAACCCGTATGAATGGCGGGCCTCCTCCCGCACGACGCAAGTTCCGTTGAACACGCGTCTGCAGATTTCACACATTCAAATTTCTCTCTCGAAAGATCCATCATGGAAAACAAACTCTACGTCGGCAACCTGGCCTACTCTGTCCGCGACGACAACCTGCAACAAGAAATGGGTGCCTTCGGCAACGTCATGTCCGCCAAGGTCATGATGGACCGTGACACTGGCCGTTCCAAGGGCTTCGGCTTTGTCGAAATGTCTTCGGCTGAAGAAGCGCAAGCCGCCATCCGTGGCCTGCACGGCAAGACCGTTGACGGTCGCGCCCTGGTCGTGAACCTGGCTCGTCCCAAGGAAGACCGTCCTTCGGGCGGCTACGGCGGCGGCTACGGTGGTGGCAATGGCGGCGGCAATGGCGGTGGCTACCGCGGTGGCCGCGGTTCGTACTGATCGAACCCGTGCCATACTGAGCCCATGAACATGCAGGCCCTGATCGCCTTGTCGCATCACCACCATCACCATGGTTCGCCATGGCGCCGTGGTCGTGCCTGCACGCTCAACTTGCAAAGACCTTGAGACCTCAAGCAGCAAGTAGCTCAGACAACACGCAAAGGCGCCGCAAGGCGCCTTTTTCTTTGGCTGGAACATTTTGGCAAGGACCTTTTCATGAGCCGATTCTGGAGCCCGCTTGTCACGCAGCTGACGCCCTATGTCGCCGGTGAGCAGCCTCGTCTGCCTGGTCTCGTCAAGCTCAACACCAACGAGAGCCCGTACGGCCCGGCACCCGAGGTGCTCGCTGCGATCGCCCAGGCCAATGCCGATGCGCTGCGCTTGTATCCCGATCCGGACGCGGGCGAGTTGCGGCGCGTGATTGCCGCGCACCATGGTGTGCAGCCTGATCAGGTTTTCGTGGGCAATGGTTCGGACGAGGTGCTCGCCCATGCCTTTCATGCCTTGTTCCAGCACGGTCTGCCGGTGTTGATGCCGGATGTGAGCTACAGCTTCTACCCGGTCTATTGCAGGCTGTATGGCATCCCGCATGAGCAGGTGCCGGTGCGGGCGGACTTCGGCATCGACGTGCGCGACTACGCGCGGCCTGCGGGCACGGTGGGCGGCGTGGTGCTCGCCAATCCCAACGCGCCCACGGGCATCGCTTTGCCTTTGGCTGACATCGAGGCGCTGCTGCACCAGCATCCCGATCGCGTGGTGCTGGTGGACGAGGCCTATGTGGACTTTGGCGGCGAGAGCGCCGTGAGCGCCGTGAGCCTGATCGGTCGCCACCCCAATCTGCTGGTGGTGCAGACCTTGTCCAAGTCCCGCGGGCTGGCGGGGCTGCGTGTGGGTTATGCGCTGGGCCACGCTGATTTGATCGAGGGCCTGGCGCGTGTCAAGGACTCGTTCAACTCCTACCCGCTGGATCGGCTGGCGCAGGCCGGTGCCGTGGCGTCCTTCCAGGCCGATGCCTACTTCCGCCAGACCTGCGCGCGCGTCATGCAAAGCCGCGAGCGCCTGGTGGCCGGCTTGTGCTCACTGGGTTTTGATGTGCTGCCCAGCGCGGCCAACTTCGTGTTCGCCACGCACCCTGCGCATGATGCCGGCGCACTGGCGCAACGGCTGCGTGCACAGGCGATCCTGGTGCGGCATTTCAAGCAGCCGCGCATCGAGCCCTTCCTGCGCATTTCGGTGGGCACGGACGCCGAGTGCGCGCGCTTGCTGGACGCGCTTGGCGTGCTGCTGGCGCCATGAGCCGCCCCCTAGCTTGACGGTGCGCTGCTAGGGATGGTGCCTGCCGCGCGAGGGGCAGACAGTGGGGTCACTCATCAACCCGCAGGAGCGACACCATGTTTCAGGCTTACCACGGGGTCACCAGTACCCAGCACCAGACCAACTTCAACAACCTGAGCGCCCAGGGCTTCAGGATGATCTCCTTGAGCGTGTATGGCGACCCTGGCGACGCGCGTTACGCGGCCGTCTGGGTGCAGCGCACGGGTGCGGCCTGGGTGGCCGTGCACGGCGTCAACAGCGAGGGTTACCAGTCCTTCTTCAACAACTGGACGGCCAAGGGTTATGTGCCGGTGCTGGTGTCGGCCACGGGCACGGCGGGCAACGCCGTGTTTGCCGCGGTGTTCGAGCAAGGCCTTGCCGGCAGCTGGATGGCGCGCCACGGCGTGCCATCAGGCCCCGAAGCCAACGCAGGCACCTTCCAGAACCTCAACAAGACAGCCCACAACCAGCGCATGGCCTTGCGCTCGGTGGCCATCTACGGCACCCCTTCAGATCGCCGCTACATGGCCGTCTGGCATGCCAACCCGGGCTTCGTGAAGTGGCATGCACACCCATCGGACACGGGTGAGAGCTACCAGGATGTGTTCAATGCCGAGGTGCAGTTGCCGGGCTACCAGTTGTCGGGTTACAGGCCGTCGTATGTGGCCGTCTCCAGCGACCACATGTACTGCTCGGTCTTCAAGGACGATGTGGTTGGCCCCTGGGTGGCCAGGCATGGCATGAGCGCGGCGGATTACCAGGCCGAGTTCGACAAGCAGAAGGCCGCCGGCCTGTACCCCATCTGCGTACAGGGTGGTGGCGTGGGCTCGGACACGCGCTACGCCGCCATCTTCGCCAAGCAGGACATCCTCATGGCGCGCCAGTGGTCGGCCACCGGCACACCCGTGCCCCATCTGGCCGCGCTGGACCACGCCATGCAGGCCTTCATGCAGGCACACGGTGTGCGTGCCGCCCAACTGGCCATCGGCAAGAACGGCGTGAGCAAGTTCTCGCGCGCCTACACCTGGGCCGAGCCGGGCTACCGCATGACGCAACCCTCTGATCGTTTCCTGCTGGCCAGCTGCAGCAAGATGTTCCTGGAAGCGGCAGTGCAAGCCTTGTATGACAGCAAACAGTTGACGCCCACCACCAAGGTCTACCCGCTGCTGGGTTTCACGCACCCGGCGGATGCACGCAGCGACAACATCACCGTGCAGCAACTGCTGGACCACATGGGCGGCTACGACGACACCGGCACAGGCTCGGGTTTCGACCCCACCTACAACATGCGCAAGATCGCAGTGGACATGAACCTGGGTCGGCCTGTGACCAAGCTGGATGTGGCGCGCTACATGTATGGCCGCGTGCTGGACTTCGCGCCCGGCACCAACACCAAGTACTCGAACTTCGGCTACCTGCTGGCTGGCGCGGTGGTGGAGAAGGTCACCGGCAAGTCCTACTTCGATGTCGTCAAGACCAGCTTGCTGCAGCCGGCCAGCATCACCGAAGTCGAGGTGTTCCCGACGCTGGCCAACAAGCGCAGCAGCCACCAGGCCATTGCGGAAGATGAAGGCCTGGGCCTGAGCCCGCTGGATCTGTCGTCCACACGCCTGATCCCGTCGGTGTATGGCGGTGACGGCGAGATCAACGAAGTGGGTGACCCCAATGACGGCACAGGCGCTTCAGCGCATGCGATGGTGCAGTTCATCCACCTGCATGCGGCCTGGGGCAACGGGCCACGTGCCCCCGGCTCGGCCCGCTCGGGCAGCACGCCCGGCGCCTCGACCCTGGCGGTGTCGCGCGGGGATGGTGTGGACTGGGCCTACACGATCAACACACGCGACTGGGCGCCGGGTGTGTCACCCTCGCTGGATGACCTGGGCAACAGCCTGACCCACATCCTGGACACGACAACGATCAACTGACCGTGTGAACCGCTGAAGTGCACAGGGGCCGCCACAGCCATGTGACGGCCCCTGTTTCGTGCTGACAGCCTGATGGGATCAGCTGCCGTAACGGCGCACCGGCTCTGGTGCCGTCTCAGGGCGTGCCACCTTGTGCGGCTTGGAGAAGGTCATCACGCCATCTTCCAGCTTGCCGTTGTGCAGCTGCTCCTTGTCCATCGCGTAGTTCTGGTAGAGCTTCCACGGCGCGCGGTCGGCGCCCTTGGGCAGGGTGGCTTCGGCGCGGGCCACGTAGCCCGAGGTCATGTCCAGCAGCGGGGCGGGTTGCACATTGGGGTCGCGGCGCGCCATGGCGATGCGGGTGCCGGTCTTGTCCATGTGCTTGATCAGGCGGCACACGTACTCGGCGATCAGGTCGGCCTTCAGCGTCCACGAGGCATTTGTGTAGCCCAGGGTGTTCGAGAAGTTGGGGATGTCGCTGAACATCAGGCCCTTGTACGAGATGTGCTTGTTCATCTCGATGGGCTTGCCGTCCACCGACATCTGCATGCCACCGAACAGGCGCAGGTTCAGGCCGGTGGCGGTGACGATGATGTCGGCTTCCAGCGTCTGGCCGGACTTGAGCAGGATGCCCTTGTCCACGAAACGGTCGATCTGGTCGGTGACCACCGAGGCCTTGCCCTTCCTGAGCACCTTGAACAGGTCGCCATTGGGCACGGCGCACAGGCGCTGATCCCAGGGGTTGTAAGGCGGCGTGAAGTGCTTCATGTCGAAGTCGGGGCCGACCTGCGCCTTCACCTGCTTGAGCAGCAGCTTGCGGATGAAGTTGGGGTACTTGCGCGACAACTTGAAGATCATCTGGGTGATGAAGTTGTTGCGGGCGCGGCTGATGTTGTAGACCGTCATGTCCGGCAGGAACTTCAGCAGGAAGCGCACCATCGGGTCGAACTGCGGCACCGAGATCACATAGCTGGGCGTGCGCTGCAGCATGGTCACGTGCTGGGCCTTGTCCGTCATCGAGGGGATCAGGGTGATGGCGGTGGCGCCCGAGCCGATCACGACCACGCGCTTGCCGCTGTAGTCCAGCTTTTCAGGCCAGAACTGCGGGTGGATGATCTGGCCCTTGAAGTCGTCGCGGCCCTTGAACTCGGGCGTGAAGCCTTCTTCGTAGTTGTAGTAGCCCGAGCACATCATCAGCCAGTTGCAGGTGAGCTGCACGGTTTCGCCGCTCTTCTGCTGTACGGTCAGCGTCCACTTGGCGGTCTCGCTGTCCCAGGCGGCAGCGGCGACCTTGTGGCCGAAGCGGATGTTTTGCTGGATGCCGCCGTCACGGGCGACTTCCTGGATGTAGTTGCGGATGCGGTCGCCGTCGGCGATGACCTTGGGCTCCGTCCAGGGCTTGAAGTTGTAGCCCAGGGTGTACATGTCCGAGTCGGAACGGATGCCGGGGTAGCGGAACAGGTCCCAGGTGCCACCGATCGTGTCGCGGCCTTCCAGGATGGCAAACGACTTGCCAGGACATTCCTTGCGCAGGTGCCAGGCCGCGCCGATACCGGACAGGCCTGCGCCCACGATCAAGACATCTAAGTGTTCGGACATGCTGCTTGTCTCCTGCTGGTCCAGTTGGCTGCGTCTGGTTTTGTAGCCCGGGGGCCATTCAACCTGGAAGGTACTTTGTCACTGGATCACGGTTGACGTGCATCAAGCGACGAAACGGTGGGGAATGTATATTTGAAAACTCTCATTGTCAAATGGGATTCCTGTGCGAATGGCGCTTTGTCGTGGCCGATACCTTTTTGTCGGCAAAGGCGGCAAAAGGGCTGATGTGATGCTGCGCTGCAGCAGTCGTCACGTCTTGTTGATACAGTCGACTTGGTGCGCTGTGCATGGCGCGCCACCCGACTGACAATGGACAGACTCAAACGTACCCTGACCCTGCGAGGCTGGTTCCGGCTGATGGCCGTGAGCCTGGTGCTGGTGTTTTTGCTCATGGAAGCCCGCCTGGTGCAGATGGAGTGGCGCCAGCTGCAACGTGCCGAAGAAGGGCAGCAGGCGGTTGCCCGCTTGCGGCTGGCACTGGTCGCGATGGAGATGGTCTCTCGCGAACGCGGCCCGGCCAATGGGGTGCTGGGCGACGAGACGCCCTCGGGCAGCCCGCGTCTGCGCGAGGCTTTGGCCATAGCGCGCTCGCGCACGGATCAGGCCCTGGCCAACTTTCGGCAGGTCTGGCAGCACGAGGCCGGTCAGGCACGCTACCAGCGGGTGCAGCGTGAAGCCGATGCCTTGCTGGAGGGGCTCAGGCTGGCACGGGCGGCCGTTGATCGGCAAGCCGCCTTGCCACTGGCTCAGCGCCAGCCCGATGCCATCCGTGACAGCGTACGGGGCATGGTGGACCTGGTGCCCTTGCTGGCATCGGCCATCACGGTGCTGACCGATGACGCGCAACTGGCCGACCCGACGCTGGGTTCATCCGTGTGGGCGGCTCGCCTGTCAGCCGAGCTGCGCGAATATGCGGGCCAGCTGGGCTCCCTGTTCACGCCGGCCCTGACGCGGCAGCAGCGCTTCACGCCCGATGAGCTGGCTGCGGTCGAGCGCGTCAAGGGGCGCATCGAGCAGCTGCGGCACCTGCTGGACTTGCGGGTCGGGCAGTTCGACGCAGGGGATGCGGTTCAGGTCGCGCTCGCGGTCATGGAGCGCGACTACTTTGACAAGGCCACCCGCCTGGTCGACAAGGTGCTGGCAAGCGGCAGGGATGCGGCCCCGGTCGCGATGACGCCGGCAGAGTTCGCTGCGGCCTATGTGCCGGACATGAATGCCATCCTGGCGCTGCGTGACGCCTTGCTCGACAGTGCCGAGCGGCATTGCGCCCGCGCGCAGGCCAGTTCGCGGCAATGGCTGGCGGGCGTGCTGGTCACCACCTCGCTGTTGATGGGGCTGATCTTGCTGCTGTTGCGTGTGGCGCATCAGCGCTTTGTCCAGCCCCTGTCTCAGGCGGCTGAAGTGCTACATGCCATGAGCGCGGGTGATCTGAGCCGCGAGCTGCCCAAGGCCGTGGCGGGTGACGAGTTCGCCGAAGTCTTTGGTGGCATCAACGCCTTGAAGCAGCAGAGCGAGGCGCGTGCCGCGTTGGAGCTGGAGCGCGACAAGCTGATCGTCAGCCTGCGCGAGCAGTCCACCACGGACTTCCTCACAGGCTTGCCCAACCGCCGCGCGTTCTTCGAAGCCGCCGAAGCGGAGCTGGCGCGCGCCCGCCGCCATGGTTTTCAGCTGGTGCTGATGCTGCTGGATGTGGACTTCTTCAAGAAGATCAATGACACCGCAGGCCATGCCGCAGGTGACCAGGCCTTGAAGGCCGTGGCCCATACGCTCAAGCACTCCCGGCGCCAGGGCGATCTGGTGGCGCGCCTGGGTGGTGAAGAGTTCGTGGTCTTGCTGACCCACTGCGAGCCCGATGACGGCTGGCGCTTTGCCGAACGTCTGCGTGAGGCGCTGGCCTCGCAGGAGATCGCGCTGGGCGAGGGGCAGCCCCCGCTTCACCTCACGGTGAGCGTGGGCCTGGCGGCCTCAGGTACGCACGGCCTGGCGCTCGACACCTTGCTGGCCCGCGCCGATGACGCCATGTACAAGGCCAAGCACGCGGGCCGCAACCGCACCGAAATGGCGGTGTCAGACGCCGCCTGAGCCCGAGGTCTGGATGGTGGCAGGGCGGCCGCTGTCAGCGCCGGCCTCGATGGCGCGGAAGCTGTGGCCATTGACTTCCACGCGCGTGCCGGGCGTGGGCTCGGTGCTTTGCGTGAAGGTGCGCTCGCTGCCGTCGTCCATGCGCACGCGCACTTCATAAACGGTGACGGTGCGCGTCTGCTTCTCGACCTCATTGCCGGCCAGGCCGCCGCCAATGGCGCCCAGCACGGTCATGGCCGTCTTGCCGCTGCCCTTGCCCATCTGGTTGCCCACGACGCCACCGAGCACGCCACCGGCCACGGCACCCACGCCGGAGCCTTGGCCCTTTTGCTGCACGGCGCGCACGGCTTCGATCACGCCGCAGTTGGCGCAGGCCACGGCCGGGCGGCCGCTGAGCTCAGGCGACATGGGTTGGGCGTTTTGCTCGCCGCCCTCGTAAGCGGCCTGATGGCGGGCTTCACGCTTGTGGCTGCCAGCGTTCGCGGTGGCGGCCTCCTTGCCTGCAGGGGCTTTGCCTTGCTCGCCATTGGCCGCCACGGGGCCCGAGGCCTGCACCAAGGCTTGCTGTGCATCGGCCGGCGCGGAAGGCGTGGAGGGCGAGCGCAGCATCATGCCGGCCGCCAGCCCCAGGCCGGCCAGGGCGAGACCGCCTCCGGCAAACAGGGCGGTGCGGGGGATCTGGACAGTGACGTTGCTACTGGGCTTTGTTTCTTCGGACATGGTCTTCTCCTGGCGCTAAAACAGCAGCGCATGGGCTTACAACGCACGAGCATGCACCTTGGATGGCCTGTTGCCGTGTGAAGTTGTAACCAGGCTTTGTTTGCATGAGAGGTGTTGCCTGGTTGGTGTTGCATGCTTACCGGCCCATCAGCCCCTTGGGCAACTCGACCTCGCCACTGGACGAAAACCGAGCCCCGCCAAAGCCGCTGCCCGCCAGGCGACCACGCAGCGCGTATTCGATGCGGTTGCTGCCATTGCTGTTGCTGCCACCGGCGATGCCGGCCACCTGGCGCAAGACGGCCAGCGCCGACACCGAGACCGGCACCGAGATCAGCACCTCACCAAAGCGCGGGATGCTGCCCTTTTCGGGGCTGACGCCGCTGGCAAAGCTGTTGCCGCGCACGTCCAGCTCCACCGAGATGCCGTCGTAGTCCACCGCCGTGTCGCCGGGATTCTGCACGCGCAGCTTGAGCGCCATGCGCGCTTCCATCAACTCGCCGGGCAGGGGCTCCAGCCCGACCACGTTCACGCGCACGGCCTCGGCGCCCGTCAAGCTGGCGCAGCCGGTCAAGGCCATGCTGGCGGCAGCCAGCGCGAGGGTGCGAGTGCAGTGGCGTCTGTGCAGGTTCACCATGGTTTGATTTCCGTGAGCAAAGGTGGTGTTCAAGCAATGGCGGCAAAGTCAATGAAGCCGCGCTCGACATTGGTGTCCTTCAGTTTGACACGCAAGGTCTGGCCCACGTCCAGTTCGGGCACATGGCCCACCAGCATGCCTTCGGCTGGCGGCGTGATCAGGCGCACCCAGGTGCCACTGTCGGTGCGGCCGGTCACGATGGCATCGAAGACTTCGCCAATGCGGGACTCCAGAAACAGCGCCGCTTCGGACTTGCGCACCCGACGCTCCACCTTGCGTGCAGCGTCTTCCTGGTTGGTGCAATGAATGGCCAGGGCCTGCAGCTCGTCGGCGCTGTACGGGGCCTTGTCGCCTTTGAGCAGGCTCTTGAGCATGCGCAGCGTGATCAGATCAGGGTAGCGTCGATTGGGGGCCGTCGAGTGCGTGTAGTCATGCAGGGCCAGGCCAAAGTGGCCGATGGGCTCGTTGCTGGCGCGCTCCACCACATACTCGCCCGCGCCCATCAGCTTGACCACGACCAGCGACAGGTCTGGAAAGCGCAAGGGGTCGGCCCGATGGCGTCGCGCCAGAAAGGCTTCAAGGGCGCGCGAGTCGGGTGTCCTGGGCAAGGTCTCGCCGTATTTGCTTGCCAGCTCGACCAGGCGCAGCCAGCGCTCCGGTGAGCGCACGACACGGCGCAACGAGGCCCCGCCATGGCGGGCCAGGAAATTGGCGGTGCAGGTGTTGGCGGCGATCATGAATTCCTCGATCAGCTGCCGCCCGCGGTTCTGGACCTGCTGGCGGATGTCCACCACGCGCTCGCCTTCAAACACCGCACGCGGCTGAAAGGTCTCCAGCTCCAGCGAGCCTTGTGCATGGCGCTGCTTGCGCAGGCGCTGCGCGACCTCGTCCTGCTGGCGCAACTGGCCTTCGATCTCGGGCACGGTGCGGGCGGCATCCGGCAAAGGGCCCCGCCCATCGATCCATGCGGAGATGGCGTCATAGGCGAGCTTGGCCTTGTTGCGCACCAGGCCTCGGTAGACGCTGGCGTGCGTGATGGCCGCATCGGCCGCGATGGTCATCTCGGTGACGATGGCCAGTCGGTCTTCGTTCAGGTTCAGCGAGGTCAGGTCGGTGGACAGCCGCTCGGGCAGCATCGGAAAGATCCTGGCCGAGGTGTAGACCGAGGTGGTGTTGATGCGCGCATGCTCGTCAATGGGCGAGCCCTTGTCGACCAGGCTGTCGACGTCGGCCACGGCCACCATGATCCTGACGGCACCATCGGCCAGTGGCTCGCTCACGGTGAGCTGGTCCAGGTCCAGCGAATCATCGTTGTCGATGGAACACCAGGGCAGGGCGCGCAGATCGCGGATGAGCGGGTCAGCATCTTGCGCGGGGCCCGTGAGGGCATCGAGCTGGCGCTGAACGCTGACCGGAAAGCTGGGCTCCAGGCCCCGTTCGATCATGGCCTCCACGGCGATGCGGGCCAGGTCGGTGCGATGGTGGTGGCGATTTTGTGAAGAGGTCATTGGGCGCAGAGCAAGGGGTTCGCCCCCACTCTAACGCGCCTGTGCCGCCAGGTGGCGCACATGGTCAACCTCAGCGAGCGGACCTTGAAGCGGTGCTTGTGTGAAGACGGCGCCACGTTCACGGTCATCTTGTCCGAATACAAGAAGGGTAGGGCGATGGCGTTGATGGCCGATGCGCGCTGATGCGCGCGCATTGTTCACGCTATGGCGATGCTTGGCACTTACCCTCAAGGGGCGCGCGCCTGCATCCGATATAACGTGTAACCTTCATCCCTCCTCGCTCAAGCCTACATGCTTTTTTCTGGCCAGCAAGCGGGCAAACCAGCCAAACAAAACAGCAGCGGCGTCTGGCGCAGTCCCAGCGACAAGCATCAGCGCCGCATCGAGCTGATGGTGCTCATCGGCTGCTCCTTCCTGATCGTGGCGGGGGCAGGGTGGGCCATTTTGTTTGCCCTGCGTGCGCAATGGCTGGCCGTGCCCATGGAGCTGTGGCTGCTGGCCACCGGCATCGTCGGGGTGGTGCTGACGCGCAGGCAGAAGGCCCATGCGGCGGGCATGCTGGTGCTGGGCACGCTGTTCGTCACCCTGATCGGCATCTGCCTGGTGATCGACGTGCCCTCGGACAAGGTGCCGCGCTCCACCCATCACCTGTTGCCCTCATTGGGGGCTGGCGCATACCTGTTGCTGCGTGGTCGCCACAGCGTGTTGCGCCATGGCGTGCCGCTGCTCTTCTTTGCGGCCTTTGTCTTTCTGGATCTGACGCGTTTTGGTGTGGCGCCTGCTTATGTGCAGCCCGATGATGTGCGCGCCCTCAATGCCTGGGGCAATGACATCTTTGCCGTGGCCACGCTCTACATGGTCCTGCAGGTCATGCAGGCCGACGTGAACGCCCGCAATGCGCTGGAGGCCGACTTCCGTACCGCCTTGATCGAAGGCCAGTTCCTGTTGCACTACCAGCCGCAGGTGCATGCGGATGGCCGTGTCATTGGTGCCGAGGCCCTGGTGCGCTGGAAACACCCGCGCCACGGCATGGTGTCGCCGGGTGAGTTCATCCCCATGGCCGAGCAGACCGGTTTGATCCTGCCGCTGGGTGACTGGGTGCTCAAGCAGGCCTGCACGCAGCTGGCGGCCTGGGCGCAAAACCCGGCCACGGCGGCCTTGCAACTGGCGGTGAACGTCAGCGCGCGGCAGTTTCGTCAACCCGATTTTGTTGCGCAGGTGCTCAGCATCGTGGATCGCTGCGGCATCGAACCCAGCCGGCTCAAGCTGGAGTTGACCGAGAGCATGCTGGTCAACGACGTGGATGACATCATCGCCAAGATGTCGGCGCTCAAGGAGCGGGGCGTGAGCTTCTCGCTCGATGACTTCGGCACCGGCTTCTCGTCGCTGTCCTACCTCAAGCGGCTGCCGCTGGACCAGCTCAAGATCGATCAGGCCTTTGTGCGCGACCTGCAGACCAACCCCAACGACGCGGCCATTGCCAGCACCGTGGTCAGCCTGGGCCAGAACCTGGGCCTGGAGGTGATTGCCGAAGGGGTGGAGACCGAAGGCCAGCGCAGCTTCCTGACGACCATTGGTTGCCACCGCTTCCAGGGTTATCTGTTCAGCAAGCCCGTGGCCATTGCGGACTTCGAGGGCTTCCTCACGCGCCAGGCAGAGGAGGACGCGTCGCAGCCGCCTCTCGCGGGCCAGACGGTCGATCCGGTCAAGGCCTGAGGCGCGTCACGCGCGCCCGTGCCTCATTTGTAGAAGGCTTCGACCTTGCCCTTGAGCGTGAGCATCAGGGGCTTGCCCTTGCGGTCCACCTTCTTGCCGGCGGCGACCTTGATCCAGCCTTCGCTCACGCAGTATTCCTCGACGTCCTTGCGCTCCTTGTCATTGAAGCGGATGCCGATGTCGTGCTGGAACACGTCGGCGTTGAAGTAAGGGCTGGAGGGGTCGATGGACAGGCGGTCGGGCAGGGCGGGGGCGGCTTCGCTCATGGTGTCTTCTTGTTCAGGGTCGGGTTCAGCAGAACTTGCTCAGGCCGGTATTGTCCAAGATTTGACGGCGCTTCAAATGTTGGCCGAGGCCCATGCGTCGGCGGGCACGGGAGCCTGTCGAGGCAAAACGATCCGGAAGATGCTGCCGACGCCTTCCTGTGTGAGCAAATAGACCTCGCCGCCTTGCGCCCGAGCCATGTGGCGCACCAGGGCCAGCCCCAGGCCCGCGCCCTCGTGGGTGCGGCTCATGCCGGAGCTCAGTTGGACAAAGGGCGTGAACAGCCTGGAGAGGTCGGATGCGGCGATGCCTGCGCCCTGATCCTCCACCTCCAGGAACCACTCGAGTTCGCCCAGGTAGCCGGCACGCACCCATACCAGGCTGCCAGGTCTGGAAAACTTGATGGCATTACTCGCGAGCGCCACACCCATTTGGCGCAGGCGCAAGGGGTCGACCTCCACCTTGCTCATGGTCGGGTCAATCGCTGTATGCAGTTCGATCTGGTGTTGCTGCGCTTGAGGCCGAACGGTGTCGCAGATATCGTCGAGCGCCGCCTGAACATCGATCATGGCCGGTGAGAAGGGCATTTTGCCGGCTTCGACCTGACCGAAAGCCAGCATCGATTCCACCAGGTCCAGCAGACGCTGCCCGCCTGACTCGATTTGATGGAGCGCGGAGCCATACAAGGCGCTATCGGGTGCGTAGCGCTGCATTTGCAGCAACTGCGTGAAGCCCATGATCGCGTTGAGCGGTGTGCGCAATTCGTGCGACATGTTGGCCAGGAAATCGTCCTTGAGGCGGCTGAGCGCCCTGAGCTGCTGGTTTTGCGCCTCCAGCTCCACGGCCTTCAAGCGGGCTTGTTCGGCCTCTTTCAAGGGGGTGATGTCGGCTAGGAGTAGCATCACCTCTTCTGTGGTGTCCGACAGGCGTGCAGCGCTGACGTCGATCCAGACCAGGCTGCCGTCCATGCGCCGCATCTGAAGCTGCGTCCGGTAGGGGCGCCCTTGCCTGAAGGCGGCATAGGCCTCTTCTCCAACGTGCGCATAGCTCGCTTCGTCGGCATGGAGTTGCCGCACGGGCATGCCCTGCCACGCCTCGCCGGGGTAACCGAAGATTCTCGTCATGCCTTGGTTGGCCCACACGGTTTTACGCTGCACAAGCCGCATGATGCCGATCAGGTCGGTATTGAGCATCAGGGCCTGCTGTCGTGCTTGTTCGCGCAATGCCTGCCTGGCCTGATGCAGCGGCGTGATGTCATGCATCACCGAGTTGCTCATGGTGAACTGGCCCTGCTTGTCTTGCACGGCCTTGGCACTGACCAGAACGCGGCGTACGACACCTTGTCGGCTCACGAGTTCCAGCTCCAGGCCGTTGAGTTCGCCTTTTTGCTTGAAGGCAGGAAAGTTCTGCGCAAAGGTCTGTCGGCTCTCTTCGGTCATGAAGTCGGTGGGGCTCAGTCGAGCGATCACCTCGTCGCGCGGGCATCCCAGCCAGGTGAGTTCGGTGTCATTGATGCTCAGGTAGCGGCCGTGCGGATCAAGGGTGTGGTACCCGCAGGGCGCGGTGTTGTAGAGCCTTTGGGTTCGCTCGTACTGCCTGGCTCGCCGAAGCGTGCGCCGACTCAAGGACCAGGATGCCGTGAAGAAGGTCAGGAGGAAGGCGATCATCCAGGCGAGATGCCACCACCAGTCCGCCATAAAATCATCGAGCGCGTTGCCAACCATGACATACAGTGCCAGGTCGGGCATGCGCCGGTACGCGATGACACGCTCTACGCCATCGAGTTGACTTGTGGATCGGTACACCCCTTCGTTGGGCGCGCTCTGGATGACCCGGGTGAGCTCGGTGGTGAGCTGGTTGGCCAAACTGGCCGAGGGAGGCGCTGCCGGATAGCGCACCACCAGATTCAATGTGCTGGAGCGGAGTGCGGCGATGCCATGTTGTCCCAGGCTGGCCTTGGCGATCAGCGAACTCAATCGCGACACGGGGATGACGGCGATGATCACGCCATTGAAGGCGTGCGGCGCGCGAAACAGGGCGCGCGCCATGATCACGCAAGGTTGCCCATCCGCCAGGCTTGTGTAGGTGCCGTAAAAGCCGACACGCTCATCTGGCTGTTTGAGCAAACGCTGGAAGTAGTCTTGGGCTGAAATGTCGAGGTGCATGCAGCGTTGCATGGGTTGACCACAGAGCTGCTGGCCATTCGCATCGAACACCTCGATTTGCTGAACGTCTGGGATGCGGCTGATGGCTTGGTCTACCGTCTGCCACAAGTTCGTGCCGCTCTCCTGCGCACCCTCGGTGGCCTCGTGTTCCAGGCGGTCGGCCACACCGGACAGCACCACGGCAATTTTGTCGAAGGAGGCAGTCGCGCCTTGCTCTAGCAGGCGTGCCGTGGTCAGCGCTTGTGTTTTGCCGGCGGCCATGTCCGCCTGCCAGGACCGCCACAGCGTGGTCGCGCAGAACACCGTCATCATGACGTTGAGTGCAACGAGCCCGAGGCGAGACGTTTTGACCATATGTTCAGCGCAACGACAGATGAGCACGGTTCACGTCAACAGAACACCTCGCAGGTCTTACTCACATGCGATTTGACTGATGCTCGGCAAGCCAGAATACCCTGTCAAGGTATGAGGGGCAAGCACAGTCCATTCTCTCGTCGAATCTTGCTGTCGTTTTGCTGGCAGACCCTGCTTGACGATGGCGTTCGTCTCGGTCATGAGGTCGAGCGAACTCAAGCCAGGGTCCGGGGCGGGTTGCCGGACTCGGGTGGGCCGCCCCGGTGGGATTTGGTCCAGCTGTAGTCGGCAGGCAGCTCGTCGCTGACGCCGGGCTTGCCCACGTGGTCGCCCAGCTCGGAGTTGGTGACGATGTGGCTGTGCAGCGGCTTGCCATCGGCGTCTTTCTCCTTGCGCTTGGCTTCGGAGAAAGCAAGCGCTTCGAGCAGCTGCTGGTCATTGAAGGTGGCCACGAAAGGCTGGCCCTGGGTCAGCCAGTACACGACGATGCTCATGGTGGGATCCGGTTTGGGGCTGGCGAATGCCGCGCACAGCGAGTTTGACATAGCTGTGCGTCGATGGGGCTGCCTGCCGGCCTGTTGCGGGCACGCTGTTTGCCCCCATCCCTGGGCGTGATTCGCGCGGATTCCAAGGGGCATCACCATGTCTGCTTCAACTGTGCGCGGGGCCTGGCTGCGCATGCTTCGCTGGAGTGTCGTGCTCATCCTGCCACTGATGCTGGTCATCGTGCTCTTGTCGGCCATCGTGCTCAATCTGGTTCAGCCCTTGCTGTCGAACTGGGCCGACCGTGACCTGGATGAGCGCGCCCTGTTGCTGGGGCAAGCCATGGTGGAACCGGTTCAGGGGGCCATCCGTTCCGGCGAACGCGCGCCCCTGACGAGTCGGCTCAACGCGCTGACGCAGGACAAGCGCCTGCTTGCCGTGGCCGTGTGCGACAGCCATCGGAAGTTGTTTGCCTGGAGCCAGACCTACCCGATGACATTGGGTTGCGAAGGCGATGCGCCGAACGACATGGGCAAGCTGTGGCGGAACGGCGGCTTGGGGGTCCATGTGAGCCAGGTGACCTTGCCGCTGACCGCTTTGCCAGATGGTGACCAGGCCCGCATGGTGGTGGTTCACAGCCGCCAGGTTGCCTGGCGCCGTGGTGAGCAGACACAACGTTATGTGATCTGGGTCTTCGCCGGACTGGGGCTGTGCCTGGCTGCCATGTTGTTGCTGATGGCCAATTGGAGCTGGCGCTACTGGGTGAGTGGTGTGCGCCGCATCTTGCGTGAGGATCACGTGGCGCCAGGGCAGCGGCGCGCAGCGCCGGAGATCGAGCCTTTGTTGCCTGATCTGCGCCGCCTTTTGCGCAGCGTCCACGAAGACCGCCGCATCCTCAAGGACACCACGATCGAATGGCGCCCCGAGACGCTCAAGCTGCTGTTGCGCGAGCACCTGTTTGGCGACGAGTTGATCGTGGTGTCGAACCGCGAGCCCTATATCCATCAGCGACAGGAGGATGGCGTCATTCGCGTGGATCGCCCAGCCAGTGGCTTGGTGACCGCCGTGGAGCCCGTGATGCGGGCTTGTTCGGGTACCTGGGTGGCCCATGGCAGCGGTTCGGCCGATGCGGATGTGGTGGACGCTCGGTCACGCATCCAGGTGCCCCCCCACTCCCAGGACGGCGGCCAGGACAAAGGCGCCTACACGCTGCGCCGTGTCTGGCTGTCGCAGCAAGAGGAGCAAGGCTATTACTTTGGCTTTGCCAACGAGGGACTGTGGCCGTTGTGCCATATTGCCCACGAGCGCCCCGTGTTTCGTGACAGTGACTGGTTGCAATACCAGGCAGTCAACGCCAAGTTTGCCGATGCCGTCGTGGCCGAAGCCCGCTCACCCAATCCCGTCATCCTGGTGCAGGACTACCACTTCGCCTTGCTGCCCAAGCTCCTGCGCGAGCGCCTGCCGCAGGCCACCATCCTGACCTTCTGGCACATTCCCTGGCCCAACGCCGAGTCCTTTGGCATCTGCCCCTGGGGCCGGCACATCATCGAGGGCCTGCTGGGCAGCACCATCCTGGGTTTTCACACGCGTTACCACTGCCAGAACTTCCTGGAGTCCGTGGACCGGTTCATGGAGTCGCGCATCTCCCGCGAAGATGATTCGGTGATCTTCCAGGGACAACGAACCAAGGTGCGTGACTACCCCATCTCCATTCACTGGACGCCACCACCTGACAATGCCCAGGCTTTGAAGATGCAGGCCCGCAGCGCCGTGCGCATGCGCCATGGGCTGCCCAGCGAGCACGAGCTGGGCATCGGGGTGGACCGGCTGGACTACACCAAGGGCATTGTGGAGCGCCTGTTGGCGGTCGAGCACCTGCTGGAGACCCGGCCTGAATGGGTGGGGCGCTTCACGTTCATTCAGATTGCAGCGCCAACACGCTCCACGCTGGAGGCCTACAGGCGGCTGGATGCCAGCGTGCGCGAGCATGCCTCACGCATCAACGACCACTTCACCCGCCTCGCGCCGGGTTCGCCTCCGCCGATCATCCTGCTCATCGAGCACCATGACAACAGGGCCGTGACCGAGCACTACCGGGCGGCAGATCTGGCCATGGTCACCAGCCTGCATGATGGGATGAACCTGGTGGCCAAGGAGTTCGTGGCGGCAAGGGATACCGAAGACGGGGTGCTCATTCTCAGCCGCTTTGCTGGGGCAGCCAGCGAGCTCTACGAAGCGCTGGTCGTCAACCCATACCACATCGGGCAGACCACAGATGCCTTGCACAGGGCCCTCACCATGAGCAGGGCCGAGCAGCAAGAGCGCATGCGGGCCATGCGTCAGCGGCTGGTGGATTTCAATATCTATCGTTGGGCTGGCCGCATGCTGCTCGATGCGGCAGACGAGCGGCAGCGCATCCGTGTGCAAAACCGGATCGTGCAGGTTGCCCACCCGACGTCCAGGCGCATGCACGTGCCCTGGCGCCACGAGTCCAGCGAATCTGCCACGCGTCAACGTCAGGCATGACGCTCGGGTGCAAGCGGGCGGATCTTGTCCCAGTCGGCCCGCAAGCGTGGCAGGTATTGCGGATAGCCTTTCTGGATGCAGGCCAGCAGTTGCTCTCGCACCTCGCAACGCAAGTCCCAGTTCTTCGGGGAGTCGCCAGAGCTGACCAGACAACGCAGTTGCATGGCGTGTTCACCCGCTTCGGTCACCTGAAGAAGGCAGACCCGGCCATCCCAGTTGTTGGAGGCCTGGCAGCTGCGTTGCAGCTCATCACGCAAAGGCTGTAAAGGCATGCGGTAGTCCACCCACAGGAAGACCGAGCCAATGATGGCCGAGCTCGACCGAGACCAGTTCTGGAAGGGGTGTTGGGTCCACCATTCCAGGGGTACCACCATGCGCCGCTGGTCCCATAGCCTCACGACGACATAGGTGCCATTGATTTCTTCGACCCAGCCCCATTCGCCTTCCACAATGACCACGTCCTCCAGCCGGATGGGCTGGGTCAGGCCGATCTGCAGCCCCGCGATCAGATTGCCCAGCAGCGGCCGGGCGGCCAGGCCCGCAACGATGCCGGCCAGGCCAGCAGAAGCCAACAGGCTGGCGCCGATGTGGCGGACATCCGGGAAGGTCATCAACGCCATGGCGATGCCGATCAGGCTGAGGATGGAGGTGGCGCTGCGCGTGATGACCCGCGTTTGCGTCATGAGCCTGCGTGAGGCCACGCTGTCCACGGCCCCGGCAGGTTGTCGAGACGACATCAGATCGCCCATGGCGCTGACGGTGCGCGTCAGCAGCCAGGTGGTGCAAAAGATGAGGGCCACCGTGCACACCTGCCGCACCACGCTCACCCCGATCAGTTGATCGGGGGCGCTGAAGATCACCAGCTCGAGCGCCAGCAGGGGGGGCAGGGCATTGAGCGGCGCGCGCGTTGTTTGCCGCACTTTTTGCAAAAGATCGGAACCTGTTGCCGCCCGTGTGAGCAAGGCGTCGACGCCGCGAAAGACCAGGCTGGCACTCAGAGCCAGCACCAGGCCGATGACACCGACGTGCAGCCATTGCGACTGGTCATGCAGCCAGAGGTTTTCGAGGGCAGTCACGTTTGCGTCCTTTCTGCTGATCGAGGCACCGAGGCACGCCACTTGCCCCTGCAGTGATGCGGCAACCCAGTCTCGTGTTGTCGAGTCACTTCCGTAAGGAGCTATTCAATGAACGTGCGTCAACAATTCATTCACGCTGCGCTGGCAACGACCTTGCTGTCGATGGTCGGGGCCGTGCGGGCCGATCAGGCCTCCACTGGCGAGCCTCCCAAGGCGCAAGCCGACAACCCGGGTTCGACTGCGGGCTCAAGCCCCGATCGCGTTACGAAACCCTCAGACGGGGCAGCACCCAGCATGCCGCCATGGTCCATGGACAATGCGCCGCCGGCCGCGGGCATGCGCGGGGATGCAGCCAGCCAACCCGACGACAAGGCCTCTGGCGCGGCCAAGGGCAAGAAGCACAAGTCGGGCAGCAAGGCCAAGGCCCAGCACAATCAAGGCAGCGCCAGCAATGCCGATACGGACCCCGTTGACCCGCACGGGGCTTACAGGCGAGAGGGCGGCGCCAGCTCGCCACGCTGAGTGGGTGTCATGGGTGGCCACCTGCCACGCTGGTGGTCTGCCCATGACGGCTGCCTGACAGGTGGGCCGTTTCATTTCCGGGTGGCGCGAACTTCGATGTTGTTGCGCACACTCTTGACACCCGAAACCGTCATGGCGAGGTCACCAGCCAGGGCACGCTCTTCGGGGGTCAGCGCGAAACCTGACAACAGGACTTCGCCGCCCAGCGTCTCCACGCCCAGCCGCATGGCGCTGACCTTCTCGTTCTCTGCGAACCGGGCTTTCACTCGGGCCGTGATGGTGCTGTCGTCAACGTACTGCCCCACCGAGCTTTGCCCGGTTGTGACCGCGCAGGAGGTCAGGGTCATGGCTGGCAGGCATGCCAGGCTCAGCGCAACAATCAAGCTCTTCATGGTGTGGCTCCTTTTGAGTGGCCTGACAGCCCGGGACAAAGCAGGGGCTGTATGAATACAGGTGAGCAAAAGACGTACCGGTCTGGCGCAGGCCACGCGCCCTTGAATCGGCAATCGTTGCGGCAAGACGCACAAAACCATGTAGCGTTGGCTGCTCTGTTCAGCAGCGCGCCCTTGGTTTTCGCGTGGGCATGGATGTTGCGCCGCGCCATGTACCGCATCCATCACAGAGAGCACCCCGTCATGCTTCAGACCGCCCTCGGACAGGCCGCGCTACAGCGTGCCACCATGAGTCCTCGGCTGCAACAGGCCGTTCGCCTGCTGCAGTTGTCTTCGCTTGACTTTGCACAGGAAGTCAGCGAGATCGTGGCGCAGAACCCGTTTCTCGAACAGCTTGACCCGGTTGCCGAGGCGGCCCATGACGATGACCAGGCAAGCCCGATCGAGCCCGCCAGCCGCCAGGCCGATGTGCTCATTGAAGACGCCGATGCACCGTGGGCCAGTGCCGCGATGCCGTGGCCCGCAACGGGTGGCATGGTGGCGGATCGGGGGGATGACGACACGGTCGTCAACCGGGTCCCTGTGGCAACGAGCTTGCGACCGCATCTCCATGTGCAGGCCAATGCACTCAAGCTGTCCGATCGTGAGCGGGCCCTGGTGGGCCTGTTGATCGAGTCACTCGACGACGACGGCTATTTGCGCCAGGACCTGTCCGAGCTGGCGGCCTTGGCCGGCCTGGAGCCTGCGGTCACGGAGCAGGAACTCTTGCAGGCGTTGGCCCGGGTGCAGGTCATGGAGCCCACAGGCGTGGGTGCACGCCACGTGCAGGAATGCCTGGCTTTGCAGATTGCCGAGATCGAAGGGTTGAGGCAGCAGAGGATGGCCCGGGCCATCATCCGCGATCATCTGGACCTGCTGGCGACGCGGGACACAGATACCTTGGCCCAGGTGTTGGGGCAAAGTCTGGCCGACGTGCGCGCGGTCTGCGAGCGCATCAGGCACATGGACCCGCATCCGGGTTGGCGCTACAGTGCCGACCCCCTGCCATTCATCGTGCCGGACGTGATTGCCCGGCAAGACAAGGGCCAGTGGGTCGTGACGCTGAACCCGGCGGCCGTGCCCAGGGTCAGCATCAACCAGGCGTGTTTTGACCTCTTCCAGCGCCATCGTGGCACCCGTCACGCCGAACTGGCCGCGCACCTGCATGAGGCCAGGTGGATCGTGCGCAATGTCGAGCAGCGCTTTCATACCATCGTCAGCGTGGCCCGGCTCATCGTGCAGCGACAGCACCTGTTTCTGGAGTACGGCGAGATGGGCATGAGGCCCTTGAGCCTGCGAGATGTGGCCCAGGCATTGGGGCTGCATGAATCCACGGTGTCCCGGGTCATCAACAACAAGTACCTGGCCACCAGCGCGGGTGTCTTTGAACTCAAACGGTTCTTTTCGCGCGCGGTGCACACCAGCAACGGCGGAACATGCTCGACCGCGGCCATCCGCGGTCTGATCAAGGAGATCCTCGACAGCGAGGACACCGCACGGCCTTACTCCGATGTCGACATCACCCGTTTGTTGGCAAGACAAGGCCTGGCCGTGGCCCGCCGCACGGTCACGAAGTACCGCCAGATGATGAACATCGGGATGGCCGGCCAACGCCGAAGGCGCCAAGGGTGACTCAAGCCTTGGGCGACTCGGACGCCGCATCATGCTCGTCCAGCGCGGACGGCATCGTGGCGTATTCCTTGAGACGGTTGTAGAGCGTCTTGAGGCTGATGCCCAGCGTGGCGGCCGTGCGTTCCTTGTGCCGGCCAAGATGGTCCAGTGTGCCCAGGATGACCTGGCGCTCGACCTCGGCCAACGGCGTGCCGAGATCGATGTGCAGCACCGGTGCCCCTGACACCACGGAAGGTGGTTCATCAGGGCAGGGCAGGCATTCATCGGTGATCACCGAGCCAGGGGCCATCACATAAGCACGGTGCACGATGTTGCGCAGTTCTCGCACATTGCCAGGCCAGGCATAGTTGCTCAACCTGCCCAGCGCCTGGGGGTCATATTGCTTGACCGCACCCTCGCGGCGCGAGATCTCATCGAGAAAGTGCGCGGCAATCAAGGCAATGTCCTCCATGCGATCGCGCAGAGGGGGCAGCGCGATGGGAAAGACATTGAGCCGATACAGCAGGTCCTCGCGCAGCTTGCCGGATTTCACCGCCTGGTCAAGCGGCCGGTTGGTGGCCGCCATGATGCGAACATCGGCCTGCAACGTCTGGGTTGAGCCCACCCGCGAGAAGCTGTTGGTTTCGAGCACGCGCAAGAGCTTGACCTGCAGATCCAGGGGCATTTCCGTGATTTCATCCAGGAACAGCGTGCCGCCGTTGGCCCGCTCGAAGATGCCTTGATGCTGGCGTTCGGCGCCTGTGAAACTGCCCTTCTCGTGGCCGAACAGCTCGCTCTCGATCAGGTTGGGCGAGATGGCACCGCAGTTCACCGCGATGAAGGGGCGATGGCGCCGGCGGCTCAGTTCATGTACGGTGCTGGCCACCACCTCCTTGCCGCAGCCGCTTTCCCCTGTGATCAGCACGGTGACGGCCGTGGCCGACACCTTGACGATCTGATCGTAGACACGGCGCATGAGCGGCGAGCGGCCCCACAGGAGACCAAAGTGACCTTCTCGCTCCAGGCCGTCCAGCAGGGCGCTGGCTTCGGCCTTCAGGGCGGCTGGCTTGATGGCCCTGGACAGCACGCCCGACAGTTGTTTGAGCTGGATGGGCTTGAGCAGGTAATCGGCGGCACCCAGGCGCAGTGCCTGGATGGATGTCTCCAGGCTGGCGTGGCCCGTCATCAACACCACCTCGGCATTGACCAGGGCTTGTTCGTCATCGAACAGTTGCATGCCACTGCCATCGGGCAGCATCAGGTCCAGCAGAACGACATCAGGCTCCTGCAAGGCCAGTTGACGACGTGCCTCGCGCAAGGACCCTGCCGTGGCCACACTGAAGCCCTCGCTGGCAATCAGTGACGCCAGCATGTCTGCCGCGTCAGCTTCATCATCGACAACCAATGCATGAGGCATGGTCGGTGCTCCTTGGACATCTGTCGGCTCCCTGTCGATTGATTGTGCAGCCGCATGCCACCCAGTCAAGCCAGTAGGCCGACTGTTTACAGTTTGATTCCCTTGACGCAGTCGGCCCTGATCTCAGCAGGGGCTTGCAGTGAATCAGCACGCGCCGTGTGGCATGGGCATCAGCAACTGTTCGAGCAGGCTGGGGTTCACTGGCTTGACCAGGTGCTGGTTGAAGCCCGCCTGATGGGCACGTTGCACGTCGGCGGGCTGGCCGTAGCCGGATACCGCGATCAGCCGCCCGCCATAGCCTGCAGATCGGAGGTGGCGGGCCACGTCATACCCGGTCAGGCCGGGCAAGCCGATGTCGATCAGGGCCACATCGGGTTGTACCTGCATGATCAGTTCCAGGCCGCTTCGGCCCTCCGTGGCCGAGTAGGTGTCATGGTGGTTCAGGGTGAGCAAGGCGCACAGGGCCTCACGCGTGTCCTCGTTGTCTTCAACCACCACAACCCGGCGCGGGGCGCTCGCACCTTGCTCGGCGCTGGATTCAACGGGCGCCAACAAGGCCTGGGCCAGCGGCATGCGCACGGTGAACGTGCAGCCTCGCCCCGGTCCAGGGCTGTCCACACTGACCTGGCCGCCGTGCAGCTCGGTCAGCCGGCGCACCAGTGCGAGCCCGATGCCCAGCCCGCCCTGTGGCCTGTCCATGGCGCGCTCGCCCTGAACGAACATGTCAAACACATGGCCCATGAGTTCGGAGGTCATGCCCACACCGCTGTCTCGCACTTGCAGAACGGCGTGGTTGTCCTGCTTCTGAACGCGGACTTCTATGGCGCCACCGGCTGGCGTGTACTTCACGGCGTTGCTCAGCAAATTGGTGATCACCTGTTCCATACGCGTGATGTCGGCATGAACCCAGACCTCGTCGATCTTCAGGCTGAGTTCATGCGCACCGAGCTGGCCTGCCAGCTCCAGGGTGTGAGCCACACGTTGAACGACCTGTCCGAGCAGCATGGGTGCGCGTACCAGCAAGACCTTGCCGGAAATCACACGAAACACGTCGAGCAGGTCGTCCATGAGCCGGGACAGATGCGAGGTCTGGCGTGCGATGATCTGGCGGGCTCGCTGTGCGACCTCCTCCTGGGGCGCTGCGCGGTTGAGCACTTCGCAGGCCGCAGAGATGGCCCCCAGCGGGTTGCGCAGCTCGTGGCCCAGCATGGCCAGAAACTCGTCCTTGGCGCGGTTGGCCCGTTCTGCTTCCTGGCGCGCCGACTGCTCGCGCACCATCAAGGCGGCGCGCTCGTGATCCAGCGCCTTCTGCGGGCTGATGTCCATCACCATGCCGGTGATGCTCTGTGCCCGCCGCTGCGTGTCGTAGGTGAAGGATGCGCGGCATGACAGCCAGCGAGGTTGCGGCTCACCCGACAGGCAGCGGCCCTCCAGGGTGAGTTGCGCGATGCCTTCGTGCAGGGCTTGTTTGACCTGTTGCACAAGGCGCCGTCTGTCCTGCGGGTTCAGGCGGCGTAGCAATTGGCGCCAGCTGCCTTCGCATGCCGCCTGAGGCAGCCCCAGCAGCAGCGACAGGCCTGGTGTCCAGTTCACCTGCGGGCTGCCATGTGCGTGGTTGAAGAAGCCGATGTGCCCGACGCTTTGCGCCCACTCGATCAGAACGCGTTCGTCCAGCTCGCGGGGGAGCTGGTTCACGCGCGGCTGCGGTTGCTTTGTGAGCGGAGCCTTGGCGGCCGAGGCGGGATGGCGGCGTGCCGGTGAGGGGGCGTGTTCGCGCCGAACCAGCTTCAAGGCGAGCGTCACGGCCACGATCAGGGTCAGCAAACCCGCGATGGACAACTCTGCCGCACCGCCCAGTTGCGCAATCAGGGCAGGCCACACCGGCTCAATGACCAGCACTTGCCAGGAAAAAGGCCCCACGGCTTGCCACGCCGCATGGTTGTCGCTGGCTCGCAAGGCATCACCGCGAACCCACCCTGAGGGATGTCGACGCAGTAAGGTCTGCAGCGGATCAGGCAAGGGGTGACTCGGCATCGCTTCGCCGCCGCGCTCGCACGCCAGTTGGCGCAGGTGCCCTTCGACCAGGCAGGTGTAGCCTGCGTGTGGTCCGCTGGATTGCGCGCGGTCTTCCAGCACCCTTTGCCAGATCGAGGGTGCCAGCCATGCGCCCAGCACGTAGCGAACACGCCCCTTGACCAGCACAGGCGCCAGCACACTGGTGCGCCATTGCCCGTCAGGGGCCAACACCAGGTTGCTCAATCGTGGTTGTGGTGCCCGGCGCACGAGATCAAGCAAGGCTTTGTCCGCAAAGACGCCCAGTGGCTTGCCCTGTGGTTGCGCCGTGTTGAGGAGCACCTCGTCGTTTGGTCCGATCAGAAAAACGCCCTGCCATGCGCCGGGTGCACTGGGCAGGGCTGCCACGGCACTGAAGAAGCCGGCCAGGTCGTCTCGTTGCAGGGTGTCGGATACGACCAGGATATTGAGCGCACTCATGGATGCCCGAATTTCGCGGTCCACGGCTTGCGACAACCCTGCTGCGCGGTTCTGCATGGCTGACTCGAAACGGGCCTGTTCGTCGCGCAGGTGTTGGGTGATCAGCCCGGCCATGAGCAGCGCCATGGGCAAGGCCACGATCACGATGAGCAGCATGAGGCGAGCCTGCAGTGAGCTTGCAGGCCGCCTGGGGGGAGGAAGCAATCCGATCAGGGCCACGGTAGATCCCCATGTTCAGTCATACCTCGGGGGGACGTCGGGCAGGGGCTGCTTGCGGCATTTTCTGCCTCGACCCTGCAAGGTTTACCGACTTGTCGGTTTTCGCTGGCCGGCATGACTTCGATCCCGCCTGCCATGGCAGCTCAGTTGTCGGCCTTGCTCTGCGCGTTGCTCAACTGCAGGGACCGGGCCAACTCCACAGCATGCTGCATCGCGGGGACGGCCTCCTTGGCCAGGGCCCTGACGTCATTGTCATCCGCTTCTGCAGCGGCCTTTTGAAACAGTTCGACAGCGGCTTCATTGGCGGCAATGGCCCAGCTTCTGATGTAGTCCTTGTCGAAGCTGCCGCCGTCTCGCATGGACAGCATCATCAGCCTGGCTTTTTGTGTCAAGGAGGGCGTGGTGGGGACTTCGACACCCTTGGCCATGGCCAGGGTCACCAGTTGATCGCGTGTTTTGGCGTGTTGGGTCAGAATTTGCTGGGCCAGGTTCTTGACCTGGGTATCGCGGCTGGTTTCCAGCGCGAGTTGGCTGCTTTGTGCGTTCGTCAGGCACTGTTGAATGGCGTCATGCAGAAAGTCGGCATCGGCCTGGGGCAGTTTGTGCACGAGCGTGACAGCCGGCGGCGAAGCAGCGGAGGCCGCTGTAGGCGGATGCGGGAGCGCCTGGCTTTGTGCACACGCCATGGGCGCATGGCTCAAGCTCAACAACAAGGCACACAACACACCGGGCAAGGCGTGCAAGACCGCACCTTGGGTGGCTCGGGAGGGAGTGGGGCACAGCTTCATCGGGGTTCTCCTGGGGGTGAACGAGGGTGTTCCATGGGCTGGAACAGTCGTGCTCCTTGAGCGGCAATTGGCATGCCCGGCATGCCCATCCCACATCGTGCGTGCGTGGGCGTACGAGGCACAACCCCCCTGAGGATCTGGTTATGTTGCTTTGGTTACGATCAATACCTGTCCAGAAGAGCTTGCCGCATGCCCACTGCCTTGAAGATTGATTTTGTTTCCGATGTGTCCTGCCCCTGGTGCGCCATCGGCCTGTCGGCGCTGGAGCTGGCTTTGCAGCGGCTTCAGGGCGAGGTCGAAGCGGTGATTCATTTCCAGCCCTTCGAGCTGAACCCCGACATGCCGGCCGGTGGGCAGGACATCGGCGAGCACCTGACCCAGAAGTACGGCTCCACACCGGCGCAGCAGGCTCAGATCAGAGAAACCATTCGCCAGCGCGGTGCCGAGGTGGGCTTCGCCTTCAGCCCCGAGGGCCGGGGCCGCATCTACAACACCTTCAATGCCCACCGCCTCTTGCATTGGGCGGGTGAAACGGGCCCGGTGCAGCAACGGGCCCTGAAGCGGGCGCTGCTGCAGGCCTGTCACCGCGATCGCCAGGACATGGGCGCCGACATGGTGCTGCTGGCCGCCGTGCAGCAAGCGGGGCTGGATGTGGCGCGGGCCCAGGCCATTCTGGCCAGTGACGAGTTTGCTCGCGAGGTGCGCGAGCAAGAGGCCTTCTACACCTCACACGGCATCCATTCGGTGCCGGCGGTCATCGTCAACAGCCGGCATCTGATCTCGGGTGGGCAGCCTGCCGGGGTGTTCGAGCAGGCCTTGCGCCAGATCGCGGCCGAGTCGGAGTCAGCAGCCGGCTGACCGGGGCCCGCATCAAAGCTGGTCGGTGTTGCGCAGCAGGCGCTCGTAGAACTGGATCATCTGCACGTAGTTGTCGATGCCGATGCGCTCATTGGTGCCATGGAAGCGGGCCAGGTCAGATGGGCCGGCGTGCACCGGCGAGAAGCGGAAGATGGACTCGCTGACGGCGGCAAAGTGGCGTGAATCCGTGCCGCCCACCAGCAGCCCCGGGGCCACGACCACATCGGGCTGGAGCTCGCGCAGGGTGCGTGCCAGCAGCCGGTAGGCCGGCGTGCCGGAGCGGGACACCGGCGAGGCTTCCACCAGTTGCGGCTCGTGTGTCACCTGCACATCCAGCCCGGCCAGCACCTGCTGCACATGGGCTTGCACCTGTGCGCTGCTGTCTCCGGGCAAGAGCCGGAAGTTGATCAAGGCCGAGGCCACGCCCGGCAGCACGTTCTCGCGCTCGCCGGCCTGGAACACGGTGGCGGCCGTGGTTGTGCGCACCATGGCATTGGTGGAGGGCGCTTTCTGCAACTGGCTGATGACCAGGGGCTCGGTCAGCCACAGGTTGCTCAGCAGCCAGCGGTTGAGGCCTTGCACCTCGGGTGCGACGGTCTCGAACATCTCGCGCGGCAGGCCGCTCAGGTGGGCGGGCATCTGATGGGTTTCCACCCGTGCCACGGCTTCACCAACCAGGCCGATGGCGCTGCGCATCGGCGGCATGCTGGCGTGGCCGGGCTGGGCCTTGGCGCTCAGGCGCAGCGTGAGGTAGCCCTTTTCGGCCATGCCGATCAAGGCCACGGGCTTGCGCACGCCGGGCACCATGTCGTGTGTGATCAACAGGCCTTCGTCCATGGCAAAGCGCAGGCGCACCTTCTGCTGCTGCAGCCATTGCGCGATGAGCAGGGCACCGTCCTGCCCACCGACTTCCTCATCGGCGCCGAAGACCAGGTAGGTGGTTTGTTTTGGCTGAAAGCCCGCCTGGGCCAGCATCTCGACGGCTTCCATGATGGCCATGACGTTGCCCTTGTCGTCCCAGGCACCACGGCCCCAGACGAAGCCATCCTGGATGGCGCCGGAGAAGGGGGGCTGCTGCCAGTCCTTCTCGGTGCCCGGGGCGATGGGTACCACGTCCTGGTGAGCCAGCAGCGCAATGGGCTGTGCTTGCGGGTCGCGACCGACCCAGGTGTAGAGCAGCGCGTGGCGCCCGAAGGTCTGGCGTTTCAAGGCGGCATGCGCATGAGGAAAGCCGGTTTGCAGTTGCTGGTGCAGGGCCTCGAACGCGGCCGCATGCTCATCCTTGGGGCCCCAGATCGTGGCTTGCTGCACGGCCTGGCTCAGGCGTTGTGCCACGGCTTGGGCGTTCACCGCCGCGCCAGGCCGGGCTGGCACGTTGGCGTCTTGCGAGGCGCGCTGCCCGATGCGCCAGGTGTGCCACGCCATGATGGCGGCCAGGCCTGCCACCAGGGCCAGCAAGGTGAGCGCCAGCCTGGGCAGCAGGCGGCCGCGCATGGCGTGTGCACGGGCGCGCGGGGTGGGCATGAGGCGGCGGGCGGCTGGTGTCATGGGTGTGGTGGGCAGCGATTCGCCCGGGGTTTGCGGGTCGCGCGATGATAGGCGAGCAGGCCCGCTTCGCGCCCTTGTCGTCTACCCTGGCTAAGATGCCGGTTTTGAAGAATGGCGTAACATGGCTCGATGGATCTGGTCCCGCTGGACCTCGCTGGATTTCTGGGTGACCTTCATCGGCGCACTGGCCCTGGTGGCGGGCGCCTTCTGGGTGGCCAGCCATTTCATTGCGCCCGCACCGCCCAGCCGCATCGTGATGACGGTGGGGCAAGAGGGCGGCGCCTACGAAAGCCTGGCCAAGGACATGCAGACGGCCCTGGCTCAAAACGGCATCAAGCTGGAGTTGCGCACCACGCACGGCGCGCAAGAAGACCTGCGCCTGCTCAATGACCGCCACTCGGGTGTCACGCTGGCCGTGGTGCAAGGTGGCGTGGCCACCGATGCCGATGGCGAAGACCTCATGAGCCTGGCCTCCTTGTACCGCGAGCCGGTCTGGGTGTTCTACCGCCAGGGCTTGAAGGTGGAGCGGCTCAGCGCGCTCAAGGGGCGGTCCTTGTCCATCGGGCCCAAGGGCAGCGGTGTGCACGCCTTGGCGGCACAGTTGCTGGCGGCCAATGGGGTGGACGCGCACAACACGCGCCTGGCCGAGTGGCCTTCCGAAGAGGCCGCGCAAAAGCTGATCAACAAGCAGCTGGACGCGATCATGGTGGTGGGCGCGCCCGAGTCCAACCTGGTGGGCAAGCTCATTCGCCAGCCGGGGGTGCGCTTGCTGGACTTCGCGCAAGCAGAAGCGTATTCACGCCAGTTCCCCTTCCTGGCCCACATCGTCCTGCCCATGGGCAGCTTCGATCTGGCGCGCAACATCCCGGACCATGACGTGATGCTGGTGGCGCCCACGGCCAACCTGGTCGTGCGTGACGACATCCACCCTGCGCTGATCGACTTGCTGATGGCCGTGGCCACCGACCTCACGGGGGACGCCAGCATGCTGCACCACGAGGGCGAGTTCCCTTCACCCAATGGCGTGGACATCCCCTTGAGCGACGACGCGGCCCGCTACATGAAGAACGGGCCGTCGTTCCTGCATCGCTACCTGCCCTTCTGGATCGCAGTCTGGGCAGACCGGCTGGTGGTCTTGTTGATCCCGCTGGTGGCGGTGCTCCTGCCGGTGATGCGCCTGGCGCCTTCGGTGTACGCCTGGCGGATCAAGTCGCGCATCTATCGCTGGTATGGCCGCCTCAAGCAGCTGGAGTACGAGCTGGACCTGGAGGGCAGCCAGCTCGACAAGGCGCAGGCCATGAGCCGGCTCGACGACATCGAGCGCGGCGTCAGCCACATCCGCACGCCGCTGGCTTTTTCAGAGAACCTGTACAACCTGCGCGCGCACATCGAGCTGGTGCGTCACCGCTTGAGCAAGATGGCGTGAGCGCAGGGGGCGCGGCTGCCGTGCTCAGTGCGAGGCCACCTGGGTGCTGGTGAGCGGGGCGGCTTCGGTCTTGGCGCGCTTGAAGGCGGTGGTCTCGGCGATCTGGAACTCGTGGCCGTAGTCCAGTTCGCCGGCCTTGCGGGCACGCAGGAACTCGGCGCGGGTCTTCTCGCTGGTGGCATCAGCAGGGGCGGCCTGGCTGGCGGTGGCGCTGCTGCGCTGATCGGCCTTGTCGGCGGCCAGGGCCGAGGTGGACAGCGCGGCGGCCAGGAGGCTGGTGGCGGCGAGCAGGGTGGCGTTCAGGGCGTTCATGATGGGGGCCTTTCGGTGGGGTGTCTGTTGTCGATGGGTTCACTGTAAGAACCGCGAACAGAAAGAAAAACCACCTTCACGCGAATGCATTGTTCTTGAAACGAGAATAATGACCTGGGCTGCAACCTGAACCACGGCCCGATCAAGGAGCACCGATGGACCGCATCCAGGCCATGACCGTCTTTTGCCGCGTGGTGGACTGCCAGGGTTTTGCCGCCGCCGCCCGCGAGCTGGACCTGTCACCCTCGGTGGTCACCCGCTTGATCAACGAGCTGGAGGCGCACCTGGGCGTGCGCCTGCTCAACCGCACCACCCGCACGCTGGTCCTCACCGCCGCGGGCGAGCGCTACCTGGAAAAGGCGCGCAAGCTGCTGCTCGATCTGGCCGACATCGAAGGCGAGGCCACCTCGGCCACGACGGACCCGTCCGGGCGCCTGAAGGTGCAGGTGCCACCGGCCTTCGCCGCGCACCAGCTGGCGCGTGTGTTGCCCACCTTTCTGGCGCGCTTCCCGCGCATCAGCATCGAGCTGGTCGCACCCAACGTCGCAGAGAGCATCGACGACAGCTTTGATGTGTGCATCGTGGTGTCGACCTCGGGGCAGCTCGATGGCCAGTTCGTGGCCCGGCGCCTGACCTGCTCGCACATCATCGCCTGCGCTTCGCCCGCGTTTCTGGACCGGCATGGCCGCCCCGGGCATCCCAGCGAATACCTGGCCCTGAGCCTGGTGCACCCCGCCTACATCCAGGAGATGACCTTCAAGCCCGAGCGCGAGGCCTTGCGTGCGGCGCCTCATGGGGCCATCACCGTGGTGCCCTCCCAGGCGGTGATGCTGAGCTCGCACATCGACACCTTGTATGCCGCCGCGCTGGCCGGCCTGGGGGCTTCGGGCTTTCCGTCTTACGTGGTGGACGAGGCCTTGAAGCAAGGCCGGCTGGAGCGCGTGTTGCCGGGCTGGTCCCTGTCGGTGCTGCACCTGTTTGCGACCTACCCGAGCCGCCGCTACATGCCCATGCGCACGCGGGTGTTCCTCGATTTTCTGATCGAGACCTTTGGTGGCGAAGAGAAGGACCCCTGGCTGGGGCTGTGACGCCGAGCCTGTGGTGCAAGGCCTGCATTGACATGCGCGCCACAGCAGGGGAAAAGCCCATCTGTTCGCTATGGACATCCGCCCCCGCGTGCGGTTCAATCTCCGACAGTCGAAAGCTGGAGAGCGATTGGTGGTGCTTGCATGGCGTGCCTGGTTCGTGAGTTGGGGATGGGCCTGTGCCATGGTGGTGCCGACGCATGGCCTGGCGCAGGCGGCCTTGCCCGAGGCCCGGCCTCGCGCGGTCATCGGGGCCGAGGATGACGCCGCACCCTGGTCCTACGCCGATGGCTCTGGCTATGTGAACGACGTGGTGCGCGCCGCATTCGAACGCAGTGGCTGGCTCGTCGAGTTCAAGGTGATGCCGTATGCCCGTTGCAAGGCGCTGGCGTCGTCCGGCAAGCTGCTGGCCTGCTTCTCCACCAGCAAGACGCCGGCGTTGCAGGCGCAATTGCTGTACCCCGTCCACCCGGTGTTCAGTGCGTCCAACCTCCTGGTGGGTCGCGCGGACTCGGGCCTCTCGGGTTGTGACCCCGCACGGTGGCCCCGGCCGCTGCGCATCGGTCGGGTCGCTGGTTATGAATACCGGCCCGCGGTGGACGCCCTGTTCAGCCAGCCGCAGATCCATGCCGATGACGCGCAGTCGGAGGTCAACAACCTGCGCAAGCTGCAAGCCCGCCGCATTGACGCCGCGCTCGTCACGGTGGATGCTGTCAAGCGCCTGGACTTCATTGCCGCGCAGGCCGGGGTCTCAGGCACCTTCACCACCATCTGCGACTTTGGTAGTGAGCATGCCTACATCGCCTTCAGCCGCCGGCATCCCGTTTCGCAGCGCGCACGCCAGGCTTTTGAGGCCGGCTTCGAGCAGTTGAGAAAAGAGGGCCACATCGCCAAACTGCAGGCGTTGTGGCGTGCGAAGCTGCTCGACCGTGTCAAGGCCAAGGCCCACTGAACTGCACGCCATGAAACGCACGCCATGAAAATACGCCAACTGTCGATTGCGCTGTTCCTGATCGTCGGCCTGGTGACGGTGGTCACCGTCTTCCTGTCGACCTTTGCCGCGGTGGTTTACCACGAAGAGCGCGAACAGCGTTGGGGCCAGTTGCACGCCACGCTGGCGGCCAATGTGGATCAGCAGGCGGCTGGCCTGGCCTTGCCCGTTTGGAACATGGATGAAACCAACATCCAGGCCATCCTGCATTCCGGGATGATCGACCGCGAGGTGTATGCCATCGTCGTGTCCACGTCAGAAAAGCCGTATGGCATCGTTCGGGACAGTGGCTGGCATGTCGTCGGGCTCAAGGGGCCGGTGTCCGACCCGGATCTGCTGGCCGAAGAGCGCGTGGTCTACCATGGCAAGGAGCCCCTGGGCACGGTCAAGGTGTACGTGTCCGGGCGCTTCTTGCAGGAGGACCTGAATCAGCGCCGCTCGTCCATCATCGCGGTCATCGTGGCGTTGGATATCACGCTGGTGGTCGCGCTGACCGTGATGCTGTGGTTTGCCATGATCCAGCCGATCAAGCGCCTGCAAGCGCATGCGGCTTCCATTGGCGAGGGCAAGTCGGCCGCCCGCGAGCCGAGCGATTTCCTGTTCTTCGGGGAGCTGCATGCGCTCAAGCGCTCCATCCACGACATGTCCATGATGCTGGCCAACCGCTTCGAGGCGCTGCAGTCCAGCGAGAACCGCTTGAAGCTGGCCACGCGCGCCGCCAGCATCGGCGTGTGGGACTGGGACATCGATCAGGACAAGCTGGTCTGGGACGACGAGATGCACCGCCTCTTTGGTGTGCCCAAGGAGAACTTCTCCGGCACCGTGACAGATTGGCGCAAGACGTTGACACCCGAAGATGCCGAACGCATGAGGCAGGAGCTGGATGCCGCCGTTCGCGGCGATCACGATCTGGCCACAGAGTTCACGATCACCCGCCCCGATGGTGAATCCCGGGTCATCAGGGCAGAGTCCATTGCGGTGCGCAACCAGGTCGGGCGCGTGGTGCGCCTGGTCGGCATCAACCTGGACGTCACCGAAAGCCGCATGGCCAAAGAGCGGGTGCAACGCCTCAATGCCGAGCTGGAAGACCGCGTCAGGGAGCGCACGGCCCAGCTGGAGCAAGCCAATACCGACCTGGCCAAGGCGCGTGACGGCGCCGAGAAGGCCACCCGGGCCAAGAGCGAGTTCCTGGCCAACATGAGCCACGAGATCCGCACGCCCATGAACGCGATCCTGGGCCTGACACGGCTGACCTTGCGCACCGAGTTGAGCAAGAAGCAGAAGGACTACCTGCAAAACGTGATGGTGTCGGCGGGCTCCCTGCTGGGCATCATCGATGACATCCTGGACTTCTCCAAGATCGAGGCCGGCAAGCTGGAGATGGAGGCCAAGCCTTTCGCCCTGGAGGAAGTGCTGGACAAGTTGAGCACCATCACGGCCTTGAAGGCGCATGAAAAGGGCCTGGACTTCCTCATCGATTTGGCGCCCGGCCTGCCCACCACCCTGGTGGGCGACCCATTGCGCCTGGGGCAGGTGCTGATCAACCTGTGCAACAACGCCGTGAAGTTCACCAGCAGCGGCGAGGTGGCGGTGCTGGTTCGCCAGGCGGGCCCGGTGGATCAAGGGCGGCTGATCTTGCAGTTCTCCGTGCTGGACACGGGCATCGGCATGACCGCGGAGCAGCAGGCCAAGCTGTTCACGCCTTTCACGCAGGTGGATGCCTCCACCACCCGCCTGTATGGCGGCACCGGGCTGGGGCTGGCGATCTCCAAGCAGATCGTGGCCTTGATGCACGGCGACATCACCGTGAGCAGCGAACATGGCGTGGGCACGCGATTTGATTTCACGGCCGTGTTCGGTGTCTCCGATGCGGGGGGCGAACCCCTGCACGTTCATGAAGCGCTGCGCGGGCTGCGTGTGCTGGTCATCGATGACAGCCTGCGTTCACGCGAGATCTGCAAGACACTGCTGAGCAGCCTGGGTTGTATCCCGACCCTGGCCGAGTCTGGCCTGGCCGGCCTGAGCAAACTGAAGCAGGCGGTGCCCGCCGAAGCGTATGAGGTGGTGCTGCTGGACACCAATCTGCCGGAGATCGACAGCTATGAGCTGGTGTCCCTGATCCGCAACCGGCCAGCACCTGTGCCGGAAGTGATCCTGATCACGTCGTTCATGGATGAGGACGTGACGCGCCGCATGACAGCCCTAGGGGTGCGTTGCGGGCTGGTGCGGCCTGTCGGGCGGCGTGCCTTGCACGACGTGCTGTTGGAGGCGCGCCACCTGCCGGCACCCGCCGCCCAACAGCAAGACGCCCACCGTGCAGCGGGAAGCCTGGCACCTGCCCAACTCCGGGGGCGCAGTGTGCTGCTGGTCGAGGACAACGCCATCAACCAGATCGTGGCCACCGAATTGTTGCGCGATGAAGCGGGCATGCACGTGATGGTTGCCGAAGACGGCGTGGAGGCCCTGCACCTGTTGTTCACACAGACCTTCGACCTGGTGCTGATGGACATCCAGATGCCCGGCATGGACGGGCTGGAGGCCACGCGCCGCATCCGCCAGGACCCGCGCCACACCAAACTGCCCATCATCGCGATGACCGCACATGCCCTGGCCAGTGACCGGGCCGCCTGCCTGGCCGCAGGCATGAACGATTGTGTGGTCAAGCCCTTTGAGCCCCAGGTGCTGTTCACGGTGCTGGCCCGCTGGCTGCATGACGACCAGGGCGCTCAGGCTGCGGGCCAGGCGGGGCTGGGGACGGGCGAGCCAGCGCCACCCGAGCGCGGCATCCACTTCGATGTGGGCATGCGCCGCTGCATGGGCAAGGCCGAGCTGTACCAGCGCATTGCCACCCGCTTCATCCACTCGCGGCGCGAGGACGCGCACCTCATCCGCTCCGCGCTGGAAGGTGGCAGGCCGCAGGTCGCAGCCGACATCGCCCACCAGCTCATCTCCTCTGCGGGCACCATCGGCGCAGAGGCACTTTCACACACGGCACGCCTGCTGCAAGCGGCCATCACGGATGAGGGCCCGGAGGCACCATGGCTTCACCTCGCATCCCTGGAAGACCACTTGCAGGAAGCCCTTGCCGAGCTGCATGCCTATCTGGCCGATGTCAGTGATGCCGGGCAAACTGCATGACCTCCCGAGCCACGCCATGACGGACAAAACCCGCTCCTACTCCACCACCGCCGTTGCCCAGCGCCTGGGCATCTCGACCCAGACCGTTCAGCGCTGGGTGGACACCGGCCAGTTAAAGGCCTGGAAGACCCTGGGCGGGCACCGCCGCATAGAGGCCGAGGGGGTCGAACTGCTGTTTCGCCTGCATGGACTGGCGGTGCCTGATGCGGATCAGCCGTCAGCGGTGCCGCAAAACGACCAGAGCGAGGCCTTGTCCATCCTGATCGTGGACGACAACCCCGATGACCGGGATATTCTGGCCCATATGGTGGCCGAGGCCTTTCCAGCCGCCTCGGTGGCCGCGGCCACCAATGGTTTCCACGGTTTGATTGCCGTCGGGCGCATGGCCCCCGATGTGCTGATCACCGACTTGCTGATGCCGCATATGAATGGGTTTGAAATGCTGCGGCAATTACAGACCGGGTGCGCGGTCAAACCCCGCTATACCCTGGCCGTGTCCAGCAACACCTTGCAGGATCTGGCCACCAAGGGCAACCTGCCTGCCGGCGTGGCCTTCATGCGCAAGCCTTTCGAGCCCGCCGTGTTCATCGACGCATTCCGCCAAGGGGTGCGTGCCGCGCTGCAGGCCCAGGGCGCCTGAGCCCTCTTTCTTTCATGTCGAAACGGGCGTGTTTTTGTACACGCCCGTTGTGCTTTCGTACGTGCTCGCCTGCGAATTCGTGAAATAGCGCATGTTGAACCGGCTCATTGGCGGTTAACAAATTGTGTGTTTTGACGATGATGAACACATGGACGGCCCCCAGGCGCCCGGGGAGTCCACTGATCGTTCAAACAGGATCGTCATGACACACCAGCGTTGGGATACCTTGTCTGCCACAGGCTCTGTACAGCCTGCCCCAACACCGGGTGCGTGGATCAATACCTCGCGAGCAGGGCCTGCCGGTCGCCCGCTCGATCTTGCCTCCAGCCGATATGGCCCTGAATGGGCTTATATCGGTCTGGGGGCTTTTTTTATCTGGCTGACCAGTATCTGGCCTGAATGGCTGTGGTTGACTGGTCTGGCATTTCTGGGTGTTTCTCTGGGTTTGCGCTGGGTATATCAAACATACCAGGCCAAGCTGCGCCAGGCGCAGGCCGCCACCCCGCCTGCACACGATGATCTGCAGGCCCTCAATACCGCCGTGCTGCCCATCTGGTACCGCCAGATCGACTACGCGCGCACCTTGCTGACCCAGGCCATGGACGCCCTGACGCAGCGCTTTGCCGGCATGTCCGGGCGCCTGTGCCAGACGGTGGACCGTGCGGGCCACGGCGCCGAGGCGGGCCTGCTGCAAGCCCTGCAAACATCCCAAACCCAGCTGGTGGGCCTGGTCGACGACCTGCGCCAGGCGCTGGATTCGCGCGGGCACCTGCTGGGCGAGGTGGTCGCCGTGTCGCAGTTCGTGGGGCAATTGCAGGAGATGGCGTCCGAAGTGGGCGCCATTGCTCGCCAGACCAACCTGCTGTCGCTCAACGCGGCCATCGAAGCCGCCCGTGCGGGCGAAACCGGTAAGGGCTTTGCCGTGGTGGCCAAGGAGGTTCGCCACCTGTCTGCGCAATCTGCCCAGACCGGCGAGCGCATCGAGAAGGTCATCGCCCAGGTCAACAGCGCCATCCGCGGCGCCCAGTCCAGCTGCGATGCCTTCACTCAGGAAGACGCGGCCTTGATGGCGCGTGCCAGCCAGGCCATCGAGGACGTGGTCCAACGCATGCGCGACACGGCCTCCAACGTCATGGCCGATTCGCAGGCGCTGCTGGCCGAGGGCCTGACCATGCGCGACGAGATCAACGAGGTCCTGATTGCCGTGCAGGCGCAAGACCGCATCAGCCAGATGCTGATGCACACGGCCCACAACGTCAACGAACTGGCGACGGGCGTGCAGCAGCCTGCCACCCCGCCATGGCAGGTGGAGGCCTGGCTGGCTGCGCTCAAACAGACCTACACCACGCCGGAAGAAACCGCCGCGCACGAGGGGCTGGCGCTGGCCAGCGTGCCCACCACGCCGCAGCACAGCGCGGTGGAAGACAACACCACGTTCTTCTGAGCGAATCACCTTGACTGAAGGGAGTGCCCGAACATGAGCAACAAGACCATCCTGGTGGTGGACGATTCATCCTCCTTGAGGACGGCCGTGCGCATCGCGCTGACCGGGGCCGGCTTTGATGTGGTTGAGGCCGAAGACGGCAAGCAGGGCCTGAGCAAGCTGGACGGCCGCAAGTACCACCTCGTGATCAGCGACGTGAACATGCCCAACCTGGATGGCTTCGGCTTCGTGTCGAGCATGAAGCAGTTGCCGGCCTACAAGTACACGCCCGTGGTCATGCTGACCACCGAAACCGGCGAGGACAAGAAGGAGCGAGGCAAGGCCGCTGGCGCCAAGGCCTGGATCATCAAGCCCTTTCTGCCGCCGCAGCTGCTCAACGTGGTCAGCAAGCTGGTGATGCCATGAGCGCCGCCGTCCACATCGAGCAGGAGCTCACCGTCTACACCGCGCACGAACTGAAAGTGCGCTTGCTCGCGGCACTGACCCCAGGCGAGGCCTTGCAGGTCGACCTGAGCGAGGTCCGCGAGGTGGATGGTGCCGGCGTGCAGCTCCTGCTGGCCCTGAGCCAGGAATGCCGCAAGCGCGAGATCAAGTTGTGCCTGAAGTCGCCACCGCTCGCTTTGGTCGAGTCGTTCAAGCTGGTGGACATCTGCAGCGAATTCGCCTGTGAAGAGAACATCGAGGAGGCCACCGTATGAGCCATGACGAGGCCATGACGGCCTTCTTCAGCGAAGCCCGCGATCTGCTTGATCGCATGGAAGCGGCCTTGCTGCACATCGAGCAGCAGCCCGATGACGCCGAAACCATCAACGCCATTTTTCGGGCGGCCCACACCATCAAGGGCTCGGCCGGCATCTTCGGGCTGGATGCCATCGTGGCCTTCACGCACGTGGCGGAGAGCGTGCTGGATGAAGTGCGCAAAGGCCACATCCGCTTTGACAGCGGGCTCTCCAGTGTGATGCTGCGCGTGGGGGATCACATCCGCGAGCTGGTCGAGCTGGTGTTCCATGCGCAGGAGCCCGATGAGGCCAGCCTGCGCCGCGGGCAGGAGCTCGTGGCCGCGCTCACCTTGCGCCTTCAAGGCCAGGCAGGCAGCCACTCGGAACCGGCCTGTGAACCGGCGGCAGACAGCGTGCCCTGCAGCGACGCCCCCCTCAACGCAGTCAGCAACGAGTTATGGCATCTGTCGCTGCGCTTTGGGCGCGACACCATCCGTGATGGCTTCGACCCGCTGAGCTTCATCCGCTTCCTGCAGACCATCGGGCAGATCGAGCACATCGTCACCCTGACGGAGAACGTGCCCGGCCTGTCCGAGCTGGAGCCCGATGACTGCCACCTGGGCTTCGAGATCGGCCTGCGCAGCAGCGCGGACAAGGCCACCATCGAAAGCGCCTTTGACTTCGTGCGTGAAGACAGCCTGGTGCGCATCCTGCCGCCACGCAGCAAGCTCAGTGAATACGCCGCCTTGATCGCCGAATTGCCCGAGTCGGATCTGCGCCTGGGCGAGATCCTGGTGCGCTGTGGGGCGCTCACCCAGGCCGAGCTGGACGAGGCCCTGGACACCCAGACCGTGCAAGGCCACCAAGGCCAGGCCGTGGCGCCGCTGGGCCACTTGCTGGTCGAGGCCAGGCAGGTGCACGCCGAAGTGGTGGATGTGGCCCTGGCCAAGCAGAGCAAGGCGCGCGAAGGCAGCAAGCCCGAGACGCAGCAGTTGCGTGTGGATGCGGCCAAGCTGGATCACCTCATTGACCTGGTGGGTGAGCTGATCATCGCGGGGGCCGGTGCCAACCTGATCGCCCGCAAGCACAAGATCAAGGACCTGATCCAGTCCACCTACGAAGTCGCCCGCCTGATGGAAGAGGTACGGGACTCGGCCCTGAACCTGCGCATGGTGCAGATCGGTGGCACCTTCAACCGCTTCCAGCGCGTGGTGCGTGACGTCAGCCAGGAACTGGGCAAGGATATCGCCTTGCAGATCACCGGCGCCGAGACCGAGCTGGACAAAACCGTGGTCGAGAAGCTGGCCGACCCGCTCACCCACCTGGTGCGCAATGCCATGGACCATGGCATCGAAAGCGCCGAGCGCCGCGCTGCAGCGGGCAAGCCCAGCCAGGGCACGGTGAGCCTGCATGCCCAGCACGAAGCCGGCCAGGTGGTCATCGAAGTCCGTGACGACGGTGGTGGCCTGAGCAAGGCGCGCATCCTCCAAAAGGGCATCGAGCGTGGCCTGGTGGCCCCCGATGCGGCCTTGAGCGAGCAGGACATCTTCAACCTCGTGTTCCAGCCGGGTTTTTCCACCGCTGAGCAGATCAGCAACCTCTCGGGCCGTGGCGTGGGCATGGACGTGGTCAAGCGCAGCATCATGGCCTTGCGCGGCACCATCGACCTGCGCAGCGTGGAAGGCGTGGGCACCACCGTGTGCATCCGCCTGCCGCTGACGCTGGCCATCATCGATGGCTTCCTGCTGGGGGTGGGCAAGTCCTCTTTCGTTGTGCCCTTGAGCACGGTGGTCGAGTGCATCGAGATGTCTCGCCAGCGGACCAATGGCAAGGATTGGCTGGACCTGCGCGGCGAGGTGCTGCCCCTGGTGCGCCTGCGCGAGCTGTATGACATTGAAGGCGAACCCGGCCGCCGCCAGAACGTGGTCGTGGTGCAAGGCGGTGGCCAGCGCGTGGGCCTGGTCGTGGACCAGCTCATGGGCGAGCTGCAGACCGTCATCAAGCCGCTGGGCAAGGTGTTCCAGAACATCCAGGGCGTGGGTGGTTTCACCATCCTGGGCAGTGGCTCCGTGGCCCTGCTGCTGGATGTGTCCACCTTGATTTCGCAAAACGTGCGCAGCAGCGAGCGGCAACTGGCCGGCGCGAGCGCCTGATCTCCATCGTAACCTGAACGGGGGCATTCCCCCTTTTTGTAGGACACCACATCATGACAAACCTGTCTTTGAAAGCCAAGTTGGTTGGCTTGCTCACCATCTCGGTTCTGGCGCTTTGCCTGGTCGGTGCCATCGGTTGGGTCGCGCTGGGTGGCACCAGTGAATCCATTGCCGAGCTGGGCAAGAACCGCTTGCCATCCGTGCTCAGCCTGGAGATGGTCAACGAGACCAATTCGACCATCATGGCCGACACGCGCAAGGTGGCTTTCTATGAAAACGACTACCACGCCCAGGACAAGATCGTGGCCATCCTGAAAGACAAGCAGGAGGTGTGGAAGCGCCTGGAGAAGGGCTGGAACATTTACGAGCCTCTGCCGCAAGAGCCGGAAGAGGCGCAGGTGTGGAGGGCGTTCGTCAAGCAGTTCGAGGAATGGAAGAACGCAGAACACCGTGTGGATGAAATCGTCACGGCCCTGAGCACCAACACCGACCCGCAGCGCCAGAAAGACTTGTACGAGGAGTACTACAAGCGCGCCGCCGCGGTGGACGCGCTGTTCGATGCCAGCAATGACTCGCTGGGCAAGTTGGTGGACCTGAACGTCAAGTATGGTGACGATGCCGTCAAGGCCTCTGACCAGATCATCTCGACGGCCAAGACCCGCATGCTGGCCGGTGCCGGCCTGATGCTGGCCATGCTGATCGCGATCGGCACCTGGATCACCCGCAGCATCCTCAAGCAGCTCGGTGGCGAGCCGGCTTACGTGAGCGAGGTGGTGCGCCAGGTGGCCGATGGCGACCTGACCGTGCAGGTGCAACTGGCCTCTGGTGACAACAGCAGCATGCTGGCCGCGGTCAAGAACATGGCGGACAAGCTGTCGCAGATCATCGGTGATGTGCGGGCCGCCTCGGACGCCCTGTCGTCTGCTTCCGAGCAAGTTGCCTCAACGGCACAAAGCATGAGCCAGGGTGCCAGCGAGCAGGCGGCCAGTGTGGAAGAGACCTCTGCTTCGCTGGAAGAAATGGCGTCGTCCGTGCAGCAAAACGCCGACAACGCTCGCGTGACCGAGGACATGTCGGGCAAGGCCTCGAAGGAGGCTGTGGAAGGCGGCCATGCCGTGAAGGAAACCGTGCAGGCCATGAAGACGATTGCCGACAAGATCAGCATCGTGGATGACATCGCCTACCAGACCAACTTGCTGGCGCTGAACGCCGCCATCGAAGCCGCGCGCGCAGGTGAACATGGCAAGGGCTTTGCCGTGGTGGCCGAAGAAGTGCGCAAGCTGGCCGAGCGCAGCCAGGAAGCCGCTGCCGAGATTGGTGAAGTGGCCAAGAACAGCGTGTCGCTGGCCGAACGCGCTGGCAGCCTGCTGGACGCCATCGTGCCCTCCATCGCCAAGACCTCGGACCTGGTGCAGGAAATCTCTTCGGCCTCCAACGAGCAGTCTTCCGGCATCACCCAGATCAACACCGCCGTGACCCAGCTGTCGCAGCTGACGCAGGAGAACTCCAGCGCTTCGGAAGAGCTGGCTGCGACGGCCGAGGAGATGAGCGGGCAGGCCGAGCAGCTGCAGGAACTGGTGAGCTACTTCAAGACCGGCCAGATGGCCCAGCAACGCGCGTTCAAGGCGGCGGCCAGCGCCCCGAGCGCTCGTTCGGCCCCGATGGCCAAGGCCCGACGCCGTCACGATGCGCCGGCCGAGGTCGATGCACGAGAGTTCGTGAATTTCGAGGGTTGAGCCATGAGCACCCTCACCGCTACCACCCTGCCGCCGGGGCTGACCAAGGCGAGCATGGTCAGCCAGTACTTGATCTTCAGCCTGGGCAATGAGTTGTTCGCCGTTGGCACGCTGCGTGTGCGCGAGATCATCGAGTACGGCAACCTCACCACCGTGCCGATGATGCCGTCCTTCATCCGCGGCGTCATCAACCTTCGCGGGGCCGTGGTGCCGGTCATCGACCTCAATGCGCGCTTCGGCCGCGCGGCCACCGATATTTCCCGGCGCACCTGCGTGGTGATCCTGGAGGTCCAGTCCGACGCCGACACCCATGTGCTGGGCATCGTGGTGGACGCCGTCAGTGCCGTGCGCCAGATCGACAGCATGGATGTGGAGCCCGCACCCAGTTTTGGCACGCGCATTCGCGCGGACTTCATCGACGGCATTGCCAAGGTCAAAGGGCAGTTCGTGATCTTGCTGGACCTGGGCAAGGTGCTGTCGGTGGATGAAATTGCCATGCTGGACGGCATGGCGGCCAGCCAAGCCAGTTGATACGGCTGCTCGCCCCCTTCGGGGCGTTCACCGTTTGTTCAAGCCGGAACGTCCATGGCTGTGATGCGTGGGCAACCTGTCCTCTCAATGTGAATCCGCAAGGGAGCTCGCTGTCATGAAAAACCTGACCGTAGCCAAGAAGTTCATCCTGCTGGTGTTGTCCGCCTTGTCCGGCATTGCCTTTTTGTCGGGCTTGTCGACCCTCCAGATGGAGAAGGTGTACGACGCTGCCAACTACTCTTACGTCAACGTGCTGCCCAGCTTGCTGCTGGTGGACGAGGCGGCGGCAAGCATCGCCACCATGCGGACCCGCATCTGGCAGCAGGTGGCCGACGACGACAAGGACCGCATCGCGGAGTCGCAGAAAGCCGTGGATGCGCTGGCGCTGAAGGCCGAAGAGGCGTTCAAGAAGTACGAACCGCTGATCGCTGACGAGAAGGACAAGGCCTTGCTGGCCGCCGACCGTGCAGCTGTTGCGGACTACATGGCTTTCCGCGCCGAGCTGCTCAAGCTGGTCACGGCTGGCAAGCGCCAGGAAGCGGTGGCGCTCAACATCCAGAACCGTGCCTTGGTGAGCAAGCTCACGGACGCCTTGCAGGCCCACCGTGACTACAACATCGAACTGGCCAAGACCGGCTCCGAAGAGGCCGCGCGCACCAAAAAGAGCGCCCTGATCTCGGCCATGACGGTGTCGGGGGCGACCTTGCTGGTGATCAGCCTGATCGGCTTTGTCATTGCCCGCAGCCTCATCAAGCAACTGGGTGGCGAGCCCGCTTATGCGGCCGATGTGGTGAGCCGCATTGCCCAGGGTGACCTGACCGTGCAGGTGGCGATCAAGCCTGGCGATGACAGCAGCATGCTGGCGGCGATCAAGCGCATGTCCGACAAGCTCTCCCAGATCATTGGTGACGTGCGCAGCTCCTCCTCAGCCCTGTCTGCCGCAGCCGAGCAGGTGTCGGCCACGGCGCAGAGCATCAGCCAGGGCTCGACCGAGCAGGCCTCCAGCGTGGAAGAGACTTCCGCCACGATCGAGCAGGCCGCCAGCTCGGTGCAGCAGAACGCCGAGAACGCTCAGGTGACCGAAGGCCTGTCCAGCAAGGCCGCCAAGGAGGCCGTGGAAGGTGGCCAGGCCGTGAAGGACACCGTGGTGGCCATGAAGACGATTGCCGACAAGATCAGCATCGTCGACGACATCGCCTACCAGACCAACCTGCTGGCGCTCAATGCCGCCATTGAAGCCGCCCGCGCAGGCGAGCACGGCAAGGGCTTTGCCGTGGTGGCCGACGAGGTGCGCAAGCTGGCCGAACGCAGCCAGGAGGCGGCACAAGAGATCGGCGAGGTAGCCAAGTCCAGCGTGGCACTGGCTGAACGTGCCGGCGAGTTGCTCGACACCATCGTGCCTTCGATTGCCAAGACCTCGGACCTGGTGCAGGAAATCGCCTTGGCCTCCAACGAGCAGGCCACCGGCATCAACCAGATCAACACCGCCGTGACCCAGTTGTCGCAACTCACGCAAGAGAACTCCAGCGCCTCGGAAGAGCTGGCCGCTACCGCCGAAGAGATGAGCGGCCAGGCCGAGCAGCTGCAGGATTTGATGAGCTTCTTCACCACCAGCGGTGCGCCCGGTGCCCACGTGGCCGCCGGCCAGGCCATCAAGCGTGCCGCCAAGGCGCCATTGCTGGCAGGCGCCGTGGCCCATGGCACCACGCGCAAGCCCTTGGTGGGCAACCGTCGGCATCGCGACGAGCCGGTCAACCACCAAGAGTTCGTGCAATTCGAGGAGTGAGTGCCATGAGTGGACTGTCTTCGAGTGATACTGCAGTGAGTGGGGAAGGCGAGGCGCTAACGCCCCAGGCCAAGGCCCAGATGGGCCGCCATGTCAGCCAGTACCTGATCTTCAGCCTGGGTGGTGAACTGTTCGGCGTGGCCACCCTGCGGGTGCGCGAGATCATCGAGTTTGGCGGCATCACCAGCGTGCCGATGATGCCCGCCTTCATGCGCGGGGTCATCAACCTGCGTGGTGCCGTGGTGCCGGTCATCGACCTCAATGCCCGCTTTGGCCGGGCCCGCACCGAGACCTCGCGGCGCACCTGCATCGTGATCCTGGAAGTGCAGGCCGAGCAGGACACCTTCGTGCTGGGCATCATCGTGGACGCAGTCAGTGCCGTGCGCCAGATCGACAGCGCCCACATCGAGCCGCCTCCGAGCTTTGGCACCGGCATCCGCGCCGATTTCATCGATGGCATGGCCAAGGTCAACAACGGCTTCGTGATTCTGCTGGACCTGGGCAATGTGCTGTCGGTGGACGAGCTGGCCACGCTCAATGGCCAGGCCGCTGGTGACGCGCCCGCGACCAGCAACCCGCATTGAGTCGGCGCGACCAGCCGGAGTGACAAGATGAGCTACGCCACGCTCAGCGAACAAGAGTACAAGGGCTTCAGCCGCCTGGTCTTTGACCTGGCGGGCATCCACATGAGCGAGGCCAAGAAGCCCTTGATCAGTGGGCGCCTGGCCAAGCGACTGGGCCAGCATGGCCTGGGCTCTTACGGCGACTACCTGGCGCTGGTCCTCAAGGATCAGAGGGAGCGGCAGGTCGCGCTGGACCTGCTGACCACCAACGAGACTTACTTCTTCCGCGAGCCCCAGCATTTTGATTTTCTGGCGCAGGCGGTGTTGCCTTCGCTGCGTCAGGAGCGCAAGGTGCGTGTCTGGAGTGCGGCCAGCTCCAGCGGCGAGGAGCCCTACACCCTGGCCATGGTCCTGGCCGAAGCACTGGGCCACACGCGCTTCGAGATCCTGGCCTCCGACATCAGCACCCGTGTGCTGGAGCAGGCGCGCCAGGCGCTGTACCCCATCGAGGACGCCGCCAACATCCCCAAGGCGTACAAGATCCGCCATTGCCTCAAGGGCGTGGGCAGCCAGGAGGGCTGGTTTCTGGTCAGCAAGGCCTTGCGCGAGCGGGTGAACGTGGCACAGATCAACCTCAATGAACGCCTGCCCGATGTGGGCCAGTTCGACGTGATCTTCCTGCGCAATGTGATGATCTACTTTTCAGTCGAGACCAAGCAGGGCGTGATGGCACGCCTGATTCAGCAGCTCAAGCCCGGCGGCTATTTCTTCATCAGCCATTCGGAGAGCCTGCATGGCGTGACCGCCGAGCTGGAGATGGTGCGCCCGTCCATCTATCGCAAGCCACTAGTCTGACGAACGCGTGCACAAGGCGTCGATCAGAAACTGCGCCATGGGCCAGTCACCATAACCCGATGCCGGGTTGAGGTGGCCCACGTTCCCCAGGTCCATCAGGATGCTGCCCCAGTCCAGCGCCAGGGCTTCAACGCGCAGGAAACCCGCCAGGGGGTCGTTGCGGCTGGCCACCACCACGCTGGAGAAAGGCAATGGCAGGCGCGGCACCGGCAGCCACCCGCCCTCGCGCAGGGCTTCCACGCTGGGGTAGCCATCGGGCATGGGGCGATCAAAGTCCGGGGGCGTGGCCAGCAAGGCGGCCAGCACCTGGCACCGGGTTTGTTGAGCCCAGTGCGCCACCATGATGCAGCCACCGCTGTGCGCCACGATCACGAACGGGCCTTCGATGCGCCGAGCCACGCGCTCGATGGCGTCGACGCGCTGCTGGCAATCCAGATCCTCGCGGCCCATGGGCGGCACGCTGGCCACCTTGTGGCCTTGCAGGCGCAGCTTGTCTTCCAGCAGGGTCTGCCAGTGCGTGCTCACGTGGTCACGCAAGCCCGGCACGATCAGCACGGTCACATCGTTCATGTCGCGGCGCCCCTCTTTGCTTCAGGCCAGGGCGTGCTGCAGGAAGCCTCGCTGGCCGGCCTTGCGGTTGGGGGCAAAGCCGTTCTTGGCCAGCGTTTCGTCGGCGCTGTTGTAGAACTCGCCGATGCGGTAAATGCGGCGGGCCTCATCGGCGTTGGCGATCTCGCGGCCGAACTCGCGCGAAATGCGTACCAGCTGTTCGATCTGCTTGACCGAGCTCATCTTGGCTTTGCGGTCTTGCGTCCAGATGTTGTCTTCGATGCCGCAGCGCACGTGCAGGCCCATGGCGATGGCCATCATGTTGATGGGCAGCACGTTGAGCATGGAGGTCTCCAGCGTCAGCACGGCGCCATCGGGTACGGCGCGCACGAAGTTGGCCAGGTTGTAGATGTTGGGCTGGTCGAAGCCGCCGCCAATGGCCACCCAGGTCAGGATCAGGGGCACGTTGCAGGTGCCGCGGCGCATCATGCGTTCCACCGTTTCGAGCTGCGTGATGTTGGCCAGCTGGAAGTGGGTCTGGATGCCTGCGTTCGACAGGCGGCTGATGTGCTCTTCCACCCACTCCGGGCCAGCGGGGATGGTCATCTCGCGGTAGGCGCGGTACATGGCCGGCTCGTTCAGCGAGGTGCCTTTGAGGTCCGCATCGCACATCTGCTCCACCACGTTCATCTGGTTGGTGTTGATGGCAATCGTCACCTGGTCGGGCCGGGGGCTGAGGTCGGCCAGCATGTGGCGCGTGTCGTCGCTGAGCCACTTGGCGACCTCGCCGTCGCCTTCCGGCGCGAAGCTGATCGAGCCGCCCACCTGCAGGATCATGTCGGGCACGGCTTCGCGCAGGCCGGCCAGCAGCTCGTTGAACTTGGACAGGCGCTTGCTGCCCTTGCCGTCTTCTTCGCGCACATGCAGGTGCAGCACGGTGGCGCCGGCGTTGTAGCAATCCACCGCCTTCTGGATGTGTTCGTCCATGCTCACGGGGATGTCTTCCGGGAAATCCGAAGGCATCCACTCGGGGCCGTAGGGCGCGCAGGTGATGACAAGCTTTTCCTGGTTTTCAGGGAAGAGAGCGCCGTCGATGAAGTTCATGGCTGGTCCTTGTGAGCGGGGGGTTAGAAGGGGATATCGCCAACGATGCCGGCGCGTTCCATCTTGCGGTGGCAGGGCGGGTAGTCCATGACCGCGTAGTGCTGGGTGGATCGGTTGTCCCACATGGCGACGCTGTTGGGCTTCCAGCGCCAGCGCACCTGGTATTCGGGGATGTAGACCTGCGACACCAGGTAGTTCAGCAGCAGCGAGGCGCCGGGGTTGGCGTCCTGCCCGAAGCGCACGTTCTCGCTGGTGTGGAAGTTGGTGAAGTGCGTGGTGAAGGCGTTGACGAACAGGATTTTTTCGCCGGTTTCCGGGTGCGTGCGCACCACCGGGTGTTCTGCGTCGGGGTACTGGGCCTTGAGCGCCAGGCGCTTCTCGATGGGCATGGCCGCGCCGAAGCTGGCTTCGATGCTGTGGCGCGCACGCAGCGAGGCGATTTGGGTCTTCACATGATCGGGCAGCATCTCGTAGGCCAGCGCCATGTTGGCCCACATGGTGTCGCCGCCCACGGGCGGGCATTCGATGCAGCGCAGCACGCAGCCAAAGGGCGGCTTGTCGCGCCAGGTGGCATCGGTGTGCCAGGCGTTTTCATAGCGGTCGACCTTGGCCTCGGGTGATTTGTAGATGCGCACCAGGCCGGGGTGATCCGGGTCGCTGCCGGCCACGGGGTGGTCTTCCAGCTCGCCAAAACGACGGGCAAAAGCCACGTGCTCGGCACGGGTGATGTCCTGATCGCGGAAGAACAAGACCTTGTGCTTGAGCAACAAGGCCCGGATCTGCGCCAGCAGGTCATCGTCCACGGCGGCTGCGGCCAGGCTCACCTTGCGCAGCTCGGCGCCGATGCTGCAGGTCAGGGGCTCCACCTCCATGGTGTAGCCCAGGAACTCGGCGCGCACGATGGCGGGGCCGTTGTCGAAACCAAGTGTCATGGCCTGTGTCTCCTGTGTCGGATTGCCCGTGTTGACGATTTGGATTATTGGTTTGCCGGGTTCTGCCCGCTTGACTTCAGAGGACCGGCACTTACCATTCGATGACATCTCACTACGCGATTTCCCCGATGGTTCCTCTTGTTCGCGCAGCGGCTCTGACAAACTACAACGAGGTCGCACGTGCGGCCGGCCTGGACCCCTATCGCATGCTCGCCGACGTGGGTTTGAGCTCCAATGTGCTCAATGAGCCCGATCTGCGGATACCGGCTGATCGGGCGGTGCAGTTGCTGGAGCAGTCAGCCAAGGCGTCGGGTATCGAGAGCTTTGGCCTGCGCATGGCCGAAAGCCGCCGGCTGTCCAATATGGGTCCTGTGGGCCTGTTGATCCGTGATCAGCCCACCTTGCGTGATTCGATGGAGGTCTTGCTGCGCTACCTGGCCATGCTCAATGGCGCCTTGTCGCTGACCGTTGAAGAGGCCGGTGGCATGGTGGTGATCCGTGACGAGGTGATCGTGGGCAGTGCCCAGCCTGTGCGCCAGGCGGTGGAGCTGTCGGTGGGCGTGATCCTGCGCATGATGCGGCAGTTCCTGGGGGCCGATTGGCGGCCTCGCCGCGTGTGCTTCGTGCATGCCGCCCCGCGTGATACCAGCACGCACCTGCGTGTGTTCGGGCCCTGTGTGGAGTTCAACCACGACTTCAACGGCATCGTGTGCTCGAAGGCCGAGCTGGACGCGGCGAACCCGTCGGCCGACCCGGCCATGGCACGGTATGCGCAGCAGCTGCTGGACACCTCGGTGGTGGTGCAGGAGCCCTCCCTGGTGGACGAGGTGCGGCGCACGGTCTTGTTGCTGCTGCCCAGTGGGCGCTGCAGCATCGAGCAGGTGTCGGCGCATCTGGGGCTGGTGTGCCGCACGGTGCAGCGGCGCCTGGCCGACCAGGGGGTGAGCTTTTCCACGCTGGTCAATGACCTGCGGGTGGAGCTGGCCACGCGGCATGTGGAAAACAGCGAGCGCCCCCTGACCGAGGTGGCGGCCTTGTTGGGCTTTTCCGCACCCAGTGCGTTCACGCGTTGGTACAGCGCGCAGTTTGGTTCCAACCCCAAGCGGGCGCGGGAGCTGGCACACGAGGCCAAGGCTAGCCCGCGAGCCAAGACGGCGCCGAAAGGCCGTTAGGCCGTCAAGCCATCAACCCGTTGTCAAGCTTGGTGCACGGTGGCCGAGGCCGGTCGCAGCACCGCATGCATGGCCTCCAGCAGGACGCTGTGGTGCGAGGCGCCTTCAATGGCCGCACGCTGGTTGAACACGAAGTGCGGCACACCGCGTGAGACCAGGCCCGGTGCGTTGGGTGGCATGGTCCGAGAGGCCCGAGCAGCGCTGGCGTGGCCGGGCACCACCAGCATGTCCAGGCCCATGCCTTGGGCCAGCGCCACCAGCGTGCTGCGTTGCCCGATGTCCTGCCCGTGCATGAAATAAGCCTGCATCAAGGCGTCGATCAAGGCATCGCCGCAGTCGGCACCATAGACCGTGGCGGCATTGCGCACCATCTCGTGTGCCAGCCTGGTGTTGGGCATGGTGGCGATGCGCTCGAACGCGAATGCCTGCCCCACCACGTCGCCGGCAGCTTGGACCTGCGCCTGCCGGCGGGCCACCGCCTCGGGGCTGCCCAGGCGGTTCACATAGAAGTCCATGAAGGGCTGGCCTTCTGGCGGCAGATCGGGCAGCAGTTGCAGCCCATGCCAGCGCACGCGCACAGACACATCCGGATCGGTTTGCCGCAGCTGGGCGAGGGCCTGCGTCAGGTGCTGCTTGCCGATCATGCACCAGGGGCAGATCAGGTCGACGCTGGCGTCGATGGTGAGCGTGCGCATGCGGTGTCTGCTTTCAGGGAATGAGCACCGTGGCGCCGGTTGTCTGGCGGGACTCCAGCGCGCTGTGGGCCTGCGCCGCATCGGCCAGCGCAAAGGTCTGGCTGGGCTCGCTCTTGATCTCGCCGCGCAGCACCAGGTCGAACAGCTCGTCGGCCATGGCCAGCATGTTGTGGCGGGGCAAGGCGTAGTCCACCATGGCGGGGCGCGTCAGCCAGATCGAGCCCTTCACGGCCAGCAGCGTGGTGTCCACGATGACCGGGCCCGAACTGGTGCCGTTGCTCACCAGCGTGCCGCGCTTTTGCAGGCAGTCCAGCGAGCCCATGAGCGTGTCCTTGCCCACCGAGTCGTAGACCACGGGCACGCCCTTGCCGTCGGTGATCTCCTTGACGCGCTCGACGAAGCTTTCCTTGTTGTAGTTGATCACGTGCGCGCAGCCATGGGCCTTGGCGATCGCGGCCTTCTCGTCCGAGCCCACGGTGCCGATCATCGTCACGCCCAGGGCTCTGGCCCACTGGCAGGCGATCAGGCCCACGCCACCGGCTGCGGCGTGGTACAGGATGGTGTCACCGGCCTTGAGCGGGTAGACCTGGCGAAACAGGTATTGCGCCGTCAGGCCCTTCATGATGAGGGTCGAGGCCGTGCTGTCGGAAATGCCGTCCGGGATCTTGATCAGCACCTCGGCGGGCATGACGCGGGCCTCCGAATAGGCGCCCAGCGGGCCCAGCATGTAGCCCACGCGGTCGCCTTCTGCGAGGAAGGTCACGCCCGGGCCCACGGCCTCGACCACGCCCACGGCATCGGAGCCCAGGCCGCTGGGCAGGGGTGCCGGGTAGCGCCCGATGCGGAAGTAGATGTCGATGAAGTTGACCGCGATGCCGGTGTGCCGGACGCGGACCTGGCCTGGGCCGGGCTCTCCCACGTCGACGGTTTCCAGCTTCAGCACTTCCGGTCCGCCGGTTTCATGGAAACGAATGGCCTTGGTCATGATGTGTACTCTGGTTTGGATGTGAAGGAGGGGTGGGCGGGGGCCTGCTCAGGCCGGCACGCGCTCGGGGGCGGGGGCGCCAGCCGGTGCGGCTTGCAGCTTCACGTGGGCCACCTCGTTGATGTCGCTCTCGTAATTGCGCATGGCCATGAGGAAGCACACCGCGGCCAGCACGCTGAAGCAGGGGATGACGGTGAGTGCAGTGTTCAAGCCCCACCAGTCCGACATCACGCCGGCGATGAAGGGCCCCACGGCCAGCCCCAGCAGGTTCTGGAACAGGGACAACACGGCGCCGCCGGTGGAGCGCAGGCCAGGGTGCACGACATCGAATACCACGGCGGTGACCGGGCCCACGGTGCACGACATCACGAAGCCGCCAAGCAGGATCAGCTTGAACTGCTGCGTGCCCTGCGGAAGCGCGCCAAAAGCCGTGGCGAAGATGATCAGCGTCAGCACGCACAAGGCGGCCATGATCTGCAGGCGCACCTTGGGGCGTCCGGCTGCGGCACGCTCGACCACCGCACCCCAGAACACGCTGCCGACCGCACCGCACAGCACCACCAGCGCCGCGTGTTTGGCGGCCACATCTGGCGCTTCGCCGTGATAACGGTTGAGGAAGCTGGGCAACCAGGACCAGATGGCCGCCACCACGATGAGCTGCATGGGGGCGCCCAGGCAGGCCCACAGCAAGGTGCGCGTGCGCAGCAGCGTGCCCGTGATGTGGGCCGCCAGCTTGCTGGCCGATTGGGTGGCCTGGTTGAGCTTCGGTGTCAGCTCCACCGTTTTGTAATCACGCACCAGCAGGTAGAGCAGGGCCAGCAGCAGGCCGGGGATGCCGACCACGCCAAAGGCCGCCTTCCAGCCAAAGCGCGCGGCGATCACACCGCCCAGCACCACCCCCAGCACCGAACCCAGCGAGGCCGCCGCGAAGAAGGCGCCCAGCAAGGCTGAACGCAGCCGGCGCGGGAAGATGCTGGCGATCAGCGCCGCGCCCACCGAGCCGTAGCCGGTTTCACCGGCGCCCACCACGGCGCGGGCGGTGAACAGCTGCGCATAGCTGCCGGCAAACATGCACGAGGTGGTGGCCGCGCTCCACACCAGCGCCATGGCGACGATGCTCTTGACCCGGCTGAGCCGGTCGGCCACCAGCGCCACAGGGATGCTGCCCACCGCCACCACCACCGAGATGATGGACACCAGACCACCCAGTTGCTTGTCTGACAGCAACCACTCGGCCTTGAGGTAGGGGAACAGCGAGACGATCACCTGGCGGTCGATGTAGTCGAACAGCATGAGGGCGAAGGTCATCGCGAAAGCGAACCAGGCGTGAGGCCGGCTGACGAGGTAGTCGTCGCTGCCTGGGTCCGTGTCATGGCTGGGCATGTGCATGGCGGTGTACCTGTGGTTGGGCGAAGGGAGGGCGGCGGGCGCGGTCAGAAGTTGGCGCCGGCGGCCAGCATCACGTTGTCGCGATCTGACAGCAGGTTGTAGTGTCCGCCCGCAAAGCGCGTGTACTGGATGTCGGTGTAGAAGGTCTTGCTCCAGTCGGCGCGCAGGCCCAGCCGCATGGTGGTGCGGCCCTTGGAGTAGGTGCCATCGAACGAGTAGCCGTCCACGTCTTTGGCGAGGAACAGCGAGGGCGTCAGTTGCGCACCCCACAAGGCATCGGCATACACCGCGGCCACGCGGCCACGCACACCCCAGGCGTTGGGCGTGATGAAGCCGTCCGTGGTGCAGGTCTTGCCCGGCACGCCCGAGAGGCCAGGCTGGGCCTCCGAGCAGGCTGTGAGCGTGCCGTTGACCAGATACGGTGCCCCACCATAAGCCAGCGAGCGGCCATAACGCATCTGCAGCGGGTCAGGCAGGTTGGCCACATGGCTGATGCCCACTTCGCCAGACAGCACCACGCGGCTCGCGCCCAGCAGCTTGGGCATCACGCGGTTGCTGCCCAGGCTGGCGGTGGTGACGTGGAAGCGGTCGTAAGCGTAGAAGTCGCCACCGGCGGGGATGGCCAGCACGTCCTTGCTTTGTTGCAGCATGGCGGTGGGCGTGCGCAGCAGGAAGGCGTTGAGCAGATCGGTGGCGTTCATGCTCAAGGGCTGGTTGGGGCGATACGCCACCTCACCATATACGTTGGATGCCGGGTTGAGCTTGCTGTCAAAGCTCAGGCCGTAGACCTGGATGTTTTCAGGGTAGGTGGCGGCATAGCGCAGGCCGTTGGGGTCAGACAGGCGCTGAAAGGCACTGGCCAGGCCGGCAGGCAGGGTGCTGCCGTTGATGTCTTCCACCTTGATGCGCAGGTAAGGCACCGAGCTGTGCATGTTCATGGCGTAGGCGCCAAAGTCGGTGTGCAGGGGCTCGGACTTGAAACGCAGGGCCAGGCCGAACTGGCCACCGCGCCGGGCGTTTTCATCGGAGTCGCGGTGCACGTAGTAGCCGCTCGACAGGATCGCCTGCTCGGTCAGCGTGTCCACGGTGGACATGGGCGTGCCGTTGTAGGGGCGAGGCACGGCACCGGCCAGCATGCAGCCATGCACGAGGATGGACGACACGTCCATGAAGGTGCCGCAGCCCGGCAGAACCGTGGTGCGGCTCTCCAGCGCCAGGAAGCCTTCGGCGCTCCATTGCGGGCTCAGCGCCAGCTTGAGGTTGAGCATGCTCAATGGCACCTTGCCTTCTTGCGGCAGCGAGCCGGGGCGCACCTGGGCGGCCAGGTTCAAAGGGTTGATGGCCGAGTTGATGCCGCCCGTGGTGAACTGCGCCGTGCCCCAGTTCAGCACTTGTCGGCCCAGCCGTGCATCCAGCTGCTTGCCATCGCTGAAGTCCATGTGGTGCCAGGCGTACACGTCCAGCAGATCCAGGCCATTGAAGCGGGCTTCGCGGTCAAAGCCGTCGTCGCTCAAGGTGGTGTTGGTCTGGTAGCGGTTGGGGTAGTTGCCGTAGGCAGCGTTGGCGTGGCCGAGCGTGAAGTCTGTCCAGGCCGAGCCGCGGGCAAAGAAGCCGCTGTGCTGGCCACGCACATCCAGGTCAACCAGGGCCTTCAGCACGGTGGACACGGCATGGTGCTTCTCGTAGTTCAGATCGGCGCCACCCATGCTGCCCACCAACTGGCCCGGCGCGGCCGTGGGCACCATGGTGGAGGGCGGGTAGGCGTAGTCGCTGGGGCTGGCGTCTTCCATGCGCACCATGGTGCCAAAGGTGACGGTGCCGCTGACCTTGGTCTTCACGCCATCTGGTTCGGTGTGGGCTGCGCCTTGATCTTGCGTGTGGCCGGGCAGGGCCGCGCCAAGCAGGGTGACAGCGAGAGCGTGTTGCAACAGTTTCATGGCGTGGCCTACGGCAGTGGGTTGAACGTTCGCTTGATGCTCATCAAGCGGTTCCAGTGTTGCGTGCCAGGTGCATCGTCGCTTGACTGGAGGTGACGGGGACTTAACGAGACGTGCCACTGCGGGTAAATCCCAGGGCGTGGGGTTCGCAGGCGTTCACGCCATCCAGTGCTGGGCCAACAGCACCAGGGCGGCCAGGAACACGGTCTCGCCCACCATCAGCAAGATGGGGCGCAGGCCCACGCTGGCCAGCTCCTTGAGCTGGGTCTTGATGCCGATGCCGGCAATCGCGATCACCAGACACCAGCTCGACAGATCTCGCCCCAGGCCTTGAACCGGCGCTGGGACCAAGCCGGTGCTGTTGATGGCCACCAGCACGGCAAAAGCCACCGCAAACCAGGGCAGCAAAGGCGGGCGAACCGATTCACCGTCGCCCCGGGCGCGCGTGATGGACGTGGCCACCACGATGACCGGCAGCAGCATGGCCACGCGCATCAGCTTGACCATGGTGGCGATGTCACCCGTCTCGTGCGACAGGCTGTAGCCAGCCCCCACCACTTGCGCCACATCGTGAATCGTGCCGCCCAGGAAGATGCCGGCGGTGCGCGGGTCCATGCCCAGCATCTTGACCAGCATGGGGTAGGCGATCATGGCCAGCGTGGACAGGGCGCTCACGCCGATTACAGTGAACAAGGTGGCGCGCTCCTTGCCCGGGTGGGCCGGCAAGGCCGCCGAGAGCGCCAGCGCCGCAGAGGCGCCGCAGATGGCCGTGGCGCCGCCCGTGAGCAGGCCGAACAGCGATTGAAAGCCCATGGCCTTGGCTGCGATCATGCCCACGACGATCGTCACGGCCACGGAGACGACCACGAGCGCCATGGGCTGCCAGCCCAGGGCCATCACCTCATGGAAGGTGATGCGCAGGCCCAGCAGCGCCACGCCGATGCGCAGCACCTGCCGCGCGGCAAACTCCACACCCGGCTTGCAAGGGCTGTCGACCGACAGGAAGTTCATCGCCATGCCCAGCAGCAAGGCAAACAGCATCACGGGGGCACCGTAATGCTGCGACAGGAACATGGCCGCCGCCGCCACCACGCAGCAGGCCAGCATGCCGGGAAAAAGCAGGCGCCCTTGCGAAGGCCAGGCGCTGATGGACAGGGTGGTCATGAAGGGCTCGCTTGCTCAAGGGCACAGTGGGGATGGAGAAAGATTGTTCGGACTTTCTCCAGCGCACGATTGACGCTGAGCGACGGCGAGTTACCTATTCATGACATGGCGGGGAAATACCCGGCAAGGGCGCTACCAGTGGGGCGGGCCGGCTTAGCCGGGGCGGATCGCCTGCGCCAGCACGGCCCGCGCTTGTTGCGCCTCGGCAATCGGCAGCAGTGGCCACACATGGATCATGCCTTCGCCCATGTGCACCTGCACTGCCGTGCCATGTGCCACCAGCTTGTCGGCCAGCGCCTGCGCGTCATGGCAGAGGATGTCGCGTGTGCCGATCAGCAAGGTGGTTGGCGGCAGGCCATGCAGCTCGGCATGCAGCGGGCTCACATAAGGATGATGGATGGGCCAGTGGCCCGCATAGCGGCGCCCGGCTTCTTGTGCGCCTGGCACGGCCAGCATGGGGTCGGTGGGGGCCGTGTCCTTGATCTGGGGATGTGTGAGGGCCACGTCCACCCAGGGGGTGATCAAGGCCAGGTGGTCGGCTGGTGGCAGACCGCGGTCGCGCAGGGCCAGCGCCAGGGCCAAGGCCAGGCCACCACCCGCCGAGTCCCCGGCGATGGTCAGGCGTGATGGGCGCGATGGGCCGGCCTCCGCAAACAGGCGCGCGTGCACACGCAGCACCATCTCCAGCGTCTGCTCGCAGCTGTGTTCAGGCGCCAGGGGGTACAAGGGCACCGTGGCCACGCAGCCGGTGCGCTCGACCAGGTCGGCCAGCAAGTCCCAATGAAAGGGCGTGATGGGCCGGATGTAGGCGCCGCCGTGCAGATACAGCAGATGCGGCGCCTGCGCTGAAGGCGCCCGAGGGCGCAGTGTGTAGACCTCGTGGGGGCCGTCCTGGTGCCGTGTGACCTGCACGCGCTTCTGGAGGCGCTGGCTCGGCCGGGCGGGGCCCGCGCGGCGCACCTGCGCCACCCCGGCGTACATGCCTTCAACGGTGGCGTAGACCCTTTTGCGGCGTGTCAAACGCAGGAAGGCCACAATCAGGTGATGACGAATGCTGGGCATGGCGCGCTTCAGTTGAACCATGCACATGATGAACCAGGTCACCGGCCAAGGAGTACCGCACCGTGAGCAAACTGTTTTCTTCTTTGAAGCTGGGGCAGTTGCAGTTGCCCAATCGCATCGTGATCGCGCCCATGTGCCAGTACTCGGCCGAAGAGGGCCAGGCCACGGACTGGCACACCATCCATCTGGGGCAGCTGGCGCTGTCGGGTGCGGGCTTGTTGATCGTCGAGGCCACGGGTGTGGAGCCCATCGGCCGCATCTCGCCGGCCGACCTGGGCTTGTATTCGGACGAGACCGAGGCCGCCTTGCACAAGGTGCTGGGCGCTGTGCGACGGTATTCGGACATGCCCCTTGGCATCCAGCTGGCGCACGCAGGGCGCAAGGCCTCCAGCCGCGTGCCCTGGGAGGGCGGCAGCCTGCTGTTGCCCGATGAGGGCGGCTGGCCGGTCGTGGCGCCATCGCCGATCGCCCATGGCCTCAACGAGCCACCACCGGTGGTGCTGGAGGAGGCCGGCTTGCAGCGGGTGCGCGACGCGTTTGTGCAGGCGGCCCAACGTGCCGCACGCCTGGGCTTCGACCTGGTCGAGGTGCACGCGGCGCACGGCTACTTGCTGCACCAGTTCCTGTCGCCCTTGTCCAATCAACGCGAGGACCAGTACGGAGGCTCGCTGGCCAACCGCATGCGCTTCCCGCTGGAGGTGTTCGCCGCGGTGCGCGAGGCCTTCCCGGCCGACAAGCCCGTGGGGGTGCGCATCTCGGGCACCGACTGGGCCGAAGGCGGTTGGGACATCGAACAAAGCGTGGCGTTCGCCCAAGCGCTGGAGGCGCTCGGCTGTGCCTTCATACACGTGTCCAGCGGTGGCCTGGTGACCGGGCAGAAGATCCCGGTGGGGCCGGGCTACCAGATCCCGCTGGCCGAGGCCGTGCGCCAGCAGGTCGGCATCCCGGTGATCGGCGTGGGGCTGATCACCGAGCCAGAGCAGGCCGAAGCCATCGTGGCCGAGGGCCGCGCCGATGCGGTCGCGCTGGCGCGGGGCATCTTGTACGACCCGCACTGGCCCTGGCACGCGGCGGCCAAACTGGGCGGGCAGGTGAGCGCGCCCAGGCAGTACTGGCGCTCGCAACCTGCCGAGCACAAGGCCTTGTTCGGCTCAACGCGCATCGGGCAGCGTTGAGCCTTTGCGCGGGCTGAGTGCGCTGGCTCAGCCCATGCGTGGCTGCAGCGTCTTGCTGTAGACCGAGTCGCCGTGGATGTCACGCAGGTCCACGGTCAGCTCGCGGCTCTGGGCGTCGATGTTGATCTCGCCAAAGAACTGCAGGCCCGACAGCGGCGACAGGTTGGCCTGGCCAGCTGGCGGCGTCTTCTGGAAGACCACTTGCCCGCCGAAGGTGCCATCCATCGTGTTGGGGCCGAAAGTGCCGGCATTGAGCGGGCCGGAGACGAATTCCCAGAAGGGCTCGAAGTCCTGGAAGACGGCCTTGTTGGGGTCGTAGTAGTGCGCGGCGCAGTAGTGCACGTCGGCGGTGAGCCACACAGTGTTGCGCACGCGCTGCTTCTTGATGAAGCTGAACAGCTCGGCGAACTCCAGCTCGCGGCCCATCGGGGCGCCGTTGTTGCCGTTGGCCACGGCCTCCCAGCGGTCCAGGCCTTGTGCCGTCTTGCCGTCACCGATGTTCAGGCCGATGGGCATGTCAGCGGCGATGACCTTCCATGTGGCGCGTGACGAAGCCAGGCTCCGCTTGAGCCAGTCGAGCTGTTCGCGGCCGAGGAAGGCGGCCTCGGGGCCGGCTTGTGTCTGCAGGTTGGCGCTGTTGGCGCCACGGTAGCTGCGCATGTCCAGCACGAACACTTCCAGCAGCGGGCCGTAGCAGAACTTGCGGTACACGCGCTGCGACTCGGTGGCGTCGAAGGGGCGCATGGGCGCGTATTCCATGAAGGCGCGCGCACCACGTGCGATCAGCAGGGGCACGTTCTTTTCGGTGTAGCGGGCGTCGCCGCTGAGGTCTTTGGAATCCGACCAGTTGTTGCACACCTCGTGGTCGTCCCATTGCCAGATCTGCGGCACTTCGGCGTTGAAGCGGCGCAGGTTGTCATCCAGCAGGTTGTAGCGATAGCGGCCGCGGAATTCGTTGAGCGTCTCGGCCACCTTGCTGACTTCGGGCGTGACGATGTTGGTCCACAACTGGCCACCTTCAGCGGTGACGCTTTCCTTGATGGGGCCGTCCGCATAGATGTTGTCGCCGCTGTGGATGAAGAAGTGCGGTGCGCGCTGGCGCATGGCTTCGTAGATCTTCATGCCGCCGAAGCTGGGGTTGATGCCCCAGCCCTGGCCGGCGGTGTCACCACCCCATTGGAAGCGGATGTCCTGGCCCGCACGGCCACGGCCGTGTCCACCGGTGAGCCAGCTCAGGTCCGACGCAAAGCAGGGCAGGGTGGTGAAGCGCGTGGTGAGGGGCTCGCTCAGGGCGCGGTCGTTGTTCAGACTCTGGAAGCTGACGCGCACGAAGACCTCGCGGCCACCGGGCAGCTTGCTGAGGTCCTGGCGGGCGGTGAAGTCGGTGGTCTCCAGGGCATACGGGCCCACGATCCTGGTGGCCTTCTTGAAGGACTCGTCCAGGCTGTATTCGACCAGCATGCGCGAAGGGCGGTCGGCACGGCTCCACACCATCATGGCGTCGCCACGCGGGTCACCCAGCTGCAGGCCTTGTGCAGCCACGGGGCGCTCGGCGTCCGAGGTGATGATGGCCGGCGCACCGGCTGATGTGCTCTGGGCTTGGGCCATGCCCGGCTTGAACAAGGCCGGCAGGGCCACACCGGCAGCGGCCGATGCGGTGGTGTTGAACAGGAAGGCCCGGCGGGAGGCCTGTTGCTGCTTGTCTTGCTTGCTCATGTGACTGCATCTCCTGATGGTGGTAACCGGACTCGGTCGATCAGGGCTGCAGCCTAGAGCGCTTGTGTGAATGGGGCTTGACGGTGCAGGGGCCAGGCATAAGCCGGTTGGCGGTGTCAGCCAGGGCTGCCATGCCCCAGCACGCGCAGGCCCAGCAAGAGCAGCACGGCCAACGCCAGCACGGCTGACAGGGTCTTCCAGAAGATCACCGGGTTGCGCTCGATGAGCGCGGGTCCACGGTCTTGCTGATACTGGGCGCCTGGCGTGTGCAGGTCATGCACGAACTCCGACAGGGCCTCTTGTCGCTTGCCCATCTGGGGGTGAAGCGCCCGACGCAGCACGGCATCGAGCCAGGGCGGGAGGTCCGGGCGGTGCACGCTGAGCGAGGCATAACGCAGGCGGTGCAGATCGCCTGGCGAGCGCAGTTGGGTCACCTGCAAACCATAGGGCAACTGGCCCGTGAGTAACTGGTAGGTGATCACGGCCAGCGAGAACAGCTCCGATTGCGGGGTGCCCACGCCGCCCACGAAGTATTCCGGTGCGGTGTATTGCAGCGAGCCGAGGATGGCCTGGGGGCGGGCCTGCGCCGTGCCTTCGGTCAGACCGGCCACATGGGTGGAGGCCAGGTCGATGATCTTGATGGTGCCGTGCTGGTCCAGCATCAGGTTCTCCGGGCGCAGATCCTGATGCAGCATCTCCTTGCGGTGAAAGGCCTGCAGGCCTTTGGCCACCTGCTCGACGATGCGCCGCACGCTGCCAAGATCTGGCCTGGGGTGGTCGATCATCCATTGCGCCAGCGTGGTGCCTTCCACGTACTCCATGGCCACGAAGAGGTGCTCGCGCGGACGCTCGGCCACGCAGGCCTTGAGCACATGCTCACTGTCGAGCCGGCGCGCGATCCATTCCTCCAGCAGGAAGAGGTCGAGGTAGGCCGGGTCATGTTGCAAGTCAACCGACGGGGTCTTGAGCGCCACTTGTTGCCCGCTGGCCTGGTCCACCGCCAGGTGCACATGGCTGCGTGAACTCGCATGCAGTTCGCGCACGATGGTGTAGCCCTCGAAGCTCATGCGCGCGTGCAAGGGGGGTGGCAGGCGCAGGCCTTCGCGTTGGGCCAGCAGCTGCGAGGCCTGCTCGTCGGGCAGGGCATCAATGCGCACGATCTGAAGCGTGAGGTTGTCCTGGCTGCCCCGTTCGAGGGCGATGGCGGTGAGCGAGGCCGCAGCCGCGTCGAAGTCCGTTGGGTGCTGCTGCAAGGCCGTGTGCACGGCCGCCGCATCGAGGTGTTCATACGCACCGTCTGTGGCCAGCAGGTAGATGTCGCCCACGTCGGTGGGGCAGCAGCGGTAGTCGATGTCCACAGAAGGGCCGGCACCCAGGGCACGACCCAGATAGGTTTCGGCCGACGACAGGCGCACGCGGTGGTCTTCGGTGAGTTGCTCCAGCGCAAGCGGGTGCAGCTTGTAGATGCGCGCGTCGCCCACGTGCAGCAGATGGGCCTCACGCCCTTTGAGGATCAAGGCGCTGAAGGTGCAGACGTAGCCTCGCTCCTTGTCGAAACGGGCGTCGCTCTTTTGGGTCTGGGCATGCAGCCAGGAGTTGGTGGCATTCAGCACGCGCTGCGCGGCACGCCGCACCGACCAGGCCTCGGAGGTGCTGTAGTAGTCGTCCAGGAAGCCGCGCACCGCCGCGGCGCTGGCCACCTGGCTGACCGCGCTGCTGCTGATGCCATCCGCCAGGGCCAGCGCGATGCCCTTGGTACGCAGCTGGCTGCCCTGCGGCACGGTGGCGCCATGGAAGTCCTGGTTGACGGCCTTGCGCCCGGCCTGCGAGTGCTGGCCGAGCGTGACGTGCAGCGTCGCGGGCTGTGGGGCGCGCATGTGCCCGGTGTGCTCCGTGCCTTCGGTGCCTGGTGTCAGGCCGCCACGCGCTTGGGCGCAGTCTTGTAGTGCGTGGAGTAGAGCGTGGCCCCGACGAAGGTCAGGCCACCCACCAGGTTGCCGACCACCGTGGGGATTTCATTCCAGATGAAGTAGTCCATCAGCGTGAAGTTGCCGCCCAGCATCAGGCCTGAGGGGAACAGGAACATGTTGACGATGGAGTGCTCGAAGCCCATGTAGAAGAACACCAGGATGGGCATCCACATGCCGATGACCTTGCCGGACACCGAGGTCGACATCATCGCGGCGACCACGCCGGTGGACACCATCCAGTTGCACATCACGCCGCGGATGAACAGCGTCAGCATGCCGGCGGCACCATGGGCGGCGTAGCCCACCGTGCGGCCTTCGCCGATGTGGCCGATCTTCTGGCCGATGGCGTTGGGCGCTTCGCTGAAGCCGAAGGTGAAGATGATGGCCATGAACACGGCCACCGTGAGCGCGCCCGCAAAGTTGCCCAGGAACACCAGCGACCAGTTGCGCATGACGCCGCCCCAGGTGGCGCCCGGGCGCTTGTCCAGCACGGCCAGCGGCACCAGCGTGAACACGCCCGTGAGCAGGTCGAAGCCCATCAGGTAGAGCATGCAAAAGCCGACCGGGAAGAGCAGGGCGCCGATCAGCGGGTTGCCCGTGTTGACGGTGATGCTGACCGCAAAGGCGGCGGCGAGGGCCAGGATGGCCCCAGCCATGTAGGCGCGGATGATGGTGTCGCGGGTGGACATCAGCAGCTTGGATTCACCGGCATCGACCATTTTGGTCACGAACTCGTTGGGGGCGAGATAGGCCATACGGACTTCCTTTGAAGAGTGAGGATGGAAAAGCAAAAACGGCGCACCCCCAGGTATCGGCGTGAAGCCGATGCTGGACGGGACGCCGTTATCCACGTATGCGAGTCATCAGGCCGCCTTTAGCCTGACGCGTCAGTGGTACGCAGGTTCCATGCCTGCTTTTGGCCGCCTATTTCTGGTGCGTGCTGCCCGGCGGGGCGAAGGCGAAGTCGGGCAGTGCCAGCGTGGCCTCGGCCACATCCAGCAGCCGGCGGTTGTGGTCCATGGAGGCCTTTTGCAGCGCGCGGAAGGCCGCTTCTTCCGTCAGGCCCATGCGGGCCATCAAGGCGCCCTTGGCCCGCTCGATCACCTTGCGCTCATGCAGGGCGCGGCGTGCGGCTTCCAGCTCGGACTCCATGTTGGCCAGGCGCGTGGACTGCGCCTGCAGCAGGTCGACCAGCGAGGACACCGAGGGCTGATCGGGTGTGAGCAGAGCGGGGGCGGCATCAACGGTCTCCCTGGCGTTGAAGAACCGGGCTACGGCACCGCTGTGGGGTGGGGGGTTGTCGCGCAACCGTTGCAACAGACCCTCGGAGTCCTGCTGGTCCTGCTCTGCCGCCTGGATCTGCGCCTGGCAGGCCTGGCGCAGGCATTGCACCAGCTCGACCTGCAGCCGCCCCATTTCAGAGATGCGTTCGCTGGTCACCGCGAACCAGGTGTCGCTCAGGCTCGTGTCCAGCCTGGCGCCGGGCTTGGCCATGCACAAGGTGCGGCGCAGGCGTTCCAGCTGGGCCATGTTGGGCGTGAGCTGCAGCTGCTGCCAGCGCGCACGCAAGGCAGGTTCGGCGAACTCGTCGAACACCTGCAGGCTGCGCTCTTGTGCGTCGATCAGGTGCACGATGCGCTGCTGCTCGGCTTCGTCGTTCGCACCCGAGGCCAATAGCTGGGCGCCGACGGCGCGTTCCTGGCCCGCGGCCTCCTTGCCTTGCACCAGGTGCACAAAGGCCACCAGCAGGCGGGAGATGCCGGGGTGCTGCGCCGCATCGGCCACATGGAAGATCAGCTCGACCAGGCCGGCAATCAGGCGGCTGAAGGCGGCGACGGCCTCGTGCGCCGTAGGTTGGCGCTGTGCAATCTGCACGCGCAGATCGGCCAGGGCGTCCAGGCCCAGCAGGGCCCAGGCCATCAGCGACAAGGTGCGGGCCGAAGCGCCTTGCTCCGGCGCCATCTGTTGCTCGAACAGCGCGCGCAGCGCCACCTCGATGGGCTGGGCCTTGTCCACGGCTGCCTGCCGTTCGGCCTGGAAGCGCTGGCCGCCCGAGGCCAGGAAGATGCTGGTCACGCCCCGCTCACGCTGCAAGGCGTGGATCAACTGCCCGATGACGTTGGCCAGCTCGACGCGCCCGGCCAGGTGGCGCATGGCCTCGATCTCCAGTTGCTTGGCGCGCAGAACGAGGTGAGAGGCGGACAGGGGCATGGCAGAGGGGTTGTCATCGACACAGGTCCGCCATTGTCCGCAATTTGCGGCCTCACCGCGCATGAAGCAGATCAATTCAGCGCGACCAGCACCTGCCCGTTTTGATTGCGCACGTCGTGCGTTTGCAGCCTGTAGTCCGGCGTTTCCAGGCACTCGCCGGTGAGCAGGTCAAAGTGGTGCTTGTACAGCGGCGAGGCCACCACCACGCGCTCACCCAGGCTGCCGATCAGCCCGCGTGACATCACGCTGGCGCCGGTCTTGGGGTCCAGGTTGTCAACGGCGAACAGCTTGTTGTGCCCGACGCGGAAGACCGCGATGTGGCGGCCCTCCACCAGGGCACACACGCCCGTGTTGGGCACGATGGCATCGATCGGGCAGACGGACACCCAGTCCTCAACGGGTTTCAGTACGGCGTTCATTGGTGTTTCCTTCCTTGGCGTGATGACAGCGCTTGGTGTCGGTGGCTTGCATCAGTTGGCGACATCGGCGGTTTCGCGCTCTTCAGGGCGCGCCGGGCGAATCTGGCCGCGTTCCTTGACGAACACGATGCGCTCGTCCTTGGCATCGCTGTTGACGAAAGAGCGGAAGCGCTGGCGCACCTCGGGATTGGTCACGGCGGTTTTCCATTCGCACTGGTAGGTGTCCACCACGTGCTGCATCTGCGCCTCCAGTTCGGCGGCCAGGCCCAGCGTGTCCTGGATCAGCACGCCCTTGAGGTAGTCCAGCCCACCTTCGAGGTTGTCGCGCCAGGTGCTGGTGCGCTGCAGGCGGTCGGCCGTGCGCACATAGAACATCAGGAAGCGGTCGATCAGCTTGAGCAGCTCGGCCTTGCTCAGGTCCGAGGCGATCAGCTCGGCGTGGCGGGGCTTCATGCCCCCGTTGCCGCACACATACAGGTTCCAGCCCTTCTCGGTGGCGATCACGCCCACGTCCTTGCCTTGCGCTTCGGCGCATTCACGCGTGCAGCCCGACACACCAAACTTGATCTTGTGCGGCGCACGCAGGCCCTTGTAGCGGTTCTCCAGCTCCACGGCCAGGCCCACGCTGTCGTCCACGCCATAACGGCACCAGGTCGAGCCCACGCAGCTCTTGACCGTGCGCAGCGACTTGCCATACGCATGGCCCGACTCGAAGCCCGCCGCGATCAGCTCTTCCCAGATCAGGGGCAGCTCTTCCACACGCGCGCCAAACAGGTCCACGCGCTGGCCACCGGTGATCTTGGTGTACAGGCCGTACTTCTTGGCCACCTGGCCCACGGCGATCAGGCCTTCGGGCGTCACCTCGCCACCGGGCATGCGCGGCACCACCGAGTAGCTGCCGTCCTTCTGGATGTTGCCCAGGAAGTAGTCGTTGCTGTCTTGCAGGCTGGCCAGCTCCTTCTTGAGCACGAACTCGTTCCACACCGAGGCGAAGATGGACGCGGCGGTGGGCTTGCAGATGTCGCAGCCCAGGCCCTTGCCATGCTTGGCCAGCAGGTCGTCGAAGGTCTTGATCTCGCCGACGCGGATGAGGTGGTACAGCTCCTGGCGCGAGTAGGGGAAGTGCTCGCACACATGGTTGTTCACGGCCATGCCACGCTTGCCCATCTCGGCCTTCATGACCTGCGTGACCAGCGGCACACAGCCGCCACAGGTGGCGCCGGCCTTGGTGCAGGACTTCAATTGCGCGATGGTGGTGGCGCCATCGCCCACGGCCGCGCAGATCTGGCCTTTGCTCACGCTGTTGCACGAGCAGATCATGGCGCTGTCAGGCAAGGCGTCGGGGCCCAGGCCGGGCTTGGCCTTGCCGTCGCTGGACGGCAGGATCAGGAACTCGGGGTCGGCCGGCAGGGTGATGCCGTTGAGCGCCATCTGCAGCAAGGTGCCGTATTCATCGGCATTGCCGACCAGCACGGCGCCCAGCAGCTTCTGGCCATCTTCGCTGACAACGATCTTCTTGTAGATCTGCTTGACCTCGTCGATGTACTGGAAGGCGCGGCTGTGCGGGGTCTTGCCGTGGGCGTCCCCGATGGAGGCCACGTCCACGCCCATCAGCTTGAGCTTGGTGCTCATGTCGGCGCCGGTGAAGCTGGCTTGTGCGTCGCCCGCAATGTGTTTGGCGGCGATGCGGGCCATGTCGTAGCCAGGGGCCACCAGGCCGAAGGTCTGCTCGTGCCACGAGGCGCACTCGCCGATGGCGTAGACATCGTGGTCGCTGGCGCGGCAGTGGTCGTCGATCACCACGCCGCCGCGTGGGCCGATGGCCAGCACGCATTGGCGGGCCAGTTCATCACGCGGGCGGATGCCGGCGGAGAACACGATCATGTCGGTCTCCAGGTAGCTGCCGTCTTCGAACACCATGCGGTGCAGGTGCTCGGCACCGTCCACGATCTTCACGGTGCTGTGGCTGGTGTGCACGTGCACGCCCAGCGCTTCGATCTTGTTGCGCAGGATGCGGCCACCGCCTTCGTCCACCTGCACGGCCATCAGGCGCGGGGCGAACTCGACGACGTGGGTGTCCAGGCCCATGTCGCGCAGGGCCTTGGCGCATTCCAGGCCCAGCAGGCCACCACCCACCACCACGCCGTTCTTGGCCTTGGCACCGGCTGCCTTCATGGCATCCAGGTCTTCAATGGTGCGGTAGACAAAGCACTTGTCGCGCTCGCGGCCCGGGATGGGTGGCACGAAGGGCACGGAGCCGGTGGCCATCACCAGCTTGTCGTAGACCAATTCTTCGCCATCGGCCGTGGTCACGGTATTGGTGCGGCGCTCGATGGCCGCGGCCTTGGCGGCCAGGCGCAGCTTGTAGCCGGTGCGTTCGAAGAAGCCGGGCTCGACCACAGACAGGTCTTCGGCCGACTTGCCCGAGAAGTATTCAGACAGGTGGACCCGGTCGTAAGCGGGGCGAGGCTCCTCGCACAGCACCGTGATCTCGGCATCCTTCAAGCCGGTCTCAGCCAGGCTTTCAAGGAATTTGTGGCCAACCATGCCATGACCAACGACGACGATCTTCATGTGTGCTCCTGCGACGGCGAAGGCAAACCGGTGGGATGAGCGAGGCTCGAATCCGGCAGGTTTGCCAGAGGGAAAAAATGAGCGGGCACCTGGCCACACGGACCAAAGGCATCCAACTGATTTCCGCCGTCGTTAGCGGAGAGGGGGTGTGCACACTGAGGCGACCTTACCTGCATGCACACCATCACATATGCAACATGCGTGCCAGGCTGCCAGCGCTGGAAATGCACCAGCGCCGGGCCGTGGCGCGGTGGGGTGGGGGGCATGTCGCACCGCATCGGTGCGATCCCGCTGTCTCGCGCCAGACGAGTGGCGTTCAGTCCGTGCTGGCCGCTGGTGATCGGGACACCGCGGCCTGACACGAAGCCACAGCAAAGTGGTGCTAAGGTGATGCACTGAATTTCGTTCGAGAGACTGAAGGGCCCGCTGTGCGGGCGGACAGGGGACTCGGTGCAGATGGATACCTGGCATGCTTTGCCGTTGGCCGTGCAGGCCCGTCATGAGGTGGCGGCCGTGCGGGGCACGGTCGTGGATGTGCGTGGCACGCCGCTGCCACAACTTGGCCACCTCCTGACCGTCTCGCTGAACCAGCATCAAATCATGCTGGTGGTGGTGCAACACGTGTCAGAGCACATGGTCCGCGCCATTGCTTTACAAACCTCGGACGGGCTGGCGCGGGGCATGCCCGTTCACGACAGCGGCGCCCCTTTGTCGGTGCCCGCGGGCGAGGGCTGCCTCGGGCGGCTGATCAATGTGTTGGGCCAGCCCCTGGACGGTGGCCCGCCGCTGAGCCAGGTGGCATGCCGGCCCGTGGTCGCGGCACCGCCGCTGCTCATCGACACCGTGCCCGGCAAACACATCTTGCCCACGGGCGTCAAGGTCATCGATCTGCTGTGCCCCTTCGTGCGCGGGGGCAAGACAGGGCTGTTTGGCGGCGCCGGCGTCGGCAAGACGGTGCTGATGATGGAGTTCATGCATGCCGTGAGCAGCATGTACCAGGGGGCATCGGTCTTTGCCGGCGTGGGCGAACGCATCCGAGAAGGCCACGAGCTGTGGCATGAAATGCGCGAAGCTGGCGTGATGGACCGCTCGGTCATGGTCTTCGGCCAGATGGACGAAACGCCTGGTGTGCGCTTCTTCACCGGCTTCACCGCGCTGACCTGCGCCGAGGCCTTGCGCAATGCCGGTCACAGCGAAGTGCTGTTCCTGATGGACAACCTGTTTCGCTTCATCCAGGCCGGCACCGAGATATCGGGCCTGCTGGGGCGCATGCCGTCCAGTGTGGGTTACCAGCCCACTTTGCTCACCGAGATCGCCAGCCTGGAAGAACGCATCCTCTCAACCGCGCAGGGTGCGATCACCGCCGTGCAGGCGGTATACGTCCCGGCTGACGACATGAGTGACCCGTCCATCGCGGCCATCCAGGCCCACCTGGATACGGTGGTGGTGTTGTCGCGTGACCAGGCCGCGCGGGGCATCTACCCGGCGGTGGACCCGCTGGCATCCAACAGCCGCATGATGGATGTGCGCCTCGTGGGCGAGCGCCACCACCGGGTGGCCTCGGGCGTGCGCGAGCACCTGGCCCGCTACAAGGAGCTGGAGGACATCATCGCCATGCTGGGCATCGAAGAGCTGTCGCCCGATGACCGCCGCATCGTGATGCGCGCACGCCGGCTGCAGCGCTACCTGACCCAGCCCTTCTTTGTCGTGGCCGATCACTCGGGCCTGGCTGGCGAGACGGTGCCGCTCGACACCGTGCTGGCCGACTGCGAACGCTTCCTCGATGGCGCGTATGACCACCTCACCGAAGACGCGTGCTACATGAAGGGGGCCATGCCCACATGAGCGCACCGACCATCACCGTGATGTTGCTCGATGGGCGCAGCGCGACCCGCCTCGATCAGGTCATGAGCCTGATTGCGCAAGACGCGTCCGGGCAGTTCGGCATCCTGCCCGGCCACGCCGGTCTGGTCACGGTCCTGGAGCCCGGCTTGTTCCGGTACCGCACGAGCCAGGGCCCAGGCTGGCAGCATGGCGCCAGCGCTGGCGGCTTGTTGCTCTGCGAGCGTGGCGCGAGCTCAACGCAGGTTCGCATGGTCAGCCGGCGCTTCCTGCTGGGTGAGGAGCCTGAGTCTTTACAACATCAACTGGATGATCTGCTGGCCAGCGAGCGCACACTGCGCATGAGTACCCGAGACAGCGTGGCGCAATTGGACCAGGCCCTCTACCAACGCATGCAGCAACTGGCCCAGACCGGGCAGGCGACATCATGAGCGACGAGGACGACGATCGGTTGCGCAAGCAGCTGTCCCGGCAGATCCGCCAGCTGCGCACCCCTCGAACGCGCGGCGTGCTGGGCTTGCTGGTCACCGGCGGCACGGCGGGCTTGCTGCTGACGGTGCCCTTGATCGCGGGCGCCTACCTGGGCCGCTGGCTGGACGAGCAGGCCGCTGGCTACTCGTTCCGATGGACGATCAACCTGATCCTGCTGGGGCTGGCCGTGGGCATCTACAACGTCTACCGATTCTTCAAGGAGCACGGCCAATGACGGGCCTGGACGCATCGGTCTGGCTGCAATGGCACGGCATCGCCCTGCGTGAGCCCTTGATCCTGTCCGTGTTGATCACCGTTTTGCTGGCGGGTGTGTCCTGGCGCATCGGGCTTCTTCTGCGTCGAGACGGTGGGGCCGTGCCGCGCCTGGCCAGCGCAGCCTACACCCTGATGCACGACGCCGTGGCCGAGGTCGTCGCGCCGCAGCATGTGGCCCGCGTGCTGCCCTTCGTCGCCAGCTTGTGGTTGTTCATCCTGCTGTCCAACCTGCTGGGGCTGGTGCCGGGGCTGTCATCGCCGACGCGCGATCTTTCCGTGACCAGCGCATTGGCCGTGATCGTCTTCGTGGCCGTGCACGTGTATGGCATCCGCGCCGCAGGGTTGGGGCCCTACCTCAAGCACTACCTGTCGCCCAGCCCCATCCTGCTGCCCTTTCACCTGATCAGCGAGGTCACGCGCACGCTGGCCCTGGCCATCCGCCTGTTCGGCAACATGATGAGCCTGGAGATGGCCGCCATGCTGGTGCTGCTGGTGGCGGGCTTGCTCATCCCCATCCCCCTGCTCCTGCTGCATGTGGTCGAAGCCTTGGTGCAGGCCTACATCTTCGGCATGCTCGCCCTGATCTACATCGCCAGTGCGCTGGAGGTCAGCGAGGCGCATCGGGGTGACGATGCAACGCCGCCTACGTCTTCCTCATCTTGACAAGGAACTTCCATGAATGATCTGCACATGTTCAGCCTGGCGTCGACCGTGGTGGCCGGCCTGGTCATCGCCCTGGGCGTCTTCTTCCCGGCCGTGGCCATGGGCAAGGCCATTGCGGCCGCGCTGGATGCGCTGGCCAGGCAGCCCGAGGCCGAGAAGTCCATCAGCCGCACGCTGTTCATTGGCCTGGCGATGATCGAATCGCTGGCCATCTACTGCCTGGTCATCGCCCTGATCATCCTGTTTCGCAACCCTTTGCTGGAGTACTTTCTCAAGTAACGGGAGGCCACCATGGAACTTGACGGCACCACCTTCGTCCTGGAGATCATCAACTTCCTGGTGTTGATCTGGCTGCTCAACCGATTTCTGTTCCGCCCTATCCAGGCCGCGCTCCAGGCCAAGGCGGATCGGGAAGCGATGCAGGCCCGGGAGCTGGCAGAACAGCGCGCAGCGGTGCAAGCCAGCGCGCAAGAACTCAAGCAGCAGATGGCCGATCTGGCCGCGCAACGCGTGAAGGCCGAGGCGGCGTTGAGCGCCGACATGGCCGCGCTCAAGCAAAAGCGCATGCAGGTGCTCGATACCGAGTTGCAGGCCGAGCGGGACAAGGCCAAGGCCCGTGCGGAGCAGGAGCGTATGCGCCTGTGTGACCAGAGTGAACAGGTCATGCGCCAGCGCACCTCGGCCTTTGTCTCGGCGTACATGGCGCGCCTGGCTTCACCGGCGCTGGAGGCGGCCATCATCGATGTCTTTCTCGCGGATCTGGCTGCGCAGTCCGACCAGGCCACGCTGGCCTTGCGTGATGGCTGGGCGCAGTCCCGCAGCGACGCGCCGGTCATCGACGTGAGCACGGCCTACCCGCCGTCGACGGTGCTGTGCGAACGTGTCGAAGCGCAACTCAGTGCCCTCATGGGGCAGGCCGCCAAGGTCGTCTGGCGTGAAGACCCGTCTTTGCTGTCAGGCATCTGCGCGCACCTGCCCGGCCACCAGTTGGAGGCCAGCTTGCGTCATGGCGTCGATGCCTTCGTGCAGGCGCCCCTCGACACCCCACCGGTGGTGGCGCCGGCATGAACCCCATTGGTCTGGTCATCGAGGAAGTGGGCACGGTCATCGGTCTGGCCGATGGCATCGCCTGGCTGCAGGGCCTGCCTTCCGTCTCGCTGGGCGAGGTGCTGGTCTCCCAGGATGGCAGCCGCGCCTGGGTGTTCCAGCTGGACGAAGCGCTGGTGGGCTGCATCCTGCTGGAGCAGACGGGGGACCTGACCGCGGGCTTGCGCATGCGCCGCAGCGGGCAAAGGCTGAACCTGGCGTGTGGTGATGCCTTGTTGGGGCGCGTGGTGGACCCCCTGGGGCGGCCGCTGGACGGCCTGCCCGCGCCGGTGCTCACCGACCAGCGCCCCATGGATGCGCGCTCGCCGGCCATCATCGAGCGTGACCCGGTCAACCGTCCGCTCTACACCGGCAACACGATCATCGATACCTTGCTGCCCATCGGCCGGGGGCAGCGCGAACTGTTGATCGGCGACGACGGCACGGGCAAAAGCGCCATCGCGCTGGACGCCATCCTTCACCAACATGATCAAGGCGTGCGCTGCGTGCTTGTGCTGATCGGGCAACGCCGCGCGGAAGTGGCCGAGACCCTGCGCGTGCTCACCGAGCAGGGCGCCCTGGCACACACGACGGTCGTGGTCGCCGAGGCCGGCACGCTGCCCGGCCTGCAATACCTCGCGCCGTTCGCGGGCTGTGCCCTGGCCGAGTCCTGGATGCACGCGGGGCACGACACCCTCATCGTCTACGACGATCTGGGCAAGCATGCGCAAGCCTACCGCGAGTTGTCGCTGCTGCTGCGGCGCACGCCGGGTCGCGAGGCCTATCCGGGGGACATCTTCTATCTGCATTCGCGCCTCCTGGAGTGCTCGACGCAACTCAGTGCGGCCCTGGGCGGGGGCAGCATGACGGCCATTCCCATCGTGCCCACGCAACTGGGCGAGATATCCAGCTACATCCCCACCAACCTGATCTCCATCACGGACGGGCAGGTCTACCTGAGCAACAAGCTGGTGGCCGCGGGCATGTTCCCGGCCATCGATGTGGGCACCTCGGTGTCGCGCATCGGTGGCAAGGCGCAAGACCGCGCCATTGCCCATGAATGCAAGCGCCTGCGCCTGGACTATCTGCAGTTCCTGGAGCTGGAGCTCTTCACGCGCTTTGGCACCCACCTCGATGACGAGACGGCCGCCAAGATGAAGCGCGGCCATTTGTTGCAGGCCTTGTTTCGCCAGAGCCGGCTGGCACCTCGGCCCGTGGCTTACAACATGGCCTGGCTGGTGGCGCTCAACGAAGGTTGGCTCAGCGAGCTTGATCAGGCCAGCCTGCAGCGGGCCCTGGCAGACCTGTCCGAGCATCTGCCTGCCGCACCCGGCCTGAGTGTGCCGCGTGAACAGTGGGTGGCTGCGGTGGCCAACTGGCTGGGGCGCGCGCCATGAGTGGCGAGACCGTGCTGCGCGAACGCGGCAAATTGCTTGAAGAGCTGCGCCAGATCGTGCAGTCGATGAAGAACCTGGCCTTTGCGGAGCTGCAGCGTGTCTCGCGCATGAGGCAGGCCCACGCCCTGGCGCATGAAGCCTTGTCTGATGCCCTGGGGGTGATCGCCGAGGGTGAGTCGCAAGCGGGCGAGCCCGCGGGCGGGCGGCAAACCTGGTTGGTGCTGGGCGCCGAGCGCGGTTTTTGCGGCGCCTTCAATGCCCAGTTGGCCGCGTCGGCAAGCGCCCTGCGTGCCGACGACCCGCAGGCGAGCTTGCTGATCGCCAGTCGCCGCCTGTTGATGCAGCTGGAGGGCCAGTGCGACGAGCTGCAGGCCTTGCCGGGTTGTGCCACATCGCAAGAGGCCGACATGGTGCTGGATGCCTGGCTGGATCAAGTGAACCTGGCCCTGCAGGGGGGCGACCGGATCGGCTTGCTGTACGCCGGCGACGATGGGCTGGTGCGCCAGCAACTGTGGCCGCCGGCCTCGCCGCTTGCGTGCACGGCACGCCATGCGCCGCAAACATATCTGCCGGTGAGCACCTTGCGCGAGGCCTTGAACCGCCAGGCCCTGCGCCTGGCGATTCAAGGTGCACTGTATGCCTCGCTGGAGCAGGAGAACCACTGGCGCCTGGCCCAGATGCAGCGCGCGCAGGACCACCTGGATGAATTGGGCCGTGCCCTGCGGCAACGTCATGCCGCCCTGAGGCAGGCCAACATCACCAATGAGCTGGAGACCCTGGCCAGCAGTGCCATGGTGTCGGGCGGGCCGTGACTGGTGTCGTGCTGCACGCACAAAAAAAACGGAGCCCAGCGGGCTCCGAAAAAAGTCGCTCTGACTGCTTGATCAAAATTCAAATCCGCCAGAGCCTTGATTATATTTGTACAAATGGTATTTTCTCGGCCCCAGCGCACGAATGTTCATGACGAAAGCGCGGCCAGCATGAGGTCCAGCATGGCGGGCATCTCGCTCACACTGTCGATGAAGAACTGAGCCTGAGAGTTGGCGTCATCCCGCCCGACCCGCACCGTCAGCCAGTTCGGGTCATGGCGTGCGAACACGGGTTCGTCGTTGATGTCGTCGCCGACAAACACCGCGCAGTCCACCTGGCAGCGACTGACCAGCGTGGCCAGGGCCTGCGCCTTGTCATGGGCTGATTTCGACACCACATTGACGACGAATTTGCCGCCGAACGCCTTGAGGCCCGGGTCCAGTCTGGCCAGCAGGCCTGCGATGGCGTTCGAGGCAGCGTGCCGATCGCGCGCCAGGCGGTAGTGCAGGGCCAGGGAGGCCCCCTTGTCCTCGACGACGACACCCACCTGGTCCAGCAGGACGCGCGCGCCTTTCAAGCGCATGCGAAAGCCATCCAGTACCTGTGCGTGGTCCTGATCCGGCGGCATGGCCGGGTCTTCCGCACCGTGGTTGCCGATCACGTAGGCGGGCTCGAACTGCAGTCGGCCCAGCACGTCGTCCACGCTTCGCCCGGAGATGATGGCGATGCTCAGGTGGGCCGATAGCGCCTTGAGCCGTCTGGCAACGGGCATGGAGACCCTGGCGTCATCTGGCCTGGAAACAATGGGCGCGAGCGTGCCATCGAAATCGAAGGCCAGCAGTGGCTTGCGCAGGATCTGGGTCGTCAGTGAGGCCGTACCCTCGGCCGATAACAGGTGCCTCATGTCAGCTGCTCATGTGTCGTTGTACTCTGGCCTCGATGCGTTCCCGCATGCGCCAGCGGCTGGCATCGGCCAGCATGCGCCCAGCCCATCGGTAGACGTTGTATTCGCGAACGGTCACGCGCAGGCTGGCCATGCGTTCGTGTTGCTCTGCTGCCGGCATGGAGGCAGCTCGGTGCAAGGCGTCGGCGGTCTCCTCGACGTGATACGGGTTCACGATCAGCGCTTCGGGCATCTCACGGGCCGCGCCAGCGAAGCGGCTCAGGATGAGCACGCCTTGCTCGTCGTCTCGGGCCGCCACGAATTCCTTGCAGACCAGGTTCATGCCGTCGTGCAGGCTGGTCACCACGCACATGTGGGCCGCACGGAACAGTTCATTGACGGCGTCGTGTTCATGGTGGGACGCCAGCAGATGGACGGGTTGATACGTGTCGGTGCCGAATCGTTGGTTGATCCGGTCCGTGACCCGATGGATGCGCTCCTGGAAGGCGCGGTACTCCTCCAGTGAAGAGCGTGTGGGCGCTGCCACCTGGACGAACACAAAACGGCCGATCCATTGCGGGTGCTTTTCGAGCAAGCGCTCGACCGCGTGCAGCCGCTCCAGGATGCCCTTGGTGTAGTCGAAACGGTCCACGCCCACCGCCAGGCAGGTGTCGGGCCTCAAGCCAAGCCGCTCGAAGACACGCTGGCGGCAGGTTTCAACGGAAGGCCAGGCCTGCGTCTCAGCTTCGGAAGGCCAAGCGATGGAGATGGGGTAACTCTCCACCAGCGTTTCGTCGTCTCGATAGGAAATGGTGGAGTGCTCCTGCTCGATGCGCGCCTCCAGAAAACGGTCCACCGTTTCCATGAAGTTCTTGCAATGAAAGCGCGTGTGAAAGCCCAGGATGGTGCTGCCCAGCATGCCTTGCAGAATCTCCCTTCTCCAGGGGCAGATGCCAAAGGACTCCGGGTTGGGCCAGGGAATGTGCCAGAACGTCAGGATGGTCGCGCGGGGCAATTTGGCGCGGATCATGGCCGGCAGCAGGGCGAAGTGGTAATCCTGTACCAGCACCACAGGGTCCTCGCCTTTTGCTTCGGCCACCACGGCGTCGGCAAAGCGCTGGTTGATGGCGCGGTAGGCCTCCCAGTCCGACTCACGAAACACCGGGCGCACATGCGCCACGTGACACAGTGGCCACATGCCTTCATTGGCGAAGCCGTAGTAATAGCCTTGCTCTTCTTCTGGCGTCATCCAGATGCGACGCAACTGGTATTCGTTGCTCTCGGGTGGCACGCTGACGCGGTCGTGGGCGTCAACCACCAGCGCGTCGGCGGAGCCGCTGCCATGCGCGATCCAGGTGCCCGAGCAGGCACGCATCACGGGCTCAACGGCCGTCACCAGCCCGCTGGCGGGCCGCTTGACCACGATGCCATCCGGTCCCTTCTCGTGGATATAGGGTTCGCGGTTGGACACCACGATGAGCTGGTCGCCGCGCAACTGCGTGCGCAGCAGGGCGCGCAGGCGCTCAGGGTCCCATTCCGAGATCAAGCCCTGGCTGCGCCGGAACTCGTCTTCCAGATCCCGCAGGCGAGCGCGGATTTCGGTGGCGAAGGGCTGCAGCTCTGGCCTGTTGGCCACCATGGGTGACAAGATGCCCTCGCCCCGCAAGATGGCCTGCATGCCCGATACCCAGCCGCGCCAGCTGATCTGCGCCACCACCACCGTGATCAAGGCAATGGCCAATGCCAGCCCGGTGATGAAGATCACCAGATAGTGGCGGGTGTCTTCGCTGCGGCGTGCGATGAAGCTCAGATCGTGCAGCACCACCAGTTGGCCGGTCGCGCCCGTGCCCAGGTTGACGGGGTGCGAGCCAACGTGCACCGCGCCGGATGGCAAGTCCAGCTGCGGATTGGTCTGCTCCGATATGTCGCGTGCCTGATCGCAATCGAGCGATGAGGGGTAAGCCGGCGTCTTCAGCAACAGTGAACCATCTGCACCGCACAGGCCGATGGCCACGAGGCGTTCATCCTGCGCGGCGCGGTCAAACAGCGCCTGAAGCTTGTTGGATTTCCCATCGACGGAGGCATCGAGGATGGAGTCCGACAAGGTGTTGGAAATGAGCTCGCCACGGATGTTGAGGTCGCGGGCAAACCAGCGCAGGGTCAACCTGTCCATCAGGGGGAGGGCGACGAAAGCTGCAGCGAGCAAGATGGCCAGCAAAGGCAACAGAAAGCGCAGTTGAAGTCGAATGGTCTTCATCCGTTTGAGGTTGGGCCTGCCACGCCACGCACTGTTTCGGGGTTTCATTATATATTTGTACAAATGCAAATGCCTGCAAACAACTTTTCCCAGACCAGCCTGGACCTTGCCCTCGTGGGCAATTGCGCCATCAGTGCCCTGGTTGACATCCGGGGTGACATGGTGTGGTGCTGCATGCCACGCTTCGATGGCGTCCCTGTTTTCCACGCCCTGTTGGGCGCGCCTCAAGACGACGCGGAGCAGGGGCGCCTGCGTGTCGAGCTCGAAGGCATGGTGCGCACGGAACAGTTCTATGAGCGTGGCACCGCGATCGTGCGCACCCGCTTGTTCGATCAACACGGGCAAGCCATCGAGATCACGGACTTTGCGCCGAGGTTCCGCCAGCGCGACCGCATGTTCCGGCCCGCGCAGCTGGTGCGGCGCATTCGCATCCTCAGCGGGCATCCTCGCATTCGCGTGGTGGTCCGGCCCCGGGGCGAGTGGGGGCAACAGGATCCCGAGGTGTCCCGGGGCAGCAACCACCTGCGCTATTTGCTGCCTGGCATCACCTTGCGCCTGACCACCAGCGCGTCACCGACCTACGTTGCAGAAGGCACCTGGTTCACCCTGCATGAGCCCGTCAGTCTGATCTTCGGCCCCGACGAAACGTTGACCGCTGGTGTCGAAGAAACGGCGCGTGACTTTGAAGAGCAGACCTTGCAGCACTGGCGGCAATGGACGCGCCGCCTGGCGGTGCCGCTGGAGTGGCAGGATGCCGTGATCCGCTCGGCCATCACGCTCAAGCTGTGCCAGTTCGAGGAAACAGGCGCCATCGTGGCCGCCATGACGACCAGCATTCCCGAAGCGCCGGACAGTGGCCGCAACTGGGACTATCGCTACTGCTGGCTGCGCGATGCCTTCTTTGTGGTGCGCGCGCTCAACAGCTTGTCCGAGGTAGGGACCATGGAAGACTACCTGCGCTGGCTGCACGACATCGTGCGTGGTGCAGAGGGGCATGTTCAACCCTTGTACGGCATCGGGCTGGAGCGCACGCTGACCGAGCACATCCTGACCGGCCTGCCGGGGTATCGGGGCATGGGGCCTGTGCGTGTGGGCAACCAGGCCTTCGAGCACTTTCAGCATGACGTCTACGGCAACATCGTCATGGGTGCGGCACAGGCCTTCCATGACCAGCGCCTGTTCAGGCCCGCGAACGCCAGCGACTTTCATCTGCTTGAAACCATGGGGGACAAGGCCTGGCAGCTGCATGATCAGCCGGATGCCGGCATGTGGGAGTTGCGCACGCGCGCACGCGTGCACACCTCTTCCTCGCTCATGAGCTGGGCGGCCTGCGATCGCCTGGCCAAGATCGCGAGGGCACTGGCGCTGCCCGATCGTGCGGCGCACTGGCGCGGCCGGGCGGACATCATCCACCGCCGCATCATCGAATGCGCCTGGAGTGAAAAGCGTCAGGCCTTTGTCGAAAGCTTTGGTGGCATGGAGCTGGACGCCAGCGTGCTGCTCATGGCCGAGGTGGGCTTTCTGCCCGCGCGGGACCCGCGGTTCGTGAGCACGGTCAATGCGTTGGAATCGGCGCTGTGCGATGGGCCTTACATGCGTCGCTACGAAGCCGAGGACGATTTCGGCCGACCGGAGTCCGCCTTCAATGTGTGCGCCTTCTGGCGGGTGGATGCGCTCGCCCGCATCGGCCGCCAGCAGGAGGCGCGTGACTGCTTCGAGGCCCTGCTGGCCCGGCGCAACCACGTCGGCCTGCTGTCAGAAGACATGGCGCTGCAGGGCGGGGAGTTGTGGGGCAACTTCCCACAGACCTACTCCATGGTCGGCGTCATCAACGGCGCCGTGAACCTGTCCGAGCCATGGGACAGCGCGGTCTGACCTCTTCTTGTTTCGGAGTTTGACATGCAGCCAGATTGGCTCAACTTGGCAACGGGTGACCTTCACGCCCTGGACAACGGCATCAAGAGTGCCCTGCGCATCGCGCTCATCATCGTGGCGGCCTGGTGGGGCATCGTGCTGTCGCAGCGTGCAATCCGCGCCTTGCGCATCCGGATCGCCACGCGATTTGGTGACCGCGAGGCCGTGCAGCGTGCGGAAACCCTGGGCCGTGTCTTTCGCTACATGGCGGCCGTGGCCATTTCCCTGGTGGCCGGCATGCTCGTTCTGGCCGAACTGGGCGTATCGGTGGCCCCGATCCTGGGCGCCGCAGGCGTGGTGGGCCTGGCCGTCGGCTTTGGCGCTCAGGCCTTGGTCAAAGACTACTTCACGGGCTTCTTTCTGCTGATCGAAAACCAGATTCGCCAGGGTGACGTCGTCCAGCTGGGCGACCATGCCGGGCTCGTGGAAGAGGTGACGCTGCGTTATGTCCGCCTGAGGGACTACGACGGCAACGTGCACTTCGTGCCCAACGGCATCGTCACCAGCGTGGTGAACATGAGCCGGGGCTTCGCATATGCCGTTGTCGACGTGAGCGTGGCCTACAAGGAGAACCTCGACCGCGTGATGACCGTCATGAAGGATGTCGCTGCCGGCATGCGGGCCGATGCCGTCTTTCTGGATCGCATCGTGGAAGATTTCGAACTGGCGGGCGTGGAGCGCTGGGACGACTCGGCCGTCATCGTGCGGGGGCGCTTCAAGGTCGCACCGCTCCAGCAGTGGGATGTCAAGCGCGCCTTCCTCTTGCGGCTCAAGAATCGCTTTGATGCAGAGGGCATCGAGATCCCCTTCCCGCAGTTGGCCATTCACCCGGGGGCACGGCCACTCGCCACCTCGTAGGCAAGGCATGCATCCCGCACGGTCACCTCACAATTGCCCCAGCGGGGTATTGGCGGCGCTTTCGTCTGCCTCCAGCAGGGCGATGAGCTTGCTCAGGTCGCGATCCAGGCGCTTGAGCGTTGCCGGGTCCAGTCGCGCCAGCGCTTCAGGCAGCACGCCTGTGAAGGGGGTGGGGGCCTTGGTGATCACGCGGTTGGCGGCAGGCAGCACGGTCAGCACCACGGCACGCCCATCTTTCTCGCTCTTGGCTGTCTTGATCAGGCCTTGCTCGACCAGCGCCCTGACCAGGTTGCTGGCGGTTGACTGATGCACATCCATGGCCAGCGCCAGTTCGCCCACGCCCATGCCGGGGTGCTGCTGGATCAGACTGAGTGCCCAGAGTTGAGCCCCACCAATGCCCACGCTTTTTTCGACCTGGCGGAAGTGCGTCTTGACCGCGTTGAAGACGATTCGAAACTGCCGCAGGACTTGCTTTTGCGTCTCCGTGGCGTTCGGCGGGCTTGGGTGAGTTGGGGGCTGGGTCATCGAACTCGCCGTGGACGGCGCAACGGATTTGCTGCTCATGGATTTCTGGATGGAGCCTGGTGCAACGTTAACATGCCGTCATGACATCCATGAAGCCTGACTCCCATTCCATATTGGCCCTGCACAGGGAGATCAGCGACTGGCGGCTGTGGCTGTCGAGAGGCTTGGTCGTGGCGACGGCCGCTGTGGCGGGCCTGACTGTCGTGGCCTTCACGTGGCTGACCGAACACGCGCTGGCGTGGTTTTCCAGCTGGCAGAAGCAAGTCTGGTGGATGCCGCTGTTGCTGACGCCTGCATGCACCTGCGCCATCGTGTGGGCCACGCGCAGGTTTGCCCCCGGCGCGGCGGGGTCCGGCATCCCGCAGGTCGTGGCGACCCTGGAAGGGGCCATGGTGCCCGCGCAGCGCAGCCTGCTGGTGTCGCTGCGCCTGACGCTGGCCAAGATCTTTCTGACCTGCTGGGGCGTGCTCGCTGGGCTCTCTCTGGGGCGTGAGGGCCCGTCCGTGCAGATCGCCGCGGGCGTCATGGTCAGTGTGCGGCGCTGGCTTCCCCGGCGCACCTTGGTCAACGAACACGGCTTGCTGGTCGCAGGCGGTGCGGCAGGCATTGCGGCCGCATTCAACACGCCCCTGGGCGGCGTGATGTTCGCCATCGAAGAGCTCGCAGGGGCGCCGGAAAAGCGCAACAGTGGCCTGCTGATCGCGGGGATCGTGCTGGCGGGCCTGGTGTCCGTGTCCATCAACGGGAACGCCACCTACTTTGGCGTCATCCACGTGTCGCAGGTGGGGTGGTCCACCGTGCTGCCGGGCTTGCTGGTGGCGATCCTGAGCGGGCTGGCCGGCGGCGTGTTTTCGAAGACGCTGATTGCCTCATTGAGCGGGCAATCAAACGACCGCTTCAACCGCTTTCGTGCGCGCCAACCCGTTGCCTTTGCCGGCCTGTGCGGCCTGGCGATTGCGGTGATCGGCGTGGTGACGCAAGGCATGACATTTGGCAGCGGTTATACGCACACCCGCACCATGCTGGAGGGGGCCGAGTCCACCTCCTTGATCTATGTGGTGCTGAAGTTTGTGGCGACCTGGCTGACGACCTGGTCAGGCGTGCCCGGCGGGATCTTTGCGCCCTCGCTGGCCATCGGTGCCGCATTGGGCAACGATGTGGCGCAGCTGCTCCAGTTCCCGCAAGCCCCCATCCTGATCGCGCTGGGGATGGCCGGTTTCCTGGCCGCGGCCACGCAGGCGCCCTTGACCTCCTTCATCATCGTGATGGAAATGGTGGACGGCCACGCCATGGTGCTCAGCCTGATGGCCTGCGCCCTGATCGCCAGCGGCATCTCCAGGGTCATCAGCAAGCCCTTGTACGGGACGCTGGCGGGCCTGCTGCTCAAGCAGGTGGTCGCGGGGCAGCGTTCGGCACCACCGGCACCACCTGCGCCATGAGGTGCTAACTGCCTTCGAGCTCGTTGCAGGGCGCGTTGGGCGTGCGAGCCCACGGCGAGTTGAATGCTCTTTGGTGTGAAACGGTCGCCCGAAGCGCGGGGCTGAATGGCGGCAAGCGCTGCGTCACAGCTGCTTGCAGTGCAATGGCGGAGCAGGGCTGGGGGCAGTCGGTCGGCTCGGGTGGCTGAACGGCGACTAGCGGAACAAGCAGTCAATCTCTGTTGCAACGTGGGGGCTGATAAACCCTGATGAAGCGGCTCATAGCCGAGTTCGACAGTCTTGATACGCGGCACTCCATGTTCGTACGCTTAGAGCACTGAGCAAAAGCACCGACCTTACCCCCTAAACTATTTGCCGAAAAGTTGGACTGCAGGCGTTCGGGGAGGACGCTCACAATGATCGATCCCGTACAAATGCCATCGGACGCAGAAGCCGAAGAGCCGGGTCTGCCTTGGGCAGATTCTCTTCGTACGGTCCTCGCTCATCTCGACAAGTTCAGCGCTGGCTCTGTCGTGGATGCCGTCATGGTGGTTCTGCGAAGTGCCCCGGCCGATCCCCATGAGGCGCTGGAGAAGTTTCCCTGGCTGCTGGTGTTGATCGCCAAATGGGCACTGCAAGGCGCTTCGCCCCTTCGCATCGGTGACAGGCTACCGCCTGAGCACTTGAATGAGCTCCGCAACCTACTTTGGAGTGGAGGCGACGCCGCGCATATTGAGCGCAAGGTCCGGTTGGGTAAGGTCAACGTAATGCTCATGATGCGGCAGATCCTGAATTGTCAGATGCCTTATCAGCAGCAGGACATCTGGGGTTTGTTCCGTTGGTCGGGGCTGATAGATCGACTGCCGAAGGGGCACGTCTGCCGGCAGCAATACATCGAAGTCATGGGCATGGAGCCGATGTACTTTGTGATGCTTGGAATCACATTGGTCTTTGCAGCCAAGAGCGGCGTCAACCATGTGCCTAACATGGCGGCGTTGGAGATGCTGCGCCCTCACTGTCGCACCGCAACAGAGCGCTTTTTGTCGATGCTTGCTCCGTCACTGCCAGAACTACGGGATTTGGTTCGCCAATTGCCCCGAGCCAAAGGCACGCGCAGCCGAGAACTCTACGAGTTCTCGGCGTTCAAGCGCTACCCATTATTCAGGCATCGCGATGGCACCCTGGTGATGTGGCACCCTGCCATCGTTGATCGGTGCGTTGACGAGATCGTTCACTTACGCTTGGCGCAGTTTGGGGATAGCTACACCGAACCTTTTAGCAAGGTTTTCGAGAGGTACGTCGAGGAGTTGGCGATGGCCACCAAGCTTCCCCTCATGACAGAAGACGCTTACTGGAAGCGGTACGACTCGACGGACAACGCCGTCGACGTGATCCTCAGTTGCGGAGCTGATCGATTGCTGGTCGAGGCCAAGATGGGCCTGTTCCATGAGGACGTGTTGTTGCAGGAGACTGAGCGCGGCGTCCGAGGGCAGACACCGCACCTGCTGCGCGCTCTGAAGCAAGGCTATGCGGTGAGCCATCAATTGGTCGACGATCCACCGGATACCAGAGACGCGAACGACGGCGTTCACTACTTGATCGTCGTCACGAGCCGTGATCTCTTGATTGGGACAGGGCTGATGCTCGACCAGGTGTGTGGTGCTGGACGAGTCGATGCGCCGCCTGATTTTTCAAAGCACCGGCTACCGTTGAATCGAGTGTTCTTCCTGCCCATCCTGGAGTACGAGCGTCTGATGGAGGCTGTTGCCAAGGGTGTGGTCGACTTGTTTGATGTTTTGCGCGACGCGACTGCAGCATGTCAGGATCTTGGAGGCAGCCGCTACCAGTTCCACGACTACTACCGCAGCAAGGTCAAAAATTTCCCTATGCCGGCCCTCATTAGCAACGTCCGCACAGCCGCGATGGAGAAAATTGCTAGAGCGGTTGGCATATCGCTTGATGCCGTTGGCACCCCTGAAGATCAATCGTGAGCATCCCGTCCACCACAATTCCCGTGCAGCCTCATGACCGCTATCGCGCTGCGATGGTTGAGGTCAAGCAACGCCTGCGGGCGATTGATCGGGTCCTCGGCGCCAAGAAGCCCCGCACGTTGTCAACCATCTTCGACAACGAGTTTATGTGGCTGCAGGTACGCAAGATCGTTGAGCTGGTCGCCTTCGGCGGGATCATGGCCGACGAGGCCAGGTACGCTGCGCTGCGCGCGGAGGCAAAGGACAACCCCAACTACCGTCGCGACTGGAAGGTCGGACACATCTTGCGACGGCTGGCCGAGATCACGCCGCATTGCCTTCCACGGCCGCTTTGCGAGCTCCTTCATCTCTCTGACGGCACTAAGCGCCTCGAGGTTGGCAAGGAGAAAGAGATGCTTGAGCGATTTGTCGCGATCTACGAGCACGCCGGTGAGCATCTACATGCTCCCAATCCGTTCGATGACGAGGGGGGCGAGGCTGTCCGTCTTCAGCTTGAAAGCTCACGAGACCGCCTGAGGACGGAGGTGCAGTACCTGAAGGATGTGCTCTGGACACACGTCAAGATTGGCCTAGCCTTTGAAGCTGGAACTGACGTTCCGCGCCTGCCGGCAAGCCCAGAGACTGCATGGATCGTGTTGTTTGGCTCGGCGAACGACGATGAAGTCCGCATGGCGCTGGCCAATGCGCTGCCCGCCGATTGAACGCACGACCAACGAGTACAGTGACCGGTTGACGCCGGTTACCGTGAACTGGGGTGAAAATTGTGGCAGACCGCAAGCGCTGCATTTCCGACTTCCGGCCACCAATCGGCAGCTCCAGACTGATTGCAGTCTCACATTGAGGAATCTGAACAAGCCCCCAAGCTTCGAGGCCTCGCCGGTCACCGCATTGCACCAGCAAATGCATCTACATTAATCCGGGTGTGACCTCGGCGAGATGGGCCGCCCCTGAAGGCTGGTGCGTCTCACGATGGATCGTGTCAAGTCATCACCCCGAAAATACTGAGAATCATGGATTGGGTCCCTGCAGTCTTCATCGTGTTCAAGGTGCTCGTGCTGGGCACGGGCATGTTCTTCGCCATCAAGTGGCATTACGACCAAGGCAGAAAGGAGAATGGCAAGGAGAAGCTGAGCGCGTTGCTGCGCGAGGGCGGCAAAGTAGCCCTTGTCTTCACGCTATTGCTCGTGACCCTGTTGTTCCTCACCTTCGCCCTTGGCAGGAAGCTTGGTCTGGATTTGACCTTTCCATGATCAGGACCTGACCCCCGCTTGTTCGAGATGCCTGGCTTTCATCATGGATAAATGCTTGCTGCAGCAGCAGGTGCTGGAACGGCTCGCCGAAGACCTGCAGCAAGCCGAACAGGCCGCGCGGGTGGCCCATGAAACGGCGACGCACGAAGAGAACATCGCCGAAAACAAATACGACACCTTGGGGCTCGAAGCCGCTTACCTGGCCACCGGCCAGGCGCGTCGTGCCGAAGCCATCCGCCAGGCGATGGCCAATTGGCGGCAGTTCCGCCCGCGCCCTTACGACGCCAGCAAAGGCATCCAGCTCGGCGCACTGGTCTGCCTGGTCGATGCCGACGACAAGCAGCAACAGCTCTTTCTCGGCCCGGATGGGGGCAGCATGAAGCTGGTCAGCGGTACCGAGGTCGTTCAAGTCATCAGCCGCGAAACCCCTTTGGGCAGGGCCATGCTGGGTAAATGCGAGGGGGATGAGGTGTCGATACAGGGTGCGCCAACTCGACTGCAGTTTGAGGTGCTGTGGGTTCATTGAGGCGCACTGGCATCAGCAGGCCTTAAGAATGGGCCGCGAAGATCAGGGCATTGATTCACTCATTGGTGGTGCTGCAAAATGAAACATGCCCAACACGATTTCGCTGCCCAGTTTTTCCGCGTGGTGCTCGCCACCCTGGTTCCGGTCATCCTGGTCGCGTTCACGTCGATCCCTTTCAACCTGGGTGGGCACCCTGGGGAGGTGCGTGATCACGCGCTCATCCAGATGCACGCTGTGGGCTGAGGCCTCGTCCGGTCATGCGGGGGTGCCACGCTGCACGGCGCATGCCGTTGACACACCCGGGGGGGTGCCTTGACCGCCTTGCAGCTGTTGGCCTACATCGTTGCCGCGCTGTTGCTCCAGCTGGTTTTGCGGGGGGATTACCCTGACGCGTCCTTCCCAAGTGACCACCTGACCTAGTGGTGGGCGGTGGCCTGGGCCCGCATCTACGTGGGCGTGCACTTCCCGTTCGACATGATTGGTGCCCCGGCGGCAGCTTTGGTGAGTGCATGCCTGAGCTGGTGCATGGCCCCGTTTTACCTGGCCGCAACCTATGGCTTGACGGAGCGCATCCGTCTGCACTTGTTCAGTGCGCTGATTCGTCGCGGCTGGGTGCGCGCATGAATCGGCAAGCTATGTCGGCGCTAAGTCTTCGTGCGCAGACTGAAGGCATTGCAAGTCGATTTGTGGAGAGGTTCATGAAAAAAATACCTGAACGGCCATCCAACACCTGGCTGAACAAAGTTCCTGAGGTCACATTGGCCTTCTGGATCATCAAGATCATGTCCACGACCGTGGGCGAAACCGTGGCGGATTTCCTTGCGGTGAATGCGGGTTTGGGGCAAGGCCTCACCCGTTCCGTCATGGGGGCATTCTTGCTCGCCGCGTTGGTCATGCAACTTCGCACATGGCGCTACACGCCTTGGGTCTACTGGCTCACCGTCGTGCTGGTCAGTGTGGTCGGGACGCAGATCACAGACCTGCTGACAGACGGGTTGGGGGTCAGTTTGTACCTCAGCACGGCGGCATTTGCTGCACTGCTGGCCGTTCTGTTCTACGTCTGGCATCGCGTGGAGCGCACCCTGTCCATCCATGACATCGTGACGAGGCGTCGGGAGCTGTTTTACTGGGCCACGATTTTGTGCACCTTTGCATTGGGCACCGCTGCAGGTGACTTGGCCACGGAAGCCCTGGGGCTTGGGTTCACGATTGGCGTGATGACCTTCGGCTTGTTGATCAGCCTGACGTTTGCGCTGTGGCGCACGGGTGGCAACGCTGTGCTGACCTTCTGGATCGCCTACATCCTGACGCGCCCATTCGGCGCGGCCTTGGGTGATCTGCTGACCCAGGCCAAGGCCTACGGTGGCATCGGCATGGGGGCAATGTGGACCAGCGCCTTGTTCCTGTCGGTGATCGTCATCCTGGTTGCCAACGCACAGCGCAAGTCCAGATCCCCGAAACTTGCCCCCCCCGCTCGCTGAGCACTGTCGACACAAACCATGCTGAGAGCGTTCCTCATGCCGAATCCAAAGATCCTCATCCGTCCCGCTCTGGCTGCAAGCCTTGCGGTGCTCCTGACCCTCGCCGCAGGGTGCAGCAAACCCTCCGACACGCCCGCCAAGGCAACAAATGCCCAGGCATCCCAAAGCGGTGTCGCATCCAGATTGGGTGATTTGTCCGCCTTCCAGGCCATCGCCAGCGACGTGGCTGCGCTGGTGGATAAGGGGGATCTGCCCAAGGCAAAAGACCGCATCAAGGATCTGGAAGTGGCCTGGGACGCGGCCGAGGCGGGATTGAAGCCTCGAGCAGCCGAGGACTGGCACAAGCTTGACAAAGCAATCGACGAGGCCCTTGAGGCACTGCGAGCCGATGCACCGACTCAGCCCGACTGTAAGTCAGCCATGACCAACTTGTTGCAGACCTTTGCTACGCCAACCGGCAAGCACTGAACCGAAAGCACCGCGCCATGACAACCCCAAGCGAACGCGCCCTGGCCAAAGTCCCCGAGGTCACCTTGGGCTTCTGGCTCATCAAGATTGCCGCCACCACCCTGGGTGAAACCGGTGGTGACGCGGCATCCATGTCTTTGAACCTGGGCTACCTGCTCAGCACCGGCATTTTTGCCGCAGTGTTCCTGGTCGCGGTCATTGCCCAGGTCAAAGCCCGCAAGTTTCACCCTGGCCTGTACTGGATCACCATCGTCGCGACGACGACCGTGGGCACCACCCTGGCTGACTTTGCGGATCGCTCCCTGGGGATCGGCTACGCCGGGGGCAGCAGTCTGCTGCTGGGGCTGTTACTCGCTTCCTTGTACATCTGGTACCGGACGATGGGTTCAGTGTCCGTGGGAGCGGTGAACTCCCCCAAGGCCGAGATGTTCTACTGGGTCACGATCATGTTTTCCCAGACCTTGGGCACCGCGCTGGGGGACTGGACGGCCGATACGGCGGGCATGGGCTACACAGGCGCAGCCTTGTTGTTCGGTGGGATGCTGGCACTGATCACGGTCGCTTACCGATGGACCACCATTTCCAGAACGACCCTCTTTTGGGGCGCCTTCATCCTGACCCGTCCGCTCGGTGCCGTGGTGGGCGACTTTCTCGACAAGCCACTGAGCAGCGGCGGCCTGGCGTTGAGCCGCTACAGCGCATCCTTGGCGCTGCTGGCATTCATGGTGGGCTGCATGTTGGTATTCAGGCAGCGTGCCGCATCGGCTACGCACTGATTACACTGGATCTCCTCAAGTGGACACAGGAGATCGCATGCGCGTCTTGCTGGTGGAAGATGATCCGATGATTGGCGAGGCCGTCCTTGCTGCCTTGAAGGACGCGTCATACGCGACGGACTGGGTACGCAATGGCTTGACCGCTCTGGGTACCTTGAAGAGCCAGCATTACGACCTTGTGTTGCTCGACCTGGGGCTGCCAGGCAAGGACGGCCTGGATGTCTTGCGCAGCGTGCGTGCAACAGACAACCCCGTGCCTTTGCTCATCATCACGGCACGAGACGGCCTCGATGACCGCCTGCAAGGCCTGGACGGGGGCGCCGATGACTACGTGCTCAAGCCATTTCAAATGGCAGAGTTGCTGGCACGCATGCGCGCTGTGTTGCGGCGCAAGAATGGCAATGCGGCGCCTGTACTGGGCAACGGGATGGTTTCGCTCGACCCCACCACCCGGCAGGCCCAGGTCCGCGATGCGACGCCGATCCAGTTGTCCGGACGCGAATTTGCCTTGCTGCAGGCGCTGCTGATTCGCCCCGGGGCGATCTTGTCACGCAGTGAACTGGAAGACCGCATCTACGGCTGGGGGGAAGAAGTCGAGAGCAATGCTGTGGAATACCTGATTCATGCGATCAGGCGCAAGTTGGGTGCAGACATCATCAAGAACGTAAGGGGGGTGGGATGGATGGTTTCCAAACCCGTTTGAGGGCTCGTTTGAAGCACTCCCTTCAGTTCCGGCTGTCTTTCTTCCTGGCTGTTACCAGTCTGTTTGCAGCGCTGGTTGCAGGCGTCGTGTCATTCACTGCAGCCCTGGCGCAAGCGCATGAGTTGCAAGACAGCATGCTCAAACAAATCGCGGTCCTGGCAGCGATGACACCGAGCCAGCACGCGGGCCGTTTGAATACGGATTTATCGACGCCCGATGCGGATGAGGAGACCCGCGTTTCAGTGCAGTGGGTGCCACGGACTGGGCTGCCTGCCCGTAGTTCAGAGTCCACGGTCAACTTGAACATCCCGTCAAGCATCAACGATGGACTTCACACCTTGTCAGTGGATGGAGAAGACTATCGCGTTGTGATTCGATCCACGACAGACGGATCTCGCGTGGTCGTTGCCCAGGAAGCAGGCATGCGCAATGAAATAGCGCGAGGCAGCGCCTTGCGGACCATCGCGCCCATGCTGCTGCTCGCGCCATTGCTTGTCCTGGTGGTCGCCACCATGGTGCGCAAGCTGCTGACCCCGCTCACGCAACTTTCAGATGAGGTCAACGCCCGATCCGAACAAGCGCTGCATCCTGTAGAGGTAGACAACGTGCCTGTCGAGTTGCGGCCGTTCCTGGCTGCCATCAACGGGCTGCTTGCCAGAGTGAAACAATCCATGGATATGCAGCGACGCTTCTTGGCTGATGCAGCACATGAACTGCGGTCGCCGCTGGCGGCTCTGTCTTTGCAGACAGAGCGTCTGGCACAAGCTGACATGTCCGCCACGGCCAAAGACCGTTTGATCACTGTCCGTGAGGGAATCGAGCGGGGGCGCCATCTGCTTGAGCAACTTTTATCGTTGGCTCGTGCTCAAGCTGACTCGCCAAGAAATGCGACATCATCGGTGGCAGTTGACCTTTTGGTCCGCAAAGTCATTGAAGATTTCATCTACCAGGCGGAAGCTAAAAACATTGATCTGGGGATGACCAACAGCGACGACGCGGTGGTCGTTGCCGATGAAATGGCGATCCTGACCGTCGTGAAGAACCTGGTGGACAACGCCATCCGCTACAGCCAGCAGGGAAGCCAGATCGATGTCGGCGTGCACCTGAACGCTGAGCATGTCAACATCACCGTCAGCGACCATGGTCCGGGCATTCCCGCGCCAGAGCGGGAGCGCGTTTTCGAACCGTTCTATCGAATTTTGGGGACAGAGGAAAGCGGCTCTGGATTGGGCCTGTCTATCGTCAAGGAAATTGCTGCTCGGCTCGAAGCCGAGGTCACCCTGACTTGCACGGAGCCTGAGCATGATCGTGGCTTGACGGTAACGCTGAGTCTCCCTCGCCGGTCCCCATCGAACTAAACCATGTCTCTTATTCGTTAGATCGATTCAGCCAGTGCCACTGCTAGCAGCACTGGTGCGCCGACTGCCATGGCGGGCCAACCCATTGCACGCACCGCTGGATCAGGAGTAGGCTCGCATGGTGCGCGCCCTCCCGTTGTGGGGCGGGTAAGCAGAATATTGTGAATCGCGTTGTGATGACATCAGAAAACTCGCCTTCTCTTACCTCGGCCTCCGTCTCGAACCGCGACTTGCGCAAATTGGACGAGTTGCTGCCTGTGAGCATGCGCATCGCCACCTTGGCCCGCCTGCTGGGCATTTCACTGGGTTCAGATGCGGACCTCAATCACCTGCTGGCGCGAACGCACCTTGCGTTTCAAGCCGAGGCGGCCAGAAGGCCGGGCGAGAAGTCATCCATCCAGTCGCGGGAGCTGGAAGAGTTGCGCGGGCTGCTGGCCTTGCGTTGCGAGCTCATGGCGCAACTGGTCGCCGAACAGGGGCTGGAGGCGGTGCACGCTGTCACGCAACAGGTCCGGGATCACCTGGCGCATCTGGGGCTGCATGAGCAAGACCATGGCTTCCTGCTGGGCAGCAAGATCGACCAGTTTTTTGCAGACAAGTAGACGGGCGCGGCGCGTCGCCGGATCAGCGAATGCGCTGGAGCAAACGGACCAGCATGGGGCGAACGAAATGGGCGCCGTCCGGGCCGCAATGCACCTCGAAGGGCGCCCGGACGCGTTCGATCATGGCGTCGTCGATGCCATGGTCCTTGTAGGTCGGGCGCATCATGCGCTGCTCGAATTGTGGGTAGTCCTGGAAATGAACGGGCATGTCAAACCTGACGCGCGCCACTTCTGCGAAACGTGCCTGAGGTGATTCGGTGGCGCGGTCCACCGCCTTCTGGGCTTCCGCACGCACGAGCCCCTCGTCGTTGAACAGCTTGACGATGTCATTGAGCGCCCCCTCGTAGAGCGGTTCTGACACATACAGGAAGCCTTCGGGCTTGAGCACCCTGGCGACTTCATTCAAAGCCTGGTCCATGCTGTCAAGCGGCACATGGTGCAAGGACTTGAGCATCAAGGCCAGATCAAACTGCGCATCCGCTTGCGGGATCTTCTCCGCCCCGCCGACCTCGAACTGCATGCCGGCCGCAGGCGCCTGGAGGTTGCGCCCGTGCTGGATCAGGTCCACCTCGTAGCCAACGTAGCTTGCATCAGGGTGGCGTTGCGTCAACTCGCGTGCCAGGGCCGCTGCGCCGCAGCCCAGCTCGATGATGCGCGCTGCGTGCAGCGGGACCAGGCTGGACAGCACATCCAGTTCGTTGTTGACCAGTTCGATGTGAGATTTCATGGCGGAATCAGTGCGGCATCAGGTTAAGGAAGTCATCTCTGCTGAGCCCGGAGAACCAGGGGTGGTGTCGGCGTTGTGCCATCACCGTGCTGACCGGCGATGTGGCTCGGGCATGACTGGAGAATGTCAAGGTCTCGGCGGGGAGTTTGAAGACGGTGTTCATGACGCTGTCCCACATGGCTTGCGGTGCGGCCACCTTGGGTTGCCTCGGGCATTCTGCCGCCGAAAGCAGCCCGCCGCAAAACAGGCGGTCCCGCCACAGGAAACTCAGGCAATCGGCGGTGTGGCCCGGTGTGTTCAGGATGCGCAAGTGCTCGGCCCCCAGTTCGACCAGGCCCCCTTGCTGCAGCTGTTGCGAGCGGATCTGCGCATCAGCAGGCGCCAGGCCGTCGTGCGCGTGCGTGAACAGCCGGGCCTTGAGCAACAGATGGTGCTCCTGCAGCATGGCTTCGATGATGCGGACGTCTTGCGCCCTCGGGTCAATCACCACGGCCTCGCGCGCATCCAGGTCGGCCAGCAGGTAGCTCACCAGCCCCTGTGATTCGTCATGCAGGATGCGGAAATACATCTGCGGCCCCTAGTGAAGCCATTTCAGCCAGACGGCCGCCATCAGGGCCAAGGCACATGACCAACCAGAGAACAGCACCCGCCATAACCAGTATCGCGGCACAAAACCGACGCCGCGTACAAAGCCCGCGGCCATGGCCATGAAGACCAGGCTGGCGAGCCGGTGGTCAACGTGACCTGCCGGCGAGGTCAGCAGCGGTGGGTAGGCCGTGCCTGCCAGCATGATGGCCAGTGCCACGATCAGGCTGGGCCAGTGCAAAGGCCGCCCGTCGGGCATGTTTGGCGCTTCTGGCAGCCGTGCGAGGGGCTCGTTGCGCATGGCCAAGCCGTTCAAGCGTCGTCAGATGAGCGATGCGATTGCACGCGGGCGTCCTGGTTTTCTCCCCACATCGCGTTGAGGATGGCCAGGAGCACGGCGAAGCCGATGCCCAGAATCCAGGTGAAGTACCACATGAGATGCTCCTTATGTTGGCTGCTGGTTCGTTCAGGCCGTCAATACGCGGCGTGATCGTGCTCGCGGATGTAGGCCTCGGTGACCTTGCCGCGCATCACGCGGTAGGCCCAGGCGGTGTAACTGATGATCAGCGGCATGAAGATCAGCGTGGCCCAGAACATCAGGCTCAAGGTCAGGTGGCTGGAGACGCTGTCCCACACCGTGAGGCTGGCATTGGGCGCGCTGCTTGAGGGCATGACAAAGGGGAACATGCTGCAGCCAGCCGTGCCGATCACGCCGACGATGCCCAGTGACGAGGCCACGAAGGCGCTGAGCGTCCGGCGGGCCTTCATCAGGAGCGCCGCCCCGAGCGCCCCGAGCACACCCAGGGCGGGCAGCAACCACAGGGCCGGTGCGCGGCCGTAGTTGGCCATCCAGGCACCTGCTTCGCGCACCACCGTCTTGTTCAAGGGGTCGGGCAGGGCAGCCGTGTCCAGCATGGACGTGATGCGGTAGCCCGGGATGGTTTGCAGCCAGACACCCGCGCCGATGAAGGCCACGACCATCACCAAGGCCGCGCCCGTGCCCGCCGAGATGGCTCTTTGTTGAACGGTGCCTTCGGTGCGGTGGGCCAGGTAGCTGGCACCTTGCAAGGTGATCATCGCGCTGCTGACCACGCCGGTGAGCAAGGCAAAGGGGTTGAGCAGTTGCCAGAAGGTACCGCTGTAGCTGGGCACCAGGTAGATGTCAAAGTTGAAGGGCACACCCTGCAGCAAGTTGCCGAAGGCCACGCCAAAGATCAGGGGTGGCACGGCGCCGCCCACGAACAGGCCCCAGTCCCAGGTGTTGCGCCAGGTGGCGTTGTGGATCTTGCTGCGGTAGTCAAAGCCGACCGGCCTGAAGAACAGGGCCCACAGCACGGCCAGCATGGCCCAGTAGAAGCCGCTGAACGCGGAGGCATACACCAGCGGCCACGCGGCAAAGATGGCACCGCCCCCGGTGATGAACCACACCTGGTTGCCATCCCAGTGCGGGCCGACGGTGTTGATGACAACACGGCGTTCGACATCGTTGCGGCCGACGAAGGGCAGCAAGGTGCCCACCCCCATGTCGTGCCCATCCATGATGGCGAAGCCGACCAGCAGCACACCGACCAGCAGCCACCAGATGACTTTGAGCGTAGGGTAATCAAGCATGTCTTTCTCCTGGATGTCTGCGCGTCAGTGAGCGGGCTCGTTCATGTAGCGGCCCGTGCCCAGGCTGCCGGGCCCCATGCGCGCGAACTTCACCATCAGGAACATCTCCACCACCAACAGCACGGTGTAGAAACCAATGAAGCCGGCCAGCGAGCCATAGAGGCTTTCAACGCTGAGCGTGGAGACGCTCAGGTGGGTGGGCAGCACGCCGTAGATCGTCCAGGGTTGGCGACCGTATTCGGCGACGAACCAGCCCAGCTCGCAGGCCAGCCACGGTGTGGGCAGCATGATCAGGGCCCAGCGCAGCAGCCAGCGGTGCTTCTGGCAGGCGCCTTTGAGCGTGCTCCAGAAGGCCATGGCAAACAGGGCCAGCATGGCGAAGCCCAGCCCGACCATGGCGCGGAAGCCCCAGAACATCGGTGTGACGCGGGGGATGGTGTCGCGTGCTGCCTGGTCGATCATGGCGGGCGTGGCCTGGCGGACGTCACTCACATACTTCTTGAGCAGCAACCCGAAGCCCAGGTCATGCTTGTTGTCTTCGAGCACCTTGCGGGCCACGGTGTCCTGCCGGTTGTGGCGCAAGGTCTCCAGCGCGGTGACGGCCACGATGCCGCGCACGATGCGTTCGCGATTGCGCTCGACGATGTCATGGATGCCCGGAATCTGCTTGCTCACCGAGCGTGTGCCGATCAGGCCCATGACATAAGGCACCTCGATTTCCCAGTCGTTCTTGCGTTGTGCTTCGTTGATGCCTGCGATGAGCTTGAGTCCGGCAGGCGCTGGCTCGGTGTGCCACATGGCTTCGAGTGCGGCCATCTTGGTTTGCTGCGCTTCGCCCACGGTGTAGCCCGACTCATCGCCCAGCACGATCACGCTGAGCACAGAGGCGAGGCCGAAGGCCGAGGCCACCCGGAAGCTGCGCTTGGCGAATTCGACATCACGCCCCTTGAGCAGGTACCAGCTCGACACGGACAGCACGAACATGGCGCCCGTGACGTAGCCGGCGGACACGGTGTGAACGAACTTGGCCTGCGCATCCGGGTTGAAGACGACGGCCCAGAAGTCGACCATCTCCATGCGCATGGTCTGCCAGCTGAACTCGGCCCCCACCGGGTTCTGCATCCAGCCATTGGCGATCAGGATCCACAAGGCCGACAGGTTGGTGCCCAGGGCCATGAGCAGGGTCACCAGCAAATGCTGGGTGCGGCTCAGGCGGTCCCAACCAAAGAAGAACAGGCCGATGAAGGTGGATTCGAGGAAGAAGGCCATCAGGCCTTCGATGGCCAGCGGGGCGCCGAAGATGTCGCCCACATAGTGCGAGTAGTAGGCCCAGTTGGTGCCGAACTGGAACTCCAGCGTGATGCCGGTGGTGACGCCCAGCGCGAAGTTGATGCCAAAGAGCTTGCCCCAGAAGCGCGTCATGTCCTTCCAGATGACCTGCCCGGTCATGACGTAGACGCTTTCCATGATGACCAGCATCCAGACCATGCCCAGTGTCAGCGGCACGAAGAGGAAGTGGTACATCGCCGTGGCGGCGAACTGCAGCCGCGAGAGGTCGACAAGTTGTTCTGAGATCACTTGGAAGCTCCTTGAGCGGGCGCAGGCTGTGCCGCGACCCCTAATTGCATGGCTGCGCGTTCGGTGTCCACGATGACGCGCTCATCGCGCACAAAGAGTTGCCACAGCGCCGCCAGGGCGATCAGCTTGATCGCCACAGCCGTGATGACATGACGCAGCAAACGTCGGTCTGTCTGATTCATGTCCAGGTTCATTACAGGATTCGTGCCAGCGCGATAGGGTGATTCGTGCTTTATGAATCAGTGACTTACGTGTGTTTTGACTGGCGGTGATGCCAAATTGGCAGTTGCATTCATGCCAGATTGGCATAAACTGGCATGCGCGCCAAATACTGTTGGGGGTACCGTATGTCCGTGCTGCCGTCGGAGCTCATCGACTATCTCAACACGCTCGCCGAGCCGCACATCCTCTTCGATGAGCAGTACCGCATCCTGGCGGCCAACGCGGCCTATCGACGGCGATATGGCGCGTTCGAGTCGGTTGTGGGCCGCACCTGTTACGAGGTTTCGCACCACTTCGACCGGCCTTGTGATCAGGCCGGGGAGAGTTGCCCGCTGAGCCAGGCCCGGCATTCCGGGCAGCGCGAACGTGTGCTGCACCTCCATCACACGCCCGCTGGTGAGGCGTATGTCGATATCGAGCTGATCCCCTTGCGCAACCCGAACGGGGACTTGACCCTCTTTGTTGAAAAGATGGACGAGTTGAACGCTGGCAGCGGTGCGGTGACGGGCGAGGGGCTGGTGGGGCGCTCGGCCCCATTCCGCGAGATGCTGGAGCTGGTCTCGCGGGTGGGGCCTTCGCAGGCTGCGGTCTTGCTGCGCGGCGAGTCGGGCACGGGCAAGGAGCTGGTGGCCAGGGCGGTGCACACGGCGAGCAAGCGTGCCAAAGGGCCGCTGGTGGTGGTCGAATGCGCTTCGTTGACGGAGACGCTTTTCGAGAGCGAGCTGTTCGGGCATGAGAAGGGCGCGTTCACGGGGGCGACCAGTGCCAAGCCCGGGCTGGTGGAGGCTGCAAGCGGTGGCACCTTGTTTCTGGACGAGGTCGGTGACATCCCCTTGCCCATGCAGGTCAAGTTGCTGCGCTTGCTGGAGTCGGGCACGTATCGGCGTGTGGGCAGCACGGCCTTGCGGCGCGCCGATGTGCGCGTGGTGTCGGCCACGCACCGTGATTTGCCCGCCATGATCGAGGCGGGGCTGTTTCGCGAGGACCTGTTTCATCGTCTGAGCGTCTTCCCGATCGACCTGCCGCCTTTGCGTGAACGCGGTGAGGATTTGCCGCTGCTGGCCAACACCATGCTCCAGCGCATCGAGCCGGAACGCCAGCTGCAGTTCAGCGAGGGCGCGATGGCCGAGCTCAGCGCCTGCGACTTTCCCGGCAATGTGCGAGAGCTGCGCAATGTGGTCGAGCGCGCCACCTTGTTGTGTGATGGCGATCTGATCGAGGCATCGCATGTCCGGCGTGCGTTGTCTGGCCACATGGGGCGCACGGTGGCCAGCGTGGGCACACCTTGGCCGCGTGAAGGGCAAGGCGCGGCAGTGACGACCATCAAGGACATCGCGAGCAAGGCCTTGCGTGCCCAGTTGGCCCACCACCAGGGCACGCGCGCCGAGCTGGCCAGGAAGTTGGGCATCAGCCCCAGGTCCTTGTACCGCAAGCTCAAGGAGATCGAGCCTGATCGCTGAGCCGCTTGGGCCGCCCGGCTCAAGATGCTGGCAGCGCGCGTGATCGGCGTTGTGTGTTCAATGCATACTGAATGACACAGGAGCAGTCTATGTCGTCAAACCACTCATGGCGAGCCAATGGGCTCGTGGCCTTTTTCTGTCTGTGTGGCCTGTGCTGCATGAGCGCCCAGGCCCAGTCCGTCGGTCACGAGCCGGTGCCCGGCAGCGATGGCCAGCCCGGTGAGGGCACCTTGCAGGCGATTCCCTCGCTGGACCTGCCTCGGTACATGGGCTCCTGGTTCGAGATCGCCAAGTTCCCCAACCGGTTTCAGCGCAAATGCACCGGCGCGACCCGTGCGGACTACAGCCTGCAAGCGGATGGCGGGGTGCAGGTCATCAACCGTTGCCGGGTGGACAGCGGTGAAACGATCGAAGTCATCGGCGCCGGGCGGCAGTTGGGGCCAGCCACGTCACCCAAACTGGAGGTTCGTTTTGCACCAGCATGGTTGTCCTTCCTGCCCTTTGTCTGGGGCGACTACTGGGTCATCGACCTGGATGCGCAGTACCAGCTGGTGGCGGTGAGCGAGCCCAAACGGGAATACCTCTGGATTCTGTCCCGCACTCCGCATGTGGCGCCCAAGGACTACCAGGCCTTGCTGGCCCGCCTGTCGAAGATGGGGTTCGACCTGAGCAAGCTTGAGGCCACCAAACAGGATTGACCGATGGCGTGGGGCCCTTTGCTCAAGGGCCCTTAGCGGCGTTTCGATGTTTTGGCCGGTGGGCGTGGTGGCAAGCCCAGCGCCGCCCGCGCCAGCGCATCGGCCTCCCCATTGCGGTGTTGCGGTATCCATTGCAGGCGGGTGTGATCGAACGCTTGCAGCAGCGCTCGGGCCTCGTTGAACAAGGTGCTCAGGCGCGCAATGGGCTTGGCCGGCTTCACGCCACCCAGTTGCTCAATCAGGATGCTGCTGTCGCTGTGCACCTGCAGCGAGCGGGCGCCGTGTTGTTGCAAGGCCTGCAGCGCCGCGATCAGCGCACGTACCTCGGCCTCATTGTTGCAGCCGGTGGTGTGCGTCGCCATTGACAGCGTGTGCCGGCTGCCATCTGGCGCGATGAGGGTCGCGCCCAGGCCCATGCGGCCCGGGTTGGGCAGGGCGCTGCCATCGCAGTGCACGATCCAGTTCGCAGCTTGTTCTTCAACCACGCCCAGCGATCAGAAGAATGCCTGGATGCCCGTCTGCGCCCGCCCCAGGATCAGCGCATGCACATCGTGCGTGCCTTCATACGTGTTGACCACTTCGAGGTTGACCAGGTGGCGCGCCACGCCGAACTCGTCGCTGATGCCGTTGCCGCCCATCATGTCGCGCGCCAGGCGGGCGATGTCCAGGGCCTTGCCGCAGTTGTTGCGCTTCATGATCGAGGTGATCTCGACGGCGGCCTTGCCTTCGTCCTTCAGGCGGCCCAGTCGGAGGCTGCCTTGCAGGCCCAGGGCGATCTCGGTCTGCATGTCGGCCAGCTTCTTCTGGATGAGCTGGTTGGCGGCCAGTGGGCGGCCGAACTGGATGCGGTCCAGCGTGTACTGGCGGGCGCGGAACCAGCAGTCTTCGGCGGCGCCCATCGCGCCCCACGAGATGCCGTAGCGCGCCGAGTTCAGGCAGGTGAAGGGGCCCTTCAAGCCACGCACCTCGGGGAAGGCGTTTTCTTCGGGCACGAACACATCGTCCATCACGATCTCGCCGGTGATGGAAGCACGCAGGCCCACCTTGCCGTGGATGGCCGGTGCGCTCAGGCCCTTGAAGCCCTTTTCCAGCACGAAGCCGCGGATGTGGTCCTTGCCGTCTTCATTGAGCTTGGCCCACACCACGAACACATCGGCAATCGGCGAGTTGCTGATCCACATCTTGTTGCCGCGCAGGGTGTAGCCACCGTCCACCTTGGTGGCGCGCGTGAGCATGCCGGCCGGGTCCGAGCCGTGGTTGGGTTCGGTCAGGCCGAAGCAGCCGATGTACTCGCCGCTGGCCAGCTTGGGCAGGTACTTGCGTTTGGTGGCCTCGTTGCCGAACTCGTTGATGGGCACCATGACCAGCGAGGACTGCACGCTCATCATCGAGCGGTAACCCGAGTCCACGCGTTCCACCTCGCGGGCGATCAGGCCGTAGCTCACGTAGTTCAGGCCCGCACCGCCGTATTCGGCAGGGATGGTGGCGCCCAGCAGGCCCAGCTCACCCATCTCGCGGAAGATGGCCGGGTCCGTCTGCTCCTTGCGGAAGGCCTCGGTCACGCGCGGCAGCAGCTTGTCTTGCGCATAGTTGCGGGCCGCGTCCTTGATCATGCGTTCTTCCTGCGTGAGCTGGTCGTCCAGCAGCAAGGGGTCGGCCCAGTTGAACGATGCGTTGGTGGTGCTCATGGTGTGTGTCCTGTCTGTCAATGTGGGGCGCGTTCTTGTTGTTGCAGCTCTCGCCACTGGATCTTGCCAGTGCCGGAGCGGGGCAGGGCGTCGGTGAATTGAACGATGCGTGGGGCCTTGTAGGCAGCCATATGGCCGTGGGCCCAGTCGATGATGGTTTGTTCGCTGACCTGGCCGCGTTGCTCGGGCTTGAGCACGACCACGGCCTTGACGGTTTCACCGCGCTTGGCATCTGGCGAGGCGATCACGCAGACCTCCTGGATGGCGGGGTGGTGGTACATCAAGGCTTCGACCTCCGCTGGCCAGACCTTGAAGCCCGAGGCATTGATCATGCGCTTGAGGCGGTCGACCATGAAGAAGTAACCGTGCTCGTCCACGCGCGCCAGGTCGCCGGTGCGCAGAAAGCGCTTGCCATCGCGTTCGATGAAGGTGTCGGCATCCGCCTGCGGGTTGCGCCAGTAGCCCTTCATCACCTGCGGGCCGTTGACGATGATCTCGCCCACTTCGTTGGGCGGCAGCTCTTCAAAGGTGAGCGGGTCCACCACGCGCGCGTCCACATCGAAGATGGGGATGCCCAGGCATTGCTTCATGGGGCGCTGCGTGGGGTTCACATGCGTGGCGGCCATGGTCTCGGACATGCCATAGCCCTCGATGTAATCGAGGCCCGTGAGCGCTTTCAGCTTGGCGGCGATCGCCTCGGGCATGGCCGCGCCACCGCCCCCGATGCTGACCAGGCTGCTCAGGTCGAATTCGTTGATGCGTGGGTGGCTGAGCATGTCCACCACCATGGTGGAAATCACCTGTGCACCCGTGATCTTGTAGCGGGCGATGCACTGCAGGGCCACTTCGCGGTCCCAGCGGGGCAGCAGCACGGCGGTGGCGCCCAGGTAGAGCGTGCCGTTCATGGCGTTCTGCATGCCCGTCACGTGGAAGAAAGGCAGCACGGCCAGTTGCACGCCATCAGGCGAGCTCTTGAGCCACACGCCGCGTGCCACCACGTTGTACATGACGCTGCGGTGCGTGTGCATGCAGCCTTTGGGGTGGCTGGTGGTGCCCGAGGTGTAGGGCAGCACGGCCAGGTCGTCCGGCCCGGCTTGCATGGGGCCAGGCTGGTGGCCGCTGTTCAGCGCCTCGGCCCAGGCCACGGCGCCAGCGTCATGCACGGCCTGGCGTGGTGCGGCCACGAAGTCGGGCACGCGCAGGTCGGTGGGCGCTTCGAGGTAATCGCTGTAGGTGGCGACGATGGCGTGTTGCAGGCCTTGCCCTGTTTGGCGGTCTTCTTGCAGCAAGGGCTGGAGCTGGGCATACAGCTCTTGCGATACGAAGGCGACCTGGGCTTGCGCGTCGCTCACATAGTGGCGCAGCTCCTCGCTCAGGTTCATGGGGTTGACCGGCACCACCACGGCGTCAGCCCGCAGGATGGCGTAGTAGGCGAGCACGAACTGCGGGCTGTTCTGCATGTAGAGCAGCACGCGGTCGCCCTTCTTCACGCCACAGGCTTGCTGCAGGTAGCCCGCCAGGCGCTCGCTCTCGTCCTTGAAGCGCGCGAAGCTGATCAAGGTGTCATAGAAGACCAGGTAGGGCTTGTCGGGCGCACGCTGCGCTGCCACCTCCACGTTGTGGAAGAGGTGCGTGGCCGGCAAGTCCAGGTGCCGGGGGATGCCGGGTGGCCAGTTGGCGAGGTGGCGGTCTGACATGGCCTGTAGTGTGCCTGTTGCCTGGGTGCGTCAGGCCTGGCCCAGCGCGATGTAGCGCGCCAGGTGGTGGTCTTCGTCACCCAGCTGGTGGTCGATCATCACCAGGCGCTTGGCGTAGTGCGACAAGGGCAGCTCCCAGGTCATGCCGATGCCACCATGCAGCTGGATGCATTCTTCAGCCACGAGCGTGCCGATGCGCCCGATGCTGTACTTGGCGGCAGACAGCGCACGTTCACGCGTGATGCGGTCTGGGTTCTCCAGCGCGGCCGCCGCGTTGATCACGGCCGAGCGGGCCTGCTCGATCTCCAGCAGCAGGGTGGCCATGCGGTGCTGCAGGGCCTGGAAGCTGCCGATGGGCACGCCAAACTGCTTGCGTGTCTGCAGGTAGTCGATGGTGGCTTGCTTGGCCACTTCCATGGCGCCCAGTGATTCGGCGCACAAGGCCAGCACGCCGCGCCCGATGGCGTGTTCCAGCGTGGCCAGGCCTTGCCCTTCGGCGCCCAGCAGCGCGCTGGCGGGCAGCCTGACTTGATGGAGTTGCACTTCGGCTGCGCGGCCGCCATCGATGGTCGGGTAGCCGCGCACGCTCAGGCCCGGCACGTCGGCGGGCACGATGAACAGCGAGATGCCCTGTTCATCGTTCACCTGACCCGCCGTGCGCGCCGAGACGATCAGCAGCTGCGCATGGTCGCCCGCGGGCACAACGGCCTTGTGGCCATTGAGCACCCAGCCCTCGCCGGTGCGCGCGGCGGTGGTCTGTACATGGGCGAGTTCGTAGTGCGATGCCGGTTCGCCGTGCGCCAGGGTGCCCACGGTGCTGCCGTCGATCAGGTCTTCCAGCAGGGCGCGTTGGGCCTCGTCGCCGGCATGCGCCAGCGCGCTGCCCGCCAGCACCGCCGAGGCCAGGAAGGGCTCGACGACCAGCCCGCGCCCCAGCGCCTCGAACACCACGGCGATGTCAAAACCGGCGCCGCCGTAGCCGCCATGGGCCTCATCGAACAAGGCACCGATCACGCCCATCTCGGCAAACTGGGCCCAGTGCTGCGGGCTGAAGCCCGTGGGGGACGCGACATTGGCCAGGTGGGCGTCAAACGTGTACTGCTCGGCCACATAGCGGTTGAGCGTGTCCGCCAGCATGCGGCGGTCTTCTGTGTGTGTGAAGTTCATGTCAGAGCCCCAGGATCATTTTGGAGATGATGTTCTTCTGGATCTCGTTGGACCCACCGAAGATCGACAGCTTGCGGTTGTTGAAGTACTGGGCCGCTGCACTGGCCGCTTCCGGCTGGCCCAGCGGTTCACCCGTGTAGCCGTCTTCCATGGCTTCGTGCACAAAGGGCAGGGCATACGGCCCCATGGCGCGGCGCATCAGCGCGTTGAGTTCCTGGCGGATCTCGGTGCCCTTGATCTTGAGCATGGAGCTCTCCGCGCCCGGCGCACCGCCACCGGCCACGGCGGCGATCACGCGCAGGTTGGTGGTCTTCATGTTCTCCAGGTCGATCTCGACCTTGGCCATGCGCGCGGCAAACAGCGGGTCTTGCGCCAGGGGCTTGCCGTGTTTCATCACGCGGCTGGCCACCAGCTTGAGGCGTTCCATGGCCGCCACCGAGAAGCCCACGCCCGCGATGTTGGTGCGCTCGTAGGTCAGCAGGTACTTGGCGCAGGTCCAGCCCTTGTTCTCTTCGCCCACCAGGTTCTCGACGGGCACCTTCACGTCGGTGAAAAAGACTTCGTTGACCTCGTGCTCGCCGTCCAGCGTGATGATGGGCCGCACTTCCACGCCGGGTGTGGCCATGTCGATCAACAGGAAGCTGATGCCTTCCTGCTTCTTGGCTTCGCGGTTGGTGCGCACCAGGCAGAAGATCATGTTGGCGTGGTGGCCCAGCGTGGTCCAGGTCTTCTGGCCGTTGACGATGTAGTGGTCACCCCGGCGCTCTGCACTGGTCTTCACCGAGGCAAGGTCCGAGCCGGCACCAGGCTCCGAGTAGCCCTGGCACCACCAGTCCTGGCCGTTGAGGATGCGGGGTAGCCAGTGGCGCTTTTGCGCCTCGTTGCCGTACTTGATGAGCACGGGCCCCAGCATGTTGAGGCCGAAGGGCACGGTGCGCGGGCAATAGGCCAGGGCGCACTCGTTTTCGAAGATGAACTTCTGGATGGCGTTCCAGCCGGTGCCGCCGTAAGCCTGGGGCCAGTGGTTGGCCAGCCAGCCTTGCGCGTTGAGGATGGCGTGCCACTCCTCGTGGTCCGCCTTGCTCAGGTGGACGCCGTGGCGCACCTTGTCGGTCAAGCGCTGGGGCACCTTGTCGCGCAAGAAGGCGCGCACCTCGTCGCGAAAGGCTTGTTCTTCAGGGGTGAAACTCAAGTCCATGATCGGGGTCCTTGGGTCAGTAGATTTCAAACAGGCCGGCCGCGCCCATGCCGCCTGCGATGCACATGGTCACCACGGCCCATTTCACGCCGGGGTTCTGCGCCTTGCGGCGGCGGCCTTCCAGCAGCACGTGGCCCACCAGGCGCGCGCCCGTCATGCCGAAGGGGTGGCCGATCGAGATGGCGCCGCCGTTCACGTTCAAGCGTTCATCGGGGATGCCCAGCTGTTGCTGGCAGTAGATGCTTTGCGAGGCGAAGGCTTCATTGAGTTCCCACAGGTCGATGTCCTCGACCTTCAGGCCGTGGCGTGCCAGCAGCTTGGGCACGGCGAACACCGGGCCGATGCCCATTTCATCGGGCTCGCAGCCGTGCACGGCCATGCCACGGAAGGCGCCCAGCGCTTGCAGGCCCAGGCGCTCGGCCTCCTTGCGCTCCATCAGCACGCAGGCCGAGGCGCCGTCTGACAACTGGGAGGCGTTGCCCGCGGTGATGAACTGGTCGGCGCCACGCACGGGCGGCAGCTTGGCCAGTGATTCATAGCTCGTGCCGGGGCGGTTGCAGGTGTCATGGTCCGCCGTGGCTTGCTGCTGCGTGACTTCCTTGGTGTCCTTGTTGACCACGGCCATGGTCGTGGTGACGGGCACGATCTCGTCCTTGTAGCGCCCTGCGGCCTGCGCCTCGGCAGTCTTGCGCTGGCTCTCGACTGAGAAGCGATCCTGCGCTTCGCGGCTGATGCCATAACGTTTGGCCACGATGTCGGCCGTCTCGATCATGGCCATGTACAGCGCGGGCTTGCGCTCGACGATCCACGGGTCCATGCCCGAATCGCCGTCTTCACGTGTCCTGATGCCAGAGATGCTTTCCACCCCGCCGGCGATCATGGCCGGGGCGCCGTCCACGATGATGCGGCTGGCGGCCATGGCGATGGCCTGCAGGCCCGATGCGCAGAAGCGGTTGACCGTGGTGCCGGCAATGCTGATGGGCAGTTCGCTGCGGATGATGGCCTGGCGCGCGATGTTGCGGCCCGTGGTGCCTTCGGGGTAGCCGCAGCCCAGGATGGCGTCTTCGATCAGCCCGGGGTCGATGCCCGCGCGCTGCACGGCAGCCTTCACGGCGAACGAGGCCAGCGTGGGGCCCGGGGTGATGTTGAGCTCGCCCCGGTGCGACTTGGTCAGCGGGGTGCGGGCGGTGGACACGATGACGGCTTCACGCATGGTTTTGGTCTCCTTGGGTATGGGGGATCAGGCCTTGTTCAGGCTCTCGAAATCACGGCCTTCTTCCACCAGCTTGACCAGCAGCGCGGCGGGTTGCCAGAACAGCGGATCTTCTTTCGCAAAGGCGCGGATGTCGGCCAGGATCTGGGGCAGGCCGACCATGTCGGCGTACTTCATGGGGCCGCCGCGCCAGCGCGGAAAGCCATAGCCGTGCACCAGGGTCACGTCCACATCCAGCGGGCGCAGGGCGATGCCTTCTTCCACCACCTTGGCGCCTTCATTGATCATGGCCGCGAGGTAGCGGCGCTGCAACTCGTCCGCGGTGAATGACCTTGGCGTGATCCCGGCCTTGGCGCGTTCTTCGGTCACGATGGCCAGCACCTCGGGGTCCGGTGTGCCGTTGCGCGCGCCATTGGGGTAGAGGTAGTAGCCGCGGCCGGTCTTCTGGCCGAACCAGCCGCGCTCGCACAGCTTGTCGGCGATGTGCACGTAGCGTGAGGGCTTGGCGTTGGGGTCACGCGTGGCGGCGCGGCGCTTGCGCGTGGCCCAGCCGATGTCACCACCGGCCAGATCACTCACTTCATACGGGCCCATGGGGTAGCCAAACGCCCGGGCCATCTGGTCGATGTCATAAGGCGAGGCGCCGTCTTCCATCATGTAGTCGGCGGCGGTGCGGTAGGTGGCCAGGATGCGGTTGCCGATGAAGCCGTCGCACACCCCCGCGCGCACGGGCACCTTCTTGAGCAGGCGCGCCAGCTCGAAGCCGGTGGCCACGACGTCGGCGCTGACCCTGGCTGGCACCACGATCTCCAGCAGCTTCATGATGTTGGCGGGCGAAAAGAAGTGCAGGCCGATCACATCCTGCGGACGGAAGATGGCGTTGGCGATCTCGTTGATGTCCAGGTAGGAGGTGTTGGTGGCCAGCACGGCGCCGGGTTTGCAGACGGCATCCAGCTGCTTGAACACGGCGTGCTTGACGGCCATGTCTTCGAACACCGCTTCGACCACCAGATCAGCCTGGGCCAGCGCGCTGTAATCGGTGGCGCCGGTGAGCCGCTCCAGGATGGCGGTTTTGCCCTCGGTGGTGAGCCGCTGCTTGGCAATCAGGCCGTCGTACACCTTCTCGACGCGGGCGATGCCTTGCGCCAGGGCGGCGGCATCGCGCTCCAGCATGGTCACGTGCAGGCCTGCATCCAGCATGGCCACGGTGATGCCGGCGCCCATGGTGCCGCCGCCGATCACGCCCACTTCCTTGATCGGGCGGGGCTTGGCGGCCTTGGTCTCGGGGGCCTTGAGCACTTCGCGCTCGGCGAAGAAGCTGTGGATCAGGCCGGCGCGCTGGGGGCTGGCCAGGCACTGCTCGAACAAGGTGCGCTCGGTGCGTTGGCCTTCGTCGAAAGGCTGGTCCAGTGCGGCCTGCACGCAGTCCACGATCCTGGCGGGCGAGAACAGGCCGCGCTTCTTGGCCACGTCGGCGCGCGCTGCGTCAATGGCGACTTGGTGCTTGACGCGGTCGGCCAGGGCTTCGGTCTGGTCGCGTGTGCGGCGCACGGCCCCGCCTTCGCTGAGCACGTGGCGCACATAGGCCAGGCCTTCGGCTTGCACATCGTCGCTGGTGGCGACGAGGTCGATCAGGCCCATGCGCAGCGCCTCCTGCGCGCCCACATGGCGGCCGCTGAGCATCATGTCCAGCGCAGCCTGGGCGCCCACCAGGCGCGGGGCGCGTTGTGTGCCGCCGGCACCGGGCAGCAGGCCCAGTTGCACTTCGGGCAGGCCCAGCTTGGCACTGGCCGTGGCCACGCGGTAATGTGCGGACATGGCCACCTCCAGCCCACCGCCCAGCGCAGGGCCGTGGATGGCCGCCACCACGGGCTTGGTGCAGGCCTCGATGGCGTTGCACACATCGGGCAGGGCGGGCGCTTGCGGCGGCAGGCCGAACTCGCGGATGTCGGCGCCCGCGATGAAGGCCTTGCCCTGACCCACGATCAGCACGGCGTGCACCTCGGCATCGGCCTGGGCCTGGGTGATGGCCTGCTGCAGGCCGCGCCGCACCGCCACGCCCAGGGCATTGACGGGCGGGTTGTCGATGGTGACCACGGCGATGTGGTTTTGAACCGTCAGCTGAACGGGGTGGTGCGCGGTGTTCATGTTGGGCCTCCTCCTGGCGCGCCGGACGACAGCCCGGCGTGGAACATGCATTGTTCGAGAAGCATTTGCGCTTGACAATCCCTGTTACCGTTGACAGACTGTCAAATCATTTTGAACAATCAGACGGAGCCCAACATGCCCAAAGGTCAACGCAACAGCAAGGAAGCGAAGAAGCCCAAGAAGGATCTGTCGCCGGCCAAACCTGTGTCGGCGGGTGCCGTGATGCCCACCAAGGTGACCGTGGTGCCCGAGCGCAGCAAGAAGAAGTAAGGCGCCAGGGGGGATGGGCGTGCGCAGCCTTCTCAAGTGAGCGTCATCCGCAGATGGAGCTGCAATCCCTGACCCTGCTGGTCGAGATTCTGGACGCCGGCAACCTCAGCGAGGCGGCGCGCCGGCTCAAGATGAGCCGCGCCAACGTCAGCTACCACCTGGGTACCTTTGAGCGGGCCGTCGGCCAGCAACTGGTGCGCCGTACCACCCGCCGCATCGAGCCCACCGAGATCGGCCTGCAGCTGTATGAACACGGCCGCAAGATTCGCAATGAGCTGGAGGCCGCGCGCGAGTCCGTGGCCACGCTGGGGCAGAGCCTGCAAGGGCGCGTGCGCCTGAGTGTGCCCAGTGGTTATGGGCAAATGGTGATGTCGCCCTGGCTGATCGACTTCAAGCGCGCCTACCCCGGCATCGTGCTGGACGTGGTCTTCGAGAACCGCGTGGTCGACCTGCTGCGCGACGAGGTGGACATCGCCGTGCGCGTGATGTCGGACCCGCCCGACAACCTGGTCGCGCGCGACATGGGGCCCGTGCGTTACGTGGCCTGCGCCTCCAAGGCCTATGCCCAGGCGCATGGCCTGCCCGCGCAGCTCGAAGACCTGGACAAGCTGCCCGTGATCACCTCGGGGGTGGTGGGGCGGCAGCTGCGGCTGTCAGCCTACCTGCATGGCGAGCGCCACGAGGTGCCCCTGTCACCCACCTTGACTTCAGAGAACTTCGCCTTCCTGCGCGAGGCCATCCTGGCCGGCCTGGGCCTGGGCCTGGTGCCAGACTATGTGGTGCATGACGCGGTGGCTTCGGGCGAGGTGCTGACCACGCTGGATGACTGGAAGCTCAGCATCTTCGGCACGCGCATGGTGATGCTCTACATGCCCAACCGCCACCACACGCGGGCGGCGTCCACCTTCATCGAATTTGTCCTGGAAAAGGCGCGGCAATCCGTGTGATGGTGGCGGGCTGGAAGCGCATGTTGAAGTGGCGTGCCTTGATCACCGCCAGCACCTTGCCGCGCGACAGATCAGGGAAGTAAGCCGCATCGAAGCGGGCCTCCAGCATGGTGGCCCATTGCACCTGGCCGGTGGCGCTGGGTGTGTAGACGTACTCGTGCCCTTCCCAGTGCTGGCCGAAGGTGCGCAGGAAGCGCGGGATCAAGGCCGCATTGAACGGCGTGGACGGGCCCTTTTCCTGGAAGGCGAACTCGGCAAAGGTGTGGCCCTGGTGCTGCACGCGCACGCGGTCGACGCCATCCTGGCCGTAGTAGATGCGGAAGTCCGCCCGGTCCTTGGGGATGCCCCAGTTGCGCCGGCCGTTGACCACGCTGTCATACGTGGACACGAAGCAGCGCGTGATCGAGCGTGTTCTTTGCGAGCTGAAGCTCAGGGGCCCGGGGATGTAGAGCAGCTCCTTGTAGGCACCGCAGGGGGACTCGTGGTAGTCCACGAACATCATCAGGGCCAGGCGGCCGCGGTGCGTGTGGGCCAGATCAGGCGGCAGGAAGCTGTTGGTGTCGATCACCTCGCGTGGCATCCACACGGCCACGATGTAGCCGTTGCCCGTGATGTCCCATGGCGCGGGGGCCAGGGGCACATTGGGCAGGTCCTCACTTTTTTCCAGTACGTGTGCTTCGTTGCTCATGGCGTGCGGCTCTGCGGCGGCGCTTCAATCCGGTTCAGGCGCGCAGCCTACAGCACTTTGATCAGCCAATCGTTGATGTCTTCGACTTCTTCCAGGCACAGGCTGTGGGCCATGGGGTAGTCATGCCATTCGACCTGGTAACCCAGCGTGGTCAAACTGGCCTGCGCGGCTTGCCCACGGCTCATGAGCACCACGTCGTCGTCCGTGCCGTGTGCCATGAAGATGGGCGTGTGCTGGTTGGCTGCATGGCGCTCGGCCTCGGTGCTGCCGGGCAGGGGCAGGTAGCCTGACAAGGCCACGATACCCGCCAGCCTGTGGGGGTAACGCAGCCCGGTCATCAGGGCCATGGCGCAGCCTTGCGAAAAGCCCATCAGCACGATGCGCCCTGGCGCGATGCCCCGTTGCACTTCGCGGTCGATCAAGGCGTTGATCGCCTGGTGCGAGCGGCGCAAGCCGGCTTCGTCTTCGCGTCTGGCCAGGTCGTTGGTGGGCAGGATGTCGTACCAGGCGCGCATCTCGTAGCCGCCATTGATGCTCACCGACATCACCGGGGCGCTGGGCAGCACGTAGCGGATGGGGCCTTGGGCGCGCAGATCCAGTTCGCGGCAGACAGGGATGAAGTCGCTGCCATCGGCCCCCAGCCCATGCAGGATGATGATGCTGGCCGTGGGGTGGGGTGCCGTTTCGAGTTCGATGGCTTCGAGTTGTTGCTTGTGATCCATGGCTTCAATCCACTTCTTGATGTGCCTGGACCTCATCCCTGACCCTCTACCATGAAGCTCATGGGTCCAGTGGCGGCATCAGTATCTCGCCATTCGGGCCCCAGTTGACCTGCGTGATGCCGGGCTCCATTTCTTCCAGGCGTTTGAGTTCACGGGCTTGGGGCGACATCTCTCCGATCTGAGCCCGTCTGTCGTCTGCCAATGCACGTTCTTCTCGGCTCGCAGCGCTGTGTGCCAGCGCGAGCTGGATTTGCGAGATAAGTTCGTCTTCCTGCCATGGTTTGCTCAAGTAGCGAAAGACCTCCACGTCATTCACGGCTTTCATGAGCGCTTCAACTTCAGTGGACGCGCTCAGCACCATCCGAACGCAGTGAGGCCATTTCGCTTTCACGAGCTTGAGGAAGGTGAAGCCATCCATCTGCGGCATTCTGAAGTCGCTGAGCACCACATCGAACGGCACACTCTGAATGCGCGCCAGCGCAGTCAGCGGGTTGTCGAACGCTTCGACCTGAACGGCACCTGCGAGGCGTCGGCGCATGACTCTTTGCAGGGCAGCTACGACGTTGGGCTCGTCGTCAACCAGCAATAAGCGGCTCATTTTTTCTCCATGGGCGGTCTGATCGACATCAACAGCGACTTGCCGCTGCGTTGTTCGAATGTTCGGATGCGCATGATCAGCTCCGCGGTCAGGACGTGGTCGGCGGACAGCAGCAACACGCCTTCCTGGGACAGGAAATCGCAAGCCAGGACCATGCCTGGGCGCAGTTCATCCGTCCTCAGTTTCAGATTCCGGTGGGGTGAGGGCGGGGTCGGCTTGGCGAACAGGCCGAGGAAGGCTTCCACCACCTGCGGATCGAACTGCGCGCCGGCGCCTCGGCCGATCATGATGCGGGCATCCGCCGCCGACAGACATTCCGAAATGAAGTGGCCCGACTGCAAGTCCTCGTAAGTGTCGGCGACAGCCAGGATGCGGGCGCCCAAGGGAATCGCGTCTCCCTTCAGTCCATCTGGAAAGCCCTTGCCATCGTGGCGTTCATGGTGCGAGCGAATGAGCGAGGCCACCGGCTGCATGTCATCCAGAACCAGCAAGGCCTGCTCACCAAAGATGGGATGCAGGCGGTAACGAGTGGCCTCCTCCGGTGACATCTTGGAGACCGGTTTGGCGAGGATCTGATCAGACAAGCCGATGTGACCGATATCGTGCATCAGGGCCGCGATGAACACTTCATGGGCTGCGGCTTGCTCCAGGCTCAAGGCCTGGGCGATCTTTCTGGCCAGGTCCGCCACCTTGCGCGCGTGGCCCATCAAGGGGCCTCCGCGCAATTCGATCAGATTGGAGAAAGTCTTGATCGAGTTGAAGTAGCCCCTCTTCAGCCGATCGTTGGCCAGTGCGAGCTCTGCCGTCCGCGCTTCGACCTTGTCCTCCAAGGTCGCGTTCAGTTCTTTCAGCTGCTCGTTCTGCTGCTGGGTCAACGCTTCGAGGCGGTCCTTCTCGGCTTGCAAGGCTTGCCGCTCGAAGATGTCCTTGATCAGCATGAGGACATCGTCGTCTTGCCAGGGCTTGGCGATGTAGCGGTAGATCTGACCTTCGTTGATGGCCGCAACGGTCGACGCCATGTCCGCGTAGCCTGTCAGGAGCACACGGGTGGCATGAGGCTGGCGCAGCCGTGCTTGTCGCAGCAACTCGGCACCGTTCATCACGGGCATGCGCATGTCCGAGATGATCAGATCGATGGGCTCGGTCTCCAGCATGGCCAGCGCCGATTCGCCGCTATCGGCCGTGAGGACGCGATGGCCTGTAGGCCGAAAGAGCCGCTTCAAGGATGACAGGATGTTGGGCTCGTCATCCACGCAGAGAATGGTTCGCTCCGGGCTCAAGGGATTGGTGCTCATGCTGCCATCCTCTCTCGTCAGATTTGAAGCGCCTGGCACACGCTTTCAAATTGGGTTTCGACCTTGGCAAACAAGCGTGTGAACGCTTCGGAACTGGGGGCCATGGCGCCCCAGATGGCTGGCGGCGTGAGGGGAACGTATTCGTCCTCCAGGCCAGATAGGCCAAGGCCATGCGACAGGGCATCGGCCATGTGTGCGAGGCCCACGAGCCCGGGGCCATGGTGCATGGCAGGCGCATGGTGGTGCGCAATCGCCTCGGCAATGACGGGGGAAAACCGCCACTGCTCGGCAATCAGTCCTCCGATGACGGCGTGATCTGTACCCAGAACAGCCCGTTCCGCGTCAATGAGCATGCAGTCATGTGTTCGTCGATGAAGCAGAACTTGCATGTACTCATCCGGGAAGCAGCAGGTCAGGCTCATTTGCCCGATGTCGTGCAGCAGCCCGGCCGTAAAGCCCATATCCGCATCCATGTCGAGCTCCATGGCCAGCGCCTGCCCGCACAGGGCCGTACCAATGGCGTGTCGCCAGAAAGCGTGAAAATTGAAATCGACACTCGCTGGAGGTTTGGCCCAGCCCGTCAAGCCCCCGGCGATGACCAGATTTCGCACCGTTCGCAGGCCCAGGATGGTGACCGCTTCCTGGATGGTTTCGATCTGTCTCGACATGCCGTAAAACGATGAGTTGGCCAAGCGCAGTGTCTTGGCGCTCAAGGCCAGGTCTTTTGATAATTTTGTGGCAACGTCGTCAGAGGTCACTGTGTCGTTGCCGATGGAGGCGATGAGTTCAGCCACCACGGCTGGCAGTGACGGCAAATCCTTTAATCGGGCTTTGAGCACCTCGGGTGTGACAAGGTTGCTCATCGCTGCTGCTCCAGCTTGTAGTGCATGAGCAAATGGAGAAGGGGATTGACCTGATTCGCGCGCAGACCATGACGAAAGCGGTGTTCGAGTTCGCGCCGGACTTGTTCCCGGTGATCTTGATCCTGGTTGGGGGCGGGTTGCTCGGTCGAGGTCGGAGGGGGGGTATTGATCATGTTTCTTCCTGATTTTTGATGGGCTGTTTTTTAGCAATCGGCGATCGGCATGAGAACCATGAGCGCGCCGCGTGAGTGGGCGTCGCCCTTCATGGCGCGGCATACTGCCCGGTATGCCCGCCCGTGCACTTCGATGTCGTGATGGCACCCATCCTGGGTCTGCCAGAGTCGTGTCAGTGGGGGACAACTGACGTCGTCGATATGCATGCCCAGCAAGACTGCCGCGCCGTCGAACAGCAAGTCGGCGTCCGAGTTCATGAATGAAACCATGCCCTCTTGATCAATGCCGACGACAGGGCAGGGGATGTTCTCGAGCGCATCTCTGGCGATCTCCAGGCTGGCCTCCTCTTTCAGGATGCGCTCGCTCTGCGTGGCCAGCAAGGCTTTCAATCGTCGGTTCACATCCGCCAGTTCCAGGTTGGCCTGCTGAACCTCTCTGTCCAGCCGTCGGTTTTCGTCGGCCATTTCCTTTTGCTCGAATGCTTCCTTGATATGGGCGCGCACACGCTCGTCATCCCACGGCTTGGTCAGGAACTTGTAGATGGCGCCCTCGTTGATGGCATCCGTGATGGATTGAAGCTCGGTATAGCCGGACAGCACCAACCTGATGGTCTGGGGGTAGAGCTCTTTTGTCTGTCTCAGGAACTCGACGCCGGTCATGCCCGGCATGCGCTGATCCGAGACGATGACATCCACCTGATGTTCTGCCAGTCGCTGCAAGCCCTGGGCGCCACTGTTGGCGGTGACGATGTTGTAGCCATCGCGGCGCAGCAGGCGCTTGAGCGCAGAGACGATGTTGTCTTCATCGTCGACGAGCAGCAGCGTTCGCTGACGTGCCTGGTGTCCCAGCGCCTCACTGGGCAGATGTTTGCCATCACGCAACAATGGCAGCAGTTCCTCTTCCGGCAGCGGCTTGCTGAAGAAGTTGCCCTGCATCAGGTCGCATCGATTGGCCTGCAGCAAAGCCAATTCCCCTTCACTTTCCACGCCGACGGCCATCACCTTTGTCTGCATGCTGTGAGCCATGTTGATGATGGCGCGGGTGATGGACACATCTCTCGCGGCCGCGGTCACATCGGGCACGAGGGAACGGTCGACCTTGATGACGTTGATGGGAAGGTTCCGCAGGCTGCTCAGGTTCGAGCAACCCGTTCCAAATCCGTCCAGCGAGATGTCGATCCCGATGGACCGAATGTCTGCCAGTGTTTTGGACACCTGCTCCAGGTTGTCCATCAACATGCCCTCGGTCACTTCGATGGAGAGTTGTTGGGGTGGCAGCCCCGATTGCATCAGGATGGTCTGGATAGTGCTGGCAAGATCAGGTTGTCGAAGTTGGCGGGGCGACAGGTTGATGGCCATCTGAATGGCCGGTAGCCCCATTTGCCGCCATCGAGCGGCGGCCTCGCAGGCACTTTTCAACACCCAGTTATTGATCGGCAGGATCAACCCTGTGCATTCGGCAATGGGGATGAAGGCATCGGGGGGAACATCGCCCAGCACGGGGCTTCGCCAGCGCAGCAAGGCCTCTACGCCGACGATCTGCCCCGTCTTCAGGTCGATTTGAGGCTGGTAAAGCAGAAACAATTCACCGCGCTCCAGCGCGTGGTGCAGTGCGGCTTCCCTGGCTTGCTGCGCGCTGGCCCTGGCGTTGGCTTCTGGTGTGTAGAAGCTGATTTGATTGATGCCTTGAGCCGTGGCCAGGCGCATGGCGACCTGTGCCTGCCTCAGGACGTGACCAGGCTCACGCGCGTCTTGAGGGAAGATGGCGATGCCGATGTCGCACGTGAGCTGGATGTTCTGGTGCTCAAGCCTGAGCGGCGTGGTCAACACATCGCGAATTTGCCGGCCAACCTGCAAGGCAACATCATCATCAACATCTGAATCCTGTGCAAGCAGCAGCGCAAACTCGCCTTCACCAAAGTGGGCGAGTACGCTGGACCCGCGCAAGCAACTCGACATGCGTCGTGTGAGGGTCATCAGCAACTGGTCGCCCAAGGCGTAACCCAGGGACTCGTTGATGTGCCGTATTTCCTTGATCTCTACGGCCAGCAGGCCGATTCGACGATTTTCCTGAATGGCCAGCAGGGCCTCTTTGTCGATCCGGTCTTGCAGCATCTTCCGATTGGGCAGACCTGTCAGTTCGTCAATGTGAGCGAGCCTGAAGGCTTGTTCCAGTGCGCGTTGCTGAGCCGATACGTCTCTTGCAAATACAAGGATGTGGTCCATGTCGGCGATGGGCATGAAGCAGGCATGGAGCTCCAGCGAGAGGAGCTCGCCCTTTGATGTCTGCCAATCACTGCTCAGCGTCAAGGGCCCTCTTTGCTTGAGCATGTGCACGCTGTCGGCCCACATATCCGGCCTGCGGTGTGGCGCGATGTCAAAAATGGACATCGTCTCCAGCTGCTCGCGAGGCCAACCCAGCATGGCGGCGGTTGCTTCGTTCGCATAGCGCAGCCGCCCATGGGTATCAATGACCACGATCGGCCAGGGCGCTCGGTCCAGCACGAACTCTTGCAGATTCGGCGCAGCAAGACCTCCCTTGAGGAGGGGGGCATTCGAGCGCTCATGATCGAACGGCACGTGCACAGTAGGCCTCACAAGATGAGTTCTTATGTACCGGAACAAGCCCGGTCGACACGAGACAGCCTGTGTCTGGATCAGCGTTCGCGCATACGTTGCTGTTTTACTGCTGTTCCTGCAGTGCGCAATGACACTTCATGTTGACGCTGTGATATTAGACCGAGTTGGCATCGCGGCAAAAGTCGGGCCTATCCCCACACATCAAAGGGGCTCTCATCCGATGGCCGGTGGTGCACGGACGTAAGCTGCCTCAATTACGCCAATACATCACGCGCTCGCCCGTCGCGTTGCGCGCATCGACTCATTTATTCGCTTGCGTGGCCGAAAGTACGGACGCCCTGTTCCCACCCATTCGGAGTCTCGCCATGCAGGTTGAACAATTGAGTTGGAGTCTCGCGAACGGTTGGTCCGGCTCCCGTCCTGAGCAGAAAGGGGCCGCCCAGTGGGTGCTGGCGTTTGGCGCGCCGGAGGCGCTCAACAACACGGATGCGTTGGCCGGGCTGGCTGCAGCGTATCCACACGCATGTATCGTGGGGTGCTCCACGGCGGGAGAGATCCTGGATACACGTGTCCAGGACGATACGCTGGTGGCCACGGCCGTTCATTTCTCGGACACGCAGGTGCGCATGGCCACGGCCACGGTCGACGGCATGCAGGACAGCTATCAGGCTGGCTCGACCTTGGGCCATGCGCTGAATCTGCCTGGCCTGGCGCATGTGATGGTGCTGTCCGACGGACTCTCGGTGAACGGCACGGCGCTGGCCAGAGGCCTGCGGGAAAGTCTGCCATCCACCGTGGCGGTTACTGGTGGGCTGGCCGGTGATGGTGATCGCTTCAAGCAAACCATGGTGTGTGCTGGCGGTGAGGTCATGGCGAACGCCGTCGTTGCCATTGGCTTTTATGGCGCACGACTGCGGGTCGGCTATGGCTCCTTGGGCGGATGGGATACCTTCGGCCCAGAGCGCCTGGTCACAAGGTCCGATGGCAATGTGTTGTACGAGCTGGATGGTCAGCCTGCCCTGGCGCTCTACAAACGGTACCTGGGGAAGGATTACGCGGCTCAGTTGCCGTCCAGCGCCTTGTCCTTTCCCCTGTCCTTGCGTGGCGAAAATATCCATGACAGCGTCGTGCGTACGATCTTGTCTGTGGATGATGTCGGTGGGAGCATGACATTTGCGGGCGACGTGCCACAGGGTTCGCGTGCCACGCTGATGAAGGCCAATTTCGATCGTTTGATTGACGGCGCAGCGGGCGCTGCGCGCTCTGGATTGCAGCGACTCGACAGTTTCGCGCCCGCATTGGCTGTGCTGATCAGCTGCGTGGGACGCAAGTTGGTGCTCAAGCAACGGGTGGAGGAAGAGCTTGAAGGGGTTCGGCAGGTTCTGGGCCCGCAGGCTTTGCTGGCCGGCTTCTATTCGTACGGCGAGATATGTCCGCACGGCGGCGTGACCAAGTGCGAGTTGCACAACCAGACCATGACCATCACAACCTTTGCAGAATCGTGACTTACCACAAACTGCTTGAGCGCCAGATTCTTCGGCATCTGTCGAAGGTTTCGGTTGCACCGGGGGAGTTGGATGCTTTTCTCTCCGCGATCAGCGATGCCTATCGTGATGCCGATGTAGATCGCAATTCCATCGAACGCACCTTAGAGTTGATGTCGGAGGAATTGACGGAGCGCAACGCGCAGTTGCAGTTGCAATTGGCCCAGAGACAGGCCGTAGAGCAAGCCTTGCTGAAGGAAAAGGCCGATCAGCAGGCCCTGATCAAGCGCCTCGAGGAGGCGCATCATCAGCTGTTGCAGGCAGAAAAAATGGCGTCAATCGGCCAGCTGGCCGCTGGTGTCGCGCATGAGATCAACAATCCCATTGGCTTTGTGGGCTCCAACATCGGCACCTTGCGCAAGTATGTGGATGACTTGCTGGAGCTGATTGCGGCCTACGAGGTGCACGAAAAAGATCTGACCGATGAGGCCAGCTCCCAGATGTCGGCCATGCGGGCCACGCTTGATCTGGCGTATTTGCGCGAAGACCTCATTGCCTTGTTGGCCGAGTCCAACGATGGCATCAGTCGTGTCAAGCAGATCGTGCAGGATCTCAAAGACTTCTCTCATGTTGACGAGGCGCAGTGGCAATGGGCCAGTCTGCATAGAGGTCTGGACAGCACGCTGAACATCGTGCACAACGAAATCAAGTACGTTGCCGAGGTGGTCAAGCTTTATGGCCAGATTCCAGATATCGAATGCATGCCCTCTCAAATCAACCAGGTGTTGATGAATTTGCTGGTGAACGCCGCCCATGCGATGCATGAACGGCGCGGCAAGATCACGATCCGGACGGGTATGGCCGGTGCCGATGAGGTGTTTGTGGAAATCGCCGATGAGGGCCACGGTATATCGGATGAGCACCTCAAGCGGATTTTTGATCCCTTTTTCACCACCAAGCCGGTTGGCAAAGGGACGGGCCTGGGCTTGTCGCTGTCTTACGGCATCGTCAACAAGCACCATGGGCATATATCCGTGAGTAGCCAGATGGGTGCGGGCACCACGTTCAGGGTCGTGCTACCCGTGCGCCAGGCTGAGAGTGAGGCGCCTGAGCGTCAGGGCTTGATGTAGAGCGACTGGTTGTAAGCCTTCTCCAGCACGCCTTGGGCGCCACCGCCACCGGTGATGTTGGAGTTGATGAACAGCACGCCCAGCACGCGGGGGCCGGTCACCGGGCCGAACATGGCCACCGAGGTGGTGATGTTGTCGCACACATTGTTGCCATCGCAGTTGGCGCCCCAGCCGCCGTTCTTCTCCAGCTCGCCGTTGTTGTCCACGTCCCAGCCCAGGCCACGCAGGCGCATGGTGTTGAACAGGTCCTTGCCACCAGAGGCCGCCAGGATCTTGCCGTCCTTGGCGTTCAGGCTGAGCATCACCTTGGCCATGTCTTCCACCGACAGGTACCAGCCAGCGGCACCGCAGATCAGCGACACATCACCCCAGTCCGTGCCCTGGGCGTTGCTGCCGGGGCCCTTGTAGGCAAAGGCGTAGTTGGTCGAGTTCACGGGTGGCTTGCAGCTCACGCCGTTCTGGCCGACGAGGTTGAACACGTTCTGCTGAACCAGCGAGGTGTACTGGTTGGCCAGGGTCTGCGGGCGGGTGGCCTGGTTGGCGTCTTCGGCGAAGCCGGCCACCTTGGGCAGCAGCACACGCATGATGGCGAAGTTGTAGTTGCTGTAGCACCAGCTCTGGTCATTGACGTTCACCGGGTTGGCGGGGTTCTTCACACCCGAGCCCTGGCACGAGGTGTTGGCCATCGCATTGGTGCTTTGCGTGAAGAACTTCTTGAGCTGCGCATAGTCCATGGACACGTTGCCGTAGTCCTTGATGCCGCTGCGCTGGCCCAGCAACTGCGCGAAGGTGATGTTCTTGATGTACTTGCTCTGCAGAGCCCAATCCGATGGCAGGTAAGCGCCGATGGGCGTGTCCAGGCCCAGCGGCATGCTGGCGGCCTTCTGGTCGATGAGGCGCACGGCCGCGATCGTGGTCACCAGCTTGCTGACGCTGGCCACCGTGATCTTGGTGTTGGACTTGAACGCGGTTTCAGGCGCGGCGGCCGCCGTGCGGGCATCGCCGTGATGGCCAAACTTGGGGTACTGGCCCACGAAGTACGAGTAGCCCGTGACCTTGCCATCCAGCTGGGCGTGGATGTTCTTTTCGATGTCACACACGCGCACGCACTGGTTGCCCTGGCAGATGGGCGTGCTGGGCGGCACCTTGGCGTAATCGCGCCAGCCTTCCTTGACAAGCAGAGACTCAAGGTGTGAGCCAATCGGCGTCTGGGCCTGAGGGCCGCGCCAGTCCAGCACGCTGCTCAGTTGCGGGCCGCACACATTGCGGTATTGCGCATTCCACTGGTTGTACTGCTGCTCTTCCGGCATCTGCGAGGTGGGTGGCGGCAGCACGGCATCCAGGTGCACGCTCACGGTGGTGGAGGCACCGGGTTGCAACGAGGGGATGCTCACGCCCGACGTGTTCTGCCGCATCAGCAGGTTGGTGTCCTTCACGGCCAGCCAGGCGGGATCGGTCACGACCTTGCTCTTGTTGGTGATGCGCAGGGTGATGTCGGCGCCCGCGTAGTGCAGTTGGGTGAGCGGCACCACGCCGATCTTCTCTTCGTAGTTGACGATGTCGACCTTGGGGAAGTTGGCGCTGGGCCCGAACACGATGGGCGGCGTGGTGGTGGCAGGTACTTCGGTGATGAGCACATTGGGCGAGGCGGCGCCCATGGCCTGCATCACGCCGTTGTGCGGCTGGATGCTGAGGTTGAACTTCTGGGTGCTGGCCACCGAGGCGGGCAGGAAGGCGTTTTGCGGGATGGTGAAGCGCAGGAAGTGGCCCACGGCGGGGGCCGGTGTGGCCTCACCGCTGGCGACGACCTGGCCGTTGGCATTGCTCACCTTCCAGGTGCCGCCCGCGGCGCCGACTTGGTCGGTGGTCCATTGCATGGTGAAAGCGGTGGGTGCGGTCACGGTGACGGCGGTGTCGAGCGTCTGGAACTCGCCGCTGCCTTGCACCACCTGCAGGGTGGCGGCGGCCATGGCGGTGAGGGGCAGGAAGGTGGCGGCAAAACCGGCGGCGAAGCTGGCGAGGGTGAGGGTGCTGCGCTTGAGGCGCTGGCGGGTCGAGGTTTTCACAGAGGTTCTCCAGAACAAAAAATCGGGTTGCACGGTGCAGCGCGGTTGAAGGTTGCTTGGCTTGCCCTTCTTGGGGGTGACCGTTGGGGCGCCGTGCCGTGCTGACAGGTCGCCATTGAAGGCGTCTGGCGGCCTGTTCGCTTCCCCCCAAGGTGGGTTGGCCCCATCGAGAGGGGCGGTGGCGGATTCCGGTTTTGGTTTGCGTGTGCCGGTGCCTTGACGCCCCCGCGTGGGGGATGGGCGCCGTTGTTTTGGTACACTCGCCCCCGTCATTCGGGAGTAGCTGCACCTCATTGCGAGGTGGCCTGCGTCAACATGATTGGCCCCACAGGGCCATGGCGCCGGCGGTTACAGCCCTGGTTTTCAACAGCCAGCGGCTTTTTTCTTGGCAAGACGTCTGACCATGTGCTGCTTCACGGCTGGTGGGCGGCGTATGGTCATGCGCATGCACCAGCCAAGGACTTCTGATGGAATCCCTCTTCGTTTCGACCGGTGTGGTCGCCCTCGCTGAAATCGGCGACAAGACCCAATTGCTGGCCTTCATCCTGGCGGCGCGCTTCAAGCGCCCCGTGCCCATCATCCTGGGCATCCTGGTGGCCACCCTCGTCAACCACGGCCTGGCCGGTGCCCTGGGCGCCTGGATCACCTCCATGGTCAGCCCGGACATCATGCGTTGGGTGCTGGGTTTGAGCTTCATCGGCATGGCCATCTGGACACTGATCCCCGACGAGATCGAAGAGGAAGAAACCAAGGTGGCACACAAGCTGGGCGTGTTCGGCGCCACGCTGGTGACCTTCTTCCTGGCCGAGATGGGCGACAAGACCCAGCTGGCCACCGTGGCCCTGGCGGCGCATTACGCCAACCCCCTGTGGGTGGTGGCGGGCACCACGCTGGGCATGCTGATCGCCGACGTGCCGGCCGTGTTCGTGGGCAACCGTTTTGCCGAGAAGATCCCGATGAAGCTGGTGCACGGCATTGCCGCGGCCATCTTCGCGGTGATGGGCTTGCTGACCCTGTTCAAGATCGACAAGCTGTTTGCCTGAGCGGGCGCCAGACCAGGCAAGAAAAAGGACCTTGTATGCGTGAGACCGATCTGTCCCAGTGGATCCATGAGCACATCTTTGACGAAGGCAGCCAGCAGGCCGAAACCCGCACGCGGCTGGTGATGTGGATCACGCTGGCCATGATGGTGCTGGAGATCACCGCCGGCTGGTGGTTCAACTCCATGGCCCTGCTGGCTGACGGCTGGCACATGAGCTCGCACGCCATCGCCATTGGCCTGAGCGCCTTTGCCTATGCCGCGGCACGCCGTTATGCGCGTGACCCGCGCTTTGCCTTTGGCACCTGGAAGATCGAGGTGCTGGCGGGCTTTGCCAGCGCGGTGTTCCTGGTGGGCGTGGCGGGGCTGATGATCTTCGGCTCGGTGGAGCGCCTGGTGACGCCCGAGCCCATCCATTACCGCGAGGCGCTGGTTGTGGCGGTGATCGGGCTGGTGGTCAACCTGGTGTGTGCCTTCATCCTGGGTGGCGCACACGACCATCATCACCACGATCATGGTGGACACGAGCACCATCATGGGCACGGCCATGGTCACGCGCACCACGATCACCACGGCCACGATGAGCACCAGCATGACCTCAACCTGAAGTCAGCCTATGTGCATGTGCTGGCCGATGCCGCGACGTCCGTGCTGGCCATCCTGGCGCTGATCGGTGGCTGGATGTATGGCTGTTCCTGGCTGGACCCGGTGATGGGCCTGGTGGGCGCCGTGCTGGTGGCCGTGTGGGCCAAGGGCCTGATCATCGAAACCGGCAAGGTGCTGCTGGACCGCGAGATGGACCACCCCGTGGTGGACGAGATCCGCGAGGTGATCGCCGAACTGGATGCCCATGCCGACAGCCACCTCACCGACCTGCACGTGTGGCGGGTCGGCAAGGGGGCTTACTCATGTGCCCTGACGGTGGTGACGGGTGACCCTGCGCTCACACCCGCCGTGATTCGTGAGGCCTTGAAGGTGCACGAAGAGATCGTGCACGCGACGATCGAGGTGCATCACCGCTGACGCGGCAGCGTCATTGTCAAGGCGGCTTCACCTGTGTATGCTGGGTTTGCTGCGCTGCAGCAAATATCCAATTCATTCAGGAGCTTGCCATGGCCATTCGGGTTGAATGGGGTCGCCGCGTGCGCGCCCTCTGGTGTTTGTTGAGCCTCTGCCTGCTGGGGCTTTACGCGCCCTTTGCGGCCAGCGCCAAGGACCTGGCTCGCCTGCCCGCGCTGGGCCTGCAAGCCGATGCGGTCACCGTATCGGGCTTGTCTTCGGGCGCCTACATGGCCGGGCAGTTCCAGGTGGCCTACTCAGGCTCGCTGGCCGGTGCGGCGGTGATAGCCGGTGGCCCGTATGGCTGCTCTCATGGCTCGGTGGGCCGGGCGATGCTCAACTGTTCCTGCCCGGCCGACCCACCTTTTGCACTGGTTCTGGCGCATGCGTTTGGCGGTGGGTGCCAGGTGCTCAACCAGGAAGACTACGTCGGCTTCAGTGAGCGCGCCACCCGCAACAACGAAGCGGCCGGTGGCATCGACGCCAGCAGCAACCTGGCCCGCCACCGCATCTGGCTCTTCTCGGGCGGGCAGGATCATGTGGTGGACAGGCAGTTGGTCACGGCAGTTGAAACCTACTACAAGGACATGCAGGTGCCACCAGCCCAGATCCACCGCGAGGACCTGGCCGACGCGGGGCACGGCTTTCCCAGCCCTCGGGCCAAGCTGGAATGCAGCATCACGCAGACGCCTTTTCTGACGCAATGCCATGTGGATGCGGCGGGTGAGCTGCTCAAGTGGCTCTACCCCGGCTCGCCCGCGTGGCAAGCCGGTGTGGCCGATGAAAAGGGTTCGCTGAAGCGCTTCAATCAGGCGCGTTATGGCGACAAGAAGGTCTTCAGCGGCCTGGACAGCACCGGCTGGCTGTACGTGCCCAAGGCCTGCGAGCACGCTGGCGCCCATTGCAGGCTGCACGTGGCCTTTCATGGATGCGAGCAGGGGCAGAGTTTCGAGGCCAACGGGCACGAGTTCGGCACGCAGTTCGTGACGGGCGCTGGCTATAACGCGTGGGCAGAGAGTGGGGGCATTGTCGTGCTGTACCCGCAGGTAAAGGCCAGCACGGTGGGCAGCCTGGCGAGCCCTTACCAGTACAACCCCAAAGGCTGCTGGGACTTCTGGGGTTACACCAGCCCCCTGGGTGACGCCGGCTTGTTCAGCAGCAGCCCGCCCTTTGCCCGCAAGGATGCACCGCAGATGAAGGCGGTCAAGGCCATGATCGACGACCTGCTGCGGCCGCGGTGAACTGCTGCCGCCCCCTGGTTCATGGCCGCTCGACAGGCTGCATTGAAGTCATAATGCCCTCTCTTCATGGAGGGGTTGATGTCTCGCGGTGTGGCTCTTGGCGCTCGGACACTCGGAACGCGGCTGTGCAGGCTCGGTGTGGGCCTGTTGTCGCTGATGTGGCTGCATGGCGTCATGGCCAAGGAGCTGCGCATCGTCACCATCGAGTCGGCGCCTTTTGGCTTCGTCGGGAAAGATGGCAAGCCCACCGGCATGATGTACGAGATCGGCAACCGGATCGCCACAGAAGCCGGCTTTACCTATACCAACCAGATCACGCCGTATGCGCGTTCGGCGCACATGGTGGCGCGCGGCGATGCGGACTTTGTGCTGCGCTACCGAAGTACGGAGCTCGCCGAAGGCGCCATTCCCGTCGCTGGTGTGCTGAGCTTGCCGACGATTGTGGTGGGCAAGCCTGCGCTCAAGTGCCGAAGCCTTGCCGACTTGCGGGGCAAGGTGGTGGGCACACCCCGAGGCGGGCGCTTTGATGATGCCTTCGATGCCGAAGCCGATATCCAGAAGTACCAGGTGTCGGATTACTCGCAGATGCTCAAGATGCTGATGAATGACCGGATCGATGCCGCCCTGGGGTCGTCGATCGGTCTCTTCTACAACGCCTATCTCCTGGGCATCAAGAAAGAGCAGTTTGGCAAGCCGCTGGTCTTGAGCACGCAGACCTTCGAACTGCACTTTTCGAAAAAGACGGCCGATGATGAAACCATCGCCGCCTTGAGGGCCGCCGTGGCCCGCCTGAAAAGCCGCAATGAGGTCAGAAAGGTCGTCGACAAGTACCTCAACAGCTTCGACTGGGAGATGGCGTCCAGGTAGGCCTTGATCGACAAGGTCAGCCCTGTTGTGGCTGCAGCGCCTGATAGACCAGTTGCTTGAGTTCGAACGAGAAGGGGTGCCAGAAGGCCATGTCACGCTGGGTCATCACCACGCCAGCGGTGTTGGCCTTGGGGTTGATCCACCAGTGCGTGCCCGCCAGGCCGCCCCACTGGAACTCGCCGGTGGAGGCGGGTGGGTCAAAGGGCGAGGGCATCAAGGTCACCGCGCCACCCAGGCCGTAGCCTTTGCCGATCACCTCGCCAAAGCGCGGGAAGCGGATCCACTGGCCATCGGGCAACTGGTTGGACATCAGCATCGCGAGGGTCTCTGGCTTGAGCAGGGCCTTGCCGCCAGGCATCAGGCTGCGCAACAGCGCCAGCGTGTCGGCCAGTGATGAAACGAGCCCGCCACCGCCCGACAGCCACGGCACGGGTTGGAGGTTGGCCTTGGGGTAGGGCGCGTTGTCATTGCGCGTGAGGCCTGGTTGCATGGGCTTGGTGAAGTCGGTGCCCATGTAATACGTGGCCAGGCGATGTTGCTGATCGGGCGGGATCACAAAGCCGGTGTCCACCATGCCCAGCGGCTCGAAGATGCGCGCTTGCAGGAAAGCATCCAGGCGCTGGCCACTGACCACTTCAATCAGGTGCCCGATCACATCGGTGGCAATCGAGTATTCCCAGCCCTTGCCAGGGTGGAAGAGCAGCGGCAGGCCGGCCAGCGCATCGATCATGTCGGCCAGCGTGTTGCGTGGGCTCAGGATCTTGCGCTCGCGGTAGGCGTTGAACATGAGCGTACCGGGGTCCAGCAGGCCATAACTCAGGCCGGACTGGTGGCTCAACAAATGCCGGATGGTGATCGGGCCTTGTGCGGGCTCCACATCGTCGATGGAGGTGGCGCCGGGGCGCAGCACCATGCGCTGGCCCAGTTGCGGGATGTAGCGCTCGACGGGGTCGTCCAGCTGGAAGCGGCCCTCGTCCAGCAACAGCAAGGCCGCGCAGGAGGTGATCAGCTTGCTGCCCGAGTAGATGCGAAACAGGTGGTCGGCGCGCAGCGGGCTTTGCTGCTCCTTGTCGGCCCAGCCTGTGCAGTGCAGGTCCACCAGATCCTGGCCCACGAGCACGGCCGATGACACGCCCGCGAGGAGTTCGCCGTCCACATAACGCTGCATGGCCGCGTGCAGGGCGCTGAAGTCATGGCCTTGCGGGGTCACCGTCAAACTGCTCATCGTGATGCCTTGATGTGAGGATGGGCAAATTGTGCGGGATATTCGCAAGCAGCCGCTGGGATAAAGTCACCAGATCTTCATGGCCATTTCGATCAGCATGCGCCCTCCCTATGTGCCCCAGATGCGTCTGTTCCAGGACTGGCTGCGTGAGCAGCGTGGCCAGAGCTTCGACAACTACGATGCCTTGTGGCAGTGGTCCGTGCAGGACCAGACCGCCTTCTGGCAAAGCATCTGGGATTACGAGGGCATGCACTCGCCCACACCGTATGAGGCTGTGCTGGCCGATGCGCGCATGCCCGGTGCCAGGTGGTTCCCGGGGGCGAAGGTGAATTACGCGCAACGTGTGCTGCGACATGTGGATGCTGCGCAGGCTGCCGGTGTGCAAGCCATCATCAGCGAGAACGAACTGGGGCAGGTGCGTGAGCTGAGCTGGCCCGAGTTGCGCCGGCAGGTGGCCTCGTTTGCGCTCGCGCTTCAGGAGCTGGGGGTGCAGAAGGGCGACCGCGTGGCCGCCTACCTGCCCAATGTGCCCGAGACGGTGGTGGCCTTCCTGGCCTGTGCCAGCGTGGGCGCGATCTGGAGCGTGTGTGCGCCGGACATGGGCACGCAGGCGGTGACGGATCGCTTTCAGCAGATCACACCGCGTGTGCTGATTGCGGCTGAAGGGGTGCACTACGCGGGCAAGGGGCTGGACCGCAGCACGGTGGTGGAAGGCTTGCGCGCTTCGTTGCCTACTGTCGAGAAGGTGATCGTGCTGGAGAGCCCGTATGCCGCACAGCCAGTGAAGGCTGACTTGCGCTTTGCGCAGGCCATCGCGCGTGATGACGAGGCCGTGCGCGCTTTCGAGCCCGAGTGGCTGGACTTCGATCACCCTTTGTGGATCGTGTATTCCAGCGGCACCACCGGCCTGCCCAAGCCCTTGGTGCATGGCCATGGCGGCATCCTGATGGTGAGTGCGGCGGGCAACAAACACGGCGATGTGGGCTGCAGCTACAAGCCCAACAGCCTGGGCGAGCGCTTCCATTGGTACAGCTCCACGGGCTGGGTGATGTGGAACAGCCAGATCAGCGGCTTGATCACCGGCGCCACCATCTGCCTGTTCGATGGCAGCCCCGGTGGCAGCAAGGAGGCGCCGGACTGGACGGTGCTGTGGCGTTTTGCTGCACGCCACCAGGTGACGTACTTTGGCGCGGGGGCCGCGTTCTATGCGGCCTGCATGAAGGCGGGCGTGGACTTGAGCCAGTGTGGTGACCTGTCTCGCATTCGCACGCTGGGCTCTACCGGCTCACCCTTGTCGGAAGAAACGCAGCGTTGGGGTTCGGATCAGTTTGCGCGCATCGGCACGCCCGATATCTGGTGGAGCAACATTTCAGGGGGCACGGACTTTTGTGGGGTGTTCATTGGCGGGCACCGCGAGTTGCCGCTGGTGCCGGGGCGGCTGCAGTGCCGCTACCTGGGCGCGTCGGTCGAGGCGTGGAACGAGCGGGGGCAGCCTGTGATCGGTGAGGTGGGCGAGCTGGTGTGCACCCGGCCGATCCCGTCCATGCCGCTGTTTTTCTGGGGTGACCAGGGCAATGCGCGTTACCTGTCGAGTTACTTCGATGTGTACCCGGGCATCTGGCGCCATGGTGACTGGTTGAAGATCGACACCGATGGCAGCTGTGTGATCTATGGGCGTAGTGATGCGACCATCAACCGGCATGGCCTGCGCATGGGCACGAGCGAGATCTACGCGGCGGTGGAGGCCTTGCCCGAGGTGCTGGATTCGATGGTGATCGATCTGGAGTACCTGGGGCGGGACAGCCGCATGATCCTGTTTGTGGTGCTGCGCGAGGGGGCCACGCTGGATGCGGCGGTGCAGGGGCGCATCAACGAGGCGATCAAGGTGGCGGTGTCGCCACGCTTCATTCCTGACTTGACCTTGCAGGCGCCGGAGATCCCGCGCACCTTGTCAGGCAAAAAGCAGGAAGTGCCGATCAAGAAGGTGTTCCTGGGGCAGCCGCTGGCCAAGGTGGTGAACCCCGATGCCATGGCCAATCCGGCTTGCCTGGCCTGGTATGTGGCGCAGTTCAACAAGACGGCCCAGCCTTGAGGCTGGGTACCGTTCCAGGTGTGGCGCTCAAGCGCGGCGCCGCGATGCCCGCAGCGCCAAGACCCCGCCCAGGCCCAGCAGCATCATGGCGGAGGTGCCGGCCTCGGGAACGGGCATGGCCGTCACGAAAAGGATATCGTGGTCGCCCAGCGGCTTGCTGGCTTGCAGGTTCGCGTCAAACACGCCAGGCGGCATGACCCAGCTGCCGGCGATGAGTTGGCCATTGCCCGGCGCATACAGGTCTTCGGCATAGGTGTAGGTGGTGATGCCCTTCAAGGTGTCGCTGAACCCATCGAGGGCCATGATCTTGTGGCTCATCTGGGTGCTTGAGCCGCCGTGGTAGCCCAGCATGGAGACATAGGTCGTGTCCGTGCTGGCGTCATAGGCGATGCCGCGCACATTGGTCAGAGAAATGTCGGTCGAGTCGTTGAAGCCGGCAGTCAGTTGCTGAGGGTCTTGCAGGTTGCGGAAGCTGGACACCAGCGTGCCGCCCGTTGTGTAGCGCGCGATGCTGTATTCCTGGCCGAGGATGAGGTCGCCATTGGGCATCACGGCCAGGTCGTAGCCGCTGTCGTTGATGATCTTGTGTCCGGCGTCCGTTGTCTGGCTGTCGAACTGGTAGACGCCGCCATAACCCGCGACGTAGAAGGTGTGGCCGTCACCGGCGAAGGCGATGTTGCCCATCGCGATGTTGCCGCTGACCCCGGTGTCCAGGGCGTAGGACCGGAGCACCTGCCCGCTGGCGTTCATGACATCGACGCCAGAGTGCCCACTGTTGCCCCACACGTCGTCCGCGCGGACCACGTACATCAGGCCGTCACCGCCGAATGCGATGCCACGTGTTTCGGTGCCCAGGGACGTCGGGCCAGTGGGCGTGACGGTGTCCAACAGCGTACCGTTGGCCGAGAACTGGCTGATGGTGCGGCCTGAGGACGCGTAGTAGCTGTCCTGGTCGAAGGTGAAGGCGTTGGCTGCGCAAGAAACAGCCAGCAGCGAGGCGGCCAAACCGATGTGACGAATGCGGTGCATGTAGATCCTCCCGATGACGAATTGATATGCCGTGGGCGGCATGCCCCGGCACGTTAGTTGGTATTCGAATTATCCGGGCCGGCGCTGGGTTTGGGTGTGTCAATCCATCGCACCCTCCGCACTTGAGGGGGACGGGCCCCATCGGCATGAGCATGCCTCGCACGCAACTGCCCACAGCCGCCATCCACGTCCTGCCCGGCAGAGTGTCGCAGCTTGGTGAGGATGCCGCGGCGGTGCAGGGTCCGGGCGATCTCCGCGGCGCGCTCCCATGAGGGGCGCTTGAAGTCGAGTTCGTCCACGGTGTTGTAGGGGATCATGTTCATCAGCGCGTACTTGCCTTTGAGCAGGCGCACGATGCCTTCGATCTCATCCACGTTGTCGTTGACGCCTTCGATCAGGGTCCACTGGTATTGAACGGGGTAGCCGGTGGCGCGTGCATAAACCTCGGCGCGTTCGACCAGTTCTTCGGGCGACATGCGCGGTGCACGGGGCAGCAGCTGGGCGCGCAAATCGGCCTTGGTGGTGTGCAAGGACAAGGCCAGTGCGGGCCTCACACGGCCAGGCTCCAGGCTTTGCAGGCGGTCGAACGCGCGCGGGTCGCCCACGGTGGAGAACACCAGGTTCTTGTGCCCGATGTTGCCGATGGTGCCCAGCAGCTCGATGGCTTCGAGCACGTTGTCCAGGTTGTGCGAGGGCTCGCCCATGCCCATGAACACGACCTTGCTGACCTTGCGGCGTGTGCGGGCCAGGGCCACCTGGGCGACGATCTCGGCGCTGCCCACCTGGCGCAGCAGGCCTTCCTTGCCCGTCATGCAGAACACGCAGCCCACGGCGCAACCCACTTGCGACGACACGCACAGGCCGTCACGCGGCAGCAGCACGCTTTCCACGGTCTGCCCATCGGCCAGTTCGACGAGCAGGCGCGCGGAGCCGTCTTCACCGGGGTGCTCGGAACGGATGCGGGCCAGCTGGTGGATGTCGGCCAGCAGGGCGGGCATGGCTTCGCGCACTTCCAGCGGCAGGAAGTCTTCGGGGCGGCGTTTGCCACCTTCTTGCGGCAGGGCTTGCGACCACAGACGCAGCACACGCTGGATGTGGACGGGTTTGGCGCCCAGCGCTTGCATACGCTGGCGGATGTCTTCAATGCGCATGGCGAAATTCAGGACGCGGGGGCAGGGCGACAGTGTAGGGGGCCGATGAGGCGGGTTCAATCGGCCTGATTGCGCCATTCGCGCGGCGAGCATCCCGTCCAGCGCTTGAAGGCGCGGGTGAAGGCGCTGACCTCGGAGAAGCCCAGCAGGAAGGCGATTTCGCCCACCGAGTACTGCTGGCTGCCCAGGTAGCTCAGGGCCAGCTGGTGGCGCGTGTCGTTGAGCACGTCGCGGTAGCAGGTCTGGGCCTCGGCCAGGCGGCGCTGCAGGGTGCGCAGGGTCATGTTCAGGCGCTGGGCCACGTCGTCCTGCAGGGGCTCGCCGCTGGGCAGCAGTTCTTTGAACACATTGGCCAGTTGCTCGGTCAGCTGGCGCTCGCCCAGGTTGGAGCTGTAGCGGTCCAGCGTGGTTTCGCTGGCCTTGACCACGTCCGTGTTGGCGTACGACAGCGGCTTGTTGAGCGTGGCCAGGTCCACGACCAGGGTGTTGTCAGGGCAGCCGTAAACCGGGATGCAGCGCAACACGCGCTCGAAACGGGTGTGGTCCTTGGGGCGCTGGCGCTGCAGGCGCAATTCCAGCGGCATGAAATCCTTGCCGTAGAGCATGCGCGAGCCGCGCACCACCGTGAGCATGGCGTAGTCGAAGATGCTCCAGCGGGTGGCGTCGTCCACCGTGGCCAGCAGGGCCGAGTCACCCCGGATGCTCAGGCGGCCGGCACCGGCGTCCACCTCGAAGCGGATGTCGGCCGCGTCGGTCACGACGTGGGCGTAGCGGGACAGGCGCAGGTACATCTGCCCCAGGTTCTCCGAGGCCATCAGGGCATACCCGAGGGCGTTGAAGTTCAGCGGCATGAACTGCAGGGCCACGTCCATGCCCAGCAACTCTTCGCCGATCAGGTTGACGGCCTTTTGCCAGAAGGCCAGGCCCAGGTGGGCCGGGTAGCGCGCCATCGGGTCTGTGGCAGTGGACAGGTCCAGCCCCACCTGCTGCAATAGCGCGTCGGCATCCACCCCCCTTTGCTCGACCGCGTTCCGGGCCGCGATCAGCCAGCTTCGCAGGGCTGAGGCGTAGGTATCCGGCTTCATGGTCGGCGCGGCGAGGGGCATCGGGTGGCGTGTTCTGGCAAGGCCGGTCAACTGGACTGGCGTAAAGGGGCAAGTATTGGTGGCGGGCCTTCGGCAAGATGCCTGCCACTGTTCATCCAACCTTGGCATCTTATCCAACCCATGACCTCGCTCACACGACTCGGCCTGCGTTCTTTGAGCCGCATGGCGGCCAATCCGCAATTGGACAAGCTCAACCTGCGCAAACCGACCGAAAAGGTGCTCTACCAGGGCACCAAAGTCGGCTTCAAAACCGTGACAGCCGCCAACCGGGCCTTCAAGGCGGTGAAGAACCTGGGTGCCCCACAGCGTCTGCCCAAGAGTAGCGGCAGTGGTGACCTGTTTGATCTGACCCCGAGCGACGATCAGGCGGCCCTGCAAGAAGCTGCGCGCACGTTCGCCATGGAGCAATTGCGCCCGGCGGCCTCGGCGGCCGACGCGGCCTATGCTGCGCCGGAGGCCTTGCTGGCACAGTGCGCCGAACTGGGCTTCACGGCCCTGGGCATCCCCGAGTCGCTGGGCGGCATGGGGTCGGAGCGGTCGGCCATCACCAATGCCCTGATCGCCGAAGCCATGGCCGAAGGCGACATGGGCCTGGCGTTTGCCGCCCTGGCACCGTCTGCCGTGAGCACGGGCCTGGTGCTGTGGGGTGATGCGGATCAACAAGCGCGTTATCTGGCGGATTTTGCCGGTGAGAAGCCGCCCGCTGCCGCCCTGGCCGTGCAGGAGCCCGTGGCCCTGTTCGACCCGTATGTGCTGCAGACGCGTGCCATGCGCGTGGGCAACGGCTTTGTGCTGCATGGGCTCAAGTCCATGGTGCCGCTGGCCAAGACGGCCGAGTTGTTCATTGTGGCGGCGCACCTGGAGGGCGCGGGCCCGGCGCTGTTCCTGGTCGAGTCGTCCAGCAAGGGCTTGTCGGTCGAGGAAGACCGCAGCATGGGCCTGCGCGCGGCGGGCTGCGCGCGCTTGCGCCTGGAGTCGGTGTCGGTACCGGCAAACAACCTGCTGGGCGAGGCCAAGCCGGCTGTGTACAACGAGTGCATCCAGCTGGGCCGCCTGGCCTGGTGCGGGATGGCGGTGGGCTGCGCCAAGTCCGTGCTGGACTACCTGATCCCTTATGTGAACGAGCGCGAGGCCTTTGGTGAGCCCATCAGCCACCGGCAATCCGTGGCGTTTGCGATCTCGAACATGGCCATCGAGATGGGGGGCATGCGCCTGCTGACCTGGCGCGCGGCCAGCCTGGTGGATGCCGATCTGCCTTCTGATGAGGCCGTGACGCTGGCGCGCCGCCTGTGTGCCGACAAGGGCATGCAGATCGGCAACGATGGCGTGCAGCTGCTGGGCGGGCATGGCTTCGTGAAGGAGCACCCGGTGGAGCGTTGGTACCGTGATTTGCGTGCGGTTGGTGTGATGGAAGGTGGCTTGCTGCTTTAAGAGCCCACCCCCTACCGCCTTCGGCGGCCCCCTCAAGGGGGCAACACCAGCAGCCCGGCGGAGCCGGTTCTGCGGTGTTCGCTGGGTCGGTGATGTGGCATGCACAGAGTCTGCGCTTTAAAGGTTTCTCATGATCAATCTGGATATTCCCCGCAAGTTCAAGCCCCTGGTGCGCCAGGCCCATGAAACCGCTGCCGAGGTGCTGCGCCCGATTTCGCGCAAGTACGACCTGGCCGAGCATGAGCGGCCGGTCGAGCTGGACATGCTGGCCGCCGTGATCGACGGCATGAACGAGGGCAACAGCGAAGTTGGTGGCACGGGCGCCACCGGGGTGCGCCGTGATGCGAACGACAAGTCGCAGGGCAACCGCAACGGCACCAACTTGTCGACGGCCTTGTCCATCATGGAACTGTGCTGGGGCGATGTGGGCATGCTCTTGTCCATGCCGCGTCAGGGCCTGGGCAACTCGGCGATCGCGTCGGTGGCCAATGACGAGCAGCTCAAGCGCTTCAAGGGCCGCTGGGCCGCGATGGCCATCACCGAGCCGGGTTGTGGGTCGGACTCGGCCGCCATCCGCACCACGGCGCGCCTGGATGGCGACCACTACGTGCTCAACGGCGAAAAGATCTACGTGACCTCGGGTGACCGGGCGGACCTGGTGGTGGTGTGGGCCACGCTGGACAAGAGCCTGGGCCGCGCGGCCATCAAGTCCTTCGTGGTGGAGAAGGGCACGCCGGGTTTCGAGCTGGTGCGCCTGGAGCACAAGCTGGGCATCCGCGCCTCCGACACGGCCGCCTTCCTGCTCAAGGATTGCCGCGTGCCCAAGGCCAACCTGCTGGGCGACCCCGAGGTCAACCCCGAGAAGAGTTTTGCCGGGGTCATGCAGACCTTCGACAACACGCGCCCGCTGGTGGCGGCCATGGCCGTGGGCCTGACGCGCGCCTGCATCGAAGAGATGGGCCGCATCCTCAAGGGTTGTGGCATCGAGGTGGACTACTGCAAGCCGGTGCACCGCCAGCCTGCTGCCGTGGCCGACTACATCCGCATGCAGGCGGACTATGAAGCGGCTCGCCTGCTGACCATGCAAGCCGCCTGGATGGCGGACAACGCCCGCCCCAATTCGCTGGAAGCCTCGCTGGCCAAGGCCAAGGCAGGCCGCACCTGCGTGGACGTGGCGCTCAAGTGCGTGGAGCTGGCCGGCAGCATCGGCTACACGGAAACGGCTTTGCTGGAGAAGTGGTCGCGCGACGCCAAGATCCTCGACATCTTCGAAGGCACGCAGCAGATCCAGTTGCTGATCATCGCCCGGCGCTTGCTGGGCAAGAGCTCGGCGGAGCTGAAGTAAGGCTGGATGATCGCTCCGCGTGGGCGGTGCACTGCTCGGGCTCGTCCAATTAGAATGGCCCCCCGATCGAAGCAGTGCCCCCGCCCCCGCGCCTCATGAACATCCAAGTCCTGGAAGAATTGCGTGTCTACATCGACCCGCTGACCCCTGAAGAACACGACGCGCTGGAGCGCAGCATCCTGGCCGAGGGCTGCCGTGACGCCCTGGTCCTGTGGGGCGAGGTCCTGGTGGACGGCCACAACCGCTATGGCATCTGCCAGAAGCACGGCATCCCCTTCAACACCATCCAGAACCCCACGTTCAAGTCCATGGACGACGTTCACCTGTGGATGATCGACCAGCACCTGGGCCGCCGCAGCGTGTCGGATTTCCAGCGCGGCGTGCTGGCCTTGCGCAAGAAGGACATCCTCGCTTCGCGCGTGCAACAGCAGCCCCAGGCTGCGCCCGAGTCTGCGGAGGCCACCCCCGCCACACCAGGCGACCAGACTGAAGCACCGGCCGTGGCCAAGCCCGTCGAGCCGCTCAACAGCCGCGAAGCCATCGCCAAGGCCGCCCGCATCAGCGCCACCACCGTCAGCCAGATCGAGAAGATCCAGAAGACGGCCGCGCCCGAGCTGGTCGCCGCGGTCAAGGCCGGTGAGATATCGATCAATGCCGCCGCCATCGTGGCCTCCTTGCCTGTGGAAGAGCAGGTGGCTGCCGCAGCCGGTGGTAAGAAGGAATTGCGCCAGGCCGCCAAGCAGGTGCGCGAAGCCAAGGCGCAAGCCCGCGCCGCTGCCGTGGGGGCTTTGCTGGACTCCCCCGATGAGGCCAAGCCTGCCGCCACGCAGCAAGAAGGTGAGACCGATGAGCAGTTCATTGCCCGCCTGCAACGCATCATCGTGGATCTGAAGGCCGAGAACACCCAGCTCAAGGCGCGCCTGGCCGCTGCCGCCAACCCCATCCAGACTGCGGAAGCCTGATACCCCGGGGGAGTACCAAGCCTGACTTGTGCAAATGTGGCGCATTTCGGACGCACAAACACGGTGCGTCCGAAAATATCGGGATAAATCACCTCCTGCGACTAGGCGAGGGCGCCCAGCTTGGCTATCTTTGGAGTCGTCCAAGCTAGGGGAGCGCGCGCGATGTCCCGGTCTACATGGTGGTCTGGCCTGCTGGCGTCCAGTTCGCTGACGGGCGCCCTGGTCGCCCTGAACAAGGGGCGGGCCTCGCTGGATGTGGCCGTACCCGGTTTCACGCCGGCCGCTCGTGCCTTCACGCGCTTTCTCAAACGCATCCGCGAACTGATCCTGACGGCGCGCGGCGGCAGCATCCAGACAGCCATCAACGTGGCGCACCTCAAGAAAGAGGTGGATTCCAGCGCCATCAAGGTCGAACAGCAGCGCCATGATGCCGAGGCCCTGGCCGCATCCGCGGCGCGGGTCATAGAGCTGTCGGGCAGTGTCGAGACCGGCGCCGTGGGGGTGGCCGACACCGCCACGCGCAACCTGTCATCCGCCGTGGCCTCCATGGAGGAGCTCGAGCGCGTGAAGGCCCGCATGCTGACCATCGAGCAATCGGTCGACGCGTTCACACAGACGGTGAACATGCTGGCCGAGCGTGCCAAGGCCATTGGCGAGATCGGCGGCATCATCCAGCAGATCGCCATGCAGACCAATCTGCTGGCGCTCAACGCGGCCATCGAGGCGGCGCGCGCGGGCGAGGCCGGCAAGGGCTTCTCGGTGGTGGCCAAGGAGGTGCGCAGCCTGGCCGAGCGCGTCAATGCCGAGACCAAGGAGATCAGCAACCGCAGCGACGAGATGATCCGCCTGGTGGGCTCCACCGCCGAAGGCACGGCCCAGATTCAGCAGGGCGTGGTCGAGTCGGTCAGCGAGATCGCCGCCACGGTGAGCCGGTTCGAATCCTTCGTGGCCGACTTTCGCCAGATGACCGAGACGGTGGAGACCATTGGCGCCTCCGCGCAGGAGCTCGCCAGCGTCAACCGCGACATGAGCGCGCGCATCGACGGCGTGGCCAAGGCCGCCAATGAAGTGCACGATGCCATGAGCAGCTCGGCCCGGCGTGTGGACCAATTGCGCGGCCACACCGAAGACATCCAGACCGCCCTGGCCGAGTTCCGCACCGGCGGCACGGTGTTCGACACCCTTGTGGTGGCCACGGAGAACCTGCGGGACGATGTGACCCGCTACCTCGGTGGCGTGATGGGCCGAGGGCGCAATGTGTTCGACCAGGACTACCGTGCCATCGAAGGCGCCAACCCGCCGCGTTACACCACCAGCTACGACGGCGAGGTGGAGGCCGCCCTGCAGGGCCTGTTCGACCAGGTCCTGGCCACGCTGCCCGGGTGCGTGTACGCGCTGGCCGTGGACAACAATGGTTATGCGCCGGCCCACAACAGCAAGTTCTCGCAGCGGCCCACGGGCGTGTACGAAACCGACCTGGTCCACTGCCGCGCCAAACGCATCTTCGATGACCCCGTGGGGCAAAAGCTGGCCCACAACACCAAGGCCTTTTTGTTCCAGAGTTACCTGCGCGACACCGGCGAGGTCATCAATGACCTGTCCATGCCCATCTACCTCAACGGGCGGCACTGGGGCGCGGTACGCGTGGGCTTCGATTCCGGGCAACTGGCTTGAGTTTTGAATTGACCGGCCAGGATCGGGGCGGGCCGCCGCCTCAAGTTGGCCCGGCTGCCCTCCGATATACAGGGCATTGTCTTGTTGACTTGACCATGTCCACCACCCTTCATCCTGGCTCACGCACACGCGCCGCCGCCTACCTTGCCCTCGCCGGGCGGGGCGTCGCATGATGCGCTGGATGCCCGACTGGTGCCAACGCGGGCTGGGCGCCTTGCTGCCCACCCGCCAGGACTGGCCGCCCGAAGTGCGCCGGGCCCACGAACTGATCGCGGCCATCGACAAGGGTGGCTTGCCCCTCAACCCCGCCATCGTCAACCAGATCGGGCGCGCGCTCGGGCTGGAGGTCTCCAGCAAGGCGCGCATCGAGGATACCGTCGAGCGCATCCGGCAGGCCCTGCGCCGCGTGTAGCGCCCGAGGGACGCCCTTGCCAGGCCGGCCCTGGCGCAACGGCTAGGATCAAGGCTTCGTCGGCCACCGACAGCCATGCCCTGCGCCATGCCCACCTCTGCAGCCCAACCCGTCTTGTTGATCGCCAACCGAGGCGAGATCGCCATCCGCATTGCCCGCGCCGCCTGCGAGCTGGGCTGGCGCACCGTGGGCCTGGTGGCGCAAGACGAGCAGGACGCGCAACACGCCTGCCACATGGACGCGGTGCAGGTGCTGCCCGGCAAGGGCGTGCCAGCCTACCTGCACATTGCGCAAGTCGTGGAAGCGGCGCTGGCCCAAGGCTGCACCCATGTGCACCCCGGCTACGGCTTGCTGAGCGAGAACGCCGACTTCGCCCGTGCCTGTGCGGCGGCTGGCCTCACCTTTGTGGGCCCCGCACCCGAGGTGCTGGACCTGTTGGGTGACAAGGCTCAGGCGCGTGCCCTGGCGCGCCGCTGCCGCGTGCCGGTGACCGAGGGCATCGACAGCGCCGTGACCCTGGCGCAGGCGCAGGCCTTCTTTGCGCAGCTTGCTGAACACAGCACCCAGCCCGCCATGATGATCAAGGCGCTCGCCGGTGGTGGTGGCCGGGGCATGCGCATCGTCGAGCAAGCCGATGACGTCGCGCCCAGCTTCGCGCGTTGCCAATCCGAAGCGCTGGCGGCCTTTGGCCGGGGCGAGCTGTACGTCGAGCAACTGGTGCGCCGCGCCCGTCACATCGAGGTGCAGGTGCTGGGCGATGGCACCGGCGCCGTCAGCCATGCGTGGGAGCGCGACTGCACCGTGCAGCGCAACCACCAGAAGCTGGTGGAGATCGCGCCCGCGCCGGGTCTGGACCCCGCCTTGCGCCAGCACCTGCTGGATGCGGCCGTGACCCTGGCCCAGGCCGTCAAGCTGCGTGGCCTGTGCACCTTCGAGTTCCTGCTGGACCTGGACCACCCGGGCTCCAGCACCTACTACTTCATGGAGTCCAACCCGCGCCTGCAGGTCGAGCACACGGTCACCGAAGCCATCACCGGCCTGGATCTGGTGCAGGCCCAGTTGCTGCTGTCGCAAGGCCAGTCCCTGGCTGATCTGCAACTGCAGCAGCCTGACATCGCCCGCCCGCGCGGCAGTGCCATCCAGGCGCGCATCAATGTCGAGCGCATGGGCCCGGACGGGCGTGCGCTGCCCGCCGGCGGCACCATCCGTGCCTACGAGCCACCTGCCGGCCCCGGCATCCGGGTTGACGGCCACGGCCACGCCGGCATGCAGCCCCACCCGGGCTTCGACACCTTGCTGGCCAAGGTCATCGTGCACCACCCCTTGGGCTTTGATGCGGCCTTGCAGCGCACGCGCCGCGCACTGGCCGAGTTCCGTCTCGATGGTGTCGACCACAACGTCGCCTTTGTGCAAGCCCTGCTGGCCCACGAGGACATGGCCGCTTACCGCGTCAGCACACGCTGGCTGCAACTGCATGTGGCCGCCTTGCTGCAAGCCGCCGCGCAACAGCCTCGCCCGCGCGAGCTGCAACACGCCTGGCACCCGGATCACGTGGCCGCAGCCCCTGGCAGCAACGCCGTGCCCGAAGGCTGTGTGGCCGTGAACGCCAGCGTGCCCGGTTCACTCGTGACCCTGCTGGTGCAGCCCGGCGACATCGTGCGCGCCGGCCAGCGTCTGGCGGTGATCGAGGCCATGAAGATGGAGTTCGAGATCATGGCGCCGCAAGGTGGCCGTGTGGAGGCGGTGCTGGCCGAGGTGGGCACCGTGGTCAACGAAGGCCAGGCCCTGCTGGCGCTGGACCCTTCCGCAGACGATGGCCAGGCTCATGCCGCCCAAGAGCAGGCCCTGGACCCGGACCACATTCGCCCCGATCTGGCCGAAGTCATCGAGCGCCATGCCGTCACGCTGGACGAGCGCCGGCCTGAGGCCGTGGCCAAGCGCCATGCCAAGGGCCATCGCACCGCCCGCGAGAACGTCGGTGACTTCCTGGACGAAGGCAGCTTCATCGAATACGGCGCGCTGGCCCTGGCCTCACAACGCATCCGCCACAAGGAAGACGAACTCATCAAACGCAGCCCCGCTGATGGCCTGATCGCGGGCCTGGGCACTGTCAATGCCGCGCAGTTCGGCGAGCAGGCCGCGCGCTGCATGGTGCTGGCCTATGACTACACCGTGTTCGCCGGCACGCAGGGCATCATCAACCACAAGAAGACCGACCGCATGCTGCACCTGGCCTTGCAGCGTCAGTTGCCCTTGATCCTGTGGGCCGAAGGGGGCGGTGGCCGCCCCAATGACGAGTACCCTGGTGTCAGCCTGCTGGACAACATGACCTTCCTCGGCCTGGCGCGACTGAGCGGCCAGGCGCCCACGATCGCCATCGTCAATGGCCGTTGCTTCGCGGGCAATGCCTCCCTGGCGGGTTGCTGCGACGTGATCATCGCCACGCGCGACACCACCATCGGCATGGCCGGCCCCGCGATGATCGAAGGCGGTGGCCTGGGCAAGTTCGAGCCCGAAGAGGTGGGCCCGGTCAGCATGCAGGCGCCCAATGGCGTCATCGACATCGTGGTGGACAACGAGCAGGACGCCATCCAGGTGGCGCAGCAATACATCGGCTACTTCCAGGGCCGCACACCAGATTGGCAGTGTGCCGATCAACGCACGCTGCGCCACGTGGTGCCAGAAAAGCGCACTCGCGTGTACGACGTGCGCGAGGTCATCCACACCGTGTGCGACACGGCCTCGGTGCTGGAGCTGCGCCGCGACTTCGCGCCCGGCATGATCACCGCGCTGGCCCGCATCGAAGGCCGCCCTGTGGGCCTGATCGCCAATGACCCGCGCCACCTCGGCGGCGCCATCGACGCACCCGGCGCCGACAAGGCCGCGCGCTTCATGCAGCTGTGCGATGCCTATGACATCCCGCTGATCGCCTTGTGCGACACACCGGGCTTCATGGTCGGGCCCGATGCCGAGAAGACCGCCACCGTGCGCCACTTCTCGCGCATGTTCCTGGCCGCGGCCAGCCTCACCGTGCCTTACTTCACCGTGGTGCTGCGCAAGGGTTATGGCCTGGGCGCACAGGCCATGACCGCCGGCAGCCTGCTGGCGCCCGACTTCACCGTGGCCTGGCCCACCGGCGAGTTCGGGCCCATGGGCTTCGAGGGCGCGGTGCGCCTGGGCTTCAGCAAGCAGCTCGACGCCATCGAGGACCCGGTGCAGCGTCAGCAACTGTTCGATGGCCTCGTGGCTGCGGCTTACCAGAAGGGCAAGGCGCTCAACATGGCTGCCCACCTGGAGCTCGATGACGTCATCGACCCGGCCGACACACGCCGCTGGCTGGTGCGCGGCCTGGCCGCCATGCCCGAGCCACTGCCGCGTCAAGGACGCAAGCGCCCCTTTGTGGATGCCTGGTGAGGCGTTTCAGGGCAATCCGCGCGCGTTGGCCCCATCGCCTTTCATGGCGTGAGAGCCCGCAGCCCCTGTTTGCAGGGGTGTGTCAGCCTGGTCATTGAGTCCCCGTGGCCGCTGCGTTAGAGTCTGCCCCGTAGACAAACCAGGCAGGCAAAATGAACAACAGGGAAGAGGGCGCTTTGGCGGCGCCTGTGGGCGCGCGTGCGCCCGAGCAAGCTGAAACCGGCTCAAGCAGCACATGGGGGCTGGCTGCCATCAGCAGCGCGGCCCTGGCCGCTTGCGGCGCCGGTGAGGGCACCCCGACAACAGGCGCCACTGCGCAACCGTCTCAGGTAGACCAGGCCGTCACGCCGCAGCAAGAAGAGAAGGCGGTGCGCTTCCTGGACCAGGCTGGCCTGGGCGCCACCACGGCTGAAGTCAATGCGCTGATCGCCGGCAAGCTGGACTTCCATGCCTGGCTGGACCAGCAGTTCGCCGTGAAGCCTGTCGGCTCGCTGTGGCAGATCGCCAAGGACCTGGGGCAAGCCGAGGGCACCGCCAACATCGCCAAGAACACCATCGTCGACAACATCCTCTGGTACCGGCTGTTCAATGCCAAGGACGTGCTGCGCCAACGCATCGTGCTGGCCTTGTCCGAGATCTTCGTGGTCTCCATGAACAACCTGCCCATCCCCTGGGGCCAGTTCGCCTGCCTGGCCTACTGGGACACGCTGGAGACTTATTGCTTTGGCAACTTCCGCGAACTGATTGAACGCATCACCCTGTCACCGGCCATGGGCGTGTACCTGAGCATGCGGGGCAGCCAGAAGGCCGACAGCGTGAGCGGCCGCCGCCCCGATGAGAACTACGCGCGCGAGTTGCTGCAGTTGTTCACCATTGGCCTGAAGGTGCTGGATGACAACGGCCTGCCGACCAAGCAGGACACTTACAGCAATGAAGACGTCATGCAACTGGCCAAGGTGCTCAGTGGCTGGGACTTCGATGTGGACCATGTGGGCACCCCGCCGGCCTATGACGGCGACACCACGCCAGACTTCACACGCCGCCCCATGGTGCCCGTCCCCTCACTGCATGACGAAACCAGCAAGACCTTCCTGGGGCTGACCATCCCCGCCAAGGCCAACGACGCTGCCGGCGACCTGGAAAAGGCCCTGGACCACATCTGCGCGCATCACAACGTGCCCTTCTTCATTTCCAGACAACTGATCCAGCGCCTGGTCATGAGCAACCCGACACCGGACTATGTGCTGCGTGTGGCGACCAAGTTCAAGGACAACGGGCAAGGCATCCGCGGGGACATGAAGGCCGTCATCCGCGCCATCCTGACCGACCCCACGGCCCGTGACACGCTCACCGGTATCGAGGCCGTGCAGCGCTCCAAGCTGCGCGAACCCATGCTGCGCTTCCTGCAGTGGGGCCGTCTGGCGCGCCTGACGTCGTCTGATGGCGCCTGGTCCATCCCGGATCTGTCCACTGCCGATCGGCTGGCGCAAAGCCCCATGCGTGCACCCTCGGTGTTCAACTTCTTCCGCCCGGGTTATGTGCCGCTCAACTCCGGCGTCAGCGCCGACGGTTTCGTCGCGCCCGAGTTTCAGATCACCGACGAGTCCACCGTGGTCGGTTATGCCAACTTCATGCTCCTGCACCTGGATGGCGCCCCCGAGATGAAGATCGTGGTCGACTACAGCGAGTGGACGGAGCTGGCCACCGATGCCGTCAAGCTGGTCGATCGCCTCAACCTCATGCTCACGGCGCGCAACCTGGCCAGCGTCACCGTCGATGTCATCGTGGCCGCGATCAAGACGATGCCTGCGGACACCAGCGTGCGCCTGGCCAACCGCGTCAAGGCCGCTTTCTATCTGATGCTGACGTCGCCGGACTACATGATCCAGCGCTGAGGGAGCCCACGAGCATGAACCACAACGACATCACCCGCCGAGGCTTCCTGCGCCGCAGTGGCACCTTGTCCCTGGCCGCAGTGGCCGCCCCCTGGGCCATGAACCTGGCCGGCATGGCGCAGGCCGCCGCCGCACAGGCCAGCGCCAGTGACGACTACAAGGCCCTGATCTGCATCTTCCTGCATGGGGGCAATGACCAGGGCAACACCATCATCCCGGTCGACGACGCCGGCTATGCCTTGTATGCGCGGCTCAGAGGGGCGCTGGCCTTGCCCCAGTCGAAACTGCTCGCGCAGCAACTGCAGCCCGTCAGCCCGAATGCGGCCGGTGCCCCCACGCTGGCCTTGCCCGAGGCCCTGGGCAAGCTGCTGCCGCTTTTCAACGAGCAACGGCGCCTGGCTGTCCTGCTCAACATCGGCCCGCTGCATGAACCGACCAGCAAGACACAGTTCCAGCAGCGCAGTGTGGAACTGCCCGACAAGCTCTTCTCCCACAACGACCAGCAATCGGTGTGGCAGTCCTATGGCGCAGAGGGCAGCACCGTGGGCTGGGGCGGTCTGATTGGCGATGCCGGCCTGTCCAAGAACGCGACGGCCTCGCTGACGTGCGTGAACCTGTCCGGCAATGCCGTGTACCTGGCTGGGCAACAGGCCGGGCAGTTCATGGTCAACCCGCAGGGGCCAGTGCCCCTGCTGGCGAAGGACGCGGCCAATCTGTTTGGCTCACAAGCCTGTGTGGATGCCTTTCGATCCCTCGTCTCTACCGAACAACCCACTGTCCACCGCCTGGCCAAGGAGCACAGCGCCATCATGCGCCGTGCCATGAACACCAACAGCCAGCTGATCGAGCAGCTCGCGACGGTGAGCGTGCCACCTGCGCGCTACCTTGAAGGCAACGCGCTGGCCCAGCAGCTCAACACCGCGGCGCGCATCATCGCAGCGCATGGGCAGTTGGGCGGCGCCGGTGGCATCAAGCGCCAGGTTTTCTTCGTGTCGATGGGGGGCTTTGACCTGCACGACAACTTCCAGGGCGCACACCCGGGCCTGCTGGGCAAGCTGGCTGAAGCCATGGCCCAGCTGGACAACGACCTGCGAGACATGGGCATGCTCGACCAGGTCACCACCTTCACGGCCAGTGACTTCGGGCGCACGCTGACGTCCAATGGTGATGGTTCGGACCACGGCTGGGGCAGCCACCACTTCGTGATGGGCGGTGCCGTCAAGGGCGGGCAACTCTACGGCACCTGGCCCGACGTGAGCGACTTCGAAGCTGGTGAGCACAACATCGGTCAGGGGCGCTTGCTGCCCACCACTTCGGTGGATCACCTGGCTGCGGCCCTGGCCGGCTGGATGGGCGTAACAGATCCCGGTGCTTTGCAACAGATCGCACCGCATCTGGCGAAGTTCCCGGGGCCGAGCCCGTTGGCCGGGCTCTTCTGACCAAGGGTTTGCCAGATCAACAACTGGTTGCGTCTCATGTGATTGCATTACTTAGATTCGCCCTCCATGAACATCAAATGGGGAGCGTGTCGTGGATGCAGGCGAGGACGTGTCGCAAGACCAGCGGGCTGATCGGTCTCTAGCTGTGCTGGCTGCAGCGGGCGTGGCCGCGGGCTTGCTGGCTGCGTGTACCGATGAGCAACTGGGGCCCCCCACCGAGGACGATGCGGCGCGGTTTCTGGGCCAGGCCAGCGTGGCCGCCACCACCGCTGACGCCGCAGACCTGATGCAGCTGGGCTACGGCCCCTGGCTGGACAAGCAATTCGCCATGCCCTTGTCCACCCCTTTGTGGGCCTGGACACAGGCCATGGGCTTCCACGCCGCGCAGTACAAGTCCACCGACGTGGGTGTGGACAACGCCTTGTGGTTTCGCCTGATCAACGCGCCCGATGTGCTGCGCCAGCGCGTGGTGCTGGCCCTGTCAGAGATCTTCGTCGTGTCGGTGCGCAACATGCCGGTGCCCTGGGGGCAGCTGCTGTGCGTGGCTTACTGGGAAACGCTGGAGGCCAACTGCTTTGGCACCTTCCGCACCCTGATCGAGCGCGTGGCCCTGTCGCCGGCCATGGGCGTGTACCTGAGCATGCGCGGCAGCAGCAAGGAAGACGGCAGCGGCCGCCGCCCCGACGAGAACTTCGCACGCGAGTTGCTGCAGTTGTTCACCATCGGCCTGGTGCAGCTCAATATCGACGGCTCACCCAGGCTGGACGCCAAGGGGCAGGCTGTGGACACCTACAACATGGACGACATCACCGGCCTGGCCCGGGTGTTCACCGGCTGGGATCTCGATGGCTTTGACGGCACCACACCCGACTACACACGCCGCCCCATGGTCTTCACGGCGGCCAACCACAGCACGCTCGTCAAAGCCTTTCTGGGCACGACCATACCGGGCAACACGCCCGGCGAACTGGCCTTCAAGCAGGCACTGGACACCATCTGCGCGCACCCCAATGTCGGGCCCTTCATCGCCAGGCAGCTGATCCAGCGCCTGACCAGCAGCAACCCCAGTGGCGACTACATTGCCCGCGTGGCCCGTGTCTTCAATGACAACGGGGCCGGGGTACGTGGTGACCTGCAGGCCGTGATCCGTGCGGTGTTGATGGACGGTGAGGCCCGCCTGAGGCTGTCCCCGCTGCCCGACGACGAGATCGGCAAGCTGCGTGAGCCCATCCTGCGCTTCCTGCAATGGGCCCGCGTGGTCAAGCTTCAGAGCAGCGACGGCTTGTGGGGCGTGGGTGACCTGTCCTCGCCCGAGCGCCTGGGGCAAAGCCCCCTGCGAGCGCCCTCGGTGTTCAACTTCTTCCGGCCTGCTTACGTGCCCCTGAACACGCCCATGGCACAGCAAGGCCTGGTGGCGCCCGAGTTCCAGATCACCGACGAATCCTCGGTGATCGGCTACGTGAACTTCCTCTTCGGCATCCTGCCCAACGGGGCGTCCAACGTGAGCGTGGACTACAGCGACTGGTTGCCCCTGGCCAGCGACCCCGCCACGCTGGTCGACCGCATCAACCTCTTGTTCACCGGGCGCAGCCTGTCCGCCGCCCTGGTGTCGGACCTCACCACCGCGCTGGCGACCTTGCCGCTGGACATGCCCGATGGCGCCAAACGGCGTGTGCTCACCGCCATGCTGACCGTGCTGTGCGCGCCCGAGTTCCTGGTTCAACGCTGAAGAAAGGCCCCTCATGTCTCGAATCGATGCGAGCCGGCGCGCCTTCCTGCGCCGTGCCAGCGCCCTGTCCATGATGGGCTCGGCGGCGCCCTGGGCCTTCAACCTGGCGGCCATGGCCGATGCCGCCGCGGCCACGTCCACATCCGACGGCTACAAGGCCCTGGTGTGCGTGTTCCTGCAGGGCGGCAACGACCACGCCAACACGCTCATCCCCTTTGACAGTGCCAGCTACGCGCCGTATGCCACTGCGCGCGGCAGCCTGGCCTTGCCCCAAAGCAGCTTGCTGGCCACGGCCCTGCAGCCGACGGTGGCCTTGCCTGGCGCACGCCAGATGGCCCTGGCCCCCGCGCTGGCGCCCATCAAACCGTATTTCGATGCGGGCAAGCTGGCCGTGCTGCTCAACATCGGGCCATTGGTGCAGCCCACCACGCTGGCGGGCTTCAAGGCGCAGAACGTGCCTTTGCCACCCAAGCTGTTTTCGCACAATGACCAGCAATCGGCCTGGCAGTCCTACCACCAGGAAGGCGCGCAGCCGGGGTGGGGTGGGCGCCTGGGGGACCTGTTCGCCTCAGGCAATGGCCAGGCCGCGTTCACCTGCATCAACCTCGCGGGCAACGCGGTGTACGTGTCTGGTGACCAGGTGGTGCCCTATATGCTCAACCCCTACGGGCCCGCGCCCTTGCAACCCATAGACGGCACGATGTACGGCTCGGCCGCCTGCTCGGCCCTGTTCAAGCGCGTGGTGACCCAGACCAGCAGCACCCACGTGATGGCGCGCGCGCACGCACAGGTGATGAGCCGTGCCATTGACGCCCAGGCCAGCCTGAGCGCTGCACTGGCAGGCACGGATGCCATGACCACGGCCTTTGCGTCAGACAACGGCTTGGCTGTGCAGCTGAAGATGGTGGCCCGCATGATCGCGGCACACAGCCAGCTGGGCCTCAAGCGGCAGGTGTTCTTCGTCACCCTGGGCGGCTTTGACACGCACGACAACCTGATGAGCCGCCACCCCGTGCTGCTGGGCCAGGTGGCCTGCGCGCTCAAGAGCTTTGGCGATGCCACCAACGAGCTGGGCCTGGCCGATCAGGTCACGACCTTCACCGCCAGCGATTTCGGCCGCACCCTCAGCAGCAACGGCGATGGCTCCGACCATGGCTGGGGCAGCCACCACTTTGTTCTGGGTGGTGCCGTGCGCGGCGGGCGCTTCTATGGCGATTTGCCTGACCCTGGCTTGCAAGGCGCGCAGGACATTGGCCAGGGCCGCCTGCTGCCCTCGATGGCCGTGGACCAACTGGCGGCCGCGCTGGCCGGCTGGATGGGCGTGAGCAGCACCGACCAGCAGGCATTGATCGCGCCGCATGCATCGGCCTTCGACCCTGCGGTGCTGGCGGATCTTCTGGCGACGCCTTCTGCCGCAGGGGGGTGATCCGCGTGCTGTGATCCGCTACCATGCGGCCCCAGTTCACATGGAGTCCGCATGAGCAGCAGCAAGCCCAATCAACTCAGCCGCACCGTCGCCAAATTGCGGGGGCTGCCCCTGATTGGCCAGTGGGCGCTCAGCTTCGCATTGGGCCGCGTGGTGCCGCTGGTCGGTACAGGAGGGCTGCGTTTCGAGGAACTCAGTAGTTCCCGCGTGGTGGTCAGCATCCGCAACCAGCGCAAGGTGCAGAACCACATCAAGGGCGTGCACGCGGCGGCCATGGCCTTGCTGGCCGAAACCGCCACCGGCTTTTGCGTGGGCATGAACCTGCCCGACGACAAGCTGCCCTTGATCAAGACGCTGAAGGTGGACTACCTCAAGCGCTCGGTGGGCAACATGAAGGCGGTGGCCCAGTTGCGCCCCGATCAGATCCAGCTGATCCGAACGCAGGACAAGGGCGAGGTCACCGTGCCGGTGAGCATCACCGACGAGTCGGGCCAGGAGCCCATCCAGTGCGAGATGGTCTGGGCCTGGGTGCCCAAGAAGCGCGATTGAGCGCGTGAATGCGCCGCGTCTGAATCAGTTCTCGTCGTGCGCCACCGCAGGCGTTTCGCCGCGCTCGTAGACCACATTGGCACGCCCCACCAGCAGCGGGTCGGGTTGCGGCACATTGGCCAGGTCCTTGCTGGCATACGGCAGCTTGTAGAGCAGGTAGCGCATGGCATTGAGCCGTGCGCGCTTCTTGCAATCGCTCTTGATCACCGTCCAGGGCGCATCGGCCGTGTCGGTGTGGAAGAACATGGCTTCCTTGGCGCGCGTGTAGTTGTCCCACTTGTCCAGCGAGGCCATGTCGATGGGCGACAGCTTCCACTGCTTGAGCGGGTGGGTCTCGCGTTCCTTGAAGCGGCGGCGCTGCTCCTTGCGGCTCACCGAGAACCAGAACTTGATCAGGTGCACGCCTGAGCGCACCAGGTTGCGTTCGAACTCGGGTGCCTGGCGCATGAACTCGCGGTATTCCTCGGGCGTGCAAAAGCCCATCACGTGCTCGACACCGGCGCGGTTGTACCAGCTGCGGTCGAACAGCACGATCTCGCCGGCCGTGGGCAGGTGTTGCACATAACGCTGGAAGTACCACTGGCCGCGCTCCACGTCGCTGGGCTTTTCCAGGGCCACCACGCGGGCACCACGCGGGTTGAGGTGCTCCATCATGCGCTTGATGGTGCCGCCCTTGCCGGCCGCGTCACGCCCCTCGAACAGGATCACAACCTTGGCGCCGGTGGCCTTCACCCAGGCCTGCAGCTTGAGCAGCTCGACCTGCAGGCGGTACTTCTGCTTCTCATAGCTCTTGCGCGCCATGAGGTTGTTGTAGGGGTAGGTGGTGGCATCGCGCCAGTGCGGGGCCAGCTCCTCGTCGGGGTTCAGCTTGGGCGCGCTGCCGTTGAGCTTGCCCTGCAAGGTGGCGCGCAACAAGGCCGCGTCATCGGGTGATGAGCCCTTGAGCACCGCCTCCAGCGCCTGCGCCAGATCCTGCGGTGGCGTCTGGCGCACGATGTCGTGCAATGCGGCCAGCTTGGCTTGTTGCGCCGCTTCCGTGGCCTGCTCGCTGACGATGGCCTCGATGCGGCGCTGTCGGCTCGACGGGATCACGTCGCCCGCGGCTGCGCGCCGTGGCTTGCTGCTGGTGCGGGCGGGCGCTTGTCTGGTCGCGGCGCGGCCGGAGCGGGGGGCTGGCTGTTTTTTATCCATGGCGCAAAGGGCAACAGGCTCAGGTGTGAGACGGACGCTCACCTTGCGCCTATCGTGCGCCTTTGCACGGGCAGACCATGTCAGGTCTAAGCCTGCTTTTCACGGCCAAATGACCGCTTCACCAGCCCGGTCAACGCGGGGCGGCGGGCGAGGCCGGCACGTGCCGCCGAATGGTGCGGACCAGGGCCTCCAGCTCGATTGGCTTGATCACCAGGTCCACCATGCCGGCTTCGTGGCATTTGGCGTGCTCCTCGGCCATCGCATGGGCCGTCTGCCCGATCACCGGGAGACCAGGTGCCATGGCCTTGATCTGCCGTGTGGCCTCATAACCGTCCATGCCTGGCATCTGGATGTCCATGAGCACGAGGTCAAAGGCCTGCGCGCCATGCTGGGCCAGTTGCGAGATGGCCGCGCTGCCGCTCTCGCTCATGGTCACTTGCGCGCCTTCATAGTCCAGCAATTCGCTCAGCACCATCTGGTTGACGAGGTTGTCTTCGGCCGCCAGCACGCGCACGCCCGCCAGCCTGGGCGCCCGCGGGGCTTCTGCACCATCCAGCGGGGCCGGGGCAGAGGCCATCCAGGCCGAGGAGGAAGGGGCAGCCGCCTGTTCGCCCAGGACGAGCGGCAGCACCACCTCGAAGCATGTGCCCTGACCCGGGTTGCTGCGGACGTCGATGGCGCCATCGAGCATCTCCACCAGGCGTTTGGTGATGCTCAGGCCCAGGCCCGTGCCGCCGTATTGCCGCGTGGTCGAGCCGTCGGCTTGCTCGAACGGCCGGAACAGCCCTTGCAGCTGGGCGGGCGTCATGCCGATGCCGGTGTCGGTCACGCTCAAGACCAGGCGATCCTCACGTGCGCAGGCAGCCAGGCGCACCGCGCCATGGGTGGTGAACTTGACCGCGTTGGACAAGAGGTTGAGCAGGATCTGCTCCAGCCGCAAGGCGTCGCCCAGGCAGGACACCGGCAGTTCAGGATCGATCTCGACGATGAGGTCCAGGCCTTTTTCGTTGGCCTTGTCCTGCACCAGCTGGATGGCACGCCGCAGCAATTGGTGCAGGTCCAGCGGCTGGTATTCGATGCGCAGCTTGCCCGCCTCGATCTTGGAGAAGTCCAGGATGTCATTGATGATGCCCAGCAACAGGCGCCCCGAGGCGATGATCTGCTCGAACACCTGGCGGGCCGGCCCCTTGTGGTCGCGGTAGCCGATCTGTGCCAGGCCCAGCACGCCATTGAGCGGGGTGCGGATCTCATGGCTCATGTTGGCCAGGAACTCGGACTTGATGCGCGCCAGTTGCACGGCCTCCTGACGGGCCACCTCCAGCTCTGCCGTTCGTTCGCGCACGGTCTGCTCCAGCATCTCCTGGTGCGCCTGCAGGGCCGCACGGGCCTGCTGCACCTCGCTGATGTCCTGGATGGCGCCTTCGATGCGCACCACACGCCCATCCTCCCAGATGGGCTCGCCTTGCGTGCGGATCCACTTGCGCACGCCCTTGGCGCTGATCAGCTCCAGCTCCAGTGCGTAAGGCTGGCCTTGCTGGACGGCCCGCTGGATCGCCTGGGTGATCTGCGCATGGTGTTCACCCTTGAAGTAGCTCAGGCCATCGCGGAACGAGAGTGATCCGGGCTGGCTGGGGTCCAGGTCCAGGATGCGCGCGGCGCCGTCGGTGCGCGTACCCAGCTTGGTGCCCACCTCCATGCGCCAGCCCCCCACCTTGGCCAGGGCGCTCATGCGGTCGAGCAGGGCCTGTTTTTCGTGCAGGGCGTGTTCGGTCTGGCGCCGCTCGCTCACATCCAGCGCCAGCCCGATGATCACCCGGCCCGTGCTGGTGTCCAGGCCGCGGCCATGCACTTCCAGCTCGATGGTGTCGCCGTCGCGGCGCATGGCCGTGAAGCCGTAGCGCACGGCCTTGTTCAGGTCGTCAAATCGTTTATGCAGGTGTTCGGCGACGCGGGCCTTGTCGTGTGGCGAGACCATCGCACTGACCGGCACCTTGTTGATGATCTCATCGGGGCTGGCGTAGCCCAGCATGCGCGCGAATTCGGGGTTGACGTAGCGAAAACGCTCGCCCTGGATGATGTAGATGCCCGCCAGCGTCTGTTCGACCAGGGCTTCGAACTTGCTGTTGCCCGCGCGGTGTTCGGCCTTGCGCAGCCAGGCCATGATCAGGCTCAGGAGCGTGCTCATGGCGAAAAACACGCCGATCCCGATGAGCGATGTCGGCTTGTCCGGCGTCCAGGCCATGAAGGGGGGGGTGAAGACGTACCAACCGATGGCGGCTGACAGGGCCGCAGCCAGCAGGCCCGACACCCAGCCGCCCAGCCATGCCGCGGTGAACACCGCCGGGTACAGCAGCAGCCAGGCGAACGGGTCGATCTGTGGCCAGATGGCCCATTGAACGGCCCCGCCGAGCAAGGGGGGCAAAAGGCCCCACAAGACCTGCAGGCCGGCCGATTGACGCGGGGCCTCGTCGATCAGGTGGATGTCTTCTTCGGGGGGCGCATTCTGCAGCGTGAACCACAAGATGGCGGCCGTCAGGGCCACGAAGATCAGCCCCTTGAGCGTGGAGTAGCGTGCCAGTGTGTGCGGGTCGCTGAAGGTTTCCAGCACCCGGTCGGACAACAAAATCCAGGCGCCAGCGAACACGACGTATCCCACGGTGGCCCGTAGGCTGAACAGCTGGCGACGAGTGACCTGCATCAATGCGCTCCTTCCCTGGGGCAGGGGAGTCACATGATTATGGCGTCCTCATGGGGTGGCCGATTGAGGGAACAACCGGGTGTCGGTTTCAGCCTACGCTGCGTCCACCCGGGCGGTCACGGCCTTGCCGCTGCGCAGGCCCAGCTTCTTCATCAGGGCCTGGTCATTGTCGAAGGCCGGGTTGCCGGTGGTCAGCAACTTGTCGCCATAGAAGATGGAGTTGGCGCCCGCCAGGAAGCACAGGGCCTGCACGGCCTCGCTCATGGCCTGGCGGCCAGCGGACAGGCGCACACGGGCCTTGGGCATGGTGATGCGGGCCACGGCGATGGTGCGCACGAACTCCAGCGGGTCCAGCGGCGGGGTGTCGGCCAGCGGGGTGCCAGGCACACGCACCAGGTCGTTGATGGGCACGGACTCGGGGTAGGTGGGCAGGTTGGCCAGTTGCGCGATCAGGCCGGCACGGCCTTCACGTGTTTCGCCCATGCCGACGATGCCCCCGCTGCACACCTTGATCTTGGCGTTGCGCACATGGCCCAGGGTGTCCAGGCGGTCCTGCAGGTCACGCGTGGAGATGATGTCGCCGTACAGCTCGGGGGCCGTGTCCAGGTTGTGGTTGTAGTAGTCCAGGCCCGCGTCCTTCAGGGACTGGGCCTGGGTGTCGGTCAGCATGCCCAGGGTGCAGCAGGCTTCGAGGCCTTCGTCCTTGATCACGCCGATCAGCTCGGCCACCTTCTCGATGTCGCGGTCTTTCGGGGCGCGCCAGGCGGCGCCCATGCAGAAGCGGCTGGCGCCGGCATCGCGCGCGGCCACCACGGCTTCACGCACCTCGTCGGGCGACATCAGCTTGCTGGCCTCCACGCCCGTGTCGTGCGAGGCCGATTGCGGGCAGTAGCCGCAGTCTTCCGGGCAGCCGCCGGTCTTCACCGACAGCAGCGTGGCGTGTTCGATCTCGTTGGCGTCCCAGTGGGCGCGGTGCACATGCTGGGCCTGCCACATCAGGTCGTTGAAGGGCAGGTTCAGCAGTTCGAGCACCTTGACGCGTGGCCAGGGCGCGTTGCTGTCGTCGTGGTCCGTGCAGTCGCCGCCGCAGCCGTGGCTGTTGAGCACGGCTTTCTTGGGCACGATCTGGATGGGCTTGGCAGCCGGTTCCGCTGACTTCAGGGATGAGGTTTCAGCCTGGGAGGAGGTCGTGCACTGAGACATGGACGGTCGGCCGCGCCTGAACGCGGCGGGAGTTGACGAGACAAGCAGATGCGAGTGTAGTCTGCCCCAGGGCTAACCTGGGTGACGTTGGGATCAGCCTCATGACGCGGGATGGCATTTACGTCAACATTGGGGTCAGGCTTCAGCCATGTGAAATCCGTGGCCTGCCCTGTGCCACCTGCCCACCTGGGCCCATCGGCCTTGCAGTAAGCTCGCGCCATGCGTTTCGAGCACATCATTGAAATCAATTCCCCCCAGCTGGCCGTGCAAACGGTGGTGCCGGGCTTCACCCGCGCGCAGCTGTGGCTGGGCCTGATGCTGCGCGTGCAGGCGCCTCAACGTTTTCCCAATGGCCCGGAGTCTTGTGAATGGCAGGAGACCGCGCCCGGCGTGTTTGCGCGCACCCTGCGCTTTGGCCAGCATGAGATGCAAGACGAAGTGCTGGCGGTGGCGCAACAAAGCCTGCAGTTCACGCCCCGGCCACATGGGGGCACGGCGCCCATCCGCCTGACCATCAGCATCGAAGAGCCGCAAGCCCGGCAGATGGTGCTGCGTTTCGTGTACTTGGCGCTGGGCGAGCAAACCGCTGAAGAGGCCTACTACAACGAGTACCGCCACAACGCCTGGCTGCACAACGACCGCGACATGGTCAAGAGCCTGCGCGAGTGGCTGGACGCCGGCGAGTTCGAATCACTCAGCCATTGAACATCGAGCCGCTGCCCTTGAATTTCAGTTGTTGAGCGCTTCGGATTTGAGTGCTTCAGCGGGGGCAGCCGCCGGGAGGCCCGCTTGCTCGGCCTGCGACGAGGCCCTGGGCAGGCTGACGGTGAAGCGCGAGCCCACGCCGTGTTCGCTGCGCACCGTCACGGAGCCGCTCATGCGCTCCACCAGCTGCTTGACGATGTAGAGCCCCAGCCCCGAGCCCTCGATCCCCACGGAGGCCGCGGCCACCCGCCTGAAGGGCTGGAACAGCGAGGCGGCATCTTCCGGCGTCAGGCCGATGCCGTTGTCGGCGATGTCGATGCACACCCGCTCGCCTTCTTCGTGCGCATCGATGGTCACATGGCCCCCGGGCCGGTTGTACTTGCAGGCATTGGTCAGCAGATTGACCAGCACCTGCTGCAGCCGCTGGGCATCGGCTGCCACCCGCAGCGCGCCGCCCGAAACGCGGTTGATGATGCTGATGTCGTTTTGCTGCCGGGCCGACTCGATCAAAACCAGGCTGCTGTCGAGCACGGTGCCCAGATCGCAATCCTGCAGGCTCATGCCGATCTCGCCCGCGTCGACCTTGCTGAGGTCCAGTACGTCCTCCACCAGCTTGAGCAGTTGGTGGCCGGCGTCCAGGATCCATTCCACCTGCTTGTGCTGCGTGGCGGGCAGAGGTTGGATGTGCTCCATCGACAGCAGCTGTGCGAAGCCCAGGATGGCATTGAGCGGCGTGCGCAGTTCGTGGCTGAGGCGCGAGAGGAAGGCCCGCTGGGAAGCGGCCACCTTCTCGGCGGCATCCCGCTCGATGGCCAGCCGCGCGCGGGCCTTCTCCTGGGTGACGTCGCGGACCACGCCGATCAGGCGGGGGGCTGTGGCATCACCATCTTCTGGCAGGCTGCCCACCGTCTCCAGGTAGCGGCTTTGCCCATCGGGCAGCATGATGCGCACGGTCAGCCTGAACAGGCTGTGGCCTGCCTTGGCGTCCTGGAGCGCCTGCTTCGCGCGCTGCCGGTCTTCGGGGGCCATGCGGTCGAGCAAGGTCTGCCCCGGCACGGTCACGGTCGCTGGGGGCAGGCCGTACAAGGTGGCGGCCTGGGCATCGAGGTTGACCGTGGCAGCGTTCACGTCCATGTCGAACAAGCCCAGTTCGGCGCCGACCACGGCCAGCTCCCAACGCCGGTTGGCCCGGGCCAGATCCTGTTGATAGGCTTGCTGGCGCTGCAGCCCCCGGCGCATGAAGATGTAGCCCGCCAGGGACAGCCCCACGACCGCCAGCGCCATGACCCCGATCAACAGCTGTTCGGTGATGCGGGAAGCGCGTGCCAGGTTGCGACTGAAGGTGACCTCCGCCTGGAACAGGCGGGTGTTGAGCTCGTTGATGTGGGCCAGCGTGGCCTGGGTTTCCTCCGGCGCCGCTTGCTGCCCCACTTGCTGCTTCAGCTTCTGGGCCGTGTCCTGCAATTGCGTGATGAGGGCATCGCCTTCGACCCACGCCAGGATCGAGGGTTTGAACAAGGCTTGCTGACCAAAGTACAGGTACAGCTGGATCATGCCGTCGATGTCGTCTGGGTGGTTGCCCCCGTCGAGGAAACCCTGGCGGATGACGGCCATGTTCGGGTGGGCCTGTATCAGGCCTTCACGCGCACGCCGGTCACCCAGGGGGACTTTCAGCGCGGCCTCGAACTGGGCGAAGGCACGGGGATCATGGTTGCTGGCGTATTCCCGCAGGTGCTGCACGGCCTCGCTGCGCGCCTTGGACCACAGGCTTTCGCCGCCCACATAGCCGCGCACCGCCCCCAGCATCTTGACGCTGCAAATGGCCAGCGCACCCACCAGACCCACCATCACCAGCGAAGGTGCCAGCACGTACAGGTAGAGGCGCCAGGCAGGCGGCCGACGGACGGGGGGCGTGATCAGGGCTTTCCTCCGTTTGTTGTCACCCGATGGCTCGCGCTAGCGGGGTGCCCCCAACGCTATCAGAAAGCGTTGCCCCTGAAAAGCGAGGCGCCAGCAGGGTGGTGGGGCCGTTGTGCAACTACAGCACGGGGTTGGGCAGAGAAATGACGGGCGAGGCCGACTCCGGGCTGCTGCCTTTGGCTCGGCCTGTTTGCACGGCAGCACGCAGTGGCGGGACACGTTCGCGCATGTCGGTTTCCGAGGGCCCCAGGCCGCGAACCACACACAGTGCGGCAGGCCCGCACGCCGAGAATCGTTCAACGTCAGCCGGTGTCAGCAGCCCGCCGATGGCCACCACGGGGGCAGGGCTGTGCGTGGCCCACCATCGCAGGTTGTGTTCGCCCTGCGGCATCCAGGGCATGTCCTTGGTCGTGGTGGACATCACCGGGCCGCAGGCGATCAGGCTGGCGCCGCAGCCTGCCGCACGTGCCAGCTCCCAGGCGCTGTGAGAACTCAGGCCCAGCACCACGCGCCCGCGGGCGGCCAGCAATTGCGCGCGGCCGGCTTCGTCCAAGGCCAGCAGGTCTTCCTGGCCCAGGTGCAGGCCGAGCTGCAAGTCAGCGTGTGTGCACTGCTGCAAGGCTGCTTGCCAATGGTCGTTGATGAACAGCAGGGCGCCGTGCGCCATGCAGCTGATTGCGCTGGCCTCGATGTGGGCTTGCACGCCTTCGTGTGGCTTGTGTCGCAGTTGCAGGCAACGCAGGCCGGTGCGTGCCGCTGCATCAAGCTGGGCACTGTCAGCCAGGATGCCGTAGAGGCCATCGGCCGGCGGCTCGAAGGGCTGGAACAAGGGCGCGCCGTCGGGTGCCCCATATTGAACCTGCCAGGGCAGGGCGCGTCCCAGGCCCAGGTAGGGCAGGGGGCCGAGTGCTTGCGTGGCACTGGCCATGACCGGGCCGGGGCCACGGCCGGCTTCATGGGCGTGCCGCAGCGCCTGCGTGGTCAGCATCTTGGCCAGCACCACGGCGTCCGCACTCACATGCCCGTGCGCCATGGCACTGGCGGCGGCACTCGCAAAGGTGCAGCCGCTGCCATGGTGATGGCGAGTGGGCACGCGGCGGCTGCACAACCAGCCCTGGGCATGGGGCGTGTCCATCCAGTCTTGCGCCCAGTCAGCCTGTGGGGCGTCACCCCCGGTGATCACCACGGCCTGCGCCCCCATGGCGCGCAGCAGCGAGGCCAGGTCGGGCAGCTCGTGCGCGTCACCATCGTGCCGGGCGGGTTTGCCCAGCAGGCGCAAGGCCTCGGCCCGATTGGGCGTGATCAAGGTGGCCAGCGGCAGCAGCTCACGACGGTAGGCTTGCACCACGGCCTCGTTGCTGAAGGCCGCGCCCCCGGCCGATGCACCCAGCACGGGGTCGACCACCAGCGGCAGGCCGGGGTGTTGCTCGCGCAGTTGCCTCACCCAGGTGGCGACGGCACGGATGGTGTCCACATCACCCAGCAGGCCGGTCTTGATGGCCTGGGGCGGCATGTCTTCGCTCAGGGCCGCCAACTGGGCCTGGAGCTGCTTGAGCGGCAGGGGGAAGATGGCCTCGACGCCCGATGAATGCTGGGCCGTGACACAGGCCACGACCGGGCACAGGTGCGCGCCCATGGCGTCGGCGGCACGCTGGTCGGCGCTCAGGCCGGCACCACCGCTGCTGTCGTGCCCGGCGATGCTCCAGACAATGGCGGGAGGCTTGTCCATCGTCACCCCTTCACAGCAAGACGAAAGGTTGGCCGCCAACAGGGGTGGTCGCCACGGCCACATCACTGGTGGGCATCAGGCCAGCCGTGAAGCCACCTCGGCCACCCTGGATGGCATGGGCAAAGGCGCGGGCCATGGCCACCGGGTTGCCCGATTGCGACACGGCCGAGTTCAGCAGCACCGCATCCATGCCCAGCTCCATCGCGGCAGCGGCATGCGAGGGCGCACCCAGGCCCGCGTCCACGATCAGGGTGATGTGCGGCAGGCGCGCGCGCAAGGTGCGCAAGGCCCAGGGGTTGAGCAGGCCCAGGCCAGACCCGATCGGTGCCGCCCAGGGCATGAGGATGCGACAACCCGCGTCGACCAGGCGTTGCGCGCTGACCAGGTCGTCGGTGCAATAGGGCAGCACCTCGAAGCCGTCGCTGATCAATTGCCGTGCGGCCTCGACCAGCTCGAAGGGGTCGGGTTGCAGCGTCTGCTCGTCACCGACGACTTCCAGCTTGATCCAGTGCGTGCCCAGCAGCTCGCGCGCCATGTGCGCCAGGTTGATGGCCTCGCGGGCGCTGCGGCACCCGGCGGTATTGGGCAGCAGGTGTGCGCCTTGTGCCTTGGCGGTGTCGCGGATGATCTGCACGAAGCCGTTGTCGCCGCCACCGGGCACGGCCAGGGTGCGCTTGAGGCCCAGCGTCAGCACCTGGGCGCCAGAGGCCTCGATGGCCTCGCGCAGCACCTGTGGCGAGGGGTAGCCGGCGGTGCCGAGCAGAAAGCGGCTGGAGAGCGTCGTGTCGCCGATGGACCAGGTGTCGACCATGTCAGGCCTCCTTCAGTGAAAGGTGCGTGGGGGCTGCGAACGCCAGTGAGCTGGGGGTCGTCATCTGTCTAGCCCCCGGTGATCGGTGAAAAGCACAGCACGGCGTCACCGTCTTGCAGCACGTGGCCGGCGCGCGCGCCACGTGGCACGAACTCGCCATTGACCGCCGTGGCCACTTGCTCGGCCTGCTTTTTGAGCGAAGGCAGCAGTTGGTCGAGCGCCTGGCTCAGCGTGCTGCCAGCGGGCAGTTGCAAGCTGCCTTGATCCGTGCGGATCGTGATGCAATCGGGTGTCATGGAGCTCATGCTGGACCGCTTCAGGTAGCCAGGGCCGGCGCGCCGCAGGTGGCTCGTTCGCCCAGCCCCATGCGCGACAAGGCCTCGTCCACCAGCGAAGGCGCCAGCAGCCAGCCGTGGCGGTACAGGCCGTTGATGCGCAGCAGACCGGGTTCGATGTGGATCTCGGGGCGGTTGTCCGGCAGGGCGGGGCGCAGGTTGACGTCCATGCGCAGGATGCGGGCCTCGGCGAGATCGGGGATCACGCTGTGCGCCGCCGCCATCAGCTCCACGCCGCTACGCAGCGACATGGGCGAGCGGTCTTCGCTTTCGATTTCGCTGGCGCCCACGATCACGACGTCGCCCGGCCGCGGCACGATGTAGACGCGGTGACGCGGGTGCAGCAGGCGCACAGGCCGGCGCAGCGCCACGCCGGGCGCGTGCAGCCAGACCAGTTCGCCGCGCACGCCGCGCACCGGGGCATCAGGGCGGGCGCCTGCACCGCGCACGTCCATCACCATGTCGAAGCGATGGGTTTGTGTGGCCTGCGTGTCCAGGTGGGTTGTGTGCAGTTGATGCGGGCTGGGCGCGTGGGCCTGGTGGCGCCAATGCCATTGCACATTGGGTGCGGTGGCCTGCAAGGCCTTGAGCGTGCCCACCGTGCAGATGGCGCCTTCGCCGGGCAGCAGCCAGGCATGCAGTGGCCCGAGTGCGCTGTGCAGCGCGGGCTCCAGTTCTTTCAAGGCCGAGGCTTGCAGGGCTTGCGCCTGATGCGGCCATTGCCGCGCGCCCGCCTCCACACGCGCCAGCACGCGTCGGGCGGCACCCAGGTCCGGGCCGTGGGCCACCATCAGGCTGCCCAGGCGATCGAAGTGCGGCGCCTTGGTGTGCTGGGCGGCCAGCTGGCGGGTGATTTGGGCCCAGCGCTCGATCGAGTGCCAGCCGCGTGCGGCCACATCGGTATCGGAGGCATCCAGCTCGGCCAGCGGGCTGAGCATGCCCGCCGCCGTGAAGCCCGCCGCGCCTTGCCCGTCAAAGCTGGGGCCGGGGCCCGCAGCCGGGTCGAACACGCTGACCTGGTGCCCCTGGTGCGCCAGGGTCCAGGCCAGCAGGCGGCCCAACAGGCCGGCGCCGGCGATGCCGATGCTCAAGCGGCTGTCGCTGTGTCGAGAAACGCCTTGCATGACGGTTCCTTGTGGATGCGTGGCTTAGGGGCGCGGTGATCAGGCGGCGGGTTGCTCGGCCTTGATGGGGATGTAGAGCTCGCCGCCCACGCTCTTGAACTCTTCGGACTTGGCGGCCATGCCTTGCGCCGCAAACTCCCGCACCTCCTGCGTGATCTTCATCGAGCAGAACTTGGGGCCACACATCGAGCAGAAGTGCGCCACCTTGGAGGCATCCTTGGGCAGCGTCTCGTCGTGGAAGTCGCGCGCGGTTTCCGGGTCCAGGCCCAGGTTGAACTGGTCCTGCCAGCGGAAGTCAAAGCGCGCTTGCGACAGTGCATCATCACGCGCACGGGCGCCGGGGTGGCCCTTGGCAACGTCCGCCGCGTGGGCCGCGATCTTGTAGGCAATCAGGCCTTGCTTGACGTCATCGCGGTTGGGCAAGCCCAGGTGCTCCTTGGGCGTCACGTAGCACAGCATGGCCGTGCCCATCCAGCCGATCATGGCCGCGCCGATGGCCGAGGCGATGTGGTCATAGCCGGGTGCGATGTCGATGGTCAGCGGGCCCAGGGTGTAGAAGGGCGCCTCATGGCAGTGCTTGAGCTGCTCGTCCATATTGGCCTGGATCATGTGCATGGGCACATGGCCGGGGCCTTCGATCATGGTCTGCACATCGTGCTGCCAGGCGATCTGGGTCAGCTCGCCCAGTGTCTTCAGCTCGGCAAACTGGGCTTCGTCATTGGCATCGCTCAGCGAGCCGGGGCGCAGGCCGTCGCCCAGCGAGAAGCTCACGTCATACGCCTTCATGATCTCGCAGATCTCTTCGAAGTGCGTGAACAGGAAGTTCTCTTTGTGATGCGCGATGCACCACTTGGCCAGGATGGAGCCACCGCGCGAGACGATGCCCGTGCGGCGATTGGCCGTGAGGTGGATGAAGGGCAGGCGCACCCCGGCATGGATGGTGAAGTAGTCCACGCCCTGCTCGGCCTGTTCGATCAGGGTGTCGCGGTAGATGTCCCAGGTCAGGTCTTCGGCTACGCCGCCCACCTTTTCCAGCGCCTGGTAGATGGGCACGGTGCCGATCGGCACGGGGCTGTTGCGCACGATCCAGTCGCGCGTGGTGTGGATGTGCTTGCCGGTGGACAAGTCCATCACGTTGTCCGCACCCCAGCGGATGGCCCACACCAGCTTTTCAACCTCTTCTTCGATCGACGAGGTCACGGCCGAGTTGCCGATGTTGGCGTTGATCTTGACCAGGAAGTTGCGGCCGATGGCCATCGGCTCCAGTTCGGTGTGGTTGATGTTGGCGGGGATGATGGCGCGGCCGCGTGCCACCTCATCGCGCACGAACTCGGGCGTGATCTCGCGCGGAATCACCGCGCCCATGGGGTTGCCGCGCAGGCGGGCCTCGCGCTCGGCATCGACGCCGTACTTGCTGCGCCAGTCCTCGGCCAGATCAAGCCGGCGCTGGTTCTCGCGCAGGGCCACGAACTCCATCTCCGGCGTGATGATGCCCTTGCGGGCGTAGTGCATCTGCGTCACGTTGGCGCCGGCCTTGGCGCGGCGCGGCGTGCGCTGCAGGCCTGCTGCGGCAGCGCGCAGGGCGGCCATGCGCTCGTCGTGGCGCTCATCTGGCTTGAGGCCGTCGTCCACCGCCTGGATGGAGCGGCCTTCGTACTGTTCCGTGTCGCCACGGGCCACCACGGCGGCCTCGCGCACAGGCGGCAGGCCCTTGGTGACGTCGATGCTGACGTTCGGGTCCGTGTACGGGCCGGAGCAGTCGTACAGCGTGACCGACTCGCCATTGGTCAGCGAGACCTCACGCATCGGCACGCGCACGCCAGCGTGGCTGCCTTCAACGTACACCTTGCGCGATGCGGGCAAGGGCTCACGGGTCAGGCGGGTGAGTTCATCCAGCGCTTGCAGGGCGGCAGCGTCAATGGTGAGGTCAGGGGCGTTCATCGGCAGCTCCAACGGTGGCAGTGGCAACACATGCTCCGAGGGGTGCCTGGACCTGACGGGTGTCAGGCGCTGCGAGGTGAGGTCAGGCAGGGGCTCGTCCACGCGGGACAAGTGCAGACCACTCGCATCAGGTACAGCTCTTCTTTCGCCGGTATGAACCGGATCAAGTTCAGCGGGTTCGGTATTCCATCTCAGCGCCAGCACGTCAAAACGTGAGGCACACCCCGGAGCAGTGCGCAGTGTAATGCGCCCGCGCAGGGCTGCGTCAAACCGGGGGCAATTAAATCCGTCAGCGGCTGAAGGATGTTTCAACCACCTCGCCGCCCATCGAAGCGGGCTTGTTGGCGCGGGCGTCGGTGCTGTTGTCAAGCTGCGGGTGCGCCCTGTGGCCCAGGAAGTGGTCCATGAAGTCGGCCAGCACCTTGTTGGCCTCGTGGGGCGGGGGCCCGAAGAGGGTCAGCAACAAGGCCAATGGCGCAATGGCGTACAGGGGGCGCATGTGAGCGGATGACAGGGGATGGACCTGAAATATTTCTGATTGACCTCAGTGTAGGAATCAGGACGTGTGCTCAGCCATCCCCGGCACGGGGGGGATTCATCCCCTGACCGTGGGGGGGCGAGCCCTCGATATCGGGCTGCTGGCGCGTGCTCGCCCCTCGGGGATCAACCTTGTCGGGTGCGGACCACGTGGACGCGGTGGTCCTTGGTGACAGGGCTGGCTTGGTGGCCACAGTTGCCGCAGCCGCTGCCGCAGGATGCAGCGGGTGAGGCCACTTGATTGGATGGGCAGGTGCTCGCCGACGGCGGCGTGGCCGGTGGGGTCAACAAGTTGCGCAGCCCTGGCCACCAGCGGCGTGCCAGGTACAGCGCGGCCACCAGGCCGATGGCCAGGGTGACGAGGGTTTGCCAGTCCAGACGCATGTCAGGCTCCCCAGCGCAGGGCCAGGTGGTACACCGCAAACGAGGCGGCATAGGCCAGCGCAAACATATAGCCCAGCATGATCATCGGCACACGCCAGCCGTTGGTCTCGCGGCGCGTCACGATCAGCGTGGACAGGCATTGCGGCGCATACACATACCAAGTCATCAGCGACAGGGCCGTGGGCAGTGACCAGGCGTGACCGATCAGGCCTTGCAGCGCGCTGCTGAGTTCGTCGCCGGTTTGTGACATCGAATACACCGTGCCCAATGCCGCCACGGCCACTTCACGCGCGGCCATGCCCGGCACCAGCGCGATGCAGATCTGCCAGGTGAAACCAATGGGCGCGAAGATCACCTCCAGCGCGCGGCCGGCCATGCCTGCCAGGCTGTACTGGATGGCCGGCCCCGTGGCGCCATCCGGTGGCGAAGGGAAGTTCGACAGGAACCACAGGATGATCATCAGCGACAGGATGATGGTGCCCACGCGCTTGACGAAGATGCTGGCGCGCTCCCACAGGCCCAGCGCCAGGTTGCGCAGGTGCGGCACGTGGTAGTCGGGCAGCTCCATCAGCAGGGGCTGGGCGCTGCCTTGTTTCATGAACTTCTTGAGCACCAGCGCCACCAGCATGGCCGAGAAAATGCCCGCCATGTACAGCGCGAACAGCACCAGGCCTTGCAGGTTGAAGATGCCACCCACCGTGCGGCTGGGAATGAAGGCCGCGATCAGCAGCGCATACACCGGCAGGCGCGCCGAGCAGGTCATCAAGGGGGCGATCAGGATGGTGACCAGGCGGTCACGTGGGTCGGCGATGGTGCGCGTGGCCATGATGCCGGGGATGGCGCAGGCAAAGCTCGACAGCAGCGGGATGAAGGCTCGGCCCGATAGCCCCACGCTGCCCATGATGCGGTCCAGCAGGAAGGCCGCGCGCGGCAGGTAGCCCGAGTCTTCGAGTGCCAGGATGAAGCCAAACAGGATGATGATCTGCGGCAGGAAGACCAGCACGCTGCCCGCGCCGCCGATCACGCCATCCACCAGCAGGCTGCGCAGCATGCCGTCTGCCATGTGGGCCTTGACCCAGTCGCCCACCAGGCCCATGCCGTTGTCGATCAGGTCCATGGGCAGCTTGGCCCAGGTGAACACGGCCTGAAAGACCAGGAACATCAGCCCGGCCAGGATCAGCGGGCCCATGACCGGGTGCAGCACGTAGCGGTCCAGCACGGCGGTCAGGTGCGAGCCTTGCTCGGGCATGGTCACGCACTTGGCCAGCAACGCGCTCACGCGCTTGTGGGTGTCTTCCACTGGCGTTTGCGCGATGCGCTGCATGGGCCGGGGGGCGGTGGGCTTGGGCAGCTTGGCCCAGTCCAGTTGGTCGAGCTGGTTGAGCAGGGCGCGCTCGCCACCGGTCTGCACGGCCACGGCTTCCACCACCGGGATGCCCAGCTCCTGCTGCAGCTTGACGGTGTCGATGTGGATGCCGCGTTTGGTGGCCAGGTCCATCATGTTGATGGCCAGCACCATGGGCACGCCCAGGGTCTGCAGCTCCAGCACCATGCGCAGGTTCAGGCGCAGGTTGGTCGCATCCACCACGCAGACCAGGCCCACCGGCGCCGATTCACCCGCGCGCACGCCGGCGATCACATCGCGCGTGATGGCTTCATCGGGGGTGGCGGCCAGCAGGCTGTAGGCGCCGGGCAGATCCAGCAGGCGCCAGCCTTGGCCGGCGGGGGACACAAACTGCCCCTCCTTGCGCTCGACGGTGACGCCGGCGTAGTTGCCGACCTTCTGCTTGGCACCCGTGAGGCGGTTGAACAGCGCGGTCTTGCCGCAGTTCGGGTTGCCGACCAGGGCGATCAGCGGAGAGTTTGACACTTCAGGTGTCGCTGCCGCCATGAGGTCGCTCCTGCTGCTGGCCAATGAGAAAATACGGGACGCTGAACGATCAGGCCACAACGACTTCGATCAGCGAGGACTCCAGCTTGCGCATGGCGAAGGTGCTGGTGCCCACCCGGACGGCCAGGGGCCCACGGCCAAAGAAAATGCGCCGCAGCACCTGCACGCGCTCGCCCGGCACGAAGCCCAGCTCCATCAGCCGGCGTTTGAGGGCGCCGCCGTCGTGGTGGCCAGCCTTGATGTCCTGGATCGTCGCCACCGCCCGCACGGGCAGCTTGTCCAGCGTGATGGCCGGCGACTTGCTGTGATGAGGGTGGTGCTGCGATTTCATGAGCCCATTCTAGTTTTAAATGCGAACGATTCGCAATGAGTTTGATTGATCCAAGTCAGGAAAGTCGGGCATCTTTCCCGCGATCAGGGGGCCGATGGGTGGGAGTCCACCCAGTGCTTACCCCAGCCCCAAAGGGGGTAATTCCTCATCTTCCACTTCCAGACCCCCTTGCAGGTCCTTGATTCATAAGGACTTTTTTTCTGCGTTTTCGCGCCGCAATCGCATCTAAGTCTTTGATTTCATTGAACTTTTTTTTACTTCCACCTTGTTTTGGGGGTGCGGATGCGATAAAGTGGGATTTAGTGCAAATTCGTGGGGTTTTGTGTGAGCTTGGTCTTTCAAGGGGCATCAGCGTTGTCGCTGGACGCAAAGGGGCGGATGGCCGTTCCCTCGCGCCATCGCGACGCTTTGCAGGCCCTTTGTGCAGGCCAGTTGACCATCACCAAGAACCCCGATGGCTGCCTGATGGTGTTCCCGCGCCCCGCGTGGGAAACCTTCCGCGACAAGGTTGCCGCGCTGCCGATGTCGGCCGCCGGCTGGAAGCGGATCTTTCTGGGCAACGCCATGGACGTCGAGATCGACAGCGCTGCGCGCGTGCTGATCTCGCCTGAACTGCGCGCCGCAGCCGGCCTCACCAAGGACGTGATGCTGTTGGGCATGGGCAGCCACTTCGAGTTGTGGGACGCCCAGAAGTACGCCGCACACGAAGCCGAGGTCATGGCTCAGCCCATGCCCGAGGCGCTTCAAGACTTCACCTTCTGACGCGATGCAGGAAGGAGTCACACCTTGGCAGCATCAAACTGTCCTGCTGCACGAGGCGGTCGATGCCTTGTGGGATGCCGACGTCGGTCCGCATCCGCAGGGGGTGTACGTCGATGCCACCTTTGGTCGCGGCGGCCATTCACGTCTCCTGCTGTCCAGGCTGGGCCCGCAGGCGCGTCTGATCGCGCTGGACCGGGACCCGGAGGCCATTGCCCACGCCACGCAAGGCCCCAACGCCATCAACGACCCACGCTTCCAGATCGTGCACGCACCGTTCTCGTCCTGGGCGGATGTGGTGGCCGATCTGGGCTTGCCGCAGGTGCACGGCTTGCTGATGGACATCGGCGTGTCGTCGCCGCAGATCGACAACCCCGCGCGCGGTTTCAGCTTCCGCTTCGATGCGCCGCTGGACATGCGCATGGACACCACGCAAGGCGAGAGCGCGGCGGATTTTCTGGCGCATGCCTCGGTGGACGAGATCACGGAGGTCATCCGTGAGTACGGCGAAGAACGGTTTGCTTGGCCCATTGCAAAGGCGCTTGTCGCTCGCCGCGATGAAGGCCAGCCTGTGCGAACCACTGCCGAGCTATCGGCGCTCGTGGCTCGTACGGTCAAAACCCGTGAAGCCGGGCAAGACCCCGCTACCCGAACCTTCCAGGCTCTTCGGATTCACGTCAACCGTGAGCTCGGTGAACTGGAAGACGCTCTGGAGTCAGCCTTGAAGACGCTGGCGCCCGGCGGGCGGCTGTCGGTCATCAGCTTCCATTCGCTGGAAGACCGCATCGTCAAGACCTTCATCGCGAAACACAGCCGCGAAGAAGTCGACCGCCGCGTGCCATTCGCTAGCCCGAAGCCCCTGATGCTGGACGCCATCGCGCGCATCAAGCCCTCCGCTGAAGAAGTGGCGGGCAACCCGCGTTCGCGCTCTGCCGTGCTGCGCGTGGCCGAGCGCACCAACGTGCCCTGGTCAGAGGCCTTGGTGGCTGCGCCGGCCAAGGCGGGCAAGGGCAAGGCTGGTGGCAAAAGCGGTGGCAAGGGAGGACGTCGATGATGGCGCGCCTCAACATCCTGCTGGCCATCGTGCTGCTGCTGAGTTGTTTCTGGTTGATCCGGGCCAGCTACGAATCGCGCCACCTGTTCGTGGAGCTGGAAAAGGCCCAGTCGCAATCGCGCGAGTTGCAGATCGAATTTGAGCGTCTGCAGCTGGAAAAGCGCGCGCAGGCCACGCCGCTGCGTGTTGAAAAGCTGGCGCGCGAAAAGCTGCACATGTTCAACAACACGCCGGCCGTCACGCACTATGTGAGCACCGCGGCGTCGGGTGGTGGTGCCACCAGCCAGGGGGTGCAGCCATGAGCCGCCTGGGTGACCTGATGCGCCGCCTGCGTGGCAAACCACGCCAGCAAGGCAAGGGTGCCATGCCCACCGTGCGTTACGCGACCAGCCCGCTGCTGGCTTCGCGCACACCGCCCTGGCGCGTCAAGTTCATGATCGGCGCCATCGGCCTGGGTTTTGCTGTGCTGATCGGGCGCGCCGCCTGGATCCAGATCATCCACAACGATTTCTACCTGCAGCAAGGTGCCAGCCGCTACGAGCGCCGCATCGAGTTGCAGGCCAACCGCGGGCGCATCCTGGATCGCAATGGCGAGTTGCTGGCCTCCAGCGTGCCGGCGCCGTCGCTCTGGGCCATCCCCAAGGACATGGATGCCTCGCGCGACCAGCTGCGTGCCTTGAGCAAGCTGCTGGACATGCCCTTTGTCGACCTGCAAAAGCGCCTGGCCTCCAGCCCCAACTTCGTGTGGCTGCGCCGCAAGGTCGAAGACGGTGTGGCCGAGAAGGTGGCTGCGCTCAAGATCAAGGGTGTGTACGAGCTGCGTGAATTCAAGCGCCAGTACCCCGAGGGTGAGGCTGCTGCGCATATCGTGGGCTTCACCAACATCGAAGACGAAGGCCAGGAAGGCATCGAGCTGGCTTATCAGAAGCAGTTGGCTGGCCGCGATGGTGTGCGCCATGTGATCAAGGACCGCCTGGGGCGGGTGGTGGAGTCGGTGGGCGACATGGTGCCGGCTGAAGACGGCCGGGCCATCCGTCTGTCGATCGATGCCAAGATCCAGTTCTACGCCTACCAGCGCATCCGCGATGCCGTGGCCCTGCACAAGGCCAAGGCCGGCAGCGTGGTGGTGCTCGACGCCGTGACCGGTGAAGTGCTGGCGCTGGCCAATGTGCCCAGCTACACACCGGAAGATCGCCGCAACCTGACGGGTGCCCAGCTGCGCAACCGTGCGCTGACCGACACCTTCGAGCCGGGCTCCACCATGAAGCCCATCGTGATCTCGCTGGCCATGGAGACCAAGCGCATCACGCCCAACACCATCATTTCCACCGCGCCTGGCCGCTTGACCATCGATGGCTCCACCATCTCTGATTCGCACCCGCACGGCGACCTGACCGTCGAGCAGGTCATCCAGAAGTCCAGCAACGTCGGCACGGCCAAGATCGCCATGCAGATGCAGCCGCGCGAGATGTGGGAAATGTTCACCGCCGTGGGCCTGGGGCAAAAGCCGCAGCTCGGTTTCCCCGGCGCGGTGACCGGCCGCCTGCGCCCCTACAAGTCGTGGCGCCGCATCGAGCAGGTCACCATGAGTTATGGCTACGGCCTGTCGGCCAGCTTGTTCCAGCTGGCCCACGCGTACACGATCTTCGCCAGCGATGGTGAACTGATCCCGATTTCGCTGCTGAAGCGGGAGGGCCCCGGTGACGATCGGGATCCTTTGCGCAAAGTGGCGAAAGCCCATTCCGGGGATGACAACGAGCGCCCCGTGCTGGCCTTCAAGACCGCCTTCCGTCCGGAGGCGGCTTCGTCGTCTGAGGGTGATCCCTCTGCACCGGCCAATGAAGAGGTCGTGCCCATCCATGGCACCCGCGTGATCTCGCCTGAGACGGCCCGCGCCGTGCGCAAGATGCTCAACCTCGTGTGTGGCCCGGGTGGTACCGCACCCAAGGCCCAGACCCAGGGCTACAGCGTGGGCGGCAAGACGGGTACCGCGCACAAGGTCGAAGGCAAGGGTTATGCGGGCAACAAGTACCGCGCCTGGTTCGTGGGCATCGCGCCCATCAGCAAGCCCCGCATCGTGGTGGCCGTGATGGTGGACGAGCCTGGCGACGGCATCTATTACGGTGGTGATGTGGCCGCGCCCGTGTTCAGCCAGGTGGTGCAGCAAACGCTCAACCGCCTGGGCGTGCTGCCTGACATGGAAGTGCAGCCCAAGATCATCAACACCGAACCCGCTGAAGTGGAGAGCTTTTAAATGAGCCAGACCACTTTGCACCTGCACAGCACGGATGAAGCCCTGGGCTGGCTGCGCCAGTGGGGCGTCACGCGCCTGACGGTAGACAGCCGCCAGGTGGCGTCGCTGGCCGGTGAGGGCGTGTGCTTCATCGCCTGGCCGGGTGCCGCGCGTGATGGCCGGGCCTTTGTCGAGCAAGCCTTGAAGGATGGCGCCCGCGCTTGCCTGGTCGAAGCCGATGGCGTGCAGACCTTTGGTTTCGCTGACGCCCGTGTGGCCACCGTGCCTGGCCTGAAGGCCCGCAGCGCCGAGATCGCGCACGGCTTCTTTGCCGAACCCAGCGCGCAACTGCAGGTGGTGGCCGTGACGGGCACCAATGGCAAGACCTCGACCTCGTGGTGGACAGCCCAAGCCTTGAGCAGCCTGGGCCAGGGCTGCGGTGTGATCGGCACGTTGGGCGTGGGCCAGGTGGATGGCGACTTCGTGCCCACCGGCTTGACGACGCCTGACCCCATCACCTTGCACGCCACCTTCCGCGCGTTTGCAGACAAGGGCCTGAAGGCTGCGGCCATCGAGGCCTCGTCCATCGGCATCGAAGAGTTGCGCCTGCACGCCACGCACATCGCGGTCGCGCAGTTCACCAACTTCACGCAGGACCACCTCGACTACCACGGCAGCATGGAAGGCTACTGGCAAGCCAAGCGCCGCCTGTTCGACTGGCCGGGCCTGCGCGCCGCCGTGCTGAACCTGGATGACCCGATGGGCCATGCGCTGCAGGACCACGCGCGCGGTCGCCATCTGGCCTGCTGGTCTTATGGCCTGCAAGAGGCCGTGCGCCTGCAGGCGACCAACATCCGTTATCAAGCCCATGGCTTGGTGTTTGACCTGATCGAGCGCGACGATGCGCTGTCGCAGATCGTGGGCAAAGCGACCGTGCAGGCGCCGGTGATCGGCACCTTCAATGTCTCGAACCTGCTGGCTGTGCTGGGGGCCCTGCGTGCACTCGATGTGCCGCTGGCTGACGCTGCGCGCGCCTGCAGCGGCTTGAAGTCGGTGCCAGGCCGCATGCAGGTGGTGAGCCTGCCTGATTGGCAGCCGGAAGTGCAGACTGCCGTGCCCATGGCCGTGGTCGATTACGCCCACACCCCTGATGCACTGCTCAAGGCCTTGCAAGCGCTGCGCCCCGTGGCCGAAGCACGCAATGGCCAGTTGTGGTGCGTCTTCGGTTGTGGTGGTGACCGTGATCCCATCAAGCGCCCCCTGATGGGTGCCATGGCCGAGCAGCACGCCGACCGCGTGGTGCTGACCAGTGACAACCCTCGCAGCGAATCCCCCGCCTTCATCCTGTCGCAGATCCTGGCCGGTGTGGCCGGGCGTGACACGGTGGACGTGATCGAAGACCGCCGCGCTGCCATCGCACATGCCCTGCAGCAGGCCGATGCCAACGACATCGTGTTGATCGCCGGCAAAGGCCATGAGGCCACGCAAGAAGTGGCCGGCGTCAAGACACCCTTTTCAGATGTGGACGAGGCAGCAGCCGCGCTCAAGCGCCGCGCGCCGGTCGTCCCAGCACCCAGCATTCCCATGATGATGACCCTGGGCCTGGCCCACGAACTGTTGCCCGGTTCGGTGCTGACGGGTGACCCCGCCACGCCGATCGCCCGCGTGCATACCGACACCCGCACCCTGCAGCCCGGCGACCTGTTCGTGGCGCTGCGCGGCGAGCGCTTTGATGCGCATGACTTCCTGCCCCAGGCCAAGGCCGCTGGCGCCGTGGCCGTGCTGGCCCAGCAAGGCGTGGACACCTGTGGTCTGCCAGGCCTGACGGTGCCTGACACACGCGCCGCACTGGGGTGGCTGGCATCCGGCTGGCGCGCACGTTTTGACATCCCGCTGATCGGTGTGACCGGCAGCAATGGCAAGACCACGGTCACGCAGATGATCGCGTCCATCCTGAAGACCTGGGTGGTGTCGCAAGGCGCGCCCGAAGCCTCGCTGGCCACGCAGGGCAACTTCAACAACGAGATCGGCGTGCCTTTGACCCTGCTGCGCCTGCGTGAAGGCCAGCACCGTTGTGCCGTGGTCGAGCTGGGCATGAATCACCCCGGCGAGATCGCGCACCTGGCTTCGATTGCCGCGCCCACGGTGGGCCTGGTGAACAACGCCCAGCGCGAGCACCAGGAGTTCATGCACACGGTCGAGGCCGTGGCGCGCGAAAACGGCAGCGTGCTGCAGGCCTTGTCGCGCAGCGGCGTGGCCGTGTTCCCGGCCGACGACGAGTTCGCCCCCATCTGGCGCGAGCAGGCCAACGGCTATCCCAAGTTCGACTTCGCCACGCAGGGCCCGGCCGCCATCACGGGGGCCGCGACCTGGGTGGCCGAGCCCACACCGCATTGGCTGATCGACATCAGCACGGCGCAGGGCGCGGCCCGCGTCAAGCTGAAGATGGCCGGCGCCCACAATGTGCGCAATGCATTGGCCTCCACGGCCGCTGCGCTGGGTGCCGGTGTGCCCCTGAGCGTGATTGCCCAGGGCCTGGAAGCTTTCGAGCCCGTCAAGGGCCGTTCGCAACTGCGTTGCATCACCCTGGGTCAGCGCGCGGTCACCCTGGTGGACGACAGCTACAACGCCAACCCCGATTCCGTGCGCGCCGCCATCGACATGCTGGCCGGCCTGCCTGGCCCACGCTGGCTGGTGCTGGGTGACATGGGCGAGGTGGGCACGCAAGGCCCGGCCTTCCACGAGGAAGTCGGCACCTATGCCCGTGAGCGCGGCATCGAACACGTCTGGACGGCTGGTGAGTTGTGCGCGCATGCCGCGCAGGCTTGTGGCGCGTCCGCCCGTCATTTCAACAGCGCAGCCGACATCGTGGCCGCGCTGCCCACGCTGGATCAGGTGCCTGCGGCGGCATCGATCCTCGTCAAAGGTTCACGCTTCATGAAGATGGAACAAGTTGTCGCCCGCCTGGGTGAGCTGTCGGGAGGTGCCCATGCTGCTTAGTCTTGCGCTGTGGCTCCAGGGCCTGCACCCCGAGTGGGGCTTCCTGCGCGTCTTCCAGTACCTCACCTTCCGCTCGGTGATGGCGGCCATGACGGCCTTGCTGATCGGCCTGTTCCTGGGCCCCATCGTGATCCGCAAGCTCACCGAACTCAAGATCGGTCAGCCCATCCGTGAATACGGCATGCAGTCGCACCTGAGCAAGCGCGGTACCCCCACCATGGGTGGCGCGCTGATCCTGCTGGCCATCGGTTTGTCGACGCTACTGTGGTTCGACTGGGCCAACCGCTTTGTGTGGATCGTGATGATCGTGACCACGGGCTTTGGCGCCATCGGCTGGGTGGACGACTGGCGCAAGGTGGTCTTGAAGGACCCCGAGGGCATGCCTTCGCGCGAGAAGTATTTCTGGCAGTCCCTCATCGGCCTGGTGGCCGCCATCTACCTGGCGTTCAGCGTGTCGGAGACGAACAACCTGCGCGTCATCGAACTGTTCTTCCGCTGGGTGTCGTCGGGTTTCTCCAATGACCTGCCACCCAAGGCCGACCTGATCGTGCCCTTCTTCAAGACCATGAGCTACCCGCTGGGCGTGTGGGGCTTCATGGTGCTGACCTACATCGTGATCGTGGGCACCAGCAATGCCGTGAACCTCACCGATGGCCTCGATGGCCTGGCCATCATGCCGGTGGTGATGGTGTCGGCCTCGCTGGGCATCTTCTGTTATGTCACGGGCAACGCCGTGTTCGCCAGGTACCTGCTGCTGCCGCATATTCCGGGCGCAGGTGAGCTGTTGGTGTTCTGCGCGGCCCTATCCGGAGCAGGCCTGGCCTTCCTCTGGTTCAACGCTTACCCCGCCCAGGTCTTCATGGGCGACGTGGGGGCCTTGGCACTTGGCGGTGCTTTAGGAACCATCGCGGTCATCGTGCGGCAAGAGATCGTGCTGGCCTTGATGGGCGGGGTTTTTGTATTGGAAGCGCTGTCTGTGATGGTGCAGGTGAGTTACTTCAAATATACGAAGAAGAAATACGGCGAAGGCCGTCGTATTTTGCTGATGGCACCGCTGCATCACCACTTTGAAAAGTCCGGCTGGAAAGAGACGCAGGTCGTGGTCCGTTTCTGGATCATCACCATGCTGCTGTGCCTGCTGGGTCTGTCCACCCTCAAGCTGCGCTGATCGTTTCACTGGTTCAAGCCCACCATGTTTTACTTACGTGACCTCACCGTGCTGATCCTGGGTCTGGGTGACTCAGGCCTGGCCATGGCGCGCTGGTGCGCCCGGTGTGGCTCGACCGTGCGCGTGGCCGACACGCGTGCCAACCCGCCGCAAGCGGCCACGCTGGCCGCCGATGTGCCTGCTGCCACGCTGCACCATGGTCTGGACGTGGGCCTGCTCGATGGCGTCAACCTGGTGCTCAAGAGCCCCGGCCTGATGCCCAATGCGCCGGATGTGTCCGCGCTGCTGGCCAAGGCCGATGAGCTGGGCATCCCCGTGCGCGGCGAGTTGTCGCTGTTCGCCTCCGCCTTGGCCGATCTGAAGGCCGACATGGGCTATGCGCCCAAGGTGGTGGCCATCACCGGCACCAACGGCAAGACCACGACCACCTCGCTGACCGCCAAGCTGATCGAGCGCACCGGCCTGCGTGTGGGCCTCGCCGGCAACATCGGCCCGACGCTGCTGGATACCTTGCGTGTCGCGCTCGAGCAGGAGCCCAAGCCTTTGAGCGAGGAGCCTGCCTCTGATACTGCTGAGGTGGTGGGCGAACAGGGCACTGTGCAAAGCGATGCGGGTGCCGTAGCCGGTGAGCAAGCAGCGCTTGCTTCAGGCGCGGACGTGGCATCGGTGCCTGTGCCTGTTGCAACGGACGCCGCCTTGGACGAGCCCGTCGAAAACACGGCCATCATGGAGGCCGCCGCCGAGGTTCTGCCCGAAAGCGAACCCGCCGAGATCGATCAGCCTGAGGATGCCGAGCCGGCCCTTGAGTCACAGGTTGAGTCGCAGCTTGAGCGTCAGGCAGAACCGCTGGCCGACGATGCCGATGCCCCGCTGATCACGCTGACCCCACCGCCTCCGTCTGCGCCCACCTTCGAGGTGCTGCCCCAAGCGTGGGTGCTGGAGCTGTCGAGCTTCCAGCTCGATGGTGTCAGCAACTTCGAACCCGACGCCGCCGTGGTGCTCAACATCACGCAGGACCACCTGGACTGGCACGGCAGCATGGCCGCGTACGCCGCCGCCAAGGCCCGCATCTTCGGCAAGAACGGCATCATGGTCATCAACCGAGATGACCCCGTCGTGATGGACATGGTGCCGCCGCCCGAGGTCATCAAGTCCGGCGTGCGTGGCCGCCCGGCCAAGACGGTGTACCGCAACCTCGTGTACTTTGGGCTGGACGCCCCACGTCGCCCTGGCGACTTCGGCCTGGTCAACGAGTCCGGCATGGCCTGGCTGGTGCGTGCGCTTGAAGCCGACCCCACCATCAAGCTCAAGAAGGGCGAGCAGGCCGAGATCGTGCTGCAGCGCCTGATGCCCGCTGATGCGCTGCGCATCCGTGGTCGCCACAATGCCTCCAACGCGCTGGCGGCCTTGTCGCTGGCCACCGCCATTGGCTGCCCGCTGGCACCCATGCTGCATGGCCTGCGTGAATACCGCGGCGAGCCACATCGCGTCGAGCACGTGGCCACCGTCGGCGGCATCGATGCCATCGACGACAGCAAGGGCACCAATGTGGGCGCCACCGTGGCCGCCTTGCAAGGCCTGGGTGCCGACATGTCGCCCGGCAAGCTGGTGGTGATCCTGGGTGGTGATGGCAAGGGCCAGGACTTTGCGCCACTGGCCGAGCCCGTGGGGCGCTTTGCCCGCGCCGTGGCCCTGATTGGCCGCGACGCACAGGCCATTGAAGCCACGCTGGCCGAGGTGCGCACGCCCGTTGGCGACACCCTGCCCATGCAACGCCATGACAACCTGGAAGCCGCCACGCGCTGGGCCTTCGAGCAGGCCAAAGCGGGTGACGCCGTGCTGCTGAGCCCGGCCTGCGCCAGCCTGGACATGTTCCGCAATTACGCGCACCGCGCCGAGGTGTTCATCGGCACCGTGCAGGATCTGGCCCACGAACGAGGAGACATCGCATGAGCGAAGCCACCGTTCGTCGCCCCCTGCTGGCTGGTTTGCTGGACAAGGTTCGCGCCGGCCTGGGCAAGGGCCCCTCGGCCGACGGCGCTGGCCCGCTGCCCGTGCGCGACTTCGTCAACGTCACGTCCTCGCAGCCTTCCAGGGTCATGGGCTTTGACCAACCCCTGGTGTGGTTGACGCTGGCCTTGCTGGCCATGGGCCTGGTGATGGTCTACTCGGCCACGATCGCGCTGTCTGACAGCCCGCGTTTCTCCAACTACACGCCGACCTTCTTCTTCACGCGCCACCTGGTGGCCATCATCATGGCCGTGTGCGTGGCCGCGGTGGTCACCCAGATCCCCATGTCCACCTGGGAAAAGACGGCGCCCTGGTTGTTCGTGCTCTCGCTGCTCCTGCTGATCCTGGTGCTGATCCCGCACGTGGGCAAGGTGGTGTATGGCGCACGCCGCTGGTTGCCGCTGGGCATCATGAACTTCCAGCCGTCCGAGCTGGCCAAGCTCGCGATCACCCTGTATGCCTCGGACTACATGGTGCGCAAGATGGACGTGAAGGAGCACTTCTTCCGCGCCGTGATGCCCATGGCCGTGGCCGTGGGTGTGATCGGCTTGTTGCTGCTGGCCGAGCCCGACATGGGGGCCTTCATGGTGATCGCCACGATCGCCATGACCATCCTGTTCCTGGGTGGCGTCAATGGCCGCATGTTCTTCCTGATCACGGCGGTGCTGCTGGGTGCCTTCACCTTGATGGTGACGCTCAGCCCGTGGCGGCGCGAGCGCATCTTTGCCTACCTCGATCCCTGGTCTGAAAAGAACGCCCTGGGCAAGGCCTACCAGCTGACCCACTCGCTGATCGCCTTCGGGCGCGGCGAGATCTTTGGTGAAGGTCTGGGCTCCAGCCTGGAGAAGCTGCACTACCTGCCCGAAGCCCACACCGACTTCCTGCTGGCCGTGATCGGCGAAGAGCTGGGCTTCATCGGCGTGGCCGCGATCATCATCGCCTTCTTCTGGCTGGTGGTGCGCCTGTTCAACATCGGCCGCCAGGCCATCGCGCTGGACCGCGTTTTCTCCGGCCTGGTCGCACAAGGCGTGGCCGTGTGGATGGGTGGCCAGGCCTTCATCAACATGGGCGTGAACCTGGGTGTGCTGCCTACCAAGGGCCTGACCTTGCCGCTGATGAGCTTTGGTGGCTCGGGTGTGATGCTCAACTGCATTGCGCTGGCGATTTGCTTGCGCGTGGACATTGAGAACCGCCAGCTCATGAGAGGGGGGCGCGCATGAGCCGCCACCTCGTCATCATGGCTGCGGGCACGGGCGGGCACATCATGCCCGGCCTGGCCGTGGCCGACGAAATGAAGCGCCGCGGCTGGACGGTGAGCTGGCTGGGCACGACCGGTGGCATGGAAAACCGCCTGGTGCCACCCACTGGCATCCCCATGGACGCCATCGCCTTCAACGGCCTGCGCGGCAAGGGCCTGAAGGACACGGTCTTTGGTGGCGTGCGCCTGCTCAAGGCGTTTGCCGATTGCTGGAAGATTCTCAAGGCGCGCCAGGCCGATGCCGTGCTGGGCATGGGCGGTTATGTGTGCTTCCCTGGCGGCCTGATGGGCGTGGCCCGCGGCCTGCCCTTGGTGCTGGTCAATGCGGATGCGGCCATGCTGCTGAGCAACCGCTTGCTGCTGCCCATCACCGATGTGCTGGCCTGCGGCTTTGACGGCCCTGCCGCCAAGAACAAGGTCGCACGGGTCACGGGCAACCCCGTGCGCGCCGAGATCGAAGCCATTGCGCCGCCGGCCGAGCGCTTCGCTAACCGAACCGGCCCGCTGCGCGTGCTGATCGTGGGCGGCAGCCTGGGCGCGAAGGCGCTCAACGACGCCGTACCGCAGGCCCTGGCCATGATCCCCGCCGACCAGCGCCCGCTGATCACGCACCAGACCGGCATGGCCAACTTCGAAGCGGTCAAGGCCGACTACCTCAAGGCCGGGCTGGACCCCGCCAGGGACGCCGAGGTGCTGCCCTTCATCAACAACATGCCGCAGCGCCTGGCCGATTGCGACGTGATCATCGGCCGTGCTGGTGCCATCACCGTGAGCGAACTGTGTGCCGCCGGCGTGCCCAGCATCCTGGTGCCGCTGGTGGTGTCGACCACTGCCCACCAGCGTGACAACGCCATCTACATGGCCGACAACGGCGCCGCCATCCACCTGCCGCAGGCCGAGCTGAATCCAGCGAAGCTGGCCGAGCTGATGAAATCGCTCAACCGCACGGCGCTGGCGGCCATGGCCATCAAGGCGCGTGGCCTGGCCCGCCTGCAATCGGCCGCTGCCGTGGCCGACGCCATCGAGCAACACGTGAAACCTCAAACCAACGCAAAGGCGTCCACATGAAGCACGCCGTCAAACACATCCATTTCGTGGGCATTGGTGGTGCCGGCATGAGCGGCATCGCCGAGATCCTGCACAACCTGGGCTACACCGTATCGGGCTCCGACCAGTCGGACAGCGCCACCTCGCGCCGCCTGGCTTCGCTGGGCATCCAGGTGCATGTGGGCCATGAAGCCGCCCACATCGAGGGCGCCGAGGCCGTGGTCACCTCCACCGCCGTGAAGGGCGACAACCCCGAGGTGATCGCCGCGCGCGCGAAACGCATCCCCGTGGTACCGCGGGCCGTGATGCTGGCCGAGCTGATGCGCCTGCGCAAAGGCATCGCCATCGCCGGCACGCACGGCAAGACCACCACCACCTCGCTGGTCACCTCCATCCTGGCCGAAGCCGGCGTGGACCCGACCTTCGTCATCGGTGGCAAGCTCAACAGCGCCGGTGCCAACTCGGCTCTGGGCAAGGGCGAGTACATCGTGGTCGAGGCCGATGAGTCGGATGCCTCCTTCCTGAACCTGCTGCCCATCATGTCGGTCGTCACCAACATCGACGCCGACCACATGGACACCTATGGCCACGACTTCGCCAGGCTCAAGCAGGCTTTCGTGGACTTCCTGCACCGCATGCCCTTCTACGGCTCGGCCATCCTGTGCGCCGACGACCCGGGCGTGCGCTCCATCATCCCGCTGATTTCGCGTCCCGTCATCACCTACGGTTTTGGTGAAGACGCCCAGGTGCGCGCCGTCAACGTCGAAGCGCTGGCCGGTGGCCAGATGCGCTTCGTGGTGCAGCGTCGCAATGGTGTGGTCATGCCCGACATCACCGTCACGCTCAACCTGCCTGGGGTGCACAACGTGCTCAACGCGCTGGCGGCGATTGCCGTGGCCACCGAGATCGAGCTGCCTGACGAGCCCATCATCCAGGCGCTGGGCGCCTTCACCGGCGTGGGCCGCCGCTTCCAGCGTTATGGCGAGTTCAAGACGGCCGATGGCGGCCAGGTCACCTTGATCGACGATTACGGCCACCACCCGGTGGAGATGGCCGCCGTGATCAGCGCGGCCCGTGGCGCCTTCCCCGGCCAGCGCCTGGTGCTGGCCTTCCAGCCGCACCGCTACACCCGCACCCGCGATTGTTTTGAAGACTTCGTCAAGGTGCTGGGCACGGCCGATGCCGTGTTGCTGACCGAGGTGTACGCCGCTGGCGAAGCGCCCATCGTGGCCGCCGACGGCCGCGCCCTGACCCGTGCCGTGCGCGTGGCCGGCAAGGTGGAACCGATTTTTGTGGACGACGTGGCCGAGCTGCCGCAGAGCATTGCGACCAACGCCCGAGGTGGCGACGTGGTGATCTGCATGGGCGCCGGCTCGATCGGGACCGTGGCCGGCAAGACGGCCGAGCTGTTGAAAGAGAAGCACTGAGCATGAGCACCATCCCACTCCAAGCGCCCCGCATCGACCCGGCCAGCCTGGGCAAGGTGGCCGTGCTGTTTGGCGGCACCTCGGCCGAGCGTGATGTGTCCATCATGTCCGGCTCGGGCGTGCTCAAGGCCTTGCAGTCACAAGGCGTTAACGCCTTTGCTTTTGATCCTGCCGAGCGCCCGCTGCAGGAGCTCAAGGCCGAAGGCGTGGACCGCGTGTTCATCGCGCTGCATGGCCGTGGTGGTGAAGACGGCACCGTGCAAGGCGCTCTGGAGTTGCTGAAGATTCCGTACACCGGCTCCGGGGTGATGGCGTCCAGCATTGCGATGGACAAGATCATGACCAAGCGCATCTGGCGCTTCGAAGGCTTGCCCACGCCGGACTGGCGCATGGTGTCCAGCGCCGAAGACTGCGCGCATGCCCTGACTGCCCTGGGCGCCCCCATGATCGTCAAGCCCGCACGCGAAGGCTCGTCCATCGGCCTGACCAAGGTGACCGACCCTGCGCAGTGCGCTGCCGCTTATGCCGCCGCTGCGCAGCACGACCCCGAAGTGTTGTGCGAGCAGTTCATCGAAGGCGAAGAGACCACCTGCCCGGTATTGATCGTTGAAGGCGAGGCGCAGGCCCTGCCCGTGATCCGCATCGTCGCGCCCGGTGGCAACTACGACTACCAGAACAAGTACTTCACCGACGACGTGAAGTACCTGTGCCCCAGCCAGCTCGCTGCCGACGAAGAGGCTGAGATCCAGCGCCAGGTGGTGCGGGCGTTCAAGACCCTGGGTTGCCGGGGCTGGGCGCGTGCCGACGTGATGATCCGCCAGTCGGACCGCCAACCCTTCCTGCTGGAGATCAACACCTCGCCGGGCATGACCGGCCATTCCCTGGTGCCCATGTCGGCCAAGGTGGCTGGCCTGAGCTATGAACAACTGTGTGTCCACCTGCTGGCCTCGGCCAGCCTGGACAGTGTCCGCTGACCCTCACTGAAAGAAGCCACGACCGCCATGCAGGCCGCCGCCCTCAACAGCTTCAGCGCACCGGAAGAGACGCCGCAAGACGTCCTCTGGATGAACGCTGCCGCTTCTGCCTTGCTGGTGGTGGCGATCGGGCTGTTGCTGGCCGCGGGTGTCACCAAGCTGACCCGCTTGCCCTACTTCAACCTGCAGAAGGTGCAGCTCGAAGGCGACCTGGAGCGCAACAACCTGGCCACGGTGCGCGCCAACGTCGTGCCGCGCATGCACGGCGGCTTCTTCAACGTGAACCTCAACCGCAGCCGCGAGATCTTCGAGTCGGTGCCCTGGGTGCGCAAGGCCGTGGTGCGCCGCGTGTGGCCCAACGAGCTGCGTGTCGTGCTGGAAGAGCACCGCCCTGCGGCCTACTGGCACCACGAGGACAGCGAAGACGAGCTGGTCAACACCTACGGCGAGGTGTTCGATGCCAATCTCGGTGATGTGGAAGACGAGCACCTGCCCACGCTCGAAGCGCCGCTCAACCCCAGCGCTGGCGAAGCCAAGGCCATGCTCGACATGCTGCAGCGCCTCAAGCCCGTGCTCGCACCGCTTGGTGAGATCGACACGCTCAAGCTGACCGAGCGCGGCTCCTGGAGTGTCGAGCTGGACAACGATGCCACGATCGAGCTGGGTCGCGGTGGGCCGGAGGAGGTGCAGGCGCGCGTCGATCGCTTCGTGCGCACCTTGCCCGAGCTCCAGCGCCAGTACCCCGCCCCCCTGGCCCACGCCGACCTGCGTTACCCCGAGGGCTACGCCGTCAAGCTGCGTGGCCTGACCACTTTGCAGGATGGCCAGAAGGCCCCTGTGATCAAGAAACCCGTCGTTGCCAAACCGGTGGCTGCACACAACGCGCCGGCCAACAACAAACCTTCGTCTTCAACCAGATAAATCCACACACACCATGGCCAAGGAATACAAGGATCTGGTCGTCGGGCTGGACATCGGCACCGCCAAAGTGATGGCGGTCGTGGCCGAAGTCATGCCGGGCGGTGACCTGCGCCTGGCAGGGCTGGGCGTGGCGCCCAGCCACGGTCTCAAGCGCGGCGTGGTCGTCAACATCGACGCCACCGTGCAGTCCATTCAGCAAGCCTTGAAAGAGGCCGAGCTGATGGCCGACTGCAAGATCAGCCGCGTGTGGACAGGCATCACAGGCAGCCACATCCGCGGCCAGAACAGCACGGGCATGGTCATCGTGCGGGACAAGGAAGTTGCGCCCATCGACGTGCAACGTGTGGTGGAAACCGCGAAGGCGATCAACATCCCGAATGACCAGCGCCTATTGCTTGTTGAGCCTCAAGAGTTCATCATTGACGGCCATGAGGTCAAAGAGCCAATCGGCATGTCTGGCGGTCGCCTCGAGGTCAAGGTGCACATCGTGACCGGAGCCCAGAGCGCCGCCGAAAACATCGTCAAGTGCGTTCGCCGCTGCGGCTTGGAGGCCGAACAGCTGGTCCTCAATCCCTCCGCTTCTTCTGCTGCCGTGCTCACCGAAGACGAGAAGTCGCTCGGTGTGGCCATGGTGGACATCGGCGCAGGCACCACGGATGTCTCGATCTTCACCGATGGCTCGGTGCGCCACACGGCCGTGATCCCCATCGCCGGTGACCTCATCACCAGCGACATCGCGATGGCCCTGCGCACACCCACGAAGGACGCCGAAGACATCAAGGTGGACTTCGGTGTGGCCAAGCAACTGCTGGCTGATCCCAATGAACAAGTCGAAGTGCCGGGCCTGGGTGACCGCGCACCACGCATGCTCTCGCGTCAGGCCCTGGCCGGCGTGATCGAGCCGCGCGTTGAAGAGATCTTCTCGCTGGTTCACCAGGTGATCCGCGAGTCTGGTTATGAAGAGTTGCTGTCTTCCGGCATCGTGCTGACCGGCGGCTCGGCGGTGATGCCGGGCATGGTCGAGCTGGCCGAAGACATCTTCTTGAAGCCTGTGCGCAAGGGCACGCCCTTGTACTCAGGCGCACTGCACGACATGGTGGCCAGCCCTCGCTCGGCCACCGTCATGGGCTTGCTCGAAGAGGCAAGACTCGCGCGCATGCGCGGGATGAAGGCGGCGCAACAAGCCGGGTCTGTTCAGACCTTGTTTGGTCGTGTACGCGATTGGTTCGTAGGCAACTTTTAAGCGCCTAACTTGGTACGTTTTCAATTGGCAACTGCTTGATTAATAAAAGAGGTACGACATGGCAATCGAGATGATCGACAACTTCGACATGGGCACGCAGATCAAGGTGATCGGTGTGGGCGGCGGTGGCGGTAACGCCGTTGAACACATGATCTCCCAAGGCGTGCAAGGCGTGCAGTTCATCTGCGCCAACACGGACTCGCAAGCGCTGCTGCGCTCGAGCGCCGAGATGCAACTGCAACTGGGCAACTCCGGCCTGGGCGCAGGGGCCAAGCCCGAAGCCGGCCGCGCCGCTGCTGAAGAAGCAGTCGACCAGATCCGTGCTGCACTGGACGGCGCCCACATGGTGTTCATCACCGCCGGCATGGGCGGTGGTACCGGCACCGGTGCGGCCCCTGTGATCGCCCGCGTGGCCAAGGACATGGGCATCCTGACCGTGGGCGTGGTGACCAAGCCGTTCGAATTCGAAGGCAACCGCCGCATGAAGCAGGCTGACACCGGCCTGAACGAACTGGAAGCCAATGTCGACTCGCTGATCGTCGTGCTCAACGAGAAGCTGCTGGAAGTGCTGGGTGACGACGTCACGCAGGAAGAAGCTTTCGGCAAGGCCAACGACGTGCTGAAGAACGCCGTGGGCGGCATCTCCGACATCATCCACATCCCCGGCCTGGTGAACGTCGACTTTGAAGACGTCAAGACCGTGATGAGCGAGCCTGGCAAGGCCATGATGGGTACCGCCACCGCTGGTGGCCCGGACCGCGCCACCAAGGCAGCCGAAGCCGCTGTGGCCTGCCCGCTGCTGGAAGGCATCGACCTGTCCGGCGCACGTGGCGTGCTGGTGCTGATCGCTGCAGGCAAGTCCAGCTTCAAGCTGAGCGAGTCGCGCAACGCCATGAACACCATCCGTCGCTACGCTGCTGAAGATGCACACGTGATCTACGGTACGGCCTACGACGAAAGCCTGGGCGACCAGCTGCGCGTGACCGTGATCGCCACCGGCCTGTGCGGCTCCAAGCGCCAGCAAGCTCCGATGACCGTGGTCCACAGCGCACCGCAGACGCAAGTCTTCCAGCGTACCGGCACCGACAACATCCCCGTGCTGACCCAGCCGATCGGCCACGCAGGCCATGCGCAAGGTCTGGCTGGTGGCGTGGCAGGCATGGGCCACGCCAGCGCTGGCGGCAACGATTTCAGCGGCCTGAACACGCCCAGCGTGTGGCGCTCCGGCCGCACGCAAGCGGCTGCCAAGGTTGACGCCCTGGCCAGCAACGGCATGGATGAAATCGAGATCCCGGCCTTCCTGCGCAAGCAAGCTGACTGAGTGATCGCCTGACGCTGGCCTGATCAGCCAGCGCGTACCGTTGCCAAGCTTTTATCCCCCCGCGCTGAAAGGTGCGGGGGGCTTTTGGCCATTCCGGTGCAACAGCACCTCAGAACAACAATCAGGTTGAAGGATCAGGCGCGCCGGGCCATCTGGTGCGCAGGCTGCATCAGCTCGTAGCCGTTTTCACCCAGTGCGTACAAGGCATCTGCGACCTTGTCGACATCGAAGCCCTCACGCTTGAGCTCCACCTTGCGGTGCTTGAAGGTGGCGGTGACCTCGTGCTCGTCGCGCACGCGGATGAACAGCGGCACGGCGTACTTGGGCAGAGCCTTGTGCAGGGCTTGTGCGAGCGCCACGCCATCGAGCGGGCCTTTGCCGTGATCCCAGCGGATCGCGGCCATGCCGGCGCGGCCATCGGCCCCGGGCACTTCCACGCCATACACCACGGCCTCTTCGATGCCCTCGATGCAGCCCAGCGCCGCCTCGACTTCGGTGGTGGCCACGTTCTCGCCCTTCCAGCGGAAGGTGTCGCCCACGCGGTCCACGAAGCCGATGTGGCCGAAGCCCATGTCGCGGATCAGGTCGCCGGTGTTGAACCAGGCATCACCGGGTTTGAAGACGTTGCGGAACACCTTGGCTTCGGTGGCCTTGCTGTCCGTGTAGCCGTCCAGCGGGGCCTTGTCGGTGATCTCGGTGAGCAGCAGGCCGCATTCGCCCTTGGCCACCTTGCGCATCGTGCCCGCGTTCTTGCCGTCGGTCTGGCGCACGGGCACTTCGTTTTCAACATCGAAGGCCACGATGGCATAAGGCAGGGGGCAGTAGCCGGCCGTGCCCTGGAAGTTGAAGGCGTTGACGAAGGCCAGGTTGCACTCGCTGGCGGTGTAGAACTCGGCGATGTGCGGGATGTTGAAGCGCGCCTGGAAGGCTTCCCAGATGTCGGGCCGCAGGCCGTTGCCGATGATGGCGCGCACGTTGTGCGTCTGGTCGGTGTCGCGCACGGGTTGGTTGAGCAGGTAACGGCAGAGTTCGCCGATGTAGCAGAAGGCCGTGGCCTTGTTGGCGCGGATCTCGTCCCAGAAGCGCGAGGCGCTGAACTTGCGGCTCAGGGCCATGCAGGCACCGGCGCCCACCACCGCGCTCCATGACACGGTCAGGGCGTTGTTGTGGTACATGGGCAGCGGGCAGTACAGCACGTCATCGGCCTTCAGGCGCAGGCCCAGCTGGCCCAGGCCCGCCATGCAGCGGTGCCAGCGGTAATGCGTCATCACCGAGGCCTTGGGCAGGCCGGTGGTGCCCGAGGTGAAGATGTGGAAGCAGGGCTGGCGCAGGGTGATGTGCTCGGTTTGCGGCGGGTTGCTGCTCTCGGCTTTGAGGGTGCGGCGGCGCAGGCTGTCGGTGCCAAAGGGCGCGGCGGCATCACCTTCCCACCACCACTGGGCACCCAGTTCGGCGCGGATGGCCGGGGCCAGGCTGTCGAAGGCTTCGACGCACTCTTCACCAAGGATCACGACCTTGGGTTTGGTGATGCGCAGGCTGTGGGCCAGCGGGTCACCGCGTTGCTGGTTGTTGAGCAAGGTGGCAATCGCACCCAGCTTGACGATGCCCAGCACACAGGCCAGCAACTCGGCGCGGTTTTCCATCAGCACGCCAACCGAGTCACCCTGGCGGATGCCGGCGGTGCTCAGGCTGTGGGCGATCTGGTTGGCCCAGATGTTGAACTGGGCGTAGCTCCAGGTGCGGCCTTCAAAAACCAGGGCGGGTTGATCAGGCTGGCTGGCTGCCAATTGCGCAAAGCGCAAGCCGATCGAGCCGATCTGGTCGGGCTTGAGGGTCACCAGGTTCCACAGCCCTTTGGCGACGTGGGGCAAAGCGGGTGCGGTGCGTGCGACGGCACCCATCCACTGCAGGAGATTGATCGTTTGGCTGGCCATCCAAACAGTCTAGTGTCCAGGGAGCTGGTATGGGAATGACCCGAACGGACATCTGGCGACAGCAAGGAAACAATGGCGTCAAAAACCCCCTTGAACCAGGGCCTCGGTCCGGGCCTGTGCGATGGCCTGACCGATGGCCTCGCCACGCAGGCCACGTTGCTGCGCTGCAGCAGAAACCTCGGCGGTGGGCACGGCCAGCGCGATGTCCAGCGCCAGGCTCAGGCGCTCGGCCTGCGGGTAGGGCTCGTCCTGCAGGCCCAGGCGGCCACGGGCATCGCACTCGCAGGCTTGCAGGATTTCGCGAAAGCGTTGCGGCTTGCGAAATGCGTCGCAACGCTCCAGCAGGCGCAGCACGGCGGCCGCGTTGAGTGTGTCGCTGCGGTGCATGTTGCCGTGCTCACGTGCCACCACATCGGCGAGCTCGCGGCAGTCCACGGGTACGCGCAGGCGCTCGTTGACCTGCTTGAGCAGTTGCGCGCTGCGGCCCTCATGGCCCAGGTGGCGAGGCAGCACGTCGGGCGGCGTGGTGCCCTTGCCCAGGTCGTGGCCGAGGCAGGCATAACGCACGGCCAGCGAGGTGTGCAGGCGCGCGCTCATGTCCAGCACCATCATGAGGTGCACACCGGTGTCGACCTCGGGGTGGTAGTCGGCGCGTTGTGGCACGCCCCAAAGGCGGTCGACCTCGGGTAGCAGTCGGGCCAGGGCGCCGCAGTCGCGCAGCACCTCGAACATGCGTGAGGGCTTGTCTTCCATCAGGCCACGGGCCAGCTCCTGCCAGACGCGCTCGGCCACCAGGTGGTCTACCTCGCCGGCCTCCACCATCTTGCGCATCAGCACCACGGTGTCTTCGGCCACGCCGAAATCATGAAAGCGCGCGGCGAAGCGGGCCAGTCGCAGGATGCGCACCGGGTCTTCGGCGAAGGCGGGCGAGACATGGCGCAGCACGCGATCGCGCAGGTCGCGCTGGCCGCCGTACGGGTCGATGACGTGGCCGGTTTCATCTTCGGCCATGGCGTTGATGGTGAGGTCGCGCCGGGCCAGGTCTTCTTCGAGCGTGACCTCGGGCGAGGCGTGGACCTGGAAGCCGTGGTAGCCGTGGCCGCTCTTGCGTTCGGTGCGGGCCAGGGCGTATTCCTCCTTGGTCTGCGGGTGCAGGAACACGGGGAAGTCCTTGCCCACGGGCATGTAGCCCAGCGCGCTCATGGCTTGCGGCGTGCTGCCCACGACGACCCAGTCGCGGTCACCACTGGGCCGCCCCAGCAAACGGTCTCTGACTGCGCCGCCAACAAGATAAGTTTTCATCAAGGGGAGTTTAGTGAGCTTCGTGGTGCACCCGCACGCCCTTTGTGGCTGCTTTGGTGCAAGAAAACGGGGCTGGCGCTGGTACGCAATCTGCATGGCTCTTGCCCGAGTCCATTTGGTTTTCCATGAAGGAGAGTGTCATGAAACGCGCTGCAGTCACTTTGGGCCTGGCCTTGGCCTTGGTTGCCACAGGAGCCCGTGCCGACGATGTGTCGGGCAGCTTCGTCAGTTCAGCCCCGGCCTTCATGACCGGCTTCGCGTCGGACGCGGGGGTGCTCACGGGATCGGTGCTGTCGTCGTTCACGGGCAAGTCCGGCTACGACATTTTCGCCGTGCAGGTGGATGGCTTTGCCGTGGCGGACCTGTTGCCCGGTCTGGATGATTACTACTACTTCTCTGCACCGGTGCTCAGTGGCTTTCACAGCATCACGGTGTTCGGCAAGGCCTATGGTGGCAGCTTCACCGGGAGCTACGAGGTGATGGCGGTGCCGGAGCCCACGACCGAGGCCTTGGCCCTGGTGGGCATGCTGCTCGTGGGCAGCCTGGTCCGCAGGCGTCTGGGTTGATGCCCACGAGCGTGTCAGGCAGCAGGGGCTGAGCCCTTGCGCGCCGCCAGGGCAACGAACTCGGCCACGGGCACCTCTTCGGCGCGGCGCTGCAGATCGAAGTCGGTCTGGATGCCGTTCTGTTCGATCCATTGGCCCAGCGTGTGGCGCAGGATCTTGCGGCGCTGCGAGAAGGCCACGGCCACCATCTGTTCCAGCACGGCCGGGTCCACCTCGGCGGGCTGGGCGCGGGGCACCATGCGCACCACGGCCGAGTCCACCTTGGGTGGCGGGTCGAAGGATTCGGGCGGCACGTCGACCACGCACTCCATGTCGTAGCGCCATTGCAGCATCACGCTCAGGCGGCCGAAATCCTTGTTGCCCGGTGAGGCCACCATGCGGTCCACCACTTCCTTTTGCAGCATGAAGTGCTGGTCTGCCACGTGCGAGGCCCAGGGCAGCAGGTGGAACAGGATGGGGCTGGAGATGTTGTAGGGCAGGTTGCCGATGATGCGCAGCTTGCAGCCCCGCTCTTGCGCGATCTGGCCGAAGTCGACCTTGAGCACATCGGATTCGATGACCGTGAGTTCGGGGCGCTTGCGCAGGCGGGCGGCCAGGTCACGGTCCAGCTCGACCACGGTGAGGTGTTCGCAGCGTTCGACCACGGGGTTGGTCAGCGCGCCCAGGCCGGGGCCGATTTCGATGAGCGCCTCACCCGGCTTGGGCGAGATGGCGCGCACGATTTCGTCGATGACACCCAGGTCCACCAGGAAGTTCTGGCCAAAGCGCTTGCGGGCGATGTGGCCACCGCCGCCTTGCACGGCCCGTTTGCCATGAGGCTTGGCGGGGCGCGAGGAAGCCGGGCGGTTGGAGGGGCGATCAGGGCGCATCACGCATTTCAATGTAGGCGGCAGCGCGCAACTCGCGGGCCCATTCTTCGTAGGTCGGCTCGAAGCGGCGTTCACGCAGCACCTGCTTGGCGGCTTCGCGCTTTTGCTGCTCGTTGAGCTGCACTTCGCGGCGTTCCAGCAACTGGATCAGGTGCACGCCGTAGCGGCTCACCACCGGCTCGGAGATCTGGCCGGGTTGCAGGGCCGTCAGGGCCTTCTCGAACTCGGGCACGAACTGGCCCGGGGCCGCCCAGCCCAGATCGCCGCCACGTGCACCGCTGCCGTCTTCCGAGTACTGGCGGGCCATCTGGGCGAAGCTGGTCTGGCCGCCCACGATCTGCTTGCGGATCTCCCGCATGCGGTCGATCTGTTCGCTCACAGGTTGCTGCGGGTTGGTGCGCAGCAGGATGTGGCGGGCACGCTGTTGCGTGTAGGTGGCCTGCGCGCTGTTTTCGCGCTCGATCAGCTTGATGATGTGGAAGCCCGCGTTGGAACGCACCACCGGGGCCACCTGGCCCACCTTGAGCTTGGCCGCAGTGGCCACGAACAGCTCGGGCAGGCGGCTGGCCTCGCGCAAGCCGAGGGCACCACCCTGGTCGCGCGTGCTGGTGTCAGCCGAGAACTCCTTGGCCAGCTGGGCGAAGTTCGCGCCTTGTGCAGCACGCTCCTGGATGCCTTGCGCCTTGGTCAGCAGCGCAGCCACCTGCACTTGCGTGGCCTTTTCAGGCACGGCGATCAGGATGTGCGCGACGTTGAGCGCCACTTCGGAGTGCGCCGCAGGGTCTTCCTTCATGAAGGCGTTGAGGTCGTCATCGCTGATCTGGATGCGGCTGCTGACCTCGCGTTCGCGCAGGCGTTGCAGCAGCAGCTGTTCACGCAGGCTGTTGCGGTAGCGCTGGAAGTCCAGGCCATCGGCCTGCATGCGGGCGCGCAGGTCCACCAGGGTCATCTGGTTTTGTGCGGCGATGTTCTCGATGGCGCCGTCCACCTCGGCATCCGGGATGTCCATGCCGATGGTCTTGGCATACGATATCTGCACCTTCTCGTCGATCAGCGCGTCCAGCACCTGCTTGCGCAGCTCTTCAGGCGGGGGCAGGCGTGCGCCAGCCGGTGCCGTGTCGGTGATGCGGGCCACACGCTTTTCCACTTCGGTGTGGGTGATGGGCTCCTGGTTGACCACAGCCAGGATGTAGTCGGCCGTGGTCTGCATGCCCTCGATCTTGAGCTCGGTGCTCAGGTTGCGGGCGCCCGGGATGCGTGGTGTGACGTTGGGCGATTGCTTGAACTGGGCCCAGGCCGGTGCCGTCGTGCTGACCAGCAGGCTCAGGCACAGGCCCTGCACCAGGGCGCGGAGGGCGCGCGGCTGGCGTGTGGCAGGGCGGGGCGCACGTCGGGTCAGTGTGGTGTGGTCAGTCATCTGTCGTGAATGGCGAAGAGCCGGTTGAGGGCGCAGCCTTGCTGTCGTCGTGCAGCAACTGGTAGCCGGGGATATTGTCCTTCAAGGCGCGCAGCGGGTTGGAACCCAGGCTGATGCGCGACAAGCCGGCCAGTTCGAGCTGGAACATGATGCGTGTGCTGGCCTGTGCGCGGCCCACGGACACGCGTTCGGCCACCACGCGGCCGATCCAGCAGCCGGCGTCGTATTCGACGCCCAGCAGCGAGTCGGTCAGGCGGCTGTCGCGCAGGCTGTAGCTCATGCGGCCCACGCTGTACCAGGTGCCACCGCAGGCGCCGGGATTGGCGGCCCGTTTGCCGGTGAGGTTGAGCGGGTCGGCCACGGCCTGGTTGCGCACCTGGGCGCTGGAGGGCACAGGGCCGGCCAGTGGCCATTGCCAGCCCAGGTCCAGCTGTTCGCTGGCGTCGCGGGTGTAGCGGTAGGCGGCACCCACGGTGCGCCAGGGCCCGGGCGAATACCGCACGCCCAGCAGGCCGCGCGACATGGCGTGGTTCTGCGCGTTGAACTGCGTGGAGCCGTCCAGGTTCCAGTTGGGGATGACCGAGGCCGAGCCCAGCAGCAACAGGTCGGACAGGCGCTGCGTGATCGGGTCGGGCCCGTCGGGGTTGAGGCGCTGGTCGGCCAACAGGAGCTTTTGCACCACGCCCAGGCGCAGGGCTTCGTTGCCGGTGCGGTCGTCCAACAGGCGCGAGGTCACGCCCACGGTGACCTGGTTGGCATCAGAGATGCGGTCGCCGCCGGTGAACGCGTTTTCGCTGTAGATAGCGTACTGGTTGAAGTCACGCGGGGCGCTGTCAAACAGGGGCAGCTGGCTCTGGTCGCTGTAGGGGGTGCGCACGTACTGGATGCGCGGCTCCAGGGTCTGGGTCAGGTCGCGGTTGAACAGGTGGACGGGGCGCTCCATGGTCAGGCCCGAGTCCAGGCTGAAGGTGGGGAGCACGCGTGTGGCGCTGCGGCTGCCGCTGGCCATGGCCTGGTCCAGGTCGTAGCTGGTGGCGTTGATGCTGAGCTTGGGGGTGAGGTTCAGACCACCCAGGTTGAAGGACTGGCTCAGCTGGCCGATGGCATTGAGCCGGTTGCCGGTGGGCTTGGTGGTGTCCTGATTGGTGAAGCGGTTGAACTCGCCCTGCATCGACCACACCATGCCGGTGTCATTGCCGCTGCGGCTGCGCAGGCCCATCTGGGGCTCGCGGCGGTAGGGCGTGTCGATCTTGGTCAAGGCCGGGTCGGCCAGCGGGTCCAGGTCGCGCAGGGTCTGCCAGGTCTGCACGCTGCCGTACAGCGTGGTCTGGCTGTTGCCCAGGCCCCAGTTGCGCGCGTTCAGCTGGCGCTCGATGGTGGCGTGGCTGTCGTACAGACGCGGAGTCTGGGAGGGCAGGCCGTGCGGGAAGTCCTTCCAGTAGTCGTCGTCCGACACACGCAGCCACTTCAGCTCGTAATTGGTCTGCGCCAGCAGGTTGCCATCATTGAGGTTGCCCTTGTGGCCGAAGTCCACCAGGCCGCGCGAGCGCATGGCCACGCGGTCATCGGGCAGGCCCACGACGCGCAGCGTGCCTTCATCGTGGGGGGCCAGGTAGCGGTATTCGGCATCCAGGCCCGCACCGCGTCGCACCGACAGCGTCGGCGCCAGCGTCATGTCCTTGTCGGGTGCGATGTTCCAGTAGTACGGCGCGGACAGCTCGAAGCCGCTCTTGCTGTCGAAATCGAAGCTGGGGGGCAGCCAGCCGGATTTGCGCGCGTCGTTGAGCGGGAAGGTCAGCGTCGGGGCAGCCAGGATAGGCACGCCCTTGAACCAGATCACCGCGTTGTCGGCCTTGCCTTCGTTGGCATCGAAGTCCAGGTAGATGCGGCTGGTCTTGAGCGACCAGTCGGGCTCGCCCGGGCTGCCGTCGGCCGTGTTGGCCGGGGTGCAGCTGCTGTAGGTGGTCCTGGTGGCCTGCAGGCGGTTGGCGCCCAGGAACTCGACCAGCTCGGCATCGCCACCGGCGCGCGTGCGGGCGAACCAGAAACGCGGGCGGATGAATTCGCCTTCGAGGGTGTCAAGCTTGAGCGTCAGCTCGGGCCCGCTGAAGATGTTGTGGTTGCGCGTGATAACGACGTGGCCCAGCGCGCGTGCGGTGTTGTCGGCCTGCGTGTGCGTGAGCTCGTCGGCGCGCACGGTGAGGTCGCCCTGGCGCAGGCGCACGGAGCCCGTGGCCCGGGTGCGCGTGCCGGATTCACCTTCCAGGTTGTCGGCCTCGAAGAACAGCGGCAGCTTGCCGTTGTGCAGATCGGCTTGCGGGGCCGGCAGCGAGAAGCTGAAGCGCAGGGGCGGCGCCAGCGTCGAGCTGGGCAGCGCGGCGGGCTCAGGCGCGGCCTCGGCCACGCTGAGGCCACGGTCATCGGCCTGCACCTGGCCTGGCCAGGCGATCTGGGCCACCACTAGCCCGGCGGCCACGGCAACAGGGGTCCAGCGCAGGCGCGGCGCGGCAAGGGCGGCGCGGCGGGGCATGGAGGCGGAGGGGCGGGCCAGTCGAGGAGTCACGGAAGAGGGGTCACGGAAGGATCACGGAGGGCATGGGTTGCCACGGACGACATATCGCAGTCGCAGGAAGGGGGCTGCGGCATGGGCCATCGTCTCGGTGAGCCGGCCTTGCCTAGAATCGACGCATTATTTCATGTCGGCGCCGTTTGCCGGCTTTCTCGAATCAGTCCCCTCATGAGCACAGCTTCTTCTTCCAGCATCCACTGGGCCGACACCGCCCGCCAGCAGGCCTTTGCCGCCTGGCTGGCTGCCGTGGCGCCCGCCCACGGTCTTCTGCCCGAGACGGTGCGCCCGGCCAGCGCCGATGCCAGCTTCCGCCGCTATTTCCGGGTGGATGCGGCGAAAGACGCGGCCCAGGGCAGCTTCATCATCATGGACGCCCCGCCCGAGAAGGAGGACTGCCACCCCTTCGTGGCTGTGGACCGCCTGCTGGATGGCGGCGGTGTCAACGTGCCCCACATCCTGGCCTGGGACGAGCCCCAGGGTTTCATGCTGCTGAGCGACCTGGGTGAACACACCTTCCTGTCCACCCTGGAGGCCACCGACTACGAACACGCGCCGGGTTCGGCCAACCGCGCCCGCTACCAGGCCGCCATCGACGAGCTGGTGCGCCTGCAGGGCGTGGCGCCCGGCGAGGGTGAGCAGGCCCTGCCGCCCTACGACGACGCCTTGCTGCAGCGCGAGATGGACCTGTTCCCCGAGTGGTACATCGGCAAGCTGCGGCAGCAAGTTCTGACGGAGCAGCAGCAAACCCAGCTGGCGCAGGTTTTTGCGCTGATCAAGGCCCAGGTCCTGAGCCAGGCCAATGTGCTGGTGCACCGTGACTACCACTCGCGCAACCTCATGGCGAATCCGGCCGATTCCACGGCGCGCCCGGGGGTGATCGATTTTCAGGATGCGGTACGTGGCCCCGTCACCTACGACCTGGTGTCGCTGCTGCGTGACGCCTACGTGATCTGGGACGAGGACATCCAGCTGGATTACGCCGTGCGCTACTGGGAGCGCGCTCGCAAGGCTGGCCTGCCCGTGCCCGCCGATTTCGCCGATTTCTGGCGTGATTTCGAATGGATGGGCCTGCAGCGCCACCTCAAGGTGCTGGGCATTTTTGCCCGCCTGGCCCTGCGCGACGGCAAGCGCCAGTACCTGGACGACATCCCCCGTGTCTGGACATATGCCCACCGCGTGGCCTCGCGCTACCAGGGCCTGGGCCCGCTGGCGCGCCTGCTGGAGCAGTGCGAGGCGGCCCACGGCGGCACCCAGACGCAGGTCGGATACACCTTCTGATTTGTACCCCTTAATTAAATTGCGCAAAAATGCAGCAACAAGCGGATAATCCGCAACCGATGAATTCGAATACCTCTCTTGCGGCTGAACTTGCCGATATCGCCGCCGTCCTGCCAGACGCTGCCCCCGAAGACCTTCCAGCGCGGTTCGACACCTTGCCGCTGGACGCCAAACTGCTGCGGGCCATCGACTACCCGACGATGACGCCGATCCAGGCCAAGGCCATCCCCCTGGTGCTGGACGGTCGTGACGTGATGGGTGCCGCGCAGACTGGCACCGGCAAGACCGCTGCCTTCTCCATCCCGCTGCTTCAGAAAATGATGAAGCACGAGAACGCCAGCATGTCGCCGGCCCGCCACCCGGTGCGCGCCATCGTGCTGGCACCCACGCGTGAGCTGGCTGTGCAGGTGGCGGACAACGTCAAGAAGTACGCGAGCAAATCCAATCTGCGTTCGGCTGTCGTGTTCGGTGGCATGAACATGAAAGAGCAGACGCTGGAGCTCAAGGCCGGCGTCGAGGTGCTGATTGCCACCCCGGGCCGCCTGATCGACCACATCGAAGCCAAGAACTGCAACCTGTCGCAAGTCGAGTACGTGGTGCTGGACGAGGCCGACCGCATGCTGGACATCGGCTTCCTGCCGGACTTGCAGCGCATCCTGAGCTACCTGCCCAAGCAGCGCCAGACCCTGCTGTTCTCGGCCACCTTCTCGCCCGAAATCAAGAAGCTGGCGCAAAGCTATCTGCAGAACCCGATCCTGGTCGAAGTGGCCCGCCCCAACCAGACGGCCACCAACGTCGAGCAGCGTTTCTACAAGGTCGATGACGACGCCAAGCGCCACGTGATCCGCCAGATCCTGCGTGACCGCGGCATCACGCAAAGCATCGTCTTCGTGAACTCCAAGCTGGGCGCCGCCCGCCTGGCGCGCACCTTCGAGCGCGACGGCCTGCGCACCACGGCCCTTCACGGCGACAAATCGCAAGAAGAGCGCATGAAGGCCCTGGCCGCCTTCAAGGCCGGCGAGATGGACCTGCTGGTGGCCACCGACGTGGCCGCGCGTGGCATCGACATCGCCGCGCTGCCTGCGGTGTTCAATTTCGACATCCCCTTCAACGCCGAAGACTACGTGCACCGCATTGGCCGTACCGGTCGTGCCGGTGCCAGCGGCCTGGCCGTGTCCCTGGTGACGAGCTCGGATGCCCGCCTGATGGCCGACATCGAGAAGCTGATCAAGAAGAAGATCGACGTCGAGCCTTTCGAGCTCGAAGGCGGCCGTGGTGGTGACCGCGGTGGCGACCGAGGCGGTGAACGTGGCGCTTATCGCCGTGAACGCCGCAGCGAGGATGGCGATGTGCGTTCCGACGTGGCACCCGCCGCCTCGTCTGGCCGTGGTGAACGTGAGGCGCGCGAGTACCGCGAGCCCTCGCGTTCGATGCGCCCGGCACCACGCCGCCCGTCCGACCCCTTCTTCGACAAGCCTTACGAACCCGATCCCTCTGCCGATCCGGTCTGGGAAGACAAGACCGCTGCCGCGACACCCGCCAGCAGTGGCACGGGCCTGTCGCGCTTCATCAAGCCCAAGCGCAAGGTCGCGGCCTTGCTGGGTGGGTCGGGCACGACCCGGCGTTAAACCGCATGGGCGGCCAAACCTGGCCACCAGCCCCTGCCGTGAAGGTGGGCCTCGTCAAGGCCTTCGCGCGCTCAGTTTGATCAGTCCGTGCGATCAGCAGGCTGCCCGTTCAGGCTGCTGCTTGTTGGTCGCCATTGGTCGTCGCCACCGCGATGGGGTTGACGGCAGCCAGTCGCTGCTGACGCCACACCGAAGGCGAGGTGCCGTATTCGCGCTTGAAGGCCTGGCTGAATGCCGCCTCCGACGAATACCCCACCAGATCGGCAATCTTGCTGATCGACAAACCTGACCCGCTCAACTGCCTGGCCGCCAGCCGCATGCGGTGGCGTGTCAGGTAGGTCAGTGGCGGTTCGCCCAGTGTCTGGGTGAAGCGGTCTGCAAAGGCCGAGCGCGACAGGCAGGCCTGCTGCGCCAGCTCCGGCACCGTCCAGTTGCGACGCGGGTCGCGGTGCATGTGGGCCAGCGCATTGGACAAGGCGCGGTCTTTCAATGCTGCCAGCCAGTTGCCCGAGCCCTCCGGCACCGACTCGACATAGTCGCGGATGCACTCCATGAACAGGATGTCGCCCAGGCGGTTGATGATGGCCTGCTGGGCCGGGCGTGGGGCGGCCACTTCCTGAGCCAGGAACTGCAGGCCGATGGCCAGCCACAGTGGGGGTGCTTCGCCCAGGCCGCGCACATGCATCAAGCTCGGCAGCGCGGCAATCAGCGGGGCGGCCATGTCCACGTCGAAACGGGCGTGGCCGCTGATCAGGTCGCACTTGGGCTCGCCTTGGCCGCCGTGCTTTTGCGGCTCCAGCTCGGAGGCGGCCATGTGGGGCAGCAGGTCTTGCGCCACGGCCATGGTCTGAGGTTTGTCCTGGATGTGGTGCTGGCTGCCGGCGGGCAGCACGATCAGGTCACCGGTCTGCACGAGCAAGGGCTCTTCGCCCTCGCGCAGCAACCAGGCCTGACCACTGGTGACCATGTGGAAAGCCGCCAGGCCTGGTGTCGCCAGACGCCACGCCCAGGGCGTCGAGTTGTGCGTGGACGCGAACACCACACCGTCGAAGTGCATGTCGTCCAAAATCAGGCTGAGGCTATCCATATTGGCTCAGGATGCCACGAAAGGCCAGCCATCGCATCTGCCGAAAATCCGTGTTTCAGGTGCCAAACGCCGGGAATGTGAGATGTTTGACGAACCTCGGGTAAACACGGATTGGGGTGCGGCGTATTGCAATGGTCGAACGGACTTTTGCCCCCTCCTGATCCATGTCAAATTCAAGACACTGGCTGCACTTGAAGGAGATTGACATGTCCAACGCCAGCATCATGGCCCCCGTGCAGAAGTGGGCCGACCCGAAACGATACCTGTGGTTGCTCGGGCCGGCCGTGCCCCTGATCGGCATCATCATGCTGGGCGTGTTCATGCAGACCAAGGCCGTGTGGACCTTGTGGTTCGTGGTGGGCCTGGTGCACGTCATCCTGCCGATGCTGGACTGGCTCTTTGGCGAGGACGCCGAGAACCCGCCCGACAGCGCCCTGCAAGGCCTGGAAAACGACCGCTACTACAGCTGGGTGCTGTATGCCTTCGTGCCGCTGCAACTCGCGGTGACCGTGTTCGGCGCCTGGCTGGCCGTCACCTCCGATCTGCCCTGGTACCACCTGGTGGGTCTGGCCCTGAGCGTGGGCATGGTCAACGGCATCGCCATCAACACGGCGCATGAGCTGGGCCACAAGAAGTCCAAGTTCGACCGCTGGATGGCGCGCATCTCGCTGGCGCCGACTTTCTACGGCCACTTCTACGTCGAGCACAACCGCGGTCACCACAAGAACGTGGCCACGCCGGAAGATCCCGCCAGCTCGCGCTTCGGTGAATCGTTCTGGGTGTTCCTGCCCCGCACGGTGTTTGGCAGCCTGCGTTCGGCCTGGCACCTGGAAGGTGAGCGCCTGGCCCGTTCGGGCAAGGGCGTGTGGAGTCTGGACAACGAGAACCTGCAGTCCTGGGGCATGTCGGTCGTGCTGTTCGCGGTGCTGCTGGCCGTGCTGGGCTGGGCCGCGCTGCCCTTCCTGGTCATCCAGGCGATCTACGGCTTCCACTTGCTGGAGGTGGTGAACTACCTGGAGCACTATGGCCTGTGCCGCCGCAAGAAGGCCGATGGCCGCTACGAGCGTTGCGAGCCCGAGCATTCGTGGAACAGCAACCACATGGTGACCAACCTGTTCCTGTACCACCTGCAGCGCCACAGTGACCACCACGCCAACCCGACCCGCAAGTACCAGGCCCTGCGCCATTTCGAGCACAGCCCGCAGCTGCCTTCCGGTTACGCCGGCATGATCACCCTGGCCTACTTCCCGCCCATCTGGTATGCGCTGATGAACAAGCGCGTGCTGGCCCACTACAAGGGCGACATGAGCCGCATCAACATGTACGAACCGCGCCGCGCCGAGCTGACCGCCCGTTATGCTGAGCAGGCGCGTGAACTGGCCCGCCAGGCCTGATCCATGAGTGAGCGGCTGGCGCCAGAACACATCCACAGACGCCAGCCACCGAGGAGACACCAACATGAAATACCGCTGCCCCAACTGCGGATACGTGTACGACGAAGCCAAGGGCGAGCCCCATGAAGGCTTCAAGCCCGGCACGCCCTGGAAGCTGATCCCTGATGACTGGGCTTGCCCGGAGTGCGCCGTGCGCGACAAGGTGGACTTCGAGGCCGAAGAAGCCTGAAGCCCCTGGGGCATCGCGGTGCGCGCGGCAGGCGCTACAGTGGGGGCTGCTGAAACGCACCGCCCACCATGTCCCGCGACGAATCCCCTTTGACCTTGCCCCCTGATGAAGCCGACCCTGCTGCGTCGGCTTCTGGCGTTTCTAAGCCTGAAGGGGCGGCCGCGCAGCTGCATGGTCTGCACGACCAGGCCTTCCTGAGCGCGCTGCGCACCCAGATGATCAAGTTCGCCCAGCTGCATCTGGGGGATCGGCACCTGGCCGAGGATGCCGTACAGGAAGCCCTGGCCGGCGCCTGGAGCGGTGCACAGCGTTTCGCGGGCCGTGCGGCCATCAAGACCTGGGTGTTTGCCATCCTCAAGAACAAGGTGGCCGACCTGCTGCGCCACAAGCAGCGCATGGTGGACGCCAGCAGCCTCATGAAAGAGGACGAAGAGCAGGCCATGAGCGACCTGTTCGACGAGCGTGGCCACTGGTTGCAGGACAGCAAGCCCACCGCCTGGCATTGCCCCGAGGCCAGCCTGGAGCAGCAGCAGTTCTGGGCGGTGCTGGAGGTCTGCCTGGACGGCATGCCGCCCGCACAGGCCCGCGTGTTCATGATGCGCGAGTTCATGGGCTTCGAGTCCGACGAGATCTGCACCACGGTGAGCGTCAGCAGCAGCAACCTGTTCGTGCTCCTGCACCGGGCCCGCTTGCGCCTGCGCGAATGTTTGAACCAGCGCTGGTTTGCGCAGGCCGCCTGAAGTTGAGGAGTACCCCAGGATGTTGAAACTCAACTGCGAACAAGCCACCCGCATGATGTCCGAGTCGCAAGAGCGCCAGCTGGGCACGGCCGAACGCACGGTGCTGCGCATGCACACCTGGATCTGCTCGGGTTGCCGCAACTTCGGTGGGCAACTGGGCTTCATCCGCCAGGCCATGAAGGGTTTTGCCACGCATGCGGATGACGGTGGCGGGGCCGCCGGTGGCGACGACAAGATGCCACCACCCGCTGGGGGCTGAGCGGGGCGAGGGCAACGGGGGGCTCGCGGTGTAAGAAACCGCCGCCAGCGTCGACCAATGGACATCTGTGCCACTTTGTCGAGGCTTGCACCATGTCCCCCACTCACTCATCTCTTTCTGCCGCTGCGGGCTCGTCTGCTGCCGCCCCATCCCTGCGCCAGCGCCTGATCGGGCTGGCCCAAGCTTGGCTGCGCTTCGAGGTCTGGCCTCAGGCCCTGGCCTTGCTGGCCGCACGACTGTACCTGTTCGAGGTGTTCTTCCGGTCCGGCCTGACCAAGGTGCAGGACTGGGATGCCACCTTGTTCCTGTTCAATGAGGAGTACCACGTGCCCGTGTTGCCGCCCGAACTGGCCGCGTGGATGGGCACGGGCGGCGAGCTGGGTTTTTCGATGCTGCTGGCGCTCGGGCTGGTGACGCGGCCTGCTGCCGTGGGCCTGTTTTTTGTCAACGCGATGGCCGTGATCAGCTACCCGGATCTGGCGCCTGCTGCGTTGAAGGACCACCATCTTTGGGGCGTGCTGGCCGTGGCGCTGGCGGCTTTTGGTGGCGGGCGTTTGTCGCTGGATGCGCTGGCCTGGCGGCGCTGGTTGAACAAGGCCGCTTGAACTTGGCCTGGCGCGCCCATAAGATGCCCGCATGACAAAACTCGCCATCACATTCGGGCTTGGTCTGCTGGCAGTCTGGGGCTTGACCGCATGTTCCACCCAACAGGCGTACAGCGCCGGCCAGGCCTGGCGCCAGAACCAGTGCAATGCGCTCACCAACATGGACGAGCGCAGGCGATGCATGGACGAGGCCGGCCAGCCTTACGACCGCTACCAGAAGGGCGTGGACGACATCAACAAGAAGTGATGTCGGTCCTGCCTGCGCCGACATCAGGGCAGCTCGGCCCCACCCATGCGCGCCACGATCGTGGCCGAGCGGCTCATGATGTAGCCTGATCGCGGTTGTTGCTCGAAGCGCTTGGGCGCGGGCAGCATCACCGCCAGGCGGGCCGCTTGCATGGGGCTGAGCTGAGAGGCTTCCACCTGGAAGTAGTGGCGTGATGCGGCCTGGGCGCCGAACACGCCCTCGCCCCATTCCACGTTGTTGAGGTAGACGGTGAGGATGCGTTCCTTGCCCAGCAGGCCTTCGAGCATGAAGGTGATGATGAACTCTTCGCCCTTGCGCAGGAAGTTGCGTTCGCTGCTGAGGAACAGGTTCTTGGCCAGCTGCTGCGTGATGGTCGAGCCACCGATGATCTTGGGCGAGGCGGTGGTGGTTGCGGTCGGGGGCGGGGGGATCGCGCGTCCACGCGCCTTGGCACGGGCCACGGCCCGTTCATAACGCTCCTGCGCCTGCTGGCGAACCTTGTCGACCCTGGCCTGAGCCTGGTTGTTCTTCTTCCAGGCGTTTTTCAGCGCATCCCATTCCACGCCGCAGTGGTCCACGAAGTTGCCGTCTTCAGAGGCGATCACGGCGCGCTTGAGGTTGTCGGAAATGGCGTCATAGGGGCGCCAGGTCTGGGTCCAGGTGATGCGGCCTTGTTCGCGCAGCAGCCGCGCCATTTCGCTGCGCTGGAAGGTGGTGGACTGCGGATCGACAAAGCGCATCAGGCCGATGCGCGCAGCGAAGTAGAGCTGCAGGCTCAGGGCGCTGAGGATCAACAGGACGACGATTCGCCAGACTGCACGCATCGAGGGCTTCTTGGTGGAACGGTTGAAGATCAGGATTCAGTGAGGCTGGGCCGCGTCGACCAGTGCGCGCATGTGCGCCAGCACGGGCTGCGTGTCGGGCTGTACGCCACGCCACAGGGCGAAGGCCTCGGCGGCCTGCTCGACCAGCATGCCCAGGCCATCGCGCGGGGTGGCGCCGTGTGCGCGGGCCCAGTCCAGGAAGGCTTGCGCCGCGGGACCGTACATCATGTCCAGCGCAAGGGTGCCGGGCTTGAGCACCTGGGCGCCTACGGGTACGCCACTGCCGGCCAGGCTGGCGGCCGTGCCATTGATGAACACGTCAAAGCCCTCGCCGGGGTCTTGCAGGCTGCGGGCGCTGAGCTGGACGCCATGCCGGGCGGCCCATTCGGCGTGGCGGTCCACGATGGCCTTTGCCTTTTCAAGCGTGCGGTTGGCCATGACGATCTCGGCAGGGCGTGCTTCGATCAGCGGACCCAGCACGCCGGCGCTGGCGCCGCCTGCGCCCAGCAGCAGCACGCGCCGGCCCGCCAGCGGCACGCCGGCATTGCGGGTGATGTCGCGCACCAGGCCGATGCCATCGGTGTTGTCGGCCAGCCAGCCGCCATCGGCCTGGGCATCAAAGCGCAGGGTGTTGGCGGCCTGGGCCAGCTCGGCGCGGGGCGTGCGGCGGGTGGCCAGCTCGAAGGCTTCGAACTTGAAAGGCACGGTCACGTTGCAACCCTTGGCGCCGCTGGCTGCAAAGGCCTGGATGTGGGCCTTGAAGTCGTCCAGCGGGCACAGCAGGCGGCCGTAGTCGACGGCCTGGCCGGTCTGCTCGGCGAAGCGCGCGTGAATCAGGGGCGAGCGGCTGTGTTCAACCGGGTTGCCGGCCACGGCGTAGCGGTCTGCGGTGGTCATGGGCGGGTCAGTCGGTCAGAGGGGGTCAGGGGGCCGCCGGGATGGTGGCTTGCTCAGGGGCCGGGGCCTGCGTGGTGGCCTGCATGCCAGCTTCCCGCGTGAAGCGGAAGCGCGACGAGATCAGCAGCAGGTCCTTGCCGGCGATCACTTCGGGGGGCACGGCACCAAAGGGGCCCGCGTTCATCACGATGGCGCGGGCGCGCTTGTCGAGCTGCTTGTTGCGCGAGGGTTGGGTGATGATGGCGTCCACCACTTTGCCCTGGCGGTCCAGCCAGACTTCCATCACCAGCTCGCCGTACAGCTTCTGGCCGCCTTGGGTGGGGAAGTGCTCGGTGCCGGCGCGTTCCACCAAGGTGCGGAACTGGCTGTAGTAGAGGGCGTCCGCCGACTTCAGCGTGGCCGGGCTGATGTAGCGCTTCTTGGGGCGCTCGTTTTCTTCGCGGATGCGCTTTTCGATTTCGGCCAGCAGCTTGGTGAGCTGGCGGCGACGTTCTTCGTCGGCGCGGTTCTGCTCGGTCTCGGCCTTGGCGCGTGGTTGGGGCGGGGGCAGGGCCGACAGCTCGTTCTTGACCTGGGTGAGCAACTGCTGCTGTTCCTGCTGCATCTGCTCGATCATGCGGGCCGTCTGCTCCATGGCGTCGCCGGTTTCGGCTTCGGGCGAGGGTGGCAGGGGCGAGGTGGCGCGGCCGGTGCTTTCGCCGCCGCCGGCCAGGTTCTGCTGCGCCAGGGCCTGGGCCTTGTCGGGCGCGGCTTCACTGCCGGCGTTGACCAGGATGACTTCCAGCGGCGTGTCCTTGAAGGTGCGGTTGAAACCTTCGGGGTCCACCAGGCGGAAGCTGAACAGGCCGATGTGCAACAGCGCCGACACCCCCAGGCAGATCTGCAGGAGGCTCAAGGATTTCCACAGTGTTCGAAGGCGTTGCAGCATCCGCTTGGCAGGCGTCAAGGAGGAGGTGGCTGGTCAACCCCGATCAGGCGGCCGGGGCCTCGCCCGCGGGGGCGTCGGCATCCGTCACGTCGATGGCCAGGGTCAGTGGTCCTGCATTGTCCAGCACCTCGTCGTCGTCGCCACCCTCCGATTCACCCTGATCCGCAGATGTCGCTTCATCGAGACGCGCCACCACGCTGGCGTGCACGTCCAGGGTCAGCTCGTCCACGCCGGTGATGCGCACGCGCACCTTGGCATGGCGCGGCAGGCTGTCGGCGCCGATGGCCTTGAAGACCAGGGGCAGGGTGTCGGCACGCACCAGGCCATTGACCATGACGGCGCAGTCCAGCTCGGTGAGGCCTTGCTGGCCCAGGTACTTGAGCGTCCAGTAACGCTCCATGCTGGACTGGAAGCCGTTGTAGGCGCTGTAGGCGGTGTCGAAGTTCGAGATGATGGCGAACAGCTCGGCGTCCTTGGGCTTGAAGGGCGCGGCCAGGGCGGCGGTGCGGCCGTTTTTGGCGCAGGCCACGATCTGCCACTGGTTGACCAGGTCCACATAACGGCGCAGCGGCGAGGTGGCCCAGGTGTACTGCGCCACGCCCATGCCGGCGTGCGGTGCGGGCTTGGTGCTCATGCGCACCTTGATGCCGGGCTGCAGGCTGGCCTGGCTGCGGTAGATGCCGGGTACGCCCAGCTCGGCCAGCCAGCCGCCCCAGGTGCTGTTGGCCAGGATCATGGCTTCGGCCACGATGAGGTCGAGCGCCGAGCCACGGGCGCGCGTGCCGATCACGACCTGCTCGTGCCCGGTGGGCTCGATGCCGTCGCTCATGGTGTTCTCGCCCTTGGCGCCGAGCAGCTTGAAGCTGTAGTCCGGGCGGTTGAAGGTCTCGGGCTTGCCGCGCACGATCTCGCGCTGGGCCTTCAGGTGCTGGGCGAGGCGGAAGGCGAAGGCCAGCTCGGGCGCGAAGGCGTAGTCGGCCGGGGCCTCGCCGCTCAGTGTGGCGTTGGTGATGACACCGTCGAGCTTGTCGTGGCGCAGGTTGGCGGCGATGGGCACGCGCTCCAGCTTGGTCTCGCTGCCCTGGACGGCCAGCGTGGCCTCGTCGAACGTGACATACAAGGAAACGGCGGGGCAGTCGCGGCCTTCGATCAGCGTGTAGGTCTGCACGACGTCATCGGGCAGCATGGTGATCTTGTGGCCGGGCATGTAGACCGTGGACATGCGGGCGCGGCCCAGCGCATCCACAGGCGAACCCGGGGCGATGGCCAGGCTGGGTGCGGCGATGTGGATGCCGTAGGTGACGGTGCCAGAGCCCAGGCCTTGCACGGACAGTGCATCGTCGATCTCGGTGGTCATCGAGTCGTCGATGGAGAAGGCCTGGACGGCGGCCAGGGGCAGTTCGTCCTTGATGGGGGGCGCTTCCAGGGCCGGGAAGCCGGTGCCCTTGGGGAAGTACTCGAACAGGAAGCGCTTGAAGTGGAACTGGTAGGGGCTGTCGATGGCGCCGGCGTCCTTGAGCAGGTCCAGCGGGGCGCGTTGCGTGGCCTTGGCGGCGTCCACCACGGCCTTGTACTCAGGGCCGTTCTTGTCCGGCTTGAACAGGATCTTGTAGAGCTGGTCCTTGATGGGGGGCGGGCAGTTGCCGGCCGCCAGCTCCTGGGCCCACTGTTCGATCTGCAGGGCCAGTTGCTTCTTGCGCTCGATGGCGACCAGGGCCTGCTTGAGGATGTCTTCGGGCGCCTTGCGGAAGCGGCCCTTGCCCCGGCGGTGGAAGTAGTGCGGGGTGTCGAACAGGCGCATCAGCATGGCGGCCTGCTGCACGGCGTCGGCGTTGGCGCTGAAGTATTCCTTGGCCAGGTCATCGAAGCCGAATTCGTCTTCGGGCGCGACCTCCCAGATCAGGTCCACGTCGATGTCAGCGGCCTGGGCCGCGGCCTGCGCCAGGATTTCGGCGGGGGCGGGCTTGGCGAACTTGATCAGCACGTTGGCGGCTTTCACCTTCACGCGCTTGCCCGAATCCAGCTCGATCTGCATCGAACTGTCGGCTTCGGACATCACACGGCCGGCGAGGAACTTACCGGCATCGTCAAAAAGGGCAAACATCGAATGGGGGGCTCTGTGGGGCTTTGGGGAATCAGGGGGTGATTGTCCCATTTTGTTGCCAGGGCTTGAATGTGGGGGCTGACAGCCAGGCCGTGATGCGGCATCGTAGGCGCCATGGACCTGCCGCGCCTGATCGACACCCCACGTCTGCACCTGCGGGACATGCGCCCGGGGGATGCCGAGGATGTGTTCGCGTCCTACGGGCGCGACCCGCGTGTTTTGCGCTATCTGCAATGGACGCCGCACACGTCGCCCGATGACAGCCGGCAGCAGATCGCGTATGACATCCACCGCTGGATGAAGCGCAGCGCCTGGGTCTGGGGGCTGACGCGCCAGGAGCCGCACGCGCAGGCGGGGCGAGTGTTTGGGCAGATCGAATTGCTACCGATGAGCTACCCGTCCGAGCGGGCACACCATCTGCGGCTGGGTTACCTGATGGCGGTCAACCACTGGGGGCAGGGCTTGATGGCCGAGGCGGCGCAGGCGGTGGTGGGCGCCGCGTTTGGCCAGTATGGTGTCTGGCGGGTGGATGCCCTGTGCGATGTGGACAACAAGGGCTCGGCCGCGATGCTCGCGCGCATCGGCATGCAACGCGAGGGCTGCCTGCGCCGGGTGCTGTCCCACCCGCATGTGGACGATGTGCCGCGGGATGCGTGGCTCTATGCCCTGTCGCGCGACGATTGGCTCAGGCAGCAGGCAGACCCAGCCAGGACAGCAGCGCCGGCATGTGCTGATCAAAGTCGCTGACCGCGTGATCGCTGCCTTCGAGCAGCGTCAGTTGGGCGCCCTGGTAGCGCGCGCTCATCTCCCGCCAGTCCAGCACCTCGTCACCCTTGGCGATCAGGGCCCAGTAGCGCTCGGGCCGGGTGATGGGGTAGCGGGCCAGGGCCTTGAATTCGTCGATGAATTCAGCACGGAAGAAGAAGTGGTCCTGCGGGTCGTGGAACGAGGTCTGCTCGCCGATGTAGCGCGCCAGGTCACGCGCAGGCTCGATGGCCGGGTTGATCACGCCAGCGCGACAGCCCCGGTGCTCGGCCAGCACGGTGGCATAGAAGCCGCCCAGTGAGGAGCCGAGCACAACCATTTTGTCGGTCGGCCAGGCGGCTGTGGTCTGTTCGATCAGGGCCCAGGCTTGTGCTGGCGAGGGCGGCAGCTGCGGGCAGACCCAGGTGAGCTGGGCGCCTTGCTCATTGAGGTGCGCCACATGGCGCGCGAGCATCTGCGCCTTGAAGGATTTGGGCGAGGAGCGAAAGCCGTGCAGGTACAGGATGTGGGTCGTGGTGGTCATGGCGTGTGCGGTCGGGCATGCGAGGGGAGCTTGTCCCATTGTGCAGGCGTGTGCAGGATTTGTGCTGAGGTTTCCGGCCCTGAATGGGGCCAGCACGGCCCGGGTCTGCGGGGTGGCGGGGCGCTTGTCACAAAGCTGTCAGCAATAGCCCAATAGGATCACGCCCAGTGCTGCATCGCCCCCCTGATGCGGCTGGAAGGATCTCCCTTGATGCATACCTGTCAAGCGCCTCGGCATGAGGTGCGGGCTGAACTCGTCCCTGCTGTTTTGTCGGTTCGCCAGGCCAAGGCCTCGCGTGTGATCTCGCGTGCTAACTCGCGCGGCTTCACCTTGCTGGAACTGCTGGTGGTGCTGGTGATCATCGGCCTGCTGGCAGGCTATGTGGGCCCGCGCTTCTTTGCCCAGATCGGCAAGTCGGAAGTCAAGACGGCCGCTGCGCAGCTGGATGCGTTGGGCAAGGCGCTGGACCAGTATCGACTGGACACCGGCCACTACCCCAGTACCGAGCAAGGCCTCGGCGCGCTGTGGGTGAAGCCGGGTGACGAAACCCGTTGGTGGGGGCCGTATCTGCGCAAGGCCCCGCCCAAGGACCCCTGGGGCCGCGAGTACCAGTACAAAGCCCCCGGTGAACATGGGGACTACGACCTGTTCTCGCTGGGCAAGGATGGCCGCGAGGGTGGTGAGGGCGAAGACCAGGACATCACCAACTGGTGATGGGCAAGGTAGTCAACATGCGTCGCCCCGCTTCTCTTTCGCTCGGACTGGACAAGTCGGCTGTGGCGCAGCGTGCGGCTGCGGACTTCCCGCGCCGCCTGTTCTGCCAGGAGCTGGCCGTGCTGCTGGATGCCGGCATCCCGCTGTACGAATCGCTGATGACCTTGCGCGAGAAGGAAGAGTCGGCCGCCGTGGCGCAGGTGCTGTCCACCTTGACCACGGCCTTGTCGCAGGGCAAGACCTTGTCACAGGCCATGCGCATGCAGCCGCTGGCGTTCAGCTCCTTGCTGATCGCTTCGATTGAAGCGAGCCAGCGCACGGGGCAGACGGCACAGGCCTTGCGCCAGCATGCGGCCTATTTGGCCTGGCTCACCGGCATGCGTGACAAGCTGGTGAGTGCGGCCATCTACCCCGCCATCCTCATCGGGGCGAGTTTCCTGGTGATCACCTTTCTGACGGTGTTCGTGGTGCCGCGCTTTGCCGATATCTATGAAGGCATGGGCGGGGAGCTGCCCTGGTTGTCGGGCCTGCTGCTGAGCACGGGCAAGGTCGTGGGCGAGCACCCCTGGCCCGTGCTGGCAGGCCTGATCGCCCTGGTCCTGGGTGCGGTTGCAGCCTGGCGCTCGCCTGCCGTTCGCGCCGCCGCTTCGGCCCGTTTGTGGCGCACACCGGTGATCGGCCCGCGCATGCGCTTGATCGAACTGGCGGCGCTGTACCGCACGCTGGGCTTGCTGCTGCAAGCCGGTGTGGCCGTGGTGCCCGCCATGGAGGCGTCCAGCGAATTGGTGGGGCCTTCCCTGCGCGGCGCCTTGCAGACGGCCACACGCCGGGTCAAGGAGGGCACACGCCTGTCCGACAGCCTGCACCAGTGCACGCTGACCACGCCGGTGTCCTTGCGCATGATGCGCGTGGGCGAACAGACAGGCGAGCTGGGGCCCATGCTGGAGCGTGCTGCCACCTTCTACGATGAAGAGCTGGCGCGCTTCACCGAGTGGGTGGGCAAGGTGGTCAGCCCCGTGCTGATGCTGGTGATGGGCGTGCTGATCGGCGGCATCGTGGTGCTGATGTACCTGCCCATCTTCCAGGTGGCGGAGCAGATCCAATGAGTGCGGTGCTCAAGCCTGAGCTGTCGATCCAGCCTGAGCTGGACGAAGCAACATCCATTTTGAACTGGACGCCGGACTGGGCCATCTGGCCTTTGGCCAAGGCCATGCGTTTGCGCGTGGTGGTGGCCCAAGATGCGGCCCGGCAGTGCTGGGCCCTGACCCCGAACACGGAAGACGTGCTGCTGCGCGAGGCCGTGAGCCGCGCCGTGGCGCGCCCGGTGTCCTGGCGTGAAGTGGACGAGGACACGCTGGCGGTCTTGCTGGCACAAGGCGAGCAGAGCTACGAGGCGCGTGGCGCCTTGATCCGCGACGAATCCCGCGGCGAGGCCAGCCAGCAGGCAGGTGAGGTGCACGCCTTGTCGGTGGACGCCATCAGCCGCCAGAGCAGCCCCGTGGTCAAGCTGCTGGACGCGACCTTGTTCGACGCACTCAAGGCCCAGGCCAGTGACTTGCACCTGGAGTCCACCGCCACCGGCATGGTGATCCGCCACCGGCTGGACGGCGTGATGGTGCATGTGGGCGATGTGGGTTCGCGCGAGGTGGCCGAGCAGCTGGTCTCGCGCCTGAAGGTGATGGCCGAGCTGGACATCGGCGAGCGCCGCTTGCCGCAGGATGGCCGCTTCAAGCTGCGCGTGCAGCAATCGGCCGATTCGGGTGTGCGCGATGTGGATTTCCGTGTCTCCATCATGCCCAGCAGTTTTGGCGAAGACGCCGTGCTGCGCATCCTGGATCGCAGCCGCCTGTCGACCGAGGCACAAGCCTTGAGCCTGGAAGGCCTGGGCTTTGATGCCGACGATGCGGCGGTGGTGCGGCGCCTGGCGCGCAAGCCCTACGGCATGCTGCTGGTGACCGGACCGACCGGCAGCGGCAAGACCACCACGCTGTACGCCGTCGTGCAGGAGATCAATGACGGCACCGACAAGATCATCACCATCGAAGACCCGGTGGAGTACCAGCTCGGTGGTGTCGTGCAGATCCCGGTGAACGAGAAGAAGGGCCTGACGTTTGCGCGTGGTCTGCGCAGCATCCTGCGCCATGACCCGGACCGCGTGATGGTCGGCGAGATCCGCGACGCAGAGACCGCGCAGATCGCGTCACAAGCGGCGCTCACCGGCCACCTGGTGCTGTCCACCATCCACGCCAACAATGTGTTCGATGTGGTGGGCCGCTTCATGCACATGGGGGTGGACCTGTACAACATGGTGTCCGCGCTCAATGGCGTGGTGGCGCAGCGCCTGATGCGCAAGCTGTGCATGCAGTGCGCGCAGCCCTGGCAGCCCGCTATCGCCGATCTGCGGATGGCACAGCTGCCGCTGGACACGCATGGCCGTTTCTTCAAGTCTGTGGGGTGCCCGGCCTGCCGTGGTACCGGCTTCAGGGGCCGGCGCGCCGTGTCCGAGATCCTCTTGATGGACGACACCTTGCGCGACCTGATCGTGACGCGTGCCTCGCTCATCAAGATCAAGGCGCATGCCCGATCCAGTGGCACACGGCTGTTGCGGGAGTCGGCGCTGGCGGCGGTCTTGCGTGGCGAGTCCACGCTGGATGAACTCAACCGCGTGACCTTGGCGGAATGAGCATGAGCACTGCTGTTGTCATGGCCCCCGCGTCGGCATCCGGGCTCGCTTCGTGGTTCAAGCCGGGCCGGTGGATCGCCGGCCTGCATGGCCAGCTGCGAACGGCGCTGCAGCCTCGCGTGCTGTATGTGCAACCCGGCTCACTGGCTGCGGATGCGCCTTGGGATGCGGTGGCGGAAAGCCTTGCCGCCTGGTGTACTGACCACGTGGGAGAGCGCTGTGTGATCGGGCTGTCCAGCCAGTGTCTGCTGCATGCGTTGGTGAGCGACGATCTGAGCGAGCACGATGCCATCGCACAGGCCGTGCAGCAATGGGCCCACTACATGGATGTGGATGCCGCGGAGCTGGAGGCCAACTGGTTGCTGCGCCGGGTCACTGTGGCGGGGCAGCACCTGGTGTGTGCCGTTCCGCTTGGTTTGATCGAAGCCTTGCAGACGGTGGCCAGGGCGCATGGCGTTCGCCTGGCCTGGGTGGGGCCCTGGTGGGCGCATGGTGTGCAAAGCTGGTTGAGCCATCCGGGGCTGGCAGCAGGCATGCCACCCGATGCCAACGGGGCCACCGTCACGCTGGTGGCGCAGGAGCCCGGGCTGCTCGTGCACGTGCAGGCCAGTGTCATGCCCCGGCGGCCCGCTCGCCTTCAACGTGTGTGGGTCGAGATGAACGAGGGGGCATTGACGCCGCCGGCTGACGTGTCGGTCGAGCTGGTATCTCCTGCACAACTGGGCATCACCTGCCAGCCGCACCATGCCCATGTCTGGGATCAACCGCAGTTGGTGCCGGTGTTGCAAGGTGATGCCGCCGTGTGGGGGCGCCAGCCATGAAGCACCTGTTGATGCGGTGGATGAGCCCGCCCCAATGGGCGCAGGAGCTGGACTTTGTGGGCCCCCGCCTCAGCCCATCGCCCTGGTCCTGGCTGCTCTTGCTGCTGGGCCTGGTCGCACTCGGCATCGTGTTGCCACAGGTGCAGGGTGTGCTTGATCAGCAAGCGGAGGCACAGGCCACGCTCAAGCGCCTGCAACGGGCGGTACACCAGCAGGCCCTGGCCGCCAAAGCGCCAAAGGGGGCGGGGCGCAAGGCCGACCAGGCGCCTGCCTTGTCCGCAGACTCGGCCCAGCACGCTGCGCAGCTGGCGCAGTGGCTGGGCTACCCCTGGCTGGACGTGCTGGACCAGGTGGACCACGCCGCCAAGGCCGAGCAAGCCGTGATGCTGGCTTTCAATCTGGACCTCGCCACCTTGGGCAGCCGGGCGGACAGCGTGCCCGACGTGCGCCTCAGTGCCGCTGTGCGCGATGACACCTCGGCCCTGCGCTGGGTGCAGGCACAAGGTGGCGCCGCGCAGTTGCTCAGCCGTGAGCGCCTGGCCACGCCCTTTGTGGCAACGGCGGGCAACTACGAGTGGCGGGCCGAAGCCTTGCTCGCAGGGGGCGCACCATGATGAGCGCTCGCACGTGGCAACGATTCGGGGTGGCCGGCCTGCTGGGCGTGTGCTTGCTGGGCGGTGCCGGCTGGCTGCAAACGGTGTGGCTGCCCCGCCAGCATGCCCAGCTCGACGAATGGGGCTCTCAGGCGCGCCGCACCCGGCACGAGCTGCAGGCTGCCTTGCAGGCAAAGGCCGGCAGCCAGCCCGAGGCCCTGGGTACACCCGAGCAGGCCTGGCAACGCCTGTGGCAGACCTTGCCTGGTGCCGACCAGCGCGTGGCGCTGCAGTCGCAGGTGCTGGCACAGGCTCGACAACAGGGCCTGGTGGTCAACGCGGTGCAGTACGCAGGCAGCAAGCAGCCCTGGGCCGCGCAGGATGGGGTCGTGTTGTGGCGCCAGCGCATGGTGATGCCCGTCGAAGGCGGCTACGGCGCCGTGCGCGCCTGGCTGGCGCAACTGCTGCAGGAACCCGCACTCAGCATCGACAGCCTGGATCTGCAGCGCAGCGATGTCATGAGCGACCAGGTCAAGGCCCGTGTGGCGGTGTCGCTGTGGTGGCGTCGGCCGGAAAGGATCAAGCCATGAACCGCGGCTTGTTGCTGGCGCTGGCGCTCGTGGGCGGCCTGAGCCTGTACCTGGGCAGCCAGTCTGATGATGACTTGCTGGCACCCTCACGCCAGGCTGGTGGCAAGCCCGGGGCCCAGACAAACCGGCGTGCGGACGAGCAAAGCGGCGAGCGAGGTGATCAGCCTGACCGCCACCGAGCGACGGGCGGCTCGCCCCGTGCTGCCGAGAAGCGCTCCCCCCCGATGGCGCCGTGGTTGGCCGATGGGCTGACCCAGGGCGTCGTGCGCTGGCAGGCGCGCTGGCAAACGGCGCAGGCTTCACCGGCATCGGGCCCGATGGCCGATGCGACCGCCTGGCGCAGCGTGCAGCCTCCACCGCCGCCGCCCCCGCCACGCGTGGCGGTTGACCCTGGCCCACCGCCCGCGCCCACCGCGCCGCCCTTCCCGCATGCCTGGGTGGGGCGCTTCAATGATGAGCCCGTGGCCATGGCCGCCAGTGGTGTCGCCAGCGGGGCCTCGGCGCCCGTATCGCAAGCCGTCGCCCGTGCCGTGCTGGCCGGGCCCCAGAACACCTGGGTCGTCCGCGCGGGCGACGTGATCGAAGGCCAATGGCGCGTTGATCGCATTCAGGACCGAACCATGAGTCTGACCTACCTGCCCCTGAAGCAGCAGCAGACTGTTGTGATGAGATGAACATGATGGATTTGTCGGCGCTGCGCACGCAGCTTGTGATGGCAATGTGCTTGATCGCGGTCTGGCTGGCGGGGTGTGCCAACCCGGCCATTGAAGACGCGCACCGGCTTGCTGGCCAGGGGCAGCATGAAGCCGCCTTGCAGCGCCTGACCCAGGCTGCGCAGCAGGATCAGGCTGATCGGCAGTTGCGCAATGAAGTGCTGATGCAGCGCGACGCCACCGTGGGTTATCTGATTTACCTGGCCGATGCCGCCCGGGCAGCCGGCCGGCTGGATGAGGTCGAGAACGTGCTCAAACGGCTGGAGCTGGCCGCGCCCCAGCATCCGCGTGTGGCCTGGCTGCGCAGCGAACTGGCGCGTTTGCAGCGCCACCAGCGTCTGATGACCGAGGCCCAGCAGCGCCTGGACGCCAGGCAGTACGAACGCGCAGAAGCCGCCTTGCAGACCGTGCTCGCCGAAGACCCCGGCAATGCCAAGGCCCGCGCCCAGATGGCCCGCGTGGCCGAGATGCGTGAAACCCAGAGCCGCAAGCAGGCCACGCTGCAACTGGCCACGGCCAACAACCCGGTGACGCTCGAGTTCCGGGAGGCTTCGGTGCGCACCGTGTTCGAGGCCCTGTCGCGTGCCGCCAATGTCAACTTCGTGTTCGACAAGGATGTGCGTGGTGAGGCCAAGGTCACGCTGTTCCTGAAGAACACCACGGTGGACGAGGCCATGCGCGTGATCCTCAACACACAGCAACTGGCCGCCAAGCTGCTCAACGACAACACGGTGCTGGTGTTCCCGGCCACGCAACAAAAGCAGCGTGACTTGCTGGATACCGTCACGCGCACCTTCTACCTGGTCAACGCCGACCCCAAGCAGGCGCAGTCGCTGGTGCGCACGGTGGCCAAGACCCGCGACATCTTCGTGGACGAGCGCCTGAACCTGCTGGTGGTGCGTGACACGCCCGAGGTGGTGCGCCTGGTCGAGCGCCTGATCCAGAGCATCGACCTGGCCGACCCGGAGGTGATGCTGGAGCTGGAGGTGATGGAAGTCTCCAACAACAAGCTCAATTCCATGGGGCTGAGCTGGCCGACCAATGTGTCCTATGGCGTACCAGGCGGCAGCGACCCGATCACCAGCTTCACCGGTCTGCAGGCTTACACCGCCAACCCGCTGGCGCTGGCCACGCTCAAGGCGTCGCACGACACCACCAACATCCTGGCCAACCCGAAGATCCGTGCGCGCAACAGAGAGAAGGCCAAGGTGCTGCTGGGCGAGAAGCTGCCGGTGTTCACCACCACGTCCACACCCAGCAACGGGGCGATCTCGAATGCGGTTTCCGTGAGCTACATCGATGTGGGCCTCAAGCTGGATGTCGAGCCACAGGTTCAACTCGACAACGACGTGACCATCAAGGTGGCGCTGGAAGTCAGCAGCATCACCAACAAGGTATCGGGCCCATCCGATTCTTTTGCCTACCAGGTTGGCACACGCCAGGCCACCACCACCTTGCGCCTGCATGATGGTGAAACGCAGATCCTTGCTGGCCTCATCAACGACAGTGAAAGCCGCAGCTCGGCGGGCATTCCCGGCCTGCACGACCTGCCCATCGCAGGCCGCCTGTTCGGCCTGACCACCAACGAGCACAAGAAGTCCGAGATCATCCTGCTGGTGACGCCGCACATCGTGCGCAATGTGATCCAGCCTGGCACGGCAGCGGCTTTCATGCCCTCGGGCACCGAAGCTCAACCAGGCGCTCCTGCATTGATTCTGCGCGACGAAGCCAGCATGTCGGGTTCAGGCTCGGGCAACGTGAGCGGCGGGCGTGGCGCATCCGCACCCAAGCCGATCAATGGCGTGGGGGAGGGTGCGAGTGTGAGTGGCCCCGATGAGGTCAGCCCCGGCGCCAGCTTTCAGGTCACCTTGAGCAACCAGAAGGCCCAGGCCTCGCCTGTGACGCTGGTGGTCGATCCCACCGTGCTGGAGCTTGACGCTGCGGCAAGCGCCAATGGCCGCCTGTCTGTGACCCTGCCGCCCAACGGGGTGCAGACCGTGACCATGCGCATGCGGCCGAACACCGCGCAGAGCGAAGCCTTGCTCACGCTGGAGCCGTCCGGTGCCTTGTGGCGGATCAAGGTCCACAACGAGGCCGCATCGGACGGCGATGAGCAGCAGGGCGGGGATGTCGGCAATGGTGCAGCCTTCCATTGACATGCGTCGCGCGAGGGGCTTCACGCTCATCGAGATGGTCGTGGTGGTGCTGATCGTCAGCATCCTCGCCAGCGCCGCCATGCCCCTGGCGGCCTTGCACAAGCGGCGCACGCAGGAGGCCGAGTTGCGGCAGGCCCTGCGTGTGCTGCGCACCGCGCTGGACGACTACAAGCGCGCCTGGGAGCAAGGTCGCATCGAGAAAAAGCCCGATGACTCGGGCTACCCACCCTCGCTGGATCTGCTGGTCAAGGGCGTCAAGGACGCCTCATCCCCCAAAGGCCGGCGCATCTACTTCTTGCGACGCCTGCCCCGTGACCCCTTTGCCGACCCCACTTTGCCTGCCGCCCAGACATGGGGCCTGCGCAGCTATGCCAGTCCGCCTGACGCGCCAGCCGAGGGAACCGACGTGTTCGACGTCTACACCACCCATGAGGGCGGGGGGCTGGATGGCACGCCCTATCGGCAATGGTGACGCATCAGTGAGCCAGCCATGATGCATCCCCGCCGTGTCACCCGTCGTGGCTTCACCTTGATCGAATTGATCGTCGTGCTGGCCATCATCGGCCTGCTGGCCAGCATCGTGGCGCCGCGTTATGTGCGCACCGTCGACAACGCGCGCGAGGCCACTCTGCGCACGTCACTGAATGTGATGCGGGACGCCATCGACAAGTATGTGGGCGACAAAGGGCATTACCCCGATTCGCTCGACGAGCTGGTTGCGCTGGGCTACATCCGCCAGATTCCGGAAGACCCGGTGACCGGTCGGCGCGACAGCTGGCAGATGCTGCCGCCACCAGCCGATGCCAGTGTGCCCGGCAATATGGCCGATGTGCGCAGCGGTGCCACGGGCAATGGGCAGAACGGCCGCCCATTTTCGTCATGGTGAAGGGCCTGCATCGCGGCCAGGCTCAAGGCGGTTTCACCTACTTGATGCTGATCTGGTGGGTGGCGCTGTCCGGCCTGATGCTGGCTGCCCTGGCGGACAACTGGTCGCATGCCATGCGTCGCCAGCGTGAGGCCGAGCTGGTGTTTCGAGGTGAACAGATCCGTCAGGCCATCGAGGCCTATCACAGGGTGATCGTGCCCGGTGGTGCGGCCCAATGGCCAAGCCGCCTGGAGGACCTGTTGGAGGACCGCCGCGGCCCGGTGATGGTGCGCCACTTGCGTCGCCTCTGGCCCGATCCCATCACGGGGGATGCGAACTGGGGGCTCGTCATGGAGGGCGTTGGCATCAAGGGTGTGTACAGCAACTCGACGGGCAGACCCTTGGCCGCACCGGAGGGTGTGGACCAGTACAAGCAATGGCGCTTCGTGGTGTCAAACGGATAAAGGCTGTTTCACGAATGTTTCGTCAACAAACCGTCATTGACCGTTTCTAGACTACGGCGGCTACCCCCTTTACCCACCATGCCATATCCCAACATCGCACCAGAGCAATCCGAGTGTTTGCTGCGTGTCGTTGAGGCCGCGCCTCAAGTCCGCCGCAGGCACCAGTACTTTGTCTGGTGCCAGGGCGACTTCCAGCGCTGGCTGCCTCACAAGTTCAGCGTGTGCGGCAGCTACGACCGAGACCAGCGTGACGTGGTGTTTGATCTCTTCAACAGCGTTCCGGTTCCCGAAGACATTGCCGAGCGGCTCAAAAATGCACGTGCACCCTTGATGACCGCTGCCTTGCAATGCTGGCGTCGTGCCCGTTATCAGGCCTGCCGCCTGGATCTGGTCCTGCTGGACAAGACGGACCCCGCAGTGCGGATCCTGCTGGACATGGGCTATCAGCATCTGTTGATCCATGGTGTGACCAGGCCAGGCCGCCCCGAGGAACTCGAGAGCTTTTTTGTCTTTGGCCAGCCTCAACGGCTCTACGACGATCCAGACCTTCTGGCGCTGGAGATGCTGCTGCCCTGTCTGCACACGGCTTACCAACGCGTGTGTGTGACCGAGCGCCAGATGGTGTCGGCGCGGTTGCCCATGACGGGCACCAGTTCCCCCGTGCCTTATCAAAGGGTGGTGCCCATCACCGAGCGCGAGCGCGAAATCCTGCTCTGGGTGCGAGATGGCTTGAGCAACCAGCAGATCAGCGAGAAGCTGGGCATCAGCGCCCTGACGGTCAAGAACCACGTGCAGAAGATCCTGCGCAAGTTGGGCGCAGCCAACCGCGCACAGGCGGTTGCCAAGGCCATGACCATGAACGCCTTTGGTGCCATGCCCCATGGCTCCGGCGAGGCCTATTACTGAAACACCAGCATGAACCATGTCCTTTCCGGCCGCGCGTTGTGCGCGGCTTTCTTTTGTTTCGCCAGCCTGGCTGCTCAGGCCCAAGGCATCAGCAGTGGTGACCAGACCGAGTGGACGTCTTTCGTCCCGGCCGCCAATCAGCCTGAGCGCACAGGCCCTGTGCTGGATCAGGACTTCCAGGATGTGCGCCGAGAGAGCCCCTGGTCGCGCCGGTCCGAAGGCGCGCTCTCGGCTTCCGAGCGTACCTTGTTGAAGATGCTGGACGAGCAGCGCTGGCGCGAAGCCCTGGCGTGGCTCAAGCAGAACCAGCCTGATCTCAATCGCCATGATGAAACAGGGCGCACGCCGCTGACCATGGCCGTGCAGGCCGACCAGTTGGTGCTGGCCCGCGAGATGATCAAGCGCGGGGCCGACGTGGACCGCGCCGGCGCCTCAGGCATGACCCCACTGGGTGCGGCGGCCCTGGCCGGACAGGAAACCATGGTGCGCGACCTGTTGAGAAACGGTGCGGACATCGACAAGGCCAACGCCATGGGCCAGACGCCATTGCACCTGGCTTGCGTGAGCGGCCGGCCACGCACCGTGGCCATGCTGCTGGACGCAGGTGCCAACTGGCGCTTGACCAACAGACAAGGTCGGCATGCCGTGGCCGAGGCCGCGTACGCGGGGCACGTGCCCGTGTTGAAGTTGTTCCAGATGCGCGGCGTGGATCTGGCAACCCCTGATCTCCACGGGCTCAACGCCGTCCATGCGGCGACCATGGGCGAACAGCGCGAAACCCTGGCCTGGCTGCGTGCGCAGGGCGTGCCTGTGAACTCGGTGCTGACGCAGTTGCTCATCGACCAGCTCAACAGTGAGCAGGGGCTGGTTGTCGTGCCCTGACGCTGGCGCCACCTCCGAATGCAACGCCACGCCTCCGAAAGGGGCGTGGCGTTGTTCATGGTGCATGCGCGCGTCGCCCCACTCAAACAAGGGGGTGCAAGGTGCATGGCCCTGATTGACGCCGTGGCGTCACGTGACTTGGTCCTTTCGGCTCACGTTTGGCGGCCTTGTCGGGCTTCATCGGTGTCACGCCTGCTGACTATCGTGAGCCGAGTTGCGAAGCCCCTTGCAGCGGCAGTCTGAACGGCTCATGTGCACTCAGGGTTGACCCGGAACGCCTGTCACACGTGTTTTTGACACTGCACGCACTCCGAGGAGCAGTTCGCTCGGGGTTCCAAAAATTTTCTTATCCATCTGACTTCCTAAACGGAGCAAGCACATGAAATTGCAAACCATCGTCGCCGCCCTGGCCCTGGCTGCCACCGGCGCCGCCAACGCCAGCCTCAACGGCATGGACGCCGGCACCGCCAGCTCGGTCGCCTTCATCGCTCAAGACGTCACCAGCACCGTTCAAGGTTCGGTGTTCGTGGACCTGGGCTACACCTTCGCTGACTTCATGCCCGCATCGCAAGGCGGCATCGGCAACCTGTCCGACGTCAACAACACCGTGGTGTGGAACTTCGCCAACAACACCATCACCCGCAACGGCCAGGCCGTCGCTGGCAGCAACGACTTCTCGGCTGTCGCTCCTTTCTTCGCTTCGGCTGGTGCCGACGCCAAGTGGGGTGTGATCGCTGGTGATACCGTGGGTGTGGACTACATGACCCGCTACCTGACCACGGGTACGCCCACGGCCTCCAACCTGACCAACCAGATCGACTCTTCCGCACTGCAACTGGTTGCGCCCCTGTGGACCCGTACTGCCGCTGCCATCACCAGCTCGGCTGACAACGGTTCGTACTACGCCGCCACCAACACCGACCCCGCCTGGACCGGCAGCAACGATGGTGGTATCGGCACGCTGGGCAAGTGGATGAACAACATCACCTGGAACGCCCTGACCGCTGGCACGCAAACCAACTTCGTGTTCGCCAATGGCGACGGTAGCGAAGAGTTCGTTGGCGCAGCTCCCGCTGGCACCACCACCACCGGCCTGCTGAATGCCCGTGGCACCTTCACGTACAACGCCGCTGCCCAGACCCTGACCTGGCAGACCGCCTCCCTGGCCGTGACGCCTTCCGTCCCTGAGCCCAGCACCTACGCCCTGGGCCTGGTGGCCCTGGCCGCCATGGGCTTTGCTGCTCGTCGCAAGGCCAAGTAATGCCTGAGGGGCGCAGCCCGCGCTGCGCCCTTGTTTGCCCCCGCTTCATCCTTCTGCTTTAACTGGATACCACTATGAAACTCTCCAAGCTGATGATCGCCGCCATCGCCGTGTGCGGTGCTTCGCAAGCCATGGCCGCTGGCGTGACCCGCCTGACCGGTTCTTCCGCTTCGTCCATCAACGTGGTTCGCGGCGCCGTGAACATGTGCGTGAACAACGGTGGCTCCGCCCTGGTGTACAAGACCTCGTCCAGCACGAGCTCTCTGGGCAACCAGTTCACCGTGACCTGCTCGACCGATTTCGACGCCAACATCCCCGTCACCGCCAACGAACTGCGCGTGAACGTGGCCAACGGTTCTGAAACCGCCATCACCAACGCCGCTGCTTATCCCTCGTCGACCACCATCGGCTTCCTGGTGCCCTCCGGTTCGTGCACGGCCCTGCCTGCTGGTACCGAGTCTCTGTCGTTCCTGGCTGCTGGCCAGATGCTGAACTGCGGCACCACGCTGGCTGACAACAGCAAGTCTGATGGCGGCTTCATGGACGAAGAAGGCCCTGTCTTCAACACCAGCTACGACGCCGGTGACTTCGCTCCCTCTGGCTTCAGCCAGGTGTTCGGCATCGCCGTCAACTCCACCCTGTACAACGACCTTCAGGCCTACCAGAAGACGGTCGCCGGTGGCAACATCGTGCCCGCTACTTGCGCTGCCGGCGACACCACGCCTGCTTGCCAGCCCAGCCTGAGCCGTGCCCAGATCACCTCGCTGATCAACTCCTCCACCAGCAATCCCGCCAAGACGGGCGGCCTGGCCTACCTGGTGCCCGCAGCCTACCAGACCGCTGGCCTGGCCACCGGCGGCAACAAGATCACCTACTGCAAGCGCCCTCAGTCTTCGGGTACGCAGCAAGGCGCCCAGCTGTACTTCCTGAACTACGACGCACTGGGTTCGCTGGGTGGCAAGGAGCCCATCATCGGCAACGTGACCCTGTCGAAGTACGCCGCAGTTGAAAACGCTTCGTCGGGCAACGTCAAGAACTGCCTGAACGCCAACACCCTGTCTGACGGCTACAAGTTCGGTTCGCTGTCCATGGAAAACAACCCCATCGGTGGCTCCGACACCTATCGCTTCGTTCGCCTGAGCGAAGTGGCTGCCACCGAAGGTGTGGCTGGCGCTTCGCAAACGGCCACCGCCATCGCTGGTCGTTATGACTACGTGTACGAGCTGTCGGCTTACTGCCCCGCCGGCACTTGCGCTCCCGTCATCGAAGGCATCAAGGCCAACGTGGCGGCTGGTACCTCCAGCCCTGGCATCTTCGTGACCGGTGTTGAGTCGCGCTTCGGCCGCGGCGGCAACTCCAACAAGCCTTACGCCTCGCGTTAATTGGTGACGGTGCCCCCGAGCGTTTGTTCGGGGGCCTGATACCCGGGCTATTTCAGCTCTTTTGCACACAGTCCCCGCTTGGGGACTGTTGCTTTGTGTGCAGTCTCAAATGAAAAAACTGGCTTCCCTGTTTGTGTTGTCTGCCGTGGCCGCCTTGGCGCAGGCCCAGGTGCCCGCCGCTGTCACCTTCGATGTCATGGAGTTCGTGGTCGAAGGCAACACGGTGTTGCCGCCCGAGCAGGTCGAGCGTGTGGTGTCCCCCTTCATGGGCCCGGGCAGGACCTTCAAGGACATGGAGGCCGCCCGCACGGCGCTGGAGAAGGCCTATCAGGATGCAGGCTACCTGTCGGTGGTGGTCAACCTGCCTGATCAGCGCGTGGACAGTGGCGAGGTCAAGCTCGAAGTCATCCAGGCCACCGTGGACAAGCTCAAGGTCACCGGCTCGCAATACCACCGCCCCAGCCTGATCGCCGACAAGACGCCAGCCCTGGGCGCGGGCCAGGTGCCTTACTTCCCCGAGGTGCAGGAACAACTGGCCACGGTGCAAGGTCAGGATGTGGAGGTCACCCCTTTGATCGGGCCAGGCCAGGACCCACGCCAGATCGACGTGGAACTCAAGGTCAAGGACAGCCTGCCCGTACATGGCTCGCTGGAGGCCAACTCCCGCCAGAACTTCAACACCACGCAAGGCCGTACCGAGGCCGTGCTCACTTACGGCAACCTGTTCCAGCGTGATCACACCATCGGCCTGAGCTGGATCTATGCCCCATCGCGGCCGGCTGACGCCAACACCCTGGCAGCGCTCTACAGCGTGCCGCTCACCACGGTGGACACGCTGTCGGCCTATTACGCCCGCAGCAACACCGACACGCCCACCAAGTCCGGTCTGGGTGGTTCCACCTTCACGCGCGGCCGCTATGGTGGCCTGGTCTACCACCACGACCTGCAAGCCCGCCAGTGGCCGGTCACCCATGGTTTTGATCTGGGCCTGGACTTCAAGCGCAGCAGCGACCGCAACATCGACATCGGCGGTGTCACCACCGAAAAGCCCAGCCTGCATTACGAGGTGCTGTCGGCTCGCTACAACCTGAGCTGGCGCGGCGAGAACGACAACGTCACCAACTGGCGTGCGGGCCTGTACTCCTCCTTCCGTTCCATCTCGGAGCGCCAGGTGGACTGCAATGGCGTGAGGCTTGAGCAATTCGCCTGCAAACGCAGTGGCGCCTCGGCAGACTTCAGCGTGTTCAAGCTCGGCATGGGCCGTGTGCAGAACCTGCCCGCCAACTGGCAAGTCAAGTTTGACATCGATGCGCAGCTGGCCTCGGGCCCGCTGGTGCCCGCCGAACAATACAGCCTGGGCGGCATCGATTCCATCCGGGGTTATTACGACTACGAACAGTCGGCTGACCAGGGCTGGAACACGCGCCTGGAGCTGATTTCGCCGGCCTGGCTCAAGCTCAAGGATGACGAAGGCGTGCGCGCCTTGTTGTTCTGGGACCGTGGCGAGCTGCGCCTCATCAAGCCCCTGCCCACCGAGATCCAGAAGGTGCAGATGGGCAGCTACGGCCTGGGCCTGCGCCTGGACAACAGCAAGGGCCTGACGGCTCGCCTGGACCTGGCCTTCCCGATTTACGACACGAGCAAACCCACCGAGTCTGGCGGCCAGGAGGCCGCAACCGGCAGTCAGAGCGCGCGCCGCTGGCGCCTGGACGCAGCCCTGCGCCAGTCCTTCTGATCCGGCCCGCAGCGAACCCCTTGGAGCAGTTGACATGAACAAGCACATCCACCGTCTGGTTTTTGATCGCAAGCGCGGCATGCGTGTGCCCGCCGCCGAGAACGTGCGTGCCGCAGGCAAGGCCGCGGGCGGCCAGACCCGTGCGCGCGCCGTGGCCGGTGTGACGCTGGTGTCCATGGCCTTGAGCGGCGTGGCGGATGCCCGGGATGTGACCCCATCAGCCAACCGCAGCATCGTGGACACCATGATGCGCGCCTCCACTTTCAACATCGCGCGCAACACCGGCCCCGTGTGGAGTGCCGCGCGCGACGCGGGCAAGGCTTCGCAGTTCAAGGTCACCAACCCGGATGGCCTCACCACCCAGATCGACCAGTACGACAACCGGGTCATCATCAACTGGGACAGCTTCAATGTGGGCGCCGACTACAGCGTGTTGTTCAACCAGCCCAAGGGCGGCTCGGCCTACAACCGCATCTGGGACCTGAACCCGACCGTTGTCATGGGCAAGATCACGGCCAATGGCGAGGTGATCCTGGAGAACACGCACGGTGTGATTTTCGGCGCCACAGCACGCGTGCAGACGGGCCGCTTCGTGACCACCGCCTTGAAGATGACCGAAGAGGCCATCAGCAAGGGCCTGCGCGCCAACCGCGATGGGCAGGTGATGTTCGGCGGCGACGATGCCGATCCCAATGGCTTCATCACGATCGAGCGCGGTGCCGAGGTCAAGGCCCTGGCGGGCGGCGATGTGCTGATGATCGCGCCCAAGGTCTACAACGAAGGCACGATCGAAACCCCCAAGGGCCAGACCGTGCTAGCCGCTGGCCAGAAGGTCTACCTCTACAGCTCGCTGGACCCGGCGCAACGTGGCCTGCTCGTGGCCGTGGACCCGTTCGCATCGGGCCCCGCAGGCGTCAACACCGTGGAGAACGCCACCGCAGCCGAGTACCGCACGGTGGATGGCAAAACGGTCGACAACAGCACGCCGGACGATACCGCTGGCCTGGCCAGGAAGGTCAACCAGATCGTGGCCGAGCAAGGCTCCATCAACCTGGTGGGCCTGACCGTGCGCAACAACGGCATCCTCACGGCCACCACGGCGGTGAAGGGGCAGAACGGCAGCATCTACCTGCAGGCGCAGAAGTCCACCGCGGCCTATATCGCAGGCAGCTCGCCGGCTGTCACCTCGTCGGACAGCAATGCCACACCACGTATCGCCGGGCAATTGGGCGCGGTCGAACTGGGGGCGGGCAGCGTGACCCAGGTCACCCCCTCCAGCGCACAGGTCTACAACGAGGAGACCAAAAAGTTTGAAGCACCCACGCAGACGGATGCGGAAACCTTCAGCCAGTCGCGCATCGAGATCAGCGGCGCCAGCATCCGTGTGCAGGGTGGGGCCCAGGTGGTGGCCCCCAATGGCAAGATCAACTTGCTGGCCGCAGAAGATGCGACCCAGTCGGCCTTGTTTGGCACCTCGGCCAGCTTGAGCAAAGACAACAGCAGCATCGTGGTGGAGGACGGTGCCTTGATCAGCGCTGCGGGCTTGCGTGACGTGACGCTGCCCATGAGCCGCAACCAACTCAATGGGCGCCTCTTTGCCAATGAGCTGGCCGATTCACCGGTTCAACGCGGCGGCGTGCTGTACCGCAGCGAGGTGTCCGCCGATGCGCGCAGCGTGGTCAAGGTCGCCAATGTGACCGGCTTCTACAACCTGGTGGGCCGCACTGCTGAAGAAATTTCGACCAAGGCCGGCACGGTCAAGATCCAGGCGCAAGGCAGCACCGTGTTGGCCGATGGTGCCAAGGTGGATGTGTCGGGCGGCAGCGTGGTCTACCAGGCAGGTGCCGTCACCAGCAGCCTGCTGCGCAAGGGCAACACGCTGGTCAGGCTGGAAGATGCCCAGGCCGGCGTCCAGTACGACGAGCTGATCTCCGGCAGCGGCCGCGGTGCATCGACCCTGCAGGCCAGCTACGTGGAAGGCAAGGATGGCGGCGAGATCCAGTTGTTCGCGCCGCAGTTCTACGTGGGTGAAGGCACGCTCAAGGGCGACGTGGTGGTCGGCCCGTACCAGCGCGGCGGCGCCATCTCGTCCAAGGTGGACTTGAGCAAACGACCGGATTTGTATGGGTCGGTTCGGCCCTTGGGTGCGAGCTTGACGCTGGGCTTCTCCGACAAAATGGCCATCAACATGGATGGCGTCACCGTGAGCGGGGCGCGTTCCAGCAGCTTGGGCTCGGTGTCCGGCGTGGACGACGCGGCCGTGATGCAACAGGTCAGTGCTTCACCGCTGCACAACCAGCTCACGGCCGATACCTTGAGCAAGGGCGGCTTTGCCGGCCTGACGGTGTATGCCGCGGGCCTGAACGTGAACAAGGATGCCAGCCTGAACCTGGGCCCTACCGGCGCGCTGAACGCGAAAGCGGTGGGCAGCATCCAGGTCGATGGCCAGGTCAAGGCTGAGGGCGGGAGTGTCAGCTTGTTGGCCATCGGTGACTTGGTGCTGGGTGAAGGCGCAGCCATCGACGTATCAGGCAGCAAGCTTGACGAGCTGGGACAAGCCAATGGCACGACGCCACTGGACGTGAACGGTGGTTCGGTGACGCTCCAGGCGAACGGTGAGTTGAACCTGAGCAAGGCCAGTCAGGTGGATGTCTCTGCTGGGGTTTGGCGAGCCAACACGGGGGGCATCACCACCGGCAAGGCGGGTGAGCTCACCCTGGAGTCGACCAATCCATTGGTCAGCAAAATGGTGCTGGATGGGCGTCTGAGTGGCTACGACTTCCAGTCCGGCGGCACATTGAACATCAACGGCGTATCGGGCCTGACCATCGGTCAGGGCGGCAAGACGGATGATATGCGCTTGTCCACGGCCTTCTTCAGTGACAACGGCTTTAGCAGCTTTGAGCTGAGCTCGCTTGGTGACGTGGACGTGGCGGCCGGCACGGTACTGAAGCCACGATTGAAGAACTACCAGCTTGACGCAGCGCGTTTGGGGGGCGGGAATGGTTCAGCCTTGTTCATCACCACGGAGTTGAACGACGCGCTGCGCGCACCCATCAATCTGACACTCACGGCGGTCAAGCCGGGCCAGGACAATCGAGAAGGCTACAAGGAAGGTGGGCGCGTGCGCATCGGCCAGGGGGCACAGCTTGATCTGGGAGCGGGTGGCAGCTTCACGGCCTCGGCCGGTCGTCAGATCTTGTTGTCCTCTGATACTGGCGTCACAGCACATGGTGGCGCCGTCGCCTTGTACCTGAGCGGCTACCGCGCCGGCGGCTCCATCAACAACGGCACCGTGCAATCCTCCGACGACATGGGCTTCGTGTCTGATAACGAGGTTCGCTTGAGCGCGGGCTCTCGCATTGATGTGTCGGGCATCGCCCGCACGCAGACGCAGATCGTGAACGGCCGGGAGCGCGTCACAGGTTCCGTGCTGGGGGGCGGCACGGTCACCCTGAACTACGACCTCGACAGCAAGGACAGTGAGCAGCGCGGGCAGCGTGGTCGCGTCATCATGGAAGGCGCCAACGAGCAGGCGGGCGCAGCCCTGATTGACGTCAGCGGCAAGTCTGCAGACATCAATCTTGGACGAGGCAGCCGCGGCACCACCATCAGCCAGGGGGCGGGTACGGTGAGTGTTGGCGGTGCCAACGGCTTTGCGCTCATGGGCGATATCCGGGCTCAGGCACCCGATGGCAGCGTGGGCGGTGGCCTGTTCCAGGCCTCGATCAGCAAGGAAGGGCACAGCGATGTGGTGGCCATCACCGCCACGCCCTACGATGCCAATGACCGCGTCCTGAGGGTGACGGCTACCCAAGCTGAAGTGGCGGCCCATGCGCAGACACAAGGTGAAGGTGTCGTGTCAGCCCAGCAACTGGCCGATGCCGGCTTTGACCACATCAGCCTGCGTGCCGACGACCGTGTGGTGCTGGACAAGGGTGCCAGTATCGGCACCGCCGATGGCCAGAAGCTGCGCGCCATCACCGTGTCCTCGCCAGTCTTGAAGGCCGAAGACGGTGGTGCGCACGAGCTGCGCGCCAGCTATGTGGCACTGGGTGATGTCAACCTGATCAGCAAGTTTGACGCCACCACCGACAGCCGCCCGGCTTCCGCAGCGGGCAACGCCACGCTGGCGGTGAATGCCGGCCTCATCGAGGTGCACGGCAAGTCGGCCCTCCAGGGTTGGCAGTCTGTGGACCTCAATGCCACGCTGGACAAGTCCTTTGGCAACACCCGCCGTGATGGCGAGATCCGCTTCATTGGCCGCACGTTCGACATCAACAGCGTCGATTTGACAGGCTACCTGGGTTTTGACGGCCTGCTCACGCTGCGCGCGGGCCAGAGTTACGCCTCCACCTTGTCCAACTTCACGGTGCAAGGCGCTTTGGGCCATTCCTCGCTCCTGACAGCGCAACCATCGGCGGGCAGCTCGACCAGTGCCACACCGCTGACGGCGCTGGCCTCGCTCACCTTGCAGGCCGATGACATCGAGCACGACGGTGTATTGCGTCAGCCCTTCGGTGCCCTGACGCTCAATGCCGTCAACAAGGTGACCCTGGGTGCAGGCAGCACCTTGTCCGTTTCCGGTGACGGCGTGACGGTGCCGGTGGGCACCACGGTCAATGAGCGCAACTGGGTCTACACGCCCAACCCCACTGATTCAAACGCCACGACACCCGTGGTGAAGAACCTCGATGGCCTGCCCGTGGCCAAGGGTATCCAGATCAATGGCCAGGGCATCAGCCTGAGCAACACCAGCGTCGTCCAGGCTCAGGCAGGTGGTGACCTGCAGGCCTGGGAATTCATCCGCGGCGTGGGTGGCAGCACCGACACGCTCAACCGCGCCGGCTTGTTCGCCGTGCTGCCCAACTACCAGTACGACTTCGCGCCGTATGACACCGAGATCGTCAAGTCCGCGGCCTTGAATGGCAGCAGCTTGCAAGCGGGCGACAAGATCACGATCAGCACGGCCAACGGTGTGCTGGCCAAGGGCACCTACACCCTGCTGCCCTCGCGCTATGCCTTGTTGCCAGGCGCCGTGCTGGTGTCTGCGGCCAATGTGGGCGCGGGCGGCACCTTGAACCAGGCGATCACGCAGGACGATGGCAGTGTGTTCGTGTCCGGCCAGCGCACGGCCACGGGCACGGCCATCACGGGCGGCGACCCTCGCCAGACCTTCATGCTCGAATCGGCCGCGACTTTCCGCGCCAAATCGGCCTACGCGCTGACGTCCATCAACAGCCTGCTCACCGACCGTGCGGTGCAGCTGGACACCTTGCTGCCCAGCCTGGCGGGTGATGCCGGCCGCGTGTCGCTGACGGCCCAGAGCGCCTTCGACCTGCTGGGGCAGTTCAACCTGGCTGGCAAGGGCGCCTTGGCGGCAGGCCAGCTTGACGTCACGATGCCTTCTTTGACCGTCGTTGATGACGGGGACACGACTGTTCAGGTGGCGGAGGGTTCGGCACGCGTGTCAGCCCAGTCGCTCAACGGCACGCATGCCGGCAGCATCATGCTGGGCGGTACCCGAACGGGCACGGTGGAAGGGGCCACGGCCACGGTCGGGACCAGCACGGTGCGTGTGGCCAGCAGCAGCTTGTCTGCGGGCGAGGTGATCGCCGTGGCGTCTGACACCGTCACGGTGGACGATGGTGTCAAGCTGACAGCCGAGGGCGCAGTCAGCAACAAGGCCAACCAGCTCACCATCCAGGGGCAGGGCGCGGCGGTGGTGGTCAGCCAAAATAGCAACACCGACATCCGCCGTGATCTGAGCGGCGTGACGGTGGACAAGGGCACGCTCAACATCGGGCAGGCCACGTTGACTGGCCAGGCGGTTCAATTGGACGCATCCAGGAGCCTGAACCTCCATGCCAACGCCACGGTCAACAGCAAGCTGTTTGGCCTGGGTGCTCCGCGTACTGTGGTGGGCGGGGCGGCTGACACAGCGGGCGCGGTGGCGCTGGACGGCATCTTGCTGAACTCGCTCAAGGGTGCGGACAGCATGCAGCTGCGCAGCTACAGCAGCATCGATTTCAAGGGCTCACAGGCCTTTGATGCGCGTGGCGCGGATGGCAAGCCGCTGCTGCGCAAGGTGGTGCTGGACGCGCCCCAGCTGCGTGGCCTGGGCCAGCGCACCGACACGGTCAGCGTGACCGCGCAAAGCGTCACCTTGCGCAACACATCGGGCATTGCCCCGTCGTTGACTGAAGCCGGATCGTCGACGCTGCACATCCAGGCCGAGCCCGTGATCTCGGACAAGACCACGGGTGGCATCACCGTCGGCCAAGGCGAACAGCGCCTGGCTTTCGCCAACAGCACCTTGTCATCCCAGGGTGACATCGTGTTCGATGGCCAGGGCAAGCTGGGCGCGCAGGGTGATGTCACCCTGGCCGCAGCCCGTGTGACCGCGACCAACTCGGCAGAGCACGGTGTGGACAGTGCTGCCACCTTGACCATCACAACGGCCGCCAACGCCCGCACGCTGGGTGAGCGCGTGGGGGCAGGCGGCACCTTGAGCCTCAGCGGTGAACGCGTGGTGCAGGACGGCGTGGTGGACGTGGCCTCCGGCAAGATCAACATCCTTGGCAAGGGCAACACCACCCAGCGCCGCGACACCGTGACGTTGACCGAGCGCTCGGTCACCAGGGCTGCGGGCTGGACCCAGCCGGTGGGCCAGAATTGGTCGGTTGACGCGCCCGGTGGCGACGTCACCGTTCAGGCGGTGCAGGGTGATGTGATCTGGCGTGGCCAGATCGACGTGTCGGCGCCGGTGGCCAGCAGCAAGCCCGACCAGGGCCAGGCTGCGGGCACGGTGACGCTGCTGGCCAATGGCCTCAACCCGACCGACGGCTACCGCGGCCAACTGGTGGTGGGCGAAAAAGCCAGCCTCAAGGGCAGCGCGGGCAGCGACCGCTTGTCGGCCAGCCTTGCTGTGGACGCGCAACGCCTGAGCAACGAGCCTGTTGCGGGCTTGTCTGCCGCCGCACAGGCCGCGGCGATCACACACGGCACGCTGGACCGCCTGGCCGACATCACCAAGGCCGGCGGCGTGCACCGCGAGGTGGACTGGCGCATCCGTGAAGGCGCGCAATCGCTCAACACCGAGCTGACCGCACAGCGCGTGTTCATCAGCGCGGACGCTGGCAGCCTGTCGCTGGGCCAAAGCCAGACGCTGCAGGCCAATGGCCAGCTGGTGACCCACAAGGGCAGCATCGATGCCCGCGCGCCCCAAGGTGGCGTGGTGCAGCTGGCGGCAGGGCAGGACCTCATCATTGGTACGGATGTGCGGGCTGATTCCTCGCGCGCAGGCGCCAATGGCGGCGACATCCTGCTGGCTTCGTCGGAAGGCCAGGTCCGTATCCAGGATGGCGTGACCTTGTCTGCGGCAGGCGACGACGAACAGGACGGCCGTGTGATCGTGCGTGCCCAGCGCAACGACGATGGCAACCTGCCCGACGAACTGCGTGTCAATGTGGACCCCATCGGCCCCAACACGAAGATCAAGGCGGGTGAGTTCACGGTGGAGGCCGTGCGCGTCTACACCGGTACCAAGCTGTCGACCGGGCCAAGCTTTGGCACCACGCTGGGCCAGACGAGCCTGATCGCCGACAACGATGATTTCATGGCCAGCAAGGATGCCATCGCCAGCGCGCTGGGCCTGGGCGGACTCGCCAATGCGCACCTGCGCTCGGGCGTGGAAATCCGCGCCAGCGGCGATTTCGAGGTCAGCAGGGATTGGAACCTGTGGACCGAAGAGCGCACCGGCGGCGAGCCCTTGAACCTCACCATCCGCGCGGCAGGTGCCCTCAACATCAAGGGCAGCCTGAGCGATGGCTTTGCCACGGCCACCCGCATCGGCACGGGTGCCAGCGAACCGACGGCAATCCAGGCCGGGCCCGCCGCATCCTTCCGCCTGGTGGCGGGGGCCGACCTGTCGGCGGCCAACATGCTCAAGACCGATGCCAGGGCCACCACGGGCAACCTGCGTATCGATGGCGGCAAGATGGTGCGCACCACCAGTGGCTCGATCGAGCTGGCCGCGGCACAGGACATCCAGCTCAAGCCAGGCACGGGCGCCTCGCCGGTTCAGGCGGTGGTGTACGCGGCCGGCCAGCTCGCCGAGCTGCCTGCTGGGCAGTCGTTCTCACCCAATAGCTGGGCGCAGTTCACGAACCACGGCGGGCGTGTGTCGCTGGCTGCGGGCGGCAACATCGTGGCGCCCGGCGCTGCGCAGTTGATCAACCACTGGTTCGAACACACCGGCTCCACCGAGGACTTTGGTGGTTCATGGTTCAGCTTCTTTGACAACTTCAAGCAAGGTGTGGGCTCCTTCGGTGGCGGCAACATCGACGTGCGTGCCGGCCAGTCGATCAACAACCTCGGCGTGGTGTCACCCACTTCCATGAGGCAAGTGACGAACGACGCCACAGGGGAGCGCACGGTGCTGGTCGACAACGGCGGCGACATCAATGTGCGCGCTGGCGGGGACATCAAGGGTGGGGTGTACTTCCTGGGCCGCGGTAACGCGCTGATTCAGGCTGGTGGCGCCATCACCAAGGGGGACAGCGTCAATGCCAAGGTGCCACAGGTTGGGACCGTGGTGGCGGTGATGGATGGCCATGTCGCCTTGCAGGCAGGCAAGGATGTCACCATGGCCGTTGCATACAACCCGACGATCCTGCCAGCATCCAGCCGCATGGAAGCCGAGCAGTCGGCCTACTTCAGCTACGGCGCCGATGCGGGCTTGGCCGTCACCAGCATCTCGGGTGACCTGAAATGGACACCTGAAAGCGACCGCTATAGGGAGTACCTGAACCAACTCGACAAGATCGCGGGATCGGACAAGCTGCCGACCGCATACGCGACCAATTACGCCTTGAGCATGGTCACTCCCCCTTCTTTGGCTCTGACTGCTCTGTCAGGTGATCTGGTCTTCAGTACGCCCTCCGGCGGCATGATGATGACCTTGTTCCCCTCGCCACAGGGGCAATTGGATCTGTATGCGGGTCGAGACATCAAGATGAGCTCCGGTGCCCGCATGTCCATGGCGGATGGCAGTCTGGATCTCTGGCCGGGTTTACAGTCAGCGGTGGGTGTTTCTGGTATCGGCAATTTGCTCGTTGCCTGGCCGCGGTATATGGTGGGTGGTACGCCCACCGTCACGGGCATCGGCGGCCTGACGTCGTCAACGCTGCATGAGAGCGACGCCACCGCTGCCCACATTCACGCCGAGCGCGACATCGGCAGCACGGATGCTGGCTTTGTTGGGGCGTCCTTCAACTTGCCGAAGGCCGCTGAAGTCACTGCTGGCCGGGACATCAATCAGTTGACCTACGTGGGTCAGCAGTACCACGATGGTGATGTCACGCTGATCGAAGCGGGCCGCAATATTGTTGGCAGGAACACGGACTCATTCACCGCATCGCTGGGTGGTGGTTCTGGCGTCATCGCGCTGGCGGGACCGGGCGAGTTGCAAGTCAAGGCGGGCCGCCAGATGGACCTCGTTGAAGCGGGCGGCGTGCGCACCATCGGCAACAAGTACAACACCGAGCTCTCGGCGGACTCCGCCAAGATCACGCTGGCCGCCGGCATGGCCAAGACGCTGGATGTGGACACCTTCGCACAGCGTTTCATGCCCGCGGGTGAGGTCGCTCGTGCCGATCTGGTCAGCTATGTGAAGCAGGTGCTTCAACTGGCGGACACCGATCTGCCTGCGGACCAGGCCGCAGCCTATGAGCAGGCCCTGAGCTACTACAAGGGCTTCACGCGTGAAAACCAGGTCGCCTTCGCGAATGCGGTGATCAACAAGGCCTTCATTCAGGCCTACCTGGGCAGCGGCAGTGACTACGCCCAGGCCTGGCAGGACAAGGCCCAGGTGCTGGGCGTCCCCGCCACGGCGTATGACAGCACCGCTTTTGCGCAGTTCAAGACCAATGTGCTCATGAACGAGCTCAAGGTCTGGGGCAAGGCGGCGGCCGATGTGCCCTTGTCACTGGACCCTGCTGCCAACGCGCTGGCCACCGCCAAGCGCCAGGCCCTGTACGACAAGGCCTTCGCCGCCATCGATCTGGCTGGCCTGGGCAAGGGCTTCCAGTTCGTCGGTGACATCCAGATCGCCGGCAGCGGCGTGCAGACCCAGGGCAGTGGTGACCTGAACACCGGCGGCATCGACATCCTGACGCCTGGTGGTGGTGTGTTGGTGGGCCTCAATGCACTGACGGTGAAGCAGCAGGACCAAAGAGAAGCCAAGGAGCACGGCCTGGTCACCTATGGCGGCGGCAGCATCCGCGCCATGTCGGCCGGGGACTTCCTCGTCAATGCGCAAAAGGCTTTCGTGGTGGGCAATGGCGACATCATGCTGTGGTCCTCCTACGGCAGCCTGGATGCCGGCCGCGGCGCCAACACCGACGTGACCGTGCCGCCGCCTGTGGCCGTGCGCAACAGCGATGGCAGCGTGAGCTTCCAGTTGCCGCCGCTGACCACCGGCAGTGGTATCGGCCGCCTCAAGTCGTCTGAAGGCGCCTCGGTGGGCCAGGTCTACCTCAACGCACCCAACGGTGAAATCCGAGCCCTGGATGCACAGATCCGCAACGAGGGCGGCGGCGAGATCAACATCGGTGCCCAGGTGGTCAAGGGTGGCGACAACATCGCCGGCAAGGTCAACGGTGCACCGCCTGCGGTCTCCGTCAACGTGGCCATCAACGTCAACACCAGCGTGCCCAGCCAGACCGCCGCTGGTGCGCAAGCTGCCGCAGCCAGCCAGGAAGGCAAGGCCAAGGACCCCGCCTCCGTGGTGACCGTGGACCTGCTGGGCATGGGCGATGACGCGAATGCGCCTGCCGCCGGCAACCCCGCCCCTGCAGCCGGCAACGAGGCTTGCGAAGACGACGAGAAGAAGGACAAGGCCAAGGCCTGCGCCAAGCGCTGAGGCCCGACTGGCGCTCGAACCGACACCCCCGTCTGCGGGGTGTCGGTCCTTTGTGACTAAGCCATGACACCCCTTCGTCGTCAGCGGTGGTCCTTCCGGATCATGCGTTTTCCCGAGGGCGACACATGTGCTTTTGACAATAACCGTTTGTATTTGGACGCGGACTGATCCCCATGAACACTGTCAGATCCTTGATGTTGGGTGCGGCCCTGATGGGCGGCCTTTTCTCCACCTCTGCCCACGCCTGGTGGAACGGTGACTGGAAGGCCCGGGCCAAGATCACCTTGAACACCACAGCCCAAGGTGTGGAAACCAAGGAAGCCTTGTCGGGCGTGGTGGTGCCGGTGCGCCTGCATTCCGGCAACTTCGATTTCCTGTCGGCCAAGCCCGATGGCTCGGACCTGCGCGTGGTCGCGGCCGATGACAAGACGCCGTTGAGGTACTGGGTTGAACGTTTTGACGGTGCCAACGAGCTGGCCGTGGTCTGGGTGCAGTTGCCCAGCGTGGCGCCCGGCACCGACAAGAACGTGGTGTACGTCTACGCCGGCAATGACAAGGCCGCGGCTGAATCGGTTTCCACCGCCGTGTACGACGGCAGCATGAGCGCCGCCTTCTCGTTCGCGGGCAAGGACGGCGCCGCCGCGCAAGATGCCGTCAGCCAGCTCGCCACCTCGGCGCCCGTGCCGCGTGAAACCAATGGCCTGATCGGCCCTGCCGCCAAGCTCGACGGCCAGCAGCCCCTGGTGATCCCCGCCAGCGACAAGCTCAAGGCCTCGGCCTCCGGCCCTTACACCGTCAGCCTGTGGATCAAGCCCGGCGCGCTCACCGGGATCATCTTCAAGCAGGCCCCGCTGACCATCGCCCTGAACGCCGGCAAGCTGCAGGCGGACCTGGGCAAGGTGCAAGCCATCGGCGGCGAACTGCCAGCCTCCGCCTGGGCCCATGTGGCCGTGGTGGTGGGCAACAACAAGCTGACGCTGTTCCTCAACGGCGAACAAGCGGCACAGGCTGACCTGGCCGCGTCGACCACACCCATTGAAGGCGAGATCAGCCTGGGCCAGGGCCTGGCCGCCCAGATCGACGAGCTGGAAATCGCCAGCACCGTGCGCAGCGCCGACTGGCTCAAGTTCGCGCATGCCGCGCAAAGCGCCGATGCCAAGCTGGTGGCCGGTGTCAGCCAGACGCCGGATACCGCCAAGGAGGGCGGCAGCGAGCCCGGTTACTTCGGCATCCTCGTGGGCAACCTCACGGTGGACGCCTGGGTGGTGATCGGCATCCTGGGCGTGATGTTCGCCGTGGCGGCCTGGGTCATGTATGCCAAGGCCGTGTTCGTCGGCCGCGCCGACAAGGCCAACCGCGCCTTCCTGCAACGCTTCCGCGATGCGCGTGATGTGATGCAGATCGAAGCCAAGGCGCTCAAGCACTCCTCGCTGCAACGTCTGTATGAAGCCGGTCTGCGCGAGTTGAACAAGCGCGATGTGGGCAAGGCCGACGCGAAAGCCTTGTCGGGCGCCTCCATCGACGCCGTCAAGGCGGCCATCGACGCTGACCTTGTGCGCGAGAGCCACGAGCTCAACTCCAAGATGGTGCTGCTGACCATCGCCATCTCCGGCGGTCCCTTCCTGGGCCTGCTGGGTACCGTGGTGGGCGTGATGATCACCTTCGCGGCCATTGCAGCGGCGGGCGACGTCAACGTCAACGCCATCGCCCCCGGTATCGCGGCCGCCTTGCTGGCCACCGTGGCCGGCCTGGGCGTGGCCATTCCTGCGCTGTTCGGCTACAACTACCTGGCCTCCCGCATCAAGAACATCTCGTCGGACATGCAGATCTTCGTCGACGAGTTCGTGACCCGCGTGGCCGAAACCTACGGCGCACGCTGAGCAGGGGCACACCATGGCCGGCGACGTCAAAGCGGATAACCAGCCTTACGACGACATCAACATCACCCCGATGTTGGACCTCGCGTATGTGCTGCTGGTGACCTTCATCATCATGACCACGGCCTCCGTGCAGGGCGTGAAGGTCCAGCCGCCCCTGACCCAGGCCACCAACAACCTGGCCAAGCCGCAGACCCGCGGCATCACGATCACGGCCGATGGCCAGGTCTACCTCGATGCCTACCCCGTGAGCCTGGACCAGCTCCAGTCTTCTCTGGCGCAGTACAAGGCTGCCAACCCGGCCTTGCCCGTGGTGCTCAAGGCCGATGCCGCCACGCAGTACGAAAAGGTCATGGCTGTGCTGGAAATCGCCAAGAAGCTCGACATCACCGAGATCGGCCTGGCGACCAAGCGCCTGCAGTAAAGGCGGGACACCCCATGCAAGTTCAAGACGACGCCAAACCCTACGACACCATCAACGTCACGCCCATGCTGGACCTGGCGTACGTGCTGCTCGTGGTGTTCATCCTGATGACGACGGCCTCCGTGCAGGGCCTGAGCGTCAACATGCCCAAGCCCAGCAACAAGCCCAGCACCGAGAAGCACCCGCTCAAGGTGGTGCAGGTGCTGCCCGAAGGCACGCTCGCGCTCAACGGCGTGCCCGTGAGCATGGCCGAGCTGGAAACGCGTTTGCAGCAGGCCAAGGCCGAGGACGCCAAGATGAGCGTGGCCATCAAGGGTGACTCGCGCACGCAGTACGCCAAGGTCGTGGCCGTCATCGACCTGTGCAACAAGCTGGAAGTGTCGATGGGGCTGGTCACGGCCCGCATCGGCACATGAGGAGCACCCATGGCCGTGGTTGATGACGTTCACGACGAAGACGGTGAGGGCTGGGGCGGCAAGCTGGCATTGGCCTGCGCGCTGCTGGCACTGGCAGGGCTCATCTACTGGGCCGTGACCTCGTTTCACGCCGGCAGCACGGGCCCCAAGCGCCAGACCGTGAAGATCGCGGTCTTGCCCGATACGCCCCCGCCGCCACCGCCCCCACCGCAGGAAAAGAAGCCCGAGCCCGAGCTCAAGGAGCAAAAGCCGCAGCCCCAGCAGGAAGAGCAAAAGCCGCTGGACAAGGCGCCCGAGCCCGAGCAGCTCAAGATGGAAGGTGCCGCTGGTGACGGCCCCAGTGCCTTCTCCGCAGGTTCGGTGAACAACGAATACCAGAAGGGCGAGATCGGCACAGGGCAGGGTGGTGGCGACCGCCTGCAAGAGGCCTTGTTCGGTCGCCGTCTGCAAAGGCACATCCAGCTGGCCCTGGCGCGTGACAAGTCCATCAAGCTGGGTGACTACCGCGTCAAGGTCAGTGTCTGGCTCGATGAACACGGCGTGATCCAGCGCGTGCAGCTCGACGCCCCGACCGGCGACGACAAGATCGACCAGGCCTTGCGTGATTCATTCGCGCGTCTGCCCCCCATCTCCGACATGCCGACAGGCATCCGCCAGCCGGTGCGGCTGGGCATCTCCAACCGCATGACCGGTTGACCCTTGAAGTGAAGCCATGAAACCCATGAAGACAAGCCGGTGGCCCCAACTGACCACCCTGAGCCTGGCCCTGAGCCTCACCCTGCACGCGGGCCTGGCCCATGCCGACGAACGCGAATCGCTTGAAGCGCTGCGCCAGACCACGCTGGGCCTGATCAACGCCCTGGTGGACAAGGGCGTGCTCAGCCGTGATGCCGCAGACGCCATGCTCAAGCAGGCGCAGGCCAAACCGGCCGCCACGGCCGCAACGGCAGCTGCGACCCCAACGGCCGCTGAAGCCAAGCCCGTGCAACGCATCCCCTACGTGTCGGAGGCCATGAAGGCCCAGATCCGCAACGAGGTCAAGGAAGAGGTGCTCACGCAAGCCCGTGCCGAGCGCTGGGGCGTGCCCAATGCCTCCGCGGCCTGGACGGACCGCATCAAGGTCGATGGCGACTTCCGCTTCCGCTACCAGTCCGACCACGCCGGCAACACCAACACCCCCGCCTACTACTACCTGGCCAGCGAAAGCCTCAACGACGGCATCATCCGTGCCGCTGATTTCGCCAGCTACTTGCCGGCCAACTCGGACGTGGCCACGGGGGCGACCACCGACAACCGCAACCGCGAACGCATCCGCCTGCGCCTGGGCATCACCGCCAAGGTGTCGGACGAAGTGGGCGTGGGCGTGCGCCTGGCCACGGGCAGCGCCACCGACCGCGTCTCCACCAACCAGACCTTGGGCCAAAGCCTCAACAAGTACCCCTTGCTCGTGGACCGCGCCTTCGTGCGCCTGACCCCGGTTGAAGGCGTGGACGTGCTGGCCGGCCGCTTCCCCAATCCCTGGTTCAGCACCGACATGATCTGGAGTGAGAACCTCAATTTCGAAGGCCTGGCCACCACGGCGCGCTGGGAGCAGCCCGAAGCCAGCTTCGTGCCCTTTGCCACCGTGGGCGCCTTCCCCTTGCGTGAAGAAACCCCGCCCACCCGTGGTGGACGCTGGTTGTACGGCGCGCAGGCTGGCGCCAGCTGGGTGCCCGCCGAGCGCACGCGCCTGAAGTTCGGCCTGGCCTACTACCAGTACAAGAACCTGGCCGGCCGCCAGGATCAGGACTACACCATTGCAACCGTTGATGGCAAGACAACGCTGCAGCCTGGTGCCACCTATGGCCAGTATGAATACGCTGCCGGCCTGCGCCAGAAGGGCAACACGCTGTTCGAAACGAACCCCGCTTCGCCCGCCGGGTTGCCACCGGTATGGGGTCTGGCCTACCAGTTCAAGCCCCTGGTGCTGACCGCCTCGGCCGAGTTCACCCACTTCAGCCCCTACAGCCTGCTGCTATCGGCCGAGTTCGTGAAGAACACGGGCTTCGACAAGGCTGACTTCCAGCGCCGCTCCGGCCTCAATCTGGACCCGGGTGGCAAGGACAAGGGCTACCAGCTCAAGGCCGCCTTCGGTGCCGCCGAAGTGCGTGACCCCGGCCAGTGGCAGGCCGCCGTGTCCTACCGTTACCTCGGTTCGGACGCCGTGCTCGATGCCTTCAACGACAGCGACCTCGGCCTGGGTGGCACCAACGTGCAGGGCTACACCCTGGGCTTCACCTATGGCCTGTATCGCAACACCGGCCTGGGCCTGCGCTACCTCTCGTCGCGCACCATCGACTCGCCCATCAACGACCAGTTTGAACCCAATGCGCGATACCGCGTGAACTCCGTGCAGGTGGACCTCAATGTGCGCTTCTGATCAACAGCCACGCCGCGTGGGCTGGCGCCTCATGACGGCCGCCTTGCTGGCCTTGTTCATGGCCACGCATGCCTGGGCCGATTCGGGTGAACGCGAGCAGGAGCAACTGCGTCGCCTCAAGCTGCAACTGCGCCAGCAACAGCAGGAGAAGGACACCGCGGTGCAGGAAGCCCAGGCCAGGGCCAATGCCGACAAGGCGGCCATGGCTGCCAGCCTGCAATCCGCACAAGGTGATGCGCAAGCCCAGCGCCGCGCCGCCAGCGCCGCCACACGCCGTGTGCAGTCTCTCGAAACCGAACTGAGCACGCTCAAGCAGGACAAGGCTCAGCTCGCCGAGCAGGTCTCGCAACTGCAAAAGGCCCTGGAAGAGAGCAAGTCGCAGGCCACCCAACAGAGCCATCAGGCTGCTGCGACCCTGGCCGCCACACAAGCCAGCCTCAAGGCCCTGGGCGAGCAGCATGACCAGTGCCGCACGCAGAATGCCGCCCTGTACGAACTCGGCACCGAGTTGCTCGCGCGCTATGAGCACAAGGGCCTGGGCGAGGTGCTGGTCAGCAACGAGCCCTTCATCCAGACCGCCCGTGTCACGCTGGAGAACACCAAGGCCCAGTACCAGGACAAGCTGGATGCCGCGCGCCTGAAGCTTGCCTCGCCTTGATGAAGGCCTGAATTTGCGCGTAAGCTGGCTGGCGTCTCGATGATGAAGATGAAAGCCGCCCCATGCCCGTGAAGTTCAAAAGCCAGGCCACCGGCGATCTGGTGATGGTGCAAGCCCATGCCGCCGCCGTCTTGCGTGTGCTGGGCAAGTCCGCTGAAGGGCAGGGCATCCTGACCCCTGAAGACATGCCTGCCGCGCTGCTGGTGCTCAAGGCGCTGCCCGACCAGCCCGAGCCCGCCCCCGTCGATCCCCATGCGGACGCCGATGAGGCGCAGGCCCGCGCCGAGCCCGCCTTCCAGGATGAGAAGGTCAGCCTGCGCAAGCGCGCCTGGCCGCTGGTCAAGATGATCGAAGAGGCGCAGGCCGCCAGCAAACCCATCGTCTGGGGTGTGTGATTCAGTCAGGGTGTTGTGCGGTGCAGCAAACCTGAGGCATGATCTTGACCATGTCAGATCACGTCACCCGCCTGCTTGTCATCCGCCACGGCGAAACCGCCTGGAACACCGAGGCCCGCATCCAGGGCCACATTGACATCCCGCTCAATGGCAAGGGGCGCTGGCAAGCCGAGCGCCTGGCCCAGGCCCTGGCTGACGAAGAACTCCACGCCATCTACAGCAGCGATCTGGCGCGCGCCCGGTACACCGCCGAGGCGGTCGCCCAGGCTGCCGGCCTGCCCCTGAAGCTCGACAACACCTTGCGCGAACGCCACTTCGGGCGTTTCGAGGGCATGACACAGGAAGAAGTGGCCGCTCAGTGGCCCGAAGAGGCCCGCCGCTGGCGCGAACGTGATCCGGCTTATGGCCCGCACGGTGGCGAAACCCTGCAAGCCTTCTACGACCGCTGCCTGGATGCCCTCACACGTCTGGCCCAGCAGCACCCGGGGCAAAGCATCGCCGTGGTGGCCCATGGCGGCGTGCTCGATTGCTTCTACCGCGCGGCCAACGGCTTGGAACTGGATCTGCCCCGTAACTGGAAGATCACCAACGCCAGCGTCAACCGCCTGCTCTACAACGGTGAAGGCTTCAGCATGGTGGGCTGGGCCGACAACCGCCACCTGGATGAACCCGGCATCGATTCTTCCGTGGCCTTGGACGAACGCACCGACGGCATGGTGGCCCGCCGCGCCTGACGGGCCTTCCGTGCTGGTTCGACGCTGGCTCAGCGCAGCCCCTTGAGAAACAGGTCGATGCTCGCATCGGCGGCATCCACCAGGCCATAACGGGTCTGATCCAGCATCCAGTTGTGGATCAGGCCATTGACCAGGGCCATGTAGGTCACGGCCAGCACATGCAAATCCAGATCAGCCCGTATCTGCCCCAGCGCCTGCGCGCGGCGGAAGGTGGCCTCGACATGGTTCTGGCACGAGCCGTGCACGTTCAGATGGCGATCCCGGATGCCCGAGAGTTCTTCCACGTATTCGACCTTCAGGGTGGCGATGTCAAAGACCCGCTGCGTGCGCGGGTCATGCGCGATGCGCCGCATCACGTTCATCATGGACGCTTTTAATTCCGCCAGCGGGTTGGCTTCGCGCTCCGTGTCGATGGATTTGAGCGTGTCCTCCATCGGCAGGGTGGTGCGCGACATCATCGCGTTGAACAGCTCGGCCTTGTCCTGGAAGTGCCAGTAGACCGCCCCCCGCGTGACACCCGCCACCTTGGCGATGTCCTGCAGGGAGGTGCGCGACACGCCCCGTTCGGCAAACAGCCGCTCGGCCGCGTCCAGCAGGCTCTCGCGGGTGTGTTGTGCATCTTCTTTGGTGCGGCGCATGACGGGTTGAAGAAAACCGTTGAATTCAGAGGGTGATTGTCGCCGATACGTGCTGATACATACAAACGTGTATGTATACTCACCCATATTGTTGACCAGGCAAGTATTTCAAGAGGTGTCCCATGGCGAGTCGTGAGATGGCAGTTTCACAAGAAGAAAACAACATGGTTGCTGCAGCCAAGGCACCCTTGGTGAACAAGGATCAGCTCTGGCGCTGGACGGCCAATGCCGTGGGCGTGCTGGCCCTGTGTGCGGTTGCCGCCTCCTTCCTGACCGGTTGCGGCCAGAAGGACCAGCAGGCCGGCGCTGGCGCAGCCAAGCCCGGTGGCGGCATGCCGCCTGCCCAGGTGGGTGTGGTGACGGTGCAGCCGCAAAGCGTGCCCGTGATGGCCGAGCTGCCGGGTCGCCTGGAAGCCCTGCGCACCGCCCAGGTTCGCGCCCGCGTCGCCGGCATCCTGCAGCAGCGCCTGTTCACCGAAGGGGCGGACGTGAAGGCCGGCCAGACCTTGTTCCAGATCGACGCCAGCACCTACAAGGCCGCGCTGGACAGCGCCAAGGCCACCCAGGCCAAGGCCGAAGCCAACCTGGCGCAAGCCATCGCCCTGGCTGACCGTTACCAGCCGCTGCAGGCCGCCAAGGCCATCAGCCCGCAGGAATACCTCAACGCCCAGGTGGCGCAACGCCAGGCCCAGGCCGACGTGGCTGCCGCCAAGGCCGCCGTGCAGACCGCCAGCATCAACCTGGGTTACGCCTCGGTGACGGCGCCCATCTCGGGCCGCATCGGCCGTGCCCTGGTGACCGAAGGTGCCCTGGTGGGGCAGGGTGAAGCCACCCAGCTGGCCCTGATCCAGCAGGTCAACCCGCTGTACGTGAACTTCACGCAGTCGGCCAACGACGTCATCAAGCTCAAGAAGGCCATGGAAGCCGGCACCATCAAGAAGCTCGGCAACCAGGCTGCGGCCGTGCGCGTGGTGTTGGACGACGGCACCGAGTACCCGCTGCAGGGCAAGCTGCTGTTCTCTGACCTGAGCGTGGACCCCACCTCCGGCCAGGTCTCGCTGCGCGCCGAGCTGCCCAACCCGCAAGGGCTGCTGCTGCCCGGCATGTATGTGCGCGTGCGCCTGGAACAGGCCGAGGTGGATGGCGGCATGTTGCTGCCTCAACAGGCCGTGACCCGCGGCAGCCAGGGCGACATCGTGATGGTGGTGGACGCCGAAGGCAAGGTCAGCCCGCGCCCCGTCAAGCTGGGCGGTGCTCGCGGCAATGAATGGATCGTGCTGGGCGGCCTGAAGGCTGGCGAGCAGGTCATGGTCGATGGCTTCCAGAAGATGATGAACCCCAAGGCCCCCGTGAAGGCCGTGCCCTGGTCGCCGCAACAGGCTGCCGCTGCTGCACCTGCCGCCGCTGCATCTTCGGCTGCCTCGGCCGCTGCACGCTGAGAGGAGCGCCGCCATGCCACGCTTCTTCATTGACAGGCCCATCTTTGCCTGGGTGATCGCGCTGTTCATCCTGGTGTTCGGCGGGGTGGCCATCACCCAGCTGCCCATTGCGCAGTACCCCACGGTGGCGCCGCCTTCCGTGGTCATCAGTGCCACTTACCCTGGCGCCTCGGCCAAGACGCTGGACGAAAGCGTCATCAGCGTGATCGAGCAGGAGCTCAACGGCTCGCCCGGCCTGGCTTATATGGAATCGGTCAGCCAGGCCAACGGCACGGGCTCGATCACCGTCACCTTCGAAACGGGCACCAACATCGACCTGGCCCAGGTGGACGTGCAGAACCGCCTGTCTCGTGCCTCGCCACGCCTGCCCGCTGCCGTGACGCAGCAGGGCGTGAAGGTCGACAAGTCGCGCAGCAACGTGCTGCTGTTCGTGATGCTGTCGTCCACCAACCCGGCTTATGACCCGGTGGCCCTGGGTGACTATGCCTCGCGCAACATCCTGCCCGAGCTGCAACGCGTCAAGGGCATCGGCCAGGTGCAGCTGTACGGCACCGAGCGCGCCATGCGTGTCTGGGTGGACCCGGCCAAGCTGGTGTCCTATGGCTTGAGCGTGGCCGAGGTGAACGCCGCCATCAAGGCCCAAAACAGCCTGGTGCCCGCAGGTGCCCTGGGTGACCGCCCCAACCTGATCGACCAGACCATGACCGCCACCGTGGTGGTCAATGGCCAGCTGGAGAACGTCGACCAGTTCGCCAACATCGTGCTGCGCGCCAAGCCGGACGGCTCCACCGTGCGCCTCAAGGACGTGGCCCGCCTCGAACTCGGCGGCCAGACCTATGGCACCTACGCGCGCCTCAACGGCAAGCCCGCTGTCGGCATGGCCGTGCAGCTCTCGCCCACGGGTAACGCGCTGGAGTCGGCCAAGCTGGTCAAGGCCCGCATGATCGAACTGCAGAAGTACTTCCCGCAAGGCGTGAGCTACTCCTTCCCGTATGACACCTCGGGCTTCATCCAGGTGTCAATCAGCCAGGTGGTGGAGACGCTGGTGGAGGCCGTGATCCTGGTCTTCCTGGTGATGTACCTGTTCCTGCAGAACTTCCGCTACACGCTGATCCCGACGCTGGTGGTGCCCGTGGCGCTGCTGGGCACCTTCGGTGTGATGTCGGTGGCGGGCTTCTCGATCAACGTGCTGACCATGTTCGGCATGGTGCTGGCCATCGGTATCCTGGTGGACGACGCCATCGTGGTGGTGGAGAACGTCGAGCGCCTGATGGCGCAAGAGGGCCTGTCGCCTTACGAGGCCACCAAGAAGGCCATGAGCCAGATCAGTGGCGCCATCATCGGCATCACCGTGGTGCTGGTGTCCGTGTTCATCCCGATGGCCTTCTTCGCCGGCTCGGTGGGCAACATCTATCGCCAGTTCTCGCTGTCGATGGTGGCTTCGATGCTGTTCTCGGCCTTCCTGGCCTTGTCGCTGACACCGGCCTTGTGCGCCACGCTGCTCAAGCCCGTGCCCGATGACCACCATGAAAAGGGCGGCTTCTTCGGCTGGTTCAACCGCTTCTTCACGTCGACCACGCATGGCTACGAAAACTTCGCGGCCAAGCTGGTGCGCCGTGGTGGCCGTGTGCTGATCGTCTACGTGCTGATCGTGGGCGTGGTGGGCTGGTTGTATGTGCGCATGCCGTCTGCCTTCCTGCCCAATGAAGACCAGGGCAACCTGATCGTCAACGTGCAGCTGCCGCCTGGCGCCACCACCCCTCGCACCGAGGCCGTGATCGCGCAGGTGGAGGACTACTTCATGAAGCAGCCCGAGGTGGCTTCGGTGGTGGGCGTGGTTGGCTTCAGCTTCTCCGGCACTGGCCAGAACGCGGCGCTGGGCTTCGTCACCTTGAAGGACTTCGACCAGCGCAAGGGTGAGGCGCATTCCTCGCAAGCCCTGGCCAAGCGTGCCTTCGGCGCCTTGATGGGCATCCGTGACGCCTTCATCTACCCGCTGAACCCGCCGCCGATCCGCGAACTGGGTAACGCCACCGGCTTTGCCCTGCGCCTGCAGGACCGTGGTGGCCTGGGTCACGACGCCTTGCTGGCGGCGCGCAACCAGTTGCTGGGCATGGCCCGCGAGAGCAAGGTGGTGACGGGCTTGCGCCCTGACGGCCTGGAAGACGCGCCGCAAGTGCAGCTGGACATCGACCGCGAGAAGGCCTATGCCCTGGGCGTGAGCTTCGACGCGATCAGCTCGACGCTGTCTACCGCCTTGGGTTCGGCCTACATCAACGACTTCCCCAACCAGGCTCGCCTGCAGCGTGTGGTGGTGCAGGCCGATGCCAAGGCCCGCATGCAGCCCGAGCAGATCCTGCAGCTCAACGTGACCAACAACCAGGGTCAGAGCGTGCCGCTGTCATCCTTCGTGCGGGCACGCTGGGTGACCGGCCAGATGCAGGCCGTGCGCTACAACGGCTACCCTGCCATGCGCCTGGCCGGTGATGCCGCGCCCGGATCGTCCACGGGTCAGGCCATTGCCGAGATGGAAGCCATGGCTGCCAAGCTGCCCCCGGGCATCGGCATCGAGTGGACGGGCTTGTCGCGTGAAGAGCAGTTGTCGGGTTCGCAAGCCACCACGCTGCTGGCCTTCTCCTTGCTGGCCGTGTTCCTGTGCCTGGCCGCGCTGTATGAAAGCTGGTCCATCCCGTTTGCGGTGATGCTGGTGGTGCCGCTGGGTGTGCTGGGTTCGCTGCTGGGTGCCAACCTGCGTGACCTGCCCAACGACGTGTTCTTCAAGGTGGGTCTGATCACCATCATCGGCTTGTCGGCCAAGAACGCCATCCTGATCATCGAGTTTGCGCGTGAGCTGCAAAGCAAGGGCATGAGCGTGCTGGACGCCACCTTGCAAGCCTGCCACCTGCGCTTCCGCCCGATCATCATGACCTCGGTGGCCTTCATCCTCGGGGTGCTGCCCCTGGTGGTCTCCAGCGGTGCAGGCGCGGCCAGCCAGCGCGCCATCGGTACCGGCGTGATGAGCGGCATGATCGCCGCCACCGTGCTGGCCGTGTTCTTCGTGCCCGTGTTCTTCGTGGTGGTGCGTCGCTTCTTCCCGGCCAAGCCGCCGCGCGCTGAAGCTGCCACTGCTGCAGTGGAGTCTCAACATGAATAAGCCGTTCACGCCCTCCAAGCCGGCCATGCGCCCGGCCTTGCTGAGTGCCCTGGTTGCCAGCGCCGTGCTGCTGATGTCGGGTTGCTCCATGGTGCCGGTGTACGAGCGGCCTGCCATGGCGGTGCCCGCCCAGTTGCCTCAAGAGGCAGCGAGCGCTGCTGCCGGTGGTGCCGCCAGCACCCCGACCGACGCACAAGCCGCCCGCGCCGTGGTGGACCTGCCCTGGGCCACTTACTTCCCGGATACCCGCCTGCAAGGCCTGATCCGCCTGGCGCTGGACAACAACCGCGACTTGCGGGTGGCGGTGCTCAACATCGACCAGTTGCGCGCGGCCTACCAGATCCAGAACGCCGACCGCTTCCCGACGCTCAACGGCAGCATCAGCGGCACTCGCCAGCCTTCGAGCGCATCGCCCTATCCGTTGACCACCACGGTGACGGGCGGTGTCACGGTGTCCGCTTTCGAGTTGGACCTGTTCGGCCGCGTCAAGGCCTTGAGTGAAGCGGCGGCCGCGCAAGTGGTGGCTTCTGAAGAAGCGCGCAAGACGGTGCACATCAGCCTGGTCGCCTCGGTGGCCAATGCCTACTACGCCTTGTGGGCCGACCGCTGGCAACTGGCCTTGACCGAGCAGACGCTCACCACACGCCAGGACTCGCTCAAGCTGCAGCAGCTGAAGTTCGACAGCGGCGTGCTCAACGAGCTGGACCTGCGCTCAGCCCAGTCCCTGGTCGAAGCCGCTCGTGTGACCCGTGCCCAGGCGCAACGCCAATGGGCACAGGATCTCAACGCCTTGAGCCTGCTGCTGGGCAGCCCCGCGCCCACTGACCTGTTGCCACCGGTGCCTGACGCCAACAGCATGCAGGCCGCAGCCACCAGCAAGGACAGCCAGGCCGCCGCACAGACCGTGCAGGCCACGCTCTGGCCTGACCTGAGCGAGCTGCCCGTGGGCTTGTCATCCGACGTGCTGCTGCAGCGCCCGGACATCGCCCAGGCCGAACAGCAGCTGATCAGCGCCAACGCCAACATCGGTGCGGCGCGCGCGGCCCGCTTCCCGCGCATCAGCCTGACGGCCAGCGCCGGCGTGGTCAGCGATTCGCTGTCGGGGCTGTTCAATGATGGCCGCAACGCCTGGAGTTTCGCGCCCTCGGTGACCGTGCCCATTTTTGATGCGGGCCGGGCCGCAGCCGGTGTGGATGTGGCCAAGGTCAAGCGCGACATCGCTGTGGCGCAGTACGACAAGGCCATCCAGACCGCTTTCAAGGAAGTGGCCGATGCCCTGGTGGCGCGCCGCACCTATGCCGAGCAGGCGCAGGCCCAACTGGCCCAGGCCCAGGCCGAAGCCGCGCGCTTGCGCTTGTCGACCTTGCGCTATGACACCGGCGTGGCCAGCCAGCTGGATCTGCTGGATGCGCAGCGCGCGCTGTTCTCGGCCCAGCAGGCCTTGATCGCGGCGCAACTGGCGCGCCAGCAGGCGCACATCAGCGTGTACAAGGCGCTGGGTGGTGGCTGGCAGGCAGGCAGCACCCAGGCCAGCGCTCAGTGAGTGGTGGGGCTGGGGGCGGCATCCGTTGCCGCCAGCAGCTTGTGACCCAGTCGCGCGCTCAGCTTGTTCACGTTGTTGAGTGACAGCAGGTGGGCGTGCACCCAGCCCAGCGCACCTGAGGCAAACAGCGACTGAACCGTATCCGGCGGCAGGGCGCGCAGCTTGGTCTCGTCCACCACCTTGAAGCCATTGAGCGTCATGCTCGCGCCATTGATCTTGCAATCGATGCTGCGCTCGACCAGCAGGCCCAGGTCGGCCAGATGCTGGGCGAAACGGGCGGTGGCCAGCATGTCCTGGTGGTACGACAGCAGGAACTGCTGCAGTTGCTGCAGATAAGGCGTGGCCTGGCCTTGTACATCGAACAGGGCCTCGCCTTGTGTCTGGTCCAGGCCATCAAAGGCTTCGTCCAGGCAGACGGTCATCTGGGCCTGGCCGGGTTGTTCGGCCAGCACGAAGGGGTAGCGGCGCACGAAGGCGGGCACGTAGTGCTGCTCGGCCCAGTTGCCATCAGGCTCGATCATCAGGTTTTCCTTGTCGCGCAGGCCCACGATGGACACCAGCGTGTGGCTCGCATCGGCCTGCACGAACACGCAAGGGTAGTCCAGCGCCGCCAGCGGCAGTTCGGAGGCGGCCAGCAGCATCGAGTTGGTCTCGCGGGCAAAGCTCAGGCCGCCTGCACCCTGGTGGACGCGCAGGGTGCGGTGTTGTTCGCGGTCCAGCGGGACCAGGCGTTCGTACATCATCAGTGTCTTCATGTTTGATCCAGGTCTGGCGTGCACAAGGGCACGTTCAGCTCAGCATAGTCCGAATGGATGACAGATTGATGCCGCTTGCGGGTAAACGCCGGGCCATGTCGCGATAATGATGGCCGTGACTACCTTGACCTTGCGCGACCGCTGGTCGCTCTACCTCGATCTCATCCGCTGGAACCGGCCTCAGGGCTGGCTGCTGTTGTTGTGGCCGACTTATGTGGCCTTGTGGCTGGCGGCGGGCGGTTTCCCGGGCTGGCACCTGCTGTTGGTGTTCACGCTGGGCACGATCCTGATGCGCAGCGCGGGTTGTGCCGTCAACGACGTGGCCGACAAGGATTTCGACCTGCACGTGCAGCGCACCGCGCAGCGGCCCATCACCAGTGGGCGCATTTCGGTGAAAGAAGCCTTGGCTGTGGGCGCGGTGCTGTCGCTGGTGGCCTTCGGGCTGGTGCTGACCACCAATGCGCTGACGATTGCGATGTCGTTTGGCGCGCTGGCTGTCACCATCGTCTACCCGTTTACGAAGCGCTTTTTCTCGATGCCGCAGGCGGTGCTGGGCGTGGCCTTCAGCTTCGGCATCCCGATGGCGTATGCGGCGATCCAGCAGCAGGTGCCACCTGTGGTGTGGTGGCTGATGGTGGGCAACCTGGCCTGGGTGCTGGCCTACGACACCGAGTACGCCATGGTGGACCGTAATGACGACTTGAAGATCGGCATCCGCACGTCGGCGATCACGCTGGGGCGCTTCGATGTGATCGGGGTGATGGGCTTTTATGCCTTGTGCCTGGTTTGTTGGTACCAGGTGGGGCGGCTCAGTGGGCGCGGTGTTTTTTATGAGCTGTCATTGGCAGTGGCGGCTGGGCAGGCGCTGTGGCATGGCTGGCTGATCAAGGGCCGGGTGCGTGAGGATTGCTTCAAGGCCTTCCGGCTCAACCACTGGTTGGGGCTGACGGTTTGGCTGGGGGTGCTGGTGGATACGGCTTGGGGCTCGTCGTTGGGGCGTTGACCCGTGTTGTTGAGGGCGCTCTTGGTTGGCGTGCCTGGGTTGGTGCGCTTTGTCGGGGCAACCGCAGGGTGCGGATGAGTCGGTGGGCGCCGGGCTCATACGTTGGCGGTCCCGCTGCGCAGGACTGCTCTGCGGTGCGCGCGGCGAGCTTGCGCTGGGAAACTCCCGCCGCGAACGGCGTTCGCTCTGGTCAAACAGTCCCAGCGAGTCAGTTGGTGGAGGCGTGCTGCGCACGCCAAGCTCGCCGCTGTGCTCCTCGACGCCACCGAAATCGCCCAGCGCCCACCGCCTCATCCTGTTTCACCCTGCTCTCCGCATGCCACGGTCCCTGTCGGCACGCCACCAGCGGGGCGACCGGCTCCGCCCGCGCCCCGCGCTGCATCGAAAAGACGCTCTAAACCTCGCGCGTGGCAAGCGCATCAAGCGCAACAAGGCGATCAGCGCCCGAACTCATCCCCCAGCTCACCTGCCCGCTTCTGCGCCGCCCGCATCGCCGCAATGAACGCGGCCTTCACCCCAGCCGTTTCCATGCTGGTCAGCGCTGCATACGTCGTGCCGCCCTTGGACGTCACACGCTCACGCAACACCGAGGGCGCATCCGTGGACTGCGCCGCCAGCGTGGTGGCGCCACCAAACGTGGCCAGCGCCAATTGGCGGCCTTGCTCTGCGCTCAGCCCCATGTCCTGCGCCGCCTGCATCATGGCCTCGATGAAATAGAACACATACGCCGGGCCCGAGCCCGACAGCGCCGTCACCGCATCCAGATCAGCCTCCTGCTGCACCCACATGGCTTGCCCCGTGGGCTCCACCATGTGCTGGATGGCTTCGCGTTCCACCACGCTGACCTCGCTGCGTGCAAACAGCCCCGTCATGCCCTGGCCGACCAGCGCCGGCGTGTTGGGCATGGCGCGCACGATACGCGGTGTGCCCAGCAGGTTTGCCATGTCGTCGGTGCGCAGGCCCGCCATCACGCTGTAATGCAGGGCGTGGCCGATCAGCTTGGCATACGTGTGGGCGGCGTCCTTGAACTGCTGCGGCTTGACGGCCCACACCACCGTGCGGGCTTGTGTCAAAGCCGGGCTGGGGCCTTCCGCCGTCTGCACGCCCAGCGTTTGCGTCAGGCGCGTGCGCTGCTCGGCCATCGGGTCGATGACCAGGATGGAGGCCGGGTTACGGCCCTGGCGCAGCAGGCCGCCGATGATGGCGGTGGCCATGTTGCCGCCGCCGATGAATGCGATGTCGATGGGGGTGGTCGTGGGGGTGCTCATAACCCGCCATCATGCCGCATCTGTGGTGGCTTCTTTCAGCAGCCGCAGCAGGCGTTCGGCTTGAATGGGCTTGTGCAGCAGGTGCACGCGGGCAGCCTGGGCATCGTTGGCCAGGCCCGGCGTGGCTTCGCCTGTGAGCAAAAACGCAGGCAACTCGTCGCCGAACTCGTAGCGCAACTGCTTGATGGCCTCCAGACCATTGACCGACAAGCCCAGCCGGTGGTCGCTGATCAGGGCCACGGGCATGTCGCCTTCGGGCATCACACCGTTTTCCTGCAGGTGGATGACGGCATCCAGCGCGCCGTCGGGCGTGCTCGCGGCCGCCACCTGCCAGCCCTGCTGCCGCAGCACCAGCGAGGTGCCTTCCAGCACTTCCGGTTCATCGTCGATCAGCACGATCACGCCGCCCGTCTTGTCGCGCTGCTGGGGCGTGGCCAAAGGCTTGGCTTCCGCCGCACGGTGCACCGGCTCGGCGTGGCGCGTCACCAGGCCCTCCGAGCCAGCCGGGATCAGGCGCGGCAGGCGCACCGAGAAACACGAGCCTCGCCCGGGCCGCGACAGCAGCGTCACCGGCGTGGGCCCCAGCATGCTCAGGCGCCGCACCACGGCCAGGCCCAGCCCCAGGCCTTCGCTGCTGCGCCGGCCCTGGTTGTAGGCCTGGAAATAATCCTCGAAGATGCGGTGGCGGTGCTGGCGTTGCACGCCCACGCCGGTATCCCACACCTGGCACATGACCGAAGGGCCACGGGCCCGGGCTCTCAGGCGCACCTCGCCTTTTTCGGTGTAGCGCACCGCGTTGTTGAGCAGGTTGCGCAAGATGCGCTCCAGCACATGCGGGTCGGCCTGCACCCAGTCATCGGTCACGTCCATGCGCCATCGCAGGCCCTTGTTCTCGCACAGCACCGAGAATTCGTTGTCCAACCGTGACCACAGCGCGGCCAGCGGCAGGGCCTGGGCGCGGTAGTCGATGCGCTGCGCGTCAATGCGGGCCACGTCGAACATCTTCTCGAACATGGTGCTCAGCGAGCCCAGCGCCGTGTGGATCTTGGCCAGCAAGGGCGCGCCCTCCTGCTCGTCCACGTGTGGCTTGAGCGCACTGGCCAGCAGCATCATCACGTGCAGCGGCTGGCGCAGGTCGTGGCTGGCCGAGGCGAAGAACTCGCCCTTTTGCCGGTCGGCGGTTTCAGCGCGGGCTTTGGCCTGGGTGACCTTGTTGATCTCGTCGCGCAGTTGCAGCACCAGGTCAGCGTTTTCGTGGCGCAACAAGGCGCCCTCACGCAGGCGGCGGCTGATGCCCATCGACACGATCATGCAGGTGATGAGCGACACCGTCATCACCACGGCCAGGTAGTTGGAGCTGGGCTCCTGGTCCACCAGCAGGCGGCCGGCGGCCATGACCAACAACGGCCCGCTGCCCAGGAAGGCCACCGCCCAGTCGTGCACCACCACCAGCATGATGGTGTAGCCATACACGATGATGGCCGCCACGAAGGTGAGCTTCCAGCCCGCGCTGGCCACGCCCAACAGCGCGATGGCCATCAGGCCCCATAGCAGGCTCTGGGCGCCGTGCCACCACAGCAGGCTCAGGCGCCAGCGCTCATAGCCGGAAGCGGGGATGCCGAAGCGGCGAAAGTGCCGCGCCATCATCACGACAATGGTCCACACGGTGATGAGGCCTGTGGCGGGCAGCAGCCAGTGCCAGGTCGGCACGGGCCAGTCGTGGATCATCCAGCCCAGCACGATCAGGCCGATGAACTGGCCGATCAGGCCACCCGGGGACGTGCGCCAGCTGTCCTGCAACATCTGCAGGTCGATGCGGGCCTCGATCGGAGACAGGCCCCGAAGCGAGCGCCGCAGGATGCTCACGCAGCCGTTTCCCTGGCCGTCTCGTTCAAGCCCTGGGGCTGGGTGTGCAGTGCGTCATCGTCGTCCGACGAAGGCAGGGCGGACGGGCTGCGCGAGCACAGCAGCACCAGTTGCGTGCGGCTGTGCACGCCGTAGGCACGGAAGATCGCGCTGACATGCAGCTTGACCGTCTCGGCGCTGATGCCCAGGGCCGAGGCAATCGCGTGGTTGGTGCAACCCTTGAGGATCCACTGCAGCACGTCCTTCTGGCGCGGCGTCAGGCGGATCACGCGGGGCGGCGTGTCGTCGGCCGGTGCAGGCCATTCCACATCGCTGGGTGACAGCAACTCGGAGGGGAAGTGCAGGCGGCCTTCCACCAGAGCGCGCAGCGCGCTCATGAAACCGTCGATCTCGGCCAGCTTGGGGATGAAGCACGAAGCACCGTGGTGGATGCATTCCAGGGCGATCTGCACGTCGCTTTGCCCGGTGATGATGCCGATGCGCTGGGTCGGGGCGGCGGCGCGTACGGCCTGCAGCGTGGCCATGCCGCGGCTGTCGGGCAGACCCAGGTCCAGCAGGACCACGTCGATCGGGTCGTCGATGCCGGCGTCCACCAGCTTGCTCAAGGCGCCTTGCAGCGTGTTGGCGTGCGAGAAACGCGCGGAGGGGTCCAGGCTGCGGATGGCCTGCATCATGCCTTCGCGGATCAGGCTGTGGTCATCAACCAACAAATAGTGGGGGGCTCGCGGATCGTCCATACCAAGGTCCTTATGAGACGAGCTCATCTTAATTTGGCATTAACGGTTCCCAAATAGGGCCGTACCCACCCTCAACATGGAGGATCCCTCCTCCACGGCGGCTTCGAGATCAGCGCTCATCCCCATTGACAAGGTGTCCAGGGGCAAACCCTTGATTTTGAGGTCATCAAACACGACACGTACCGCGTGCAGTTGCGCTTTTTGCAACGCCGGGTCGGTGGTGGGGGCGGGCAGGGCCATCACGCCGCGCAGCCTCAGGCGGGGCAGGGCGCTCACGGCCTGGGCCAGCGCCAGGGCCTCGTCGGGCGCCACGCCGCTCTTGCTGGCCTCGCCACTGGTGTTGACCTGGATGCACACCTGCAGCGGTGGCAGGTGCGCCGGGCGCTGCTCGTTCAGGCGCTGCGCGATCTTGAGCCGGTCGATGGTGTGCACCCAGTCGAAGGCCTCGGCCACCACGCGGGTCTTGTTGCTCTGCAGCGGCCCGATCATGTGCCACTCGATCTGATCACGCAGGTCCGCCAGCGCGGCGATCTTGTCGAGCGCCTCCTGGACGTAGTTTTCGCCGAATTTTCTTTGACCAGCGTGAAAGGCTTCCCGCACTGTTTCAGCTGGAAACGTTTTGCTCACGGCCAGCAAGGTCACACTGTCAGGCCGGCGCCCAACGCGCGAACAAGCCTGGTTTATCCGCGCTGTCACGAGTTGTAGGTTGCTTGCGATCGTCGCCATAATGGTCTGTCACGATTTGTCAGGTTGTCATCATCCATGGATATCACCCAACTGCTTTCGTTCTCGGTCAAAAACAAGGCATCTGACTTGCACTTGTCTGCAGGCCTGCCGCCGATGATCCGGGTGCACGGTGACGTGCGGCGCATCAACGTCGACGCGCTGGACCACAAGCAGGTCCATGACATGGTGTACGACATCATGAACGACGCCCAGCGCAAGATGTACGAAGAGACGCTGGAGTGCGACTTCTCCTTCGAGATCCAGGGCCTGGCGCGTTTCCGGGTCAACGCCTTCAACCAGAACCGCGGCGCCGGCGCCGTGTTCCGGACGATTCCTTCCAAGATCCTGACGCTGGAGCAGCTCAACGCGCCCAAGGTCTTCCAGGATCTGGCCATGAAGCCGCGCGGTCTGGTGCTGGTGACGGGGCCAACCGGCTCGGGCAAGTCCACCACGCTGGCGGCCATGGTCAACCACCTCAACGAGTCCGAGTACGGCCACATCCTGACCGTGGAAGACCCGATCGAATTCGTGCACGAGTCCAAGAAGTGTCTGATCAACCAGCGCGAAGTCGGCCCGCACACCATGAGCTTTGCCAACGCGCTGCGCTCGGCCTTGCGTGAAGACCCGGACGCCATCCTCGTGGGCGAAATGCGTGACCTGGAAACCATCCGCCTGGCGCTGACCGCCGCCGAAACCGGCCACCTGGTGTTCGGCACGCTGCACACGTCCTCGGCCGCCAAGACCATCGACCGCGTGGTCGACGTGTTCCCCGCCGCTGAAAAGGACATGGTTCGCGCCATGTTGTCCGAATCGCTGCAGGCCGTGATCTCGCAAACGCTGTGCAAGACCAAGGACGGATCGGGCCGCGTGGCCGCGCACGAGATCATGATCGGCACGCCCGCCATCCGCAACCTGATCCGCGAAAACAAGATCGCCCAGATGTACTCGTCGATCCAGACGGGTAACAGCCTGGGCATGCAGACGCTGGACCAGAACCTGACGGACCTGGTCCGCCGCAATGTGATCTCGCCCGCCGAGGCGCGCGCCAAGGCCAAGATCCCCGAAAACTTCCCAGGTTGAGCATGAAGCGGTTGTTTGATCGTTTCTCGCTCAACACAGCTGGCCGGCAGGGGGAGGCCCCCGCCGAAGCCAAGGCAGACGACGAAGGTTATTTCGCCACCCAGTTCATGGAGCGGCCCGAGATCAGCAAGGCCAGCTCCGCCTGGACGGCCCGCGGCCTGGCCGTGGGCGCCCACGCGCTGGACCCTGAAGTGGGCCTCGGCCTGCTGCTCAAGGCCTGGGGCAAGGACGTCCTCATGGCCTCGCTGGCCCCTGAAGACCACCGCAAGCTGATCGAGCACCTGGATTTCGTGACCGTGCCGCCTGGGCGCGAGCTCATCGTGCAGGAAGAAAAGGGTGACTACGCCCTCATCGTGCTGGAAGGCCTGGTGGCCGTGGACCGCGTGCAGCCCACCGGCGCGCGCGCCCGCCTGGCCGAAGCCCGCGAGGGCGATGTGCTGGGCGAGATGTCGCTGCTGGATGCCGGCGCGCGTTTCGCCTCCTGCCTCACCCTGAGCCGCTGCTCGCTGGCCGTGCTGAGCAACAGCGCGCTGGACGAACTGGCCATTGAAGAGCCCCGTCTGGGCCTGGCCTTGATGACCTCCACGGCACGCCGCCTGTCCCTGCGCATGCGCCAGCTCAGTGCGCGGCTGGGCGCCTTGCTCACAGCCGGCTGAGGCCGCATCATTCACCCCACCGAACCAAGATTTAGGCAGGACCCATCATGGAACGCGACCAGGCCTCGAAATTCATCAACGACTTGCTCAAGCTGCTCGTGACGCGTGGTGGCTCCGACCTGTTCCTGACGGCCGAATTCCCGCCCGCCATCAAGGTGGACGGCAAGGTCACCAAGGTCTCGCCCCAGCCCTTGAACCCGGGGCACACCATGGCGCTGGCGCGGTCCATCATGAACGACAAGCAGGCCGCCGAGTTCGAGCGCACCAAGGAGTGCAACTTCGCGATCTCGCCGGGTGGCGTGGGCCGTTTCCGCGTCAATGCCTTCATCCAGCAAGGCCACGTCGGCCTCGTGCTGCGTGTGATCCCCCAACAGCTGCCCACGGTGGACGGCATGGGCCTGCCCCAGGTGCTCAAGGAGCTGGTCATGACCAAGCGCGGCCTGGTCATCCTGGTGGGCGCCACGGGCTCGGGCAAATCCACCACCTTGGCCGCCATGGTGGACCACCGCAACGAGAACTCGTTCGGCCACATCATCACGCTGGAAGACCCGGTTGAATTCGTGCACCCGCACAAGAACTGCATCGTCACCCAGCGCGAGATCGGCATCGACACCGATGGCTGGGAGATGGCGCTCAAGAACACCCTGCGCCAGGCGCCCGACGTGATCCTGATGGGCGAAATCCGCGACCGCGAGACCATGGAGCACGCCGTGCAGTTCGCCGAAACCGGCCACCTGTGCATGGCCACGCTGCACGCCAACAGCGCCAACCAGGCGCTGGACCGCATCATCAACTTCTTCCCCGAAGAGCGCCGCGCCCAGCTGTTGATGGACTTGTCGCTCAACCTCAAGGGCCTGGTCTCGCAGCGCCTGCTGCCGCGTCAGGAGGGCAAGGGCCGGGCGGCCGCCGTCGAGATCCTGCTCAACACGCCGTTGATCTCCGACCTCATCTTCAAGGGTGAGGTGGGCGAGATCAAGGAGATCATGAAGAAGTCGCGCGAGCTGGGCATGCAGACCTTCGACCAGGCCTTGTTCGACCTGTACGAAGGCAACTACGTCACCTACGAGGACGCGCTGCGCAACGCGGACTCGGTCAACGACTTGCGTCTGCAGATCAAGCTCAACAGCCACCGCGCACGCAACACCGATCTGGCCGCCGGCACCGAGCACTTCAAGATCGTCTGATCCTGATCGATCAGGCGGCGGGCCATCGCAGGCTCTGACAGAATCGGCCATCCGCCATGGAGTTGATGCCGATGACCGCTGCCGACAAGACCTACGAACCTTCAACCGCCCGCAAGGTGGCCTTCATTGGCCTGGGCACCATGGGCGCGCCCATGGCCGTGCACCTGCTGCGTGCGGGTCATGATGTGACCGTCTACAACCGCACAGCGGCCAAGGCACGTGCCTGGGTGGCCGAGCATGGCGGCAAGCAGGCGTCCACGCCGGCCGAAGCGGCACAAGGCGCGGAGATCGTGATCACCTGTGTGGGCAATGACGATGACCTGCGCGAGGTGGTCAGCGGCCCCGAAGGCGCCCTGCAGACCTTGCCCAAGGGCGGGGTGCTGGTGGACCACACCACGACCTCGGCCGAGGTGGCGCGTGAACTGTCGCACCTGGCGCTGGAACACGGGTGCTCGTTTGTGGATGCGCCCGTGTCGGGTGGCAACCTGGGCGCCATCAATGGGGTGCTAACGGTGATGTGTGGTGGCGCGGCTTACGCGTTTGACCGCGTCAAGCCGGTGATCGCGGCTTACTCGCGCGCCGTGACCTTGCTGGGTGACAGTGGTTCGGGGCAGCTCGCCAAGATGGTCAACCAGATCTGCGTGGGCGGCGTGCTGCAGAGCCTGGCCGAGGCGCTGGCTTTCGGTCAGAAGGCCGGGCTGGACATGCAGCAGGTGATCGAGGTGATCTCCCAGGGGGCGGCCAGCAGCTGGCAGATGGTCAACCGCGGGCCCACCATGATCAAGGACGAGTTCGACTTTGGTTTTGCGGTGGACTGGATGCGCAAGGACCTGGGGCTGGTGCTGGAAGAAGGGCGCCGGCAGGGCTCGCGTTTGCCGGTGACGGCCTTGATCGACCAGTTCTATGCGGATGTGCAGGCCATGGGCGGCGGCAGGCTGGATACGTCGAGCTTGATCAAGCGTTTGCGTTGAAAGAGTCGTCGCAGAAACTTTCCGTCGACGCTATTGGATCTGGTGAGATGAGGCTGCTGCGTGCCTGCTTGATTGGTGCGCGCTTTTTCGTTGCAGCGCAGGGCGCGGCTGAGGTGGCATGCGGCTGGGCTTCATGTTGACGGTCCTGCCGCAGGCAGGACTACCCTGCGATGCTCGTGACGAGGTGGGGCCCTCTAACTCGCTACGCGGCTGTGCCGCTGCGCTCAAACATATCGGGCCAGTCAGATGGACGATGCACGCTGCGCGTGCCCACCTCGCCACTGCGCGTCTCGGCGTCCCCAAGGCGCCCAGCCGCACACCACCTCAGCCTTTTATCGCCCCGCTTGAGTATCGCCACGGTGGCTGGCGCTGCGCGTAATGGTGATCCAACAGTGATGGAGTCGCGCGGTAAAGGTCAGGTGGAGGCAAACGATCATGACATCCGCATCCGCATCCGCATCCGCATCCGCATCCGCATCCGCATCCGCATCCGCACGACCGGCCTTATCAAAGCTTGCCCCATGCTTCCGCCAGAACGCGGGCCTATGCATGTCACCAGCGAGGCGGAAAAGGGCTGAGCCGGCATCTGGCCGGGCGCCTTGTTGGTGCTGAGAAGCGCAGTGGCGAGGTGGGCGCGCGCAGCGCGCTTCGTCAACTGACTGGCCCGATATGTTTGAGCGCAGCGGCGCAGCCGCGCAGCGAGTTGGAGGGCCCCACCTTGCCACGAGCATCGCAAGGCAGCCCCGCTTTGCGGGGCCACCAACATGAAGCCTGGACGGATGCCGGCTCGGCCCCCGCCTCGCGCTCTGCCGACAAAACGCTCCACCGAAAAAGCGTCTCACCCAATGCACGATTCAGCACGAGAGCCGCCATGACCTGGCATCACCCGGTCAAAACAAAAAAGGCCGCATCTCTGCGGCCTCTCCATCACCTTGCGCTTACTGCTGCGGTGGCCGCGGCAGCTTGCGAGCCAGCTCATCCTCGCTGATGATCTGCATCACCTTCACCACCCGGTTCACGCCCTTCACGCTGGCCGCCAGTTCAGCCGCACGATTCGCCTCGCGCTCGGTGACCAGACCCATGATGAACACATCGCCGCGCTCCACCACCACGCTGAACGCATTCGAGATGATGTCGCGCGCATCCACCAGCGTCGCCTTGATCTTGCCCGCCAGCAGCACATCACTCGAGCGTGACCCCAGCGAACTGTTGAGGCTCACCGTCAACTCGTTGTAGACGTTGGACACGTTCTCCACCGCACGCGCCGCCTGCTCGGCAGCGGTCTTGTCTGCCTCCGTGGGCACCTCGCCGGTCAGCAAGATCCAGCGGTTGTACGCATTCACATTGACATGGCCCAGGCTACCAATCGCATCCTTGATGCGGTTGCTGGCCTTGATCTCGATGGTCTGGTCTTCCAGCTGCATCCCCGACGTGCGGCGATCGGTCGCCACGAAGGCGCTACCCACGGCGGTGCCCAGCACCAGCGGCGCGCAGGCAGACAGGCTGCCCATGGTCAGCACGGCGGCGGCAACCCAGCGCAGCGTGCGTTGTTTCGTGATCGTCTGGAACATCAGGCATCCTCTCCAAGCAAATGGGTGTCCACGGCAGCGCACAGGCCATGCAAGGCCAGCCAGCCCGTGGCAAACAGGGTTTCAGGGCGGGTGCCGGGCAGGGGCACCCAGACATCCGTGTCACGCATCAAGGGCCCCAGGGTTCGGGCGCTTTCTCCCGTGAAGGCAACCAGGGTCAGGTCGTTGTCGCGCGCGGCTTCCGTGGCGGTACGCAGGTCGGCCTCGTCGCGCTCCATCGAAAACGCCAGCCACACGTCACCCGGGTGGCCCAGCGCCCGCACCTGCTGCGTCAGCGAGGCTTGCGCGCCACCTTGGGGCGGGATCAGCGCATGTGCGGCCAGGGGAGGGCGCTCGCGCCCCGAGCCATTGACCAGCAGCGACGCGGCCTGTTGCGCCAGCCAGGCGGCCTCGCCCTCGCCGGCACACAGCACACGTCCACCAGAGGTGATGGTGTGCATGATGGCCTGCGCGGCATAGTTGAGTTGCTGCGCCAGGCGGTCTGACGATTGGTAGAGCCAGTCGGCGGTCTCCAGCAAGGGTTGCTGAAGCGATGTCTGCTGAAAATGGGAGTCCGGCATGGCGCGGATCATAAGTCAGGGTAAGCCCTGCATGTTTCAGGACGCATCAAAGGCTGCGGGGATCCAATGTAAAGCTTCACCATCGATGGCGACCACGTCGAAGCGGCAGGGCGGCCATTCGCGCAGGTTCATCAGGTAATACTGCGCCCCCATGATGCATTTGCGCTGTTTGCCGCGGCTGACGGTGGCCGCTGCGCCGCCATGGTCCGCGCCACTGCGCACGCGCACCTCCACGAACACCAAGGTGCCGTCGCGGTCACGCATGATCAGGTCCACTTCGGCGCCGCGGGCGCTCGGGCCGCGCGCCACCCGATAATTGCGTTCGACCAGCGTCAGGCCCTGGCCTTGCAAATAGACCAGTGCCTTGTCTTCTCCCTCATCTCCCCGGGATTTCGTTGTGACCTTTGATGCCAATATGCTGCTCCAGGCGGCTCACCAGGTGGCCGGCAGCCAGCAGTATCCCAAAGGTGCGCTCTACCTGGTCGCCACGCCCATCGGCAACCTGGCCGACATGAGCCTGCGCGCCCTGCATGTGCTCAGCCTGGTGGACGTCGTGGCCTGCGAAGACACCCGTGTCACCGGCAACCTGCTGCGTCACCTGGGGCTCGACAAAAAGCTGATCGCGCTGCACCAGCACAACGAAGTGGGCGGTGCGCAAGGTGTGCTGGCGCTGCTGCAAGCAGGCCAACGCGTGGCTTATGTGAGTGACGCCGGCACGCCTGCCGTCTCCGACCCCGGCGCCCACCTGGTTCACGCGGCGCAACTGGCGGGCCTGCCTGTGGTGGCCCTGCCTGGCGCCAGCAGCGTCACCACTGCCATGAGTGTGGCCGGTGATGCCCACGCCCAGGGCTTTCGCTTCCTGGGCTTCCTGCCCTCCAAAGGCGCCGCCCGCGTCAACGCCCTGCGTGAGGTGCTGGGCCAGGACCACAGCGTGGTGCTGTTCGAGGCGCCGCACCGCATCGAAGCCCTGGCCACCGAGCTGGCCGAAGTGCTGCCCCAGGGCCGCGTCACCGTCTGTCGCGAGCTGACCAAGCAGTTCGAGAGCATCACCACGATGGACATCACCACCATGGCCGACTGGCTCAAGGGCGATGCCAACCGCCTGCGCGGCGAGTTCGTGCTGGTCGTGCATGCCGTGCCCTCGGCGCAGGACTCCCAGGCGTTGTCTCCCGCGATGGAGGCCATCCTGGCCGAACTGGTGCGCCACATCCCTGTCAAGCAGGCCGCCGGTCTGGTCGCCGACGCGGCCGGCTTGCCGCGCAAGGCGCTGTACGACGTTGCCCTGGCGCATCGCCAGGCCGATCAGGATCTCGGCGAATCGGACTGAGCCTGGCGTGATCAGTCGAAGACCCCTTGAGTGCGTTGAGGGGCAACCCTCGTATTGAGCATTAACCCTGGGGGCAATATTTAACGTCAGGCCAAGAATGAAGCTCAGCCGCCATCACGAGCGGTGCCTTATCGAGGAGAGCTTCCATGACGTCTTCATCCCTTCGCCGCATCTGCGCCGCTGTTGCGCTGACCGCCGCCGCCGTGGCCGCCGCACCCGCGCATGCCCAGTTGTCTTTGTCGAGCCTGCTGAGCCCGGCCTCCAAGACCAAGTACCCCATCGTGCTGGTCCACGGCTTCATCGGTTTCGACAACGTGCTGGGCATCCAGTACTTCTATCAAATCCCCAAGGCCCTGCGTGACGACGGCGCCACCGTCTACATCGCCTCGGTCAACCCTTCGCAGACCACCGAGTTCCGCGGCGAAGAGCTGGTCCAGCAGATGAAGCAGTGGGCCGCCAAGGACGGCGTCAAGAAGTTCAACCTGATCGGCCACAGCCATGGCGGCCCCACCGTGCGTTACGCCGCCGGCACCGTGCCCTCCATGGTGGCCTCGGTCAGCACCATGGCGGCCACCCACTTCGGCTCCAAGGTCGCTGACGACATCCTGGCCAGCACCACGCCCGACGGCACGTTTGACAAGCTGGCCACCGCGGGCCTGCAACTCATCGGCTGGCTCACCGGCAATACCACCTACAAGCAGGCTGATCTGCTCACAGCGCTCAACGCCTTGAGCACCAAGGGCTCCGAAGCCTTCAATGCCAAGTTCCCGGTTGGTGCCCCGACCACCACCTGCGGCAGCGGCCCCGAAGTGGCCAGCGTGAACGGCAACAGCATGCGCTGGTACTCGTTCTCGGGCACCTCGGTCAAGACCAATGGCTGGGACATTTCCGATGCCATCCTGGCCTACACCGCCGACTACTTCAAGGGCGAGCCCAACGACGGCCTGGTGGCGCGCTGTTCCAGCCACTGGGGCAAGGTCATCAAGGACAACTACGCCTGGAACCACCTGGACGAAGTCAACCAGGTCCTGGGCATCGTGGGCAAGGATGCCCCGGACCCTGTGGCCTTCTACAAGCAGCAGGCCAACCGTCTGAAGCTGGCGGGCTTGTGAGCCTGTCACCGGTCCTTTGAACCCTTCCGAACCGTCCTTTTCGAGCCGGCCCTCTTTCGGGGGCCGGCTTTTTTGTGCTCATCGCGACACCACATTGCCCGACGCCACAACTTTGTTATGAGGGGCTACAACTACCGTGGGAGAGGACTTCCCCGTTCTATCGGGTATGCCCTGCGTCGTGTTTAGACCCCTGTATTGATACTCCACTCGCCTGCTGATCGATAAACGTCAACCAAGCGCAAGCAGGCGAGCACAAGGAGTCCAAGCATGCCATTCAACGCTTCCCTCAAAACCCTCTGCACGGCCGTGGCCATGACTGCCGCGGCCATGTCCGTCGCCCCGGCAGCCCACGCCGGCACCACCGCCAAGACCAAGTACCCCATCGTGCTGGTCCACGGCTTCATCGGCTTTGACAACGTGCTGGGTATCCAGTACTTCTATCAAATCCCCAGCGCCCTGCGCAACGAAGGCGCCACCGTCTACATCGCCTCGGTCAACCCCTCGCAGACCACCGAATTCCGTGGTGAAGAGCTGATCCAGCAGATGAAGCAGTGGGCCGCCAAGGACGGCGTCAAGAAGTTCAACCTGATCGGCCACAGCCATGGCGGCCCCACCGTGCGCTACGCCGCCGGCACCGTGCCCTCCATGGTGGCCTCGGTCAGCACCATGGCCGGCACGCACTTCGGCTCCAAGGTCGCCGACGACATCCTGGCCAACACCACCCCGGGCGGCACCTTCGACACCGCCGCGACCGCCGGCCTGAAGCTGATCTCCTGGCTGACCGGCAACAAGACCACCAGCCAGACCGACCTGCTGACTGCGCTCAACGCGCTGAGCACGCCGGGTGCAGCGGCCTTCAACGCCAAGTTCCCGGTCGGCGCGCCCACCACCACCTGCGGCAGCGGCCCGCTCACGGCCAAGATCGCCGGCAACAGCATGAACTGGTACTCGTTCTCCGGCACCTCGGTCAAGACCAATGGCTGGGACGTGTCCGATGCCTTGCTGGCCTACACCGCCGACTACTTCAAGGGCGAGGCCAACGACGGCCTGGTGTCGCGGTGTTCCAGCCACTGGGGCAAGGTCATCAAGGACAACTACACCTGGAACCATCTGGACGAAATCAACCAGGTCCTGGGTACCATCGGCTCTGGCGCGGCTGATCCCGTGGCCTTCTACGTCCAGCACGCCAACCGCCTGAAGTGGGCCTTCCTCTGATTGGGGCTCGCGCGGGCTGATCGCCCATGCGCCACAAGGTCGATCCTTCATTCGAGGGGGATCGGCCTTTGTTCGTTGCCGAACTGGGCGATTGCCCTGTGTATGACTGAAACACGGACCCGCCACAATGGGTTCGCAAGGCGTGAAACAGCGCCTCTGTCGGAAGTGCTTGGAGAAACATGAAGATGCCCGCGATGCAGATGCGTGGATGGAAGACGGTGGGGGCACTGGCCCTTGCCGCCGTGGCCATGGCCGCCTGGGTGGCCCACAAGGGCGCGGCCGATGCGCCGGCAGGCAGCGGTACCCCCGGTGCTTCCGGATGGAGCATGATCAGCCCCACCCCTGATGCGCCCGCTGGTGCAGGCTCCGCACCCGCCGCAGCCCTGACCCCGGAACAAGTGCGCACCCGCCTGTTCAGGGATGGCTCCTTCGCCGGCACCGAACCTTCGGGTGACTGGTGCGTGGCCTCTGCCAAGCTCAGCCCCTGCCCTGAGCTGCGCAAACGCTTCGAGTACTACATCCTGGGCCTGGGCGAGGTGAGCATCGCCGACATCAAGGCCCTGGTGGCCGACGAAGCGCGCAAGGCGCACGGCGAGCAACTGGCCAACGAGATCATGGCCATCTGGGACAAGTACTGGCAGCTGCGCACCTACGCCTGGCGCAACCGGTTCGACCAGTCCGACCGCAGCACCTGGATGCCTGTCTTCGAGGAGCAGAAGGCCGTACGCCGTCAGATCCTGGGTGCCGACTGGGCCAAGGCCTTCTTCGATCAGGACGAGCAGCACTTCAAGCAGTACTACGACCAACTCGAATCCGGCCTGCCGCCGCCACCTGACCCTGGAGAGCCCGTGCCCCAGATGGCGCCCGGCAAGGACCCGGCCGCCGTGCGCGCCGAGCGCGTGGCCCGCTATGGCGAAGCCGCTGCCGACCGCCTGGCCAAGGCCGACGAAGAATGGGCCGACTGGGAGCGTCGCCTCGCCGGTGCCCGCGCCGAATGGGATCGCCTCAAGGGTTCGCCCAACCTGTCGGACGCCCAGCGCAAGCAGGACATGCAGGCCTACATCAACAACAACTTCAAGCCCGACGAGTACCTGCGCGTCCAGGCCCTTCTTCACCTGTGAGGCATCTCTGACACGGTAGATACCCCGTGAATAGTCAGGTGGGGTGCGGGCCCTTGCGGCCCGTGCCTACAATGGGGCCATGATCGCCGTCGACGCCACCATCGCCCGTCTCCAGACCGCCCGCGAGTTGCTGCTTGCCCCCTTCGGTCTGGACGAATCCACCCTGCTCAAGGCCCTCAAGGTCATCACCGAACACCGGGTCGATGACGCGGACCTGTACTTCCAGTACACCCGCAGCGAAGGCTGGAGCCTGGAAGAAGGCATCGTCAAGTCCGGCAGCTTCGGCATCGACCAGGGCGTGGGCGTGCGCGCCATCTCCGGTGAAAAAACCGCCTTCGCCTACTCCGACGACATCTCCGAAGCCGCCTTGCTGGACGCCGCCCGCACCGTGCGCACCATTGCCGCCGCAGGCCAGAGCCGCCGCGTCAAGGTGGGTGAGCACCGCGTGGCCGCCTCACGCAGCCTGTACGCCTCCTTCGACCCCATCGCCTCGCTCGACAGCGCCGCCAAAGTCGCCCTGCTGGAAGACGTTGAACGTCGCGCACGTGCCAAGGACCCGCGCGTGGTGCAGGTCATGGCTGGCCTGGGCTGCGAATACGACGTCGTGCTGATTGCCCGTGCCGATGGCACCCTGGCCGCCGACGTCCGCCCCCTGATCCGCCTGTCGCTCACTGTGATCGCCGAACAAAGTGGCCGCCGTGAAGTCGGCTCCTCCGGCGGCGGTGGCCGCTACGACCTGTCCTACTTCACGCCCGCCGTGACCGACCAGTACGTGGACCAGGCCGTGCACGCCGCCCTGATCAACCTGGAAGCCCGCCCCGCGCCCGCTGGCGAAATGACCGTGGTCCTGGGCAACGGCTGGCCCGGCATCCTGCTGCACGAGGCCGTCGGCCACGGCCTGGAAGGTGACTTCAACCGCAAGGGCTCCAGCGTGTTCTCGGGCCGGGTGGGCCAGCGCGTGGCCGCCAAGGGCGTCACCGTCCTGGACGACGGCACCATCCCCGACCGCCGCGGCTCGCTCAACATCGACGACGAGGGTCACGCCACCCAGCGCACCGTGCTGATCGAGGACGGCATCCTCAAGGGCTATATGCAGGACGCCACCAACGCTCGCCTGATGAAGACCGGGCAGACCGGCAACGGCCGTCGCGAAAGCTACGCCCACCTGCCCATGCCCCGCATGACCAACACCTACATGCTGGCCGGCGACAAGGATCCCCACGAAATCGTGGCCTCCATCGACCGCGGCCTGTACGCCGTGAACTTCGGCGGCGGCCAGGTGGACATCACCTCCGGCAAGTTCGTTTTCTCCGCCAGCGAGGCCTATTGGGTCGAAAACGGCAAGATCCAGTATCCGGTCAAGGGCGCGACCCTGATCGGCAACGGCCCCGAGGCCATGACCCGCGTCAGCATGATCGGCAACGACCTGGCGCTGGACTCCGGCGTCGGCACCTGCGGCAAGGAAGGCCAGAGCGTCCCGGTGGGCGTCGGCCAGCCGACTCTGCGCATCGATGGCCTGACGGTGGGCGGCACCGCCTGAGCCGTCGTGCCGCGCCTGGCTTGATCCCGCCTGGCCTGCTCCTGTTTTCGCCCCTTGTTCAATTATTTGCAGGCAGTGCTTGACCAAGGCACTGAATCTCGTGCATAATTCAAGGCTTCGCTGATCAAGCAGCGGACTTTGGCCCAAAACCTGAGTTCAAGCGCGCAAGTGCTGAAAGTTCAGGGCCCTCGCAAAGATTGCTGGCAAGACTCAAATTGCATGTGATCAAAGCGCTGCGGCAGGGACTCACAAAGCCTGTTGCTTTTTTCAGATCCGCCCGTTCTACGGGCCCAAGACTGACCGTTCGTTGTTGTGCAGTTGTTTGTGCAGCCGTTCGGGCCAAGTTGGGGTAACCATGATCCAAATGCAATCGCGACTTGACGTCGCTGACAACACTGGTGCTAAGAGCGTCATGTGCATCAAGGTGCTCGGTGGCTCTAAGCGTCGTTACGCCGGTATCGGCGACATCATCAAGGTGAGCATCAAAGAAGCTGCACCTCGTGGCCGCGTCAAGAAGGGCGAGGTTTACAGCGCTGTGGTCGTCCGTACCGCCAAGGGTGTTCGTCGTCAAGACGGTTCCCTGGTGAAGTTCGACGGCAATGCCGCCGTGCTGCTGAACGCCAAGCTCGAGCCTATCGGCACACGTATCTTCGGCCCAGTGACGCGTGAACTGCGTAACGAGCGCTTCATGAAGATCGTTTCGCTGGCTCCTGAGGTTCTGTAATCCTCGGGCAACGCAAAGGACAGCTCATGAACAAACTCAAGACAGGCGATCAGGTCATCGTTCTGACCGGTCGCGACAAAGGCAAGCGTGGCACCGTCTCCGCTCGCGTGGACGACTCCCATCTGCTGGTTGATGGCGTGAACGTTGCCAAGAAGCACGTCAAGCCCAACCCCATGAAGGGCACCACCGGCGGCATCGTTGACAAGACCATGCCCATCCACCAGTCCAACGTGGCGATTTTCAACCCTGCCTCTGGCAAGGCTGACCGCGTCGGTATCAAGCTCCTGGCTGACGGCAAGAAAGTGCGCGTCTTCAAGTCCAGCGGCGAAGAAATCAAGGCTTGAGGTCAAAAATGGCTCAACAACAAGCTCGCCTGCAGCAGATCTACCGCGAAAAGATCGTGCCTGAACTGATGAAGCAGTTCGGCTACAAGTCGATCATGGAAGTGCCGCGTCTGACCAAGATCACCCTGAACATGGGTGTCTCGGAAGCCGTGTCGGACAAGAAGGTCATGGAGCACGCCGTGAGCGACCTGACCAAGATCGCCGGCCAGAAGCCCGTGATCACCATGTCCAAGAAGGCTATCGCCGGTTTCAAGATCCGCGAAAACATGCCTATCGGCACGATGGTCACCCTGCGCGGTGTCACGATGTTCGAATTCCTGGACCGTTTCGTCACGATCTCGCTGCCCCGCGTTCGTGACTTCCGCGGTATCTCTGGTCGTTCTTTTGACGGTCGCGGCAACTACAACGTCGGCGTCAAGGAACAGATCATCTTCCCGGAAATCGAGTACGACAAGATCGACGCCATCCGTGGTCTGAACATCAGCATCACGACGACGGCCAAGACCGACGAAGAAGCCAAGGCTCTCCTGGCTGCTTTCAAGTTCCCGTTCAAGAACTGAGGTACACCATGGCAAAAGTATCCCTGAAGCAACGCGAAGAAAAGCGCGAAAAGCTGGTTGCCAAGTACGCCAAGAAGGTCGCCGAACTGAAGGCTGTCATCAACGACAGCAAGAAGTCCGACGAAGAGCGCTACGCCGCTCGTCTTGAACTGCAAAAGCTGCCCCGTAACGCCAACCCCACCCGTCTGCGCGCACGCTGCGGTCTGACTGGTCGCCCACGTGGCACCTTCCGTCAGTTCGGCCTGGGCCGTATGAAGATCCGTGAATTGGCATTCGCTGGCGACATCCCCGGTGTCACCAAGGCGAGCTGGTAATCCCAGCAGGGCACGAACAGGAGTTATCCCATGAGCATGAGTGATCCCATCGCCGACATGCTGACACGCATTCGCAACGCCCAAATGGTCAACAAGACCGCCGTTGCACTGCCGTCGTCCAAGCTGAAAGTCGCGATTGCCCAGGTCCTGAAGGACGAAGGCTACATCGACGGTTTCGCCGTCACCGGCGAAGCTGCGAAGCCCACACTGGAAATTTCGCTGAAGTACTACGCAGGTCGCCCGGTCATCGAGCGCATCGAGCGTGTGTCCCGTCCTGGTCTGCGCATCTACAAGGGCCGTCACGACATTCCTCAGGTCCAGAACGGCCTGGGTGTGGCTATCGTGACAACCCCCAAGGGTGTGATGACCGATCGCAAGGCCCGCGCTGCCGGTATCGGTGGCGAAGTGCTCTGCTACGTCGCCTAATCGAGGAGCAATCGCAATGTCCCGCGTTGGAAAAATGCCGATCGCCGTCCCTCAAGGTGTGGACGTGAAGATCTCTGCCGAGGCTGTGACCGTCAAGGGCAGCCTGGGCACCCTGAGCCTGCCGGTCAACGGCCTGGTCACCGTGTCGCAAGAAGGCGCCACGCTGAAGGTCGCTCCGGTGAATGATTCCGCTGAAGCCAATGCCATGTCTGGCACCTTCCGCGCCCTGCTCAACAACACCGTCAACGGTGTGAGCAAGGGCTTCGAGAAGAAGCTGAGCCTGGTTGGCGTGGGTTTCCGTGCCCAGGCCCAAGGCCAGAAGCTGAACCTGCAAATCGGTTTCTCTCACCCCGTCATCAAGGACATGCCTGCCGGCATCAAGGTCGAGACCCCGTCTCAGACCGAAATCCTGATCAAGGGTATGGATCGTCAAGTGGTTGGTCAGATCGCCGCCGAAGTGCGCGCCTTCCGTCCGCCCGAGCCTTACAAGGGCAAGGGCATCCGCTACGTCGACGAGCGCGTGGTCTTGAAAGAGACCAAGAAGAAGTAAGGAGCTGATTCATCATGGCAACAAGCAAGAAAGAACAGCGCCTGCGTCGTGCACGTCAAACACGTGCCCGTATCGCTCTTCAAGGCGCCGTGCGTCTGACGGTTTTCCGTACCAACCTGCACATCTACGCCAGCGTGATTTCTGGCGAAGGCGACAAGGTCCTGGCTACGGCTTCGACCGCCGAGAAGGAAGTGCGCGACCAGCTGCAAAAGGCTGGTGGCAACGTGGCAGCCGCCGCTCTGATTGGCAAGCGTATTGCCGAGAAGGCCAAGGCAGCTGGTGTCGAGAAGGTCGCTTTCGACCGCGCTGGTTATCAATACCACGGCCGTATCAAGGCCCTGGCTGATGCTGCGCGTGAAGCCGGCCTCCAGTTCTAAGCCGCGTCTGCATCCGGAAGGAATTTCAAATGGCTAAGTTTCAACCCAAGGTAGCAGACGAAGGTCGTGACGACGGTCTGCGCGAGAAGATGATCCAGGTGAACCGCGTGACCAAAGTGGTCAAGGGCGGCCGGATCATGGGCTTCGCAGCTCTGACCGTTGTTGGCGATGGCGATGGCCGCGTTGGCATGGGCAAGGGCAAGGCGCGTGAAGTGCCGCTGGCTGTTCAAAAGGCCATGGACCAGGCTCGTCGCAACATGGTCAAGGTACCCCTGAAGAACGGTTCCGTTCACCACAACCTGGTGGGCGAGCACGGTGCAGCCAAGGTGCTGCTGGCTCCGGCTCCTGCTGGTACCGGCATCATCGCGGGTGGCCCGATGCGCGCTGTGTTCGAAGTTCTGGGCATCACCGACGTGGTCGCCAAGAGCCTCGGTTCCAGCAACCCTTACAACATGGTTCGCGCCACGTTCGATGCCTTGAACAAGGCAACGACCCCGGCCGAAGTCGCTGCCAAGCGCGGTCTGACTGTTGAAGAGATCTTCAACTGATCGTCGGAGAGCTGACATGAGCGAAAAGAAAACTGTCACCGTCAAGCTGGTTCGCAGCCCCATCGGCACCCGTGCCGACCACCGTGCCACCGTGGCCGGTCTGGGCCTGCGCCGTCTGAACGGCACCCGCGTCCTGGAAGACACGCCTGCTGTGCGCGGCATGATCAACAAGGTCCGCTACATGGTCGTGGTGGTCTAAACCACCGCAGCTTTGGGGAATACCATGCAACTCAATACCATCAAGCCTTCTGAAGGCGCCAAGCATGCCAAGCGCCGTGTCGGCCGCGGCATCGGCTCCGGTCTGGGCAAGACCGCTGGTCGCGGTCACAAGGGTCAGAAGTCGCGTTCGGGCGGCTACCACAAGGTCGGTTTCGAAGGCGGTCAAATGCCTCTGCAACGCCGTCTGCCCAAGCGCGGTTTCAAGTCGCACCTGCTGAAGTACAACGCCGAGATCACTCTGGGCGAACTGCAAGCACTGGGCGCGGCTGAAGTCGACGTGCTGTCCCTGAAGGCCGCCGGTCTGATCCCTCAGATCGCCAAGGTCGTCAAGGTCATCAAGTCAGGTGAACTGACCTCCAAGGTCGTGCTCAAGGGTATCGGCGCAACCGCCGGTGCCAAGGTCGCGATCGAAGCCGCTGGCGGCTCGTTGGCTGAATAAGCCAAGAGCTCAGTAAGAACGTTAGAACCTGGAACGGACTCAAACGTGGCAACTTCTCCCACTCAACTGGCTCAAAGCGGCAAGTTTGGCGACCTTCAGCGTCGTCTGACTTTCCTGCTGCTGGCGCTGGTCGTCTACCGCATTGGCGCACACGTGCCTGTGCCCGGTATCGACCCGTCGCAGCTGCAGCAGTTGTTCAAGGGGCAGCAAGGTGGCATCCTGAGTCTGTTCAACATGTTCTCGGGCGGTGCGCTGTCGCGCTTCACCGTGTTCGCGCTGGGCATCATGCCTTACATCTCGTCGTCCATCATCATGCAGATGATGGGCTACGTGATCCCTCAGCTTGAGCAGCTCAAGAAAGAGGGCGAGGCGGGTCGTCGCAAGACGACGCAGTACACACGTTACGCGACGGTGGGCCTGGCATTGTTCCAGTCCTTCGGTATCGCTGTGGCCCTGGAAGGCACGGCCGGCCTGGTGATCAGCCCCGGTTTTGGGTTCCGCATGACCACCGTGATCAGCCTGACGGCTGGCACGATGTTCCTGATGTGGCTGGGCGAGCAGATCACCGAGCGTGGTCTGGGTAACGGTATCTCGATCCTGATTTTCGGCGGTATCGCTGCAGGTCTGCCCAATGCGATGGGTGGTCTGTTCGAGCTGATCCGCACTGGTGCCATGAGCATCCCGGCCGCTATCTTCATCGTGGCGCTGGTGGTTCTGGTGACTTACTTCGTGGTGTTTGTCGAACGTGGCCAGCGCAAGATCCTGGTCAACTACGCCAAGCGCCAGGTTGGCAACCGTGTGTACGGTGGTCAATCGTCGCACCTGCCCTTGAAGATCAACATGGCTGGTGTGATTCCCCCGATCTTCGCGTCGTCGATCATCCTGTTGCCGACGACGGCGGTGGGTTGGTTCGCCACAGGCGACAGCATGCGCTGGTTGAAAGACATCGCCAGCATGTTGTCCCCCGGTCAACCGATCTACGTGCTTTTGTATTCTGTGGCCATCGTCTTCTTCTGCTTCTTCTACACAGCGCTGGTGTTCAACAGCCGTGAGACAGCAGACAACCTGAAGAAGAGCGGTGCATTCATTCCTGGTATCCGCCCTGGTGACCAGACTGCGCGTTACATCGACAAGATCCTCGCCCGTCTGACCCTGGCTGGTGCTGTTTACATCACGGCCGTGTGCCTGCTGCCCGAGTTCCTCGTGCTCAAGTACAACGTTCCGTTCTATTTTGGTGGGACTTCGCTGCTGATCATCGTGGTTGTCACGATGGATTTCTGGGCACAAGTGCAGTCCTACGTCATGTCTCAGCAGTATGACTCTCTGCTGAAGAAGGCGAATTTCAAAGCAAGCTGAAGAGGGTCGGCTAAGGCCGAAACCCAGCAAGAAGGCTTAGGGCGTGTGAATCGCCCAGTGTTGAGTTGAGATCCAGTGTGGTCTCCTTGGCGGGCTTTCGTGTGAAGCTTGAACCGGGTTGTGTGTCCAGGCCACGTCCTCGGCAGAGTGTCTGCGCTACAATGCGCACCCTGCCTTGATGACAAAGTGGCAAAGGTGCTCGCCTGGTACGGTTTGAGTCGTGCTCGCATCGTGTTCCGGGCGAAGTGAGCTGAAGTTTTGGTGACCCCGGAAACGTGGGCGAATTTCCGTTGTTGAATCAACGGTTCAGGAGAAGACCATGAAAGTCTCGGCATCCGTCAAGAAGATGTGCCGTAATTGCAAAATCATCCGCCGCAAGGGCGTGGTTCGCGTGATCTGCACCGACCCCCGTCACAAGCAGCGTCAAGGCTGATCGCCTGACCTGGCGACGACACACGCGTTCAGAGGACAGTTATGGCACGTATTGCTGGCATCAACATTCCGCCGCACAAGCATACCGAAATCGGTCTGACTTCGATCTACGGCATTGGTCGCACGACCGCGCAGAAAATCTGCACGGCTGCAGGCATTCCCTTCGACAAGAAGATCAAGGAATTGACTGACGGCGACCTGGAAAAGATTCGTGAAGAAGTGGGCAAGCTCACCATTGAGGGTGACCTGCGCCGCGAGCTCTCGATGAATATCAAGCGACTGATGGACTTGGGCTGCTACCGCGGCTTCCGTCATCGCCGTGGCCTGCCCATGCGCGGTCAACGCACTCGCACGAATGCACGTACTCGCAAGGGTCCGCGCAAGGCGATCGCTGGCAAGAAGTGATCTGGGCTAATCGCTGAGTTCAAGAGAAAGACATCATGGCTAAAGCACCTGCGAACAGCGCTGCCCGTCGTGTGAGCAAGAAGGTCCGCAAGAACATTGCGGACGGCATCGCCCACGTGCACGCCTCGTTCAACAACACCATCATCACCATCACCGACCGTCAGGGCAATGCACTGTCCTGGGCTTCGTCGGGTGGTCAAGGCTTCAAGGGCTCGCGCAAGTCCACTCCTTTCGCTGCCCAGGTGGCCGCTGAAGTGGCTGGTCGCGCTGCTCAAGAACAAGGCATCAAGAACCTGGACGTCGAGATCAAGGGCCCTGGTCCTGGTCGTGAGTCGTCGGTGCGCGCCCTGGCTTCGCTGGGCATTCGCATCAACTCGATCTCCGACGTGACGCCCGTTCCTCACAACGGTTGCCGTCCTCAAAAGCGTCGCCGCATCTGATGCGTTGATGCTGACTGGCCGGGCTTGTCCGGCCAGATCACGACCTCGCTTACCTTGGCAGCAGGGTGTGCGGGGTTTGTGCGTTGCGCTATCTTGACAAAACTGCATGACAGTGGTGTACAGGCATGCGCACGGCTTGCTATAATCGCAAGTTCTCTGCGGTGGTGGGTAGTTGTGGGTGATTGATTTCGTATCAAGCCCTGCAAGCTGGCCCGCTGCCTTGATTTGAAGCCCACCGTCTGCGCGATTGTGTTTCGCCAGACTCGCGTCGGTCAACCGCGTTGCGCGGCCCCGGCGTCAGATTGATTACAAGGACACGAAAAGTGGCACGTTACCTCGGACCCAAGGCCAAACTGGCCCGCCGCGAAGGCACCGACCTGTTCCTCAAGAGCGCCCGCCGCCCCATCAGCGACAAGGCCAAGTTTGACACCAAGCCTGGTCAGCATGGCCGCACCTCCGGCTCGCGCACCTCTGACTTCGGTCTGCAACTGCGTGAAAAGCAGAAGGTCAAGCGCATGTACGGCGTGCTGGAGAAGCAATTCCGCCGTTACTTCGCCGAAGCCGAGCGTCGCAAGGGCAACACCGGCTCGAACCTGCTGTCGCTGCTGGAATCGCGCCTGGACAACGTCGTGTACCGCATGGGCTTTGCCTCCACCCGCGCTGAAGCTCGCCAGCTGGTGGGCCACAAGGGTGTGGTCGTGAACGGTCAAGTCGTGAACATCCCGTCTTACCTGGTCAAGGCCAATGACGTGGTGGCTGTGCGCGAGAAGGCCAAGAAGCAAGTCCGTGTGCAGGAAGCATACAAGCTGGCCGAGTCCATCGGCCTGCCCGGTTGGGTTTCTGTTGATGGCGCCAAGCTGGAAGGCGTCTTCAAGAAGACCCCGGACCGCGATGAGTTCGGTTCCGACATCAACGAATCGCTGATCGTCGAACTGTATTCTCGTTAATGCACGCAGTGGCTGCGCTTCACGGCTTGTTGGTCGTGTCGCGTGGCCTTGTGCATTTGTATTTCAGGGCCGGAGCAACCGCTCCGGTTGGTCCAGCAGCCTTATCGGTGTAACGAGCCGAGGGTATTGACAGGAAGACCTCATGCAAACGAATTTGCTGAAACCCAAAGCCATCCAGGTGGAACCGCTCGGCGGTCACCGCGCCAAGGTCACGCTCGAACCGTTCGAGCGCGGCTATGGCCACACCCTCGGCAACGCGCTGCGTCGCGTGCTGTTGTCGTCGATGGTCGGTTTCGCACCCACTGAAGTCACCATCGCTGGCGTGCTCCACGAATACTCCGCCATTGATGGCGTGCAGGAAGACGTGGTCCACATCATGTTGAACCTCAAGGGCGTGGTGTTCCGTCTGCACAACCGTGACGAAGTCACGCTGGTGCTGCGCAAGGATGGCGAAGGTCCCGTGACCGCCGCTGACATCCAGACACCTCACGACGTCGAGATCGTCAACCCTGGTCATGTGATCGCCCACCTGTCGCAAGGCGGCAAGCTGGACATGCAGATCAAGGTGGAAAAGGGCCGTGGTTACGTGCCTGGCAACATCCGTCGCTATGGTGAAGAGTCGAGCAAGGCCATTGGCCGCATCGTGCTGGACGCTTCCTTCTCGCCGGTTCGCCGCGTGAGCTACACGGTCGAAAGCGCCCGTGTGGAACAGCGTACCGACCTGGACAAGCTGGTCATGGAAATCGAAACCAACGGCGCCATTTCGCCTGAGGAAGCGATCCGTGCTTCGGCCAAGATCCTGGTTGAGCAGCTGGCTGTGTTCGCGCAGCTGGAAGGCTCCGAGATCGCCGCATTCGACGCGCCTGCCAAGTCGGCTCAGAACTTCGACCCGATCCTGCTGCGTCCTGTGGACGAGCTGGAACTGACGGTGCGTTCGGCCAACTGCCTGAAGGCCGAAAACATCTACTACATCGGCGACCTGATCCAGCGTACCGAAACCGAGCTGCTCAAGACCCCCAACCTGGGTCGCAAGTCGCTCAACGAGATCAAGGAAGTTCTGGCTTCCCGTGGTCTGGCCCTGGGTTCGCGCCTGGAAGCCTGGCCTCCCCAAGGTCTCGACAAGCGTTGATATTCTGAAGAATGCATGGCGCTCGAAAGAGGGCCATGCGGTGCACCCGGCGGTACCTTAATCCGGCCGCCGGTTTTATAAAGAAAGGACTAGCACCATGCGTCACGGAAATGGACTCCGTAAACTGAACCGCACTTCGTCGCACCGTCTGGCGATGCTGCGCAACATGGCCAACTCGCTGATCGAGCACGAAGCCATCAAGACCACCGTGCCCAAGGCCAAGGAACTGCGTCGCGTTGTCGAGCCGCTGATCACCCTGGCCAAGGAACCCACGCTGGCCAACAAGCGTCTGGCTTTTGACCGTCTGCGTAACCGCGACAACGTGGTCAAGCTGTTCAACGTGCTGGGCCCTCGCTTTGCCAAGCGCCCCGGCGGCTACACCCGCATCCTGAAGATGGGCTTCCGCGTGGGCGACAACGCCCCGATGGCCTACATGGAGCTGGTTGAGCGTACCGAAGAAGCTGCTGCCGAAGGCGCTGCTGAGTAAATCATCCATTCGCTGGCGCATGCGTATGCTGCGCTGGTGAAGCGATGTCGGCCTCAGGCCGGAAAGAGCCCGCAACGTGCAGACGCTGCGGGCTTTTTCTTGGGGCTTGCTGTTGGCTGCCAGCCCGGATGAGCGCCTGATTGGAATTGTTTTGTGCGAGTTGTAGCCAAAGCGTCAAAGTCGTGCCATAATAGCTGTCTCTGTCGCGGGGTGGAGCAGTCTGGTAGCTCGTTGGGCTCATAACCCAAAGGTCGTTGGTTCAAATCCGGCCCCCGCAACCAAATTCAAGACGATGAAGTCGCTGTCAATCGACACGGTTTCGTTGATCAACCGGCAGGCCTTCCAGAGGCCTCAAGCAAGCCGGATCACCGCATCTGACGCGGGGTGGAGCAGTCTGGTAGCTCGTCGGGCTCATAACCCGAAGGTCGTTGGTTCAAATCCGGCCCCCGCAACCAAAGCAAAGAAAAAGGCCCTCCATGCGAGGGCCTTTTTTGTTTGTGGCCCATCTATGGCCCACGTGTAGCCCATGTGTGGGCATGGCGCCTGGGGCGGCACTGCTTTGGCTCCATGAGGGGGCCGATTTTGTCATCCAAATAGGCGGTACAAAAACGTACCGCAGACGGTACCATATTGCTTTGACATGGCTCAAAGTTAATTTCGAGCCGGATTTGGCCCTACGCAGTTCCATGACGATTCGACCAACGCGCATAACCGTCCCCGTGGACGATGCCAGCTTGTGCCTGCACCGGTTCAGGCGAGCTGATGGGCGCGGCCCCGCGGTATTGATGTTGCACGGCATGATGTCCAACGGACGTGTCTTTTACAGCCGTTCGGGCAGGGGCTTGGCGCCGTGGCTGGCCGAGCGTGGCTATGATGTTTTTGTGGCAGACCTGCGCGGCAAAGGCTGTAGCACGCCGCGCATCGACCGGCATGCGCGACATGGTCAGAGCGAGATGATTGGCGTCGACTTGCCAGCCTTGCATGCCGCTGTCTTGCTTCACGCCCAGGCCAGTCAAGTGCATTGGGTGTCTCACTCGTGGGGTGGGGTGGTGATGAACAGCTGCCTGCTGCGCCATCCCTCCCTCATTGATCAGGTGGCCAGTGTGGTGCACTTCGCCGCCAAGCGCCGCGTGAGGGTTCGCAACATCCAGCGCAGAATAGAAATCGACCTGATGTGGAATGGGGTCTTGAAGCGCGTGACGCGTTGGATGGGCTACTTGCCCGCCAGGCAACTGCGCATCGGCGCAGACAACGAGACCCGCAAGACGCGTCGCCAGATTCAGGCCTGGGTCGAGGCGGAGCGCTGGGTGGATGATGAGGACGGCTTTGACTACGGCCTCGTTGCGCAGCACGTCAAGTTGCCGCCTACCCTTTATCTGGCTGCCATCGACGATCCTTGCCGGGGGAACCCGGAGGACGTGAAGCGCTTTCGTGCGGAGTCCGGCCCGCACCTGTCCCGAGTCCATGTGCTGTCGAAGCTGGGCGGCGCGAAGCATGACTACAACCACGTTAGCATCCTGACTCACCCGGACGCCGGCAGTGACCAATTCAAGTTGGCTGAAGCATGGTTGGAAGGCCGCCACGAGGCCGTGTCAGAGAAAGGCTGAGATCTTCACCTGGGCAGCCAACCCGCTGCCGCCCTGACCATGCCGAGCGCGGGTGCGACGAGACTGTGGACATACAAGGTGCCCTTCACTTCGGTGATGCCTGTCACTTCCGGGTAGCGTCCGCTGGGGTCCTGCAGGTCTGCGAGGATCTGGCCTTGCTCATTAAAGGCCAGTGCGTGGCCATATGGCTTGGGCACCGGCAACAAGAAATGGGGCAGGCGGAAGGAAGCCGCACGCAAGAAGGGCCAGGGCGCGAGCGCATCGGCCAGCGCGCTGCGGGCTTTGGGTAGCCCAACCCAGTAGCGGCCCGATTCGCCCTTGGTCAGGTTGTCGGGAAAGGCTGGCAGGTTGTCCAGGATCACGTGGGCCGTGTGACCCGGCAAGCGGAGGTCAAGCTGCCGCGCCGAGATGGGGATGCGCCAGATGCGATAGCGTCCTGTCTCTGCCACCAACAGTGATTGGCCATCTGAAGCCAGCACGATGCCGTTGGCGAACACCAGACCCGTGGCGATGACCTCCGTGGTGTGTGTCGCAGGGTCATGCACCAGCACCCGTCCGTTACCACGCTGCTCCAGAATCTCGGCCAGGCTCACCGCCATCGGGTCACCCCAGGGGCCAGGTTGGAAGCGGTGGCTGGCCTCGGTGAAATAGATGCGCCCATCCGGTGCGACGGCCACGGCGTCAACGAAGACGATGGCATCGGTGTCCGATACCCGATTGGTGATCAGGCTGACCTGGCCCTTGGGCGTCACACGCAGCAGGCCCTTGTAGGCATCCGCGGCGATGATGTTGCCGTCCCCGTCGAAGTCGAAGCCCAATACGCGCCCACCAGTGTCTGCCACGAGCTCCAGGTGGCTGCCATCGGGCTGCAGGCGCACGATGTGGCCATTGCTCAGTGCGGTGTACATCAAGCCGTCGGGGCCTTGGGCCACATGCTCGGGACCAGCCCCTGGCGCGAGTGGAATCTGACGCAGGTCGGCCAGCCGCTCGTTGCGCGCGTAGGGGCCGCTGTAGCCCGGCGAAGGTTGGGGCTGCCAAGCCACCGGCTGGACACCGGTGGGCCAGAAAAGCAGGTAGCCGACGGTGGCGACCAAGGCCAGCGCGGCGCTTGTCAGGAGGGGCTTTTTGATCATGGGTTCACCGGCAAGGTGGTCGGTACATTCAGGTGGTCGCAACGCGTCGAACAATGCGCGTCACCAAGCGAGGAGCCAGGCGTTGGAGGAGCACCAGCCAGCCCTCCTTGCCCGCGATCAACAGCCTGGGCTGGCGTTGGGCGAGCCCCTCAACGATCGCCTTGGCCACGCGCTGCGGCGACATGGCCTTGGACTGACCGGGGTCTCGCTGGCCATGGGTGCCGCCCTGTGCCGTGAGCGCGTGCATCGAGATGTCGGTGTTCACAAAGCCGGGGTAGGCCAGCATCACGTGCAGGCCTTGGCCCATGGTCTCGGTGCGAAGGGCCTCGAAGAAGCCATGCATGGCATGCTTGGCGGCGATGTAGGCCGAGCGATGTGGCGTGGCGATCAGCCCCAGCACGCTGGCCACTGCGACGATGCTGCCGCGTCCGCGACGGATCATGTCCGGCGCGACCAGTTTGGTCAGCTGCAACGGCCCGAAGTAGTTCACTGCCATGATCTTGCGGTCCACATCCAGGCTTGTTTCAAGGGCCATGGATCGGTGCGTGATGCCTGCGTTGTGCACCAGGACGTCCACCTGCCATCCGCAGGACTTGACGCGAGCGTAGGCCTGCTCAACCTCTTCGCTGGAGGCGAGATCGAAGGTCTCGATGCGGCATGTGGCGCCTTTGACGTTCAGGCCCTGGCAAATGGCCGCCGTCTTGTCCAAACCGGGCCGCTCGGATTCGGGGGCGGACAGGATGAGTCGAGCGCCTTGTGCCGCAAAGGCTTTGGCCAACTCGGCGCCGATACCGCGAGAGGCCCCGGTGATCCAGACCACCTGGCCCTCAAATGGAGTGATCGCCATGTCAGCCCTCTGTTTTCTTGGCGGTCAGGGCGTGGCCCATGCTGCTGGCGCCAAACGAGCGGCCCATCGCCACAACCTCGGCCTCGACCTTGGGCACGGCCACACGGGCCTTGCGTTTGACGAAAAACTCCCACAAGGGGCTCATGAAAAACTGACGTACCGCACCGATGGGAGCCAGCGCTGCGGGCACATAGGTTTTGCGTTGGCGCTGATTCACCGCGTTGACCATGGACTTGGCGCAATCCTCCACCGAGGTCACCACGTTGAATGGCCAAGGCAGTTGCTTGAGGGCATCGTTGAACGAGGCCAGTTCGCGTCGCTGGTCACGTACCAGGTCGGTGTCGATCCAGGCCGGGTAGACCACACCGACATCGACGCCTTTGTGGGCCACTTCCAGGCGCAAGGCATTGGCAAACTGGTCCACCCCGCTCTTGGATGCGGCATAGGCCGAGGTGCCCGGCATGGACTTGAGCGCCGCTGCCGACGAGACCAGCAGGAAATAGCCCTGGCTGTCCGTGATGGCAGGCAAGGTGGCGCTGACCGTTCGGATGACGCCGATCAGATTGACCTCCACCGTCTTGACGAGGGCGTCGACAGGGCTGACGGCCACCGTGCCATTGCTGGCGATGCCGGCGTTGGCGATCACCACATCGAGCCAGCCAAGGTGGGTCAGGGCTGCGTTCACGGCGCACTGCACCGAGTGGTGGTCGGTCACGTCGCATTCGGCCCAGCAATGGCGAGGGCCCAGTTCTTTCGCGAGGGCGGCCAGCCGATCGGCCTCCAGCCCCACCAGCGCCAAGGTGGCCCCCTGCGCAGCGAGTTGCCGCGCGGTCTCTGCGCCGATGCCTCTGGCTGCACCTGTGATCAGTACACGCTGTTCTCTTGGCTTCATGGTCAATTCCTTTGTGATTTCAATGCCAGCTCTCGCCATTGGCGGGCGATTTGCGCCACCGCTGTGCGCGATTCCCGGTGGACGCTCGCCAAGTTGATGAAGGCATGGCCCAGACGCGGAAAGTGCATGTGCTGAACGGGTGTGTCTGCTCGCCGCAGGTGGTGGACATAAGCCTGCCCTTCATCCTTCAGCATGTCGTAGCCAGCGGTGACGACCAGGGCAGGGGCCATCCCTGGCGGTACGCTGGCGAGCAGGGGGGAAACTCGCTCGTCCTTGGCGAGAGCCTGGACGTCCCCCAGATAAGCCCCGTAGAACGTTTCTCTCTCGGTGCGGTCGAGGAAGTAGCCCGCACCGAACTGGGCGTGCGATGGCCGTTTTGCCGACAAATCGGTTCCCGGGTAGATCAGCAATTGCGCGACGACAGGCTGCCCCTCTTGGGCCAGGCGAGCCGCCGTGACGGCGGCCAGGTTGGCGCCTGCGCTGTCGCCGGCCAATGCCATGCCTGTCGCCCCGATGGTGCCAAGCTCCTTGAGCGCCCAGCGCGCGCTGGCCATGGCGTCGTCGACCGCCGCAGGAAATGGTGCCTCTGGTGCGAGCCGGTAGGCCACGGACAACAAGGGCATGCCGCTGCCCTCACACAACAAACGGCAAGCATCGTCGTGGGTGTCCAGGTCTCCCATGATGAAACCCCCACCGTGGAAAAACACGGTCAGTGGTGCCAGGCCGGAAGGCGAACTGGGGCGATAAAGACGGGCCGCCAGCGTGCCGTGATCGGTCGGGATGGACAGGTCTTGCGAGGAGCCGATGTCAAAGCCTACTTGGAAGGCGGCCATGTCCGCGCGAAACCGCTGGCGCGTGGCCAGGGCCGAGCCGTCTCGGTGGCCCAGGCGCCTGAGACGTCGCAGCACCTGAAGGAATGGCGCGAGTTGATCAACTGCATGGGCATCTGGCCTGGGCGGGTGGTCACCGGCACCCAACAAGTGGTCCAGGCCGCGCAGGAATCGGCCTTTGGCTCGGTTTGGCTTCATGCGCTGGCCCTGGCGCTGCCGGGTGCAGATGCCGTTGAGGCAAGGCGTCGCCCTGCATAGTCCTTCTCTGCAACCTTGCTCGCGGCCTGTGCATAGCTGAAGGTGAAGCCAGGCCAGATGCTGGAATTGCGACCGGTCTCGTCCAGGTACCAGCTCTCGCAGCCGCCAGCCACCCACACGGTGCCTCGCATCATTTTTTCGATCCGTGCCAGAAAGCGCTGCTGGGCCGAGGCTGTTGGCTCCACCGCGTCGTAGCCATGGGCTTGCGCCAGTTTGATCACGCCCACGATGTGCCGGGCCTGAGCCTCCAGCATGTACACCACGGAGGTGTGGCCCAGCCCGATGTTGGGGCCGTGCAGCAGGTACAGGTTGGGAAAGCCGTGAACCGTGGTGCCCATATAGGCCTGGGGGCTGCTCTTCCAGGACGAGGCCAGCGTGTGGCCCTTGCCATCATGAATCAGGTGGGCGAAAGGCAGGTCCTTGGTCTGGAAACCGGTCCCATAGATGATGGTGTCTACCGGCCTGAACACGCCGTCCTGCCCGATGACGCCGTCCGGCAAGACCTGCTTGATGCCATCGGTGATGACTTCGACATTGGCTTGCGCCAGCGCCGGGTAGTAGGTGTTCGAGATCAGGATCCGCTTGCAGCCCAGGGTGTAGTCGGGCGTGAGCTTCTTGCGCAAGCCTGGGTCCTTCACGGCCGCATGCATGTGCTTGAGCGCCTTGGCTTGCGCGCGCGCCATGAGCCGCGGGTGCAGGAAACCCAGGGCCAGGGCCTCGCGGTGAACATAGATTTGCGCGCGCGCGAGCTTTTGCAGCCAGGGCAGCTTGCGAAACAAGGACCGGGCAAACGGTGAAATGGGGCCGTCGTGGCGAGGCATGACCCAAGGTGGCGTGCGCTGGAACACATGCATTTGCGCCACGTCTGGCTGGATGGCGGGAATGAACTGCAATGCAGAAGCCCCGGTGCCCATGACCGCAACGCGTTTGCCCTTTGGTTTGAAGCTTCTGGGCCAGTTGGCCGAGTGGAAGACCTCGCCCTTGAACGAATCCAGCCCCGGCAGCTTGGGCATCAACGGGTCGCTCAAAGAGCCGAAAGCGCCAACCAGGTGACGGGCGCGCACTTCACCTTGGCTGGTCTGCAGGATCCAGGTGGCGCTGGCCTCGTCCCACTTGGCTTGATGGACGTCGTGGTTCAGTCGCAGGTGGGGCGTCAGCCCCAACTCCTGCGCGCATCGCTTCAGGTAGCTCAGGATTTCGCCTTGGGGCGAAAAAGCCCGACTCCAGTCCGGGTTGGGTGCGAAGGAGAACGAATACAGATGGGACTGCACGTCGCAGGCGCACCCCGGGTAGCTGTTGTCTCGCCACACCCCACCGACATCGCCAGCTCGCTCGAGGATGAGGAAGTCCTCGACACCGGCTCGCCTCAGGTAATGGGCCGTGGCCAACCCACCAAAGCCTGAACCGACGATGGCGACGTGGGTGGCAGCGAAGCCGTTTGAAGTGGATGAACCGTTTTGCAGAGCCATGGCGCGAGGAAACAGAAAAGTGGTACAAAAGTGTACCGCAATAATCCAAGTCTCGCTTTTGCGTTTCCCACTCATTCATGGCCCCGACGAAAGATGGCATTTCACCGCGCAGTCGCCTGATCGCTGGCATGGCCAAGGTGTTGGAACAACGGGCGCTGTCCGAGCTCTACGCCGACGATGTGGTGAAAGAAGCCGGGGTGTCCAAGCGGACCTTCTACCAACACTTTGCCAACAAGGAAGCCTGCTTCCTGGCGCTGTACCGAGAGAACAGTGCGCGGGTGCTGGGCGTCCTCCAAGAGGCCTCGGGTACCCCCGGTCTCTCGGCGCTGGAGCGCATCCAGTTGGGGGCCAAGGCTTACCTGTCGTTCATGCAGGAGCAGTCCGCGCTGATGAAGCGGCTGTACATCGACATCTTGTACCTGGGCACGGAAGGCATGAAGGCCAAGCGAGAGGTGCTGCATCAGTTTGCGGACGTGCTGGTGGCCGCCTATGACGCGGAGCGTGCGCTGCTGCCGTCACTCCCGCCCCTGGATCCCGAATCGGTTCTGGCGATCGTGGCCGGCATCAACGAATTGATCCTTTTCAAGATCGAAGATGGGCAGGCAGACCGCCTGAGTGATCTTGAGAACGTCAGTCAACGGCTGATCTTGGGTCAGCTTCTCTTGAGCCAAAGCCACGGTTCACCCAGTTGACAGGCCGAATCATCGTTGCGTGAGAGAGCGGGGCAAAACTCGGTGGCCGCCAACAGGCCTTCACTCAGACGGATGCGAGTCATGACCTGCCGCCTATAGGTGTTTACAACGCCGCGCAGCATGCGCTTCGATCTTCCTGGACCATCACGCGCAGGCAAGGTCGACCAGCAACCGAAATGGCTAGACCGAGCTGTTTGCAAGTACCTCCGTGGTGTAGCGCTCAGCGGCGGCGAAAGGGGCGCCGGATCGGCGCATTCATCTTGCCTGAGTTGCTCAAGGTTCGCCGCGCAATACAAAAGGCAACTTGCTGGACCTTGCTTCAACCACCTTGCTCGAGTGCAGCTTGGGGCCTGTGCAGGCCCGCCGTTACCGGATGACACCTGAATGAGGCGATGCGGCATGGCTTCATTTGCTCTGAAGCAAGCCTTGCACAACGCGGTTCAACACCATCAGCACACGCGACGAGGCCGCTGCCACGTCAGGTGAACTGGCAACGATCTGCGCAGCCTCCACCAGCGACGACAACAACAGTCTGGCTAGAACCTCCAGTCCAGCGGTCTCCACCAAGTCAGCTGGCGCATGAAGTTGGATCAACTGGGTAATCAAGCCCAGCGAATGCCGCATGTCGATTTCCCTGCAAGCCACGTTACCAAGGGCTGCAGGGCCGTCCAGAAAAAGCACGCGTACGTAACGCGCTTCGCTGGCGCTGATCACAAAAGCCTGCAATGCACTCTCTACGGAGGCCGAAGGCATGGTGGCAGTCGTGGCGACGACATCAATCAATTGCCGGGAAAGCTGCTCGTACACCGCGCAGAACAAGGCTCGTTTGTCCTTGAAATGGTGGTAGATCGCACCCTTGGTCGTTCCCACGTCGGCGGCGATGTCGTCCAGAGAAGTGCCCGCGTAACCATGCAGAACGAAGCGTTCCGTTGCCGCGCTGATGAGCGCCGCACGTGTAGCCGCCGCATGGACATCCCGAAGCCGTTTGACAGCGTCAGTCTTCTTTCGCATACTGTTAGTATCTGACATCTTTTGGGTATCTCAAATGGGGCATGTACACGGTGAACCGCAGGTGAAGGCCACCGAGGGTATTTTCGACTACGTGATCGTCGGCGGCGGATCTGCCGGGTGCGTTCTGGCAAATCGCTTGAGTGCCGACCCTGGCGTGACCGTGTGCCTTCTGGAGGCGGGGCCTGCGGACACCAACTGGGCGATCCACATCCCGGCGGGAATGCTCTGGCTCATGCGCAGCAAGGTGCTCAATTGGCAATTCCACACGGAGCCCGAGCCTGCCCTTGCGCGGCGCCGCCTCTTTTGGCCTCGTGGGCGCACGCTGGGCGGTAGCAGTTCTATCAATGCGATGTGCTACACGAGGGGCCATCCGCGTGACTACGATGCCTGGGAGGCCGAAGGCAATCGCGGCTGGGCCTTCCGTGATGTCCTGCCTTATTTCAAGCGATCAGAGGATCAGGCGCGTGGGCCGTCAGCATTCCATGGTGTCGGGGGCCCGCTGCATGTGTCAGATTTTGAGGCGCCGACTGCACTGACACAGACATTCATAGAGGCGGGACAGCAAGCGGGCTTCCCGCATTGCACCGACTTCAATGGGGCAGACCTGGAAGGCGTCGGCTTGTTCCAGACGACACAGAAAAGGGGTTTGCGCTGGAGCACGGCAAAGGGTTATCTGTCCCCGGCAAGAGCGCGCCCGAACCTCAAGATCGTGACCAACGCGCATGCCCAAAGGGTCGTGTTTGAGGGGCTTCGCGCTTGTGGCGTTGTGGCGCAGAGGGAGGGGGGCATCCCAAGCTACTTTGCTGCCCGACGGGAGGTCATCCTGTCCGCTGGTGCCGTGCAAAGCCCACAACTGCTGATGCTCTCCGGCGTCGGGCCAGGATCCCATCTGGCACATCATGGTCTCAGGCCCATCGTGGACCTTCCTGGGGTCGGGCAAAATTTGCAGGACCATCTGGATGTCATGGTGGTCCACCAGGGCAGGCGAGCGCGCTCAACGGGCCTCACCCCGTTGACCTTGTTGAAGGGACCATGGGAGCTGGCCAGGCTGGCGCTTCAGGGGGCCGGCATGCTGACGAGCAACGGCGCCGAGGGCAATGCTTTCATCAAGAGCTCACCAGAGGAGCCTGTCCCCGATCTGCAGCTGCATTTCATGCCGGCACGATTACGGGACCATGGCAGAGATCTGCGCTATCTCGCCGGGCAGGGGTTTTCAATGCACGTGTGCTTTCTTCGGCCCAAGAGCCGAGGGCACATCTCTCTTGCTTCGGCCGACCCTATGGCAGCGCCCGCCATCCACGCGAACTACCTGTCGCACCCTGAAGACCTGCGCAAGATGATTCTGGGTATTCGACAAGTGCGGCGCATCTTTGCCGCATCGGCATTCGATCTGGATCGTGGCGACGAGCTCATGCCTGGTAAGCAAGCGCAGAGTGATGCAGAACTTGAAGCCTTCATCCGCAGCCATGCCGAGACCATCTATCACCCGGTGGGTACATGTCGCATGGGGCCTGGGGACAATCCGATGAGCGTGGTGGATCACGAGCTGCGTGTGCACGGTACGCAAGGCCTTCGCGTGGTTGATGCTTCGATCATGCCCACCTTGGTGGGGGGCAATACGAATGCCCCAACCGTGATGATTGCGGAAAAGGCCTCGGACATGTTGCTGCGCAGTGGATCGAGCCTCGCCTGACTCGGACTCACCGGGCTGCCGTGAAGATGTTCAGGACGGCTGCAGCCACCTTCTCCTGCGCGCCTCTTGAATGGCATCGGCCTTCGAGTGGACACCTGGCTTGGTGTAAGTGCCTCGTCTGTGATGCCTGAGCGTATTCAGGGGCATCTGAAGACGTTGAGCAGCGTCCTCATACGCATGGAGGGACGAGTGGCCGTACCCTTGAACATGTTGCCAACGGAAATTTCCAGCGGGCTCAACCGTGAGAAGTGATCACGGACGATGTTCACGCAAGAGCTGTATGGCGCGCTCCGCGATTGGTGATACGTATCCACGACCGTAAAAGATGGCGATCTGTCGCTTGATGATGGAGCGAGGCAACGGCCTGGTCACCAGCCCTTCAGGCAAATGATGGGCCGGCGTATCGGTGGGGATCAAGGTCACCAACTGTGAAGTGGCTGTCGCGAACAACAGTGTCTCAAGCGTGTTGGCCTCGACCATGACCCTTGAGGCGCGCAAACCCATCGAACGCAAGGTTTGCTCCGCAACCTGGCGTGCGGCTTCATCAGGTCCAGGGGCTGCGACCTCCAGTCCTTCCAGGTCGGCCGCCGTCAATTCATTTTTGGTGGCCAAGGGGTGAGCCTGGCTGAACACCATTGAGAAGCCTTCTTCGTACAGAACTTCAAAGCTCAGGCTATCTGGAATCTGCGGGGGGACCGGTCCTACGGCGAAACTGAGGCGTTGTTGTTCCAGCAGCGCAAAGAGCTCGTCGCCAAAGGCCGTTCTGATGTTCAAAACGGCGGCAGGGCGCTCTTGCCTCAAGCGTGGGAAAAGCGCGCTCAGCACAAAATGGGACGTCGCAGGCGTCATGCCCAGGCGTAACAACCCCGCGTGGCCGCCCCCAATGTCACGTGCAGCCTGTAAACCATCTTCGAGCGCCGCCGCCGCGTGACAGGCCTGCTCATAAAACGCGCGACCAGCATCTGTTAATTCGATGCCACGAGGCAGGCGCGTCACCAACGCCGTCCCGGCGTCGCGCTCCAGTCGCGCGATTGCCTTGCTGAGCGCGGGCTGACTCAAGCCCAGGACCTCCGCCGCACGCCCCATGCCACGGCACCTGGCCACCTCGATGAAATACAGCACTTCAGTCGATAGCATGACATGCCTGAAAGTTATGGGTCTGTATTGTATTGGCTATTTGATTTCATGCCTGAACTTGCCCACCATACCCATGAACTTTCCTTGGGTCCATCATGAAGCACTATTCATCTTTCCGTGAGTTCTATCCGTTCTACCTCTCCCAACACAGCAATCCCGTGTGCCGTAACCTGCACATCGTTGGGACCTTGCTGGGGTTTGCGGTGACCTTGTTTGCTGTGATCTCCCAGGACTGGTGGGTCATCCTGGCTGGGCCCGTTGTCGGATATGGGTTCTCCTGGGTGGGGCATTTCGTCTTCGAAAAGAACAAGCCTGCGACCTTCAACTGGCCCTTGTACAGCTTCCTCGGTGATTGGAAGATGGTGTGGGAGGCCATGACAAGAGGTCGCTGGCTGTTGTCTGAATCGCGAAGGGATGTCCATTGACGAGCGGAGTGCTCCTCTTCGATGCAACGGTTCTGGCCGTCACGGTGGTTGGCGCTTCTGTGTGAGCGGGCTCAACGCATCTCAGATGGCGTCTTGTCGTAGACGCGCTTGAACGCCCGGCTGAAGCTGCCGACTTCGTTGAAGCCGGCCTCCAGGGCGATCTGCGATACCGGCTTGTTGGTGTGCAGGAGCTGCGCCTTGGCATGCTCGATGCGGATCTGCGCGTTCAACTGGGCAAAGGTGCTGTGCTCTTCCTGCAGCCGCCGGCTGAGTGTGCGGGAGGACATCTCCAGGCGCGTGGCCACCGAGGCCAGCTCACTGGGCAGGCCGGCATGCACGTCGCTCTGGATGAGCTGGCGCACCTTGTGGGTGAAGGGCTGCTGGGGCGCCAGCACCGCCACCTGTTCCTTGAGAACGGATTCCAGCGCGTTGCGTGAGCCTTTGCTGGTCATGATCAGGGGGCGATCCAGAAATTCTTCGGGGAACACGAGCTTGTCCTCCCGGCAGCCGTAATGGATGCAGCGCGGCGGCGTGCCCGGGATGTACATCGGCACGCCGTCCGGCTGGTGGCGGAAGTAGTAGTCGCCATCAGGGCGGGGCGTATCGGCGTAGTTCTTGAACTGGCCGTAGCAGCCCAGGGTGATTTCGGTGATGAGGCTGTTGAGCGGGCCAAAGTCCGTGCGGCGCTCGAAGATCAGGTGGACCTGGTGGTCGATGATCTCCATGCGCAAGCCGAAGGCCGGCATCACCAGCGGCCCGAACTGGATGGCGTAGTCGATGCATTCGCGCATGTTGGTGGCCACGATGGCCAGCAGGCCCAGGGGGCCGTGCGCGGAGACGGGGAAGCACTCGAGGATCTGTTCGCTGTGGGCGCGGTCGTCGCTGCAGTGTTGCGACAGGATGCGCAAGAGCGCAGCAAAGTGTTCGCCGTGCACGAAGCCGGGTGGCACATCCGGGGCGTCGCTGCCGCGGGTGGGGTCGATCCCGAGTGTGGCCAGCCACTCGGCGGCGCTGGGCGTGGTCAGGCCTTTGGCGCGCATGAAAGCCTCGCCGACCTCCTGGTACTGGATCGGAAACATCAGCGTGCGCAAGGGGATCATCGGCTCGATACCAGGACCTGGAAGCAACAACGCGAGCTTGCCTCAAGAAGGCTTGCTCGCGCCATGAACCACATCAAGCGGCTAAAAAAACACCAGGCCTGTTGCGACCTGGTTCACGCATTGTCAGCCGCGACGGCGACGTGCGGCGACGGTCATGCCGATCAGGCCCAGGCCCATCAGGGCGTAGGTGGCGGGTTCGGGCACGGCTGGGGTCGCGGCCGTCACGGTCAGGTGCGAGGTGATGGTGCCGAAGTCGGTGACACCCGACAGCGCGCTCTTGCCCAGGGTCAGCAGGCCCAGCGACTTGGAGATGGCGTCGAAGGCGGTGGTGGTCACCGTCAGGCCGGAGAAGGTGGTGGTGTAGCTGCCGGCGGCGGTGATGGCGCTGTCGCCCTGGATGCTGGTGATGTCCCAGACGATCAGGTCGTTGATGGTGCCCACGCCGTTGCCGCCGGTGAGCGTGCCGTGCACGACTTTGGCGGTGCGGTCGATCCACAAGTCACCGATGGTGACGAAGCCGCCGCTGGAGACGCTCTTGAGCGAAGGCGAGGTCTGGTTGGAGCCACCCACGCTGTAGGCGTTGAGGATGCGGTTGGTGCTGTCGTTGATGTCAAAGGACTTCAGTTGCGCGGTGATGTCGGCCTGGGTGTAGTAGCCATCGACGTCCTTCTGGATCACGCCCGAGGCCCCGTTGACGGGGCTGAGCACCACTTTGCCGGTGTCCAGTGCACCGAGCAGGTCGGAGCTGAAGGAGATGGTGTCGGCGCCGGTGAGCTGCAGGCCCTTGTAGGAACCGCCCGATGCGACGGTCACGGTGGCGGCCTGGGCGCCCAGGGCGGTCAGCAGGGCGGCGGCGATCAGGGTCTTCTGGAAGAAACGGGTCATTGTCTGCCTCGGTAGGTAAGGGTTACATCAGGCGCAACATCAGCACCAGCAGATGACGGGCATCTGTGGCATTGATAGTAAGAATGGGTTGCACTGTGTAGGGGGCAGGAATGGCAGCCCAAGCCAAAACCTGGCGCGCGAAGCCGGTTGAGGGGCTCGAATGGATCCCCCGGTCAGGGGGTGAAGGACCTCGCGAAGGGCTCAGATCAGGCCGATGTCGCGCGGCTGGCAGCCGGGGAACACCTTGTCGAGGGCAGAAGGTGACAGGCCGTACTGGCGCTGAAACAGGCCGGCCAGGGTGGCGCGGTAGTCGTTGAGCACGGGCAGATCCCGGTTCTGGAAGAGGCTGCGGGCTTCGATGCTGGTTTGTTCGCCCAGCACGGGCTGGCCACGCAGGCCACCGCCCAGGGCCCAGTAGACGCTGCCGTGGCCGTGGTCCGTGCCGCGGTTGCCGTTCTCGCGCATGGTGCGGCCGAACTCGCTGATGACTAGGACGGTGGTCTGTTTCCACATGGTGGGCCCCATCTCTTCGGCAAAGCCGGCCAGGCCGCTGGCCAGCTGGCCCAGGCGGGTGGCGAGGTAGCCCGTCACTTGCCCCTGGCCGACATGGGTGTCCCAGCCGCCCACATCCACGAAGCCCAGGGCATAGCGTTCGCGCATGAGCCTGGCCATGCGGCGCGCCTCTTGCTCGAAGCCGTTGGTGGACACGGCGTTGCGGCTGGCGGCTTCCATTTCACCGGCCATGTCCTTGCCGACTTCCTGGCGCACCTCGAAGCCCTCCTGCACCTTGGCACCCAGGGGGTGGTGCTGGTACATGCTGGCCAGGGCGGATTGCAGCGGCTTGGCCAGGCCGTTCTTGAGCTGGCCCTTGAGCGAGGTGTTGGCGACATCGACAGGCCCGCGAAACACCGTGGGCAACTGGTCCGTGAAGGACATGGCGGCGTTACCCGGCAGCACCGAGGCCAGCCGGTTGAGGAAGCCGGACTGGAAGTTGCGCTGTGCGCCCAAGGGTTGGCCCAGCTCGATGCTGTCTTGCGTCTCGAAATGGCTGCGCGAGGTGTCGTCCGTGCCGGCAAAGGGGATGAAGCTGAGCTGCCGGGCCTGCAGCAGCGGGCGCAGCGGTGCCTCTGCGGCAGGGTGCAGGGCCCACTGTGCGTTGAGGGCGACGGCGCCGGCCTGGTCGCCTGCAGCCAGCGGGATGGCGATGTGCGGGCGGACCTCCTGGTAGAAGCTGCTGCCGATGGGCACGAGCAGGCTGAGGGCGTCGTAGCCGCCACGCAGGAAGACCAGCAGGAAGCGCGGCGCATCAGGTGTGGCCGCCAGCAGGCGGCTGCTGAAGGGCAGGGTTGCACTGGCGGCGCAGACGGCACAGGCGTGGCTCAGGAAGGTGCGGCGTTGCATGGTGGCCTCGTGGGTCAGCGGTACATGAACTCGGGCGAGGACAGGTACAAGGTGTTCCAGTCCTGGGGCGAGCTGGTGTTGTCCAGGGCCTGGCGGGTATCCGGGCCCAGCATGGCTCGGGTGTACTGGTAGTAGCTGGCGCGGGCCAGTTGGGGGAAGGCGGCTGGTTCGCCCCCCGGGGTGCCGTCTTCGGATTTGAACAGGCCGGCGCTGTGCGTGCCGATGGCCCGGGCGATCTCGAAGCGCACCGCCATCTGGCCCGAGCTGGACCAGTCATCGGCGGTGGCGGGGTAGCCATCGGGTGTCTGGCGGTTGTAGAGGCCTTCACCCAGCCAGTTGAGCCAGTTGATGATGGGCGTGGTGTTGCGGATGGGCTTGTCGTCGTAGGCTGCGCGCAGGGCGGAGATCACATAGTGCATCGGGTCCTTGAACTTGCCGGGTGTGGGCTGCGTGAACTCGGGCGCGTTGAACAGCACTTTCAGCGTCTCGCCGATGTGCCCCTGGCTGGCCAGGAAGGTGTCGCTCATGCTTTGGATGAGTGCCGGGGGCGGTGTGTCGGAGAGCAGGAAGCGGGCGATCTTGCCGCAGACGAAGCGGGCCGTGGCGGGGTGGCTGGCCAGGGTGTCCAGCACCTCGCCGAGTTCGGCGGCGCCGCGGCCCTGGATGTGCCGGCCCAGCACGGTCTTGTCCCCGAAATCGTGCCGTGCGGGGTTGAACGCGTAGGCGCCTTCACGCACGTAGAGGCCGGCCAGTTCGCGGCGCAGATGGGGTGTCTTGTCGCCGTGTTGCACGCCGTGGCCGGTGAGCACGCGGGCCAGTTCCTGCACGTCGTGTTGCGTGTAGCCGGCATCCACACCCAGGGTGTGCAGCTCCAGCAGTTCGCGGGCGTGGTTTTCGTTGAGGCGGTTGGCAGCGTTCTGGTCGTTGTCCAGGTAACGCAGCATGGCGGGGTGGCGGGTGACGGCGCCTAGCAGGTCTCGGAAGCGGCCCAGGGCGTGGGGGCGCAGCGCGCGCTCTTCGTAATCGCCCAGCATGGCGCGAATGTTGTGCTTGTGCTGGTGCACGTTGAAGTGGTTGAACCAGAACCAGCTCATGTGCTCGCGCAATTGCTGGGGCGAGTACAGGGCGCGCAGCAAGTGACGGCTGGCGGCCTCGCGGGCCAGGCGGGTGAGCGCCTTCTGGTAGGACTGCTTGTCGTCGGTTTGCTTGAGGGTGTCGAGGTCGGCCAGCAGGGCGGTGAGCGGCTTTTGCGAGATGGTCAGCAGGTCGATCTGGGTTTGCACCGCGGGCGGCAGCGCGGCAGGGGGCGACGAGGCGGTTTGCTGGGCGACGTAGCGGGCGGGGCCGAGCTGCTGTGCCAGGTTCAGCTCGGCGTCACTGGCGCCCCAGCTGAGGCGATTGACCAGCACATAGAGCCTGGGATCGCCTGGGCTGGTCTGGCTGGCGAGCTTGGTGATGGGGCGGGCGAGGGGCCGGGCGTTGGCCGGCTTGGGGCTGTTTTGTGGGGGCTGGCCGGCACACGCCGTCAACAAACCGCAGGACCCCGCTGTGGCGCTGGCTGCCAGGGCCAGGAGCGTTCGGCGGCGGAGCAGGGCGGGCGAGGCGGAGGGGGGCGGTGTGGTGCTCATGGCTTGTTGAACGCAGCGGCTCGGCGGCGTGTTGACCAGGGTGGAACGGGGGCATGTAAAGTTGTCCGGCTGGCATCAAACGGGCACCAGATCGGCTTCAACTTCATGGGTGTCGGGCAGCGGTTGTGTCCGTGAAGGCGTTCACATTTTTCGAGGCCGAATGAGCCAGGGCAGGCCGAGTGGCCGGCGTAGCGCTCAAGCCGGCGCGAGGGCTGCCGACACCGATGTGTCATGCCTGAAAACAACACGCCTTCCTTGTCCGGTCTGGCGCGCCTGCTCAACGCCGTGTTGGGCACCGACCTCCTGCAGCGGGTGCGCGTTTCGCGAGCCCTGATGGCCGCTTTCGTGTATGCCATGGGCTGCCTCTTGTGCGAGTTCGGCTTGCGCCAGTGGCAGCTGCCGCCCATGGGCGTGCGCCTGTGCCAGCTGAGCAGCGTGCTGGCGGCCAGTGGCATGTACCTGGCGGTGCGCACGGGCTGGAGCCTGCGCTTTGTCGACCCCTCCCTGGCGGTGGCCCAGATCATGGTGGCGCAGGTGGCCGCGGCCATGGTGTATGCCGTGATGAGCCCGGTGCGCGGCGCGATGTTGTCGCTGCAGGTGATGATCGCCCTGTTCGCGATCTCCAGCCTGGGCTTGCGCGCACAGCTGCAGATGGCCGGCAACGCCTTGCTGGTGATGGGGCTGACCATGGTGGCGCTGACAGAGCTGTCGCCCCAAACCTATGCACCCGCCATGGAGTGGACGCATTTCACCGTGCTGCTGACGGTGCTGGCGCCAGTGTCCTTGCTGGGTGTGCAGTTGACGACCATGCGTGCCAGGCTGGCCACGCAAAAGGCGGCGCTCGAAACCGCACTGGACCGCATCCAGACATTGGTGGACAAGGACGAGATGACAGGCTTGCTCAACCGCCGGGCCATGCGCGATATGGCCATGCATCACCTCAAGCTGCAGTCGCGCAGCGGTGATGGCAGCGTGCTGGCCCTGATCGACCTGGACGCGTTCAAGCGCATCAACGACTTGTACGGCCATGCGGTGGGCGACGATGCCTTGCGCTTGTTTGCGCAAGAGGTGTGCAAGGTCTTGCGGGACACCGACTTGGTGGCACGCTGGGGCGGCGAGGAGTTCCTGATCTTGTTGACGGCGACCACCGCAGACCAGGCCCTCGTGGCGATGGACCGCGTGCGCGATGGCCTGATGAAGGCCGAGGGCCCACCGCAGGCCCCGGACCTGCGTGTGCATTTCTCGGCCGGGGTGGCCGAGATGACCCCGCTGGAACCGCTGGACAAGGCACTGGAGCGGGCCGAGGCTGCGCTCCACCGGGCCAAGGTGCTGGGCCGCAACCGCAGCGAGCTGGCGCTGGAGCCGGCCCTGTCGGAAGTGACCGCCGCACTGATCAAATCGACGCGGGCTTTCTGAGCGGGGACGCAGCCTGTGTGGCGCTTCGTCGCGTCCGGGGCGGCGGCGCGGCCTTGACGGCCGCCCAAGGGCTGGACTTGCATCAAGTGCGCGCGATTGGTGGCGACACCGGCAGCCATCCTGACCTATGCTAGTCACCATCTGCGCAGAACATGGGTAGCCTCGAACATGAACGATTTGACCGCCGTGACCTCATTCAGCAACCTGACGTACGACCAGATCAAGGTGGGCGCCAGCGTGGAAGTGGCCCACAGCGTGACGCGTGACGACGTGGCCCTGCTGGCCCTGGTGTCGGGCGATGCCTCCGTGCTGGCTGCAGACGGGCAGCCCGCCGGCCAGCGTGAGCCCGTGTGTGAGGGCGTGAGCGCCGAGGCCTTGATCCACGGTGTGCTCAAGCGCCGCCTGCCTGGGCCGGGCACGACCATCGTGGCCCACCACCTTGAATACGCCGGGCAGGTCAGCATGGGCGACCAGTTGCTGGCCAAGGTCACGGTGGTGGACAAGCAGCCACCTGATCGCCTGGTCATGGACTGCGTGGTGACGCGCGGCAAGACGGTGTTGCTCAATGGCCGCGTGACGGTGGCGGCCCCCTCGCACAACCAGACGGTGGACCAGCGCGACCCGCCCGCCGTGATCCTGCGTCGCAACGATGTGTTCGGCAAACTGTTCAGCGCCTGTGAAGACACGCCGCCCGTGCCTTGTGCCGTGGTGCACCCCTGTGATGCGGATTCATTGGCCGGTGCGCTGGAGGCCGCGCGCCATGGCCTGATCGAGCCCGTGCTGGTGGGCCCGCGCGCCAAGATCCAGGCCGTGGCCAAGGCCGGTGGCTGGGACATCTCAGGCTTCCGCCTGGAAGACACCGAGCACAGCCATGCCGCCGCCGAGCGCGCCGTGGCCCTGGCACGCAGTGGCGAAGTGCAGGCCCTCATGAAGGGCAGCCTGCACACCGACGAGTTGATGGCGGCCGTCGTGCCCTCGGCCACGGGCTTGCGCACCGGCCGGCGCATCAGCCACGTCTTCGTGATGGACGTGCCCACCTACCCGCGCATGCTGCTGGTGACCGATGCGGCCGTGAACATCTCGCCCAGCATCGAAGACAAGCTCGACATCGTGCAGAACGCCATCGACCTGGCGCACGTGCTGGGCGTGCCCGAGCCGCGCGTGGCCATCCTGGCCGCGGTGGAAACCGTCAACCCCGAGATGCAGGCCACCATCGACGCGGCCATGCTGTGCAAGATGGCCGATCGCGGGCAGATCACCGGCGGCATCGTGGATGGCCCGCTGGCTTTCGACAACGCCGTGAGCGTGGAGGCCGCGCGCACCAAGCACATCCAGTCTGCCGTGGCGGGGCTGGCCGACATCCTGGTCGTGCCCAATATCGAAGCGGGCAACATGGTGGCCAAGCAGTTGCAATACCTGGCGGGGGCCGACAGCGCGGGCATCGTGCTGGGCACGCGGGTGCCCATCGTGCTGACCAGCCGTGCCGATTCCGTGCGCACGCGCCTGGCGTCGACGGCTGTGCTCAAGCTGCTGGCCCATTCGCGCGCCAAGGCCGCGTCCAACGCCTGAGGCCGCGCCCATGACCGATGCGATTGCCGTTGTCAACGCGGGCTCGTCCAGCCTGAAGTTTTCTGTCTTCACCTCCAAGGCCTTCAAGCCGCTGCTGCATGGGCAGGTGGAGGGCCTGGGCAATGGTGCACACGCCATCGCCAAGGCCCACGATGGCCACGTGCTGCTGGAGCAGCGCTGGGCGCCCGATGCACACATGGACCATGAGGCCGCGCTGGCCTACCTGCTGCAGGCCTTGCCGCCGCATCTGCAAGGCCACCACCTGGTGGCGGTGGGGCACCGCATCGTGCATGGCGGCGTGCATTTCCATGAGCCGGTGTTGTTGAATGAGGCGGTGCTGGCCGAACTGCACACGTTGATCCCGCTGGCGCCGCTGCACGAGCCGCACAACCTGTCGCCCGTGGCGGCCTTGCACAAGCTGGCCCCGCATCTGCCGCAGGTGGCCTGTTTCGACACGGCCTTTCACGCCGGCAACCCCGAGGTGGCCGTGCGCTTTGCCCTGCCTTACGAACTGCACGAGGCCGGCGTGCGCCGTTATGGCTTCCACGGTTTGTCTTACGAGTACATCGCCTCGCGCTTGCCGCATGTCGATGCGCACGCTGCCAAAGGCCGCACCGTGGTCATGCACCTGGGCAATGGCGCCAGCATGTGCGCCTTGCAAGCGGGGCGCAGCATCGCCAGCTCGATGGGCTTCACCGCGCTGGACGGCCTGCCCATGGGCACGCGCTGCGGCAGCATCGATGCGGGCGTCCTGCTGTGGCTGATGGACGAGCGCGGCCTGAACGCCCGCCAGATCGAGCACCTGCTCTACAGCGAATCGGGCTTGTTGGGCGTATCGGGCTTGTCGTCCGACATGCGCACCCTGCTGGAGAGCGACAGCGCCAGAGCCCGGGAGGCGGTCGATTTGTACGTGTACCGCATCGGCCGCGAGCTGGGCTCGTTGAGCGCGGCCCTGGGGGGCCTGGATGCCATCGTGTTCACGGCCGGTATTGGCGAGCACGCCGCGCCGATCCGCGAGCGGGTCCTGCGTGACGCGGCCTGGCTGGGTGTCGAGCTGGACGACGCTGCCAATCTGCTGCCGGTGGCCGACGGCCAGGCCCTGCGCATCAGCAAAGCGGACAGCCGCGTGGCCGCCTGGGTCATCCCGACCAATGAAGAGCTGATGATTGCGCGGCACACCGCACGCCTGGTGGCCCGGCCAGCCTAGGGGGTGTCCGGGAAGCGGGCCTGCCACCGCGCTACAATCTAAGGTTCGATGAGCCCCCGTTTCGGATGTTTCTCCGGGGCGGCGCACCCCTTTGAGAGGATTTCCCATGTCGATGGACGATCGCGACGGCAAGATCTGGATGGATGGCCAGATGGTGGAATGGCGTGACGCCAAGATCCACGTGCTGACCCACACGCTGCACTACGGTTGCGGCGCTTTCGAAGGCGTGCGCGCCTACAACACGGTCAACGGCACGGCGATCTTCCGCCTGCGCGAGCACACCGAGCGCCTGTTCAACAGCGCCAAGATCCTGCGCATGCCCATGCCCTTCACGCCAGAGCAGATCAGCCAGGCGCAGCTGGACGTGGTCAAGGCCAACAACCTGGAAAGCGGCTACATCCGCCCCCTGGTGTGGCTGGGCTCTGAAAAGCTGGGTGTGAGCCCCAAGGGTGCCAAGGTGCACGTCATGGTCGCCGCCTGGACCTGGGGCGCCTACCTGGGCGAAGAGGGCATGAAGCGCGGCATCCGCGTCAAGACCTCCAGCTACACGCGCCACCACGTCAACATCACGATGACGCAGGCCAAGGCTGTGAGCAACTACACCAACTCCATCCTGGCCAATATGGAAGCCACGGATGACGGCTACGACGAAGCCATGCTGCTTGACAGCGCCGGTTTCGTGTCCGAAGGCGCCGGCGAGAACCTGTTCATCATCAAGAACGGCGTGATCTACACGCCCGACCTGTCGGCTGGCGCCCTGAACGGCATCACCCGCAACACCATTTTCGCGATCGCCAAGGACCTGGGCCTGGAGATCAAGGAAAAGCGCATCACCCGCGACGAGGTCTACATCTGTGATGAAGCCTTCTTCACCGGTACCGCCGCCGAAGTGACCCCGATCCGCGAACTGGACCGCGTCCAGATCGGCATCGGCTCGCGTGGCCCCATCACCGAGAAGATCCAGACGGCGTTCTTTGACATCGTCAACGGCCGCAACCCCAAGTACGCCGAGTGGCTGACCAAGGTCTGATCGAGAGGGCATGGCCATGAGCAATACGCAAAAAGCCAAGTCTGTGGTGGAAGTGACGGCGGCCGACGTGCAAGGCCCCGGCGTGGTCTTCTGCCCGAACCCGAAGATGCCGATGTGGAGCCACCACCCCCGCGTCTACATCGACGTGGCCCATTCCGGCGAAGGCCAGTGCCCCTACTGTGGCACCGTCTACAAGGTCAAGGAAGGCGAGCACATCGGCCACGGCCACTGAGCTGCGTCGCGTTCACCTTGCGCAAGCCCGGCCATGTGCCGGGCTTGTTCGTTCCGGGGCGCGTTTTTCATGATGGCCGCCTACAATCGGGCCCATCATGAAAACCTCGCAAGAATTCGTCCTGACCTTGTCCTGCGTGGACACCAAAGGCATCGTTCACGCCGTGTCCGGCCTGCTGTACCAGGCAGGCTGCAACATCATCGACTCGCAGCAGTTTGGCGACGTTCAAAGCGAGGACTCCACCGGCCTGTTCTTCATGCGCGTGCACTTCGCCGCGCCTGAGCACCTGGCCGACATCAAGACGCTGGACAAGCTGTTTGGCCATGTGCGCCAGCAGTTCGCCATGACGGCCCAGATCCATGCGCTGGCCCGCAAGCCCCGCGTGCTGATCATGGTCAGCAAGCACGGCCACTGTTTCAATGACCTGCTGTTCCGCTGGCGCTCGGGCTGGTTGCCCATCGACATCCCGGCCATCGTGTCCAACCACCCGGACTATGCCGAACTGGCCGCCAGCTACGGCATTCCCTTCCACCACCTGCCGCTGCCCACGGGCTCTGGCGCCGAGGTCAAGCGTGCCCAGGAGCAGCAGGTGGAGGCGCTGGTCGAGCGCGAAGGCATCGACCTGGTCGTGCTGGCCCGCTACATGCAGATCCTCAGCCCCGAGTTCTGCGCCTTCCTCAAGGGCCGGGCCATCAACATCCACCACAGCTTCCTGCCCAGCTTCAAGGGCGCCAAGCCTTACTACCAGGCGCATGACCGCGGCGTGAAGCTGATCGGTGCCACCGCCCATTACGTGACGGCGGATCTGGACGAAGGCCCCATCATCGAGCAGGATGTCGAGCGTGTGGACCACACCTTGAGCCCCGAAGATTTCACCGCCGTGGGCCGCGACGTGGAGTGCGTGGTCCTGGCCCGTGCCGTGAAGTGGCACACCGAACACCGCGTGCTGATGAACGGTCACAAGACCGTCGTCTTCAAGTAGCAAGCTCCTTCATTTCGGCAGGATTCGACCATGAGCGACCCGCGTGCCCGCAAAGTCTCCCAGGCAGCCCTGATGAGCACGGCCGACGAGACCGAAGCCTCCTTCTACGAGGCCATGCAGCAAGGCGATCTGGACAAGATGATGTCCGTCTGGGCCGATGATGAAGAGATCGCCTGCGTGCATCCCGGCGGCCCGCGCGTGGTCGGCACCGTGGCCGTGCGTGCTGCTTTTGAAGCGGTGTTCGTCAACGGGCCGGTGCATGTGCAGGTGCACCATGTACGCCGTATGGAATCCGCCGTGTGCGCCGTGCACCACGTGACCGAGAAGGTGCAGGCCATGACCGAGCGTGGCCTGGAGACAGCCTATGTGATCGCCACCAATGTGTTCCTGCGTACGGCCATGGGCTGGCGCATGGTGGCGCACCATGCCAGCGCTGGCCTGCCGCAAGACCTGCCTGACATCACCGAGCCCCGCACCACCTTGCACTGACACCACGATGCAGTACCGTGCCCCACGCTGGCTGGCCGGGCATGGGCCCTTGGCTGGCAACGCCCAGACCATCTGGCCTGCGCTGTACAGCCGTGCGCACGTGGACCATGGCAACGTGCCCGTGGCCTACCGGCGCGAACGCTGGGACACCCCCGATGGCGACTTCATCGACGTGGACTTCCGGCCCGCGGCACCCACTCCCACACAGGCCCTCCCACAGGTTGATGCCCAGCCCAGCGGCGAGGGCCGCCCCTTGCTCGCCCTCTTCCATGGGCTGGAGGGTTCGTCACAAAGCCATTACGCCCGCGCCTTTGCACACTGGGCCCACGCGCAGGGCTGGGACTACGTCGTGCCGCACTTCAGGGGCTGCTCGGGCGAGTTGAACCGCGGCCCGCGCGCCTACCACTCGGGCGACCACGCCGAGATCAACTGGATCCTGCGCCGCCTCGCGCTGGGCCACGATGGCCCCGTGCTGGCCGTGGGTGTCTCCTTGGGTGGCAATGCCTTGCTGCGCTGGGCGCAAGAGGAGGGCGCCGATGCCAGCCGCGTCGTGCGGGCCGTGGTGGCCATCTCCTCGCCCATTGACCTGGCCGCCGCAGGGCATGCGATTGGCCGGGGCTTCAACCGGCAGGTTTACACCCGCATGTTCCTCAACACGATGAAGCCCAAGGCCCTGGCCAAGCTCAAGCAGTTCCCCGGCTTGTTCAATGAAGCCGCCCTGCGCGCATCCAGGGATCTGTACGAGTACGACAATGCTTTCACTGCGCCCTTGCACGGCTTTGCCAGCACCGAGGACTACTGGGCAAAGTGCTCGGCCAAGCCCGGCCTGCGCCACATGCGAGACGTCCCTGCGTTGGTGCTCAACGCCCGCAACGACCCCTTCGTGCCTGCGTCCTGCCTGCCCACGAAAGGCGAGGTGGGCCCGGCCGTGACGCTGTGGCAACCGCACGAAGGCGGGCACGTGGGCTTTCCGGCGGGGCGTTTCCCCGGCCATGTGGCCGACCTGCCCCAGGCCGTGGGCCAATGGCTGTCACAACAACTCTGAGCTGACTGAGGACCGATCATGGACGACATCGTCAAAGCCGCTTTGAAGAAGTGGCCCAACGTGCCCGACTGCTACGGCTGGCTGGCGCTGGATGCGCGTGGTGACTGGTACATGCGTGACGAGGCCACCCAGGCCGCCGGGCCCTTCCCGCAGGTCAAGGGCAGCCGCGTCAACCACGACAAGCTCAAGGAATTCATCCACCGCAACTACGACCATGACGATCGCGGTGCCTGGTTCTTCCAGAACGGCCCGCAGCGCGTCTACCTGCAACTGGAGGCCTCACCCTTCGTGCTGCTGGTGCGCAAGGTGGGTGAGGGCGCGCAGGCTACCTACCTGATCGAGACCCACACGGGGCAAGTGGTGGAACAGGTCCAATCGTGCTGGCTGGACGAACATGGCCGCCTCTTCCTGGACACGGACAAGGGCTTTGGCGTGGTGCGCTCCATGGACATGGATGCAGCGGCCGATGCCGTGGAGGCTGGGGCCTGGGTGCCTCAAGAACTGCCCTTTGCCGAGATGCCCGGGCGCTTCCACTATGCGCTCGACCCGCAGCCTGCATCCCGTGCCTGAAAGGGCAAGGCGGGCATAAAAAAACCGGCTCGCAGGAGCCGGTTTTGCGTTGGGCGATCAGCCGTATCAGGGGGCCGATGCAGCGGCAGCCGGTGCAGCAGGCTCGGTGAACTTGGCGCCACCGGCGTTGGCCATGTAGACCATGCCGCGGTGCACTTCCAGATCAGAGAAATCACCGCCACCTTGAGCAGGCATGGCGTTGAAACCCTTCAAAGCGTGTTCCAGCAGGAGGGTTTCACCCTTGGCGATGCGAGGGCCCCAGGCACCCGCGTCACCAAACTTGGGTGCATTGAGCATGCCTGCAGCGTGGCAGTTCGTACATTGGGCCTTGTAGACCTCTTCACCCGAGCGCGGGCCGGCATTGGCCGACGCCACTTTGATCTCCACCGTGCCCACGGGCATGATGCGCTGCGACACCGCCTGGGCGCTCAGCGCCTCGCTGCCTGCCGCCGAGCTGTTGTTGGACGACACATAGTTCACCAGCAACACGATGATGACCACCGGGATGATGAACGCGGCCAGCACGGCAGCAATCAGTTGCTGAGGGGTGCTGATCGGGCCTTGGTGGTGACCGGACTCTTGGGATTGGGGCGCTTGGCTCATGGGGTGTTCAGGAGGCGCTGGTTGTGGCGTGGCGTGGGGCGGATAGCGGGTATCCGGCCCGGCGAAAGGGCAATTATAAGTCGTGTATACGCCATCCCGGAAATTGCCCGTCTGGCTGACTGCTAGAATCCGGCATTGCTGCGCCCGTAGCTCAATGGATAGAGTACTGCCCTCCGAAGGCAGGGGTTGCTGGTTCGATCCCAGCCGGGCGCGCCACCACCTGCATGAACTCGATGTCGCCAGAAGCGCATCGGGTTTTTTGTTGTCCGGGTGCCATGATCGGCAAGCCTTTCAGCCGCCAAGCCGCTCGGACGCATCCGCGAGTCCGAGCAGAATGCTGTCGGCCAACTGCCTGGGGAAGCCCGCAGGCAGTTGGCGCCTGACTTCATGGATGACCGCTGGCGTGCGTGCGACGAGATCTTCCAGCAGCGCTTCGACAGCTTGGCCATCTGCCGTGATCACACCGTGTCGTGTACCCATGGCCACCCAATGTCGCCGCTGGATGTCGTTCATCTTCCAGTGTGCGTTCTTGCCGCGCACCGCCATGGCCAGTTTGACTTTGAACGGCGAGATCTGGTTGGGACCATGGCCCAGGATGGGGTAAGCCGAGATCACGTCGTACAGAGGGGTGAGCTGGTAGCGCCCACCAGGCCGGATGAACAGGCTGAAATTCTTGGCATGACCGTCGGGTGCACACAGCATCCAGAACAGCACCTGGGCCATGAAAAAGGTGCGCTTGTCCTGCTCGGGTGTCATTGACCCGGCCAACACCGACATGATGCGGTCGATGCCTGGGCCGCCTTGCGCTTCGTACTTCAGATCGGGGGCTGTGGCGGTCGCCTGGCACAAGTCTTCCTGCGGCAAGCGGATGAGATGTCGCTCGCCATCGGCAGCGGTCCACCACATGCGGTCAAAGCGCGCCACGGCCAGCGCTTTCACGCCATCGAATTGCACCGGCTCGCATTGGGCTATCGGCAGGTTATAAGCGGCCAGGATCTGCGCGCAGAGCCACTCGTTCTCGACCGATTCACGCAGGTCCAGGCCCATGCCGCCGACCAGACCCAGTGGCAGCTTGAGGATGTGGGTGGTGGGTGTGGCACCTTGCGGCATGCACCATCGGTCGTCCAGCCGGAGCAGGGCGGTCTTCTCCTGTGCGCCGGCGATCGAGATGCGGACGTCGTCGTTCTCCATGAAGCCCGGGGTTGTGGCTGCGGTGGCGTGTCGCAAGACATCGGCCACTTCGCTGACGCTCAGCGGGCGTGCTTGCACGGAAGCGGCGCCTGGGCTGGCATCGTTGGGCAGGATCTGCAGTGCCCCGACACAGTCCTGTCCGGCTTGTGCCAGCAGATCAAAGGCGTTTGCAGAGTGGGCCTGATAACGGCGAGCCAGGCGCGTGCGGATGTCCGGGCTGTCAGGCAGCAGGTTGTCGAAATAGTGGCGCACGCGCTCGCCCCGATGCGGGGCATTGCCAGGCGTGAAGGGCAGCGACAGGGACAGTGGCCGACCTTCGCGGCTTTGCACCCAGCTCGGGTCGTACTGCAAGGTGTCCGGGCTGTGTGGCGCCATGCGCCAGGTGCCCACACGGACACCGTTCATCCACAGGCCCAAGGCTCGGGTGTGAGCGCGTCTTCCCATGGCGTTACTTCACCAAGCCGGACCGTTGTCCGCCGAGGGCTCTGCCGCCCGGACGCCGGGTTGGGGTGTGGACTTGGCATGCAGCACCAACTCCACGCCGAGCAGGTTGAGGAGCTGGAGCAGGCGCTCGGCGCTGACCTTGCTGGCATGGCGCTCCAGCGCAGAATAGGTTTGCTGTGTGACCCCCAGGCGCAGCGCGGTCTCGGCTTGCGTCAAGCCAGCGGCCTTGCGAAACGATTGAAGCAGGGCCGGCAACTGGTCTGGACTGCGAACTGGAAACGCTTGCATACAGGTCAGGGTTTGTATTCTTGATATACGCATTATGAGTTGTAAATCATGAATACACAATCAATGCTGTATTTTTGAATGACAGCTTTTGATTTGTTCCCGTGAGGGAGATCGAATCGCTCAAAAGCGGGGCGGGTTTGTTGTTGTGTCGTTCGGTGATCGGCCAGCCCGTTTTTACTAAAAGGGTTTGTCGCCATCCGATTAACGGATGTTGTCGTGTTTTCGCGCCCGCATCTCAGGGGGTGGGGCTCGCCGTAGGCAGGAAGTGCGCGCTTCCCGCCTTCCGCCCAGGCGCATCGGTTTCTAGAGTCAAAGCGTCCATTTGATTTGAATCTCGAAGAACCGAGCGCGAGGAGCACACGCCATGACAACCCGTTTCCGCAAAGGCCTGGGTGCCTTGTCGATGCTGCAGGCATTGGCAGGCCCGCTGGCGCTGTCCGTGCCACTGATGACCGTGGCAACGCCTGCCGCACAGGCGGCATCGCCTTCTTTCATCGCCTTCGAGAGCGGGCAGGTGAGGCCGCTGGCCATGTCGTCAGACGGCAGCAGGCTGTTTGCCGTCAACACGCCCAACAACACGCTGGAGATCTTCAACATCACCAGCACGGGCCTGCAGTTGTTCGCCCGCGTGCCCGTGGGCATGGAGCCGGTGGCCGTGGCCTTGCGCAACGACAACGAGGTCTGGGTGGTCAACCACTTGTCCGACAGTGTCAGCGTGGTCAGCCTGGATGGTGCACCTCGCGTGGTGCGCACCCTGCTGGTGGGCGACGAGCCGCGTGACATCGTGTTCGCCGGCTTGCCTGCCAAAGCCTTCATCACCACGGCGCACCGCGGCCAGCAACGTCTGGACCCATCTCTGGCCAACGTGCCGGGCGCCGGTGACCCCAAGCTCACCACGCCGGGCGTGGGCCGGGCTGATGTGTGGGTGTTCAACCCGGGCAGCCTGGGCAACACGCTGGGAGGCGTCCCGCAAAGCATCCTGAGCTTCTTTGCCGATACGCCGCGCGCACTGGCCGTGAGCCCCGACCGCAACACCGTGTATGTGGCCGCTTTCAAATCCGGCAACGAGACGTCGTCCATCAACGAGCAGCTGGTGTGCGACAGCTTCGCGCTCAACACCAAGTGCACCGTCAAGGGCGTGACCATGCCAGGTGGCCGCCTGGGCCCGCAGACCAACGCAGCGGGCAGCCCCGCGCCCAAGACCGGCCTGCTGGTGAAGTTCAACCGCACATCCGGGCATTGGGAAGACGTGGTCGGACGCAACTGGGATGCGGCCGTGTCCTTCAGCCTGCCTGACAAGGATGTGTTCGCCGTGGACGCCAACAGCCTGAGCGAGAAGACGGCCTACCGGCATGTGGGCACCACCTTGTTCAACATGGCCGTGAACCCCGTGAGCGGCAAGCTGTACGTGAGCAATACCGAGGCCAACAACATGACGCGGTTCGAAGGGCCCGGCAAGTTCGGGGGCTCGACCGTGCAGGGCAAGATCGCCTTGTCACGCGTGACCGTGATCGACAACGGCACGGTCACGCCGCACCACCTCAACAAGCACATCGACTACAGCAAGCTGGTCAACGACCCGGGCTTTGATCCGACAGCCAAGGAGCACAGCCTGGCCACGCCGCTGGAGATGGCCGTGACCCGCGATGGCCAGACCTTGTACGTGACCGCCTTCGGGTCCAGCCGCATCGGCGTGTTCAACACCGCCGAGCTGGAAGGTGACACCTTCAACCCGCGCGCCGCCAGTGCCCGCTACATCACGGTCAGTGGCGGTGGCCCCAGCGGCATCGTGCTCGATGAGAACCGCGGCCGCCTGTACGTCATGACCCGCTTCGACAACGCCGTGAAGGTGGTGAACCTGGCCACGCGTGCCGAGGTGGCCCAGACCGCATTGCCCAACCCCGAGCCTGCCGCCATCGTGGCTGGCCGGCCCATGTTGTATGACGCAAGCCGCTCATCGGCCAATGGCGAAGCCTCGTGCGCCAGCTGCCACATCTTTGGTGAGATGGACGACCTGGCCTGGGACCTGGGCAACCCGGACGACGTGGTCACCACCAGCCCCATCCCCGGCAAGTTCACCGATTCGCTGCAGTTCTCCATTGCCAAGCTGATCTTTGGTGTGAAGAACAAGATCAACGGCAGCGACAAGCCCACCGACTTCCACCCCATGAAGGGCCCGATGATCACGCAGACGCTCAAGGGCATGCGCAACTCGGGGGCCATGCACTGGCGTGGTGACCGATCCAACGGCGTGTTCGGCATCTCGGCGATGGACAGCAACCTCTCGTTCAAGAACTTCGCCGTGGCCTTTGCCGGCCTCTTGGGCAATGCCAACCAGATGAGCGAAGCCGAGATGCAGACCTTCGCCGACTTCATGCTCAATGTGCAGCTGCCACCCAACCCCATCCGCAACCTGGACAACTCGCTGACGGCCGCCCAACAGCGCGGCCACGATTTCTATTTCGGCAGTCGTCCTGCTGATGGATTCAAGTTCGTGATCAACGGCAAGTCGGTCACGCCCAACAACAACTGCAATGGCTGCCACACCGTGGACCCGGCCAAGGGCATGTATGGCACAGGGGGCTTCCAGAGTTTCGAAGGCATCTCGCAGATCGTGAAGGTGCCCCAGCTGCGCAACATGTACCAGAAGGTGGGCCGCTTTGGCTCGCCGGCCATCCCCTTCTCCACGGCCGATGCCACCGGCTTCCTGGGCGATCAGGTGCGGGGCTTTGGCTTCGTGCATGACGGCACGGCCGACACCCTGGCGCACTTCTTCACGGTGCGCGTGTTCCAGCCCACCTTGAACTCGGGCTTCCCGCTGATCAACCCCGATGCGACCCGTCGTGACGTGTCTGACTTCATGCACGTCATGGACAGCGACATGGCGCCCATCGTCGGCCAGCAGGTCACGCTGACATCGGCCAATGCCGCGGCGGTCAATCCTCGCATCGACTTGCTGATCCAGCGTGCCAGCACGCCTTATGTGTCCAAGGAATTGGGCGGCAACGTCACCGAGTGCGATCTGGTGGCCCAACTGGTGGAAGGTGGCACGCGCCGCGGCTATGTGTATGACCTGGCGTCCAGCAGCTTCGTGGCCGGTGACGGTGCACACCGTACCGATGCCGCCTTGCGCGCCCTGGCCAGCACGGTGGGCCAGGAAGTAACCTACACCTGCACGCCCCCCGGCTCGGGCAAGCGCATCGCCGCCACGCTGTGATCCGACTTGGACCTGACCGGCTCTGTTTGCCCACCCGGTCTGCGTGCCTTGCCGGCACGTGGGCCGGGTTTTTTGTTGGCAAGTGTTTCCCAGGGAAAGACCGGCGCCGCCGTGATCTGCCCGGCGATTAGGATGTCTTCCTTTTGCGCTCAACCGCTTTGGCGCCCAGGGATGAATTGACCATGCACAGCGAACAACCTGCACCTGCTTCGGCCGCCAAGCGCGATCAGATCGACGCCTTGCTTGACCAGGCCTTTGCCGCTTATGAACAAGGGCGACTGGATCAGGCTCAGGGGCACTTCCAGGCGGTGCTGGCACTCGACCCGCAGGACTTCGATGCCCTGCACATGCTGGGCGTCATGGCCATGCAAAAGCGCGCCTTGCCGCAAGCCATCGCGCTGTTCGAGCAGGCCATTGCCGCAGACCCCGAGGCCGGCATGGCCTACACCAACCTGGGCATCGCCTGCATGGAATCGGGCCAGCCAGAAAAGGCCCTGGCCAGCTTTGACAAAGCCGTGGTGCTGGAGCCCTCGGTCGAAGCCTTCTTCGGGCGCGGCGCCGCGCAGCAGGCCCTGAAACAATGGGCCGCCACCGAAGCCAGTTTTGCCCAGGTGCTGGCCGTGCAGCCCGGCCATGTGGCTGCGCTGATCAACCGTGGTCATGCCTGCCTGATGCTCCAGCGTTTTGATGATGCGGTGGCCTGCTATGAAAAAGCGATTGCCATCGAGCCGCAGCGCGCCGGGGCCTTTGCCGGGCTGGGCGATGCCTTGTTGTCCATGCAGCGTTTGCCGCAAGCGCTGGCCGCTTATGACCGTTCGCTGGCCTTGAAGGCCGATCAACCCGATCTGCTGGGCAACCGCGCCAGCACCTTGCTCAAGCTCAAGCGCCTGCCGGAGGCCATCGACTGCTATGAGCAGGCGCTCCAGCTGGCGCCGCGCAACGCCATCATCCTGTCCAACCTCAGCGGGGCCTTGCGTGAATCGGCCCGCCACGCCGAGGCCCTGGCCATGGCCGACCGGGCATTGGAGGTCGACCCGAAACTGGGCGGTGCCCACATGAACCGCGGCAACGCCCTGCTGGACATGGCGCGGCTCGACGAGGCCAGGCAGGCCTTTGCCATGGCGCGCCAGGCGCAGCCCACCGACGTGGAGGTGCAGTGGGCACTGGGCTGGACGAGCCTGCTGGCCGGCGACTGGGCCACAGGCCTGCCCCTGTTCGAGGTGCGCTGGAAGAAGCCGGGCTTCTCGTCTGAACCCCGCGGCTTCACGCAGCCCCTGTGGCTGGGCGAGACCGACCTGCGTGGCCGCACCATCTTGCTGCACGCCGAGCAAGGCTTGGGCGACACCATCAACTTCTGCCGCTATGCGCCCCTGGTGGCCGAGCTCGGCGCCAAGGTGGTGTTGGAAGTGCAGCCTCCCTTGAAGGGCCTGATGCGCAGCCTGGCCGGTGGCGCCCAGGTGATCGCGCGCGGTGAGCCCCTGCCGGCTTTTGATGTGCATTGCCCCCTGATGAGCCTGCCCCTGGCCTTCAAGAGCACGCCTGCGCACTTGCCGGCGCCGGCGTCGTACCTGCATGCCGACCCGCAGCAGGTGCAGGCGGTGGCCGCGCGCCTGGCGCCCCGCAGCCAGCCGCGCATCGGCCTCGTCTGGTCGGGCAACGCCGCGCATCGCAACGACGCCAACCGCTCCATGCCCCTGGCTACGCTGATGTCGGCCTTGCCCAGCAGCGGCGTGCAGTACTACTGCCTGCAAAAAGACATCCGCGAGGCCGATCTGCCCACCTTGAAGGATCGCCCGGACATCATCCGCCTGCACGACGCGCTGCAAGGCTTTGACAGCACCGCCGCCTTGCTTGACCAGATGGACCTGGTGATCACCGTGGACACCTCGATCGCCCACCTGGCCGGGGCCATGGGCAAGCCCTGCTGGATCCTGCTGTCGCGCGTGCCCGACTGGCGCTGGCTGGTCGACCGCCCCGACTGCCCCTGGTACCCCAGCGCCCGCCTGTTCAGGCAAACCAGCTGGGGCCAATGGCAGGCGCCCTTGCAGGAGGTGGCTGCCGCGCTGCCGGCCTGGCTGGCCTCTGCACCCAAATCAAGCTGAGCTGGGCCGGATTTGCGCTCATAAATTGGCGCGAATCCCGTTTTCAAAAGGCGGGAACTGGTGCCCAATGTCGCAAGAGGATAAGAGCACCATGCCCAACTCAGCGCCACCACAGGGTTCCGAAATCGACGATGCCGAGCTGACGCTCGAGTATCTGCTGCGCCGCATGCGCTTCAAAAGCGACTTTCCGGCGCTGTCGGCCTCGGTGTCGCGGGTGCAGGCCTTGTCCAACTCTGAAACTGACAGCATGCAGTCCTTGTGTGACGAGGTGCTGCAAGACGTCGCCCTGACGCAAAAGCTGCTGCGCGTGGTCAACACGGCGCATTTCCGCCGCGCCGGCTCCGACCCCATCAGCACCGTGTCGCGCGCGGTGGCCCTGATTGGCGTAGGCGGCGTGCGCAACCTGGCCTTGTCGCTGATGCTGCTGGACCACATGGAGGACAAAGCCCATGCCCAGCAACTGAAGGTCGAGTTCCTGCGCACCGTGATGGCCGGTACCCTGGCCAGCGAACTCAGCCGGGGTGCCAAGGAGGCCGAAGACGCCTACCTGGGGGCGTTGTTCCGCAACCTGGGGCGCCTGCTGGTGTCCTTCTACCTGCCTGACGACGCCGAGCAGATCCGCACCTTGTGCGAAGGCACGGACGAGGCGCCGCCGATCACCGAGCAACAGGCCGCCCAGAACGTGCTGGGTGTGTCGCTGGACAAGCTGGCCGACCGCGTGGGTGAGATGTGGGGCCTGCCCGAGGGCCTGCGTGCCTGCATGGCCCACCCCGATCGGGATGTGCCCAAGATGTCGCTGGCTGCGCGCCCCGAGCGCGTCTGGTGGCTGGCCAGCCTGGCCAACGACACCGCCGACAGCATGCTCAAGGCGGAGCCCGTCGACCTGGGTGACATCCTCACTGACCTGACCAAGACCTATGCCCGTGCGCTGGATCTGACGCCACATGCCTTGCAGGATGCCGCCAGCCGCGCCCGCAAGCGCCTGACCGACCTCACGCAGGCCCTGAACATGTCCGTGCCCGCGCAGTCGCCCGCCGACAAGCTGCTGGACCGCTATTACGTGGATGCGCCCAACGCCGGCCAGACCGACGGCCCCAGCGCCCGCGACCTGGGCCTCACCACTGAAAACGGCGCACTCACGGCCGACATGCCCCTGCCCGAGCAGGACACCGCCAACGTGCTCACCAATGGCATTCAGGACATCACCAACACCTTGCTGGAGCCCTTCAAGCTCAACGACGTGCTGCACATGATCCTGGAGACCATGCTGCGCGCCATGGACTGCCGCCGCGTCATCTTCTGCATGCGCGACGCCAAGACCGGCCAGTTGCTGGGCCGACTGGGCATCGGCGAGGGGGTGGACATCGTCAAGGCCGCCTTCAAGATCCCGCTGACCGTGCCTGCAGGCGGCACGCCCGACCTGTTCACCGTGGTGTGCCTCAAGAATGCCGACATGCTGATCGCCGACGCGTCTGCCGCCAGCATCGTGGGTCGCCTGCCTGCGTGGTTCCGCGACCATGTGCAGGCGCCGACCTTCCTGATGCTGCCTCTGGTGATGAAGCGCAAGGGCCACGCCGACATGGTGCTGGGCATGATCTACGCCGACAAGGGCAAGGCCAACACCCTGCAGCTCAATGAAAAAGAGCTGTCACTGTTGCGCACGCTGCGCAACCAGGCCGTGATGGCCTTCAAGCAGACCACGGGCGGCTGAAGTTCGGTGCGTGGATAATGCGCCCCCATGTTCCGCATCGTCCTGGTTGAACCTGAGATTCCGCCCAACACGGGCAACGTGATCCGCCTGGCGGCCAACACCGGCTGCGAGCTGCACCTGATCGAGCCCCTGGGTTTCTCCATGGACGACAAGCTGCTGCGCCGCGCCGGGCTCGATTACCACGAGTACGCCGCGGTGCGCCGCCACGCCAGTTGGAACGCCTTCATCGAGGCCATGCAGCCAGACCGATCGCGCATGTTCGCGTTCACGACACGCGGCAGCCGGCCCTTCAGCGAGGTGCAATGGCAGCCGGGTGACTGGTTCGTGTTCGGCTGCGAGACCCGCGGTCTGGACCCGGCTTTGCGTGAAACCTTCGACACGGCGCAGCGTGTGCGCCTGCCGATGCGGCCAGAGCAGCGCAGCCTGAACCTCAGCAACGCGGTGGCGGTGGCGGTGTTCGAGGCCTGGCGGCAGAACGGCTACGCGGGCGGGGCTTGAGGCTGGTTGGCATCTGAGCGAGCCAGGGGCACTGGGCGGTCAACTCCGCTCGTGCTCAGGGGCAGAGCCCTTCGCGCTCGCCAGGCATCAACAGTCCTCAGGACTCTTGATGTCCGGGCTCTCTCCCCCGTGTCCGGCTGCGCCGGCCCCTCCTCCTTTACCTCGCTGCGTTGACCGCCCAGCGCCCCTGGCTGGAGACGCTGCGGTTTGGGCTCAACCCTCGGCTTTGGCTTCGCGCCGCATCAAGGCGCCCACGGCTGCAGCCGGTGTCAAACGCCCATCCAGCACGGCAACCACCGCCTCGGTGATGGGCATCGCCACCCCCAGCGTCTGCGCGCGTTGCCACACGGTGGCGGCGCTGTAGACACCTTCGGCCACGTGCCCCAGGTCATGCAGGATCTGCTGCAGCGTCTTGCCCGAAGCCAGTTGCAGGCCCACCGTGCGGTTGCGCGACAGGTTGCCCGTGGCCGTCAACACCAGGTCACCCAGGCCCGACAAACCCATGAAGGTGTCGGCGCGGGCGCCCAGGGCCACGCCCAGTCGAGTCATTTCGGCCAGACCACGCGTGATCAGCGCGGCGCGGGCGTTCAACCCCAGCTCCATGCCATCGGCAATCCCGGTGGCAATGGCCAGCACGTTCTTGACGGCGCCACCCACTTCGACACCAATCGGGTCGGTGGAGGTGTAGACGCGCAGGCTGTCGCTGTGGAAGGCCGCCACGGCCTGTTCGGCCAGGGCGATGTCGGTGCTCGCCGCCACCAGGGCGGTGGGCTGGCCCAATGCCACTTCATGCGCAAAGCTCGGCCCCGACAGCACGCCGCTGCGCGCATGCGGCCGCAGGGCCTGGGCGATTTCATGCCCCAGCCGGCCCGTGCCTTTTTCAAAGCCCTTGCACAACCACAGCGTGGCCACGTCATCGGGCAGGCTCTGCAGCATGTTGCCCAAAGCGGCCATGGGGGTGCCGATGATGACCAGCCCGCCATCGGCGCGCGCGTGCGCCACGGCCTCATCGAGGTCGTGGCTCAGTTGCAGGGCCTCAGGAAAGCTCGCCTCGGGCAGGTAGCGCGCGTTGCAGCGGCTTGAGCGCATGCCTTCGACCTGCGCGGCGTCCCGTGCCCACAGCATCACCTGCGGGTTGTGGCGTGCCGCGCTGATCGCCAGGGCCGTGCCCCAGGCCCCCGCGCCCAGCACAGTGAGCTTGCGCGTGGCGAGCCCAGTCGTGGCTGCGTCGTTGGCCAATTCAGGCTTGGGGAACTTGACCGGCGGCAGCGGCTTGTTGCAGCTGCGACTCGTACATGGCCTGGAAGTTCACTTCGGTCAGGTGCACGGGCGGGAAGCCGGTGCGGTTGAGCACGTCGGCCACGGTGGCGCGCAGGTAGGGGTAGACGATCTGCGGGCAGGCAATCGCGATGATGGGCTGCATCTGCTCTTGCGGCACGTTCTTGATCTCGAACAGGCCGGCTTGCTTGGCTTCCACCAGGAACAGCACCTTGTCGTTGACCTTGGCGGTCACGGTGGCGGTCACGGCCACTTCGTACAGGCCGTCGGTCACGGGCTCGGCGTGCAGGTTCAGTTGCACATCAACGTTGGGTTGACCTTGCTCCAGCAGGATCTGGGGGGCATTGGGCAGCTCCAGCGACAGGTCCTTCAGGTAGATGCGCTGAATCGAGAACGAAGGTTGGTTGGCTTGGTCAGTCATGACAGATCCTTAAACGAGGTGATGTAGGCCGGGGCGCTGCGGTTGGCGCAAAAAGTCCAAGCCAGAAAGACATTCGGGCTGGATTATGAACCAGCCCGATGACGGCACTGTCACACAGTGCTCAGGGTTTGCGCCGGGGCAAGGCCCCGCGTTTGAAGGTGTCGGCTTCAGGCCGTGTGACGCAGGCGGAACAGCTGCATCGTGCCCGTCAGCGTGTCGGCCTGGCCCTTGAGCGATTCGGCCGCCGCGGTGGACTGCTCGACCAGCGCCGCGTTCTGCTGGATCATCTGATCGAGCTGGGTGATGGCGGTGTTGACTTGCCCGATGCCATCGGACTGTTCGGCCGCCGCAGCCGAGATCTCGCCAATGATGTCACTCACGCGCTGCACGGAGGCCACGATCTCGCTCATGGTGGCGCCGGCCTCGCCCACCAGCCTGGCCCCGGTCTCGACCTTGTCCACGCTGGTGCCGATCAGGCTCTTGATCTCCTTGGCGGCCTCCGCCGAGCGCTGGGCCAGCGAACGCACTTCGCCTGCCACCACGGCAAAACCACGGCCTTGTTCGCCAGCACGCGCGGCTTCCACCGCGGCGTTGAGCGCCAGGATGTTGGTCTGGAAGGCGATGCCGTCGATCACCCCGATGATGTCGGCGATCTTCTTCGACGAGCCGTTGATCTCGTCCATCGTGGACACCACTTCGGCCACCACCGAGCCGCCACGCTGGGCGACCTCGGCCGCCGATTGGGCCAGCTGGTTGGCTTGTCGCGCGGAATCGGCGCTCTGGCGGACGGTGCCCGTCAGCTGCTCCATCGAGCTGGCCGTCTGCTGCAGGTTGCTGGCGGCGGTTTCCGTGCGCGCACTGAGATCCAGATTGCCGCTGGCGATTTCGGTGCTGGCGTTGTTGATGCTGTCCGAGCTGGCGCGAACCTGCGCGACCATGCCTTGCAGGTTCTGCTGCGTGCGGCGCAACTCGCCCATCAGGCCCTGGCTGGCCTGCTGCGAGGACAACTCCAGGGTCAAATCGCCCTCCGCAATGCGGCGCAGCAGGTCGCGGGCCACGGCAGGGTCGCCGCCGATTTCGGTGTCCACGGTGCGCTTCATCAGCAGGCTCAGGGTCGCGGCCACGCCCACGGCGATCAGCGCCAAAGCCACCACGGCGATGGTGGCGTTGCGGCCCCGCCGTTGTGTTCGATCATGGGCCTCATCGGCGCTGGCGCGCGCGGTTTTGAGGTTGTCCAGCAAGGGCGCGCGCAGGTTGCGCCAGACGGGCGTTTCTTCTTTGATCAGCAGGCGGATGGCGGTGGCGCTGTCGCTCTTGATCGCATCCAGCACGGCACGTTGCTTGTCTGCCTGGGCGTCGCGCAGCGGTGCCAGTTCATGCAGACGCGCCTCCAGGGCCGAGCCCTTGGCGGCCGTCAGCGTCTGGGCATAAGTCTTGTCGTAGCCAGATTGCGCGGCCGCAAAATTCTCATAGGCCTTGGGGTTGGCCGGGTCCAGCACCACGTTGCGCAGGGCCTGGCCCATCTGCAAACCCTGGGCGTACATCTCGGCCAGGCCATTGGCCACGGCCTGTTCATGCCCGATGTAGTCGTCGAACTCGCTCTGGGTGCGGACCAGCCCCCACAGGCTGACGGCCAGGGCCGCCACGAAAAGCGCGGCCGGAATGACCGTGCACAGCAGCAAACGCTTGTTGAAATTCATACCGATGACCTTGCCTTGACTCTTTGGTGCAGGCATCGGGAGGGATGACTGCCATCCTGCATGACGCAGAACAAGGCTTTTTTCGGTATGAGCGCCCGGGACTTGAGCTCAGGCAGCGCCGAGGAGTGGCAGCAGGCCGCCGCGCTTGTCCAGGTCCATCAGGTCGTCACAGCCACCCACGTGCGTGTCGCCGATGAAGATTTGCGGCACCGTACGGCGGCCGGTGATGGCCATCATGTGCTCGCGCTGGGCCGGGTCCAGGTCGATGCGGATCTCTTCGATGGCCTCGACCCCGCGCTGCTTGAGCAAGGCCTTGGCGCGCAGGCAGTAAGGGCAGACCTGGGTGGTGTACATCTTGACGGCTTGCATGATCGGGCAACGGCGGGAAACCGCTGGGGGTATGAGTGGCGATGTCCGTATTGTCACCGCTTGGACATGTCCGCCTGATTCATGGGGACTAACGGTGACATGTCACGCCGGGCCTGCGTGCGCAGACGAGGCCGGGGTGTTGGGCAGGCCTGTGCGTACCGGCCGCGGTTTCAGGCCTTGTCGATCGGCAGGTTGGCTTCGCGCCAGGCCTTGAGGCCGCCGGCGAGCGACTGGACGTTCTCGTAACCCATGGCCTTGAGTTGGGTCACGGCCTTGGCCGAACGCACGCCCGCGGCGCACACCACCACCAAGGGCAGCTTCTTGTTGCCGGGCAGGCCCTTGCCGCTGCCGATTTCACCCAGCGGGATGTTCTTGGCGCCGGCCACGTGGGCGGCGGCGAACTCGGCCGGCTCGCACACGTCGATGACCTGGGCCTTTTCCTTGTTGATCAGCTGCACGGCCAGGGCCGGGCTCAGGCCGCCACCGCCGCCTTCCTTGATCTGTTGCCACAGCAGCAGGGCGCCGGACGCACCGGCCGCCACCATCCAGTACCAGTTGTCAGCGATGTAGCTCGTGGAAGTCATGCAAAAAACTCTCTTTGTGTGCAGGGTGCCTGGAGGCAACGCCCTGCGGGCCCGCGAACCAATGGCCGCTCGGGCAGGCGAGGATTATAAAATCGCGGATTACGCTGGCCACGGCTGCCGGCACCACTTTCTTAGCTCATCGGGATCGACCTCATGTACAAGCTCGTGCTGATTCGCCACGGCGAATCGACCTGGAATCTGGAAAACCGTTTCACCGGCTGGGTCGATGTGGACCTGACGCCCACCGGCGTGTCGCAAGCCATGTCCGCTGGCCAGTTGCTCAAGGCCGAAGGCTACGAGTTCGACATCGCCTACACCTCGGTGCTCAAGCGTGCCATCCACACGCTGAACTACTGCCTCGACGAGATGGACCGCATCTGGTTGCCGGTGGTCAAGAGCTGGCGCCTCAACGAGCGCCACTACGGTGGCCTGCAAGGCCTGAACAAGGCCGAGACGGCCCAGAAGCACGGTGACGAGCAGGTGCTGGTGTGGCGCCGCAGCTATGACACCCCGCCGCCTGCCCTGGCCCCCAACGACCCCATGGGCCAGCGCCAGGACAAGCGCTACGCCGGCCTGCCCGCCGACCAGATCCCGCTGACCGAGTGCCTCAAGGACACCGTGGCCCGCGTGCTGCCTTACTGGAACGAAGAGATCGCCCCGACCATCAAGTCGGGCAAGCGCGTGGTGATCGCCGCCCACGGCAACTCGATCCGTGCGCTGGTCAAGTACCTGGACAACATCGGTGATGCCGACATCGTGGGCCTGAACATTCCCAACGGCATCCCCCTGGTGTACGAGCTGGACGAGAACCTCAAGCCCATCAAGCACTACTACCTGGGCGACGCGGAAGCCGCTGCCAAGGCCGCAGCGGCCGTGGCCACGCAAGGCAAGGCCTGATCAGGGCGTGATCAGACTTTAAGCATCAGGGGCTCAAGCCCCACACCACCGGGCAGTGGTCGGAGAGTTCCCGGCCACGGTCCTGAGGGTTGAAAGGCAGGCGCGCAAAGCGCCTGTTCTTGTTTCTGGCGGCCAGTTTGGTGTCGATGAGGATGTCGTCGATGTAGGCCTTGTGGTGGTCGCCGGCATCGCAGGGCACATAGGCCTGGCCCTCGGTGGCGCGCGTCAGGATGGCGCCGGGCGGCTCGTTGTCGCTCCAGGCCTGCATCAGGTTGATGGGCGCGGCTTCATCCGGGCCGGCGGGGTAGCGGGCGTCCTTTTCCAGGCGGCGGTTGAAGTCACCGAGCACAGCAAAGGCCTTGCCTTCACGCACACGCTGGTCGATCCAGGCTTCGACGATGGGGGCTTGCTGGCGCAGGCGCTCGCAGGGGCTGAAGTGGCGGTCCAGGCGGCCGTCGAAGCAACCGCTCTTGAGGTGCACGGCCAGCAGTCGCACTTCCTGAGGCGTGCCCGGGTAGAGCGTGATGTCGGCGCCGGCGCGCGTGGCGCCGTCCACGTCCAGCGCGGCGAGATCGCCGTTGCAGCGGTAGGGCAGCCCGTCGCGGATGGCAAAGCCCACCTTCTGCGGATGCGCGCGGTTCACGAAGCAATCGAGCTTCCAGCCTTTGCTGAACACCATGCGGGCCGCCTCGGGGCCATCCACTTCCTGCAGCGCGACGACATCGGCCTGCTGCTCGTCGCGCAGTTGCGCGGCGGTGTGCGCCAGCGCATCAAAGTCGGCCTGCGTGCGTGAGGGCGGTTGCGGCCTGCCGGGTGTGCAGGGGAAGGTGCGTTCGTCGCTGGCAGGCTGGTGACTGGTGCAGCGGGGTGCCATGTCGTCATGGGCCCGCGGGGTCATCAGCCAGTCCAGGTTCCAGGTGGCCAGGGTCAGGCTGCTTTTGCTGGATGAGGCGGTGCTGTCGAGCCAGCCGGCGTGGCTGCACGCGGTAAACAGGGTGGCGCTCAGGGCGCAGGTCAGCGCAAGGGCGCGCGACAGGAAGGGCGATGGCAAGGCGGGCTCCGCAGCGTTTGTGGTGGTGGGTCGGTGCCGAGTGCTTCAGCCCCGACCGTGTCCAACGCGCTGCCGCTGCTGTGCGCCGACACCCCGTCAGGGGTGTCTTGTGACAGGGTGTGACGCGTGATCAGACGCCCAGCGCAGCGCGGTCCAGCGTGTAGTTCTGCGGGCCGGCAGCGGCGATCTTGATGGCGCCGATGCGGTTGCCCAGGGCCACGGACTTGACCAGGTCCCAGCCATTGGCCAGGCCGTAGAGCAGGCCGCCGCGGAAGGCATCGCCGCAACCGGTGGGGTCGACCACGGCCGAGGCCTTGACGCCGGGCACGTGGGTCTTTTCGCCCTGGATGTAGACGTTGCAGCCATCGGCGCCCAGGGTCTCGATCAGGCCCTTGAGGTGCGATTTGGACAGGTTGGCCAGGCTGCTGCCGGTGCGGTCGGCCAGCATCTTGCCTTCGTAGTCGTTGACGGTGACCCAGGTGGCTTGCGAGATGAAGGTCTTGAGCTCTTCGCCATCGAACATGGGCAGGCCCTGGCCCGGGTCGAACACGAAGGGAATGCCGACGGTGTGCGCCTGGCGTGCGTGCTGGATCATGGCGTCGCGGCCGTCCGGGGCGATGATGGCCAGCTTGATCGCGGGGTTGGCTTCGATCTTCTGCAGGTGGGCCTGCCCCATGGCGCCGGGGTGGAAGGCCGTGATCTGGTTGTTGTCCTGGTCGGTGATGATGATGGCCTGCGCGGTGTAGTCGTCTTCGACCATGCGCACGTCGGCCAGCATCATGCCCAGGCTGTCGAGGTGGTTGCGGTAGATGGCGCCGTCCTTGCCCAGCATGGCCATGATGCGGGGGTGGCCGCCCAGCTGCTTGAGGCTGTAGGCGATGTTGCCGGCGCAACCGCCGAATTCCTTGCGCAGGGTGGGCACCAGGAAGGACACGTTGAGGATGTGCACCTGCTCGGGCAGGATCTGCTGGGCAAATCGGCCGGGGAAGGTGGTGATGGTGTCAAAGGCCAGGGAGCCGCAGATCAGAACGGACATGGTGATCCTCGGGGGTGAATCGGGTCAGGGGTAGAACAGCTCGGCGGTGTAGCCGGCCGGGTGGAGGTCGGTCGCCTTCAGACGCCATTGCAGCGTGGTGCTGCGCTGGCTGGGGGCGGCCGTGGGGATGCTGGCGGCAGGGGCGGCGGCGCGGGCGGCATCGGCCTTCGCGTCGGCCGTGTCCAGCCATTGCGCATCGTGCGGAGAGAACACGCGGCGCGCGATCACGGCGCCGCTGTCATCGGTCAGGGTGAGGTCCACATGGGGCCAGGCCAGGTCGATGCCGGCCTGGTTGTGCACGACCACGGTGAGGCGGTAGATGTCCGGGCCTTCGGAGGTGGTGCGCACCAGCTCCAGGTTGTCGACCTGCAGGGCTTCCAGGCGCAGCGGCGGGGCCAGCTTGCAGCCCACCATGTCGCACCATTGCGTGAGCAGGGGGCGGCTGGCGGGGTGGTAGGCGGCGACCAGATCACGGAACTGGTGGACCATCTGCAGGCCCAGGGTCAGCAGCAGGCTCAAGGCCATCAGCGACAACACACCGCGCACGGCGGGATGGCGCCAGAAGGCCTTGCGTTGCGCGCGTTTGAGGAACTCGGGTGTCTGGTCGCCGGGCGCGCGGCCGCGTGTGCCGGACTTGCCGGGGCGTGCGCTGGGCGGGGGCAGGGCCAGTTCGTTTTCCTGCTCGTCGGCAAAGCGCGAGGGCTGGGTCGACAGATCGTCTTCGGATTCGCGCTGGGGGGCGAGCGAGGTGGTGGGGGCCGCAGCGGGCGCGCGCAGGGCCGATGTCGGCGCGGCGCCAGGCTTGGGCAGCGGGGCGGGTGCCGGGGTCTGGGCCGGCGCGGCGGGGGGCTCGTCGTGCAACGATGAGGGGCCGAAGTCCGAGGCCCAGTCTTCCTCGGCGTCGATCATGGCGTCGCTGGGGAACTGGGCGTCGGCGAACTCGGGGCCGCGCCCACGGCGGTGCGGCGCGCGGCGCTCGCGCTCCGAGGGCATGAGGTAGCGCGAGTCCAGCGCATCGGCCTCGTCGGTGCTGGGCACGTCTTCGGGGGGCTCGTCCAGCCAGGGCTGCGGTGCAGGCTCCGATGGGGCAGGCTGCGCGTAGGCCGCCGGTTCGGATTCGAACTCGGGCTCGGCCATGGGCTGCGGCGTTGCAAAGGCCGCGGGTGCAGGCGGCACGCGGCCACGCGAGGTGGCGGCCAGCACGACTTCCAGCGGCGTGTTGTCGTCCACGGCGATGGCCGTGTCCAGCTCGAAATCGGTGGTGCCTTCGATGGGCGTGGGGTCCAGCGCCAGGTCGTCTTCCTGCAGGGGCGCGCGCGTGGGTTCGGGCGATGGCGGCAGGCGGGACGAGGCGAAGTTGGCCGGCTGGGTGCGCTCCCAGCCATCGGGCGGCTGGGACTCGATGCCCAGGTTCAGTTCTTCGTCGGACAGCAGCGCTTGTGAGCCCAGGTCGTTCGCCGTGGTATCGGCAATGTTGTGGGCCACGTCATGGGCCATGCCACCCGTCATGGCGCCTGGTGACGAGGCGACGGGGGCGGGCTCGGGGGCCGGTGTCGGTTGTGGCGGGGTACGGGCCTCTGGGGTGCTCACCGCTGGGGCGCTGACTTGAGCAGGCCGAGGTGGCGGCGGGTCCTTGTCGAGGTCAAACAGCGCAGGCAGTGCGTTGAACACCTCGTTGCAGCGGCCACAGCGCACCCAGCCTTCCGAGACCTTCAATTGGTCTTGGACGACTTTGAAGATCGTGCCGCAGTGGGAACAACGCGTGGCCAGGCTCATGGCGCGAGTTTATGTCACCGTGAGGGGTGCTTCGGCAGCGCCCTCAGGATCGAGCCTGCCGCTTCGTTGGCGGCTTGCAACTGCGTGTGAACCCGGGCTTGCGTTGGGCAAAGGCCGGTCCGGATCGGGCTGGCCCGATCAGACGGACTTTTGCGCCGTCATCAGGATCCAGCCTTCTTCGCTGTTGGCCACCTGCAGTTGCAGGCCAACTTCCGCGTAGGCGTCCTTCAACTCCTGCTCCTGGCGAGCCAGGATGCCGGCGAGCACGAGGTGGCCACCGGGCGCCACATGACCGGCCAGCAGCGGGGCCAGCATCTTCAAAGGCGTGGCCAGGATGTTGGCCAGCACGACGGGGTAGACCTGTGCCGCTTCACCCACCAGATCCGGCAGGCCCGCGTTGATGGGCAGCTTGCCCTCGGCGGACTTCAGGTGCGACAGGTTGGCCTCGGCATTGGCGTGGGTGGATTCCACCGCGGCCGGGTCGATGTCGACCGCATCTACCACGCCCGAGCCATGCAGCGCGGCACCGATGGCCAGGATGCCCGAGCCGCAGCCGTAGTCCAGCACACGCTGGCCCTGGTAGGCCGCGCTGTTTTGCGCGATCCACTTCAGGCACATGCGGGTGGTGGGGTGGGTGCCGGTGCCAAAGGCCAGGCCCGGGTCCAGGCGCATCACGGTCTTGGCCGCGGCGGGCACCTCGTGCCAGGTGGGCACGATGTAGAAGCTGTCGGTGATGGGCACGGGCTGGAACTGCGACTGTGTCAGCCGCACCCAGTCCTGCTCATCGACCGGCTGGATACCTTGCACGTGGATGTCGCTGGCCCAGTCCTGCGCAAGGATCAGGGTCACGGCTTCCAGGGCTTCGGCTTCGCTGGGGAACAGGCTCTTGATGGTCGAGCGTTGCCAGGCTTCGCGCGCCACAGGCATGCCGGGCTCACCCCACAGGGCTTCTTCGTGTTCGGTATCGGCATCAGCGTCTTCAACCGACACGGACAAGGCATCGATCTCCATGAGCGCATCGCTCAGGGTCTCGACTTCGGCCTCCTTGGCCAGCAGGGTGAGTTCAAACAAAGGCATGTCTGTGGCCTGGTCGGGCTCAGCGCTTGCGCGCGGCCATCCAGCTTTCAAGGTAATGGATGTCGGTGCCGCCTTCGACGAACTTGGCGTCGACCATCAGCTCGCGGTGCAGCGGGATGTTGGTCTGGATGCCTTCGACCACCGTCTCGGACAAGGCGGTGCGCATGCGGGCCAGGGCCTGCTCGCGGGTGTCGCCGTGCACGATGATCTTGCCGATCATGGAGTCGTAGTTGGGCGGCACGTAGTAGTTCGTGTAGGCATGCGAGTCCACGCGCACGCCGGGGCCGCCGGGTGCGTGCCAGGTCGTGATGCGGCCAGGCGAGGGGATGAACTTCACCGGGTCTTCGGCGTTGATGCGGCACTCGATGGCATGGCCGCGCAACTCGACCTGGCGTTGCGTGAAGGGCAGCTTTTCGCCAGCGGCCACGCGGATCTGCATCTGCACGATGTCGATGCCGCTGGTCATCTCGGTGACGGGGTGCTCCACCTGCACGCGGGTGTTCATCTCGATGAAGTAGAACTCGCCGTTCTCGTACAGGAACTCGAAGGTGCCTGCGCCACGGTAGCCGATCTTCTTGCAGGCCGCGGCACAGCGCTCGCCCACCTTCTCGATGACGCGGCGGTTGATGCCGGGCGCCGGTGCTTCTTCGATGATCTTCTGGTGGCGGCGCTGCATGGAGCAGTCGCGCTCGCCCAGCCACACGGCGTTCTTGTGCGTGTCGGCCAGGATCTGGATCTCCACATGGCGTGGGTGCTCCAGGAACTTCTCCATGTAGACCTCGGGGTTGCCGAAGGCGGCACCCGCTTCGGCCTTGGTGGTCTGCACGGCGTGGATCAGCGCGGCTTCGGTGTGCACCACGCGCATGCCACGGCCACCGCCGCCGCCTGCGGCCTTGATGATGACCGGGTAGCCCACGGTGCGGGCGATCTTGATGATCTCTTTCGGATCATCCGGCAAAGCGCCTTCGGAGCCGGGCACGCAAGGCACGCCAGACTTGATCATGGCCTGCTTGGCCGAGACCTTGTCACCCATGATGCGGATGGACTCGGGCGTCGGGCCGATGAAGGTGAAGCCGCTCTGTTCGACGCGCTCGGCGAAGTCGGCGTTCTCGGACAGGAAGCCGTAGCCGGGGTGGATGGCTTCGGCGTCGGTCACTTCAGCGGCCGAGATGATGGCCGGCATGTGCAGGTAGCTCTGCGCCGAGGGGGCCGGGCCGATGCACACGGCCTCGTCGGCCAGCTTCACGTACTTGGCGTCGCGGTCGGCCTCGGAGTAGACGACCACGGACTGGATGCCCATTTCACGGCACGCCCGCTGGATGCGCAACGCGATCTCGCCACGATTGGCGATCAGGATCTTCTTGAACATGGCAAGACCCCTTTATTCAATGATGAACAAAGGCTGGCCGTATTCAACTGGCTGGCCGTTTTCGACCAGGATCTTGGTGACGGTGCCATCCTTGTCAGCCTCGATCTCGTTCATGATCTTCATGGCTTCGATGATGCACACAGGCTGGCCGGCCTTGACCTGGTCGCCGACTTCGGCAAAGGCCTTGGCACCAGGGCTGGACGAGCGGTAGAAGGTGCCCACCATGGGCGACTTCACCACGTGGCCGGTTTCTTCGGCCGGGGCGGCTTCAGCGGCGGCGGGTGCGCCCGCTGCGGCGGCCACCGGGGCAGCCTGGGCCATGGGCATGGCTTGCTGCATCATGGGGGCGGCCATGACCACGGGTGTGGCGCCAGCCTTGACGATGCGGACTTTGCCGTCGGCTTCGGTGATTTCGAGTTCGGAAACGTTGGACTCGGACACGAGGTCGATCAGGGTTTTGAGTTTGCGCAGGTCCATGATGGTGAGTTCTCCAGGAATGCGGTGAGAGCGGGTGACGCTCAAAAGGTGGTGCGGGTGAACGCCGGCCGGGATGAGGCCGGGTCAGCCGCCAGATGTGCCGGATGTCGGCGTGCTCAGTTTTTCCAGCGCGGCGTCCAGCGCCAGCCGGTAGCCCGATGCCCCCAGGCCCACGATCACGCCTTCGGCGAGGTCGGAGAAATAGGAATGGTGGCGGAAGGGCTCGCGCCGGTGCACGTTGGACAGATGCACCTCGATGAAGGGCAAGGCCACGCCGGCGAAGGCGTCACGCAGGGCCACGCTGGTGTGCGTGTAGGCCCCGGGGTTGATGATGATGAACTGGGTGCCGTCGGTGCGTGCGGCGTGCACACGGTCGATCAGGGCCCCTTCGTGGTTGCTCTGAAAGGCCGACAGGCTGGCGCCACGCGCGGCGGCATGGCTGACCAGACCAGTGTTGATCTGCTCCAGGGTGGTGGCACCGTAAACCTCGGGCTCGCGGGTGCCGAGCAGGTTCAGATTGGGGCCATGGAGGACAAGAATCTGCATGCGTCTCTGGTCTGCCTGCCCGTACAAGGGTTGCATTGCGCGTGCAAGCTAGACCAAGAAAATGAAAGTAGGCGGATTTTAGACGCAAATGCGCGCAAATCCATCATTTCATTGAAATCTGTCCGGTTTGGCTGCTTTGGCGCAAGTTCAGGCCATCTTGCTGGCCCAGGCGGCCAGTTCATCGTAGTGCGTGGCGCCCATCTTGCGGTGCATCACGCGCCCTTTGGCGTCGATCAGCACGGAAAACGGCAGGCCGCCCGATGTGTTGCCCAGTGCCTGGGCGAGTTCGGTGCCGCCGAATCCGGCCAGCCCGATGTCGAATCCTACCCCGACTTTGGCCAGAAATTCCTTCACCGGGGTCGGGCCGTCGATGGCCAGGCCGATCACCTTCCAGCCTTTGGGGCCGAATTCACGGTGGAAGCGGTCCAGCTCGGGCATCTCCTTGACGCAAGGGGGGCACCAGGTTGCCCAGAAGTTGAGCAGCGTGGGCTTGCCCTGGGCGATGCCCAGGTTCAGCGGCTGGCCTTTGGGGGTGTCGAACGCCTGTTGCCAGAAGGCCGGGGCCAGCTGGTCGCCCGTGATCAGGGGGGCGCTGGCTGTTGGGCTGGCCTCGGTTGCAGCCTGGGCCGCGGAGGCGGGTGAGCCGGGCACGCCGGCTGGCTTGATCGAGTCTGTCTTGCGCTTGAGCGCAAGCAGGGCGCCGCCGGCCGCCGCCACCAATCCCGCCAGGACCAGCACGCGCCGGTTGGCCTGGCCGCTTTGTGCGGGTGGTGGCGTTTGAGCGCGGCTGCTTGGCGGGGTGGCTGGCTTCTGGGGCATGGCGGGCTCGGCGGGCGTGGTGGGTCGAAGGGGGGCGCTGGTGAGGCGTTGGTCGGGCCCCGGTGCGGTCGGTCGGGTTCAGTCGGCGGATGCCAGCAGCTTTTTGAGTGCTGTCAGGTCACCGCGCTCGGTGCGGCCGCGCGCATCGGGCTTGAGTGCGCCGCGCAGGTCATCGGCATCCAGGATGGTCAGGTGCAGGCCGATGGGTTCATTCAGTGCGCGGCAGGGAATCGTCATGCTCAGGCGGTCCACGCTGTCGCCGCGGGGGCCGGGCACGCTGCCCACGTCGTACTCCAGGCCCTGGTTGAGCAGCGCGATCTCGGCGGACTTGCTGTCGTCGCAATACAGCTGCAGGTGGATGTCGTTCAGGCGCGTGGCCGTGCCGCGCCACACGGCCCCGGTGAGGTGGGGGCGGAACTCGGCCAGGCGCTCCATCCAGACGGCGGCCAGTTCGCGCAGGGCGCGCAGCTCGGTGGGCTGGGTGTCGGCGCAGAACAGGGCCAGGTACTCGAAGACGGCTTCTTCCACCTCGGTGTTGTCCGGCAGGTCGCCGCGGCCGGTCAGGCCCAGCTGCTTGGCGGCCCGGCGTTTGGCGGGGCCATATTCCATACCCTCTTCTACGACGATGCGGGCGGCGGTGGCGGCGATTTCAGCGCTGGCTTGGCTCATGCGGGCATTGTCGTTCAGGCCGCTTCGACCCAGACCGGCACGGCGCTGAAAGCCGCGTTGGCACTGATGCGTTCGGTCAGGCGGTCGTCCGTCAGGTCGTTGATGCTGGCACCGGCGTGGGCCTGGGCCACCTTCATGTCGATGCCCGCGCGGTCGTGTCCCCAGCCGTGCGGCAGGCTGACCACGCCGGGGCGGATGTCCTCGGTGACGTGCACGGGCACGCGCACCTGGCCCACACGGGAGGCCACGGTCACGGTCTGGCCGTCCTGCAGCTGGCGCGAGGCCGCATCACGCGGGTGGATCCACAGGGTGCAGCGCGGTTTGCCGGACACCAGGCGGGCGCTGTTGTGCATCCACGAGTTGTTGCTGCGCACATCGCGGCGGCCGATCAGCTTGAGGGTGGGGCGGGTGGCGGGTTCCGTGTCGTGGCCAGTCGTGGCCACATGGGCCGGGAAGGTGTTCACCAGATTGGGCAACTCCTGGCGGATGGCCAGCGGCAGCAGGTCGATGCGGCGGCCGCGTTGGCGCAGGCCTTCCACCAGCGAGGGCTGCAGCGGGCCCAGGTCCACGCCTTGCGGGTGGGCCAGCAACTGCTTCATGGTTGGGATCTGGGTGGCGCCCTTGGTCTTGCTGGCGCGGTTCAGTCCGATGGCCAACAGGCGACGGGGTGTCAGCTGGCCCATGATGCCGCGCGTGACCATGCCCGTGAGGCGCTGGCGAACGCTGGCGCGCTCCAGCGACCAGATGCGGCGGGCATAACGGCGCGCCAGTTCCATGTAGATCTGCCAGTCGTGCAGCGCACCGCCTGCCGGCGGCACGATGGCTTCGCTGTAGCGCGCGATGTTGCGCACGGCCAGGTGCAGGAAGACGAGGTCGTAGTGGTCGTGCTCGACGCCGCAGGTGGGCGGCAGGATCACGTGCGCGTGGCGGGTGGTCTCGTTGAGGTAGAAGTCGATGGAGACCATGAAGTCCAGCCCGCGCAAGGCCTCATCCAGCTGCCGTCCATTGGGTGTGGACAGCACCGGGTTGCCGCAGGACGTGACCAGCGCGCGCAGCTGGCCCTTGCCGGGCGTCAGCATCTCTTCGGCCATGACCGACACGGGCAGCTCGCCGCCGAACTCGGGCGCGCCCCGCACGCGGCTGCGCCAGGCATCGAAGTGGCCAGGGCTCATCAACCTGGTCTGGATGAGGTTGATGGCCGGGCTGGTAAGCAGGGCGCCGCCTTCGCGGTCCACATTGCCGGTCAGCAGGTTGATGACCTGGATCGCCCATTGGCAGACCACGCCATGCGCCTGGGTGGACAGGCCCATGCGGCCATAAACGACGGCGCCATTGGCTTGCGCCATCTCGCGTGCCAGGCGGCGGGTGCTGGCCGCGTCGATGCCGGTGTGGGCCGCCATGGCTTCGGGGCTGAACGGGGCCACGGCATCACGCACGGCCTTGATGTTGTCCAGCAAGGGCTCGAGGTGCTGGGGGCGCACCAGCTCTTCGTCAAACAAGGTGTGGATGACGGACAGCAGCCAGGCCGCATCGGTGCCCGGGTCGATGAAATGGTGCTCGTCGGCGGCAGCAGCGGTCTCGGTGCGGCGCGGGTCGATCACGATCAGCTTGCCACCGCGCTCGCGCAGGGCCTTGAAGCGGGCGCGCACATCGGGCACGGTCATCAGGCTGCCGTTGGACGCCAGCGGGTTGCCGCCCAGGATCAGCATGAAGCGGGTGTGGTCAATGTCCGGAATCGGGATGGCCAACTGGTGCCCGTACAGCCAGTGCGAGACCAGGTGGTGCGGCAGTTGGTCCACCGAGGTGGCCGAGAAGCGGCTGCGTGTCTTGAGCTGGCCGAAGAACATCGGGCCGTGGGTGATGTTGCCCCAGTTGTGCACGCTGGGGTTGCCCTGGTAGACGGCCACCGCATTGCTGCCGTGCTGTTCGCGCACGCGGGCCAGGCCTTCGACCACGAGGTCAAAGGCTTCGTCCCAGGTGATGGCTTCCCAGCGTGTCTGGCCGTTTTCTGTGATGCGTTTGATGGGCTGGCGAAGCCTGTCCGGGTCCTCGTGCAAGTCCTTCAGGGCGACGGCCTTGGGGCAGATGTGGCCGCGCGACAGCGGGTCGGCATCGTTGCCCTTGATCGAGATGATCCGCTTGCCCTGCACCTGGAAGGTCAGCCCGCAGATGGCCTCGCACAGGTTGCACACGCCGTGGCGCGTCTCCACCGGGGTGTCATCGTGGGCAGGCGCGTGGGCGGTGGGGGCGTTCGACATGGCGGCCATGAGGAAGTGAAGGTGGCCATGATGCTAGCGGATATGGCGAAATGCCGTATGCGATTGCTTACATTCTCCACCCATCGTGGTGGGCTGGCTTGCGCAGAGATGCGCAGGCCTTGCCTGAAAATCGGCGCTTCACGCTGTACCAGCATCCAAATTCAAAAGGGAGTTTCCAATGAGCACTCATCGCTTCCATGCGGTGCGTCGCGCTGCGACCGCCTGCGCCCATCTGTTTGCCGCTGCCGCCCTCGGTTGCGCCGCCCAGGCTGCGCTTGCCCAGAACGTCATGGTCTACACCGAAGGCCAGACCCCGAGCGCGCAAGACGTGGCCGACATTCTGTCGCGTGGCGCCAGCGAGAACGTCAAGCAACGTGGCCTGAACGCCGCTGGTGGCATGGGCTCGCCCTTCGCTGCACTGGAGCAAAAGCCCGTCAACACGGTGCGTGAAGCCAGTGCCTTGTCGGTGCCCGTGCAGTTCGGTTTTGACTCGTCCGAGTTGACGCCGCAGTCGCGCCAGCAACTCAACGCCATTGCCGATGGCATCAAGCTGACCGAAGGCACGGTCAAGGTCGTGATCGAAGGCCACACCGATGCCAAGGGCCGCCCCAGCTACAACGACAAGCTGTCGCTGCGTCGTGCAGCCGCCGTGCGCGATTACCTGGTGCAAGAGCGCAAGCTGCCCGTCAAGTTGCTGGTGGTGGAAGGCAAGGGCGCACACAAGCCGCTGGACAAGGCCGATCCCTTCAGCCCGCGCAACCGCCGCGTGCAGTTCCGCGCAGGTTGATCGCACATGACGGGCGTGATGCGCATGCGGCTGGTGAGCGCCGCAGTGGGGATGGCTTGCCTGTTGGTTGTGCCTGCTTCATGGGCTGACTCGCTGGACCGCAGCCAGCAAGATGATGCACAGGCCGCCGATGGCCTGGTGCATTGCCTGTTTCCGGGGCAGGTGCGGCGCCTGGGGGCGTTCGCCACCAGCGTGACACCGCGCCGTGCGGCCCGCGTGGCGCCCAAGGACTGCGCCGCCGGCGGCGGCGAGTACATCGAAGCGCAAGACACCAGCAGTGCCGCGACCAAGGTCTGGTTGCCGCTGGCTGCCGATGGTGTGCCCGAAGCGCAGGCCACGGTGGGCGAGTTGTACGAGCGCCAGGGCCAGTATGGCCTGGCCAAGGCCTGGTATGAAAAGGCCGCTGCACAAGGCCTGGCGCGTGCGCAATTTGGCCTGGCGGCCTTGCTGGACAGGGGGCTGGGCGTGCCGCGTAATGCCGCGCGGGTGACCGAGTTGCTGACCGCGGCCGGCGGTGGTGCCGTGGCCGGCCTGGCTTACAGCAACCGCGAGCGCCCCCAGGTGGCCTTTGTCACGCCCACCGCCGCCGCACCCTTGCCGCGCCCGGCTGATGGCCGGGTGGTGGTGGAGGCCGACGCCGGCCCGGCCACGGTGATCGCGCGCGTGGTGGCACCCGCTGGCTTGGCGTCCGTCAAGGTCAATGGGCAGGCGCAAACACCCGATGAACAGGGCTTCCTGAGCATCCCCGTCACGGTGGGCGAGGGGCAGGCCGAGGTGACCGTGCAGGCGCAGGACCGCGATGGCGTGGTGGCGCAGGCCCAACTGGCCATGGTGCAGCGCTCGGCCCATCCGGAGGCCAAGGCCGCATCCACGGATGCTTCTGCACGCACACCTTCAGCGGCCTTGCTCAAGGGGCGCCGGCTGGCACTGGTGGTGGCCAACCAGGCCTACCAGCACTGGCCTCGGCTGGATACACCCATGGCCGATGCGCAGTCGGTGTCGGAAGCCTTGCACCAGCATTTTGGCTTTGACGTGACCTTGCTGCAGAACGCCACGCGTCAGCAATTGCTGGCCGCGCTCAGCCGCCTGCGCATGCAGGCCGGCCCGGAGGACCAGGTGGTGGTGTATTACGCCGGCCATGGCCAGATGGACCCGGTCACCGCGCGTGGCTACTGGATCCCGGTGGACGGTGATGACAAGGACATCGCCCAGTGGGTGTCGGTGATCGATGTGACCGACCAGTTGGCAGCCATGCAGGCGCGCCATGTGATGGTCATTGCGGACTCGTGTTATTCCGGCACCTTGACCCGATCGCTGATCCCGCAGGTGGACCAGGCCTTGAGTGCGGCACAACGGCAAGGGCCTTTGAGCCACCTGGCCAAACAGCGTGTGCGCGTGGCCATGACCTCGGGTGGCCTGGAGCCTGTTGTGGACGGCGGCAGCGTGGACCACTCGCTGTTTGCACGCAGCCTGCTCGACATGCTGGGCCAGGTCAACGCGCCGGTGTCGGCGCAAGAGTTGTTCCAGGGGGTGCAGGCGCGCTTTGCGCACCTGGCGCGGCGCTTGAGCATTGCCCAGCAACCGCAGTACGCGCCCATCGGCTTTGCCGGGCACGAAGCCGGTGACTTCGTGCTCGCGCCGATGTGATCAGGGCTTGATCACAGCTCGCTGCGCAACCCGAAGGTCAGACGCCAGGTGCTGACGGCCTTCTGGGCAAAGCCGGTGTCGTAGTCCGTGAACAGGGTCAGGCCACGTTGCAGCACGGCCGAGGCGCCGATGCCGAACGTGCCGAACTGGCGGTCCAGCGCCAAGGGGTTGGGCGTGGGCAGCACGCTGATGCCGGCGGCATACGCGGCAGCCGAATCACCCTGGATGTGCCAGCCGGTGATCTGCGTGAACTCCAGGCGGGCATGCGGTGCAACCAGGCCCCAGCTGGTGGGCACGGTGGTCTGCACCTGAGAGCCGGCGCTGACCGAACCGGTGCGACCACGTGTGCGGCCACTTTCGCTGCCGAAGCTGCCGATGCGTGCGGCCACTTCGTCGGCGCGCACATAAGGCGAAATCGTCCAGCTGCCTTGCTGGAAGTCATAACCGGCCGACAGGCTCAGGCCCATGTTGACGCCGGTGGTTTCGTGCTCGATGTCGTCTTCGGTGTGCAGGGCGTAATGCGTGTTCTCCATGCTGAAGGCTGCCGAGATGAAGCTGGCAGGCGAGGGGCTCCACATGCCGTAGGCCGTCAGGTTGCCGCTTTGGCCGTCGACGCGGGCGGGGTTGCCGTCCCAGCGCATGCGCGGGTTGCCCAGGCCGAAGCTGCCGCCTGCGACCCATTGGTCATTGAAGCGGTAGTCGGCGCCCATGTTCACGTCGACGCGGCTGACACGCAGGGCCAGCGTGCCGGCATCGGCATCACCACCTTCACGGCGTGACTGGTCGCTGCCGGTCAGGTGGAACTGCATGCCGCCGGCTTGCTGGTGCAGGGTGCGCAACTGGACCAGCTTGTTTTGCGTCTGGACGAGCCGGTCACGTGCGTGGCGCATGCTTTGCGCGGTGATGGGCGCGCCGAAGGCGTCCGAGGCGCAGGCCGGTTCGCTGCCCGCCACCGACGAGGGCAGGATGACCACGGTGTCGGGTGGTCCTTCAGTGATAACAGCGTCGGGTGCGCTCTCGGGCCATCCTGGCGGCACGGCCGCGGCCTGGCTTCGGCGCGCTGCGGTGGTGCCGCTGACCGTTGCAGCTCGCAGCGTCGTGGTGACGCTGCCCATCTGAGACGGGTCCCCAGGTGGGGTCGGGATGGACGTGACGTAAGCGGAGCATGCCGCGTGGGTGACCACAGGCGCGGCAAAAGTGGTGACGAGGGCGGCACTGACGGCCACCAGAGAGCTTCTGGACTTCAGCATGCGAGTTGAACGTGTGTGTATCGCGCACGCGTGAAGCCACAGCAGCCAGCCCCTGTTGCGGTTTGCGCGAGGCTGGCTCAAATTGGCACGCGAGGTGCCTCCCTGATGTTTGTGACGTCACGCGCTGGTGCGCAGGTGACGATGTGTTGTGGCCGCGATTTTTTCACACGGCACAAGCCGCGTCTTCCCCTGTGCGGGGGGACGCATGCCCACTGAATGGTGTCACCTTGTCACAGCGTTTCGTGATCTGAACGCAGGCTTGCCACAGCCAGGTTGAGTTGCCGTGCTTCTTCGACTGTCTGGGCCAGGCGCAGCAGCAGCCAGTGGTTCAGGTCGCCGGTGAGTCGGGGTGAATCGGCTTCGGGGATGGGGCTGGTGTCGTCGGGCAGGGATGTGGTGACCTGCGCAGGATGACGGGCCGTGCTTGTGGGTTGGGCCGGGCTTGGGATGGCTGGCGTGGCCTCGCCTTGCAGCGATGCACGGATCTGCGCTTCGGCCTGTTGCAAGGCGGGCGCCACGATGGCTTCGTCCAGCTCCTGATATCGCACAGTCAGCAGGCCCTTGATGGCCGACAACTGGCTGATCAGGCGGTTGCTGTGCACGAGCAATGCTTCCAGCGCCGGGGCCCAGGCCTGGTTGCGGCGGGGCTCCTTGCCCATGCGTTGCAGCGACTGGCTGAGCAGCCACAGCACGTCGTAGACCTCGCGCCGGGCCAGGCTGCGCCGCGATGAGCGCGGATGGGCCAGGTGCCAGCGCAAGGCGTGGTGCGTGTAGTGCGTCTGGGCCTGCATCAGGCGCTGTGCCAGGCGGGGCAGTTGCTGGCGCTCCCATGAGGGCAGCACATAGCTGAAGGCCCAGGCCAAGGCAGCGCCGATCAAGGTGTCGCCCAGGCGCTCGGCGGCATCCAGCAGGGCAGGGTGGCTGGTGGGGCTGAACAGGTGGCCTTGCACCAGGGCCAGCACCGCGCCAGCCGCAGCGGTCACGCGGTAGTTGATGAGCACGAAGCCATGCGCCAGGCTCAAGGCGATGGCCAGTGCCAGAAAGAGCCAGGCGGTGTGGCCCGCACTGCTGAGCAAGGCCGATGCGATCAGGCAGCCGACCAAGGTGCCTTGCACGCGTGCATCGCGGCGCGCCAGGGTCTGTTCGAGGTTGCCGCGCATGACCACGGCCACGGTCATCAGCAGCCAGTGCGGGTGGCTGGTCCAGGGCAGCACGTGGGCCAGGCCGTCGGCGCAAGCCATGGCCAGCGTGGCCCGCAGGGCGTAACGCAAGACAGGCGAGGACCGCTGCAGCTGGGCTTTCAGGGGCGACCATGTCCACTGCGTGGGCGACACCAGGGTGAGCAAGATGGTGTCCTGCTCGGGGTGATGGGCGGCCTGGTGGGTGTCGTCATGGCTTTGTGCGATGAGCGCGACCAGGGCTTGCATGTGACGGCAGCGGCGGCCCAGTGAGGCCAGCACGGGGTGCGTGTCGAGGGCGTCTGGCCATGTGATGTCGGGTGAGGTGGGTGGCGTCCAGGCGCGGTTCGTGCGCCAGCAAAGCGCCATGCGGTCGAGTTGATCGGCCAGCGTCAGCAATTGCCCGGCTACGCGGGCGACGACTTGTTGGGCCTCGGCGTGATCGGGCAGGCGATCCAGGTCGAGCTGGCAAGACTGCACCACGTCCCGCAGGTTGACGGTGTGGATCAGACCCTCGATCTGTCGGCGTGTGAGTGTGGTGCAGCCCGAGGTGCCGGCCTGGCTGTAGAGCAGGTCGCGCGCACTTTGAAAGACGTCGGCGATGCCGGCCTGTTGGGCGATCAAGGCGAGCAGGGCTTCGCGTTGGCCGTCGATGTGGCCTTGTTGATGCGAGCGCGTCCATTGCGCTTGCGAGCGCATCATCCCCGCCAGGGCCTGGAGGCTGTCGGCCAGGGCCAGCGTGCGGTAGCGGCGCGCCAGCACGCGGATGCTGAGCATGGACCACAGCGCCATGCCCACAGCGCCAAGCCCAACCCACAGGATGTGCTGGCCTGCTTGCGCCAGGCTCATGGGCTGCTGGCTGAAGGCGGCCATCTGGAAGACCAGCGTCAGGATCATGACGAAGGTTTGCGGGCCGCCGCGTTTGCCCCAGGCCATCCAGAAGATGGAGCTGAAGGTGGTCAGCAGCACGACCAGGGTCAAGCACAGCGGCGATGCGTGGCTCAGCGCCACCAGGGTGGTGACCAGCAGGGTGCTGACCACGGCGGGCAGCATCTGTTGCGGCTTGGCCTGGGGGGCGCATACCGTGTCGGCCACGCTGGCGGTGGAGGCGCCGGAGGCCGCCGTGATGGCGGCAGGCATGCCGGCCAGGGCGCCCACGATGGCGGTCAGGCAGGCCAGACCCAGGCCCACACTGATGCCGTTGAGCACGGGGGCGGGCCAATGGGCGGGGTGCGCGGGATGGTTTGCCTTGTGGCCGCTTGGCGGCGTGGCAGGGCTGGGCTGTGGGGGCACGCTGACCGGGGCGTTCAAGGCCCGGAAATAAAAAAGCCCAGCTTACTGGAAGCTGGGCTGGTCTGGCCAGAGCGGGGGCTCTGGGGTGCCGCCTGGATACGACGGGGTGTTTACGCTTCTCGGCGCAGGGCCGGGAAGAGGATCACGTCGCGGATGTTGGGCGCGTCGGTCAGCAGCATCATCAGGCGGTCGATGCCGATACCGCAGCCGCCGGTGGGGGGCAGGCCGTATTCCAGTGCGCGGATGTAGTCGGCGTCGAAGTACATGGCCTCTTCGTCACCGGCATCCTTGGCGCTGGCCTGGGCGGCAAAGCGGGCGGCCTGCTCTTCGGGGTCGTTCAACTCGCTGAAGCCGTTGCCGTATTCGCGGCCGGTGATGAACAGCTCGAAGCGTTCGGTGATGCTGGGGTCGGCATCCGATGCGCGGGCCAGTGGCGAGACCTCGACGGGGTAGTCGATGATGAAGGTGGGCTGCCACAGCTTTTCTTCCACGGCGGCTTCGAACATGCCAAATTGCAGCTCGGCCAGGCTCCAGCGTGCGGGCGGCTCTTCACCCAGGGCCTTGAGCTTGGCGTGCAGGGCTTCGCTGCTGTCGGCTTCTTCAGGCGTCAGGCCGGCGATCTGGATGAGGGATTCGCGCACGGTCAGGCGGGCAAAGGGCGATTCGAGGTCGACTTCCTTGCCGCCATAGGTCAGCTTGGCGGTGCCCACGGCGGCTTGGGCCGCATGGCGCAGGATGGACTCGGTGAAGTCCATCAGGTCGCGGTGGTTCCACCAGGCCGCGTAGAACTCCATCATCGTGAACTCGGGGTTGTGGCGGACCGAAACACCCTCGTTGCGGAAGTTGCGGTTGATTTCGAACACGCGCTCGAAGCCGCCCACCACCAGGCGCTTGAGGTACAGCTCGGGCGCGATGCGCAGGAACATCTCCTGATCCAGCGCGTTGTGGTGCGTGGTGAAGGGCTTGGCGTTGGCACCACCGGGGATGGGGTGCATCATCGGCGTCTCGACTTCCAGGAAGCCGTTGTCCACCATGAAGCTGCGGATCGAGGCCACGGCCTTGGAGCGGGCGATGAAGCGGGCGCGCGATTCTTCGTCGACGATCAGGTCCACATAGCGCTGGCGGTACTTCTGTTCCTGGTCGGTCATGCCGTGGAACTTGTCGGGCAGCGGGCGCAGGGCCTTGGTCAGCAGGCGGATGCTGGTGACCTTGATGGACAGCTCGCCGGTCTTGGTCTTGAACAGGGTGCCTTCGGCGCCCAGGATGTCGCCCAGGTCCCAGTGCTTGAAGGCGGCCAGGGCTTCGGCGCCCACGGCGTCCAGCGTCACGTAGACCTGGATGCGGCCGGTGGCGTCCTGCAGGGTGCCGAAACAGGCCTTGCCCATCACGCGCTTGAGCATCAGGCGGCCACCGACGCTGGCCTTGACGGCTTGCGCTTCCAGCGGCTCGGCTTCGGTGCCGTCGTGCGCCGCGTGCAGGGCGGCGGCGCGGTCAGCGGGCTTGAAGTCGTTGGGGAAGGCCACGCCCTGGGCACGGATGGCAGCCAGTTTCTCGCGGCGTTCGGCCACCAGTTTGTTGGTGTCGACCATCAGCTCTGCGGGAACGGGCTCTTGCGTGGGGTGTTGGTGCGTGGTCATGGCTGGAAAGCTGGGGGCGGGAGGTGGGGCCTGATCGGGCCAAACCCTAGATTGTATGAAACCCTGGGCGACAATGGCGGCCATGTCTGTTCAAGATCACCGCCCCCCAGCTGTTCAGGGGGATTCATCTGGCGCGCAAGCCCCTGCCGGGCGGCTGGCGGCCCTGCGCCAGGCCTTGCAGGCGCTGCCCAAGGCGGCGCTGGGCAATTTGATCGCCAAGCTGATGATGGTGGGCCTGGGCCTGGCCATCACGGTGACGGTGGCGCGCCATGGGCCCAAGGTGCAGGGCGCGTTTGCGCTGTTCGTCGCGGTCGAGTCGGCCTTGCTGACGCTGTTTTCCGGCCTGGGCTTGTGGCTGGCGCGCCAGATTTCGCAGCAGACCGATGGCCGGCAGGCCAAAGCATTGCCCATGCTGCGAGGCGTGCTGCGTGCGGCGGTGGCGCTGGGGCTGCTGGCCTCGGGCGTGCTGGTGGCCGTGTCCTGGTGGGCGAGCAGCATGCCGTATACCTATCTGTGGCTGTTGGCCTTGGCCGCGCCGTTTTTGCTGCTGGTGCCCACGGCCACGGGTTTGTGGCTGGGTGAGGGGCGCATGTGGCCCATCAATGTGGCCCAGGTGTCGGCACCCGCTTCGGTGCTGGCGGGCCTGGCGGCAGCCTGGTGGATCACGGAGGGTGGGCAGGCCGGGCAGGGCAGCAAGTCCACCGTCTTGCTGGTGCTGGTGGCCTGGGTGAGTGGCAAATCGCTGGTAGCGGTGGTCACGGCGTTTTACGCCTTGCGCAATGCGCGGCACCGCGACGAGGCCCTGGCCGAACGCATGAGCGCATCCCGCCTGACGGCGTTTCACCTGCCGCAACCGAGCTGGCTGGCGCAGTGGCCTTTCATTGCCACCATCGGCGTCACCAATGTGATCGGGCTGCTGAACTATCGCGCCTCGCTGTTCCTGGTCGAGCGCTTCCATGGGCTGAGCACGGCGGGTGTGTATTCAGTGGCAGTGACGGCGGCCGAGCTGCTGTGGTTGCTGTCGTCGTCGGTGACGGTGTCGGTGTATTCGCGCATCGGGCACCCGGACACGAAGATCGCCGCCGCCATGACGGTGCAGGCGGTGCGCATCAATGTGCTGTCTACCTTGCTGGCCGCGCCGGTGCTGCTGGGCCTGGCCTGGTGGGGTCTGCCCTGGGTGATGGGGCCGGCTTACGAGGCCTCGCTGCTGCCGCTGGCGGCCTTGTTGCCGGGCGTGGCGGCGTATGCGGCGGCGTCCAGCCTGTCGGCGTTTTACACCAACCACCTGGGGCGGCCACAGTTGTCGGGCGCCATCGCGGGCATGTCGCTGACGATCAGCTTCTGCCTGGGCTGGTTCCTGGTGCCGCTGTGGGGGCCTCTGGGCGCGGGCATCTCGTCGAGCGCGGGCTACATCCTGGCCATCGTGGCGGCGTATGGGGTGTTTCTCAAGCACGCGGGGCTGCCGGTGCGGGCGCTGTGGCAGTCTGGTTTGACCAGGGTGGATTCGGGCGCCTGACCCCCGCTGACCCACTGGTTCATGGGGCTGGCCAGCGGTTTACCTGTGTGGCGTTTCGGGGCAGCGGATCGGATCAGGGACAATACGGGGTTTCGCCCCCAGGTTTGACCTGCGGCGTGTACGTTTTTCCTCTCCAGACATGTCGGCCCTGATCCAGAGACTCAAGCAACCCGTGGTGCGCGTGCTGGCGGCTTTCACCGGCCCGCGCATCGTGTACGGCTGGGCCAATGCCGATGGCTCCTGGTGCGCCCATACCCGCGTGAGCACGCACACCTGCTTCGAAGGGCTGGAAGGCCTGAAGCTGGGTGACCATGTCTTCATCGGCCACTTCAACCGCATCGATGGCTCCAATGGCTTGTTGATCGAAGAGGGCGTGCAGGTCACCAATTACGCGTCCATCCTCAGCCACTCCAGCCACAAGTCGGTGCGGGTGATGGGGCGCCGTTATGTGAACGACCCCAACCCGGCCGGCTATGTGCGCAAGTCCACCCGCATCGGGGCCTACAGCTTCATCGGCCCGCACAGCGTGATCGCGCCCGGCGCGCAGATCGGCAAGGGCGTGATCGTGCAGGGCTACAGCTTCGTATCGGGCGTGGTGCCGGACTTCGCCATCGTCGGGCCGCAGGCGCATGGCCGGCCGGCTGCCGTGATGGGGGATACACGCGAGATCGACCGCGCGCTGCTGCAGCGCCACCCTGAATTGCACGCGCTGTATGCCCAATGGGCGGGCAAGGACAACCTGCGCCGTGCGCTCAATGGGCATGTCGATGGGCATGCGGCTGCACCCGATGCCGCTTCTGACCAGGAGCCCGCATGAGCCGCCGCCCCGATGACGCGCCCGCGCGCATCCTGTTTTTCGCCGATGCGGACAGCGTGCACACGCGCCGCTGGGTGGCCGCCGCGGTGGAGCGCGGGGCCGAGGCCATCGTCATCACGCGTCAACCTGCCGAGGTGCCCGGTGCACGAGAAGTGATCGCCATTGCGCCGGGCAACGACAAGCTCAGCTGGTTCAAGGCCTTGCCCCAGGTACGCCGTGTGGCCCGCGAGGTGGCCAAGCGCTTCAGGCCCACGCTGGTGCATGGCCATTACGTGACGTCTTACGGCCTGTGGGCCGCGATGTGCGGCCTCAAGCTGCCCACCGTGCTCACGGCCTGGGGCAGCGACATCCTGGTCACGCCGCGCGAAAGTCGCCTGATGCGGGCCGTGGTGGGCTGGTCCTTGCGCCACGCCGACCTGATCACGGCAGACTCGATGGACATGCTGGCCGAGATCGCGCGCTATCACCCTTCTGCGCCCTGCCATCAGATCCTGTGGGGTGCCGACACGGACAAGTTCGTGCCCGGTGACCCGGGTGAAGACTTCGATGTCATCAGCCTGCGCAGCTGGGAGCCCAACTACAACATCGACCTGATCCTCGAAGCGTTTTCGCGCTTCCTGATGCTGCGCCCGCAATCGCACGCCCGCCTGCACCTGCTGGGTGGTGGCAGCATGCAGGCCACGCTGGAAGCCCGCGTGCAGGAGCTGCGCCTGCTGCAGCAAGTGCGCTTCCACGGCCGGGTGGGGGATGTGGAGATGGTCAACGCCATCCAGCGCAGCCGCGTGAGCGTGTCGGTGCCCACCAGCGACGCGACCTCGGTGTCGGTGCTCGAATCCATGGCCTGTGGCCTGCCCATCATCGCCACCGACCTGCCGGCCAACTGCCAGTGGATCGATGAGCGTGGTGGCTGGATCGTGCCCGTGCGCGATGTGGACGCCGTCACGCAGGCCCTGGTCCATGCTTATGACCACCCCGAGCAGGCGGCGCAGATGGGCCAGCACAACCGTGATCGCATCGAGCGCGACGCCTCACGCCGCGGGCAGATGGATGCCATGTGGCGCCTCTACCAGAAGCTGCTGCACCCCTGCGTGCCGCGCATGCAGCGCCCGCGTGCTTCCGCGCGTTGATCGGATTGGTGAAGCGCATGTCAGGCTCTACCCAGACGATCTCGGTCATCGTGCCATGCCGCAACGAGCGGGATTTCATCGAGGCTTTCTGCCGCAGTGTGGCCGCGCAAACCGTGCCCGGGGGCTGGGCGCTGGAAGTGTTGATCGCCGATGGCCTGAGCGACGATGGCACGCGCGAACGCCTGGCCGCCTTCTGCGCGCAGGACGCCCGCTTCGTGATGATCGACAACCCCGGGCGCATCGTGTCCTGCGGGCTGAACCGCTGCATCGAGCAGGCGCGTGGTGCGTTCATCGTGCGCCTGGACGTGCACACCGTGTACGCCGACGACTACATCGCCCAATGCCTGGCCACCTGGCAGCGCACGGGGGCTGACAACGTGGGCGGGCCGTGGAAGGCGCAAGGCGCGCAAGGGCCGCAGGGCACGGTGCAGCGCGCCATCGCGGCGGCGTTTCAATCGCGGCTGGTGGCCGGTGGCGCCTTGTCGCGTGACCTGGCTTATGAGGGCGAGGTCGATACGGTCTACCTCGGTTCCTGGCCGCGCCAGACCTTCGAGCGCTTCGGTGGCTTCGACGAAACCCTGGTGCGCAACCAGGACGACGAGCACAACCTGCGCATCCACAAAGGCGGCGGGCGCATCTGGCAATCGGCCGGCATCCGCTCCACCTACTTCCCGCGTGCCAGCAAAATGGACGTGTTCCGCCAGTACCGCCAGTACGGCTACTGGAAGCCCTTCGTCATGAAGAAGCATGGGCAGGCGGCGGCGCTGCGTCACCTCATCCCTGGCTTGTTCGTGGGCGCCTTGATGCTGCTGGCCTTGTTGACGCTGGTTGGCAGCTTGTCTGTGGGCGCCATGCCGTTGGGTGCGTTCCGCACCGTGTCGATCTGGGCCACCTTGTTGAGCGCCGGTGGCTTGCTGGCCCTGGCTGTGGCCTATGGCGTGGCCGTTTACGCCATCAGCTTCAGCATCGCCCGCCAACAGGGACGCGAACTGTTCAAGCATTTGCCCGACGTGATCGCGGCCTATCACTTTGGCTATGGCCTGGGTTCGCTGCGCGGCTGGTGGGATGCCATCGTGCGCGGCCGCCCCGACCCCGCATTCGGTCGCCTCACACGCCCTTGATATCGAAAGAGACCCGCATGAGTTCCTCCAACGACAAGCTGCCCTTCCTGCCTTTTGCCTTGCCTGAAATCGGCGAGGAAGAAATCGCCGAGGTGGTCGACACCCTGCGTTCGGGCTGGGTCACCACCGGCCCCAAGGCGCGCAAGTTCGAGCAGGCTTTCACGGCTTACCTCGGCGACGACAGCCTGCAATCCATCGCCGTGAACTCGGCCACCGCGGGCCTGCACCTGGCGCTGGAAGCCCTGGGCATCGGCCCTGGCGACGAAGTCATCACCACCACGCACACCTTCACCGCCACCGCCGAAGTGGTGCGCTACCTGGGTGCCGACGTGAAGCTGGTGGACATCGACCCGGCCACGCTCAACATCGACCCGGCCGCGATCGAAGCCGCGATCACGCCGCGCACCAAGGCCATCATGCCGGTGCACTACGCCGGCCTGTCGGTGGACATGGACGCCATCTTCGCCATCGCGAAGAAACACAACTTGAAGATCGTGGAAGACGCGGCACACGCCCTGCCCACGACCTGGAAGAAGCAGCTGATCGGCACCCTGCAAAGCGACGCCGTGGTCTTCAGCTTCTATGCCAACAAGACCATGACCACGGGTGAGGGCGGCATGCTGGTCACGCGGGACGCGCAACTGGCGGCGCGTGCCAAGGTCATGCGCCTGCACGGCATCAACCGCGATGCCTTCGACCGCTTCACCGCCAAGGTGCCCAGTTGGTACTACGAGATCGTGGCGCCTGGCTTCAAGTACAACCTGACCGACATCGCCGCCGCGCTGGGCCTGCATCAGCTGCAACGCGTGACCGGCTTCCAGGTGCGCCGCGAGCAGATCGCCTCGCGCTTTGACGAGGCCCTGGCCGATCTGCCCCTGATCCTGCCGCCGCGCCCGCAGCATGCCGGTGACCTGCATTCCTGGCACCTGTATGTGGTGCGCCTGAAGGACGAGGCCAGCATCAACCGCGACCAGTTGATCGACAGCTTGTTTGCCGATGGCATCGGCGTGAGCGTGCACTACATCCCGCTGCACCTGCACCCCTACTGGAAGGAACGCTACGACCTCAAGCCCGAGCAGTTCCCGCACAGCCAGAAGGCCTACGAGCGCATGGTGACCTTGCCGCTGTACACCAGGATGACGGACGACGATGTCGAACGCGTGATCAAGGCCGTGCGCAAGGCCTTTGGTCGGTGATGTGGCAAGCAAGCAGTTCGGTTTATTCGGTCTGACATGAGCAAGCGGCTGTTCGACATCCTGCTGTCTTCACTGGGCCTGCTGGTGCTGGCACCGGTGTTGCTGCTCATCGCGCTGGCCGTCAAGCTGGATTCGCCTGGGCCAGTGTTCTTCCGGCAAGAGCGGGTGGGGCGTTTTGGCGTGCCGTTTCGCATCCACAAGTTCCGCACCATGTGCCACGACCAGGGCGGCCAGGGCTTGCAGATCACCGTGGGTGCCGACAGCCGCATCACGCGCGTTGGCAGCTTCCTGCGCCGCAGCAAGCTGGACGAACTGCCGCAACTGATCAACGTGTGGGTGGGTTCGATGAGCCTGGTGGGGCCGCGCCCCGAGGTGCCGCGTTATGTGGCGCACTACCCGGCGGCCATGCGTGACAAGGTGCTGTCAGTCAGGCCCGGCATCACCGACATCGCTTCCATCGAATACCGCGATGAAAGCAGTGTGCTGGCGCGTGCCACCGACCCCGAGCAGGCCTACATCCACGAGGTGTTGCCGCACAAGCTGGCCCTGGCTGCCAGCTATGTGGACCAGGCTTCGGTGTGGATGGACGTGCGGCTGATCTGGCGCACGATCATGGCGATCGTGCGGGGTTGAGGCAGGTCGCCAGGCGATCAGCCTGCAACCAGCGGCCTTCAGGCGCGGCGGCGTGTTGCGCCAAACAAGCCGACCAGGCCCAGGCCCATCAAGGCCCATGTGCCAGGCTCCGGTACCGCATGCAGCGCGGGGCCGGAAAGGAACATCGTGGATGTCGACAAGGTGCCAAAGTCAAAGGACGATGCGATGTCCTGTTGCCAGCCCATGGCCTGCTTGAATGCCGAGTTGCCTTCGGCCGTCAGGTGCAGGCCGGTCAACACGGTGTCGAGCCTGTGTTGGGGTTGTTGCGCTGCGCTCAGCCCGCCCGCATCGCACATGCCACCGTTGTCCGGGCAGCCCAGCACGGTGCTGCTGATGTTGTCCACGTTCCAGAGCGGCACGTTCTGAATCTGCCCCAGGCCGTTGCCGCCGATCAAGGTGGCGGAAATGAGCCTGGTGCCGAAGTTGACGGACAGGTCGGTGATGGTGAGCGAGCCGCTGGCATAGCTGGCCGTGAGGGTCACGCCACCGGTCGAGCCGATTTCATAGATGGCATTGTCCGGCGCGCTGACCACGCTGTAGGTGTTCTGCGTGATGACCGGTGTGTTGATGGCGGTGCTGCCGCCCGGTGTCCCGACGGGGTTGGACGCCGTGCCGTAAGGGGTGGCCTTGATCGACCAGAGCTCGCTGGACAGCGACAGCGTGCTGGTGCCGCCGTCCTGCATGCCGAGCACGCCGTCCCAGTTCCAGTTGCCGTTGGGCGTCAACACCTGCAAGGCTGGCGCATCGGCCATCGCGGCCGAGGCCATCAGAGCCCAGGCTGCGCCGGCAGCCCATTTCCAAGGTGTTTTGTTTCGTTTGCGCGTGATGTGATCTGGCATGGCCATGCTCCCTGGTGAATTTGTCTTCGATGCGATCTGGGCGCACGTTCGGTGCTGATCGGCATTCGTTTCTAAAATATACCCGATGGGTACTTTTCGTACCTTTGATCGTATCGGGGGCGGCGTCAGCAGACAAACTGCATAACCCTGGTGATGCCCTCTTCTGAAACCGCGAACGTAGTTGAACAATGACCCATCCGGACGACGCCTTCCTGCCTTCCATCAAGGAACGCAACCTCACGGTTGACGCCGAGCGGCTGCGCGAGTCGGTGGCCGACTGGTCGGCCGCGCTGGCTGCGGTCAGCGATCTGCCCTCATCGGTTCGTCAGGACGTGGTCGACGCCTTGGAGCTGGCCCGGCGCTTCAATGCCGAAGTCGTGCGGCCCATGGCCCTGCAGATCGATCGGCAATGCCTGGACGACCCCCAGCACATCCCGCGTGATGTGATCCGCCTGGCGGGCGAGTGGGGTCTGTTCACCCTGTGGCTGCCCACCCTGTTTGGCGGCCGGGGCTGGAACTTCCTGTCGCTGTACGCCTTCCTGGAAGAAGTGGCCTCGGCCTGCGTGGGCGTATCGGCCATGATCGGCGTGCACTACATGGGCGTGGCCACGCTGACGGCCAGCTGGAACCTGCGCCTGGCCGCCCGCGTGTTCGGTGACGTGTGTGCGGGCGAGCGTCGTGGTGAGCCTTGCTTGCTCAGCCTGGCACTCAACGAAGCCCTGGCCGGCACCGACACCGTCGACACCCAGTTGCTGCCTCAGGCCCAACTCGGTACGCAAGCCACGGCGCAGCCCGATGGCAGTTATGTGCTGACGGGCCGCAAGACCTATATCTCCAATGGCCATGTGTCGAGCTGGCACATGGTGGTCGCGTATGAGGACCTGAGCCAGCCTGCCGACACGATGGTGGTGCTGGCCGTGCGGGCCGATTCACCTGGCGTGCGGCTTGGCGAGTTGGTCGACAAGGTCGGGCAGAAGGCTTGTGTGGCGTCGGAGTTGCTGTTCGAGTCATGCCGCGTGCCCGCTGCCGGTGTGGCCATCGACCGCCATCGTGCCAAGGGGCTCAAGCGGGCTTACCGCGATATCGCGCAGACCTTGCTGGACTACGTCTTGTCTTGCACGCGTGCAGGCGTGGGCGCTTTTGCGGCGGGCACGGCGCGGGGCGCCTGTGAAGCAGCGCGTGATTACGCGGCGCGCAAGGTGCTGCCCGCTGGCCGCCTGATCGAGCAGCAATGGGCACAGGCCACACTGGCCGAGATGAGCAAGAACGCCTCGCTGGCGCGCCAGGCTTACCTGGAGTCGGCCCTGGCCAATGGCATGGGCGGCTTGTTCCGCATGATGTTTTTCAGGCCGCTGTACTGGGCCGACAAGCTGGCGCCAGCGAGCGTGTGGCGCTTTGCGGCGCGGCGCGTGTTGCAATCGCCCGATGCGACGCAGTGGTTCCAGCAGCGCTTTCTGGATGCCCAGCCGCGCGAGTGGCAGAACCTGATCTCGGGCCTGGCCTCGATGGCCAAGTTCGCCGGCAGCGAGTTCGCGATGACCAACGCCAACCTCGCGCTGGACCTGACCGGGGCCGATGGCCTGCGCCATGAGCTGGGCATCGAGAAGCGCCTGCGCGATGCCAAGGTGCTGCAACTGTATGAAGGCACCGATCAGCTCAACCGCGTGAACCTGTTCAAGTGCCGTGTGCGCCAGGACCCGAGCGTGCGTGTGTTCGTGCGCGAGTCCGAGGTCTGGGGACTGGCGGAGCCGGCCATGCGCTGGCCGCACGCCCCGTGCAACGATTGGCTGGAAGTGGCCCAGCGCTTTGCCGACGAGCAATTGCCCGCCTTGCCGGGCGTGGCCGCGCTGGACCATATGCACGGCCTGGGTTGGGCCAACCTGTGTGGTGACCGCGAATGGGGCGCACAAGGGCAACCGGTGGGATCGCTGTGCCGTGTGCTGGAAGCCTTGTCAGGCGTGGACGCGAGCGCGGCTGCGGCGGTGTACGGCAGCGCCGCAGCCCATCTGGCTTTGAACGCCGCACAGCCTTCGCTGGATGAACAGTCGCTGATGCAGGACCTGTCGAGTGAATGGCTGGCCTGGCCGGCCTGCCACGACATCCACGACCAACTCTGGCCGGCGGTGGACGCACAAGGTTATCTGCGTGGCCAGGTCGACATGCTGCTGCTGGGCACGCACGCGCGTTGGGCGGTGTTGCCGGTGCAGGGGCGCGATCAAGGCATGCAACTGGCCGTGGTGGACCTGACCCATCCGGCCGTCATCCGTGGCGAACCCCTCCGCACGCTGGGGCTGCCGAACGCCGGCATCAACGATGTCGAGTTTGGTGGCGTGCCTTGCACGGTGCTGGGCGGGCAGGGCGCCAGCCTGTTCAGGCGCTTGTCGGCCGAGTTGGCACCGGCGGTGATGGCCATGCAGTGCGGCCTGTCTCGTGCCAGTTTGCGCGACGCCATCGAGCAGGCCGCGTCGCGGCAACAGGGTGGTGGCAGCCTGCTGGGCTGGGGCGAGGTGCGCCGCATCCTGTCAGGCATGCAGGAGCGCCTCAGCAGCATGCAGGGCCTCTTGTGGGCTGCGCTCTCGGGCGGCAGCCCCGGCCAGGAGGCACTGTACAACGCGCTGCACGTGGGCCGCCAGGCCGCGGCTTTGACGGTGGACGGGGTGCAGATCATGGGCGCACAGGGCTACGCCAGTGCTTGCCCGCAGGCTCAGCGCATGAAGGACGCCCGGCAGTTGCAGTGCCTGTTGGGCGGGGCCGCATGGCGCAGTCAGTGGCTGCTGGAGCGGGTCTGAAGCGAAGCCCCGTCGTGGGGCTTCAAGCCTGCTTCAGGCCGGAGGGATGTCGCACAGCTTGAGCAGCAGGCGGTGCAATTCGGTTTGCTCCGTGGCGCTCAGTGTTTGCGTGACCTGCTGATCCTGCGTCTGGACCGCGTGTGTGATCTGGACCAGGTCGGCCTTGCCCTTGTCGGTCAAGGCCAGGCTGAAGGCGCGGCGGTCTTCAGGTGCGGGCAGGCGCTGCATGTAGCCGAGCTCTTCCAAGGCATCCACCAGGATGACGGCGCCAGAGCGCGCGATGCCCATGATCTTGGCCAGTTGCGTGAGCTTGAGGCCCGGGTTGAGCGACACGATCACCATGGCCGAAAAGCGTGGCGGCGTGATGCCCCAGGGTTCGAGTGCAGCGATGAAGTTTTCGTACGTCCTGATCTGGGCACGTCGAATGGCATAACCCATCAGGGAGTCCAGCACACCGTACTGGATGCCGGGCACGTGGGCTACGAAGAGGTCCGAGTCGCTCATTGTTGTTCTTGATGGATCGCTGTGCTGGCGCCATTGTAGGGAGCCCGATCCCCTTCGTGTGCAGGACCAAGGTCACACAGGGCGAGTGCATGACATCCTGACGAACTCAGGGCGCATTTTCTGTGGCGACTGCCTGGTGCTTGATTTAACACGCCACGATGTTGACGGCCAGGCCACCGCGCGCCGTCTCCTTGTATTTGTCCTTCATGTCGGCACCGGTTTCGCGCATGGTCTGGATCACCTTGTCCAGGCTGACACGGTGTGATCCATCACCATGCAGAGCCAGCCGCGCCGCGTTGATGGCCTTGACGGCGGCAATGGCATTGCGCTCGATGCAGGGGATCTGGACCAGGCCGCCCACCGGGTCGCAGGTCAGGCCCAGGTGGTGTTCCATGCCGATCTCGGCGGCGTTCTCGATCTGGGCCGGTGTGCCGCCCAGCACGGCGCACAGGCCCGCCGCGGCCATGGAGCAGGCCACGCCGACTTCGCCCTGGCAACCCACCTCGGCGCCCGAGATCGAGGCGTTCTCCTTGTACAGCAGGCCGATGGAGGCCGAGGTGAGCAGGAAGTCCATCACGCCTTGATCGGTGGCGCCGGGCACGAAGTGGCGGTAGTAGTGCAGCACCGCCGGCACGATGCCGGCCGCACCGTTCGTGGGCGCCGTGACCACGCGGCCGCCCGCGGCGTTTTCTTCATTGACCGCGAGCGCGTACAGGTTGACCCAGTCCATCACATGCAGCGGGTCGGTGGGCGTGGTGACCGCAGCCAGGCGCTGGTACAGGCCGGGTGCACGGCGTGTGACCTGAAAACCACCAGGCAGCACGCCGGTGTGCACGCAACCTCTTTGCACGCAGGCCTGCATGGCTTGCCAGATGCGCATGAGGCCCGCGTCGATGTCGGCATCGTTGCGCCAGTGCCGTTCGTTGCGGCGCATGAGTTCGGCCATGCTGATGCCATGCTGTGCGGTCAGCGCGAGCAGATCCGCTGCGCTGTGGAAAGGCAGGGGCAACACGGTGGCATCGGGTGCGATGCTGGCTTGCCGGGTGGTGTCGTCCACCGCTTCCTGGCTGAGCACGAAGCCGCCGCCCACCGAGTAGTACACGCCTTGCAGCAAGGGCTGCCTGGCTTCACTCAGTGCTGAAAAACGCATGCCATTGGGGTGGAAGGGCAGGGTCTCGCTGAAGCGAAAGCAGATGTCGTGTGTGGGGTCGAAAGCCTGTTCATGCGTGCCGGCCAGCGTGATGACACGGCGTTCATGCACTTGCGCGACGAGCTGCGCGATGTCATCCACGGGAACGGTGTCGGGCTCATGGCCCATCAGGCCCAGCATCACGGCCTTGTCGCTGCCGTGGCCTTTGCCGGTGGCACCCAGCGAGCCGTACAGGTCCACCACCACGCGATGGGTGGCGTCCAGCAGGCTGGCCGCTTGCAGGCGCATCACGAACAGCCTGGCGGCCCGCATGGGGCCCACCGTGTGCGAACTCGATGGGCCGATGCCCACCTTGAACAGATCGAATACCGAGACAGCCATGAAGGGCTCCCATCCTGATCGGGTCAGGATGAGGCCATCTTGGCGCTGATCGCGTCAGCGCAGCAAGACGGGGTTCGCCCTAGTGCATCACATGGATGGGCCGCGGGCGTGGCAGATTGCACGCGCGCGGCCAGATCATCAGTAAGCCGCGTTGAATAGCGCCTGGCCGGCACGCATCGGGTCACCGGTGGTCTCGTAGGTCTTGATCCACACGGGGTAGCTGTGGATGACCTTGTGCTGCCATGGGTGGAAGCCGGGCTTGTAGTACTCCATCAGCTTGAGCGTGTTGCGGGCGAACAGGCCGCCCGGGCCATACAGCCACCACGCGCCCTTGACGCACATCACCATGCGCTGGCCAAACGAGAAACCATCGCCCTTGAGCAGCAGGTTGGTCAGGCGCATGCTGTCGACCACGACCTTGTACAGCGCGTGTGTCATGGCGGCGCAGCGCTTGAAGTAACCCACCTTGGCCACTTGCTGCATCACGTCGAAGGCCACGGCCTTGTGCTCCATTTCTTCGATGGCGTGCCAGGCCCACATGGCGCGCACGTTCTCGTCGGCGGGGGCCATCACGTCCTTGGTCTCGAACAGCATCTGGGCCATCATGGCCGTGAAGTGTTCGAAGGCCGCGGTCAGGGCGAGGTTGTATTCGCGTGAATAGACCTTGTTGTACTTGTCGAACAGGGCCTTGGCGTCCACCAGGATCTTGTCCACGTCCACACCCTGCTTGCGCAGCAGGTCGTTGTAGTGCGTGTGGGCAATGCCGTGCTGGCCTTCCTGGCGGATGAAGTTCTTCACGTCCTCGGCCATCTTGGGGTCGGTGATCTGCTCGCGGAAAGCGCGCACGCTCGTGATGAAGTAGCGCTCACCATCCGGGAAGGCGGCTTGCATGCCATCGAACAGGCGGGTCTGGAAGGCCTTGCCGCCAAACCACCAGCGCGGGGTCTTTTCATCGAGCTGGAAGTCCAGCTTTTCGCGGGGAACGATCTCGCCGGGGGCGTTGTCTTTGTAGTCGCTCATGGAGGTTGTCTTCTCGGTAACTGTTTGATACCAGTTTACGAAGAAGGTGGGTGGTTGACGTATACGTCAAGGCGACACGAAGGCATCCGTGGCGACAGTGCGGGAAGCCATCGCGAAATCCTCACGGAACGCATTTCAGGGTTTCTACGCAGCTGGTGCATCGCGCATGATGTGGGCTCTGTTGTGCAACCTTGGAATTGACGGACATGAGCGCAGACATTCGATTTGATGGCCGTGTGGCCATCGTGACGGGCGCCGGTGGCGGCCTGGGCCGCAGCCACGCACTGCAACTGGCGGCACGCGGGGCCAAGGTGCTGGTCAATGACCTGGGCGCGGCGCGCGACGGCTCGGTCAACGCTGCGGCGGGTGAATCGGCGGCCGACCGGGTGGTGGCCGAGATCCGGGCGGCCGGCGGCGAGGCCCTGGCCAACACCGGTTCGGTCACCGACCCCGTGGCCGTGCAGGCCATGGTCGACCAGGCGATGGCGGCCTGGGGCCGGGTGGACATCCTGGTGAACAACGCCGGCATCCTGCGTGACAAGAGTTTTTCGAAGATGTCGCTCGACGACTTCCGCCTGCTGGTGGACGTGCACCTGATGGGCGCCGTCTACGGCACCAAGGCCGTCTGGGAGGCGATGAAGGCGCAGGGTTACGGCCGCATCATCTTCACGACCTCGTCCTCGGGCCTGTTCGGCAACTTTGGTCAGGCCAACTACGGCGCGGCCAAGATGGCCCTGGTCGGCCTGATGCAGACCCTGGCGCTGGAGGGCGAGAAGTACAACGTGCGCGTCAACTGCCTGGCGCCGACCGCGGCCACCCGCATGACCGAAGACATCATGCCGCCCGAGGTGCTCAAGCTGCTGACGCCCGAAAGCGTCACGCCCGGCCTGCTGTTCCTGGCCAGCGAGCAGGCGCCCACGCGCGCCATCCTGTGTGCGGGAGCGGGGGTGTTTGCCGCCTCGCACGTGACGCTGACCGATGGTGTGCTGATCGGCTCGGGGCCGGATGCGCCCGAGCAACTGGCCGCGCAATTTGCACGCATCAATGCGCAGGCCAATGAGACGGTGCCGGGCAGCGGCCTGGCGCAATCCCAGCAGGAAATGGCCAAGGTGATGGCCGGGCGCTGACGGCGAGCCAAGGGGCGGATGCGGGGCAATTTGGAAGCCCTTGCGCCTCTTTATCGAGGCTTCCGGATCGAGTGACCCCAGGACAATGACGTGGACCCTGGCTACGGGTGCGTCCATTTTCCCCTGAGGTTATTTGCCATGCAGACACGATTGAACCGCAAGCGCTCGCCAAGCAGAGCCTGGCTGTGTGGCGTTGCCCTCGTGTTTGTGCTGGCCGCCTGTGGCGGTGGGGGCGGAGGGGGTTCGTCGGGGGGCAGCCCCGGGTCCGGCTCTGGCTCCGGATCGGGTGCGGCGATTGTGCTGGAGGGGGTGGCCGCGACAGGCGCGCCACTGCCTGGGGCGACGATCTCGGTCCTGGATGCCAATGGGGCGGATTGCGGCTCCACGACGGCCGGCATTGCAGATGGTTTGTTCAGCAATTTCACCCTGACTTGCACCTCGCCCACTTTGCCCTTGTTCGTCCAGGCGGCAGGCGTGGACGCGGCGGGTACCCCGGTGGTGCTGCACTCGCTGGTGACGACGGTGACGACGGGCACAGGCCCGGGTAACCGCGTCAACATCACCTCATTGACGAACGCCATCGTGGCCTTGCTGGTGGGCGGTGACCCGGCACCGGTTTTTCTGGGGGGTAAAGCTTCTGCCTCCGGCAGCGCCACCGTGCGCGCCAATCGCTGGAACTTGCTGGGCAACAGCGCGGCACGCTCGGCAGCCAGTGCTTTCCTCAAGACCGTGATTGCAGCCAACTTGAACGACGCCAAGCAAGGCAGCGTCAATCTGGTCAATCACTTCAGTGATACCGGCTTTTCGACCAGCAAGACGGGCATGGACGCTGCGATCGAGGAGTTGGACATCCAGTTCAGCAGCATCACCGGCGGCATCGAGGTGATGCAGTTGTCCAACCGCCTGTTGCCACCGTGTGACCCGTCAGTGGGGGCCTGCAACACCAGTTCACCCATCAATCCCGGCAGCCCGGAGGTGGTGGTGAGCCTGCCCAGTGCCATGGCGAGCCTCAGTGCCACGACCCCAACGGTTTCCACGGCCAACGACATTTTGTCGAGCCCCAGGAAGACCACCACCAGCACCACGGCCGTCATGGCCAATGTGGCGGGCTTGGAGTCCCTGCGCAACACGATCAAAGACAACCTGACAGCATTGGTAACGGCCAACGACTTCTTGACGATGGAGATCTCTGCAGGCAAGCCGGTGTTTGCATCCACGTTTGGCCATTTCGATGGGATGACCGCGAGTGATGTGGCGGGCGTTCTGGCGGGCTATGGGACAAGCGACTATCTGATGTCGTCGTTTTCCATTCAGGGCTGCCTGGATACCGTGGTGGCCGCGACGCCGCGATGTTCGCAGATCAAGGTGGGCGCGCTGATCCGTGATCGCGCAGGCCATATCCAGTCGGTTTTCGAGAATGTGGTCAGCTACGTCAGCGCCACCAGCAGTTGGTCATTGACGGGCAATGACCGGATCACGCCCTGGGCGCTTTTCCCTGTCACGTGGTACTACCTCAATGGTGACGGAACGCCAATGGCTTCGGCGGCTTCGGGTGCCAATCCGGCTCGGGGCATCCAGTTTGTGATTCATGCCGCCGACGCCCTGTCGCCACTGCGTGCCGACCTGACTGCTTCCAACAGCAGCGTGCGGCTTTACTCGTGCCTTACCTCGGCCGGTGACCCGCTGTGCCTGCAGAACAGTGCGGGCAATGGTTATGAAACCGGCGACCTGGTGCTCGATCAGATTCTCACCAGTGGTACCTCGCCGCTGGCGGGCTCTGACACCCGCCGTGGCACACGTTTCCAGATGTCCACCACCGCCATCACGCCCGAGGTCAATGCACGCGTGTTGATGGCTGAGCAACCCTCTTTGACAGACCTGACGGCCTACCCCAGGCTTGATGGCGTGTCGCCGACAAACCGGCTGTATCAGGCCGATATCACGGGCGGGACCACCATCAGCTGGAGCACCTGGGCTGCAGCCCATCCGGGCATGCGCATGGTCGAAGTGCGGGCGGTCATCATGCAGCCCGCTCCGCAAGCGCCGTCCAAACAGGTCTTCACCATCCTGCCCCTGGCGCCCACCCATTTGACGATCCCGGCGACCGCTGTACCAGCCAGCCCATCGGAATACGCCTTGTGGTTGATCGCCGAGGATTCGCAGGGCCGCCGTTACATCACCAAGATCGTGCCGGACGCCTGAGCTGATGCAGCATGACGATGGCCTCGCCCGTGGGTGAGGCCACGGCATCGGCCAGCGTGTGGCGGTCCAGCGCGGCGAAGAAGGCATCCAGCGCGATGTCCAGGATGCCCTTGAGCTGGCAGTTGGTGCGCAGGCCGCAGGGTGGATCGGCGCAATCGATCAGGTCCTTGCTGTGCTCCAGCGTGCGGATGACCTGCCCCAGCCGGTAGTGCGTGGGTGCATGCGCCAGCGCCAGCCCGCCGCCCTTGCCGCGCGTGGTGATGATCCAGCCTTGCTGCCCCATGAAGTGCACCACCTTGACCAGATGGTGGCGAGAGACGGCATAACGCTCCGCGATCTCGCTGATGGTGACGGGCGCAGGCGAGGCGGTGTGCGTGAGGTACATGAGCACGCGCAGGCCCAGGTCCGTGAAATGCGTCAGTTGCATGGTGCGAGCCTGCTGGGTCAGCCTTCGATGCGGTGCAGCGCCCGCACGAAGTCGGACTGGGTGATGATGCCCACCACGCGCTTGTCCTCATCGATCACGGGGATGTGGTGGTGCCCCGCCTCAGTGAACAGGGGCAGCAACTCGACCACATGCCGGTCCTCGCTGGTCACACGCACCTGCCGCGTCATGATCTGGCCCACGACTTCGGGCTTGTCGGATTCGAGCAGGCCATCGGGCAGCAGAAAGGCGCGCAGGCGTTGCCCGATGCCCTGGTGCTCGTTGAGGCCCGCGCCACGCAGGAAGTCGGCCATGGTGATGATGCCCACGATGCGCTGTGAGCGGTCCACCACAGGCAGGGCCTTGATGCTGTGCTCGCGCATGAGATCCCAGGCCTCGGCCAACGGGGAGCCGAACTCCACCGTCACCACATCGCGGGTCATCACGTCCTTGCAGCTCACCTCGCTGGCGCGCCGGCGCATGCCCTCGACCTCGGCTTCTTGCAGCAGGGTCTCCAGGTCATCACGGCTGACGTCCAGCACCTGGTTGTAGCGTGCCAGCACCTTGTCCAGGTCTTGCGACATGAAGCGGGCCTGGCCGGGGTGGATGGCATCGCGCGGGGGCACCTGCATGTGCGGGTAGGGGCGGCCCGTCAAGGCGTTGTAGAACACCCCGACGCTCACCAGCAGCAGCGAGTTGAGCAGGGCGGCTTCAATGGCGAAGTGCCCATGGCTGGCGTGCACCAGCACCGCCGACAAGGCCATGGCGCCACCGGGCGGGTGCAGGCAGCGCAGCAGGAACATGGCGGTGATGGCCAGGGCCACGGCCAGCGCGCTCGCCAGCACCACATCACCGACGAGGGCCGCACAGGCCGTACCGATCAGCGCCGAGATCACGTTGCCGCCCACCACGGACCAGGGCTGGGCCAAGGGGCTGGCGGGCGCCGCGAACACCAGCACCGTGCTGGCGCCCAGCGGTGCGACCAGCCAGGCTCCCACGACCGTGCTGCCGTTGAGCAGGTGGCAGATGCCGGCTGTGAGCAAGACGCCGATCAGCGCACCCGCGATTGCCCTCGCCCGCTCTCGGGCATCAACGGCAATCGGCGCGGGCAGGAAGGCGCGAAACCAGGTGGACCAGGAGTGCGACTGGCGCAACCAGTGAAGAGAGGTGGTCTGCTCGGTGGAGGAGGGCTGCATGGGAGGGCGGTGAGGGGATCAGGCCGCGAAGGGCGTCGGCATAAGATGTATTCAGGAGGCAGCTTATCAGCATGGTCTTTTCCCCGTCTCTTCACGGAAATCCCGAACTGGCATGCGGCGGATGCGGCCACATCAGCAATTCACCTTGTTTACAGGGGGCCGTTTGTGACGTAAAAAATGCCCGTGATTTCCCTCACGAATCAGAAAGGCCTCGCCGTGAAGTACCGCACCACCCTGACGGGCATCCTGTTGACGACCGTGCTGTCGGGGCAGGCCCTTGCCTATTCCCAACTTGTTGTGTTTGGCGACAGCTTGTCTGACAACGGCAACCTGTTTGCGCTCACCCAGGCCGTCACCGGCACCGGTCAGCCCGGGGCGCCTTACGTGGATGGGCGTTTTTCCAATGGCCCGGTGGCGGTGGAAACCATGGCCAGCCAGTTGAGCCTGCCTCTGGTGGATTACGCCTACGGTGGTGCGCAAACCGGCTTGGGCAACTACGGTAGCGCCAAGCTCAATGGCACGGGTGTGCAGGGCCAGGTCGGCATGTTTGCCGATACGCTGGGCGGTGCCAGCGCAGACGCCAATGCGCTGTATGTGGTCTGGGCCGGGCCGAATGACTTCTTCGCCGGTGCCAACATGCTGAGCAGCAGCACGTCCACCACCGCGTCCACCAACCTGCTCAATGACATCAACAGCCTGTACCAGCTGGGCGCGCGCCAGTTCTTTGTGCCGCTGATGCCCAATCTGGGCCTGACGCCGGCTTCCACGGCCGCAGAGGCCACCACCCCCGGCTACAAGGATGCGGCGTCCCAGCGCACGGCTGAATACAACCAGTTGCTCACCACGGGCCTGGCCAGCTTCTCGGGCAGCCTGGCTGGCGTGCAGATCCAGTCGTTCGACACGGTCTCGTTCATGGCCACGCAGGCCGCGCTGATGGCCGGCCAGGGCTACAACACCACCGATGCCTGTTTCAACAGCACCGCCAAGACGGTGTGCGCCAACCCCGATACCTACTTGTTCTGGGATGGTGTGCACCCGACTGCGGCGGCCCATGCCTTGTTGGGCGAGGCCTTTGCTGCGGCCGTGCCCGAGCCTGCCACGGTCTGGAGCTTCATGCTGGGCCTGGGTTTGCTGGCGGTCGCACGGCGCCGGGCCTGAGGGCGCGGTATCAGTCTGCGTGCGGGTTCAGGGCCGGGTGCGCGCGCAGCTGCCGCGCGGCGAAGTCCACAAAGGCCCGCACCTTGGCGGCCGCACTGCGGCCTTCCGAGTACACCAGGTAGACAGGGATGGGCGCTGGTTCGTAGGCCGTCAGCACGATGCGCAAGTGCCCCGCCGCGACCGCATCCCTGACCTGGTAGGACAGCACGCGAGCCAGGCCATGGCCCGCCTTGGCTGCGTCAATGCCCACCTCGACACCATTGAACGTCAACTGGATGCGGGGCTGCGGGCCCTGCACCAGCTTGTCGCCCTGGCCTGGCTGAGCGGCCAGCAACCAGGGACTGGCCGGCCCGCCGGTGGTTGACGAGCCCAGGGCGTCGTGCTGGCCCAGATCTGCCGGGCACGAGGGCTCGCCGTATCGTGCGAGGTAATCCGGTGAGGCCACGATCACGCGCCGCACAGCGCCCACCTTCACGGCGGTCAACGACGAGTCGGGCAGGTGGGCGATGCGCAGTGCCACGTCCACACCTTCTTCCATCAGGTTGACCACACGGTCTACAAAGAAGGCGCGGGCCGTGACCTGAGGGTGCGCCTGCAGAAACGACAACAGCAAGGGCGCCACGTGGATGCGCCCAAACAGCACGGGTGCCGTGACGATCAGGTGGCCCTGGGGGACCACGTGCGCGCCGCCGGCCAGGGCGTCGGCCTCATCCATCTCGGCCAGGATGCGTTTGCAATCGAGCAGGTAGCGCTGGCCCGTTTCTGTGACACGAACCTGGCGCGTCGTCCGGTGCAGCAGGCGGGCGCCGATGTGCACCTCCAGGGCGGCCACTGCGCGAGTCACCATGGGGCCGGAGAGGCGCAACTGGCGGGCGGCCGCGGCAAAGCCCTGGGCCTCGGCCACGGCCACGAAGATGCGCATCGATTCAAAACGGTCCATGCCTGATTATTGCAATGGATGCAACAAGCATTTGTCTGTGGCGGGTATTCACATCTTCCTGATGCGTGAATAAGGTGTCGACAAGCCCGATCGCCTGACTTCAAACCTCAAGGACACCCCTCATGACCACCCACGCCGCCGCCCCTGCCCAGCCCATCAAGCTCTATCACTTCGCGCTCTCGGGGCATTCGCACCGGGTGCAACTCTTTCTCTCTCTGCTGAACCTGCCCACCGAGGTCATCCTGGTCGACCTGCGGCGTGGCGAGCAAAAAACCCCGGCTTTCCTGGCCATGAACCCCTTCGGCCAGGTGCCCGTGATCCAGGACGGTGACGTCACCCTGGCGGACAGCAACGCCATCCTGGTCTACCTGGCGCGCCGTTATGACCCCAGCGGCCAGTGGCTGCCCCGCGACCCGGTGGAGGAGGCGCAGGTGCAGCGCTGGTTGAGCGCCGCAGCAGGCCTGCTGGCATTCGGCCCATCGCATGCACGCGCGGGGGTGCTCTTCAAGCGCCCGATCGAGGCGCGGGCCTACACCCTGGCCGAGGGCCTGTTCAAGGTGATGGACGCGCAACTGGCATCGCAGCGCTTCCTGGCGTCGACCTCGGCGCCCACCATCGCCGATGTGGCGCTCTACACCTACACGGCGCATGCGCCCGAAGGTGGCATCGCGCTGACGCCGTACCCGCATGTGCAACGCTGGCTGGCCGACATCGAAGCCTTGCCGGGTTTTGTGGGCATGCCCAAGTCGCCGGTGGCGCCAGCAGCGGGTGCAGCATGAACGCGCCGCGCGATGACACCGCCCCCTTCCACGCGGGCGAGCTGCAACTGCAGGCCCTCACCGGCGTGCAGGAGCGCATGGCGCAGTTGGGGCGCAACTTCATCCGCGACCACATGCCGGATCAACACCGGGCTTTCTTTGCTCAACTGCCCTTTGTGATCGCCGGCGGGCTGGATGGGCAAGGGCAGCCCTGGGCCACGATCCTGACGGGCGAGCCCGGCTTCATGCAGACCCCGGACGCGCAGCATCTGCAAATCCATCGTGCGAGCCAGCCGGGGGACCCGTTGGGCGGCATGTGGCAGCCAGGCGCACCTGTTGGTCTGCTGGGCATCGAGCCGCACACGCGGCGGCGCAACCGCATGAACGGCCAGCTTGAGCAGGCCGATGCGCAAGGCATGCGGGTGGCCGTGCGGCAGAGCTTTGGCAACTGCCCCAAGTACATCCACCCGCGCAAGGTGGTGTGGCGGGCACGTGAAGGCAGCGGCGCTGCCCCCCGAGTGAGCGAGGAGGGCGCGGTGCTGTCCGAGCGCGCGCGTGCCATGGTGGCGCAGGCCGATACCTTGTTCATCGCCTCGGCCTCGCCTGACGCAGGCCAGCCTGATCAGGCCCGCAGCGGTGGCGTGGACGTCTCACACCGCGGTGGCCCGGTGGGCTTCGCCAGGCTGGATCAGGTGGTCAGCGGCGCGCACGGCCCGCACACCACGCTCACCATCCCGGATTACGTGGGCAACTTCATGTTCAACACGCTGGGCAACATCCTGCTGCAGCCCCGGGTCGGCTTGCTGTTCGTGGACTTTCAATCAGGTGTCACGCTGCACCTGGCAGGCCACGCCGAGGTGTTGCTCGACAGCCCCGAGATCGTCCGATTCGAAGGCGCGCAGCGCCTGGTCAGGGTGCGGGTGACGCAAGGCTGGCTGCTTGATGGCGCCTTGCCGCAGCTCGCGGTGGAGCCCGGCATGCCGGCCTAGACTGGCCTGGTGTGGCCTAGTCGTGCCCGCTGACCCGCCCGCGCAAGCGCTTCACATCGCCCTTGGCTGCCTTGCCTTCCAGGCGCTTGCGTTGTGAGCTGCGCGTGGGCTTGGTGGCCTTGCGCGCCTTGGGCAGCACGGCCACGCTGTCCACCAGCGCTTGCAGCCGCGCGATGGCTTCGGCCTTGTTCTGCTCCAGGCTGCGGCTGCCCTGGGCCTTGATCACGACCACGCCTTCAGCCGTGATGCGCTGGTCGCTCAAGGCCAGCAGCCGTTCCTTGATGACATCGGGCAGCGACGAAGCCGGAATGTCAAACCGCAGGTGCACCGCGTTGGACACCTTGTTGACGTTCTGCCCGCCCGCGCCCTGGGCACGGATGGCGCTGAAGTCCATCTCGTCTTCGCGCAGGGGGATGAGGGCGTCAGCCATATCGGGTACCGCGGCGCCTTACTCGGGCCGGTCCAGCTTGGTGGACAGCATGATGGTCGAGAAGGTGTCGATCACGCCCTGTACATTGCGGATGCGGTCGATCACGGCATCGAGCTCTTGCGTGGAGTCGGTCAGCAGCATGGCACACAGGTCATAACGGCCGCTGACGGAGTACAGCTTGGTGATCTCGTGGCGCTTGGCCAGCTCGCGCATCACCGTGGACTCGTGCCGCGATTCGATCGAGATTAGCACCATGGCGCGGATCACATGCGGCCCGCGTGTGCTGCTCACGCTCACCGTGTAGCCGGTGATCACGCCCGCGTCCTCCAGGGCCTTCAAGCGCAACTGCGCCGTGCTGCGCGCACAACCCAGGGCCTTGGCGATGTTGACCAGCGGCAGGCGCGCATTGACCTTGAGCAGCTCGATGAGCTGGTGGTCCATGGCGTCCAGATTGGGCTTCACCGGCGGCTTGGTGGCGGGCTTGGCAAGGGCTTTGGGCATAAAGCCATTATGGCCATCAATCTGACTGATTGAAAGCACTGAAATCAGTCACTTTGCGCGTTTTCATCGGCGAGGGTGCTGCCGATACTGACTACATGGAGGGCGCACGCCCTGGCCTTCCGGATGCAGGAGTGCCAACATGCTGCAGATCATCGAAGCCCCGCTGACACGCAGCGCCCTCGACGGCGCGCTCAACCTCGCGATCGAGCCCCCGGCCGCGTCGCCCTGTTCGAGCTCCCCGAAAAAACTGCTGAGCTGGGACGAGCTGCAAGCCTACGACCCCGAAAGCGAGCCCTGGCAAAAGCAGTTTGCCCGCCGCTACACCCACCATCGCGAGCTGATGGGTGTGCTGCACAAGGTCGAGGATGTGGACGACACGGTCTACGCCAAGTTCGCCATTGCTGTGACGCCTTACATGGCGCAGCTGATGGACCGCGACGACCCGAACTGCCCCATCCGCCTGCAATACCTGCCGTCCTTCCATGAGCAGACGCGCCCCGGCTTTGCCACCATGCTCGACGAGCTGGGCGAAGAAAAGGACACCATCCCCGGGACCAGTGTGGTGCACCGCTACCCGCGGCGTGTGCTCTTCCTGGTCAGCAACACCTGCGCCACGCTGTGCCGCTTCTGCACGCGCAAGCGCATGGTGTCGCAGCCCACGGGCTCGGTGCACAAGGATGAAATCGAAGCCTCCATCGACTACATCGCCAGCAACAAGCACATCGAGGATGTGCTGCTCTCGGGTGGTGACCCGCTGACCTTCACCGATGAGCGGCTCGACGAGATCCTGGGTGCCATCCGCTCGCGGGCGCCGCATGTGCGCTTCCTGCGCATTGGCTCGCGCATGGTGGTGCAGCTGCCCACCCGCATCACGCCTGAACTTTGCGCCGTGCTGGAAAAGCACCGCGTGCAGATGCTCAACATCCACATCAACCACCACAAGGAGATCACGCCCCTGCTGCGCCAGCGCGTCAAGATGATCCAGAAGGCTGGGATCATGATGGGCCTGCAGAGCGTGTGCCTCAAGGGTGTGAACGACAGCGTGGAGGTCATGCGCGAGCTGTTCATGCAGGCCATCGAGATGGGCGTGCGGCCGTACTACGTGTACTCGACCGACATGGTCGAGGGTGCGCACCACTTCATCGTGCCGCACCGGCGCATGCTGGAACTGTACGAAGGCCTGCGGGGCTGGATCAGCGGGCCCGCCGTGCCCACCTTCATCGTCGATGGCATGGGCGGCCTGGGCAAGCTGCCCATCATCCCCAGCTATGTGCGTGAAGAGGCCTTGCCCGATGGCAGCGGCACCACCATCCAATGCCGCAACTACGCGGGCAAGACCGTGGAGATGCCGGGCCTGGGCCAGAACTTCAGCCTGCCTTCGCAAAGCAATTGAAGGAGGGCCGCGCCATGTCTGCTCACGCGCATCCTGTTGACCAGCTTCTTGCGCCGGCTTGGAAGGCCCATGCAACTGCGCCTTCAACGCCAGTGCAGCCGGGTCAGCATGGCTGTCCCTATGGCACGCACCGCGTCATCCAGCCGCCAGGCGTGCTGCCGCAACCGGCCTGGCAGGTCGACAACACCATGGTCATCTGCGACAACGAGATCCTCATCGATGTGGATGCGCTCAATGTGGACGCGGCCAGCTTCACGCAGATCAAGCAGTCCGCGCGCGGTGACATCGACCGCATCGCCGCCAGCATCCTGGACATCGTGGCCCAGCGCGGCAAGCTGCACAATCCGGTGACCGGCTCAGGCGGCATGCTGATCGGGCGGGTGGCGGCCATCGGCTCGGCCTTGTTTGGCAAAACCGATCTCGCCGTTGGCGACAGGGTGGCGACCATGGTGTCCCTGTCCTTGACGCCCTTGCGCATCGACGCGATCCACCGCATCCATGTGGACCAGGACCAGGTCGACATCAGCGGCCAGGCCATCCTGTTTGAAAGCGGCCTGTACGCCCGGCTGCCCGATGACATCCCCGAGAAGGTGGCGCTGGCGATTCTGGATGTGGCGGGCGCACCTGCGCAGACCGCGCGACTGGTGCAGCAGGGTGACACCGTGGTGGTGGTGGGCGGTGGTGGCAAGTCCGGCACCTTGTGCGTGTACGAGGCCAAGAAGCGCGCCGGCCCCACGGGCTGCGTGATCGGCGTGTCGCCGCTGGAGAAGGATTGCCAGCGCATGCGTGAACTGGGCTGGGCCGACCATGCCTTGCAGGTCGACGCCACCCATGCCGTGGCCATGATGCAGGCCGTAGCTGAGGTCACGCAGGGCCGCCTGGCCGATGTGGTGATCAACTGCGTGAACCTGCCGCACACCGAGATGGGCAGCATCCTGGCCACGAAGGACCGGGGCCGCATCTACTTCTTCTCCATGGCCACCAGTTTCACCGCGGCCTCATTGGGCGCCGAAGGCGTGGGCAAGGACGTGGACATGCTGATGGGCAATGGCTACGCCTGTGGCAATGCCGAGTACGCCTTGTCGCTGCTGCGTGAGTCGCCGGCGCTGCGGCATCTGTTCGAGACCTTGTACGTGTGAAGCGCGAGGCCGCCATGCAAACCGCCTTTGCCACTCCCCATCAGCATCACACAGCTGTGACTGGTGCTTGTCCACTGTGGCAAGGCCTGCGCACGCGCGGCGTGCAGACCGTGGCCGTGATGGGCATGAGCAAGAACACGGGCAAGACGGTGTGCCTTAACCACCTGCTGCAACAAGCGCAGCAAGACCAGGTGGCGGTGGGGCTCACGTCCATTGGCCGCGATGGCGAAGAGCGCGACGAGGTGTTCGCCATCCCCAAGCCACCTGTGCATGTCACGCCAGGTTGCCTGGTCGCCACCGCGCGAGACACCTTGGTGCGCGCCAAGGTGCGTACCCGGCAGATTGGCGGTACCGGCATCCTCAGCCCGATGGGCGAGATCCTGCTGGTCAAGGCACTGGACGCGGGCGCCATGGAAGTGGCCGGACCTTCGCGCAGCCATGATCAACAACGCGTGATCGCGTTGCTCCAGCAATGCGGCGCCGAACTGGTCTTGCTGGATGGTGCACTGGGCCGCAGCCAGCATGCCTCGCCTGCCATCGCGGACGGCGTGATCCTGGCCACCGGTGCGGCCTTGGGTGGCGGCATGGGCGACGTGCTGCGCAAGACGCGGGACCGCCTCGCCATCCTGGGCATTGCGCCAGCCCCTGCTGATATGGCTGAGCAGGTTCAAGCCACCTTCGTGCAATGTGGCGTGGGCGTGTGGAACCGCCGTGGCCAGTGCCTGTTCAACAAGCCGATTGCCAGCCTCAATGCGGGCTCGGCCTTGCTGGCTTTGCAGGCCAAGATGGAGGGTGGGGCGCATGGCAAGGCCGGCCCCAGCACCGATGGCCACGCACATGAAGGCGTCGACAGGCCAGCATGGGACGGGCCGGCCAATATGGCTGTGATCGCCGTCTCCGGCGCCGTGGGCCAGATGCTTTGGCGTGCCGTGTTGACCTTGCTGGATCAGTACCCGGGCCTGACCCTGGTCGTGGCCGATGGCACCAAGCTCTTTATCGACGCGGCTGATGTGACTGCCTTCGAGCGGCGAGGAGGCCGCTTGCTGGCCATGCGCGACATCCGCCTGCTGGGCGTCACCCTCAACCCGTTCTCGCCCTTTGGTGGAAGCTTCGACGCACGCGCCTTCTTGCATGAAGCCCGCGCCGCCTTGTATGAACACATCGTCACCGACGTGTTTTTGTGTCAGGAGGGATCATGAGCCACCTCACGCTGGACCAGGCCCAGATTGATCGGGCTCGCAACATGGCGCGCCGCATTGCGCACCAGGTCTACGATGACATGCAGCGCTTCACCACCACCTCGGTGGAGCGTGCCACCCTGCGCCTCATGGGCGTGGACGGCGTCGACGAGAACCAGGTGCCGCTGCCCAACCGGCTGGTGAGCCACTTGCAAGCGCAAGGCCTGCTGCAGCAGGGTGCGGCCTTGCCCGTGGCCGCCGCCATGGCCGAGCACGGCCTGAGCATCCAGCAAGTGGCCCAGGCCGTGGCTGCCGGTCAGCTTAGCCTGCAAAGCCCATTGACCAGCTCCAGCCATTCCAGCAGCGCCAGTCGTGCCAATGAGGCCACCGCACGCCGCACCGCCAATGAACTGGCTGCCCGCACCTGCGAGCGCATCGCCGCCAACCGCGCTACACGCGACGCCGCCATCGCCCGCTGCGGCGAAGCCCGCGCCCCCTGGCTCTACCTCATCGTGGCCACGGGCAATATCCACGAGGACATCGTGCAGGCCCGCGCCGCAGCCGAGCAAGGCGCCGACGTCATCGCCGTGATCCGTTCCACCGGCCAGAGCCTGCTGGACTACGTGCCCTATGGCGCCACCACCGAAGGCTTTGGCGGCACCTACGCCACGCAAGAAAACTTCCGGCTCATGCGCGCGGCGCTGGACGAGGTCGGGCAAAAAATCGGCCGCTACATCCGCCTGACCAATTACTGCTCGGGCCTGTGCATGCCCGAGATCGCGGCCATGGGCGCCATGGAGCGCCTGGACATGATGCTCAACGACTCGATGTACGGCATCATCTTCCGCGACATCAACATGCAGCGCACCTTCGTGGACCAGTTCTTCTCGCGCATGGTCAACGCGTATGCCGGCATCATCATCAACACCGGCGAAGACAACTACCTCACCACCGCCGATGCCTACGATGCCGCGCACACCGTGCTGGCCTCGCAGCTGATCAACGAGCAGTTCGCCTACCTCAGCGGCCTGCAGCCCGACCAGATGGGCCTGGGCCACGCCTTCGAGATCAACCCCACGCTGGAAAACGGCTTCCTGTGGGAGCTGGCTCACGCGCAACTGGTGCGCCAGGTCTTCCCCGAGGCCTGCCTGAAGTACATGCCGCCCACCAAGCACATGACGGGCAACATCTTCAAAGGCCACATCCAGGACGCCTTGTTCAACGTTGCCAGCGTGCTCACACAGCAGAACATCCACCTGCTGGGCATGATGACCGAGGCCATCCACACCCCCTTGATGCAGGATCGCTTCCTGGCCATTCAGAACGCACGCTATGTGTTTGGCAACCTGCGCGATCTTCATGAAGAGATCCAGTTCACGCCCGGTGGCCGCATCGAACAACGCGCCCAGCAGGTTCTGGCCGAAACCGAGGCCCTGCTTGGCCAGATCGAACAAGACGGCTTGCCTGCCGCCATTGCCCAAGGCACTTTCGCAGACATCTCGCGCACGCTCACCGGCGGCAAGGGCCTGGACGGTGTGATCCCGAAAGCGCCTGGCTACTTCAACCCCTTCCCGGCACGCATGCTGCCTGGTGCGAAGCAGGAGCACACATCATGAGCGATGCCCTGAACCATGCCACCACTGCTCCGCAATGGGTCAAGCCTTATGGCGACACCATGGGCGACGGCCGCGTGCAGCTGTCGTTCACCTTGCCCTTGCCCCTGAGCGACAACGCCAAGGAGGCCGCGCGCCAGCTCGCCTTGCAGATGGGCCTGGATGAACCATCGGTGGTGCACAGTGAAGCCATGGGCCCTGATTTCGCCTTCTTCGTGCTCTACGGCCAATGCCGCCACCGTGTGGACATGAGCCGCATCCAGGTGGCCAGGCCCGAGTTCGAGGTGCTGGACAAGGACGCCGTCAACGCCAAGATCGCCAGCCTGATGAAGCGCAAGCTGGTGGTCGTGGGCGCCTGCATCGAAACCGACGCACACACCGTGGGCATCGACGCCATCATGAACATGAAGGGCTTCAACGGCCACAAGGGCCTGGAGAGCTACCACGAGATCCGCGCCATCAACATGGGTGCGCAGGTGGACTCCGAAGCGCTGGTGGCCCGCGCCATCGAAGAACAGGCCGATGCCATCCTGGTGTCGCAGGTGGTCACGCAAAAGAACATCCACCTCGACAACCTCACCCGCCTGTCCGACATCCTCGAAGCCGAAGGCCTGCGCGAGCGGCTCATCCTGGTGGTGGGCGGCCCACGCATCAGCCACGAGCTGGCCAAGGAGCTGGGTTACGACGCCGGCTTCGGCCCGGGTTGTTATGCCGAGAACGTGGCCTCCTTCATCGTCGAAGAGTGGGCCCGGCGCCATGCGCGCTAACCGCAGGAGCCCATCATGGACACCACCCCAGAAACGATCTCAGACACCGCGTTCACCAGCCTGATCCGCCTGCGCATGGGCGCACACGATGCCCACTACGCCGGCCACCTGGTTGACGGCGCCCGGATGCTGCAGCTCTTTGGTGACGTGGCCACCGAACTCCTGATCCGCAGCGATGGCGACGAAGGCCTGTTCGTGGCGTACGAAAGCGTCGCGTTCCTCGCGCCCGTGAGGGCAGGGGACTACATCGAAGCCGAGGGCCGCATCGTGGCCATGGGCAAGACATCCCGCAAGATGGTGTTTGAAGCCCGCAAGGTGATCAGCGCGGCCGATGTGCCGGGCCAGCCTTCAGCGTGCAATGTCTTGCCCGAACCCGTGGTGGTCTGCCGCGCCTCGGGGACTTGCGTGGTGCCGGCCGCCTGCCAGCGCAAACCGGACCCGGCCAACTAGGTCAAGCAGGCGCCATCAGGACCAAGGAGGGAGCCGCACCATGGACAAGCTCATCATCACCGCCGCGCTCACCGGTGCCGAAGTCACGCGCCAACAGCAACCCGCGCTGCCCATCACACCTGAAGAAATCGGCATCGCCGCAGCCGAGTGCGCGGCCGCTGGCGCGAGCATCGTGCACGTGCACGCGCGCCACCCCGACGGCACCCCCACGCAAGACAAGGCCATCTACCAGCAGATCATGGCCGAGGTGCAAAAGCGCTGCGACGTCATCGTGCAGATCTCGACCGGCGGCGCCGTGGGCATGAGCCCGCAAGAGCGCCTGGCGCCCGTGTCCTTGAAGCCCGAGATGGCCACGCTCTCGATGGGCTCGGTCAACTTCGGCCAAGACGTCTTCCTCAACCTGCCCGATGACATCGCACGCTTCGCCGCTGAGATGCAGGCCCAAGGCGTCAAACCCGAACTCGAGATCTTCGACAGCGGCATGCTCGCCACCGCCAAGCGCTGGCTGGCCAAAGGCCAGTTGCCCAGCCCCGCTCACTTTGATTTCGTGATGGGCGTGCCCGGCGGCATGGCGGCCACACCCCAGGCCTTGATGTACCTGCTGTCCGAGCTGCCCGCCGGTGCCACCTGGACGGTGGCGGGTATCGGTTCCGCGCAATTGCCCATGGCCACCTTGGGGATTTTGTGGGGCGGGCATGTGCGGGTAGGCTTCGAAGACAACATCCATTACCGCAAGGGTGAGCTGGCGACCAGCAATGCCCAGCTGGTGGCCCGCGTGGCGCGCCTCGCCGCGGAACTCGGCAGGGCAGTGGCCGCGCCGGATGAAGCCAGACGCATCCTGGGCATGACGCTGGTCAATGCGGTGGCTTGAGGCCTGCACGCGCCCGATAAAACCGTGCAGATTGCATGGTTCTTCGCCTGGCTGTTGTGCGTTATATACCCTGGCGGGTATGCTGACCGGGCGCTTGAAGGGCGCATCCCAGAGGAGACCCCATGAAATCCCAGATGTTTTCACTGATCCTGTTGGCGGCTGCGGGCACCGTGCACGCTCAAACCCAGGCCCAGACCGCCAGTTCGACACCGTCTGCGGCGTCCGCGCCCGCTGCTTCCGCGCCAGCGGCATCGCCTGCCAAGTTCAGCGTCGGTCCCGCAGAGGCGTATGACGTCTCCCGCCTGCCGGATGATGACTACGGCCGCCTGGTCCGGTACGGCAAGGACCTGACCGACCGCACCTTTGCCTTCATCGGCCCCGAAGTCAAGAACCCGAAGATGCGCTTTGCCGGCAACAACCTGGCCTGTGCGTCCTGCCATGAGGCTTCGGGCACCAAGAAGTTCGCCATTCCCTGGGTGGGCGCTCACGCCATCTTCCCGCAATACCGAGGCCGCGAAGACCAGATCAGCACGCTGGAAGAGCGCGTCAACGGCTGCATGGAGCGCAGCATGGCCGGCAAGGCCCTGCCGCTTGACAGCGTCGAGATGAAGGCCTTCGTGACCTACATGCACTTCCTGTCCAGGGGCATCCCGGTGGGCAGCAAGGTGGAAGGGCAGGGCGTGCCGGCCTTCAAAGCCCCCGATCGCCGCGCCGACACCGTGGCGGGCAGCAAGATCTTCGAGGCCAACTGCGCCGCCTGTCACGGCCAGCAAGGCGCGGGCATCCGCGCGGGTGCGGTGGGCAGTGCCACCGGCTACACCTTCCCGCCGCTGTGGGGCAAGGACTCCTTCAACCACGGTGCTGGCATGAACCGCCTGCTCACCGCTGCAGCCTTCATCAAGGCCAACATGCCGCTGGGCACCACGTACGACCAGCCCAAGCTGAGCAACGAAGAGGCCTACGACGTGGCCGCCTTCGTGCTCAGCCATGAGCGCCCGCTCAAGGCCCACACCGAGCGTGATTTCCCTGCGCGCTGGAACAAGCCCGTGGATGCCGCCTTCCCACCCTATGTGGACGGCGCCTCGGCCGACCAGCACCGCTTCGGCCCGTATCCGCCGCTGCAGGAGAACATGAAGAAGCTCAAGGACAGCTTGATGAAGACGCCGGCCAAGTGAGTCTGGCGCGGTCGGTCCGCCAGGCTATTGCGCTTCCTGGAAATGCTGCTTGAAGGTGGGCCAATGCGTTGCGCCCCACCGCTTGATCTTGTCCAGGTAGGCGATTTGCGCCGGCGTTTTGCGCTTGTTGGAGGCGTGCCAGTCCGAATCGCGGTAGCTCAGGGCATTGGTGGACTGGATGCCATCGACCTCGGGGCTGAACAGATAAGACACTTCCAGCAGCCCCCAGGCCTCTGAGCGGCCGAATTTGACGGCCACAAAGTCCTGGGGATAGGTGATGCCCTTGGCACTCATGTCCCCAGCAGCAGCGCGGTCGAGCGGGAGTATCTTGTTCGATCGGTCCGCCCATTGCTGCAAAGGTGGCGTGAAGAAGTTCGACATGTTCCAGCACCCATGGTTGCCGTCCGGGAGCGCATCATCGGTCGACACGAGCAGGAAGTTGGCGTCGTCTGCCTTGCACCCCTTGATCGGAATGAGTTCACCCGCCGCCTTGTCATTGCTGCGAAGCGCAAAGACTCGGACGACGCCAGCCAGCCGCTGGTGTTCGACCCGTGCCAGGAAATACGATGACCCGGCCGCCTGTGGCGTCTTGAGCCCTTGATTGGCCAGCATGATCCATTCGCCCGCAGGCAGTTCAACATCGAACCCCGCAACACGAAGGGCATGTTTGAAGCGTCGGCCCATCAGTTCATCGCTGAGCCCGGAGGCATTGGGTTTGGCGTCGTCCTGGCCGGCCTTGACCATGGACAGTGAGGCGGTCTGAACGGTGTGCTGTGTTGGCGGGGGAGCGGTGGGGGGCAGCGGCTTGACGGTACCGGGGGAAGCCAAGTCCGGCGGTGCACTGGGCCTGGGTGGGGCGGACGCCAGATGGCCCGCACCGGTTCCGGTGTAATTGCCGTCGTCCAGCAACTTGGCTGGGGGCGGCGAGATCGATGGGGGGTGCGACAAAGGTATCGTCACGCACAGCAAGGTCCCCAGTGCCGCCGACATCATGCAGAACTGCCACAGCGGTGCGCGCCGCCAGAGCGCTTTGAAAGCGCGCAAGTTTTGTGGGTCCACCAGCCCCATCACTGCGCCGCTTCTGCCTTGACCACGCCATCGCGGGCCACCAGCTTGACCGTCTTGTAGCCCTTCTGTTTGGCCGAAATCAGCGTGTCGGCAATCGATTCTTCGACTGCACGCAGCAAGTCACGTGAGGACGCGCCCATACCCAGGCGCTGCTGGCGCTTCATCATGTCAAACAGAATGTCCGGGTCGATCCCACCTTCGGCAATGTCCAGGTCATAACCTTTGATCATGACTTCGATCTCAAGTGCGGTAACCCGTGCAATGTCCAGACCCGACAGCGGTTTGAAAACAAAGACGCGGTCAATGCGGTTGAGTACTTCAGGCGCGAAACCCGCCTCGTGCAGCGCGTTGATGGAGCTGCGGCGCAACTCGTCCACATCGTTGGCGTAGGTTTCGCTCAAGGCCTGAAGGGCATCGGTGGCGGCGTTCGTGGTCAACACGAAGATGGCTTCGGTCGACGAAATCTGCTTGCCATCAGAGGCCTCGGTGACAAAGCCGTCGTTCCACGCCGTCAGGAAGTTCTTGTGCACTTCGGAATGGGCCTTCTCGAACTCATCGAGCAAGATGACCGCATCCGGCGTGTCACGCAAGGCGGCCGTCAACTTGCCATAAGTGTCTGAGCCGACGTAGCCCTTGGCCGCACCAAACAACTGGCTTGCTGCATAGGCGCCCGAGGAGAACTGCGTCATGTCGAAATGGAACAGCTTCTTTTGCAGTTCGGTTGCCAGGCACTTGGCCAAGTAACTCTTGCCCGTGCCGGGCGGGCCTGCGAGCATGAAGATCCCCACGGGTTTGCCCCGCTGCTTGAGCGCCAGCCTTCGGCGGATCTGCTGGGCCATGTCCTCACACACTGCATCCTGGCCGATCACCTTGCTCTTGAGCGCGTTGGCCAGCTTGTCGGAGTCGATGACGATGGCTTGAGGCTCTTCGGCAATCTTGTTCTCAAGCACTTGGCGATTGGTCAATCTGTCCAGGATATCCATCAGCAGTCCTCCATTTTCGATGCGCAGGGGCGGTCTGTTTTTTTCATGTAGCCAACCTGCAATGGCCACGGCCCAGAACAGGCCTGTCAAAGCCAGAACCACCCAGGCGTGCTGCTGCATCGTGTCGATGGATCTGTCGTAAAAAGCAGCTATGGTGCTTTGCTTGGGCCCATGCTGAATCCAGAACTGCGATACCGAGACCATCGCCATGGCCACGAAGGCCAGTGGCATGACGCGGGTGGCCAGGGCAGTCAGTGCGCGCGTCATGGCAGGCGTGCTCGCAAAGCCAGGACTTGCCCTGTGCTCATGATGGGGAAGGAGGCCAGGGCGCTGCCGGAGGCCACACCCACGGTGATGCCGCCGCCTTCACCATCGCGGACCCCTTTGATCTTGATCGGGGTGTCGCGCAGCACCGGGATGGCCAGCGTGATGGCTTGCTTGGTCAAGGTGATGGTTCTGGCGTAACCCGCGCTCTGAACCGTGACGGCATCACCGTCTTCATTGTCGGTGTCCCACAAAGTCAACCACACGAGCTTGATTTCATGGCCTGGTTGAACGGCTGGCATGGCCTGGACATCTGCCGGTGGCGCAAGCGGCGCCGGCATCAGATCGGCCTGCAAATTCCTGCGCTGTGTGTCGGGCAGGTTCATGCTGTCGAGCGCCTTTGGCCAGTCTTGTTGATCAACCTGACTCAAGACCACGAGGGGCGCCTTGAGGTAATTTTCAAAACGGGCGTCCGATTCGTCGGCACTGACCTGATCCGAGCCCGTCGTGTTGATGCCGTAGGTCCAGTCGCGCCCCCATACCGACCAGGTGGTCAGCGCCGCAGTCAGGGAAGCCGCCACGAGCGTGGCCTTGAGCAGCGTGACCGGGGCCTGATACTTGGGCCTGGGTGTGCTTTGCGGTGTGGCTCTTTGGTCAGCTACCTGTGGCAAAGGTTGGCGGTTCATCGTGACAGGGCCAAACGGCGGTGTGGTTGTTCACGCGCGTGGCGTCTGCCTCTCCCATACAGGCATGGGACAAATGTTAAGTGCCTTTCAGTGGGTGCTCTGAAAAGAAGCGTAAAGCCAGGTGCCGCGGCCTGGGCAAGGGGCAAGTTAGACTTTCGCCCGACCATAGAAGAGGAATTCCCATGAGCACCCTGCCGTCTTGCCCGAAATGCCAGTCCGAATACACCTACCAGGACGGCGACATGTTCATCTGCCCGGATTGCGCGCACGAGTGGAGCGCCCTCGCGCCGGTTGAAGCTGCCGCCGAGGCCCGCGTCTGGAAGGACGCCCACGGCAACGTGCTGCAGGATGGCGACAGCGTCACCCTGATCAAGGACCTCAAGATCAAAGGCTCGTCCTCGGTCGTGAAGGTGGGCACCAAGGTCAAGAACATCCGCCTGATCGACGGCGACCACGACATCGACTGCAAGATCGACGGCTTCGGCCCGATGCAGCTCAAGACCGAGTTCGTCAAGAAGGCTTGAACGCCGCTTCAGGAGCCCCGCACCATGACAGGCCCGACCACCGAGTTCTGGCAAGCCCGCTTCGAAAGCAAGCAAACAGGCTGGGATCGCGGCGCCCCGAGCGCCCAGTTGCTGGCCTGGCTGGACAAGGGCCAGCTGCAGCCCTGCCGCATCGCCGTGCCCGGTTGCGGCAACGGCTGGGAAGTGGTCGAACTGGCCCGACGCGGCTTTGACGTGACGGGGCTGGACTACACACCCGCCGCCGTTGAAGGCGCCAGGGCCAACTGCGAGTTGGCCGGCGTGACAGCCCGCATCGAGCAGGCCGACGTGCTGAGCTACACACCCGAACAGCCCGTTGATGCGGTCTACGAGCAGACCTGCCTGTGCGCCATCCACCCTGACAACTGGTTGCGTTACGCGGCGCAACTGGCAAGCTGGGTGCGGCCAGGCGGCACCCTGTTTGCCCTGTTCATGCAGATGCCGCGCCCCGCTGCAACGCAAGAAGGCCTCATCGAAGGGCCGCCTTACCACTGCGACATCAACGCCATGCGGGTGCTGTTTCCCGAGTCAAGCTGGGTCTGGCCCAAGCCGCCTTATGACCAGGTGCTGCACCCCAAGCTGCCCGTGGGGCATGAACTGGCGTTGCAGCTGGTGAGGCGTTAAAGACCGCAGGCGTGGTGCCTGGCCGCGCTCAGAACTTGTCAGGCGACTGGAATTCAGTGTCATCGGCGCCTTCGGTGTACCTTCTGGCCATGCTTCTGAGTATGGCCTCGCTCAGCGGAATGTGCGCCGGGGCATGGTCACCCAGCAGTCGGTCCATGGCCTCGGTGATGTCGATGGGCTCGTTCTCAATCAAGGTCGCCACGATCTTCAGGGCCTGCTCGTCGACACCCAGCCCGATCCGGGACTGAAAGCTCCTGGTCGGTACTTGTTGAGGCGCCAGCTGCTTCAACAGCGCCGTCGAACTGCCAACCCCCAGCTCAGTCAAGGCATCCCAGCCACCCGTCGAGCCACACGCTTGCAACAAGGGCGAGACCGGGTAGAGGTCCGCGCCATTGGCTGGGTTGACGCGTGGCCCTTGGCCTTCACGGCTGTAGTTCGTGTACAAGGTCTTGGTGTGACACAACTGCCCCAGGATGATCTCCAGGCCCGAGTTGGCGATCGTCTCTGCCAGATAACTTCTCGATTGCGCCGTGACCAGGGAGGGGTCCACCGTCGGGTGTGTGTTGATCGTGGTGGCGCCAAGGTCGATCTTTCGGCGTACTTGATCCTGGACATAGCCTGAGTGCCCGCTGATGTCCGCGACGAGCGTCAGGCCGAACCCATTGCGGCGCGTCCAGTCGCACATGTTCGCGTAGCGTTCCGACAGCTTCTGGATGTCTGTGGGGGTGCTGGACAAGGCGAGCCCCTGACTGCCCTTCACCAACATGAAGGACTTGGGCATGTCGCCACTATCGAACATCGAGGCGATCAATTCCAGACGTTGCTGCCAGTTGTCGCCCGAGCTGGCCACATTGAGAATGACATTGCAGTCCTTGAACTGAATGCCGGGAACCGACTTGAAAAACTTGATCTGCTCGACCACGTTGGCCGGGCCAGCGTTGGAGCCAAAGTCCGTGATGTTGAAGTAGCAATCCTTGGTGACGGACCGTTTGGTTGCGGCCACCTGCCGTTCGGCGTCCTCGCTGGTCTTGACCGAGGTCACGGATGTCCATATCCGGCGGCGAGATGGTTCATTGCGCCTGAGGCTGAGCATGTAGCCGCCTCGACTTCTGTTGTGCGTGACTGCGTTGTACGTCATTCGTGCATACATGCTTTCTCTCCTGCTCTCAAGGTCTTGATCGAATCAAAGCGGCGAGGTGGGGCAGCCTTGGCGGCACAGCGAGGTCAATCTAGCACGCAGTTCAGCATGTTTCGCATTGTGGGAATAAGGCGCCGCCGGATTCACTTGACCTGCCAGCTATCGCCCCCCTCTTGAAACTTCCGATCTCGTCCCTATAATCGTTAGCACTCGATACTCATGAGTGCTAACAAGGCACTGGCAACGGGTGTCGAAAATTTCCGTATCCGCTTCCAAGTGAGCAATTGCTTACTTGGGAGCCTTTGTCAAACCGATGTCTCAAGAGACAGGAGAAGTCATGAAACTGCGTCCTCTGCACGATCGCGTGATCGTCAAGCGCCTGGAACAAGAAACCAAGACCGCTTCGGGCATCGTCCTCCCCGACGCCGCCGCCGAGAAGCCTGACCAGGGCGAAGTGCTCGCCGTCGGTCCTGGCAAGCGCAATGACAAGGGTGATTTCATCGCCCTGAACGTCGCTGTGGGCGACCGCGTCCTGTTCGGCAAGTACTCTGGCCAGTCCGTCAAGGTCGATGGCGAAGAGCTGCTGGTGATGCGCGAAGAAGACCTCTTCGCTGTTGTGGCGAAGTAAAGCTACTGCGCGGTCGCCGGGCTGCGTTGGGCAGTGCTCGCAATCCTCACGTACAGAAGTACGTTCCGGTTGCTGCGCGCTGTCCGCCTTGCCCGACAACCGCTCGCGACGCTTTCCTCCGCCACAACTGAGCGTTGAGGGAAGCTGTTTCTACCCCCTACATACTGATTTCGGAGATTTCACATGGCAGCAAAAGACGTCATCTTTGGCGCAGACGCCCGTCACCGCATGGTTGAAGGCGTGAACATCCTGGCGAACGCCGTCAAGGTCACCCTGGGCCCCAAGGGTCGCAACGTGGTGCTCGAGCGCTCGTTCGGCGCCCCCACCGTGACCAAGGACGGTGTGTCCGTGGCCAAGGAAATCGAACTGAAGGACAAGCTCCAGAACATGGGCGCCCAGATGGTCAAGGAAGTCGCTTCCAAGACGTCTGACAACGCTGGTGACGGCACCACCACCGCCACCGTGCTGGCTCAAGCCATCGTGCGCGAAGGCATGAAGTACGTGGCCGCCGGCATGAACCCGATGGACCTCAAGCGCGGTATCGACAAGGCTGTGGCAGCCCTGATCACCGAGCTGAAGAAGCAGTCCAAGCCCACCACCACCACCAAGGAAATCGCTCAGGTCGGCACCATCTCTGCCAACTCTGATGCGGACGTCGGCCAGATCATCGCCAACGCCATGGACAAGGTCGGCAAGGAAGGCGTGATCACCGTTGAAGACGGCAAGAGCCTGAACAACGAGCTGGACGTCGTCGAAGGCATGCAGTTCGACCGCGGCTACCTGTCGCCTTACTTCATCAACAACCCTGAGAAGCAAGCCGCCCTGTTGGACAACCCGTTCGTGCTGCTGTACGACAAGAAGATCTCCAACATCCGTGACCTGCTGCCCACGCTGGAGCAAGTCGCCAAGGCTGGCCGTCCTCTGCTGATCATTGCTGAAGAAGTCGAAGGCGAAGCCCTGGCTACTTTGGTCGTGAACACCATCCGTGGCATCCTGAAGGTTGTGGCTGTGAAGGCTCCTGGCTTCGGCGACCGCCGCAAGGCCATGCTGGAAGACATCGCCATCCTGACGGGCGGCAAGGTCATCGCTGAAGAAGTCGGCATGGCCCTGGACAAGGTCACCCTGGCTGACCTGGGCCAAGCCAAGCGCGTCGAAGTGGGCAAGGAAAACACCACCATCATCGATGGCGCTGGTGCCGCCGCCGACATCGAAGCCCGCGTCAAGCAAATCCGCATCCAGATCGAAGAAGCCACCAGCGACTACGATCGTGAAAAGATGCAGGAACGCGTGGCCAAGCTGGCCGGCGGCGTGGCCGTGATCAAGGTGGGTGCTGCCACCGAAGTCGAAATGAAGGAAAAGAAGGCCCGCGTTGAAGACGCCCTGCACGCTACCCGTGCTGCGGTGGAAGAAGGCGTGGTGGCTGGTGGTGGCGTGGCCCTGCTGCGTGCCAAGCAAGCTGCTGGCGCCATCAAGGGTGACAACGCTGACCAGGACGCCGGTATCAAGCTGGTCCTGAAGGCCATCGAAGCCCCCCTGCGCGAAATCGTGTCCAACGCCGGTGGCGAACCCTCCGTGGTCGTCAACGCCGTGCTGAACGGTTCGGGCACCTACGGCTTCAACGCTGCCAACGACACCTATGGCGACATGATCGAAATGGGTATCCTGGACCCCACGAAGGTGACCCGTACGGCTCTGCAGAACGCCGCTTCCGTGGCTTCGCTGATGCTGACCACCGAGTGCATGATCTCGGAAGCCCCGAAGGACGATGCACCTGCCGGTGGCATGCCCGACATGGGCGGCATGGGTGGCATGGGCGGCATGGGCATGTAATGCCTGCCGCGAGCGCGGTGCAAGCCGCGCTCGACCTGCTGCACCGCACGCAGCACGCAAAAGCAAACAGCCCCGTCAGGGGCTGTTTGCGTTGGTGATGATCATTTCAATTCGATCTGGACCAGCCTGGTGCTGGTGTCGTCCGCTTCATGGTTGTCGACACCCAGATCGCTGCCATCCAGACGCCGGCCATTGCTGCCACGCATGTTGCCGCGCAGGAAGCGGTTCTGGTGGCCTTGCGGCTTGGGCAGGAAGCGCGCCAGCTCGGACAGCGCCATTTCATACACACCGCGCTTGAACTCGATCACGGCCTCCAGCGGCACCCAGTACTCGTGCCAACGCCAGGCGTCGAACTCGGGGTGGTTGGTGGCGCGCAGGTTCATGTCGCAATCGCGGCCTGTCAGCTGCAGCAGGAACCAGATCTGTTTCTGACCCTTGTAATGCCCTCGCGCATCCTTGCGGATGAAGTGCTGAGGGACTTCGTAACGCAGCCAATCGCGTGTGCGGGCGATGATGCGGACGTGGTCGGGCAGCAAGCCCACTTCTTCGTGGAGCTCGCGGAACATCGCCTGCTCTGGCGACTCACCATGTTTGATGCCGCCTTGCGGGAACTGCCAGGAATGGGTGCGGATGCGTTTGCCCCAGAATACCTGGTTCCGGTGATTGAGCAGGATGATGCCGACGTTGGGACGAAAGCCTTCCCGGTCGAGCATAATCAACTCCGAATTTTTCAACTAGTTTCATTATTGCATCGTGCAGGCGTTAAGCCTAGTGGGGTTTGTCAATGCCTCATTCATGCGGTGTATTTTTTGCGCATATGAAAGCCTCCCAGTTCTTCATCTCGACCCTCAAGGAAGCCCCTGCTGACGCTGAAATCGTGAGCCACAAGCTCATGACGCGCGCGGGCTTCATCAAGAAGCTGGGTGCAGGTCTGTACAACTACATGCCCATGGGCTTGCGCACCATCCGCAAGGTCGAAGCCATCATCCGTGAAGAGCTGAACAAGGCCGGTGCGGTCGAGCTGATCATGCCCGTGGTGCAGCCCGCCGAGCTGTGGCAGGAGACGGGCCGCTTCGACAAGATGGGTGACGAGCTGCTGCGCTTCAAGGACCGCCATCAGCGCGACTTCGTGATCCAGCCGACCGCTGAAGAGGTGATCACCGACATCGCCCGCCAGGAGCTGCGCAGCTACCGCCAGCTGCCCAAGAATTTCTACCAGATCCAGACCAAGTTCCGCGACGAGCGCCGCCCCCGTTTCGGCATCATGCGCGGCCGCGAGTTCACGATGAAGGACGCCTACTCCTTCGACCGTGACGTGGACGGCGCCGGCAAGACGTATGACGCGATGTTCGCGGCCTATACCCGCATCTTCGAGCGCCTGGGCCTGCAGTTCCGCGCCGTGGCCGCTGACACCGGCGCCATCGGTGGTGACCGTTCGCACGAGTTCCAGGTGATCGCCGACACGGGTGAAGACGCCATCGTCTACTGCCCCACGAGCGACTACGCGGCCAACATCGAGCTGGCCGAAGCCGTGGCCCTGATCGCCCAGCGTGGTGCAGCAACGGCCGCCTGCGAGAAGGTGGCCACGCCTGGCAAGAGCACCTGCCCCGATGTGGCCGAGCTGCTGGGCCTGCCGCTGTCGCAAACCGTGAAGTCGCTGGTGCTGGCCACGGACGAACTCAACGAGCATGGCGAGATCGTCAAGTCCACCGTGTGGCTGCTGCTGGTGCGCGGCGACCATGATCTCAATGAAGTCAAGGCGGGCAAGATCGAGCTGGCCGATGGCACGGGCCTGAAGGCCGGTTTCCGCTTCGCCACGGAAAAGGAAATCGTCGAACACTTCGGCTGCACGCCCGGCTACCTGGGCCCGGTCAAGTTGCTCAAGCCCGTGAAGGTCATCGCCGACCGCACCGTGGCCAACATGGCCGATTTCGTTTGTGGCGCCAATGAAGAAGGCTTCCACATCCGCGGCGTGAATTGGGGCCGAGACCTGCCCGAGCCCGATCTGGTGGCCGACATCCGCAACGTGGTCGAGGGTGACCCTTCGCCGGACGGCAAGGGCGTGCTGGCCATCCAGCGCGGCATCGAAGTCGGCCACGTGTTCTACCTGGGCACCAAGTACTCCAAGTCCATGAACGCGACCTTCCTGGACGTGGACGGCAAGCCCAAGCACTTCGAGATGGGCTGCTACGGCATCGGCGTGACCCGCATCCTGGGTGCGGCCATCGAGCAGAAGCACGATGAGCGCGGCATCATCTGGCCGGACGCCATCGCCCCGTTCACGGTGGTGATCTGCCCCGTGGGTTATGACCGCTCTGAAGACGTCAAGGCCGCCGCGGACAAGCTCTACGGCGAGCTGCAGGCCAAGGGCGTGGACGTGATCCTGGACGACCGTGGCGAGCGCCCCGGCGCCATGTTCGCCGACTGGGAGCTGATCGGCGTGCCGCACCGCGTGGTGCTGGGCGACAAGGGCCTCAAGGAAGGCCTGGCCGAGTACCAGGGCCGCCAGGAAGCTGCCGCCAGCAAGATTGCCGTGACGGAAGTCCTGAATCACGTGCTGTCCCGCCTGCAAATCGCCTGACTGCCTGACATCAACATGGGTTAAGGTTGAAGGTCTCATGTTGTTGCACCGCTGGACCACTTCCCTGACTGGCGCGCTGGCAGGCCTCGGGCTGCTGGCGTGTTTGGTGGCGCCTGCCTCATCCCTGGCCGGCGCCCAGGTCGAGGAGCCCCTGGCGGACGCCGTGCGCACCGCCTTGTCGGCCGCCATTGGCAATGGCACGGCGCCTGCGCTGGTGTTCGCCGATGAGGGCCAGCGCCAGCAGTGCGAGTCCTGGGCCTTCGGGCTGGAGGCCAAACTGGCCAAACGCAAGCCCGAAGACCTGGTGCGCCGCGAGTTCCTGCAAACGGTCTGTTATGAATCCAAGCGCGCGGGCCTGGACCCCAGCCTGGTCATGGGCCTGATCCAGGTGGAAAGTGGTTTCCGCAAGTACGCCATCTCGCCTGTCGGGGCGCGGGGCTACATGCAGGTCATGCCTTTCTGGTCACGCACCATCGGCAATGGCGATGCCAGCAGCCTGTTTCACATGCAGACCAATCTGCGTTTTGGCTGCGTGATCCTGCGCCACTACCTGGACGTGGAAAAGGGCAACCTCTTCATGGCCTTGGGGCGCTACAACGGCAGCCGCGGGCGCCCGGAGTACCCGAACATGGTCACGGCTGCGCGCCGTACCTGGCAGTTGTCGGATCGCGTGGGCACGCAGGTAGCCGACGCGGGTGCCGCAGCGCGCCGCTGATCACTGGAGTGTTTTCAGGTAGGCGATGAGGTGGGCCCGCTCCTGCGGGTCAGGCACCTGGAAGTCCATCTGCTGCCAGGGCACCATCGCGGACGGGTCCTTCAGCCACATGTCCAGCGTGCGGGCGTTCCACACGAAGTCGGCGTACGTGAGCCCGGTGGAGTAGTCGTAGCCGGGCGCGCTGCCCGCCAGGCGCCCGTAAACACCGCGATGCGCCGGGCCGATCTTGTTCTCGTCCACCGCATGGCAGCGGGTGCAATAAGCCTGGTAAAGCCGCTGGCCTTGGGCGGCGTCACCGACCCAGACCTTGTCCTGGGCCGATGCCAGGTCATGGCCAAACAGGATGAGCACACTGAACAAACTGGCGGAGCGCGAGCGTGTGGGCATGGTGGTTGGTGGCCGTTCAGATGCGCTTTGTTACGGGCGCTGCGTGACCACGGATGCAGTATCCGGCCGCCGGTGGGCCGGAGTGGTGCATCAAGCGGCCAGGCGCGTGAACAAGCTCACAGGCCGCGCCATTGCTGGGGCTGGGCCTGTTCGATGTGCAGCATGGCGAGCACGCGCTCGACGGTGTCGTTGACCAGCTCGTCGATGCTTTGCGGCCGGTGGTAGAAGGCCGGCAGCGGCGGGAAGACGATGCCGCCCATCTCGGTCACGGCCGTCATGTTGCGCAGGTGGGCGAGGTTGAACGGCGTTTCGCGCACCATCAACACGAGGCGGCGGCGTTCCTTGAGGGTGACGTCTGCGGCGCGGGTCAGCAGGTTGTCACCCATGCCGTGCGCCACGGCGGCGAGTGTCTTCATGGAGCAGGGGGCGATGACCATCGCGTCCGTCATGAAGCTGCCGCTGGCGATGCAGGCACCGACATCACCGGGGGCGTGAGCCTGGGTGGCCAGCGCTTCCAGCGTCGGGCGGTCCATGCCCAGTTCGTGGTGGACGTTGAGGATGCCCGCTGGCGTGGCCACCAGGTGCGTCTGCACGCCCAGGGCGCGGGCGCGCTCCAGCAAGCGGACGCCGTAGACCGCGCCGCTGGCACCGGTGATGCCGATGATCAGGCGGGCGGGGCGCGTGAGCTCGGTCACGGCAGGATCACTGGCCAGCGGTCAGCGTCTGCTGCAACTCGCCGGCCTGGTACATCTCCATCATGATGTCCGAGCCGCCGATGAATTCACCGTTGATGTAGAGCTGCGGGATCGTGGGCCAGTTGGCGTAGTCCTTGATGCCTTGACGGATTTCTTCGTCTTCCAGCACGTTGACCGTCTTGAGTTCGGTCACGCCACAGGCCTTGAGGATCTGGATCGCGCGACCCGAGAAACCGCATTGCGGGAACTGGGCATTGCCCTTCATGAACAGCACGACGCGATTACCCTTAACCAGGTCGTCAATGCGTTGTTGAACGTCGCTCATATGCAAACCATTGTCAGAAATGAAAACAGGCCCGGTTATAGCAGGCCTGTGGCGGGTCTGCAGTAGCTCAGAAGGAATAGCCTACCGATACCTTGACCACTGGCCGCAAGCCCATGTCGCGCACCAGCCCGTCGAGGCTGCGGTCGCCCTGCAGGACCTGGCTGAGCCGGTTGATGTTGCTGGCGTTGGCGCTGATGACGCCCAGGTCGGCATTGAAGCGCCAGGCGCTGGGGGTGCCGTTGACGGTCAGGTTGTTGCTGTAGCCGGCGCCCACGTAGGGGGTGGTCTGGGCATCTTGCGTGTTGCCCAGGCCCAGGTTGCTCATGAGGCCCAGGCTGTCCAGGCGCTGCATGCTGAGGTTGAGACCACCGCCGTTGCCGCCGCTGCCCCACCAGGCCTGGCCGGTGTCGCCGCGCAGCACGCCGGCGGTGGCGCGGAAACCACCATCCACGTAGTAGTCGGACAGGATGTGCATGCTGCGCACGCGCAGGCCGGCACTCTGGTTGGGCTGGGCCAGGACGAAGGAATCCTTCAAGGGGTTGACCGGGCGGTCGATGACCACGCCGATGCGGCCTTCCCAGTGCGGCCAGAAACCCTGGCCACGCAACGCCAGGCCACGGCCATGGACTTCGTCACCCGAGGATGTGGTGTTGTCGATGTTGATGCGCACGGCGGTGTAGTTGCCGCTGCCGGTGTTCTGGTGCAAGGCGTGCTCGGCACGGGGCACCATCTGGGCCTGTGCGGCGGCCAGGGGCAGCAGGCTGCCGATCAAGGCGGCCATCAAGGCACCCATCAAGGCGCTCACGGCCCATCCACTGGCGGCCGGGCTGCACATGCGTGTGGACTTGTGCGAGTCGCTCTGGGTTGAATGGAACATGGCAATCTCCTTGACGAACGGTTTCATGCTACGTCGGCCAAATCGGCTTGTGCGGCAGATGTGTGAGCGTTCGTCAAACCATTTTCGCCCGACGCAATCGCTGCGGGAGCGGGTTTGCCCGGGTTTCGGGATGCGTTCAGGCCGGGCGCTGGCCGCCCGTGCAGCGGGGCTGGCCTCCCAGATCGAAGCGGGTACTTACATTTGAAAACCCGTGCGCCGTCAGCAGTTGCGCGACCGCGACAGGCTGGTCGTAACCGTGTTCGAGCAGCAGCCAGCCGCCGGGGTGGAGGTGCGCCGGGGCGGCGGCGATGATCTGGCGCAGGTCGTCCAGGCCGTCGGGGCCGGCGGTGAGCGCCTGCCTGGGTTCGAAGCCCAGGGCGGCCATGTGCGGGTCACCTTCGGCGATGTAGGGCGGGTTGCTGACGATGAGCTCGAAGCGTTGGCCGGCCACGGGGGTGAGCCAGCTGCCATGGCGGAATGTGACCGGCAGGTTCAGGTTTTGGGCATTGGCTTGGGCCACGCGCAGGGCGGCTTCACTGGCGTCCACGGCGGTGACCTTGGCCTGCGGGCGGTGGTGCTGGATGGCCAGGGCGATGGCGCCGCTGCCGGTGCCCAGGTCCAGCACGGTGGAGGCGGTTTGCGCGGGGAGCAGTTCGAGCGCCCATTCGACCAGGGTTTCGGTGTCGGGCCGGGGGATGAGCACGTCGGGCGACACGGCCAGGGTCAGGCCGAAAAAGGCCTTGTCGCCCAGGATGTAGGCCAGGGGTTCACCGGCGGCGCGGCGTGTCAGCCCGGTGAGGAAGCGGGTTTGTTGCGCGGGGCTCAGTGCGTCGCTGCCGTGCGCCAGCAGCCAGGCGTGGCCTTGCTGGACGGCATCGCTCAGCAGCAGTTGGGCGTCGAGGCGATCCACGCCTTGCTGGCGCGCGTGCTGCATGGCCTGCGCGATGGTCAGCGGCGTGCTGATGGGGGCGTCAGACACCGGTGGCCGCTTCCAGTTCGGCCAGCTGGTCGGCGGCCTGGGCGCTCAGCAGTGCGGCCACCACGTCGTCGAGTTCACCCTCCATGACGCTCAGCAGCTTGTAGAGCGTGAGGTTGATGCGGTGGTCGGTCAGGCGGCCCTGGGGGAAGTTGTAGGTGCGGATGCGGTCGGAGCGGTCGCCGCTGCCCACCAGGCTTTTGCGCAGTGCGGCTTCCTTGGCGGCGCGCTCGCTGCGCTCTTTTTCCTGGATGCGGGCTTGCAGCACCTGCAGGGCCTTGGCCTTGTTGCTGTGCTGGCTGCGGCCGTCCTGGCACTCGGCCACGATGCCGGTGGGCAGGTGCACCACGCGCACGGCCGAGTCCGTCTTGTTGATGTGCTGGCCGCCGGCACCACTGGCGCGGAAGGTGTCGATGCGCAGCTCGGCCGGGTTGAGCTTGATGGCTTCGGTTTCGTCCGGCTCGGGCATCACGGCCACGGTGCACGCGCTGGTGTGGATGCGGCCTTGCGTTTCGGTGGCCGGTACGCGCTGGACGCGGTGGCCGCCCGATTCGAATTTCAACTGACCGTAGACGCTGGGGCCTTCGATGCGCAGCACCACTTCCTTGTAGCCGCCCAGGTCGGATTCGCTGGCCGACATGATCTCGGTGGCCCAGCCCATGCGTTCGGCGTAGCGGGTGTACATGCGGGCCAGGTCACCCGCGAACAGGGCGGACTCGTCCCCGCCTGTACCGGCGCGGATTTCGAGGAAGGCGTTGCGGGCGTCGTCCGGGTCCTTGGGCAGCAGGGCGGTCTGCAGCTGGCTTTCCAGCTGGGCCAGGTCGGCTTCGGCCTGGGCGATTTCTTCCTGGGCCATGGCGCGCATGTCAGCATCTTCACCGGCTTCGTCCAGCATCTGGCGGGCACCGGCGAGGTCTTGCTGGCGGCGGGTGTGGCGCTGGGCCAGGTCGCACACGCTGCTGACTTCGGCGTGCTCACGCGACAGGTCACGAAAGCGCTTGTTGTCGGCCGCGATGACGGGGTCGGACAGGGCTGCATCCAGCTCTTCCAGGCGGCGGGCCAGGCGGTCGAGCGAAGAGGCAAGCGAGGGCGCCAGGCCGGCGCTCACGCTTTGTCCCCCTGCGGGTCATGTCGGTTGGCCTGGCCGGGCTCGGCCTTGTCGGGTGGGCTGCTGGCGGTGGTGTTGCGCCCGGGGACCAGCTCGCCGCGCAGGAACAGGCGCGACAGGGCGGCGGCCACCTGCGGGCGCTGGCTGGTGTCGGCGCTGTGCAGCTCGGCCATGGCGCCGTGCAGCATCTTTTGTGTGAGGCCACGCGACATGGCTTCGAGCACGGCTTCGATGTCTTCGCCCTTGGCCAGCAGCTTACGGGCGCGGGCCATTTCGGCGGCGCGCCAGGCGTCGGCCTGGCTGTGCAGGGCCTGGATCAGGGGCACGGTGGTGCGTTGGTCCAGCCAGTGCACAAAGCCTTGCACGCCGGTTTCGATGATGGCTTCGGCCTGGGCAACGGCGGCCTGGCGCTTTTCGCCAGCGGTCTGCACCATGGTGGACAGGTCGTCCACCGTGTAGAGGTAGACGTCATCCAGGCGGGCGACTTCGGGTTCGATGTCGCGCGGCACGGCCAGGTCGACCATGAAGATGGGGCGGCGCTTGCGGGCCTTCAGCGCGCGTTCGACCGCACCCAGGCCGATGATGGGCAGGGTGCTGGCCGTGCAGGAGACGACGATGTCAAACTCGTGCAGGCGCTGGGGCAGGTCCGCCAGGCGCATGGCCTGGGCGCCCAGGTGGGTGGCGAGCTTTTCGCCGCGTTCCAGCGTGCGGTTGGCCACGGCCATGGTGCGCGGGTTGCGGGCGGCAAAGTGCGTGGCGGTGAGCTCGATCATCTCGCCGGCGCCCACGAACAGCACCTTGGTGCGGCCCAGGTCTTCAAACAGCTGGCCAGCCAGGCGCACGGCGGCAGCGGCCATGCTGATCGAGTGCGCGCCGATCTCGGTGGAGGTGCGCACCTCCTTGGCCACGGCAAAGCTGCGCTGGAAGAGCTGGTGCAGGGTCGTGCCCAGGGTGCCGGCGGTATCGGCCTCGCGCACGGCCTGCTTCATCTGGCCGAGGATCTGGGGTTCGCCCAGCACCATCGAATCCAGCCCACTGGCGACGCGGAAGGCGTGGCGCGCCGCCTGGCCGCCTTCGAGCACATAGGTGTGGCGCATCAGCTCTTCGCTGGAGACGCCGCCGATGCCAGAGAGCCAGTCCACCGCCGCATGGCGCAGGGTGTGCACCGGGCCGCCCAGACCGCCTGCCGCACAGTACAGCTCGGTGCGGTTGCAGGTGGACAGCAGGGCCACTTCCGGGTGGGTCGAGCCCGTCAGGCGCTGGTGCAAGGTCTTGAGCGTGGGGGCCAGTTGGTCCACTGCGAACGCGAACCGGCCGCGTAGGTCGACGGCGGCGGTGGTGTGGTTCAAGCCCAGGGTCAAGACAGTCATAGCAGAAGATTATAAAATCCCATCCTTTGCCTGGGTTGACGCGGGAAAAGCGACTTCTCTGGATTTGATGCAGCGCAAGACCGCCATCGCCTCTCATCGTTCCCCGATCGTTTCATAAAGCGCGTCAGAAAAGTCAGAAAAGCAACTGGCGCGCTGGAGAGCAACGGGGGCCATGCCGCAACAGGATCACGCGCTGCCCTTGAGGAGCCCCATGGGTTTTCTGGACGGCTTGAACCACGCCTTGAATTTCTTTTTGCCCGCGCTCGGCATGGCGCTGCTGGTGCCCAGCCTGGCCCGCCTGGTGTGGTGGAAGGCCTTGCGCAGCGCGGGCTGGTTGCGCCAGGTGAAATGGGCTTCGATGGCCAATGCGGCCGTGTTGATCGTCGGCTTGTTGATAACCGGCCGGGATGGCGCCATGTTGACCTATGCGGGTCTGGTGCTGGTTTCGGCCTTGACGGTCTGGTGGACAGGACTGCGTTGAGATGACTTACAGCGTCAAAGAGATTTTCTACACCTTGCAGGGCGAGGGCACACATGCCGGGCGCCCGGCTGTGTTCTGCCGCTTTGCGGGCTGCAACCTGTGGACGGGCCGCGAGGCCGACCGGGCTTCGGCCGTCTGCCAGTTCTGCGACACCGATTTCGTGGGCACCGATGGCCTGGGCGGCGGCAAGTTCGACACGGCGCAGGCCCTGGCCGAGCGCATTGCCTCGTTCTGGCCGGTCACCGAGGCGGGGGCCCAGGGGCAGCGTTTTGTGGTGATGACGGGTGGCGAGCCGCTGCTGCAGGTGGACACGGCCTTGATCGAGGCGCTGCATGCAAAAGGCTTCGAGCTGGCGGTCGAGACCAATGGCACGATCGCTGCGCCCGCGGGCCTGGACTGGATCTGTGTCAGCCCCAAGGCCGGCTCGACCCTGGTCCAGCGATCGGGCCATGAATTGAAGGTGGTGGTGCCGCAAGCCGGCTTCACCGAGGCCGACCTGCTGGCCTTCGAGCAGCTGGACTTCAAGCAGATGCGGGTGCAGGCCATGGACAGCGCCCAGCCTCAGGACCGGAAAAAAGCCATGGAATGGGCCGTTCAATGGTGCCTGGACCACCCGCGCTGGTTGCTCAGCGTGCAAACCCACAAGACACTGGGCATTCGCTGAAAGAAGCGCTGAAGGATTGTTGTTGATGTTCGAGTTGAGCCAGACCTTTTCATTCGATGCCGCGCACACGCTCAAGCGCAAGGTGTCTGCCGAGGAAGCCGCAGGCAGCCGCCGCATTCATGGCCACACCTACACGGCCGAGATCTTCGTGCGTGGCGAGCGCCAGCCTGAATCGGGCATGGTGGTGGACCTGGCCGTGCTGCGCGAGGTCATTGCCGGCATCCGCGGCCAGCTGGATCACCACTTCCTGGACGAAGTGAGCGGCCTGGGTGCCCCCACCTTGGAGAACCTGTGCGTGTTCATCTATGCGCAGGCGCGCCTGCACATCCCGCAGGTGTCGAGCGTGGCGGTGTCGCGCGCGGCGGGTGACCGTTGCGTCTATCGCCCGACCCATTGATTGCGCGTTGGCTCATGTCGCGCTGGCTCCATCGACCAATGCCGCGTTGAGCCGCTCGCGGCATACTTGCGCCCCATGACTTCTACCAACTGGGCCGAGCGCAGCCGCCAGGCCGTCTGGCATCCGTGCACGCAGATGAAGGTGCACGAGCACTTCCCGCCGCGCGCCATCGTGGCCGCCGAGGGCCCCTGGCTCATTGACGATCAGGGTAAACGCATTCTGGATGCGGTGTCCTCGTGGTGGGTCAACCTGTTTGGCCACAACTTCGGCCCGATCCGCGATGCGATCACGGACCAGTTGGGCAAGCTCGATCACATCATGCTGGCGGGGTTGACGCACCCGCCTGTGGTCGAACTGTCCGAGCGCCTGTCGGACTTGACGGGGCTGGGCCACGCCTTTTATGCGAGCGACGGCGCCAGTGCCACCGAGATCGCGCTGAAGATGAGTGCCCACAGCTGGCGCAACCGCGGCCGTGCAGCCAAGAACCAGTTCATCGGTCTGCAAGGCGGCTATCACGGCGAAACGGCTGGTGCCTTGTCTGTGACGGACATCCCGCTGTTCCGCGAAGCCTATGCGCCCTTGCTGCGCTTGAGTGCCACGCTGCCATCGCCTGACCCGCGCCATGCGGCCCCGGGGGTATCGGCCCAGGCGCACACCCAGGCTGCCATTGACGCCCTGGCCGCTTACCTGGCCGAGCACCACGCGCACACGGCCGCGCTGATCCTGGAGCCCTTGGTGCAAGGCGCGGCCGGCATGGCCATGTACGCGCCCGAGTACCTGCTCGCCGTGCGCCGCCTGTGCGACCAATACGAGGTGCACTGGATCGCCGACGAGATCGCCGTGGGCTTTGGCCGCACTGGCAAGCTGTTTGCGCACCAGCATGCCGTGCTGCCTGAAGGTGGTGAAGGCGGCCACGTCAAGCCTGACTTCATCTGCCTGAGCAAAGGCCTGACCGGTGGTGTGCTGCCCTTGTCGGCCGTGTTGACGACGGACGATGTGTATGCCGCCTTCTGGGATGAGCGCGTGGTGCATGGCTTCCTGCACTCGCACTCGTACACCGGCAACCCGCTGGCCTGCCGCGCTGCGCTGGCCGTGCTGGACACCTTCGCCGAGCGCGACGCGCAAGGCCTGGACGTGCTGGCGCGCAACCGCGTGGCGGCCGAACGTTTCACGCAATTGACCGAACCGTTGACGCGTCACCCCCGCATCAAGGCCACGCGCCACATCGGCATGATCTGGGCCTGGGATGTGGACACGGCCGAGCCCACCTTTGCTGCCCGCTACCACCGCGCGGCGCTGGATGCGGGCTTGCTGTTGCGGCCCATTGGTTCTACCCTGTACGTGATGCCGCCCTATGTGCTGAGCGAGTCTGATCAACGCTTCCTGGCCGAGGGCGCCTTGCGTGTGCTGGATGCCGTGCTGGCCGACATCGACCGTTTGCCCGCATCACCCGCACCTGTTGTGCCCGTGCCCTGATCTCACCCATGTCTGCTTACTTCATCACCGGTACCGACACAGGCGTGGGCAAGACCCGCGCCAGCACCACCTTGATCCACGCCTTGCGCGATGCGGGCTACAAACGGGTGGTGGGCATGAAGCCCGTGGCAGCAGGTTGCGACTGGGTGGAGGGGGGCAATGGCCATGGTGGTGAATGGCTCAACGAGGATGTGGTGGCCTTGCGGGCCGCGTCCAGCCTGCACGTGCCCCCGTCGTTCGACAACCCGTATGCCTTGCCGGCTGCCGTGTCGCCCCACATCGCGGCGAAGCTGGCTGATACCGTGATCGACTTGTCCCACATCGAAGCCAGCTTCCATGCCTTGCAACAGCATGCCGATGCCGTGGTGGTGGAGGGGGCCGGCGGCTTCATCGTGCCGCTCAGCGAGCAGGATGGCGTGTTCGAGACCAGCGCCGATCTGGCGCAGCGTTTGCGGCTGCCGGTGATCATGGTGGTGGGCTTGCGCCTGGGTTGCCTCAACCACGCCTTGTTGACGCAGGAAGCCATCCTGGCGCGCGGCCTGACCCTGGCCGGCTGGGTGGCCAATGTGGTGGACCCGCACATGCCCGAGCAGGCCGCCAATCTGGCGACCTTGCAGGCACACCTGCAGGCCCCCATGCTGGCCCATTGGGGCTGGGATGCCCAGGCCAGGCCTGATCAGCTGGCCAGCTCCTTGCGCCTGCCTTGACGCCAGGCCGCATTCAAGCGGCCATGGCGCTGCTTCAGGCTGTTGGCGGCCCTCTCAGCGCGGCTCGACCACGATCTCGGTCTTCACCGAGTTGGCAATGAAGCAGGCCTCATGTGCCTCGTGGTGCATGTTGGCGATGTCATCTGGCGTGGGGCGCTGGTTGCCCGAGAACACGATCAGCGGCCGCAGCGTGACGTGGGTGACCGCCACCTTGCCCTGCGCGTTGCGCTTCATGAGGCCTTCGGCCTGGTCGTGGTAGCGGTCGACCACATGGCCGCGTTCGGCGGCGATGCCCAGGAACCACAGCATGTGGCAGCTGGAGATGGCCGAGACAAAAGCCTCTTCCGGGTCAACAGCGGCTTCAACCGACAAGGGCAAGGGCACCACCCGCGGTGAGGCCGAGCCCGGCACCTCGATGCCGCCATCAAAGCGCAGCAGGTGCTGGCGGCTGTACTTGTTGTCGCTGAAGACCTGCTCGCCTCGTTCCCAGATGGTTTCGGCCGTGTAGAGGTGTGCCATGGGATGCCCTGTTGATGTGTTGGTATGGGATGGTCATTGTCAGCCGGCATGTGCCTGCTGTACCGACCAGCTTTGCGCATAGGCCGGCAGCGGACCTTCAAACCCAGACTCGCTGATGGCAGGCAGTTGCTGTTGCCGCAGGGGCAGCACGCCAGCCCAGAAGGGCAGGGCCAGGTCTTCGTCCTTGTCCTTGGGGCCCCAGTTGCGGATCTTGGCGGCGGCTTCGTGCAAGGAGATGCCCAGCACGGTGGTGGCCTTGAGCTCATTGGCATCGGGCGGGCGGGAGTCTTTTGCACGGCCTTGGGCGATGTGCTCCATCAGCGCCGCCAGCACGGTGGGCTTGGCCTCGTCGGACACCTCGGTGAAGTGGCCATGGATCACCACCGAACGGAAGTTCATCGAGTGCGAAAACGCCGAGCGTGCCATGACCAGGCCGTCCAGGTGCGTGATGGCCACGCAGGCCGGCGCACCACTGGCCAGGTGCTTCATCATGCGGCTGCCATTGGAGCCATGGATGTAGAGCCGATCGCCCACACGCCAGCAGGCCGTGGGCAGGCACAGCACATCGGGGCAGGCGAAGGCCACGTGGCACAGCCAGGCGTCATCAACGATGGCCTGGATGGTGGCCGCGTCGTAATGCCCCCGGTCGGCTGCGCGCCGGACGCGAGCCCGCTCGCTTGGCGGTGTGTGTTGGTCTTGCATGACTGGGCCTCCTGATCAAATCGAATGCCATCACGATAAGGAAGTTATGGCACTATGAAAAGAACCACGAAACATCCATTTCATGGAGCCACGAATTCATGGCCGATCTTCACTTTCTGCTCGATGCCAGGCGCCTGAAGGCGATGGCCAGGGCGCGCCGGCAAGCCTTGCAACGCACGCTGTACCAGGCCTTGCAGGAGGCCATTGCGCAAGGGCGCTTGCAGGCCGGTGCGGTGTTGCCCTCCAGCCGTGATCTGGCGCGCGACCTGGGCATGGCGCGCAACGGCGTCATCCATGCTTACGAGCAACTGGCTGCAGAAGGTTATGTGCAGCCCAGCCGCCAGGGTACGGTGGTGGCTGCTTTTGCGGCGGTGTCCACGGCCGTGTCTGCGGCAGCTCACATACGCGGGCAGGCTGCATGGCCGGCAGGTGCACCCGTGTCGCAGCGTGTGGCCAGCTGTGATCGCCGCCGCACACCAGAAGACGACCTGCGCCCCTTCATGCCGGGCATGCCGGCACTGGACGCCTTTCCGTTCGCCACCTGGCAGCGCCTGTGCGACAAGGCCCTGAAGCAAGGCAGCACGCTGGACCTGGGCTACCGTCAGGCTGTGGGCGAGCCGGAGTTGCGGCAAGCCATTGCCACCTACCTGCGCGCGGCGCGGGGTGTGCGCTGCCATGCTGACCAGGTCACGGTGACCGATGGCACGCAGCACAGCCTCGAGTTGTGCGCCCACATCCTGGCCGATGTGGGTGACACGGTCTGGATCGAGCACCCTGGTTATGGCGGCGCGCGAACAGCCCTGCAGCAAGCCGGGCTGCAGGTGGTGCCGGTCACCGTGGACGCAGATGGCATTGCGCCGCCCGACGCCTGGTGGCAGGACAAACCACCCAGGATGGTCTATACCACGCCATCTCACCAGTACCCGCTGGGTTCGGTGCTGAGCCTGCCCCGCCGCTTGCGCCTGATCGAACAAGCCCGCCAATGTGGCGCCTGGATCCTGGAGGACGACTACGACAGCGAGTTCCGCCATGAAGGGCCGCCCTTGGCCGCCATGCAGGGGCAGGTGGATGATGCGCCCGTGGTCTACCTGGGCACCTTCAGCAAGTCCATGTTCCCGGCCTTGCGCCTGGGCTTCATCGTGTGGCCGCAGGCGCTGGCCGATCGTGCGCTGGGCGTGGTGGGTGAGCTGGTGCGCCGTGGCCGGCCCTTCGAGCAGCGGGCCCTGGCGGCATTCATCGACGAGGGGCACTTCACACGGCACCTGCGCAAGATGCGCCGGCTGTATGCCTTGCGCCAGGCCGCCTTGCGCGATGCACTCTCGGCGCAATGGCCGCTGCCAGCTGAAGTGCTGGGCGGCCAGGCTGGCATGCACCTGGTGCTCAGCCTGCCTGCCAGTGGCCCGCAGGCCGTGGTCGACACGGACCTGGCCCGGCGTGCTTCTGACCTCGGCGTCAGCCCGCGGCCGTTGAGCATGTATGGCACCGGTGGCATCGCGGGTTTCAATGGCCTGGTCATGGGTTACGCCAACACCCACGAGGACCGCATGGCCGCCGCATTGGGGCAGGTGGTGAAGGCCTTGAACCCGCTCAAGCCTCAGCGGATGTAGCCCGCCTCGCGCATCTTGCGTTCACTGATCTGCTGCGATTTCTCCAGCACCTCGCTGACGCTGACCGGTTCTTGCAGCAACCGGCTGATCTGCAGGCCTACCGCCGTGCCGATGGCCTGGAACTCCGGGATCGAGGCCCACTGGATGCCGCTGTAGGGCGACTTGGGCAAGGTGGCGTCATGCGGGTTCGCCGTGGCAATCGCCATGCGTTCGACAGGGGCATGGGGATTGGCCTGCCTGAACGCGGGGGCCGCATAGGTGGATTCTCGGGTGCCCGATGGCACGGCCGCCCAGCCCTCGCGCCTGGCCACCAGCTGGATGTACTCCTTGGACGTGGCCCATTCGATGAAGGCCTGGGCGGCTGCGGCTTTCTGCGAGCTCACCGGGATGGCCAGGGCCCAGGTCCACAGCCAGTGGGATCCCTTGGGTGTCGACCCCGTCGGGGCCTGCAGAAAGTCAACCTTGCCTGCCACCTTGGATTGATCGGCCTGGTTCACGAAAGCCCCGGCCACGGTGGCATCGACCCAGATCGCGCAACGCCCGGCCATGAACAAGGCGAGGTTTTCGTTGTAGCCATTGGCCACGGCCCCGGGTGGGCCTGCGTACTTGAGCAGGTCCGCATACAGCGATACGGCACGGTGCCAGGGCGGCGTGTTCAGCTGGGGCTTCCAGTCCATGTTGAACCACTGCCCGCCGAAGGTGTTGACCATGGTCGAGATCAAGGCCATGTTTTCGCCCCAGCCTGGCTTGCCTCGCAGGCAGATGCCGTAGATGTCTTTGTCGGGCGCGTGCAGGCGTTCGGCGGCCTGCTTGATCTGATCCCAGGTGGGCGTGGGCCCCAGGTGTATCCCCGCGGCCTTGAGCAAGTCCGTCCGGACCATGGTCATGGAGCTTTCGCCGTAAAAGGGCAGGGCATAGAGCTGGCCGTTCACGCTCAACGACTGCCGGATCGTGGGCAGCAGGTCCGCCACGTCATACGACGGGGCCGGCGTGATGGGCCTGATCCAGCCCAGCTTGCCCCAGATCGGCGCCTCGTAGGCCCCGATGGTCATGACGTCAAATTGACCTGCTTTTGTGGCCACATCCCGGCTGACCTGCTGGCGCAGCTTGCCCTCTTCCAGCGTGATCCATTTCAGTTCGATGTCGGGGTGCTGGCGTTCGAACTCGCCGGACAAGGCCTGCAAGGTGATCATGTGGCCGTTGTTCACCGTGGCGATCACCAGCTCTTCCCCCAGGCAAGTCAAGGGGATGAGTAATCCGACGCAAGCCACCATGGTGGAAAGACGACGCGCAGACATGCACAGGCTCCGAATGTTTATGATGGGCTTGAGTGACCTCAACCCTGGTTTGATCTCAGCATAGCGGATGGCCGCACGTCATCATGACCGCCCTTGATCGTTTGATGCCTTTGTGGCCACACCGCAGTGTGCGTGCGCGATTTGCCTGGGCGATCGGCCTCAGCGGGGTGTTGTTTGCTGTTCTGTTCTCGGTGTGGCTCGCGCAGGACCAGCGGCATCAATTGCAACAAGCGGTGAGTGATGCGGCAAGGCGTGAGGCCAATGTGCTGGGGCAGATCGTGTCCATGGCGCTGGCCGAGCGCCAGAGGGATATCCAGCAATTGGCTTCGCAGCCCGATGTGGCCAGCGGGCTGGTGGATGCCGGGGCCATGCGCCTGGCGCTGGAGCGCATCCGGGCCAGCCACCCTGAGTTCGAGTGGCTGGCTCTCACAAATGCGCGTGGTGTGGTGACAACCGCTACCGGCGCCCGCCTGGAGGGCCATGATTTCTCAGCGCAACCCTGGTTTGTGTCCGGCATGCTGGCACCCTGGCTGGGCAAGCCCCAGGCGGCAGGTCCACTGGCGCGCTTCCTGCCTCGCGACGTGGACGGCAGGCCTGTTCAACTCATCGACATGGCCGTGCCCGTGGTGGACTACGAAGGCCGCAAGGTCGGGGTGATCGTGGGCATGCTCAACTGGCGCTGGATCAAGGACATCCACAGCGCCATGGTGGCGCAGGACGACAGCCTATTGCACACGCTGTTGCTGACGCCCTCGGGCGAGGTCACCTTGGGCCCGACGCCTCTGTTGGGCAAGACAGTTAACCCCGCTGGCTTCGAGGAATTGCGCCAGGGTGGCTCGGCCCAGGTCATCCCCTGGCCGGATCTGGGTGACCAGTTGACGGCGGTGGCGCCCGTGAGGTGGTTCGAGCGCGAGGGCAAGCCGCCTTTGCTCATGGTGCTGCGCCAGGACCCTGACTGGGTCTATGGCCCGGCCAACAAGCTCTGGCACCGCATGCTGTTTCTGGGCATGCTGGCCTCAGCGTTGTTCGTGGCGCTGAGCTGGTGGCTGGCCGGTCGCATCACCCGGCCTTTGCACCAGCTGGCACACGCGGCGGCCACCTTGCGTGAAGGCGAGCCCTCGCAGTTCGACCTGGGGCCCAGCCAGACCGATGAGATCGGCGCGCTGTCGCAAGCGCTGCACGACATGCACACCCGCCTGCAGGCGCGCATGAACGAGCTGGCCACCTACCGCGATCACCTGGAGGAAACCGTGGCCCAGCGCACCGAGCAGCTGCAGGCCGCGCGCGACAAGGCCGAGGCCGCCACGCGCGCCAAGAGTGCCTTCATTGCCAACATGAGCCATGAGATTCGCACGCCCATGAACGCGATCATGGGTGTGAACTACCTCATCCAGCAAGGGCCCTTGCTGCCCGGCCAGGCCGAGCGCTTGCGCACCGTGCAGGAGGCCGCCGAGCACCTGCTGGACATCATCAACAATGTGCTGGACCTGTCCAAGATCGAAGCCGGCATGTTCACCCTGTCGCCTGAAGACTTCGACCTGCCCGAGCTGTTGCACAAGGCCATGGCGCTGGTGGGCGACAAGGCCCGCGAGAAGCAGCTGTCGCTGGTGGTGGACGAGCAGGGCTGCCCGTCTCGCCTGCACGGTGATGCCATGCGCCTGTCGCAGGTCCTCATCAACCTGCTGAGCAATGCGGTGAAGTTCACCGAACAAGGTCAGGTGACATTGAAGGTGCGGGCCGAACCACGTGGTGAACACGAGGTGCAACTGCACATCGAGGTGCAGGACACGGGCGTGGGCATCTCGGCCGAGCAGGCGGGCAAGCTGTTCAATGCCTTTGTGCAGGCTGATGAATCCACCACGCGCCGCTTTGGTGGCACGGGCCTGGGCCTGGCCATCACGCGCAGCCTGGTCGAGCTGATGGGCGGGCGCATCGGGGTGCGCAGCCAGGTGGGGCATGGCAGCGTGTTCTGGTGCCTGTTGCCGCTGGGTGTGGCCGAGGCCGCGCCTCAAGCCGAGGCCACGCCGGATGCGCCCGCCTTGTCCGCTGAAGAGGCCGCCGCCCTGTTGCGCCAGGAACATGGCGGCGCCAGGGTGCTGCTGGCCGAGGACAACGCCATCAACAGCCTGCTGGCCATGGAGTTGTTGTCCATGGCCGGTGTGGACACGACGCCCGCCAAGAATGGTGCCGAGGCCGTGGCCCTGGTGCAGCAGCAGCCCTTTGACCTGGTGCTCATGGACATGCACATGCCCGAGATGGATGGCCTGCAGGCCACGCGCCTGATCCGACAGATGCCCGATCAGCGTGACCTGCCCATCGTGGCCATGACCGCCAGCGTGCTGCAGGAAGAAAAAGACGCTTGCATGGCCGCCGGCATGAACGGCCACCTGTCCAAGCCGGTGGACACCCAGGCCCTGTACATGGCGCTCTTGAAGTGGTTCAAGATGCGCCGTGCGGGCCAGGCCTTGCAGGGGGGCGCGGCAGCGGCCGCTGCAGACACCGCGGCCGGGCCCGCCTGATCAGGCGAAGTCCTGCGCCAGCACGCGCTCGATGTTGCGCTCGGCCAAGGCCGTGATGGTGACGAAGGGGTTCACGCCGATGCTGCCGGGGATGAGTGCGCTGTCGGTCACATACAAGCCTTTGTAGCCATTCACGCGCCCGATGTTGTCGGTGGCCACGTCCAGCACGCAGCCACCCAGCGGGTGATAGCAGAAGTCATCGGCAAAGACCTTGCCGCCACCAAACAGATCGGTTCGGTAGCCGGTGCCTTGTTGCCGGTTGATCTTGTCGAACATCATCTTGGCCGAGTTGACCGTGATGGTGTTTTGCGCACGCGTCCAGCGCAGCTTGGCCGTGTCCGTGGCCGCGTCGTATTCGAAGTGACCGCGTTCGGGGTTGCGCGTGATGGCCAGGTACATGCTGATCCAGTTCTCGAAGCCCGTGGGCAAGGGCGTGATCTCGGCAAACACCGGGTTGGCCGGGTTGGCCCAATCGTTGATGCCCATGGCCGGCATGGTGGACTGCACCGCGCCCGTGGGGTTCCACAGGTGGTTGGCGCGTGCCGTCATCACATTGCCGTTGTGGCCCCAGCCCTGGCCCACCTGGGTGGACAGCTTGGGCAGCGTGCCGGTATCGCGGGCGCGCACCAGCAGCTCGGTGGTACCGAGGCTGCCTGCACCCAGGAAGAGCTTGCCGCAACTGACCTGGAAGCTGCCCAGCACATTGCCGACCTCGTCGATCTGGCGCACCGTGAGCAGGTAGTCGCCATTGCTTTGCTGCTCGATGCGGCGCACCTCATGCAGCGTGTAGATGGTGACGCGGCCCGTGCCCACGGCGTCGGCCAGGTAGGTCTTGTCCAGGCTGAGCTTGCCGGCGTTGTTGCCGTAGATCACCTCCTGCCCCAGCGCCGAGCGGGGCACGGTGTTGGCCTGCTCGGCCTCCATGTACTTGGCGTTGTACACACTGGGCACGAACACGGTCTTGAAGCCGGACTGGCTGGCCGCAGCACGAGAGACACGGGCGTAGCGGTAGCAGGCGGCGGTTTCGAACCAGGCCGGGTCCACCTGGTTGACACCCAGTTGCGCATTGGCGCGTGGGAAGTAGGTGCCATACATCTCGCTGGCATTGACGCCAGGCAGCATCTCCTCGAAATACCAGCGGGCCGGGGTGACGGCCATCGCGCCGTTGACCAGCGAGCCACCGCCCACGCCGCGGCCCACGTACACCGACATCTCGTCGTAGTTGACGCGGTCGAGCACGCCGGCATAACGCGGGATCTTCTTGTTGATCACGTCCAGGCCGAGGAAGGTCTTGAGCGGCGCTTCGGTCTTGTCCTTGAACCACATGGCGCGGCCATCAGGTGCCAGCGTCTTGGTGAACACCTTGCCGTCGCTGCCCGGTTGCGTCCACAGGCGTCCCATCTCCAGCATGACCACGGGCACACCTGCCTCGGCCAGGCGCAGGGCCGTCACGGCGCCGCCGTAACCCGTGCCGATCACGATGGCGGGCACACGCCCCAGCTGGCCCAAGGCCGCCTTGGGCAGGGCCATCGCGTCGTTGAAGCTGCGGGCACCGGTGGCGCGGCTGGGCAGCGAGATGCACGACAGGCCCAGCGCGGCAGCGGATTGCAGGGCGGCATGGCCAAGGAAACGACGGCGAGACAGCATGGAACAGGAACTCCTTGAGTGATGGATGAATTGTGTGAAACGGGTCGCGGGTAATGAGGCTTGGTAATCCCGGTGTGCCCCTCAAGCAGGGGGCCGCGCATTGTGGTTCACGTCAAGCCGTTGATGAGCCAGGCGGCCCGTCGCGCGCGCAGCATCCCCTTGACTGAGGGCTGTACCCAGGTGCGGGGCTTTCATGGGGGGCGGGTGTTAGAGTCCGGCCGACGCTGGTGGGCCCGCGGTGTGCCAGCTTTCCCTTGTTTGACCTCGCCTCACGCCTTCGCCATGCAAACCCGCCTGACCCGCCTGCTGGGCATCGCGCACCCCATCGTGCTGCCCGGGATGACCTATATCGCTGTGCCTTCGCTGGTGGCTGCGGTGTGCAACGCGGGTGGGCTGGGCATCCTGGCCTCCGGGGCCTTGTCACCCGAAGAATGCCGCGCCGCCATCCGCGAGATCCGCAGCCTGACGAGCAAACCCTTTGGCGTGGGCTGCAGCCTGATGCTGCCGGGGGCCGCAGATTGCGCCAAGGTCGCACTGGAAGAGCAGGTGCCCGTGATCAATGTGTCCATGGGCAAGGGCGAGTGGGTGATCGAAGGCGCACACGCCTATGGCGGCAAGGTGATCGCCACCATCTCCAATGAAAAGCACGCGCGCTCGGCCATCGACTCGGGCGTGGACGGGCTCATCGTGACCGGGCATGAGGCCGCGGCGCATGGTGGCAAGGTCACTTCCATGGTGCTGATCCCGGCGGTGCGCGACATGACCGATCTGCCCATCATCGCGGCCGGTGGTTTTGCCGATGGGCGCGGGCTGGTGGCGGCCTTGGCATTGGGCGCCGATGCCGTGGCCATGGGCACGCGTTTCGCAAGCTCGAAAGAAAGCCCGGTGCATGCCGATACCAAGCAGTTGATCGTCGAGAAGGAAGCCGAAGAGACGATCTACTCCAGCAATTTCGACACCTTCCCTTGCCGCGTGATGCGCACGCCCGGGGGGCGTCGCTTCACGGCGCGCAAGCTCAGCCCGCCCGTGGCCATCAGCCGCTCGCTGGCGGCTGCGCGCGAGCTCAACACGCCCCTCACCTCATTGGCCAAGGACGCGATGGGGCAGGGCCTGGTCGGGGCCGTGAAGGTGGCGTATTTCGGTGCTGCGACCCTGGCCATGCGCAAAGCCATCCACGAGGCGAACCACGTGGATGGCGTGCAGTTGATCGGGCAATCACAAGGCCTGGTGCACGATGTGGCCAGTGTGGCCGAGATCATCGAGCGGGTGATGGCTCAGGCGCGAACCGTGGCGTCCAACGTGTCCGGCCTGGTGAACAACGCAGGCTGAGCCTTACTCGTCACGGCCCATGACACCGAACAGCATCAACAGGCTGGTGAACAGGTTGTAGATGCTCACGAACAGGCTGACGGTGGCCATCAGGTAGTTGGTCTCACCACCATTGACGATGCGGCTGGTCTCGAACAGGATCATGCCGCTCATCAGCAGGACGACCATCGCCGACACGGCCAGGCTCAGGGCCGGTACGTTGAAGAAGACGGCGCCCAGGCCCAGCACCATGGCGATCAGCGTGCCCACGAACAAGGTCTTGCCCATGAAGCTGAAGTCCTTCTTGGTGACCAGCGACACGGCTGACAGGCCGATGAACGCAACCGCCGTGGCACCCAGGGCGTTGGTGATCACGCCCGCACCGTGAGGCATCTGCAGCACGGCATTGAGCAGCGGGCCCAGGGTGTAGCCCATGAAGCCGGTCAGCCCGAACACGGCGGCCACGCCCCAGGCGCTGTTCGACAGCTTGTGGACCAGGAAGAACAGGCCATAGAAGCCGATCAGCGTCAGCAGGATGCCGGGCGCAGGCAGGTTCAGGCTCATGGCCGTGCCGGCCACGGCGGCGCTGAACGCCAGGGTCATGCCCAGCAGGGCATAGGTGTTGCGCAGCACGCGCCGGCTGGTACCGACGTCGACCACGGTGCCCATGTGAACGGGCATGCGCATGGCCTGGGCGGTGGTTTGACTGTCGCGGTTCATAGGTGTGTCCTTCTGGGATGCAATGTTGAGATGGCCGGGTTCAGCTCGGGTCCGGCAAGGCATTCACGGCTTGGAAGGCGCGCTCCATGCGGCGGTTGCGCCCGGGTGTGCGACCTTTGCCCAGATGCGGTGCGCGCAAAGGGCGTTCACGGATGCGTTCGATCTGCTTGCTGATCGTGTGGGCGGCGCGGTGCAGGGCGCGGTCCACCAGCGCACGGATCTGGCTGCCACGGTCGTGCACCACGGCGGTGGTGTCTTCCAGTTCGATCACGAGCTGGCAATCCTTGTCGATGCCGCCGCGTGGGCCGTTGATGTCCTTGAGGTGCACGGATGCGCCAATGGCCTTGTCCCCAAAGCGACCCAGGAGTTGACGCAGACGCTGGCGGATGTGCTCGCTGTCTTCGCGAGACAGGTTGAGACCTTGGGTCTGGATGAACACTCGCATGATGGGATCCTTGCTTGAGAGTGGATGACGATTGCAATGTACGGAAAGCCATACTTCGCGTAAATTCGAATTTCTGAGTCAAACAGTTCGATAAAACCGAAATGAACTACAAGCATCTGCAGTATTTCTGGGCGGTGGCGCGCCTGGGTGGCGTGGTCAAGGCCAGCGAGCACCTGCACGTCACGCCGCAGACGGTCAGCGGCCAGATCCAGCTGCTGGAGGAGCATTTCGGGCGCCCGCTGTTCCAGAAGAAGGGCCGCAAGCTGGAGCTGACCGAAACGGGGCAACTGGCCTTCGGCTATGCCAAGGACATCTTCAGCCTGGGTGAGGAGCTGGACCAGGTGGTGCGCCAGCCGCGTGGCACACCCAGGCCTCTGGAGTTGCGCGTGGGCGTGGCCGACGCCGTGCCCAAGCCCGTGGCCTGCCTGGTGCTGGAGCCCGCCTTGCAGCATCGGCAGCCCTTCAAGGTGATTTGCCGTGAATGGAAGCTCGACAGCCTGCTGGCCGAGCTGGCGGTGCACCGGCTGGACCTGGTGCTGTCAGACCGTCCCTTGCCGGCCGACATGAGCGTGCAGGCCTTCAACCACCGCCTGGGTGGCTCCAGCGTGGGCTTTTATGCCAGCAAGGACCTGGCTGCGCGGCTCAAGAAGGGCTTCCCGGCCTGCCTGGATGGCGCACCCCTGCTGGCGCCGGCATCCGACTCGGCCTTGGGCATGCGCCTGGGGCAATGGCTGGGCGCGCACAAGCTCAAGCCGCATATCGTGGGCGAGTTCGATGACAACGCCTTGCCGATGGCGCTGGGCCATCTGGGCAACGGGGTGTTCATGGCGCCCATGGTGCTGGATGCCACGATCCGCGCGCAATACGGGGTCAAGCGCCTGGGCGAGGCCACCGATCTGATCGAGTCGTATTACGTGATCACGGTCGAGCGGCGCATCAAGCACCCGGGCGTGGCGGCCATCACGCAGGCTGCGCGCGATGGCTTGTTCGCGGACTGGAAACAGTGAACGCAGCTGGGGGCTGGCCGCGTGTCAGCGCTTGCGCAAGGCCTGCAAGCTGCGCCAGAACTTGGCGTCCTGCGATGAGGCGAAGTTGATGCGCATCAGCGTGGAGGGCCGGCGCTGCGCATGAAAGAGCGCACCCGGTGCGATCAACCAGCCCGCATCCAGCATGGGGATGGTCAGGCGCTCGGTGTCCATGCCGGTGTCGACCCAGCCAAACAGGCCTTGTGGCTCGAACACGAATTCACAGCCCGCTTGCCGCGCGAGCTGCACGGTGCGCGCACGGGCTGCATCCAGCTGCTGCGTGACGCGGTCGCAAAAGCGCCGCAACTGGCCTTGTTCCAGGCACAGGGCGAGGGCTTGCTCCAGCATGGGGGGCGTGGTCAGCGAGGTCAGCAGCTTGGTGTTGGTGATGCGCTCGACCAGCTGGCGTGGCGCCACGATGTAGCCCACGCGCCAGCTCGGCGTGAGGATCTTGGAGAAGCTGCCGACCATGATGGTGCGCTGCAGGTTGTCTAGCACGCTCAGGCGCGTGGCGTGCAGCGGCGCGAGGAAGCCGTAGATGTCGTCTTCAAGGATGTGAAAGCCGTGTGTCTCGGCCAGGCGCAGCACCTGGTGGGCATGGCCGGGCGACAGCATGGTGCTGGTCGGGTTGTGCAGCACGGACACGGTCACGTACAGCTTGGGGTGGTGCTCGCGAGCGAGCTTTTGCATCACGGCCAGATCGGGGCCGTCCACGCCACGCGGCACGGGCAGCACACGCAGCCCCAGCTGAGCCAGGCGGGCGAACTCGACGGGCCAGCCGGGTTCGTCCACCAGCACGGCATCACCGGGTTGAAGCAGCGCACGGGTGACCAGGTCCAGTGCATGGGTGGCGCCCACGGTGGTGATGAGCTGGTCGGCATCGGCCTTGAGGCCGTACTCGGCCAGGCGCAGGCTCATGGCGCGCCGAAAGCGCGCGTCGCCAGCGGGTTCGCCGTAATGCAGGGTGAGCGGGATGAGCTTGTCGCCTTGCGTGACACGCCGCAGCGCCGAGCCCAGCATGCCGGCGTCCAGCCAGGCCGGGGGCAGGGTGCCCAGGCCCGGCATGGGTCGCGCCCCCGGTTCGTGGAACATGCCCCGGATCAAGGTGGTGGCATCAATGGGCGTGCTGGGCTGAAAGGGGTGGGGTTTGCTGTCTGCGCGGGTGGTGTGGGTGGCCTGGCGCGGTGCCTGGCGCACGAAGTAGCCGCGCTGGCTGCGGGCTTCGATCAGGCCTTGTGCCAGCAATTGGTCGTACGCGGCCACGACGGTGTAGGCGCTCACCTGGTGCGTGCGCGCGCACTCGCGCACCGAGGGCAGGCGGCTGCCGGGGGCCAGCCAGTTCTGACGGATGCGGTCGGCAAAGCGGTGGGCCAGTTGCTCGGTCAGGGTCTGGTCGCTGTCGCGGCTCAGGGCGCTGGCGGGCGAGGGGGCGGTGGCCGTGTCTGGGTGGCGGTCCATGGAGGGGCGCTGTGTTGGTTAAGAGGCCAATACAGTTCGTTGGTTGATGCTGTGATCTGTATTGGTGCTGTATTGGTGTTGGCCTCTACATTGCCATACATGCACACCTCTTTGCAAGCGCCCACGCCGCTCAGCGAGCACCCCTGGTGGCCTCGCGCCATCGGCCTGATGGCCGTGCTGGTCTTTGCGATGACGATCCCCATGACGCGGCTGGCCAATGGCTCCTTGGCCGACCCGCAGTGGCCGCCGCTGTTCGTCGCCAGCGCGCGTGCCGCTTTGGCGGGCGTACTGGCTTTGCTGCATCTGTTGTGGGTGCGCGCGGCCTGGCCGGCGGCTGCACATCGCCGATGGCTGTTGGCCATCATGCTGGGTGGCGTGATGGGCTTCCCCTTGGGCATGGGCTGGGCCGTGCGCATCGTGCCGGCTTCGCATGCCGCCGTGATCACGGGCTTGCTGCCCTTGTGCACGGCGGCGCTGTCGGCCTGGTGGCTGGGGCACAGGCCGCGCCTGGGCTTCTGGCTGGCCAGTGTGGCGGGGGCAGGGCTGATGGCCGTGTTCGCCTGGACCTCGTCTGATCATCGCCCTGGTGGTGCACCGCTTTCCCTGGTGGCTGACAGCACGATGTTGCTGGGCATGCTGGGCGCATCGGTGGCCTATGTGGCCGGGGCACGCTTAAGCCGCGAGATGCCGTCTTCGCAGGTCATGTCCTGGTCCCTGGTGCTGGCCTGGCCCCTGACGATGGCCTTGTCGGCGTACTGGTGGCCGCAGGGTGTGCACAGCCTGGCGCAAGCCCGCGAGCAGATCCGCCCGGCGGCCTGGTTGGGCCTGGCCTATGTGGCGGTGTGTTCAACCTGGCTGGGTTTTTTCCTCTGGTATGCCGCCCTGGCGCGGGACGCCATGCGGGTGAGCCAGTTGCAGTTGCTGCAACCCTTGCTGGCCATGCTGATCTCGGCCTCGCTGCTGGGTGAAGCGGTGCCCATGAAAGCCTGGTTGTTTGCGCTGGCCGTCTTGTGTGTGGTGGTGGCCGGGCAGCGCCTGGCGCGCTCGTCCCCCACGCCTGCCTCCTCCCTTTCTCTTGCCACGCCGCCTGCGCGGCACCTTGAAACGAGTCCCACATGAGCACACCCATGGGCATCCAGCTTGCTGCACGCACGCAGCACATGACCTCATCGGCCATCCGCGACATCCTCAAGCTCACCGAGCGGCCCGGCGTCTTGTCGCTGGCTGGCGGTTTGCCGTCGCCAGATGGCTTCCCGCTGGAGGCCTTGTCACGTGCCAGCGAGCGGGTGTGGCGCGCACAAGGCGCGCAGGCTATGCAGTACGCCAACAGCGAGGGCCTGATGCCTTTGCGCGCGTGGATGGCGCAGCGCATCAGCCGGCCTGGCTGGGCCGTGCGCCCCGAGCAGGTGCTGGTGACCACGGGCTCGCAACAAGGGCTGGATCTGCTGGGCAAGGTGCTGGTGGACCCGGGCAGCCGCCTGCTGGTCGAGCAGCCCACTTACCTGGGCGCCTTGCAGGCCTTCTCGGTGTACGAGCCGGTGTTTGTGCCCTGGCGTGTTGATGCACAAGCGCGCGATCAAGAGGCTGATCAAGGGCCGGATCCTCAAGCCCTGCTGAGCGCCGGGCAGGACGGGCAACAGAAGCCGCATGTGGCCTATCTGGTGCCCAGCTACCAGAACCCGACCGGCGCGTGCCTGAGTGCAGCGCGGCGGTTGGCGCTGGCGCGCGCACTGCACGCAGGGCACACCACCCTGATCGAAGACAACCCATACGGCGAGCTCTGGTACGACACGCCGCCGCCTGACCCGATCGCCGCGCATGCGCCGCATCACACGGTCTATCTGGGCTCGCTGTCCAAGGTGCTGGCCCCGGGCTTGCGCCTGGGCTTTGTGGTGACGCCGCCTGACGAGGCGCCGGGCGGGCAGGCCTTGCGCATGCGCTTGCTGCAGGCCAAGCAGGCCACCGACCTGCACACGCCGGGCTTCAACCAGCGCCTGGTGCTGCAGCTGCTGCAAGACGGCTTTGATCTGGACGCGCATGTGGACCGCGTGCGCCAGGCTTACAAGCTGCAGCGCGACGCCATGGCCTCGGCCTTGCAGCGGCATCTGCCCGAAGGCTGCACCTGGCAGGTGCCACAAGGCGGCATGTTCTTTTGGGTGCAAGGCCCTGAGGGCTTTGATGCGGCGGCCAGCTTGCCGGCTGCGGTGAATCAGGGCGTGGCTTACGTGCCGGGCTCGGCCTTCTATACCGATGCGGACGACGGCCGTGCGGGCAAGGCGAGCCAGATGCGCCTGTCCTTCGTGACCTTGTCGCCTGATCAGCTAGAAGAGGCCGTGGCCCGGCTCGCTGCGCACATGCGGCAAACCTTGGCGCTCGCCTGTTAACCTTGCGGGATGACTGCACTGTTTGAACAAGAGCTGGCGCGTTTGCGTGCGGCTCACCTGGCGCGCAAGCGGCGTCAAGTGGCGCCCCTGATTGCGCCGGCAGAGCTTGCCTTGACCGACGAGGCCTTGCGCGGCACCACCTACCTGATCGATGGCCAGCCTCGGCTCTCATTTGGCAGCAATGACTACCTGGGCTTGTCGCAGCACCCAGTCTTGATCGCCGCAGCCCAGCAGGCTGCCGCGCGCTACGGGGTCGGCGCCACGGCCTCGCCACTGGTGTGTGGCCACAGCCCCGCGCATGAAGCGCTGGAGCAGGAGCTGGCCGCCATGGTGGGCTTGCCACGTGCGTTGTACTTCTACGCGGGTTATGCGGCCAATGTGGGTGCGATCCCCGCGTTGGTGGGCAAGGGCGATGCGGTGTTCTCTGATGCGCTCAACCATGCCTGCCTGATTGATGGCATCCGTTTGTCGCGGGCTGAATCGCATGTGCTGCCGCATGCCGATCTGGCCGCGCTGGAATCGGCCCTGCAGACCAGCACGGCACGTCGCAAGCTGGTGGTGACCGATGCCGTGTTCAGCATGGACGGCAATGTGGCCGACGTGCCCGCGCTGTTGACGCTGTGCGAGCGCTACGACGCCTGGCTGATGATCGACGATGCGCATGGCTTCGGCGTGCTGGGCGAGCGCGGCGAGGGCACCTTGTCCTACCACGGCATCGTTGGCGCCAATGGCGTGGCGCCCGCCTGGCAGGGCCGGCTGGACCGCCTCATCTACATGGCCACGCTCGGCAAGGCCGCGGGCGTGGCAGGTGCGTTCATCGCGGGTGAGCCCAGCATGGTCGAGTGGGTCATGCAGAAGGCCCGCACCTATATGTTTGCCACGGCCGCACCGGCCATGGTGGCCGAGTCATTGCGCGCGGCCTTGCAGGTCATGCAAGACGAGCCACAGCGGCGTGCCCACCTGCGCACGCTTCAGGCGCGTTTGCAAGCGGGGGTGAATGCAGCGGGCTTGCCCTGGCGCTTGCTGCCATCCGACACGGCCATTCAGCCCTTGATCATCGGCAGCAATGAAGATGCGCTGGCTGTGATGGCCCGGCTGGACGATCAAGGCGTGTGGGTGCCCGCTATTCGGCCGCCCACGGTGCCCGAGGGCACGGCGCGCCTGCGCATTTCCCTGTCTGCGGCGCACACGGTCGAGCAGGTCGATCAGCTGTGCCGTGCGCTGGCTCAGGCCGTGGCGTAACCGTACAGCTTCTGGCGGTTGAGCTGCATCAGCACGTTGCCTCGCGGCACGGCCGCCACCACCTTGAATTCAGGTTTGCCCGTGTCACGCGGGCGTGAGTCGGGGAAGACCCAGCCGTCCGAGCTGATCAGGCTGTGCACCAGCGGGGCGCCGGCGTTTTCACCACGGCGCACCACCACGGCCGTGTCACCGTTGGCCAGCTTCACGAAAGAGCCGGGCGGGAACATGCCCATCTCCTTGATGATGGCCGCGGCATACGGGTTGTTGGCCCCGGCAGCCTTGAGGAACAACTCGCGGGCGGCGATGTTCACGGCCATGGCCGGGCGATTGGCACGCGGTGCGAGGCGGGCCAGGTACACATCGGCGTAGTGGATCAGGCAGGCCAGCGGGCTGACGTTGCCGTGATCGGCGGGCAGGGCACCGCCATCGGGTGTGACGTGGTGCTGCTCCACGGTCTTGAGCCAATCCTGGTCGGTGACGCCCGCTGCTTCCAGGATGGCACGGCTCCTGGCGGGGTGCGCCGCGATGTCGGCCTTTTGCTGGGGCGTGGGCGGGGTGGACTGGTGTGACAGGGTGTTCTGCAGATCCAGCATGCCGATGTTCATGGTCAACGCGGCGCGGATCAGCGTGGTGCGGTCATTGTCGGTCCAGCCGAAGCGATCGGCGGCCAGGCAGGCCACGAACGCGGTCTGCAGCGAATGCGACACGGCATAGCCGGTGGGGTCGCCATGCACCATCTCGAAGGTGCCGGCTTCGACGTCTTCCTTCATGGCCACCTGGATATGGCCGGACAGCGTGCCCACCTCTTGCGCGAACTGCGGGTTCTCTTTGTGCGTGCGCAGCAAATGGCCCGTGCGCTTGAGGATGACGGACCACATGGCGAACGGGTCCCGGCGCGTGCGGGTGGATTGCACCTCGTGCTGGTGCCGTTCGTATTCTTCCTGGTCCACATACACGCCGCGTTCGATCAGCGTGTCGATCTGGGCTTGCTCGGTCAGCAAAAAGCCTTTGCCCAACAGCAAGTGACCAGGTTCATTGCGGACGTTCCAAGGCAAGGGCTCATTGAGCCTGATCTGGTTGACACACAGACGCAAGAGCTTCATGGTGGTCCGATGACTTCTGACTACATGCCCGTCATTTCGGCCACAAAGTCAAAAAGTGAAAGAACCTGAAGCGCAGATTTCAGGTGCCTGCGCCAAACCCGTCACGCTTTGTCTTGAAGTGTCCCTTCAGATTTGGTCTTTCAGGATCACTTCAGCTCGCAGGGAGTGGGCAAAGGCCTTGGTGATGTTGACGTCGATCAGCTGGCCGAGCAGGCGGTCACGCTGGGCTTGTGTGGGGCCGGCGGCAAAGTTCACGATGCGGTTGCACTCGGTGCGGCCCATCAGCTCGGATGGGTCCTTGCGGCTGGGGCCTTCGACCAGGATCTTCTGCGTCTTGCCCACCAGCGCTTCGCTGTAGCGCAGCACGTTGGATTCCAGGTAGGCCTGCAGCGTCTGCAGGCGCTTGAGCTTGACCTCGTGCGGCGTGGTGTCTGCCAGCGCAGCAGCAGGCGTGCCCGGGCGTGCACTGAAGATGAAGCTGAAGGAGGCGTCGAACTCGATGTCGGTGGCCAGCTTCATGAGCTTGTCGAAGTCTTCATCCGTCTCGCCGGGGAAGCCGACGATGAAGTCGGTGGACAGGCGGATGTCAGGCCGCACGGCGCGCAGCTTGCGGATGGTGCTCTTGTATTCGAGCACCGTGTAGCCACGCTTCATGGCCATGAGGATGCGGTCCGAGCCGTGCTGCACGGGCAAGTGCACGTGGTTCACGAGCTTGTCGGTCTTGCCGTAGACATCGATCAGGCGCTGGCCGAACTCGTTGGGGTGGCTGGTCGTGAAGCGGATGCGCTCCAGGCCAGGCATCTCGGCGATGTACTCCACCAGCGTGGCGAAGTCGGCGATCTCGGTCGTGTCACCCATCTTGCCGCGGTAGCCATTCACGTTCTGGCCCAGCAGCGTGATTTCCTTCACGCCCTGGTCGACCAGGTCGGCCACTTCGGTCAGCACGTCGTCAAACGGGCGCGAGACCTCTTCGCCGCGGGTGTAAGGCACCACGCAGTAGCTGCAGTACTTGGAGCAGCCTTCCATGATGGACACGAAGGCCGAAGCGCCTTCCTTGCGCGGTGGCGGCAGGTGGTCGAACTTCTCGATCTCGGGGAAGCTGATGTCCACCTGGGGGCGCTTGGAACTCTGGCGCTTTTCCAGCATGGCCGGCAGGCGGTGCAGGGTCTGCGGGCCGAAGACCACGTCCACATAAGGCGCGCGCTCGATGATGGATGCGCCTTCCTGGCTGGCCACGCAGCCGCCCACGCCGATCATCACGCCCTTTTCCTTGAGGTGCTTGACGCGGCCCAGATCGCTGAACACCTTCTCTTGCGCCTTCTCGCGGATGGAGCAGGTGTTGAACAGGATCAGGTCGGCTTCTTCAGGGTTGTCCGTGGGCGTGTAGCCCTTGGCGGCGTTCATCACGTCGGACATCTTGTCCGAGTCGTACTCGTTCATCTGGCAGCCGTAGGTCTTGATGTAGACCTTCTTGGTGGCGGGGGCGGCAGACGGGGTGTCGGTGGCGGGGGATTGCGGCGCGGTGCTCATGGCGGGAACTTCTCGGGATCGGGGGCTTGGATCGGGGCTTGGGTCAGGGCTTGGACCAGGTCTGGCTGACGGGGTCCCAGATCCAGGTGGCGGCTTCGGTTGGCGTGGTGGGCCACAGCTTGGCTGCTTCATCGGCCTTGAGGATCCACACGTTCATCAACAGGCCGAGGGTGTCCACCGTGTAGTTGACCTTGTACTTCTGCCCGATCAGGTTGCCCGACAGCACCAGGCGGTTGTCCAGATCGCGGATGCGGGCCCCAGGCGCCAGGCGGGCGGCTTGGCCATTGAGCAAGACCTCGGGCGGCTGGCCGAACAGGATCTCGCCACGCAGCGATTGCTTGAGGATGGGGGTGGCGCGACCAATGGGCGTGTCCGGGTTGGACAGCGGGATGCCCGATGTGGCCGAGGTGGTGCCGGATGTACTTTGGGAGGCACTGGCCGCAGCGCCCAGAACCGTGCCGACGACGGCGCCTGCAATGGCGGCGCTTTGAGCAAAAACCAGCGAAGGCACAGCCAGGGCCAGAGCGGCCGTGACCGACTTGAGACAGCGGGGCATGGTGTAGATCCAGGGGCTGTTGATCGGAGTGGCGATTCTACGGCAAGGGTGTCCGGGGATGTGGGTAATATGCTGGCCTGACCGGTGCCCGAAGGAGGTGCCGCGATCCGGGAGAAACACATGGGTTTGGTCGATTTCATCAAGAAACAGTTCATCGACGTCATCGAGTGGACAGAGTCCACCGACGGCGTGCTGGCCTGGCGTTACCCCTTCGAGGACCGCGAAATCCAGAACGGCGCGACCCTGGTGGTGCGTGAATCGCAGATGGCCCTGTTCGTCAACGAGGGCAAGATCGCCGATCTGTTCGGGCCCGGCACGCACAAGCTGACGACGCAAACCCTGCCGCTGCTGACCAACCTCAAGAACTGGGACAAGCTGTTTGCCTCGCCCTTCAAGAGCGATGTGTATTTCTTCAGCACGCGCCAGCAGCTGGACCTGCGCTGGGGCACCAGCCAGCCCATCACCCTGCGTGACAAGGACTTTGGTGCCGTGCGCCTGCGCGCTTTCGGCAACTACGCCGTGCGCATGGCCGATCCGCGCAAGTTCCACACCGAGGTGTCGGGCACGCGCGAGGCCTACACCGTGGCCGATCTGGACGGGCAACTGCGCGGCCTCTTGCTGCAGCACCTGAGCGACGCCGTGGCGCAAAGCGGCATCCCCTTCCTGGACCTGGCGGCCAACCAGATCGCGTTCGCCAAGGCCTTGTCCGAGGCCGTCGCACCCGCCTTCGAGGCGCTGGGCCTGAAGATCGAAGGCCTGACCGTGCAGAACGTGTCGCTGCCCGAAGAGCTGCAAAAGATCCTTGACCAGAAGATCGGCATGGGCATGGTCGGCCAGAACATGGGCCAGTTCATGCAGTACCAGGCCGCACAGGCCTTGCCCACGATCGCCGCGGCATCGGGGCAGGGCAGTGGCGTGGCCGGTGACGCGGCCGGGCTGGGCGCCGGCCTGGCCTTGGGCCAGGTCATGGCGCAGTCCATCCAGCAGGGCTTGCAAGGTGCGCAGGCGGCCACGGGTGCTGCACCTGCCGCCGCCGTTGGCATCCAGCCCGACGACATCATGGCCACCATCGAAAAGCTGGCGGACCTGAAGGCCAAGGGCATCCTCACCGACGACGAGTTCAGCGCCAAGAAGGCCGAGCTGCTCAAGAAGCTTGTCTGATCGGCGGGTGGCGTTGTCATGAGTGATCAAGGCGCCGGGGGCGGCGCTGGTGGGGTGCAGCGCGCCTGGCGTGCCGCGTGCACGTTCTGCGGTGCGCCGGTCGAGTTCCGATCGGCGGCTTCGCCCATGGCCGTCTGCAGCTTTTGCAAGAGCACGCTGGTGCGCGATGGTGAATCGTTGCGCCGCATCGGCCAGAGCGCCGCCTTGTTCGATGACCACAGCCCTTTGGCGCTGGGTGCGCGCGGCCAGCATCAGGGCGAAGCCTTCACGCTGATCGGGCGCCTGCAGCTGGCCTACAAGGACGATGCTGGCGAAGAAGGCCGCTGGACCGAGTGGCATGCCCTGTTCGACAACGGGCGCAGCGGTGCGCTCAGCGAGGACAACGGCGCCTACGTCATGGCTTTTGCGCTGCAGCCTTCGCAGGCCTTGCCGCTGCGCGAGCTGACACAAGCCCCCATCGGCCAGGGCGTGATCATCGACAGCCGGCCCTGGGTGCTGTCCTCACGCGTGCAGGCGCACACCCATGCGGCCGAGGGTGAGCTGGCCATCAAGCCGGATTTCACGCGTGCATTCACCGTGCTCGAGTTGCGCAACACGGCCGGCGAGGTGCTGTCCATCGAGCTTGACCCCGCGGCCGAGGGCACCCAGGCACGGCTGGACGTCGGCCGCTCGGTGCAACTGGCCGACTTGCGTCTCTCCGGCATCCCTGACGCCAAACAAGCCGCTGAAGGCAAGCTGCAGGCCAAGGGCATCGAGTGCCCCAACTGCGGCACCTCGCTCACGCCGACGCTGGACAGCGCGCAATCCATCGTCTGCACCAGCTGCAAGTCCGTCATCGACATCAGCAAGGGCCTGGGCGGCGACCTCGCTTTCTACCGCCAGGACAACACGCTGGAGCCCTTGATCCCGCTGGGCAAGGTGGGCACGCTCAAGGTCGGTGGCAAGGCCGACAACTGGCAGGTGGTGGGCTACCAGGAGCGCTGCGACATCCCTGAAGACCAGCACGAAGAGCAGACCTTCTGGCGCGAGTACCTGCTGTACAACCGCATGCAGGGCTTTGCCTTCCTGGTGGATGCGGAAGACGGCTGGAGCATCGTGCGCCCCGTTACCGGCGTGCCGGCCGTGAAGGGCGACACCCTGGTCTACCAGGGCAAGACCTACCGCAAGCGCTACACCTACCCGGCCAAGACCACCTATGTGCTGGGCGAGTTCTACTGGCCCGTGCGCAAGGAACAGCGCACACTGAACACGGACTTTGCCGGCCAGGGCAACAACAGCGCCTTGCGGCTCAACCGCGAGCAGACGGGCAACGAGATCACCTGGTCGGCCGGCGAGACCATCGAAGCGCAAGCCGTGATGAGCGCCTTCCAGATCTCGAAGCAGGCCGTGGGCGCCTTCAAGCGTGACGCCACACCCATGTCGCCCGAGACCAGGAAGTGGGTGACGCAGCTGATGTGGATCCTGCTCTTTTTGTTCATCGTCTTCCTGCTGCAAAAGTGCAGTGACGATTGCAGCGATGTGCGTGACAACTACGGCGAGTACAGCACCGAGTACCGGCAATGCCGGGCCAGCCAGGGCAGCGGCAGCAGCAGCCACGGCGGTTCATACGGCGGCTACAACAGTGGCGGCTTTCACAAGTAGCGATCAGGAGATCACCATGTTCGATATTGAATGGCTCAAGCCCGGCGTCCTGCTCGGCTCCATGATTTTTGCCCTGATGGGTGTGGTCGTGTTCTGGGTGTGTTTCGTCATCGTCGACAAGCTCACCCCGTATGACCTGTGGGGCGAGATCGTCGAGAAGAAGAACATGGCCCTGGCCATCGTGGTGGCCGCCATGTGCCTGGCCATCGGGCAGATCGTGGCTGCGGCGGTGCATGGCTGAATCACAAGGCGGGCTTGGCTCGCCACACGACAGCCCGACAGCTGCGCACGACAGCCAGCCAGAGCGTGGCCGCGTGTCGCCGGCTGAACTGGCGCTGCTGGCCTCCGTCTTCGTGGTCGCCGCCTGCGGGCTGGTGTATGAGCTGGCGGCCGGGGCCCTGGCCAGCTACCTGCTGGGGGACTCCATCCTTCAGTTCTCGACCGTCATCGGCACCTACCTGTTTGCCATGGGCGTGGGCTCGTGGTTGTCGCGTTACCTGGAGCGGCAACTGGTGGCGCACTTCCTGCGCATCGAGCTGATGGTGGGCTTGTTCGGCGGCCTGATGCCGGCCTTGCTCTTCGTGGCCAACAGCCTCTTGCCGGCCTGGGCCTCGGCGCCGTTTCGCACCTTGCTCTATGGCCTGGTGATGCTGATCGGCGTGCTGGTGGGCCTGGAGATCCCGCTGGTGATGCGCATCCTCAAGCGCCACTTTGCCCACCGATATGCGCTCAAGGACCTGGTCTCCGAGGTGCTCACCTTTGACTACCTGGGTGCGCTGGTGGTGTCGCTGGCCTTCCCGCTGCTGCTCGTGCCGCACCTGGGCATCGTGCGCACGGGTGTGTTCTTTGGCCTGCTCAATGTGCTGGTGGCAGTGTGGGCGCTGCACCTGTTTCGCAGCGAGTTGCGCGCCTGGCACCGCCATGCCTGGGCTTGCGCCGCTGTCATCGTCATCCTGGCCGCGGCCATGGTGGGTGCGCCGCCCCTGACCACCTGGGCCGAAGACCGCTTCTATGGCGACGGCGTGGTGCTGCGCCAGGACACGCCCTACCAGCGCATTGTCATCACCCAGGGCCACGGCGGCACGCGGCTCTTCCTCAATGGCAACCTGCAGTTCGCCTCGCGTGACGAATACCGCTACCACGAGGCCCTGGTGCACCCCGCCATGAGCGCGCAAGGCGCCCCCAAGCACGTGCTGGTGCTGGGTGGCGGCGATGGCATGGCCGTGCGCGAAATCCTCAAGTACCCCAGCGTGCAGCAGGTCACCCTGGTGGAGCTGGATCCGGCCATGACCACCTTGTTCAGCCGTGACCCGCGTCTGACCGCGCTGAACCAGGGCTCGCTCAAGGCGCCCAAGGTCAAGGTGGTCAACGCCGACGCCTTCACCTGGCTGGCTTCACACGACGAGGTGTACGACGTCATCGTGGTGGACTTTCCCGACCCCACCAACCACGCCATCGGCAAGCTCTACACCACCACCTTCTACGCCTTGCTGGACCAGCACCTGTCTGCCAGCGGCTACGCCGTCATCCAGACCACCTCGCCGCTGATCGCACGCCAGAGCTTCTGGACGGTGGTCAGCACGCTCGAAGCCGTGGGCCTGCAGACCACGCCGTACCACGCGCATGTGCCCAGCTTTGGCGAATGGGGTTTTGTGCTGGCCCACCACCGGCCCTGGCGCATGCCGACCCAGCTGCCTGCGGGCATGCGCTTTGTCACGCCGACCAGCCTGCCCGCCTTGTTCGATTTCCCGCCCGACATGGCCCGTGTGGCTGCTGAGCCCAACCGCCTGAGCAACCAGGTGCTGGTGCAGACCTTCGAGGCCGAGTGGGGCCGCGTGCACCAATGAGGCCCCGCCATGTCTGCCACTGAGCCGGGCTTCAACCGTGCGCGCCGTCATTGGCTGAGTGTGGCCGGCATCGGCACGGCCAGCAGCGTGTTGCCCGGCCTGAGCGCTTGCCGCCACAACGATGCCAGCAGCCTGCGCCCGGACGTGCAAGGCGGCTGGGTCGGTGCCCATGTGGACAGAGGCCATGCCTGGCGCGATGCCCAGGCCCCCAGCGCAGCCTGCGCCCCGCCTCGCCGTGTGCACATGCTGATCATTGGCGCCGGCGTGGCGGGCCTGTCTGCCGCACGCACCTTGATGCGCGCGGGCCTGGACGATCTCGCGGTGCTCGACCTGGAAGACCAGCCCGGTGGCAACGCGCGCGGCCACCTGGTGCGTGGCCTGCCTTGCCCATTGGGTGCGCACTACCTGCCCATGCCCGGGCCCGATGCCACCGAGGTGGCGCAATGGCTGGAAGAACTTGGCCTGATCCGCCAGGAGCATGGGCAATGGGTGGGCGATGAGCGCCACCTCTGCCACAGCCCGCAAGAGCGCCTGTTCATCCCCGATATCAAACAAGACAAGCCCGGCCTGTGGCGTGGCCAATGGCGCGAAGGGCTCTTGCCGCAGCAAGGCCTGAGCGCGGATGACCTCGCGCAATACCGCCGTTTCTCGCAGGACGTGCGCACCGCCTCGCGCGAACTGGGCTTTGCCATGCCCACGTTCAAGCGGCCCTGGCATGCCGGCCTGGCCGCGCTGGACCAGCAGAGCTTTGCGCAATGGCTGCACGCCAGCGGCTACACGTCCAAGCCCTTGTCGTGGTTGCTGGACTATGCCTGCCGTGATGACTATGGTGCGGGCCTCGGGCGTGTCTCGGCCTGGGCCGGCCTGCATTACTTCGCCAGCCGCCATGGCTTCGAGCTGCCGGGCCAGGGCGATGCGCACGACGCCGTGCTGACCTGGCCCGAGGGCAATGGCTGGTTGACGCAGCAACTGGCCCACGATCTGGGTGATCGCGTGATGACCGGCCAAGTGGCCTTGCAGGTCGAGGCCGGTCGCCATGAGGTGGCCGTCCAGAGCTGGCATGTGGGCCACCAATGCCGGCATAGCTGGCTGGCGCAACAGGTGATCCTGTGCGTGCCCCTGTTCGTGGCACAACGCCTGCTGCGCACGCCTTTGCCGCCCCTGCGAGAGATGGCGCCACGCATGGCCTATGCCCCCTGGCTGGTCAGCAATGTGCTGCTGTCCAAAGCCTTCACCGATCGCCCCGGCATGCCCTTGTCATGGGACAACGTGCCCTACACCAACGAGGGCGTGGACGGTGTGCCCATGCCCACGCTGGGTTATGTCGATGCCCGTCATCAAAGCCTGGCGCAGGTCACCGGCCCCATGCTGCTCACGCACTACTGGGCGCTCGGCGGGCAGGATGCCGCCCAAGGTCAGGCCATGCGATCGGCCTTGCTCAAAGGCAGCTGGCAGGACTGGGCCCGCCATGTGCTGGCCGACCTGTCTCGCATCCACCCTGATCTGCCCGGCCTCGTGCAGCAGATGGACCTCATGCGCCATGGCCATGCCATGAGCATCCCGGCGCCAGGTGTGCGTGGCCACGCGGCACTGGTGGCCTTGAGCGAGCCACAGGGGCGCCTGCATTTTGCGCACAGTGACCTGTCCGCCTACTCGGTGTTCGAGGAGGCCTTCACGCACGGCGTGCGCGCGGCACGTCAGGTGCTGGCCGCGTCCGGTATGGCGCGGCGGATGGCCTGACGCGCCTGTTGCTGCGGCTCGAAGCCGGCCACCAACTGATCAAGCAGCATCTGTGCACGCTCGGCGTTGTCGCTCAAGAGGTTGCACACGAACACGTCCAGCGTGACCACACCCAGCTCAGGCCAGGTGTGCACCGCCAGGTGCGATTCGGCCAGCAGCACCACACCGGTCACCCCGGCGGTCTGATGACCTTGTGCTGGCTCAAAACCATGAAAGCGTTCGCCCACCGTTTGCAGGCCCACGCGGGCCACGGCCTGCAGGCAGGCGGCGCGCAAGGTATCGGGCTGAGTCATCCAGGGGTGGCTGGCCGCACACCCGGCCAGATCAGCGGTGAGGTGCGTGCCGTGGTGACGTGGGCGGGCCGCCTCCCATGACGAGCTGGGCGTCGACGTGGGGGCTGGCATGGGTGCCGAGGGCGTGGTGCTTGTGCTGGGCATCTGCAGCGGCTCAAGCCGAGGGCGCAGAGCGGGATGCGGGTGCAGCGTCAGACGCCGATGTCAACGCCGTTGTAGCCACAGGCGCCCCTTCGTTCAACTCCGCCAGGCGCTGCGGCGTGCCCACATCCACCCAGGGCCCTGTGTACAAACGGCCCGCCAGCTTGCCCGCATCGATCGCGCGCTCCAGGCTGGGCCGCAGGGCGGCTTTCTCGCCGGGCTGGATGCCCGCCACCATGGCCGGGCGGTACAGCCCGATGGTCGAGTAGGTATAAGCCGGTGTGCCTGCCGGCGCTTCGTTCTTGCGCCGCACGCGGCCAGCGGCATCCAGCGCAAAGTCACCCTGAGGCACATGAGCCGGGTTGGGCACCAGCCACATCTGCCCCCAGTCATCGCCTGACGCAAAGGCCTCGGCCGCAGCGGCTTCAAAGCGAAAGCCTGGCACGAACACATCACCGGCCAGTACCCAGAAGGCCTCACCCAGCAAGGGCAGGGCCTTGGCCATGCCGCCTGCGGTTTCCAGCGCACCGCCGTGGTCACGGCCTTCCATCGAGTAGTGCAGGCGCAGGCCCCATCGGGCGCCATCGCCCAGCGCTGCCGGGAACTGCTCTTCCAGGTGTGCGGTGTTGATCACCACATCACGCACGCCATCACGCGCCAGTGCCTCCAGATGCCACACGATCAGCGGCCTGCCCTGCACGCTCAGCAAAGGCTTGGGCGTGCTGTCGGTCAAAGGCCGCATGCGTTCGCCGCGGCCGGCGGCCAGGATCAGGGCAGGGAGCTGTGAGAAGGGGGCGGTCATGAAAAAGGAGGCGGTTGCGTGCGCGACGGCCTCCTATTGTCAGGCAACTATGGTGAGCCCCGATGGCAGGCATGGCCCGCCACGATCAAGCCTGGCGTGCCGGCAGCACGGCCGCCACATCGGCGCCATGGAAGCGGTTGGCCCGCTTGAAGGTGCCGAAGTCATTGAAGCGCACGCCCATCTCGCGCATCACCTGGTGGGCAATGCCCGCGTTCCACTGGCGCACATAGAAGGGCTCCTTCACCGCAAAGTGGTGGATGGCGTGCGTGCTGCCGAAGTTGAAGCAGAACAGCTGCAGCGGCATCAGCCACCAGGGGTTGAGCACCTGGCATTGCTGCATGGCATTGCGTGCTTCCACATCGCCGTAGTAATGCATGTTCGAGCTGATGAACTGGATGCTGAAGGTGCGCAGCAGGCTGGGCAGCATGTAGACCACGGCGAACACATCCAGGCGTGGCAAGGTGCCGGCGATCCAGCCTGGCTCCTGCATGCCCAGCAAGGGCATGGCCCAGGCGGTCACGTGCAGCACGATCCAGGCGTGGAACACGAAGTAATACACCGTGCCCAGCGGGAAGAAGGCCGAGGCCTGCTCACGCAGCATCCTGGCGAATTCCTGCTTGTTGGCTGGTTGCTGGGCCTTCACGTAGGCGACCACGGCCTTGCGCATAGTCTTGGGGCGCAGCATCACACCCAGGATGTTGTCGGCGGTCATCAGCAGGCGGCGCAGCCCCCAGGCCTCGCCATTGGTGATGCCACGCTCTTCCAGGTCCGACTCCGTGCCCGACACCTTGTGGTGGTGCAGGTGCAGCTTGCGGCGCACAAAGGGGCTCACCGTGCTGGCCCGCGCCAGCCAGCCCACGGCCAGCATCAGGCTGTTCGCCCAAGGCTTGCTGCGGAAGTACATCTGGTGGATCAGGTCATGCTCCAGCTCGTGGATGAAGGACGCAAAGATCGCCGTGACGGGCACGCACAGCCACCAGGGGATCTGGCCTTCGATGTACAGCCAGCCGCTGGTGATCATGCCCAGCAGGGACACGATCATGATGCTGGCGCCGATGGCATCCTGGTGGCGCAGCCAGGGGTGGCGCTGGCGCAGGTCGACGCCCGCCTGCAGCACCACGGACCGGATGTGCTCCGACTTCTGTGCGTCGCTCATGCGGGCAGGGCTGATTCGTTTGCTCATGGTCTCCTCGTTGTTGGCTCAATAGGGCAATCGTGAGCCACGAGCGTAACGAGCAGGCCCCCACGGGCGTGAGGGGTGATCAGGCCGAAAACCTGTCAATTCAGGCCATGGTGGATCAGACCAGACGAGGTGGACTGCTGGCGCTGTCGCCATTCACGAGGTGAAAACCCGGTCCACTTGGCAAAGGCTCGCGCGAAATTGGCGGGGTCCGTGTAGCCCACGGCTTCAGCCACCTGCTTGATGGCCAGTGCCGGGTTGCCCAGCAGGCGCAGGCTGTCCTGGTGGCGCACCTGATCCAGCAGGCCCTGAAAGCTGCAGCCTTCATCTTGCAGGCGACGCTTGAGCGTGCGCTCGGACAGCAGCAGCTTTTGCGCCATCGCGGCCACATCCGGGTAACGGCCATCCTTGCACACCAGGTGCTGGCGCACCAGATCGGCGATGGTCTGCTGCGCCGCCTTCTGGGCCATCTCCTGCTCGCAACGGTCGATGGCCAGTTGCACGCTGACCGGGTCCGCAGACGGGATGGGTTCATCCAGCAAGCGCGCCGGGAAACGGATCTGCACCGCCTGCTGGTCAAACCTGAAGCGGGGCAGGCGGGCCTTGTAGCGCGCGTAGGCCACGGGTTCCGGGTAGGGCACCCAGATCTCGCTGGTCCAGCCCGACGTGGTCGTGTCCGTGCCCATCACCTTGGCAAACAGGCTGCACAGTTCGACCAGCACCATGTCCAGGATCAGCGGGCGCTGAGGGCCCAATGGCACGGTTTCGTGCAACGCGATCACCACCTGGTCGCCCTTGACCGACATGTCACTGCGGAAGACCGAGACCCGAGCCTGAAAGTAGCGCTCGCTGAACTCGATGGCCTCGCGCAGCGTGGCGCAACTGATCAAACCAAAACCAACGAAGCCATGTTTGGTCACCTGGCTGCGCAAGCCCAGCTCATACGCCAGGCCCGCATCGCCCCCCAGCCGCAGCGCGTTGTTGAGCATGACCACGTACTGCCAGCCACTGATCTGGGCATGCTGGTCCTGCAGCTGCGCCCGGGTGAGCTGGCTGCCCGCCAGGATGTCGTCCACCCCATGGCCGCGCTCCACCATCAAGGACAGCAGCGACAGCCCATACGAGGCGGGGATGGTGGCGAGCCTGGGGGAGGGCAGGGACATGGTTGATAGGGGCGCGTACAACACAAACAGCTTCGCATTCTGTGGCATCCGGCCGCATGCCGTGCATTTGGTCACGAACAGCAGGGGTGAACCAACGCTGGCGCCCCCTGAAATTCAAGTTGCAGGCACCCGCGCCGATAGAAAGTCGCTGCCCGCGTTCGGCCGTTGATGCAATCGCCCCCGCTGCAGCCTTTGATCATGTCAAGTTGAAGGACGTCGTTCATGAAACTCACAACCCAAGTCAAGGTTCTCACCGGCGGCATGCTGTCCGGCGTGATCGGGGTTTGCGCGCTGGCCTTGTCGCAGTCGAATGGCGCAAGCCAGGGCGGTATGGCCACGGCGCTTGTTGTACTGAGCACGGTGGTGGGCATCGGTGGTGTGTTCGGTGGCTTCCTGATCGTGCGCAACCTGGCGACCCGCCTGGCGTTTGCCAAGGCGCAGGCCGATGAACTGGCCGCGCTGAATCTCACCGGCAGCCACAGTGGCGACCAAGGGGATGACGAGGTCGGCGAATTCGTCGCCGCACTGGACCGCATGCGCAGCGAGATGGCCAACGTCGTGAGCACCGTGCGCCGCAACTCCGACAGCGTGGCCACGGCCAGCTCGCAGATCGCCCAAGGCAACCAGGACCTGTCCGGCCGCACGGAACAGCAGGCTTCATCGCTGCAGCAGACCGCTTCGTCCATGGAGGAGCTGGGCTCCACCGTGCGCCAGAACGCCGACAACGCCCGCCAGGCCAACCAGCTGGCACAAGGCGCCTCCAGCGTGGCCGCACGCGGCGGCGAGGTGGTGTCCCAGGTGGTTGACACCATGAAGGGCATCAACGAAAGCTCGCGCAAGATCGCCGACATCATCAGCGTGATCGACGGCATCGCCTTCCAGACCAACATCCTGGCGCTGAACGCCGCCGTGGAAGCCGCCCGTGCCGGTGAGCAAGGCCGTGGCTTTGCCGTGGTGGCCGGTGAAGTGCGCAACCTGGCGCAACGCAGCGCCGAGGCCGCCAAGGAAATCAAGAGCCTGATCAACACCAGCGTGGAGCGCGTCGAGCAAGGCACTGGCCTGGTCGATCAAGCCGGCTCCACCATGCAGGAGATCGTGGCTTCGATCAAGCGCGTCTCCGACATCATTGGCGAGATCAGCGCGGCCAGTGCCGAGCAAAGCAGCGGTGTGGCCCAGGTGGGTGACGCCGTGACCCAGATGGACCAGGCCACGCAACAGAACGCCGCGCTCGTTGAGCAAAGCGCTGCGGCGGCTGAGAGCCTCAAGCAGCAGGCCCAGCAACTGGTGCAGGCTGTGGCCGTGTTCAAGGTGGACCACGGCATGAGCCACACCGCCAGACCGACGGTGACCCCCGTGGTGCCCACCACCCCTTCCAGCTTTGCCGGGCCTGAACGCCGTGCCGGCAGCCGTGCGCCGCAGTTCAAGGCTGCCGAGCCCAAGGCCATCGCCGCACCGCGTGCCGAACCCTATACGCCACCGCCCGCCATCGAGCCCAAGAACGAGCCCTCCAAGGGTGCCAGCGACGATTGGGAAACCTTCTGATCCTTGCCTCAGGCCCTCATCAGGCCGACCGGCGCATCAACCCGGCTTCGTGCCGGGTTTTTTCATGCCTCATGCGGTGAGCTTGAACTCGGCCACGGCCTGCACCAGTTGCTGAGCTTGCTGCTTGAGGCTCTCGGCCGCCGCAGCACTTTGCTCAACGAGCGCGGCGTTCTGCTGCGTGGCTTCGTCCATCTGGCTGACGGCCTGGCCGACCTGCGCAACCCCTTCGCTTTGCTCGGCACTGGCCAGGCTGATCCGGCCCATGATGTGGTTGACGTTCTGGATGGCGCTCACGACCTCGGTCATGGTGGCGCCAGCCTGATCGACCAGCTCGGAGCCTTGCTCGACGCGGTCCACACTGGTGGCGATCAGGCTCTTGATCTCGCGCGCCGCGCCGGCCGAGCGTTGCGCCAATGAGCGCACCTCGCTGGCCACCACGGCAAAGCCACGGCCTTGCTCACCCGCGCGGGCCGCTTCCACCGCGGCGTTCAGCGCCAGGATGTTGGTTTGAAAGGCGATGCCATCGATCACGCTGATGATGTCGGCGATCTTGCGCGAGCTTTCGTTGATGCCCTTCATGGTGTCAACCACCTGCGCCACCACCTCACCGCCCCGCGAGGCAACTCGCGAAGCACCCTCCGCCAACTGATTGGCTTCTTGCGCATTGGCTGCGTTCTGGCGCACGGTGGAGCCCAGTTGCTGGGTCGAGCTTGCCGTCTGCTGCAAGTTGCTGGCGGTCTGTTCGGTGCGGTGGCTCAGGTCGGCATTGCCCGCAGCCACTTCAGCCGAGGCCACCTCGATGCTGTCAGCGGTGGCGCGCACCTTGGAGATCACCTCAACCAGGTTGCCGCGCATCTGCTCCATGCGGCGCAGCAAGGTGTCGATCTCGTTGTCCCCCTCTGCCTGGATCCGCGCGGACAAGTCGCCCTGTGCAATGGCATGCGCCGTCGCATCGGCCTTCTCGAACCCCCGCCGCACATTGCGCAGCACCTGGACGGAGGCCAGGGTGGCCGGGATGCCCAGGGCCACAGCCAGTGCGAGGAACCACATCGTAGCCTGGCGGTAGCGCGCATCCGCCTCTGCCGCCGCCTGGTCAGCCGCTTCTTCCTGATAGGCGTGCAGCTTGTTGATGGCGGCCAGCATGGCCTCGCCTTGCGTGCGCCCCGCCTTCAGGTAGGCCGCCATCACGTCCGTGTCGAACTGGTTCGCCTTCAGCGAGGCGAGGGTCAGCGAGTTTTGCGTCACCCAGGCTTGACGCGAGCGGTCGACCTCGGCAATCAGCTGCGCTTCCTTGTCGTCGTGCCTGGCGCCTTTCACCGACTCCCACAGCCTGTTCGTTTCCTCACGGCGCTTGGCGTAATTGTCGAAGTGCACCGACAGCGCGTGGTCATGAATGCCGTGCAGCCGGCCATTGGGATCATGCTGGAACATCAACAGGATCTCGGCCCGATTGCGGCTGATGTTTTGCGCCATGGCGCCCAGCTTGCCGGCCTTGCTCATGTGCTGGTCGTGCACGACATGCAGGCTGCTCGCAGCGCTGGACAAGCCATTCCATGACAGCGCAGCCAGCAACAGGAATGCGACCCAGAACGAGATCACGATGCCCTTGAAGTAGTGGACGAGTTTGATGTTTTGGAGCATGGGACTTCTCTGTGCGGGCAGGGCAAACCAGTCGCATCGCGCTTGGCCCGCGAACAAGTGGCGCTTGGCTCTTCAGCTTAGAGAAGCCCCAGGCAAGCACCCGGTCGATAACAAGGGCTTTGCGCCCGCATTTCCGTGCGCTTTGTCACATGGCGACAAGGCCATCGTTGACCAAAGAGGGCGATGCCCGTTCGGATACCCACCGATCGTGGTTAGGTGTTACTGCTGATGCTTGGTGAAACCCCGCAAAACACCTCCCTGGATTTACTAAAGGCTAACCCTTGAAACAGACCGTTTATCCACGTTTTCACTGAGCCTGAATGGGGGTAAGGGCTAGTGATCAAAACGGCGCGCTGGGGCACCATTCTTACTACACCAACACGCTTTGCATGACGCAAGCACCCTGAGTCAACTAAGGAGTCTTGAGATGCGGTTTACCTCTATGTCCATTCGCTCGGTGACCCTTGCAGCTGCCATGCTGGCCATCGGCGCAGCAGCCCACGCCAACCTGACGATTCCCACCAACGCACTGGTGGCCAATTCGGTGCAGGCCTTCTCCACCGAAGCGACGGACGCGTTCGCCGCAGGCGGTGTGAACATCGCTGCTTTGGGCAATGCCACGAACCCTTCTGAAGGCAGCTACAGCTTCCCCATCACCTCGATCTCGATCGGCAGCGGCCTGAAGATCGCCGGTGGCCAGGCCAGCGGCTCGGCCCTGCAACTGACTCGTCAGGCCAAGGGTGCCGGCACCGTGGGCGTGACCATCGCCAACTTCACCATCAACTACAACACCAAGCAGGTGCTGGCCGACACCACCCCACTGGGTGGCACCACCACCAAGCAGGCCCCGCTGTACAACTTCAACACGGCCACGCCGCTGGGCATCAAGTACAAGTTCCCGCTGAGCATCACCGCGCACGAAGTGCTGGACCAATTGACCTTGACGCCTGAAATGAACGCCACCATGAAGTCGGCCCTCAAGCTGACGGCTGCCCTGGCTGCCGCCCTGGATTCGATCACCACCTTTGGCACGCTGACCCAGGACATCCTGGTGGCCTTCCGTCCGAAGCCCGTGTCGGCCAAGGCCTACGTGCCCGCTCCCTGATTGGCATTGCGCTTTGACCGATGGTCGCCATCGGTTCAGTGAGAAGCCCGCCCGTTCACACGGTGCGGGCTTCGTGTTTTCTGACGAGCCGCTGCACGTCAGCCGCACATGGTTCACATGCGGCCTCGTGTCGACGCCACATGCGCCCGCAGCCACTGCACCGCATCATGAGGCGAGCCCAGAAAACCCAATTGCTTGCGCCGGCTGTGCATCGAGCCTGCCTGGCGCATCGTGATCTCCATGGCGCCCAGGGCCACGGCCCTTGCACGTTGCGCCCAGGAGATATCGTAGTGATCGCCTTGATAGCGATGGCGTGGCTGCCCGATGGCATCGGCCATGGCATGCAACTCGGCCTCGGTATCGGCAATCATGTGACACAGCACATGCGGCCCTACCTGCGCGCGCATGTCATCAACGTACACGGTCACAACAATCCTTCAAAGAGAGAAAGCGCTTGCATCACTGTGCCTTGCCTTCAATGGCCATGACAAGATGTCGGGCAGCCCGCACCGCCTTCGTTGGATCACCGCACCTCATGCCGCCCCGCAAAGCCCGACACCATCACCACGTCTACGTTGTCGAGTTGGTCGACCAGGTGTGGAACGAACCCAGCTTTCGCAAGGCCAACCCCGATTACCAGCTGGGCAAGCCCTTTGTGTACGTGGGCATGACAGGGCTCGAACCGGACCTTCGTTTTGACCGGCACAAGGCGGGCATCCAGTCCAACCGTTTCGTGACTCGGTATGGCATGCGCCTGCTGCCGCACCTGTACGAGGTCTTCAACCCCATGCCCTATGAAGCCGCCCGGGACATGGAGGTCGAGCTGGCCATCGGCCTGCGCGAAGAGGGTTATGGCGTGTGGCAGGCCTGACGCGCACCCAGCATGGACGCCATCGACAGCGGGCTGGTGTACGTCACCTGCTTGGGCATGCGCACGGCGGCCGTGCGCCGCTGGCCGTGCCGATCGGTGTAAAGCACCTTGAACAGATAGCAAGGCCCCTCGGCGTCTGACAAGGCGATCTCGGTGATGTGGTCGAGCGGCACTTGCCACTGCTTTGCGGCCAGCCTCGCGCCTTCTTCTGCGGCGGCGCGCCATTGCGTGTCATCTGGTTGGGCTGTTTTCCTATTGCCAGATGGTGCGTGGGTCGTTGCGTGCGTGCTGGTGTGGCCGGGATGAAGGGGATGACGATCAGGCATCCCTGAGACATCGGCAAGGCCGCCGCTGCACTTGAGCGCGAAGCTGGGCATCGTCGTTTCTTTCAACGTGAACACCTGAACAGGATTCACTGGGTCAATACAACTGACGACAACCAGCCAAGTGCTGTGGGCGATGGTTAGTCGCTGAATTCGGCCTTACGTTTTGATGTGAAGCACCAGAGCGCGCGCGCCGTGCACGCTTCAGGCTCTGACAATGGTGCGTCGCTTGGGTTTTACGGTGACCACGACGGCTGACCGCTGTTCTGCTGATGGCTGGCGCGCGATGGGCGCCGAACGGATGTCGGGCCTGGCTGAACGCAGCAGTGCCTGAATCCTGCTGGTGTTGAGGGGTTGGCGCATGTCGCCATTCACCTGCAGGAACGCGCCGCCCTCGTCTTTGGCCAGCGCGCCGATTTCGATGCCGCGCCGGATGACGCCCAGGTACTCAAGGTCAAGGCGTTCAAATGCAAACTTGCGCCAGCCATCGCCAAGCGTGATCTGTTCGTTGTTGGTCTTTCGGGCCTTCAAGGTTCATTCCCATGTTCAGTGCAAAACCCTGTTCTTATGGCTACATGGTGGCTACATGACGCTGTGTAGCCACAAAACAAAAAGCCACCCTGTGGGTGGCTTCTGCGCCTAAGTGCTTGATGCACAAGGCTTTATTCTGGTGGCGCTTCAGGGATTCGAACCCCGGACCTGCGGATTATGATTCCGTCGCTCTAACCGGCTGAGCTAAAGCGCCATCGAGACCAAGATTCTATGACAGATTTTTGGCCTTGTGCAAGCCCGGGCAAAAAAATTCAATCAAACCGGCCCACCTCTTGAAATCGTGCACGATGTCCCCCACATGTCAGGCGCTGCCCTGACGCGGCCTCCGCGCGGGCCTGTGTGTTTTCCAAAAGCCACCTTTTCACTGCAACCCAACGTTTGCCAAAAGAACACGCCATGACCAAGCAAACCCACACCTTCCAGGCCGAGGTCAAGCAACTGCTGCACCTCGTGACGCACTCGCTGTACTCCAACAAGGAAATCTTCCTGCGCGAGCTGATCTCCAATGCCTCGGACGCCTGTGACAAGCTGCGCTTTGAAGCGCTGGACAACAGCGGCCTGTATGAGGATGCCCCCAATCTGGAAGTGCGCATCCTGGTCGACAAGGCCAACAAGACGCTGACCATCCGCGACAACGGGATCGGCATGAGTGCCGCCGAGGCCATTGACCACCTGGGCACCATCGCCAAGTCGGGCACCAAGGAGTTCATGGGCCGCCTCTCGGGCGATCAGCAGAAGGACGCCCAGCTCATCGGCCAGTTCGGCGTGGGCTTCTACAGCGGCTACATCGTGGCCGACCGCATCACCGTGGAATCCCGTCGCGCCGGCCTGCCCGCCAGCGAAGGCGTGCGCTGGAGCAGCGAGGGCACGGGTGACTTCGAGGTCGACGCCATCGACAAGCCCACCCGCGGCACCGACATCATCCTGCACCTGCGCGACGGCGAAGAAGAGTTCCTCTCGAACTGGAAGCTGCGCAGCATCATCGGCAAATACTCCGACCACATCTCCCTGCCCATCCTGATGCAGAAGGAAGAGTGGGACGCAGAGAAGGGCGAGCAAGTCACCAAGGACGAGTGGGAAACCGTCAACCAGGCCGCCGCCCTGTGGAGCCGTTCCAAGAGCGACATTTCTGAGGAGCAGTACAACGAGTTCTACAAGCAGATCAGCCACGACAGCGAAGCCCCGCTGGCCTACACGCACAACCGCGTCGAAGGCCGCAGCGAATACACGCAACTGCTGTACGTGCCCGCCAAGGCGCCCTATGACCTGTGGAACCGCGACAAGCGCGGTGGTCTCAAGCTCTACGTCAAGCGCGTCTTCATCATGGACGATGCCGAGGCCCTGCTGCCCAGCTACCTGCGCTTCGTCAAGGGCGTGGTCGACAGTGCGGACCTGCCCCTGAACGTCAGCCGCGAGATCCTGCAAGAGAGCCGCGACGTCAAGGCCATCCGCGAGGGTTGCACCAAGCGCATCCTGTCCATGCTGGAAGACATGGCCCACAACGATGATGCCGCCATGCGCGACAAGTACGCCGCGTTCTGGAAGGAGTTCGGCACGGTGCTGAAAGAAGGCATCGGTGAGGACTTCGCCAACCGCGAGCGCCTGGCCAAGCTGTTCCGCTTTGCCTCCACGCATGCCGACGAGAACGTGTCCCTGGCCGATTACGTCAGCCGCATGAAGGAAGGCCAGGAGGCCATCTACGTGATCACGGCCGATTCACTGGCCGCCGCCAAGAACAGCCCGCAGCTTGAGATCTTCAAGAAGAAGGGCATCGAGGTGCTGCTGCTGACCGACCGCGTCGACGAGTGGCTGCTGTCGCACCTGTACGAGTTCGAAGGCAAGCCGCTGCAAAGCGTGGCCAAGGGCGCCGTGGACCTGGGCAAGCTGCAAGACGAAGCCGAAAAGAAGAAGGCCGAAGAAGCCGCCGAGCACCTCAAGCCCCTGCTGGAGCGCCTGCAGGCTTCGCTCAAGGACGTGGCCAAGGAAGTGCGCGTCACCACGCGCCTGGTGGATTCACCGGCTTGCCTGGTCACCGGCGAGGGCGATGTCTCTGGCCACCTGGCGCGCCTGCTCAAGCAAGCCGGCCAGAACGCACCCGAGACCAAGCCCACGCTGGAGATCAACCCCGAGCACGCCCTGGTCAAGAAGCTGGATACCAGCGAGCACTTTGATGACCTGGCCCACATCCTGTTCGACCAGGCCCTGCTGGCCGAAGGTGGGCAGCTGGAAGACCCGGCCGCTTACGTGCGCCGCGTCAATGCCTTGCTGGTGACCGCGGCAGTCTGATCAGGGCATCAACCGCGCTGGTGGGCCATCTTGGGGTGGTGGCCCACGCCCTCGGCCTTGCTGGCCTCATCCTCCGAAGATGCGGCGTGCGTGATGCCGTCAAAGCGGCTGTCCATGGCAAAGAACGAGTCCTGCGCAAAGCTGGACTCTGCCCAGCGTGCGGCCCGTTCCGCGCGACGCTCCCTCAGCTTGCGGGCAAGCTGATCTCCCGCATCGTGCAGGCGCTCTGGCGAAAACTGGGCTTGTTCGGCGCTGGTGCCCATGGGCCCGAGGGCCCAGCCTGCCATCAGGTGGGCAGCGGGCCATTGCCCGGGCAGGCAGCGCACATAACGCACGCGGCAGGCGTCCAGCACGGCTTCCTTGAGCTTCTGGGATTTGCGGGTGGCCTTGCCGGGGTTGGTTTCAATGTCGATGACCGACACGACCACCCCGTTGGGCGAGCACACGGCCATGGACACGTGCAAGGCCTGCAGCCGGTCGTACCAGGCCTTGGCGTCACTGGTGTCGGCAGACTGGCAAAAACGCAGCAGGCTGACCTTGGCCAGAATGACGTGGTTGGGCAAGGCCGCACGCAATTCGCGGTAAAGCGCACGCTCATGCACGCTGAACAGCGGCCTGGCGTTCAGGTTCCATCGTGCTGGCCAGCGGCGGCGTGCAGCGCGGGTGGCGAACTGCTGCCAGGCGCGGCCCAGAAAGATGCCGCCAGCCAGGGCGGACAGCACAATGCCCCAGAAGATCGGATCGGACCCCATGTCACCCCCTAAACAAGTGTTGGGGATGTTACGGGGTTTTGTCACGAAAACAATCCCCAGGCGGAGGGGGCTTGATCAGGGGGCTCGCAGGGTCGTTAGTTTGGCGCGATCAGCATCTTCACCCAGTCGCTGATGTGCATCACGCGGTATTTAACGCGGTAGATCACTTCTGCAGCCAGGGATTGCAGCGAGCTGTCCAGGTGCGTGCCCACGGTATCGGGCGGCAGTTTCAGCCAGGCTTCGGCATCCGGGCCGTCGCGTTCCACGATGGCGCCGGCCTTGGCGGCAATGCGCAGCATGGGCGCGTTCTCGGTCAGCGCATGGATCATCATGTGGCTGGCATGCTGGTTGCGCGCGTGGGTGATGGCGTGCATGAACAGGCGCATGCCCAGGCCTCGGCCACGCCCTTCGGGCAGCACCGACACGCCAAATTCCATGGCACGGCCCCGGGAGGAGTTATCACCGTTCGGGCCTTTGCCCGGCATGGCGGCCAGGTGCGCCACGGCCACCAGTTGCAGCTTGCGGTTGAAGATGCCAAACACCTCGTCGCGCTTGAAGTCGATCGAGGCCACGTACTTGTGGAGCTGGTCGGATGTCACCGGCGAGCCAAAGCGCAGGTAGCGGTCGTGCTCGTCCAGGTGCAGCAGGTGATCCAGGATGCGGTGGCGGTGCCGCGCATGCAGGTCGCGGATGGGGATCCAGCCCTCGGGCGCGCTGGCCTTGGGTTGCGGCGTTCCCTGCGGGCGGATGGCCAGATCCTTGGCGCTCAGGCCGAACCTGTCTGGATGTTGATCATGTGGCTTCACTGCGGTCATGTCTGACCCCTTTCCGAACCCTCAGCGATGGTCTTTTTTCAGTATGCGCGAGCGCCTTGTCAGGCAAATGCAAGAGTAAGCGTACAAACCTAGGGTTACTACTTAATTTCGGCCACTATACAGGCAAGTGAAAGCCTGTGGTCTTTGCAGGTCTGATGTGCGTCAACTCTTGCACGGGCGCTGTAACTTTGTGCTGCCGGCCTGGCCCTCTTGCAGCCTGCGCCGAAAGCCGGCTATACTCGCGGATTCCCGACATGGTTGCCGGGAGGGTTGCGCTTGTAGCGCTGCCCGGGGCGGTTTGCGGTAGAGCCTGCGTTATTTTTGCAGGTGATGCGTGATCAGGGCCCTGTTGCCTGAGAGGCCACCACATCCTAAGAAGTGGCACCAAAGTCAGCAGTCAACCAGCTTTTACCACTTAGGAAATCTCATGAAGACCTTCAGCGCCAAACCGGCCGAGGTAGTGCACGAGTGGTTTGTGATCGACGCCACCGATAAGGTGCTCGGACGAGTAGCCAGCGAAGTTGCTCTCCGTCTGCGTGGAAAACACAAGGCCATCTACACGCCTCACGTAGACACCGGCGATTTCATCGTCATCGTCAACGCAGACAAGATTCGCGTCACTGGCACCAAAGCCAACGACAAGGTTTACTACCGTCACTCGGGCTTCCCCGGCGGCATCTACGCCACGAAGTTCAAGGACATGCAAGCCAAGCACCCTGGCCGCGCCATCGAAAAGGCCGTCAAGGGCATGCTGCCCAAGGGTCCCCTGGGCTACGCCATGATCAAGAAGCTGAAGGTCTACGCAGGTAGCGAGCATCCGCACGCCGCCCAGCAGCCCAAGGCCCTGGAAATCTAAGGAGCGGCCATATGATTGGTAACTGGAACTATGGCACCGGCCGTCGCAAGTCGTCCGTCGCTCGCGTCTTCATCAAGAAGGGCACTGGCCAGATCATCGTCAACGGTAAGCCTGTCGAACAATATTTCGGCCGTCAAACCTCGATCATGGTCGTCAAGCAACCTCTGGTGCTGACCAACAACGTCGAAGCTTTCGACGTCAAGGTCAACGTGCACGGTGGTGGCGAATCCGGTCAAGCTGGCGCTGTGCGCCACGGCGTGACCCGCGCTCTGATCGACTTCGACGCTGCGTTGAAGCCCGAACTGAGCCGCGCTGGTTTCGTGACCCGCGATGCCCGTGAGGTCGAACGTAAGAAGGTCGGTCTGCACGGCGCTCGTCGCAGGAAGCAGTTCAGCAAGCGCTGATCCTTCTCGTTCTGGCTGGCCGGTGTTTGTGCACCGGCTGCCCGAGCAAAAAGCCCGCCTCGGCATTGCCTGGCGGGCTTTTGCTTTGGTGGGCTTTGTTTTTGCGGCGCCTTGTTTGGGCAGTGCTCTTGGGCGGCGCTCAGGAAGCCTCTCAGAAAGCCTGATTGAAGCGCACGCCCATCGCCAGCTGCGAAGGCGCGCTGCCATCGTGATCCGGGTGCACGCGCAAGGCGGCCACGGCGCTCACCGAGGTGCTGGCGCTCAGGCGGGTCACATAGCGTGTTTCGGCGGTCCACTCGCGTGCGGTGGGCGACAGGTTCACGGTATGGGTGCCGTACACGGGGTCACCCGTGGCTTCATTCACGCCCGTGACCACGCTGTAGGTCAGGGTGCCGCTGCGCGCGCGCAAGGGGGCGTTCAGGGTGAAGCTCAGTCGGTCATCGGCGCGCCAGTTGTCCTGGCGGACCAGGCCGATGCCATAGCCATCTGCGCGCACATCGGTGCCGGCCATCAGCATGCCGCTGGCGCTGGGGGCGCCTGTGTGGGTGCGGCTCACGGCGCCAGTCAACATCCACTTGGCATTCAAGGCCCAGGCGCCACTCACGGTGATGCCGTTGGTGCCCGTCTGCTGGTTCAGGCCCAGCTGGCGCTTCGAGTAGCCGCCCAGCATGCCTTGTTCTGTCAACTGCCCGGCCGAGACGTTCAAGGCCTGCGTGCCGTTCTCGTAGCTCAGCTCCACCAGGTTCACATCACCTGCAGCCGCGTCATAAGCCTTGGAGCGCGCAGCTGCCACGCGGCCCGTCCAGTGGCGGCCCAAAGGCATGGCCATGGCCGCGAACTGGTGGCTGGGCGCAAAGCCCAGCAAGGGGTTGCCCAGCGCGCTGTCGGTGCCACTCAGTCGCGAGGCCAGGCTGGAGCCCATCAAGCCCAGGCTCATGCCGGACAGCCCGCCGTCGCCTGCGCTGAACGTCAGGCCAGAGGCCTGGCGCAGCATCACCACAGAGGCATCCGCGTGTTGCACGTGGTTCCAGGGCTCGCCGCTCTGGTTGTGGGCGCTCACCCGCAGCGATTGCTGCACCTCGGTCTGGCGCGATTGCAGCCGGGTCAACCTGCTGCCTGAACTCAGCACCTGCTCGGCGGCATCCAGCATGCGGTCGGGGCGGCCCAGCACGCTGTTGAGCGTCATCACGCTGCGCCCGCTCAGGGCCGCGCCTTCATCGCTGGTGTAGTTGCGGCCGTATTCGTCGAACACCTCGGTCTTGAGTCCCTGGAAGGCCGATGGGGTGCTCACGCTGGGGCGCGTGCTCATCACGCCTGATGTGTTCAGAGACACCGTCGTGCGGCCGCCATTGGCGGTGCGGTAGGTGTAGCTCCCAATGGGCGAGAGCGCCCGGTTCACATTGAGCATGCCGCGGCCGTAGACCGCGTCCACGCCGGGCGCACCCAGGTCGTCTGCCGTGTTGAGCATGATGGCCGCGACCTGGCTGGCGCGCAGGTACGGCCAGTAGCCCGTGATCAAGGCTGCCGCGCCCGATACGGCTGGTGCGGCCATGGAGGTGCCTGTCAGGTAGGCGTAGCCCGTGCCGTACGACGAGATGATGTTGACGCCGGGCGCGACCAGGTAGAACTGGGCCGTGTCGCCCGCCTTGTTCGAGAACGACGCCAGGCGCTTGTTGGCATCCACCGCGCCTACGACGATCATGGTGCCGTTGGTCCAGCTTTCCTTGGCATAGCGGCTGGGCCAGTTGGGGTTGCTGGCGCTGTCATTGCCAGCGGCGACCACCATCACGGCATTGTTGGCAGCGGCCACGGCGCGCAAGGAGGCATCACCCGTGGGGCTGGTGGCCCCCAGGCTGAGGTTGATCACGCGCGCGCCATTGGCGGCCGCATAGTCAATGCCGCGGTTGATGGCGGAGGCGGCAGCCGTGCCACCGTTGAACACCTTGATCATCAGCACGCTGGCTTCCGGCGCCACGCCGTACATGCCGGTGCCATTGCCCGGTGCAGCCAGGATGCCCGTGGTGTGCGTGCCGTGGTTGAGGTTGTCGGCGATGTCGCTGCTGCCGTCCACCGCGTTGTAGCCGCGCAGGATGCGGCTGTTGTTGCTGAATTCGGGGTTGGCCAGGTTCAGGCCGGTATCCAGCATGGCCACGATCACCCCTTCACCCAGGATGCCCTGGTTGTGGATGTTGCGCATGCCCAGCTGGTTCACCGTGGTGGACCAGTTGTATTCGCTCGTCGTTGGCGCAAAGGTTTGGGCGGCAGTCAGTTGGCACGCACTGGCCAGTGCCGTCATGAGGAAGAGGTGGTGAAGTTTGCGCATGGCCGACAGCGAAGTTGATGACGGTGGAGAAGGGGCCACCGATCCCGTGGCTGCCATGGTTTCGGATGTCGGAAGCGGAACTTGATCAATTGACGTGAAGGAATGCACACTGCACGACACTTTGTGATCGATGTCACAACTGAGCGGGCAAACAAGCTGGTCTTTCCATGGCAGTTACATGGATCAGGCCCAGGATCGGGCGAGAAGCCGCCGCGCATCCCTAAAATGGCGGCTTTCCCCGATCGGGACGTACCAAGAGGATTTCAGATGATCAAAGTCGGCATCGTGGGTGGCACGGGCTATACCGGTGTGGAATTGCTGCGCTTGCTGGCCCGGCACCCCCAGGTCCAGTTGCAGGCCATTACCTCTCGCAAGGAAGCTGGCATGCCCGTGGCGGACATGTACCCCAGCCTGCGAGGCCATGTCGACCTGGCCTTCGTGACGCCTGACGATGCCAAGCTCACCGAGTGCAATGTCGTCTTCTTCGCGACGCCGCATGGTGTCGCCATGGCCCAGGCACGCGAGCTGCTCAATGCCGGTGTCAAGGTGATCGACCTGGCCGCAGACTTCCGCCTGAAGGACACCGCCGTGTTCGAGCAGTGGTACGGCATGCCTCACAGCTGCCCCGACCTGCTGGAAGAGGCCGTGTATGGCCTGCCCGAGCTCAACCGCGAAGCCATCAAGAAGGCCCGCATCATCGGCAACCCGGGCTGTTACCCCACCTCGGTGCAGCTGGGTCTGGCGCCGTTGCTCAAGCACAAACTGGTCGAGCCCACGCACCTGATCGCCAACTGCGCTTCGGGCGTGTCGGGCGCGGGCCGCAAGGCCGAGGTGCACACCTTGCTGGCCGAAGCGTCGGACAACTTCAAGGCCTATGGTGTCAAGGGCCACCGCCATGGCCCCGAGATCAACCAGCAGTTGCGCGCCATCGCGGGCGACAGCTCGGTCAACTGCCTGTTTGTGCCACACCTGCTGCCCATCATCCGCGGTATCCACTCCACGCTGTACGGCCGACTCACGCCCGAGGGGCAGGCGGCTGATCTTCAGGCGATTTTCGAAGCCCACTACAAGGGTGAGCGCTTTGTGGACGTGCTGCCGGCCGGTAGTGCACCCGAAACCCGCAGCGTGCGCGCCAGCAATACCGTGCGCATCGCGGTACACAAGCCCGAGCCCGACACCGTCATGGTGCTGGTGGTGGAAGACAACCTCACCAAGGGCGCCTCGGGCCAGGCCGTGCAGTGCATGAACCTGATGTTTGGCCTGGATGAGCAGATGGGGCTGGATCTGGTTCCGGTTCTGCCCTGATGCGCTGGCGGCTGATCCGGCGGCGCCTGTCGATCGCGTCGCCGCGCATGGCGGTGCGCAGCCACATGGCCTGGCCTTTGCGCTGGGCCGTGGCGGCGTTGATGCTGGGTTTCTCTGCCGCGCTGGCCTTGTGGGCTTTCGAGTTCGGCCGCAACATCGCCGGGCTCAATCAGGATGGTCGCAAGTCGGCGGATCAGGTGGTGCAGCTGCGCCAGCAACTCGATGATGCAAAGCGTGACCGCGATGCGGCGCAGGCCGTGGCCAATTCTGCGGACAGCCTGCTCAAGGCCGAGCGCGTGACCCAGCAACGCCTGGCCGAACAGGTCAAGTCACTCGAAACCGAGAACCTCGCACTCAAGGATGACCTGGGCTTTTTTGAGCGCCTGCTGCCGGCCAGTGGCAACGGCCTGTCTGTGCGAGGCTTGCAGGTCGAAACCTCTGCGCCCGGGCAGCTTCGTTTCCAGTTGCTGATCATGCAGCAGGGCGGGCGCAACCAGCCTGAGTTCAAGGGGCGCGTCGAGTTGCTGCTCAGCGGCACGCGTGATGGGCGCCCCTGGGCCGATAGCGCGCCGGCCTTCACGCAGGCTTTGGCTTTCAAGCAGTACCGCCGCGTCGAAGACCAGTTGAGCCTGCCCGCCAACAGCGTGGTCAGGCAGGTGCAGGTGCGCGTGCTGGATGAGGCCGGCCAGGTTCGCGCAGGGCAAGTTCAGGCACTTTGAACGCAATGAACGCAAGAGGCTTGAAGCTGCTTCATACTGTGAAAAACCTCCGCGTGAGGCATTGACCTGCGCGGGCAACCGTGTAACCTCGGGCCCCTCGCCCACCCCCTTTTGATGAGGAACCCGTGATGTTCGGCTGGAAGAAAACCCCTCCCATTCGCACCCTGATCGGCGAAGGCACCGTGATCTCGGGCGAGATCCGCTTCAGCGATGGCCTGCGCATTGACGGCGAAGTCCAGGGTAACGTGACCTCCACGGGCGACGCCCGCTCCCTGCTGGTCATCAGCGAAAAAGCCCGTGTCCATGGCAAGGTCAGGGCGGGGCATGTCATCATTAATGGGCTGATCGAAGGCCCTGTGATGGCCGAAGACCTGCTCGAATTGCAACCCAAGGCGCGCATCGTGGGTGATGTGCGCTACGAAGCCCTGGAAATGCACCAGGGCGCCACGATTGACGGCGAACTGCGCCCCTTGAAAACCGAAGACAAACCTGCACTTAAATTGGCAGCCAGCTCGAACAGCGGCGTGACCACGGTGCAACCTGTCATCGCGCAGTCGCAAAAGAATTGATTTTTGATCCCGGAGATTCACATGACCGTAGTTGCCCAAGCCCCTGCTGACACCTTTGCTGCAGACGTTCCGGCGCCCATCATCTTCACCGACGCTGCGGCGTCCAAGGTGGCCGAACTGGTCGCCGAAGAAGGCAACCCGGACCTGAAGCTGCGCGTGTTCGTGCAAGGTGGCGGCTGCTCGGGCTTCCAGTACGGTTTCACCTTCGACGAGTTGACCAACGAAGACGACACCAAGATGGAAAAGAACGGTGTCACGCTGTTGATCGACGCCATGAGCCTGCAGTACCTGGTCGGCGCCGAGATCGACTACAAGGACGACCTCGAAGGTGCCCAGTTCGTGATCCGCAACCCGAACGCCCAGACCACCTGCGGCTGCGGCTCCAGCTTCTCGGTCTGATCGAGCGTCAGGCTGTACAGCCTGAACTTGTCATCTAGCGGGCCGGGTAAAGCGCGCCCAGCACACGGGGCCCTCGCGCCCCGGTGACGGCTGGCACATTGCCGGCCAGTCGGTTGACATGGGTCCAGGCCAGCCAGGCGAAAGCCGCGGCCTCGACCTGCATCACATCCAGGCCGTGGGCATCTGATCTGCCCACGCGCACCCCCGGTAGTTGTTCGCCCAGGCGCCGCATCAGGTCGCCGTTGAGGGCACCTCCCCCGCACACCACCACTTCCGCTGCGTCTGGCGCGTGTTCACGCAAGGCCATGGCGGCGCTGCGTGCCGTCAGCTCGCACAAGGTGGCTTGCACATCGCGGGCAAGGTCTGCGTCGGCCAGCGGGCCATCGGTCAAGCCGTGCGGCGCCAGCCAGCGGTTGAGCCACTCGGCATTGAACAGATCTCGCCCGGTGCTTTTCGGTGGGGGCAGGCCGAAGAAGGGCTCTTGCAGGGCGTCACCCAGCCAGTCTTCCATCACGTTGCCCATGGCGCCAAACTCGCCGTTGGCGTCATAGGCGTGGCCCGTCTGCCATTGGCACCACATGTCCAGCAGGGCGTTGCCGGGGCCGCAATCAAAGCCCAGCGGAACTTGGTCTGGGCGCAGGATGCTCAGGTTGGCCATGCCGCCGATATTGAGCACGGCGACGGTCTGGTCCGGCGCACCGAAGATGGCCTGGTGAAAGGCCGGCACCAGCGGCGCACCCTGGCCGCCAGCCGCCACATCGCGGCTGCGGAAGTCGGACACCACGTCGATGCCGGTCATCTCGGCCAGCAGGGCGGGGTGGTTGAGCTGGATGGTGTAGCCCAGGTCGGGCCGGTGGCGCACGGTCTGCCCATGGGCGCCAATGGCCTGCACTTCGCTTGGCAGCACATCGGCTGCCGAGCAGATGGCCTGCACCACGGTGGCGTACAGCACCGCCAGCGCCTGCGAAGCCACGGCACTGCGGTGCAGTTCATCTTCGCCGGGTGTGTTCAGTTCCAGCAGCGCCTGGCGCAGCGTGGGCGGCAGGGGGCGGTGGGCATGCGCCAGCATCCGCCAGCTGTCTTGCTCGCGCTGCAGCAGCACGCCATCCACCCCATCGAGCGAAGTGCCCGACATCAGCCCGATGTACAGCTCAGAAAAAAGCCCGCCGGGGCGGGCCGAGGGGTTGAGGTTCAACCCCTGCGTCAACACGTCGGTGGACGTGCTCATTCGAATCGCGGGCCGGACTGTGCGCCAGCGGTCTGCCATTGGCCTGCGGCCTGTATGGTCTGGGCCACGTCGACCGTGCGCTGGCGGAACTGGGCCAGTGCCTGCGGCGACAGCACCTGGCTGTCAGAGGCACGCGCGATCGTCATCGGGTCCACCTGGTGGCCACTGAGCTTGAACTCGAAGTGCAGATGCGGGCCGGTTGCCCAGCCCGTGGCGCCCACAGCACCGATGCGTGCACCTTGCTCCACGTGCTGGCCCTTGCGGACGTCGATGCGGCTCAAGTGTGCGTACACCGTCATGCGGTTGCCGCTGTGCTGGATCTGAATCACATTGCCATAACCGTTTTGCTGGCCGGCAAAGCTCACCACGCCATCACCCACGGTGCGAACCGGCGTGCCGGTGGGCGCGCCAAAGTCCACGCCCAGGTGCGCGCGCCATTTCTGCAGGATCGGGTGGAAGCGCATGGCAAAGCCCGATGTCACCCGCGAGAAGGCCAGCGGCGAAGCCAGGAAAGAGCGAATCTTGCTGCGGCCATTGAGGTCGTAGTAAGCGCCTTTCTTGCCAGGCTCCTGGAACCAGATGGCGTCGTGGGTCTTGTCCTGGTTGATGAAGCGCGCTGCCAGCACACGGCCAGCCGAGCCGCCCCAGGTGATGGGTTCGCCATCGGCCGTGTGGGCCTCGTACAGCACGCTGAAGGCATCGCCCTTGCGCAATTCGCGGCGGAAATCGATGTCGTTGCCGAAGATTTCAGCCAGCTGGTTGGTGACGCCATCGGGCACATGTGCGTCGTCAGCGGCGGCGTACAGGGAGGACTGGATGGTGCCCGAAGCCAGTTGCGGCACGGTCTCCAGGGGCACCAGTTCCTTGCGCACATCCCAGCGGGCCGGGCTGTTGCCCTGGGCCTTCACGCGCGTGATGGTCAGGCGACTGAAGTGGGTGTCCAGGTCATTGACCGAGTCGGCTGGGCCGCGCACGATCAATTCCTGCAACTGGCCATCTTCCACCGAAGCCTTGACCGACTTGCCGGTGCGGCCCTGCAGGATGGTGCCGGCCACCGGGTCATTGCGGATGAACTGGGCCGTGTCCATGTCGTCCACACCCAGGCGGGCCAGCAGGCTGTCCACCGTGTCCGCCGGGCGCGTCACGTCGCTGCGGTACAGCGTCAGCGTCTGGGCATCCAGGTTCGACAGCTGAACAGGCAGCTCCGGCACGGCGACGGTTTCATGGATCTGCGCAATCTGAGGTTGCGCACCTTGGGGGAGGGCTGTCAGCGGGGCCACACCAAACGCCGCAACGGCCGAACCGGCCAGAAGGGCCACCACGGCGGCGCTGACGCGGCGGGGGTGACGGTGAGCGGCGGCTTGAAAAGACTGCGCGCCGGCCTGCAATGCCTCAAGCAAGTTAGTTGCTGTCAAAACTGAAATCCCATCCAGATGCGGTGGCGGGGGAAAGCTGCCCCTAAAATCAGCCCGCGTTGCACACATGGCACACGCCTGGGCGCCCACAATCTCCGGAGTATATCCCCCGGAATAGGGTGGTCCTCATGCTGATTTTCACCCATTGGTCCCCCATGTCTCATACCGAAAAAGCCCCGCAAAACCAGCCAGAACACCCTGTCACCGACCGTGTGCACGAGGCCCTGGCGGTCACCCGACGTGGGGTTGACGAACTGCTGCCCGAAGGCGACTGGATCAAGAAGCTGGCTCGGTCAGAAGCCACTGGCGTCCCGTTGCGCATCAAGCTGGGCCTGGACCCTACCGCCCCGGACATCCACCTGGGCCACACGGTCGTGCTCAACAAACTGCGCCAATTGCAGGATATCGGTCATACCGTGATTTTCTTGATCGGCGATTTCACATCGCTGATCGGCGACCCCTCCGGCCGCAACACCACGCGCCCACCGCTCACCGCCGAACAGATCAAGCTCAACGCCGAGACCTATTACAAGCAGGCCAGTCTGGTGCTGGACCCGGGCAAGACCGAGATTCGCTACAACAGCGAATGGTGCGATGCCCTGGGCGCGCGCGGCATGATCCAGCTCGCCAGCCGCTACACCGTGGCCCGCATGATGGAGCGCAACGACTTCCATGACCGCTTCCATGCCGGGACCTCGATCAGCGTGCACGAGTTCCTCTACCCGCTGATGCAGGGCTATGACTCGGTCGCGCTCAAGTCCGACCTGGAGCTGGGCGGCACCGACCAGAAGTTCAACCTGCTGATGGGGCGCCATCTGCAGGCCGAGTATGGCCAGGAGCCCCAGTGCATCCTGACCATGCCCTTGCTGGAAGGCCTGGACGGCGTCGAGAAGATGTCCAAGTCCAAGAACAACTACATCGGCATCAGCGAAGCGCCCAACGAGATGTTCGGCAAGCTCATGAGCATCAGCGACGACCTGATGTGGAAGTACTTCACCCTGCTGAGCTTCCGCCCCATGGATGACATCGCGCGCCTCAAGGCCGAATGCGCGGCTGGCCGCAACCCGCGCGACGCCAAGGTCATGCTGGGCCAGGAAATCGTGGCGCGCTTCCACAGCGTGCAGGCCTCTGAAGACGCGCTGGTGGATTTCGTCAACCGATCCAAGGGTGGCGTGCCCGACGACATTCCTGAAGTGACGCTGACCTTGCCCGAGGGCGGGCTGGCCATTGGCCAGTTGCTCAAGCAGGCGGGCCTGGTGCCTTCCACCAGCGAAGCGCTGCGCATGATCGACCAGGGTGGCGTGCGCATCGACGGCACGCCCGTCAGCGACCGCGGCCTCAAGCTGGGGCAGGGCGTTTGCGTCGTGCAGGTCGGCAAACGCAAATTTGCCAAAGTGACCTTGCAGGGCTGATTTCACCCATCTCGGGGGTAACCCCCCCACCTGAACAAGGGGGTGAGTTCCCCACTCTTTGGCGACCCTGCGCATTAGTTCACACCAGGTAGAGCGACCCACCGTTGTGCCCCATCTGAGCGGCCGATAAGCTTCGTAACAACAGAGATCGAAAGATCGATGCAGTCAAAGGAAGTTACCGGACGCCAGTTGATTGCAAGCCAGTTTGTGTTGCAAAAGGTCCGTTACCCTGAGTGGAGATCAATATGAAATTTGCCTTGAAGAGTATCGTCGCCGCCACCGCCTTCGTTGCAGCCGGCATGGCCAGCGCCGCCAGCGTGACCGTCCCCGCCAACACGGCCTACAACGGCCTGAGCTTTTCGGGGGCGGGCTCCTTGTCCTTCAGCGCTGACCTGCTGGGCGCGCTGGACACCGGCAAGGTCTCCGTTGCCGGCTACGGTGCGGCTACTGCCACCGTGACCAAGGACTCCGATGGCTATTACACCCAGGTTTCGGCTGCGGCACCGATCACCGCCCTGACCATCGACTCCTCGACCTATAACGTGATGAGTGCGGCCACCTCTGGCGGCGCCACCCAGACCGCCCCCGTGCTCAAGAGCGTGTCCAGCGGCGGCTCGCTGACCGTGACCGACCTGAACGTCGACCTGGCCAACAAGAAGGTCTACGCCACCATCATCGGCGGCAACGGCGTGGGTACCCTGAACAACTTCTACCTGTGGGACATCGGCAGCATCACCGGCGCCACCAGTGTCACTGGCGCGGGTTCGTTCACCACCACGATGACCGGCCTTTCCATCACCTCGGCGGGCTTCAACACCTTTGTGCAATCTCTGGGGCTGCTGAACCTGGGCAAGAGCGCCCTGTCTGGCGTGACGGACTTCGGCACCATCACCTCCACGATCGTCGCCAAGAACGTCGCGGTCGTGCCCGAGCCCTCTACCTACGCGCTGATGGCGCTTGGCTTGGTCGGCATGGGTGTGGTGGCCCGCCGCCGCAAGTAACGGCGCTGTATCAGGGGTTGCCAACCCCGCTCAAAGGGTTACATGTGCAAGCCGCTCTGGTCGAAAGGCCAGGCGGCTTTTTTCGCGACAAGTCTGGCGCGCATACGCCCTCTCTCCTAGGGGCGATTTCAACCTGTCTCGGGGGTAACCCCTACACCCGAATGCGGGGGAATCCGGTCGGAACTGGTGTTTTCCTGACCCTTCGTGTACGTGTTTGAGGGGCAACAGCCGTTGTGTCCGTGAACTATTGCCCGGTATGCTTGTGACGAACAGACATCGAAAGACCAGTCTGTGCTCGTCAAAGGAAGACGCGGATGCCTTCTGACAGCTGAGAAGTTTCAAAGGGCCGCTTTAAAGTGGAGAAAAGACATGAAATTTGCAATGAAGAGCATCGTCGCTGCTGCAGCATTTGTGGCAGTTGGCGTTGCCAGCGCCGCCAGCGTGACCGTTCCCGTGGGCACGGTCTACAACGGCCTGTCCTTCACCGGTTCTGGCTCGCTGTCGTTCAGCGCTGACCTGCTGGGCGCTCTGGACACCGGGAAGGTTTCCGTGGCTGGCTACGGTGCTGCTACCGCTACCGTTCTGAAGGACTCTGACGGTTTCTACACCGAGGCTTCTGCTTCGGCTCCGATCACCGCTCTGACCATCGACACCGCCACGAACGCCGTTCTGTCTGCTGCTACCACCGGTGGCGCTACCCAGACCGCTCCTGTGCTGAAGAGCGTGTCCAGCGGCGGTTCGCTGACCGTGACCGACCTGAACGTTGACCTGGCCAACAAGAAGGTCTACGCCACGATCATCGGCGGCAACGGCGTGGGCACCCTGAACAACTTCTACCTGTGGGACATCGGTTCCATCACTGGCGACACCACGGTTGCTGGTGCTGGCACCTACACCACGACGCTGACTGGCCTGTCGATCACCACCGACGGTTTCAACAAGTTCGTGACGTCCCTGGGGCTGCTGAACCTGGGCAAGTCGGCTCTGATGGGCGTGACTGACTTCGGTACGATCACTTCCACGATCACCGCTGTGCCTGAGCCTTCGAGCTACGCTCTGATGGGCCTGGGCTTGGCTGGTATGGGCCTGGTGGCTCGTCGCCGCGCCAAGTAATTGGTCGTCTGAATCAGGGTGTACCTCGTGCATCCTGATTTCAGTCAAGAGCCGCTCACGCTCTGCGCCGAGCGGCTTTTTCTTTGGTGTTGTGGTTAGATATTTACATCAATTGACTTTTGCAGCCCGGCTGGTACAAAGTCACAGATTCCGCCTGTCCAGGCTATTTGATCAAAATTGTTGCCACCGTCGCGGTGGGTGTGGTTAATTGAGGAGACGACATGAAATTTTCAGCCTTGTCGCGAACGGGGTTCGCGGTGGCTTTGTCTGCAGTGCTGGCTTCGATGGTGGCTCCGGCTCAAGCCGAGACTGTGGACAGTATTTTCGCGAAGGTGTCGCCCTCGGTTCGTGATCGGATGTTTTTCCGGTTGAATTACATCCGCGCGAATGTAAAAACAACCTCTGGCAATACTTATGATGTAACGGGCCCCGTTGTTGCGACAGATGAAATCAAGAATCGACTTGGTTCGGGTAATCCAACTTTTACCTCCAGCAACGGGATTAGTAAGAATCAGTTTAATACGCTGAATACAAGTCTGTTTAGTCAAATTCCTGGAGTGGGTGCAATTCCTGATGATGTTGCCTCGGGCTATACCTGTGAGGCTAGTGGGATAGGAACCCCCTGTGGAATCAAGGCGCGCGGGCAAGCCATGGTTGGTACCCCAGCCGTTTCCGTTGGGTATTATCTGGATGATGAGCTTAGCTGGGTGCTCGAAGCCTATGTGTTGGCTGCGCCACTCAAAGTTGATATCTACGGTGATGGTGCAAATCACCTCAATGGTCAAAAAATCGTTAGTTTAAAAATGTTGCCACCTACGGCGGTGTTGGGGCGATATTTCGGGGCAGCAAAAGATCAAATTCGACCATTCTTGGGATTTGGTGCTTCCTATGCGATGTTTTTTGATGCTAGAGCCACCGATTATTTGAATGCATATCAAGGAGGGGCGAGCGCAGGAGATACGACGGTTACGGTTGAGAACGTGCTGGGTTGGGGGCCTTTCTTGGGCTTGAAGGCTAATATTGATGAATCATGGCATGCTAGTATCAGCGTCGGTAAGCTTCGATACAAAACGGATGCGACGCTGACTACTCGTAATACAACTATTACGAGCGGCTCTGATGTTTTGAAGGATTACGGTCCAAGGTTGGCCTACACCATCGAAAATAGTCCTGTGTCTACTACAGCCTTGATGTGCGACCTCGCTAAGCAGAAATTTGGCAATAGTACCTGTAATCTTGGGACTTACGTGCGGAAGACGTCGACCACTTTGGATAACACGCTGTTTACCTTTGGCGTGGGACGATCTTTCTGATCGTGCCTTGTATTTTCTAATTTTTCAAGGACGTTCTATGAAGCGCGTTTTGGCTGTCGTAACAGCATTTTTCTCGCTGGTGCCCGCTGCCTACTCTCAAGGCTATGCTGGCGCTGTTTATTCCTTCACTAATGTTGATTTTGGTTGCCCTTCTGCTGGAGGGTGCGATAAGTCGGCAAAAGGGTGGAAGTTTTATGGGGGGGCAGCCTTATCCCCTAAAAATACAGTTGATTTTGGATTTGGTAAGATTGGTGCCTTTGAGGTTTCTTACTTTCAATTTGGGCGAGCCCGAACAAAAGACGCTACTGCAACTGAGGTGTACTACGATGCTGATAATACTGGGTTGAATGCAACTCGTGTTGTTCCTGCTCAATACTCTGCCGATACCAATGCATTGTCTGTGGCGTTGGTTGCAAAAATTCCTTTGGTCGATCAGGTTGCGTTTAGTGTTAAGGCTGGTGCTGCATATGTGACTTCCACATATCGCACTGAAGTTAATGGCCAATCAAGAGGTAGTGAGTCGGCTTCCAAGCTAAAGCCCTACCTTGGGCTTGGCGTTGAATACGATATTCCTGATTTGATCAAGTTGATTGGTACTTTTGACATTACGAAGTTTGATGTCGCAGGACACAAGGGTAATGCAAGTATGGTTGGTTTAGGGGCGGAGAAGGCTTTTTGACTGGCTGGATTGTTCGTTGTAATTAAAAAAGCCCCCAGTGGGGCTTTTTTAATTTGCCAGTCGCGAATGTTGTGCTGTGGTTATTTGATTGATTGTGAATCTTTGATCTGAAGGTAACCCTTCTCCAAGCAAAATTCCGGGATCGTCAACGTCAATTCCTTGAGCAGGGTAGCGTGCAATTAGACGCAAAAAATCACGTTCACTTTGCATGCGTATCAATTCCGAAAAGAACTCGGAGGAGAACCCAATTGGATGTCCGGGTATTTGGCGAAATTGAGGGTAAACAACTGATTGTGTCGCCATAGCATGAGCGACCTTTTTTAAGGTTTCACTCCTAAGCATTGGGGTATTGGCAGGTAACAGTATCCAACCATTGGCGTTTGCGCTGGATAGTACGCCTGCTACAACGGCGCGAGTAAAGAGGTCCGTTTGTAATTGCTCATTCTGCACGTTGTCTGATACGTCAATCACGCAATTGCCGGAGAGCAGCTGACGGGCGCGTATGCCGATCACTGCGGGGGCCGCTAACAAAATAGGTAGCCCACTAGATAACCCCATTCGAAGTGTCGAATCCAACGTCGAAAATGCCCTTAGTGCACTAGGGGGGGATACAATTTCTTCCGTTCTGGAAGGAGCACTAGCCAACACCAGCAAAGTAGGCAAACGGTCCATGATCGTCCCCAGATGTTGCAACAAAGTGTGAGCCGTTTTGCTGCATTGCACCACCGAGGCTTCACCTAGGGGCATACCCGAGCGCAGAATTGATCCTCGTCATTTCAGGTGGGAATCGAACTGGTCGATACTGCAACTATGGACAAGACACCGCACGATCTGGCGCAGATGCGCAAAAGCTATGAACAAGCCGAACTCGATGAGTCGCATGTTCGTCCACAACCCATCGACCAGTTTCACCACTGGTTTGACGAGGCGGTGCGTGCCAAGGCGCTGGAGCCCAATGCGATGACGCTGGCCACGGTCAGCGCCGAAGGCCGCCCCTCGACGCGGGTGTTGCTGCTCAAGGGGGCAGATGCCAGCGGCCTGGTGTGGTTCACCAATTACGGCAGCCGCAAGGGGCAGGACCTGGCGAGCAACGCCATGGCCGCCATGCAGTTCTTCTGGCCCGAGCTGGAGCGCGTGGTGCGCATCGAGGGCCGGGTGACCCGCGTGTCGGAGGCAGATTCAGACGCCTACTACCATAGCCGCCCCGTTGGTTCGCGCATTGGTGCCTGGGCGTCGCCCCAGAGCCAGGTGTTGCCGTCCCGCGCGGTGCTGGAGGCCGCCTGGAAGGAGCAGCAAGCCAAGCTGGGTGACAACCCGCCGCGGCCGGCGCATTGGGGCGGCTACCGCCTCGTGCCGGATCACTGGGAGTTCTGGCAAGGGCGCAGTTCGCGTCTGCACGACCGCATCGCCTACGACTTGCAGGCGGATGGCAACTGGCTCATTCAGCGCCTGGCCCCTTGAGCAACTCCACAAACGTCTTGCGGAATTTCTCGACCTTGGGGCCGATCACCACGGCGCAGTAGCCCTGTGAAGGGTGGTGCTCGAAGTAGCGCTGGTGGTAGGCCTCCGCTGGGTGGTAGTTGCTCACGGGCAGCACTTCGGTGACGATCGGGTCGCGGAAGACACGGCTGGTGGCCAGCTCGTCGATGATGTCTCGGGCCTGTTCGGCTTGTCGGGCGCTGTGCGTGTAGATGCCCGAGCGGTATTGCGTGCCCACGTCATGGCCTTGCCGGTTGAGCGTGGTCGGGTCGTGGATGGCGAAAAAGACCTCCAGCAACTGCGGGTAGCTGACCTGTGTGGGGTCGAAACGCACGCGCACGACCTCGGCATGGCCTGTGTGGCCACTGCACACGTCTTCATAGGTCGGGTGGGGATGCTGGCCGTTGCTGTAGCCCGATTCGGCCTCCAGCACCCCGCGTAGCTGGTTGAACACGGTTTCGACGCACCAGAAGCAGCCACCACCAAAGGTGGCTTCTTCCCAGTTCTCTTCCTGTCTGACGGCATCGGTGGTGGGGTTGTGTGCGCTCATCAGGTGCTTTCTTTGCTTAGACTGAGACATTATCCAAACGAAGTGCCCCTTGTGTGTGTCGCCGGTTGATGTCGGTAATCCGTTGGTGGCCAGGCTGGGTGCTGATGAAACAGAAGTGGGGTGGTCTGCATGGGTGATTGGGCGTCTTACAAGCCGTTGTTGACTGCATTGGTCTTGCCGCCCGTGCCGTTTCTGGTGCTGATCGTGGTGGGGGCACGTTTGATCCTGCCTCGGCGAGGGCTGGGGTATCTGGTGCTTTTGCTGGGGGTGCTGGGGATCTGGTTCAGCAACTGCCAGGTCACGGCGCTGGCCTTGCAAGACCACGTTCTGAAGCCGCCGGGCCCTTTGCAAGGGGCCGAACTGGCCAGGCTGGAGGCGGCTGGCAAGGCCTATGCTCAGCAAGTGGCCCAGTTGCGACGGGCCGGTCGAGGTGGTGCCGTGGCGCCGTCTGTGGCGGTCATGGCGCTGGGGGCGGGGCGTGAGCCTCTGGCGCCCGAGTATGGGGTGTCCGACCTGACGCACTTCTCGGCGGAGCGCTTGCGCTATGCCATCTGGTTGGGGCATCGCACGGGCTTGCCTGTTGGCTTCAGCGGCGGTGTGGGTTGGGCACAGCAGGGGGATGTGGGGGCTTCAGAAGCGGAAACTGCCGCGCGTGTGGCCCAGCAGTTTTACGGCGTGCCCCTGCGCTGGACGGAGACTCGCTCGGCCGACACCCGCCAGAATGCCTTGCTGACGGTGACGATGCTGGGCGAGCAACAGGTGCAGGAGGTCGTGGTGGTGACCGACGCCTTCCACATGCCCAGGGCGATGCGCGTGTTCAATGAAGCGGCCAGGCACGAAGCGGCCTTGCACCCGGATCGGCCTGTGCTCAAAGTGACGCCGGCGCCTACCCATTACTGGCGCCGCGAAGGGGGGCTGGATTGGCTACCCTCTGTCGGTGGGGCAACCAATGTGCGCGTGGCCTTGAAAGAAGCGCTGGCGCAACTCACGGGCGTATAAAAGAGAAACCCCCGGGCGAAGCCGGGGGTTGGAGCGGCACGCGGGCCGTCCGAGGAAAGGGCAAAAGATGTTGGTTTTGCCGCATCCCAAGACGCAGTGACTGCGTCTTATTGAAGTGCCTGCTCGCAGCAGGCAAGTGAAGAGTAGATCAAGCGCTCAGGCAACGCAAGTCCGTTTGTCGGATAGCTGGGCGCTTGTCACGGCTTTTGAAGAATCCGCGAAACGATGTCGTCCACTCGGGCGTTGACCTGTTCGGGCATGGTGATGGTGCGGCCCCATTCGCGGCTGGTTTCGCCAGGCCATTTGTTGGTGGCGTCCAGCCCCATCTTGCCGCCCAGGCCGCTGACCGGCGAGGCGAAATCCAGGTAGTCGATGGGCGTGTTTTCGACCAGGGTCGTGTCACGCGCCGGGTCCATGCGGGTGGTGATGGCCCAGATCACTTCCTGCCAGTCGCGGATGTTGACGTCGTCGTCACACACCACGATGAACTTGGTGTACATGAACTGGCGCAGGAAGCTCCACAGGCCAAACATCAGGCGTTTGGCGTGGCCCGGATAGGCCTTCTTGATGCTGATGATGGCCATGCGGTAGCTGCAGCCCTCGGGGGGCAGGTAGAAGTCCACGATCTCCGGGAACTGCTTTTGCAGAATGGGCACGAAGACTTCATTGAGTGCCACGCCCAGCACGGCGGGTTCATCGGGCGGTTTGCCTGTATAGGTAGAGTGGTAGACCGGGTCCTTGCGGTTGGTCATGCGCTGCACTTCGAAGACGGGGAACCAGTCCTGCTCGTTGTAATAGCCGGTGTGGTCGCCGAACGGGCCTTCTAGTGCGTGCAAGTACCCGCCGCGCTCCATCAAGGGCACGCCGTGCTCGCTGGTGCCTTTGTAGCCAGCGGGGGCGGTGGGGATGTGCCCCTCCAGCACGAATTCGGCGCTCGCAGGCACCTGCAGGTACTGCTCGCCTTCGCCCACGGCGGTGTTGACCACCTCGGTGCGGCTGCCGCGCAGCAGGCCGGCGAACTGGTACTCACTCAATGAATCCGGCACGGGCGTGACGGCGCCCAGGATGGTGGCCGGGTCGGCGCCCAGGGCCACCGCAATAGGGAAGGGCTGGCCGGGGTTGGCCAGCGCGAACTCGCGGAAGTCCAGCGCGCCACCGCGGTGGGCCAGCCAGCGCATGATCAGCTGGCGCTTGCCAATGAGTTGCTGGCGGTAGATGCCCAGGTTCTGCCGGCGGCGTGGGTTGGGCACGTTTTGCGGCCCGCGTGTGACCACGAGGCCCCAGGTCAGCAGGGGGGCGGCGTCGTCGGGCCAGCAGTGCTGGATGGGCAACTCGGTCAGGTCGACCTCGCTGCCTTCACGCACCTCGGCCTGGCAGGGGGCGCTGCGCGAGGTGGAGGGCTTCATGTCCCACAAGGCCTTGGCCATCTGCAGCAGCTTGCCCGCATCCTTGAGGCCCCGGGGCGGCTCGGGCTCCTTGAGGCTGGCCAGCACGCGGCCAATATCACGAAGCTCGCTCACGTCATCGGCACCCATGCCCAAAGCCACACGGCGAGGTGTGCCAAACAGGTTGGCCAGGACTGGCACTTTGTAACGGTTTGCGTTAGTCGACCCACCTCTTTGAGGGGGTACAGGCTGCTCGAACCACAAGGCCGGGCCACCCGCGCGCAGCACGCGGTCACTCAGTGCGGTCATTTCCAAGTGCGTAGATACAGGCTCTTGGACGCGTTTGAGCTCGCCAAGCCGCTCCAGGCCTGCCACGAAGTCGCGCAAATCACGGTATTTCATCTTCTGAAGTTATAAGAGGTGTGTTCTATATGCTTGACTGGTTATTACAGGCCTGCCTAGAATCCGCCCCGACGTACCCGGTTACGCATTTTTACCGGGTTTTCCCTTGTGCACGCCTACGGGCGTGCAGCGCTGCGAGCCCTGGCAGTTCAACGGGTCTGCGGAAGTCTTGCAGGCCTTGTCGATGGCCTTTGCGAGCACTGCACCGCGCGCGCCGTCGATTCAAGCCGGGGCCATTATCACTGGCGCCTTGGGGGTGACGGGGTGTGAGGCCTTCTGGCCCACCCGTTGCCACCGGCGACGTGAGGAAAGGAGAAGCATGACAGCGTTTGACTGTGCCGCGATGAGCCCTGAGGGCATCGCGCCTGGTGCCGATGAAGTAGAGGCGGTGCGCAAGCCCGCTCGTGGGGTGAAGCGCCTGCGTTCGCCTGCCGTGTTGTTCGTGCTGGATGTGGTCGAAGGTGTGCGTTTTGTCAGCCACAACGCCCTGGCCATGCTGGGCCTGGTTGCCGTGGTGGGCACCCTGTTCCTGATGGGCCGCGCCGATGTGCGCGCCACGCTGGAGACGCAAGCCTTGAGCTGGCTGATGGAGCGTGCCAACCTGCGCGCCAGCGCGTCGGCTGATGCGGGTGAGGATGAGGGCGAGTTGCTGGCCATGGCCGAGCCTGAAGCCATTCAGCGCGCCACCGCCACGAACCCGGCTGAGCTGAACCGCCAGCAGGCCAATGTGGCGTATTGGATCTCGCGCCGCTACAACGTGGCACCCGAGCCCATCAGCCGCCTGGTTCAGGAAGCCTGGACGGTGGGCCACCACATGAACCTGGAGCCCACGCTGGTGCTGGCCGTGATGGCCATCGAATCGGGCTTCAACCCGTTTGCGCAGAGCCATGTGGGCGCGCAGGGCCTGATGCAGGTGATGACCCGCGTGCACCATGACAAGTACGAGATCTTCGGTGGCCAGAATGCGGCATTCGACCCGGTGACCAATCTGCGCGTGGGCGTGCAGGTGCTCAAGGACTGCATCCGCAAGGCGGGCAGCCTGGAGGGGGGCCTGAAGTACTACGTGGGCGCGGCCAATCTGGTGGATGACGGTGGATATGCCGCCAAGGTGCTGGCCGAGCAGGCCTATCTGCGCCAGGTGGCCAATGGCGTCAAGCTGCCGGTGACGGTGTCCTTGCCGCAAGCCGTGGTTCAGGCTGACGTGCCTGCCGCGCCGGCTGTGGCGGCCAAGTCGGGGGCGGCTGCAACCAGTCCCGCTGGCGTTCAGCCTGCCGCTTCGGTGGCCAGCGAGCCTGCACCCGTGCAAACGGCACCTGCCCGCCGTGTCGAGCAGGTGGCGATGCTGACGGGCATCCGCTAAAGTCCGCGCTCTCCGATACAATTCGTTTTCGCCGCGCAACTGGCGATACATGGCCGGGTGCTTTCGAGTGCCCGAGCCTGAGGTGGTGAACCACCGGGAAGCGCGGCCAGCCCAAGCGGCTTTTTGAGCCCGGGCTGTGTCAGCCGTTCGCCTGGGCAGCCCTCACACTTGGCTTTGTCGAGCCAATGTGGCGGGTCTTCAACCTAGAAGAGGACTGCCAAGTCATGTTTGACCGTGCCCAACACACCATTGCCAACGTCGACGCCGAGCTGTGGGCGGCCATCCAGGCCGAAAACCAGCGTCAGGAAGATCACATCGAGCTGATCGCTTCCGAGAACTACACCTCGCCCGCCGTGATGCAGGCGCAGGGCTCCCAGCTGACCAACAAGTACGCCGAAGGCTACCCAGGCAAGCGCTACTACGGTGGTTGCGAGTACGTGGACGTGGTCGAGCAACTGGCCATTGACCGCCTCAAGCAGCTGTTTGGCGCCGAGTACGCCAACGTGCAACCCAATTCCGGTTCGCAAGCCAACCAGGCCGTGTTCTTCGGCCTGCTGCAGCCTGGCGACACCATCATGGGCCTGAGCCTGGCCGAAGGTGGCCACCTGACGCACGGCATGCCCCTGAACATGTCGGGCAAGTGGTTCAAGGTCGTGTCTTACGGCCTGGATGCCAAGGAAGACATCGACTACGAGCAGATGGAGCGCCTGGCCCGCGAGCACAAGCCCAAGCTGATCATCGCTGGCGCTTCGGCCTTCGCCCTGCGCATCGACTTCGAGCGTTTCGCCAAGATCGCCAAGGAAATCGGTGCCTACTTCATGGTGGACATGGCCCACTACGCCGGCCTGATCGCCGCGGGTGTGTATCCCAACCCCGTGCCGCACGCCGACGTGGTCACCTCGACCACGCACAAGAGCCTGCGTGGCCCTCGTGGCGGCATCATCCTGATGCGCGGCGAAGAGATTGCCAAGAAGATCAACAGCGCCATCTTCCCTGGTATCCAGGGTGGCCCGTTGATGCACGTGATCGCTGGCAAGGCCGTGGCTTTCAAGGAAGCCCTGTCGCCCGAGTTCAAGGCCTACCAGCAGCAAGTGGTGAAGAACGCCGCTGCCCTGGCTGACACGCTGACCAAGCGTGGCCTGCGCATCGTGTCCGGCCGCACCGAGAGCCACGTGATGCTGGTCGACCTGCGCCCCAAGAACCTGACGGGCAAGGAAGCCGAAGCCATCCTGGGTGCAGCGCACATGACCTGCAACAAGAACGGCATCCCCAACGACCCGCAAAAGCCGATGGTCACCAGCGGCATCCGCCTGGGTTCGCCGGCCTTCACCACGCGTGGTTTCAAGGAAGAGCAGGCCATCCAGGTCGGCAACCTGATCGCCGACGTGCTGGACAACCCGCACGACGATGCCACGCTGGCACGTGTGCGCGAGCAGGTCGCCGCGCTGACCCGTCAGTTCCCGGTCTACCGCTGAGCTGACCGCGCTGATGCGTGACTGACAAACCCGGCTAGGATTCAGGTCCGAAGCCGGGTTTTTTACTTCGTTCTTTGCAGGGAGTTGAAGACACGATGCGTTGCCCTTTTTGCGGTCATCACGACACACAAGTCGTCGAGACACGGGATTCGGATGAAGGCGACTCGACCCGCCGCCGTCGCAAGTGCAATGGCTGCGACAAGCGCTTCACCACGTATGAGCGCGCTGAAATCGAGTTGCCGGCCATCGTCAAGCGCGATGGGCGCCGGACGGACTACGACCGGGCCAAGCTCAAGGGCTCGATGATGATTGCGCTGCGCAAGCGGCCGGTCAGTGCCGAGGCCATGGAAAGCGCGATCGAGGCCATCGAGGCGCGCCTGCGCCAGTGCGGTGAGAAGGAAGTGGACTCCACCCAGCTGGGCGAGTGGGTCATGCGCGAGCTGCGCAAGCTCGACAAGGTGGCCTATGTGCGCTTCGCCTCGGTGTACCGCAGCTTTGATGACGTCAGCGAGTTTGTTGCGGCGATCAAGGAAACGGGCAACAAGCGGGGGAAGGCGGCGGCGTCCGAGGAGTGAGCCTGAGCTGGTGATGTGATGGCATCAAGAAAAAGGCCCCGGCAACTTGCGGGGCCTTTTTGCTTTTGGGGAGTGAACCAGGAACTTAACGCCAGCAGTTCTGCCAGGTATCCGGTGAGGTCGTGCCGCTGGTTGCGGCCGTGCCCTTGATGCCGCTTTCCGTGATGGTCAAGGCGCCACAGCGATCGGTGGCCATCGTGGTGCCCGTTTGCGGTGTGGCCGTCAGGGTGAAGGTGGTTTGATCGGCCGTCACGCTGAGGTTGTACATGGTTGTGGCGCCAGAGACGACCGTGGTCACAGGCAGCGTGACCGAGTCACCGTCCCCAGCCGAGCAGTTGGGCGCGCTGAGCTTGCAGTTGTAACGCATGTTGGCTGCATAGAAGCGCTGCATGAATTGCGTGGCTTCGAGCAGGGCGCGTTGCGCTTCAGAGCGGTGGCTGCGTCGCACGTGCTCCTGATACGACGGGTAGGCGATGGCCGCGAGGATGCCGATGATGGCCACCACGATCATCACTTCGATCAGCGTGAAGCCGCTGGACATACTGCGGCGATGGGGGCGAAAAGCTGGGGACATGATGGAGGGTGTCGGTTGCTCAGAACGGTGGTTTGATGATGCGTTTCCAGACGCGGTCGCTGATCACTTTGGAGCCACCGGGCCCTTTTTCGCAGTAGCTGTCGTCTCCGGCGCACTTGTTGAAGTTCTTCAGCAGGTTAGGGTTCAGGTCCGCGCCGGTGTTGTCATCGTTGGTGTCTTTCGGCTGGGATAGCCCGCCGCCATCCGGTGTGGCGAACCCTTGGCCGATCTCGTCGGCGGCGTTGATGACGCCATTTCCATCAGTGTCCCAGGTGTTCACCTTGGATTGACCACCGGTCAGAACGGGCAGTAGGAAGGTGTAGTCGTAGCTCTTGGACTCGGTGCAGGATTCTTCAGTCGAAGGTGGCTGCACGGCGGTGAAGAACACCAGTTTGCGGATCACCACAGGTTTGTAGATGACCTTGGGGTGGTGAACCCAATTGCCAAGCATATTAGGTACTGTGGCGCTGGAAAAGACCAGATCAACGAACCAGCCGTATTTCTTGTTGCTGCCGGTGAGGGGGACGGCGGTATCCGTCATTCGAATCAAGTTTTGATCGGTCACCTTGGTCTTGAATTCCTGCATCTGAAGCAGGCCGCGGGCTTTGGCTGGGTCTGTAAAGGGACTTGCCCCCGCGCTGGCGGTGCCAACCGTCTCATCCAGAATTCCGTAGAAGGACTGGGTACTACTGTCTTGCGAGTCGGTTTGATCGGTCAGGCGGCCAGTGCCAAACAAAACCAGATTGCCGGAGCCAACGTCGTTTGTCAGATTGAAATGCGAGGGGGCTGCGGAGATATGCTGCACCCCACTGTTTGCGTCGCGCGCGGTGAACAGCGGTTTGCCGCCAAAGCCGACCTTCCATTTAGACGAGTCACTGCTGTCGAACTCGAAGCGCCATAGTTGCCCATGCAGATCGCCAGCGTATGCGCCGATCACTTCGCCTCTGGCGTTTCTGATCAAGTCCACGCCCGACAGGCCATTGGGTGTGGTGACGTTGGCGGCATTGGTCAAGTCGGTGAAGACCTTGGCAACCTTGCCTGTTGCAAGGTTCACGACGATCAGCGAGGCGGTGCCGCCGGCTGAGTCATGGCCGTTGCCGATGAAGGCATACCAGCCGCCATTGTTCTGAACGTAGCCGACCTGGACGGGGCTGGTGACGTGCCCAAGGGTGCCGGCATCTTTGTCGGTGTCATCAATGTCCCACATGACCTCGCTGGCGCCCAGCGTGGTTTGGGCGCCCCCCACAGGGACCTTGATGGCGAACACACCTTTGCCGCCCGCGCCGAGGGTGCCGATCACGATATTCTGCCACGTGTCGCCTTGGTTGCCATCGGGGAGGTAGGCATCGGCTTCGGTGAGGGGACCGTCCACGTAGAAGTGGTGGTTGTAGACGGGTTGGGCGAGCAAATGCAGGTTGGGCATCACGCCCTTGGGTACATAGGCAAAGGTCTCGATGCCACCGCTGGCGCTATCTGTCGCGTTGAAGGCATGCAGCATGCCGCCATTGCCGCCCATGAAGAGCAGGGGCGCGCGGGCCTTCTTGCTGGCAACGAAGGCGCCATAGGTGCTGCCGCCTGAGGGAAGGCCCGCCGCCTGGTAGCCCATGTCCAGGTTGCCGCCAATCAGCAGCGGCGTGCTGTTGACGAAGTCGGGCAGTTTGCCCGTACGGTGGCGGTAGGTGGGCTCCAGGTCATCGTCCACGCCGCGAATGAAGTCGATGAAACGCGCGGTGCGGTAGTCACTGGCGATGGTGGCGAAGGAGCCCACGTTCTCGGGTTTGAAGGCGATGGCCTTGCTGTTGCTGTCCGTCGTGCTGTAGCCAACAATGTTGCGCAGGCCTGGGGCAGGCAGGCGATCGCTGGCGCGCCAGAGTTGCACCTGGTTCAGGGTTTGGGTGCCCGGGGTCTTCGTGAGCTTGTAGGCAGTGATGTCGCCCGTCCAGACCTGCGACTGGTAGGAGGGCGTGAAGACCAAGTCACCTTCCACGGCCGTGTTACCCGAAGTGGCCACGCCGGACTCGGAGGCCGGTTCGGGTTGGCCACTGTTGATGGCCTCGATCATGGCGTTCTTCAACGAGGTGCTTTCCGTGGCCGTGAAGAACTTGCCGCGCGAGTTCAGCGTGGCGTGCAGCATGTCGTCGATCTTCGTAGGGCTGGTGCTGTCCGAGGAACTGGTTGGGATCGTGGGCCAGACAAATTTGGAGGGCGGGTTGGTTGTGCTGGGGGGCGTGGTGATCGTGCCGCTCACACCCAGGCCAACCATGTACTGGTTGAGGTGCAGCCAGGTAGCCGGGTCAGTCGGTTTGGCGGGGACGGTGTTGCTCGCCAACGGCAGTGTGTCGAGGTCCAGCAAGGGGAAGGCCCAGTAGTACATGGCGATGTCGGCCAGCGAGTTGCTGTTGTTGCCATCTTTGTAAGGCGAGCTGGGCGTGTAGGTGATGCCATTGACCGTCTGAGCGACGTTGTCCACCTCACCGACAGCCAGGTCGGACGAGGGGTAGTCGGGCGAGCCGTTGTCGTTGTAGTACCCGTCAGTGGTCAGGATGTGCGCTGCACGGCGGCAACCCAGGATCGGGTTGCTGGCGCCGGTGCCCGCCCCGGGCGTCTTGCGCCAGGGGCTCCATGAGTCGATGCGCTGAAAGTATCTGCCCACGCCGGCTGTGGCATAACGCAAGGGCGTGCTGCCCCTGAGCGTTCGATTCTGGATGGCAGTCAGGAACTTGACCTTGTTCTCCGCAGTGAACGGGAGAACACCCTGAACGGGCCCCCCCTGACTCTTGAATGTATCGGTGGGCAGGTTAGCAATGTTCTCGTACGGGGCGTTGTAGGAGAAGGTCCAGCCCAACCGGATGTTGTCGCCTATTGGCGCAAAGGCTTCCGACACGGCACCCTTGGTCAGCAGGATGCGTGAGCGGTAGTAGGTGAACCAGTTGGCGAAGTTCTGCTGTTCCTGTTGCAGCGTGCAACTGTTGGAGCAGTCGGTTCTGGCGGTGTAGAGGTTCTTGCCCCAGGGTATCGACCACGTGGCGTCGTTGAGGTCGTACTTGACGTAACTGCTGACCACGCCGGGATCGCTCTTCTCGTCTTTGAGCCGGTAGAAAATGGCCGGATTGAAGGGCTTGGTGGTCTTGTTGCGATCGCAATTGACGCCACGTGTGTCTGCAGACGTGCACCAGACTGCTGACACGCCTACCTTGTTGACCTTGCTCAGGTCTGCGAACAGGACTGCATCCTTCACCGGGTCCCCGGTGGGTTTAGCTAGCGCGTCGGGGACATAAAGGGCCGCAGTGTAGGAGGCCGCAGGCATGCGTTTGGACGGGTCGCTGGCCAATGGCCAAGGCTTGTACAGATTGGCCGGGTTGTAGTAGATGCTGTTGACGTCTGGCGAGCGCATCTGGCACTCGTAAGCGGTGACGCAAGTGGCGCCGGTGCTGGCTGGCACGGTGCCGGATACCTTTGTCAGAAAGTTGTAGTCGGGATGTTCCTTGATGTCATCGGGATGCAGCAACACGATGTGCGTCCCACCCATGTAGACCGTATACCCGTTCACCGTTGAAGCATTTTCAGGCAGGTGGTGCAGTGCCATCGACTCTGAGTTGTCCAGCGTCAGGACGAAGTTGGGGGCCACGGACACCGTGGTGGACAGCAGAGGCAACTGGTACATGGCCATCGCCGGTGCCATCCAGTGATACTGTATCGCCATCAAGGTGGCAACGATGGTGGCCTTGCGCATGGTGCTTCCCGATGTTGATGTGTGTTTGCTCATGGTCTTCATGTTCCCGTGCCTGTACCTGTACCCGAGCCACCCGGCGTGCCGCCGCCGCTGCCGGCAGACTTGAAGATGAAGCGGGACTGCAGCCACACGACCGAGCCCGCGCTGATCTTGTCGCTGTCGCTCTTGTAATCGGGGCTGAAGCCTCGGGCCGTCATGACAACGACGCCGTCGGCGTTGGGGTCGTACTCCGCCACGCACTGAGGCCTCTTGGCAGGCACGAAGGGTGTGTTGGCGGACTTCAGGTTGTCCTCGCTGAGCTCCTTGGCAACAAGGGCCGAGCCGGCGCCTTCCCAGCTGTCCTTCTTCTGCCACAACATCTGAGTGCTCGCGGCCACCTTTGGCTGGATGACAAGTTTGTTGCTGGCCGCATCGGCCTCGCAAAAACGCAGCGCCAGCTGAGCCATCTCCATGGCCAGCGTCTGGGTGCGGTTGTTGTTGGTGATGAGGTCGCTGCTGAGCGTGCTGCGCATGACGCTGATGGACATGAAGGTCACCGCAACGAGCAGCACCATGACCACGATCAGCACCACGCCACGTTCGCGCTGTGCTGTTGGGCGGCGATGAAGTGCGCGCAGGGCGCGTGAGTGGATGGAGGGGATCATGCTGGCCTGCCTCATGTTCCGATGCCGTTGTTGATGCGGTTGTGCAGCACAACCGTGGTGGTGAAGGTGTGGACGAAAACGCCCGTGTTGTTGTCCCGAATGGCGCCTTGGCAATCCAGGTATTTGGGCTGCTCGGAGGTGTTGACCTTGATGGTGCTCGGGCTCTGGACTTGCACGCAGATGCGCACGCTGACGACACGGCTCCACTTCTCGGTGCCCTTCAGGGTCTGGAGGTCCTTGGCGGTGACGTAGGCCAGGGCGTTGGGTGAGGGCACGCGAGCACCATCCTCGAATGCGGCAATGCCGTAGGTGACCTGCAGGTCGGTGACGTTCTCGACGATCATTTGCGGCGCGACAGCCGAGGGCAGCGCGTCGTTGTCGGCTTTGGATGTGGGCCCCGTGCGGCCATTGCCCTGGCAATACAGGCCGGCGGCACCACCCGTATCAGTCGCCGTGCCGATGTAGAACTTGTTGCTCACCAGGCGCAGGTCCGGCTTGCCCAGATCGCCTTCTCTGTTGGGCAGGGCGTTGCCCAGGCAATCCGTTGGGTTGCCGTTCTTGTCAGGGTACGTGGTGTTGTCGGTATCGGCCTCGTACACCACGGCAATGGCGTCTGGGTCTTGGTTTCCGGCGCATGCCTTGCTAGAGGTGTCGGCCAGCAAGGCGATGTCAAGCTCATGCGCTTTAGGGTCGGCGAACGACCCATCACAGCCGGCGATGAAGTTATTGTCGTCACCTTCGGCCGTGGTGCCGCCCTTGAAGGCGCGCGTCATGACCTCGTAGTTGTGTACGGTCCCGCCCACGGTGTCTGATGCCATTTCAACGCCGGTTGGACGGCTGTAGCCGGCCATGGCGATGTTGGCGCGCAGAATGCCCAGGGCGATGCTGGCATCTTCTGTCATGCGTGCCATGGCGGTAGCGTTGCGGGTGTTGGCGGCCACATTGAGGTAGGACGAGAAGCCCACGCCTATCACGATCAGCCCGATGGTCATGGCGACCAGCAGTTCAACCAGCGACAAGCCCGTGGTACGGGCGGCAAATGACGGTGTGCGGGGGCTCATAGGGCGACTCGCAGGAAAACGCAATGGAATTCAGAGGGGTCTTTGACGTCAGATCCCCATACGGTGGTGGGAGGGCATTCGGCCGAGCGAGGGGACTTGGAGTCACCGCCGCTGTCCTTGTCTGCCGCGTCCACCCATGCAATCCATAACTCGACCGCACGTTGTGCGGTGTTGTACTGGGACACGTGCACGGCAGCATTGGGCAAGCTGGCGCGAAGCCGGCTGCGCCACTCGAAAAGGTCTTGCGCGGCCATTTGCTCTGGAGTGCATTTTTCGACCTTGCCGTTGACGATGGCCCCGCACGCTTGTTTGGCACCCTCGTTGTTCGCCGTCAGCAGGCCATCGCTGAAGGATTCGGACGGCACGCTGTAGCCCTGGGCCTCGACGCCGAGTTGGTTGGCGCGCATGCGGTCCGCCAGGTCGGATGCCAGCAGGGTCGCGATGGCCCTGAACTCCGACGTTTTCTGGAACTTGACCGAGTTCGATTGCACCGAAGCCATGGTGAGCAGGCCCAGCGCAATGACGAGCACCGAGACGAGGATCTCGATCAGCGTGGCGCCAGCCTGGCGTGACTTCAAAGTGCGTTTGTGGGGTGTCGTGATCATGAGCAATTCGTCCCTGTCACGATGCGGCCCTTGCCAACCGAGTTCACGCACACGGTTTGCACCGCGTCGGTGTAATGCGTGGGGGTGAACTCCACATGGCTTTCGCCTCCGCCAGCCAGGATGCCGGACGGGTTGAACGTGAGTTCGCTGGCCCCGACGGGCTTGATCGTGCCAATGCCCATTCGGCTTTGCTGGACCTTGATCGGGTGCGAGGTGTCATTCGGGTTGAGCAGCGCCCAGCCTTCGTCAGCCCAATTGGTATCGGCCGCAGGGCTGCAGTCGTAGGTGTTGCCACCGCCGCCGCTGGTCACCTTCAAGCCGCATACCTTGACAGGCACGCCACGCTTGACCGCTTCGCTGCGAGCCAGCCGCAGGTCGGCCACGAATTCTTCGGCGCTGGAGCGGGCGGCCTGGCGTTGCAGCATCTGCGCCAGATTGGGCGCGCCGATGCCCAGCAGAATCGCCAGCAGGGAGATGGTGACCATGAGCTCCACCAGCGTGAAACCACGCCGATCTGCATCCACCCTGGAAAATCGGTAATTGTTCATGCTTTGATTATGGGGACGCCGCTTCAATGCGCACGCGGGGACATTCGATGAGTGGTCGGTGTGGCGCGACGAGCGGTGGCCATGCTTCAAAATGAGACGATGAACCCCTTGTTTGAAGGGGCGGGTGATTCCTGATGGCCCAAGCCAAGATGCACATTGACGACGATTTTCTGCACCAGGCTGTGGCGCTGGCCCGCCAGGCCATTGGCCTGTCCGAACCGAACCCGCGCGTGGGTTGCGTGCTGGTTTCGCCAAGTGGTGGCGTGCTGGGGCAGGGCCACACGCAGCAAGCCGGCGGGCCGCATGCCGAGGTCGTGGCCTTGCGCGATGCCCAGGCGCAAGGCGCATCGTTGGCTGGTGCCACGGCTTATGTGACGCTGGAGCCCTGCTCGCACCACGGGCGCACCCCACCTTGTGCTGATGCGCTGGTCAAGGCTGGCGTGGCGCGCGTGGTGGTGGCGCTGCTGGACCCCAACCCCCTGGTGGGCGGGCAAGGCGTGGCTCGCCTGCGCGATGCGGGCATCCAGGTGGATGTGGTGCTGCCCGACCACGCCAGTGCGGTGGCCTCGCGCGAGCTGAACATCGGTTTTCTGTCGCGCATGGTGCGCCAGCGCCCCTGGGTGCGCATGAAGATGGCCGGGTCGCTGGATGGCCGCACGGCGCTGAACAACGGGCAGAGCAAGTGGATCACCGGCGAGGCCGCGCGTGCGGACGGGCAGGTCTGGCGGGCGAGGGCCGGCGCTGTACTGACCGGGATCGGGACGGTGCTGGCTGACGATCCAAGGCTGGATGTGCGGGCCATCGAGACGCGCTGCCAGCCCTTGCGGGTGGTGCTGGATTCGCATTGGCGCACGCCGTTGAATGCGCGCTTGTGGGCCGAGCCGGGTTCGGCGTTGGCCTGCGGTTTGCCTGATTCACAACTGCATGACGGGCAGGATGCGGGACGAGCGCGCCGCCAGGCCTTGGCGGATGCCGGGCGGCCCGTGCTGGAGGTGCCTGCCGACGCCAGCGGCCGGCACCCGGACCTGGGCGCGGTGCTGTCCACCCTGGCGCAGCGCGGTGTCAACGAGCTGCATGTGGAAGCCGGCGCACGCCTGAACGCGGCCCTGATTGCCGGCGGCTGGGTGGACGAGTACCTGGTCTACCTGGCACCCAAGCTGATCGGGCCGGGCCGGCCCTTGGCCGATCTGCCAGAGCTGAGCAACCTGTCCGGGCTGGTGGATCTGCGCTTCCATGATGTGCAATTGGTGGGGGGCGACCTGCGGGTGCTGGCCAGGCCGCCCGGGCGTGCGGCCTTCTAAGGACGGGTCGAAGGGGCTGCGGCCCCAGCAGGAGCAGGTGTAAAGCACGCTTGCCCCCTGATTCGTTTGCGGCTACTTGGTGTTTTCCCCCGAAACGGCCCCCAGGCCCGCCTACAATCGCGGGATGCCCATTTCACCCATCCCCGAGCTGATTGCCGAACTCGCCGCTGGCCGCATGGTCATCCTGGTCGATGAAGAGGACCGCGAGAACGAAGGCGATCTTGTGCTGGCGTCTGACCACGTCACGCCTGAAATGATCAACTTCATGGCCAAGTACGGCCGTGGCCTGATCTGCCTGACCCTGACGCGCGATCGCTGCGAGCGGCTGCAATTGCCGCCCATGGCCACTCGCAACGGCACCAAGCATGGCACGGCCTTCACCGTGTCCATCGAGGCCGTTGAAGGCGTGACCACGGGGATCTCGGCGGCCGACCGCGCCCGTACCGTTCAGGCCGCCGTGGCGCGTGACGCCAAGGCGTCCGACCTGGTGCAGCCCGGCCACATCTTCCCGCTGCAGGCGCAGGATGGCGGCGTGCTGATGCGCGCAGGCCATACCGAAGCCGGTTGCGATCTGGCGGGCATGGCCGGCCTGACGCCCTCTGCGGTGATCTGCGAGATCATGAACGACGACGGCACCATGGCCCGTCTGCCCGACCTCGAAATCTTCGCCAAGGAACACGGCATCAAGATCGGCACGATTGCCGACCTGATCCAGTACCGCAGCCGCAACGAGTCGCTGATCACGAACCTGGGCAAGCGCACGATGAAGACGCCGGAAGGCGACTTCGACGCCACCGTGTTCCGTGACCGCACCGGCGCGCTGCACCTGGCCTTGAGCCTGGGTGCCTGGACGCCGGACGACGAGGTGCTGGTGCGCGTGCACGAACCCCTGTCCGTGCTGGATTGGCTGGACGCGGGCAGCCGCACGCACTCGTGGCCGCTGCCCAAGGCGCTGGCCGCCGTGCGTGAAGCCGGCCGTGGCGTGCTGGTGCTGCTCAACGCCGGTGACGACACCGAGCGCCTGGCCGAGCGCCTGCTGCCCTCGACGCCCGAGCAAGCACCCAAGACGCCTGTGGACCTGCGTACTTACGGTGTGGGTGCCCAGATCCTCAAGACCCTGGGGGTGCACCGCATGCGCCTGATGGGCAACCAGCAGCGTCTGCCCAGCATGGTCGGTTACGGCCTGGAGGTCACTGGCTTCCTGACCTCTGATGGTGTTGCCCTGGCCCCGACGCACTGATTTCCCGGCGTGATCTGCAGCGTATTTCGCCGTGTGACGCGCGCTACTTTCGCTCTTTAGATCTCTGAACCCTTCGCTCTTTTATCTGGAACACACACTATGCAAGGCGCTGAAAAAGGACAAGCCGGCCGCATGGACGGCAACGACCTGCGGGTCGGCATCGTTCAGGCTCGCTTCAATGACGAACTGACCTCCCGCATGGCCACGCTGTGCATCGACGAGCTGGTCAAGCTGGGCGTGTCGGCCAAGCACATCCAGCACGTGACGGTGCCCGGTGCCCTGGAGGTGCCGGTGGCCTTGCAGGCCATGGCCGACAGCGAGCGCTTTGACGCCCTGGTGGCCCTGGGCTGCATCATCCGTGGCGAGACCTACCACTTCGAGCTGGTGTCCAACGAAAGCGGCGCGGGCGTGACCCGTGTCAGCCTGGACCACCATGTGCCCATCGCCAACGCCATCCTCACGGTTGAAAACCAGGAACAGGCCGAGGCCCGCGTGGAAGAAAAAAGCCGTGACGCCGCCCGTGTGGCCGTTGAAATGGCCAACTTGCTGGATGACCTGCTGTGAGCCAAACGCCTGATTCTTCTTCCAAGCCGGCCGCGCCGCTGGAAGGTCGCCCCGCTCGCAAGTCGGCCGCTGGTGGCCCGCTGCGGGATCGCGCCAAGTCCTCACGCCGCCGTGCGCGCGAGTTTGCGCTGCAAGGCCTGTACGAGTGGCAGATCAACACCCGTGATGCAGGCAGTATCGATGCTCACATCCGGGAACAAGACGAGTTTGCCAAGTGCGATCGGGCTCATTACGATGCCCTGTTGCACGGCTGTATCGACCAGAAAGTGCAACTGGATGCAGCATTGCTCAAGTTTCTGGATCGACCTGTCGAAGAATTGTCGCCAGTCGAGCACGCGGTGCTCTGGATTGGTGCGTACGAACTGACGCACTGTCTGGACGTGCCATACAAGGTCGCCATCAACGAGGCGGTCGAGTTGGCCAAGAGCTTCGGTGGAACCGACGGGCATAAATACGTCAACGGCGTGCTGGACCACCTGGCCCCCAGCCTGCGCCCTGACGAGGTCAAAGCGGCGCGGCCTGGCAAAAAGTAAGGCGCGCCTTTTTCGGGTGCCTGATACGTGTCGACGCCAACTCAACCCGCGGTAACGCAGCCTTATGAAGAGGAGGCGGACCGCTTGGCGGACGACATCGACACGATCGCCGAGACCCGCCCGCTGCCGCCTGAGCCCGAAACCGTCGAGGTGGGGCGAGGCCGCCCAGAGTTGTTGCCCAGCATCGGCCACATCGGCCGGTATGCGCTGAAGTACAAGATCGGCGAGGGCGGCCTGGGCACGGTGTTTGCCGCACACGACCCGCTGCTGTCGCGCCTGATTGCGATCAAGACCTTGCATGTGGACCTGCCGCAGTCTGATCGCGCGCAGTTCAATGCCTTGTTCCTCAATGAGGCCAAGGCCGCCGGTAGCCTGAACCACCCGCACATCGTCACGATGTACGACGCGGGCACGAGCGAGCAGGGCACCTATATTGCCATGGAGCTGTTGCGCGGCAAGGACCTGCGCCAGCTGCTGGCCATGGGCTGGAAGCCGACGCCGGCGCAGTCCGCCATGATCGTGCGCCGTGTGGCCGATGCGCTGTCCTACGCGCACCACAAGGGCGTCATCCACCGCGACATCAAGCCGGCCAACATCTTCATGGTCGGGCGCACGCAGCCGCGTGTGCTGGACTTCGGCATCGCCCGCATCCGCCAGGCCGAATCGCTGGCGCAGCGTGATGACCCGCAGAGCCGTTTTCAGGAAATCGTGGGTGGCTCGCCGTATTACATGGCGCCCGAGCAGGTCGAGCGCAAGCCGGTCGACCGCCGCGTGGATGTGTACGCGCTGGGCGTGGTGCTGTATGAGTTGCTGGTGTTCAAGCGCGCTTTCAGCGGCAACAGCCTGGAAGAGATTGCCGACGCGGTGCTGAACAAGCCGGTGCCCCTGGTGCACGAGGTCAACCCGGATGTGCCGGTGGTGTTGTCGGAGATCGTGGCGCGCGCCATGCACCGCGACCCGGATCAGCGCACGCGCTCGGCGAGGCGTTTGTCGGCGGAGCTGCGCGGCTGGCTGGACAGCCTGGATGGGCAGCAAGGGCGCGAGGCCAGCAAGAGCCCCGCGAAGATGCCCAAAGTGGCCCGCCCGGGTTTGTGGACGGTGGCCGCGGCCGGCTGGATTGCAGCCCTGGTGGGGGGGGGCTGGTTTGCCTGGCAGGCCCGCTCGGAGCATGCGGCTTCACGTTCGGTGCCGACGGCCGCTGTCGAAGCGGCGCACCCGGCGGCTGAGCCCAAGGTGTCGCAGAAGGCCAAGCCGGATACGCCCGTGGTGCCCGGTGATCAGAAGGCTTCAACCTCGTCCGCCGTGGTGGCGCCCCCATCGACGCAGGCGCAGGCCTCTGCCGAGCCTGCTTCTGCGGGCACTGTCACTGCTGCCACCGCCGCTGCCCATGGCACGCTCAAGCTGGCGATCAGCCCTTGGGGCGAGGTGCTGGTGGATGGCCGCAGCGTGGGCGTGGCGCCGCCTTTGAACCAGCTCAATCTGCCCGCGGGGTCCCATGTGATCACCGTCCGCAATGGCGAGGCACCGGATTTTCGTCAGACAATCGAGGTGCGGCCCGGTAAGGCCGTGTCTGTCAAACATCGATTTTAAAAAATACGGAAGATCGCTGAAGTCATGAATTCAACAAGCGTTCCCCGCAAGGGTTGGAAGAAGTCCACGGTGCTGTCGTCGTGGGCTGTGTGCGTGGCCGTGGGCATGTTGTCTGCCTGCTCGTCCATGAAGAACCAGGATGCGGATCAGTCTGCAGCGTTGGCCGCGCCGCCTGCCGTGGTGGCGTCTGCGCCGGCAGTCGTGGCAGAAGAGCCTGTGCTCAAGAAGCCGACGGCGGCCGAGATGTCCCTGGCCGATGGCCTGAAGGCCTACCAGGGCGGGCAATACCGCATGGCTGAAACCCAGTTGAAGACCGCCCTGCAGGCTGGCCTGACGGTGCCTGCCGACGTGGCCAATGCCCACAAGCACCTGGCCTTCATCTACTGCACCAGCAAGCGTGACACGCTTTGCCTGGCTGCTTTCAAGGCGGCGAAGGCCGCTGACCCGAGCTTTGCCTTGAGCAAGGCCGAGGCGGGCCACCCGATGTGGGCCAGGACCTACAAGAAGGCCATGCGCCTGAAGTGAGCATCCAGTGAGCCTCACCTGAGGCGCCATCAAGGCCTCAGGCTAGCGCAATATCCAGCCGGCGGTCGCCTTGCGCGGCCCACCGGCGTGTTTCCTCTTCCAGCAGGTGCAGCGTGCGTGGGTGCATGCTGGCCCACTTGCGCTCCAGCACCAGCCTGGCCCTGCCTCGCACGCGCTGCAGCGTGGCCACCTTGGCCGGCAACTCGATGCGGGCGTGGTGCAGGATGATGGCCAGGCGCAGGCACAGCACCTGCGACATCAAGGCTGTGTCGTGCAGGTGTTCGGCCAGCTTGATGAGCTCGCCGCGCTGCCCCAGCACGAGCGAGGCCAGACGACGCAATTGCGATTGCGAGAAGCCGGACGCATCCACATGGCCCAGCAGGTAGGCGCTGTGGCGGTGGTGGTCGTGGTGCGACACCATCATGCCGATCTCGTGCAGGTTGGCGGCCCAGCCCAGTTCGCGGGCGTCTTCACCATCGGCGCTGGCCGCGGGTTCCTGCAGGTTGTTCCACAGCGCCAGAGCGCGGTTGCGCACCCGGTTGGCTTGGGCCTGGTCCACGTGGAAGCGTTGCTGCAACTCCCGCACGGAGGTGTCGCGCGGGTCGGGCAGGCGGTGGTTGCGCGCGGCCTCCAGGCGCTCTTCCAGGTCGAAGATCACGCCCTGGCGCAGCGCACCCTTGGCGGGCCGCAGGGCTTCGATGTCGAAGTGCTGCGACAGCGTGTAGAGGATGGACAGCCCGCCGCCCAGCACGGCCTTGCGTTCGGGCTTCAGGCCGGGCAGGTTGAGTGCCTCGGTCGAGCCTGCCTCAATGCACTGCTGGATGCACCAACGCAAGCCCTCGGGCGTGATGCTGCCGTCGGTGATGCCATTGGCGGCCAGGATCTGGGACACGGCACCCACTGTGCCCGACGAGCCCAGCGCCTCTTGCCATTGCTGGCGGCCAAACAGGGTGAGGGCTTCTTCCAGCTCGGCACCTGCGGCAATCTGCGCGGCGCGGAAGTACTCGGCCGTGTAGCGGCCTTGCGGGAAGTGCTGGATGGACAGGCTCACGCTGCCCACACCGAAGGATTCGGCGCGTTGCGGGGCACGGCCGTGGCCCAGGATCATCTCGGTGGAGCGCCCGCCGATGTCGATCACCAGCCGGGGCAGCTCGCTGGGCTGCAGGCGGGACACACCCTGGTAGATCAGGCGGGCTTCTTCGCGGCCGGAAATCACTTCGATGGGGTGGCCCAGGACGCGGTCCGCGCGCTGTAGGAAAGCATCGCGGTTGCGGGCTTCACGCAAGGTCTGGGTGGCCACGGCACGCACCTGCCAGGGTGCAAAGCCCTTGAGCCTTTGCGCAAACCGCGCCAGGCAGGCCAGGCCGCGCTGGGTGGCTTCCTCCGTCAGCAGGCCGTGGCTGTCGAGCCCGGCACCGAGGCGCACCGTCTCCTTGAGGTAGTCCACGCGCTTGTAGCGGCCCTTGACCAGCTCGGCGATCTCCAGCCGGAAGCTGTTGGAGCCCATGTCGATGGAGGCCAGCAGATGAGGGAAGCGGCTGTTGTCCAGGCCGGGGGCCTGGGGCTTGCTTGTCTTGACGATGAGCTTGTCCATGGCTGGTATTGTCCCTGCTTTGCATGACAGCGAGAACCTGCCTGGCAGGCGTAGTTGACATGATTGCTAAGATCGACGCATGACTTTGATTTACATCGTGACCGCGACCTTTGTGGGCGGTCTGATCTCGGTGCTGCTGGCCGCGGCCCTGTCGGCGCCTTTGCTGGGCCTGATCGTTCGCCACCTGGTGAGCTTGTCCACCGGCGTGCTGCTGGGCACGGCCTTGCTGCATGTGCTGCCCGAGGCTTTCGAGTCATCCAGGCCGCCCCAGGCCCTGTTCCTCACACTGCTGGGCGGCTTGCTGTTCTTCTTCCTGCTGGAGAAGGCCGAGCTGTACCGCCATGGCCATCACCACGAACACGATGGCCACCATCACCACCATCATTTTGATGCCGAGCAGGCGGGCCGCGGTGGCTGGAGCGTGCTGGTGGGCGACAGCATCCACAACTTCTGCGACGGCGTGCTGATTGCCGCGTCCTTCCTGGCTGACCCGCACCTGGGTTTCGTGACCTCACTGGCCATCATCGCTCACGAGATCCCGCAAGAGGTGGGCGACTACATCGTGCTGATCAATGCGGGCTTCTCACGCATGCGGGCCCTGGTCTACAACATGATCTCGGGCATGGCTGCCGTGGTGGGGGGCGTGCTGGGTTACTTCCTGATCGGGCCGTTCAAGGACTACCTGCCCTACATGATGGTGGTGGCCGCCAGCAGCTTTGTGTACGTGGCGGTGGCCGACCTCATCCCGCAGTTGCAGAAGCGGCTCAATGGCCGCGACACCGTGCTGCAGATCTTCTGGCTGGCGGTGGGGCTGGTGATGATCGCCTCGATCGTGCACGGCATCCACGAGCATTGAGGGCCAGCTGACGCTGGCCGTTGATGGTCGCTGATGGCCTTGCGCGGGCCGTGTGCCATCCGGCTGGCTGATCGACCTATTTGTTTGCTGGTTGATCTGCCGGTTTGTCTGCCGGCTTGAGCCGCGTGGACACGATGCCCGCACCAATGATGAGCAGCATGCCCACGATGCCATCGGCACTCAGGCGCTCGCCAAACAGCAGCATGCCGAACACGCTGGCGTGCACGATCCCCAGGTACTGCAGGCTGGCGTTGACCAGCATGCGGCCTTGCGCATAGGCGCGTGTCATCAGCAGTTGTGCGATGGTGGCGAAGGCGCCCACGCCGATGAGCGCGGCCCAGGCCGTCCAGGGCATCTGCGCCAGGGGCGTGGGGTTGGTCAGGCCCGGGATCAGCCAGCTCATGGCGCCCAGCACCGTGCCTGTGAGCGAGAAGTAGAAAACGACGCGCACTTCGGGCTCACCGGCGCGGCCCAGCGCCGTCACCTGCACGTAGGCCATGGCGGCCAGCATGCCGGAGATCACACCCAGGATGCCAGCCACGATCTGCTCACGTGCCAGGGTGGGGTGCAGCACCAGCCCCACGCCGACAAAGCCCACCACGACGGCCAGCACCAAGCGGCGGTCGACGCGTGCACCGCCCAACAGACCCGAGCGAATCAGCAGGTACACCGCCAGCCACACCGATGACATGTAGTTGAGCGTGACGGCCGTGGCCAGTGGCAGCCGGCCAATGCAGTAGAACCACAAGGACAGTGCGAACACGCCCGCAAAGCCACGCTTGAGGTGCATCATCGGCACCTTGGTCTGCAGGCTGCTGCCCGAGGCCCAGGCGATCACGGCCATCATCACGGCCCCCACCAGCCCGCGCGCACTGACCACGGCCGCCGTGCCGAAATGTGCGGATGCCAGCTTGACGCACACGCCCATGCAGGCGAACAGCAAGGTCGCCAGAACCATCTGGATGTAGGGTGAGAAGCGGGGCTTGTTGGACATCTGTTGGCCTGCCCCACCTCATCCAGCGACCACCGTGGATCCGGCTCTGCCGGTCCACTGGTGGTGCCCCCTTGAGGGGGCGCGCGTCAAGCGCGTAGGGGGAGTTTGTTTCTATACCACTCGTGGAAGTGCTGCATGCCGTCCTCCATCGGGCTTTGATACGGGCCGACTTCGTTGTCGCCACGCGCGTACAGGGCCTTGCGGCCGGCGTCCATGCGCTCGCCGATCTCGTCGTCCTCGATGCAGGTCTCCATGTAGGCGGCCTGCTGAGCTTCCACGAACTCGCGCTCGAAGGCGGCGATCTCTTCGGGGTAGTAGAACTCCACCACGTTGAGCGTCTTCTGCGGGCCCTGCGGGTACATGTTGGACACGACCAGCACGTGCGGGTACCACTCGACCATCATGGTCGGGTAGTAGGTCAGCCACACGGCACCCTGGTTGGGCTTCTCGCCGCCACGGTAGTTGAGCAGCACTTCGCGCCACTTCTTGTAGACGTCCGAACCGGGCTTGTCGAAGCTCTTGGCCACGCCCACGGTCTGCACCGAGTATTCCTTGGCCATGTCCCAGCGCAGGTCGTCGCAGGTCACGAAGTTGCCCAGGCCAGGGTGGAAGGGGCCGACGTGGTAGTCCTCCAGATAGACCTCGATGAAGGTCTTCCAGTTGTAGTTGCACTCGTGCAGCTCGACCTTGTCCAGCACGTAGCCGCTGAAGTCCAGGTCACCGCCGGGCTTGAAGCGCGCGTCGATGCCGGCCAGGTCCGCGGCGATGTCGCGGCCGTTGTCTTCGAACAGCAGGCCGTTCCAGTTGCGAACCTTGTAGTTGTTCAGGTTCAGGCAGGGATCGTGGTCGAAGTGCGGCGCACCGATCAGCTCGCCCTGGTGGCTGTAAGTCCAGCGGTGCAGGGGGCAGACGATGTTGTTGCGGCTGTTGCCACGGCCCTTGAGCATGACCGCCTGGCGGTGGCGGCACACGTTCGAGATCAGCTCGATGCCTTGGGGCGAGCGCACCAGGGCGCGGCCTTCGAGCTCTTGCGGCAATGCGTAGTAGTCGCCAACCTCGGGCACGCTCAGCGCGTGGCCCAGGTAGCGAGGACCGGACTGGAAGATGCGCTCAAGCTCCTGTTGGTAAAGCGACTCGTCGAAGTAGACGGACACGGGCAGCTGTGTGTGGCTGCGGCTGAGGGCGTTGAGTGCGGTACTCAGGTCGGACATGATCCCCAGGATCTCCAAAAACCAATGTCAACCCCCCTTGGATCTGGACGACCAAGGGCTTTGAACGATCCCCGGCGTGGCGCCAGGGGGCTGCTGTTTCCCAAAATGGATGCAAACACAACGGGCAAAAAACGGGCCTGACCGGGTTGAAACCCAAGAGGCCGGTCATGTACAGGTTGTGTGCGGGAAAGCCCGAAATTGTACCCTCAGGGGGGAGCGGGGGCCAATCCCGGGTGCCGTGGCAGGTCAAAAGGTGAGGGCGGCCACCCAGACCGGGGGGCTGTCACCCAGGGGGCTTCACCTCAGGCAGCGAGCGCAAGCGCGGCGGCAGGAAATAGAATACGCGTTTGCCCGCATTCTTGCCCACCCTCGGTGGCCTCAGGCGATCCATCAAGCGACACATCAAGCGACACGCATGGCCAGAACCGCCAAACCAACCGCAGCCACCCCGGACAGCAGCCCCCCCTTGCCCGCCAGCTATGAAGATGCGCTGGCCGAGCTGGAGCAACTCGTCGGCCAGATGGAGGCGGGTGCCTTGCCGCTGGAGCAACTGCTGGCCAGCTACCAGCGCGGGGCCCAGCTGTTGCAGTTCTGCCGGACACGCCTGGAGGCGGTCGAGGAGCAAGTCAAGCTGCTGGAAGACGGGCAACTCAAACCCTGGGATGCTGCCTGATGCCCCCTGATGTGTTCAAGGACTGGTCGGCCCAGGTGCTGGCCCGTGTGGAATCGGCCCTGAGTGATTGGGTGCCAGACTCGGCGCCCGCCGGCCTGGGGGATGCCATGCGTTATGGCGTGCTGGATGGCGGCAAGCGCCTGCGCGCGCTGCTGGTTCAGGCCGCGGCCGAGGCCGCTGGCGCGTGTGCCACACCTGCGGGGGCTGAAGCCGCCTTGCGCGCAGCCTGTGCGGTCGAGCTGATTCATGCCTATTCGCTGGTGCATGACGACATGCCCTGCATGGACAACGACGTGCTGCGCCGGGGCAAGCCCACGGTGCATGTTCAGTTCGGCGAGGCGCAGGCCATGCTGGCTGGCGACGCCATGCAGGCGCTGGCTTTCGAGGTGCTGACGCCCGACGCGGGCGAAGGTGCCGGGGTGGCACCGGCCTTGCAGGCTCGCTTGTGTCGATTGCTGGCGCGTGCCTCAGGCCAGGCCGGCATGGCCGGTGGCCAGGCCATTGACCTGGCCAGCGTGGGCCAGTCGCTCGACGAGGCCACCCTGCGTGACATGCACCAGCGCAAGACCGGCGCCCTGCTGCGCGCCAGTGTGCAGATGGGCGCAGCCTGCGGCGGCCTGGCACCTGACAGCTCGGCCTGGCAGGCCCTGACCGACTATGGCCATGCCATGGGCCTGGCCTTCCAGATCGTCGATGATGTGCTGGACACGACCCAGGGCTCCGAAGTCCTGGGCAAGACGGCCGGCAAGGACGCCGACGCCAACAAACCTACTTATGTGAGCCTGCTGGGCCTGCAAGGCGCCCGCGACGAAGCGGCTGGCCTGCTTCAGCAGTCGCTGGCGGCCCTGGCCCGCAGCGGCCTGAGTACCCAGGCGACGGCAGCGCTGGCCGCGTTGGCCGAGCGCATCGTGCACCGCGATCACTGATAACAAGTATTCCACCCAAGGACGCCCCAATATGAGCTACCCCCTGCTGTCCAGGATCGACAAGCCTGCCGATATCCGGCACCTGTCCCGGTCCGAGCTCAAACAGCTGGCGTACGAACTGCGTGACTACCTGTTGCACAGCGTGTCGCGCACGGGTGGCCACTTGTCATCCAACCTGGGGACGGTCGAGCTGACCATCGCGCTGCACTATGTGTTCAACACGCCGGACGACCGCCTGGTGTGGGACGTGGGCCACCAGACCTATCCGCACAAGATCCTGACCGGCCGCCGCGACCGCATGGCCACGCTGCGCCAACTGGGCGGCATGAGCGGCTTCCCGCGCCGCGATGAGAGCGAGTACGACACCTTCGGTACCGCCCACTCGTCCACCTCGATCTCGGCCGCACTGGGCATGGCCCTGGGCGCGCAATTGCGTGGCGAGGCCCGCAAGTCCGTGGCCATCATCGGTGACGGCGCCATGACCGCGGGCATGGCCTTCGAGGCGCTGAACAACGCGGGCGTACCGCATGCCGGCAAGATGGCCGATGTGCTGGTCGTGCTCAACGACAACGACATGTCGATCTCGCCGCCCGTGGGTGCACTGAACCGCTACCTGGCCAGATTGATGTCAGGCCGTTTCTACACGGCGGCGCGTGAGAGTGCCAAGCAGATGCTGCGCAATGCGCCGCCCCTGTTCGAGCTGGCCAAGAAGCTGGAAGAGCACGCCAAGGGCATGGTGGTGCCGGCCACCATCTTCGAGGAGTTCGGCTTCAACTACGTGGGCCCCATTGATGGCCACGATCTGGACTCGCTCATCCCCACGCTGGAAAACCTGCGTGACCTGGGTGGCCCGCAGTTCCTGCACGTGGTGACCAAGAAGGGCTATGGCTACAAGCTGGCCGAGGCCGACCCGATCGCGTACCACGGGCCGGGCAAGTTCGACCCGGCTGTGGGCCTGGTCAAGGCGCCCGCCACGGCCGAGCCACCCAAGCCCACGTTCACGCAGGTGTTCGGCCAATGGTTGTGCGACATGGCCGCAGCCGACCCGCGCCTGGTGGGCATCACACCGGCCATGCGCGAAGGCTCGGGCATGGTGGAGTTCCACCAGAAGTACCCGGGCCGCTACTTCGATGTGGGCATTGCCGAGCAGCACGCCGTGACCTTTGCGGGCGGCCTGGCCTGCGAGGGCCTCAAGCCCGTGGTGGCGATCTACTCGACCTTCCTGCAGCGCGCCTACGATCAGCTGATCCACGACGTGGCCATCCAGAACCTGCCCGTGGTGTTCGCACTGGACCGCGCCGGCATCGTGGGGGCCGATGGTGCGACGCACATGGGCGCGTTCGATATCGCCTTCGTGCGCTGCATTCCCAATATGAGCGTGCTCGCACCGGCCGATGAGGCCGAGTGCCGCCAGGCCTTGAGCGCGGCCTATGCGCAGAACCACCCGGTGGCCGTGCGTTACCCGCGTGGCGCGGGTGCTGGTGTGCCCGTGCCCACGAGCCTGGACGCCATGCCCTGGGGCAAGGGCGAAGTGCGCCTGCAAGGCACGCAGACGGCCGCCGGGCAACGCGTGGCCATCCTCGCCTTTGGCACCTTGCTGCAGCCTGCCTTGAAGGCCGGTGCGGCATTGGGCGCCACCGTGGCCAATATGCGCTTCATCAAGCCACTGGACACCGAGCTGGTGGCCCAATTGGCCAAGGATCACGACCTGCTGGTGACGGTGGAAGAAGGCTGTGTGCAAGGTGGCGCTGGTGCTGCCGTGGCCGAAGCCCTGGCGGCTGCCGGCCTTTGCAAACCCATGATGATGTTGGGCCTGCCCGATCAGTTCGTCGAGCATGGCGAGCCAAGCAAGCTGCTGGCGATGTGCGGGCTGGATGCCGCAGGGATCGAGCAGTCGGTGCGTGAGCGGCTGGCGGCCAGGGGCTGAACCCACCCGCATTGACGTGGCCACCTTGGTGGCAAAGAAGAAGCCCTCGCAAGAGGGCTTTTTCCATCCGGCCTTATTGGGCCTCGGCCGCTGTGGTGGCTTCGCTGTCAGTGCTGCAACTGCCACCACACCCCGAGATGGCCTGCTCAGGCAGCTTCTCCGGGTTGCTGAGCTGGCCAGTCTCCGGGTCGTAGCCCATGCTCTTGAGGTGCAGGGCCAGGCCGAAGTCCATGTTCTGCGCATGATGCGGGAACCAGATGGTCAGCTCGTGCGCCATCTGGCGGATCGGGGCCAGGTCACCGGCCGCGCCGCGTTCAGCGCCTTCTCGCAGCACCTTGAGCACCACCGCGTGTTGCGAGCTGTGGCAGTTGGCCGGGGCAAAACCAGTGTCCAGCATCCACTTGTCTTCGCGGGCGAAGTGCTCGTCGGTGTGGTCGATGAGGGTCTGCCATTTGGCCAGCAGTGAAGCGTCGTCCGCTGCTTCGACTTCGGCCAGCAGGTCCACGAATTCCTGATGAGTGGTGTCCATCACGGGCATGGACAAGGACAGGGCTTCGGACCAGACAAGGGTGGACATGGCAGTGGGTTCCTCAAAGTTGAACCAGCGGCTCGGGGCGGCCGCGGATCAATGAGGAGCGAGCGTACCGGTTGGCGTCCTTGGGTGCTTTGCGCTGGCGCAAGCGGCACGCAGGGCGGGCTAAGATGGCGGCCGTTTCACCATGAGGTTCGCCTTGCTGCAGCGTTTCCGGTCTTTGATCCTGTTCTGTGTGTCCGGTGGCCTGGCGCTGTTCGTTGACATCGGCGTGCTGGCGCTCAGTCGCCCGTGGCTGGGCAACTACGGCGGGCGGGCGGTGTCCTTCCTGGCCGCGGCGACCTTCACCTGGCTGTTCAACCGCAACATCACCTTCCGTGGTCCCAAGGAGGGCAGCGTGCTCAAGGAGTACCTGAGCTACCTGTCCTCGATGTTGGTGGGTGGGGCGATCAACTACGGCGCGTATGCCGCCAGCCTGCAGGCTTTTGAGGCCGTGCGCACGCAGCCTGCCTGGGGCGTGGCCATCGGCAGCCTGGTGGGCCTGGTGTTCAATTACCTGTCTGCCCGCCGCATCATGAAGGGCGCCAGGGGCTGAGCAAAAGGAAAAGGCCGTGGGCATGTGCCGCACGGCCTTTGTCATGGGCGGTCAGGCGACCGGAAGCTGCTTCAGCCCAGACGCGCCCTGTGGCGCGCCACCTGCGCACGCACCTGAGCCGGTGCCGTACCGCCCAGCGTGTTGCGGGCGTTCAGCGAGCCACGCAGGCTGAGCACCTCGTACACGTCCTGCTCGATGGCTGCGTTGTAGCCCTTGAGCTTGTCCAGCGGCAGCTCGGAGAGGTCCACGCCTGCAGCAATTGCATCCTTGACGGCATGGGCCACCACTTCGTGCGCATCGCGGAAGGGCAGGCCCTTCTTGACCAGATAGTCGGCCAGGTCGGTGGCGGTGGCGTAGCCCTTCTTGGCGGCGCGCTCCATGGCTTCGGGCTTGACGGTGATGCCGGCGGCCATCTCGGCGAAGATGCGCAGGGTGTCCTTCAAGGTGTCCACGGTGTCGAACAAGGGTTCCTTGTCTTCCTGGTTGTCCTTGTTGTAGGCCAGGGGCTGGCCCTTCATCAGGGTGATCAGGCCCATCAGGTGGCCCACCACGCGGCCGGTCTTGCCGCGCGCCAGTTCGGGCACGTCGGGGTTCTTCTTCTGGGGCATGATCGACGAGCCCGTGCAGAAACGGTCGGCCAGGTCGATGAAACCGAAGCTCTGGCTCATCCACAGGATCAGCTCTTCGCTCAGGCGCGAGACGTGCACCATCAGCAGCGAAGCGGCCGAGGTGAACTCGATGGCGAAGTCGCGGTCGGAGACGCCGTCCAGGCTGTTCTGGCAGACGGCGGGCAGGCCGGCTTCGTCCACCATGCCCAGGGTGCGCGCCACGCGCTCGCGGTCCAGCGGGTAGCTGGTGCCGGCCAGGGCGGCCGAGCCCAGCGGCAGGCGGTTCACGCGCTTGCGCAGGTCGAGCATGCGTTCGGCGTCGCGGGCGAACATTTCCACATAGGCCAGCAGGTGGTGGCCGAAGGCCACGGGCTGGGCCACTTGCAGGTGGGTGAAGCCGGGCAGGATGGTCTCGGCGTTCTGCTCGGCCACGTCCACCAGGGCCTTTTGCAAAGCAATCAGCAGCAGGCCGATTTCGTCGATTTCACCGCGCAGCCACAGGCGCACGTCGGTGGCGACCTGGTCGTTGCGCGAGCGGCCGGTGTGCAGGCGCTTGCCGGCGTCACCCACCAGCTGGGTCAGGCGGGCTTCGATGTTGAGGTGCACGTCTTCCAGGTCGAGCTTCCACTCGAAGGCGCCGGATTCGATCTCGGCGGTGATCTGGGCCATGCCCTTCTGGATGGACGCCCAGTCATCGGCGGACAGCAGACCCTGCGCGTGGAGCATCTCGGCGTGGGCCAGCGAGCCCTGGATGTCGGCCTGCCAAAGGCGCTTGTCGAAGAAGACGCTGGCGGTGTAGCGCTTGACCAGCTCGCTCATCGGCTCTGAAAACAGGGCCGACCAGGCCTGGGACTTCTTGTCGAGTTGGTTGGTGCTCATGGGTTGGTGTCCTGGGATGCGGCCATCAGTGGGCCATCAATTGGATCCCACGGCGGCCCGGCATCGCGCTCTTCGCGCAGAATGTGCAAACCATGGATTCTACTGAGCCCAAGGCCTTCGGCGCCAGCCCGGCCTCACAACCCGCCGCGTGGGAAACCTCGACCCAGTTTGCGCCAACCCAGTTCGGGCCGGGGGCGGAAACCGGGCGCCCGCTGCCGCCATCGCCGTTTGACGTGTGCCACGTGGGCGTGGTGCTGCGTGTCGTGATGGGGGTGCAGTTGGTGGTCGCGCTGGGGGTGTCGTTCCAGTCGGCCTCGCCCATGGATGCGGCATCCCGTTGGGCGCAGACCATGGTGGCTTCTTTGCCTGCCAGCTTATTGTGGCTCATCGTGGCCTGTGCTTCACGCCGCTGGTTGACACGCGCCAGTGATGCGGCGCAATGGGGTTTTGCGGCGATATTGGGCGCGGTGTGCGCGGGGCTGGGGCAGTGGCAGTCGACCTGGCTGGACCTGGCCTTGAGCGGGCAGCAGATGGTTTGGGGCTGGCCGCAGCTGCCCCCCATGTTGACGGGCGCGGCCATGGCCTGCGTGGGCCTGGCCTGGCTCAAGCACCGCGCGCGCAGCGAGCTGCCGGCGCATGCGTCGGCGCGCTTGGCCGAACTGCAGGCCCGTATCCGCCCGCATTTCCTGTTCAACACGCTCAACACGGCCATTGCGCTGGTGCAGATCGACCCGCAGCGGGCCGAATCCGTGCTGGAGGATCTGGCCGAGCTGTTCCGCCAGGCGCTGGCTTCACCTACGACGCGCACGACGCTGGACGCCGAAATCGACCTGGCCCAACGCTACCTGAGCATCGAGCAACTGCGTTTCGGCGATCGGGTGACCGTGCGCTGGGAGCTCGATGACGACGCGGGCCGGGCCGAGGTGCCGGCCCTGATCCTGCAGCCATTGGTCGAAAACGCGGTGCGCCACGGCATTGAGGCGTCGCCCCAAGGCGGGTGGATCGTGGTGCGCACCAAGGTGCAATCGGGCCGAGCGGTGCTCACGGTGAGCAACTCGGTGCCCGCCGAAACACCCACGCACTCCACGGCGGGCCACGGCATCGCCTTGCGCAATGTGCGCCAACGCCTGAAACTGATGCACGATGTGGAGTCGGACTTCGAAGCCGGCCTGCAAGCCAGCGGTGACGCGCGTCAGCCGCCGGTGTACGTGGTGCGTGTGGCCGTGCCGATGCCACGCAAGGAGCTTGCACGATGAGTTCGCTCAAGGTTGCCATCATTGACGACGAACCCCTGGCGCGTTTGCGCATCAAATCGTTGCTGGCGCAGGCCAGCGTGGCCAACGAGGTGGTGGCCGAATTCGGCGAGTCGGTGAACGGCCTGGCCTGGTTGCAGGAGCAGGACAAGACCGGTACCTCGCCCGACATGCTGCTGCTGGACATCCAGATGCCCGGGCTGGACGGCATGGTGCTGGCCGCCCGCCTGCGTGAACTGCACCAGCCGCCGGTCGTGGCCTTCGTGACGGCGCATGCGGAGCACGCCTTGCGGGCCTTTGATCTGGCTGCCGCAGACTACCTGACCAAGCCCGTACGGCTGGAGCGGCTCAACGCCACGCTGGACCGCGTGCTCAAGCTCAAGGCTGCCCGCGCGCCCGAGCCTGCCAGCGAGGCGAGTGAAGGTGAGGTCTTCATCGTGCAGGACCGTGGCCGCCTGGAGCGCATCGCCTTGTCGCAGATCCTGTATTTCAAGGCCGAGCAGAAGTACGTCACCTTGCGCACGGCCGAGCACAGCCATGTGCTGGCCGATTCCCTGACCGAGCTGGAAGGGCGGGTGGGGGAGCGCTTCATCCGCGTGCACCGTAATGCGCTGGTGTCCAGGCAGGCCATGAAGGCGCTGGAGCGGCGTGCGGACGACGCGGAAGGGGGGGAGACCTGGGCAGTGCAGGTCACACCGACGATGGAGTGGTTGTCGGTGTCACGCCGTCAGGTGACGGCGGTACGCGAGGCCATGGCCGCTCAGGGCTGAGCCTCGCGCAGGCAGAAGCTGGCGAGCCAAGGGATCAGAAGCCCAGGCTGGCCAGCAGGTCGTCGACCTCGCCCTGGTTGGACACCACGTCGGAGCGGCCTGTCGTGTCGACCACGGGGCCTTCCAGCACCACTTCTTCGACGGTGACATGGCCGTGGGCCGTCAGGGTGGCTTCCACCTTCTGGGCTTGCTCGGGTGGTGCGGCCTGCACCAGCAGCTTGACCAGCTGCGACTCCAGGTCGTTGGCCAGCTTCACCACCTTGGCCACGACCTGGCCGGTCAGGTCATGGAAGTCCTGCGCCATCATGATGTCGGTCAGGTGGCCGTCCACACGGTGCGTGACCTTCTCGACGTCCTGCACGAAGTTGAACACCGCACCACTGGCCACGGCCTTGACCGGGTCGGCGGTGATCAGGGCGGCCAGCTTGCGGGTTTCAGATGCAATGTGCTCCTGGTCGGCCTTGGCCGTGTCCACCAGGTTGAGCACCTTCTCTGCCGCATCGGCCGTCTTGGTGGCGATGTAGCTCAGGCGGCTGCGGGCATCGGGCAGGTCATCGACCGTGTTCTTGAGCCCGGGCAGCACGCCCAGCATGTTGAGCGTGTCATGCAGTTGCCGCGTCAGGGTGCCGAGCTGCTGAAAGATCTCGGGCGATGCGGCAGGCATCTGCATATTGTCTGGAAGGTCCATTTTCATGATGACCTCCCTGGTCAGGCCGTGGTGGCCAGCTTCTGCATGATCTTTTGAACCTTCTCTTCCAAGGTGGCCTTGGTGAAAGGTTTGACGATGTAGCCGGCCGCGCCAGTCTGGGCCGCCAGCACGATGTCTTCCTTGCGGGCTTCGGCCGTCACCATCAGCACGGGCAGGTGCTTGAGGGTGTCGTCGGCCTTGATGGCCTTGAGCAGCTCGAAGCCATTCATGTTGGGCATGTTGATGTCGCTGACCACGAAATCGAACTTGGTGTTCTTCAGCATGTTCAATGCAGCAGCGCCGTCTTCGGCCTCTTCGGCATTGTTGTAGCCAATCTCCTTGAGCAGGCCCCGGACGATCCGGCGCATGGTGGAGAAGTCATCCACGATGAGAAATTTCATGTCTGCGGGGGTGCTCATGGCTCATCCTTGTTTCAAATCGGCGGCGCCCAGTGTTATGCCGCACTCGCTAGAGGCTTATCGACCGCTGTCAGTCGGCCTTGAGGGTTTTGTATCGGCGTCTTCGCCGCCATCCACGGCTTCCGGCGGCACGGCTTCCGCTCGGGCTGAATCGAAGAAGCGGTCCTCGGCTTCCCGGTTCATCACGATGATGCTGATGCGCCGGTTCATCGGGCTGTCCGGGTTGTCCTTCTCGTAGGGCACGCTGGATGACAGGCCCTGTACGCGCAGCACCTTGTTGCCCGGCAGGCCGCCGGCAATCAACTCGCGCCTGGAAGCGTTGGCCCGGTCCGCAGACAACTCCCAGTTGCTGTAGCCGCGTTCACCCGAGCTGAAGGCCTTGGCATCGGTGTGGCCTTCGATGGTCAGCTTGTTGGGGACTTCTTCGAGCACATGCCCAATGGCCCGCAGGATGTCGCGCATGTAGACATTGACCTCGGCCGAGCCGCTGTCGAACATGGGGCGGTTGAGGTCGTCCACGATCTGGATGCGCAGGCCCTCGGCGGTGAGGTCCAGGCGGATCTGGCTTTTGTACTTGGCCAGACGGTCGTCATTGGCCAGCACCTCTTCCACTTTGGACTTCAAGGCGCGCAGGCGCTCGGCCTCGGCCTTGGCTTGTTCCTGGCGGATGGCCTTCTTGCGGGCCTTGTCCATGGCGACCTCGGTGGTGCGGCCCTTCTTCATCTGGCCGACAGACTCGGTGAGGTTGTTGCCGCCGCCCTTGATGACGGAGCTTGCATCCCCCGCGCCCGAGCCGCCGAAGAAGGCGACCTTGAGCGGCGAGTTGAAGTAATCGGCAATGCCCTTCTTGTCACCCTCTGTCGTGGAGCCCAGCAACCACATCAGCAGGAAGAAGGCCATCATGGCGGTCACGAAGTCGGCGTAAGCGATTTTCCAGGCGCCACCATGGGCAGCGTGGCCACCCTTCTTGATGCGCTTGATGATGATCGGCTGGACCTTCTTCGAATCACCTGCCATGGCTTACTTCTTCTTCACGTGGGCTTCGAGTTCGATGAAGGTCGGCCGCTCGGTCGAGTACAGCACCTTGCGGCCGAATTCGATGGCCACTTGCGGTGCGTAGCCCTGCATGCTGGCCAGCAGCACGGTCTTGACGACCTGGAATTCCTTGGTGGCCTCGTCGAGCTTTTGCTCCATCAGGCCGCCCAGCGGCTCCACCACGCCGTAAGCCAGCAAGATGCCCAGGAAGGTACCGACCAGCGCCGAGCCGATCATGCCGCCCAGCACGGCGGGTGGCTGGCCCACCGAGCCCATGGTGTTGACCACGCCCAGCACGGCGGCCACGATACCGAAAGCGGGCAGGGCGCCAGCCAGGCGTGCCACCGCGGCTACCGGGGCATGGCCCTCGTGGTGGTGGGTGTCGATCTCGTTGTCCATCAGCGCTTCGATCTCGTGGGCGTTGAGGTTGCCCGAGACCATCATGCGCAGGTAGTCGGTGACGAATTCGATCACGTGGTGGTCGCTGCCCACCGTGGGGTATTTTTTGAACAGGGCCGAGCTGTGCGGCTCTTCGACGTCCTTTTCAATGGACATCAAACCTTCCTTGCGCACCTTCTGCAAGATCTCATAGAGCATCGCCATGAGCTCCATGTAGCGCGCCTTGGTGTACTTGGAGCCCTTGAACAGCGGCCCGAAGTTGCCCAGCACGGCCTTGACGGTCTTGGGCTGGTTGTTCACCAGGAAGGCGCCAATGGAGCCCCCGCCAATGGCCATCATTTCCGTCGGGATGGCGTGGATGATCACGGCCATGTTCCCGCCGTGAATGGCGTAGGCGCCAAAAATGCAGCCTAAGCAGATAACGTAGCCAATGAGGACGAACATGGTGTGTCGCGTTCGGGTCGAATCATGTATGCATCTTCGGCTGTTGCCGAAGGTTTGATGATGTGAACAACGCCACGGCTCGGGCTTTTTTCACGCTCAGGTCTCACCAGATGGAAAGTTCAGCCGTCGGCTTGCCAGCCAAAAAAAGCGGACCCGATCAGGGGTCCGCATGAAAGCACTTGTTTGGTGCTAGGAGGAGACAAGCAAGGACGTTTCGCTTCCAAACCGTCCGTCTGTTGTTACGGCAGCTGCCTGTGCTTCTTGAGCCGGTGGTGCTCGAAGGTGCCGGCAATCCGTGAAATGTTCACGCAGACGGAGGGTGGTCATTCAAAGGATCAGTGCATGTGCAGGCCACCAGCCGACTTGCCTTTGCCGGCGCGAGCGGGTGGGTTGCACAGGCCGCACACGAAGTGGCGGGCGATTTCATGCGGGTGGGTCACGAAGTGGCCACCGCACTTGGAGCAAGGGGTCAGGGTCAGCATGCCGTTGTCGATGAACTTCACCAGGCGCCAGGCGCGGGTGACGGACAGCAGCGGTTCCAGCCCTTGGGATTCGGTCTGTTCCAGATACAACTGGTAGGCCTTGATGACGACGTCGATCTCGTCGATCTCGGCGGCCTTGTTCAGGTACTCGTGGATGTTGAGGAACAGGCTGGAATGGATGTTGGGCTGCCAGGTCATGAACCAGTCGGTCGAGAAGGGCAGCTGGCCTTTGGAGGGCGACTTGCCGGCCACTTCCTTGTAGAGACGCAGCAGGCGCTCATACGACAGATCCGTTTCGGACTCCAGCACCTGCAGGCGGGCACCCAGGTTGATCAGGGTGACGGCGCGGTCGATTTGCTTGGCTTCGGTCAACAGGCTCTTGGTGCGCATGGTGCTACTCCTACAGACTGGTCTAAACGTATACGTGGCAGCGGGCGATCTGGATCAGGCTGCTTCTTGATGGCGGCCGGCCATCAGGATGTTGGCGTGCAGGCGGGTCACGCTGTCATTGCTGGCCTTGCCGTGGTTGGTCAGCAGGCCCCACACCAGGTCGTCGTCCATGCGCATGCGGCACAGCAGGTTGTTGCCCGAGGCCAGCTTCATGATCTGGGCCGGGGTCAGCACGGCCAGCATGGCGGCGGTGTCTTCCGAGATACCCAGGCGGAACAGGGCTTGTTCGCGGTCCGTGCGGATCAGGCTCTGGGCCAGCATCAGGTAGGACAGGTTGGCTTCGCGGATTTCGGTCAGGATTTGATCGGCGGTCATGTCGTTGTCCTTTGAATCGGTTTGGAAGGGCGGTTTGCTGAAGCTTTTGTTTGCGCCGGTTTTGTATCTCGTCGGCATGGATTGAATTCTGGTTGTCACCCTTCGATTTCTGAATAGGCAGGGTGCTGTAAGGCGCGTCGGATCGGCGCTGAGTGTCCTGTCAGGCAAATTCCTACAGGATTGCCCTGATCGGGCCCGCTTATCGGGCGATCACAGGCGCGCGGCCTGGGGGCGCGATAGGTGGCTGCGGGGGGTCTGTGGGTGGGGCAGGCGCCGAGATGCGGCCCTGATCGCGCTCAGTGGGTGGGCAGCACCACGGCCTGGCGGATGCGTTGCCCGCCCGGGAAGGTGTAGCGCAGGATGCGCCAGGCCACCGAGGGCCACAGCCACAGCAGGCTGCCTTCGTTGTAGCGCACGCCATGGCGCTCGCAGATGGCGCGCACGCGCGGTGCGATGTCCACATAACGCCGCGAGGGCATGTCCGGGAAGAGGTGGTGTTCGATCTGGTGGCTCAGGTGGCCCGTGAGCATCTGCATGACGAAGCCGCCACGGATGTTGACCGAGCCCATGATCTGGCGCAGGTACCAGTGGCCTTGGGTTTCGCCTTCGATGTCAGCCTGCTCGAACGTGGCCACGCCCTCGGGGAAGTGCCCGCAGAAGATGACGATGAAGTTCCAGACATTGCGCATCACGTTGGCCATGGCGTGGCCCAGCAGGATGGCCAGCCAGCCTGGCATGAAGCCCGCCCCCAGCACCCATGACACGGCGCCGCCCACCAGCGGCCACAAGAGGTAGTCCTTCTTCACCTGGCGCCAGATCTTGGCGCGGTAGTTGGGCCACAGCGCCTGGATGCGGGCCTTGACCTGGCCGCGCACGGCGGGATCGCGCTCGATCAGCAGGCGTTCCAGCTCCATGTTGTAGACGCCGATGGCCCACTCGAACACGAAGGCGCCGATCAGCGCATACGGCAGCTGGATCAGGTGGCGCGGCTCCCACGGCACATCGGCCGAGAGGCGGATGGCGCCATAGCCGAAGTCCCGGTCCAGGCCGAGCACATTGGTGTAGTGGTGATGCAGGAAATTGTGCGAATGGCGCCAGTCTTCCTTGGTGCAGGCCAGATCCCAATCGTGGGTCTTGCCCTCGAAGCGGGGGTCTTTCATCCAGTCGTATTGGCCGTGCATCACGTTGTGGGCGAATTCGCCGCTTTGCAGCACCTTGGATATGCTCAGGATCACCGCACCCAGCCACCAGGTGGGCCACCACGGTGCGCCCAGCAGCAGGATGCGCCCTAGGCTCTCCAGGCCTCGGATCGTCCACAGCAAGGCCACGACATAACGGGCATCGCGTTCGCCGACCTGGGCCATGGTCTCGGCCCTGAGTGCATCGAGTTCGGCCGCGAAGGCGGCCAGTCGCGCATCTGCCGTGGCGTCCGCATCATCCATGCGGGGCACAGGCAGCATGGCGTGGGAAGCGTGGGCCATGACAAGAATCCAACCTGGGGCTTTTGTAGAGCCCTGGTTGGGCTCTCGTGGGGCGGGGCCTGATCGAGCAGGCCGCCTCGCATTGTAGGGACCCTGCCTCCGGGCGTCCTCCCCCTTTGCGGGGCTTCGGGCGGGGCCTCCGTACGGCGTTTCGTGCAGCGTCTCAGCGCGGCACCGCAGGGTGCTGCAAGGGCGTCAGCGTGCGCTCACCGCCGGGGAAGCTGTGGCGCACGATGCGCACCGCCACGGTGGCCAGTTGCTTGAGCATGCCGCCCGTGTTGTAAGGCACGCCATGGCGTTGGCAGACTTCACGCACCCGCGGCGCCACCTCGGCATAACGGCGCGCCGGCATGTCCGGGTAGAGATGGTGCTCGATCTGGTGGCTGAGGTTGCCCGTCATGATGTGGAACAGCTTGCCACCCGAGATGTTGCTGGAGCCCAGGATCTGGCGCAGGTACCAGTGCCCCTTGTGCTCACCCTGCACCAGTGCCGGGTCAAAGGTGTGCACACCCGCCGTGAAGTGCCCGCAAAAGATCACCACGAAGGTCCAGATGTTGCGGATCACATTGGCCAGCACATTGCCCAGCAACACGGCCAGCAGCCCCTTCAGCAGGCCTGCGCCGAAGACCAGCGACACCAGCCCGCCCAGCAGCGGCCACAGCACGTAGTCCTTCTTGATCTGCCGCCACATCTTGGCCTTCACGTTGGGCCACAGCGCCTGGATGCGCGCCTTCGTGCCCTCACGGTTGGTGCGCAGGCGTTCGAACTCCATGTTGTGGATGGCGATCGCCCACTCGAACAGCATGGCCACGAGCAGCGCATAAGGCGCCTGCGTCAGGAAGCGTGGCTCCCAGGGCAGCTCGGCCGACAGGCGCAGCATGCCGTAGCCAAAGTCGCGGTCCAGCTCCTGCACATTGGTGTAGTGGTGGTGCATGTAGTTGTGGAAGTGGCGCCAGTCTTCCTTGCTGCAGGTGCTGTCCCAGTCGTGGGATTTGCCGTCGAAGCGCGGGTCGTTCATCCAGTCGTATTGACCGTGCATGACGTTGTGCCCGAACTCCATGTTCTGCAAGCACTTGGACAGGCCCAGCAGCGCCGCACCCAGCCAGAACGTGGGCAGCCACGGCGTGGTCAGCAGCAGCGCCCGCCCGGCCGATTCGATGCCGCGTATCACCCACAGCAGGCGCGTGATGTAGCGGGCATCCTCCGGGCCCACGCGGGCCATGGTGTCGCGCCTGATCGCATCCAGCTCGCTGGCAAAGGCGTCCAGCGTTTCAGGTGTGGAAGGGCCGGGGCAGGCCGGGCCTGTTGGGCCTGACATCAGGCGCGCTCAGGCAGGATGGACTCCACCTCGATGTGCACGGCCTTTTGCGGGCCGCCAGGCAGGCTGTAGCGGGCAATGCGCTTGAACACCGTGCCCAGCTGCCAGGCGAAGTTGCCCGTGTTGTAGGGGATGCCGTACTTGGCGCACACCGCGCGCACCTTGGGCGCCATCTCGATGTAGCGGTTGGCAGGGATGTCCGGGTAGAGGTGGTGCTCCACCTGGTGCGACAGGTTGCCGCTCATCAGGTGCAGCAGCTTGCCGCCCGAAATATTGCTCGAACCCAGGATCTGGCGCAGGTACCACTGGCCCTTGGTCTCGCCTTCGATCGATTCGCGGCTGAAGGTGTAGATGTCTTCCGTGAAGTGGCCGCAGAAGATGATGGCCCAGGCCCACACATTGCGGATCAGGTTGCTCACCACATGGCCCATCAGCACGGCCAGGCCGGTATCTGCCGCATGGCCGAACAAGGCGCCCACGGCCACGCCGACCAGCGGCCAGCCGATGTAGTCGCGGCGGATCACCTTCCAGATCTTGGCGCGCACCAGCAGCCATTGCGGGCGCACATCCGACCACTTCCTGCGGCCGATCACGACCTTGTCCATCTGCATGTCATGGATGGCCACGAACCATTCGAAGAACAGGGCCAGCAGGGCCGTCAGCAGCAACTGGAAGGGGTGCAGCCAGCTCCAGCGCAGGTCGGAAGACAGGCGCAGCAGGCCGTAGCCGAAGTCGCGGTCCTTGCCGATGACGTTGGTGTAGGTGTGGTGCACGAAGTTGTGCGAGTGGCGCCATTCCTCTTTCGGGCAGGTGTTGTCCCATTCGAAGGTGTCGCCATGGAAGCGCGGGTCGTTCATGAAGTTGAACTGGCCGTGCATCACGTTGTGGCCCAGCTCCATGTTGTCGATGATCTTGGCCATGCCCAGCAGGAAGGTGCCCAGCAACCAGGTGGGCGGGAACCAGCCGAACATCATCAGGCCGCGGCCGGCGATCTCCAGCACGCGCACGGTGCGCAGGATGCCCTTGATGTAGCGGGCATCGCGCTCGCCCAGGGTCTGGCGCTCTGCAGCGCCGATGGCATCGAGTTCCTTCTCGAAGGCTTGCAGCTCTTCGAGGGTCTTGGGGCCAATTTGCATGGTCTTGGTATTCATGGCGCGATCAATTCAAGGATTCAAGATCAAGGTCGCTCATGGCGCTGCTCACGCACAGCCGAATGGGCTGGCCTTCACCATCGATGCGCTCGCCGGATGTCAGGTCGCGCACCGAGCCATGGTTGAGCCGGCAGGTGCATTCGTGGCAGATGCCCTGGCGGCAGCCATGCTTGATCGACAGGCCGGCCGTTTCGCCGGCAATCAGCAGGGTCTGGTCGCCCGCAGCTTGAAAGGATTTGGTCTCGGCATCGCGCACGATGCGCACCTCGTGGCGGGCATGCGGGTCACCGCTGGGTTTGGCAGGCGCAAACGCCTCCAGATGCAGGCGGGCGGCAATGCCGGTGTTTTTCCAGTTGGTGCTGCCGGCTTCCTTCCAGATCGCGCGGGCTGCGTCCATCAAGGGGGCCGGGCCGCAGCAATAGGCCGGGATCTTCGTCCAGTTGGGCACCAGGCGGCCGAGCATGTCCGCGTCCAGCACCTGCTGGCTGGCTGATACGCCGGCGGCGCTGGAGGCGCGGCCTGAGCCATCGTTGGGCGTGTTGGCCACGCTGTCGATGGCCACGTACTGGAAGCCCGACCAGGTCGAGGCCATCTTGTCCAGGGCCTTGGCAAAGATGCGGTCGTCGCGGCTGCGCGCGAAATAGATCAGCGTGGCCTTGGTCTTGGAAAAGTGACGCTGCAGGTGCTCCAGCATGGCCATGCTCGGCGTGATGCCGCTGCCCCCGGCGATGAACAACACTTCAGCGGGCAAGGGTGAGGGCAGGGTGAACGCGCCGGCGGCTTGCTCGATTTCGATGAACTGGCCCACGCGGGCCTGCTCATTGAGGTGGTTGGACACCAGGCCGCCGGGCTGACGCTGCACGGTGATGGCAAAGCGGTTTGCATGGCCCTCGACGGTGCGCGGCGAGTAGGCACGGCGGTGGCGCACGCCATTGATGGTCACCCCGATCATCACGAACTGGCCGGGCTTGAGCCCCTTGAAGGCGGGGCCGGCCTGCAGCACCAGGGTGGTGGCGGTGCCGGTTTCCACCTGGCGGGCCACGATGCGTGCATGCAGGCGGTGAACGGTCAGCAGCGGGTTGATCAGGCTGAGCGTGTCGTCAAAGGCCAGCGGGCTGATGCCCAGTTGATTCAGCCAGCCCGAGAGGCGGACTGCCGCCTTGGCGGGCAGAGGGACGGTTGACGATTCGGCCATTCAAAACTCTCCGGTACTGCGGTGCGTGTCCGGCCTCGGGACTGGACGAGGCCTGTGCAATGTGTGTCGATATCTTTGGGCTCAAGGTTACCCAGCGTTGGGCGGGGCTCACAACGGGGGAAGTCCTTGAAACGGCTTGCCGCCCCCGTGAATGAGGGGCGTTGAACTGCCTCGGAATGACGTGCATCAACATGCTTATCGGACAGTTCCTGGCTGGGGTGGAATAACTTGCGTCAGCCCGGGCGGGTGTCTTCATGTGGATAATTGGGGACACATCAATCCACCTGAGGAACCGGTATGGCGCGACTTCCCCGTCTGGGCATTGCTGGCTGGCCGCACCTGGTGGTGCAGCGCGTGCATGATGGCCAATTGCTCGCCCGTGATGACCAGGATCGGCAGGCCATCCTGGATGCCTTGAAGGAGGCCGCTCGCCAGCACGGTCTGTCGATCCACGCCTATTGCCTGGCGCCGGATCACCTGCATCTGCTGGCCACCCCTTCCAGTGACGACACGCTCAGCCTGGTCATGCAGGCCCTGGGGCGTCGTTATGTGGCGGCCTACAACCGCCGTCACGCCCGCTCGGGCGGCTTGTGGGCCGGGCGCTACCGGGCCACGGTGCTGGAGCCGGCGCAGTATTTGCTTGATGCCATGGTGTTCGTGGAGTCCCACGCCTGGCGCGCAGGGCAGGTCTCCCGGGTGGAGGACGATGCCTGGAGCAGCGTGTGGCACCACCTGGGCATGCGGACCGACCCTCTGGTGTCGGATCACGCCCTGTTCTGGGGCCTGGGCAACACCCCTTTCGAGCGCGAAGCCGCCTGGCGCCGTCGGCTGGAGGCGGGGTTGTCCATGGTGCAATTGCAGGCACTGGTGCAGGCCATGCGCAGCGGCTGGGCGCTCATGCCCGAGGTGGCCGCGGCCAAGTTGGCGGTCTCTGCCGGGCGGCGTCTGACGCCTCGGCCCAGGGGGCGCCCCCGCAAGCTGGCCAGCGAAGGCGTGAAATCCGATGGCGAAATTTGATGTGTCCCTATTTATTTGACGTGAAATCGTTCCGTGCTGAATTAATGTGATCTGACCCTAATTATTAATGCTTGAAAACCCTTGGGAAGGGGCGTATCCTTGCCTCTCCCCGCGTTGTTTTTCCACACTAACTTCTGGAGCGCCCTCATGAGCCAGGCGACTTCGGGAACCTCGTTCCCCATCCATCCCGTGTCTGACGCTGCAACCACTTCCGTGGCCACCGCGCAGGAAATCAAGGCCGCAGCCGAACTGGGCATGTACGCCAACGCCGAGCACGACGCTTGCGGCGTGGGCTTCGTGGCGCACATCAAGGGCCAGAAGGCGCACAGCATCGTGCAGCAGGGCCTGAAGATCCTGGAAAACATCGACCACCGCGGCGCCGTGGGCGCTGACCCGCTGATGGGCGACGGTGCCGGCCTGCTGATCCAGATCCCCGACGAGTTCTACCGCGCCGAAATGGCCAAGCAGGGCGTGGACCTGCCTCCTCCCGGCGAATACGGCGTGGGCATGATCTTCCTGCCCAAGGAAAACGCCTCCCGCCAGGCCTGCGAGCAAGAGCTCGAGCGCGCCATCAAGGCCGAAGGCCAGGTGCTGCTGGGCTGGCGTGACGTGCCGGTTGACCGCGACATGCCCATGTCGCCCACCGTGCGCGAAAAAGAGCCGGTCATCCGCCAGGTCTTCGTCGGCCGCGGCCACGATATCCTGGTGCCCGATGCCCTGGAGCGCAAGCTCTACGTCATCCGCAAGACGGCGTCCACCAAGATCCAGAGCCTGAACCTGACCCATGGTTCCGAGTACTACGTGCCCAGCATGTCGTGCCGCACCATCATCTACAAGGGCCTGCTGCTGGCAGACCAGGTCGGCAAGTACTACCTGGACCTGGCCGACGAGCGTGTGGTCTCGGCCCTGGCCCTGGTGCACCAGCGCTTCTCGACCAACACCTTCCCTGAATGGCCTCTGGCTCACCCCTACCGCATGGTCGCCCACAACGGCGAAATCAACACGGTCAAGGGCAATTTCAACTGGATGCGCGCCCGCGAAGGCGTGATGAAGTCGCCCGTGCTGGGCGATGACCTGAAGAAGCTGTATCCCATCAGCCTGGACGGTCAGTCCGACACGGCCACGTTCGACAACGCGCTCGAACTGCTGACCATGTCCGGCTACCCGCTGGCCCAGGCCGCCATGATGATGATCCCGGAAGCCTGGGAACAGCACACCACCATGGACGAGCGCCGTCGCGCCTTCTATGAGTACCACGCCGCCATGATGGAGCCGTGGGACGGCCCCGCTGCCATGGTGTTCACCGACGGCCGCCAGATCGGCGCCACGCTGGACCGCAACGGCCTGCGCCCCGCTCGTTTCATCATCACCGATGACGACCTGGTCGTGCTGGCTTCCGAATCGGGCGTGCTGCCCATCCCCGAGAACAAGATCGTCAAGAAGTGGCGTCTGCAGCCGGGCAAGATGTTCCTGATCGACTTCGAGCAGGGGCGCATCATCGAAGACGAAGAGCTCAAGGCTCAGTACGCTTCGGCCAAGCCCTATCGCCAGTGGATCGAGAACGTCCGCATCAAGCTGGACACCATCGACACCACCGGTGCCCTGGGTGAGTTCACCGAGTCCCTGCTGGACCGTCAGCAAGCCTTTGGCTTCACTCAGGAAGACGTCAAGTTCCTGATGGCCCCGATGGCCACCAACGGCGAAGAAGCCACCGGCTCCATGGGCAACGACTCGCCCCTGGCCGTGCTGTCGGACAAGAACAAGCCGCTGTACAACTACTTCAAGCAGTTGTTCGCTCAGGTGACCAACCCACCGATCGACCCCATCCGTGAAGCGGTGGTGATGTCGCTGGTGTCCTTCATCGGCCCCAAGCCCAACCTGCTGGACATCAACGCGGTGAACCCGCCGATGCGCCTCGAAGTGTCCCAGCCCGTGCTGGACTTCGACGACATGGCTCGCCTGCGCAACATCGAGAAGCACACCGGTGGCAAGTTCAAGCCCTACGAAGTGGACATCACCTACCCGGCCGCATGGGGCCACGAAGGTGTGGAAGCTCGCCTGGCTTCGCTGTGCGCTGAAGCCGTGGAAGCCATCCAGTCCGGCCACAACATCCTGATCATCACCGACCGCAAGATGGACCGCGCCAACATCGCGATCCCTGCCTTGCTGGCGCTGTCGGCCATCCACCATCACCTGGTCCGCAAGGGCCTGCGTACCTCGGCCGGTCTGGTCGTGGAAACCGGCTCGGCCCGCGAAGTGCACCACTTCGCCGTGCTGGCAGGTTATGGCGCGGAAGCCGTGCACCCCTACCTGGCCCTGGAAACCTTGACCGACATGGCCAAGGACCTGCCTGGCGAGTTGTCGGCTGACAAGGCCATCTACAACTACATCAAGGCCATCGGCAAGGGTCTGTCCAAGATCATGTCGAAGATGGGTATCAGCACGTACATGTCGTACTGCGGCGCCCAGATCTTCGAAGCCATTGGCCTGAACAAGGAACTGATCGACAAGTACTTCCGTGGCACCCCCACGCAAGTCGGCGGCATCGGCGTGTTCGAAGTGGCTGAAGAAGCCATCCGCAACCACAAGGCGGCTTTTGGTACCGACCCCGTGCTGGCCAACATGCTGGACGCTGGTGGTGAGTACGCCTGGCGTACCCGCGGTGAAGAGCACATGTGGACGCCTGACGCGATCGCCAAGCTGCAGCACTCGACCCGCTCCGGCAAGTTCGACACGTACAAGGAATACGCCCAGATCATCAACGATCAGAGCAAGCGTCACCTGACGCTGCGTGGCCTGTTCGAGTTCAAGATCGACCCGTCCAAGGCGATCCCGCTGGAAGAAGTCGAATCCGCATCCGAGATCGTCAAGCGTTTCGCCACCGGCGCCATGTCGCTGGGCTCCATCTCCACGGAAGCCCACTCGACCCTGGCCCTGGCCATGAACCGCATCGGCGGCAAGTCGAACACGGGTGAGGGCGGCGAAGACGAAAACCGTTATCGCAACGAGCTCAAGGGCATCAAGATCGCCGCTGGCACCAAGGTGTCGGATGTGGTTGGTGCCTCGCGCATCGAAGCCGATTACGAGATGAAGGAAGGCGACAGCCTGCGCTCGAAGATCAAGCAGGTGGCTTCCGGCCGCTTTGGCGTGACGACCGAGTACCTGGTGTCGGCCGACCAGATCCAGATCAAGATGGCCCAGGGCGCCAAGCCCGGTGAAGGCGGCCAGCTGCCTGGTGGCAAGGTGTCCGACTACATCGGCAAGCTGCGTCACTCGGTGCCGGGCGTGGGCCTGATTTCGCCCCCTCCGCACCACGACATCTACTCGATCGAAGACCTGGCTCAGCTGATCCACGACCTGAAGAACGTCAACCCCAAGGCTGACATCTCCGTCAAGCTGGTGTCTGAAGTGGGCGTGGGTACCGTGGCCACCGGCGTGGCCAAGGCCAAGGCCGACCACATCGTGATCGCTGGTCACGACGGTGGCACGGGCGCTTCGCCCTGGTCCTCGATCAAGCACTGCGGCACGCCGTGGGAACTGGGCCTGGCTGAAACCCAGCAGACCCTGGTGCTCAACCGCCTGCGCGGCCGTGTGCGCGTGCAGACCGACGGTCAGATCAAGACCGGCCGTGACGTGGTGATCGGCGGCCTGCTGGGTGCTGATGAGTTCGGCTTCGCGACCGCACCGCTGGTCGTCGAGGGCTGCATCATGATGCGCAAGTGCCACCTGAACACCTGCCCGGTGGGCGTGGCCACGCAAGACCCGGTGCTGCGCAAGAAGTTCTCCGGCAAGCCCGAGCACGTCGTGAACTACTTCTTCTTCGTTGCCGAAGAAGCCCGTCAGATCATGGCCCAGCTGGGTATCCGCAAGTTCGACGAGCTGATCGGCCGCGCTGACCTGCTGGACATGAAGAAGGGTATCGAGCACTGGAAGGCGCAAGGCCTGGACTTCAGCCGCGTCTTCGCGCTGCCCCCGGTGCCTGCCGAAGTGCCTCGCCTGCACGTGTCGACGCAAGACCACGGCCTGGACAAGGCCCTGGACGTGCGCCTCATCGAGAAGGCCCAGCCGGCCATCCAGCGCGGCGAGAAGGTCCAGTTCATGGAAGAGGCCCGCAACGTCAACCGCACCGTCGGCGCCATGCTGTCGGGTGAGCTGATCAAGCACCATCCGGATGGCCTGCCTGACCAGACCGTGTTCATCCAGATGGAAGGCACGGGCGGTCAATCCTTTGGCGCCTTCCTGGCCAAGGGCATCACCCTGTACCTGATCGGTGAAGCCAACGACTACACCGGCAAGGGCCTGAGTGGTGGCCGCGTGGTCGTGCGTCCGAGCATCGACTTCCGTGGCAACGCCACCGACAACATCATCGTCGGCAACACCGTGCTGTACGGTGCCACCGAAGGTGAAGCCTTCTTCCGCGGCGTGGGCGGCGAGCGCTTCGGCGTGCGTCTGTCCGGCGCGACGGCTGTTGTCGAAGGCACGGGTGACCACGGTTGCGAATACATGACCGGTGGCACGGTCGTGGTGCTGGGCAAGACCGGCCGCAACTTCGCTGCCGGCATGTCCGGTGGCGTGGCCTACGTCTACGACGAAGACGGCCAGTTCGCCAAGCGCGTCAACACCGCTCAGGTCTCCCTGGAGAAGGTGTTGCCCGCCGCCGAACAGGCCGATGCCGGCATCCCGATGCACAAGGGTGTGGCCGATGAAGCTGCGCTCAAGAAGCTCATCGAAGACCACCACCGTTGGACCGGTTCTCTGCGTGCCCGCGAGATCCTGGACAACTGGTCTGCCGCCATGGCCAAGTTCGTCAAGGTCTTCCCGCACGAGTACCGTCGCGCGCTGACCGAGATGGGCGCCAAGCAAGAAGCAAGCGCCACCATCGCCAAGGCAAAGGGCGATGAGGGCAAGTCGAAGTCCGGCAAGGCCAAGGCCTGAACCGACGACGTGGAGTGAATTGAAATGGGAAAAGTCACTGGCTTTCTGGAATTCGAACGTCTGGAAGAGGGCTACGAGCCCGTTGAAAAGCGCGTCAAGAACTACAAGGAATTCGTCATCGGTCTGAGCACCGAACAGGCGAAGGTCCAGGGCGCGCGTTGCATGGACTGCGGCACACCGTTTTGCAACAACGGCTGCCCGGTCAACAACATCATTCCGGACTTCAACGATCTGGTGTACCGCAACGACTGGAAGAACGCGATCGAGGTCCTGCACTCGACCAACAACTTCCCCGACTTCACCGGCCGTGTCTGCCCGGCACCTTGTGAAGCCGCTTGCGTGCTGAACATCAACAACGACCCGGTGGGCATCAAGTCCATCGAGCACGCCATCGTGGACCGCGCCTGGCAAGAGGGCTGGATCAAGCCCCAGCCCGCTGCCGTCAAGACCGGCAAGAAGGTCGCTGTCGTGGGCTCCGGCCCTGCCGGCATGGCCGCGGCCCAGCAACTGGCGCGCGCCGGCCACGCTGTGACCGTGTTCGAGAAGAACGACACCATCGGTGGCCTGCTGCGCTTCGGCATCCCCGACTTCAAGTTCGACAAGTCGCACATCGACAAGCGCGTCAAGCAGATGGAAGCCGAAGGCGTGGTCTTCAAGACCAACACCATCGTCGGCGACATGCCCAAGGGTTCCAAGGTCACCAACTGGGCCAAGGACACCGTCACCCCCGAACAACTCAACAAGGAGTTCGATGCGGTGATCCTGGCTGGCGGCTCCGAGCAATCGCGTGACCTGCCTGTGCCCGGTCGTGACCTGGCTGGCATCCACTTCGCGATGGAGTTCCTGCCCCAGCAGAACCGCGTGAACGCCGGCGGCAAGGTCAAGGACCAGATCATGGCCACGGGCAAGAACGTGATCGTGATCGGCGGTGGCGACACCGGCTCCGACTGCGTGGGCACCTCCAACCGCCATGGCGCCAGGAGCGTGATCCAGTTCGAGCTGATGCCTCAGCCGCCCGAGCAGGAGAACAAGGAGCTGACCTGGCCTTACTGGCCGATCAAGCTGCGCACGTCTTCGAGCCACGAAGAGGGTTGCGAGCGCGAGTTCGCCATCGCCACGAAGGAATTCATCGGCGAAAATGGCAAGGTCACCGCGGTCAAGACCGTGCGCGTCGAGTTCAAGGACGGCAAGTTCGTCGAAGTGCCTGGCTCCGAGCAGACGCTCAAGGCCGATCTGGTGCTGCTGGCCATGGGTTTCACCAACCCGGTGGAAACCATGCTGACCGGCTTCGGTGTCGAGAAGGATGCCCGCGGCAACGCCAAGGCTTCCACCGACATCGGCGGCTACCGCACCAACGTGGCCAAGGTCTTCGCTGCTGGCGACGTGCGCCGCGGCCAGTCGCTGGTGGTCTGGGCCATCCGCGAAGGCCGCCAGGCTGCCCGTGAGGTGGATGCCTTCCTGATGGGCTCGACCACCTTGCCCCGATAAGCACGGCTTATTGGCCTTTTGCCTGTTGTGCCCACCCATCGGGGTGGCCAGCAGGCGGAGCGTGGATACCCTATCATCGGAGGGGCCGGTACTATGCCGGCCCTTTTTCTTTTTCCATCCACACCACTGCCTTTCAGATGCCAGATTCGGACGTGTCCACGCCCTTGCCAGAAACCGCCGTCGAGTTGCGCTCCGTGACTTTCGGCTACGGCGACCGGGTGATCCTGGAGAACATCAGTCTGGTGGTGCCGCGTGGCCGCGTCGTTGCGCTGATGGGCACATCGGGTGGTGGCAAGACCACCGTGCTGCGCCTGATCGGTCGGCAGGTCAAGCCCTCTTCAGGGCAGGTGCTGGTCAACGGCCAGGACATCGCCACGCTGGATGCCGCGGGCCTGCAAGCCGTGCGTCGCCGCATGGGCATGCTGTTCCAGTTCGGCGCCCTGTTCACCGACTTGTCCGTGTTCGAGAACGTGGCCTTCCCGCTGCGCGAACACACACAGTTACCCGAGTCCATCCTGCGTGATCTGGTGCTGATGAAGCTCAACGCCGTGGGCCTGCGTGGTGCACGTGACCTGATGCCCAGCGAGGTGTCGGGTGGCATGTCGCGCCGTGTGGCGCTGGCCCGTGCCATGGCGCTGGACCCCGAGCTGATGCTGTACGACGAGCCCTTCGCGGGCCTGGACCCGATCTCCATGGGCATCGCCGCACGCCTGATTCGCGAGCTGAACGACACCATGGGGCTGACCAGCATCGTGGTGTCGCACGATGTCGAAGAAACCTTCCTGATCGCCGACCACGTGGTGCTGCTGGCCAATGGCCGCATCGTGGCGCAAGGCACGCCGGCCGAAATGCGCGTCAGCGAAGACCCGCTGGTCAAGCAGTTCGTGCACGCCACGCCTGATGGCCCGGTGCGTTTCCACTACCCCGCCGTTGATGCGGGTCATGATTTCGGGGTGCGCGGATGATCAAGTGGCTCAATCCCGTTGTGGTGGGGCAGGCCACCCGCATGAAGCTGGTCGACATGGGCTACAGCGCGCGCCTGTTCCTGCGCCTGCTGTCCACGCTGGGTGCCACCTTGCGTCGCCCGCGCCTGCTGTCCGAACAAATCTTTTTCCTGGGCAATTACTCGCTGGCCATCATCGTGGTGTCCGGCCTGTTCGTGGGCTTTGTGCTGGGCTTGCAGGGCTACTACATCCTGCAGCGTTACGGCTCCAGCGAAGCCCTGGGCCTGATGGTGGCGCTGTCGCTGGTTCGTGAACTCGGGCCCGTCGTCTCGGCCTTGCTGTTTGCCGGGCGTGCAGGCACCGCCCTGACGGCCGGTATCGGCCTGATGAAAGCCGGCGAGCAACTCACCGCCATGGAGATGATGGCCGTTGACCCGATCCAGCGTGTGCTGGCCCCTCGTTTCTGGGGGGGCGTGATCGCGATGCCCCTGCTCGGCGCGGTTTTCTCGGCAGTCGGTATCCTGGGTGGCTGGCTCGTGGGTGTGGTCATGATCGGCGTCGACCAAGGCGCCTTCTGGTCGCAGATGCAAAACGGCGTGGAAGTCTGGGCCGATGTGGGCAACGGCATGATCAAGAGCGTGGTGTTTGGCCTGACCGTGACTTTTGTCGCGCTGCTGCAAGGCTATGAATGCCAGCCCACGCCCGAAGGGGTGTCGCTGGCCACCACACGTACCGTGGTGATGGCCTCGCTGGCCGTGCTGGCGCTGGACTTTGTGCTGACAGCCATGATGTTCTCGATCTGATCGAGCAGGGTTGCAAGGAAAAACAAGATGCAAAAATCAAAACATGATGTGTGGGTGGGCCTGTTCGTGCTGATTGGCGCGGCTGCCATCCTGTTTCTCGCCCTCAAGGCCGGCAACCTGCTGACCTTGTCGTTTGACAGTGGCTACACCGTGGTGGCCCGCTTTGACAACATCGGTGGCCTCAAGCGCCAGGCTGCGGTCAAGAGCGCCGGCGTGGTCGTGGGCCGCGTGCAGTCCATCACGTTCGACACCAAGACCTACCAGGCCCAGGTCGAGTTGGCGCTCAACAAGGGCGTGACTTTTCCGAAAGACACTTCAGCGAAGATCCTGACCGCTGGTTTGCTGGGCGAGCAATACATCGGTCTGGAGCCTGGCTACGGTGAGACCAATCTGGTCGCTGGCGACACGATCAAGAGCACCCAGTCGGCCATCGTCCTCGAAAATCTGATCAGCCAGTTCCTCTACAGCAAGGCCGCTGAAGGGAGCGGCGGCAAGGAGGGGCAGAAATGATGCGTCGCTCGTCACGCCGCTCGGCAGGCCGCCTGGCCGCCGTGCTGGCTGGCGCCGTGCTGCTGGGGGCTCTGCAAGGTTGTGCCACGCGGCAGAACCCCGACCCGCTGGAGTCCTGGAACCGCAAGGTGTTTGCCTTCAACGAGACGCTGGATTCGAGCGTACTCAAGCCCATGGCGGAAGGCTACAAGGCGGCCACGCCCGAGCCGGTGCGCACGGCGTTTGCCAACTTCCTGAGCAACATCAAGGACGTCTGGTCGACCGCCAACCTGTTCCTGCAGGGGCGCTTCAAGGACGGCACGCTCGGCGTGATCCGCGTCACGGTGAACTCCACTTTCGGCCTGGGTGGGTTGATCGACATCGCCACCCCCATGCAACTCGACAAGCCCAATGAAGACTTCGGTCAGACGCTGGGGGTGTGGGGCGTCAAGCCGGGTGCCTATATCGTGTGGCCGCTTCTGGGCCCCTCCACCCTGAGAGACTCGGTGGGCATCCCGGGCGACATGTATTTCTCTGCCTCCACCCTGGCCACCTATCCGCGGGAAGCCAATGTGTTGCGCGTGACCCAGGTGGTGCACACACGGGCCAGTTTGCTGGATGCGGGTAACCTGATCGACGATGTGGCGCTGGACAAATACGCCTTCATCCGTGATGCCTATTTGCAGCGCAGGCAGAATCTGATTTACAACGGGGACCCGCCTGAAGATGAGGAGCCCCCCGAGCCCCCGCGTCAGGATCTGCCAGAGCCACCTGCGGTGCCGGCCTCCGGTGCCGCATCTGGGGCCTCATCCGACAGTGCTTCGGCCCCCATCAGTGCCCTTGAGGCCCCGATGTCGGTGGCCGATGCGGGAAAAGAGAACCCCTGGGCCATGTTTCCCTGAGCGGGGTTCACACAACGCTACATTCATCCTGGTCCACCTGATGGCGGCCTGCCGCGTTAGAGGATCAGGATGATCTCCGAAAGGATCTCAATGCAATCCGCCAATTTGTACAAGCTGTCTTGCACCAGCCGTTTGCTGGCTTCTGCCGCGCTGTCGCTGGCCGCCCTGTCCAGTGCGACGGCCGCCGCCGAAACGGCTGCACCTGCAGCGCCTGCTGCCGCGGCCGCTGCCGCCCAAACGCCTGATGCCTTCGTCAAGACCATCACGGCCGAGGTGTTCGCCACGGTCAAGGCCGACAAGGCCATCCAGTCGGGTGACATCCGCAAGGTGATCCAGGTGGTGGACACCAAGATCATGCCCAATGTGAACTTCCAGCGCATGACCGCCTCGGCCGTGGGCCGTGGCTGGCGCCAGGCCACGCCTGAGCAGCAAAAGCGCCTGCAGGAAGAGTTCAAGACCCTGCTGGTCTACACCTATGCGGGTGCCGTCGCTCAGATCAAGGATCAGACGGTCGAGTACAAGCCCATGCGCAATCGCTCGGAAGACACCGATGTCGTGGTGCGCACCGTGGTGCGTGGCAAGGGTGACCCGATCCAGCTCGATTACCGCCTGGAGAAGGCCGGTGACAGCTGGAAGATCTACGACGTGAACGTGCTGGGCGCCTGGCTGGTGCAAACCTACCAGAGCAGCTTTGCCCAGGAAGTCAACGCCACGGGCATCGATGGCCTGATCGCCAAGCTGGTCGAGCGCAACAAGCAGCTGGCCGCCAAGAAAGTGGCGGGCTGATCGCCATGTTGCTGCTGCCTGCCGTCATCACGCACGCTGAGGTGCCGCATGTGCTGAGCCTGTTCAAGCAGACGCTGGACAAGGCCGCGGCCGCCGGCAATGTGGATGCGGCCATGCTGACGGTGGACGGCTCCGCCTTGCAGCGCTTTGACTCCAGTGCGCTGGCCGTGCTGCTGGAATGCCAGCGCATGGCACGTGCCAAGGGGCGTGCGTTTGCGGTGCAGTCCCTGCCGCAACGCTTGACGGAACTGGCCCGCCTGTATGGCGTGGACGGCTTGCTGCAATCGGCCTGATCGGGCCGACGCCAAGCTCGTCAGGCCTGATCAGGCTTCTTCCGGCCAGGCAAAACCATCACGCGCCACCAGGGCGCTGGCGGCCGGTGGCCCCCAGGTGCCGGCCGTGTAGCCGCGCACGGTGCTGCTGTCGTGGGCCCAGTTGTCCAGAATCGGTTCCACCCATCGCCAGGCTTGCTCCTGTTCGTCCGAGCGCACGAACAGGTTGAGCCGGCCGGCGAGCGCGTCCAGCAACATGCGCTCGTAAGCGCCCACGCGGTCGGTCGGGAAGGCCTTGTCAAAATCCAGGTCCAGTGACACGGGTGACAAGATCTCCGGCATGGCACCCGCACCGGCGGACGACACCGAGCCCTTGGCCGCCAGCAGGTGCAACTCCAGCCCGTCGTCCGGTTGCAGCTTGATCACCAGCTTGTTGGCGTTGTGCGCGCCCGGAAAGATCGGGTGCGGGGTAGGGCGGAAGTTCACGACGATGTCGGCATGCCGGTCGGCCATGCGCTTGCCCGTGCGCAGGTAGAAGGGCACACCGGCCCAGCGCCAGTTCTGTACCTCGCAGCGCAGGGCCACGAAGGTTTCGGTGCGGCTGTCGGCGGGCACCTTGTCCTCGTCCAGATAACCTTTGGCCAGTTGGCCATTGACCGTGCCGCCGCGGTACTGGCCGCGCACCACGTCACGCGCCACCGAGGCGCCGTCAAAGGGCTTGAGCGAGCGCAGCACCTTGAGCTTTTCGTCGCGGATGGCGTCGGCATCGGCACTGGAGGGGGGCTCCATGGCGATCATGGTCAGCAGCTGCAGCGCGTGGTTCTGGATCATGTCGCGCAGCGCGCCGGTGCGGTCGTAGAAGTCACCGCGCGTGCCCACGCCGAGGCTCTCAGCCAGGGTGATCTGGATGTTGGCGATGCTCTCGCGGCGCCACAGGGGTTCGAACAGCACATTGCCAAAGCGCAGGGCCATGAGGTTCTGCACCGAGGGCTTGCCCAGGTAGTGGTCGATGCGCAGGGCCTGGCGTTCGGTGAACACGGCGCGCACCGCCTGGTTGATCTGCTGGGCGCTGGCCAGATCGTGGCCCAGCGGCTTTTCCAGCACCACGCGGATGCCATCGTGGTTCAGGCCACAAGCGCCCAGTTGCCCGCAGATGGTGGGAAACAGGTGAGGGCTGGTGGCCAGGTAGATGACGGTGTTGTCCGTGCGGCGGGTTTCCAGCCAGGCTTTGAGGCGCTGGTAATCGGCCGGCTGCGACAGGTCCATGCGCAGGTAATGGATCAGCGCGGCGAATTGCCGGTACTCGTCTTCCGTGGGGCGTTTGGCGCTGTCGGCAGCCTGCAGGCGCTCGTGCAGCCAGTTGCGGTAGCTGTCGTCGTCGCGGTCATCGCGGGCCACGGCCAGGATGCGGCCTTCGGCGGGCAATTTGCCGTGTCGCCAGGCCTGGAACAGCGAAGGCATGAGCTTGCGCCACGTCAGGTCGCCGGTGCCGCCGAAAAATACGAGGTCAAAAGACATGCGAGTTGCAAAAAATGGTCAGGCCGGCTATTCGCTTGGGGGGAAGCCTGAACTTTGTCATCAAATTGGACTCAGAATAAAGGCAACAATAAGGCAATTCCACGGCGGCAGTCTGATTATTCAGCATGGGTTTCGCCGGTGTATTTTTGTCACGCCTACAAGAAACCAACCGAATCCGTTTTGCAGATTCGACACCAACATGACTTCGCAACTCGATCAGCTCAAGGCCTGCACCACCGTGGTGGCCGACACCGGCGACTTCAAGCAACTGGCCCAGTTCACCCCGCAGGATGCGACCACCAACCCTTCGCTGATCCTCAAGGCGGTCCAGAAGCCTGATTACGCGCCCTTGCTGGCCGATACCGTGGCGGCACACCGTGGCGAGTCGCTGGCCACCATCGTGGACCACGTGCTGGTTCGTTTTGGCCTGGAAATCCTCAAGGTGGTGCCCGGTCGTGTCTCCACCGAGGTGGATGCCCGCCTGAGCTTTGATACGCCTGCCACCATCGAGCGCGCGCGCCGCATCATCGGCCTGTATGAGGCCGCCGGTATCCCGCGCAACCGCGTGCTGATCAAGGTCGCGGCCACCTGGGAGGGCATTCAGGCCGCCCGGGCGCTGGAGCAGGAAGGCATCCGCTGCAACCTGACGCTGTTGTTCGCGTTCGCGCAGGCCCGTGCTTGTGGCGATGCCAAGGTGCAGCTGATCTCGCCTTTTGTGGGCCGCATCTACGACTGGTACAAGAAGACAGCCGGCGCCCAGTGGGACGAGGCGGCCAACGCCGGTGTGAATGACCCCGGCGTGAAGTCTGTGGCGCGCATCTACGAGTACTACAAGCAGCACGGTGTGCGCACCGAAGTCATGGGCGCGAGCTTCCGCAATGTGGGGCAGATCCTGGCATTGGCCGGTTGTGACCTGCTGACCATCAGCCCCGATCTGCTGGTCCAGTTGCAGGCTGCCGATGGGGAAGCCCAGCCCGTGGTGCGTCGCCTGGTGCCGGCCACCAGCGTGGTGGCGCCCGAAGCGCCGTTGAGCGAAGCCGCCTTCCGCTATGCCCTCAACGAGGACGCCATGGCCACCGAGAAGCTGGCTGAGGGCATCCGCCTGTTCGCGGTGGATGCCGGCAAGCTGGACGCCCTCATCGAGGCGCAACGTTGACGCCAGGCGCCATGGCTTTCCCGCGTTGTGATCAGACAGTGGCCTGGTCGGCCCTGAGCGGCCATTTCGAGGCCCATGGGCGTGATCTGGACCTGCGCCAGGTGTTCGCCGACAACCCTGACCGCGTCCAGCGCCTGGGCATTCAGGCGCCGGAGGTGTTCGGTGACCTGTCTCGCGTGCACTGGGACGTCGCCACCTTGCGGCACCTGCTGGATCTGGCGCGCGAATGCGGCCTGGAAGCCCGGCGTGACGCCATGATGGCGGGCGAGGTAATGAACACCACCGAAGGCCGCGCGGTGCTGCACACGGCCCTGCGCGCCCCGCGTGGGCAGGGCCCCCACAGCCAGCAGGTGCACGACGTGCTGGACCGCATGCTGGCCTTTGTCGAGAACGTGCGCACGACGGCTGGTGGCACGGCGCCGGGGCAGATCACGGATGTGGTCAACATTGGCATCGGCGGCTCGGACCTGGGCCCGCAAATGGTGGTGCCGGCGCTGGACGCTTTCGTGCACCCGGGGCTGAATTTCCATTTTGTGTCCAACGCGGATGGGCAGGACCTGGCCAGCGTGCTGCGCAAAGTGCGCCCTGAGCACACGCTGTTCGTGATCGCCTCCAAGACGTTCACGACGCAGGAAACCATGGCCAATGCCGTGGCGGCACGCCAGTGGTTCGCCGATCACGGCGGCACCGATATCGCCCGCCATTTCGTGGCCACCACCACCAATGTCGAAGCGGCTGCGGCGTTTGGCATCACCCAGACTTTTGGTTTCTGGGACTGGGTGGGCGGGCGTTTTTCCATGTGGTCGGCCATCGGCCTGCCCATTGCGCTGGCGCTGGGCAGCAGCAACTTCCACGCGATGCTGGCCGGCGGCCACGCCATGGACGAGCACTTTGCCCAGACCTCGCTCGCGCACAACCTGCCGGTGCTGCTGGGCCTGATGGACGTCTGGTATCGCAACTTCAAGGGCTACAGCAGCCGCTGCGTGGTGCCTTACCACCATGGCCTGCGCCGCCTGCCGGCCTACCTGCAGCAACTGGTGATGGAGAGCAATGGCAAGCGGGTGGACGCCCAGGGCGCGCCGCTGCCGTTTGGCACCAGCGACGTGCTGTGGGGCGAGGCCGGCACGAACGGCCAGCACGCCTTTTTCCAGATGCTGCACCAGGGCACCGACGTCGTCCCGGTCGAGTTCCTGCTGGTGCGTCAGCCCAGTTACCGCGCACCGGGCAGCATGACGCCGGCCTTGCGCGCCTTGCTGGACCAGCAGCACCACATGCTGCTGGCCAATGGCCTGGCCCAGGCGCAGGCGCTGATGTGGGGCAAGACAGCCGAGGAAGCCTTGGGTGAGGCCGTGCCCACGGCGGCGCCTGACATGCCCGCCGAAGCCATCGCCAAACACCGCACCTTCCCGGGCAACCGCCCGAGCCTGACGCTGTTGATGGACGAGGTGACGCCCCGTTCGCTGGGCGCCCTGGTGGTCCTGTACGAGCACCGCACCTTTGTGAGCGGCGCCCTGTGGGGCATCAACTCATTCGACCAGTGGGGCGTGGAGCTGGGCAAGGCCTTGTGCAAGGACTTGCTGCCGCGTCTGTGCTCGGGCGACACGGCCGGGCTGGATGCCGCGACAGCAGCCATGATCGCGCGCTTGCGCTGACTGGCGCCTCTCCCAGCCCTCTCGCTTCAGCCTTTGAAAGATCCCGCCATGGCGCAAGACAAAGTCCCACCGCAAGCCGTGGTGTTTGATTTCGGTGGGGTGCTGTTCAACTGGCAGCCGACCCGCCTGATCCAGTCGGTGCTGCCCCACCTGGCACGTGATGACGAACAGGCGCTGGGCCTGGCTGCCGACGTGTTCCAGTCCTTCGTGCCGGGCAGTGACTGGTCCGAGTTCGACCGTGGTGCGCTCACCTGGGATCAAACCCGGGACCGGATCGCCGAGCGCACCGGCCTGGCAGCGCAGGACGTGCACAGTCTGATGGCCGCCATCCCGCCGCACCTGGCACCCATGGCCGACACCGTGGCCTGGCTGCATGAGCTGGCCGAATCCGGCATGCCGCTGTACTTCCTGTCGAACATGCCGCGGCCCTACGCCGAGTTCCTGCAGCGCGAGCACGCCTTCCTGGATCGATTCATTTCCGGCGTTTTCTCGTGTGATGTCAGCCAGATCAAACCCAATGCCGACATCTTCCATACGGCAGCGGACAAATTCGGCGTGGCGCCCGAGCGCACCGTCTTCATTGACGATAACGTGCACAACATCAAAACGGCCCGCTCACTGGGGTGGCGGGCCGTTCAATTTCAGGATGCGGCACAGTGCCGCGCCGAACTGGCGGAGCTGGGCTGGTTGTGAACCCCAGACCGGGCCTGTGAGGCCTTGATCAGGCGTCAACCGTCTCGCTCAGGGCCTTGCGCATCTTCTTCATGGCGGCCACTTCGATCTGGCGGATGCGTTCGGCGCTGACGCCGTAGACCGCGGCCAGGTCGTGCAGGGTCATGCCGCCGGAGCCGTCGTCATTGACCTTGAGCCAGCGTTCTTCCACGATGCGGCGACTGCGTTCGTCCAGCTGGTCCAGCGCCATGCTGATGCCATCGCTGGCCAGCCAGTCACGGCGGTGCGATTCGATCACGCGGGTGGGCTCGTGCACCTCGTCGGCCAGGTAGGTCAGAGGGGACACAACGCCTTCGTGCTCCTCGTCAGAAGGGGCTTCCAGGGCCACATCGCCACCGGCCATGCGCGTTTCCATCTCGATGACATCCTCGGGGCGCACATCCAGCTCCTGGGCAACGCGGTGGATTTCCGCTTCGCTCAGGCCGGCACGGCCCACGTGGTCGTTGCCGTCTTCGCCCTTGAACTGGTGCTTCATCGAGCGCAGGTTGAAGAACAGCTTGCGCTGGGCCTTGGTCGTGGCGACCTTGACCATGCGCCAGTTCTTGAGGATGTATTCGTGGATTTCGGCCTTGATCCAGTGCATGGCGTAGCTCACCAGGCGCACGCCCTGATCGGGGTCGAAGCGCTTGACGGCTTTCATCAGGCCAACGTTGCCTTCCTGGATCAGATCGCCCTGCGGCAGGCCGTAGCCCATGTACTGGCGCGAGATGGACACCACCAGGCGCAGGTGGGACAGCACCAGGCGCGAGGCCGCCTGCAGATCCTGCTGGTCACGCAGACGCCGGGCCAGCGCCTGCTCCTCCGAGGCCTCCAGCATGGGGATGGCCTGCACCGAACGGATATAGGCGTCCAGGTTGCCCAGCGAGGGCACCACACTCCAGGGGTCACGGGTAGCGATGGCAGTGGTCAAGGTCATGGTGGTCCTTTCGTGCATCCTTCTCAGAACATATTAGCACTCTTGCTCAGAGAGTGCTAAGACCGAAAAGTTCCGGTGGTTTTGAGGTTTTTTGGGGGCTGGAGGCTGCATCAACCTTCACAGGTACTTGTGTCGAACGCCGTTCATTCTTGAACTTTTGTTCATTCATTCTTGAACTTTCTGGCGTTTCCCTAGGGACACTCTGCTTTTGAAGGGCGGAGCAGGCTATTGGTACGACATAAAAAATTACGCCCTTATGGCACGCATACGGCGTTCATAGTGTGAAACTGCTGAAACGGCCTACTTGGCTCGCCGCTCTCGGCTAGTGAATTCGGAGAGTGTGTGATGGTGGTGAGCGCTGCGGGATGAGCGCTCCCCTTCCTGGGGCCTGGTGTTGCCGCCCCACAAGCCAGAGACATCGCTTCGCGCTGAGAAGCGCTGCAGGTTTCACTTTGGACGGACCTTTACTAACGCCGCGAGCGAGCAAGGTGCTTTGGATCACTCCATCGGCTGACGACGTTCGAACGACCGATGCTAGGTGCTAAGCGGTCGCGCGAGCTCCGATTGTTGGCAACGTCGGATGCATTTGTCCCCCTGTCGTTGGGGTTTTTGGCCGTGAACCTCTCACCTCAGCCTCAAGCAGGTCTCAGCAACTAGATCAATCTCGGCTACAGGCTGGGTGCGGTCTTTTGGCAGAGGCTCAACGAGCGACAGCTACCGACCCAATTAGCGACATGCATGGCCTCGACTTCGTCGCCCTCAAGCCGTCGGTCAAGCCTTGGCGACACACCCGAAGGTACACGCACCGGCGGCGAGGTACCGCGTGTGTGGGCCGAGGTCGAGGAAGGTTTGTTGTGCATGAATAACGGGCACAAAAGTTGGCTCGACGATCAAACACTTGGCTCCAAAGGTTGTTGCAACTTGGAGTCGGCTAAAAGATCATGCAGATGCGCGGCAGTCAACAGGCATAGCACCTCTAAGCCAAGGGTCCGCTCATCTCGATGAGTATTTTGATTGCCGCGCACCCCACCATGCTGGCGCGTGGCCGTACAGGCTCGTCAACGCGCAATAGGGTCCACGCCACCGGTTCGAGGTACGCGCAAGTCTGAGAAGTGATCGCGGACTGGATTGGCTTTCAACCCCGGTGCCCCATCAGGCGCGAGCATGAAGCGCTTCGTCGAGTCAACACAGCTTTGCCCACGCGCTTGCGCCGAAAGCTGCCGTACTCGCGCAGCCCGCCCACCCCGTCTGCAGTCCCGACTGCGCGAAGTCGCCGTTGCCTTCTCTTGCTGGCCCTTGCGACCCCGAGTCAGGCTGGTGTGCTGCCGTATCCAAAAGGCGACTGTCTCGTCAGGTAATGACTTTGGCTTCTATTGCGTTGCTGATTGGCGGAGCCGGGATAAATCATCTTCGTTTCCCGGTTTGGTCGTACTCCGCCGTATCGGGTTTTCTGGAGCGGGCTTTTTCGGCCGGTCCTCTCGGTCGTGGCCACAGGCCAAGATCTTCGGTGGGTCCGGTTGTGCAGGACTGAATGACCGCAACCTCATCGGTCGCGGCATCCCCGCTCCATCTTCTGGCATAGAGGCAATCTTGGAGACATTGATGCACAAGAAGTTGAGCCGTATAGCTACCGCTCTCGTACTCGCACTTTCCTCGAACTGGGCGCACGCCGATCAACGCGTGCCCGATGGGAATTTCAGGTTGTCGGGCTTCGGGACGGTCGCCGTATCCCGCACGACGGTCGATGACGCGATGTTCAACTACCCCGGCCAAGGCGGGGGGGCAACTCGTCACGCCAGCCTGAATCCGGACAGTAAGGTTGCGCTGCAGGGCGCATACAGTTTTTCTTCGAGCGTTTCTGCTACGGCGCAAGTGCTGATGAAGTACGACGCCGAGGGGCAATATATCCCTGACACGCAGTGGCTGTTCGCGAAGTGGCAGGCTACCCCGAATTGGGTCGTTCGCGCAGGCCGTATGGGCGCGCCGTTCTTTATGGTCTCGGACTCGCGGGATGTGGGCTACGCCATGCTCACTGTTCGCCCGCCTTTGGATGTCTATGGTCAAGTTCCCGTCAGCCAGTTTGAAGGGGTCGATACCTCATATCAACTTGCAGTGGGCCCCGCGAGCATCACCACGACGCTCTGGAGTGGAAGCGCCGCAGCCGACTTCACTGCCGCCGCCATCATTCCGCCCAATCGTGTGATCCTGAAGAAGCTGGTGGGGTTGAACCTTGTGGCTGATATCGGTAGCGGGCTCACCGTGCGAGCCGGGCATGTTCAGTCTCGCATGACGGTCAAGTCTCCCTTGGCGGACCAGGTTGTGGCTGCCTCAAATGACGCCACCTTGCGTACAGGTCTGCAGTCGCTGAGTCCGTCGACGCTGGACCAAATCGACGGTGCCCTTGGTGTTGTTGAGCCTGATTCCGTTCGGGCCACGTTCTCTGGCGTGGGTTTGTCGTATGAGGAAGATAACTGGGTAGGCAGCTTCGAATACACAAAACGCAAAACCGCAAGCTACATCGCCAAAACAACCGGGTGGTATGCAGCCCTTGGCTACCGTGTGAGGGCCTTCACGCCATATGTTGGCTGGTCGAGGCTGAAGAGCTCTCAGCAAGAGGTCAACCCCATCCAGATCATTGCGACGGCCTCGGCGGGGCTCAATGACGCTGTCCAACAACTTTCCGGAGGCGTCGATGCCCTGCTCAATTCTCAAAGACAAAGTCAGCGCACCACGACCTTGGGGGCTCGTTGGGACCTTGCAACCGGATTGGCTTTGAAGGCGCAATTCGACCAGATCAAGAAGCCAAAAGATTCGAACGGCTTGTTTCTGAACCCTGATCCCACGAATGTGACGGGCATGGCGTTCCTGTCGGGAAACAGGGTCATCAACGTGTTGACCCTCTCGATGGACTTTGTTTATTAAGGATTCTCAAATGCCGTTCGGTCGTACTTTAAAGCGCGTCGCATTTCTTGGTGCCATCTGCATGGCCTCAAATTCATTTTCCCAGGTGGCTGTGGTCGTTAATGTGAAGAGTCCTGTGGTCGCCATGACGGCGGAGCAAGTCGCCGCGATCTATCTGGGCAAGAGCCAGCTGCTTCCATCGGGACAGTCTGCCCTTCCGGTCGATCTCCCTGAGTCCAGCCCTTTACGGGAGCAGTTCTATGCCAAATCGACCAGCAGATCTCAAGCCCAAGTAAAGGCCACCTGGGCTCGACTGACTTTCTCGGGCAAGGCCACGCCACCCAGGGAGGTGGCAACCTCCGCCGAGGTCAAGAAGTACATCGCCGCAACGCCCGACGCCATCGGCTATGTGGAGAAGGCCTCGGTTGATGGCACGGTGAAGGTCGTTCTGATACTTGAGTAGGAACCGGGACCAGGGAAGGGGGCTGTGCAGGCTTCACACCTGTATACCGCTTGTCGAGCCAAGAACGCAGCGGTTTCGTCCCCCGTGCTTTGCAGCGTAAAGCGCCTTGTCCGCGCAGGCGATGAGTTGTGGCAACGTTCCGCCAACTTTGCCTACAGTGCAGACGCCGACGCTGATGGTGCATCGGAGTCCGTGGGTGAATTTGCCAGAGTAAACAGAATCGCCGACCAAGGCTCTCACTTTTTCAGCAATCGCGAGTCCATCCAACTCCGTCTCATGTGATGTCGCGACCAAGAACTCTTCCCCCCCATACCGACCAACCACATCTACTTCCCGCAAAGCCGCATGGAGCAACCGTACGATGCCCCGTAGAACGTCGTCCCCTGCCTGGTGCCCATGGGTGTCATTGATGGATTTGAAGTGGTCAACGTCCAGAATCAGGATGGAAAAATAGCAACCAGTTCTTGATGATATGCCGCGAAGAAGCTCGGCTTGCTGCATCAGCATGCGCCTGTTTAGGGCGCCTGTTAAAGGGTCCGTGTGCGCGAGAATTTTTAGCTCATCCGTTTGCCTTTGAATAATCTGCGTGTACCGGTTAAAAACATAGGGGACCGATACGAGAATTGCCGGCAACGCAAAAAGCCTGACAATCCCGGAAAAGTAAACCTCCTCTTTTGAAAGCGTGGCGACGGGCACCATCCCGACAAACTCAACTGACAAGAACAAGAAGAGACCGAGGGCAGCGTGAGCGTTGCACTTATCCCGACCAGGCTCAGAAAAGGCTATATAAGAATAGGCTATCGTGGCAAAGTAGGCGAATTGGATGCCGGAGCCTGATGGGAAGGCGAATATTGCTGCCCATGCAATGTGGGCATGGGTTACAAGCAAGGTGGCATGAGCGCGCACGCTTCTGAGATTGCGCACTTTGGGCAGCAGCAAAATCAAATGCAGGCTACCCCAGGCCATGCTGATGAACAGGACCTGCGTCGGCCGTATGGGGCATATGAGTCCATAGCCCCAAAACAGGGCTGAAATCGTCAGTGCGTATATATTGATGAGATCCAGGACGCGATCATGCGACGCCTCTTCAGGCTCGACGCCCTGATTTTCCTGATCAGCGATATCCCGTCGGTACATGGTCGATCCAAGGTCGCCGCAGGCAGATTGCACTTATGCACTCCGGCACGACCTGCGTATTCTCGCTGCCGAACATCATTGATGAAAAATTATCATTTGTGATCGACAAGGGGCGGCCCTTTATTGATCCACGAAGAGGCGCGTTTCGCGAAAAAATTGGGCCTACTTGGTCTTTATGCATCACTCCGATGTCAGGGGCTGCTTGCCTGACACCTCGCGGGCACCTTGTTTTACATGAATGTGCGTGTATTCCGCACGCATGTGATTGACCAACAGGTTCGATCAATATGTGTCTCCGTCTCCGGAGACACGGGGTTATTGCTGCTGACATCAGCAGCACCAATCACAGAAGACCAGCGCGGTTGACCGGACAACGCCCGTCCCTGTGCTGGCAGCGCCCCAGGGGGCCGTAGAACGCGGGGGGTGTTTTCCCTTGAAGGCTCGCCGTTGGCCTGAAAACTAAAGACGCAGGCCTTACCGCTTATTGGTGACTGAGCCATGTCAGGTGACCATCCGTCCCACGTTCTTCACGTACATCAAGCCCACGACTCCTACCTCGTTATGTCTAGCCAGAACCCCATCCTGGGTCATATGCAGCCCCAATCGCTGACAGTGGCTTCGCTGTTGCGGCACGCGGCTCGCAATCACCCGAAAGCAGAAATCGTCAGCCGTCGCGTTGAAGGCGATATCCACCGTACCTGCTGGTCTGACGTCGCTGCAAGGGCTTCACGCATCGCGTCCTGGTTGAACGCGGCAGGCCTGCAAATGGGCGCCAGGGTGGCCACATTGGCGTGGAATGGCTACAGGCATGTCGAGCTGTACTTCGGTGTCTCGGCATCGGGCCGCATCTTGCACACCCTCAATCCGCGGCTGCCCCCAGAGCAACTGGCATGGATCATCAACGATGCCCAGGATCGCATCGTTTGCTATGAGTCGAGCTTCTCGCAACTGATCAATGCCATCCGTCTGAGTTGCCCCGCCGTCGAGCATTGGGTGGAGTTGGCCGATGTGCGGCCTGGCGAAACGACGTATGAGTCGATCCTCCAGTCTCATCCCACCACGGATTACAGGTGGCCTGATCTGGAAGCCCATCAGCCATGCAGCCTTTGCTATACGAGTGGCACGACGGGGCATCCAAAGGGTGTCTTGTATAGCCACCTCTCGACGGTACTGCATGCCTATGCGGTAGCACTGCCTGACTCCCTGGGTCTTTCGGCGAAGGGCTGTGTACTGCCCGTCGTGCCGATGTTCCACGTGAATGCATGGGGGCTCCCCTATGCCGCAGCGCTCACGGGCGTCAAGTTGGTATTGCCAGGACCTGCACTTGACGGGAAGTCCGTTTACGAACTCATTGAGGCCGAAGAAGTGGAGCTGGCCGCTGGTGTCCCGACCGTATGGCAGATGCTTCTGAACCATGTCGACCAAAACAACTTGCGCTTCACGACGCTGAAGCGAACCGTGATTGGCGGTGCGGCTTGCCCACCATCCATGATGGATCGCTTCAGGGATGCACATGGCATCGACACGATTCACGCATGGGGCATGACGGAGCTCTCACCGCTGGGCACAGTGAACACGCTCACTCGGTCGCAGCTGTCGCTAACCGAAAGCGAACAAAGAGCTGTGCGTACCAAGCAAGGCCGCCCTGTGTTTGGCGTTGAACTGCGGCTGGAAAGCCCCGAAGGCAAGGACGTTCCGTTTGATGGCGTGTCGACTGGAGAGCTGCTCGTGAGGGGGCCTTGGGTCGTTGGCCGCTATTGGAATCAAGCCGAGGACGTCTCTCCGGATGGCTGGTTCAGAACGGGCGACATCGCCTCGATAGACGGTGACGGCTTCATGCAGATCACGGACCGGGTCAAGGACGTCATCAAGTCGGGCGGCGAATGGATCAGTTCCATCGATATCGAGAACCTGGCCTTGCATGTTAACGGCGTTGCCGCGGCGGCCTGTATTGGCGTGCCCCATCCACGATGGGATGAGCGCCCGCTTCTGCTCGTCGTGAAGAAGGCAGGCGTCGTGCTGGAAGCGCAGGACGTCCTCGATTGCCTCAAAGAACGTCTGCCGCGTTGGCAAGTTCCTGACGCTGTCGAGTTCGTCGAGTCACTGCCAGTCGGAGGCACTGGCAAGTATTTGAAGCACAAATTGCGCGACCAGTACAGCGGTCACTTCAGCTCTGCAAATCAATAAGGACATAGCGATGAACGCGATGTATGAAAACTCAGGTGCCGACATCCTGGATGCCTTGCAGACACAGAGAACGAGCTTCCAGCAAGATGGGCTTCCAAGCCTTTCTGTTCGTGAGCGGCGTCTGATGCGACTGCTTAAGCTCGTTGAGGACAACGAAGCAGCCATCGTCGATGCCATCAGCGCCGACTTTCAAGGGCGCAGCGCTCACGAAACCAAACTGGCCGAACTGTTTGTCGTGCGGGCTGGCATTCGGCATGCACTGTCTCACCTCGGTCAATGGATGAGGCCGCGGCGGGTGCACACAGGGCTTCACTTCCTCCCCGCTTCCAACAGGCTCATGCCGCAGCCTCTGGGTGTTGTGGGGATCGTCTCTCCTTGGAACTATCCGCTGCAGCTCGCCTTGTGTCCCGCGTTGGCAGCGCTTGCTGCGGGCAATCGGGTGCTCATGAAGCCGTCCGAACTGACGCCGAACTTCTCACATCTTTTGGCCAAGCTCGTCAACGACTACTTTGCCCCTTCGGAGTTGTTCGTCATCAACGGTGGCGCAGACACCGCATCCCACTTCGTGGCCCAGAAGTGGGATCACCTTGTCTTCACTGGCTCAACCAAGGTGGGGCGACTGGTTGCAAAGGCGGCAGCAGCCAACCTGACGCCCGTCACATTGGAGCTCGGTGGCAAGTCTCCCGCAATCGTCGATGCCACTTGTGACCTCGATGTCGCAGCGCCTCGAATTGCGTATGGCAAATTCATGAATGCAGGACAGACTTGCATCGCGCCCGACTACCTTCTCGTTCCGAAAGGCAGTGCAAAAAGGGTCGCTGACGCCATTCAAAGCGCAACGTCAGGCATGTTCCCGTCACTGAAGTACAACGCTGACTACACATCGATCATCAGTGACAGGCATCGGGATCGTCTCAACGGAATGATCGATGACGCCCGCAGCAAAGGCGCAGCAGTCATTCACGTCAATCCCGCCGGTGAAACATTCGGCAGCGAGACGCGCAAGATCCCCCCGACGTTGGTGCTGAATCCAACGATGGACATGACGCTGATGCAAGAGGAGATCTTTGGGCCGATCTTGCCCATCGTTGAGTACGAGGAACTCAACGACGCCATCTCCTACATCAACGCTCAGGATCACCCTCTGGCGCTCTACTGGTTCGGCAAGTCGAGCGAAAGCCGACAACGCGTGTTGGAAGGCACGACGGCTGGTGGCGTCACGATCAACGACTGCCTTTGGCATTTGGTGCAAGAAGACCAGCCATTCGGAGGCGTGGGCGCAAGCGGCATGGGCGCATACCACGGCCAGTGGGGCTTTGATCGGTTCAGTCACCTCAAACCGATCTTTCATCAGCCGCGCTTCAACGGCACTTTTTTATTGCGCCCGCCGTATGGGCCAACGTTTCAGCATGTGCTCGGTTTGCTGAAAAAGCTGACTTAAGTCTGAGTGAGCGACTTGAATGCGGGAGCAGTACCCCGCGAGGAGTTGATGTATGTTTTCCTTATTCTTTGGCAAAAAACCCGCCACCGCCCGGATCAATGGCAAGCCCATTTCGGTGAAGCCGAAAGACACCATCTTGCTCGCGGCATTGCGAGAGGGCATTGAATTTCCTCACAGCTGCCGGGTCGGCGGTTGCGCCAAGTGCAAATGCCGCCTGGTCGATGGAAAGGTCAAGCGACTGACGCAGTTCGGCTATGTGCTGTCTGAAGAGGAGATCAAGGATGGTGTCATCCTTGCCTGTCAGAGCGTGCCTGTTGGCGATGTATCTGTTGAGGTCGACGTCGAGAACGCAGCGAAGGCGCAATCTGTGTCTGGCACTGTTGTTGAGCAGGCACAGCTAACGCATGACATCGCGCGCTTGCGGATTCAGCTCGCACAACCGCTCCACTTCCGACCTGGGCAGTTCGCGACGTTGGAGCTAGCTGACCTGCCTGGTGTCAGACGTAGCTACTCATTTGCAAGCCCTGTCTCTCCCGACGGTCAAATCTCGTTCTTCGTCAGGAAGCTGCCTGGCGGACGGTTCTCCGGCTTCGTGCATGAGCGCAACCTGGTTGGGCGCAGCATCGCAGTAGACGGTCCTCATGGGGATTTCTGGTTGCGCGAATCAGACCGTCCCTTGCTCATGGTGGCAGGTGGCAGCGGACTCGCGCCGATTCTCGCGATGTTGGAGCAATCCATTGAGTCTCAGCCGAATCGCTCCGTGACAGTCTTGTTCGGAGCGCGCACCCAGAGGGACATCTACTGCCGCCAGGAGCTTGCGCGAATCGCCAACCGTTGGTCCGGGCACTTCAAGCACGTCACGGTGCTATCCGCCGAGCCGGAGGGGTCTGACTGGCAAGGCGTCCGCGGCATGTTGGCGGACGTGGTGGGAGCCTATTGCGTACCGCAATGCGAGGCCTATCTCTGCGGCCCGCCCCCCATGGTCGACAGCGTGTTGGCCGCACTGGCCGCATGTGGCATCACGCCGCAAGACATCCGCATCGATCGATTCGCGACCGAGCACGTCGAAGCAGTGCCTGTCTAAATCCATCTTCCAACTAGGAAATAGCTATGAAGCTCCTTCACTACCTCAAATATTTTCTGTTTCATGGCGTCGCTATCGGCGCGTTCGCATCCATTCTGGCTGGCGGTCATTGGACGACCGTAGGCTTGCTGGCCATCGTCGTCTATTACGTCGTTGGCGACGCAGTGCTCGGGGATGACACCTCGACGCCTTCATTTGGATTTCCCGGCATCTTGACCTTTCAGCTCTGGCTGTCGCTTCCTCTGGTAGCCGCCATCGTGTTCGCGATGGTGTGGAGCGTTTGCCCCGGTGATCCCTTGGGATTTGGCGCGTGGGTCCATGCCCAAACCGGCTACGACATCCTCGCAGCGAGGGCAGCGACCACATGGCTACATCACGCCTCTGGCATCGTTTTGACCATCTTGATGATTGGCATCATTGGCACGATTCCGGCGCATGAACTGACCCACAGGACTTGGGATCCAATCTCGATGCTCATCGGTCGTTGGATTTTGGCTTACAGCTTCGACACCAACTTCTCCATCGAGCATGTCTACGGTCATCACCGCTATGTCTCGACAACCGCTGATCCTGCTACGGCACCTCGCGGTCGAAGCGTCTACACCCACATCCTGGCATCAACCATCAAGGGTCACCACAGCGCCTGGACCATTGAAGCCAAGCGTCTGCGCCGAGAAGGGCATGCTGTTTTCTCGCCCCGCAACGCCGTGCTACGTGGTGTATTCATGAGCTCGCTGCTCGTCGCAGCCGCATGGGCCATGGGGGGGGCTGTTGCCACCGCGGTGTTCGTGACTTGTGCGCTGGGCGCCAAAGCCCTGCTTGAGATCGTGAACTATCTCGAACACTACGGCATGGTTCGGAACCCCGACGTCCCGGTTCAACCACGCCATTCGTGGAACACCAACCGCCGCATCAGCTCCTGGTCGATGTTTAACCTGACACGCCACTCTCATCACCATGCACAAGGCGAGGTTCCCTACCAGGACCTGCGGCCTATGCCGGAGGCGCCCATGATGATCGGCGGTTATCTCACGACCATCATTGCAGCGATGATCCCGCCCCTTTGGCACAAGTTGATGATTCCAAAGGTCCTTGAGTGGGATCGCAAGTACGCGTCTGACGAGGAGCGGATCCTGGCGGCCCAGGCCAACGAGAAGAGCGGTATCCCCGCGTTCAAGGCCGCACTCAAGCTGTCCATGTACAAGAAGGCAGCTGCATCGGCAGCGGAGAAAACAGCAACAGCCTGACGCATGGCGAGGTGTCGCTGCCCTTGACGCCTGTCATGGCGCGGCGGCCTCGCGGACGCGCGGTCCATGCGTGCTGACGAGAGTTGCACGCTTCACTCCATAACTGACCTTGCTCGGCCGACCGGTCATGCATTCTCGTGATTTGTCAGCCGAGCCATTCAAGTCCTACGCTATGAAACGCTCTGTCTATATTCTCGCAGCTGCCCGCACCGCAATCGGCACATTCGGGGGGACGCTGAAAGACGTGTCCCCTGCAGATCTTGCTACCACGGCTGTCGTTGCCGCACTGGGGCGCAGCTCGGTCAAGCCGGAAGAGGTGGGCCACGTTGTCTTTGGCAACGTGATGCCATCTTGTCCCCAGGATGCTTATCTCAGCAGGGTTGCCGCCATACGAGCAGGCATTCCCTACTCCACACCCGCTTTCAACGTCAACCGACTCTGCGGCTCGGGCGTGCAAGCGATCATTTCGGCATCGCTGCAAATTCAGTCCGGCGATGTGGAGGTGGCCGTTGCAGGTGGCGCTGAGTCGATGAGCAAGTCCGCGTACCTGCTCCCTTCTGTCCGTTGGGGAGCACGGATGGGGGATGTTGGGGCCATCGACTTCATGCTTGGTGTGCTGCATGATCCATTGAGCAACATCCACATGGGCGAGACGGCGGAGAACATCGCTCACATGTTCGATATCACTCGTCAGCAGCAAGACGAGTACGCACTGGAGTCCCAACGCCGAGCGGCTAACGCCATCGCCAAGGGCTACTTCAAAGAGCAGATTGTCCCGATCACGCTGAAGGCGAAAAAGGGGGAAGTGGTCTTTGATACGGACGAGGGCGTCAGGCCCGGGTCCACCATGGAACAGCTCGCCGCAATGCGCCCCGCATTCCGACGGGATGGTGGAACAGTGACCGCGGGTAACGCGTCGACATTGAACGATGGCGCGGCTGCGGTCGTCCTGGCTTCCGAAGACTGGGTTCGCAAGCAGGGTGCCTCGCCGCTTGCAAGAATCGTTTCCTTTGCACACTCAGGCGTTGACCCGCAAATCATGGGTGTAGGGCCCGTGAGCGCGAGCAGGCTGGCACTCGAGCGCGCGGGTATCGGTATCGAAGCTCTGGATCTCATTGAGTCGAATGATGCCTTCGCGGCGCAGGCATGCGCCGTAGCGAAACTGCTCGAACTCCCTGCAGACAAGGTGAACCCGAACGGCTCGGGCCTCTCGCTGGGACACCCCATTTCTGCCACGGGCGCGATCCTGGTGACCAAGGCGGTCTACGAACTTGCGCGCATTGAAGGGCGCTATGCACTGGTAACCATGTGCATTGGCGGCGGACAGGGCATCGCGATGGTCTTGGAGCGAGAGCCCCGTTGATCTGGTGCGGCGCTTTTAGGCCCTCCTTGTGACTTGAGTCCATAACAGTCGACGAGAAGAGCCTTGCTCCGCCGCGAGCGTACTTGGATGGTTATGCGCACTTTTCAGGAATACAGATATGCCAGACATTGATCTTTCAAATTCGCCACCGAGCACCTCCCGCCGGTGGTTCCTGAAGTCTGTCGGCGCGATAGGCGTCATCGGCGGGGCACTCGGTGGCCTGGTCTATTGGCGCCGCGGCATGGCGGGCGGCAAGCTGACAGCGTCAGGGCGAGACGTCTTTTATGGACTCACGGTGGCTGTGGTCGGTCCCGTTCTGCCCAAGCTGCCTGTCGAGCGTGAGGCGCTACTCCGGGAGCACCTTGTCAACTTGGAGGCATTCATCAACGGCCTGCCTACTGCGATCCAAGTCGAGATCAACGCACTGTTAGGCCTGTTGGGCAATGCCCCCACCCGTTGGGCACTGACAGGCGCAGCCGGTGCCTGGAAGGATGCGTCTGACGAGGAGGTCTACAAATCGCTCGAGTACATGCGTTACAACGCCCTTCCCTCGACTCGCCTCACTTACCAGACGTTGCGCGGAATCATCTGTCTGACGTTCTTCTCCAACTCCAACAATTGGCAGCGCGCCGGCTATCCGGGGCCCGTACAACTATGAGCAAACTTCCTGATCCTTTTCGCGAAGGCCTCTCCAAAGGTTGGAAAGTCACCAACGGTGAGACCGGGCTGCCGGATGCCGTCAGCTGCGATGTGGCCATCATCGGCTCAGGCGCGGGGGCCGGTATCACGGCCGAGCTACTGACCAAAGCAGGACTGGATGTTGTCCTCATTGAGGAAGGCCCGCTACGAACCAGTTCGGACTTCAATCAAAAGGAGTCCGAGGCCTATAGCCAGCTGTACCAGGAGGGCGCCGGTCGTAAAACCATGGACGGGGCGATCACGCTATTGCAAGGTCGCTGCGTCGGAGGCACGACCGTCATCAACTGGACAAGCTCCTTCAGAACCCCGGATTCGACACTGGGCTATTGGCAAGAACATTTCAATCTGCCGACCTACTCATCGGCCGAACTGGCGCCCTGGTTTGCCCAAGCAGAGCGCAGGCTCAACGTTCATCGTTGGGATGAAGGCACGCCCAATGCCAATAACGAACTGCTCAGGGCGGGCGCGAAGCAAATTGGTGTCAGCGCGGAGGTCATCCCTCGAAATGTGAAAGGCTGCTGGAACTTGGGATCTTGCGGCATGGGGTGCCCAACGAATGCGAAGCAGTCGATGTTGGTCACGACCATTCCTTCCTCGCTTGAGGCAGGCGCGAGACTCTTTTGTCAAACGAGGGTTCACAAGTTCGTGTTCAAAGGCGACAAGGTCGAATCACTTGGATGCGTTGCCGTGAGAGTCAATGGACAGACGGTTTCTGACCATGTCATGCACGTCAAGGCAAAGCACTATGTGCTTGCCGGAGGCGCCATCAATTCGCCGGCACTGCTAAAGCGGTCCGACGCGCCAGATCCACATGGACTGTTGGGTACCAGGACTTTCCTGCATCCGGTTTCCATGTCGGCGGGCGTTTACAAGGACAGGATCGAGGCATGGAGAGGCGCACCTCAGTCGATCTACTCCGATCACTTTGTCCATGATGCGCCCTTTGATGGGCCGATCGGATTCAAGCTGGAGGCAACGCCCATGCACCCAGGCCTGAGTTCCGCACTGCTCGGCGGGCATGGAAAGTCGCTGGCAGAGCGTCTACTCAACTACCCCAACACGCAGTTGCTGTTGGCATTGATGCGCGACGGGTTCCATCCTGATTCGCAAGGCGGTACCGTGCATGTCAACCTGGATGGGTCGCCGCTGCTCAACTATGACCTCTCAGACTATGTGATGGGCGGCTTGAAGCGGGCACTATTGGCCATGGCGGAAGTCCAGTTTGCAGCGGGTGCCACCCAGGTCATGCCGCTACATGAGCAAGCGCCCTACTACAAGAGCTGGGCAGAAGCCCGAGCCGGCATCAAGGAGCTCGACATGAAGAAGTACCTGGTGACCGTCGGGAGCGCGCACATCATGGGTGGCTGCCGGCTCAGCGGGGATGCCACCCTGGGTGTGGTCCGGCCAGACGGCGTGCACTGGCAGATTGAGAATTTGTCGGTGCACGATGGCTCAATCTTCCCGACCAGCATTGGCGCCAACCCGCAACTGTCCATCTACGGGATGGTCAACAGACTGGCCACGCAGCTGGCGAAAGTCTTGGCGCACAAAGACGTTTCGTTGGCTTAGGCGGTCCATCACGGGTGAGTCCTGCTGCTTGAGGGGGGGCTACGAGGGTCTGGGGCCCCCCGCAAAGCGCTTTTCCAGCCTATCGGAATTTCCCTCAATCCGCCGTACCTGGCCTATCGACTAAAACCTTTGTCCTCTTCGGGGCTGGTCTGCGTCTTCCATGGAGGGAATCATTCAAGCCGCTCGTTCGTCGCGGCGCACGCCGCGGCAGAACCTTTCCGAGTCTGCTTAATTGACTTCATATATGGCCATGAACCTCACGATTCCGAATCGCTTCATTGAGTGCCAGTTGATGGGCCTTGAATCGTACGGCGCAGGGAGCCTGTTGACTTCCAAACGCGAGAAGCTCAATCAAGCAATCGAGCGCGATGATGCACCGCTCGCCTCCGCATTGCTTAATCAACTTTGGACAGAAGCCGAGAGAGTGAGCGGCAAATCGCAAATCGCACTGCTGACCGCCCGTGGCGTACATCCGACCGTCTTGCTTGGGCTGCTTTTTCATCGAGCGCTGGCAGCAGACTCTTTGGGCAGCGCGGTCAAAGAGACATTCATCAATCGGCAGGCGCTTTCGATTGGCGAGTTCATCCGCTGGCAGCGACAGAGCGATGGGCTCTACTTGCTCAGCGTTGGCTACATCGGTGGGATGGACCGGTGTAGTCCGGCAAGAGCGGAATTCACGCTTGCAATCATCCTGAGCGCTTTGAGTTGCATTGCAGGTCATCACATCCGGCCGAAACTAACAAGCCTCAATCGCCGATCGATACAAGAGTTTGAGCTATTCAAAAGCGTGTTCGGCCCGAACATCTGTGCGGGCGCGTCGACCACATCGATCTTGTTGGAGCCCGGAGATGTGGACGCACCGCTGCCGACCGCTGCCCCGCTACTTCGCAAGCTGTTGGATCCAGTTCTGGATGCGGTTTTTCGAACACGGACAAGCTCCGGCGTCATTGCCAGCGTTCAAGCAGCCATCCACGAGGAGCTGCCACACGGTAATATCACGCGTGCACACATTGCCAAACGCATGTGCATGTCGGAGAGAACCCTCCAGAGGCGCTTGGCCGGGGCCAATACATCCTATGCAGAAGTGCTCGATCAGGTTCGTGCAGAGTTGGCGAAGCTGTTGACGGACCACGGCGTACATGTTCATTCAAAGCTCGCCTTTGAGCTAGGCTATTCAGATCCAAGTTGCGTCTATCGAGCCATGCGTAGGTGGGGCATCAAGGCCACCAAGTCTTTGAATCTTTTGAAGATTTGAAAGAATGCGAATGAAGTCGGGCCCTCGTAAGATGGCAGGAACCGACTACCGTTGCGGAGATGTGCCATGAGCTTGTGGGATTTTGCACGCGACCCTAGCAGCATCAGACTCTTGCTTGACTTTGGGGAACAGCGGGGCGTCGGCGCGGAAGCGCTTCTCGACAAGACTGAATTGACCGCAGACCTGCTGAGTAACCCGTCAGCAGAGTTGTCGGCCGCCCAGGAATTGAGGGTCATTGAGAACTTGCTTCGCGCAATGCGATATCGTCCTGGACTCGGCCTGGAGCTGGGACTGACCTGCAACTTCTCCGCCTTCGGAATGTGGGGTTACGGTGTGGTATCCAGCGCCACGCTCGGCGACGCCGTGAACTTGGCGCTCAGGTTCATACAACTGAGCTTCGCATACAGCATCATCGAACAGGTACATGAGGGAGGGCAGGCCCAGTTGACATTCAGTCCACCGGATTTGCCCACCGGCATTCGCCGCTTTGTGGTCGAACGGGACATGGGTGCCGCAGCATGCCTGCTGAAGGAAATCGGAGGCGAGTCCTTCCATCTGAACGAGTTTTGCCTGCAAGCCGGCAAAGGCCGGGCCTATGTGAGGCATGACAAGGTGGGGCGGATCTGTGGTGCAGAGCCTTGCTTCGACGCGGATCGCTACTATCTGTCCTTCGACAGCAAGTTTCTTGATTTCAAGTTGCCGAAGGCCAATCCCGTCACGGTCGCGATGTGCGAGCACGCGTGCCAGCAACTCGTCTTGAAGCGTCAATCGCGCATGAGCACCATGAAGTTCGTGGAGGCCTACATTGGCGGATCGACGGTGCCGCGACTACCTACGCTTGAGTCGCTGGCCAAACTGACGAACACCAGCGAGCGCACGCTGAAGCGCCGACTTCAAAAAGAAGGCACCTCTTTTCGTACATTGGTGGCCAGTGGTCGGGCGACGATTGCCTCTGAACTCGTTGACAACACCAGCTTGACACTCACTGACGTTGCTGAAAGGCTGGGATACGCCGACCTGTCAACCTTCTCTCAAGCCTTCAAGCGATGGTTCGGCGTGTCCCCCGCTGAATATCGAAGAAGGCGAGGCAGTTCGGTATCACGGTCGTGTGGTTGAATTCACTTCCAGGTGTCCTCAGAGTCCGTTGAGCACTCCAGGTCGGAAGGGGCGATCCCGCATCGTATCTTCTTGAGCATCTTCAAGCCCCTTTTGTCGTACACCCCCGTTTTCCCAAGCTCCAAGCGCGCATCTCTGAACATCAGGGTGTACTTGCGCCCATTTTCTGGGCTCATTTCAATCCAGGTACTCTTCGGTATCGAAGCATCGTTTTGTTCCACGATTTGCATGGCACGGTCGTACTGCTCCAGCCAGAACTTTCTCGACTTTGTGCCAAAGCCCTCACCGAAGCGGTCCGAGCGAATAATGAGCTGACTCGTCAACATGAGAATAGGGAATCGATTGATTCCGCCCTTGGTGCCGATGCCCTTGTAAAGCTCTAAAGGTTTGTATGCCAATCCAGGGGCAGCGATCAAGTCCACTGCGCCGTTATTGAATTTGGTTGCAAAGTTTGTAATGTCGGCTGAGATTGGTTGAGCGCCGATTCTCTGGGTCATCGTGGCCTGAGCCTTGTCATGATCAAATGCGGCAATGCGCTTGCCAGCCAGTGCTTCGACCGTGCTCAGCTTTCGGTCATTCACGACGGGATAGGCAGCCCCCAGGGGGATAACGCCGCCAACTTCGAACGCGCCCTCTGTCATCAGCTTGGCTGCTTGTGGCGCGGCAAAGATGGCGATAGCCTTGTGCAGCACTTCGTAGCTGGACGGCATATCGATCTTGCCGTCTTTGATGATGGTGGCTGAGCCCAGCGAGTCCAAGGTGCCACTGACAGAATTGAATTGTCGTGCTCGAAAACCAGTCAGGATAACGGCGTCACATTGACCCGTCTTGAAATCCTCCGATGCAACTCGCTCATCGGTATAGGCTTTGATTTCGAGGCTCTCTCCGAGCTTCTGCGATTCAACTGCGTAGTCTTTGGCCATGCCAAAAACGCTGCCACTTGCCCCCAACAAGTCATAAACACACAACTTTCGAACAACCCCTGCCTCACAGGGGCCGTGGGCAGCAACGGCCAGGGATGCTGAGGCCAGCAAACGTATTTTTGCTTTCATGACTGGTCAATATGGTTTCGGGTGCAAAAATTCTATGGATCGCTACTTGGGCGTCCAATGCACCTCCGGCCATCAGCGTTGATTTGGCGGCCAGCCTGCGCAGTCGCTTAAAAATAGCTCGTTAAGGCACTAGAGACAACCCTAGTGCAAACGGCGTCTAGGCTCAAAGTCTGTGATGCAGGATGCCCGTGGAGCACAGATCTGCGCCCCAACTCAAGGAGCCATTGCGGCACCGATGGCAAATGGGGCCTATCCCGTTTTCAAGGCCATATCCGCAGCCATTGCTGCTCCAACGGCAGGGGGATGAAATGTCGATACAGGGCGCGCAAATGCGACAGCAGTTTGAGGTGCGGTGGGTTCATCGAGTCGCAGGCAAGTTCACATGTCGAATTGATCAGGAACTTCTCGCCCAGCCTCGTCAGGACGCGCCGCACAAGTCCTGGCGAGCCCGGCGGAGTGGGACAGACCGACAGGCAAGTCTGTGCACATTGCTGTCGATTTGGGCGTCAATCCGACCGGCAGCACCCGCTGCAGAGCTGCCGCTCACCTGGTAGGGGCAGCGTCAGGCTGATAGCGGCATGTCGTACTTGCCACCATGGCAGACGGCTCTGCGAGCCTGATCGGTCATTCGCTTGCTGTCACCTCAGCGGATGAGGATTCAGTGCCCCGGATGGGTAGCAACACGGCCCACGAAAATACCTGATGCATGGCCCTCGGTTCGCGATCGCGTGCATAAGTCAAGTGCTGCGAAGGAAAGCGAAACGGCAGCAATGCTGGTCGCTCTGACAGCGAACGGCTTTTTGCTGGGCTTTCCGAACAGGCACAGGGGCGCGGCCGCATGCACGACCTGACGGCGGGTTGGCAAACGGGCGACGTGTGTGCATGAATCCGCCGCGTCAGAAATATAGATGCACGCGCACGGCATTTGGGGGTACGATGCGTTTGCTGATTTGCACAAGACCGTCCGCTCTTAGGTCTCTCCGCTCGTGCCGGTGTTCTGCCGGCCCCAGAGTCGAACCCCCCTTGAAGATTTTCTTGGCGTTTCTTCGCTGGGCGCAATCTCGCGCTCGGTAACTCAAAAGGAAAATTCAACATGACGACTCAAACCGGTACCGTGAAGTGGTTCAACGAAGGCAAGGGCTTTGGCTTCATCGCCCCCGATGACGGCAGCAAGGATCTCTTTGCCCACTTCAAAGAAATCCAGGGCGGCGGCTTCAAGACCCTCAACGAGAACCAGCGGGTCGAGTTTGAAGTGACCCAAGGGCAAAAAGGCCCACAGGCATCGAACATCCGTAGCCTGGGTTGATCCCTGCGAAACCATGGGCTCAGGCAGGTCCTGACACCCAACGATGAAAGCGCGGCCAGTCCGCGCTTTTTTCTTTTCGGCACACGGGAGTCCATTTGAAAAACCTGCAACAAGCCACGGAACGCATCTGCGAACTGAAGGGCAGCCTGGTCGCGCTCGACGCCCTGTTGCCAGCCGTCATCGAGACGCTGTCCGCGCCCGCGCTCGCCAAGCTGATGGTGTCGTTCGACGCCCACGCCGAGGCCGCGCGCACCGTGATGTTGCATTCGGACATGTCCGATGTGGTGTTGATGACTTTCGAGCGTGAGGTGGCCCGCAACCGTGCGCTCCTGCAGCGCAGGCAAAGCCCGGGCGATCGCACCGCGTGGACGGGCGCAGCCGATGCGCTGCTGCTCACCACCACGCAGATCACCACGTTCGTGGGATCGGTGGTTCAGAACCGCGCCAGCGGCTTCTTCTATCGGCGCGCAGACCAGTTGTTCCTGGTGAGCAATCGGCACGTCTTTGCCGATGCCGACCGTTCGCACTTTCCAGATCGCATCGAGATCGGATTGCACACGCACGCGCAGGATCTGACCCGCCATACCGTGCTCTCGCTGCCCTTGTACCAAGCTGGCCTCAGCCAATGGCGCGAGGCGGTGGACAGTGGTGACGCCGTCGATGTGGCGGTGATGGCGATCCCCGCCACCAGTCTGCCCGCAGAGGCTGTGCTGATGGCGTTCGACGAAACCCATCTGGACGCCCGTGGAGAAGAGATCGTGGTCGGCGATGCGTTGGCGATCGCAGGCTTCCCCCTCGGCTTTCACGACACGGTGCACCATTTGGCCGTGGCGCGAAGTGCCACCCTGGCCTCGGCCTACGGCGTGCGCTTCCAGCGACAGGGCTGTTTCCTGACCGATGCGCGCACCCACCGTGGCAGCAGTGGCTCACCGGTCGTGCGGCGGCGCACCGTCGGCCATCAGGGGGCCTCTACCGCGAGCTGGCACCTGCTCGGCGTGCATTCGACCCGCATGGACATGTGCGACCGAGACCAAGTGCGAGACGAATCGCCGGGGCTGAACTGCGCCTGGTATGCCGACGTGCTGCTCGCACTGACCGCGGGTGGCTGACGACTTGTCAGGGGCTGGCTCTTTTCAATTGGATGTCGAATCAGTGGGCCGAGATCGCCAGCCGAACAGTTGTGAGCGACCTTCGCGGCAGGCAGCCTGGGAGGCCGCAGGGGGCTGACACCGGTCACTCGGACATCGTCGGAACTAACGGCCAGCAAGAATGGCCCTGTACAGGTTTACTGACGGGCCGTGCTTTCACCAGCACGATCAGAACGCCACTGTTGCTGGCGGTGGCCAACTTGGCTGCGTCAACCTTGACCGCAGGCAAGACCTGCCCGATCTGCAGACAGGCCGAACCGCCCCAGCCCCACTTCAGTCAGCCGCCCAGCACCACGCAAGAGATACAGCACATCCATCTTCATACCTTGTGCCATGGCCAGACCTTCTTCGACACCGGCCACCAGCAAGGCCGTGGCCCAGGCGTCCGCTTGCATGCAGGTACGCGCCAGCACGGTGACCGAGGCCACGGCGTTGTGCACGGGCGCGCGGCGGCGCGGGTCCATGGTGTGCGCGAGGCGCGCATCCCCCACGTTCAGAAAGCGTCGGTAGTCGCCCGAGGTCGCCACGGCAAGGTTCTCCAGCTCGATGACCCCGTGCACCGCGCGGCGCCCAGCCTCGGGGCGCTCGAGCGCCACGGCCCAGGGCTTGCCGCTGGCCTGAGCGCCCACGGCGCGCAGTTCGCCATCCAGCGCTGCCAGCGCATGCCGCACCCCGTGCCCTTGCAGCACATGGGCCATGCGGTCTACCGCATATCCCTTGGCGATGCCGCACAGGTCGAGTTGCAAGGGCGAACGCTTGCGCGCACGGCCTGCGGGTCTGTCCAGTTCAAGGCATTCGTGCACGGCAAGCGGCATGCCTTCGCGCGCGAGGCGAATCGCTTGCGGATCGGGTACATCGCGCACCGCACCAAATCCCCAAGCGTCGACCAGCGCCCCTACGCACGGATCGAATGCGCCTGCGCTCTGACGATTGACTTCGAGCGCACAGTCCAGCACCTCCAACATTTCGGCGGGCAAGTCCACCCACTCGCCCTCGGGTGCCCGGTTCAGTCGCACGAGGTCGCTGCTCGGCTTCCAGGGTGACATCTGCTGGTCCACCTGCTCCACCGCTGCAGCCAGGTCTTGATGCAAGGCGCTCAGGTCCACGGCGCTGTTGGCGTCGAGACTGACGGACCAACGCGTACCCATGGTCGGGCCGTGCAGGGTGGTGTGCCCGTCAGCGGCGGCAGGTTCAGAAGACATCTTCGGCATAACGTTCCTGGGCTTTGAGCGCCGCTACGCTCAGCTGCAGCGGCGCCAGCATGACGTCCAGCGCCTCGGCCACGCCCTGTGCCATGACGCGGCTTCCGCAGACGCGCACGATGGCGCCCTGCGCCAGCAGGCCGCGCACGCGCTCGGCGTCTCGACGCAGGGCATCCTGGACATAGCCGCCGCCGTTGGGCACGCGGGAGAACACCGTCTGGATCGTCGCCAGACGCCCTTCGCCGAGCCAGCGTTGGAGATCGGCAGCAAAGTAAAAGTCCCGCGCCGGGTCGCGCCCGCCAAAGTACAGGTGCATCGGGCTGCGCCTGTCGTTGCGGCGGATGAAGCCGGCTAGTGGCGCAATGCCCGTGCCCGCCCCGATGAGCAGAACAGGCCGCCGTGTTCGCGGCAGCGCAAAGCCAGGGTTGGACCTGATAAAGGCGGTGATGCTGTCGCCCACCCTGAGGCCCAACAAATGCGTTGAGCACAAGCCGCCGGGCATTTGACGCACACAGATTTCCAGAAACCCATCTTCCCAGCCAGATGCCAGCGAGTAGTAGCGCGGCACCGCGGAGCCCGGCGGCACGATGCCCGCGAGGTCGCCTGCCGCAAACCGCGCCAAACCGTGCCCGCGCAGGCGGTCTCCCAGACCCTGCACGGGCCAGGCAAAGCGCAGGATCGCCGTGGCCCCCCCGTAGGCATCGGGATAGTCCTGGCGCGCCATGAGCGTGAGCGCTGCCGTGGGCGGCACACGCGGCACATGCTCCAGCACCACAGGCTCACCCAAGGCCTGTGCCAGGGCAACGCCCCAGCGCGCAAACTGCTGGCCCGATTGTTGGTGGATGCACTCCAGCGGCAGCAGCGCGGGCCAGCCCCTCGCGCGCAGCGTCTGGTCGAGCGCCACAGCAAAGGCGCAGAAGGCCGGGAACTGCCGGTCACCAAAGCCCAACACCGTCACCGGCACCGCGCTGGCATCCAGCTTGGCGATGTGCGCCAAGGCCTGACTGGCGTGTGCCGGGGCCTGGCCTTCGCCGTAGGTTGCGGCAAGCACAAACACCTGCCGCGTGGCGGCCGTGGTTCTGAAGTTCTCCAGTGCGCTGGCGTGAACGCGGTGGCCGCCTTGGCTCAGTGCGTCATGCAGCGTTTGGGCAAAGCCCCAGGTACTGCCCCCTTCGCTGGCCACAAAGATGAGCACGTCGGCCTGTGCGAGCGGCGTGTTGCCCATGATCTTTGGCGTCTGGCCGCGTGCTTGCCACCAAATGACCATGCCCGACAGCCAGAACACCAGCACGCTGGCGCCCGCAAGCCCGAGCACCACAGCCCAGAGCCAGGCGGCCTCACCGGTGTGCAGCACCACGGCCCAGTCGTAAACGCGCTGCGCAACGGTGGCGTCTTGCCACGCCAGCATCTGGCCCGAGTACTGATCAATCCACCCTTGCCCCTGGTCCGTCGCGACCTTCCAGGTGTCCTCTGGGTCAGCGGTGCCGGGGAAAGTCAACTTTCGCAGATCCTTCACTGCAAAGTTCTTCAACGAGGCCAGCTGTGCGCCGAGCAGGGCAGGCCTGCCGGAGGCCACAGAGAGCACCTCAGGCTCGGTGCTGTCTAGTGTCACGAGGCCCAGGGTCGACGCACTCATGGTCAGCGCGGTAAGCGACGTCAGGCACAGGACGACGAGCACCACTCGGCCTGTGACCACATGGATGCGCTGCGCCAGCGAGCCACGCACCCGTGCCGCCAGCCGCCGCCAGCCGCCCATGCGCCGCAGCAAAAGCACCAGGGCAGAGACGCACAGCGTGCCCATGGTCAGCGCAATGCCTGCCGCGCCCCAGCGCCCGACGTCGCCCAACAGCAGCGAGCGGTGCAGGTTCTTCACCCAGCGCGGTAGAGCCGACGGTTGGTACGCACCCAGCACCCGGCCATCGGCGGGGTCTATGTAAGACGCCTGCGGCTGGTCGCCCGCAAAGCTGAACACCACGATGGCGCCCGAAGGCAGGCGGCGAATTTCTTCCGCGCCCGGGACGTTGCCCGTCACGCGCTCCACCAGGGTGGCCACGGACAAACCGCCCGGCGCGGACGGTGCCTTCCAGGCCTGCAGCACCGGGTCGAGCGCCAGAACGGCGCCGGTGATGCCCAGCACCACGGTCAGGGTCCCCAGGGTCAGTCCCAGCCAGCGGTGAACTGCTTTCCAGCTCATTCGCGCCCGATCATTTGAGTTGGAACATCACGGACTGGATGTACTGCTTGCCGGCCTGCGGCTTGCCGGCGTTGGCGGTGGACAGCGGGATGCGGACTTCCGATGGGCTGTCTCGCATGTCTTCTGCGGCAGCGTCGAGGCGAATTTCGTAGCCCGCGTCAATCAGCGCATCCGCAAGATCAGCGGTGACCTTGAGCGTGCGTCCCGCCCCCACACTGGCGCCGGTCACGCCGTTCAGGCGTTTGCTGTCCCCGCCAGAAAGGCGGTTCCAGTCAGACAGGTGCCGGTAGTACTTGGCCTTGCCGCCGGCCACCCACAGCGTGCGTACATAGGCACCTTTGGCATCGGTCAGGTACGCCGCCAGGTAGGCACCATCGCCGCCGTAGTTCTTGAGCTGGGCGGTCAGCGTGAGCGGACGGCTTTGCGCCACGGCGGGAAGGGCCAGCGCGCAGGCGGTGGCCAAAAGGGTCATAAGAGGTTTGAACATGGCGATGCTCCTGTGGGTAGGGGATTACTCAACCAGGCCGCGCGGCGCGGCTCCTGATGCAGGCGAAGTCGCTGGCACGGCGGCGCCATCCGGCTGCGGCGGTCGGTGGTGATTCGCAGCACCCGCGCCATCGCGGTCGCGGTCGCGGTCGCGTTCCCGGGCACGTTGGTGGTCGGCTTGCTTCATCTTCAACACCTTCAAGGTTTCCGGATCGATCTTGGCTTTGAACCTGCGGCCTTGAGCATCCGTGCCGAGAACTTCATAGCAGCCGTCATCAATCTTCAGCCGCTTGATCTGCCAGCCCTGTGCGGATGCCCACCGCGCCAAAGCTTCGCGGGACTGCCAGCGACTCACCGGCGCATCGCAATCATCGCTGGCCCACGTGGGCAGGACGGCCAGACCCAGCGATAGAACCAACAAGCCATGACGTAATGAGCTTAGGCATTTCATGGAAGGCTCCAATGAAGAGGGTTGGCACATGACAGTTCGTTCATCTGTATGCGGCCTCTGCTGTCCTGCTGCTTGGCATTGTTGCCGTGCGATTCTGAAGGAACGCTTAATGGCTGATGCACCATCTGTTCCGCACCCAATGATATGGTGATGTCCCAGGAGGTGGTGTAAGTTCTTGAGTGAAGCCATGGGTGCACCGGATGGGATCCCCCATCACACTTGGCTTCGGCCGTCATGGCTTACGACCGTCAGGAACGAGATGACTGCGTGCGCAGACCTTGCAGGAGCAGCGGCCACAGGATCGAGTCAGGGCGCAGCGCTCTGTCGCCTCACGGCCTGAATGTCAGCAGAACCCGCAGAACCGGTCAACCACACGGTACTTGGCCAGCCACCTCCATGATCGCGATGCGGTCAAGGTCGCGCACGGCACGCCCAGCCGACGCTCTGCTGAAGCTGCTGAGCAAATGCATTGTTGGCGCTGTACGCGGGGTGGCGAGTTCTCACAAGCCAGTGCCAGAGTGGATTGTCGAGAAGGGTCGGGCCCTTTTGTGCCTCGCGCGGTGAGCGCCAACTGAGAAATTCGGTGCGACCCAGTGCAGGTGGAGGCTCAGCCTTGCGTTGGCGATCTGCTTCCTCTGCTGCATATTCGGCTTCGAAGTTCTCGTCTTCCATGTTTGTGCTCCCTCTTCGATTCCATTGCACGACGGTTGCCCACCAAGGGGGCCAACCTTGTATCAAACGTGCGATTCGCCCAATTGCCTGATCAGGAAATCAATCGCACTGCGTAGCTTCGCGGTTGGGCGCCGATCCTGGGCGTAAACAAGGTTAACTGGTGTCGGCATGAACGACCAAGCAGGAAGCACCGGAGTCAGGCGACCCGCAGCGATCTCTTCTTCGAGCGCGTCTTGCGGTTGGAGCACGATGCCCGCACCATGCGCGGCGGCCCTCACCAACGCACTACCCTGGTTGGCGCTAAAGCGACCGCACACGTTGACGACACAGGTCTGATTACCAGGTCCGTGCAAATGCCATCGGTCATGATGCCGCCAATAGCCAATGCCCAAACATGCGTGATGCGCAAGGTCGCTTGGATGCTGAGGCGCGCCATGTGCCGACAGATAGGATGGCGCCGCAGCCAATATGCGACGATACGGGCGCAAGGGGCGAGCGACCAGCGTGGATTCGCGCAGGTCACCAATGACAATCGCCAGTTCGTGCCCTTTGATGACTTGCTCTTCTGGTCGATCATCCAATGTCAGATCAACGCTGACATTGGGGTGCATGCCAAGCCAGCCAGCAAGTTTCGGCGCGAGGGTGCGCCCACCGTATCCAACGGGTGCAACGATGCGTAGCCGGCCTCTTGGGGAATTCTGCAATTCAAGTGCAGTGGATTCCGCCAACTCGACACTGGCCAACGCAGCACGACACCGCTCAAGGTAGAGACGTCCGATTTCAGTCAACTGATGTCGGCGAGTCGTACGGTGCAACAGGCGGGCGCCGAGCCGCTCTTCAATGGATCGGATCTGTTTGGCAACCATGGTTGCCGATACGCCGCTTATTTCGGCCGCCCCTGCAAAGCTGCCGCATTCAACCACGCGAATGAAAGCCTCCATGGATGCGAGCTTGTCCACATTCAACACCTATAGGTTTGGAATGTCGTGAATCATGGCATCTTTATCGCGGCCATGCATTGCGGAACACTGGCTCCACGCGGGCATGTCGCCCTGCATGAAACCGGAGAAACCTATGCCCATCCTGCGATTGGAAATGCACCCAGGCCGTACGTCAGACCAGAAGCGTGAGTTCGTACAGGAGGTCACGCGCATCGCTGTTGAGATCCTTCGATGCCCGCCAGAAAGCGTTGATGTCCTTATCCAGGAGGTACCGAAGCATGCATGGGCCAAGGCGGGCAAGCTGTTAGCCGATGATTGATGCGGTGCCATAGCTGCGACCTTGCCTGTCCCCTTGGCCAGGCATCGGCGTCGTCCTTGCTCCAGGCAGCCCTCCACCTCCGCTAACCTGCGCAACACATCAAACAAATCCAAACCGCAGGGCCCGTTCCATGACCACATCACTCCCCCGCCGGCGCGTCCTCGCCCAATCGCTGGCGGCTGCAGGCCTGATGGCAGCGCCCGGGCTGCCGCCGTTGCTGGCTGCAGAGTCCTTGCTGGTCAGCAACGTCACCCAACTCTACAGCGTGCGCGTGGCCCGCATTGCTTCACCGCATACGGCCGCTGATGTGGCCAAGGCCTTGGCGGCCTGGCCCGGCAAGGTGGCCGTGGGCGGCGGGCGCTACAGCATGGGTGGGCAGGTGGCGATTGCCGATGGCCTGCACATCGACAACTGAGTGAGAACCGACATGTGGGCCAAGTACTGTTGAGCGTCGTTCATTCTTGAACTTGGCCGCCATGTGATTCATTCACTTAGCGGCGCTTTGCTCATTCATTTTGGAACCAGTTGTTCATTCATTCTTGAACTTTTCGGATTTCCCTAGCTTGCTGCCGAATTGACGTACGTCGCGGAAAATCGGGGCATTGACACATCAATACCCTGGGCGTAGCGTGAACCTGTCTCAGTCCACAGGAATGCTCGTGTCGTCCATTTGGACTCACATTCAGCTAGCGGCCAAAGAGGCCACCCAGCTGTATTTCGCACCACTGACCGGAGCTATACGCGGCATTCGGCAAGAGTACCGAAGACTTGATTGCGAGCATCGCATTGCCCGCACAAACGCACTCGGAGATCGTACGCACCGAGAAGGGAATGCTCCACCAAAATCGGCGAAATGACCGCTGACGACCCGTTGCGGTCCTTCGGCCCATGGCGATGAGCGGCTCGTTCGCAGCGAAAGCGGTCGTCCATGTCACCCCATCTCACCTTGACTTTGGACACAGGCACCTGCTACCGCTATAGCAATAAATGGTGGCTTTCGTTCTATCGCAGAAGTTGCCAGTCGCTGTGAACTTTCACTCTGTAGCGCTGTCAACTTCGGCGCCAATACGCTCTGCACGTTCGCACCCGTTTTCATAGCTCTTCGCGAATTCCTCGTCAAGGAAGCACTTCGACTTTTTCGCTTGATGTACCTGGCTGCGTGAGCATGCCATTGTCAGTCAGTTGTTTTTGCCGCTTTGGAGGCAGCTGAGAGCTGCAATTCGTTGTTGCTCAGTCGAACAGGACTCGGATCACGAACCAACTTCATTTGCTGCGCGTGCCGATCACACCAGGTGGCGAGGGACGCCAAGTGCCTCGCCCGCTTCAATCAGCCTGGCGGTCCAGGCCGCGTAGAAGCTTCTGCCCGCTAGCGTGAACCTTGGTTCGAACGAATCAGCCATCGCAGATCGCCTCGTCAAGGGCGCCGGATGGGTGCTGGACGTGAGGTCGCCGCTGCGGCCTGCAAGTCGCATTGCCAGATTGATGACCTCCATACCAATCAAGGGCGCGTGATCGATCTGCTGGCCGAACTCCATCCGCCCGCGCACCGTGAGCTCCAGGGGCATCAAGCGGAGATACGCATCCGCTGCGAAGGCGTCAGCCTGAAGTTCTTCCGCGTGCATGTACGCGCGCACCTCGCCCTTCGGGTCTTGTCCCTGACTATCATCACCGGCCAGCGCAGCCCGAGCGACCACGGCACTGGGGAGGTGCCCAAGCCGAAAGTGGCCCAGCTCATGCAAATAGGCCCAGGTGAAGAATCCGTGAGCCAGGCCCACTGCGAACGTCGTGATGTCCTGGTCGAGCGTTGACAGCGAGATTACCGCTCTACCGGGCGGCCCTCGCTCCGGATCGTTGGTGCGCCACTCCTCGCATGCATGGCGCACAAACGTGAGCCCCGCGTCCTCATAACCGGAGGGACCATCAGCCCAGACCAAAATTCCGAGCGCGACCTTCATGATCAGCGACCAGAGCCCTTCTGCCATGACGATCAATGGCCTCGGGCCGGGGATGATCACGGGATTGCCTAGGGACAGTAGCGGTGCGATGGCCACAGATGGGTCGCGCCTCTTCCGCCCGATCTCCTTTCGCGCGAGGTCCCACAGCCACAGAAAGTTACGATCCTGTTCATCCATCGCCTTTCGTGCGCCACGACGCTCGGGAAGGGCGCCTTCGTGCCCCCGCTGCCTCCAGCCCTCGCAGAAAGCCACCAGGAAGTGATCGACCTCGCTCTCGGTATTTGGAGTGAACGCCTTCAGGTCAACGGCTCGGAGCCGACGCGCAGAGGCGGTGCCCACCGGTGTCCGAAACAACCGGTTCGCGTGCTTGGGACCTAGGTCATCCGAGATCATGCGCGGTGCTATCGCAACTCGACGCCATCGCCGATGGCCACGATCTCGAAGTGTTCGATCGCAATCAGGATGCGTTGAAGGACGACACACAGCCCTAGCGCCTCGCGGTTGCCTTCACCATAAGTTGTATCGAGATGGACATCCAGTGCCTTAATTCGCTCCATCGTTGGTGGGTGGCTCTCTTCATCTCCTGGCCTGATCGGGGTGGCATGGCCGAGCTGTGCCGAGACACGCAGAACGATTGCATGGACCATTAGGAATGCAAGGCCGCCCGCCGCGACAGGCTCGGCGAAGAACCCATGCTGATCGATGTTTAGCAGCACGTCCTGGGCGAACCGATCGGCGGCAAACTCATCCCGTTGCTCGCGGCAGATCACCGATGTTTCCGCCAGCGCGCACACCCGCGTCTGTGCATCTTCGACCTCGGTGTGCACCAGCACGACATGCCCGATCTCGTGCGCGAGAACAAACAACCGCATCGCGTAGGCTAGCGCAGTCGCATCATAGAGACCTTCGGGAGGTAGCACGTGGCCGGTGGCCTGGACGTGGACGTGCACCCCTGTACCGAGATACTGTGCGACGCCCGAGAGGACAAGCGCAGTAGCCACCTTGACCGGGGCGCTGTCGACAGCACCCAGGCGCCCATCCTCGTCGTAAGCGTAGTTGGCCGCTACGCTGACGTGATACAGCAACTTGATCAGTCCCGTGTTTATCAGGCACAGATTGCCCTGGGCCGTGGAGACGACACAGGCATTGAATCGGTGCGTGGGGTACTCGGCGAACAGGATGCCGGAAGGTAAATCAACACCATCCTGCTTGAGCGCCCGCGAGATCATTCCAAGGTAACGCCCAACCTTTCCCGTACCGTCGAAGAGCGGGAAAGACTGGGCCTGCAGAGAACTCAGGGCACTACGAATCGCGGGGCTCGAGTGCAATGAGGCGATCAGTTGCCCCCCGTGCGGGCCTAAGGCCGCGACATCTCCTTCCTGCCATGCCTGCAGCAAGGCCTGAACATCGAGTTGTGACTGCACAGCGCTCCTTTCCGGCTTCGCTTGCAGTCCTTCCAAACGGATCATTTCTTCAAGGACACCGCGTAGCGCGGCCTGCACGTCAACGATAGCGCCTGCCGAAGACTTGCCTGCCACGCATCACTCCACTTCGATCACGACTTCGCCCCATTTCCACGCATTGTCGAGAGGCAGATCGGCAAGCTGACTGGCGAGTGCCTCAATCTCGTGGCCCTGCAACGACTCCTTGAGTCCATGCTCCAAGGCTCGCGCTTGGAGAGTTGGGGCTGACGCCTGAATGAAGATGAAACGGTGCCGCCCCTCCGAAGGCAAGAACTGAATGTGGTCAGCAGGTGGTTGGGGCACCAACTCCCAGGCCTTCGTTACAGAGCCAGAATGGCGTGATCCAGGAATCACCTGGATCAAATGCTCTCCGTACGAACAGGCGCAAAACAGGCGAGCGCCCGGTTCAGTGAAGATCCGGAACTTAACTCCGCTCACCGCGTGATTGAGGCGAACGGGTCCACTCGGGACGGGCCTGTCATCTGCGTCCTGATCCGCCAACGCACGACGCATTTGCAGCGGGACGACGTAAGTAGTGATGACCAACTCACTGCTCCGTCCGGCGAGGAGTTCCGCTAGGTTCCCGGCACGCCGCGGTTGAAAGAGCGATGCGAACACATCCTTGTCCGCCGACCGCAACGCGTCCACGGCCTGCTGGGAAGAAATCCCCTGTCGACCCGACCTCTGAAGCAACTTGGCAAGCAGATCAACTTTGGCGGCCGGCATCGACTCTGGCGGCTTGCTGGGCTTAGAGGCGACTCCGTTGATGTACTCGCTCAGCGTATTTGGCGAGACGCACAGTTCGGTCGCCAGGGAATCCTGGTTTCTTCGAAGCTGCGCACACAAGACATCAAGCTTGTAGCGCAGGTGCGGCACGTGTAGGCGTGTGGATTGACGCGGCATGCTAAGTCTGTGGAGGCTAGCTCGGCGGCTTTCATGATAGCTGAGGGTGTTTGAACTAGCGCGGGATATGCGAAGAAGCCTCGCCTATAGGCTGTCCTATCGAGGCACTCCGCTGATGATCATTGAGTCACCTGGCCAGGCAATCCTCAACCACCCAATCTGAGATTACCCCATGCGACCCAATCCGATCGACAACCGCGACGCCCTGGCAAAGCTGCCACGGTTCACCCAACGCTTCTGGACCTGGCTCACCGGGCTGACACACAGCAAGGAGCCGCCTCGCAAGCCGATGGGTGTCACTCAGCACTTGCTCTGCTACCTGTTTGTGGTGGTACTTGCAAGCGCACTTAGTGTCTGGAGTTGCCAGACGTTGTTCAACGCCACTTCCGTTCTGGCTTAACTACAGGAGACTGAACATGGCCCTCATCGAAGTTAATCCGCCGGCAATCGCGACTCTCTTGACTGCCTTCGCGCTCATGGCCCACATTAAAACCAAGGGCAGCAGCGTTTTGATTCACCACGCATCCCACGGCAAAATCTATGGGATTCCGTGGCTCGACAATCTGCTGGGTGACCTGATAGGAATCGTTTCCCTGTCCATTCCACTCAAGCGATATCGGGAGATCCACCAAAAACACCACGCATTCTGGAAACTGGCTCAACTGTTTCATGATGAAGAGGCGACCGAGCTGTACGAGGAGGGGTTTCGGCCTGGGCGGAGTGTCATCGCCTTGCGGATGCTGGCCCTCCTAATCCCGCTGAATCCCTGGTGGCATGTTCGAACATCTTGGAGGCGGCTTCAGGCGAACTTCTTCTCAGGTCCACCGATACGCATGCTTGGGGCTTGGGCGTTCTGGGGTGGCTTGGCATCGATTGCAGGTGCTCTCACCCTGATGCCTGGCTTCCTTGGCGCGGTGCTCCTGCTTCTCGTCGGCGGCAACATTGGAGCATATGGCGAACTGGTGACCCGTCACTATTGGAACGTCAATCCTCAAGCTGGGGGGCGTGAGCGAGTTGTCGCGCTCTGCCAGTGGAGGCATGCATCACCCATCGTTCCTGAAAAGTGGACCTTCATTTCGACAAGCCTGTTCATCTTGAGCGTGTTTTCCAAAACACTGATCCGTCTGTGCTGGTGGGCAGGAGACCTGCCGCATCATCCGCAACACCATCTGGGGCAAGACTCTTCTAAGCGGGCAGCATGGCAGTACTGGGCAGACACAGCTCTGGCCTATAGCGAGCCGCTACGTCAGGACGAGACTCTGCACAGCCGTATGCGTGGCTCATGGTTGGAGGCGGTCGATGCTTGGCTCGTGGAGCTGTCAAAGCAGCCGGCGTTAGATGTGGCTTCGGCTCAGCGTCAGCCAAGATAAGTTGGGGCGCACGACCGAAAGGCGTGTGCCTTTTAGCTTGAGGCTCGCGGGCCGATCGCAACAAAGCCCGCCCAGAAGTAGGGGTGTGACCAGTCCAAGCTTGGATTGACATCGTCATGGGTGCCATCAGTCAGTGCACGGACGCGGCCGCGAATGCCCCCAGCATCGCCCATGTCGACCAAGGCTGCTTGGGCCGTTTGAAGAGCCAGCGCAGGGGACTTGCCTTGCGCTATGCCCTGATAGAAAGTTGCCATGAGCATGTGAGTGGCACTGCTATCGACTTCCCATAGGCTCAATACACACGTGCCTACACCGGCGGCAAGGAATGCCCGGGCGAATCCAGTTACATCATTGCGCATTCGGTCCGCCGCGCCGGTCGAGCAAGCGCCCAGCGTCACCAGCTCAGCATGCAGCTTCAACTGAGCCAACTCCCCGGCGCTTACCAGGTCGTCTGCCCCTACCAAGTTCAAAGTTGAGAGCCATGGCTGTTCAGGGTCAAAGTGGCCATGAGCAGCAATGTGTATCGGTGACCCAAGGCTGACGAGCTCTAAAAGCTCAGCCTTCTGCAGTCCGGACGAAATCACTGGTTCGCAGCCGAGAGTTGAGCCAACCTCTACAAGCTCGCGATGGATTGCATCTCCTGGAGAGTCCGGGCGCCCCACCACAACAGGCGCAGAGTGCTTTCTGCTTTGGCGATACGGGCGCCCGACAATAGAGGCGGCAGGTACGTAGCTGACCGCCCTAGACATACCAAATGGCTTGCCATCGTCAAATGGCAAAGCGTGAATCGGTAGTCGGAAGAGGTCTCCGTACGGGGCAATGACGACATCCCGGCCAACCGGTAGTGAGGCCGCATGAGGCTCTAACAAGAGCTTGCTAAGCCGAGTGCCGAAGCTTTCCGTACCCCGCAATTCTGTGCATGCTCGGAGGTACCCTGCCACGAGCTGAGCAACCTCTCGGCTCTCAAGCGACATACGATGGGACGATCTCAGACCGGTTGAATCCACAGACCAAGACAAGAAGATGTCTTCCACGAGCGAGAACGCGAGGATGGTTGTGTTATGTGGACACCGGCGCGCAGTCGACGCGATTTCTGCTTCCTCTAAAAATCGCTGCTGTCGGGCAACGGCGGCTTCTCGCAAACCAGATTGGGCGGCCCACGAAGTACCGACGTTGACATGGCTGCCGCTAAAAATGCCGTCGGCATTATCAGAGTGCCTTGCAGGTTCCTGGGATAGACGGTATGTGCGAGAAGCATCTATGGCTGCCTGCACGTCCGGGACATGGCGCCCCTCTTTGCTTGCGGTTTCTGAAGCCTCAGGTCTTTCAGACTGGGCGAGAAGATGCTTGAGTGCGCGGCCGCGACCACACTCTCCGACTTGCCAGGCTTCGTTAACGCGTCCAAGCTCAATGAAAGCTGCTGCCGCTATCACGTAAGCGTCGGAAAGCCCGTGTTCGCCTGTGACCGCCAGCATTCGAGCATCGTCGGAGACCTGCGCTTCGATTTCTTCATAGAGCTGAATGAATGCTTGCGCAACTTCAAGCGCTTCCTTTGGGCGACGCAACCCTAGCTTCAACTTGGCTGTCTCTAGGCGCCCTTGCAGTCGAAGTTTCGGCAAGGTATCAAACCACTCCTTTCCCATCAGACCTTCGATTTTTTTCAGAACGTCTTCGGCGGCCTGAAATTTTCGAACAGTATTGAGCCCTTGCATGTTCTGAAAGAGAACCTGAGCGGCTTGGACGCGCAGTTCTGCTTGAGGGAGTTCCCCTCCTGAGGACTCCAAGAAGCTGCGGATTTCAGCCAGTATCCCCCTGGAAAGATTGAGCTTCGCCCACGCCTGAGTGGCTTCGAATGCAGTGTCAATATCGTTGCGCTCACGAGCAAACTGGGCCATGAAGAAGTGGCGGTCATCTTCCGGCAGCCGAGCGACGCGAGGCGCAGCTAACTTATAGATTGCATGAACACCATTCCTGTCACCCTCGCGAGCCTTCAGCAGTGCCTTAGCTAGAAGGCCCATCATCCCGAATATTTGCAACCGGTACCTGGCATGACGCAGCCAGGCCGCTCGGGCCCTTCTGGCCTCTGCGTGTTCGCTCGACCTTGGCAGCTTCGGCGCGGGTCTCTTGAGCAAGCGCCGCATGTCCGCGCATACGAGGTCAACACCGTCTGGGTTCAATTCAAGGGTGTAAGCCAGCGCACTTTCGTTCAGAGCAAAAGTCACTCGGTTAAAAACGGCGTCGTCTGGCTGCTCAGATTGCCAGTGCGCCCTCAAGAAGGTACTAGTTGCCAAGCGTACGCGAGAGGCACTGAGATGGCGGTATCCAATAGAGTCATCCACCGATGCCATGTCCATAAGGGCCTGGGCGGCCAAAATTTTCAGGCCAAACTGGGTAGCCACCTTGTGGGCAAGCGCAAATGAGGCGCTTGCCTCTGGGTAGCTAGAACGGCGAATGAGTGAGTATCGACCCCACCGCACTAGGATGAGGCAGCATGCCAAGGCGACGCTGTGGCTGCCAATGCGATGGATTGACGTGACGACTTGAGAAACATAGGCCTCGGCAGTAACAAGGTCGAGGGTCGAGACCTTGGCAAGGGCGGACATCGTCAGAGCTTGGGGCAACAGGTGAAGCATTCCATCTCTACGGCAAACTGCGACCGCTGAGTCGCAAGCTCCGAAAGCCTCGTCAGCAGCTCCCGTGAGCATGAATACGTAAGAACTCCTGAGTAACAACTCGACCAAAATCTCTCCGTGCCACTCGCCAGCTAATTCGCCTACCTTTGTAATAGCGGCAGTAACTTCGTCAATGCATGTGCCAGACGGAAGACCGAACTCTTGGGCTTCCAGAGTTGGTGCAAGCTCATTGGATTCCCGCTCGGAGGTTCGCAAGAGCAAATTCCAAAGGCTTAGGCGAGACCACCGGGAAGAACTTGCATCTGCTCGTATCAGGAACGACTTTGCAGCTACAACGATGTCTGACGGAGCAATCTTCTGCGCAAGCTCAAGCATCTCTTCCATGATGTGCGGTTGCCTTGCCGCTGCAGCCAACTTTCCTACCTCAAGTACCACCGGCAAGACATCTTCAAGCTCGCTGTCTTTGGAAAAGAGCTGGAGCGTCGAGAGTTGGTCAAGTAGCATTTGGTGAGTAAATTGTTCAGCTTCGGCGGACGCCTGAACTGACCAAATGGCAGAGACATACGCGTGCCTATCCTGGCAACGATATCTGACAAGCCTGGCAAAGTACCGCATGGTCCATGCGCGCTCGGCGGGCGGCCAATCTGACGAGGGAGGCGCCAAGCGCATCGAGTCTGTCCAGCCGGTTTTATCCAACCCAGCGTTAAGTTCACTTCTGAGAATACAAACTCCCATTGCACCGTGTTGCTGGGCGTATGCAAGCAACCCATTGAGGCACGCAGCTGCATATTGCGCGTGAGCGGTGGCTAGGCTGCGCATAGCGCGGCCTAGCCACGCTCTAGAGCGCTCAAAACGAGCGTTGTCGAAGTGGAAAAGTGCCAAGTCTAAATAGGCGGTTGAACGCTCGTGCGCACCACTTGTCCGAACCCGGAAGAGCAGGGCTGGTCGACTGGATGCGCTGGTCTCAGGATTAGTTCCCATCGTGCTGTCTCCATATTGAATTCTGACGTCATCCTCAAGAGGTGGTCGCGTTTGTTTGCACATTCAAAACTTGCGAAAGTTTGGGGCCCACCATCATTTTCAACGTCATCAAAGAGATGGCTAAGCGACTGGGGTAAACCAATGTGCAACCTGCATGACGAAGTCCCTAAGGAAGACCTGGAGCGGTTTGTGCGCAAGCACTTGCGTGAGCTATGGTTACCTGGGCTAGGCCCGTCCTATGCAGTCAAGCCTGTGGGCCCTTTTGGCACGGGCCTGTTTCTAAAGCTAGAGGGCAAGGTGCTACACGGAGTGGTTGGCCAGTGGGGCCTGATTCGCCCTGGCCAACTTGGTCGCGTCGACTACATCCAGCCCAAGGCTGTGCCAGGCAAGAAGCCACTAGCGCCTCGGCCTCGCTCAACGAACAATGCCCGCATCGAGGGCATAAAAAAGAAGCCGACGTTCTCAAAGGCGCTGCCTTATCCCGTGCCGGTGGTACCAAGAGCCGAACTGGGAGACAGGGAAGAACATCTGGTGGCAGCTCAAGCGCGCCGACGGTGAGCCATGGATGATTGCAGGCTTGTGGGACGAATGGACCGATCCAGACACAGGTCAGGTGGTACCCAGCTACACAATGATTACCCGCAATTGCGACGGACATCCACTACTTGCTCGCCTACACAAACCTGATCCAGCCTTGCCGCAAGATGCGCAGGACAAACGATCTCTGGTGCATGTCGATCCTGACGACTGGGATCAATGGCTTACCGGCTCAGAAGGAGACGCCAGGTCGTTGCTCAAGCTCCAACCCCCAGAGGTTTTCGACCAAGCTGACGCATTGCGAACCAACACCGTCCTTGCCCAGCGCAAGGGTAGCGACAAGCTCTTGTGATGACCTGGCCAGATCCACGCAAGCGCAAGGCAAGCCCTCTTGGTGGGGATTGTTAAACGTCGATCTGGTGCTCAGAATCAACACCATGAGCTCAGAAAGGCTGCATTGCGTTATCGGCAATCTGGTGGCTGCTTTCTTTATCTCCACAGCCTTGGGCCTGGTCGTCGCAGTGCCTGGGGCGGTATTCGATGTGCCGGCATTGCTGACCATGGCCAAGTGGCCAGTCGCCCCAGCCTATGTCGCCGTTTGTCTTTTGTGGCTCGGAGTCGGTTGCGCCGTGATGGTGGGCTACCTCTAGTTTCCACTGGTCGGGCTATACAGAGCCGCCAAGTTTATTTGGCAATGTTGGTGCTCTACGTCCACTCCATGAACCAACAGAAAATGCCCATCCAAGGCGGCCAATCGGGCTTGATTTGCACCCCTGCAGTTTCGTTTGGGCTTGGGGCGCATAACCTTGCTACCTCCACCAGGAACTAGAACACGACGCTCACCAGCTTCATCGAGTTGGGCCAGCAATCGGATGAACCTCGACGCGATGATCCACAGGGATGATCAGCACATGGTCGCTGTGCAGCGGGTGCTGCCGGTCAGCCCACTGGTGGAGAGAGTCAGCTTCCGGCCTCAAATCGGTCCGATCATCGCGATGAGCCGATGCGCTCAAAGCGCATGCCCCATGCTCAATTCAGCCGGTGCGCTGGATTCGTGCAGCCAGAGGCTTTTCCTCACTGACTTCAACCTGTTTCAAGAACGCCAGCTGATGCGCCAGCATCTGCGGAAACAGAGGGTCGAAGTAAGGATCGAAGTGGTTCGCATCGACCTCAATCACCTGCACATTGGGGTTCCCGACTCGACGCACCTTGTCAGAGACGAAGGGCGCAACCGTGTCGCCCGTCGCACCGATCATCAGCATGGGAATCTTGACATCCTTCAGCCGCAGCCAGGGCCGATAGAACGGCATGGTGTGGACCGATCTCGCGGCAACGCGATTGTCGTAGGCACGGTCCTTCCAGGCATCCAAGGCGATTTCCATGGCTTGCCAGGCTTCGTCGCGGTCCATGGTTCCGAACTCGCCTGGTTTCGCCAAAGTGGGGATGTAGATGGGCCTGCCCGGCTTGAGCAAGTCCAGCAGGCCGAGGGTCGCCATCTTCAACAAGCGCAGCGGTGGCGTCGCGAGGGTCGTGGCCAGGCCATCGAGCATGGGGACCTGGATGATCGCGCTCTTTATTTCGGGATGCTGGGAAGCCAGATCCACCACGTGGCCGCCACCAAAGGAGGTTCCCCATAATGTGATCCGATGTGCGGCCACCATGGGCTGGGCCTTGAGGTGGGCCAGCGCGGTGTCGGCCACGCGCGTGCGGCGCCAGGGGTTGATGCCTTGTCTCGGAAACCCGCCGCTCTCGCCCCAGCCTGGGTAGTCGAACTCCATCACGGCGAACCCGGCCTCGACGAAGCTGTGGGTGAAAGAGGAGGTCAGGGCGCGCTGGACGCTGCCCCAACCTCCGACCATCAAGATGGCAGGCAACGCTTGGTCAGGGCTGGCGTCTGCAGGCACGTAGAGGGTGGCGGCGCACAGCGCGCCTTCAGCTGTGAAAGTCGATTTGATTTCACGCAGGCGCACATGCGAAGTGTCGGGATAGCGGCGGTTCATCTTCAGTTTTCCTGAATCGAGAGCGAGGGCTCGTTGACGGGCGTGCTTGGCTCCAAGGCCATGGCCGTTGGCGTGCTCACGCTCGCTTGGGCAAACAAGGCTAGCTGGTTGATCGCGTGTCGGGCCGAAGCCAGGAATGCGGCCTGCAGTTGGAACACATGCCAACGACCGCTGTACACCTCAAGCCGGCTGGCGACACCGCAGCGGAGCGCCTGTTCATTCAGCCTGGCTGAATCAGAGCCCAGCACTTCCTGGTCCCCGACCTGGATCAGCATCGGCGGCAGCCCTGACAGATCGAGGCCAAGGATGTTCGCATCCGACGAGTCCGAAGCAGCGGCATGCCATCGCAGTGCCTGTCTCAGCCATGAAATATTCAGCATGGGATCGACTCGCATGGCGGTCGTCATGGTGGGCCCACTCAGCGTGCCGTCGAGGAAGGGGGACAGGAGCATCAATCCCGCGGGCAAAGCGCCGCCCTCGTCTCTCAGTTTCAAGGCCAACATGAGCACAAGCGCGCCCCCTGCCGAATCGCCGCAGAGGACGATGTCCTGGGCCGACAGCCCTTGCTTCAGCAAGGCTCGGTAGCAGGCCAAGGCGTCATCCAAAGCCGCAGGATGCGGGTGCTCAGGCGCGAGGCGGTAATCCGGCACGCAAACGGTCATGCCGGTTGCCGCAGCCAGCCTGGTGGTGAGGGTGCGGTGGGTGCGCGGACTGCCCACACAGAAGCCACCGCCATGCAGATAAAGCATCACCTTGCCTGACCTCGGGTGGCTCATGGGGGAAACCACTTCCACCTTCACGCCGTCCATGTCTTTCAGTCGAACGTGTGTGCGGCCCTCACTGGGCATGAGGCGAGACAAAGTCTCGACGACGATTCGCTGGATGGCGACATCAACCGGGGGGCGGATGGCGAGCTTGAAGGTGCTCTTGAGCATCACCCTCAAGGCCGCAGCGTTCAGCGTCTCCATCGCGCCGATCGGCTCTGCGATCTTCGTCACGTTCGCCGAAGCCTGAACAGGCGTGGAGAAGAGGTAGGCGTTCAGCGAAGCATATCTGGTCAGCCAGCGGTAGCCAAAGGTGAAGCCCGGCCAGTTCGTGCTGTTGTGCCCGTTGGCATCGACATACCAGCTCTTGCAGCCTTGCCACACGGTGGAGGCGAGTCGCCTTTGCACCATGCGGCCGAATTCGGTGTAGCGCGAAGGGTCCACCTCGATGGCCTCAGCCTTGAGCTTCCTGGCGGCTTTCAGGCACTTCACCACGTGCGCGATCTGGCTTTCGAGCATGTAGATGATGGAACTGTGGCCCAGGTTCGTATTCGGGCCGTACAGCATGAAGAAGTTGGGGAACGCCGGCACGGTGATGCCCAGGTAGGCCTGGGCCCCTTGCTGCCAGGCATCGTTGAGGTCACGCCCGCCGCGTCCGGTGATCTTCATCGGCGCAAGGAACTCTGTTGCCGCGAAGCCGGTGCCGTAGATGATCGCGTCCACGGCATGCTGGCGGCCATCGCTGGTCTCGATGCCCTCAGGCGTGATGCGCCGGATGCCATCGCTCACCACCTTGACGTGAGGCTTGGCCAAGGTCGCGAGGTAGTCATTGGACAGCAGGATGCGCTTGCAGCCAATGGGGTAGTCCGGCGTCAGGCGAGCCCGGAGTTGAGGGTCCGCAACCTGCCGGCGCAGCAAGGCCTTGAAAGGCAGCCCCACCACCAGGTCCATCAACGACCTGACTCTGGTGAAGCCGACAGCGCGGCCTTCATACTGCGTGTAGATCCGGGCCCTGTGGAGCTTCATCGTCCAGGGCTGTGCCGCGAACAGTGCTCTGCGCCAACCCGCATAGGGGCCATCTGGACGAGGCAGGATGTACGGCGCCGACCGCTGAAAGACGGTCATCTCCTTGACCTTGCCTGCAATCGCGGGCACGAACTGGATGGCCGATGCACCCGTTCCCACCACGGCCACGCGCTTGCCATCCAGGGCTTGCTCATGATCCCAATGCGCCGAATGAAAGGCCTGCCCCCGGAATGTCTCTATGCCCGGCAGTTTGGGGTAGACCGGCCGACTGAGCTGGCCGGTGGCCGTGACCAGCACACGAGTGAAGAAGACCAGGCCGGCCCGGGTGGTCACGGTCCAGAGCGCGAGCGCTTCGTCATAGCTCGCTTGCGCCACTTCCTGGCCGAACTGGATGAAGGGGCGCAAGCCATACTTGTCGGCACAGTGCTTCAGATACTGGTGGATTTCCGCTTGCGGGGCGAAGACGCGAGACCAGTTGGGATTGGGCTCGAACGAAAAGGAGTAGAGATGGGACGGCACATCGCACGCGGCGCCGGGGTAGGCGTTGTCGCGCCACACGCCGCCCACCTCCTGCTGCTTTTCCAGAATGAGGAACGCCCCGAGCCCCGCCTTCTTGAGGGCGATGGCCATACCGACCCCGGCGAAGCCCGTACCGATGATGAGGGCGTCCAGGGGTTTGTTCTGTTCCAAGCCGATACTTTGCATGCGATGAAAACCCGCCAGTGCGGCAGTTTGTTGAGGCAATGGCCCGCATGATGGTTTGAATCGAATGCTTCGTGAATGTTGAGATAGGTCAAACGCTTTATGATTTAGGCCACCCCCTCATTTACAGGTTGGCATGAGTTTCTGGAGCTACAAGCGCAGTGCGGCGAGCGTCAAGTTGTTGGTCGAATTCGGCCAGCGGCGTGGCATGGATGCCGGCCGACTGCTGGCGCGCACCGGGCTCAAGGAGGCCGATCTGGTGGATTCCAGCGTGGAACTGGACGCCCGCCAGGAACTGGCCGTGGTCGAGCGCCTGGTGAAGGGACAGAAGCAAGCTGGGCTCGGGCTGGAGGTTGGCCTTTGCTACAACTTCGCCTCTTACGGCTTCTGGGGGCTCGGCCTGATCAGCAGCGCCACGGCGCTTGACGCGCTGACGCTGGCCTTGCGCTTCATTCCGCTGACGTTCGCCTTCTGCGACATTTCCAGCAAGCTCGATGACGATGTCTGCTCGGTGCGCTTCGCCGAACCGGACGTGGAGCCCGATGTCCGGCAATTCCTGCTGGAACGAGACATGGCCGCCGCGTCCCGATTGATGCGGGAGACGCTGGGGCCGGCGTTCGCGTTGTCGAGTTTCACGCTCAAGCACGCGCATCGGCCCGACGCTTCGGTGCTGAGCACGATCCAGCGCGAGACGGGCGTGCAATTGGCGTTTGGCGGAAAGGCCAACAGCCTGTCGTTTGACCGCAAGCTGCTGGACCTTCGTTTGCCGCAAGCCAACCCCATCACCGTGGCCATGTGTGAGCGAGCCTGCCTCGATTTGCTGGAGCGCCGACGCGCGCGCTTGAGCACGCAGGAATGGGTGCGTCAGTACCTGGCCGTGGTACCCCTGAACGCGATACCGACCTTGCCCCAAGCCTCACAGGCGATGTGCATCAGTGACCGAACTTTGAAGCGGCGGCTTCAAGACGAAGGCACGTCGTTCCGGGCTTTGGTGGCTGAAGTCCGGGGGCGCCAAGCGCAGGAATTGCTGGCTGATGAGTCCCTGTCGCTGAGCGACATCGCGGCTCGCATGGGTTTCAGCGATCTGTCGAGTTTCTCGCAGGCGTTCAAGCGATGGTTCGGGCATGCACCCTCTGCCGCACGGATCAAAATGAATTGATCGCGTCAGGACTTTTTCGTGAAACCTCTGCACAACTGACCGATGGTGATGCGGATGGGGGCTCACGAATGTCAACTTCAGGCAGGCGCCGAAACTGACATCAAAACTTGGGGGCAGCAATCAGCCAGCCAACGCCTTCACAGCCGTATCTGCCGAGTGGATGTCAGCGCCGTCAACCTGAAGAACGACGACCTCAGGCTCATCAAGCCAGCGAGGCCCCGTCTCTGGTCGCATTGACAAAGGCGGCAGCGGCTTTGCCCAGGGTGCGTTGCCTGTGGGTGAGCATGTAGAAGTGTCGTGCCGGAACGGGCCAACGCACGCGCGCAAGATGGCCCGCTTGAATGCGCGCCGTCGCGGCCAGTTCTGAGGTGGCGGCAATCAGATCGCTGCCAGGCAGCGCCTCCAGCACGGCGCCGTTGGATGGCAGTTCCAGGGCCACATTCAGGGCGGCGATGTCGCAACCAGCGGCGGATAAGGCCTCTTCGAGGTGAACGCGGGTGCCAGATCCTTGTTCCCGCATGACCCAGCGCGCATTCATCAAGTCACGCAAGCGCGGCCGCCTGCGGGTCAGAGGGTGCCCCACCGCCGCGAAGAGGCCGATCTGGTCGGCCCCAACGGGCGCCACCTCCAGGTTGGGGGCGTCCACCAGCCCCTCGATGAAAGCCAGATCCGCCTCCGCGTTGAGCACCTGATCGACGGCGCATTGGGTGTTGCCCACCTGCAGTGTCAATCTCACCTTGGGCACCAGGGTGGCGAACCGGGCCATGCGGGGTGGTAGCCAATACGTGGCGACCGTCTGGCTCGCGGCAATGCGGACCTCACCGCGCTCCAGGCCCGCCAGCTCGGTCAACATGGCACGCGCATGCTGAACCCTTGCCAGGATGGCGCGGGCTTCGGGGAGCAGCAACTGCCCGGCCTCGGTCAGCAAAAGGCCGCGCCCAACGCGGTCAAACAGGGGCAATGCATATCGCTCTTCCAGAGCAGAGATGGCCGCACTGACTGCAGGCTGAGAGAGGTGGACGCGCTCCGAGGCCCGCCTCATGTTCATCTCTTCGGCCACCGCCACGAAAACGCGCAATTGATCCAGTGTCATATCGATCAGGATATCTGATTGATTTGCTGAAAACAATCGATTGGACGAATTGAACGCCGGGCGGCATCGTGTGGGCATGGCAAACACGAAAAACCCCTCCGAACTCGTAGCGGGCTTGATCCTGAGTGCACTCGTCGCACTGGTATCGGCTGCTGCAGCCCACGTGCTGGAAGTGGCATTCGGGCGCTCTGTCATCGAGCCGCTGGTCCTCGCCATCCTGATCGGCGCAACGGTTCGGACGGCCTGGGGGCTGCCTCAGCGCTGCTTGAGCGGCACGCACTTCGCCGCGTCCAGGCTGCTGGAGTGGGCTGTTGTGCTGATGGGCTGCACGATTCATGTCCACGTTCTGAAGACGATGGGTGCCGGCTTGCTGGCGGCGATCGTGATCACCGTGGTGGCTTCCATCTGCACCACGTATGTGATGGCGCGTTTGATGCGGGTGCCTCATGGCATGGCGACCTTGATCGCGTGCGGCAACGCCATTTGCGGCAACTCTGCCATTGCGGCGGTGGCCCCGGTCATCAAGGCTGACCATGAGGATGTGGCCACCTCTGCGGCCTTCACCGCGGTGCTGGGCATCGCCGTTGTCATGGGCATGCCGCACTTGGCCGCTGCGCTGCGCCTGGGGCCTGCGGCGAGTGGCATCCTGGCCGGCTTGACCGTCTATGCCGTGCCGCAGGTGCTCGCCGCCGCCGCGCCCATGGGGCCGATGGCGGTGCAACTGGGCACGATGGTGAAGCTGATTCGCGTGCTGATGTTGGGCCCCGTGGTGCTGACCTTGGCGATGCTGCATGCCAGACGATCTGGCGGCCACCAGCCCAGTTCGCTGCCTGCACGCCGGTGGGGCGATGTGCTGCCGGGCTTCATCGTGGCGTTTCTGGTGCTGGCATCTGTGAGCGCCACCGGGGGCATCGCGCCGGCCTGGGCTGATGGGGCGCAAGCCCTGAGTCGTTGGTTGACTCTGATTGCCATGGCGGCGCTGGGCCTGAGCGTCAACCTTCGGCATGTCGCGGCGGCCGGCCCTCGGCTCTCACTGGTGGTGACGGCTTCGCTGGTCGCTTTGACCGCGATGGCGTGGCTGGCTGTGCAGTGCGTGGCGCTTTGAGGGCTGCGGCGGGCTCAAGTTGCCAGCCCGCTGAGCGCTTGGGCCACGTTGACGCGAGACATCCGCCACGCTGGCACCACGGCTGCGAGCAGGCCCACAAGCAGCGCGAAACTGGCTTGCATGCGCAAGGTGCCCGGCGACACCGTGTAGCCATCAACCAGGCTGCCCACGGAAGACACGAACAAGGCCGACGCCGGGTAGGTGAGGGCGATGCCCGCCAGCACGGCCAGGCCTGCGATCACCATGCTTTCGCTCAACAGCAGGGTGGCCACGTAAGCCGGCGAGAAGCCCAGGGCCTTGAGCGTGGCGTATTCGCGCAGGCGTTCTGTGGCCGACATGGTGATGGCGTTGGCCAGCACCAGCAGGCTGATCACGATGAGGCCCATGCTGACGATGCGCAACCACAGCAGCACGTTGCGGCTCATGGCCACGATGGACAGTTGGTACGAGCGCTCGCTTTGGGTCTTGGTGGCGGCGGCCGAATCCTGGAAGAGGGCGTCGATGCGTGCTGACACGGCCGGTGCGAGGCCCGCGTCGTCGATGCCCACGACGTAGACGCCGATGAGATCGGGTGTGTTGCTGCCCAGCCGGGCCCGGAGCGTGCCGGCGAGCAGGTCCCAATGCACGAGCATGAGTGCGTCGTCGGCCTTGTGGTCGCGCGGCTGGTAGATGCCCCGGATGGTGAAGGCCCAGGCGCCAGGGTATTTGTCGCCGCGGATGGGCAGGGTGTCACCGATCTTGAGGCCCAGGGTGGCGGCGAGTTTGGGGCCGATGACGGCGCCTTGTTTGTCTTGCTGGAAGGCGCGCAGTTGGGCGTCGGCAAGCTGGTATTCGGGGTAGACGCTGAAGTAGCTGTCAGCGTCCACGGCCAGCTTGGTGAAGGGCTGGCGGTTGTTGCCGTGGATGCCGCCAAACCAGGTGAGCCAGGTGAGCGAAGCAACGCCGGGCACGCTGCGTATCTGCTGAGCCTGGGTGAGCGGCAGCGGGTGGGTGAAGGAGACGGCCGAGCGCGTGATCAGGCGGGTGCTGGAGCTGGCATCCGCGCTGGCGTACCAGGCTTCGATCACCGTGTTGATCAGGCCGCAGGCCATGGTGGCCACGGCCAGGCCCAGCACGGTCAGCAGGGTTCGGAGCCTGTGCCGAAAGGCGTTGCGGATGGCAAGTTGGAGCAGGCCCATGTGCTGGTGTTTGGCTCAGGGCTTGCCCGTGGGCTTTGGCCCGGCAGCGCTGCCTGAGCGAGGTGAGGGTGAGGCTGTTGGTGCAGTTGACGGCACGCTGCTGAGCCGTGGGCTCTTGCTGCCCGCCTGCGCGGCGCTGGCGCTGGCTTGCGTCATCCAGCTTTGCAGGCCGCGCCAGGCATACAGGTTGTAGTCGAGCACCTCGTCCACCGGGCGGCGCATGCCGTCGGCAATCCACATGGCGCCCACTTGTATGGCCAGGCTCAGCAGGCCGCTGGCCAGCCATTCGACATCCAGCCTCTTGCGCACGTTGGCGGGCACCATGTCTTCGGCCAGTTGCTCCATCAGCACGACGTATTCCTTCAAGGCGCCGCGTGAGCGTTCGAGGCTGAGCTGGTTGGCGCTGACGGCGTCGATCAGCATGATCTTGCCGCGGCGGGGGTCTTCCTGGATGAAGGTGTAGAAGGCGCGCAGGCCTTCGCGGGCCAGGCTTTCGATGTCCTTGGGGGCGGCGAACAAGGCGGTGCTGACGCGTTTGACGAGCTCGGTCTTGAGCAAGGCGTAGACCTGGTCGAAGGCGTGTTCGGTGCTGCTGAAGGATTCGTAGAAGTAGCGCTCGGTCAGGCGTGCCCCGGCGCAGATGTCGCGCATGGTGGTCTTGGCGATGCCGTGTTGGGTGAAGGCGTCCAGCGCGGCCTCCAGCAGCTTTTCGCGGCGCTGCTGGCGACGGTCGTCTGCGGATTCGCCGCGCCAGGGGCGGGTCACATTGGGGGCGGAGTTTCGCTGGTTCATGGTCCTCACTGCCTCAGGTTTGGCTGCGCTGCAAGCTGGGCGCCTGGGCCGATGCAGGGCCGTGTGCGTGGTGCTTGCTGCGTGGGGTGTCCGGCGCCTGGTGTTGCCCAAGCTTCGCAGCGACTATATCAATGTGGGGTTGCTGCAGCATGCTCACGTGGTTGCCCGGTATGGGCTGGACGCGGGCCCGCGGGACGAATCGCAGCCAGGGCGTGGCGCGGTCCTGGCCGGATGGGGTGTCCTGGGCGCAGACGATGAGGGTGTCGACGTCCAGCTCGGCCAGCGGCATGTAGCGCGTGTTGAGGTTGGCGTGGAACACGCGCACCAGATGGACCACGCTGCTGGTCTGGCTGGCCGGGCCCAGCAGGCCGGCCTGGATCATCGCGCGGTGCAGCGCGGCAACTTGTTCTTCGGGGCCCATGGCGGCGAGTGCCTCGCGGCGCAGCGGGAGTGCCTGGCCAGCTTGCTGGGCGAGCAGGCGTGTGAGTTCGATGAGGGCGTTCAGCCGGTCGAACTGGCGGCCGGCCGCGCCCTGGATGGAGGGCGGCGTGCTGTCGAGCAGGACGAGTTGGCCGATGGGGCGGCCGGCTTCGCGCAGTTGCCGGGCCACCTCGAACGCGATCCAGCCACCAAAGGAGTGGCCGACCAGGGTGATGGGGCGAGGCAGGCCCAGCGCCAGCAGCGCCTGCACGTGGTGCCTTGCGGCTTCTTCCACGGTGTCAAAGGGCGCGGCCTGGCCGTCCAGGCCACGAGGCTGCAGGCCCAGCACGGGGATATGCGGGCCCAGTGCCTGCGTCAAGGGCACGAAGCAGGTGACGTGGGCACCGGCACCGGGGATGCAGACCACGGTGGCCTCGGCTGAGGAGCCGGCCTGGATGGCCACCACGGCTGAGCTGTTGGCGCCTTGTGGCGCGGAGATGAGCGAGGCGAGGCGCGGGCTTGTGGGCGCCGCGGCTGGCGTGGCCTGCTGAAGGGCCTGGTTGATGTGCTGGGCCAGCGTGTCGACTGCAGGCGCGCGCAGGATGGACCAGTGGTCTGCCTCGATGGGGTGCACGATGAGCTGGCCCGCCAGGGTGCGGCGCCAGGCCTGAACCTGTTGTGCTTCACCTCCTGACGCGGCGTAGTAGTGCAGCGGGCCCGCCATGGCCAGCGGCGGCAAGGGGCTGTGCTGCACGAGGTGGGCGAGCGTGCTGGCCTGGGCCAGCAGAGGGCCGATGGCTTGGGCATCGAGTTCTGCTGGCAGCAGCCGGGCGCGATGGGCTTCGTCGATGATTTGCTCGATGCGGGGCGTGGCGTGGGTGTCAGACCAGCGTTGCAGTTGGGCGCGGTGCGTGGGGGCTTCCAGGTCGATGGTGCTGGCCAGGTAGGCCAGGAGCACCTCGCGTGGTGTGGCGGCCGTGGCGCCTGGCGTGGTGGTGGGAGAAGGGGCCGGGCAGGGCGCGTCGATGAGACCGAGGTAGGCAACCGTCTCGCCCAGCGCCACGAGGCGTGCCGCCGTGGCGTAGGCCAGCACCCCACCCGCGGACCAACCCGCCAGGTGATAGGGGCCGTGTGCTTGTACCTGCTGGATGGCTTGTGCGTGCAGCTCGGCCAGTTGGGTCAGCGAGCTGAAGGCTGCTTGGCCCGATTGTTCATGGCGGGGCAGCGTGAGGGCATGAACCGGCCGGTCCGTGTCGATGAGGCGGCTGAGTGCCACGTAAGGCAAGCCCGAACCGGCCAGATCAGGCAGCAGGAACAGGGCGGGCTTGTGGCCTTGTGCGCGCAAGGCCAATGTGGGGGAGGCCTCATGCGCAGGCTGCGTGTGTGCGCTGGCGCTTGCCGCGAGCAAAGCGGGCGTCGGGTTCAGGAACAGCTGGGCGAGCGGCAGGTGGACGCCCAGCGCGCTGACCCGGCTCATCAGCCGGGCCGCAGCCAGCGAGTGGCCACCCAGGGCGAAGAAGTCTGCATGGCGGCCGCATGGGGTATCCAGGCCCAGGGTGTCTTGCCAAATCAGGCACAGCGCGCGCTCCAGCTCGTTGCGGGGGCTGTCTTCTGGTGTGCGGGCAGGGGCGGCTTGATGGGCTTGCTGGCTGGCTTCGAGCAGGGCCGCGCGGTCCACCTTGCCATTGGGGGTCAGCGGCAGGCTGGGAACGGTGAGGATGCCACTCGGCAGCATGTGGGTGGGCAAGGCCTGGCGCAGGCTTTGGTACAGATCCTGTTGCAGCCCTTGCGGCGTTGCGGCTGCGTCGGCCTGCGCCCTGGGCACGACGAACGCGACCAGGCGCAGATCCGGTTGCGCGCTGCCATCGCCTGACGCTGCGGATGCCGCTTGGGGCAACACCACCGCGTCGCGCACATCGGGGTGCTGACGCAGGCAGGCTTCGATCTCGCCCAACTCGATCCGCAGGCCGCGCAGCTTGATCTGGTGGTCGTTGCGGCCCAGGTAAATCAGCGACCCATCCTGGCGCCAGCAGGCGAGGTCACCGGTACGGTACAGGCGCTCACCCGGATGCGCGGCAAAGGGATCGGGCACGAAGCGTTCGGCATCCAGCTCGGGGCGCCGGAGGTAGGCACGCGCCACGCCCGAGCCGCCGATGTACAGCTCGCCGGTGACTCCGATGGCTTGTGGCTGGCCATGCTGGTTGAGCACGTGGATGTGGGTGCCGGCGATGGGGCGCCCGATGGGCACGAGGCCATCGGGTGTGTCGGCATGGCATTCATGGGCGCTTGCGCAGATGGTGGTTTCGGTCGGGCCGTAGGCATTGACGAAGCGCCGGCCTCGGGCCCAGGTGGCCAGCACGCTGGCGGGGCAGGCTTCACCCGCCACGATCAGGGTTTGCAGCTCGGGCAGCAAGGGTGCGCCCTGGGTCGTGGCCGCGTGGGCCTGGTCGGCCATGGCGCTGAGTGCAACCGGGGGCAAGGTGGCGTGGGTGATGCGCTGCTCGACCAGGGTGCGGTACAGCGCGTCGCCGGGCATGAGTGCCTCGCTCGTGGCCAGGTACAAGCTGGCGCCATGGCACAGGGCCATGACCCATTCCCAGGTGCAGGCATCAAAGCTGAAGGAGGCGAATTGCAGGACGCGGTCACCAGGGCCCACGGTGAAATACTGCTGCTGCCAGCTGGCCAGGTTCTGCAGGCCGCCATGGGTCAGCACCACGCCTTTGGGCCGCCCTGTGGAACCGGAGGTGTAGATGACGTAGGCAGGGTCGGCAGGGCCCGGCCGCTTTGCGGACGAGGCCGGCGTTGAGGCCGGGGATGCCGCCTTGTTGGCCATCACCACGATGTGGCTGCCCTCAGTGTGCGGCCCTTCGAGGCCCGGCGCTGGTGCGCATGCCGGGGCCATGTGCTGGGCGAAGTCCTGGGCGAGATCCAGCAAGGATGCCTGGGTCAGCAGTGCCAGCGGCTGGGCATCGTCGCACATGAAGCGCAGGCGGCTGGGTGGGTAGCTCGGGTCCAGCGGCAGGTAGGCACAGCCGGCCTTGAGCGTGGCCAGCACAGCGACCATCATCTCGATGCCGCGGGGGAGCAGCACCGCCACGATGCGCTCGTTGTCGTTGTCGCTGGCCTGTGGCATGGCCATGCGCAGTGACCGGGCCAGGGCATCGCTGCGGCGCTGCAGTTCGGCGTAAGTGATGGCTTGCCCGTCGAAGTGCAAGGCGCAGGCCAGAGGTTGCAGGCGCGCCTGATCATCGAAGCGCTCGTGGGCCAGCCGCTGGGTGGCATCGGCGGCGGGGGCCGGGCCTTGCGCGAAGTGCCGCAGTTGCTGCCGGTCGGCCTCGGTCAGCCAGTCTAGTGTCTGGCAGGGTTGCTCGGGCGCGGCCTGGCAGACAGCTTGCAGCATCACGGCCCAGTGCTGCAGCCAGCGTTCGATGGTGTCGGTGTCAAACAGCTCACTGGCGTGCTCCAGCGTGCCGGTGATGTCACCTTCGTGCTCTTGCAGGCTGAGGGCCAGGTCGAACTGGGTGTGAGGGGTCTCCACCTCCAGCGGGCTGACGGTGAGGTCGGGCAGGCTGCCGGATGCGGCTGGCGTGTTGTTGAGGCTGAAGAGCACCTGGAAGACCGGCGCATGAGCCAGGCTGCGGGGCGGCTGCAGGGCTTCGACGATGCGATCGAAGGGCAGGTCCTGGTGGGCGTAGGCGGCCAGGGTGGCTGTGCGCGCGGTGTGCAGCCATTGCTGCACGGTGGCGTCGTCTGCCAGCGTCAGGCGCAAGGGCAGGGTGTTGACGAAGAAGCCCACCAGGCCTTCGAGTTCCTGGCGTGGCCGGTTGGCCACGGGGGTGCCGATGACGATGTCGTTTTGCCCGCTCAGGCGTGCCATCAGCAGGGCCCAGGTCGACAGCAAGAGCATGTGCAGCGTGATGCCGTGGCGTTGTGCGCAGCGCTGGAGTTCGGCGCTCAAGGCTGGGCCGAGCGCCACCGTGCTGCGCCGGGCTGCATGGCTGGCTTGTGCGGGGCGGGGCCTGTCTGTGGGCAAGGCCAGCAGGGCCGGGGCGCCGGCCAGGGTGGTGCGCCAGAAGGCAGCTTGCTCGCGCAGGGTGGCATCACCCAATGCGCTGCGTTGCCAGGCCGCGTAATCAGCATACTGAATGGGCAGTGGCGGCAGCGAGAGCGGCATGCCCTGCCTGTGCATGGCGTACAGCTGCACCAGTTCGCGCACCGCCACGCCCATGGACCAGCCATCCGAGATGATGTGGTGCATGGCGATGAACAGCAGGTGCTCGTCCTGCTTCACGCGGACCAGGGCGCCGCGCACCAGCGGGCCATGGACCAGGTCGAAGGGCTGCTGGAACACGGCGTCGCGCTCGCGTTCGTGCGATGCCTGGTCCGAGAGGGTCAAGGCCATCTCCTGCACGGGCAGCACGCGTTGCTCGGGCTGGCCATCCACGGCCGGGAAGACCGTGCGCAGGGATTCGTGCCGCTGGATCAAGGCATGGCATGCGGCGGTCAAGGCCGGTACATCCAGCTCGCCTTGCAGGCGCAGTGCCACCGGGATCACGTAGGCGGACGCAAGCCCCTCGATCTGATCCAGGAACCACAGGCGTTGCTGGGCCAGCGACAGGGGCAGGCGCTGGCTGCGATCGGCGCGGGGGATGGGCGCTTGGGGCATGCCGGCTTCTGCAAGCAAGGGCGCTTGCTGCGAGCGCAAGTCGAGCACAGCCTGGGCCAGGTCCGCCAGCCTGGGGGATTCGAAAACACGGCGCAAAGGCAGCGTCACATGCCATTGGTCTCGCACCCTGTTGACGAGTTGCACGGCCAGCAGGGAGTGGCCGCCCAGTTCGAAGAAGTCATCTTCACGGCGCAAGCCTTCGCGGTTGAGCAGGCTGGACCAGATGGTGGCCATGGCCTGCTCGATGCCGGCGTGTGGTACCTCTTGTGCGTCGGGCGCCGTGTTGGCGTGGTCAGGCGCGGGCAGGGCGCGGCGGTCGAGTTTGCCGTTGGGCGTGAGCGGCCAGGCGTCCACGGCCACGATATCGGCCGGGACCATGTACTCGGGCAGACGCGCCTTGAGATGCGCTTTGAGGTGGGCGCGCAGTGCGTGGGCGTCCGATGGGGATGAGGGTGCATGCCCGGCCACGTAGGCCACCAGACGGCGTTGGCCGGGCTGGTCTTCACGGGCCATGACAACAGCTTCCTTCACCCGCTGGTCTTGCAACAGGCAGGCTTCGATTTCAGCAGGCTCGATGCGGAAGCCCCGGATCTTGACTTGCTGGTCATTGCGGCCCATGTAGTCCAGCACGCCGGGTTCGCGCCAGCGGCCTAGGTCGCCGGTGCGGTAGAGCATGTCGCCGTTCAGGTGAATGAAGCGCTCGTGGCTCAAGTCAGGGCGGTTCAGGTAGCCCAGCGCCACGCCGGCGCCACCAATGTAGATCTCGCCGCAAACGCCCATGGGCACGGGGCGTTGGTCTTCATCCAGCACATGGATGTGCGTGCCGGCAATGGCATGGCCGATGGGCACGGTGGCATCGGCATCACCCAGTAGCCGGATCTCATGGGCGGTGGCGAAGGTGGTGGTTTCGGTGGGGCCGTAGACGTGCAGCAGGTGGCGCGGCCGGCCGTGCTGCAGCACGTGGCGCACGGGCGCCGGGTCCAGGGTTTCACCGCCAAACAGCAGGTAGTTCAAGCGGGCAAAGGCCGGTGTCAGCGCGCGGGCATGCAGGCTGAACAGCGCCGTGGTCATGAACATGACCGAGACGCCGCGATCCATGAGCGTGTGGCACAAGGCAGGCGGGCTCAACACGGTGTCGGCGTCGATCACGACCAGGCAGGCGCCATTGAGCAGGGCGCCCCACACTTCAAATGTGGCCGCATCGAAGGCGGGGTTGCTGATGTGGGCCACACGGTCATGCGGGCCGATGTGCGCGTAGCCGTTGTCCACCGCCACGCGGGTGACGCCTCGATGCGGCACGACCACGCCCTTGGGCTGGCCGGTTGAGCCCGAGGTGTACATCACATAGGCGATGGACTCGGTGCTGACCTGCGGGGCCTTGGTTGCGGTGTGCTGGGGCGCGTGCTCTGCGGGGATGGGCGATGCGTCGAGCATGGCCATGTCGACCAGTTCGCAGCCCGTCAGCCAAGGTGCGGATGGCATCGCACTGCCGAGATGCAGCCTGGTGAGCACGAGGCGTGCGTCGCCATCACGCCGCATGAAATCCGCGCGTTCGTTGGGGGTGTCCGGGGCGATGGGCAGGTAATAGGCGCCGGCTTTCAGGGTGGCCAGCTGGGCCACGACCATGTCCAGGCTTCTGCCCATCCACAGCACGACAGGCTGGCCTGCTTGCAGGCCCAGGCTTTGCAGATGGCGTGAGAGTTGATCGGCGCGTGCGTCCAGCTCGGCATAACTGCACTGGCGTGCGCCGTCGATGATGGCGGTGGCCTGCGGTTGCAGGCGAGCCTGCTGCTCGAACAGCGCATGGATGGGCTGTTGATGCCGGCCTGTGAGGGCGGGGCCTTGGCCCGCCTGCTTCAGCTTCGCGTGCTCGGATGCGGGCAGCACGGGCAGTGAGGTCGCGGGCGTGTCCGGCGCGTGTTCAAGGGCTTCGGTGAGCGAGCCCAAGGCCTCGAGCATGAAGGCCAGCAGGCGCGCGGCCAGGGTGTCGGCCATGGGGATGCCCACGCTGGTTTGCGCTTGCAGCGTCAGGCGGAAGGCTTCACCCAGGTCGTCCACCGACAGGGCGAAGGGGTAGTTGGTCCGCTCCTGGCTGGAGATCAGCTCGATGCCCTGCAGGGCTTGGTCTTCTGCCGCTTGCTGGCCGCCGGCGCTGTGGCGGTAGTTCATCACGGCGGTGAACAACGGCAGCGTGCCGGGCACACCGGCGCAACCTTGCGCCAGGGTGAGCGGCGCCTGTTCATGGGCCAGGAGATCGAGCAGGCCGGTGTGCACCATTTGCACCAGCGACCGGGCGCTGGCACCGGCGAGCGGCACGCGCATGGGCAGGGTGTTGATGAACATGCCGATCATGCGGTCGGCCCCGGCGATGCCTTGCAGCCGGCCAGACAGGATGCTGCCGAACACCACATCCTGACGGTTGCTGCAGCGCGCGACCACAAGGCTCCAGGCTGCGTGCATGAGGGCCGCGGGGCTGATGCCGAGCAGGCTGGCCTGCGCCCTGATGCGCTTGTTCAGCGCGTCGGGGACGGCTTGCTGCGCCTCCTGAGGGGCGGTCTGTTGTGCGGCCTTGTGGTGGACGTCGGTGTACCCGAACAGGGCCGTTGGTTCGTCCACGTCCTGCAGCATGTCGGTGAAGAACTGGCGCGCGGCCGATGACGACGCCGACCGCTGCGCATGGGCGATGAAGCGCCGATAAGAGACAGGCCGGGGCAGGCTTGCCGCCATGCCGGCGAGATGGGCCTGCACCTCTTGCAGCACGATGTCTTGCGACACGTGGTCGCTGATGATGTGGTGGACCTGAATCGCCACGTAGCACGCCGTGCCCGATGTGGCCAGCGAGATCCGCATCAGGGGCGCCTGTTCCAGGTCCATGTGTTGCGGGCCGCTCAAGGCCTGTTGCAGGCGGGCCAGGGCGTCCTCACCGGGTGCCCGCGGCAACTCGTGTACGGGCAGGTCGGCATGGCGCCAGACCACCTGCACGGCGAGGCCTTGCTCCGGGTTGATGTCACGCAAGGCGCGCCAGACGATGGCCGTGCGCAGTGCGTCGTGCCGTGCGATCACGCCTTGCAAGGCCAGCAGCAGCGCGTCCAGGTGGGCGCGGCTGTCCAGTTTCAGGATGGAGGGCAGGATGTAGGGGTCATCCTGCCGGGCCGCCGGGTCTGCATCACCCGCATAGAGGTGATGGAACAGGATGCCTTCCTGCAAGGGGGCCAGCGGGTAGATGTCCTGGATGTTGGGGGCGCCACCCGGCACGGTGGCCACGATGCGATCGATCTGCGTGGGCGTGAGGGTACACAGGTCCAGCATGTCGGGCGTGATGCTGGGGGCGCCCGGTGGAATGAGGCTGTTTTCGCGCTCTGCCGGGGATGCGGGTGCGTCGGCCAGCGCTTGCAAGGCCGCCGACAGCTCGGCCAGGCGCGCATGTTCGAAGACTTTGCGCAAGGGCACCACCCAGCCAGCCTGGCGTAGGCGCTCGATCAACTGCATCACCAGCAGCGAATGGCCCCCCAGCGCGAAGAAGCTGTCTTGCCGGCCAATGCGGTGGTCGGCAGGCAGATGCAGCACCTCGGCCCAGATGCGGGCCAGCAACTGTTCGCGTTCGTTGATGGGCGCCTCGAATGCGTGGCTGGCCAGGGCCTCGACACCAGGTGCGGGTAGGGCACGTCTGTCCACCTTGCCATTGGGTGACAGGGGCAGTGCGGGCATCAGCACCAGGGCATGAGGCTGCATGTAGTCGGGCAGGCAGGCGGCCAGTTGCGCGCGGAGCTCGCGACGCATCTGCGCCGTGTCAATCTGGGGCGCATGGGGCACCACGTAGGCCACCAGTTGGGCGCCGCGCTGATCGTCGCCAGGGCCGTCGCTTGCCGGGCGCAAGGCCACCACGGCATCGCGCACACCGGGTGCCTGCACCAGGCGGGCCTCGATCTCACCCAGCTCGATGCGGAAGCCGCGCAGCTTGACCTGGTCGTCATTGCGGCCGAGGTGCTCGATGTCGCCGCGCGCCGTCCAGCGACCGAGGTCACCGGTTCGGTACAGGCGCTGGCCGGCTTGCGCTGGGTGGCTCGGGTCGGCGATGAAACGGGTGGCCGTCAACTCGGGCTGCCCGAGGTAGCCTCGGCCGACCTGGGCGCCGCCGATGTGGATCTCCCCGGTGACACCGATGGGAACTGGGCGCTGCTGGGCATCCAGGATGCGGATGGTGGTGCCGGCAAGTGGCCGGCCGATGCTGACCGCTTCGTGCGTGGCAGCATGGGCGACGCCGGCCTTGTAGCTGGCCGGCACTTCGGCCACGGTGGCCACCACGGTGGTCTCGGTGGGGCCGTAGCTGTTGATCAGCCTGGCGTGCTGGCCAAAGCGTGCTTGCCAGCGTTGCAAGGCGGCTGGTGAGGCGGCTTCCCCGCCAATGACCGCGAGCCGCCAGGGGGGCGCCACATCGAGGGTGCCAGGCTGCGTGGCCTGCAAGGGCTGCAACAGTTCTTCGTCGCTGGCGGTGGCCAGCACGCGCCAGTAGGCCGTCGGCAAGGGCAGCACCGTCAGGCGGTGTTGCACGCAGGCAGCCATGAAATGGCGCGGCGAGGCCAGCATCTCTTCATGGCGCAGGACCACGGTGGCACCGATGGCCAGCGGGGCAAAAATCTCTTCCACCGCCGCATCAAAGCTGATGGAGGCGAACTGCAGCACCCGGTCTTGCGCCACCAGGCCATAGGCTTGCACCGCGGCGCTCACATAGGCCGACAGGTTGCGGTGCTCGATCATCACGCCCTTGGGTTGCCCGGTGGAGCCGGAGGTGAAGATCACATAAGCCAGTTGCTCGCCCTGGGTCGGTCTCCGTGGCGGTGTGGGGGCGGCGTTGGCATCAAGCCCGCCCGGTTCGTGCGAGGCGATGTCGTGCACGGCCATCAGCTGCGTGCCCAAGGCGTGCTGCTGGACAAGGTCGGCCATGCGCGTTTGCGTGTGCAGATCGACCAGCATCCAGTGCGGGCGTGCCTGCGTCAACATCTGGCTCAGGCGCTGATCCGGATAGGCGGCGTCCAGGGGCAGGTAGGCGCCTCCGGCTTTGAGGATGGCCAGCAGCGCCACGATCAGCTCGGGGCTGCGCGCCATGCCGATGCCCACGAGCTGCTCGGAGCCCACGCCTGCGGCTTGCAGCTGCTTGGCCAACTGGGTGGCACGCTGATCCAGTTCGCGGTAGCTCAGCGTGGCGGTAGGCGCGGCCTCGGCGGTGCTGCTCACGGCCAGCGCATCGGGTTGCCGCCGGGCCATGGCGGCGATCTGCTCGTGAACGGGGGTGAAGGATGGCGCCAGGGGCGTCGCCTCCAGCAGTTGCTGCTCTTCAGCCGGGAGCATGTTGATGTGCGCCAGCGCCGTGCGGGTGCCGTGGCGGGCGTGCTTTTCCAGTGCGTCCACCAGCCCGTCGAGTGCGCAGGCCATGTAGGCAGGGATGCGCCAGGCCTGCGCCGGTGCTTGCACCTCCGCAGACAAGGTGAAGCCCTCGCCCGTGTCGTCCACCGACAGCGAGACGGGGTAGTGGCTGCGTTCCTCGCTGGCCAGCACCTCGATACCGTGCCAGTTTGCGCCGGCCGCCGCTGGTGCGCTGTGGCGGTAGTTGAGCATGGCGGTGAACAGCGGCGAGCCTGCGGGCACACCGCTGCAACGCAAGGCCAGGGACAAGGGGGTCTGCTCGAAGCGAACCAGGTCCAGCAACGCGTGGTGCACCTGCTGCAGGGCTTCGTGGACGGCCGCGGCTGCCGTCTCACGGGGCACCCGCATGGGCAAGGTGTTGACGAACAGGCCCGGCGTGCGTTGGGCGCCGGCGCGGGTCGCGGCATCGTTGAGCCGCCCGGACATGACACTGCCAAAGACCACATCATCCCGCGCGCTGCACCGGCCCACCACCAGTGCCCAGGCAAGATGGAACAGGGCAGCGGGGCTCACGCCGTGGGTCTGGGCCACCTGGCGCAGCCTGGTGGACAAGGTCTCGTCCAGGGGCTGGGTGTGCGCGGTGAACGCGGTGCCATGCCCTTGTGTATCGGTCAGGCCAAAGGGCGCGCTGCACTCCGTGAAGTCGCCGAGGCGGGACTGGAAGAAGGCTTGTGCGGCGGCATCGTCGCGTTGAGCGAGGCTGTGGGCCACGAAGGCCTTGAAGGAGGCGGGTGGCGGCAGCACCTCATGCTGGCCCGACACCTGTGCCGACATCTGTGCCGACACCCGCGCTGACATGAGCGTGGCCACTTCGGCCAGCACCACCTCCAGCGAGATGTGATCGCACACGATGTGGTGCAGCTGCAGCAACAGGTAACGCGGGCCTGCTTCATCCGATGGACACGGCCATTGCTGTACCTTCAACAGAGGGGCACGGCCAAGGTCCATGTGCAACCGGTCGACGGCCATGGCCGAGGTGAGCTGCTCGGTCATGTCGGCATGGTGCTCACCCGGCTGAACGTGTTCGACGCGCACCGGTGCGTGGCGCCAGACGATCTGCATGGCCTGGGGCAGACCATGCCAGGCGATGGCGGTGCGCAGCACTTCATGGCGGTCGACCACGGTTTGCAGTGCTTCAAGGAAGCGTGTCAGCGTGAGCGGGTCTTGCAGCTTCAGGGCCACGGGCAGGATGTAGGCGTCGCCGGCACCCGCGCTGAGCTGATGGTGGAACAGCATGCCTTCTTGCAAGGCGGTCAAGGGGTAGATGTCCTGCACATTGCCCGTGCCACCGGGGACGCTGGCGACCAGCGCATCGATCTGCGCCTGGCTCAGCGTGGCCAAGGGGAGCATGTCAGGCGTGATGCGTGTGCAGCCGCCTGGGATGGTGTGCAGCAACTCGGGCAGCAGGGTGTCGCCGGGTGAGCCTGTTGCCTGATCGGCCAAGGCGGCAGCCAGCTCGCGCAGGCTGTGCGCGGCGAACACCATGTGTACGCTGGCATGCAAGCCCACGTGGCCCAGAGCCTCGATCATCTGCATCACCAGCAGAGAGTGGCCACCCAGGTCGAAGAAGCTGTCATCGCGGCCGATGTGCTGGCGCTCCAGCAGCGTGGCCCATATCCTCGCCACGGCGGTTTCTATCGGGCCCTCGGGGGCTGCGAAGCCGGCGGTGATGTCCGTGGCATCAGCTGGCGCGGGCGGTGGCAGGGCCTGGCGGTCCAGCTTGCCATTGGGGGTCTGGGGCAGCGTGTCCAGCACGACGATGGCGGCGGGCAGCATGTGCTCGGGCAGCACGGCCTTGAGCTGCTGGCGAAGGGCATCTGGCGCCAGCGGTGCGCTGTCATGCTCGCGCTCAGGCTGCCCCTTGGCCACATAGGCCACCAGGCGCTTCTGGCCGGCGAGGTCTTCGCGGACCAGCGCGGCGGCTTCACGCACGCCCGGGCAGCGCAGCAACTGCCCTTCGATTTCACCCAGCTCGATGCGGAAGCCCCGCAGCTTGACCTGATCATCACAGCGGCCCTTGTAGTCCAGGCTGCCATCGGGTCGCCAGCAGGCCAGATCGCCTGTGCGGTACAGCCTTTCAGGCCAGCCGTGGGGCGCACCGGTGACGAAGCGCTCGGCAGTCAAGGCGTCTCGGTCGAGGTAACCGCGGGCGAGGCCGATGCCACCGATGTAGATTTCGCCGACGACGCCGATGCCCACAGGCTGCAAGGCCTCGTCCAGCACGTGCAGGCGGGCATTGCGCAAGGGGTGGCCGATGCTCACCGTGGCGGGTGTGCCGCCCACCTCGGTTGGCTGGTCGGGCAGGCTGCAGGCGTGCAGCGTGACGCACACCGAGGCCTCCGTGGGGCCATAGGCATTGACGACGCGCAGGCCGGCACGCAGGTAGGGCTCGATCACCGCAGTGGGGCAGGCTTCGCCGCCCACGATCAGGGTGCGCAGGCTGGCTGTGCCCATGCCCAGTGGGGCTGCGGCCAGTGCTGAAGGCGACAGCAAGGCGTGCGTGATGCCGCGCGTGTGCAAGGTGGCCTGCAGATTCGGGCCCGGCAGCAAGGCCTCTCGCGGTGCGAGGTGCAGGCTGGCGCCGGTGGTGAGCGCCATGATCCATTCCCAGGCGCAGGCGTCGAAGCTGGGGGAGGCAAACTGCAGCACCCGGCTGCGGGCGTTCAAGCCCAGCGAATCGGCGGACACCTGGGCCAGGTTGCACAGCCCGCGGTGGCTCACCATCACGCCCTTGGGCTTGCCGGTTGAACCCGAGGTGTAGATCACGTAGGCGAGGTCGTCTTCGCTCGGTCGAGATGCAGCCGCATCGCGCTGCGGCGTCGGGCGCCTTTGGGCGAGCAAGGTGGTGTCGTCCACCAGCAGCACCTGGGCGGCCTTGCCTGCATCCACGCCTTCCAGCAGGTGTTGCAGGCTGCGCTGTGTGACGATGAGCTGCGGCTGCGCGTCGGCCAGCATGTAGGCCAGGCGGGCGGCCGGGTAGGCTGGATCGAGCGGGAGGTAAGCAGCGCCTGACTTGAGCGTGGCCAGCACGGCCACGAATGCTTCAGGGCAGCGCTCCAGCAGGATGGCAACGAGCCCCTGCTGTGCAAGGCCCTGTGCTTGCAGCCGTGCTGCCATGGCGCTGGCCTGCGCATCGAGTTCGGCGTAGCTCAGCGTTGTGGCGTCGGCCACCAGGGCCGGCGCATCCGGGGTGCGCGCAACCTGGGCTTCGAACAGCTGCTCCAGCCGCACGGGCGGCCATGCTTGTGGGGGCGGGTTGAAGGCCTGCAACTGCGCCACCTGGGCTGGTGGCAACCAGGCCAGGGCGCGCCAGCTTGTGTTGGCGCGCTGGTCCGGCTGATCTGCTGGCGCGATGCCATCCAGCAGCGTCAGGAAGCTGTCCACCCAGCGCTGCACGGTGGCACGCTCGAACAGGGCAGTGGCGTATTCGATCGCGCCCACCAGCGCACCGCCTTCTTCACGCAGGCTGAGGTTGAGGTCAAACGGCGAGCCCAGGCGCGGGACATCGATGGTGCTGAGCGTGAGCTCACCCAGGGTGAGCGTGGTGTCTGGCGTGTTGAGCAGGTTCAGCGTGGTCTGGAAAACCGGGCTGTGGCTGAGGCTGCGTGTGGGGGCAATGGCGTCCACCACGCGGTCAAAGGGCAGCTCCTGGTGGGCCAGCGCGGCCAGTGCCTGGCTGCGCGCCCGGGCCAGAACGGCGCCCAGGCTGTCTTGTGGATGCAGTTGCACTCGCACGGCCAGCATGTTGATGAAGCAGCCCACCACGCCTTCCAGTTCGGGGCGCGTGCGGTTGGCCACCGGTGTGCCGATGACCACGTCGCTCTGGCCGCTCAGCCGCGACATGAGCATGGCCCATGCGGTGAGCAGCACCATGTAGAGCGTGGCATCGTGGTGGGCCGCCAGCGCTTGCAGCCTGGCCGTGATCGAGGCGGGCACCGTGAGGCTGATCAGGTCGCCGGCATGGTGTTGAACGGCGGGGCGAGGGTGGTCTGTCGGCAGGTCAAGCAGGGCCGGGGCGCCGGCCAGGGTGGCCTGCCAGAAAGCCAGTTGATCGGCCAGGAGCGCCTCGGCCTGCGTACCCTGTTGCCAGTGGGCGTAGTCCGCATACTGGAGGCTCAGGGGTGGCAGGCTGGCCGCTTCGTTGGCGATGGCCGCGGCATACAGCTGCGCCAGCTCGCGCGTCAACACGCCCAATGACCAGCCGTCCGCCACGATGTGGTGCAGGGCCAGAAGCAGGATGTGATCGGTGCCCGACACCTCGATGAGGCGAGCCCGCACCAGCGGCCCCCGAGCCAGATCGAATGGCGCCTGGATGGACTGGCCGTGTTCGTGCAGCAGGTGGGCCAGATCGGGGGCTTCTGGCCCGGCCTGGACCTGCTCGATGTGCAAGCCGGAAGGTGGGGCGATGTGCTGAACTGGTACGCCGTTGACCATGTTGAAGCGGGCACGCAGTGCCTCGTGGCGCGCCAGCAAGGCGTCCAGGCTGGTTTGCAGGGCCACTTGTTGCGCGGCGCCCCATGGCCCCTGCATGCGCAGCGCCAGCGGCAGCACATAGGCCGCTGCCGCACCGGGGAACTGGTCCAGGAACCACATGCGCTGTTGTGACCAGGACAACGGCATGGTGGTGCTTCTGGGCGCAGGCAGGATCGCCGATGCCGGGCTGCCCGGATCGGCTGGGCTGGCAGGTGCGAGGGGCTGGGCGTCCAGCCAGCTGGCCATGGCGGCCAGGGTCGGCCCGTCGAACACTTGCCGCAGTGGCATGACCACACCAAAGTGCTGGCGCATGCGGGCCACCAGTTGCACCGTGCGCAGCGAGTGGCCACCCAGTTCAAAGAAGTGGGCCTGCCTGCCGAGCTGGCCATCATGCGGCAGGGCCAGCACGTCCACCCACAGGGCACGCAGGCGGCTTTCCGTCGGGCTCAGCGGGCTCGCGTCCTGATCGGCGTGAGCATACCTGGCCCGGGGCAGGGCCTGGCGATCGACCTTGCCATGGGGTGTGAGCGGCCAGTTGCGCAAGGGCATGATGGCGGCCGGCACCATGTAGGCGGGCAGTTCGGCCTGCAGCGTTGCACGCAGGGCCGATGGATCGGGCAGGGGCGAACCAGGCGGTGCGGTGACGTAGGCCACCAGTTGTGCGTCAGCGGTGGCGCCGTGGGGCGCATGGGGCGTGTGCGGGAGCAGCAGGACCAGGCTTTCGTGCACGCCGGCGCATTGCGTCAGGCGCGACTCGATTTCGCCCAGTTCGATGCGGAAGCCGCGCAGCTTGACTTGATGGTCCAGACGGCCCATGAATTCCAGCTGGCCGTCCGGGCGCCAGCGGCCCAGGTCACCGGTTCGGTAAACGCGTTGGCCACCCAGGGCGGGCACATGGACGAAGCGGTCCGCATTCAGTTCGTCACGGCGCAGGTAGCCCAGGGCGACACCTTCGCCGCCGATGCAGATCTCGCCGGCCACACCGATCGGCAGGGGCTGCAGGGCCTGGTCCAGCACATGGACCTGGGTGTTGGCGATGGGTTGGCCGATGGGCACCGTGGCCGCGTGCCCGGCGGCATCGGCCTCAGCTTGCCAGCGGTACATGGTGGCGCAGACCGTGGCCTCGCTGGGCCCATAGGCATTGATGAAGCGGCGGCCGGGTGCCCAACGCCGGGCCAGGGCCGGTGGGCAGGCTTCGCCGGCCACGATCACGGTTTGAAGGTCAGGCAACGGGGGGCCGGCGTCCATCGCGTCCAGGGCAACGGGCGGCAAGGTCACGTGGCTGATGGCCTGTTGACGCAGCAGTGCCTGCAGTGGCTCGCCTGGCATGAGCTCATCCTGGGTGGCCAGGTGCAGCGTGGCGCCATGCGTGAGCGCCATCACCCACTCCCAGGCGCAGGCATCGAAGCCATAGGCCGCAAACTGCAGCACCCGGTGCCCGGGGCCCAGTTGCAGGGCCTGGCCTTGTGCAGCCGACAGGTTGCACAGCCCCCGATGCGTGACCATGACCCCTTTGGGGCGGCCGGTGGAACCGGATGTGTAGACGACGTAGGCAAGGTGATCAGGGCCGGGCCGTGGGCGCGCGCTCAAGCCCGTGCCGCCATGGCTGATGCGCCCGTCATCCAACTCGGGCGCATCCACCCAGAGTGTGGGCCAGGGTGTCGGGACACCATGCCCGATGGCTTGATCGAGGCACGGCGCCAGGCCACGTTGGCTGATCACGAGGCCGGGCTGGGCGTCCTCCAGCATCAGGCCAATGCGTGAGGCGGGGTAGCCGGGGTCGATGGCCAGGTAGGCCGTGCCCGCTTTCAGCACGGCCAGCTTGGCGATGAAGGCGTCCAGACTGCGTGGCAGCAGCAGGGCGACCACGACAGGGCCCGAGGGGCGCATCGCATCCAGCGCGGGCCGCAGCCTGCCTGCCAGCTCATCGGCTCGCGCGTTGAGCTGTGCATAGCTCAGGCAATCAGCGCCCATGCGCATGGCGGGGGCGTCTGGCGTGCGCGCGGCCTGCTCCTCGAAGAGCTCGTGGATCAGCGCCTGGTCACGGTAAGGCGAGGGCGGTGGGTTGAAGGCCTGCAGTTGCCGTTGTTCGGGCTCGGGCAGCAAGGGCCAGCTGGATGCGGGGCGGTCGTCGTGCGCCAGCGCGTCGCACAGGGCTTGCAGGGCGGTGAGCACGTAGGCGCTCAGGCGGTGCGGCTGCACGCCATCCAGCGCACCGTGGCTGCTGGGTGTGCGCGTCTGGGTGCTGAGCATGAAGCCCTCGCCCAGGTCGTCCACCAGCAAGGCAAAGGGGTAGTTGCTGCGCTCCTGGCTGTGCAGCAGGGTCATGCCACCCAGGCGCGGGGCCAACACCTCGGGCACGGTATGACGGTAGTTCAGCACCGCGCTGAACAGGGGCGTGCCCGCAGGCAGGGCCGTGCTGCGCAACGCGTCAACAAGCGGTGCCTGCTCGTGAGGCAGGAGTGCCAGCAATTGGCGGTGCAAGGCGCGCACCAGGGCCGTCGCAGCGTGGTGCTCGCCCAGTTGGACGCGCACGGGCAGGGTGTTGATGAACAGGCCCATGGCGCGGTCCACCCCGGCCACGTTTGTGTCACCAGCGGCGTGCAGCCCTTGCAGCCGGCCGGACAGCACCGTGCCGAAGGCCACGTCCTGGCGGCCACTGCAGGCACCGAGCACACGGGCCCAGGCCGCATGAAACAGCGCGGCAGGCGTCACGCCCAGGTGTCTGGCCTGGGTGCGCAGCGTTCGAGCCAGGCTGGTTTCCAGGGCCGTGCGGTGTTCTGCCACACGGTGCTGCTCGTCTTGTGCCGGGCTGGGGGTCAGGCCAGGGTTCAGTCCGAAAGGCAGGGTGGGTTCGTCGATGTCGCCCAGCGTGTCACGGAAGTGCTGGCGGGCGGCAGCATCGGCCTGCAAGGCCCGCGCTTGGGCGACGAAGCCCCGGTAAGGCACGGGCGGTGGCAGCGTGGCAGCGGCTTGCTGCATCGGGCGCTCGGCATCGGCCAGCAAGGTTTGCAGCTCTTGCAGCAGCACCTCTTGAGACACGTGGTCGCACACCAGGTGGTGCATCTGCACGATGATGCGCCAGCCTGGCTCGCCTTGCGCATCAGCCGGCTCGCTGGCGTTCAGGTGCGCACAGCTGGGCGGCAAGGGCGCGTGCGGCGGGACGATCAAGGCGCGGCCCAGCGGCGCGCGGTCCAGTGGCAGCAGGCCAGGGTCTGCCGAAGAGGACAGCACCGGCAGCCGGGCTGTGCGCCAGACCACTTGCATGGGCTGGGGCAGGCCTTGCCACAAGATGGCGGTGCGCAGCACGTCGTGCCGTTCGACCAGGACCTGCAGCGCTTCGGTGAAACGATCCAGGTGGGCGCGGCTGCTGGCAGCAAAGACCATCGGCAGCAGGTAATCGTCGCGGGCAGGGGCCTGGGCGCCACGCGCCTCGCCATCCATCAAACGGTGAAACAGCAGCCCTTCCTGCAGGGGGGCCAGAGGGTAGATGTCTTGCACCTGCGCGGCACCACCCGGTACGGCCGCGACGATGGTGTCGATGTGCGAGGGCGTGATCCCCGCGTCGCGTGCCAGCGGCACCATGTCCGGTGTGATGCGCTCACAGGCGGGGGGGATCTGGCTGTGCGACCACGCATCACGCGCATCTTGGGGGCGTGCGGGCGTGGCGTTGCGTGCGAGGTCCGCCAGGCTGTGGGCCAGCAGCACGTCGCGCACTTGCACGACCCAGCCGTGTTGCCGCAGGCGTTCTGCCATCTGCACCACCAGCAGCGAATGGCCGCCCAGGTCGAAGAAGCGGTCATGGCGGCTGATGCGGGCCATGCCCAGCAGAGATGACCAGATCGCGGCCAGGGCTTGTTCGACGGCGCCCACGGGCGCCTCGAAGCCTGCTCCAGCGCTGTGGGCCTCGCTGCGTGACAGTGCGTCCTGATGGGCGTGCCCTGCGTCCGAAGACAGGTGCAGAGCCAAGGCCTTGCGGTCCACCTTGCCACTGGTGCCCAGGGGCAAACTGTCCAGCACGATGATGGACGAGGGCAGCATGTGCTCGGGCAGCGTGTGCTGGAGTTGGGCCTTCAGGCTGTGGGCATCAGGCGCGGTGCCCGGGCCAGCGGCATGCAGCGCCACAAAGGCGACCAGACGCTGGTGGCCGCGTGCACCCTTGTCGGCCAGCACGGCGGCCGCCTGCACGCCGGCCAAGGCGCGCAAGCTGGCTTCGATTTCGCCCAGTTCAATGCGGAAGCCGCGTACCTTGACTTGCTGGTCATTGCGCCCGAGGTAGTCGATGCGGCCGTCTGCGCGCCAGCGGCCCAGATCCCCTGTGCGGTAGAGCCGGGCGTTGGCCTCGGGTGCTTCGGCATCCGGCACGAACCGTTCAGCGGTGAGCTCCGGGCGATGGAGGTAGCCTCGCGCCACGCCCATGCCACCGATGCAGATCTCGCCGGGCACGCCGGGCGGCACGGGGCGCATGTGTTCATCGAGGATGTGCACCCGTGTGCCGGGCAGCGGGCGGCCGATGGACAGGGCCGATGGGCCGTCCTCGGGCTGATCGGCGCCTTGAGCGAGCACATCCAGGCTCACGCACACGGAGGCCTCCGTTGGCCCATACGCATTGATGAAGCGGGGCAGGCCCGCATATTGGCTTGCCAATTCGGCGGGGCAAACGTCGCCGCCTGCGATCAACGTTTGCAGGCTGGCCGCGGCGTCACCCAAAGGCCAGGCGCTCAGCACGGCCGGCGACAGCAGCACGTGCGTGATGGCCAGGCGGCGCAGGGTCTGCTGCAAGGGCGTGCCGGGCAGCAAGTCGGCCTGGTCGGCCAGGTGCAGGCTGGCGCCCGAGCCCAGTGCCATCAGCCATTCCCACACCGAGGCGTCGAAGCTGAAGGATGCGTACTGCAGCACACGTGCCTGCTCGTGCAGACCCAGCGGCGCCAGCGAGGCGCGCAGCAGGTTGCAGGCGCCGCGGTGCTCGATCATCACGCCCTTGGGCTGGCCGGTGGAGCCAGAGGTGTAGATCACATAAGCCAGGTGCGTCGGCAGGACGCCTGTCTCCTCGGCCCGCAGCGGATGGGCCTCTTGCCGGGTCAGCGCCTGTCGGGTGTGCACGTCGTCGAGGTTGACGATGCGGCTGGTGCCGGCCTGATCGTGGGCATTGGTCAGAACCTCGGCCAAGGCGACGGTGCCTTCGCTGAGCAACAGCACGGCGGGGCGCGCATCGGCCAGCATGTAGCGGATGCGGTCCGGCGGATAGTTCGGATCGATGGGCAGGTAGGCGCCACCGGCCTTGAGGGTGGCCAGCAAGCCGATGACCATGGCGGGGCCGCGTTCCACGGCAATGGCCACCAGGCTGTCGGGCTTCACGCCTTGCGCACGCAGATGGCGTGCCAGGCGGTTGGCTTGGGCCTCCAGCTCGCCATAGCACCAGTGCTGCTCGCCATGGGTCATGGCCAGGGCCTGAGGGCGACGGTGTGCCTGCGCTTCGAACCAGGCATGGGCCAGGCCGGGTGTGGGGCCTTGCAGCGGCGCATGCGGATCGTCTGTCGCCCGCCCTTGCGACCATTGGCGCAACTGCTCGCGCATGGCGTTGGGCAGGATGTCCAGTTCGTCCGCGTACACGGCGTAATGCGTTCCTTCCAGCGCATTCAACAGCACCTCGATGGCGTGTGCCAGGCAGGTGTTGATGTGCATCGCACTGGCCGGTGAACGGGCCTGTGTGCTCAGGCTGAGGCCGCCTTGGGCATAGTCGTCAACTGATACGGTGAGCGGGTAGTTGGTGCGCTCCTGGCTGGCGATCACGCGCATGCCGTCGAGCGCGGCCAGGCCCTCCGTCTCGCCGCTGCTGTGCCGGTAGTTGAGCACCGCGCTGAACAAGGGCTGCTCAGGCGGCAGGCCGCTGCAACGTTGCGCCAGCGCGAGCGAGGCGTGTTCATGCGTCACCAGTTCAAGCAGGTCCGCGTGGGTGTGGCGCACCAGCGTGGGCAAGTCCTGGTCGACCAGGTCCACGCGCACGGGCAAGGTGTTCACGAACAGGCCCAGCGCGTGGGCCGCGGGGCCCGCTTGCAGGCGGCCAGACAGCACGGTGCCAAACACCACGCTGCCGTTTTGCGCACGGCTGCCAGGGGTGCAGCGTGCCACGACCAGCGACCAGGCCACATGCACCAGCGCGGCCACACTCACGCCCAATGAGCGTGCCTGCTGGCGCAAGCGGCTCACGCTGGCCGGCGCCAGTGGCTGGCGCGCTTCGTTGAAGCCCGTGCCATCACCATGCACGTCGGCCAGGTCAAACGGGGTGCAGGGCTCGTCCACATCGGCCAGGCGGCGGCGGAAGTACGCCTGGGCTGTAGCCTCGCGCGAGCCGGATCGGGACCGGGCCACCAAGGTGCTGTAGCTGGCGGCGGCCGGCAAGCTGTGGGCCTGGCCCGCCATGCAGGTGGCCACCTCGCGCAGCACCAGCTCCAGCGAGACGTGGTCGCACACACTGTGGTGCACGCTGAGCAGCAGGAGGCAGGGCCCTTGGGCGTCCGGGCCGTCGGCGTGCCACTGGGCCGGTGCGGCTTGCAGGCGCAGCAAGGGTGCCCTGCTCAGGTCGATGCGCGCCGAAGCCGGGTCCATCAGGGCTTGCATCTGTTCGGCCACACTGCGGCCACATTGCGCCGGCGGTTGAATCGGGGCCTGCGCCAGCAGCAGTGGCGCCTCACGCCAGACCACTTGCACGGGCTCGGGCAGGTCGGACCAGGCCAGTGCCGTGCGCAAGGCATCGTGCCGGGCCACCACCTGCCTCAGCGCATCGGTGAAGACCGCCAGGCGCGCTGGCGATTCGAAATCCAGCAGCAAGGGCAGGACATAAGCGTCGCCCGCCTGCGGATGCAGCAGGCGGTGAAACAGCATGCCCTGCTGAACCGGTGTCAGCGGGTAGACCTGCTGCACATTGGCCGCGCCACCAGGCACCTGCTGGACCAAGGTGTCGATGGTGGCTTGATCCCATGACAGCAAGGGCTCCAGGTGAGCTGGCGTGATGTGGGTGCAGCCTGGCGGGATGTGGGGGAGCACCGCGGGCTCATCTTCAGGGCTTGGTGCCGTGATGCACTCGGCCAGGTCGGCCAGATCGCGCGCGGCAAAGATGCGGCGCACATCGACCTCCAGCTGCATGGCGCGCAGCTGGTCCATCATCTGCACCACCAGCAAGGAATGCCCGCCCAGGTCGAAGAAATTGTCGTGCCGGTGGACGTGCGGTGTGTGCAGCAAACTGGCCCAGATCGCCGCCAGTGCGGTCTCCACCGGGCCTTGAGGCGCACCGGCCTCAGCGCGTGGTGCCTCTTGCACGGTAGGCAAACGGGCCCGGTCGAGTTTGCCGTTGGGGCTCAGCGGCAGGGCATCCAGCACGGTCACGCTCGCAGGCAGCATGAACTCGGGCAGATCCGCCCGCAGGCCCTGGCGGATGGTGCGCGCGTCCATGGCCTCTGGCCCGGTGACGTAGGCCAACAGACGTGCTGGGCTGGCATCTTCGTCCAGCAGGACCACGGCCTCGCGCACCCCTGGCTGCTTCATCAGGGCGGCCTGGATTTCACCCAGTTCGATGCGCATGCCGCGCAGCTTGATCTGGTGGTCATTGCGGCCCAGGTAGTCGATGCGGCCGTCTTCGCGCCAGCGGCCCAGGTCACCGGTTCGGTACAGGCGGCCACCGGGCTCGCCGAAGGGATCGGGCACGAAGCGTTCAGCCGTGAGTGCGGGGCGGTGCAGATAACCCAGCGCCACGCCGGCACCACCAATGTAGATTTCACCCGCGATGCCCAGGCCCGCAGGCCGCATGTGGGCATCCAGGATGTAGACCTGTGCGTGCGGCAAGGGCTGCCCAATCGGCACAGGGCCGCTGTCATCCGGCAGGCACTCGTAGCTGGTGGCGCACACGGTGGCTTCGGTGGGCCCGTACAGGTTGACCAGGCTGCGGCCTTGCTGCGGGTCAGCCCATAGGCGCGCCAGCCCCGGCGGGCAGGCTTCGCCACCCACGCACAGCACTCGCAGGGCACTCAGGCCTTCATGCGTGGGCATCATGCTGACGGCCACGGGTGGCAAAAGCGCGTGGGTGATGCGCTCGTCGCGCAGGGTGTCGTACAGCGCCTGGCCTGGCAGCAGGGCCTCACGCTCGGCCATGACCAGGCAGGCACCGGCACCCCAGGCCAGCAGGCATTCCCAGATGCTGGCGTCGAAGCTGATGGAGGCGAATTGCAGCACCCGGCTGTGGGCGGCAGCCTCCAGATCGGTTTGCTGAACGGTGGCCAGATTGGCCAGGTTGGCGTGGCTGACTAGCACCCCCTTGGGCGTGCCGGTGGAGCCCGAGGTGTAGATCGCGTACGCCGGGTCTTCGCCGGCCAGCGCCAGCGTATCCAGGTCACCAGGCGGCTGGCCTGACCACAGGGCCCGACTGGCGTCCATGTCGAGCACGGGCACCTCGCCAGACCAGGCCTCGGTGTGCAGCCCCTGTGCAGTGAGGATCAGGCGCATGCGGCTGTCAGCCACCATGTGCGCCAGGCGCTGGCGGGGGTAGACAGGGTCCAGCGGCACATAGGCGGCGCCGACCTTCAGGATGGCCAGCAGGCCGATCAGCAGCGCCGGGCTGCGCGGCATGCACAAGCCGACCAGGTCACCTCGCCCCAGGCCCTGTTGTTGAAGCAGATGGGCCCATTGATTGGCCTGCTGGTTGAGCTCGGCGTAGCTCAGCTGCTGTGCACCCATGCTGATGGCCGGCGTATCGGGCCTGATCCGGGCCTGCTCCTCGACCAGTTGGTGCACGAGGATCTGACGCGGCGCTGGCGCCTGGCAGTTGTTGAACGCACCAAGCACCTGGGCGCTTTCTTCCGCGGGCAGGGCGCTGAGCTTGTTCATCAGGGTTTGCGGCGTGCGCTCGAGCGCGCGCGCCAGCACGTCCAGGGCCTGTGTCATCCAGCGGTTGCAGCGCGCGGCGAGTTCATCGCGCCCGGTCGACGCGTGTGCACTGGCCTGCGCGCGCAACACGAAGTCGCCTCCCAGGTCGTCCACCGACATGACCAACGGGTAGTTGCTGCGCTCCTGTGCTGACAACACCACCATGCCGGGCGCGAGTTCGGCATCGGCCTCCAGGATGCCTTGCGCCTGTGGGTGCCGCACATTGAGCACGGAGGTGAACAAGGGGGTGCCCGCCGGCATGGCGCTGCAACGCTGGGCCAGCGCCAGTGGTGCGTGATCGTGTGCGAGCAGCGCCAGCAGTTCTGCCTGGGTCTCGGCCGCCCGTTGCGCCACGGCCTTGCCTGCCAGCTTCATGCGAAGCGGCAAGGTGTTGATGAAGGCGCCCACGGTGTGCGCGGAGCCCTGCCCATGCACGCGGCCACTGAGCACGGTGCCAAAGACCACATCGTCGCGCCCGCTGGCCTGTGCCACAACCATGCCCCAGGCCAGATGCAGCAGCGCGGCTGGTACCACGCCGTGCTGCCGTGCTTGCTGCACGATGCGCTGGCTCAACTCGTCGGGCAAGCGTGCCACGTGCTCGACGACATCACTGCCATCACCATGCACGTCCATCAAACCAAAGGGTGAGGTGGGCTCGCTCACGTCGGCGAGCCTGGCCTGGAAGAAGGGTTCATCGCGCCCGCTGGCGCTCAGTGCGCGTGTGCGGGCCACGAAATCCCGATAGGGTGCCGCCGTCGGCAAGGCACTGGCTTCGTCGCGCACCAAGGCCCGCAACTCGTCGCGCACAACTTGCAGGGACTGGTTGTCGTCCACCAGATGGTGCAGGTAGATGATGGCGTACGTGCTGTGCCCGGCGCCTTGCGTGCCGGGCAGTGCTGCCAGCTCCAGCCTGAGCAGCGGCGCCTGGCTCAGGTCCATGTGCAGCTGCTGCGGTGCCATGCGCGCTTGCAATTGCGCAAGCACATCGCTGGTGGGCGTCAGCGCCACGGCTTGTACGGGCAAGGCCACTTCGCGCATCACCACCTGCACCGCTTGTGGCAAGCCTTGCCAGACCACGGCGGTGCGAAGCGCGTCGTGCCGCCCCAGTATGCGCTGCAGTGCCGCGAGCAGGGCCTGTTGTTGTGCCGGGCCTTCCAGCCGCAGCAGCATGGGCATCACGTAAGGGTCGCCGCGCAAAGGCCGGCCGTTCTGATCACGTGCCAGGCTCGCGTGGTGGAACAGCATGCCTTCCTGCAGTGGGGCCAGGGGGTAGATGTCCTGGATGCGGCTGGCATCGCCACCCACGGCCGCCACGATGTGGTCGATGGCGCCCTGGCTCAGCTCGATGAGTGGCAGCATGTCCGGCGTGATGCGTGTACACCCCGGCGGGATGCTGGATGCCGGCCAGACCTGCGTGGATTCAGGCGCCTGCTGCCCACGTTCACTCAAGGCTTGGGCGAACCGGGCCAGCGTGGGCGCTTCAAACACCAGGCGCATGTCGGCCTGCCAACCCATGGTGCGCAGTTGCTCGCTCAAGCGGATGGCCAGCAGCGAGTGCCCGCCCAGGTCGAAGAAGTTGTCGTGCCGGCCCAGGGTTTCGACGCCCAGCAGCGCCCGCCATGCGGTCGCCACGGCTTCTTCCAGTGCACCTTGTGGCGCTTCGAATGTCGCATGGGCCAGGTCGGCATCCGTGGGGACCGGCAGGGCCTTGCGGTCCAGCTTGCCATTGGCATTGAGCGGCAGGGCGGGCAGCTGCACCAGGGCGCTGGGCACCATGTGGGCAGGCAGGGTGGCGCGCAGTGTGGCTCGCAGGCTGGGTATCAGCTCTTGGTGCTGCGTGCCTGCCTGGGGCACGACGTAGGCCACCAGGCGCTGCTCACCCGGTGTGCCATCGGCTGCGGCGGTGTGAGCCACCACCACCGCATCACTGACGCCAGGGTGCTTGAGCAGATGGTGCTCGATCTCGCCAAGCTCCACGCGCTGGCCGCGTATCTTGACCTGGTGGTCTGCACGCCCCAGGTAGTCGATGGCCCCATCCTCGCGCCAGCAGCCGATGTCGCCGGTCTTGTACAGGCGGCTGCCCTGGGCGTCGGGCGCCGATGGCCCGGTCAATGAATTGGCCCAGGGATCAGGGATGAACCGCGCTTGCGTCAGCTCGGGCTGCCCCAGATAGCCGCGCGCCACACCCACACCGCCGATGTGGATCTCCCCCGGCACCCCGATGGGCACGACTTGCCCCAGGTCGTCCAGGATGTGGATGCGGATGTTGTCGATGGGCTTGCCGATGGGCACACGCGGCACGCGGGGCACCAGTTGATCAGGACGCGGCGCAGGCGCAGGGCGGCATGGCCACGCCGTGACGTCGATGGCCGCTTCCGTGGGGCCATACAGGTTGTGGAGCTGTGTGCCGGGCCAGCGCGACAGCACCTCCTGCTGCAGGGCCCAGGGCAGAGCCTCACCGCTGCAGATCACGCGGCGCAGGCCGGTACAGCGGGCCGCAGCCGGGTCGGCCAGAAAAACCTGCAGCATCGAGGGCACGAAGTGCACGGTGGTGACTCCACTGCTTTCGATCACGTGCGCGATGTAGGCCGGGTCCTGGTGCCCGTCGGGCCTGGCCATGATCAGCCTGGCACCTGTGGTCAAGGGCCAGAAGAACTCCCAGACCGACACGTCAAAGCCATAGGGGGTCTTCTGGAGCACGCTGTCGTCGGCTTCCAGCCCATAGGCCTTTTGCATCCACACCAGCCGGTTGACGACGGCACGGTGTTCGTTCATCACGCCCTTGGGGCGCCCTGTGGAGCCCGAGGTGAAGATGACATAGGCCAGGCTGCGTGCGCTAAATGCATCGCTTGCCGCGGGGTAAGCCTGTGGCAACGCTTCGGTGGTTGCATCGGGCTTTGCCGGTGGCAGCACCATGATCGGGTAGCCACAATCAGGCAGGGCTGACAGGCAGGCCTCCTGCACCAGCACCATGCTGGGCGAGACTTCATCGAGCAACTCGGCCTGGCGTGCCTGGGGGTGATCCGGGTCCAGCGGCACGTAGGCGGCACCGGCCTTGAGCACGCCCAGCAAGGCCACCACCAGCTCGGTGCTGCGCCCCATGACGATGGCCACCAGGCTGTTGGCTTGCACACATCCTTGCTGCAACTGGCAGGCCAGTTGATTGGCGCGGGCATCCAGGTCGGCGTAGCTGAGTTGCGCGCCATCGCACACCAGCGCGATGCGATCGGGATGCCGGGCCACGCAGCGCTCGAACAGCGTGTGGATGGCCACATCATCCTCAAACGGCACGCTGGTGTCGTTGAAGCGCTGCAGCAAATGGGCCTCGGCCTGCGGGATGAGTGGCAGCCTGGCGACCGGGCCCTGGAAGCCGTCGAGCACGGCCAGGCAGGCTGTCTCCAGCCGCCCGATCAAGCGTTGTACTTCGCCTTCATCCAGGTGCGCCCGGTTGAAGACGAACTCCAGCAGCAGGCCTTCATCACGGTGGTAGTCCTTGGCCGCGATGGCCAGGGGTGTTGGCTCATGGCCGTTGTGCAGCGTCCAGAAGCGCGGGCGCGCAGGGCCCATGCTCACATCTGCATCGAAGGCCTCGAAAGAGAAGCTCACATCGAAGATCTGCCGCCGGCCCGTGGCGCCGAGTTGCACCGCGCGGTTGATGTCGGCGATGGGCAGGCGCTGGTGGCGCAGGCAGCGCCGCAGCTCATCGGCCACGGCCTGCATCTGCGCGGTGAAGTCCCGCTGCAGGTCCACCGGCACGCCGATGGGGTTCATCGACGCGAACATGCCGATGGTCTGGCGCTGGCGCGGCGTGGTGCGGTTGTGCACGGGCACGCCGATGACGATCTCGTCGACCGCGTGCATGCGCGACAGGCCCGTGTGGATCAGGGCCAGCAGGAAGTGCGAAACGGTGAACCCGCGTGCGGCCGCATGGGCCGTCACCTGGTCGTACAGGGCGCGGGGCAGTTGCCATACCTGTTTGCCGCTGCCGGGGGCTTCGCCAGACGCCTGGGCATGGCGCGCCGGCAGCAGCGCCGGGGGCAGCACGGCATAGCGTTGGCGCCAGAAGGCCAGATCCTTGTCGTGGCGGGCAGAGGTGCGGTAGGCCTGCTCTGCCGGTAGCAGCTCGGTGTAGGACGGTGCCTCATGCCCAGCCAGCGACTGGCCGGCCAGCAGCCGGTTGTAGGCCTCCACCATGGCTTGCCCCGCCATGGGCACACCGTAGCCGTCGATGACCAGATGGTGGTAGCGGTGCATCCAGAGATAACCCGCCTCGGCATAACGCACCACCAGCATGTCCCAGGGCGGGATGCCGGCGTGCAAAGGGGCGGGGCTGCTGAATGTGCGCTGCACCAAGGCGAGTGCACGGTCGCGGTCTGGTTGGCCAGGCTCGGCGGCCATGGCGGCCACAGGCTGTTCGCGCAGGTCCACCACGGGCATGTGCACGGCCACGGTGTCGAGCACGCACCACTGAGGCTGCCCCTGGGATGCCGGTGAGCCCGCGTCCGCCGGCGCAAGCGCGAGCCGCAAGGCATCGTGGCACTGGGCAACGTGCTCGATCGCGCGCTTGAGGATCGCCACATCCAATGGGCCCTGGATGTCCACGCACATGCCGATCTGGTAGCAGGGCAGGCCGGCGTTCACCATCTGATCCAGCCAGATCACGCCTTGTGCAGCAGACAAGGGGATCAAGGCGGGCAAGGCACGTCCAACTTGCTCGAAGGAATCGACAACAGAACCATCCATACGCGTGAAGCCAAGACGCACACAAATCAATCAATGGGCGTCGCGCGGGAGGGTGTGCAGGCCGTTCAGGGGGGCGACACTGCAATGTTGACAAACATACATGTCATCTTTGCAGAGGGTTTGTCATGAGGCATGGCGCCATGGGCCGGAAATAGGGGTTCAATCGCGACATGCCCCGGGCGGCGCACCGGGCATTGGTGGGCGTGCCTGGATCAGGCGGGGTGGCGCCCCGTCGTGCTGCGCAGGAACTGGATCGACAGATCGGTTTCACCTTGCAGCGGGACGATGCGGCGCGCGCGCACGGCAGGCGCCTGGGTGCCGTCCGGCGAGGTCGCGGCTGGCCAGGCCATGCACAAGGCGGCCAGATGGTGTTCGGTGGGGGCCCACTGGCCCACCCACCAGTGCCCCGCGCCCTCGGCCGTGCCTGGCGAGGCATGCAGCGTGACGCGATCGTCCGTGTCAAAGCTGAACCCGAAACGGTCCAGCGGGGTGTGCAGGCCTTCGCCGGTCGCCTTGATCAGGCTTTCCTTGAGCGTCCAGCAAGACCAGAACAGATCGGTTTGCTGCTGCGCTTGTGTCAGCGCTTGAAAGGCCTTGACTTCCACTTCGGCGAATTGGCGGTGCGCCACGTCCAGCGGGGCCAGCCGGGTCGTGTTTTCAACGTCGATGCCCAAGGCGTGATCCTGTGTCACGCCGAGCATGACGAGGTCATCGGTGTGGGACAGGCTGAACGAGAGCCTGCGCCCGATGTCGCTGTCATGCTGGAGGAAGGGCTTGCCGTGCGGCCCCGTGGCGAACTGCAACTGCTCGGGGTGCTCGCCCACGATCGAGGCCAGCACGGTGCGCAGCAAGGCACGCGTCACCACATGGCGATCACGGTCACGCTGGAAGTGAAAGCGCCTGGCCCGCTCGGCTTCGGCCGGCGTCAGCAACCGGCTGCAGGCCGCCAGTGCGCCTGGTGTCACGCATTCGTCGAGATGGGCGATCCAGACGGTCAGAGTGGGCGAGGATTGATGGGTGGACATGAGGTGAAATGATGGCCGCAGATTGACCGAACGCCAGGTTATTTCTGCAAATCGAATGTGGGCCGTTGCCGTGCGCAACCATCACGGACCGCCCAACAGGCGATTTTGGGCGCGTGCATGGCTGGACGACAAAAACGGAGTGTGGCCGCCCTCGCATGTGGCTACAGTGAGGGCCTTCACAACACTTTCTGACCGACATGTCGGACGCAGACACAGACATGGTGGTGGCCTTGTGCCGGTACATCGAGGCCGCCGCCGCCCCGCCGCACCTGGATGAGCTGGCCACCATGGCCGGCATGGGGCCCAGCCGCCTGTTGCGGGTGTTCAAGGCCCACACCGGGCTGACGCCCCGCGCCTATGCCGCCGCGCAGCGGGCTCGCCGTGTGCGCGAACAACTGGCGCAGGGCGCGGCGGTGACGCAGGCCATGTATGACGCCGGCTATTCGTCCAGCGGGCGTTTTTATGAAGAGTCCACGGCGGTGCTGGGCATGACGCCCAGCCAGTTCAAGGCGGGCGGGGCGTCGCAGGACATCCGCTTCGCGGTGGGGCAATGCTCGCTGGGGGCGGTGCTGGTGGCCGCCAGTGCGCAAGGCGTGTGCGCCATCCTGCTGGGCGACGACCCGCAGGCGCTGGTCTGCGATCTGCAAGACCGCTTCCGCACGGCCCGCCTCATCGGCGCCGACCGCGGTTTCGAGCAATGGGTGGCCCAGGTGGTCGGCTTGATCGAGTCCCCCCAGGTGGGCCTGGCTCTGCCGCTGGACATCCGCGGCACCGCTTTCCAGCAACGCGTGTGGCAAGCCCTACGGGGCATACCAGCGGGCCAGACGGTCAGCTACACGGAGATCGCCAGGCGCATCGGCTCGCCGCAAGCCGTGCGGGCGGTGGCCGGCGCCTGTGCTGCCAACCCGCTGGCCGTGGCCATCCCCTGCCACCGCGTGGTCCGCCACGATGGCGCTTTATCGGGCTACCGTTGGGGCATCGAGCGAAAACGTATCCTGTTGTATCGAGAAGCGGAGGAAAGCGCTAAAGTGGCCGCTCAGGAGGCCTGAGATGGGTATTCGGACAACATGGTCGATGCTGCTGGTGTGGGCGGGACTGTGTGCCAGCGCGATGGCCACCGAGGTGGTCACCGTGGCGGCCGAAGACGACTGGGCGCCTTACTCCGCGATGCGCGCGGACCGCTCCGGCCCGGAGGGTCTGGCGCCGGCGCTGGTCAAGGCAGCGTTCAAGACGCAGGACGTGGACGTCCGCTTCGAGGTCGTGCCGTTCTCGCGTTGCCTGCACTACGCGGAAAAGGGCCGCGTGGTCGGTTGCTTCGACACCACCCGAACCAGGGTCAACAAGGACCGGTTCTACTGGCACCCCACACCCTTGTTCCGGGAAGAACTGGCCATCTTCGGTCGTGCCGACGCGCCCGTTCGCGAACTGACACAAAAGGATCTGGAGGGGCAGACCGTCGGGGTGACCATCGGCTACACCTACCCGACGGATTTCATGCAGAACCCGCGCATCTTCAAGCTCAGTGCCACCTCCGACGGCAACCTGGTCAAGATGCTGGTGGCCCGGCGGGTGAACTACATCCTGCTCAACACCATGCCGGGCTACTACCGCATCAAGTCCGAGCCGGCACTGAAGGGGCAGATCAAACGCTTGGGCGCCATCCGGATGGACAGTTTCTGGGTGAGTTTTTCGCGCACGCACCCCGATGGCAAGCGCATGTCCGAGGTGTTCGAGAAGGGCCTGCAGGCCATCAAGGCCAACGGTGACTATGACCGCATGATGCGGGCGTTCAAGCAAGAACTGCAGCCGTGAGGAGTCTGGCTGTATGACCTACTCCATCACGCGCCGCATGACCGTGCTGGTCCTCACGATCAGCCTGATCATTGCCTTGCTGGCCGCCGCGTACCAGATCTACGGGGGCTACCGCGCGGGCTTGCGTGCCGTACAGGACAACCTGCGCCAGATCGAGTTCAGCCATGTGCCGACCCTGACGGCCAATGTCTGGCTGCTGGATCAGCCACTGATCGAAAAACAGCTTGAAGGCATCGCCCAGTTGCCCGACATCACCTATGCCGGTGTCATCGGCGACCTGCCTTTCCAGGTCAAGCCCATGGGGCATGCGCAGGCGCAGTCCGAGGCGGTGCGTTTTGGTGCCCCCACGCTCAGCCATGTCTACCCCCTGATCTACACCGATCCTTTGCACCCCGATCAGCATCAGCCCATTGGCCAGCTGCGGGTCGAAGTGTCGCTGGCGGGCTTGTATGCGCGCCTGAAAGAGACGGCCTTCACCATCGTGGTGGCCGAGGTCGTGCGCACCACCATCCTGGCCTTTGCCCTCATCATGGGCATGCGCCTGCTGATCACGCGCCACCTTACGCGGATCGCCGTGTTCTCTTCGCGCCTGTCCATCGACAACCTCGACACCCCGCTGATGCTGCCCCAGCGCCAGGCGCACAGGCCGGACGAGATCGACGCGCTGGTCGAATCCATCAACGGCATGCGCCTGTCCCTGATGAACGAGATCGGCAAGCGGCGCGAGGTCGAGTCGCGCAGCCAGCAACTGACCATCGAGAAGGAAGCGGCCGTGCTGGCCAACGAGGCCAAGAGCGAGTTCCTGGCGAACATGAGCCACGAGATCCGCACACCGATGAACGCCATCATCGGCATGTCCGAGCTGGCGCTGCAAAGCGGGCTGGATGAGCGGCAGCGCAACTACGTCCAGAAGGTGCACACCTCGGCCAAGTTGCTGCTGGGCATCATCAACGACATCCTGGACTTCTCCAAGATCGAGGCGGGCAAGCTGGACATCGAGTCGGTCGAATTCAGCCTCAACGACTTGCTCGGTGGCCTGGCCGACCTCATCGGCCTGAAGGCAGAAGAGAAGAACCTGGAGCTGCTGATCGTGCAGTCGCCCGAGCTGCCTGACCGGTTCATGGGCGATCCCTTGCGATTGCACCAGGTGCTGGTGAACCTGGCGTCCAACGCGGTGAAGTTCACCAGCCAGGGCGAGGTCATCGTGGGGGTGGACGAGGTCGAGCGCAGTGCCGGTGCCATCGTCTTGCGCTTCTGGGTGAAAGACACCGGCCTGGGCATGAGCGAGGCCCAGCAAGCGCGCTTGTTCACGCCCTTCACACAGGCCGAGATGTCCACCGCGCGGCGCTTTGGTGGTACCGGCCTGGGCCTGGCCATCAGCCAGCGCCTGGTGCGCATGATGGGCTCCAGCATCGAGGTGGACAGCCACGAGGGCCAAGGCAGCACCTTCTATTTCAACCTGCGCCTGAACCTGGCCACCGCAGCAGCGGCCCAGGCCAGCGCCTTGCCCTGGCCTGCCGGCGGGCGCCTGCTTGTGGTGGACGACAACGCCGCGGCTCGCCAGGTGCTGGTCAACATGGCCGTGCACCTGGGCTTCCAGGTCGACGAGGCCCACGATGGCGAACAGGCGCTGCGCATGGTCAACGATGCCAGGGACGCGGGCAGGCCGTTCCAGCTCGTCTTGCTGGACTGGAAGATGCCGGGCCTCGATGGCGTCGGTTGTGCACGCCGCCTGATCCAGGCCGGGCATGACCGGCCCCAGGTGCTGATGGTGACGGCCTTCAGTCGCGACGAAGTATTGCGGCGCATGCGGCAGGAGCGGGTCGAGGTGCGGGCCATCCTGACCAAGCCGGTGACACCGTCTTCGCTGCACGATGCCTGCCAGCGCGTCTTGCAGCCCAGGGCCGATGCCGCGGTGGCGTTGGAAGCCAGGCCGGCCTTGCCTGATCACCAGGCCCGCTTGCGTGGCTTGCGCGTGCTGCTGGCCGAAGACAACGAGATCAACCAGGAGCTGGCCATCGAGTTGTTGCAGCGTGTGGGCATCTCGGTGACCGTGGCCCGCGATGGGCAAAGCGCGCTGCAGCAACTGGGCGAGCAGCACTTCGACATGGTGTTGATGGACTGCCAGATGCCCGGCATGGATGGCTACACCGCGACCCGGCGCATCCGCGAGAACCCCGCCTGGCGTGAGCTGCCCGTGATCGCCATGACGGCCAATGCCTTGCTGGGTGACCGCGAAAAGGCCCTGGCTGCCGGCATGAACGACCATGTGGCCAAGCCCATCGACGTGGAGGATCTCTACCGGGCGCTGAGCCGTTGGGCCAGTGCCCGACACCACGCTGACGGCCAGGCCGCAGTGCTGCAGGCGGCCGCCAGCCCGACCGCCTTGCCAGGCCTGGACATGGCCCTGGGCCGCGCCCGCACGCTCAACAACGACGCGCTGTACATGCGCATGCTGCGGATGTTCGCGCAACGCGAGCGGGACTTCGTGCGTGACTGGCGCCTGGCCTACGTGCATGGAGACCAAGGCACGGTTGAACGCATGTTGCACACCATGCACGGCGTGGCGGCGACGCTGGGTGCGCTGGGGGTCTCACAGGCGTGTCAACAGTTGAGGGCGGACGTGCAGGCTCAGGCTTCTCCCGAGGTCATCGAGCAGGCGCTGGGTGAGTTGTCGCGCGAAATCAACCAGGTGCTCGCCGGCATCGACAACCTGATGGCGGCTTGATGCCGCCCCGATACCGCCCTGATGCCACCCCGCAAACCACTCACGGCTGCAGGTGCCAGGCAGGCAGGTCGATCAACTTGCCCTTGTGATAATAGGCCGGCAAGTCCTGAACCGACTTGATCTGATAGCGCGCCTGGCCCACTTGTGCCTTGAGCCCTTCCAGCGTCACCAAAGGCGCCTTGGTCGACACGGCATTGGCCAGCCAGGTGGGCACCAGGCCACCCAGGTCCACCTGCGTCTCGAACTCCACCCGCGTCCACTGCCCCTTGAGCGGCACCAGGCGGAAGGTGTTGTGCAGATAGGGCATGCGCACAAAGCCATCCTGCGGTGGGTAGCCCTCCACCTGCAAGGAGTCCACCAGCACCGAACCATCGGCTTGCTGCGTCACGGTCGAACGAAACAGCACATCCCGGTCGGATGCGGGCCAGATGCCCTTGAAGCGCGCGTACGTGTGGTCGGCGCTGTACTGGTCGGGCTGGATGCTGCTCTGGCACTGGTACACCCAGTGGCTCAGGCCGGGGATGTCGGCGAGCAGTGCCAGCACGGTCAAGGTGGTCTGGTGCACCTCGGTCACGCCTTTGAAGGCCTTGACGGCCATGCCATCGACACTGCGTACCCAGGTGCCGATGTCTTCGCGCCCCTGGCCTTGCCGGACGGGCTCCCATTCGTTGCCTGCATGGGCCGGCAGCATCAGGCCGGCGAGGCTGACGGCCGTGATCGTTGCGCGCAAGGGCTTGGCCATGGGGCGTCTCCATCCCGAGTTGAGACCCCGGGTTGGCGCAGCTTAAGTCGACAGGCGCCAGCAGGTTTGAGCTCGCGCAAACGCTGAGGCCCGTCAGGGAGCCTTTGGCGACCTGCGCCGCATCCAGCCCCGTGTTGTGCCGGGTCGCAACGTGTTGCGCCGCCTGGCTAGGCCTGGCCGTCAGCGAGCTTCTACCGCGATGGCCGGCAGGCGCGCATCGGCAGGTGGCGTGCCGCCATAGCTGATGCTGATCTGCTTGTAGACCTTGCCGGTGTCCGGGTCGATGATGTTGGATACGCCCTGGTAGCTCAACAGGCGTTTCGTCCTGGGCTCGTAGCTCAGGGCAATGGCCGGCACCACCAGTCGCAGCAGGGAGTCGGGCTCCACCAGCACCCGCAAGACCGTCTGCCCATCGAGCTTTTGCTCGTCAACCTTCCTGGCGCGAAAGCCATAACGGTTGGTGTGGCCGGCCACGATCAACCCGAACTTGACCGTGTCACCCTTGCGGATGGCCTCCAGCTGGTCCTGCAGCAACTGGTTGAAGCCCGCATCTGCCGCAACCAGGCCATCGTCCAGCGGCAGCGCCTTGCGTTCTTCCTTGTCGCCATCGCGTTTGAACACGAGGGCCTGAGGGGTGTTGCTGCTGATGCCTTCGGCGTAGCGCACGGCCGGGATGTCCATGCGGTAGATGGGCACCGTGCGGTTGCCGCGGTAGTCCAGCGTCTTGCGCGCGATCTCGCGGCCCTGGGCGTCGAAGTAGGTGGTGACGCCCGTCTGCACCGAGCCGTCCGGCGCGAGGTTCTGCTCATGCACCTCGGTGTAGAGGTAGCGCTGCGTGGCTGCATCGCGCACATAGCCCACCACGCGGGCCGCTTCGGCCTGAGCGTTCAACAGGATCAGGGCCAGCGTCACGGCGGCCAGGCGAATCGACATGGCACTTCGAGGGGAAGTCAGACAAGGATGCAGCCGATTCTATGCAGCCCGTCATTCACCTGACGGGCGTGCGGTCTTGCTGACTGATGCCGGTAGGGTGCCGACCGGTGTCGCTTCAGACGTCCTGCAGCACCTTGGGCACCGACGAACGGTGGAAGCCGTCATAGCTCGGTGCGCCGGCGTGGTTGGCCGTGGGCATGACCGGGCTGTGCAGCGGCGCACCACCGTCGATGGCCACCGTGATGCCGGTGACGAACGAAGCCCCCGGGCTCAGCAGGAAGCAGATCACCGAGCTGACTTCGGCTTCCAGCCCCAGGCGTTTGGCCGGCAGGTTGTCTTTCAGCACGCGGATCATGGGGGCCATGGCCGGGCCGTAAGCGTCCATGCCGCTGGACGCGATCCAGCCGGGTGCCACGGCGTTGACGCGCACGTGCGATGCCGCCCACTCGTAAGCGGCCGTCTTGGTCAGGTTGGCCATGCCGGCGCGTGCCGCGCCCGAGTGCGCCATGCCGGGCATGCCATTCCACATGTCGGCCGTCATGTTCACGACGGCGCCGCCGTGTTTGGCCATGCTCTGGTTGTAGGCCTCGCGCATCATCAGGAAGCCGCCGGTGAGGTTGTTGGCCACGACCGCTTCAAAACCGCGCTTGGAGATGGCCGCTACCGGCGAGGGGAACTGCCCGCCCGCGTTGTTCACCAGGCCGTGGATCTGGCCGTGCTTGGCCACGATGCCGGCCACGGCCGCCTTGACCTGGTCTTCATCACGGATGTCGAAGGCCACTGAATCGGCTTTGCCGCCGTCTTCGGTGATCTCGGCCACCACGCGTGCCAGTTTCTCTTCATTGCGGCCCGTGATCACCACGGTGGCACCCAGGGCGGCCAGCTCATGCGCCACGCAACGGCCGATGCCGCTGCCGCCGCCCGTCACCACATGGACCTGCCCGGCAAACAGGCCGGGGCGGAAGATGCTGTCGTAATGCTGTTGCGCGCTCATGATGGGTGTCGTCCTCGGAATCTGGATGGTATGGAAAACGGATGGTGCCGACTTTAGCGGTGCCTTACGTTTACGTCAATTGGTGGTCGTCTTGGTAAATTGATTGTAGTATTGGGCATGCAAACAAGGTTGCCCCTGGATGGCAGCCGCCACAGGAGACACCCCATGACCGCCAGCCCCTTCGCCTCGTACTTCAATGAAACCCACGACATGGCCCGCGCCACCGCGCGCCGCTTCGTGGAGCAGGAAATCAAACCCCACATTGCGCAATGGGAAGAAGACGGCAGCTTCCCTCGCGAGTTGTACAAGAAGGCGGGCGACCTGGGTATCCTGGGTATCGGCCACCCCGAGCACCTGGGCGGCAGCAGCCCTGACGACGTCTTCCTCAAGCTGGCTGTCAGCGAAGAACTGATGCGCAGCACCTCCGGCGGCCTCGTGGCCAGCCTGGGCTCGCTGGACATCGGCATCCCGCCTGTGTGGCGTGGCGCCTCGCCCGAATTGCAGCAACGCGTGGTGCCTGCCGTGCTGGCCGGCGACAAGATCGCCGCGCTGGCCATCACCGAGCCCGGTGGCGGCTCCGACGTGGCCAACCTGCGCACCCGCGCCGTGCGTGAGGGCGACCACTACATCGTCAACGGTTCCAAGACCTTCATCACCTCCGGCGTGCGCGCCGACTACTACACCGTGGCCGTGCGCACTGGCGGCGAAGGTTATGCCGGCGTCTCGCTGCTGCTGATCGAGAAGGGCACGCCGGGCTTCACCGTCGGGCGCAATCTGCAGAAGATGGGCTGGTGGGCCTCGGACACGGCCGAGCTGTTCTTCGAGAACGTGCGCGTGCCCGCGGGCAATCTCATCGGCCCCGAAAACGCCGGTTTCATGCTGATCATGGCCAACTTCCAGGCTGAGCGCCTGGCTCTGGCCGTGATGGCCTACATGACCGCGCAGATGGCGCTCGAAGCCTGCATGGACTATGTGAAGGACCGCGTCACCTTCGGCAAGCCCTTGAGCAAGCATCAGGTGATCCGCCACAAGCTGGCCGAGATGGCCACCAAGGTGGATGTGGCCCGTGAGTACGCCTACCGCGTGGCCGCCCGCATGCAGGCCGGCAAGACGGCGATTCAAGAGGTGTCCATGGCCAAAAACTTCGCCACCGAGGTGGCCGACTTCGTGACGTACGAAGCCGTACAGATCTTCGGTGGCATGGGCTATATGCGCGAGTCCGTGGTCGAGCGCCTCTACCGCGACAACCGCATCCTCTCGATCGGCGGCGGCACGCACGAGATCATGAACGAGATCATCTCCAAGCAGATGGGGCTGTGATGGGCCTGTGACGGGGCTTGTGATCACGGCTGCGGCCATGTCCGCAATGCCCTGAGCTGTCACAAAAACTTCATTCAAGTGGCGCCATGCGGCCTCCGATAAGGCCGCATCACTCATGGAGTCACGATGACGGTTTCGGCGCATTACACCGCGTATGAGCAAGACACTGAAGGCTGCGCCGACCTTCAGCTGATGACGGTGCAGGACATCATGGCCTGCGGCCTGCTCACCACCCACTTCCAGCCACTGGGCCGCCTGCACAATGGCGAAGTGTTCGGGCACGAGGCCTTGGTGCGTGGCCCCAAAGGGCACGCACTGGCCGCACCGGATGCGCTCTTTGCTGCGGCCCGCGAACAAGGCGTCCACTTCGACCTGGAAGTGCACTGTGTCAAGCTGGCCTTGATGCACTGGGCCAGGCAGGGCATGAGCGGGCGTCTGCTCGTCAACCTCAGTGCGAGCGCATTGGCGGCCCTCATGGCCCACCCGGTGGCGCACGGCATCCTCGGCCTGATCAAGGACCACCAGATCACCACGGCTCGCCTCGTGGTCGAAGTCACCGAGCACGAACGCGTCGAGCACCTGCCGCGCCTTCAGCAAGCGGTGGCCGCGCTTCGCCAATACGGCGTGCAACTGGCGCTGGATGATTTTGGCGACGGCCGATCCAGCCTGCGCCTGTGGGCCGAGCTGAAACCCGATTACGTCAAGATCGACAAGTACTTTGCCAAGGACATCTCCTCACACCCGGACAAGGTCCAGACCATCACGGCGCTCAGGCGCATTGCCGAAACCTTCGGCACGCAGATGGTGGCCGAAGGCCTGGAGACCGCTGATGAACTGCGCGTGCTGCGTGACCTCGGCATCGAACTGGGGCAGGGCTATCTGCTGGGGCGGCCCCAGGCCGATCTCGTGAGCAGCCTGCTGCCTGCTGCACGCGAGGTGATCGCCAGCCGCGAGATCTCCGTCCTGCCCAGCAAGACCCGCAGCGGTCGCAGTGATTTCACTGTGGGCGAGCTCATGCTGCGTGTGGCACCGCTGGGGGCCGACGCCACGCACAAGCAGGTGGCCCAGCGCTTTCATGATGACGAAACGCTCAAGGCCCTGGCCGTGGTCAAGGACGGCAAGCCAATTGGCCTGATCAACCGCCAGGGCTTCTTCAACCACTACGCCAAGGCCTATTTCAAGGAGCTGTACGACCACAAGACCTGCCTGCTGTTTGCCAACACGCAGCCCATGCAGCTGGACGTGCACATGGGCCTGGACGAGCTCACCGAGGTGCTCACATCCGAAGACCAGCGCTACCTCACCGAAGGCTTCATCCTCACTCGGGACGGCCTCTACCAGGGCATGGGCACCGGCGAGCGCCTGGTGCGCGCCGTGACCGAGCTGCGCATCGAGGCCGCGCGCCACGCCAACCCGCTGACCTTCCTGCCTGGCAACATCCCGCTGACGATGCACATCTCACGCCTGCTCGGCAGCGGCGCCTCGTTTGTTGCCTGTTACGCCGACCTCAACCACTTCAAGCCCTTCAACGATTACTACGGCTACTGGCGCGGCGACGAGATGATCCGCCTCTTGTCCAACACCTTGGTGGCGCATTGCGATGTGCGGCGCGACTTCATCGGCCATGTGGGCGGCGACGACTTCGTCATCCTGTTCCAGAGCGAGGACTGGATGCAGCGCATCGAGGCTGCCGTGGCCGCCTTCAATGCGGCCGCCTGCGAGCTGTTTGACGACACCGCAAAGGCGCGTGGTGGCATTGAGGCCGAAGACCGCGATGGCGTGCAGCGCTTCTTCCCGCTGACCACCTTGTCAGCCGGTGTCATGCGCGTGTTGCCGGGTGACTTCAACCGCGCCGAATCGGTGGCGACCGCTGCAGCCGCGGCCAAGCACAAGGCCAAGCAACTGGCCACCGGCGTCTATGTGGACCAGCGGGCCAACTGAACCTGTTTGAACCTGTTTGAGCCTGTTGCCTGATCCTTACTTCAGCCGGGCCGATAGAAAGGCCCCGCCTGACACCAGCAACAGGCCTGCCACCAGCCAGCCCGTCAGAGGCTCGCCCAGCAAGGGCACTGCACCCAGGCCAGCCATGACGGGCACCAGCGCCACCATGGCCCCCGTGCGCTCCGCACCCAGGATGGCCACCGCCCGCAGGAACAACAGCATGGCCACGATCGTGGGCCCCAGGCCCTGGTACAGCCCCTGCAGCAGCAACATCGACATCGGCACCTGATCGATGCCCTTGGGCAGGAAGGCCAGGTACACGGGCATGAAGACCAGGCAGGACGCCAGCGCCACGAAGCGCGTGAGCAGCCAGGCGTCCACGGCCCACTTCTTGACCAGCACGCTGTAGATCGCCCAGGCGACCGAGCCACCAAATAACAGCGCGTCACCGGCCAAGGTGCTCGGCCCTTCATGGGCGCCCAGGATCTGCGGCATGGCCACACAAGCCACGCCCGCCGCAATCGGGATCAGGCCAAACAGGCGCAGACGCGAAGGCCGCGCACCCATCAGTACCCACGCCAGGGCCGTGACCAGAAACGGTTGCATGCCGGGTAGCAAGATGCCGCCGTGGGCCGCCGGTGCTCGCTTGAACCCCGCGTACACCAGCACCAGGAACAACAGGCCGCCAAACAGGGCCATGGTCCACAAGCGCTTGTCACGCCAGGTGCCGGCCGGCAGCTTGAGCGAGAAGGGCAGCAGGAACAGCGAGGCCGTGCCCAGGCGCAGGGCCACGATGTCCCAGCCGGTCAGCGCTGTCTTGCCGCCCAGCCGGGAAATCAGGATGAAACCTGCCCAGATGAATACCGTGCCCAACCCGGCCAGGTAGCCCTGTAAAACAGACGGGTGGGTGGATGGTTGGGCAGCAGCGGCGGTGGGCATGGCGGCCAGTCTAGCCCGCGCTGGGAGTCACCATCCGGCGTGGGGATTCCGTTGGGGATACAACTGCTTGCAATATCCCCTCGCAAGCGGGGCGGCCCCCTCGGCGCGGACCGCCGACAATCGCCCGCTATACCTAAAAATCGATCAGGTGAGTCCTCATGAATTTTCCGCTTTCAGGTGGCCTGCAAGGCCTGGACGCTCCATTGCTGTCCCGCCTCAAAGCTGCACTGGGCATTGGGCAGGCCACGCGCCTGATCCAGCTCGAGACGCCCATGGCGTCGGGCACCCTGGTGGTGACGCACTTCCGCCTTGTTGAATCGGTGCATGCAGACGAGCCCCTGCACGCCGAGATCGACTGCCTCAGCACCAGCGCCTTCCTTGAACTCAAGGCCCTGACCGGCGAGCAAGTCACCCTGCGTTTGATGCAGGCCGATGGCCACTGGCGCAACTGGCACGGTTACGCCGGTCAGGTCGCCCAACTGGGTAGCGACGGCGGCGCAGGCGCCTTCCGCATCACGCTCTACGGCTTCACACACTGGCTCAAGCAACGCCGTGACAGCCGCATCTTTCAAGACGCCACCAGCGCCGACATCATCAGCAGCGTGCTGGCGGCCTACCCGCAAGCCAACTTCAAGCTCGACGTGGCCGACCCGGGCCCTGTGCACGAGATCACCACGCAGTACCGCGAGACCGACTGGCAGTTTGTGACCCGGCTGATGGCCCGCGAAGGCTGGAGCTGGCGCCTGGAGCACGACGGCGTGGCCGCAGGTGCCCTGGCTGGCCCGCGTGCCGCCAAACACACGCTGGTCATCTTCGATCAACTGGCCAAGCGCGCGGACCTTGGCGCCCTGCGCTTTGGCAAGCCCGACCTGCGAGGCGGGTCGGGTGGCGGCAGTTTGCTGGCGAGTGTCGCCAACGCCGTGGGGCTGTCCGGTGTGGCATCGGGCCTGGGCCTGGGGCAAACGCAGGACACCATCACCGCCTGGAGCGTGGGTCAGCACATCGGCACCAATGCCGTGACCCTGGCCGCCTGGGACGAACGCCAGCTGGCCGGCGTGAGCGCCAACGCGGCGGCGGACATCGCCCTCGGCCAACAACCCACGCTGGAGCACTACATCGGCCAAGGCGAGCGCCGCTTTGCCGACGGCCGCGTGGGCACACCCCAGCCCGCCAGCAGCAAGGCCGCCGACGCCCGCGCGCAAGCGCTGATGGCAGCCCACCAGTTGAACCAGGTGCGCGCAAGCGGCCAAAGCGCCGTGCGCGTGCTGCGCCCGGGTGCCACCTTCCAGCTCACCGAGCACAGCCTGTACACGCAAGACCTGGGCACGGGCGCGGACAACGCCTTCTGTGCTACTCGCATCACGCACGAGGCGGCCAACAACCTGGGCCATGAGGCTGCGCAGCTCCTGCAGCGCACCGATGTGGAAGAGGGCACTTACCGCAACACGTTCGAGGCCGTTCCCGCCAGCGCCCGCCTGGTCCCCATGCCGCCGCGGCAACCCACCGCGCCCGGTCTGCAGACCGCCGTGGTCGTGACCAATGAAGGCGAGCCACTGACCACCGATCGCGACCACCGCATCCGCATCCAGTTCGGCTGGCAGCGCGGTGCGGCCCCCTTGGCTGGTGCCTTGAGCGCCCCGCAAACCATCGGTGGTGCCGACACCGGCCATGCCCCCGGCAACGCCCAAAGCGGCACCTGGGTGCGCGTGGCCCAAGGCGTGGCCGGCCCCAACTGGGGTGCCGTCTTCACCCCCCGCGCGGGCACCGAAGTGTTGGTGGATTTTGTCGACGGTGACATCGACCGCCCCCTTGTGGTGGGTCAACTGCACAATGGCCAGCACGACCTGCCCTGGCCCGCGGGTGCGGACTCCGGCGCCAACCACCCCGGCACCATCTCCGGCTGGCACAACCCCCACCTGGACGAACAAGGTGCCAACCAGTGGCTGATCGATGACGCCACCGGCCAGCTGCGCATGCGCCTGGCCAGCCACAGCGCGGCTACCGGCTGGAGCGAGCTGACGCTGGGCCGCATCATCCAGCAAAGCGGGCAGGGCGGTGGTGGCAGCGCCCAACGCGGCCAATGGCTGGGCGAAGGCTTCTACGGCCACACCGAAGGGTGGGCCATGGTCCGCGCTGGCGAAGGCCTGCTCATGAGCACCACCGCCCGCAGCGCACAAGGCGCAAGCGTCAACGGCACCCAGATGGACGCCGCTGAAGCCGTGGGCCAGCTCAAAGCCGCCCGCCAACTGGGCGACGCACTGAGCCAGAGCGCCCGCCAGCAAGGTGCCCAAGGCCTGACCAGCCACGATGCCCAACAGGCCATGCAGCAACACGCCGACGCCATGGACCCGCAAACCCAGGGCCAATACAACGGCCCTGTGCAAGGCCACGAAGCGCGCAAAGCCAACGGCCGCACCTTGAGCGACCCGGTCGAGCGCTTCGCCAAACCGCTGCTGCACCTGGACACCCCCACCACGGCCGCCTTCGTCACGCCCAGCAGCATCAGCCTGTTCAGCGGCCAGGACACCAGCCTGACCACCCAGGGCGACGCCCAGCTCACCAGCGCTCACACCCTCAGCAGCGTCAGCGGCCAGACCACCAGCCTCTACACCCATGCCGGTGGCATCAAGGCCATCACCGCCAATGCCGCCCTGAGCCTGCGCGCCCACACCGACGCCCAGCAGATCTGGTCAGACAAAGACCTGACCGTGCAAAGCACCACCGACGAAATCCGCATCCAGGCCAGCGACAGCATCACCCTCACAGCCGGCCAGGGCCAGATCGTGATCAAGGGTGGCGACATCACCTTCACCTGCCCGGGAACGTGGACGGTGAAGGGGGCGGCGCATGCGTGGGGAAGTGGGGGCGGGGGCTCGGCGAATTTGATGGCGTTGCCGGATGGCTTGGCTGCAAGTGTGCCGGCGCCGAGTATCAAACCTTCATTGGAATCACCACTCTACAGTGAGGCGATAGGCTTCACTGACTATCCCCAGGCGTGGCTTCCGTTTGGTGGTTCCAAGAAGGTGGTGGCATATGAAGGCACAAAGCAGATTGCTGGTCTTTCAGCGGGGCCTGCAGATGAATTCACGGCAAGTCTGTTTACGACTGACGCGAAGCAGATCACATACGCATTGACCATTGGGCACGGATGGTCTGTCGAGCAAGGCATCGAAATAGCTATGAACGACGACTTGGATGACGATGCACATGATGGGGAAGGCAGCAATGACTGAGCAGTCCGTTCAAGACCCATATCTGGTCCGCCGAGGCGACACCCTTGGCATGATTGCAAAGCGTTGTGGCAAGTCCGTGCAGGACTTGCGTGCGCTGAATAAACTCAGCAACCCAAACTTGCTTGAAGTTGGGCAGACACTGTATCTGTCAAAGGAAACGGCATTTGGGGTCAGCGTGCTGTTTCTCGATGCTCTGCGACACCCAATTGAAAATCTTCGCTACAAGATCAAGTTTGATGGGCAGACCAGTGCTGGCCAAACGTCAGCGAATGGCGCCGCCAAGAGGGTAACAACGAAAGACGCCAAGTCCCGCGTGGAGGTATCGGTGCAGGATCTGCAAGGCGAGTGGATCAATGTGTGCCGGACCGCTTCGGACTATGGCCACAAACTGATCACTTTGGTAAGCGGGGCATTGGTGTTCAATGGCTTAACCCAACCCCACCCTCAAGACGCGCCCGGTAAACCAGGCTCGGACGGGAGGAAGAAAGGAGAAGGCAAGGGAGGGCCCGACAAAAACAACCCGAACGTGAACACGAAGAAAACCAAGGGCAAGAATGGCCAGGCGATCATTCAGGTAGGGATAGAGATACCACAAGGGTTGATTACGCTCTTTGACTCGTACAAGGATGCGCGCATTTCGGAAAAGCAGTGGGAAGACGCTGCCGAAAGCTTGTCTTGCGAAGTCGCCGTGCTCAAGGCCATTGCAGACGTCGAAACCAAGGGCGCCTCCTTCTGGAGGCTCAACGCAGTTGATGGCAAGCAAGTCCCCAGCATTCTGTTTGAGCGCCATTGGTTCAAGCGATTGACCAAGGGTGCCTATGACAAAACACATCCCGACATTTCTGGTCCAGCCTATACCTCCAGTAAAGAGGCGGCGGCAGCGGATCGCTATGGTTCACATTCCACCAGTTACCTTCGATTGATCAATGCATATCGACTTGATCCAGAAGCAGCGCTGGCGTCTTGCTCATGGGGGAAGTTCCAGATCATGGGCGGTGAGTTTAAGAACTGTGGACAACCTTCTGCCTCGGACATGGTTACGATCATGTGTGGCGGAGAGGCAGGTCAGATTAGGTTGTTGGCAGGTTTTATCCGACATAAGGCTAATGGCAAGCTTTGGAGCGCTGTGCAAGGCAAGGATTGGGCGAATATTGCTCTTTACTACAACGGCGGTGGCTACAAAAAAAATGCCTACGACACCAAGATGCATGCAGCGTATGAAAAATTTGCTTCTCAGAAGACATAACTGGACCGGTGCGGTCGTGGCGCTTTGCTTGTGCTCATCCGGATCACATGCGGAGATTTCTCTGGACCGCAAATTTCCGTGGACTGAGCAGGAGGTGGGTTTCAGGCTTCAAGGCGTCCATAGTCTTGAAGCTGCGATCAACCGCGATCAAGTTGCTCAGGGGTTTGAGGAAGAGGACTACTACGAGACAATCAATTTTTTCCGCATGCTTTGGAACGAAAAGGTGTATTACGTTGCAGGAGCACAGATCAGGTCAAAGGAACAAAATGCCGTGCGAGATGCTGCACTGGCGCGAAACAAGCACTCCATTCCGATTCCTGGCGGCGGCATCTGTACCCTCTTTGTCTATGACAAAGATCTGAAGCAAGCTGCAAAGCACGACATCAAACTCAACGAAGCCGACGGTCATACTTGGTGCAATGGTGCGCGCGCCCTTGCACGGGTGAAGGGGCAAGATGCCCTGCTGTTCTCCATCAGCTACTACCTGACCGACAAACCTCTGGCAAAGAACCCTCAGGACATCGGTGCTGGTTGGCGGTACATGACCGTGCTGTTGAAGTTGCGTGAACAGGACGGCAAGGTATCAATTGAGCAAGACGATACTTGTCTAGGAAATCCCAACGGATTCAAAGATCTCGCATCAGCCCGCAAAGCGTTGTCCGTCTGCAAGTAGTCTGAGTACCAAAACAAACGGCGTGACTGGCAACCCAGTTCACGCCGTTTTTGCCTGAGGTCAGAGGTGATTACTGACCACTCACCTGCGCCCCGTGCGCCACAGCTACCGCCGTCATGTTGACGATCCGACGCACCGTGGCCGAAGGCGTGAGGATGTGCGCGGGTGCAGCCGCACCCAGCAGGATGGGGCCCACGGTCACGCCGTTGCCGCCGGTCATCTTCAGCACGTTGAACAGGATGTTGGCCGCATCCAGGTTCGGGCAGATCAGGATGTTGGCGGCGCCTTGCAGCGTGCTGTCGGGCAGCAGCTTGGTGCGCACCGATTCGCTCAGGGCGGCGTCGCCCTGCATTTCGCCGTCGGCGGGCACATGGGGCATGCGCTGGACGAAGATGTCGCGGGCTTCGCGCATCTTGCGGGCCGAGGGGCGGCTGCTGGAGCCGAACATCGAGTGCGACAGGAAGGCCACGCGCGGAGGCAGGCCAAAGCGCTGGACTTCTTCCACCGCCATGGCGGCGATGTCGGCCAGTTGCTCGGCCGTCGGGTCTTCGTTGACGAAGGTGTCGGCGATGAACAGGTTGTGCTGGTCGAGGATCAGGGCGTTGAGCGCAGCCAGGCCGTGGGCACCGGCGCGCGTGCCGATCACTTCCTGAACCTGGGCCAGGTGCAGGTCGTAGCGGCCGATGACGCCGCAGATCATGCCGTCGGCGTCACCCAGTCGCAGCATCAGCGTGGCGATCAGCGAGTTGGAGCGGCGCACCACCACCTTGGCAAGTTCGGGCGTGATGCCGTCACGGGCGCGCAGCTTGTGATAGGTCTCGTAGTACTGCTTGAAGCGCTCGTCCTTGGCAGGGTTGACGATCTCGCAGTTCACGCCGTCTTGCAGGCGCAGGCCGGCGCGCTCGATGCGTGTGGCGATCACGTCGGGGCGGCCGATCAGGATGGGCTTGGCGATGCCTTCGTCCACCGCGACCTGGGCGGCGCGCAGCACGCGCTCGTCTTCACCTTCGGCGTAGGCGATGCGCTTGGGCGCGGCCTTGGCACCCAGGAACAGCGGGCGCATGAACAGGCCGGTGTTGCTCACGAATTGCGAGAGCGAATCACGGTAGGCTTTCAGGTCGGCAATGGGGCGCTTGGCCACGCCAGATGCGGCAGCCGCTTCGGCCACGGCCGGCGCAATGCGCAGGATCAGGCGCGAGTCAAACGGCGTGGGGATCAGGTAGTCCGGGCCGAAGCGCAGTTCGCGGCCCGGGTAGGCCGCAGCCACTTCGTCGGAGATCTCGGCCTTGGCCAGGTCGGCGATCTGGCGCACGCAGGCCAGCTTCATCTCTTGCGTGATCTTGGTGGCGCCACAATCGAGCGCGCCACGGAAGATGTAGGGGAAGCACAGGACGTTGTTGACCTGGTTGGGGTAGTCCGAGCGGCCGGTGGCGATGATGCAGTCCGGGCGCACGGCCTTGGCCAGCTCGGGGCGGATCTCCGGCTCGGGGTTGGCCAGGGCCAGGATGATGGGGCTGGGGGCCATGGTCTTGACCATGTCAGCGCTCAAAGTGCCGGCGGCCGAGCAGCCCAGGAACACGTCTGCACCGTTGACGGCGTCAGCCAGGGTGCGGCCGTTCGTGTTCTGCGCGTAGCGGCGCTTGGATTCGTCCAGCTTGTCGGTGCGATCGGTGTGGATGAGGCCCTTGGAGTCGCACACGAACACGTTCTCGCGCTTGACGCCCAGGCCCACCATCACGTCCAGGCAGGCAATGGCCGCGGCACCGGCGCCCGAGACGGCCACCTTGACCTTGGCGATGTCCTTGCCGACCAGCTCCAGGCCGTTCAACAAGGCGGCGCTGGAGATGATGGCCGTGCCGTGCTGGTCGTCGTGGAAAACGGGGATGTTCATGCGGGCGCTGAGCTGCTTCTCGATGTAGAAGCACTCGGGCGCCTTGATGTCTTCGAGGTTGATGCCGCCGAGCGTGGGCTCCAGCGCGGCGATCATGTCGATGAGCTTGTCGGGGTCGCGCTCGGCCAGTTCGATGTCGAACACGTCCACACCGGCGAACTTCTTGAACAGGCAACCCTTGCCTTCCATCACCGGCTTGGAGGCCAGCGGGCCGATGTCGCCCAGGCCCAGCACGGCCGTGCCGTTGGTGATCACGCCGACCAGGTTGCCGCGCGAGGTGTAGTCGGCCGCCAGTTCGGGGTTCTGCTCGATGGCCAGGCAGGGGTAGGCCACGCCGGGCGAGTACGCCAGGGACAGGTCACGCTGGTTGGACAGCGGCTTCGTGGGTACGACGGCGATCTTGCCCCGGTTGGGCAGGCGGTGGTATTCGAAAGCGGCGTCGCGCAAGGCCTGTTCGGCGTCTGACAGAGGTTTGTCTGCACTCATGATGGTTTTTCGCTCAGCAAGGGCGGAGATGGTAAGCCAAATGACGCACCAAATTACTGGGACAGGTATGCCGCAAGCCGGGGATGCCTCACGATCAGGGGGTGTCATTTCGCCTGGCGATATCAAGTTCCGGGGTTAAATGCCGATTTCCAGAGGGTTATCCACATTGGATTGAATGGCGGGGATGTCTCTCTCCAAAGAAAATCACGGCTCGACGTTCAAGCAGCGGTTCGAGGAATTGGTTGGTGCAGTGGTGTCGCGCGAGTCCGTCGACGGGCCGCAGGCTGCCTATTTCCGTGGGCGCCAGATCCAGGCACTCATCCGCCTGTTGCCGCTGATCATGACGGGCAATGCCATCAACACCCTGGTGATCTGCTGGGTGTTCTGGGGCAAGGTGGACAAGCTGGGCCTGAGCCTGTGGGGCTTTCTGGTGATCGCCAGCCTGCCGGTGGCGGCCGTCTGGTGGCGCATGCTGCTGACGAACGGGGCGCGCGTGCTGGCGACGCGCGTGGCGCACCACATCATCGTGGGGCATGTGATCTTTTTCGCAGCGTTGTGGTCCGTGCTGCCCCTGGTGGTGTTTCCCAGCGCCGATCACAACGGCGCCATGCTCGTGGCCACCGTGGTGGTGGGCACCATCTGCGGCGGGGCCTTCATGCTCAGCCCGCTGGTGCCGGCCGCATTGGCTTATGTGATCACCATGTGCCTGACCTGTGTGATCGGGCTGATGAGCTCGAATTACGCCACCAGCCAGGCGTTGATGATCGCCCTGGTGGTTTACATGGTCATCATGAGCGGGGTGAGCTTCACCAATGGCCGCGTCTTCATGAGCCGCCTGCGCGCCGAGGCCGAAACCGAGCGCCAGAAGCAGCTGATCGACCTGCTGCTGCGCGATTTCGAAGAGCATGCGTCCGACTGGTTGTGGGAGATCTCACCCACCGGGCACTTGCGGCACGTGTCGGCCCGCCTGGCACAGACTTTCGGCATGTCGACCAAGCACCTGCTGCAGCGTTCGTTCATCGAGCTGCTGTCGACGATGTTGCCGCCCAATGACGAGGAGGCGCGCAAGGCCCTGGCGCAGTTGACGTCCTGCATCCGCATGGGGCAGCCTTTCCGTGATCTGGAAATCCCGGTCGAGGTGGGGCACGAGGTGCGTTGCTGGTCGCTCACGGCCAAGCCCTTGCTGGACGAAACCGGGCGCTCGGCCGGCTGGCGCGGCGTGGGCTCGGACATCACCCACACCCGCCGCTCGCGTGACGAGCTGGCCCGCCTGGCCAATTTCGATGCGCTCACCGGCCTGGCCAACCGCCACCGCTTCAGCTCGGAGTTGAGCAAGCTGGCCGCCGACCCCACCACACCAGGCCGCCCTTGTGCCCTGCTGTTTCTGGATCTGGACAACTTCAAGAACATCAACGATTCCCTCGGGCACGGCGTGGGCGACCAGTTGCTGCGCCGCGTGGGCGCGCGGCTGAAGGGCTGTGTGGTCGAGGGGGATCTGCTGGCGCGGCTGGGTGGCGACGAATTCGCCCTGCTGAGCTGGCGCTACGCCACCCACGAGGAAGCCGCCGCATTGGCCGAGCGACTGATCGTTCTGCTCAGCGAGCCTTGCCAGCTGGACGATGCCATGGTGGAGGTGCGTGCCAGCATTGGCGTGGCGCTGGCCCCCCGCGATGGGCGTGACCCGCAATCGCTGCTGCAATGTGCTGACCTGGCCTTGTACGCGGCCAAGGCGGCGGGCCGCAACACCTACCGCTTCTTCGATCTGGAAATGGCCGAGAGCGCGCGGGCCCGGGTGCGCCTGCAGCACGAGCTGGGGCAGGCGCTCACAGCCAACCAGTTCACCCTCTACTTCCAGCCCCAGATGCGCCTGGACAACAGCGAGGTGATCGGTTTCGAGGCGCTGGTGCGCTGGCAGCACTCTGAGCGCGGCCTGATCGGCCCTGGCGAGTTCATCCCCGTGGCCGAGGAAACCGGCCAGATCGTGCTGCTGGGCAACTGGGTGTTGCGCGAGGCCTGTAAGGCCGCGGCCAAGTGGCCTTCCAACTTGCGGGTGGCCGTCAACCTGTCGGCCGTGCAGTTCCGCAGTTCATCCGTCATCGATCTGGTGGACGAGGCCCTCACCGAGAGCGGCCTGGAACCCGAACGCCTGGAGCTGGAGATCACCGAGTCCGCCCTGATCGAAGACCATGACGGCGCCCAGGCCACCCTGGTGGCGCTGCGCAGCCGGGGCATCCGCGTGGCGATGGACGACTTCGGCACCGGCTACTCCTCGCTGGCTTATCTGCGGCGCTTCCCCCTGGACAAGCTCAAGATCGACGGCATGTTCGTGCGCTCGCTCGATTGCGACCCGGGGGCACAAGCCGTGGTCACGGCCATCATCAGCCTGGCGAGGGCGCTGCGCCTGGAAACCACGGCCGAGGGCATCGAAACCGCCGAGCAGCTGGTCATGCTGCGGGCGCTGGGGTGCGACGACGTACAGGGTTACCTGATCGCGCGCCCCATGCCGGGTGCGGACGTGCCGGCCTACCTGGATCGCACCAGCATTGCCGCGCTCTGATCGACTGCATGGATCAGCCGGATCAGGGCAAGCCCTGGGGAACCTGGGGCCGCCAGCCGGATCTACCATCGCCTGTTGCGTCCGTCCCCAGCCTGTGACAAGGGCGTCATGCCTGGGTGATACATTGCGCAATCAGCGTTGTGCACCCCTTACCGGGGCGCGCGCTATTTTTTTACCAGAGGACCTTTTCATATGAAGTGGATGCGTGACATGGCTCGGTGGTTGCTGGCCACCATGTTCCTGGCAGTCGGCTTGAACGCCCATGCGGCTCAGAACGATTACGTGCTGGGCGCGGGTGACCAGATCCGGATCTTCGTGTTCCAGAACCCGGACCTGCAACTGGATGCCCGTATCAACGAAAGCGGCACCATCTCCTACCCCTTGCTGGGTGTGGTCAAGCTCGGCGGCCTGACGGTGTCGGATGCCGAGAAGAAGCTGGCCAGTGGCCTGAAGGACGGCAACTTCCTGAAGCAGCCCCAGGTGTCCATTCTGGTGATGGACATGAAGGCCAATCTGGTGTCCGTGCTGGGCCAGGTGCTCAAGCCCGGGCGCTATGCCCTGGGTGCCGGTGCGGGTGGCAACAAGCTCAGCGAAGTGCTGGCGCAGGCCGGTGGCATCGTCAATGGCGGTGGCACCGACATCGTGGTGGTGACGGGCAAGCGTGATGGCAAGGCCTTCCGCAAGGAAATCGACTTCCCCCGCGTGTTTGCCGCCAAGAACCCAGCCGAAGACCTGGTGCTGGCCAATGGCGACAACATCTGGGTGGACCGCGCGCCCATGATCTACATCTATGGTGAAGTGCAGCGCCCTGGCCCTCAGGCCCTGCAGCGCGACATGACCTTGCTGCAGGCCCTGGCCACCGGTGGCGGCCTGACCCTGCGTGGTACGCAACGCGGTATCCGTGTGCACCGCCGCGATGAAAACGGCGTGGTCCAGGTGCTGACACCCGACCTGAATGACAAGATGCAGCCCGGCGACGTCATCTACGTCAAGGAAAGCATTTTCTAAATGCTGCCCTGAACAAGAAGGCCTGAGGTGTCAGGCCTTCTTTTCCCACGCCACAGCGTAGAACCCGTCGGTGGCGTGCCGGTGAGGCCACAACCTGACGTGGCCTGCCGGGGTGACCAGCGATTCGGCCTGCGTCACGCCAGCTTGCTCCAGCTTCTCGCGGGCATCCAGCTGCACAAAATCCTCGTGTTCCGCCGTGAAGGCATTGGCGATGACCTCGTTCTCCGCCGGCATCAGGCTGCAGGTCGCGTAGACCAGCCGGCCGCCCGGTTTGAGCAGGCGCGCCGCGCTGTTGAGGATGGCCTTTTGCTTGGCCTGCAATTCCTCGATGGCCTTGGGGCTCTGGCGCCATTTCAAATCGGGGTTGCGGCGCAGCGTACCCAGGCCGGAGCAGGGCGCGTCCACCAGCACGCGGTCGATCTTGCCGCGCAGGCGCTTGATGCGATCGTCGTTTTCGTGGGCGATCTGCGTGGCGTACACATTGGACAGGCCGCTGCGCGCCAGGCGGGGCTTGAGGTTGTCCAGGCGATGGCCTGAGACGTCAAAGGCGTACAGGCGGCCGGTGTTGCGCATCATGGCGCCCAGGGCCAGGGTCTTGCCACCCGCGCCGGCACAGAAGTCCACCACCATCTCGCCGCGTTTGGCGCCGGTCAGCAGGGCCAGCAACTGGCTGCCTTCGTCCTGCACCTCGACATGGCCTTCGGTGTAGATCGGCATCTTCTGCAAGGCGGGCTTGCCTTCGATGCGGATGCCGATGGGCGAATAAGGGGTGGGCACGGCCGGGATGCCGGCAGCGACCAGCGTCTCCAGCACGGCTTCGCGCTTGGCCTTGACGGCGTTGACGCGCAAGTCCAGCGGGGCGCCGGCCGAGAAGGTGTCGACCAGTTTCCAGAAGTCTTCTTCGCCCAGTTGCTGGCGCAGGCTGTTGGAAATCCAGTCTGGCAGGTTGTGGCGCAGCTTGTCCTGCAGGGTGCTGCGGTCGATCATGGCGGTGCGTTCCAGCCACTGGCCTTCGTCCGTGGTGATGCCGTTTTTCAGGACGTGGGGCTGGCCTTGCCAGGCCAGCAGGGCCAGGCGGCGCTCCATGGGGCCGTGGCCGGATTGGGCCAGGTGGGCCCACAGCAGGCGCTGGCGCAGCACGGCGTAGGCCGTTTCGGCCAGGGCGTGGCGTTCACGCTGGCCCAGGTCCCTGTGGCTGCGGAAAAAGTAGGAAACGATGCTGTCGGCCGGGGCGTCGAGCTTGAGAACCTCACGGACGAGTTGCGTGGTGAGGTCGAGAAGAGCGTTCGGGTGCATGGGGGGGATTATCCCGCGTAGCGGCCACCCGCTCCCACTCGGGTGGGGCCCACAGGTGCTTGAGGCGCTGATTCAGGGGGCCGGGGCGCAGCATGTCACGGACCATGGCCACCCATTCGTGGATGGTCAGCCAGATGGGGTTGTGGCTGTGTACCTGCCGCACCAGGCCGTAATCGGGCGTTTCGGTCTCTTCGACAAAGGTGCCGAACAGGCGGTCGAACACGATCAGCGTGCCGCCGTAGTTCTTGTCGATGTAACGCGGGTTGCGGCCGTGGTGGGCGCGGTGGTGCGAGGGGGTGTTGAAGATGAACTCGATGGGGGCGGGCAGCTTGTCGACCCATTGCGTGTGCACGAAGAACTGATAGGCCAGGTTCAGCGACAAGGCGAACAACACCCAGCGTGGCTCGAAGCCGATCAGCACCATGGGCGTGTAGAACAGCCAGTTGCCGGCGAAGCTGTAGAGCCAGCTCTGGCGCATGGCGGTGGTGAAGTTCATGTGCTCGGAGGCATGGTGCACCACGTGGGCACACCAGAACCAGCGGATGCGGTGGCTGGCGCGGTGGAACCCGTAGTAGCAGAACTCCACACCCAGGTAGAGCGCCGCAAAGCTCCAGGGTGTGATGTCGATGGTGGCCAGGCGGTGCTGGTGCGCCCACATCATGGCCGGCAGCACCAGGGTGATCACGATGAGCACATCCAGGAAGGTGTAGACCCCGCCCAGCGTCATGCTGTCCAGCGAATCACGCAGTTCGTAGATGGGCTTGCTGCCTTGTTTGTCCGCGCGCCGAAAGTGCAGCCACTCCAGCATCACCGTCAGGAAAAACAGCGGGGACAACAGGACCAGCGCCCAGTCCTTCAAATCGGTCTGGGTGGCCCAGTGCAGGGCCAGGGCGAGGAAACGATCGAGATCAGGCATGGGACACGGCTTTGGGAAACCGGACTGATCTTGATCCGTTTGATGTTTTCTGGCTTGATCTTTATGGTCAGTTTCTTGACGTTTTGCGCCAAATTCGCGGGTCGTGGCTCCCGTGTAGCCCGAATGGGCAATGAGGTGTTCGATGGGCATCATCATGGGTCAGCTTGGTGAAGTACCCATGGCCGAAAACCGCGTCGCCGCATCCTACGCATTGCTGCTCTACGAGTATCTGGAGAACCAGGGGCTTGACCCTGTGCAGGTGCTGGGCACGCCGCGGCCGGATCAGGCCCAGCATTTCGTGCCCATGAGCGACTGGCAAACCTGGCTGCGCCGGGTTGACGCCTACGAGAAGCGTCCAGCGCTGGCTTTGCGCATTGCGGAATGCGTCAGCCCGCGGCATTTTGGCGTGGTCGGTTATGCCGCGCTGGCTTGCGGGACGCTGGCTGATGCTTTGCAGCGGCTGGAGCGCTATCACGCGTCGGTTTACGACGTGAATCCGGCCAAGATCACGAACACGCCGGAGGGTGTGGCCATCGAGTGGGGTGTCGAGCGCGGGCGCCCCGGCGCGCTGGTGGATGAAACGGCCATTGCCTCACTGGTGCAACTGGCGCGTGACATGACGGGCCGTTACTGGCCCATGCAGTCGGTCAGCTTCGTCAACCCCGCGCCTTTGAGCACCCAGCCCTATGAGGACTTCTTTGGTGGACATGTGGTGTTTGGCGCGCCCGTGACCCGCCTGGTGTTCGCGCATGAGTACCTGGCCTTGCCGCTGCGCAAGTCCGACCCGGCCTTGTTGTCGCTGCTGGATCAGCAAGCCGAAGCGCTGTTGCAGCAGGTGGCGGCGGTGCCCGCCATCGTGGAGTCCTGGCGCAAGACCCTGGTGCCGCTGATCCGCGAGGGCAAGACCTCGCTGGCCGCGCTGGCACAGGCGCATCACACCAGCCCGCGCAGTTTGCAGAGGCGGCTGGCCGAGCAGGGCACCAGCTTCCAGCAGTTGCTGGACAACACCCGCCAGCATCTGGCCGAGGGGCATCTGCGTGATGCCAAGCTGGATCTGGCCGAGATCGCCTTGCTGCTGGGGTACTCCGAACAAAGCGCGTTCACCCGCGCGTTCCGCTCCTGGACGGGCCTGGCGCCCGCACAGTGGCGCCGCCATCAGCTCAAGGCCGAGGTATGACGGCACTGGCTGCTTGCGCCGAGGCCCTGCCCGGCGTGCCGCCGCAGGTGGTTGAACGCGGTGAGCCCTTGCATGGGCGTTATGCAGGCCGCATCGATGCCATCGACTGGTCCAGGCTTGCAGGCACCCACAGCCGCTCGCGTTTGTGGCGAAGCCTGCACCACAAGCGTTGGCAGTACGTGGGCATCGGCTCCAGCGAGGTCTATGTGGGCGTGGCCATCGTGGACCTGGGCTGGAGTGTCACGGCCTTTGCGTATGTGTTCGACCGCTTGCGCAAGCGGGTGATCGCCGATTGGGCGCAGGATGGCCTGCCCGGTTTGTCTGGCGGGGTGTCCGACCAGCCTGTGCAAGGGGCAAAGGCCAGGTTCCGAGGGCCGGGCGCGGCCTTGTCGCTGTTGCACGAGGCCGGCGACATCATGCGGCTGAAGGTGCGGACGCCGGTCATGGCGCTGCAGGTCGAGCTTCCACTGGGGCAATGCGCGCCCTTCCTGCTGGCCGTGGGGCCGATCGAGGGTGGGGTGGCGCACGCCACCCAGAAATCTTCGGCACTGCCGGTGCGGGGCTGGGTGGAAGTCGAGGACGAGCGTTGGGACCTGACGCAGGCCGTGGCCTGCCTGGACAGCTCCAATGGCTTGCTGGCGCGTGACACCGAATGGCGCTGGGCCTGTGCGCACAGCGCCGAGGTGGGTTTCAATTTGCAGCAAGGCTACTTTGGTGGCCAGGAAAACGTGCTGTGGCTCAACGGCGAGCTGATCCCCCTGGGCGCTGCACACTTCGAGTTCGATGCCCAGCAGCCGCTGGCACCCTGGCGTATCCGCACCGACGATGGCTTGCTGGATCTCGTCTTTCAGCCGGAGGGCGCGCGCAGCGATGACCGGGATGTGCTGATCGCGGCCAGCTACTACATCCAGCCGGTCGGTACCTTTCAAGGAACGGTCCGGCGCACCCAGGGTGGCGTGCCCGTGCGGGTGGAGAACCTGCTCGGTGTGACCGAAGACCACCGCTCCCGCTGGTAAGCGCGGCATCGGCGGCCGAACCGATTTTTACCTTTGGTGTGATCCGTTTGGATCATGTCTCGGCACGCCCGTGCCATGGCGGCGGCGCAGCATATGGACCATGTTCAGATGGTTCCACCAAGCATCATGAGAAATCCAGAGAAGGGCGAGCGTGCGCTTCGCGGCCCAGGCGATGGATGGCAGCGCCACCTTGCCTGGGTGGTGCTCAGCCTTGCGGCCGTTGGTTATGTCGACATGGTGACGGGCTACGAGGTGTCCGTCTTCCTGCTCTACACGGCGCCGGTGGCGCTGGCCACACGGCGTCTGGGGACGGCGGCTGGCCTGTTGACCGCCATGGCGGCCACGGCGGTGTGGGTCATGGCCGATCTGCACAGCGGCCATGTCTACAGCCGGGCCTGGATCCTGTACATCAACGCCTTCAACCGCATGGTGTGCTTCATCCTGGCCGTGGCCGCCATCCGCTATTTGCGGGCCAGGCAACGCGCCCTGTTGCGTCAGATCGAGGCGTTCTCAGGGCAGATGGCCGCTTGTGGGCAATGCCATCGTCTGGCGGGCACGGATGGCTACTGGCGCACGGTTGATGACTATCTGCGCGAGTTTGGCGGGGCGGAACTGCACCAGAAGGTCTGCCCGGATTGCGCGCGCCGAGGCTATGCGCGCGCGGCTTACCGGTATTCGGCCGAGCAGGCCAGTTGAGTTCCCAGTCTGTCTGATTCCATGTCGTTTCGCATTCTTCATTGCATCTCTTCGGTCGACCCCAAGAAGGGCGGCCCGATCGAGGGGCTCAAGCAACTGTCGGCGGTCAACCAGCAGCAAGGCCACGTGGTCGAGGTCTTGACGCTGGACAAGCCGGAGGACCCCTGGGTCAAGGATTGCCCGCTGGTTTGCCATGCCATGGGGCCGACCTACATCGGCAACTACCAGTACAGCCCGCGCTGGGTGCCCTGGCTGAAAGCCAATGCCCATCGTTATGACGCCGTGATCGTCAATGGCATCTGGCAGTACCACGCCTTTGGTGTCTGGCGCGCCTTGCGTGGCACCAAGACACCGTACTTTGTGTTCACCCATGGCATGCTGGACCCCTGGTTCAAGCGCACCTACCCGCTCAAGCACCTCAAGAAGTGGTTGTTCTGGCCCTGGGCCGAGTACCGCGTGCTGCGTGACGCCACGGCCGTGATGTTCACCTGCGAAGACGAGCGCCGGCTGGCTCGGCAATCGTTCTGGCTCTACAAGTGTGATGAGTTCGTGATCAGCTATGGCACGAGCGCGCCGCCCACCGACGAGGCGCAGCAGCGCCAGGCCTTTTACGAGCGATTCCCACAGTTGCAGGGCAAGAAGGGCTTGCTGTTTCTGGGCCGGGTGCACGAGAAGAAGGGCCCGGATCTGTTGTTCAAGGCTTTTGCGGCCTTGCGCCAGCGGCAGCCTGAGCTGGTGCGCGACGTGCAGCTGGTGATGGCCGGGCCGCATGACCACGACTATGGTCAGCGCATGCAGGCCCTCGTCAAGGAGCTGGGCATCGACGATCAGGTGACGTGGACGGGCATGGTCAGCGGTGATGTCAAGTGGGGCGCCTTCCGGTCAGCCGAGGCCTTCATCCTACCTTCGCATCAGGAGAACTTTGGCATCGCGGTGGCCGAGGCCATGGCCTGCAGCCTGCCGGTGCTGATCTCCAACCAGGTCAACATCTGGCGCGAGATCCAGCAGGCCGAAGGTGGCCTGATCGATGTGGACACGCAAGCCGGCACGGAGCGGCTCATCGAGCAATGGTTGAGCACGCCGTCTGACCGATGGGCACGCATGCGCGCCAATGCCAAAGCCTGCTTCAACCAGCGCTTCCTGATCGACCGCACGGCCGAGTCCTTCATCGAGGCGATGGAAGTATTCGGCATGCGGCGCAAGCCGGGCCGCTGAGGCCTGCGCTACTCGTACTTCAGCCGAGCATCGTTGGGGATGCCTTCGATCGGGCATTCGGCCGTGCCCACGGTGGGCCGGGTCAGTGCCTCGACCATCGCTCTTGTCCCCTCGGGGTCCTTGATCCACTTCTCGTAGAACTCGTAAGGGCAGGTGGCCACGCCCTTGTCGCCCTCGCCCGAATTGATCATGCCGGTGTAGCCGCGGTGCAGCAGCTTGAACAAGTGGTTCTGCGATTGCCCGGTGCTGCGCGCATCACGGATCAGGCGCTTGCTCAGTTGCGCGTACTGGATGCCGTAGTCTTCTTCGCCGCATTCGCCCAGGGTGCGCCCATCAAAGCCGATGATGGCCGAGTGACCGAAGTAGCTGTAGACACCGTCGAAGCCAGAGGCATTGGCCACGGCCACATACGTGTTGTTGGCCCAGGCCATGGCCTTGGCCATGAGCACCTGCTGGTCCTTGGCAGGGTACATATAACCCTGGCAACGCACGACCAGCTCGGCGCCCTTCATGGTCACGTCGCGCCAGATCTCGGGGTAGTTGCCGTCGTCGCAGATGATCAGGCTGATCTTCATGCCCTTGGGGCCATCGGACACATAGGTCTTGTCGCCCGGGTACCAGCCCTCAATCGGGGTCCACGGCATGATCTTGCGGTACTTCTGGACGATCTCGCCCTCGGGGTTCATGAGGATCAGCGTGTTGTAGGGCACCTTCCTGGGGTGCTCTTCGTGCCGCTCGCCGGTCAACGAGAACACGCCCCAGACCTTGGCGTTGCGGCAGGCTTGCGCAAAGATCTCGGTCTCGTCGCCGGGGATGGTGGAGGCCGTGTCCATCATCTCCTGCTTGTCGTACATGATCCCGTGCGTGCTGTACTCGGGGAAGATGACGAGGTCCAGGCCGGGCAGGCCCAGCTTCATGCCCTCGATCATCTGGCGGATCTTGTGCGCGTTCTCGAGCACCTCGGCCTTGGTGTGCAGCCGGGGCATTTTGTAGTTGACGACCGCGACGCCAACGGTGTCGTCGCTGCTGGAAATATCGCCGTGAAGCATGGTGCGCTCCTGTAGATGAACCTGTGACGAGGTTCATTGTGGAAACCACAGGGGCGGTGGCCAATACGTTGTTTGACGTACTGGCGGGGCAGGCGTCGATCAGGGCCTGGATGGCTGGTCTGCGCCAGTGGCTCGCGTAACGGTAAAGGCGGAGATCGCGCTCACCAGGTCTGCAGCTTGCGTTTGCAGGCTGCTGGCCGCAGCAGCCATCTGTTCAACCATGGCCGCGTTCTGTTGCGTTGCCTGGTCCATCTGGGTGACAGCCTGACCGATCTGTGCCACACCGGTGCTTTGCTCCTGGCTGGCCGAACTGATTTCCCCCATGATGTCGGTGACGCGCCGGATGGCGTGAACCACTTCGTTCATGGTCGAGCCTGCCTGATCGACCATGTCGGTGCCTTGACCAACACGTTGCACGTTATCGTTGATGAGGGTTTTGATCTCTTTGGCTGCGCCAGCTGAGCGTACAGCCAGTGTCCGGACCTCGGCAGCCACAACCGCAAAGCCTCGGCCCTGCTCGCCGGCTCGCGCCGCTTCAACGGCAGCGTTCAACGCCAGGATATTGGTCTGGAAGGCGATGCTGTCAATCACGCCAATGATGTCGACAATCTTCTTCGAAGAGTCGTTGATTTCGCGCATGGTGTCCACCACTTGGCTTACGACCTCACCGCCCTTGACCGCGACGGACGATGCGCCGATGGCAAGTTGGTTGGCCTGCCTGGCGTTGTCGGCGTTTTGCTTGACTGTCGAGCTGAGTTGCTCCATGGACGCTGCGGTCTGTTCGAGTGCGCTGGCCTGATTCTCCGTGCGAGCCGACAGGTCTTGATTGCCATGGGCAATTTCGGTGCTGGCGATGGCCACCGAGTCGGAGCTTCGACGTACCTGGCTCACGATGCTGGCAAAGCTGTCCCGCATCGACTTGATCGCATGCAGCAGGCTGTCGTGGTCGTCAGGCTTGAGCGCAACATCCACGCTGAGATCGCCTGCAGCCAGTTGATGGGTCAAAGCCACGGCGTAAGCGGGCTCGCCACCAAGTTGTTTGAGCAGCCCACGCGAGATCACCAGGCCCACGCTCAGCATGAGCAGAGCCAGCGCCATGGTGCCCATGGAAAATTTGAGCGTGCGATCCCAGACCGTTGCAGCAACGGAATCCACGTACAGGCCCGAGCCGATCACCCAACCCCACGGCGCGAAGCCGACGACATAAGATACCTTGGGTACGGGGGTGTCGCTGCCTGGTCGTGGCCACATATAGCTGACGATGCCCGACCCGCTTGCTTTCACCGTACGCACGAATTCGACGAAGATAGGCACACCGTTCGGGTCTTTGATGCTGCCGAGATCCTGGCCATCCAGTTCAGGCTTCGTGGCGTGCATCACCATGCGAGGCTGCATGTCGTTGACCCAGAAATACTCTGTTTCGCTGTAACGCAGGCCCTTGATGGCCGCCAGCGCTTGTCGCTTGCCTTCTTCCTCGTTCATGTGCCCCGAGACCACTTCCTGATGAAAGTGTTTGACCAGCGAGTGAGCCACCTCGACCGTCTGCCGAACGCTGCGTTCGCGCTCGGCCATGATCAAGGTCCTTTCCGATGTGAGGAAGGTGGCGGCGAGCGCGACGACTCCCAGCAGGGCACTGACGATGATCAATCCCATCCTTTGCGCGATGGGCAGGGCGTGTACGCTCGACATGGGCTTTCCCTTGGGCAGATTGCACGCGATTACTCGGGCTGCGTGCAGGGCCTTTACCCGGGTATCGGCCCCTTTCCGAAAATCTTGAGTGAAGGCCGCTTGGGGCTTGGCGTTCAAGGTGCGCTCTGGCCTGTCGCTCGCATCACGTGAGTGCGTTGATGGGCTCATCCCGCTGCGCCTGAGGGGGCTGGGTCTGGGGCGCAGCCCACCTGCGGCTGCAGTTCCTCCCCCCCACCTTGGCGTGGTACAGCGCTTCATCGGCCTGTCGGATCAGGTCGTCCGTATCCAGCTCATGGCCCGGTATGACGCAGGCGTATCCGACGCTGCAGGTGACCCGGATGACGCCGGACGGCAAGGTGATCGCCAGGTTTTCAACCTGGGTACGCAGGCGCTCTGCCACAACCTGCACGCCCTCCTCGGTGATGTCGGGCAGCAGCACGACGAACTCTTCGCCACCGTAGCGCGCCAGCACGTCGCATGGCCGCATGATGGCCTGGCCCATGGCCTTGGCGGCCTCCTGCAGGACGATGTCACCGGCTGGGTGGCCGTGCTCGTCGTTGACGTGTTTGAAATGGTCCAGGTCCACGATCATCACGGCCAGGCGGGTGTTCAGCCTGCAGGCGCGGCGCCACTCGGTCTGGTATTGCCGCTCGAAGTGCAGGCGGTTGGGGACCTGCGTGAGCGGGTCGGTCAGGCTGACGTGTTCCAGCGCGCGGAAGGCCTCTTGCGCACGCCAGTAGTCCTGGCTCACGGTTCGGGCCGCGTGCATGATGTACACGGTGTAGATCACCATCAGGCTGGCCAGCATGAAGTTGCCGTCCGTGGCGTGGGCAGCGGTGGCAAGGGCCACCGGTGCGATCACCGACACGGGGAACCACATCTTGAGCGTCGGGTTGATGGCCATGGCCACGGTGCCACCGGAGCTCAGGCCGACACTGACCAGCAGCATGGACGTGCGGATGGGTTCGAGCGAGGGCAGGTAGACGCTGGCTGCGGTCAGCAAGCCCCAGGTCAGGCCATTGACCAGCACCAGCCCGACGGTGAGGCGGTGGGCCAGGGCCGGGCTGTGGTCCAGCAGGTTCTGGAGTTGATGCGCGACCAGGGCGCGGGTTGCCGCGATCACACCCAGCCAGGCGGTGGTGCCCCAGACCAGTTGCGGATGCGCCTTTTGCAGGCCTGCGACCAGCGTGATCACCAGCCACAAGGCGACGTAGACGTACATCGCGCCCATGATGCGGGAGGTGGTGTCGATCAGGGCCTGGTTGCGGGACTGCTGCGAGTGTTCAGGCGCCTCGGCGCCAGGCGGCGACACGGGGAGCGATGCCATCCTGCTCGGCAAGGGCGCCGGGGGCTGTGGATTCGGGGCAGAAAGCATGGAGACGACCAGACCAAAGCAGGGCAGCACAAGAGCCGGCACCGAAGCGCCGACCTTTTTGGTTTAGTCGGTCGGGTCGGGCGAATCTTGATGCCGGCCAATTCACGGATTCGCGGATGAGCGACTTTTCTCTCGCTTCAGCCCGAGATGTGTGGCATCAAGCGGCCCTGGCAATGTCCTGGGCGATGGCCTTGGCCTCGATGGCGATCTCCCGCAGCATCCCGGTGGGTGAAATATAGAAGCCGCAGAAGTAGAGGTGCTGGCCCGCCACGACAGAGCCGCTGAAGCGGGGCGTGCCGTGTTCGTCGACCGCGTCGCGCGAGGTGTGCAGCCAGCGGTGCACGGCAGGCCGAAAGCCCGTGGCCAGCACCACAGCGTCCACCTTCTGCTGGCGGCCGTCCACGAACATCACGCCGTCTGGCGTGAAGCACTCGATGTTGGGGTAGACGGTGACATGCCCTTGCTTGATCAGCTGGATGGTGCCGACATCGATGAAGGGCACGCGCCCCTGCTCGCGGATCTGGGTGATGGGCCCTTCTGCAGGTCGTCGCAGGCCATAAGGCCGCAGATCGCCGATGATGGCGTTGGTGATGGGCGCATTGAGCTTGTCGACCAGGCGCGAGGGCATGTTGCGCTGCAAGATGCCCATGGTGAGGAAGGGCACGCCCATGATCTCGCGCGGGATCACGTTGACGGGGCTGCGCACGGCGATGCAGGGGCGGGCGCCGTGTTCGTGCAGGTCGATCAGCATCTCGCCGCCGGAGTTGCCCAGGCCGACCACGAGCACGTCCTTGCCTTTGAAGGCCGAGCCATTGCGGTAGTGTTTGCTGTGCAGGATCTGGCCCTGGTACTGGGCTTGCCCCGGCCAGGTCGGGATCTGCGGCTCGTTGTTGTAGCCGCTGGCCACCACCAGGGAGCGCGCCCGATAGTGCCCCTGGCTGGTGGTGACATCCCAATGCGTGCCCTGCCTGTGCGCGTCCAGGACTTCTTCATCACAACGCGGGTGCAGGTTGAAGTGGCGCGCGTACGCTTCGAGGTAGTCCACCACCTGCTGCCTGGAGGGGTAGCGAGGGTAATGCGGTGGCAGCTTGAAGTAGGGCAGCGAGGAGTGCGCCTTGTCGGTGTGCAGGTGCAGCCGGTCGTAATGGGTGCGCCAGGCGTGGCCCAGCTGGGGCTGGCGCTCCACCATCACGAATGGTTTGCCTTCGCGCTGAAGGCAGGCGGCCACCGCCAGGCCGGCTGGCCCCGCGCCGACGATGAGGGTGTCGGTTTGCTCAGGCTGTTGCATGCTCAGCGCCCCAGAATCTCGTTGGCGGCACGCTCGCCGGAGCGCACGGCACCGTCCATGTAGCCGGCCCAGATGGTCGATGTTTCCGTGCCGGCCCAGTGCAGGCGGCCAATGGGGGCCCGCAAGGCCGCGCCAAAGCCGGTGAGCACGCCGGGCGGGAAGACGCCGGTGGGGCCGCCGCCGCTGAGGTTCTCCGACTGCCAGTTGTTCTCGGTGTAGGCCAGGGGCGTGGCCGCTTGCGGGCCGAAGTAGACGCTCATGGCCTTGAGCACATTGGCCTTGCGGGCTTCGGGTGTCATCAACACCGCGTCGCGGGCGTCCTGGCCATCGATGAAGCCCATCAGCACGCCGGGCGCACCGGGCTCCGGTGGGGTGTTGTCGAACACGACCTTGGGCAGGTAGGCGTCGCTGGTGACCTGGCCGCTCAGGCCGGCGTCACGCCAGAAGGGCTTGTCATACACGCAATGCACCTTCCAGATCGAGCCCATGGGCACGCGTTGCATCATCTGCAGGCGGTATTGCGTCGGGCCGTCCAGTGGCTCGTAGTTCAGTCGCGAGGCCATCCAGGGCGACATGGCCATCACGGCATGCTGCGCGCGCACCGTGAAGCCATCACCCGAGACCGTGATGTCGTAGTCGTCCTGCTTGATCTGCCGGGCTGGCGAGTTGTAGAGGATGCGCGTGCCCAGCTCCCGCGCCATGCCCAGTGCGATGGATTGCGAGCCACCCACGATGCGATCCTGCTGGGCTCCGCCAGCCGTGCTCAGCATGGTGGTGAGGCCACCGCCTGCATGGATGTAGAACAGCATGTAGAGCAGGGAGATGTCGCGCGGTTCGACCGACAACAGCGCCAGCACGGCCAGGCGCAACAGCGACTTGGCGTCGGCCGTCAGCAAGTTGGCGTCCATCCAGGTCTGCACGCTCTGGTTGTCCCACTGCACGGCCTTGCTGGCGTTCCAGGGGGCGTCCAGTGGCACCGTCTTGGCCATGTCGTCGATGCGCAGCATGGCGATGCCGATCTCGGCGGTGGAGAACAGGCCCGTCCAGGGCAGCACGCCGCTGTAGGTGGCGCGCTTGCCGTTCACGTAGTTGACCTGCTTGCCGGTGTTGTAGGCGGGGAAGGTCTTGATGCCCAGTTGCTGCACCAGGCTGTACATGCGGTCCTGCGTGGGCCCGATGAATTCGGCGCCGCCCTCGACCACGTACTGGCTGAAGGGCGCAGGCAGGGTCTGGTTCACGCAGCGGCCACCCACACGGTCGCGTGCCTCCAGCAGGAGGACCTGCTTGCCTGCCGCGACCAGGCTGCGCGCGCAGGCCAGGCCTGAATAACCGCCGCCCACGATGACGACGTCGGCGCTGTAGTCACCCACTGCGCCTGAACCCGTGGCGGCCTGCGCCAGGTTGTCTTTGCCAACGGGCAGCAAGGTGGCGGCAGCGGTGGCGGTCAGGCCGCTCAACAGGCGGCGGCGTGATGGGGTGCTGGGTTGGCTCATGGTGAAATCCTGAAACGTTGATTTGAAAAATAACAACGTTTTTCAGGCTAGTGCTCTGAAGGCCCCATGTTTATTGAAGAAAACCCCTATTCGGCCGCGCTCTGCTGGGAGAAAACGCGCTGAATGTAAGTCGTCTGACACTTGTTTCACCCCTGTTTGAGTGGTGTGGGTTAACCCGTTCGGGTTATCACGTGTTGGCCGCTTGATGCCCCCTGCGCAGACTCGCTTCGCGCTTGACGCAAACAACGAGACAACACACACAAGAGGTTCCAGATGAGAGCAAGTCGGTTTTCGCTTCTGGCCATCAAGGCCGTGGCAGGCACGCTGATTGGTGGCCTGGCCCATGCAGGCTATTTCCAGTGGGACACGGTGACCGCGCCAACCGGCGGCGGCGCCACCTGCGGCAATGGCACGCCTTACCGCTTCTTCGTCAACCGCACGCCCTTCACGAGCAAGACGGTCATCATGTTCGAAGGCGGTGGTGCCTGCTGGGATGGCGTCAGCTGCAAGGGCGGCAGCATGCTGGCGGCGGTCAACCCCGATGGCGTGCCTTCCAATTACATGTCGGACTTCAACCGGCAGGCACACCTCGGGCTGGTCACGCCGTTCACGGCTCGCATCGACCCCTTGCAGGCCGTGAAGACGCAAAGCTGGAACATCGTGTACGTGCCTTACTGCACCGGCGACGTGCAGACCGGCAACAAGACGGTGGTCTACAACCCCGAGGACCCCGCCAAGGCCTATGCCTTCGAGCACAAGGGCCTCAACAACATGAAGTACGTGGCCAACTGGATGGCGGCGAACATGGCTTCACCTGCACAGCTGCTGATCACGGGCTTCTCGGCCGGTGGCGTGGCCTCTTCGGCGCACTACGCCATGTTCCGTGAGGCACTGCGCCCCAGGAAGTCGGCGCTGCTGTCGGATGCGGGCCCCTTGATGATCGCGCCGCGCAATGGCGACCCGGCGCAATACCCCTCCGTGCCCCTGCACAACAAGATCCGCGAGGCCTGGGGGCTGGACGGCCCCAAGGGCATGGTCACCGAGATCGTGGCCAAGTACCCGGGCGTGGGTGACCCCAACAACCTGGGCACGCTGCAGGGCAATCTGGGCAAGCTGTTCCCGCAGGACCGCCTGGGCTACACCCTGTTCCAGGAAGATGGCGTTTTCTCGGCTTTCTCGTACCGGAAGTTCTTCCCCGAGATCGCCAACGCGCCCACCGATGCCGAGCGCCTGAAGCTGCTCAACCAGAAGTGGCGCCAGGACCTCAAGCCCTGGCTGGCGGCGTTGAGCGCCTACCCGAACGTGGGTTACTACATCCCCAACTGGCGCAAGTTCAACCAGGCCCATTGCGCCACCATCCTGACTTTTGGCGGCTCCAGCATCGCGGAGCGGGGCTACCAGTCGCTCGGCGTTTTCCTGGACAACCTGCTGGATGGCAGTGGCCCCGTGCTGCGCGCCGAAGAGCTGAATCCGCCGGCACAGCGGGTTTACCTCAGTGACGTCATTGCGGATGGTCTGGCGGATCTGATTCCGCTTTAATGAACCCTGACAGGGGTGCGCGCGGGCTGGTACCTCATTCACTTGGGGTTCCTCCTCGGGCGCACCGCGGTTTTTTCTGTTGTTAGTGATCCGATTCATGTCTACCACCCTGGTCCGAAAGTCTCCCTCCAAGCTCTGGCTGCTGGCCTTGGCTGTGTTGGCCGTTGGTGTCTACATCTGGTTGAGACATGGCCAGGCACAGTCGGATCAGGATCAGCATCAAAAGGCACTGGCGCCCGCGCCCAATGGCATGTGGCCTTCAGCTGGGCCGGTTGCTGCGGCCGACGGCCAAGGCTTCATCCCCAAGGGCCCGGTGGGTGAGACCAGGCCCGCGGACTTCACGCAAGAAGATTGGGATGCGCTCAACAAGGCCCTGGAGAAAGAGCCCAACAAGGTGCAGGAGCGCAACCGCCTGGTGTCTTACCTGCGCTTTCAGCGCGCGGTGAGCAAATGGAGCGAGATGAAGGACGGCCCCAATGTGGCCGAGCGCCAGGGGCTGGCGCGTGAGCTGGTGCAGCAATTGCCCACCCATGTCGCCAATGGCGAAATCAATTCCGGCGAGGCCTCGCTGCTGTTGACGGCGGTGGCCACCGACCTGGAGGCCGATCCGGCCAAACGCCAGGCCTGGGTCGAGGCCCAGCGCAACCAGTTGCAGGGCACGCAAACGGAAGATCAAGCCAAGGCCCTGCAGGAAGAAAAACGCAAGAACGAAGACTTCGCCCGGCAGCAAGCCGAGCTGGTGGCCCGTTGGCAGAAATCGCCCGTGGCCGAGCAGGACCCCGCCACCCTGGAGCGCCAGTTGCAGGCCCTGCGCGAAAAGGTCTACGGCGACGACACACACTGAGCCCTGACCGAGCGGCTGCACGGGCCGCGCTATTTGACGACATGCGCGCTGCGGGCTAACTCGTTTGCGGGGCAGACAATCCCTGAAACCCGATGCACGAGGCAGGTGAGATCATGGCTTTCGAACCTGTTCTCTGGCCTTTCTCCATCGCATCGCCATGAAGTTTTCCAAATTCCTGCTGAGTGTTGGCGCGGCTTGCGCCTTGACGGTTTGTGCCACGGGCCCTGCGGGTGCCGCAGACAGCGGCGCCTTCACCCCACCGGCCCACATGGCCGACAACTGGGCGCAGTTTGCCGACCAGCTTGCCGTCGGTCGCATCCGCAGGGTCGACCGCTGGAAGAAGCACGAGCGTTTCGCGCCCTGCATCGCCGATGCCAACGTCTGCCAACTGCTGTCGCAGCATCTGCTGGTGCTGATCGTGGACGTGGCCAAGTCCGACCGTGGCGACGTGCTGTGGGCGGTGTCGGTGCCTGACGCACAGCAGCCCAAAGTGGGCCAGTACGTCCAGTTCACCCTGCCCACGACGGCCAAGGAGCTGGGCGCCGGTGTCTACGATCGGGATAACAATCTGGTGACCCTGCCTTGCAAATGGGGCCAGGCCGATGGCGGGGCCAAGGCCAGCGAAGGCGTGGTGTGCGCCAATTGGAACTACAGCCAGCTGAAGTACCTGGCGGGCGCACCTGCCCAGCCCGTTGCGGCCACGCCGCCTGCGTCCGCCGCGTCGCACCCCTGAGCGGGTTGCGCGGCCCTCCCTGGCCTGAGGTGGTGCGCCCTGCGCTCGCGGGGCGCGCTTGCCGTTAAGCTGTCGCGGTTTCAAAAAAGGGAGAACCGCGTCATGTTTGCAAAAAAATACCTGCTGGCGGTGCTGCTGGCCTTTGGGCTCGTGCTGGCCTGGAAGTACCGGGCGTCCGGCGCCTTGAGCCGCCTGGGCCAGGGGGATACGCCAGCGCCCGCCATCAAGTTCGACAACGATTCAGCCCCATCGGCCGGAGCGGCCCCGGCTGAAGAGGCGGCTCCTCAGCAAGTCTCGCGCAAGGCCACTTCCGGCATCCACAAATGCAAGGTGGGCGCCAGCGTGATCTACACCGATGCCCCTTGCGAGAAGCCGGGCGCCGAGCAGGCGCTTGGCGGCGGTTCGGTCACCGTGGTCAAGGGCCAGCGGCCCAGCACCTCACCCGCATCCGAGACCGGCAGCCAGCCCAATGTGCGAGACATGCTGGTCGGACGCCCCAACCCCAACGAGCCCTCGCTGAAGGACCAGCAGATGGACCGGATCATCGGGCGGTGAGCCCATGGCAGCACGCGTGAGGTCCGCGGCTTAAGATGCCATCAGGCCTACACCAAGGAGACCCTCATGAGCGCACGCGCCACCTTCACCAGAATGGACGACAGCACCCAGGCCGACTGGGCACTCATCATGCCGGAGGCCATGAAGATGGCGCGTGGCTTGCCTGACCGTGTGCTGGCGCACTTGCAGTTGCTGGACGGCGATTTTGGTGGCTTCCCGATTGACCGCCTCAGCCACTGCCTGCAGTCGGCCACGCTGGCCCACCGCGATGGGCGTGACGAAGAGTACGTGGTGTGCGCGCTGCTGCACGACATCGGCGACACGCTGGGCACCTACAACCACCCGGACATCGCGGCGGCCATTCTCAAACCCTTTGTCAGTGAAGCCAACCACTGGATGGTGCAGCACCACGGCATCTTCCAGGGCTACAACTTCTTCCACCACATCGGGCTGGACCGCCACATGCGCGACCAGTTCAAGGACCACCCGCATTACGCGCACACCGCCACCTTTGTGGAGCGCTATGACAACCCCGCGTTTGACGCCCAGGCCGAGATCCTGCCCCTGAGTTTTTTCGAGCCCATGGTGCGGCGCGTGATGGCTTCGCCACGGCAGTCGGTCTACAAGGCGGCACTGGACAAATAGCCACCCTGGGCCGCGCATGGCTATGCTTGCCGGCAGGGGATGGCAGGCGTAGAAGCGGGTTGCGGCGTGGCACCTTTTGGCTTGCGCCGACAGGAGGTCACCATGCGCCACAGGATCTACTGGCTGTTGCCCGACCTGGCGAGTGCGCGCCGTGCGATGGACGAGTTGTTACTGGCCCGCATCGAGCACCGCCACCTGCATTTCCACGCCCGTGAGGGCACGGACCTGGGCAGCCTGCACAAGGCCAGCCCGCTGCAATCGTCCGATCTGGTCGGCTCCGCGCAACGAGGGCTGTGCATCGGTGCGGCGCTGGGCGCGGCCTCGGGCGCCATATTCGCGGTGTCGCCCATGCTGGCGGAAGCGAGCAAGCCTGTTTTGGTCGGCCTGCTGGCCGCGTCGGGGGCCTTGTTTGGCGCCTGGACTGCGAGCATGATCGGGGCGTCGATCCCCAGTCGCCGCCTCGCGCGTTTTGCACCCGCGCTGGCACACGGCAAGATCCTGTTGATGGCGGACGTTCCGCATCATCGGGTCAGGGAGATCGAGGCCCTGCTGAATGCCAGCAACCCGGAAGCCGACTTCGAGGGGCATGAGCCCAACGTGCCAGCTTTCCCTTGATGGCGTGCAGCGTTCTCACTGGAGCACGCCGTGACCACCGTTGCAGAAGTTCTCAGAGGCAAACAAAGCCAGACCGTCTACACCATCGCGCCCACGGCCTCCGTGTACGACGCACTGGTGCTGATGGCTGACAAAGGCATCGGCGCGCTGCTGGTGATGGAGTCCGGCCAGGTGGTCGGCATCGTCACCGAGCGCGACTATGCGCGCAAGATCGCCCTCATGTCCCGCTTGTCCAGGGAGACGGAGGTGCGCGAGATCATGACCATGGCCGTGATGTATGTGCGGCCGAACCAGACCAGCGACGAGTGCATGGCCCTGATGACGGAAAACCGCCTGCGCCACCTGCCTGTGATGGACGATGGCAAGCTGCTGGGCATGGTCTCCATCGGTGACCTGGTCAAAGGCATCATCTCCGAGCAGAAGTTCATCATCGAGCAACTGGAGCACTACATCACGGGGGCGCGTGCCTGAGTGGCCCGATGGGGCCTCGCTCAGTGGCTGATCATCCAGGGGCGCTTGGACGGGAACATCTTGCTGCCATTGGCCGCCTTGACCGTGGCACTGCGCTTGGCCCCCGGCGAGCAGCAGCCGCAACCCGACGGGTGCTTGAGCCGCTGGTAGCCTCCGTATTCCTTGGATGACATGGGCGCGTGTTGCGCGCGCTCATTCGTTTCCATGGCCGTGCGGGTCTGGCTGCTCACGCAGGCCAGGCGGGGTGCGCTCACGAACACGCGAGGCGAGTCCGTGCCGCAGTCCGGGCAGGCGCAAGGGTCATTGCGTTGCGCCAGGCTGCGCAGGGCATCGAAGCCCCCGCAGCTCGGGCACGCGTAGTCATAGGTGGGCATGCGCGTGCTCCTGTTGCTTACTTGACGTCCGGCGAGATCGGCATGTCGATGCTGCCGTCCAGGAACTTCGTGGGGCCGACCGCGGTCGGGTTGATGTCGAAGTCGAAGATCTCGGTGGGCAGCCACAAGGTGGCGCAGGCATTGGGCACGTCCACCACGCCGCTGATGTGGCCCTGCACCGGTGCCGTGCCCAGGATGGAGTAGGCCTGTGCGCCGCTGTAGCCGAACTTCTTGAGGTACTCGATGGCGTTGAGGCAGGCCTGGCGGTAGGCCACGTTCACGTCCAGGTAGAGCTGCTTGCCTTGCTCGTCCACCGAGATGCCTTCGAAGATCAGGTAGTCGTTGTAGACCGGCTTGATCGGGCTGGGCTTGAAGATCGGGTTCTTGATGCCGTACTTGGCCATGCCGCCCTTGATCAGCGTGACCTTCATGTGCACCCAGCCGGCCATCTCGATGGCGCCGCAGAAGGTGATCTCGCCATCGCCTTGCGAGAAGTGCAGGTCACCCACGGAGAGGCCGGCGCCATCCACATACACAGGGAAGTAGACCTTGGAGCCGCGCGACAGGTCCTTGATGTCGCAGTTGCCGCCGTGTTCGCGCGGGGGCACGGTACGGGCGGCCGTGGCGGCGGCCTTGTCCTTGGCTTCGCCCGTGAGCTTGCCCATGTGGGCGGTGCCGGCAAACGGCGGGTTGGCCAGGCCGGTGACGCCGGGGTTCGAGTCGATCAGCTCCTGCTCGCGGGTGTTCCAGGCTTCGAGCATCTTGTGGTCGGGCAGGCAACCGATGAGGCCGGGGTGGATCAGGCCGGCATAGCTGACACCGGGCACGTGGCGGCTCTTGGTGAACATGCCGTGGATGTCCCAGATTGATTTCTGGGCCAGTGGGAAGTGTTCGGTCAGGAAGCCGCCACCGTTTTGCTTGCTGAAGAAGCCGTTGAAGCCCCACAGCGAGTCTTGCTTGGCACCGATGTCCAGCAGGTCGACCACCAGCAGGTCGCCGGGCTCGGCACCCTTCACGCCCACCGGGCCGCTGAGGTAGTGCACGGTGGTGAGGTCGATGTCGCGCACGTCATCGGCCGAGTCGTTGTTCTTGATGAAGCCGCCGGTCCAGTCGAAGGTCTCCAGGATGAACTCATCGCCAGGGTTGACCCAGCAGGCCATGGGAATGTCGGGGTGCCAGCGGTTGTGGATGTTTTCGTTCAGGGTGGGCGATTGGGTCAGGTCGACCTTGATCAGGGTGTCAGCCATGTCATGCTCCTTTATCAAACGGACAGGTATGCTTTGATGCGCTCGGCATCGGTATCGGCGCGGGTTGTTTCATGGACCAGGCGGCCGCCTTCGATCACGAAGAGCCGATCGGCCACATCCATCGCAAAAGACAGCACCTGCTCGGACACGACGATGGTGATCTCGCGCAGCTTGCGGATTTCGTTGAGCGCCTTGGCGATGTCCTTGATGATCGAAGGCTGGATGCCTTCCGTGGGCTCGTCCAGCAGCAGCACCTTGGGGTCGGTGACCAGCGCGCGTGCAATGGCCAGTTGCTGCTGCTGCCCGCCCGACAGGTTGCCGCCCTTGCGCGCACGCATGTCGAACAGCACGGGGAAGAGCGCATAGATCTCGTCGGGGATCTTCTTGCTCTTGCTGTTCTCCAGGCCGGTCTGGATGTTTTCTTCCACGGTCAAGGTCGGGAAGATCATGCGGCCCTGCGGCACATACGCGATGCCTTTGGCCACGCGCTTGTAGCTCTCGTCCTTGACAACGCTGTTGCCCGCCACGCTGATCTCGCCAGACTTGGTGGGCAGCACGCCCATCAGGCTCTTGAACAGCGTGGTCTTGCCCATGCCATTACGGCCCATGATGGCCACGGTTTCATTCTTGTTGGCCTCGAACGAGATGCCATGCAGCGCCTCGCTCTGGCCATAACTCACGAACAGGTCTTTGACTTCCAGCATGGTGTGTCTCCTCAGTGACCCAGATAAACGTCGATCACCTTGGGGTCGTTCTGGACCTGGTCCATCGTCCCCTCGGCCAGGATCTTTCCCTGGTGCATCACCGTCACCTTCGAGGCGATCTGCGCCACGAAAGCCATGTCGTGTTCGATCACGATCATCGAGCGGTTCTTGCAGATGCGCTTGAGCAGCTCGGCCGTCTGCTCGCGCTCCTTGGCGCTCATGCCTGCAATGGGCTCGTCCAGCATCAGCAGCTCGGGCTCCTGCATCAGCAGCATGCCGATCTCCAGCCACTGCTTTTGCCCGTGGGAGAGCAGGCCGGCTTCGGTGTCCAGCTTGTCGGCCAGGCCGATCTCTTCGGCCACGACCTGCACGCGGGCCTTGACCTCGTCGGTGCACTTGAAGCCCAGCGCGCCCAGCACCGAACGGCCTCTCGGGAAGGACACCTCCAGGTTCTGGAAGACGCTGAGGTTCTCGTAGATCGAGGGCGTCTGGAACTTGCGGCCCACGCCGGCTCGCACGATCTGGTGCTCGGGCTTCTTCGTCAGCTCTTCATCCTTGAACTTGATGCTGCCGGTGCTGGCCTTGGTCTTGCCGCAGATCAGATCGAGCAGGGTGGTCTTGCCAGCCCCGTTGGGGCCGATGATCACGCGCAACTCGTTCTTGTCGACATACAGGTTCAGGCTGTCGATGGCCTTGAAGCCATCAAAGGACACGGTGAGGTCTTCGATGTAGAGAACGAACTCTTTGGCTTTGGTGACGGCGGCACTCATGGTGCGACTCCTTCTTGAAAGGCTGAACGGTTCACGCTTGCTGGCTGCTCATGCCGTGCGGCATGGCGCCTTGAGCCGGCGGCAGCACTTGGGGGTAGGCCGCATGGGCCGCCTGGATGCGCTCGGCCTGCGCGGCACGGTCTGCCTGGCGCCTGGCCCACCAGGGCTTGAGCTTTTGCTCCACCAGGCCAGCCAGCCCGTCGGGGAAGGCCATGGTCACGCCGATGAACAGGCCCGACATCAGGAACAGCCACAGATCGGGGGCGCTCTCCGAGAAGTAGGTCTTGCCGAAGTTCACCAGCAGCGCGCCGTAGATCGAGCCGACCAGGCTCATGCGGCCACCCACTGCGGCAAAGATCACCATCTCGATGGAGGGCACGATGCCCACGAAGGAGGGCGACATGAAGCCGACCTGCAGCGTGAACATGGCCCCGCCAATCGCCGACAGCATGGCGGCCAGGCAGAAGGCGAAGACCTTGAACATGGCCACGTCGTAGCCGGAGAAGCGCACGCGGTCTTCCTTGTCACGCATGGCCAGCAAGAGCGTGCCCAGCTTGGAGGACTGCACCCAGCGGCACAGGAACACCGAGGCCAGCAGCAGGCCCACGCACACGTAGTACAGGATGTACTTGGCGTGGTCGGTGCGGATGTCCCAGCCCAGCAGCGTCTTGAGGTCCGTGATGCCGTTGACACCGCCGGTGTAGCCTTGCTGGCCGATGATCAGCACCGTCAGGATCAGGGCCACCGCCTGCGTGATGATGGCGAAGTACACGCCGCCCACGCGCCGCTTGAACATGGCGAAGCTGACGATGAAGGCCAGCAGCGTGGGCACCACCAGCACCGCGATCAGGGCCAGCGGCAGGCTCTTGAACGGCACCCACCAGGAGGGCAGGGCGGTGAGCTGGTTCCAGTCCATGAAGTCGGGAATGCCGGGTGTGGACTGGATCTTGGTGCTGATGGGGTCGGAGGCCTCCAGCTTGAGGAACATGGCCATCATGTAGCCACCCAGGCCAAAGAAAACGCCTTGACCGAGGCTGAGGATGCCGGCGTGGCCCCACAGCATCACCAGGCCCAAGGCCACGAAGGCATAAGTCAGGTACTTGCCGATCAGGTTGAGCCGGAAGATGTCCAGCGTGAGGGGGAAGACCACGATCAGCAGCAGGGCCAGCAGCGCAATGCTGCCCAGCTTTTGCTGTGCGATCCAGGTTTGAACCTTGCTCATGAAAAAACTCCTTTCAAACCGTTGGCTTACTTGCGGACCTTCGAGGGGAACAGGCCTTGCGGACGCAGCATCAGGATGGTGACCACCGTCAGCAGCGTGAGCACCTTGGCGTTCGAGCCCGTCATGAAGAACTCGCTGATCGATTGCGTCTGGGCGATGCCGAAGGCCGATGCCACCGTGCCCAAGAGGCTGCCGGCGCCGCCGAAGGTGACCACCAGGAAGGAGTCCACGATGTAGAGCGAGCCGCTGGTCGGGCCGGTGGAGCCAATGGTGGTGAAGGCCGCACCCGCCACACCGGCAATGCCGCAACCAATCGCAAAGGTCAGGCGGTCGGTCTTCTTGGTGTTGATGCCGATGGCGTTGGCCATCACGCGGTTGCTCACCGTGGCGCGCACACGCAGACCCCAGCGGGCCTTGTACAGCGCGATCATCAGCAGCACGGTGACCAGGGCGGTGAGGCCCATCACGAACATGCCATTGATGGGGATGTCCAGGCCCTCATGGGGCGACCACGAACCCATCAACCAGTCGGGCAGCGTGGGGCTGACCTCCTTGGGGCCGATGGCGGTACGAAAGACCTGCTGCAGACCCAGGCTCAGGCCCCAGGTGGCCAGCAGGGTGTCCAAGGGGCGCTTGTACAGGTGCCGGATCAAGGCCCATTCGGTGAGCCAACCCACGCCAAAGGCGATCAGGAAGGCGGCCACGATGGCAAACGGGAAGTAGGCCTGCACCAGGTTCGGTGCGTACTTCTCGGTCAGGGTCGAGCCCATGTACACGGTGTAGGCACCAATGGTCATGAACTCGCCATGCGCCATGTTGATCACACCCATCTGGCCAAAGATCACTGCCAGGCCCAGGCCCATGAGCAGCAGGACGGAGAACAGGCTCAAGCCCGCAAAGCCCTGCATCAGGCCAATGTTCATCATTTCTGCAAAAGACATGGGGCACCCCCTTCAACAACACAACCGCGCGCTCACGCTCAATCTCCGCGCCACACGAAACCGATCCAGCAAACGCCGCGGATCCGGCTTCGCCGGTCCGCTGGCGTTGCCCCCTTGAGGGGGCGGCCGTCAGGCCGTAGGGGGTGGTTTATTGATAACCCTTGGGGAAGGGGTTGGGTTCGATCAAGTCCTTGGACTCGGCCACCACCTTGAAGGTCCCATCCGCCTGCCCCTGCGCAATGCGCGCACGGCTCCACAGGTGGTGGTTCTCGTGCAGCTTCACGTAGCCCTCGGGCGCGGTCTTCAACTCGATGCCAGGCGATGCGGCCACGACCTTGTCCACATCGAAGCTGCCGGCCCTCTCGACGGCGGCCTTCCACAACCAGGGGCCGAGGTAGCCGGCCTGGGTCACGTCGCCGATCACCGATTTCGGGCCATAGGCCTTCTTGAAGGCTTCGACGAACTTCTTGTTGTTGTCGTTGGGCAGCGACTGGAAGTACTTCATCGACGAGTAGAAGCCGGCGAAGTTCTCGCCGCCCACGCCCAGCATTTCGTCCTCGGTCACCGACAAGGTCAGCAGGAACTGCTTGGCGCCGGTGATGCCGGCGGCCTTGAGTTGCTTGTAGAAGGCCACGTTGGAGCCACCCACCACGGCGGCGAAGATGCAATCGGGCTTGGCCAGCTTGATCTTGTTGATCAGCGAGTTGAAGTTGGTGTTGCCCAGCGGGTAGTACTCTTCGCCGACCACCTTGCCCAGTTTGCCGACCGTCTCGATGTGCTTGCGTGCGATCTTCATCGAGGTGCGCGGCCAGATGTAGTCCGAGCCCACGAGGAAGAAAGTCTTGGCCTTCTTCTCCTTGGCGCCCCAGTCCAGGCCCCAGATGATCTGCTGCGTGGCTTCCTGGCCCGTGTAGATCACGTTCTTGGACTGCTCCAGGCCTTCATAGAAGGTGGGGTAGTACAGCAGGCCGTTTTCCTTTTCGAAGATGGGCAGCACGGCCTTGCGCGAGGCCGATGTCCAGCAGCCGAACACGCAGGCCACGCGGTCGTTGACCAGCAGCTTCTTGGACTTCTCGGCAAACGTGGGCCAGTCGGAGGCGCCGTCTTCCTTGATCACCTTGATCTTGCGGCCCAGCACACCGCCCATGGCATTGATCTGGTCGATGGCCAGCTGCTCGGCCTGGATCGAACCGGTTTCCGAAATGGCCATGGTGCCCGTGGCCGAGTGCAGCTGACCGACGATCACTTCGGTGTCGGTCACGGCCAGCTTGGTCGTGTTGACGGCCGAGGTGGCGGGTGCGGCGCCGTAGCTCAGGCCGGTGACGCCCATCAGCGGGACGGCACCCAGGCCTTGCAGGACGCGGCGGCGGTTGAGGGACAGATCTTTTTCGGACTTCGACATGAAAAGGCTCCTTGCACAAAAACGGGTTGCCGATGCCGCGCTTTGGTGCAAGGTCCTCTGGATACTGCGGGAACCCGGCACCGCTGCTCGCGGCCTTGGGTGCAACAGTACGGATGAGCGGGTTTTCCATGAATACGTCAATTAACGTAGTTGACGTACGCAGGACTCGTGCAACGCGCATGGATCGCTTCTTGCATACAAGGGTGGCCGTCCCTTCATCCGGAGCCAGTTCGTGTCCGTAGCCCGGCAAAAGATCTTTCGCATTCGCCGTGAATACAACTCCTGGGTTGCCAACGAAACCCTGGAGGACTACGCCCTGCGCTACACGCCGCGCACCTTTCGCAAGTGGAGCGAGCTGCGCGTGGCCAACACGGCCTTTGGCGCCGTGTCCTTCCTGGCGCTCGAAGCCATCGGCGGCGCCATTGCGCTGAACTACGGTTTCACCAATGCGCTGTGGGCCATCCTGGTGGTGGGCCTGATCACCTTCCTCACCGGCCTGCCCATCAGCTACTACGCGGCCAAATACGGCGTCGACATGGACCTGCTCACGCGCGGTGCGGGCTTCGGCTACCTGGGCTCGACGCTGACCTCGCTGATCTACGCCAGCTTCACCTTCATCTTCTTCGCGCTGGAGGCGGCCATCATGGCGCTGGCCATCCAGATGGTGTTCGACTGGCCCTTGCCGCTTTGTTATGTGGTGTCCTCGCTGGTCATCATTCCCCTGGTCACCCATGGCGTGACGCTGATCTCGCGGCTGCAGATGTGGACGCAGCCGCTTTGGTTGACGCTGTGGGTCTGCCCGTTTCTCTTTGTGGCCTTCAAGAACCCGCAGGCCTATGTGGCCTTCACGGGCCTGACGGGGCGCAGCACGGGCCACAACGGCTTTGACATGACCGCGTTCGGCCTGGCGTCGACCGTGGCCTTCGCCTTGATCGTGCAGATCGGCGAGCAGGTGGACTTCCTGCGCTTCCTGCCCGAGAAGACCCGCGAGAACCGCGTGCGCTGGTGGACGGCCGTGCTGGTGGCCGGGCCGGGCTGGGTGGTGCCGGGCATGCTCAAGATGCTGGCCGGCGCCTTCCTGGCATTCCTGGCCTTGCAGCATGAGGTGCCGGTGGACAAGGCCATCGAGCCCACGCAGATGTACCTGGCGGGCTTCGGCGAGGTGTTCTCATCGCCCGAATGGGTACTGGGTGCCACCGTGCTGTTCGTGATCGTGTCGCAGGTCAAGATCAACGTGACCAATGCCTACGCGGGCTCGCTGGCCTGGTCCAACTTCTTTGCGCGGCTCACGCACAGCCATCCGGGTCGGGTGGTGTGGCTGGTCTTCAATGTGCTGATCGCCGTGCTGCTGATGACGCTGGGTGTGTTCGGCGCGCTGGAGCGTGTGCTGGGGCTCTATAGCAATGTGGCCATCGCCTGGGTGGGGGCCCTGGTGGCGGACCTGATGGTCAACAAGCCCATGGGCTGGTCACCCAAGGGCATCGAGTTCAAGCGCGCCCATCTGTATGACCTCAACCCTGTGGGGCTGGGCGCCACCTTGTCGGCGGCCTTGCTGGCCGTATCGGCCCACGCGGGCTTGCTGGGTGAGGCCCTGGTGGCCTGGTCTTCGTTCATCGCGCTGGGCATTGCGCTGGTGATGTCGCCTTTGCTGGCCTGGGCCACGCAGGGGCGTTACTACCTGGCGCGCCAGCCGAGAACCCACTGGAAGCCCGGCCAGCTGGTGCGCTGCTCGGTGTGCGAGAACCACTTCGAGGCCGAGGACATGGCCACCTGCCCGGCCTACGACGCGCCCATTTGCTCGCTGTGCTGCACGCTGGAGTCGCGCTGCCATGACCGCTGCAAGACGCGTTCGCGTGCGGCCGAGCAGGTCTCGGATGGCCTGATGGCCGTGCTGCCGACGCAGCTGTCGAGGCGAATCAACTTCCGGGTGGGGCACTACCTCGTGGTGTTCCTGTCGATCGCCGCCATGCTGGCCTTCGTGCTGGGCGTGGTCTATTACCAGGAAGGGGTGGTGCGCCCGAGTTTGGCCGACGGCAGCCTGGCGCCTGGCGGGCTCGAAGGCCCCTTCATCAAGGTGTTTGCACTCATGCTGCTGGCTGCGGCCGTGTGCGCCTGGTGGGTGGTGCTGGCCTCCGAGAGCCGGCGCATGGCGCAGGACGACTCCAACCGGCACAACCAGTTGCTGCAGCTCGAGATCGACGCCCACCGCCGCACCGATGCGGCCTTGCAGCAGGCCAAGGAGCTGGCCGAGGCTGCCAACCAGGCCAAGACCCGTTACGTGGCGGGCATGACGCACGAACTGCGCACACCGCTCAACAGCATCCTGGGTTATGCGCAGATCTTGTTGAAGGATGCGCCTGCAGTCGGCAAGAAGCGCTCGGCGCTCAACACCATCCAGCGCAGCGGCGAGCACCTCATGGGCTTGATCGATGGCCTGCTGGACCTGGCCCGGATCGAAGCGGGCCGGCTGCGGCTGGAGTCGGCACCTGTGCCCTTGCGCGAGTTCCTGGACGACGTGGTCAGCATGGTGCAGCCCCAGGCCGAAGCCAAGGGGCTGGGCTTCAAGCTGGAGACGCGGGGCCGCGTGCCCGCCTGGGTGCAAGCTGATGTCAAGCGCTTGCGCCAGATCCTGCTCAACCTGCTGAGCAATGCCGTGCGCTTCACCGAGAAGGGCCGCATCACCCTGGTGCTGGATGCACGCCGCGAGGTGCTGCGCTTCGAGGTGCTGGACACCGGCATCGGCATTGCACCGCAGGATCTGGAGCGCATCTTCCTGCCCTTCGAGCGCGGCAGTGGCGGGCGGCGCAGCAGCGAGCCGGGCACGGGCCTGGGCCTGACCATCACCCACCTGCTCACCGAGCTGATGGGGGGCGAGCTCAGCGTGCAAAGCGTGATGGGGCAGGGCAGCACCTTCAGCGTGCGCCTGTACCTGCGCGAGATCGCCGCACCGCCGGAGGCGCGTGCGCTGGCGTCCGGTGTGGGCGCCGCACGTTTGTTGCACCACCCCGTCACGGGCTACGAGGGCGCGCGCAAGACCTTGCTGGTGGTGGACGACCAGCCCATCCAGCGCCAGATGCTGGCCGGCATGCTGCTGCCCCTGGGCTTTGACATCCGTGAAGCGGCCAGCGGGCAAGAGGGCCTGGAGAGCGTCAAGGAGCACTGCCCCGATGCGGTCTTGCTGGACATCACCATGGATGACATGGACGGCTGGCGCACGGCCCGTGCCATCCGGCAGGCCGGCTTTCTTGACGTGCCCATCATCATGGTGTCGGCCAATGTGTTCGAGAACCGGCCGGAGAACCTGGCGGCCGCACAATGCCAGGCCTTTGTGGCCAAGCCCGTGATGGAGTCGGAACTGCTGGACACCCTGTCGGCGCAACTGGGCCTGAGCTGGGTCACGACCCACCCCGCAGCGCCGGGCGCCGAGCACAACGCCGAATGCAGTGCCGAATACAACGCTCAGAGCAAGCCACCAGATACCGTGCCGCAGCTGGACCTGTTCGCGCAAGCCGCCTCACCGGTGTCTGCCGATGCCGCCTGGGAACTGGACCGTCTGGCGCGCAAGGGCCACGTACAGGGCCTGCATGAGGCCCTCGATGAGTGGACCCGCGCCGCACCCGATCAACTCAACCATTGGCGCAGGCTGCGTGAGCTGCTGGAGCAGTTCGATCTGGACGCCATGGTCTCGTATCTCGCCCCTTATCTCGCAGAGGACACACTGGATGAACCCCAAGCTTGAGCCCAGCCAGGGCACGGTCCTGGTGGTGGATGATGCACCCGATACCTTGCGTATGCTGTGTGACGCGCTGGCCGATGAAGGTTACACGGTGCTCGTGGCGCGCGACGGCCAGCAGGCACTGGCGCGTCTGGACGTGGTCACACCCGATGCCATCCTCATGGACGGCGTCATGCCCGGCCTCACCGGGTTCGAGACTTGCCAGCGCATCAAGAACCACGCGGCCTGGTCGGCGATCCCTGTGATCTTCATGACGGGCCTGTCCGAGACAGCCGATGTGGTGGCCGGCTTTGAGGCCGGCGGCGTGGACTACGTGGTCAAGCCCGTGCGCATTGAAGAAGTGCTGGCGCGGCTGGCCACGCACGTGCGCAATGCGCGTGCGGCACGCGAGGCCATTCGCGTCATGCAGCATGGCAAGGCCACGAGCGCTGCGTCGGCATCCGGCCCTGATCGATTGAGCGAAGCGGCGCTGACACCGCGCGAAACCGAGGTGCTGGGCTGGCTGGCCAAGGGCAAGACCAACCGCGACATCGCCGACATCCTGGGCATGAGCCATCGCACCGTCAACAAGCATCTGGAGCACATCTTCGAGAAGCTGGGCGTGGAGACCCGCGCGGCCGCAGCGGCACTGGCCACGCGTTCCATCTCTGTTTGAGCTTGCCATCTCGCAAACCCTCATCAAGTCGTGGGACGAGATGGCGCCAGCTTGAGTTAGTCTTGCGCTTTGTGTCAGCAGACACCAGTTGATGAGGCCACAGGAGCAGTACATGGCATCACCACCTCCAGCGCAATGGGGCGCTGGCTGGGTCAAATACCGGCGTTTCAGCGAATTGATTCTGGTGTCCGCGGCCGGGCACTTCGTGTTCGCGCTCGCCTATGGTTTTTATCTGGGCCAATGGCCCATCGCTGCTGTACTGGGTTTGCCCGCCACACTGGTTTTGGGGCTCTATCCCTTGTTCAAATCCAGGCTGGCGCCGGCACGCATCCGCCTGTGCAGCCACCTGATGCTGTTGGGCAACCTGGCTGGCCTGGTCGTCGCCTTGATGTGGATGGGGCTGTCGCCCAGCACCGCCGTGTGGTGGCTGGTGTGGTGGCCCATGTTCGTGGCGCATGTGATGGGCGTGGTCGATGGCCTGATCTGGCTGGTCATCGCCATGGTGGCCACCGTGCTGATCTGGCAGAACCACCAGTTCCATTGGCTGACGCCCCTGATGCGCGACGAGGACAACCCCATGTTCCTCATGCAGATGTGCTTCCTCTTGATCGGTGGTGGGGTCAGCGTGGTGGTGCGCCGTGCCTATGATCGCTTCGGCGAAGAGATCGATGCCAACCAGCGCGTGATCGACAGCCAGAATCTGTCGCTGGAGCGGCGTGCCGTGCGCCTGGAGGCCATGTTGCAAGCGGTGCAGCAGTCCAGCCTGGACCGCACCCGCCTGTTTGCGCAGATCAGCCACGAGGTGCGCACACCGCTCAACGGCATCCTCGGTTTTGCGACCTTGCTCAAGCGCACCGAGCTCAATGCGCAGCAGGCCACGTATGCCGAGCAGATCGACCGTTGCGGCAACACCTTGCTGCAGATCATCAACGATGTGCTGGACTTCTCTCGCCTGGAGGCCCACCCCACGCGACTGGATCAGCAGCGCTTCAATGCTGTGCAGCTGGCGCACGAAGCGGTGGACATGGTGTCGTCCATCGCGGAGCAAAAAGGGGTGACCCTGGTGCGCGAGTTTTCCGGTGACGAGATCGAGGCCGTGGGCGACCCCTTGCGCGTCAAGCAGGTGCTGCTCAATCTGCTGGCCAATGCCCTGAAGTTCACGGCGCAAGGTGAAGTGGCCGTTCGTTGCCGCACCACGCAGCGTGATGATGGGCAACAGGCGCTGCACGTGGAAGTGCAGGACTCGGGCATCGGCATCCCTGATGAGGCACTGTGCCAGCTGTTTCAGCCCTTCAACAAGGCCAGTGACAGCACCATCCGTCAGTACGGCGGCTCCGGCCTGGGCCTGGCCATCTGCAAGCGTCTCATCGACATGATGAACGGCAGCATCGGGGTGGACAGCCAGCCCGGCAGCGGCAGCCTGTTCTGGTTCGAGGTGCCGATCAGCGCGAACTGAGCGGCCGGCCTCATCCCACGACGTTATGGCACGACCTCATCGCACGACGGCCAGCATCTCATGCACGTCGTGCGTCATCACCGCCAGAAAGGCCAGCAGGCCGATGTAGGCGGTGGCGTAGGTCAGGCGGGTTTCGGCGGAGGCCACGTAGTAGCCCGCGTGCGCCGGGTCATCGGCCCGAAAGCGCCAGGCCTTCATCACCTGCGGGATGGCCATGATGGCGATCATGATCAGCACCGGGTTGAGCGGGTTGCGCCACAACAGAAAGCCCATCACGGGCACCCCCAGCAGCCACAGGCGCGGTGACAGCACCGCCGTGATGCGCCCGCCATCCAGCGGTGACAGCGGGATCAGGTTGAACAGGTTCAGGAAGAAGCCAGCATAGGCCACGGCCAGCAGCCACTTGCCGCTGTGGTCCAGGTCGCGTGCCAGGAAGTAGCAGACCAGTGCCCCCAACGTGCCCAGCAGCGGGCCGCCCAGGCCCACATAGGCTTCAGTCTCGGCGTCATGCGGCATGTCCTTCATCTCGATCCAGGCGCCCATGAAGGGGATGAAGGTGGGTGCGCCCACGTTCAGGCCGCGCTGGCGGGCCGCGATGAAGTGACCCATCTCGTGCACGAACAGCAGCGCGATGAAGCCGGCGGCGTACTTCCAGCCATAGATGAAGGCATACACGACCAGCGAGATCAGCATGGTGCCGCCCGTGGTGAGCAGCTTGCCGAACTTCAGGCCGCTGAACAGCAGAAACAGGATCTTGAGCATGGTGGGCAATAGGAAGGATCAGGCCTTGTCGCGCTTGAAGAACTTGCCAACTGCGGCGGCCACGCCGGCACCGGCCAGCAGGATCACCTTGGCGAACTTGGCGAAGAAGCCGGCGGCCAGCGCGAACATGCCCAGCTTCTTGGCGGCCAGGCCACCCACCAGCGCGGCCAGCCCGTACTCGGCCACCTTGTCGGTGGACTGGTTGAAGTCCGCATAACGCTTGCCTTCATTGAAGTCCAGCGCGGCCAGCAGGGTCTGGGCATGGGCCTTGTCTTGCGGGATGGCCTGCAGCGCGGTGATCAGGTTGAGCGTGATGTAGCCCTCGCGGCCCAGTGCATACGTGTTGTAGTTGATGCTGGTGGGCGCATCGGCCGGGGCCCCCTTGTGGCGGGCCGACATGGACCACACCAGCCGGTGCGAGGCCTCCGTGTAGGTGGGCTTTTCCACCCAGCCCAGGATGTCGAGTTCGGGGTAGCCGTTCTTGCGGCGTTCCTCGTTGGAGGCTTCGGTGCCTTCCTTGAGGCTCTTGAACATGTCGTCCACGTTCCAGTTCTTGGCGTCATCGTCCTTGATGTAGCCGGCGGGCTCGTACTCGGCCACGACCATCCAGTCCTGGTCCTCGGCTTGCGGGAAGATCAGGCCCAGTTCGCGCTCGTCGGGGCGGTTGCCCACGGCCTTCATGAACTGGCCTGCGGCCGGTTCAGGCACCCAGACATAACCTGCAGGCAGTTTCAGCACGGCCTGGTCGCGCAGCTTGATCTCGGCGGGCCCCTTGATCTGGGCGCCCTGCATGGTCTTGACCGCTTCCTCGACGGCAGCGCGGTGGGCTTGTTCCTGTTGAGACAGGTTGGGCGCGTCCTCGGCCCATGCGGTGGACAGCGCGGCACCCATGATGGCCAGTGTGGCCAGCCCCTGGCGAATCCAGTGTTTCATTTTTTTCTCTCCCTTTCCCTGTACGACTTGTACGAGCACAACAAAGCCGCCAAGCGTATCAGGAGTGCAAGGGATGAGAGGAGGCTGCGCGCGAGGCTCGGGCTCAATCGCCGATCAGCAGCTGCGAGGCGCCCTGTTGGTGCGTGACGCGGCCTTGTGCCAGCGTCAGCGCGCCTTCCACGAACCAGCGCACGGCACGCGGGTACATCACGTGTTCCTGCTTGAGCACGCGTGCAGACAGACTGGCTTCGGTGTCATCGGCCAGCACCGGCACGGCGGCCTGGGCGACGATGGGGCCGTGGTCCAGATCGGGCGTCACGAAGTGCACCGTGGCACCGGCCAGCTTGCAGCCGGCCTCGATGGCGCGCTGGTGCGTGTGCAGGCCGGGGAAGGCCGGCAGCAGGGAGGGGTGGATGTTGAGCATGCGCCCCTCGAAATGGCGCACAAAGCCTTCGGTCAGGATGCGCATGAAGCCGGCCAGCACCACCAGGTCGGGCTGGTAGCCGTCGATCACGCGGGCCAGTTCGGCGTCAAACGCCTCGCGGGTATCAAAAGCCTTGTGGTCCACCACCGCGGTGGGGATGCCACGTGAGGCGGCGAACTGCAGGCCGCCAGCCGAAGCCTTGTTGCTGACCACGGCCGCGATGCGGGCGGGCCATTGCTCGCTGGCACAGGCGTCCACGATGGCTTCCATGTTGGAGCCGCGCCCGGAGATCAGGATGACGATGTTTTTCATGCGGCCCAGAGTGTAATCGGGGCCCACCCCGGGCAGTGCCCCTGCCGGGCCCCGGAAAAAGGGGCCTGCACCTACAATTCGGCACTTTCCCCGTCTGTTTTCCCGTCCGATCTCCACCCGAGCCAGCCATGACCGTACGCGTTCTCACCGGTATCACCACCACCGGCACCCCCCACCTGGGCAATTACGTGGGCGCCATCCGCCCCGCCATTGCCGCCAGCCGCGAGGCCGGGGTCGAGAGCTTTTTCTTCCTGGCTGACTACCACGCGCTCATCAAGTGCGACGACCCGGATCGCATCGAGCGTTCACGCCTGGAAATCGCCGCCACCTGGCTGGCCGCCGGCCTGGACACCGAGCGCGTGACCTTCTACCGCCAGAGCGACATCCCCGAGACGACGGAGCTGAACTGGCTGCTGACCTGTGTGACCGCCAAGGGCCAGATGAACCGGGCGCACGCCTACAAGGCCTCTGTCGATGTCAACGAAGCGGCGGGCGAAGAGCCGGACGCCAACATCACCATGGGCCTGTACTGCTACCCCATCCTGATGGCCGCTGACATCCTGCTGTTCAACGCGCACCGTGTGCCGGTGGGCCGCGACCAGGTCCAGCACATCGAGATGGCGCGTGATGTGGCCCAGCGCTTCAACCACACCTTTGGCAAGGGCCGCGAGCTGTTCGTGCTGCCCCAAGCCGAGATCGAAGAGAGCGTGGCCACCTTGCCCGGCCTGGATGGCCGCAAGATGAGCAAGAGCTATGACAATACCGTGCCCTTGTTCGGCGGCGGTGCCAAGGCCTTGAAGGACGCGATCGCGCGCATCGTGACGGATTCGAAGTTGCCCGGCGAGCCCAAGGACCCGGACAGCGCCCACCTGGTCACCATCCACGATGCCTTTGCCGATGCGGCCACGCGCGAGGCCTTCCACGCCGACCTGCGTGCCGGCCTGGGCTGGGGCGACGCCAAGCAGCGCGTGGTGCAGCTGATCGAAGCCCATGTGGGCCCGATGCGCGAGCGTTATGCCGATCTGATGGCCCACCCCGAGCACATCGAGGACATCCTGCAGGCGGGGGCTGCCAAGGCGCGTGCGGCGGCCACGCCCTTCCTGGCCGAGCTGCGCCATGCCGTGGGCCTGCGCCCGATGCTGGCCGTGCCCCAGGCCAAGGTGGCCAAGGCGCAGGCCAGCAAGTCCGAGCTGCCGGTGTTCAAGCAATACCGCGAGGCCGACGGCCAGTTCTACTTCAAGCTCACCGCTGCGGACGGCGTCTTGCTGCTGCAAAGCCAGGCCTTTGCCGAAGGCCGTGAGGCGGGCGCCTGGGTCAAGCGCTTCAAGACCGAAGGTGCCGCGGTGCTGGGCGATGCGCCCGTGAGCCTGGCTGAAGGCGTGACGCATGACGCGGTCGAAGCCGCCTTGGCGGCGCTGCAAGCGCATGAGGCCGAGCAGGCTGCGGCCAAGCCGGCCAAGGCTTGAGCAACGAGCCAAAGAGCGGCATGGCGGGCATCCACATCACCGACATCGAATCGGCCATCAACTGGTGGCGCGAGCAGCGGCCATCGCCCGATGGCATCAGCCTGTGCGCCGAGGTGCAAAAGCTCGCCGAGGTCTACGCGCTCATGGTCTATTACCGCGAGAACGAGTGCGACGAGGCCACCATGCCGAAAGCCGCGCGGCAAGCCTGGCTGGCCTGGTACGGCACCACACCCGACACGCCTTGCATCGCGATCTGCTCGACCAGCCAGGGTGATGACCTGTGCAAGGGCTGCGGCCGCACCTTTGATGAAGTGCAGCTGTGGCCCGAGATGAGCCCCGCTGAAAAACGCGCCACCTGGCGCCGCATCACGCTGGAGAACACCGCCTGGCGTTTCAACCGTTATGCCGAGCGCGCCCGTGAAGGCGTCAGCCAGGCGCCTGAAGCAGCCGCCAATGCGGGGGAGGGCCCGAGCAGCCAGGCTGACAAGGGGCCGGGCGACAAAGCCGACCAAGGCGGCCAGAGCGCCGCCTGACCCCGATCAGGCCCGGCGGGCCTGCGCCTCGGCCTGAGCTGTGCCGGCCTGCGGTGCGGCCTTCTTGCCCAGCAGCGTCTTCCACAGGAAGGGCCACACGAAGGTCAGGAAAGTCTTGAGGTCGGCCAGGGCAATGCAGGGCAGCTCGGTGCCGCGCTGCCAGCTCGGGTTGCGCTGCTCGAAGAAGGCGATGTCCGGGTCGGCGGCACGCATCTCGGGCGTGATGGCCGCCACGTGATCCTTCAGGCAATTGGCGTTGTCGCCGAAGTCCAGCAGCATGCTGTCGTGGTCGAGCTTGCCGGGGAACATGGCCTCGCAGTATTCGGTGACCAGGTCCTTGAGTTCGGGCTGGGCGTTGCCACGCTGGGGGTAGAAATCAGGGAAGTTGCGCGCCAGCAGCAGATAGGTCTTGTAACCCTTGGAGATCAGCAACCAGTACTGCGGCGTCAGGGGGGATTTGAGCGCCTCCCAGAACAGCTTGAGCGCGAACGCGTTCTGCAACGAGCGCGAACCCCAGTAGTTGCGGTCGATGATGGTGTCGCCGCTGAACAGGCCCTTGGCCTTCTTGCCGCCCAGCTTGAAGGTGTAGATGCCCAGCGTTGAAAAACCCACGATCTCCTGGGTGGACTTCTTGCGCACGATGAAGGCGCCGTCCTTCTTTTCCAGGTCATTGATGAAGGTCGACAGCGGGCTGAACGCGTAGTTTTCTTCGAACAGGGCGTGCATGCGGGCAATGTCCACGACACTCAGGGTGTTGACCTTCTGGTAGCGGGTGGTGAGCATGGGCGACTGCTTTCTGGTGTTGTGTTGCGACTGCTGTGGGGCCGATTGTTGAAGTTGGCCAGCAGCCCGCCCGAGAGGGTCAACCCTGTTATTTAACGAATACCCCTGAATGAGGGGTGTTTGAAACGGTGTTATTTCCCTAGTAAACAGAATTGAACGTTTGTTTGAAATCAAGTTTTGGGGGCCTTGCGCCCCGCCGTTGATTCAACTCAAGGCCGGCGGTATCGGCTTGAGCGGCCCCTTGAAGCTTTCCTTCGCCAGCTTGCCGTTCAGAGGCGCGAAGTCGATCCACTGGTCGGGCACCGCGTAGTCCGGCAACTGGTCCAGCAGGTGGCGGATCAGGGTCAGGCGGCCCAGGCGCTGGTCGTTGAAATCCACCAGCGTCCAGGGGGCGTGCTTGGTGTGGGTGGCCTCCAACATCGCGTCGCGGGCCTTGCCGTATTCCTCGTACTTCTGGCGGGCCATCAGGTCGATGGGTGACAGCTTCCAGCGCTTGAACGGGTCATCGCGGCGTTCGGCGAAGCGGCGTTCCTGCTCGGCCTGGTCCACCGTCAGCCAGTACTTGAACAGCAGGATGCCGTCATCGACCAGCAGCTTCTCGAACACGGGCGCCTGCTTGAGGAAACGCTGGTACTGCTCGTCGTTGCAGTAGCCCATGACTTTTTCCACACCGGCGCGGTTGTACCAGCTGCGGTCGAACAGCGAAACGTTGCCGCCCGCAGGCAGGTGGGGCACATAGCGCTGGAAGTACCACCGGGTGCTTTCCTCCTCGGACGGCTTGGGCAGCGCCACGATCTGGTACTGGCGCGGGTTCAGGCACTCCGAGATGGCGTTGATCACGCCGGTCTTGCCCGCCGTGTCACGGCCTTCGAACAGGATCAGCATCCGCTTGCCGGTGTGCTGCAGCCAGCGGGCCATCTGGTTGAGTTCCAGTTGCAGGGGCTCCAGGCGCTCTTCGTAGTCCTTCTTGCTCAAACGGTCGTCGTGTTTGTGGTTGTTGGCCATGGGCTCGCGTTGTCGGGCTGAGATGTCTGCCACCTTATACCCAAGCGCGCGCAGGAGCCAGCCCCCGCAACCACGTCGATCCGGAACGGCGGGCTACTGTGGTACGGCGGCCGCTTGCGCGCGTTTGAGCGAGTTGGCATGCTCCACCGGCCGGATATAGCCCTTGGCCAGCGCGGCGTCTGCTGCAGCCTTGTATTTGTTGACGTAGTCCTCGTGTGTCGGGTAGAGCGACTGGAGCTTGCTGGCCGTGAAGTAGTTGGTATTGCCGCCCGCCACGCAGGCAAACAGATCCAGAAAGGCCAATGAGCCGGTTGTGAAGTTGACGTGACCGTACCTGGCGATGGGCACGTCGATTTCCGGCAGGCGCAGGCCCCCGATGGCATTGCCATTGGCGTCCTTCTTGATGCCGCCCAACCAGTCGCGTTGCAGGCGTGGTGCGGTCGGGGGGGCGATGCCCGTGGTCATCCAGTTCTTGAGGTGATCGAACGCCGCGATCTCCACCTCGTAGAACGGCATGGCGTTATAGGGGCTGCCACATTCGGGCGGCGTCCAGCCTACCTCGCGCGTGCTGACCTTGCCAATGCTGTCGAGCAGGTACTGGTCGGCGTGGGCGGAGCCGGCCACCTCCCAGTGCCGGATGAGGTCGGTGTCAACCTGCCTGGATGTGCCCGGTTGCAATGCCACATCCATTTCCGACTGCAGCAGGAAGACAGGCACATTGGTGTCGCTTCGGATCGCCGTGTTGAGCGGCATGCTGTCGCTGGACGCCAGCTTGGCCCCAGAGCTGGTGCGGCCATGTATGAACAGCCCATCAAACACCTTGTCCAGCGGCTGAATGGCATTGGCATAGGTGATCAGGCGCATGGCCGATTGCGAATGGCCTGTGGCGATCAGCTTCTGAGGCTTGAGGCCACCCAGTATCAGATGGCTCTGGTCACGCAGGGCCTGGGCCGTCTGCGACAGGATGTCGTACGAGATGTCGTCATCGGGGATGCTGCCAGCCGCGTAGCGGCTCCCGTAGGCCGTGAGCTTCTGGACACCCTGGACCCCCACTTTCTGGACGTTGACGCCGACATAGGCATAGCCCTCGCGCAGGATGGCCTCGTGCGCCATGCCCCAGTCCACATCGAGGGGGTAGCCCGTGCTGACATTGAGCCACTCGACGATCACGACGCCATTGAAGCGGGCCGGGTCCGTTGGCCGGCGCACGATCATCATCGTGTTGTAAGGGGTGTTGCTGGAAACCACGGAGGCCGCCCACTTGCCGTCGCTGCCCAAGGTGCCGACGCCTTTGAACTTGCGTGCCAGACCCGAGATCGCGTACTCGCGCTCGGTGAAGCCGAACTGAGCCAGGTTGTCCACGTCGGCGCGGTCGCCGTAGCCGGGGGTATCGGGCCCGGCGGTGACGGCAGCCTGAGGTACCGCGGCCAGACAGGTGATGCTGATGCAGGCCAGCACGGCTGTTGCGGTCATTTGCAGGAGGTGTCTTCCGTGAGTTGTCATGGTGTTGGATGTGCTGTGGGTTGCCGCTCACTTGCCATGTTGGCTGGCCCCTGAGGAGCGGACAGCACGATTCTGGTGATCCCTTATTGAAGGTGTCAGCCTTGCTTCAGACAATGTGCCTATCCTTTTTTGCCATGGCCACGCACGTGTTTCTCAACGAAGTACCAGGCGCGCATCTGGCGCCGCCCGTACCCATGCCTGTTGCTGCCTTGCTGTGCAAGCTGGCGGTGGAGCGTGGCGTTGAGCAGGCCGCTTTGCTGCAGATGGCAGGTCTTCGCATGGATGCGCTGGACGACCCGGAAGCCCTGCTGGCGGCGCCTGACTATGCCGCGCTGATCTACCATGCGTTGCGCATGACCGGCGACCCGTGCTTTGGCATTGAACTGGGCATGCATGTGCCGCCCACCTTGTTTGGCTTCCTTGGCCTGGCCCTGATCTGTGCCGACACGCTTCACGAGGCATTGGAGGTGGGCGTCCGCTTTTCGCCATTGGGGTCACGCTTCATGGCCATCTCGCCAGACTGGCGCGATGACGGCGTGGTCCTGACTTTCACGGAAAAGATGCCACTGGGGTTCGCCCATCAGTTCGCAGTCGAGAGCACCATTGCAGCCTGGCTCAATTGCGCGCAGCACCTGGGCGGGCATCGGGTTCAGGAGGGGCATCTGCAACACGCGCACATCAGTCTGACCTGGCCCAGGCCTGCTGCCTTTGTGCGATACGAGAAGTGCCTGCCGCGCACCAGCTTTGAATGCAAAGCCAATCAGCTCTTCATCCCGCATCAGCTGCTGGCCACGCGCCTGACGATGGCACAGCCGCTTGCAGCCAGGCAGGCTCGCGCGCAGTGCGAGCAGGAGCTGGCCAAGGTGCACTTGAGCAGCGAGTCCTTCTCTGCTGCTGTGGCGGACGCCTTGCACCTGTCCGATGATGGCTTTCCCAGTCTTCCCCAGGTGGCCGAGCGCATGAACCTGTCGCCGCGCACCCTGGCCAGGAGACTGGAGCGCCAGGGCGTGAACTTTCGGGATGTGGTCAACGAACGCCGTCGCCTGGAGGCACTGAACCTCCTGCGTTCTTCCTCCATGCGCATCGACGATATCGCCCTGCGGCTGGGATACCTGAACCCGGCGAACTTCACGCGGGCCTTCAAGCGCTGGACGGGTGAGACGCCCAGCGCGTATCGGCAACGTTTTCAGCTCGTCTCAAGCGGCGATTGACACCTCGGGCCTCTGGTCAAGGCGCAGGCAGCCTGGCCAGCGCGGTGGCCCGCTTGCGGTTGTGCGCATCGAAGTGCGTTGAAATGAACTGATGGAGCTGTGCGTCCCGATCGAGTTCGCTCAGATTGGGTTGTGCCTGCAGCCGGCTCCACTCTGCACGGGCGAGGGCCACCTGCTGATCGAACTGACCTTGCTGTGCATCCAGCGCCTCCAGCTGTGCAGTCACCTCTGCGCCATAGCGCGCCATGCGTTCCGATCGGATGGCTTGCGCATCCTTGTTCGTGCTGGGCAGTGGCACGGGATCGCTGCTGGACGGAGGCGGTGGGCTGCCTGTTGATGCACGTTGATAGGTGGCAACGAACTCCTGGTCGTCCTCCGCATAAAACGCCTTGGCCCAGTCTTCGCCCAGGATCTGCTTGCGATACTGCTGAGCCTCTTGCAAGGCGGGCATCCAGCTGGAGATGTCGGCCATGTCGACGTTGTGCCGGTAGGTGTGATTGCGCACATCCCAGTACTTGTCATAGATCGCCATGATCTGCTGGGCCAGTTGCGCGCCGTTTGCCTTGCGGGCTTCGTCTTCGATGAGCGCACGCACCTCGGCAACAGAAATTTCTCCCAGGCCGTTGATGTAGTACTCGAAGCGTTCGCGCAAGCCCAGGCACGGCGTCAGCGTCGAGGCGGTGCTTGCACACCAGCTTCCGAAAGCCTGGGTTCCGGAGAATGAGCCTTGGTACAGCACGGCACGCAAGGTGTCTGGAGATCGCACACCGGCTGGTCTCGGTGATGGGGTATCAGCAACCACCTCTGATGCGGTGGTGCCGGCGTCAGGCTGCAACCAGGCCCAGGCTGTGGTCTGCCTGGCTGGTTGAGTGGCGGTGGTGCCTGACGCATACCAGCGCGCAGACACGGCAAGGCCACCTGCCAGTATCACCACGCCTGCGGTGATCCAGCGCCTTCTGTGATCGTGGTTAATCTTGAGCAACATAGAGGGAGGCAAGGCAGAAATGCAGGCTGTGATCGCCGGCCTGGGCCAACGATCACAGTGAGACCGAGGGGGCTCGAACGCGACCCCTCGATACGTTCAGGCCAGGGTCACAGGCCCTTGCTTGCCAGCATCTGTGCAAGCGAACGGTAAACGTCCTTGGGCGAAGGGGCGTCCTTGCCAATCAGCCCCAGGGATTGGTTGACCTCGTCGAAGTGGTTCCAGGGGTAGGTCTTGATGTGCTTGCCCCAGTATTGCGAGGACGTTTGCACCACGCCGTCCGCCACGACATCCTTGAATACCGTTTTGGCCGTTGTGCTGACGAGCAGCAAGTCGATCACGTCGAGGCTGTTGGTCGTGCCGTTGGCATCACCCGCGATGGAGAAATACTTCACCCCATTGCTGCCATTTTCATTCGTGCCGGGTGTGCCCTCCACGGCGGGTGCACCTTCAGGGTACTTCTTGTTGAAGGCCACGGCCGAGGCGTAGGTCATGTCGATGGCGGCTGTCGATGCGCTGATCTTGTCTGCATTGCCGTCATAGCTGGATGCCAGACCCAGCAGCTTGAGCAAGGAGGTGCCGAACGTGTCCAGCCAGTTGCCTTGAGCGATGGTCTTGTCATTGACCATCTTGTCAGCAAGCGTCGAACCCAGGTTCACGCCGCCCACGGTGGTGGCGCTGGATACCAGGTCAGGGCGAACGCTGGCGGCATAACGAACGGTCGGGCCACCCTGGCTGTGGCCAACCAGGTTGAATTTGGTGACCTTGTTGGCGATCTTCCAGGCTTCCAGTTGCTTGACCAGCTCTTCACCGCGGTATTCGGAGGTCTGCGACGGATTGACCTGCGCGACCAGCACTTTGACGCCGTCCTTTTCCAGCGCCTTGGTGATGCCATACCAGTAATCCAGACCCAATACGGTGTCAAAGCCGGTGAAGCCGTGAACCAATACGACCGGGTTCTTCGGGGCGGCAGCGTGAGCGCCTGTGACGGACATGGCCGCAGCGGCTGCGATGAGGGCCATCTTCGATTTTTGTTTGAAAGACATGTTTGTCTCCTGGTGTGGGGAGGTTGTGCGTCGTGGACGCGGACGAGCTTGATGAAGCGAATGCAAAGCCGCCCAGGCGGCCTGGGGCATCAATGCCGGGCTGCTGGTGCAACTTGCTGTCCGAAGTCTGGGAGGCCAGACGCTTCCCACGTGAGCACCCAAAAAGACAGTTTGGTTATCAATTTCTGCCAGGCATGGGGGTGGTCAAAAATGATAGGAACCATGGCGTCTTTGAATCTCATGCGGAGGGGGGCGCCGTCCGCACAATCGCGGGCTTTGACCTACAGCTCCAGCCAATCATGTCCATTCCTTACTTGCGCTCACGATGGGTCTTCGTCACGGGTGGCGCCTCCGGCATCGGTCTGGAAACCGCGAAGGCTTTTGCGCATGCCGGCGCCAACGTTTTCTTGAGCGATGTTCAGGCTGATGCGCTGGAGCATGCTCGCCGGGAGATCGCCGGCATGGGGGTGGCTTGTCGTGCTGCTTTGCTGGATGTGTCCCATCCTCACAGCGTGCAGGGTGTGGCCGACGAGTTCATGCGTCAATGCGGCGCGCCAGCCGTGGTCGTGAACAACGCTGGCATTGGCTTTCTCGGGCCCTTTTTGCACACACCGCTGGAGGCCTGGCGGCGTGTCCTGGATGTGAACCTGATGGGCATGGTGCACGTGTGTCGGGCCTTCATGCCCGGCATGCTGAAAGAGGGGCTGCCGGCACACATCGTCAATGTGGCCTCTGCAGCGGGGCTGCATCCGGCCCCCAACCTCAGCGCTTACAGCGCCTCCAAACACGCCGTGATGGGGCTGCACGATGCGCTGGCCATGGAGTTGAGGGGGACGAACATCGGCTTGTCCGTGGTGTGCCCTGGCGTGATCAACACCCCCATCGTGCGCAACCGGCAGGCTGTTGCAGACATTGTTCCGGGGGCGCAACTCGACAAGATCGCGGCCTACTACGAGAAACATGGCGCACCACCGGCCTTGGTTGCCAGGCGCATCGTGCGCGCCGTGCAGCGGGGCGAGGATCTGGTCCTGGTCGGCCCGACTGTCAAGCCGCTCTACATGGTCAAGCGTGTCTCGCGCCTGCTGGCCAGCCTGGCCACGCTGGACGCCTGCAAGGCCAATGGTTACCTCTGGCGTTATGAGCGCGAGCGATGAGCTTGGAGGGCTTGCCGGGATGGTTGTGCCTGCCATTGAATTGGCGGACAAATCGGCGGTGAGGCCTCGGGGCGAAGCGGACTCGATAGAATCGGAGCATGAACGCGCCTACAGACGACAACACCCCTTCGAAACCCAGCAATTTCCTGCGCGGCATCATTGACCGCGACCTGGAGCAGGGCACCTACGCCAGCCGCCGCTGGGGCGGCTCGCCGGGCGACGCCGCCCACCACGAGCAGGGGCAGCCTGACCCGGCCAAGATTCGCACCCGTTTCCCGCCGGAGCCCAATGGCTACCTGCACGTGGGCCACGCCAAGAGTATCTGCCTGAACTTCGGCCTGGCGCGCGACTATGGTGGCGTCTGCCACATGCGCTTTGACGACACCAACCCCGAGAAGGAAGAGCAGGAATACGTCGACGCCATCCTGGACGCCGTCAAGTGGCTGGGCTTTGGCTGGGACTCGAATTTCAATGGCCAGGCCGAGAGCCACCTGTACTACGCCAGCAACTACTTCGACCACATGTACCGCGCCGCCGAGTACCTGATCGAAGCCGGCCTGGCCTATGTGGACGAGCAGACGCCTGAAGAGATGCGTGCCAACCGCGGCGACTTCTCCACCCCCGGCAAGGACAGCCCCTTCCGCAGCCGCACGCCGCAAGAAAACCTCGCGCGCTTCCGCGAGATGCGTGACGGGAAGCACCCGGACGGCAGCATGGTGCTGCGCGCCAAGATCGACATGGCCGCGCCCAACATCAACATGCGCGACCCGGCCATCTACCGCATCCGCCGCGCGACCCACCACAACACGGGCGACAAGTGGTGCATCTACCCGATGTACACCTTCGCGCACCCCATCGAAGACGCGCTGGAGCAGATCACCCACTCCATCTGCACGCTGGAGTTCGAGGACCAGCGCCCCTTCTACGACTGGCTGGTGGACCGCCTGGCCGAAGGCGGCTTGCTCAAGCAGCCGACACCGCGCCAGTACGAATTCGCGCGCCTGAACCTCACGTACGTGATCACCTCCAAGCGCAAGCTGAAAGCTTTGGTGGACGAGAAGCATGTCGAGGGCTGGGACGACCCCCGCATGCCCACCATCGTGGGCCTGCGCCGTCGCGGCTACACGCCCGAAGCCATCCAGCTGTTCTGCGAGCGCATCGGCGTGAGCAAGGCCGACAGCTGGATCGACTACAGCACGCTGGACATCGCCCTGCGCGACGACCTGGAGCACAAGGCCCACCGCGGCATGGCCGTGCTCGACCCTGTCAAGCTGGTGCTCACCAATTGGGACGAGGTGATGGGTAATGGCCATCTGGAGCCTTGCTCGCTGCCTGCGCTGCCCCACCCGCCGGAAGGCACCGAGTCCCCCGTGCGCCAGTTCACCATCGGCAAGGAAGTGTGGATCGAGCGCGAGGACTTCGAAGAAGTGCCGCCCAAGGGCTACAAGCGCTTGTTCCCTGGCAACAAGGTACGCCTCAAGGGTGGCTACGTGATCGAGTGCACCGGCTGCGTCAAGGATGCGGATGGCCAGGTCACCGAGGTGCTGGCCACGGTGGTGCCCGACACCAAGAGCGGTACACCCGGCGCAGACAGCGTCAAGGTCAAGGCCGCCATCACCTGGGTGGGCGTGGCCGATGGCGTGGCCGCCGAGGTGCGCCTGTATGACCGCCTGTTCACCGACGCCCAGCCCGATGCCGGCGGCAAGGACTTCCTGGCCAGCCTGAACCCGGAGAGCAAGAAGGTGGTCACGGCTTACGTCGAGCCTTCGCTGGCGCAGGCACATGCCGATCAGAAGTTCCAGTTCGAGCGCCACGGCTACTTTGTGGCCGACCGCAAGGACCATGCACCCGGCAAGCCCGTTTTCAACAAGATCACGGGCATGAAGGACGGCAACTGGGCGAAGTAAGCGCGCCCCGAGGCCCGTCTACCGCCTTGCCCGCATGCAAGCCCGGCTTCTGCGCTACGCCCTGATCTTCGCGGGTTGGGTGTCGCTGGGCCTGGCTGTGCTGGGTGCCATCCTGCCGGGCCTGCCCACCACGCCTTTTGTGTTGCTGGCGGCCGCCTGCTTTGCCAAGGGCTTGCCGCGCTGGCATGCTTGGTTGTTGTCCAACCGATGGCTGGGCCCCATGGTGCGGGACTGGGAGGCGCACCATGCGCTGCCCTTGAAAGTGAAATGGCTGGCCAGCGGGATGATGAGCGTCATGGTGGGCTTGTCGGCCTGGCGCCTGGCGGGCCGGCCTGGTTTGCAGGTGCTGATCCTGAGCCTGGCCTTGATCGGGCTGATTGTGGTCTGGCGCATCCCGACGAGGCGTTAGGCGGTTTGCCCTTGTGCCCGCGTGCAGCGCTAGTCGCCGCCACAGCCTCCGCCACAACTGCTGCCGCTGTCCCCGCCGCCGCCATCTCCCGATCCGTCACCACCACTGTCGTGACCGCCGCCGTGCCCGTGGCCATGGCTGTTGTCGTGCCCATCGTGGTTGCCGCCATCGTCCAGGCCGCTGGTGCCGCCGTCCACGCTGGCGTCCGAGAAGTCCCCGCCGCAGTAGGTCGCGCCGCCATCTCGCGTCAGGTCTTCGCGTTGGACGCCGCTGCAGTCCGCCACATACATGAAGCCGTGGGCGATGCCGAACTTGCGGTCCAACGCGAACAGCAGAGGCAGGCGTGAAGGCTTGCGCGGGTTGATGTGCTCTTCCCGGCAGGCATGGTGCCAGGTGCGCCGTAAGCCCTCGTTGCTCAAGCGGGCCTGCCGCAGCACGACGGCCGGCGTGTGGTGCAGAAAGCGCCCGAAGGCCTGGCGGCAAAAGGCTTCGTAATGGCGTGTGTACAGAATGAACTCGTGCCAGAGGTCATCGGCCACCTGTGAGGGCATGGACACGTACTGGTAGCGGCTGTGGTGGTAGGCCAGGAAGAACTGGCGCAGGCCCTGGCTGACCAGCTCCATGTCTCTTTGCGTCAGTTGGGGGTGCCTGGCGATCACCTTGCTGAAAACACCCTTGGGGAAGTTGAAGTGGCGGATGTGTGCTTCCCGGCGCTGCACCCGTTGGCGTTGCCAGAACAACATGGCCGTGACGCTGCTCAGCGCCAGGGCCAGTGCGAACCATGTGTTCATTTGAGCGTGCTCCCCCTTTGTTTGTTGGCCCTCCATGATGCCTGTTTGGCAAAGGGGGAAGGGTGCCGATCAGGCCTTGCGGCTCAAACCTTGCGGCTCAAGCCTGGCGACTCAATGGCACAGCCGGGAAGTCCACCGGCACCGCCAATGCCACGTTCACGTAGTTGGTGAACAGGTTGAGCGCCACATGCGCCAGGATCTCGGCGATGTGCTCGTCGTGAAAGCCTGCATCATGCAGTGCCTGCACGTCTTGAGTCGTGACCTGGCCGCGATCGTGTACGAGCTTGATGGCGAAGCGCAAGGCCGCAGCGGTGCGTGGGTTGCCCGATTCGCCCTGCTGCGCGGCGCGCATGGCTTCAGCAGACACACCGGCCTTGCGGCCCAGCGCGGTGTGCGCGGCCAGGCAATATTCGCAGGCATTGCGGTCGGCCACGGCCACGGCGATCTGCTCGCCCAGTTGGGTGTCGATCGAGCCTTTGCCCAGCGCGCCGAAGAAGCCCCACATGGCCTGCAAGGCGGCGGGCGAGTTGGCCACGGCCTTGAACATATTGGGGGTGGCACCGAAAGCCTGCTGGATCTGTTGCAGCAGGGGCTGGCTGGCGGCGGGTGCTTGTTCAGCCGTCAGAAGCGGGAGTCGAGCTGGGTGGTTCATGGTCTGGTCTTTCCTTGGTTGAAGGCCCGTTGATGCGGTGATGCGTCGGTGGTGGGCGAAAGGCACATCGCTGTGCACAAGGCCAGTTTCTGGTTTGTGGTTGCACTGATGGATGCATTTAATCCATGAAATCAACCATATCGTCCAGGTGAGGGCATCCAGAAATGAACGTCCATGAGTGAAGCAAGCGCGAGCAATGAGCTGGACCGACTGTCCTCCCTGCTGGAGCGCTTCAGCGTGCGGGCCCACATGTTCCACAACGGGCCGCTGTGTGGTGTGACGCACTTTGCCGCACAGCCCGGCCTCGGCTTTCTGCACGTGATGCGGCGCGGCACCATGACGGTGACGCACAAGGCCCGAGGCGGCGTGGCCCGCAAGCTGGCGGTGACCGAGCCCAGCCTGTTGTTCTACCCGAGGCCCCTGGCGCATGACTTCCACAACGCGCCCACCGAAGGCGCCGACTTCACCTGCGCCACCCTGGCCTTTGATGGCGGTGACATGCACCCGCTGGTGCGCTCGCTCCCGTCGCTGATCGTGTTGCCGCTGTCTCGTGTCGACGATGTGTCGCAGACCCTGTCGCTGCTTTTTGGCGAGGCCGAGCATGTGCGTTGTGGCCAGCGCCTGGTGGCCGATCGCCTGTTCGAGGTCTTGCTGCTGCAGGTGCTGCGCTGGCTGTTGAGCCATCCTGAAGAGGGTGGGGTGCAGGCCGGTTTGCTCAACGGCCTGTCGGACCCGCGCCTGGCCAGGGTGCTGGTGGCCATGCAGGAACGGCCGGGCGAGCTCTGGAGCCTGCCGAGCATGGCCGCGTGCGCCGGCATGTCGCGCAGTGCCTTTGCCGCCCTGTTCAAGCAGGCGGTGGGCGAGACACCGGCTGACTACCTGATCCAGTGGCGCCTGAGCCTGGCGCAAGCCCAGTTGCGGTCAGGCCGCTCGCTCAAACAGGTGGCCGACGAGCTGGGCTACGCCAATGCCTCGGCCTTGTCGCGCGTGTTCACACAGCGCGTGGGCACCTCGCCCCGGGCCTGGCGCAAGCAGTTCGATCCGGCCTGAGCTGGGCCCCGAGTGCCGACCTCACAGGCCCTTGAGCTTCAAGCGCGCGGCCTGTTGCACATAGAAGGCCACGGGGTCTGGTGCCTCCTTGCCGATCAGGCCCAATACCTGGTTGATTTCGTCCAGGTGGTTCCAGGGGTAGTCGTCGCGCAAGACCTTGCCCCAGTGCGCCGCGCAAACCGGCACCAGGCCATCGGTGGCCACGCCGGGTGTGCTGGCGGCGGCCTTCGCCAACACCGCATCCGAGATGTCCCAGCCATTGGTCTTGGGCTGGTTGCCGGCGATCGAATAGAACAAGGTGTTGCCGACTTTCTCTGCGCCTTCACCGCAATAGGTCGTGGGTTTGCCGGCCGGGAAGCGGGCATTGAAGGCGGCGGTGTTGGCGGCCCAGGCCTGCAGGGCCACGGGGTCTTGCGGCAGCTTCGAGTTGCCCGACGCCCAGCCGATCACGCTGCCAAAGGCCGCCACGACCTTGCTGTAGTTGGTCAACAGGTCACCCAGGGCGTTGCTGCCTTGCATGGCGCTCAGGTCATGCGGCGAGCCGATCGAGGTGATGCTGGCCACCATCTCGGGCGCCACTCCGTGTACATAGCGGGCAGTGGGGCCACCCTGGCTGTGGGCCATCAGGTTGAAGCGCGTGTAGCCCGAGGCGGCGGCCCATTCCTTCATCTGCTTGAGCAGCTGTTCACCGCGCACGTCGTTGTCATTGAACGAGGACACCGAGGCCACATAGACGGTGGCGCCATTGCGGCGCAGCTCTGCAGGCACCTGGTAGAAGTAGTCGATGCCCAGGATCGAATCGAAGCCCGCCATGCCGTGCACCAGCACGATGGGGTAGCGGGTCTTGGCCGTGGTGGAGGTGGTGCCTGCGTAGCAGCCGCTGCTCAGTGCAGCCGAGCCGATCAGCGCGACGCCCAGGATGAGCCGCTTGAGCAGGGTGGTGGTGGAAAAGCTTGTCATGGTCCCGGTCCTTTCAAGTTGAATGGTGCGAGTCCGGCGCACCCGAATGGGCGCGGCGGCAATATTGTTATATTGCATAACAATATGCGTGAATGGACCACGCCGCAACATCAGGGCTTCCACGGGGAGGCCCTGGGACAGGGGGATGGGGACCTACTGGGCGCTTATTCGGCGCTCTTCTTGGCAGCGGGCTTGCGCGGGCGGCGAGGGCGGGCTGCCGCCTTCTTGGCAGCAGGCTTGCCCGTGGTGGCCGCATCGTCAGCCTGGGCTGGCGCCGGTGCCGGTGTGGCGGCTGCTTGAGCCGCGGGCTCGGCCGCTTCCTTGGGGGCCTTGGGCTGTTTGCTGGAGGCCACGGGTGCCGCTTCGGTGGTGCTGGCGGCTTCTGTGTTGGCCGGTGCCTCAGCCTCACCACGCTGCCTGCCGCCACGCCCACGTTGGCCGCTCTTCTTGGCTGCGGGCTGACGGTCGCGCTGGCGGCCTCGGCCCCTTTCGCCTCGCGTGCTGGTGGCCTCGTCCGATGCGGGGTGTTGCACCTCCACGGCGTCTTCCACCTCACCCGTTGGCGCCACATGGTGAGCCGGCACCGAGCCATCTTCCACGATGACCTCGGCCACCAGCACCTCTTCCACCACCGGCGCCGTCACAGGCTCGACGCGCTGCGTGGCCTGGCCGCTGCCTCGCGACACATAGGCGCCGGACTTCTCGTCACGGCCAAACTCCAGCAAGCCGCGCTGCTGCGCTTCTTCCAGCAGGTTGCCGAAGGTGCGGAAGCCGTAGTAGTTCTCGTTGAAGCCGGGGTTGCGGCGCTTGATGGCTTCCTTGAGCACCGAGGCCCACACGCGGCCGCCTTCGTCGCGGTCGGTGACCAGGGCTTCGTAGGTCTCCGCGGCCATCTCGATGGCCTTGGTGCGGCGCTTGTCCATCTCTTCGCGGCGGCGGCGGTCTTCCTCGGGCGAGCGGCGTGGCTGCTGGTCGCGGTTGCCTTGTCGCGCAGCCTGGCGCTGGCTTTCGCGCACCAGGTCGTCGTAGAAGATGAACTCGTCGCAGTTGGCGATCAGCAGGTCGGAGGTGGAGTTCTTCACGCCCACACCGATCACGTACTTGGCGTTCTCGCGCAGCTTGGACACCAGCGGCGAGAAGTCCGAGTCACCCGAGATGATGACGAAGGTGTTGACGTGCGACTTGGTGTAGCAAAGGTCCAGCGCATCAACCACCAGGCGGATGTCGGCCGAGTTCTTGCCGGACTGGCGCACATGCGGGATCTCGATCAGCTCGAAGTTGGCCTCGTGCATCGCGGCCTTGAAGCCCTTGTAGCGTTCCCAGTCGCAATAGGCTTTCTTGACGACGATGCTGCCCTTGAGCAGCAGGCGCTCCAGCACGCGCTTGATGTCGAACTTGTCGTAGTTGGCGTCGCGCACGCCGAGTGCGACGTTCTCGAAGTCGCAGAACAGCGCCATGCTGATGTTGTCTTGTGGGAGGGCCATGTTGTCTTGTCTTTCTTGTGTTGGGTGGCTCGGGTGATGCGGCGTCAAAGCAGGCCGGCATCGACGAGGTACTGACTGGGGCGCCGGCGCTCGCACAGGATGGTGAGGCGCTGGCGGGCACGCGTCATGCCCACATAAAGCAGGTTGCGATTGTCCGCGGTATTGCCGCCGATGGCGAATTCGCCCTTGTTGAGGCCCGGCATGATCACGTGGTCGAACTCCAGGCCCTTGGCGGCCTCGATGCTCGACAACACCACGCAATCCTTGCCGCGCATGCCTTGCTGGCGGATCTCGCGCTCGTTCATGGCGCGGAAGAAGGATGCCACATTGTCGAAGGTGGCCGCCGAGGCGATCAGGCCCTGGATGTTGGCGCTGACCTGTTCGATGTCACTGGCCTGCACCATCACGCGCGCGGCCAGGGTCTGGGGTGACAAGGCCTGCACGAAGCGATCGAGCAGCACCTCGGTGGTGTTGACGCTGGCGATGCCAATCGCCGCTTCGATGCGGTGGCGCACCTGGGCGCTGGCATTGCGCAGGATCTGGTTGTTGAGGAAGACGCCGACCAGATCAGGTGCGTGGGCCACTTCCTTGATGGCGTCAAGCTGGGCCTTGAGGCGGTCTTCCGGGCTGTCCTGATCGCTCTCCACAAACGAGCCCGCGAACATCAGCATCGCCTGCAGGATGCGCACGCGCGTGTCGATCTGCTCGATGCCGGCGAAGCTGTCTTGCGCGCAGGCGATCAGGCCGCGCACGAACAGCACCTCGGGGCGCATCAGGTAGGTGTCGAAGCCGCTGGTGCGGTAGTCCACGCCCTTGTCGAGCAGGTGGTTCTCCAGCGCCACGGACTGATGCGGCTGGCGCAGCAGGATGGCCAGCTCCGACAACGTGGACTGAGGCGCCAGCCCCGTGCGTTGGCGGATCAGCTCGATGATGTGCCAGTTGGCTTCCCTCGGCTCTTCCAGCGTGATCAGCTTCACATCGGTCTGGATGCTGCTGAGGGACTCGTACGCTTTGTTGGACAGCCGGCTGACGGACGCGGCGAGGGTGGGGCCGAAGCGGTAGGAGGCGGTGAGCGGCAGGCGCTCGGCCGGGCCGATCTCGCGCTCGAAGGTGTCGGCCATGAAGCTGGCGTCGGCGCCCGCCACGGCATGGATCACCTGGTCGCGGTCGCCCACACCCACGAAGGCGGTTTGCGGGTTCTGGGCCAGCAGGTGGCGCAGCACCGTGAACATCGCGCGGTTGGTGTCGTGCATCTCATCGACCAGCACCAGATGCAGGCCCAGGGCCAGCGGTGGCGTCAGGTCGACAAAGGCATCTTCACCCAGCAGCATGCAGGCCAGGTCGTAGGTGGCGTCATGCGGCGCGCGGAAGGCCGGGTGATCCGGGTGGCCGCCGCGGCGGATGGCTTCATACGCCCAGAAGACGCGCAGCGTGAGGTAGTCGTGCCCCAGCTCATCGGCCAGGGCGGGGGTGAGCACCTTGTCGGCGGCCTCCATGGCCCACTGCAGCGTGCCTTTGAGGCGGGCAAAGGCGTTGAGCAGGCTCTCGACCATCACCTCGCCATTGCCCTCCACGGCGAACTCGTCCGAATGGCGTTCGTCGGGGTTGAGCATGACGCGCTCGATGGCTTGCAGCACATAAGGCTTGAGCTGCTCGGGCTTGTCGTGGTGGTGCACGTTGCCGCCTTCGATGTGCTGCAGGCGGGCGCGGCAGAAGTCGTCAAACGTGCGGATCTTGAGGCGGTTGCGCACCGCCGCGGCCACGCCGATGCGTTCCAGCGCCTTCTTCATGGCCAGCACGGCGGCGTCCGTGTAGGTCAAGGCCAGGATGCGGTCGGGGTCGGCGCCACGGGCCAGCGCTTGCGCCAGGCGCAGGGCCAGGGTGGTGGTCTTGGCCGCGCCGGCATTGGCTTCAACGATCACGCGCTTGTGCCGCCCCAGCTGGATGGCCAGTTGCTCGGGCGTGGGCACGATGCCCTTGGGGGTGAAACGTTGGTCGTCGCTCATGGGTGTTGGCGGTGTGGGGCGCTGAAGGCTTGGCGAAGCGGCTCAGTCGGCCTGTTCGTCAGCGGCATCGTCATCGGCGCGGCGCCCGCTGCCCTTTTTCTTGCTGCGTTCGGCCTTCTTGCGCTGGCGCTCGGCTTCGGCCTCTGCGGCCACCGCGGCCCACTGTTCGAACTCGGCAGGCGTTTCCAGCGTGATGCGGCCCAGGATGGCGCTGCGGAAGTCGTTGAGCACGATCTCGGCGGCCTTCTGCAGGTTGACGCGCCCGCCGGTCATCACGGCACCGCGCTTGCGGCCGATCTCGGCCAGCAGCACCTCGTCGTGCAGCGAGGGGATCTCGTTGACCTTGTCCAGCTTGTAGCGCGCCGCCAGCAGGTGGGGGTAGGGCCCCTTGAGGCTGGTCAGCAACTCCAGCGCCACTTCTTCTTCGTCATAAGCATTGCGGCCCACGGCGCCGCTGGCCGCCAGGTGGTAGCCGCCTTTTTCGATCGTGATCTTGGGCCACAGCATGCCGGGCGTGTCGAACAGGTAGAAGTCACTGGCCAGGTTGATGCGTTGCTCGATCTTGGTGATGCCGGCTTCGTCACCTGTCTTGGCGGCCTTCTTGCCCACCAGGGTGTTCATCAAGGTGGACTTGCCCACATTGGGGATGCCGCAGATGAGCACGCGCAAGGGTTTGTCCATGCCGTGGCGGTTGGGCGCGAGTTCGCGGCAGGCCTTGATCAGGCGCTGGGCCGGGGCGGTGTCGCCGGCGTCCAGCGCGATGGCCTGCGTGCCTTCCTGCGCGTTGTACCAGGCCAGCCATTCGGTGGTGCGTTCGGGGTCGGCCACGTCCTGCTTGTTGAGGACCTTGAGCTTCTTGCGCGTGCCCGTCAGCTCGGCCAGCATGGGGTTGGCGCTGGAGCCAGGCAGCCGCGCATCGAGCATCTCGATGACGACGTCGATCTCCTTCATGCGTTCGATGATGGCTTTCTTGGTCACGTTCATGTGACCGGGGAACCATTGGATGGCCATCGGCTTGTTCTCTTCTTTCTGGTGCGAAATGGGGGCACGGCGGTGCCAGCGCCAATTGTCCTTGGAAAAGGGGTTGGAAAGGCGCCAGGTGTGGTGTCTGGCGTGGCGTCTGAAGTCGTGGTGGCCCCTGAGGGTGAATCCGCGCCGGCGCGGGCATGCCGTGATGTGAGAATCAGCAGCAACCACAACCGTACCGATCAGGAGTCCCGTTTGATGTTCCAGCGCCTTGTGCCTACGCGTTCAGCCATGTGGTTGAGCACACCCTTGAACGCCCTGGCGACGGCGCTGTTGGCCGTGTCGTCTGCTGCGCTGTTGACCGCCACCGCCCACGCCGAAGAGAAACCCAAATGGGAGCTGGGCCTGGGCGCCACCGGCCTGAGCCTGCCCGATTACCGCGGCTCGGACGAATCACACGTCTACGCCTTTCCCATTCCCTATGTGGTGTACCGCGGGGATGTGCTCAAGGCCGATCGCGAGGGCGCCCGCGCCGAATTGATCGACTTCGGCGACAAGGCCCACGTGGACCTGGGGCTCAATGGCAGCATCCCCGTGTCCAGCACGAAGAACACGGCGCGGCGTGGCATGCCCAGCCTGTCGGGGGCCATCGAAGTCGGGCCGGCGCTGGAGGTGCATTTCTACCGATCCGCTGGTGACCAGGTGCGCCTGAAGATGCGCGTGCCGGTAACCTACGGTGTCACCCTCGGCAACGGCGTGGGCACCGATGGCTGGCAGGTCAGCCCCAACTTGAACCTCGACATCCGCAGCGTGCTGGGCTTCCAGGGCTGGAACCTGACCATGCTGGGTGGGCCCATCTATGCCACGCGCCAGCGCCATGCCTATTTCTACGATGTGGCCCCGCAGTACGCCACCGCCGATCGCCCGGCTTATCGGGCCACCGCGGGCTATTCGGGCGCGCAATTCATCGCCGGCCTGAGCAAGCGCTTTGACCGCACCTGGGTGGGCGCGTTCATGCGCTACGACAACCTCAATGGCGCCGTGTTCCGTGACAGCCCGCTGGTCAAGACGCGCAGTTATCTGGCGGGCGGCGTGGCCGTGGCCTGGGTGCTGGGGCAGTCGTCGGACATGGTCTCGGTGGACTGACAAGCCGTGGTCCAGCTGCGCACGATGGCGTCCACCTCGCGTGAATCCGTCAGGGTGCGGATCTGCGCGAAGGCCTGTTCGGCCTCAGGGTGGCGGCGGCGCAGGTAGTTGAGCCACTGCTTCATGCGGCCGGCGCGTGCGCGGGGCTCGATCTCGGCCAGTATCCGTTGCCAGAACACAGCCAGCAGGGGCTGCAGCTCGGCCCAGCCTGGTTCGCGCATGCCTTCAATGGGGCGGCCCTGGTCTGCCAGGATGGCCAGCGCCAGCCCCGGGTCGGCCACGATGCCGCGGCCCAGCATCAAGTCATCGCAGCCCGATGCTTCGCGGCAACGCCGGGCGTCTTCCACCGACCAGATCTCGCCATTGGCCACGATGGGGATGGACACGGCCGCACGCACATCAGCGATGCGGTCCCAGTAGGCAGGGGGCCTGTAGCCGTGGGCTTTCGTGCGCGCATGCACCACGAGTTCGTCCGCGCCGGCATCGGCGATCGCACGGGCGCAATCCTCGGCCTGGGTGTCATCGTTGAAGCCCAGGCGCATCTTGGCGGACACCGGCATGCTGGCGGGCACGGCGCGGCGCACGGCCTGCACGATGCGGTGCACCAGTTCGGGCTCTTGCAACAGCGCCGCGCCACCCCCATGGCGGTTGACAACCTTGGCAGGGCAGCCGAAGTTCAGGTCGATGCCGGCCGGGCCCAGCTCGGCCAGGCTGGCGGCATTCTCGGCCAGGCAGACCGGGTCCGAGCCCAGGAGCTGCGCACGCACGGGCACGCCCGCTGGTGTGCGGCTGCCATGGCGCAGCTCGGGCACCACGCGCATGAAGGCGCGCGCAGGCAAGAGCGTGTCCGTCACGCGGATGAACTCGGACACGCAACGATCGATGCCGCCCACGCGGGTCAGGACATCGCGCAACGCGAAGTCCAGCAAACCCTCCATGGGGGCGAGCAGGATGGCCATGTAAAGACTGGTAATAAGGGAACAACCGGGGCGCCAGTGTACGGATTTGTATGGGCAGGCATTCACAATGGGCTCTCATGGAACGCCAACCGCTTCACGAAAGCCATCGATGAGCACGACCGCGCACGCCCACCGCCCGACCCAGACCGCCACACGTCGATGGGAAGACCTGCCTGGCCCCAAGCCCTTGCCGTTCGTGGGCAGTGCCTTGCAACTCAAGCTCGACCAGATCCACCTCGATCTGGAACGTTGGGCACACCAATATGGCCCGGTCTTCAAGGTCAGGCTGGGGGCGGTGGATGTGCTGGTGCTGCGCGAGCACGAGGCCATCAATGCCGTGATGCGGGATCGCCCCGAAGGCTTTCGACGGCCCGCCAAGCTGGGTGAAATCGCGCGGGAGATGAAGCTCAAGCCCGGCGTCTTCAACGCCGAAGGCGCGCAGTGGTATGCCCAGCGCCGCATGGTGATGGCGGCCTTCTCGCCCAGCCATGTGCGGGCCTATTTTCCGTTGCTGTTGTCGGTGGCGCAGCGCCTGCAAGGGCGTTGGCAAAAGGCTGCCGTGGCGCACCAGCCCATCGACCTGCAGGCCGACCTGATGCGCTTCACGGTGGACGCCATCGCGGGCCTGGCCTTCGGCGCCGAAACCAACACGCTGGAGTCCGACGACGACATCATCCAGCACCACCTGGACAAGATCTTTCCGGCGCTGTTTCGCCGCGTCAACTCGCTGTTGCCTTACTGGCGCTGGTTCAAGCTCGCACGTGACCGTGATCTGGAGCGCAGCATCGAGGTGGTCAGCCAGGCCATTGATGGCTTCATCGCGCAGGCCCGTGCCCGCATCCAGCAAGACCCGGCGCGCGTGGCGCAGCCCACCAACCTGCTGGAAGCCATGATCGTGGCTGCCGACCAGCCCGACAGCGGCGTGAGCGATGCCGACGTGGCCGGCAACGTGATGACCATGCTGCTGGCCGGCGAGGACACCACGGCCAACACCCTGGCCTGGGCCATCCACCTGCTGCACCGCAACCCCGACACCCTGCGCCAGGCGCAGCAAGAGGCACAAGCGGTGGTGGGGCGTGACCTGTCCCAACTGACCATGGACCACATGGCGCAACTGCCCTACCTGGAGGCGGTGTGCCACGAAACCATGCGGCTCAAGCCGGTGGCGCCATTTCGGGTGGTGCAAGCCTTGCAGGACACCGTGGTGGCCGAAGTGGCGGTGCCCAAGAACACCATCATCTGGGGCGTGTCCCGCCACGATGCCCTGGATGCGGCCCATTTCCCGGAACCCGAAAAATTCCGGCCCGAGCGCTGGCTGGAGGCGGACGCCGCGGCGGCGAGCCACGCCAAGCGCGTGTCCACCCCATTCGGCGCAGGTCCGCGCGTCTGCCCCGGGCGTTACCTGGCCCTGGTCGAGATGAAGTTGGCGCTGGCGACGCTGCTGAGCCAGTTCCACATTGACGACGTGGCCACGCCCGACGGGCAGGAGGCCCGCGAGCTCATGTCCTTCACCATGACGCCGGTGGGTCTGACCCTGAATTTGTCACCAAATTTACCCTGATCCGGGCCTCAAGAAGCGGGTGGCCAGACCGATAAAAATCCATCCGCTACCGAGTCCCTCGCCATGACGACCGCCACAGAGCCAACCAGCATTGACGACATCCTCAGGGAACTCGACAGGGCCAGAAAAAACGGGCCCCTGCACGACATCCTGATTCCCCCTTGTCCTCACCTGCTGACCCGGCTGCAGCACGCCATGGCTCAGGCCGAGCCCGACCTCAACGAGGTGGCGCACATCGCCACCAGCGACGTGGCCATGTCGGCCGCCCTGCTGCGTTCGGCCAACAGCCCCCTGTACGCCGTGGGCCAGCCCGCGCAGACCATCGGCCAGGCCATGAACCGCCTGGGGCTGGAGCAGACCGCGGCCGTGATGACCGGCTTCCTGGCGCAGCGCGCCATCAAGGTCAGCTCCAAACAACTGATGCGCTTCTGGGAGCGCTGCACCAAGCGCGCCCTGGCCATGTCCTTCATGGCCGGCAAGCTGCCGGGCGTGTCGGCTGATCTGGCCCACACCTATGGCCTGTTCTGCCACGTTGGCATGGCCGTGATGGCGCAGAGCGTGCGCGGCTACCTGAGCACCCTGGTCGAAGCCCATGCTCGCATCGACCGCTCCTTTGTCGAAACCGAGAACGCCAACCACCGGACGGACCACGCCGTGGTGGGCGCCCTGGTGTCGCGCGTGTGGCGCCTGGCGCCCACGGTGACGGCGGCCATTCGCCTGCACCACGACCTGGAAGTGCTCGAAGAAAGCCGCTCGCAGTCCGAGGTCAACACCCTGATCGCCATGGGCCTGGTGGCCGACTACTTCATGCACCGCCACGAAGGCCTGGAGCACGATGTGGACTGGAAGAGCCACGGCGGGGCGGCCATGGCATGGCTGCAGATCAGCGGTGACGAACTGCTGGCCTGGGAAGAAGAGCTCCGGGAAACCTTCGAAGCGGCCTGAGGCGCCCATGGGCTGGCGCAGCCCTTAACATTCACGCCTCGGCAAATGCCAATCAGGCAGTGAATCAAAGGGAGCCCACACATGGCTGTATCCAGCTTGCTGGTACTGTTGGACGACATCACGCTCGTCCTGGATGACGTATCGGCCATGGCCAAGGTGGCCGCCAAGAAGGCGGCCGGCGTGCTGGGTGATGACCTGGCGCTCAATGCACAGCAAGTCAGCGGCATCCGTGCCGAACGCGAGTTGCCCGTCGTGTGGGCCGTGGCCAAGGGCTCGGTGCGCAACAAGGTGATTCTGGTGCCCGCGGCACTGGCCATCAGCGCCCTGGCACCGTGGGCCGTGATGCCCTTGTTGATGGCCGGCGGGGCCTACCTGTGCTTTGAAGGTGTCGAAAAGCTCGCGCACCCCTTGCTGCACGGTGACGACCACGAGGACGAGACCCACCGGGAGGCGCTGGCCCATGCCCTGGCCGATGCCGAAGTGGACCTGGTGGCCTTCGAGAAGGACAAGATCGAAGGCGCAGTCCGCACGGACTTCATCCTGTCCGCCGAGATCGTGACCATCACGCTGGGCACCGTGGCCGAAGCCTCGCTGCTCAACCAGATCGTGGTGCTCAGCGGCGTGTCGCTGGTGGTGACCATCGGGGTGTATGGCCTGGTCGCGGCCATCGTGAAGATGGACGATGCTGGCCTGTACCTCAGCCAGCAAGGTGGGCAGGGCGGCCTGGCTGCTTCACGCCGCCAGCTGGGCCTGGGCCTGCTGGCCGCTGCGCCTGTGATGATGCGGGTTCTGTCCGTCGTGGGCACGGCCGCCATGTTCCTGGTGGGGGGCGGCATCCTGTTGCATGGCCTGCCCGGTGCACACGAGGTGCTGGATGCGGCTGAACATGCTGCCCATGGCGTGCCCGTGGTGGGCGGGGCGCTGGCAGCGGTCACACCCATGCTGCTCGACGGCCTGGGTGGTATCGCAGCCGGGGCCATCGTGCTGGCCGCGGTCACCTTGGGGCAAAAGATCATGGGCCTTTTCAGGCGCGGCTGAGCAAAGGCGGCCGCAACGGGGTACAAAGCGGCCTCCCACTCCTTCACAACAGAGGAAGCACCATGAGCCTGACCATGTACTCGGCCTTCATCCCCGTGGCCATTCGCACCCTTCAGAACCTGTCGGCCATCCTGGCCAAGGGCGCGGCCCACTGCGAGGCCCGCAAGATCGACCCCAACGCCTTCCTGAGCGCGCGCCTGTACCCGGACATGTTCCCGCTGAGCCGCCAGGTGCAGATCGCCAGCGACACGGTCAAGGGTGCGGCCGCCCGCCTGGCCGGCATCGAGATCCCGCGCTACGACGACAACGAGACCACGTTTGCTGAACTGCAGGCCCGCCTGGACAAGACCGTGGCCTTCCTGAAGACCATCCAGCCCGCACAGATCGATGGCAAGGAAGACGCCGACATCGTGCTGAGCTTCCCCTCGCGCACCTTCGAGTTCAAGGGCCAGGCCTACCTGACGGGCTGGGTGCTGCCCAACCTGTACTTCCACACGACAACCGCTTATGGGCTGCTGCGCCACGGTGGCGTGGACTTGGGCAAGGCCGATTACCTGGGCGGCGCCTGAAGGTCGTCTGCAGGCCTGGGCTCAATGGCTGCTCGCCTCTGGCGCCGAGGTTGTGGCGGGCAGCCACTTGCTCAGCGTGTGCGCCAGCGCGTTGCGGTCGAAGGGCTTGGTGAGATAGTCGTCCATGCCGCGCTCCAGGCAGGCCTCGCGGTCGCCTGTCAGCGCGTGGGCCGTCAACGCGACCACGGGAGTGCGCTGTCTGGCGGGGGCCTCCGCCTCGATGGCGCGCATCAGCCCCACGGCCTCGTAGCCGTCCATCACGGGCATTTCGCAGTCCATCAGGACCACGTCAAAGGTGTGTGTCTTGAACAGCTCGACGGCCACTTCGCCGTTGCGGGCCAGCTGACAGGTCACGCCCAGGCTCTCCAGCGTCATCGACGCGATGAAGGCGTTGACCTCGTTGTCCTCGACCAGCAGCACCTCGCCACTCAACTGGAAGCCCGCTTCATGCGGTGGCAAAGTGTCGTGAAAACCACTGTCATGGCCGCTGGCATCAACGGGTGCGAGGGCCTCGCGGCTGAAGGGCAGCGTCAACTCGATCTGGAAGGACGTGCCCACGCCCACCACGCTGTTGACCTGGATTCGCCCGCCCATCTCGTCAATGATCTGCTTGCAGATGGCCAGCCCCAGGCCGGTGCCGCCAAAGCTGCGCTTGCTGCCTGACTCCACCTGGTAGAAGGGCTGGAACAGGCTGTCCAGCGCGTCATCGGGGATGCCCATGCCGGTGTCGGACACGTCAATCGTCAGGCGCGCCAGATCGGCATCCAGGGGGCGCACGGCGGCGCTCACCACCACATCACCTTGCTGGGTGAACTTGACGGCATTGCTGACCAGATTGAGCAGGACCTGGCGCAATTTGCCCTCATCGGCCGACAAGGTGCGGATGTCGTCCGGGATGTCGCTGACATGGCCGCGAATACCGATGCCCTTTTGCTCGGCTGTGGCTTGAAAAGCCTGGCAGGCGCTGATGATGGTGTCGCGCGGGTCAAAAGGGGCGGGCGTCAGCCGGATTTTCTGCGCGTCGAGTTTGGCAAAGTCGAGGATTTCATTGAGAACATGCAAGAGGTTCTTGGCCGAATCCCTTGCCGACTTGATGAACAGCCGATCGCGTTGTGACAGGGTTTCGTCATTGAGCATGCTCAAGGCACCGATGACCCCGTTCATCGGGGTGCGGATTTCGTGGCTCATATTGGCCAGGAAAGCCGACTTGGCGCGGTTGGCCGCCTCCGCCTGATCCTTCATGCGGCGCAATTCGGCAATGTGGTTTTTGCGCTTGGATTGCAGGAACAGTTTGCGTTCCCGCAGCAGGGAGAAGCGATACAGCAGGAAACCCAGCGCGTTGGCTGCGGTGATGTGCACGATCATCCGCTGATAGGCCGGTAAATCGAGCCGGGTTTGGGCGCCAAAGGCCAGGGCGCCTGCGCCGATGCCCACAGCCAGCGACACGGTAGCCAGCGCGCCCATGCGGGCAAAGCCATAGGTCAGAAAGGTGCCGAATACGGCCGAGGAGGTCAGGCTCCAGTAAACCGCCATGGGCTGATTGGCAACATGACCCTGAAAGGCAATGAAGTCATTGAGCACCATGACAGAGCCCACGACCAGCGCATAACTGATCGAATAGTGCTCCTTGAAAAAACGCTTGGAATAATGGGCAGAGATCCCGAATATCAGCAGAAATCCGGAAACACCCAGGCGTGCCACTTGGACCACATGATCGAGTGCACGTGCACCGGAAATGAGGTCCACCAGGACGAACACCAGAAAGTAAATGGCGCCGACGAGCGAGGCAACAAACAGGAAACTGGCACCATAGGAGCGATACGCTGCCATGAAATCAGCTTCCAGGCTTTGATTTGCAAAGCCTCTGTTTCCCAGAGATCTCGAGATGCGCTGCATGAGGTGATCACTCAAAGTCAAACTGCCAGAAGACTTGAAGCCAGGAAAGGCCAGCTATTGTTGACCACGATTAACCTGGGCGACGCACAGACGGCAATTTATGTTTCAGCGACCTCGGATGTCAAGCATTTAATAAGCCTGTAACCAACGGCTTATCCAGTTTTAGGCGTTGGGGCTTGATTCGTGCGGCGGGGCGATATGACGCCAGAAAACCAGGCTGAATCTGTCAGCCAGCACGCTGCATCGCCACGGCGGGCAGGCACAGGCGCTGGTAAGCCAGTTCAAAATCCACCCCGATATCCGGATGCCAGGTTTTGGCCAGGAAAGGGTAAAAGGGCCATTTCACGGCGCGCCAGGTGGCGTCTGCGGTGGCCACCTCCATGAAGAACAACCTGTGTGGCACGTTGTTGACGTCTGGCAGCAATAGCTCCTTGCCATCCAGCGCATCCTTGAACTGCATGGCCCGGTACATCCGGTCAACAGGGTGACGTGCCGTAATCAGGACGATATCCATGCCGCAGTGAAAACTCACCTCGTATATGGCCTTGATCAGGGCCGGGGTGGTCATGCGGCCTTCGGAGCCATTGCAAACCGTCAGGCGCCGGGCTTCCAGCAAATACCGGTTGCGAAATTGCGCCGGCAATTGGGTTTCATGTTCAATGCTCAAGGGGCTGGTCACATTGGTGACGAGGCGAATGGAGCCCAGTAATTGGCCACTGGCCTTGCTTTCGGCCACCAGCAGCACGGCGTCATCTCGCAAATCGTCGGGCTCGGCCAGCTCCAGCCGTTTGGCCATTTCCGGCAAATGCCGGCCATATGCCTGCGATCGCAACGCCAGAATGCGATGAAGGTCCTCTTGCGGGTTGGCGATGCGAACCCGAAACGGCAGGTCTTCGCTCTTTTCAAAGGCGATGCCGTAAGGGTGGCTTATGCGTGCTGTCGGTTTGAGCATATCCAACACCTGTCTACTTCCATGACAAACTGAACCCGTTCCACCGATACAGCAAAGGTGGATACGTGGCCCCGCGGGGAGGAGTCAAGGCACTGACAGCCGGTGCCTGGACGGGTGCTCAAGTGGTGAAACCTGGCCTCCCACCTGCCTCACAGGTGTGGAAAGCATGAAGGATTCAAGTGAAAAAGGCCACCTTGTTGGAAGCCCGAAATGCCCGCTTCCCCTTATTCAGGTGTGGTAAGAAAGTGAAACAAACGAGGGGTGTTTAAGGGCTGACCTCAAGCTTGAAGCGCATCGTGCAAGGCCACCATTTCCTGCGTCAGTTTGTGGCGCTGATCCAGGTGGATCATGGGTTTGGCCTGCTGGTGGGATTCCTTGATTTTCACGGAGGCGCTCAGGTAAGGCTGCATCACGGGCAGACCTTCGTCGATCAATTCCTGCACGAGTTTCTGGGGTAGGGACGCACGCGGCTGGAACTGGTTGACCACGATGCCCGAGACCTTGAGGTCCTCGTTGTGATCGGCCTGGATCTCCTGCACGTTGTCCAGCAGGTTGTAGAGCGCGCGGCGCGAGAAGTCGTCGCAGTCAAAGGGGATCAGGCAGCCTTGCGCGGCGATCAGCGCCGAGCGCGTGTAGAAGTTCAGCGCGGGCGGTGTGTCGATGTAGATGCGGTCGAACTCGTCGGCCAGATCGGTCAGGGCATCGCGCAGCTTGTAGATCTTGTAGCGCGATTCCAGCTTGGCATGCAGCTCGTCCAGGCTGGGGTGCGAGGGCATCAGGCGCAGGTTCTCCCAAGGGGTTTCGACCGTGTATTCGTCGGCGCGTTTGGGGCGCGCGCTGAACTTCAAGGTCTGGTCGAAGAACTCGGCAGCGCTGACATCGGCATCTTCTTGGGGGGCACCCAGCAGGTAGTGCGTGGAGTTGCCTTGAGGGTCCAGATCCACGACCAGCGTGCGCAGGCCCTGGCTGGCGCTAATGGCCGCGAGGTTGCAGGTGATGGTGGACTTGCCGACGCCACCCTTCTGGTTGAACACGACATAGCGCATGGCTGTGGACCTTCCTTGGACGCGTTGATGATGGCGACACGCGTGCCGCCTTGGCGTCTATTGTGCACCGCAACAATGCCTGTGCGAGCCCGTCGCTGCAGGTGATCAACGATGTCGGGCCGTTCGCTTGCTGCCTTCGTCGATTTGCTTGACTTCCAGCAACACGGGCTGGTGGTGGTCGGTGCTGTTGGCGAACACCACGGTGCCTTCGACGTGGTGCAGCTTGTCAGATGAGCGAGGCAGCTTGTCGTCCGACAGCAGCTGCACCTCGTGGATGCGGCGCGGGCGCGGTGTCATGCTGACGTCATCGGGCAGCATCACGCACAGCGGCTTGCGCAGCTTGAGGATGACTGTGGTTTCTTTCTTGCTTCGAGGCGTGCTCCAGCCATCGCTGGATGCGCTCGCTCGCCGCTGGCGATGGATCTCACCCGAGACGGTGACCGGGTCGCGTTCGTAGACGCACTGTTCTGATCGCTCCGCGTGGGCTGGAGCGGCAAACAGGTTGATCAGCAAGGCGGCCCATGAAGCCATTGAGGCCCATGAGGCCGCCGCTGTGGTGCAAGACCTCACGGCGTGACTCCTGATTTTTGAATGTTGGACATTCAAGTCTAGGAGCCGCCGCCATTGAGGGCACTCCCCTGTGAAGGGGTGATGTGGTGGATCAGCGACCGGCTTCGGGCAGCTCGATCTTGACTTCAAGTACTTCGAGGTTGTCCTGACGCTCCATGGACACCTTGATGTCGTCCGGGTTGATGGACACGTACTTGGAGATGACTGCGACCAGTTCGCGCTGCAGATCGGGCAGGTAGTTGGGGCTGGGGTTGCGTCCCGTGCGCTCGTGCGCCAGGATCAGCTGCAGCCGCTCCTTGGCCACCGTGGCCGTCTGCTTCTTTTCACCGAGGAAGAAGGACAGGAATCCCATGGTCTTACTTGCCTCCGAACAGGCGCTTGAAGAAGCCGGGCTTTTCAGCTTCGATGAAGCGCAGCGGTTTGTCCTGGCCCAGGAAGCGGTCGATCACGTCCGAGTAGGCCTCGGCCACGTCGGTGCCCTTCATGTGAATGGCGGGGATACCCTGGTTGGAGGCATTGAGCACCGTTTCCGATTCGGGGATCACGCCGATCAGCTTGACGCGCAGGATCTCGTGCACGTCGTCCAGCGACAGCATCTGGCCGCCTTCGACACGGTTGGGGTTGTAGCGCGTGATCAGCAGGTGTTCCTTGATCGGGTCGGCACCGTCCTGCGCGCGCTTGGTCTTGCTGTTGAGCATGCCCAGGATGCGGTCGGAGTCGCGCACCGAAGAGACCTCGGGGTTGGTCACCACGATGGCCTCGTCTGCAAAGTGCATGGCCATCAGCGCGCCGGTTTCGATGCCGGCGGGCGAGTCACACACGATGTATTCGAAGCCCATTTCGGCCAGATCCTGCAGCACCTTCTCGACGCCTTCTTGTGTCAGGGCTTCCTTGTCGCGCGTTTGCGAGGCGGCCAGGACGAACAGGTTCTCACACTGCTTGTCCTTGATCAGGGCCTGGTTGAGGTTGGCCTCGCCATGGATCACGTTGATCAGGTCATAGACCACGCGGCGTTCGCAGCCCATGATCAGGTCGAGGTTGCGCAGGCCGACGTCGAAGTCGATCACTGCAGTCTTGTGGCCGCGAAGGGCCAGGCCGGAAGCGAAGCTGGCGCTGGTGGTCGTCTTGCCGACGCCCCCTTTGCCGGAGGTCACCACGATGATCTTGGCCATGGATGGCGGTCCTTTCAGAGGTCAGTCTTGTTCAAATGTCGATGGGGTCGAAAACCAGGCGCTCGCCGTCAAGCCGGATCTGGGCCGGTTTGCCTTTGATGTTGGTGGGCAGCGGGTTTTCGGTGGTGCGGTAGGTGCCTGCGATGGACAGCAATTCGGGCTCCATGCAGGTCGAGAAAATGCGGGCTTGCGTGTTGCCCTTGGCGCCGGCAATGGCCTTGCCGCGCAGGGGCGCATACACGTGGATGTTGCCGTCGGCGATGACTTCGGCACCGTGGTTGACCACGGCCATGACGATGAGGTCGCCGCCCTTGGCGTAGATCTGCTGGCCCGAGCGCAGCGGCTTGTCGATGACCATGGTGGTGGCCGACACCGGCACTTCCACGCGGACCTCGACGGGCACTTCACGCACGACTTCCTTGATGACTTCCTGCACCACGGTCTTGGTGATCGTTTCTGCGCGGGCCGGGGCCGAGTGGCTGTCCGGCGCTTCGCCCAGGCCAGCCTCTTGTGCGGCAGCCGTCTGCTTGACCGTGCCGCCACGCACGGCCACAGGCTTGAGCTTGAAGCTGGTCAGCAGCGCGATCAGTGCTTCGAAATTGACGGTGGCGTCCAGGCTGGCCAGGTGGGTGAGGTCGATCACCACCGGGTCATTGCTGAAGAAATCAGGGGTGTCGCCAAAGCGTTCTGCCATGGCTTGACCCAGGGCCTGGATGTTGCCGGTCTTGAGCAGGAAGGCTTCCAGGGAGAGCGAGGCGCTCTTGAGGTCGAACAGGGCGGAGGCGTTCGCGGTTGATGCGGCGGACATGGACGACAGGCGCTGAGAAAACCCGATTTTAAGGCATGCCCGCACAGGGACTTGTCCCTAGCTTGGCTTGCGCGGCCCGTCGCGGCGTTCGATGGCATGGAATATCGGCTTTCTCGAAGTGATTCGACTGGGAATCCGACGTTACGCGAAGTGTCGGGCGTCTTCAGGTTCGACCCTCACGGAACACCTGCTCCCCCGACATCTAGATCGCCTTCGCGATACTCGCGGGCCTGACGGCAGACCTGGCCGATGTTGCGAGCCAGGGCCTCAGCGGGCGCGAACTCGCGCTGCTATTCGGTGGTCTGTGCCTGCTCTATAGTGTCTCGCACGAGATCTTCGTCGACGTCGAAGCGCGTGAACTCGACGACCCGCCTGAGGCCGATGATGCCTCGCCCAGCAAGGATCAGTCGGCCGCTGATGGTCTCCAGCGCTTGCCTTGGGGTTTATCGGTCAAGTTGCCAGATCTAAATGGTGTTCTCGCTCGACTCGGTGAGCACCGCGGTCGGCATGGTGGATCTCATCTGCGTGATGATGGTGGTGATCTAGCCCATCGTCGACTTCGGCGACCGCCATCGCTCTGTGAAGGGGCTGGCACAGGCTTCCTCGTGATCGTTGGCATGGCCTTGATGGCCGAGTTGCTGGGCGTGCATGTGCCCAAGGGCTACATCTACGCGGCAATGCCCACTCATAGCGGCGAGGGGCGCAACATCAGGGTGCGTTCGCAGCGCCAAAAGCAGATGGCCGGAGGCCATGAAGCTTGACCGGTTTGTTTGACGCGAGAGGGGGCGAGTTGCTCCGCCTTTCAGGGCAGGTGCCCTGGATGGAAACGATCATCTCAACGTGCAAACCGCGCGCGCACCGGGCTGGAGTCCCCGTAAAAACTTGGATCTGGCTGAATGCGTGCTGTTGTATGCTGCGTGAACGGTGCTGGTGCCGTGCACTTCATGTCGATGTGCAGAAGCCCGACAATCCATCAAAAAGGGAGTTTGCAATGTTTAAACAGATTGTTTCAAAACGCGTGGCGATGTGTCTTGCCGCATGGCTGTCTACCAGCGCGCTGGTATCCGCCGCTGATGCGGCCACCGTGACCGACGCAGGTATTGCACTGAATGGGCAGTGCATCTTTGGCACATGCAGCGGGCTGAGCCCGGCCGGTCCGGGTGGTTCAGCGCCATTGAACACGGGCGGCAATTCCCAGAACATTGTTCTGCCGAACAAGGACAAATATCGCCTTGATGTGTGGTCGAACAATGTCGCGGGCGCGGGCGCGACGGATATGCGCAATTGGGGTTTCGCGCTCATCTACGACGGGCAGGATGACGGGACGACTTTCGGCAACTCCAAGCTGTCTCAGGCAGACCATGTCGATCTCAGCTTTTACCAGGCCTTCGCGTCGAATACGGGTATCACGGTCGGTACGCCGATCACCAGCTACATCAGCACGAGGGGGCCCAATGGCGATACCCCGAGCCGTGTGGACGCTTCCTTCACTGATGTGTTGAGCGGGCTGGTCGTGGCAGTCAAGAACGACTTGAGCCGCTTGCGGACCGAGCCGACCAGCGTGTCATATGCGTTGACCTCCCAGAATGGCGAGGCTGTCAGCAAGATGAGCTTCTCCATCGACATGGCGGCAGGTTCCTATATGGGTACCGGCTTCAATGTGATGGCCATCCCCGAACCCGGCGAAGCCTCGATGTTCCTGCTCGGTACGCTGGGCATGTTCGCAGCCGTGCGGCGCCAACGAGCACGCTAAGGCTGACTAGCCCCGCATGTCATGCCGTCATCTGATGGCGGCTGGCGGTGCCATTAGCGAAGGGCTTTGAGCAACGTCGCAATGCCTTGACCACCGCCAGCCTATAGCGTCGCCAGGGCATAGCGTGATCCTTGATACACGAAGAGCAGATGAGGCATTGCCGGTGATGCGAGCGCGCCACCTCCCACATTGATCTTGGCCTCTTCTTGCTCCAGTTGTTGCATGCAGGTCAGAGCCTGCGAAAATGGCTTTATTGAATGCGATGAGGGCGAGCCGTCGACCCGTAGGTCCGCCCGGGTAACTGCCTTGCTTGTGACGGGCATGGGCCCATGCCCATTTTGATCGGGCCAAACCCCGATCTCGGCCTGATGGCGACCAGGTGAGGCCATACTGGTGCCTGTTTGCATGGGAGCCGAGGCAGGCGTGGATCGTTTTTTATCGTCGGATCAGATAGGCCTGGCCGTGGCCCTGGGGGCTGGGCTGCTCATTGGCCTGGAGCGCGAGCGGCGCAAGGGCCAGGGCGATGACCGGCAGGCGGCAGGCCTGCGCACCTTCATGGTGGCGGCGCTGGCGGGCGCGATGGCGCAGATCGTGTCGGTGGTGCTGGCCTCGGTGGTGCTGGCTGGTGTTGCGACGCTGGCGGCGCTGTCCTACTGGCGCAGCCGTTCGCGCGACCCGGGCTTGACGACTGAACTGGCCTTGCTGGCCACCACGCTGATCGGCATGCTGGCGATTTCCAGCCCGGCACTGGCGGCGGGCTGTGCGGTCATGTTGGCCGGGGTGCTGGCAGCGCGGGAGCGCCTGCATCACTTCGCGACCGTCTGGCTGACGCAGCAGGAACTGCATGACGGGCTGCTGCTGTGCGCGCTGGTACTGGTGTTGATGCCACTGTTGCCCGCCACGCCGGTGAGCTGGCTGGGGCAACTGTCGCCTCAACGGGTGCTGATGCTGGTGATCATGATCCTGTTGATGCAGGCGATGGGGCATGTCGCACAACGCTTGCTCGGTGCGCGGGCGGGGCTGGCCATCTCGGGCCTGCTGGGTGGTTTTGCATCCAGCACGGCCACGATCAGCGCCATGGGCGCGCTGGCCCGGCGGGGTGGTGCACCTTTGCGGCTGGCCTGGTGTGGTGCGGTCCTGTCCATGGTCGCGACCTGGGTGCTGTTGTTGATGATGGCGTCCGTGGTGTCATCGGCCGTGACGCAGTTGCTGTGGCCGCTGGTGGCAGTGGGCGTGGCCGTGCCCTTGTCGCTGGGTGTGTTGTTGTGGCGGCGAGGTGAGGGCGGCCAGTCTTTGGGCGAAACGCATGAGGTGCTGCGCATCCGTGAGGCCGCCCTGGTGACCGGCTTGTTGATGGGCGGCGCGGTGCTGGTGAACCTGGCGCGTCAGCACGGCCTGGCGGGCCTGATGCTGGGCACAGGCGTGGCAGCGATTGCCGATGCGCATGCCCCCATGGCCAGCCTGATGTCGCTGTTCGGGGCCGGCCACCTGAGTGCGCCCAATTTGCGCATGGGGGTGCTGGTGGCCATCAGCGTGAATGGCGTGACGCGCTCGGCCGTGGCCTTTGTGGCCGGTGGCCCGCGTTTTGGCTGGGGCGTGATGCTGGCGCTGGCCGCCAATATGGCGGTGGCCTGGGCGTATGCGCTGTGGGTGGCCTGATGTGCTCAGGCCCTGTGAGGCTCAGGGTGGCGTGCAGTACAGGGCTTGGTATGTGGCCTGGTGCGGGGCTCAGTGAAGGCCCATGCCGCGCTTGAACTGCGCCAGCGTGTCGTTGATGACGACATCTTCGTTGCTCACCATGTTGTCGTAGCCCTGGCCGGTGGTGAACAGGCGCTCGCGGGTTTCGAAGTCGTACACCGTCAGTGCAAACAGGCTGAAGCGGTACCACATGTCCCACTTGCTGATGTAATTCAGGCGCACCACGATCTTGTTGGCGCGGTCACCTTCCACGTTGGAGATGCCCGCGATGATCTTGGCCACGGCCGGGCTGGCCTTCTCCAGCCCCTCGGCCTTGTCGAAGCGCACGGCCTTGTAGGCTGGCTCGCTGGCGCTCTTGACGAAGTCCAGCACGGTGCTGTGCTTGATCGAGAAGTTGATGTTCTGGGGCAGCGCGCCGCCTGTGGCCTGGGCCACGGCGAAGGGGTTGATGGTCTGCTGGATGACGCCAATGATCTGGCCATCCTTGTCGAGCAGGGGGCCACCACTGTTGCCGGGCTGGATCTCCGCCGACACCTGAACCTGCTTGGGGTCGTCGCGCAGGCCGGTGGTGGCACTCAACAGGCCCTTGGTCATGCGGGCGCTGTTGCCCAGCAGGCTGCTCAAGGGGTAGCCAATGGTGAAGACGTCTTCACCCATGTGGTAGCCCTTGTTGATGCTGCGAAAGCTCAGTGCAGCCACGGCTGGGTTGGGCTTGTCACGCGTCTTGATGAGGGCCAGGTCGGCGTCCTTGTCGGCCTTGACCACATCGGCGAAATAGCGGGTGCCATTGAGCGTCACGGTGGCGGTCTTCTCTTCGCCGAGCACGTGGGCGCAGGTGAGGATGAAGCCCTCATCGCCAATCAGGAAGCCCGTGCCTTGCGCCCCTTCGATGGATTTGCCCGGTGGGTACACCGTGACCTTGTAGCCCATCTGCTCGAAGGCCGTGGCCAGGCGCGGCATCACGTTGCGCGGGTCGCTGTCAGGCGGCAGGAGGTACAGCTCCTTGTAGTTGGCAAGGCTCTTGGCCTTGAGCGTGGCCGACTGGTTCGGGTTGGCCACCAGGCGTGTGGCCGATGCGCAGCCCGTGAGGTTGGCGCCGGTGGCCACCACCGTGGCCAGCGCCAGCAGGTGCAGCACCCTGGACGAGATGGCCGACATGGCGCCGGCCATGGCGCGAGAAGCAACGGGCGAGAAATTCATGGGGCTCCCTGCTGAGGCAGTCAGTTTGTATCAAGCTCAAGCGCCATGTTACAGCGCCTTGACTGGCTTGCAGAGGGGCTTGCCCAGGGCGCGCAAGCCCGGGGCTGGCGCCCCGAAGCCCGCGCGCCGGGCAAGGTGCCGCGGGATCAGTTCAGTGCCTCCAGCACCGTGGCGATGCCCTGTCCACCGCCGATGCACTGGGTGGCCAAGGCATAGCGGGCTCGCTGGCGCTTGAGCAGCGAGGCGGCCTTGCCAGTGATGCGCGCGCCAGTGGCCCCCAGAGGGTGCCCCAACGCCAGCGCGCCGCCGTCCAGGTTCACTTTGGCGGGGTCCAACGCCAGTTCGCGCAGGCAGGCCAGGGCCTGCGAAGAGAAGGCCTCGTTGATCTCGATGAGGTCCAGGTCGCTCGCCTGCAGGCCCGCACGGGCCAGTGCCTTGCGGGTGGCGGGCACCGGACCCATGCCCATCTCGGTGGGGTCGCAGCCCACGGTGGCAAAGGCGCGGATGCGTGCCAGCGGCGCCAGGCCATGTTGCTGCGCAAAGGCCTCACTGGTGACCAGCACGGCGGCCGCGCCGTCGGTCAGCGGCGAGGATGTGCCCGCCGTGACCACGCCATCGGCCCGGAAGGCGGGCTTGAGCGCGGCCAGGGCGTCCAGCGTGGTTTGCGGACGAATGCAGCCGTCGCTGGTGATGCGCTGGCCATCGCGGTCCACGATGGGAATGATTTCGTCTTGCAGGTGGCCCTGCTCACGCGCGGCGGCGGCCTTCTGGTGCGAGTGCAGGGCCAGTTGTTCCTGATCACTGCGGGCGACCTGGTAGCGCTGGGCCACGTTCTCGGCGGTTTCGCCCATGGTGATGTAGGCCTGCGGGTAACGCTCCAGCAGCTCGGGGCTGGGATCGAAGTGCAGACCGCCCTGCGGCACCATGCTCATGGATTCGACGCCCGCGCAGATGAAGGCCTCGCCCATGCCCGCCTCGATCTGCGCGGCCGCCATGTGGATGGCCGACATCGATGAGCCACAGAAGCGGTTGATGGTCATGCCACCCACCTGCTGAGGCAGGTCGGCGAGGAACACCACGAGCCGCGCCAGGTTGTTGCCTTGAGGGCCCTCGGGGTAGGCGCAGCCCAGAATGAGGTCTTCGATGAGCGCGGGGTCCAGGTCCACCTTGTTCATCAACCCTTGCACGACCTGGGCGGTGAGCACGTCGGGGCGAACCTGGGCCAGTGCGCCCTTGCGAGCGAAGTGGAAGGGGGAGCGCGCATACGCGGTGATCACGGCTTTCATGATGGTCCTTTCTCAATTTGACTACCTACCGATTGGTAGTCTTTGGTGCCAAAAAAATGCCGGAAAAAGCCGGCGCTGGGTCAAGCAGGATTCAGGGCAAGGCAGGCAGGTTCAGCTGAGCGACGAGCGGGGCCAGGGCTTCATCGAAGTCGGATGACCGGCCGGTGATGCGGGCCGACAGCAGGGCGCCCTGGCAAACGGCGAATATTTCGGCGGCGACCTGGGCTGGTGTGGCGTGGGCTTTGGTGCCTGTGCGTTTGATCTGGCCGATGACCACGGTCAACCAGTCGATCTGGCGCTGGCGCATCCGGCGAACCGCTTGCTGCAGACCGGGCTCGATGCTGTCCCAACCGGGGCCCAGTGCACCGCCTGGGCACACGCGTTTGCCGGCACCGAGCACATCCCGAAACATCAGGATGTAGGCTTGTAATTGCACTTGAGGCGAACCGCCCAGTTGCCCCACCCAGTCGTCAAATTGGCGAACACTGCGCTCCAGCACGGCGATGCCCAGCGCCTCCTTGGATGGGAAGTGGTGATAAAGGCTGGCCTTGCGGACGCCCACCCGGTCCGCCAGTTCCTGAAAGCTCAGGCCCAGGTAGGACCGCGTCTGGATCAGTTCGCGTGCCACCCGCAGGATGGACAGGCGGGTGTCGCTGGCGTCTTCAATGGATTTCAGGCTGGCATGACTCATGAACCTACTGTACGGTAGGTAGCGATACTTGAGTCAATGCTGGGGGAATCAGCGACCCTTCTTCCTCGGGCCACCCGCGCTTCTGCTCAGCGGGCCCGCAGCCGGTTTGCGCGCACCTGTTTCACGCGGTGGCAAGCCGGTGTGCTGCGTCAGGATCTGGCCCTTGCGGGGCTGTACCTTGGGCAGCGCCCGCGGATCAGCCGGCTCCACGGCGCGGTTGGTGCGGCCGGTGGTGACCACCGAGGCCTTGCTGCCCGACCCTGTCGAGTTCTTGCGGCGCGCGCTCTGGTAGCTGCCATCCGTCTGCGGCTGGTAGAAGGGGATCAGGTGGTGCTGGCCATTGCCGATCAGGTCGGCACGGCCCATGGCCTTGAGCGCCTCGCGCAGCAGTGGCCAGTTGTTGGGGTCGTGGTAGCGCAGGAAGGCCTTGTGCAGGCGGCGGCGCTTCTCGCCCTTGACGATGTCCACCTTCTCGGCCTTGCCCTCAATGCGGCTGATGCCCTTGAGCGGGTTGCGGCCCGAGTGGTACATGGCCGTGGCCGTGGCCATGGGGCTGGGGTAGAAGGTCTGCACCTGGTCGGCCTTGAAGCCATTGCGCTTGAGCCAGACGGCCAGGTTCATCATGTCTTCGTCGCTGGTGCCCGGGTGGGCGGCGATGAAATAGGGGATGAGGTACTGCTTCTTGCCGGCCTCGGCGCTGTACTGCTCGAACAGCTGCTTGAACTTGTCGTAGGTGCCGATGCCCGGCTTCATCATCTTGGACAGCGGGCCGCCCTCGGTGTGCTCCGGCGCGATCTTCAGGTAGCCGCCCACGTGGTGCGTGACCAGCTCCTTGATGTACTCGGGTGACTTGATGGCCAGGTCATAACGCAGGCCCGAGCCGATCAGGATCTTCTTGACGCCACGCAACTCGCGCGCACGGCGGTACATCTTGATGAGCGGGCCGTGGTGCGTGTTGAGGTTGGGGCAGATGCCGGGGTAGACGCACGAGGGCTTGCGGCAAGCGGCCTCGATCTCCTTGGATCGGCAGCCGATGCGGTACATGTTGGCGGTGGGGCCGCCCAGGTCGGAGATGACGCCGGTGAAGCCCTTGACCTTGTCGCGGATCTCTTCGATCTCGTGGATGACCGAGTCCTCGCTGCGGCTCTGGATGATGCGGCCTTCATGCTCGGTGATGGAGCAGAAGGTGCAGCCGCCGAAGCAGCCACGCATGATGTTCACGCTGAAGCGGATCATCTCCCACGCGGGGATCTTGGTGCCGTGGTCGTGGCTGCCATTTTCATCGGCATAAGCCGGGTGCGGGCTGCGCTCGTACTCCAGGCCGAAGACGTAGTCCATCTCGGCCATGGTCAGCGGGATGGGCGGCGGGTTGATCCACACGTCGCGGTGGGCATGGGCCTGCACCAGTGCGCGGGCGTTGCCGGGGTTGGTCTCCAGGTGCAGCACGCGGTTGGCGTGGGCATACAGCACGGGGTCGCTCTTGACCTGCTCATAAGAGGGCAGGCGGATCACGGTGCGGTCGCGCGGGGGCAGAGCGATCTTGCCGCTGCGAACGGGCAGGCCGGCTTCCGCGTTGGCCTTGATGGCCGCGGACTTGGCCGCCAGGGCCGGGTTGCTGACCAGCTTGATGGGCTTGGCGCCGTCGGACAGATCGGCCTGGCCGCCTGCCTCGCCCCCAATGCTCACCTTGCCGCTGTTCTTGAGCGGATCGAAGGCGCCTTCTTCTTCACGTGCGCAGGTCTCACCCTGGGCCTCGGCCTGCTGGGCCATGGTCATGTAGGGGTTGATGTGCTGGTCGATGCGGCCGGGCATATCCACTTCGGTGGAGTCCAGCTCGAACCAACCCTGGGCGCTCGGGTCATTGGTGCGGCGCAGGAAGGCGGTGCCGCGCACATCGGTGATCTGCTCGACGGGCTCGCGGGCGGCCAGGCGGTGGGCCACTTCCACGATCGCGCGCTCGGCGTTGCCGTACAGCAGCAGGTCGGCCTTGGCATCCATGATGATGGAGCGGCGCACCTTGTCGGACCAATAGTCATAGTGCGCGATGCGGCGCAGCGAGGCCTCGATGCCGCCCATGATGATGGGCACTTCGGGGTAGGCTTCCTTGCAGCGCTGGGCGTACACCAGCGAGGCGCGATCAGGCCGCTTGCCGGCCACGCCGCCGGGCGTGTAGGCGTCGTCGCTGCGGATCTTGCGATCAGCCGTGTAGCGGTTGATCATCGAGTCCATGTTGCCGGCCGCCACGCCGTAGAACAAATTGGGCTTGCCCAGCACCTTGAACGGGTCGGCGCTTTGCCAGTCGGGCTGCGCGATGATGCCCACGCGGAAGCCCTGGGCCTCCAGCACGCGGCCGATCACGGCCATGCCGAAGCTGGGGTGGTCCACATAGGCGTCGCCCGTGACGATGATGATGTCGCAGCTGTCCCAGCCGAGCTCGTTCATCTCCTCGCGGCTCATGGGCAGGAACTTGGCCCGGCCAAAGCGCTTGGCCCAATACGGCCGGTAGCCGTTCAGCGGCTTGGGCGGTTTGGGCATGGTGATCGCCGGCGTGGTGACGGGATCAGCGGCGGGGGACTCGGTGGTCTGGGCGGACATGGGCAAAGGGCGCTGGCTGACACCGTGGCGGATATCAGGCAAAGGGAAGCGGACAACCCTCTATTGTCGCCGCAGTCGCCCGATCAGAGGCCTCATTCTGATCATGGGCATTCGCCTGGAGGGGGCTTGGGCCTGCGCAGGTTTGCCTGGAGGCGCCAGTGGCCTCAGCGGCTCCAGCGCGTCATGCGCCCGTATTCCCGAAAGCCCAGGCGCCGGTAGGTGGGCTCGCCCATGTGCGAGGCTTGCAAGGTGACGCCGCGCGCGCCCCGCTCCAGCGCCAGGTTGGTGACGGCCGCCGTGCAGGCGGCGGCCAGGCAGGCACCGCGCGCCTCGGGCAGGGTACCGACCCAGTAGACGCCGGCCACTTCACCCGTGTGCAGGGCCATGGCTGCCGCCGCGACCTCGCCTTGCGCGTTGCGGGCCAGGGCGATGGAGACATCCGCTGCCAGCAGGCCATCGGTTTGCACGAAGAAGCTGGGTGTCATGAACTCGGGCAGGCCCAGGGTGGCGTAGGCCTTGGCACACACGTTGACGAAGGCGGGCAGCTCGGCCGCCTGGGTCAACAGGTCGATGCGCCAGCCGGCGGCCGTGGGTGGCATGGCCAGCGGGGCCTCGGCCAGCATGGCGGGCAGGTCGGCGTGCGCGGTGAAGCCTTGCGCGCCCAGGCAGGCGTCCAGGTCCAGATCCTGGCGGCTCATGGTGATGACGGCGTAGGGGTTGGCCGAGCCGCCGTAAAAGGCGCCTGCCTGTTGCAGCAGCAGATCGGGCTTGACGGTCGAGTCCAGCCGGATCACGCAGTTCTGATGCGGCAAAGGCAAGGGCAGCGTCCCCTGGTGCAGCAGCACGCCATTGAGTTCCAGCAACTTGGCCGCCGGTTGCCAGCGCGAGTGCAGGCGTACGGCGTGCGCCAGGTTCTGGTCGGCCAGGTCTTCAAGGCTGGTGGCGGAATGGGCGGGCATCCGGGCTCCTGAGTTTGATGGTGTTGGCTGCCCATGCTAGCCAAACCCAGGAGACGCTTGTTTCAGCGCCGGGGTGCCGCCTGTGCTTCGCGCAGCACGTCTTTCAGCAAGCGCGCCTTGACCTTCTTGCCCTTGACCTTGACGCTGTTGAGCTGGTTGACGGCCTTGCCCGCGATGCTGCGCTCCACGGCCACATAGGTGTGGAAGTCGGTGACGTTGATCTTGCCGATCTGGCTGCCTTGCAAGCCTGCTTCGCCAGTGAGGGCGCCCAGCACGTCGCCGGGGCGGATCTTCTCTTTCTTGCCACCCAGGATCTGGATGGTGACCATGGGGGGCTGAAGCGGGGCGTTGCTGCTGGGGTGCAGCTCATCGAGTTTCTGCCACTTGGATTCGCGCTTTTGCAGCAGCTCGATGTTGCCCACGCGGCCCATCTCGTCCATGCTGGCCAGGTTCAGGGCCAGGCCCTCTGCTTCGCCACGGCCTGTGCGGCCGATGCGGTGGATGTGCACTTCCGGGTCCGGCGTGACGTCCACATTGATCACGGCTTCAAGCTGGGCGATGTCCAGGCCGCGCGCGGCCACGTCGGTGGCCACCAGCACCGAGGCGCTGCGGTTGGCGAACTGGATCAGCACCTGGTCGCGGTCGCGCTGCTCCAGGTCACCGTGCAGGGCGATGGCCTCGATGCCCTGCGCCGTGAGCACGTCCACCAGGTCGCGGCATTGTTGCTTGGTGTTGCAAAAAGCGATGGTGCTGGCGGGGCGATAGTGCAACAGCAGGTGCGCGACGGCATCCAGGCGCGTGGCCGAGTCGACCTCGAACCACAGCTGGCGGATCTTGCTCGCATCGTGGTGGGATTCGACCTTGACCTCCTTGGGCGCACGCAGGAACTGGGCGCTGAGTTTGGCGATGCCTTCGGGGTAGGTGGCCGAGAACAGCAGGGTCTGGCGGTTGCGGGGGCACTGGCGGCTCACGGCCACGATGTCGTCATGGAAGCCCATGTCCAGCATGCGGTCGGCTTCGTCGAGCACCAGGGTCTGCAGGCCGTCGAGGTTCAGGGTGCCGCGCTCCAGGTGGTCCATCAGGCGGCCGGGCGTGCCCACCACGATGTGGGCGCCATGGGCCAGACTCTCGATTTGCGGGCGCATGGTGGCGCCGCCGCACAGGGTCAGCACCTTGATATTGGGCTCGAAGCGCGCCAGGCGGCGGATCTCCTGGGCCACCTGGTCAGCGAGTTCGCGGGTGGGGCACATCACCATGCCTTGCACGGCGAAGCTGGCGGTGGCCAGGCGGTGCAGCATGGGCAGGGCGAAGGCGGCGGTTTTGCCGCTGCCGGTCTTGGCTTGGGCGATGAGGTCGTCGCCGGCCAGGGTCAGTGGCAGGCTGGTGGCCTGGATGGGTGTCATGCTCAGGTAGCCCAGGGATTGCAGGTTGTCCTGCATGGCGGGGCTCAGCGGCAGGCTGCCGAATGACGAGGCAGCGGGTGTGGGGGAACTCATGCCGCCATTATCCCCAGTACGGTGATTTGTCAAGGACCCTTGAACTTCGGCGGGTAGCCCCGATTTGCCAGGGGGCACGCGCACAATGCGCGCAGCGATACAACGACCCTCATGGGGTAAGGATTGAAACTTTCATGACATGGAAGAACCGTTTGACGGCTTTGGCTGTGGTGTTGGCCGGCGTGGGCATGGTGTCCGCGCCTCTGGATGTCGAGGCCAAGCGCCTGGGCGGCGGACGGGCCTCCGGCATGCAGCGCCAGATGCCCGCCAAACAACCCACGGCCACGCCCAACCAGTCGCCGAACCAGGCTCCGGCCTCGCCCAATAACGCGGCGCAACCGGGTGTGGGTCAGCAAGCCGCGGCACCGACGCCTGCTGCCCAACCAGGCAAACGCTCCTGGCTGGGCCCCGTCGCGGGGATCGCCGCGGGCCTGGGTATTGCGGCCCTGATGAGCCATTTCGGCATGGGTGAGGCCTTCGGCAACATGATGACCATGCTGCTGATCGGTGTGGTCGCCTTCATGGTGATCGGCTGGCTGATGCGCCGCTTCAGCAAGGGCGGAGCGCCCATGGGTGGGCCGCAACTGGCCGGTGCCGGCGCACCTTACAGCCCGCAGGCCTCGCAAATGCCCCAGCAGGCGCAAGCCATGCAGCGCCAGTCCCAGCCGGACGCGTTCGCGGCAGGCGGTGGCGCTGGTGCGGCCGCAGGCGCTGCCGCAACGGCCGTCGCTGGTCAGGTGCCTGCCGGCTTCGATGCCGAGGGCTTCACACGCGTGGCCAAGATGATCTTCATCCGCATGCAGGCCGCCAATGACGCCGCCAACATCGAAGACCTGCGCAAGTTCACCACGCCCGAGCTGTTCGCATCTCTGCGGCTGGATATCCAGGAACGCGGCCAGGCGGCCAACCAGACCGATGTCATGCAACTGGATGCCGAACTGGTGGACGCGACCAAGGAAGCCGACCAGTGGGTGGCCACCGTGCGCTTCCATGGCCTGATCCGCGAGGAAGTCAATGCGGGCGCCCAGCCGTTCAACGAGCTGTGGCACCTGGTCAAACCGCTGGATGAAGGGCGTGACTGGGCGATTGCCGGCATCACGCCGCTGGACGCCTGATCGGCGCCGCAGTCGCAGCCGCGGCAGCAGCAGGGGCACCTTCGGGTGCCCCTTTGCTTTTTGGGCGAGGTGCACAAACGCGTGATACGTGTCACAGTTCACGCGGTTTCTGGCAGAAATGAAACAGCTTGCGGCACACTGGGCCTGGGAATTGACCTGCCATGCTTAACTCAAGGGCTGTATGCGCCGATAAGAAGTCTATTTATCGCTGAGCAACTTGCTGGGTAGGCCATGCCTTTGGGCCATGTCCGGATCAAGCAAGGAGCCTGGAATATGTCCTTACCTGTCGCAGGCGTGCATGCGGCGCCCACGTCACCGGGTGCCGGTGACGGCCACTTAACTCAGAAGCTGCCGACCAGACTGATTCTCAGCCTGGGCATGGTCCTGATTGTGCTCTGGGGTGTGGCGGTTTTTTCCCCCTGGCAGCCACGCTTTCCAGTGTTCTCCGTCGCCTTGCACACGGTCACGGAGTTCGGCGCCATCGTGGCGGCCTTGCTGGTGTTCTCGGTGGCCTGGCATGCGCGCAGCCCCGCCCAGCCCGGCAACATCGTCATCATTGGCTGCGGCTTTCTGGCGGTGGGCCTGATTGATTTCGGGCACGCCATGTCCTTCAAGGGCATGCCTGATTTCGTCACGCCGGCCGGTGCGGAAAAGGCCATTCAGTTCTGGTTGATGGCGCGCTACACCGCTGCCTGGACCTTGCTGGCTGCGGCCATTCGGCCCATTCAGCCCTTGCAGTCGGGGTGGCCCCGGTATGCCCTGCTCAGCGCCGCCTTGTTGTGGACGGTGGGGTGTTATGCGGTCGAGCTGGGGGTGCCCGAGATCTGGCCGCGCACCTTCGTGGATGGCCGCGGTCTCACGGGCTTCAAGGTGTTTGCCGAATATGGGGTGATCGTGCTGACGGCTGCATCGGCCTGGGTCTTCATGCGCCGCCGCAACGAGCAACTGCCTTACAGCACCAGCGATCTGTGCACGGCCGCCTTGATCACGATGTTGTCTGAGGCCTGCCTGACCTTGTACGCGAGTGTCAATGATGCGTTCATCCTGCTGGGGCATGTCTACAAGGTGGTGGCCTACTTCTTCATCTACCGGGCGGTGTTCGTGACCAGTGTGAGCAACCCGTATCGGCGTTTGTCAGAGGAGATCGAAGAGCGCCAGGAGGCCGAGGAGCGCGCCGCGTTTCTGGCGTATCACGATGTGCTGACCGGCTTGCCCAACCGGGAACTGGCGCGCGATCGTCTGTCGCAGGCTCTGGCCGACGCCAAACGGCACAACAAGCAGGTGGCTTTGGTCCTGCTGGACCTGGACCATTTCAAGAACATCAACGACACCTTGGGCCACGCGGTGGGCGACCAGTTGCTGCGCGCGGTGGCCGACATCCTGCTCAACACGCTGCGGCAGTCCGACACGGTCAGCCGGCCGGGCGGCGACGAGTTTCTGATGGTGCTCAAGGACCTGCCCGATGCGGATGCGGCGACACCGGTCGTGACCAAGGTGATGGAGGAGTTGGGCAAGCCCGTCTCTGTCATTGGCCAGGACCTGTCGATTTCGGCTTCCATGGGGATCGCGATGGCGCCCAATGACGGCGAGGATTTCGACACCCTGCTGCAGCGCGCCGACACGGCCCTGTACCGGTCCAAGGATGAGGGGCGCAACACCTATCGCTTCTTCGATGACCGCATGAATGCGGAGGCGATGGAGCGCCTGACCATGCGCAATGGCCTGCGCCGTGCCCTGGAACTGGGGCAATTCGTGCTGCACTACCAGCCCCAGGTGGACCTGGCCTCGGGGCGCGTGTTTGGCGTGGAGGCGCTGATCCGCTGGCAGCACCCGGAGTGGGGCCTGGTGCCGCCGGGCAAGTTCATCCCGGTGGCCGAAGACAGCGGCCTGATCGTGCCGATCGGCGACTGGGTCATTGAGGAGGCCTGCCGTCAGGCGATGGCCTGGTCCAGAAAGGGCCTGCCGCCGCTGACCGTGGCCGTGAACCTGTCGGCCCTGCAGTTCAAGCGGGGCGAGGTCGAGTCGGTGGTGTCGCAGGCGCTGGCCACATCGGGCTTGTCGCCCGCCCAGCTGGAGTTGGAACTGACCGAGTCCGTGCTGATCAGCGATGTAGAAAGCGTGGAAATGCGCTTGAAGGGCTTGAAGGCCCTGGGCGTGAAGCTGGCCATCGACGACTTCGGGACAGGCTATTCCAGCTTGTCCTATCTGAAGCGCCTCTCGGTGGACAAGCTCAAGATCGACCAGAGCTTCGTGCGGGATCTGGAGCGCCACCCAGAAGACGTGGCGATCGTGCGCGCCATCATCCAGATGGCCAAGGGCCTGGGTCTGAGCACCATCGCCGAGGGTGTCGAAACCCTGGCCATGATGCAGCACTTGCGCGCCCTGGGCTGCCTGGAGGGGCAGGGCTACTGGTTTGCCAAGCCCATGCCCGCGGCCGTGTTCGAAGACTGGCTGCGCCAGGCGCTGGAGCAGGGCACCTTGAAGCGGGTCACCGAAGTGGCCTGACCCGCCTCAGCTGGCCGATCAGGCCTTCTTGGCGTAGGCCGAGCACCAGCCCTTGGCATTGACCTGCTTGCCGCCCAGCAGCGGGCAGGCACCCCAGGCGTCACCGGCCTTGCCCTGGAAGAACTGGCAGTTGCCGCAGGCGCTGCCGGCCTTGTAGGTGGGGTACTTCTTGGCGTCCACCTTGGTGGCGTCGTGCTTGTAGCCCAGGCCGGTGGCGGCCGGGTCTTTTTCGTCCACCTTGGGGGCGTCCGCGGCGTGGGCCTGGCCCATCACCGACAGGGCGGCTGCGGCGGGCACGATGGTCATCATGAATTGGCGACGGCTGGTCATGGTGTGTTCTCCATTTGAGTGGGGTGAGGGGAAAAGCGATCTGAATCCACTTTGACTCATTTTCGACCCACTATCGGCCTGGGTCTGTCGCCACAATGCGTCAAGCGTGTTCAATTTGAGTTCAATCAAGATCCGAGGTGTTCAATGTCCGAAGAAGCAAGGTCTAACAAGGAAGACGCGGGCGCCCCTCGTTATCGCAGCAGTGCGGCGGCGCGCATGGTGAACATCCCCGTGGCGACGCTGAGGGTCTGGGAGCGACGTTATCAGGTTGTCGGCCCCGTGCAAACGCCATCCGGGCAACGGTTGTATTCCAGCCAGGATGTGCGCCGTCTGGTATTGATCAAGCAACTGGTTAATCGCGGCCACGCCATCGGCATGCTGGCGCGCATGGACACCGCCAGTTTGCAGGACCTGATGGACGAGGCCGACCAGACCGAGAGCGTGCTCAATGGCGAGAGCACGCTGCCTGCAGCGCTTGCCAGCCAGGCCAGCAAGACCAGCACCGAAGACGTTCGTGTCCTTCTGGTGGGCAAGGATGCGGCCCTGCATTGGGCGGATGTGCTGCACGGGTTTGAAGGCGTGAAGCTGGTCAAGGCCATCGATGGCAGCCCGGCCTCGGAGCTGTCTCTCAAGGGCGTCAAGGCCGACGTGCTGCTGGCGGATCTGTCAGCCTTGCACATGGACACGGTGGACTGGCTCTTGCGACTGCAGCGCGCCGTGGGCGCCCGTCAACTGCTGGTGGTTTATGGCTTTGCCAGCACGCAGGTCACCGGGGCCTTGCATGCGCGGGGTGCCATCCTGAGGCGTTCGCCTGTGCCGGCAGTGGAACTCATGCAGGCCATGATGGATGCGGCCCGTGGCTGGCGCAGCGTGGCGCGGGGTTTGCGCCATGTGCCTGACCCGGCACCGGGGCCGCGCTTTGATGCGGGCGCCCTGGCAGGCCTGGTGCAAGCCATGCCCCGTGTGGCGTGCGAGTGCCCGCAGCATCTCGCGCACCTGGTGACCATGCTGGGCCAGTTCGAGGCCTACAGTGCCGATTGCGAAAGCCGCGAGCCGGCCGACGTGGTGCTGCACGCCTACCTCTACCGCGTGGCCGGGCATGCGCGCGCGCTCATGGAAGAAGCGCTGGTGACGCTGGCGCAGGCCGAAGGTGTGCCCCTGCCTCAGGCCGCGGCCTGATCGTCCTCGGCTTCTTCACCCAGGAAGCCACCGCTTTGATGTGCCCACAGGCGTGCGTACAGACCGCCTTTGGCCAGCAGCGCGGCGTGGTCGCCCTCTTCAACGATGCGGCCGTGGTCCAGCACGATGAGGCGGTCCATGGCCGCGATGGTGGACAGGCGGTGTGCAATGGCCACCACCGTCTTGCCCTCCATCAAGCGGTACAGGCTGGCCTGGATGGCGGCCTCCACCTCGGAGTCCAGCGCGCTGGTGGCCTCGTCCAGCAACAGGATGGGGGCGTCCTTGAGCATCACGCGCGCAATGGCGATGCGCTGGCGCTGGCCACCTGAGAGCTTCACGCCGCGTTCACCCACATGGGCGTCATAGGCGGTGCGCCCCTTGGGGTCGCTCAAGGTCTGGATGAAGTCATGCGCCTCGGCCTTGATGGCCGCTTGCACCATGTCCTGCTCGGTGGCATCGGGCCTGCCGTAGAGGATGTTGTCGCGCACCGAGCGGTGCAGCAGGGAGGTGTCCTGCGTGACCATGCCGATCTGCGCGCGCAGGCTGTCTTGCGTGACCAGGCCGATGTCCTGGCCATCGATCAGCACCTGGCCGCCTTCGACGTCATAAAAGCGCAGAAGCAGGTTGACGATGGTGGATTTGCCCGCGCCGGAGCGGCCCACCAGGCCGATCTTCTCGCCGGGCTTGATGTGCAGGTTCAGGCCATCGATCACGGTGCGCTCGCCGCCATAGGCGAAGTGCACGTTCTGGAAGCGGATGTCGCCTTGCTGCACCTTCAGTGGCCTGGCCTGCGGGGCATCTTCGACCTTGTGCGGGCGCGCCAGCGTGTTGATGCCGTCCTGGATGGTGCCGATGTGCTCGAACAGCATGGCCACTTCCCACATCATCCAGTGCGAGATGCCATTGAGCCGCAGGGCCATGGCCGTGGCCGCCGCGACTGCACCGATGCCCACGTGCCCCTGGCTCCACAACCACAGAGACAGCCCGGCCGTGGACAGGATCAAGAGCATGCTCAAGCTGTGGTTGACCACTTCGAAGCCACTGACCAGGCGCATCTGCCCGTGCACGGTCTGCATGAAGTCCTTCATGGCCGAGCGGGCGTAGTGGGCCTCGCGGTTGGTGTGCGAGAACAGCTTGACCGTGGCGATGTTGGTGTAGGCATCGGTGATGCGGCCCGTCATCATGGAGCGGGCATCGGCCTGGGCCTTGGCTCGGCGGCCCAGGCGCGGCACGAAGAAGCTCACCGAGCACACATACAGGGCCAGCCAGCCCAGGAAGGGCGTGATCAGCCACAGGTCGAAGGTGCCCACCACGGCCGTCATCGTGATGAAGTAGATACCCACGAACACCAGGATGTCGGCCACGATGAAGCAGGTGTCGCGCACAGCCAGGGCGGTCTGCATGACCTTGGTGGCCACGCGCCCGGCGAACTCGTCCTGATAAAAGCCCATGCTCTGGCCTAGCATGAGGCGGTGGAAGTTCCAGCGCAGCTTCATGGGGAAGTTGCCCGCCAGTGTCTGGTGCTTGAGCAGCGTCTGCAGCAAGACGGCCAACGGGCTGAGCAGCAGGATGACGGCCAGCAGGAGCAGCTTGTCGCGCGATTGCGTCCACAACTGGGCGGGCGGCACCTTGCTGAGCCAGTCCACGATGCTGCCCAGCATGTTGAACAGCAGCGCCTCGAACGCGCCAATCATGGCGGTGAGCGTGGTCATCCCCAGGATGAAGCGGCGCATGCCATGCGAGCCTGCCCACACAAAGGCCAGGAAGCCCGTGGGCGGCACCGCAGGGGGTGTTTCGGGGTAGGGGTCGATCAGTCTCTCAAACCAGCTCAGCACGGCAGGGGCTCCGCAAGGGCGCAAGGCGCCCACAAACGCTCAAGCGTACCGTGTTTCAGTAAATCTCGGGGATGATCATGTTGTGGGGAACGGGCTGGCGGATGTAGTCCTCGCGACGCTGGCGAGGTGGCAAGGCCACCGGGGCATGTTCGATTTCGTGATACGGCATCTGCTGCAGCAAGTGGTGGATGCAGTTGAGGCGCGAGCGCTTCTTGTCCACGGCCTGCACGACCCACCAGGGTGCCTCGGGGATGTGGGTGCGCTCCAGCATCACCTCCTTGGCGCGGGTGTAGTCCTCCCAGCGGCGGCGGCTTTCCAGGTCCATGGGGCTGAGCTTCCACTGCTTGAGCGGGTCCTGGATGCGGGCCAGGAAGCGCGCTTCCTGTTCGTCGTCCGACACGGAGAACCAGTACTTGAAGATGCGGATGCCGCTGCGCACCAGCATCTTCTCGAATTCGGGCACGGAGCGGAAGAACTCTTCGAGCTCGTCGTCGCTGCAAAAGCCCATGACGCGCTCGACGCCGGCGCGGTTGTACCAGCTGCGGTCGAACAGCACGATTTCGCCGGCGGCGGGCAGGTGGGCCACATATCGCTGGAAGTACCACTGGGTCTTTTCGCGGTCATTGGGGGCGGGCAGGGCGGCCACGCGGCACACGCGGGGGTTGAGGCGCTGGGTGATGCGCTTGATGGCGCCACCCTTGCCGGCGGCATCGCGCCCCTCGAACAGCACCACCACGCGCTCGCCGGTGTGCACCACCCAGTCTTGCAGCTTGACCAGCTCGCCCTGCAGACGGAACAGCTCGCGAAAGTACATGCGGCGGGTCTCGCGCGCCTCGGGGCTCAGCCCCAGTGTTTCGCCGGCCAGCAGGCGGTCGTCGATTTCCATTTCCAGCTCTTCGTCGTAGCTGTCGATCACGTCGTCCTGCAGGCGGCGCAGCAGGTCCTGGTCGATGGGGGCGGTGGGTTGGGTCATGGTGGGCTGGAGAACGTGAATGCAAACGAAATAAGCTGCCACGCTGCCGTGTCAGTTTGATGATTGGGTGATTTCTGTACATCTGTGCACATAATCGCCACCTGTCGCTTTTTTCAGGGGTTGTGGCCCCTTTTGCCATGTTTCATCGGATCGTGTCCTTCATCAAGGGTGTGCTGGCCAGCGTCGTGCTGACCGTCAACATCGTGGTGGCTTTCTCCCTGGTCTTCCCCTTGGCCTTGGTCAAGCTGGTGCTGCCATTTCGCTTTGTGCGGCTGGTGGTGGATTTCATCCTGGCCAACATCGCCGAAACATGGATCGCCGTCAACAGCATGTGGATGGCTGCGGTGGGCCGCACGCGCTGGCATGTGCAGGGCGACACCCAGTTCAAGTACAAGGGCTGGTACCTGGTGAGCAGCAACCACCAGAGCTGGGTGGACATCCTGGTGCTGCAGAAGGTGTTCAACCGCAAGATCCCGCTGCTGAAGTTCTTCATCAAGCATGAGCTGATCTATGTGCCCCTGATGGGCCTGGCCTGGTGGGCGCTGGACTTTCCCTTCATGAAGCGCCGCGGCGGTGCCAGCGCCAAGAAGGACCTGGAGACCGCGCGCAAGGCGTGCGAGAAGTACAAGGTGATCCCGACCTCGGTGATCAGCTTCATGGAAGGCACGCGCTACACCGCGGCCAAGGCCAAGGAGCAGAAGACGCCCTACAAGCACCTGCTCAAGGCCAAGACCGGTGGCGTGGGCATGGCGCTGGAAACCATGGGCGAGCTGTTCAACTGCATGGTGGACGTGACCATCGTGTACCCCAAGGGCGTGCCCACCTTCGTGGACCTGCTGACCGGCAACATCGAAGACGTGATCGTGTCGGTGCGCTCGGTGCCCATCCCCAAGGACGTGCTGGTCAATGAGAACGGTGACCCGCCTTCACGCGCCCACCTGCAGCAGTGGATCAACGATCTGTGGCAGGTCAAGGATCAGGAGATCGACCGCCTGACAGCGGACTTCAAGGCTGGGAAGCTGAAGTAAGCGCCGCACTGGCAGCGCCCACTGCCGGTTTCATCAAGGGGCGCCGCAACTTGTCGAACTCGGCGGGCGCCACGTACTGCAGCAGCTCCTTGCCTTCGCTGTCGAGCGCCAGATCCAGGCCTTTGGCCGGGTAGAGGAAGTGCTCCAGGTGCCCGTTGCTGCGCACACGCTCGGCGGGCGCGCCAAAGCGGGCCATCACCGTGTCAGCATCCAGATTGGCCTGAGGGATGAAGCTCAGTGCCGTGATGGGTGCCTTCAAGGCGGTCTGCAGATCGGCCGGCGTCAAGGTGTACTTGCGCGTCGTGCTTTCCATGAACTCGGACTTGATCGCGCGCTCGCGCATGGCGCGGATCTCGGCGCGGCTCAGCTGAGCGGTGATCACGGCCTTGCCAGTGATGAAGCCCGCCGACGCCGGGTCCACGAAGGCTTCCAGCAGGCCGTCTTCACCCGGTGCAGCGATGATGGCGATCTGCATGGCCTGGCCCCATTGCTCTTGCGCATCGGCCAGGGTGCTGGCCACCTGCGTTGAGCCCGGTGCTGAACCTGAGGGGGCCAGCGTCAGGCCCATGACCTTGCTGGCGCCACCTGGCAGGCTGTCGACTTGCCACGGCAGGCCGGAAGACCTGGCCTTGGCTGGCGGGGCATCGGGCGGGGTGAGCAGGTCATGCCCGATTACGATCAGTGTGCCCAGGGCCAGCGAAGCTGCCACCAGGCCACCGACGATCCATACCTTCTTCATGTCTTGTAGCTTTGATCTGTTCGGTCGAGTTTGCGGATGAGCGCCGGCCACACGAAGCTGCCGCCCATGCCCTCAGTCTGCACCTTCATGGCCTGGGCCACCCCTTGCAGGATGAGCGGGTTGACCTCGGTCAATTCGGCGCCGCCTGATTGTGCGGCCAGCTGGATCTGGCAGGTCGACTCGAAGATGTACATGCTCAGGAAGGCGTCCGCGATGGTGCGGCCCACGGTCAGCAGGCCGTGGTTGCGCAGCATAAGGAAGTTCTTGTCGCCCAGGTCGGCCTGCAGGCGGGGCTTTTCTTCTTCGCGGAAGGCCACGCCTTCGTACGCGTGATAAGCCAGCGAGGCCAGCACGAAGGTGCTTTGCTGCGAGATGGGCAGCACGCCGTTCTTCTGCGCCGACACGCCCACGCCGGCACGCGTGTGGGTGTGCAGCACGCAGCCCGCATCCTCGCGCACGGCATGCACGGCACTGTGGATGGTGAAGCCAGCCGGGTTGACGAAGAAGGGCGAGTCACTGAGCTTGTTGCAGTTCTGGTCGACCTTGACCAGGCTGGAGGCCGTGATCTCATCGAACATCAGCCCGTAGGGGTTGATGAGGAAGGCGTGCTCGGGGCCGGGGATGCGGGCCGAGATGTGGGTGAAGACCAGGTCGCTCCAGCCATACATCGCCACCAGGCGGTAGGCCGCGGCCAGGTCCACACGCAGCTGCCATTCTTCGGGGCTGACCTTGTCCTTCAGGGATGGGATGTCCATGTTTGTCTCCTCAGGTTGAACCGCAGCTTACTGGAAGGTGTGCTGAAAGCTTTGCCGCAGCAGGTTCTTTTGCACCTTGCCCATGGCATTGCGTGGCAGATCGGGCACCGTGAAGATGCGCTTGGGCACCTTGAAGCCGGCGATCGTGTCCTTCAGATTCGTGATGAGTTCGGATTCTTGCAGGAGCTGGCCCGGTGCGGCCACGATGACCGCCACCACCCCTTCGCCAAAGTCCGGGTGCGGCACGCCGATCACGGCAGACTCGACCACGCCGGGCTGCTTGTCGATGAGCGCTTCGACCTCGGCCGGGTAGACGTTGAAGCCGCCGGTGATGATGAGGTCCTTGGCGCGGCCGGAGAGGTGCACATAACCGTGTCCATCGATGTGGCCGACGTCGCCGGTGCGGAACCAGCCATCTGGCGTGAAGGCCTCGGCGGTCTTGTCCGGCATGCCCAGGTAGCCGCCAAACACGTTGGCGCCCTGGACCTCGACCTGGCCGATGGCCTGTGCAGGCAACACCTCGCCGTCTTCGTCAACGATGCGCAGGCCCACGCCGGGCAGCGGGCGGCCCACGCTGCCGGGCACGCGTGGGCCTTCGCTGGTGCGACAGGGGTTGGAGCACAGCATGCCGGTTTCACTCATGCCATAACGTTCCAGGATGGTCTGGCCGGTGCGCTGCGCAAAAGCCTCGTGCGTGGCCGTGAGCATGGGCGCCGAGCCGCTGACAAACAGGCGCATGTGCTGCGTGGCTTGCGACGTCAGGCCAGCATCGTGCAGCAGGCGCACATACATGGTGGGCACGCCCATGAAGATGCTGGCGCGAGGCCCTTGCGTGGCCGTGATCTCGCGCAGCACGCTGGCCGGGTCGAACGCGCCAAGCCAGCGCATGGGCGTACCTGACAGCAAGGCGCAGTGGCAGGCCACGAACAGGCCATGGATGTGGAAGATGGGCAGGGCGTGCAGCAGGCAATCGTCCTGGCGCCAGTCCCACAGGCTCAGCAGGGTGCGGGCGTTGCTCCACAGATTGTGGTGGCTGAGCATGGCGCCCTTGCTGCGGCCGGTGGTGCCCGAGGTGTAGAGGATGGCAGCCAGGTCGCCCGCTTGTCGTGTGGCCGGCTCGTGCTGGTCATCCTGATGCGCGGCATGCGCCAGCAGGCTGCCTGTTCGGTCGGCGCCCAGCGTGAACAGGTGTTCGACATGGCCGTGTGCCGCCAGCGGGATCACCCATTCCTGGTCGGCCGGGCGGCACACCAGCACGGCCGGGCGCGCATCGTTGACGAAGTAGTTCAGCTCATCTGCCCGGTAGGCCGGGTTCAGTGGCAGGAAGGCGCAGCCGGCACGCAGCGTGGCCAGATACAGCATCAGGGCCTCGACCGATTTGTCCACGTGCGCGGCGACCACCGGTGGGCGGCCGTCCGTACCATGCAGCTTGAGGCTGCCCAGCAGGTTGGCCAGCATGGCCGTGGCGCGGTCCAGATCCTGCCAGGTGTAGGCCAGGCCGATGTCGGTGAGGATGGCGGTGTCGGTCTGCGTGGCGGGCCACGCGGCGCGCAAGGCCGTGAACAGGTTCATGATCAGGTGCCCCTGGAAGAGACGCGTCGCGTCGTTTCGGGGCGGATGCAGCAAGGCGCGGCATCCGCAACGGCGAGGCAGATCAGGCCGCGTCGTTGGCCGCGCGCAAGGGCGCGTCGGCCGTGGCTTCCATCTGCATCAGCTCCGCATGATAGAGCTGTACGCGGTTGCGGCCATGGCGCTTGGCCGCGTACAGCGCGGCGTCGGCATGGGCCAGCATGCCGTCCACATCCACGTGATTGGCGTTCCACTGCACTGCGCCGATCGACACGGTGGCGTACACGGTGCGGTCGCCTACCTGGATCGGTGTTTCGTCCAGCGTGTGGCGGATGCGCTCCAGCGCGATCAGCGCCTCGCTCAAGGGCGTGTTGGTCAACAGCACGGCGAACTCTTCGCCGCCCACGCGTGCGGGCGTGTCGGTGTCGCGCAGGGATTCACGCAGCACGTCGGCAAAGGCGTTGAGCACGGCATCACCGGCCGCGTGGCCGTGCGTGTCGTTGATGTGCTTGAAGTGGTCCAGGTCCAGCAGGGCCACGGTCATGGGCGTGCCGTAGCGGCGTGTCTGGGTCAGGCTGGTCTCGGCGATGTCGAAGAAGTGGCGGCGGTTGGCCAGGCCGGTCAGCGCATCGCGCGTGGCCAGGCGCAGCAGCTCCTGCTCGGCGGTCACGCGGGCGTTCTCCTGGTCGCGCGCATGGAACAAGGTGCCCAGCGTCACCACCAGCGGCTCCAGCAACTGCACCATCTGCTCGTCAAAACCATCGGGGCGGTTGCCCAGCGCGATCATGCCCAGCACCTTGTTGTCAAAGCGGATGGGCATGCCCAGGAAGTTGCGCAGCGTGGGGTGGCCTTCGGGCGTGCCCTGGCTGGCGTGGTGCGTGCCGGGTTCGTTGGTCAGCACGATCTGGTTGTGCGTCACCACGTGGCCGAACAGGTTGTCGAGCCGGTGGAACTGCAGGCCTTCAGGGCGGCGCTCGTAATGGCCATTGCGCACCTTGCCGTGGCGCCAGTCCAGGTCCGAGATGGTGGGCACCATCAGGTAAGGCTGGCCCTTGTCGTTGTGCTGCACGATGCCGATGAAGCCAAACGCGCTTTCGCTGATGCGCAGCAGCGGCTCGAACAAGGCCTCGCAGGCGTCCTGCACATTGCGGTTGAGCAGGAAGCTGGTCTGGGCCTGGTTGAGCAGGTCCAGCAACTGGCGCTGGCGGTTGCGCAGGGATTCCTGGCGCTTGCTCTCGGTGATGTCCAGCAAGGTGCCCACGATGCGCCGGGGCCGGCCACTGTCGTCACGCTCGACGGTGCGGCCGTAGCTTTGCACCCAGACGTAATGCCCCTTCTTGTGCCGGATGCGGTACTCCAGCGCGATCACGTCCATGCCGGGGTTGCGGTAGCTCTGCAAGGCCTGGTCGGTGCTGACGCGGTCATGCGGGTGAACCATGTCCATCCAGCTCTGGTTGTCGTGCTCGACCTCGTCTTCGCGGTAGCCCAGCATGCTGGCGGCGCGCGCGTTGATGATGAGCTCCTGCGTCTCGTTGTTGGCGTCCCAGGTGCCGATGCGGGCCGATTCAAGCGCGAGGTACAGGCGCTCCTTGGTGGCCTCGATGGAGGACTCCAGGTGCTTCTGGCGCGTGAGGTCGAACAGGTAGCTGCGGATGCCTTGCAGGCGTCCGGCCTCGTCGTAATCGGCCTTGTTGACCTGGTGAACCCAGCGCATGCCGCGCGCAGAGGGGCGCAGGCGGAAGCTGATCTCCAGCACCGGCAGCATGCCCTGGTGGTGGCTGCTCAGGCTGCTGCGCACGGCCTCCTGGTCCTGTGGGTGCACGATGTCGATGTAGGGCTGGCCGTCGTGCAGTTCATCAGCCAGGCGTTTGCCGATGATGTCCTTGAGGTTGTCCGACAGGTAGGTGGGACGGGGCGGCATTTGCGCGTCCCACACCACGGTGCCCACGGGCCCCGATGAGAACAGCGTGTGAGCCTGCTCGGCGGCCAGCCGCTGCTGGCGCAGGCGGATCTGGTCGTGCACGATCTCGCTGAAGCGGATCAGTTGCTTGAGCCTGGCCTCGTCGAAATCAGGGCGTGGGCGCTGGTCCATCACGCACAGGGTGCCCACCACCTGGCCATCGCCGAACAGCAGTGGCACACCGGCATAAAAGCGCAGCGGTGGCACGCGGCGGATGACGAGGTCGTTGTCGCAGAAGCGTTCATCCAGCCGCAGGTCGTGGGCCAGGACGGTGCGCTTGCTGTTGACCACATGGCCGCAGAAACTCAGCTCGCGGGGCCACTGGTTGCCGTCGGTGCCATGGTGGGCCGCAAACCAGAGGCGGTCTTCGTCAACGAGGGAGACCACGCAGATGGGCACGTCCAGCACGCTGGCCGCCAGCGCCGTGATGCGGTCGAGTTCCTGGTCGCCTTCCTGATCCAGCAGCTTCAGGTCACGCAATGCCGCCAGTCTGAGGTCTTCATCTGGCGGGATGGGGGCAGCGGGCATTCAACAAGCTCCAGCAACTCGGCACGACAACTGAAGCCAAGATGTTACGCACAAAGTCCACCTGGCGGCTGAGGAAATTCACGCCAGAACCATGGGCGCAGGAGCCAAAAAACGGCCTGCGTTTGATGTGCCTGATGCCATCTTGACGAATGGCGCCAGCCGGCTTTACATCGCGAAACGCAAGTCCCCTTGAACTTGCGCGCCGCGGCCCGATCTCAAGGGATCAACTCATGGAGGCTGTTCATGCACATGACGAGATACTGGATGACCGGTTGCATGGCCCTGATCCTGCTGGTGGCGGGGCGCTGGCCGCAACGTGATGAGCTGGAAGACGAGCCCATCGGTCAGCGTACCCGCATTGCGCTGACCAGCAAGTACGACGTGGATGAAACCGTGCGGCAGATCGAGCGTTCGGCTCGCCGCAATGGCTTGCCGGTGGTCTTGCGCACTACCGTGAAGCCCCCGGATGGCACGCAGCCCGCCCATGGTGAGACCCGGGTGCTGGTGCTGGGGGATGAAGACGGGCACACGCCCGTCCTGCAGGCGCAGGATCAGGCCCGGCCGGAGTTGCCGTGGACGGTGTTGATCCGTCAGCGTGCGGATGGTCAGGCTGAGGTGCTGCTGACCGACCCTGGGGGGCTGGCACCGCCCGAAGGCGTGTCCGAGCAGACCCTGCAAAAGGTGGCGGATCTGCCGGACATGCTCAAGGCGGTGCTGACCTGAGCGGCTTCAGACGTTGATGGCCTGCGTCGAGCCCGCCAGCTTGCGCAATTCGAACTTCTGGATCTTGCCGGTGGAGGTCTTGGGCAAGTCACCGAAGACCACGGCACGCGGGATCTTGAAGCCGGCCAGGTGCAGCCTGCAGTGGGCGATGATGTCTTCTGCCGTGACCTGGGCACCGGCCTTCAGTTCGATGAAGGCGCAAGGCGTTTCGCCCCACTTCTCGTCGGGTTTGGCAACCACGGCGGCGGCCATCACGGCAGGGTGGCGGTAGAGCACGTCTTCCACTTCGATGGACGAGATGTTCTCGCCGCCCGAGATGATGATGTCCTTGCTGCGGTCCTTGATCTTGACGTAGCCATCGGGGTACATCACGGCCAGGTCGCCCGTGTGGAACCAGCCACCACGGAAGGCGTCTTGCGTGGCTCGGGGGTTCTTGAGGTAACCCTTCATCGTGATGTTGCCGCGGAACATGATCTCGCCCATGGTCTCGCCATCAGCGGGCACGGGCTGCATGGTGCCGGGGTCCATCACGGTGACGTTGCGCTGCAGGTGGTAGTTGACGCCCTGGCGTGCGTTCAGGCGGGCGCGTTCGCCCACATCCAGCTTGTCCCACTCCTCGTGCTTGACGCACACGGCGGCGGGGCCGTAGATCTCGGTCAGGCCATAAACGTGGGTGAGGTCGAAGCCCAGTTGCTCCATGCCCTCGATCATGGCGGCAGGTGGCGCGGCGCCGGCCACCATGGCCTTGACCTGGTGCGTGATGCCTTGCTTGAGTTCAGCAGGGGCCGCGACCAGCGCACCGTGCACGATGGGCGCGCCGCAGTAGTGGCTGACCTTGTGCGTGCGGATGGCATCGAAGATGGCTTTCGGGTCCACGCGGCGCAGGCACACGTTGACGGCGGCACGCGCGGCCACCGTCCAGGGGAAGCACCAGCCATTGCAATGGAACATGGGCAGCGTCCACAGGTAGACGGCGTGCTTGGGCATGTCCCATTCGAGGATGTTGGAGACCGCATTCATGGCCGCGCCCCGGTGGTGGTAGACCACGCCCTTGGGGTTGCCGGTGGTGCCCGAGGTGTAGTTCAGGCTGATGGCCTGCCATTCGTCGGCGGGCATCTGCCATTCGAAATCGGGCGAGCCGCTGGCCACGAGTTCGTTGTACGTGAGGCTGCCGATGCGCTGCACATTGCCCGTGTAGAGCGCGTCTTCGGTGTCGATGACCAGGATGTCACGCTGCGTTTGGCGCAGGCCGATGGCCTTGGCCATGACGGCGGCGAACTCCGGGTCCACGATCACGGCCTTGGCTTCGCCGTGGTCCAGCATGAAGGCCAGGGCTTCGGGGTCCAGCCGGGTGTTGAGGGTGTTGAGCACCGCGCCCGTCATGGGGATGCCGAAGTGGGCCTCCACCATGGGTGGTGTGTTGGGCAGCATGACGGCGACGGTGTCGCCCAGGCCGATGCCGCGTTGGCTCAGTGCGCTGGCCAGTTGGCGACATCGCGCATAGGTCTGCGCCCAGGTCTGGCGTAGATCGCCGTGGACGATGGCCAGCCGTTCAGGGTAGACGGCGGCCGTGCGCTCGATGAAAGACAGGGGGGTGAATGCAGCGAAGTTGGCGTCGTTGCGAGACAGGTCTTGCTCGTAGATGTTGCTCATGCAGGTCTCCTTGTGGGAGCCGACATCCTGCCGCAGAAAACCCGTGATTCAAACAGGGATAGTCAGGGATTTGCGCAGTTTGCGCGTTTTGCTGTTTTCAGATGCTGGATGAATCCGTAGATTCGGACGCGCCTTCGGGCACGACCTTGATGCGCGCGCCTTGCACGCTCACCACCTGGCCTGCGCGGATCTTGGCGGTTTTGCGCAGTTCATCCTGGCCATCGACCTGCACGCGGCCCTCGGCCACCATGGTCTTGGCGCGCCCGCCGCTCTCAGCGAGGCTGCAGGCCTTGAGCAGTTTGTCCAGGGTGATGAATTCGCCGCGCAGCTCGAAGGTGATTTGCTGAAGTGGAGGCATGGAACAGGAGTCAGGGTTGTTGCGTAAGCCGGGGGAGTGTGAACGCTTGCACGAACGGTGCACAATCGCGGGATTGTGGGCCGCTGTGTATTCAGATACCGTGCGGCCCTGGTTCAAGGCACCGGGTGGCACGCGCCGCCGGTGCCTCCATTGTCCCCTCTGGGGCGGCCGTGACGACTCATGAAAAGAACTGATCTGGTAAAAAACCTGGCCCTGAAGATTCGCGGGCAGATGTTGCACTCGGGGCCCCCTGGGCGTTTCGCGCAAGGGTCTGCCGCCTTGCCAGATCGCAAGGAACAGCGCAAGCTGGATCAGGCTGCGGGCCTGGTGCCGTTCGCCGTCAAGCTGCACAAGGATCTGGTCAGCCAGTTGCGTGAGATGGCCGAGCGCGATGGCGTGGACCTCAATGCCCTGACTGAGCAGCTGATTCGTGCAGGCCTGAGTGCCGTCGGTTCGGCCGTGCCAGCCAAGCCGGTGTCAAAGAAGGTGCCAGCCAAACAGGTGGAGGTCAAACAGGTGGAGGCCAAGAAGGCAGCCCCCGTGAAGGCCGCCGAAGAAGTCAAGGCGCCGGCGAAGAAGGCCGTTGCCAAGAAAGCCGCAGCCAGGAAGGCACCCGCCACGAAAGCTGTCAAACCGAAGGCCTGAGTGCCGGCTGACCTGACCGTTGGAGACAAGCATGAACAGAGCCAATATGCACATCGTTGACCCCCACACCGGCGAATCCAGCCCTGCTGACATCCAGCGCGTTTTCGAGTCTCAACTGGCCACCGCCACGGCCTGGCGCGAGTCGACCGTGGCCGAGCGCATCGCGCGCCTGAAGAAGCTGCGCGACGCCATGATGGCCCGCCGCGATGACTTCTACAAAGCCTTCCAGCTGGACTACCGCAAGCCGGCAGCTGAAGTCGAGGGCACCGAGTTCATGCCGGTGCTCGACGAAATCCGCCATGCCATCGGCAGCCTCAAGAAATGGTCGACACCCAAGCGCGTGTGGCCCACGATGGCCACCATGTTCACGCAGAGCTGGATCGAGTACCAGCCGCGTGGCCGTTGCCTGATCGTCGCACCGTGGAACTTCCCGCTCAACCTGTGCTTTGGTCCGCTGGTGTCGGCCCTGGCTGCAGGCAACACCGTCATCCTCAAGCCCTCGGAGATGACACCCGCTGTGAGCGCGGTGATGGCCGAGGTGATCGCCCAGACTTTCCCCAGCAACGAGGTGGCGCTGTTTGAAGGCGCGCTGCAGACCTCGCAAGCCCTGCTGGAGCTGCCCTTCGACCACATCTTCTTCACTGGCTCGCCCGCCGTGGGCAAGGTCGTGATGGCCGCGGCCGCCAAGCACCTGACCAGCGTGACGCTGGAGCTGGGTGGCAAGTCGCCCGTGATCGTGGATGAGTCGGCTGACCTGAAGCTGTCGGCCCAGACCCTGCTGTGGGGCAAGTTCACCAACTGCGGCCAGATCTGCGTGGCGCCTGACCACCTGTATGTGCACGAGTCCGTCAAGGACCGCTTCGTGCAGGCCTGCCGCGAGGTGATCGCCGAGCGCTTTGGCGCCACACCCGAAGCTCAGCGCAAGAGCCCGGACTTCACCCGCGTGATCAACCAGCGCCACACCCAGCGCATTGCCGGCTTGCTGCAGGACGCCAAGGACAAGGGCGCCAAGGTGCTGGTCGGTGGTGATGTGGACATCCCCGGCTGCTACATCTCGCCCACGCTGATCGAGCAGGCGCCCGCCAACGCCAGCATCATGTCGGAGGAAATCTTCGGCCCGGTGCTGCCCGTGATCACCTACCGCGATATCAGCGAAGTGGTGCGCCAGATCAACGCCGCGCCCAAGCCCCTGGCGCTGTACATCTTCAGCAAGAACAAGGCGCGCATGCGTCAGATCCTGGCCCAGACCAGCTCGGGCGGCGTGGCCATCAACCACGTGGTGCTGCACTATGCCCACGGCAACCTGCCCTTCGGCGGCGTGAACAACTCCGGCATCGGCAGTGCCCACGGCGAGTTCGGCTTCAAGGCCTTCTCGCACGAGCGTGCCGTGCTCAAGTCCGGCCCGGTGCTGATGGCCAAGATGTTCTTCCCGCCCTACACCGGCCTGAAGCAGAAGCTGATCCGCTGGACAGTGGATTCCCTGCGTCTGCCTTCGCTGTTCTGACCGATAATCCCGACGCCTGATCATCCCGGCCCGCCTACATGGCGGGCTTTTTGCATGACACGAAGCTCGTGGATACCTTCATTCAACAACTGATCAACGGCCTGGTGCTGGGCAGCATGTATGCCCTGGTGGCCCTGGGCTACACCATGGTCTACGGGATCATCAACCTGATCAACTTCGCCCATGGCGAGGTGCTCATGGTCGGCGCCCTGGTGAGCTGGACGGTCGTGACCCACCTGGCCGATAGCGGCCTGCCGGGCTGGGCCTTGCTGGCCTTGTCCCTGGTGGTGGCCATGCTGGCCTGCATGGCCTTGAACTACGTGATCGAAAAGCTGGCTTACCGGCCGTTGCGCAACGCACCGCGCCTGGCCCCGCTGATCACGGCCATGGGCATGTCACTGCTGCTGCAGACCCTGGCCATGATCATCTGGAAGCCCGATTACAAGCCTTACCCCATCCTGCTGCCCGACGAGCCCTACGAGATCCTGGGCGCTTCCATCAACATGGTGCAGATCCTGATCCTGGGTGTGACGGCGGTGACGCTGGCCTGCCTGATGTTCCTGATCAACGGCACGAAGCTGGGTCGGGCCATGCGGGCCACGGCCGAGAACCCGCGTGTGGCGCAGCTGATGGGCGTGCAGCCGGACAAGGTCATCTCGGCCACCTTCATCATCGGTGCGGCGCTGGCGGCACTGGCCGGTGTGATGTGGGCGGCCAACTATGGCTCGGTGCAGCACACCATGGGCTTCCTGCCGGGCCTGAAAGCCTTCACCGCCGCGGTGTTTGGCGGCATCGGCAACCTGGGTGGCGCCATGGTGGGGGGCATCCTGCTGGGCATCATCGAAGCGATGGGTGCCGGCTACATCGGTGACCTGACCGGCGGCGTACTGGGCAGCAACTACCAGGACATCTTCGCCTTCACGGTGCTGATCCTGGTGCTGACCTTGCGGCCGCAAGGCCTGCTCGGCGAGCGTGTGGCCGATCGGGCATGAGGGGGCCGACGATGCAAAAACGTCTGCAAACTTTTCTGATCAGCGCCGTGGCCCTCATGGTGCTGCCGCTGTTGCTGCAAGGTTTTGGCGAGGCCTGGGTGCGCATCGTCGACACGGCCTTGCTCTACATCCTGCTGGCCCTGGGCCTGAACATCGTGGTCGGCTTTGCCGGCCTGCTGGATCTGGGCTACATCGCCTTCTACGCGGTGGGGGCCTATATGTTCGCCTTGCTGGCTTCGCCGCACCTGAGCGAGAACATCCCGGCCATTGCCGCCATGTTTCCCCATGGCCTGCACACGCCCATCTGGCTGGCGATTCCCGTTGCGGCGGGCGTGTCCGCGCTGGCGGGTGTGCTGCTGGGTGCGCCCACGCTCAAGCTGCGTGGCGACTACCTGGCCATCGTCACCCTGGGCTTCGGTGAAATCATCCGCGTGTTCCTGAACAACCTGGATGCGCCCATCAACCTCACCAACGGGCCAAAAGGCATCAATAGCATCGACGCGATCAGCGTGGGCGGGGTGAGCCTGGGCGAGCCCTGGCATGTGGCGGGGGTCACGCTGCCCTCGGTCACCCTGTACTACTACTTGTTCCTGGCCATCGTGGTGGTGGCCGTGGTCGTGTGCCTGCGCCTGCATGACTCGCGCCTGGGCCGGGCCTGGCTGGCCATTCGCGAAGACGAGATCGCAGCCAAGGCCATGGGCCTGAACACCCGCAACCTCAAGCTGCTGGCCTTCGGCCTGGGGGCCACGTTTGGTGGGGTCTCGGGCGTGCTGTTCGCCAGCTTCCAGGGCTTTGTATCACCCGAGTCGTTCAGCCTGCAGGAGTCCGTGATGGTGGTAGCCATGGTGGTGCTCGGTGGTCTAGGGCACATCCCTGGCGTGATCCTGGGTGCCTTCCTGCTGGCCGCTTTGCCCGAGGTGCTGCGCTACGTGGCGGGGCCCTTGCAGGCCATGACCGATGGGCGCCTGGATGCGGCCATCCTGCGGCAGTTGCTGGTGGCGCTGGCCATGATCGGCATCATGCTGATGCGCCCGCGCGGGCTGTGGCCTTCGCCGCGGCATGAGGATCGCCTGATCCCGGATGAAGACGCACAAGGGGGGCGCGCATGAGCCAGACCTTGTTGAGTGTGGCGGGCGTGTCCAAGCGCTTTGGCGGTGTGCAGGCCCTGAGCGAGGTGGGCTTGAGCATCACCGCTGGCCATGTGCATGGCCTGATCGGCCCCAATGGCGCGGGCAAGACCACCTTCTTCAATGTGATCACGGGCCTGGTGCCATCTGATCAAGGCCGCTTCGAGCTGGCGGGCCAGGCCTACAAGCCTACGGCCGTGCACAAGGTGGCACAAGCCGGCATCGCGCGTACCTTCCAGAACATCCGGCTGTTTGCCGACATGACGGCGCTGGACAACGTGCGCGTGGGGCGCCATGTGCGCACGAAGGTGGGCTGGTGGCAGGCCCTGCTGCGCACCAAGGCCTTCACGCATGAAGAGGCCATGATCACGCGCGATGCGTCGGCCCTGCTGGAGTTTGTCGGCCTCGCAGGCAAGGCGCAGCAGACGGCACGCACCCTGAGTTACGGCGACCAGCGCCGCCTGGAGATCGCCCGTGCCCTGGCCACCGAGCCCAAGCTGCTGGCGCTCGACGAGCCCGCCGCCGGCATGAACGCGACCGAGAAGGTGCAGTTGCGCGAGCTGATCGAGCGCATTCGCCAGCAAGGCCGCTCGGTGCTGCTGATCGAGCACGATGTGAAGCTGGTCATGGGCCTGTGCGACCACGTGACCGTGCTGGATCAGGGCAAGCTGATTGCGTCGGGTTCGCCCGCGCAGGTTCAGCGTGACCCCGCGGTGATCGCTGCCTACCTGGGCGGCGCACACCAGCCCAGCCATTGAGGCCGCCGAGCATGAGTCCTTCCAACATGTCACCCGTGAATACCTCATCGACCCCGTTGCTGGCCGTGCGTGATCTCAGCGTGTCCTATGGTGGCATCAAGGCGGTCAAGCACTTGAACCTCGAGCTGCATCAAGGTGAACTGGTCAGCCTCATTGGCGCCAATGGCGCAGGCAAGACCACCACGCTCAAGGCCATTTGCGGCCTGCTGGCACCCCAGTCTGGCGAGGTGCTGTTTGATGGCCGCAGCATCAAAGGGCAGGGCGCGTGGACGCTGGTGTCGCAAGGCCTGGTCATGGTGCCGGAAGGGCGCGGCATCTTCACGCGCATGAGCATCGACGAGAACCTGCGCATGGGCGCCTACCTGCGCCAGGACAAGGCGCAGATCGAGGCCGATATCGAGTCCGTCTACCAGCGCTTCCCGCGCCTGAAGGAGCGCCACAAGCAACTGGCCGGCACCTTGTCGGGTGGCGAGCAGCAGATGCTGGCGATGGGTCGGGCCTTGCTGGCCAAGCCCAGGTTGCTTTTGCTGGACGAGCCCTCGATGGGCCTGGCTCCCATCATGGTCGACAAGATATTCGAGGTGGTGCGCGACGTGGCGCAGCAGGGCGTGACCGTGCTGCTGGTCGAGCAGAACGCCCACCGCGCCCTGGAGATGGCCGACCGCGCCTATGTGCTGGACTCGGGCGAGGTGGCCTTGTCAGGGCCTGCACGCGAGCTGCTGGGCAACCCGCAGGTGCAGGCGGCGTATCTGGGGGCTTGACCCATTGGTGGGTGTCTTGTGCCCCCCAACCTTACTCACAAACCCAGCGTGATGCCACTTCCTCCAACGGTGTTGATCGTCTGCGTACCCGTGCCGAACTCACGTTGACTGATCAGAGATTGGGTTCCCGATAAGGACAAGCCCGTCATCGTGCCGAACATGCCATATTGATAGGCCAAATCCCCTCCAAACGCGGCTGTATTGCTGCTAGGACTACCTCCTGCAAGGTGAGGTAGGTATTCTTCTGGTACGTGCCAACTGCTTTTCTTATCTTGCGCGTCAAATGCATTGACGATGCCATCAAAGGCAAATTGTTCGAACTTGTGGTTGCGCAGTTGATCTGTACCGTTGGCGTTGAAGCCCGCCATCGCTTCGGCAATCAACTGCACATTCAGAACGCTCTTGTGGCTGTCTGAGCCATACCAGTCATGCAATGTGATGCCCTCACTGATACCGGTGCCTAGGATCAAGTCGTTACCAGACTGGCTGAGTGTCAATACACTGTAGTCTATACCGCCTCCCAAGCTCAGTGTCAGCTTGGCGCCATCACCCGCATAGAGGGTGTCCATGCCATCGCCCTTGTTGAAAAGCACGATGTCATTGCCAGTTGCCCCATACCGTTCTGGTACTGACTCACCGTTTTCGTCCACATACCCGGTTTCATACGTGCCTGCGTAGATCCTGTCGTTGCCTTTCCCGCCGACAAAGAGGTTATTGCCCCGATTCCCAAAAAGCTGATCGTTGCCATCTCCGCCATCGTAGACGCCGTTGTCTGGTGATGCATAACCGCTCAGGAAATCGTCGCCTTCGCCGCCTTGCAATACATCCAGACCCCCGTTGCCAGTCAGAAGATAGTCCGCGCCTCCTGCGCCTTGCAACAGGTTGCTCTGCGCATTGCCATTCAGCGTGTTGTTTTGGCTGTTTCCGGCAGCATTGCGATTGGCACCTTCCTGTAAATACAAAGTCGCAGTGGTGCCCTCGCCAAGCGAATAGAAATCTGCAATGCTAAAGATTTGCCCCCCGCCTAATACGGTGTCACCAGCGTTATCTACATAGAAGGTGTTGAAGCCTGCGCCGCCATCGAGTCGATCCGCTCCGGCACCACCGTCTAATACATCGCTTCCAGCGTCGCCGAAGAGTTGGTCATCGCCTTCATCGCCGTACAGTCGATCGGCACCATCATTGCCGTGCAGGGTGTCGTTTCCTTTGCCCCCGTGGATTTCATCATTTCCAGTCAGGCCAGCCAGACTGTCAGCGTTGCTGCCTGAATAGCAGGTGTCATCACCCGTGGTGAATTTCGTGGCGCTCACACGAGCCTCTATCTGTGTGAGGTTGAGCACCGTGCCATCATTGAATCGAACAAAGCGGTTCCCATCATCGCTGGCGCTGCCACTCCACCAATTCATGAATCTTAGTTTGTCGCTGGCATTGCCCGAGAAGCGAACTATCAAATCTTGGTCGTTGGTGTAGGCAGGGTCAAGGCTGGAATAAGTGGTTGTGGCCACGCGTTCGAAGATCACGGAGGTGTCTTTGGAATTCACACCCTCGAGTGATATGGTGCTGATGTCAGAGGGTATGTCGTATACCTCATCGATCCCGTAGCCCACGCCAAACACAAAAGTATCCGAGCCTGAACCACCATAAAGGGTATCTGGGCCTTTGTCGCCATCGAGAGTGTCATTGCCCGCATCGCCATACAGCGTGTTGCTACCGATACTGCCAATCATTCGGTCATTACCGCTGCCCGCAAACAGGGTCCGCGATCCCGTATCAACCGAGCCGTCCATGACATCGTCGCCATTTGTGCCATAGAAGTCATAGCCCTTCTGCGAGATCAGATTGGCGGTCTTTTGGGTCAAGCTATCCGCAAACTGGATGTTTTCCACCTTGTAAGCGGCACCTTCAAAATACTGGGCCAGTAACACGCCCTCGTAGTTGGTGGTGTTGTCTTGGTCGGCGGCCCAAATGCTGTAGCTGTCAAGCTGTAGGCTGTCGCCTTGCGTGCCCAGGCGGCGAGTCAGTTTGAGGTTGTTGGAGTAGTCGTTAAGTCCATCGCCCGACGTACTGGCACCTGCGATGCCAAGCACCAGTGTGTCGTTTGTAGAGGAACCACGATCCTGCACGATGTCGATATCCGGGCTGGCGACATTGTCCCCAACTTTCATGCCCACGACGTAGGTATCGTCACCCTCGCCGCCAATCAGCGTGTCTTTGCCGGCGCCACCTGTGAGTGTGTTCGAATAGGCATTGCCAACCAGTCGGTTAGCGTTGGCATCCCCTGAGAGCGAGAACAGGCCAGTACCTAGCATCTCTATGTTTTCGATGCCTTGCAGTCCGCCCAAGCCAGCACTCAACACGGTAGCTGTTGTGCCAGCATTGTTGTAGGCAATCTGAGCTGTGTCAGTTCCGCCGCCAGCGTCTTCCACGATCACGTCGCTGGTGCTGTTGATCACGTACACATCGTTGCCCAGGCCGCCGTACAGGCTGTCACCTGTTCCGCCGCCGCCGTTGAGGGTGTCCTCTCCAACGCCGCCCACCAAGACTTGTTTGGACAAACTGTTCCCCTGCATTGACACACCGTTAGTTGAATAGGCACGCATGTACTCGATGTCGTAGGACTGGATATCACCTAGAACATATTTGTCCATCACCCACACGGTGTCTTTGCTTCCTCCACTGACTTTTTCGATGATGACGTCCTCAAGAGAGGAAACTACATAGCTGTCGTTGCCCATTCCACCTTCAAGCAAGTCAGCGCCAGCGTCGCCATCAATGAGGTTGTCTTGATCATCGCCAACAATATGATTGGTCATGGCGTTGCCGTGAAGGGTCAAGCCATGTCCTTTTGAGTAGATGTCTTCAACGTTGTTCGCCAATCTGTCAATATCCGCTAACGTATAGACGGCATCGTGTCCGCCATCGTCGGTTTCAACTATTTGATCCAGATTGCTGAAAACAGTATAGATATCGTCGCCCCCCAACCCCTCCAAGGTGCAGCCAGCTCCGTTACTGCTAAGCATGTTGGCGCCCGAGTTGCCTGTGAGATAATGGCTTGTGTTACCTAGGGCAGTAACGTTCTCGACATTTGCGTAGCGGGTATCACGCAAGTCGATGTCCACATCGCCCCGTATTTCATCGGCGGTGCCACAGTCGGCGAAGTAGAAATGCAGTTCCTCTGCTTGAATGGCTATGGATTTATATCTATATTCAGAAGGCGTTGCTGCGACAAGTTCCCAAGCTGGGTTGTTGTATGGATTCGCTTCTGATCTATAGACTTCGGTCATCCAGTAGTGCGTGTAGATCTTTCCGGCGATATGAGCCTGCTTTGCTTCGAAAGAGGCCGCGGTAGCCGGATCGTCCAAGGCAGAGATTGTTTCGATGGCGCCGAATTGGTCAATCGCAAATTGCAGTTTGGATGGCGCGACGAAAAGTATCCCGGAATCGAGCTTGGCATATTGCGCCAAGTTGGGCGAAGGCCCATTTATATTGGAAGATGACCATATCCCTCTGTGGAGGTCCTCCTTGTCAACACCCTCGATTACAGTGTCATTGCCGTCGACGATATAGATGTCGTTACCCACCCCTCCAATTAGCCTGTCTGCACCAACTCCCCCATCAAGGTAGTCTTCCCCCAAACCCCCAATCAGGGTGTCATTGTCCACCCCACCAAATAAGGAGTCTCGTCCTGCTCCTCCGTCTAGCGAATCGTTCCCACTGCCGCCATATATGTCATCGTTACTGCCAATGTACTCGCCGTCTTGAAAGCTGTCATTTGCATAAGCGTCCACAGTGTCATCACCCGCCAAGCCATAGACCACGCCACCGCCCGCGTCATAGTCATTACCCTGGCCAAGCAATCTGCTTGTTTTAGCGATATTGAGCGTTGAGCGAGTGACAGAATGGCCCGTCGAATCCAATACGCCTGCAAGAACAACGTAGTGGTTCTTTACCTCCGCATTTACCGTCGTCTGCCAAGTGATCAGGGCATCACTGACATCATCGAAGCTGCCGTCCAATGGTTGCCAATCCGAAAGGGAAAGCATGGTTGATGCAGGTACGCCACCCTTGGAGGCCAACTTGCCATACTGCAGCGTCACCTTTGAAGTCGATCTAAGGTGTGCAACCCCGGTCTGAGCGAAGCTGGGGTTGCTTAGAGGAAGCATGCCAGCATCAATCCATTGAGCTTCTGTTTTGTTCAAATACGTGGCATCTACTGTGTTCCCGCCAACAAATTGAGAGGCGGCGAGGGTCTTCTTGCGGTAATCGGCAAGATTGACTGAGGTCATGAAGTCCACGCTGTCACCCTTGTCCATCATCACGACCGCGAAATCCGTGGCGTTCATGTCAATCAGGTAGTCGTCCATGCCCTCGTTACCGGCCGCCACACTGTTGTTCTGAACACGTATCACGTCGCTCTTGGGCGTACCCGTCATCAGCGAAGAGGCGGGCACGGCGCCCAGGAGTGACCAATACCGATCGTCCACAGATTTCTGCGTTCGAGCTGTGGCGTAGTCGACAAGCGTATTGCGATAGGGGCGACCCTCCGCAGACGTATAGACATAGTCGGAGTTGATGAGCGAGCGGACGTCAATGGTGGTATCTGAAAAAATAATGGTGTCAACCTGAAGCAGCCCATTGCGTCCAGTATCAATCGATATTTCAGAACCATCACTTAAAGATATATCCCCTGCTCCGTCTTCATAAAAAGATGGTCCCCACTTAACATCTGAACTTTGGTAGTCACTCAGATCCAAGGTATCAAGGCCTTCTGCGCCTGCATTTTCCTCGTCAAGAGCAATAATGTGAAGATTGCCATCTCCTTTGTGGAATATATATGTGTCATCACCTCCGCCTCCATTCACGATATCGCCCAGCGAGCTTGCATCAGTGTGAGGATTTCTCGTAAATTGTTGTGAAGTCGACGTGTGTTGCTCGACATAGGTTCCGCCTGCCACAATGGTATCATTCCCTTCGAATCCCAATATGTAGTCAGGCGCAGCAATTGCGTTCACAGTGAATGATTGAATGCCAGGTAGGTATGGGTTGTCTTTCAGGCCTGGCATGATCGCGGCGCCGCTCCCTGTGACATGTCCGTTAGAGTCTTCCGTCCAAAGGAAGTCACCGTCACGCGCGAGTGCAGCCGACTTGTATTTTTGATAATCCAAATATCCTATGGTTGCACTCGAGTAAATGGTTTCCCAGTCGGGTGAGGTTTGCAGAACTTTATAGCTCCCATACAGCTTGGTGCCTGATTCGCCGCCAATTATTGCTTTACCCTGAGAAATGGGGTAGTCGTACAAAGAACTTCCATCATAGGGGTTTTCAATTGTGATGTATCCGCTTGATTTGCCGGTGGTTGGTGTTAACGAATACCGACCGTCCTGAATCTTGTTGGTGAAGTCAGATATTGAATAGGCCTTGGAATTCCCTTTTTCATCAAAAACAGTGGGGAAAACCATGTTTGAAATGTTGTTTTTCCAGGAGTCGGAATCGAAATAGCCCGCAATATCAATTGTGTACTTTCCGTCTAATGACTGTATTCTCAAGGTGTCATAATGCGGAAAGTTTGAGAACCCAGGCAAATAGCGCGTGCTGTTCCAGGAATTCCCTTCTGGTAAAGTCATAAGGGAGCCCAGAGTTGTCGAGCCCGGAATCAACTGCTCAATTGACGTTGGCGATGATACGCCAAATAGATCCGCGTAGCTAGACTTTGCTTGCAGGGGATTGGCTATTCTGAAAAATCGAAGGGTTTCGGGTGTCATGCCTTCTGGCATGTACAGGGTGTCTGTTCCACCATGGAACGTATCCCGCACGACGAGCGTTCCATTTGATATGCGAATACTGTCGTCGCCTCCGCCGCCATCAAGAATCGCGCCGGATTTCCCTCCTGACAGGGTGTCGTTACCTGCGCCGGCGACTACATACCAATACGCGGCATCGTTGCTACCATAACGGATCCCATTGTCAGCTGGATTTTCCACGGCGGTGCCTTTTGGCCCGCCGTAGAGCTGGTCAGCATCAGCGTCACCAATGAGTGTTCCCGCCACCTTTGGATCCCCACTTAACTGTAGGTCGTATTGGCTCAGATACCGGAAGGTTTCATCGGGATATAGTTTCTTTTCATTAAAAACATTACGTAGCGTCGTTTTGACGTCCCCGTCCAGCCAGATTTGAGTGTCGAGATTATATTGGGTGTAGGTCAGCGAGTTATTGGTGCCCCATGTCAGTTTCGCGCTTCCGCTATTTTCCAGTAATGTCAATCCCAGGGTATTCGTGGAGCTGATACCATTGATCCGAACAACGTCAACCCCCGTCGCGCTGTCGACGGTGTCGTTACCGGAGCTTAGATTGACATTGATGGTGTCGTTGCCCGATCCGGAGTCGAAATAGTCATTGCCAATCCCCCCGTCAAGTACATCGTCGCCATCGCCTCCTATCAATACATCGTTTCCGTCATCGCCATACAGGAGGTCTGCCCCCAATCCGCCGACGAGATTGTCTTCGCCTAGGCCCCCGTGCAATTCATCGTTGTCATCGCCGCCCGAGAGCACATCGTTATCGTCACCACCCCACAAGGTATCGTTGCCTTGGTCTCCATTCAAGATGTCATCGCCGCTGTCGCCTGACAACTTGTCTGCGCCGAGGCCTCCCTTCAACAGATCCTTGCCGTATCCGCCGTACATGATGTCTGCACCAGCACCTCCTTCGAGCGTGTCGTTGTAGTTCGAAGTGGAGTCTGCCGCAGTGGCGTCGCTGTAATCCCCATACATCGTGGCGCCTGAGTTCCCGGCTTTCAAGGTGTCGTTGCCCTTGCCCCCGATCAAAGTATCTCGGTTTACCAGGGGTGCAGAGGCCGTTACTTCGATCCGGTCGTTGCCGTCGTTGCCTTGCAGCGTGTTGCTACCCTCAAGCGCATAGATCGTGTCATCGCCGCTACCGCCGTCAATGTTCAAAGTGTTGTTCTTGAGTGCGAAGATGAGGTCATCGCCAGCAAGTGCGTTGATAGCCTTGGATCCGTACATTGACTGCTCAATGACATCCGCGTCATTGGTCGTCGTCTTGCCATCCAATTTGGCTATGACTGGTGTGCCCGAGTCAAATTGAGCGTTGAACAAGGCAATACCGCCACCGATCGTCAATTGATCTGCCGTGAAAGTACTGGCGAATTTCACACTGTCGGTCGCGCCGCCGTAGTTCAGTCGTGTCGTTGCGGTGAACGCGTCCTTGCTGCTACTCTGGAAGCCCGTGACAGCTGAAAAGGTGTTGGAGCTTGTGTGAAAAACAAGCGTGTCTGACGCATCTAAAGCGGGTGACGCTGAAGAGGTGATGGTGTCTTGCCCATCCCCCACGTTGAAAACGAATTGGTCGGCACCAGAACCACCGTCCAAACAATCATTCCCCTTGGAGCCCGTCAGCGTGTCGTTATCTGCGCCACCTGCTAGATATTCGTCTCGTTCACTGCCGGTGAGTTGATCGTCACCTCCATAACCAGAATAGACGGGTGCCCCCATGCGCAAGACGGCTTGAGTCCATGTTTCCTGGCTTATATGCTCCGGTGCTCGTGGAATGGGCTCACCCGCGATCAGATTATCTGCACCATCTGTTCCGGATGCCCAATGTAAATTGACAAGGTCGTAGCGCTGGGGCGTAACGTGCTCGACCCGATATACCCCACTACCCAAGTATGTGAGTGTCTCCCCTGCAAATTGACTGGGATTGGTCGTATCTGTTAGCCAGCTTCTTGACTCGGGAACAAACAACGCTTCCCCAATCGGTTGCACAGAGATGTCATTGCCTTGTGCGTACTGACCTGACGCAGTTAAGAGTAAGGCATCTCCATCGGCCATGCCTATCAGTTGTCGGGGCGTTAGTTGAGTTGTCATGCCCTCCAGGATTACTCGCGCTTGCCCCGCCGTGATTGTGAGCTTGCCGTTCTCAACCACCTGCTGCATGGCTGACCATGCGAGCGGCGCTTTGGTTTTGATACGCAGCGTGTCTTGTGCAGTATTGAAGTCTCGAATTGTTGTTGTACTGGCTACATTGCCGTCAATTAGGAAAATGTCAGCATCTGCCCCTCCGGTCAACGAATCGTTACCCAAGCCGCTCACCAGCAAATCGGTGCCTGCCCCGCCGTCAATGACATCGTTGCCTGCGCCTCCTTGCAGTTCGTCGGCACCAGCTCCACCCACAAGGCTGTCGTCACCCGCCCCGCCGATTAGCGTCTCATTACCCATGGCGCCAATCAGTTTGTCGTTCCCGAGCCCGCCCACCAGACGATCCAGGCCGGTTCCTATGCTGAGGGCCTTGCCGTTGACGATGCTGCTTCCCCCGCTCGCATCCAACTTGACGCCTGAACTCATTGCGCTGGCATTGAGTTCACTTTGTTGCGTCGTAGTGGGGGCAAGTGACCAATTGCCGGTGTATTCGTCAGTCAGGGTGTAGCGCTTCCAATCGCTCGCATCTGTGCCAACCAAATTCAAGCCGGCAACGATGCTGCCGCTACCCTGGCCACCAGCTGCAGCATCCTGGATCGTCAATGTCCAGATGCCCTTGGCATTTTCGCCGCGGAAATGTGTGCTCATCAATGCTTGATCGAAGTGCAACTCTCCGGCTGGATTGCTAGCGAAGACTTTGCCCGCCTGGTATCCATTGCGATCAAGCAGCGTACTTGTCGTACCTTGAGGCGATTTCAGCGTGACGACCAGATCGCTCCAGCGCTCGTGATCGAGCTTCAAGTCAAGGATGACTTGTTCGATGCCGATTTTCTCGTCGACTGTGAATGTCAATGTTCGAGTGCCTTGATCTGGCAATGCTTCGCCGATGGCGTTCGCCAACGTGTAGGTGGACGCAAAATGATTCTGTTCGGTTACCCAGCTTTCTGACATTCTTACTGCCGCATCGGCGTCTACCATGCCGAAGCCAAAGTCAGCATTGAAGTGCAAGCCTGAACCATTCCAGTCGTCCGTGTGGTTATAGATCCACGAAGTTCCGTTGACTGCGCCGGCGCCGAATTCCTTCTTGGCAGTTAGAGCCAGGATGGTCTGCACGTCACGGTAGGTCAACTTAGGGTTGGCTTGCAACATCAACGCGACTACACCTGACACAATCGGGGCGGCGAGCGATGTGCCCTGGGACTCTTCCGTGGGGCTTCCTGTGGCGTTGCCATCACTGGTACGAAGCACGGTCGATGTCGTGAGAATGCTGGAACCCGGGGCCGATACCAGGATATTTGCGCCACGCTGACTGAATGGCCTGCTCACTGCATCGCCGGTGCCAATATCGGTTACACGGTTGATCGCCCCAACGTTGATGGTCTGTGAGTTTGCCGTCAATATGCTCAATCCACTGTCATAGCCTTTGTCTCGGTCGTTGCCTGCCGCAAACACCATGACGGTTCCCAGTCCTCTGCGTCCAGACGTGGCTGCTTCCTCGATCGCATCGGCAAGGGCCTCCTTCTGCTGAGCATATTGTGGTGATGCTCCTACAGTATTCCAAGCTTCGTCATACCCCCAACTGTTATTGACCACGTCATAGTCGCGCATGCGGGCTAGCGTGCTGCCCAGTGTCGCAATGGACCCACTTGGAAGCGAGATGGAGTCAAGCTTGGCGTCATAGGCCACGCCCACGCTCCCTTCACCATTGCGCGCTGCGGCAATGACGCCGGCCACCAAGGTGGCATGTTTCGAATGAGCCGTGGTGTCTTGGAAAGTCGCGGCCCGATTGGGCATCAAATCGGGGTTGTTAAGATCGGCTACCTCAGGACCGACGGAGTATGTGCCTGGTGGGTCGAGCACCAGCACATTTACCCCCTTGCCGGTGTAGCCCGACTTCCAAACTGCAGGCGCATCTACTGCGCCCAGATACCATTGAGCGGAGTAGCCTGGATCCGTGGGTGCGTCGCTGCCAGCAGGCACTAGTACGACTCGCGCCTTCATAATGCCTTGTTGGCTAGGGTCGTTGATGAGGTTCACAATGGGCGCAGCGTGAGGTGCGCTTTCCCTATCCTGGATGGTGTAGGAAAACTCCAGCGGACCTGTGTAGCCGATAGTGGGCATGAACACGATACGATCGTCCGTCAAGGCGACACTACCCCCCACAGCGTCTCCCACCCAGGTGATGCTCAGTTGTGGGGTGCCCGTGTTCTGGAAGTCCAGGTCATTGGCGAGCAAGCTGCTGGCATTGATTCCCAACATTGACCTGCCTATAACCAGGTCACTGACTCGGTCATTGATAGGTAGTGGTGATGCCTGCCCAAGGTCCATGACCGTCGTGAGCCCTCCGCATTTGAAGCTGAACCGCTCGACGTTGCTTATTTCTTGAATGCCGTCGCGGTCAGAGACTTGCCCGGTGACGACTAAGCTGCCATCGACGTTGCGCGTGTCCGTGATGCGCCAGCTGTTGGCGCCGGCTTTTTCGAACTTGTAGTCTTCGAGTTGGCCTTGCAGTTCGATCAAGTCAGTGCCATCGCCACCATCAACGGTGTCACGACCGCCGCTGGCAATGATCACGTCGTTGCCAGCCTCGCCGTTGACTGTGTCGTCACCTTGGCCACCATCGAGTACGTCGTTGCCATCTCCACCGTAGAGTTGGTCGGCGTCTCTCCCACCGCGAATCAGGTCATCGCCTTTGCCGCCTTGGATGACATCCTTGCCATCGGCCCCGCTGAGCACGTCATCGGCAATGCCGCCGATGATCAGATCGTCTCCGGCTGCACCATCAATGAAGTAGTTGTCGGCACCGCCGCCAATGAACACGTCGTTGCCATAGCCGCCATAGACCACTTCCGTGTTGATCTGCGCCAGGTTGAGCAGCACGCCACGGTCATCGGCCACCAGCACGGTATCAATGTCGCTGCCGCCGTCGATGTCGGCCATGCGATCTTCGGCATCGATGATGAGCAGGTCTTTGCCTGCACCGCCCTGAAATTTGTCAGCGCCTTGGCCACCAATGAGCCAGTCATCAGCCATCGTCCCGATCAAGGTGTCGTTGCCGTAGCCACCAATGGCCTGGGTGGCGCCACTACCTTGCAGCGTGATGCTGCTGCCGGCATCGGTCAGGGCCCGCAATGCTGTTTGGCCGCTGGCGCTGATCTTGTCGATACCATCGCTGTAGTGGGTGCTGCTGGCTACAACATCGCCACTGGTGCTGCCAAAGGGCACGTCCCACAAAGTGCGCTTGCTGTTGTCCGCATAAGTCGCTTCAACGCCAAGGTTTCCCTTGACATCGGTTTTCCTGTGGGATAGGTCCAGGTCGATGCTCACGATGCCTGCGTCTGTCAGGCTTTGCATTTCCTGTTGGCTGGCATAGCCGTCCTGGTTGCGGTCTGTCCAGATGCGCAATTTGGCAAAGGCCCCGTCTGCGTTGGTGAGCTTCTTGTCGTTGTTGCCGCCTTGCGCGCTCGTATCGAGGCTTGCCAAGTTCGAAGGCTTGCCAGAATCGCTCAGATCCAGCAGTTCGCTACCGTTGTCAATGCGGCCATTGCCATCGACGTCCAACACCAGCACGGGGTCGGTCGGGGCGGTCCAAGTCAGCTTCTCGGATACGCCGTCCGCATTCAGGTCGAAGTTGACAGGGGCGGCACCAAAGAGGATGCCATCGTTGCCGCTGTCTAGGGCGAGTGGATCGGTGTATGCGATATCCTGGGCCGAATCCTGCTGGTTCAATGATGTGGCGGCATCCTTGAGCTTGACCGTGTTCCAACCGCTCCATTGAGTTCTGCCGTTTGGCCCGGTAACGCCGCCCTTGAGCTGGATGTAGTACTGACCATCAGCCGTGTAAAAACCTGTGACCAGACCGTTACTGTTCTTGACGTAATTGCCTGTGTATTGCGAGACAACATTGCCTTTTTCATCAATCGTGTTCAGCGTGCTCAATGCAGAACCGGATGGCATGACAAGGCCTTGCGGTGCCGGCGTGGCGCTAGATGTGTTGCCGGTTCCTTGTGGTAGTACTTGCGGGTCCGCATGAGCTTCATTGAACCACTCTTGGCGCGCCGCATTCAACTGCGCGCTGACATCACTCTTATTGAGGTTGCCCGCACGGATCTGGCCCGTGGCCATGGCACTTGACCCAGTAAACCCCAGGCCGTTTTTGTTGACGAAGTCAGAGGCCATGCCGAACTGGTAACCTGCTCCGCTGCCGAGCAAGCCTTGACCACCAGTGCTGCGCCCCAGCGCCTCTGACTCTGCTGGCTTGAGGTTGGTGGGGTCGGTGCTGAGGTCGAAGATTGTTGGATTTGTGGCCGATGTCGATGAACCGAAGAGAGGTTTGCCGTTAAGCAAATTTTCGCCATCAGCGCCAAAAATACCGGTCACGAATTTCGTGTCAGTTTGCCTGTCGCGGGTAAGATTCAGGTCTATTGACCCGTCATTGTTCGTATCTATACGTTCGGTCAGGCCCTGGATTTCGATATCCCCGCTCTGACCTATTTGTCGCCCCGTATAGCTTATGTCCTGTACCCCGTGGCCGGTCGTTCCAATTTGCTTGATTTCGTAGATTGGGGTGCCATCTGCCGTAACGTCAACTTGGGTCCGGCTGTAAACCAATTGCCCACCCACGCCGTCGGTACGAGGCACCACCATGTAGTATTCGCCGCTGGATGCGCTTTGATTGATGCTCGCGCCATTGGCGAAGTTGTACGTGATACTGCCGTCGTTCATCTTTTGAGGCAGATATAACCTCTGGCCAGCGCTTACGATGTTCTTGTTTCGAATGTCTGAATTGGCTTGGAGGACTGCGACGTAAAAATCGTCCTCATTCTTAAAGCCGTTAACTGAATCTTTTTGCGAAACCCATACGTCGGATAGGGTGCCCCCGGCACCAACGATCACACTGTGCGTATCGGCCTGTGTGACGAACTGCGAACTGTTCCGGGGCGTGCTGGGTATCATTGGTGGCGGATTGATCACGCCCTGCCCGGAACCAATGGCGTTTGCATAGTCTGTGCGACTATCGGTCAAGCCGGGGATGACCACTTTGCCATCTGTCGTCACACCTGAGACGTAGACTTGGTCGGGTGCAGCCTCAAACTGCCCGTTAACCATCTTGCCCAGTACATGCGCCTCCATGATTGCGCCTGTAGCGGGGTCTTTGAATGTGGTGATTTGTGTTCCGGCCTGTTCGCTTGTGCCTACCGACGTGTCGTACTTTGGGCCAGTGGCCGCGAAATTGGTTGTGTTCAAGGCGTACCCGTTTGCAGATCGCCCCTGCTGTACGTTCCATTGACCAATTGACATCTTGCCGCTCAACACCTTGGCGGCGATCGATACTGGCAAATTGTCTGGCAGCCATGCAAGGGAGCTGGTAGCTGATGTGGCGTCCACCCAAGCCGTGGCAGGTCCTGTGACGAAATCCACAACTGAATCTTTGCTGACCTCAAGGACTTTATCGGCAATGGATACTGCTGTAGGATTTTTGGTAAGCGTTGACACTACCCACGAGACGCCGTCGGAAAATGCATCGTAAAGTTTGCCGACTACTGGCTTTACAAGAAGCCTGGATCCGTCAGCCCATGTGCTCGTATCCAAATTGGCTTGCGTGCCTCCCAAGCTCCAATTGTTTGGCCAAAAAATGTCATCGTTAAAAAGTTTGCTTCCGGGACGCAGGTCCAGCACATCTTCGTCCGGCTGCTTGTTGGTTGTCCAGGGCCCTGTCCAACTGTTATAGGTCAAGGTGCCTTCAACCCGACTCCGGGTTTGCTCGTTGGCGCGAAGGTCATAGCTCGCAATTGACACGGCCAAGCCGACTTGACCTTGCCCAAAAAAGGTGATGGTAGCGTCAGGATATTCTTTAGTGATCAGGTACTGTGCAACTAGTTCTGTTTGTGCCGCCGCCACCGGGGTCTTGTTCACAAATGACCCATCAGCGTTGCGAGCATCCGTGTAGAAAATGCTCGCGTCGGAAGTGCTTCCCACAGGTTGCGGCAAGCCCGTGCCGGTCAGGATCACATTGTGGGTTTGGGCGTTGTAGTAGGCTCGGTATTCAATGCGTGGGTCGCTGAGCCCTTCAATGTTTTGCAGTTTGTCGGTGGGCACTTCCACATAACCAGCCGGAATTTCCGACTTGATCAGATTAGTAAGTTCTTTGACGCTTGCAGCCACTACAGGCTCCCTTCTAAAATTTATAAATAAGTAAATGAGCAAAAATCAGCGCTTCGGCGCGAACTTGACTGCTTGCCCCTGCAGCCGGTACAGCGTGATGGTGTTGTTGCTAGCTACAGCCAAGGTATGGCTGGATGCGTGGTAGGCCGTGCGCCAGCTATAGGGCCGCATGGCTTGATCCTGTGAGGCCTTTTGTTGGGTTCCCACACGCCAGATGTGCAGGCTGTCTGACATGCCCGCGATCCAGTCGTCTTGCAGCGCGACGATGGTGCCGGTGTTTCGCTTGGGATCGACGATGGTGCCCGCCTGCACAAACTGGCGCTGGGCGTCCCACACCTGCATGGGTGGTAGCCCATAGGCCACCAGATAGTGCCCATCGGCGGTGAACACAATGCCGTTGAGTGCGTCGTGCGTGATGAGCGTTTGCTCCAGCCGCTTGGTCGCCAGGTTCACGATGGCGATGGGCGTAGGACCTCGCTCTGGGAGCATACCCAGTGCTTTGAGGTCTCTTTCTGGCATCAACGAGCCTTGAACTGCGACCCTCGGGCGTTGTGCATCACAGACCATCCGCCACCACAAAGGCTCATCGACTCTTGGATTCCCTGTGTGAGGCTTCAATATCGAAACTTCATCCAGCAACTTGCCTTGTGGAAAGCTGTACAGCGCTACGGCCGCGTTGCGGTGTACAGCAAAAACGGAGGGCGTGCCGCCAGTCCAACAAAAGCCAGTCATCTGTACACCATGGAGCACAGAGCCTGGCCCCATGAGCTTGGCCACCTCGTCCAGCGAGGGCCAGGCCAAGATGCGGCCGATTTGATAGCGTGTTTTGTCGGCTCTTGCCGCAGGCTCCAAGGGATCGTTCACCGTCGTCGGAAATGGCGTTGCTTTGTCCTTATGGCTGACAACATCCTGCACAACCAAATATTTCCCATCTGGGCTAAAGCCGATTTCCTTGCCCGATTGCGTGACACCCCATCGTGTGCTCACAACTGTCCGCAGCCCTTGGCCGCTGTCTAAATCCCAAACCTGTGCCAGAGGTTCTCCGCCATACGTCACAGCAATATGGCGCCCGTCAGGATGCCAGTCCAACGACTGGATGCTGTAAGGCAAGGTCAATTCCTTGACCTTTTGCCACGCGGCTTGGGCATGCACACCTTTGGCGAGCAGGCCTAGCGAGGCCATGGCAAGCGCGATGCCCAGGTGAAAACAAGATGATCGTTGTTGAAGCATGCGTGGCCTGTTCAAGTGGTTGAAGGGCATCAATTCAGTAGGGCAGTTGTTCGTTCAGATGCGAAGGCTTGTTGAACGCAGATGGGCCTCATTTGCGCACCACCCGCTCACCCGCCAGTTGTCATGGAATGCCGCTGAAGTACTGGCGATCATCGCTGCGCGGCTCTGAAAGCCACCGTTTCGTTCATTGAACGTGGCAACGAGTTGATTGGTGCGAGCCACGTCTTCATTTAAGGTGGCCACAGTCTGGTTGATCGCCCCTTGCTCTTCCAGCAACGCAGGCCTTTGCCCGTTGAGCTTGGTCACATCCGCGTTGTAGATCGCAATCAGCTGATTGGTTTGCGCTAGATCCTGTCTGGTTTTCGCTGGCGCGGCCTTGCGTTTGTCGATGTCTGACAGCCGGTGCGCCAGGTTGGCACTGTCCGCCTGGAATTGATCTACCCGCGCCTGATGCGCCTGTCGCCTGATCTCCTGTGCCTGTGCGACTTGAGCCAGGTCCGCATTAGCTTTGTTCAGCTCGTCCCGTTCTGATTCCAGTTGGGACTGTGTTAGCTTGAGCCCCCGGACTTCTTGCTGCATGCTGACGTCCTGCCCTATGCAGCGCTCGATATCGCCGATGGTGATCTCGGGCTTGTTGCTGCCCTTTAGCAGCTTCCACTTCTTGGTGATTGAAGGGATGCGAATTTCCAGTGGGCTCAACTGGCTCTGCGACGCACTCGGTTCAGCCAGAACCGGTATGGCAATCGCGAAGAGCACGCCCATGACAAACAGCCGGCGCATGAAGTCTCCCATCCCTCCATGGTGGAACCTGTCGGGTCCCGTGTTTCTGATAATTGGAGAGGCAGGATAAACGTCGGGTGTGTTGGTTTGATGTCAGTACGGTGACGCGACCTCACGCCCCCACATGGAGGGGGGCTGGCAGCAGCTGATTTGTGGTTGACCAGAGGTCAAACGCGTTAACGCCTTTCGGCGTGGTGGTTAACGATCAATAACATCTGCTCGATCAGAAGGCGCTTCGTTTGGGCCCTCGGTTATTGCATTGAGGCGCAGGGTGGCGCAGACGCGTGATCACCAAGTCATGCGCCGCGCTTCTCACACTGCTGTCACAGGCGCATGTCATGGTTCGCTCTGAATGCACACAACCAAAATTTTTCAAGGGAAGCCGCGTCGTTATGTATTCGTCCTCGTCTCGCCGCGAGCCATTAAATTCCATTCATTCGGATCCTCAGCACTCACACAACCACTCTGCTTTCGTCGCTTTGTGTTTGTTGGCACGCCTGCACCACATCGCCGCGGACCCCGAATCCCTGGTGCACACGCGCGGCCTGAGCCCCAGCGTGCCGGCCACCGACGACGAGCTGCTGGGCGCCGCCAAGGAGCTGGGCCTCAAGGCCAAGATCAGCCGCACCGCCGTTGACCGCCTCTCGCTGGCCCCTCTGCCTGCCCTGGCTCGCCTGCATGGTGTGGGCGAACAGGCAGACGGCAGCACCCGCTGGGTCCTGCTGGCCCAATGCGACGGCCAACGCGTGCTCTTCCAGGACCCGAACGCCGAAGGCGGCGGGCGCCCCACCATCGAGCCCATCGAGGTTTTCGTGCAGCAATGGGCTCCTTCCGGATCAGGCGAGCTGCTGCTGGCCACCAGCCGTGCCAGCCTGGCCGGTGCGCTGGCGAAGTTCGACTTCACCTGGTTCATCCCCAGCATCGTCAAGTACCGCAAGCTGCTGGGCGAGGTGCTGATGGTCTCGCTGTTCCTGCAGATCTTTGCGCTGGTCAGCCCGCTGTTCTTCCAGGTCGTGATGGACAAGGTGCTGGTGCACCGCGGCCTGACCACGCTGGACGTGCTGGTCATGGGCCTCACGGTGGTCGTCATCTTCGAGAGCCTGCTCACCGGCTTACGCGCCTATGTGTTCAGCCACACCACCAGCCGCATGGACGTGGAACTCGGCGCGCGCCTGTTCCGGCACCTGGTGCAACTGCCGCTGGCCTACTTCCAGGCCCGCCGTGTGGGCGACTCGGTGGCCCGCGTGCGCGAGCTGGAAAACATCCGCAGCTTCCTCACCGGCCAGGCGCTCACGCTGGTGCTCGATGTGGTCTTCTCGGTGCTGTTCATCGGCGTGATGCTGCTCTACAGCGTGCCGCTCACGCTCATCGTGCTGATCAGCCTGCCGCTGTACGCCGCACTGATCCTGGGCGTGGTGCCCGTGCTGCGCGGGCGCTTGAACGAGAAGTTCGCGCGCGGCGCCGAGAACCAGGCCATGCTGGTGGAGACCATCACCGGCATCCAGACCGTGAAGGCCAATGCCCTGGAGCCCGCCATGGCCCGCCGCTGGGACAACCAGCTCGCCGCCTACGTGTCCGCCAGCTTCAAGACGCAGACCCTGGCCACCTGGGCCAACGAAGGCATCAACCTGATCGGCAAGCTCATCAACGCCGCCACGCTGTGGTTCGGCGCCAAGCTGGTGATGGACCATGAGCTGTCGGTGGGCCAGTTCGTGGCCTTCAACATGTTCGCCGGGCGTGTGTCCCAACCCATCATGCGCATGGCCCAGATGTGGACCGAGTTCCAGCAGACCGGCATCGCCATGGAGCGCCTGGGCGACATCCTCAACACCCGCACCGAGGTGCCCCCGAGCACCGCTGCGCAACTGCCGCCCATCAAGGGCCGCATCACGCTGGACAAGGTCACCTTCCGCTACCGGCCCGAGGCCGCGCCCGTGCTGCATGACGTGGGTTTCGACATCCGCCCCGGCGAAATCATCGGCATCGTGGGCCGCTCGGGCTCGGGCAAGAGCACGCTGACCAAACTGGTGCAGCGCCTGTACACGCCCGAGCAAGGCCGCGTGCTGATCGACGGCATCGACATCAGCCTGGTGGACGCCGCCCAGTTGCGCCGCCAGATCGGCGTCGTGCTGCAAGACAACTTCCTGTTCAACCGCAGCGTGCGCGAGAACATCGCCATTGCCGACCCGGCCGCGCCCATCGAAGCCGTGATGCACGCCGCCCGCCTGGCTGGCGCGCACGACTTCATCAGCGAACTGCCCGAGGGCTACGACACCATCGTGGGCGAGCAGGGCTCGTCGCTGTCGGGTGGGCAGCGCCAGCGCGTGGCCATTGCCCGCGCCCTGTTCACCAACCCGCGCGTGCTGATCTTCGACGAGGCCACCTCGGCGCTCGACTACGAATCTGAGGCCATCATCCAGCGCAACATGGCCGCCATCTGCAAGGGCCGCACCGTGATCATCATTGCCCACCGCCTGAGCGCCGTGCGCCACGCCCACCGCATCGTCGCCATGGAGCGTGGCCGCATCGTCGAAGCCGGCCCGCATGACGAGCTGGTGCAGCGCCCCAAGGGCCTGTACGCCTACCTGTGGCGCATGCAGCAAGGCAGCCAGCCGCTCGATGGCCCACATGATGGTCCACGCGCAGGCCATGCAGGCGCGCCGCCAACCGCTGCGCAAGCTGGCCCGATGCCCGGGGTGGAGGGCCAACCATGAGCCACGCCGCCAACCAGGCCACTGCGCCACGCCACCCGCTGGCCGACCTGCTGCGTCACTACAAGGCCGTGTTCCAGGCCGCCTGGCAGCACCGCCACGAACTGGCCGGCCCGGCCCGCCTGGCCGATGAGGCCGCCTTCCTGCCCGCGGCCTTGAGCCTGCAGGCCACACCGCCCCACCCCGCACCACGGCGCGCCATCTGGGCCATCTGCGCCCTGTTCACCATCACGCTGACCTGGGCCTGCTTCGGTCAGGTCGACATCGTGGCCGTGGCACCTGGCCGCATCGTCGTGAGTGAGGGCACCAAGCTCATCCAGCCGCTGGAAGCCAGCGTGGTCAAAACCATCCGCGTGCAAGACGGTGACAAGGTCAAGGCCGGCCAGGTGCTGATCGAACTCGACCCCACCGCCGCCGCCGCTGACAACACCCGCGTGATGCAGGAGCGAGCCGGCGCCTTGTCTGAAGCCTGGCGCACACAGGCGCTGCTCGATGCGCTGGACAAGCACCACAAACATCACGGCAAGCCCCCGGTGCTGCCCGCCGAAGCCCAGGGCCCCGGCAGTGGCCTGGACGAGACCGAACTGCGCCTGGCCCGCAACCAGCTGGACGCCGAATGGCAGAACATCCAGGCCCAGCAAGCCAAGTTGCAAGCCGACATCGACACCAAGAAGGCCGACCTGGAAACCGTGCGCGAGCAAGTCGCCAAGCTCAAGGCCACCCTGCCCATGGCGCAAAAGCGTGAAGACGACTTCGCCAAGCTGGCCAAGGAAGGCTTCGTGGCCCAGCACGCTGGTGAGGACCGCACCCGCGCCCGCGTCGAGATGGAGCAGGACCTGGCCGCCTACCGCGCCCGCCGTGAAGAAACCAAGGCCGAGATCACCCAGGCCGAACAGACCTTGCTCGCCTTCAGGGCCGACACGCTCAAGACCCTGAACGAACGCCACGCCAAGGCCGACCTGCAAGCCCGCCAGCTGGTGGCCGAAGGCGCCAAGGCCAGCCAGCGCGAAAAGCTCACCACGCTCACCGCCCCGGTGGACGGCACCGTGCAGCAGCTCGCCATCCACACCACGGGCGGCGTCGTCACGCCCGCGCAAGTGCTGCTGGTGGTCGTCCCCGACCAGGCGCAAGTCACGGCCGAAGTCACCCTGGAGAACAAGGACGTGGGCTTCGTCACCCTCGGGCAGGAAGCCGAGATCAAGCTCGAGACCTTCCCCTACACACGCTACGGCACCGTGCCCGCCAAGGTCACCACCATCACGGCCGACGCGGTGATGCAGGATCCAGCCAAGGCCGCCGCACAGCAGGACAAGGAAGGCGAGAAGGCGCCCGCCCCAGGTGGTGCCGTGTTCCCGGCCACCCTGACGCTGGCACAACACACTATCAACGTGGACGGCAAACCCATCCGCCTGACACCCGGCATGAACGTCACCGCCGAGATCAAGACCGGCAAACGCCGCGTGATCGAGTACCTGCTCAGCCCGGTGCAGAGTTACGCCAAGGAAAGCCTGCGGGAGCGTTGATCGTCATGGCCGAGGTCCACAAACGCATCCTCCTCATCCACCAGAACTTCCCGGGCCAGTTCCGCCGCATCGGCCACACCTGGGCGCAGCAGCCGGGCTGGGGTGAAACGCTGTATGCGCGAGACATCTTCCCCAACACGCGCCTGATCCACTTCTGCGAAGTGCCCCGGGTTTCGCGGAGGCCAGTCGGTTTAAGTCAGACGGTCGCGGCCTGAGCAGCGCGTTGTTGGTGGGTAGTTTGCCTCGAACTCAGCAAGCGGGACAGCAGAGTTCATCCTCGCCCAGTTCTAGGTGAGGAAGTCCTATATCTGATGTGTGCCTGAATCCGGCAAGGTGAAGTAGAAGGTCGCCCCGCGGCCAGGCATGCCATCGGCCCAGACGCGCCCGCCATGGCGGCCCACGGCGCGCCGCACGATGCTCAGGCCCACGCCATGGCCCGTGTAAGTGGCGCCATGCAGGCGCACAAAGGGTTTGAAGAGCTTGTCCGATGCGTCGGGCTTGAAGCCGGGGCCATTGTCCCGGACGTAGATGATGAGGTCCTCGCCCGTTTGCGGCTGCGCCCCGATCTCGATGCACGCGGCCTTGCTTTGCGCGGTGAACTTCACCGCGTTGCCGATCAGGTTGACGAACACGGGCCGCAGCAGGTCGGGGTCGGCCTGCACCAAAGGCAGCTTGTGCATGATGATCTGCGGCATGGCGCGGGTTGTGTCGGACATCGCGATCTGCTCGATGACTTCCTTGACCATGGCGTCCAGCGCCACCGAGGTGCGCTTGAGATCGGCTTCGCCAACGCGGGCCAGCAGCAGCAGGCTGTTGAGCATGTCGGTGGTGGCGCCGGACTGTTTGGCGATCACGGGCAGGAACTTCCGGGCCAGCGAGTCATCGCCGCGTTCAAGGGCCTCGATCGACAGTTGGGCCAGGCTGCCAATGCCGGTCAAGGGGCCGCGCAAATCGTGAGACACCGTGCGGTTGAAGCTCTCCAGGCCACTGACCATGTCCTGCAGATCGGCGGTGCGCTCGGCCACGCGCTGCTCCAGTTGTTCATTCAAGGCGCTGATCTCGGCGCGTCTGGCTTCGCCATCGGCCATGCGCTCCTGAATGGATTGCGCCATCTTGTTGAACAGCTTGCTCAGGAAGGCGATTTCGTCGCGACCATCCACCTGGGCTCGTGCGTTCAGGTCACCTTGCGCCAGGGCCTTGGAGGCCACGATCAGCCTGCTGATGCGGCGGTTGACGTTGAGCCCCACCACCACGATCAAGGTCATGAACAGCACCAGGGCAATCAGCAGCCCGACCATGTTCTGGGTGACCACCTTGTTGAGCGTGCGCTTGTACAAGGTGGTGGACAAGCCATAGTGCAGGCTGCCCACCTTGCCCGCGTCCAGCAGGATGCGCTGGCTGGCATGGACCACGCCCGTGTTGATCTCTTCTTCCAGAGGGCGGCTGGTATCCGGCAAGGGCAGGGGCGCACCGGGCGTGTGCAGGATGACGTGCTGGTTCTCGTCGAGCAGGGCCACGTACACGATGCGGGTGTCGGCTTCGCCGTTCACCAGTTCATCGACATAGGCCTGGATGGCGCGCAGCCCGCGCGTGCTGGTGTGGGGGGCAATGGCGAGGTTCAGGGCCTCGGCGGTCTGGCGGATCGACACCCGCATGTTGTCCACCGAGATCTGGTGCAGGGCGCGGGCCGTGTTCCACAGCATGCCCAGAAAAAGCAGCAACACGATGAGTGTGCTGGCGGCTAGAAGGCGGAATCGCAGCGAATGGAAGAGATGCGACATGGGTGCTGCTGGCACCGATGAGCAAACACCCACGGCAGTGGCCGCGGGGGCGGTGCATGTCACTGAGTGTAGGAGTCAGGCAGGTGCGCCACAAGATCTGGTAATTACCCTGAATGACCAGGCCCGGCAGTGGCTCGTGCACTATTTGCGCAAGCTGCCGATCAATGTGTAACGCCGCGCGATCACAGTGCCGCGACGATCTTGGCGGCCAAGGCCTTGAGGTGGTTCTGGTCGGCCATGACGGTGGCGTGCGGGCGGCGCAGGTCGCCGATCGAGCCGGGGATCACGTGGATGTGGAAGTGCGGCACGGTCTGGCCGGCGCCCGGGCCGTTGAGCTGCATCAGCACCACGCCGTCGGCGCCCAGGCCCTTCTTCTGGGCCTCGCCGATCTTGCGCACGGTGGCCATGCAGGCCTGCGCCGCGGCGTCGGACAGGTCGAACAAGGTCTCGGCCGCCTCCTTGGGGATCACCAGCGCGTGGCCATCCGTCTGCGGCATGATGTCCATGAAGGCCAGCGTATGGGTGTCTTCATACAGCTTGATGCAGGGGATCTCGCCGCGCAGGATCTTGGCGAAGATGTTGTTGTTGTCGTAGCTCATCGTGGGCTCCTTGTTTGGGCGATCGTGGGCGGACGGGTGAGATCAGCCGCCGTGTTTGTCTGCCTCGCTGGTGAAAGCGTCGGCGTAGAAATACTCTTCGGGCAGGCCAGCCTTGGCGCTGAAGTCCGCGCGGGCGGATGACACCATGATGGGTGCGCCGCAGGCATACACCTCGTGGCCGGACAGATCGGGCAGGTCAGCCAGCACCGCGTGGTGGACCAGCCCCGTGCGGCCGTGCCACTTGTCTTCGGGCCTGGCTTCCGACAGTACGGGCACATAACGCAGCCAGGGCAGTTCGGCCATCTGTTGCTCGGCCCACTCGTGCATGTACAGGTCGACCTTGCTGCGGCAACCCCAGTACAGCACGGTGGGGCGCGCGATGCCGGCGTGGCGCATGTGCTCGATGATGGCCTTGACCGGCGCAAAGCCGGTGCCCGAGGCCAGCAGCACGACGGGGCGCTCGGAGTCGTCACGCAGGAAGAAAGTGCCAAACGGCCCCTCCACGCGCAGGATGTCCTTTTCTTTCATGGTGCCGAAGACGTGGTCGGTGAACAGGCCGCCGGGCATGTGCCGGATGTGCAGCTCCAGCCCGTTGATGCCGGCTGCCTTGACCTCTTCTGGCGAGTTCGCCATTGAGTAGCTGCGGCGGTGCCCGTCCTTGAGCACGAACTCGATGTACTGCCCGGCACGGAAACCGAAGTTGTGCGTGGCGGGCAGTTGCAGGCGCAGCACCATCACGTCGGGTGCAGCGCGGTGCAGGCTGGTCACGCGCGTGGGCATCTTCACGACGGGGTGGTCACCGATGCCCACCACCTGCCGGGCCTCGATCACCAGATCGGTTTGCGGCGTGGCGCAGCAGGTGAGCATGTAGCCCGCGTCTTCTTCCGCAGCGCTCAGGGCCTTGGCCTGGTGCGCCCCGTGGATCACGCGGCCTTCGATCAGCTTGCACTTGCAGGAGCCGCAAGCACCGTCCTTGCAGCCATAGGGCAGGCCGATGCCGGCATTGATGGCCGCGCCCAGTACGGTTTCGTCCCGTTGCATGGTGAAGGCACGGCCGCTGGGCGCGATGGTGACGGAAAAGCTCATGAACACAAACCTCGATCAGAATCACGGGGTCGATTTTCGCTCAGACTTCATCTCCCCCCGCCATGTTCTATCCGCAACCCGCACGACATACCCGGTTTCGTCAAACACGTGTGCTGATCGTGGGCTGTGGTGATGTGGGCAGCCGCGCGGCGGGCCTGCTCCTGCCACGCTGCCGGGTGCTGGCCCTGACCTCGCAGCGGGACAAGGTGGCAGTCTGGCGGCAAGCGGGCATCGTGCCGCTGCTGGGCAACCTGGATCACCCCGCCACCCTGGCGCGGCTGGCTGGCCTGGCCACGCGGGTGCTGCACCTGGCACCGCCACCGGGCCATGGGGCGACCGATCCGCGCACCACGCGGCTGCTCGCGGCGCTGGCGCGGCGTGGCGGCGTGAAATCGTTCGTCTATGGCAGCACCACCGGTGTTTATGGTGATGCCCAAGGCGCCCTGTTTGACGAGACCCGCGCCGTGGCACCGGCCACCGACCGTGGTCGCCGTCGTGTGGATGCCGAGGCGCGCGTGCGGTGGTGGGGCCGCCGGCAGGCACTACAGGCCGGGACGCGGGCCAGCATCCTGCGTATCCCCGGCATCTACGCGCTGGACCGCGAAGGCGGGGACCCGCGTGAGCGCGTGCGCAAAGGCAGCCCCGTGCTGAAGCCAGACGACGACGTCTACACCAACCACATCCACGCCGATGACCTGGCGCGCGCCTGCCTGGCCGCGCTGTGGCGAGGCCGTCCAGGTCGCGTCGTGCATGCCTGCGACGACACCGACATGCACATGGGCGATTACTTCGACTGGGTGGCCGACTACTTCGGCCTGCCCAGGCCACCCCGCATGAGCCGGACCGAGGCCGCTGCGGCTTTGAGCCCCATGCAGTTGTCCTTCATGAGCGAGTCACGCCGGCTGAAGAACGATCGCCTCAAGCAGGAGTTGCGTTTGCGCTTGCGTTACCCATCGATACAGAACGGCTTGTCCTGAGGCTGGATCGCGACATGGATGCCCCCTGTTCAGGGCCTTCTCCCTCTCATAGGGGTGTGGCGGGCCCGGCTTGCATCAGGAGCCGGTGCTATCTTCGCGGGTTTCACCATTCAATATTCAGCAAGGGTTTGACCATGTCTATCCGTCGTGCCGTGGCCGCTGCCAGCGTGGCCCTGATTGCAATCCTGTCGGCCGATGCCGCGTATGCGTATGACCAGGTGGTCGTGTTTGGCGACAGCCTGTCGGACAACGGCAACCTGGCCCAGAAGTTCGGCGGTGCCGTGCCCGCAGCGCCTTACGACAATGGTCGCTTCAGCAATGGTGCGGTGGCCGTCGAGGTCATGGCAGCCAAGCTGGGGGCACCGCTGGTGGACTACGCTTATGGTGGCGCCCTGACCGGCACGGGCAACCAGTTCCAGGCGCAGAACCCGCTGGTGGCCAACACCGGCATGCTCAGCCAGGTCAACAACTATGTGGCCGGTGGGGCAGCCAGCGCCAGTTCGCTGTATGTGGTCTGGGGCGGTGGCAATGACTTCCTGGCCGCGATCGCGTCGAACAATTTCTCGAACATGTCGTCCGTGGTGACGACGGCCGTGACCAACCTGGTGACCGAAGTGGGCACCTTGTACGGTGCCGGTGCGCGTGACTTCCTGGTGCCGCTGCTGCCTGACCTGGCCACCACGTTCTACGGCACTTCGGGCGCCATCCCGCCCAGCCTGCTGACGTCCTTGTCCACCAGCTTCAATGGCGCGCTGACGGCACAGATGAACAACCTGCAGGCCCACAGCGCCGGCATGAACCTCACCGTTTTTGACACGCCCACCGTGCTGGCTGGCGTGCGCGCGGGCCTGGCAGCATCAGGTGGCAACGTGACCGACCGTTGCTGGACGGGCGATTACACCGGCGCCAACAGCACGGCCCCGGTCTGCGCCAACCCCGATCAGTACTACCTGTTCGACAAGGTGCACCCCACGGCCTATGTGCATGACGCCGTGGGCACTGCCATGGCCGTGGCCATGACCTCAGCCGTGCCGGAGCCGATGACCAGCGGCCTGATGCTGGTGGGCCTGGTGTTCACCGGCCTGGCCGTGCGCCGTGCACGCGGCTGATACTCGATCTGAGTCTGCGGCCTGATCCTGCGGCTTCGCGCCGCTGCCAGCCTCAAGCGCCTGCCTGGGTTCCCGCTCAGGCGGGCGCTGCTGTTTTGGGCTTGAACTTGCAGCAGGCGCTGACGCTGCATTCCCAGCAGCGCGGCTTGCGCGCCTGGCACACATAACGCCCGTGCAGGATCAGCCAGTGGTGGGCGTGCAGCTTGAACTCGGCCGGGATGCGCTTGAGCAGCTTGAGTTCCACCTCCAGTGGTGTCTTGCCGGGTGCCAGGCCCGTGCGGTTGCCCACGCGGAAGATGTGCGTGTCCACCGCCATGGTGGGCTCGCCAAAGGCCACGTTGAGCACCACGTTAGCCGTCTTGCGGCCCACGCCGGGCAGGGCTTCCAGGGCCTCGCGTGTACGGGGCACCTCGCCGCCATGCAGCTCGATGAGCATGCGGCAGGTCTCCATCAGGTGCTTGGCCTTGCTCTTGTACAGCCCGATGGTCTTGATGTAGTCGCACAGGCCATCGATGCCCAGATCCAGGATCTGCTGCGGCGTGTTGGCCACCGGGAAGAGCTTGGCCGTGGCTTTGTTGACGCCCACGTCGGTGGCCTGGGCTGACAGCAACACGGCCGTGAGCAGCTCGAAAGGCGTGCTGTAGGCCAGTTCGGTTTCAGGGTGCGGGTTGGCCGCTTGCAGGGTCTCGAAAAAGGCCTGGATGTCGGCCGGCTTCATCAAGGTGCTCATGGCTTGGGTGGGGGCGCCAGGGGCTTGAGCTCACCGCAGTCCGCGCCCAGCCACTTGGCGTGGTGCTTCATGCTCACGGTTTGCGGCTGGCCATTGCGCTGGCTGGTGATGCGGATGTCGCTGTTGTACGAGGTGCTGTCGGTGAAGGTGGTGCTGCCTTCGCCCTCGCTGGCCGGTTGCGTGCAGGTGAACTTCCAGCTCCAGGTGTTGCCACTGTGGGTCATGGATGTGTTCTTGCAGTTGCCTTCGGTCTTCTGCCAGCGGTTCTGATCCAGCATCTCCTTGGTCATGCACATGCGGATGGCCATGTTGCCGCCGCCTGGGGCCATCTGCACGCCCTTGGCCTTCATCTGCGCTTCCATCTGGGCGCGCATCTCGGGCGGCATGCGCTTCATCTGCTCGGCCAGCTGTGCCGACATGTCGGGCAGGGGCTTGCCGTTGAGCTGCTGCGAATCGGCCGTGACTTGCCACAAGCCAGGCTTGATGGGCGGGGTGTCGGCGGCCTGGGCGCCCGCGACGAGGGCGCCGGCCAGTGCCAGCGATATCACCAGGTGGTGGGCAGTGAAGGATGAGGTGCGAGGCGTGCGCATGCTGGGCTCCTGGGCGTGGTCAGGAGAAAGATCATGACACAAGGCCCGCGCCTCGCATCGACTCAGCGGCGACGTGTGTGTGTGCTGGCAAGGGCCAGCAGCCCCATTGCCATCAACACGGTTGTCGCCGGTTCGGGCACCGCCGTGGCCTGCACGGCCATCCCTTCAAAGAAGACCGAATTGTTGTAGAAGGGGGTGTTGGCGGTGTTGAGCGGGTCGCTGATGCGCACGAAGTCCAGGGCCAGTCGACCGGTCAGCGTGGGCAATGCGGCAGGCAGGTCCGTGCTGGCCAGAAAGTCGGCCGCACCACCCAGGCCGCTGACCCAGAACAGCCGGACGTTGACGAGGCGGTAGTCGCCGATGTCGAAACCGGCAAGCTGACGGGGATAGTCGGTCGGCAGGGTGTTCGAGCCCGCTTTGGGGCTGGGGTCCGCCGAGAACATCAGCGCATCCTTGAAGGGGGAGGGCGCCGCAAGATCGTTGGAGACGCTGACCGCGCCAACGACATCCGAAAAGGTGTGGCCCGCCACGGTGCCGCTGATGGGAGACAGCGCGCGTGGTGTCAGGGCGTCGCCGACGTAAATGGCCGCATTACCTTCGAACCCGAGCTCGGCCGAGTTGCCGAAGTAGGGGGCCGAGTTGTCATAGGTGAACTGCCCGCTGACCTGGCTGTTGCTGCCCAGCAGGGCGATCAGGTCGGCGTTGCCCAAGGCTTGGGCTCGGGTGGAGAACGTGTAGTTCACGGGGGCGGCCGAGGCGGCCTGGGTGGCGGCCACCGACGCGGCCAGAACGCTGGCACGAACGAACGTGTTCATCTTCATGGAGAAAGTCCCTGTGTCGTTATGGAAACCCGCCCAGTTTCGGCGGGCATGCCGCGTTCGGTCAATCCCGTGCCTGGATGCCCTGTGGCATCAGATCAGCACGACGGCATCCGGCAACTCATTGGGATTGGGCCGGCCTGACAGCGGGAAGTGCTGGCGCAGCAGCTCGCTGACCGCGGTGATGGCCTGGGTCAGACCGGCTTCGTACTGGCCACTTTGCAGCGAGGCCGAGAGTTGCTGCGTGATGCCGTGCCACACCGCACTGTCGGTGCGGATGTGCAGGCCCCGGTCGGCCAGGATTTCGATGCGGCGTTCGGCCAGCAGCAGGTAGATGAGCACGCCGTTGTTGTGCTCGGTGTCCCAGACCCGGAGCTGGCTGAACAGCTCGATGGCGCGCGCTCGCGAAGAGATGCCGCGCCACAAGGCCCCTGCACTGAGCCCGGCTTCCACGCACACGCGCAACTCGCCCATGTGGCGGGCTTCGCTGTCGCGCACGGCTTGCTCCAGCCGCTGCAAGCCGGCCGCACCCAGCAGGCGTCGGGTGTCTGCGGCGTCCAGCCAGATGTGGCGTGCCCAGCGTGCCAATGTGTTCATGTTTGCCGCCTCACCAGTTGCCGGAGGCGCCGCCGCCGCCAAAGTCACCACCCCCACCGGATGACCAGCCGCCGCCGCCACCACCGCCGCCCCAGCCACCGCCCATCGGTGGCCCACCCCAGCCGCCGGGGCCGCCACGGCCGCCCGTGCCAAAGGCCAGTGCGAACAGCGATGCGGCGACCCAGGCCGCCAGCGCGATGAACAGGCTGGTGGTGACCAGCCAGACCAGACCACCCGTGACCAGGCCGGTGGCCAGTGCGCCGCCTTTGCGGCCCAGGATGCTGCTGAGCACCCCGAACACGATGGGCACGCCGATCAGGCCGAAGACCAGCAGGTCATTGAACTGGAAGCCCTCGTTGTGGCTGCGCGAGTTGGCGGGTCGGGCATCGGGCAAGGGCAGGTTCTCGCCTTGAATGCGGGCGATCAACTGATCAACACCCAGGTTGAGCCCACCGGCATAGTCACCCGCCTTGAAAGCCGGTTTGATGGCCCGTTCGATGATCTGGCTGGCAGCCAGATCGGGCACGGCGCCTTCCAGCGTCTTGGCCACCTCGATGCGGATGCGCCGGTCCTGTTTGGCCACCACGATCAGCAGGCCATCGCCCACATCGCGGCGGCCGATCTTCCAGGTGTCACCCACCCGTTGCGCATAGGCGGCGATGTCCTCGGGCAAGGTGCTGGCCACCAACAGCACGACCATCTGCGTGCCTCGGGCCTGCTCGAAGGCGGCGAGCTTGCGCTCGAGGGCTTGTTGTTGATCGGGGCTGAGGGTCTGGCTCTGGTCGATCACGTGGCCGCTCAGCGGCGGCACGGGCAGCACGTCACCGGGGGTGTCTGCCGCCAGGGCTGCCGAGGGGGGCAGGCCGATCAGGCCGCCGATCACGCTGCATATCAGCCACGTGCACAGCTTCAGCCATGCCGAACGCCACCCGATGCGGGCTGGCTGCTGCCGTGCTGCGCGGGTGTGCACGCGGGGGCCTTACTTCTTGTTGAAGTCCACAGTGGGCGGTGTCGAGATCTGGGCTTCGTTCTGCACCGTGAAGTTGGGCTTGACGTGGTAGCTGAAGACCATGGCCGTCAGGTTGGAGGGGAAGCTGCGGGCCAGCACGTTGTAGTCCTGCACCGACTTGATGTAGCGGTTGCGGGCCACGGTGATGCGGTTCTCGGTGCCTTCAAGCTGCACGCGCAGATCCTGGAAGCCCTGGTTGGCCTTGAGGCTGGGGTAGTTCTCGCTGACCACGAGCAGGCGCGACAAGGCGCCAGACAGCTCGCCCTGGGCCTGCTGGAACTTGTTGAAGGCCTCGGGGTTGTTGACCAACTCGGGGGTGGCCTGGATGCTGGTGGCCTTGGCGCGGGCCTCGACCACCTTGGTCAGCGTGTCTTGCTCGAAGGCGGCTTCGCCCTTGACGGTGGCCACGATGTTGGGGATGAGGTCGGAGCGGCGCTGGTACTGGTTGAGCACCTCGGACCAGGCCGATTGGGTCTGTTCGTCCAGGCGTTGGAAGTCGTTGTAGCCGCAACCGGTCAGAGACAGGGCCAGCACGGCGGCGCTGGCGGGCGCGGCCAGGCGACGAAGCAGGGAGAGCGGGGCAGCAGTCATTCGGTGGACCTTTCAGGCAAGGCAGTTCAAGTGCCTAGCTTAGGCCATTTTGGGGCGATTCACCGCGCTACAAGGCTTGCCAGAAGCTCACGCCATAACGGCCTTGCTGGTCCTGCAGGTGCAGCGCTGACGCAAAGCCGCTGTCTTGTGCCAGTTGCCGGATCATGGCGGGGCTGTATTTTTGTGATTGCTCGGTGTAGATGGTCTCGCCGGCCTCGAACTGGAGCTGCAGGTCAAGGCGGGTGCTGCGCACGGTCTGTTTGTCCAGGCTGACCAGGAAGCTGCGCGCCGCGCCGTCCAGCGGGGAGTAGCAGGCATAGTGGCTGAAGCGTTCCAGCTGGAAGTTCATGCCCAGTTCGCGATTGAGTCGTCGCAGCAGGTTCAGGTTGAAGGCGGCGGTCACGCCCTCCGGGTCGTTGTAGGCCGCCAGCAGCGTGTGCGGGTTCTTCATCAGGTCCAGGCCCAGCAGCAAGCCGTCGCCTGGCCTCAGGTGGCCGCGTATCTGCCGCAAGAAGGTGAGGGCCTCGTCCAGCGTCAGGTTGCCCAGGTTGCTGCCCATGAACATCACGATCTGGCGTTGGCCGTGCTCGGGCTGCTGCCAGCCTGAGAAGTAGTCGCCCATTCGTGGGTGCACCCGCAGGCTGGGCAGGTTGTGCTCAAAGGCCTTGAGCAGGCTGTTGAGGGCGTGGGCCGAGATGTCGACCGGCACATAGCTGAAGCTGGCCCTGGCCTTGAGGAAGGCGGTGCACAGCGCGAGTGTCTTGCTGCCATCGCCGCTGCCCAGCTCGATCAGCTTGAAGGGCCGGCCATCGGGTGTGAAGGCGTCCAGCAGCTTGGGCCATTGCTGCGCCAGGATCTCGTGTTCGGCCTCGGTCAGGTAGTAGCCGGGCAGGCGCATGATGCGCTGGAACAGGCGCGAGCCTTCGTCGTCGTAGAAGTACATGGAGGGCAGGCACTTGGGCGTTTGCCTCAAGCCCGCCAGGGCGCGTTGCGACAGCTCGTTCAGCAAAGGGGCGTTCGACATGGTGTGGGGCCTTCCGGGTGCGCGTGTTCAGTCGCGAGCCAGGCGCACGCCGGTGTATTGCCAGCGCAGCGGTGGGTGAAAGAAGTTGCGGTAGGTGGCGCGGGCGTGGCCCGGTGGCGTGGCAAACGAGCTGCCGCGCAGCACCATCTGGTTGGCCATGAACTTGCCGTTGTATTCGCCCACGGCGCCGGCGGCTTTGTGAAAGCCGGGGTAGGGCAGGTAGGCGCTGGCCGTCCATTCCCAGCGTTGCCCCCATGTCAGTTGGCTGTGCGCGGCTTCCCATTCGAACTCGGTGGGCAGCCGGCAACCTGCCCATTGTGCGAAGGCATGGGCTTCGTAGTGGCTGAGGTGGGTGACGGGCGCATCGGGTGGCACGGGCTGGGGGCCATGCAAGGTGTAGTGCAACCACCCCGTGGGCGAGCGCTCGTCACGCGACCAGTACAGGGGCGCTTCGATGCCTTCGGCCTGCAGCCAGTCCCACCCTTCTGCGTGCCAGAGTTCGTGGCGCTGGTAGCCCTGGTCGGCCATGAAGCGCAGGTAGTCGCCATTGCTGACCAGGCTTTGCTGGATCTGGAAGGGCCGCAGGTATTGCACATGCCTGGCCCCTTCGTTGTCGAAGGCGAAGCCCGGGCCCTGGTGCCCCACCTCGTGCAGGCCGCCGTCGATGTCCAGCCAGCGCTGGCGGGTGGCCGATGGCATGGGCACATGCTCGCGTGCCGTGTCCCAGGTGGCGACGCTGCCGTGGGCGTAGGCGGGCTGCAAAGGGTTGCCGCCCAGGATGGCCTTGATGTCGGTGAGCAGCAGCTCCTGGTGTTGCTGTTCATGCTGCAGGCCCAGCTCGATCAGGGCGCATACGGATTCGTCCGGCTCGCGTGCCAGCCAGCCCAGCATGCATTCGTCAATGTGGCGCCGGTAAGCCAGGATCTCGTCGACCGTGGGGCGGCTCAGGGTGCCACGCTGGTGGCGTTGCACGCGCTGGCCGATGGTCTCGTAATAGCTGTTGAACAGGTAGCCGTAAAGCGGGTGCCAGGGCGCTTGCTCAGGGGCGAGCCTGGGCAGCACAAAGGTTTCAAAGAACCAGGTGGTGTGGGCCAGATGCCATTTCGGCGGGCTGACATGGGCCGCGGGCTGGGGCACATGGTCTTCCACGGCCAGCGGCGCGCACAAGGCCTCGCTGGTGGCGCGGATGTCGCGATAACGGCTGGCCAGGCTGCAGCCCGGCTCGGCAGGTGAAGGTGGCATGTCTCGACCCCACGCAAGGACAAAGGACTTGGCTCATGGCGCCAAGCTTCATGCAGGCGTGGTCGTGCGAGCCCTGGTACTGCTTACACAAGGATCTGACAGCGTGGCCTTGCTGTCAATCGCGCTGTAACGAAGTCCATCCCGTGGGGCTATTCAATGGCCTTCAGCGGCTTGTCATGCGGCCTGGGCATCCAGCAGATGGCAGGACAGCACTTCGTGCGAGCGGGACTTGGGGTAACGATCCCGCACGATCTGGATGGCGCCCACGGGCGTGTCAGCCAGCACCTTGAGAACGCGCTTGACGGCCTGCTGAGACGGGGTGATCACGACCAGGGTCGAGACTTCAAAAACACGTAGGGCAGGTTCAATGGCAAGGTTCATCAGCGCGCGCATGCGGTCTCCACTTCATGGCCACCCGACTTGTTGTTGTGTTGCGTTCGGCCACCTGTTTCATCATGCATTTTGCGGGCCAGCGATGACAGAGGATTGACCCCATGAAGGGGGCCTGTTGTGGGTGCCAGGCCACGCGCTGGATTGGGGCTTTCACCACCTTGATGCCATGTCATGAAACGTCATGCGGCATGGGGCAACAAGGTGGTGCTTGCGTCGTCAGCTTTGGTGCGTGCGGCGGCTGGCGCGTGCCAGCATGACCAGGCCGGTCAGCACCAGCGCGATGCCGGCGGGCTCGGGCACGCTGGGTGTTACGGCGACGTTCTCCAGGGTCAGCAAGCTGGTGTTGCTGAAGCTGTTGACGTCGGCGAGCACCCAGGACAAGGTCAGCGTGCCAGCTTGTTGGGCGGTGTAGCTGGCGTGCTGCAGGCCCGTGTCCAACCAGCCGCCCGTGCCCGCTTGCAGCGCGCTGCTGCCCGCGTTGCCCAGTGCGATCAACTGCACCTGGCCGCCCTGGTTCCAGCTCAGCCAGGCAGCATCGGGCTCGCCCTGGTTGCTGCCGTTGTCGCGGGTCAGCAAGCGCCAGTCGAACGACAGCTGCGAGCCGGCGCTGATGTCAAAGGTTTGCGAGATGGCCGAGCCTTCGTAGGCGTTGCTGCCCAGGGCTTGCGCAGGCAGGCTCAGCCAGCTTTCCAGGCCTTGGGCGGGCGCGGTCTCGATCGGGTCCAGGCCCGACAGGTTGTAGCTGCCAGCCAGAGCGGGGGCGTCGTCGTCATAAGCGGTGGAGGCAGTGCCCAGCACGGCCACGGGGGCCGCACCGAGGTTGATGCCCAGCACGGTGCCGCTTTGCGTGGAGACATCGCCTGCACTTTGCCAGTGGTTCAGGCCCTGCGTGAAGCTGCTGTTTTGCAGATCGGCTGCGTGAGCCTGTGCGCCCATCGACAAGGCGGCCAAGGCCAGGGTGGTGCGTGTGGTGAACTTCATGGGAAACATCCGTTCAAGTTGATGAGGGCTGGTGCTTACTGGATCAGGTCGCGCGAGGCTTGCAGCTGGCTGCGTGTCACGCCTTGCAGGCGCACCAGCGTGCGGGCTGCGGCCGGGCCTGCGTAGCCGTCGCTGTCGACCTGGATCTCCAGGCCGGCGCTGGTGTCGACCAGCTGGATGAAGCCCGTGGCGATGAGGTCGGTGGCAGAGCCTGCCGTGGCGCGCAGGGAGGCCGTCAAGGTGCCGAGGTCGATGCGGTCTTCACCGGGCGTGAAGTCGGTGATGGTGTCCAGCGCATCGCGCAGGCTGGTGTAGACGAACACGTCGCGGCCTGCGCCACCCGTGATCACGTCGGCACCGGCGCCACCGGTGATGCGGTCGTCACCCGGTGTGCCCACGATGGTCTCGCTGCGCGAGCTGCCGTTGATGACGTGGACCAGATTCAGGCCGATCAGCAGCGGGTCGTGGTCAGACGAGCGGTAGGGCGTGGCGGTGTAGTAATCCAGGCCACAAGCGGCGCAGGCGGGTTGCTTGAACTCCAGGTTGTAGTCGATCACGAAGGGCTCGTCGGCATTGACGTGCCATTCGATGGCGCCGGTGACCAGGCTGTTGAAGGCGGAGGTGGCCACGGCGTGGTCGATGGCACCGGCTTCGCCGTCGAACACGTACGAGTAGGGCTGGGCGCTGAAGCGGGCGGCCAGGTCGGTGTAGCCATTGCTGGTCAGCTTGTAGATCGGATCTTCCTGGCTGTAGGCGTTGAAGTCGCCCAGCAGCACGACGCGGGTGTTGCCCGTGCTGGTCTGCAGGTTGGCCACGAAGGTCTGGATGGCTGTGGCTTCGGCCACGCGGGTGGCGTTGAAGCAGCCCTGGCCATCACCCTGGTCCTGATCCGGGTCGAGGTTGGCGGCGGTCGTGGGGCAGCTGCCCTTGGACTTGAAGTGGTTGACCACCACGGCGAACTGCTCACCGTTGAGTGCGGCAAAGGTCTGGGCCACGGAAGGGCGCTTGTGCGCAGGGTCCGTGTCGCTCAGCGAGGCGCCCACGCGACTGACCTTGGCCAGCTTGTAGATGAGGCCCACCTTGATGGCGTCCGAGCCCACGCCGCTGGCCGGGTCCGGCACCACGGCATAGGTGTTGGCGCCCATCACGCTGTTGAGGCCGTCCACCAGGTTCTGCACGGCCGCGGCGTTGTTCTGCAGCTCCATCAGGCCGACGACATCGGCGTTCATGGCCGCGAGCTCGGCAATCAGCTTGGTGCGCTGGCGGGTGAATTCGGCGGCGGAGTCCGCGCCGCGGCAGTCCGCCGTGGTGCCCGAGGGCGCGCAGCCCTGGCCGCTCTGGCCACTGGCCGTGTTGCCGTCGCTGAAGGTGGTGAAGAAGTTCAGCAGGTTGGCGCTGGCAATGCGCAGATTGCCACCCACATCGGCGGGTTGCGCGCTGCGCTGGTTGACGCGCGAGAAGGCCACCGCCGTGGTCGGGTGGATCTTGTAGCTGGCCAGACCGGCATTGCTGCTGGTGCTCAGGCCGTAGTCGATCACGCCGGTGATGCTGTCGATGGTGTCGCCGGCACGCAGGGTGTTGTCGGCGCCGATGTAAGGCGTGGGGTTGGGGTTTTGCAGCGAGCTGCCATCGTCCAGCAGGATCTGGCGCTGGGCACCGTGGATGCCATGTTGATGGCGTCCACGGTGCCGGGGCGGAACTTGTTGGTGGGCTTTTCAAGGCGACCGTTGGCGGCCAGCGTGACCTGGCCATAACGGCCCAGGAAGTAGTTCTGCGAAGCCGTGAGCTGCGTGTTGATCGTCACCAGCATGCCTTCCAGGGCCTCCAGCTGGGCCTCGGTGGCGGGCAGGGTGATGACCGTCGGCGCGATGCTGTTGCCGCTGCTCACCACCGTGATGTTGGTGGGTGAAGCGAGCTCGGTGACAGTGTGGCTGGTCGTCAGCGTGTTGGTGGCCGCGCCCGTGTTGAACTCGGCGACCTTGCCGCTCAGGGTGATGGCCTGGCCCACCGACACGGTCGGGGCCGTGCTGGTGAAAACGAAGAGGCCTTCGGAGGTGCTGGGGTCGCTGTCGGGGTTGGGGTCTTGCAGGAAGAAGCCGTTGTTGTTCACCTTGGTGACCACTCCGCTGGTGCTGACCGTCTGGCCCACGAACGGGCTGGTATTGCCATTGCCCTGGATGCTGTGGATGGGGGTGAGCGTGCCGCCTGAGCCCGTGCCACCGCCCGTGCCGCCACCGCCACCTGAGCCGCTGCAGACGAGCACCGGGGTGGCTGTGTTGCGGGGGGCTGGGGTGCCGGCTGCAAAGTCGCTGGTGTTGACGTTGGTGTCCGTGCAGCCAGCATTGGCACGCAGGATGGCCGTGGTGGTGCTGGGGGCCGGGGCCGCGCCGCTGCCTTCATAGAAGTTGGCCGAGCCATAGCCCACCAGGTCGACGATCTGGGCCAGTTGGGCCGAGGTGCAGACGGTACTGCTGCCGTTGCAGGTCAGGCCAGCGGTGCCGTTGACCAGAGCCAGCTTGCCGCCGGTGGCGCTGATGTTCAGGCTGGCACTGCCTGCGAAATCGATGGTGACCGGCAGGGCTCCGCCCACCGTGCCGGACGTGGTCAGGCTGATCAGGAAATATTGACCAGGCTGCACGGCCACATTGGGCAGTGCCGTCACCGGGTTGCCCGAGAAGTTGCCCGTGCCCGTGGCCGAGGCGTACTGCAGCGAAAGGCCCGACAGGTTGATGGCCGTGCTGCCCGCGTTGAACAGCTCGACGTAGTCGCTCTTGTACGTGGGGCTGCCGCTGGTGGCGCCACCGCCGCCATACACCTGGCTGATCACCAGGCCGTTGCTGGAGGCCAGGGCCGCGCTGCTCAGGGCCAGCAGGGCGGCCAGGCAGACGGGTTTGAACCGACGTGCGGGGGTGACGTGGAACGGCGCGGAAATCAGCTTGGGCAAACGCATGGCAAACCTCGAACATGGAGATGCCTTGCAGTGTGGAAGCCCGCTGTTTCAGGTGCATGGGCCCGATCCGGCCGCAGCGTGGTCCCTTGGGGCCAGGGTTCGTGGCAGTGTCCGTTTCGCGTGAAGCCGGCCGGATGCGCCCTGTGCGAACGCCGGGCTCAGCCTTGTTGCCGGCGTGCGCGTGCGCGGGCGAGCGCGGCCTCGATCACGGCGCGCTTCTTGTCCAGCTCCTGTGGGTCGGTGAGCTTGGAGGCTTCTTCGATGTGGGCCAGCTTGTGTTCGGCCTTGGCTTGCAGGCGCGCATCGTGGTCGGCCTTGGCGCGCACCACCCGGATCTGGTGGAAGGCATAACGCTGGCGAGCCTGGTCGGCGAGTTCCTGCGGCCAGGCGGCCCAGCCTGTGGGTGCGGGTTCGACGTCATGTGCAGGCACCAGCGAGATGCAGTCCACGGGGCACACGGGGATGCACAGCTCGCAGCCAGTGCACTGGCTTTCGATGACCGTGTGCATGTGCTTGTTGGTGCCAATGATGGCGTCCACCGGGCAGGCCTTGATGCACAAGGTACAACCGATGCACCAGGCTTCGTCGATGACGGCCAGCGTGCGCGGGCCCTCCGCACCGTGCGCTTCGCTCAACGGGACTTCGGGCAGGCCCGTCAGTTGGGCCAGTCGTTTCACGCCTTCCGCGCCACCCGGTGGGCACTGGTTGATGCCGGCCTCGCCTTGGGCAATGGCCTGGGCGTAGCCTTCACAATCAGGAAAGCCGCAGCGCGTGCATTGCGTCTGCGGCAGGAGGGCGTTGATGGCGTTGATCTGTCGGGCATCCATGATGGCGCCGGAGTGTACAAGCCCTGCGCCGCACCAGGCGGGCAGGGCTCGGCATCACTTGTTGTGCGACAGGATGAAGGCGCGGATTTCAGGGTAGGCCTGTTCGCGCCAGCGGCGGCCCGAGAAGATGCCGTAGTGGCCCGCGCCAACGACGTCGTAGTGCTTCTGGCGTGTCTTGGGGATGCCGGTGCACAGATCGTGCGCAGCCTTGGTCTGGCCTGCCCCCGAGATGTCGTCCAGCTCGCCTTCCACGGTCAGCAGGGCCGTGGTCTTGATGTCCTGCGGGCGGACCAGTTCGTCCTTGCCTTGCGGGTTGCGGATCTTCCAGGTGCCATTGACCAGGGCGAAGTCCTGGAACACGGTCTTGATGGTGTCCAGGTAATACTCGGCCGGCATGTCCAGCACGGCGTTGTACTCGTCATAAAACTGGCGGTGGGCCTCGGCGCTGTCGCCGTCACCACGCACCAGGTCCAGGAAGTAGTCGTAGTGCGAGTTGGCGTGGCGATCGGGGTTCATGGCCACGAAGCCGGTGTGCTGCAGGAAGCCCGGGTACACGCGGCGCGAAGCACCGGGGTAGTTGGGCGGCACGCGGTAGATCACATTGTTCTCGAACCACTCGAAGCTCTTGTTCATGGCCAGGTTGTTGACGGCCGTGGGCGACTTGCGCGCATCGATGGGGCCGCCCATCATGGTCATGGTGCGCGGGGTGGCTTCACCGCGGCTGGCCATCAGCGAGACGGCTGCGAGCACGGGCACCGTGGGCTGGCACACCGAGATCACGTGTACGCCGGGGCCGACCTTGCGGATGAAGTCCTGCACGTAGTTGACATAGTCGTCCAGGTGGAAGGGGCCTTCTTCCAGCGGCACCATGCGGGCATCGATCCAGTCGGTGATGTAGACCTTGTGGTCCTGCAGCATGGTGCGCACGGTGTCGCGCAGCAGGGTCGAGTGGTGGCCGGACAGCGGCGCCACGATCAGCACGGAGGGCTGGTCGCGCATCTTGTCGAGCAGGGCGGCATCGTCGGTGAAGCGCTTGAAGCGGATCAGCTTGCAAAACGGCTTGTCTTCAACCACTTGTTCCTGGATGACGACGTCCGTGCCGTGCACATTGACCTTGTTGATGCCGAACTCGGGTTTTTCGTATTCCTTGGTCAGACGGTGGACCAGGTCAAAGCCAGCCGATACGCGGTGCGCGGAGGGGATCTGAGCCAGCGGCGACAGCGGGTTGCTGTACAGCTTGGACGCGGCACTGGCGAATTCAGAGAAGGGACTGATCCAGGCGCGGTTGGTTTCGTAGATCTGATAGAGCATGGCAGGGCCTTTGGGTCGGGTACAGCAGTCACATGAAGGTGATCACTCACGTTTTCAACAACATGGTGCAGTGCAGCATAGTGGAGTTTTTCAATATTTGCACTTCTCCTGGACCCGTGAGCAGGTCAACAACAGCACGATTGCTGTGCATTTCAGAGTCTGCTTGTTCGTTAAACGTCGGGTGCAGCCTGTCGCGAGGTGCCCCTACCGAGACAGGGGGATCATCCCCGAGACAAGGGGGGAAATTTTTGATCCGGCTCAGCTTCGTGCGCTAACGTTTACTCACTTTCATTTTCTCATCGTGGAAATGATCTGGTCGATACGAAACACTTAGGGAGTCTCCATATGCACGCACCTCATCTGTTCCAAAACGCCCGGAAAGCGAAGCGCTCTGGCGGGGCCTTGTCCAACGGCCTGATCAAAGGGGTCCTGGGCGGGGCGGTGGCCCTGTCGGCCTCACACGTGCACGCGGCCTGGGATACCTATATCAGGGGCTCGTTCGGGCCCGTGGTGAACTGGCCCTTGATCCCGATTCACGTGGTGTTGCTGCCGGATGGTCGTGTCCTGGGTTATGGCACGGACGGCAAGGGCAACCAGACCGGGCAGTTCACCTACGATGTCTGGGACCCCAGCAAGGGCACGGGCACCGACGCCCACCTGACCCTGCCCAACACCACGGGTACCGACACCTTCTGCAGCGGCCAGATTGTGCTGCCGGCCAGTGGCGCCGTGCTGCTGACGGGTGGCGACAAGACGGTCAACAACGTCCGCAACTATTCGGTCAACGACGTCAACCTGTTTGACTACCGGTCTTCGGCCTTGTACTCGGCCCAGCAGCCCATGAGCTACCTGCGCTGGTATCCCACCGTGCTGACCACGGCGGCCGGCGAAGTGCTGGTGCTGGGCGGGCGCATCGACCCGGACACCCCCGCGCCGACACCGGAGGTCTATACCGAGGGCACGGGCTGGCGCACCTTGTCGTCGGCCATCAGCGACGACGCCTATGGCCTCAAGAACTGGAGCTACCCGCGCGCGTGGCAGGCGCCCAATGGCAAGGTCTTCATTGCCACGAAGTGGGGCGGCACTTACTACCTTGATCCAGCGGGTACCGGCAAGCTCGAGAAGACCGCCCTGACCCTGCCGGTCAGCGACGAATACCTCACGAGCGTGATGTACACACCGGGCAAGATCCTGTCGCTGCGCAAGCTCAACAAGGCCGTGGTGATCGACATCACCGGCGCCACACCCAAGTCGACCAGCGTGGCGGGTGTCGGGCAGGACCGGTTCCATGGCTCGGCCACGGTCATGGCCGATGGCAAGGTGTTCGTGAGTGGTGGCTCCATGGTGAGCAACGTGGCCAATGGTGTGGCCTACACCGCCAAGATCTGGAACCCCGCCAACAACGGCTGGACGACGGCTGCCACGGCCACCAAGATGCGCCTGTACCACTCGGTGTCCTTGTTGCTGCCCGATGCACGCGTGCTGACGGCCGGGGGCGGTGCGCCGGGCCCGGTGACCAACCTCAATGCCGAGATCTACACGCCGCCATACCTGTACCAGCGGGACTGGTCCGGTACGCTGGCGACACGGCCCGTGATCACGTCGGTGCCCGCGACGGCCACCTGGGGGCAATCGATCGCCGTGGCCGCCAATGTGAGCGGCATCAGCAAGGTCACGCTGGTCAAGACGGGCTCAGCCACCCACACGGTGGATTTCGACCAGCGCTTCATGACGCTGAACTACACGGCCTCTGGCCAGAACCTGACCGTGACCATGCCGGCTTCGGCCAATGTGGCGCCACCGGGCTACTACATGCTGTTTGTGTTCAACAGTGCGGGGGTGCCCTCCGTGGCGAAGATCATCAAGCTGATGAACTGATCTTCCCGGCTCCAAAAAAACAAACGCCGCGCGGTGACCTGCGCGGCGTTTTGTTTTTGGGGGGCCGTTTACTTGGCGCGGCGGCGCAGGCTCACGCCCATGACGGCCAGGCTGCAGGCAGTCAGGGCCCAGGTGCTGGGCTCGGGCACGGCCGAGATGTTGTCCACGCCAGCCACGTTGGCGGTGGCGCTCAGGTCAAACGACAGGGCCGTGCCTGAGAAGCTGAAGTTGGCGGCGGTCCAGGTGCTGTAGTCGGCCGTGTTGGCCACCAGGTCAAAGGTGCCCAGCAGGGTGCCCGTGCCGTTGAGGCCCGAATACGCCTTGACGGCACCGACCACGTCAGACGGGGTCGAGTAGAAGAAGGACAGCAGGCCGTCCACGCCGCCGGCCACGTTCATGAAGGCCGTGGTGTTGCTCACGCCATCCAGCTGGGCCATGGCCACGCCCATGGGCGAGGGGGCGTTGCTGTAGTAAGGGTCGAAGGCGGGGTCATTGGACACGCCCAGCACGTTCGTGAACGTCACGCCTTGTGCGGCGTACTGGTTGTCGACGGCTTCGCCGTAGGACCAGTTCTTTTCGAAGTCGATCGTGAAACCGGTGGCAGCAGACGACAGGGCAGGCGCCAGGGCCAGCGCAACGAGGGACAGGGTGGAAGCGAGCTTCATTGTGAACTCCTAAAAATGGTGTGCTCTTGCTTGATGGACAGCAAAGGAAAGCGGTATGGACCGGGGCCAGTCTAGGCAGGCACAACGACAAACATATGACCGCGACCCCACGTGTGCTAGGCCGTTTGCTCTGGCGTCATCCAGCTATCAGGACATGTCTGGTTCTCGGTGGGCAGATCGGCTCATCGGCATCCAAAGCGAGTCACGCCAGGTTCACCGTCGGTCAATAAGCTGCAGCCGTGTCCGGTTCATGCCGGATGCCCAGGCATGCGTATCCGGTGCGGCGCGCCGCGGGTATCGGGCCAGTTTCACATTCATTAGGAGCAGTTCATGCAATTCCGTTTCAGTCCCAATCAGATCGCCCTGGCCGTCGTGGCCGCCTTGGGTGCATCGACATCGGTGGTCGCCCCGACCGTCGCCATCGCCGCCACCAAGGTGCCTGGCACCTACGTTGCGGGTGACTTCCACAATCACACCACTTGCTCGGATGGCGCCATCTCGATGCAGAAGCTGGTCAAGAAGTCCACCGGCAAGGATGCCGGCACCTGGGGCCTCGACTGGTTCGTCCAGGCTGGCCACGGTGGCAATGGCAACCGCAACTGCACGCTGGCAGAAGACGCCTCGCTGGACACGCCTGCCTACCCCTATGTCTCCAACATGGGCCCCACCACCACCTGGGCCAACAGCATCGGCCAGGCCGCCATCAAGGGTGACGGTGGCTTCGGCGCAGCCAGCCCCACCGGCAACATGTGGCGCTGGCAGTCGATCCAGGAGTTCCAGTACCCCCTGGTCGAGTACCTCAGCACTTTGAGCAACGTGCCCCTGTTCATGGGCCTGGAGTCGGTGGTGGCCGGTCACGAGCACACTTCGATGTCCATCATCACGGGCCAGATGCCCGCCAGCCTGGATACGGCCACACTGCCCACCACCGCCGGCTACACCGCGCAGGGCAATGCCAATGCACTGGCCCAGTGGAGCTACTGCTTTGACCGTGGCGACACCGACACCAGCCGTGGCAACTACACCGGCACCACCAACGGCAACAACTGGAACTGCTCGGTGACCGGCAGCCTCAATGCCGCCGACGTGAGCTGGAACGCCACCGCCCAGAAGCTGATGCCTGCCAGCGGCGCCGGCGTGGGCACCAAGGGCCACAACAAGACCCTGGAAGCCCTGAAGTGGATGGTCGAGAACCACCCCAATGGCAGCTACTACGTGCCTGCCCACCTGGAGCGCGCCGGCCCGTTTGATCCCAATGGCAACCAGGGCTTCAACGTCGAGCACCTGCGCAACTTCAACAACACCGCGCCCAACATCGCCTTCGGCTTTGAAACCCAGCCAGGCCACGGCGCCTCTTCCAACCGCGGTGAATACCAGATCCTGCGCAACACCTTCTCCGACGGCAAGAAGTACGACTCGGTTGGCGGCACGACCTACGGCGGCACCGGCGTTTACGGTGCAGTGATCGGTGGTGTGTGGGACGCCCTGCTGGGTGAAGGCCGCAACTTCTGGTTCTTCGCCAGCTCCGACTGGCACAACCGCGGCATCTTCGGCCCGGATGACCGCCGCTCGACCCAGGACTTCCAGCCCGGCGAATACCAGCGCAACTACACCATGGTGCGCAAGGGCGCTGACAAGATCCGCCCGCAAACGGTGGTGAACGGTCTGCGCTCGGGCAACAACTTCGCGTCCAGCGGCCAGCTGATCGACCGCCTGGCGCTGGTCGCCTGCTCGTCGTATGCCGGCCTGGGTGCGCGTACCAACGCGGCTGTTGAGTCGCTGGCCGTGAACGCCGCTGTCAACAACACCGACATCAACGCCACCGGCTGCGCCACCATGGGCGAGAAGCTCGTCGTGCGTCCTGGTGCCGACATCATCGTGTCGGTGGTGGTGCGTGATCCGGCTGGTGCCAACAACTCGCCTTACTCGTTCCCCAACCCGTCGCTGGCTCAGATCGGCGTGAACCAGCCCATCAACATGCCTGTGCTGGACCACATCGACGTGATCCGTGGCATGGTGTCGGGCTACCGCACACCGGGTGCTGCAGACTATTCGGGTGAATGGCCGCGCAACACCAACTGGCTGCACTCGGACGGCTCGACGGCTGACCTGTCGGTGGTGCCTGCCGCCGCCAAGAACACGACGGCCGCCTTGCTCAAGACCTTCAGCGCCGCATCCAGCACGCCCTGGACGCCTTTCACCTCCGGCGTGGATGGCACCAAGTTCCTGAAGATGAGCTTCCGCATCCCGGCGGTGGCGGCTTCTCAGTATGTGCGTCTGCGCGGCACCAACATGCCCGCTGCCGTGCCTTACGAGACCGACGCCAACGGCAACCCACTGTCTGACTTCTTCACGAACGCCCAGGCATCGGCCAACCTGCGCATTCCTTGCACGACCGTGGGCACCAACGTGCCGACCAATGGCGTGAGCTGGACGGCTGCTTCGGGCCTCATCGACGGTTGCCCGGCCCACCTGGCCACGGCACCCGCTGCCATCACCACCGCCAGCGGCCCTGTTGCGGCTGGCCAGAAGATGGTGTCGTACGACGTGGCTGCCTGGGCTGACCTGTGGTTCTACAGCAACCCGATCTACGTTGAAGTGGCGGGCTCGACCCTGGTTGCCGGCGTGAAGTAAACCGGCTGACAGACAAGCGTCTGCCGCTCTCGACAAGACACCGCGTGTTGTACAGCGCGGTGTCTTTTTCATTGTGCTCATACAGGAGATCCGAACATGAATGCCATCACCACCCGTCGCCACATCCTGCGTGCCGGCCTGGCTTTGGGCGCCACGGCGCTCGTTCCGCCGGTGCGTGCATGCGAGTTCTTTGCGTCCACGCTGCGCATCACGCACCCCTGGACCCGTGTCACGCCAGCCGATGCGCGGTTCGCGGTCGTGTGCATGAAGATCGATCAGGTCACGCGAGAAGATCGCCTGATCGGTGTGGTCACCCCCGTGGCCACGGGTGCCGAGATCGGCGGCATCAGCACCGGCCGGGCGCTGGACCTGCTGATCGAGAAGGGCCGGGAGCTTCAGCTGACGGAAGCGGGCGTGCACCTTCGTTTGACCGGGCTGACGCAGCCGCTGCTCATCGGGCGCGCTTATCCCATGCGCCTCATCTTCGAGAAAGGCGGAGTGCTGGAGGCGGAATTGAACGTTGACTACGAAATGTCATAACTGATCCGTACGCTTCACACCCAGGCACCTTGTTGCCTTTCAAGCGTCATCTTCAGAAGTACCTCTATGTCCTCCACGCTGTCCTCCTCCACCCTCGACCGAACGGGCGTGCTGCCCAAGGCCACGGCGGCCCCCCAATGGCTCAGGGAGCCGCTGCTGCACTTCATGCTGCTGGGTGGTTTGCTGTTCGCCGCGGATCACTATCTGGTGACCCGGGCCGACGACCCGCACACGATCATCGTGGGTGCGGCCGTGGATGCCGAGGCGAGGCAGGTGTTCAAGGAGTCTCGCGGCCGCGAGCCCGATGCCAAGGAGCTCGCCGCCTTGCGTCGCGTGTGGCTGGACAACGAGGTGCTGTACCGCGAAGGCCTGGCCCTGCAAGTTGACAAGGGGGACACGGCCATTCGCGAACGCGTGATCTTCAAGGCCCTGAGCGTGGTGGACGCCAACACCAAGCTGCCGCCCGTGAACGACAAGGTGCTGCGCGAGTGGTTCGATTCCCATCGCACCAGCTATGACGAACCCGCACGCTACGACTTCCAGGAGGCCGTACTGGCTGGTGAGAACACCGAGTCGCGCATGCGCGCCCTGGTGGGCACCTTGAACAGCGGTGCATCGGGCGATGCCGAAGCGGGCTTGCGTGTGTTCAAGGGGCGGCCCAAGTCCAACCTGGATCAGAGCTACGGCCCTGAATTCGCCAAAGAGCTGGAACAGGCCGGCAGCAACGAATGGCACGCCATCAAGACCAAGGATGGCTGGCATGCCGTGCGCCTGATGGCTGTCACCCCGCCCAAGCCCGCTGCCTTCGAGGTGGTGCGCCCGCTGGTGTTGCAGGCCTGGACCGACGCCACCATGGCCGAACAACGCAGTGCTGCCGTGGCCAATATGGCCAAGAAGTACAAGATCAAGTTCGAAGAGGCCAGCAAATGAGGGCCTGGCTTCACCGCTTGCTGCTGAGCTTGAGCTGCCTGTTGATTGGCAACGCAGCTTGTGCGCATGAAATGAGCATGGCAGAAATGCAGGTGCGCGAGATGGCGCCAGGTGAATTCATCTGGCAATGGACCGCCACCGAGAAACGCGCCGCCAGTGATGACCTGTCGCCTGTTTGGCCAGAGTCGTGCACGGCGGAGATGAACGTCTTGCATTGCGGCAAGGCGGGCATGCAGGGCACGCTGTCGGTCACCGGGGTAGGCAAGACCTATTCAGCAGCCTTGGTCAAGATGTACTGGCTGGACGGGCAAAGCCGCGTCTACACGCTGACAGCGAGCCAGCCCACGGTGCATCTGTATGGCGCCGCAGATGACCGCCGAGGCATGGGCGAGATTGCCTGGGCTTACACCATGCTGGGTGTCGAGCACATCCTCACCGGTGTCGACCACCTCTTGTTCGTGATCAGCCTGCTGTTCCTGGTGGGCTTCAAGCGCAACCTGCTGTGGACCATCACCGCCTTCACGGCGGCGCACAGCCTGACGCTGGCCTTGAGTGCGCTGGGTTGGCTGGCCTTGCGCTCGCCGCCGGTCGAAGCGTCCATCGCCCTGTCGATCGTGCTGGTGGCTGGCGAGGCCTTGCACCAGCGACAGACCCTGGCGCGTCGGTGGCCTGCGGTGGTCGCCTTCCTGTTCGGTCTGGTGCATGGGCTGGGCTTTGCCGGCGCCTTGAAGGAAATCGGCCTGCCCGAGAACCACATGCTGGTCGCGCTGTTGACCTTCAACGTCGGCGTCGAGATCGGCCAGCTGATGACGGTGGCAGCGGCCTGGGCGCTGTGGCGCGTGGCCTCGCGCTGGTCGCGCGTGGCACAAGCCCGCACGGCCACCTTGTACGGGATCGGGGCGGTGGCCTCGTTCTGGGCCTGGTCGCGTGTGCTGGCCATCTTCGCCTGACAGATGACACAAGGAAGTACCCATCATGGATGAAGTCATCGGCATCTTTCCCACGCCCATCATGCGTGCCCCCCGCGCCCTGCCCAAGAGCCTGGTGGACGGGCTGGTGCAGCACTTCAGCGGCCTGGCCTTGCAGGAGAACAACGCTTCGTCCAACTTGTCGCACACGCAGATGCTCAAGCCGAGCGACAGCCCTTTGCTGATCGAGGCGGCAGCCCTGATCACGCCCAAGCTGGCGGACTTTGGTGCGCAGCTGTTTGGCGAGCGCATGGGCTGGTCCATCAAGGAGATGTGGGTCAATGTGCTGGACCAAGGTGGGCGCCAGTCCATGCACAACCACGCCAACAGCTTCATTTCGGCTGTGGTGTACCTCACGCCCACACATGACTCTTCGCGCACCGTGTTCATGAAGTCACCCGGTGGCACGGACTACTCCTTCAAGAACGACCACGCGGGTGTGGTGACGGGGCCCTTCAATGCCGAGAAATGGATCAGCCCGTCGCCGCAGCCCGGTGACCTGGTCCTGTTCCCGAGTTACCTGATGCACGCCGTGCCGCCCAACGAGGGCGAGCGGCGCATCACCCTGGCCCTCAACGCCATCCCGGTGCGCCTGGATTCGTGGGGCTACGCCGTGCAGTTCAGCGCGTGAAAGCCGATCTGAGCCTGCCCGCCACGGAGCCGGTGGTGCATGAGCACGTGCGCCACCAGGCCGCGCTGCTCCTGATGTTCGCCTCCGGCTTTGCCGGCCTGGGTTACCAGATGGTGTGGACGCAGCAATGTGCCACCTGGCTGGGCCACGAGTCGGCAGCCGTGCTGGCCGTGGTGGCCGCGTTCTTCGGCGGCCTGGCGCTGGGCGCCTTGGGGCTGGGGCCCCGCATCGAGCGCAGCGGCCGGCCTCTACGCTGGTATGTGGCCTGCGAGCTGCTGATCGGCGTGTGGGGCCTGGTCCTCATGGCGGTGATGACGCCATTCAGTGCTGGGGTGCTGGCGTTGACGGGTGTGCAGCCCTCTCCCGCATGGCAATGGCTGGTGGCCTTCAGCGGCACCTTCCTGTTGCTGCTGCCTGCCACGGCCGCCATGGGCGCCACCTTGCCCGCCATGGAGCGCGTGACAGCGGGCTTGCTGGCCGAGCGGCGCTCCATCGCGGGGCACTATGCCAGCAACACCTTCGGGGCCGTCGCAGGCGTGCTGAGTGCCACTTTCTGGTTGATCCCAGCGTGGGGTCTGGCCCGTACGGCGGCCGTGTGCGTGGGGCTCAACCTCTTGTGTGCCGGTGTTGCCTTGCTGGCCTTGCCCCCGCGTGCCTTGGTGCAGACGCGACCGCTGCCGCTGGCCGTGGAGATTCGAGCCAGGCGCGGTCTGCTGGCCCAGCTCGCCCTGACCGGTTTGCTGGGCATTGGCTATGAGGTGCTGGTGGTGCGCGTCATCAGCCAGGTCGCGGAAGACACGGTCTACACGTTCGCCATGCTGCTGGCGGTGTACCTGGTGGGCACGGCTGGTGGTGCCGCTGTCTATCAACGTCGTTTGCTGAAGTCTCAGGATCCGGCTCGACTCGGGGATCGCCTGTTGAGCGCCCTGGCGATGGCCTGCCTGCTGGGCACGATCAGCCTGTGGGGCGCGCAGGCACTGCGTGATCAGGTGATCACGCTGGCAGAGGGCTCCATGGCGGCGGCCGTGGGCGCCGAGGCCGTGCTGGCCTTGCTGGCGTTCGGCTTGCCCACGCTGGTCATGGGCGCCCTGTTCAGCCACCTGACGCATCGGGCCAGTGCGCTGGGCATCAGCTTTGGCCGGGCCATGGGTGTCAACACCCTGGGGGCCGCGCTCGCCCCGCCCCTGTTTGGCGTGGCGCTGGCGCCCTGGCTGGGGCCCAAGGTGGTGTTGCTCCTGCTGGCGTCGGCCTACCTGCTGCTGGGCTCGCGCCAGCTGTGGGCCTCACTATGGGGCTGGGCACCGGCTGGCATGGCTTTGGCCGTGGCGCTGATGGCGCCGCCACTGGTCTTTGTGGATGTGCCACCCGGCGGGCACATCGTCAGCTACCAGGAAGGGGCCATGGCCGCCGTGAGCGTGGTGGAAGACGCTGAAGGCGTGGCCCGCTTGCGCATCAACAATCGCCAGCAGGAAGGCAGCAGCGCCACGCGGCTGGTGGACGCCCGCCAGGCCTTGTTGCCGATCCTCCTGCATCCTGCGCCGCACCGAGCCTTGTTCCTGGGCCTGGGCACGGGTGTGACATCCGGCTCCGCCGCGCAGGACCCCGATCTGCAGGTCGATGTGGTGGAGCTTTTACCCGAGGTGATCGAGGCCTCGCGCCATTTCAGGCGTGTCTTCAACGAGGGTGCACCCGGTCAAGGCCTGCACGTGATGGCCGCTGATGCCAGGCGCTATGTGCGCGTCAGCCCGCAGACCTACGACGTGATCGTGTCCGACAACTTCCAGCCGGCACGCAGCGGCTCAGGCGCCTTGTACACGGTGGAGCACTTCGATTTCGTGCGCCACAGGTTGGCGGCCGATGGCCTGTTCTGCCAGTGGCTGCCGCTGCACCAGCTGGATCTGGACACGCTGCGCAGCATCGTGAAGTCCTTCCTGGCGGTCTACCCGGGCGGCATGGCGATCCTGGCCAGCAACAGCCTGGAAACCCCCGTGATCGGCCTGATCGGACGGGCGAATGGCGGGCACTTTGATCCCGCGCTGTTGCGCCAGCGTCTGGCCCGCGCCCGCATGCCGATCTCGCCGGCGGCCTTTGGCATCGAAGACGAATGGGCCTTGCTGGGCAGCCTGCTGGCAGGGCCCGAGGCCTTGGCCCGTTTTGCCGCTTCGGCGCCGCTCAACACCGATGATCACCCTGTGGTCACCTACCTCGCACCACGCATCACGTATGCACCGGACTCCCTGCCGCGAGACCGCTTGTGGGCTTTGCTTGATGCGCTTGCGGTCACGCCCGAAGAGGTGGCCGGGCAGGGCGTCGAGCCAGACTGGGCCAGGCGCCTGACCGCCTACTGGGCTTCCCGCAAGCGTTTCGTCGAGATCGGCATGCGTGTGCAGCCCACGGGCCGTGTGGAGGAGATGCTGGCGCAGGTGCGCGAACCCCTGTTGTCCGTCTTGCGCGTGAGCCCAGACTTCAGGCCGGCCTACGACCCGCTGGTGCGCATGGCCGGCGCCCTGGCAGCCAGTGACGAGCCGGCCGCACGCGCGTTGTTGACGGCCCTGCTCCGCATCCAGCCATCCAGTCAGGATGCAGCCGAGGCCTTGCGCGAACTCACGGCTTCAACACCATCCGGTCATTAAGCGCGGTGCATAGCCTCTTGTCGGCAGGCACCAGGCCTGCAATCGCCTCGGGGTCTCCGGGCGAGCGCCCGACAATTGGCCTGACAGCGCCGCCACACGTGCCCAGGTGGATGGGTCGAGTGCATCATGCCAGCGCATCAGCGCCTGCAGCACGGCCGGCTGGAGCCACACATCCCAACACTCCTCGGATGGGGTGATGCGCTTCAAGCCTTCGTGCACCGCCTCGCCAAGAAACAACAGGCGCTCACGCGCGATCTCGCTGTTGCAGGCCTGAGCCAGCGTCCGTATCAAGCGGTTCTTGTCGGCATGGCGTGCGCCGTTCACGGTGAGCAGGCGCTGAACCTGCTGTGGTGCCAGGCGAACCGAGCGGCAGGGCAGCGGTGCGCACAAGGGCAGGATGGGGGCCGCGTGGGCTTGCGTCGCATAGGCCGGCCCCAGCATCAACACTGCCAGCCGCAGCCACTCGACGGGGCGCAGGCCGTCTGAATCGGCTGCCTGCTGGGACCTGGCGTAGACCTGCTGAAAGTTCAGCGCGCCCTTGGCCCGGTTGGCCTTGACGCTCATCACCGCCAGGTTGGAGGCGGCGTACGCGGCATCGTTGTTCAAGCGGTCCACCGACCAGTCCGTGTCCTGCAAGCTGCCGTGGGTCAGGGGCTGGCGGGTGATCGGGCAGCGAGGCACATCGATGTCCCGCAACAGCGCGGGCGTCACGTCATCGGCCACGCGACGGCCTCTTCGCCAGGCGCTCAGGCGTAACTGCAGCCATTTGGCCACAAAGCGGTCGGCTCGCTGGCGGCGCTGCCCGGCATGAGCGGCGGCGTCAAAGCCTTCGCGCACGACGGCTGGCCAGCTGGCATGCGGCGCGATCAGGCTCAGCTTGTGAAGGTCATGGCCGAGCGCGCGCCCGGCTTCGTTCATCTCGAAGTCGTTCCAACAAATCATGAGGTGTCCCTTCCTGTTGCCGCTGGCGGATGGCCGCGGCGCAAGGTTGAAGTCGCATGGCCACGCCGCCGGATGGCATCCGGGCGCGTGGGCTCATGCAGGGCAAGAGGCGGCCCAGGTGGGGCCGCACACCTCAGTGGTGGGGAGGGCGCTCGAGAGGCGTCACGATGTGGCTGCGCCAAGCCAGCGGCGCGTAGCGCGGCCATCCGGTGCGCAGCACCATGGGCATCCAGGCAGGCGTCTGCAGGGCCTGGCGCAGCCCGTGCAGGCCTGCGGTGTCGCTCAGGCTGTTGGCATGGCCGGGGCCATCCTGTCCTGACTCTTTCGAGCCCAAGGCGATCACGCTGCCATCCGAGGGTTGATGGAAGTGGCGCTCGAACATCATGTGCGCATGGGTGTGCAGATGGGGGTGTGCCGCATCCTCATGCGAGTGATGGTGCGCTGGTTCGCTCAGCAGGCGGGATGCGTCAATGACCGGGCCGCTGTCCTGTGTGGGCGCGATCTCGACGTGGCGATGCGCCACACCCAGCATCTGCGTCAGCAGGTTCGAGATGCCGTTGATCGGCAGGCTCACGACCAGCACCCACACCAGCAGATGGCGCAGCGCGTGGTGGCGAGCAAATCGAACGGGGAGGGCGAGCATCGGTGGGTGAGCGCATCGTCACGGCTTGGGGCAGCTTGCGGTTGTAGGCCACACGCATGAAGCCTTGATGACGGTTCAGGTGGGCGCCATGTTCCACCAGCCTCATCCAGGCAAGGGTTGGCGTCGTAAGGGTTGACACGGAAGATTCACAACGCGCCTTTAGCATCCACAGCGCATAAATGGCGGCGGGCAGTACAGGGTCGTGCCGGTGCCCTGTCGTCAATGGAAGTCACGCATGCAGTTCCCCTTTGTTCGCACCGTTCTGGCCAGTGCCGTGGCTGTGGTCTCCTCACTCGCCCAGGCCCAGCAGGTCGCGGCACTGCCCTCGGTGACCATCACTGGCAATTACGACAACGCCATCGGCACATCGGACGTCGCCAGCGAAGGCGTGGTCACCTCGAAGCTGCTGGCCAGTCGCCCCACGCTGAGGCCTGCCGAGGTGCTGGAGTTCGTGCCCGGCGTGATCGTGTCGCAGCACAGTGGCGACGGCAAGGCCAACCAGTACTACCTGCGCGGCTTCAACCTCGATCACGGCACCGACTTCGCCACCACCGTGGACGGCATGCCCGTCAACATGCCCACGCACGCGCACGGCCAGGGCTACAGTGACCTCAACTGGCTGATCCCAGAACTGGTCGACCGCATCAGTTACCGCAAGGGCCCGTACTACGCCAGCGAAGGCGACTTCGCATCAGCCGGCGCCGCGCACATCCAGCTGTTCAATGGCTTGCCACGTGGTCTGGCCTCCCTCACCGCGGGCGAGAACGGCTATGCACGCGCGCTCTTGGTGAACACGACGCCGCTGACCACGGGCAAGCTGCTGTACGCCATCGAGGCCGCCCACAACGACGGCCCTTGGGACAACCCGGAGAACTTCCGGCGTGCCAACGGTGTGCTGCGCTACAGCTTCGGCGAAGGCGACACGCGCTCGACCCTCACCGGCATGGCCTACACCGCCAAGTGGCGCGCCACCGATCAGGTGCCACAGCGCGCGGTCGACAGCGGTGCCATTGGCCGCTTCGCCGCCGTCGATGCCAGCGACCATGGCGACACCTCGCGTTTCAGCCTGTCGTATGACCTGCTGCATGCGCTGGATGATGGCGAGTTCAAGCTCAATGCCTACGCCATCCAGTCCAGCCTGGATCTGTTCTCCAACTTCACCTACTTCCTGGATGACCCCGTTCACGGCGACCAGTTCGAGCAATCCGAAAGCCGGCAGGTCTATGGGCTGAACACCAGCCGCAGCTGGCAGACCACGCTGGCCGGGCACGACAGCACCCACACCGTGGGCCTGCAACTGCGTCATGACCGCCTCAGCCCCGTGGGCCTGTACGCCGCTGAAAACGGCCAGCGCCTGAGCACCACGCAGGAAAGCCGTGTCAAGCAAACCAGCGTGGGCCTGTACGCCAGCAACGAGACCCGTTGGCAGCCCTGGTTGCGCAGCGTGGCCGGGATCCGCACCGATCAATACCATGTGGACGTCAACAGCTCGATCGCAGGCAACAGCGGCAGGCAGACGGCGCTGATCAACAGCCCCAAGCTGACCCTCATCTTCGGCCCCTGGGACAAGACCGAGTACTTCTTCAGCTATGGCTACGGCTTCCACAGCAACGATGCGCGCGGCGTGACCGCCACCATCAGCCCGAAACAAGGCACCCCTATCGAGCCTTCACCAGCACTGGTGAGGACCAAGGGCGCCGAGCTGGGGCTGCGCACAGAGATCGTCCCCGGGCTGCAGTCCTCTCTGTCCTTGTGGCAGTTGACGCTGGGCTCGGAGCTGGTGTTCTCGGGCGATGCGGGCGACACCGAAGCCAGCGGCGCCAGCAAGCGTTATGGCATCGAGTTCAACAACCACTATGTGGCCAACAGCTGGTTGTTGCTGGATGCGGACCTGGCGTTCTCGCAATCGCGCTTCAAGGAAGAGCAGGGTGATGCACCCAATGCGGGCCGCTACATACCTGGCTCGGTGCGAACGGTGGCCTCGCTGGGCGCAACGGTCACCGGCTGGGGGCCCTGGTTCGGCCAGTTCCAGCTGCGTTACTTCGGCCCCCGCCCCCTGATCGAGGACAACAGCCAGCGCTCGCGAGGCACGACCCTGGCCTACGCCCGTGTGGGCTACAAGGTCTCGCCCGACGTGAAGCTGTCGCTGGATGTCTTCAACCTGTTTGACCGCAAGGCCAGCGACATCGATTACTACTACACCTCGCGCCTGCAAGGTGAGGCCGCACAAGGTGTCGGCGATTTGCACTCGCATCCGGCCGAGCCTCGCACGGTGCGGGTGACGATGAATGTGAGTTTCTAAGGTCTGATGCGCTTGAGCGCCAGCGCGGGGCGCGGCTGAGGTGGCATGCGTCCGGGCTTCAATGTTGGCGGTCCCGCCAATGCGGGACTGCTCTGCGGTGCTCGTCCAGCTCAGGTGGCTGCGCAACTCGGTCTGCGGCCTCAAACATGCTCGCCATCCCCTTGTCTGCCGACAAGGGGCAGACCTAAGCCTCCCTGCGCGCCTCCGACGCCAACAAGGCGCCCGGCCGCACACCACCTCAGCCTTTTGTCGCCCCGCTTGAGTACCGCCACAGTTGTTGGCGGGGTGAGGGGAGGGTGACCGCGGCTACGGCGGCAGCAACGACCACGACAAAGACGTCGTCACGTTGAAGCCTGGTTCTGTCCTCCTGCCAGAACTTGTGCCGGCTCAGCCCCCGCCTCGCGCGCCAACGCCGAAGCGCCCAACAACCCGCAAATAAAAAAGCCCCTCGCAAGAGGGGCTTGGTACAGACTGAAGCCAACGCGCCTCACAGCGCATCAGCAAGCAACCTCAAATCACATCACGGCCTTGATGGCCGCAGCCACCGCCTTGATGTTGCCGGTGTTCAGCGCGGCCACGCAGATGCGACCCGAGTCCACACCATAGATGCCGAACTCCGAGCGCAGGCGTTGCATTTGCGTCGCGTTCAGGCCCGAGTAGCTGAACATGCCCTTCTGGCGGGTGATGTAGCTCAGGTCGCCCTGCACGCCAGCAGCCGTCAGCTCGCTGACCAGCGCCGTGCGCATCAGCTTGATGCGGTCACGCATCTCGGCCAGCTCGTCTTCCCACATCTTGCGCAGCTCGGGCGTGGTCAGCACCGTGGCCACCACTTGCGCGCCGTGCGTCGGCGGGTTGGAGTAGTTGGTGCGGATCACGCGCTTGAGCTGGCTCAGCACGCGGCTGGACTCTTCCGCCGTTTCGCTCACGATGCTCAGGGCGCCCACGCGCTCGCCGTACAGCGAGAAGCTCTTGGAGAAGCTGGTGGACACGAAGTAGCTCAGGCCGGCGTCCAGGAACTTGATGACCACGGCGCCGTCTTCGGCGATGCCGTTGCCAAAGCCTTGATAGGCCATGTCCAGGAAGGGCACCAGGCCACCGGCCTTGATCACGGCGATGACTTCATCCCACTGGGCGTCCGTCAGGTCGTAACCGGTCGGGTTGTGGCAGCAGGCGTGCAGCAGCACGATGGTGCCGGCCTTGGAGGCCTTCAACTTGGCGATCATGCCGTCGAAGTTGATGCCACGGTTGGCTGCGTCGTAGTAGGGGTAGACGTCCACGGGGAAGCCGGCGGCTTCGAACAGCGCGCGGTGGTTTTCCCAGCTCGGGTCCGAGATCAGGACCTGGGCATCCGGGTTCAGGCGCTTGAGGAAGTCGGCGCCCAGCTTCAGGCCGCCGGTGCCACCAATGGCCTGGGCCGTGGCGATGCGGCCAGCCTTCACGGCAGCGTGCTCGGCACCGAACACGAGGCCTTGCACGGCCTTGTCATAAGCCACGATGCCGTCGATGGGCAGGTAGCCACGGGCCTTGGGGGCTTCGGACATCTGCTTTTCGGCAGCGGCCACGCACTTCAGCAGGGGCAGCTTGCCCTTGTCGTCGGTGTACACGCCCACGCCCAGGTTGACCTTGTTGGGGTTGGGGTCGGCATTGAATTGTTCGTTGAGGCCCAGGATGGGATCCCGGGGGGCCATTTCAACGGAAGCGAACAGCGAGGCCATGCAAGCAGTCTCCGGTCAGGTGTTAGAGCTGAAAAAGGGATAAGCTGGAAAATTCGACAGCTCGAACTCGGCAAAAAAGTGGTTTGTGACCACCTTCGCCAAATCGGGCAAACCCTTTATTTTATCGAACTGTGACGCGGATGTCTGAGCCGATTGATTTTCTTGCTGCCAAAGACTCGTCAGAAAACGAGGGTTCGGCGTCTGCGGCCACCGAAAACGCGGGCCAGTTCGTCACCTATCCCGATTCGCCTTTCGAGCTGTTCCAGCCCTATCCGCCCGCGGGCGACCAGCCCACCGCCATTGCGCAGCTGTGCGAGGGCATCGAAGACGGCCTGTCCTACCAGACCCTGCTGGGCGTGACCGGCTCGGGCAAGACCTTCACCATGGCCAACGTGATCGCCCGCACCGGGCGCCCGGCCATCGTGTTCGCGCCCAACAAGACCCTGGCGGCCCAGCTTTACGCCGAATTCCGCGAGTTTTTCCCCCACAACGCGGTCGAGTATTTCGTCAGCTACTACGACTACTACCAGCCTGAAGCCTACGTCCCGCAGCGCGATCTGTTCATCGAGAAAGACAGCGCCATCAACGAGGCCATCGAGCAGATGCGCCTCTCCGCCACCAAGAGCCTGCTGGAGCGCCGCGACGTGGTCATCGTGGCCACCGTGTCGGCCATCTACGGTATCGGCAAACCCGACGACTACATGCAGATGGTGCTGCTCGCCCGCGTGGGCGACAAGGTGGGCCAGCGTGACGTGATCGCCCAGCTCATCCGCATGCAGTACCAGCGCAACGACATGGATTTCGGTCGCGGTACCTTCCGCGTGCGCGGTGACACCATCGACGTGTTCCCTGCCGAACACAGCGAGCTGGCCGTGCGCATCGAGCTGTTCGATGACGGGATCGATTCCATCCAGCTGTTCGACCCACTGACCGGCAAGATCCGCCAGAAGATCCCGCGCTTCACCATCTACCCCTCCAGCCACTACGTCACGCCGCGCGAACGCGTGCTGGCCGCCATCGAGACCATCAAGCTGGAGCTCAACGAACGCGTCAAACAACTGGTGGGCGACGGCAAGCTGGTCGAGGCCCAGCGCCTGGAGCAGCGCACCCGCTTCGACCTGGAGATGCTGCAGGAGGTGGGCCACTGCAAGGGCATCGAAAACTACACCCGGCACCTGTCGGGCGCGAACCCCGGTGACCCGCCACCCACGCTGGTGGACTACATGCCGGCCGATTCGCTCATGTTCCTGGACGAAAGCCACGTGATGATCGGCCAGCTGGGCGGCATGTACAACGGCGACCGCTCACGCAAGACCACGCTGGTGGAATACGGCTTTCGCCTGCCCTCCGCGCTGGACAACCGGCCGCTCAAGTTCGAAGAGTTCGAGCGCAAGATGCGCCAGTGCGTGTTCGTCACCGCCACGCCGGCGGCCTACGAGCAGCAGCACGCTGGGCAGGTCGTCGAACAGGTGGTGCGCCCCACCGGTCTGATCGACCCCATGGTGGAAGTGCGCCCCGCCACGCACCAGGTGGACGACGTGCTGCAGGAGATCCGCATCCGCGTCGACAAGAACGAGCGTGTGCTGATCACGACCCTGACCAAGCGCATGGCCGAGCAGCTCACCGACTACCTCACCGAAAACGGCGTCAAGGTGCGTTATCTGCACTCTGACATCGACACCGTCGAGCGCGTCGAGATCCTGCGTGACCTGCGTCTGGGCACCTTCGACGTGCTGGTGGGCATCAACCTGCTGCGCGAAGGCCTGGACATCCCCGAAGTCTCGCTGGTGGCCATCCTGGACGCCGACAAGGAAGGCTTCCTGCGTGCCGAGCGCAGCCTGATCCAGACCATCGGCCGTGCGGCCCGCAACCAGAACGGCCACGCCATTTTGTATGCCGACAAGATCACCGAGTCCATGCGCAAGGCCATGGCCGAGACCGAGCGGCGCCGCAACAAGCAGATCGCGCACAACGAGGCCCACGGCATCACGCCGCGCACCATCAACAAGAAGGTCAAGGAACTGATCGACGGCGTCATGTCCAACGCGGCCAAGGACGACCTGCGCGCGGCCGAGGCCCTGGTCAAGTCCATGGAGGGCAGCGAGGGCTTGTCCGAGCGCGACCTGAGCAAGCGCATCAAGCAGCTCGAAAAGGAGATGCTGGAGTCCGCACGCAACCTGGAGTTCGAAAAGGCCGCCCGGCTGCGCGACCAGCTCGCCCTGCTCAAGGAGCAGGCTTTTGGTGCCGTGGTGCACGACCACGTGGTGCCGATCCAGGCTGGCCGCAAGTAAGAGCAGGCTCGCTCGCAGGAAGGCGCGCAGGCTTTGCCCCTGGTCAAAGGCGGGGGCTGTTCAGGCTGCCGACACCGGCGCACAATCAAAACGCGTCGGGCCCGCGCCTGATCAACGTTCCTGTTTTTCGCTCTTGCCGAAAAGGAGTGCACCATGGACAAGAAGCTTCACCGCCTTGAGACCTTCCGCGTGCAGGACATGCACGGCGCCACTTACAAGGTCCACGCCTACGAGCACCTGACCCGTGTGGACAACCTGCTGGACATGCAGACCCAGTGGGAGCCCACCGGCGAGGTCGAGTACAAACTCGCGACAGGCGAACACCTGGACGTGGACGAAGACGGCACCATGCATGTGGCCGGTTCCAGCATGCCCCTGCAGCGCATGTCGCCATCAGCCCACGCGATGTGACTTGTGCCCTTGGGTTTGTGGGCAAGCGCAAAGACAATGGACATCTTTGCGGCATATAAGTTCTGAATGGCTTTTTTCCCATCGTCCCTGTTCAAGACGACCGACCCCACGCCAGGCCCGCGCACCCGGGTGCTCATGGTCTGTATGGGCAACATCTGCCGCAGCCCCACGGCCGAGGCCGTGCTGCGCCGCAAGCTGGAGGCGGCCGGGCTGGCCGACCTGATCGAGGTGGATTCGGCGGGCACGCACGCCTACCATGTGGGTAGCCCGCCAGACGAGCGTGCCCAGGAAATCGCCGCTCGGCGCGGCTACGAGATGAAGCACCTGCGGGCCCGCAAGGTGCTGCCGCAGGATTTCGATCGCTTCGACCTGCTGCTGGCCATGGACTGGGACAATCTGGCTTTGCTGGAAGAAAACTGCCCCACCGATCCCCACACCCGGCGCAAGCTCAAGCGCCTGACCGAGTTCATGCCGGCCCGATCGCCGCATGCCAGCGTGCAGACCGTGCCTGATCCCTACTACGGTGGCCCGGCCGGCTTCGAGTTCGTGCTCGATCTGGTCGAAGACGCCTGCGACGGCCTGGTCGAACATTTGCGACAAGTTGTCGCGTCTGTCGCGTCCCCTCCCTGACAACGCCCGCGCGCATGCCCCAGCAATCTGCTGGGCCAGGGCCTTGGCCCGCTTCTTGATAGACCTGTTCCTGTGGGCGTCATCGGCCAGGCATCAGGGAACACCCTTGGTTGAAGTTGACTAAATCAGTTGGGTAAGCTATAATCGACTCCGTTACTCGGGATTAAGGCACCCCAGGTGCGTTGGAGATCCCGGCGCAACCCCTCAAAGGCCAACCCTTGCCGCGAAGGGTGTCGCCCGAGTCCCTGACCAAGGAGAGAAGCGATGCGTCTGACTACCAAAGGCCGTTTTGCCGTGACGGCGATGATTGATCTGGCTCTGCGTGAACACACTGGCCCCGTGGCACTGGCTGCCATCAGCCAGCGGCAGCAGATTTCCCTGTCCTACCTCGAACAGCTGTTCGGCAAACTGCGCCGTCACGAGCTGGTCGAGAGCACCCGTGGCCCCGGCGGCGGTTACTCGCTGGGCCGCAAGGCCGACGACATCACCGTGGCTGACATCATCGTGGCGGTGGACGAGCCCATCGACGCGACCGGTTGCGGTGGCAAGGAAAACTGCATGGGTGAAGACGGCGGCCGTTGCATGACGCACGACCTCTGGACCAGCCTGAACAACAAGATGATCGAGTACCTCGACTCCATCTCCCTGCGCAAACTGGTGGAAGACCAGCTCGCCAAGGGCGTGTCCGTCGAGGCCCAGCCGATCAAGCGCGCGATCTCCACCCAGCCGGTGGTCAAGCCCATCAAGGTCACAGCCCCCAACTCGGTGTTCGCACTCGGCGCAGCCCTCACGAAATAAGGGCCACTCCGCCTGCGGGTTTGCCTACCCCGGGCGGTGTCCCCGATAATCAAAGGCTTTGCGCAGCGATCATTAATTACGCGCCAGCAGCCGCCCATCTCACCATGTGGCATGGGTCTGGCGCCAGCTTTGTTGAATGCCCACCATGGACATGACCCCTCACTTCCCGATCTACATGGACTACGGCGCGACCACGCCGTGCGACCCCCGCGTGGTGGACGCCATGATCCCCTGGTTGCGCGAGCACTTCGGCAACCCGGCTTCGCGCACCCATGCCTACGGCTGGGAGGCCGAAGAAGCCGTCGAGAAGGCCCGCGCCCAGGTGGCCGAGCTGATCGGTGCCGACCCCCGCGAGATCGTCTGGACATCGGGTGCCACCGAATCCAACAACCTGGCCTTGAAGGGTGCGGCGCACTTCTACAAGACGCGCGGCAAGCACATCATCACCGTCAAGACCGAGCACAAGGCCGTGCTGGACACCGTGCGTGAGCTGGAGCGCCAGGGCTTCGAAGCCACCTACCTCGACGTCAAGGACGACGGCCTGCTGGATCTGGACGCGCTCAAGGCCGCCATCCGCCCCGACACCATCCTGATCTCGGTCATGTTCGTGAACAACGAAATCGGCGTGATCCAGGACATCGAGACCATTGGCAAGCTGTGCCGTGAAAAGGGCATCGTCTTCCACGTGGATGCCGCACAAGCCACCGGCAAGGTCGACATCAACCTGGCCACGCTGCCGGTTGACCTGATGAGCCTGGCCTCGCACAAGACCTACGGCCCCAAGGGCATCGGCGCGCTGTACGTGCGCCGCAAGCCCCGCGTGCGCATCGAAGCGCAGATGCACGGTGGCGGCCATGAGCGCGGCATGCGCTCGGGCACCTTGCCTACGCACCAGATCGTCGGCATGGGCGAAGCCTTCCGCATCGCCAAGGAAGAAATGGCCACCGAGAACGTGCGCATCAAGGCGCTGCGTGACCGCCTGCTGGCCGGCCTGCAAGGCATCGAACAGATCTTCGTCAATGGCGACCTGGAAAAGCGCGTGGCCCACAACCTGAACGTGTCGTTCAACTACGTGGAAGGCGAGTCGCTGATCATGGGCATCAAGGGCATCGCCGTGTCTTCCGGCTCGGCCTGCACCTCGGCCAGCCTGGAGCCCAGCTACGTGCTGCGCGCCCTGGGCCGCAGCGACGAGCTGGCCCACAGCTCGCTGCGCATGACCATCGGCCGCTTCACCACCGAGGAAGAAGTGGACTACGTGGTCAACACCCTGAAGGACCGCGTGGCCAAGCTGCGCGAACTGTCACCGCTTTGGGACATGTACAAAGACGGCATTGACATCAGCACTATTCAATGGGCTGCACACTAGACGTCAGCCCCCGGTTGCAGGGTACTGCAACCGCCCCCCGAGGGGGCTGCGGGGCCGGACGCTTGGGGCGGCCCGGCGCTGGCCCCGCCCATCGCTAAGAATCGTTCTTTGGAATTTTTGGAGTTCATCATGGCATACAGCGACAAGGTCATTGACCACTACGAAAACCCCCGTAACGTTGGCTCTTTCGAAAAGGGCGACGAAACCGTTGGCACCGGCATGGTCGGCGCACCGGCCTGCGGCGACGTGATGAAGCTGCAGATCAAGGTCAACCCCGCCACCGGCGTGATCGAAGACGCCCGTTTCAAGACCTACGGCTGCGGTTCCGCCATCGCCTCCAGCTCGCTGGTGACCGAATGGGTGCGCGGCAAGACGCTGGACGAAGCGCTGGACATCAAGAACACCCAGATCGCCGAAGAGCTGGCCTTGCCCCCGGTCAAGATCCACTGCTCGATCCTGGCGGAAGATGCGATCAAAGCCGCCGTCAACGACTACAAGACCAAGCATGCAGCCTGATCAAGCCACCACTGCCGTCAACCCGGCATCGTGCACCGCCGGTCCCGGCAACGGGCCGTTGGCGGACATCGCTGAAGTCAACGCCAGCATGACGGTTGGCCTGACCGAGGCGGCTGCACGCCACATCACGCGCTACCTGGGCCGTCGCGGCAAGGGCGTGGGTGTGCGCCTAGGCGTCAAGACCACCGGTTGCTCCGGCCTGGCCTACAAGATCGAGTTCGCCGACGAAGTCGCCCCTGAAGACATCGTCTTCGAGCGTCTGGGCGTCAAGATCCTGGTCGACCCCAAGAGCCTGCCTTACATCGACGGCACCGAACTCGACTTCGTTCGTGAAGGCTTGAACGAAGGCTTCAAATTCAACAACCCCAACGAGCGTGACCGTTGCGGCTGCGGTGAATCCTTCCGCATCTGAACGCACGCCGGCAAGGCACGCGCCTTGCGTTGATGGAAGCCTCACCATGTGGTGGGGTTTCGCTTTTTAACGGGTTGCTGTGGCCATGAACATCGACGCTGACGACTTCACCCTGCTGGGTCTGGACAAGGCCTTCGCGCTGGACCGCGCAAAACTGGACGCGGCCTGGAAGGCTTTGCAGGCCCAGGTCCACCCTGACCGTTTCGCGGCCGAGGGCGCCGCCTCGCAACGCATCGCCATGCAATGGGCGGTGCGTGTCAACGAGGCCCACCAGCGCCTGAAGGACCCGCTCAAGCGGGCCGCCTACCTGTGCCAGCTCGCTGGCGTGCCCGTTCAGGCCGAGAACAACACGGCCATGCCGGGCGCCTTCCTGATGCAGCAGATGCAGTGGCGCGAAGCCCTGGAAGAAGCCGGCAGCGCCGCCGATGTCGAGACCTTGTCCGACGAGGTCCAAGGCCAGCGCAAGGCTCGCCTGGCGCGCCTGACGCAACTGCTGGACGTGGACGCCAACCCGACCCAGGCCGCGCAGGAAGTGCGCGCCCTCATGTTCATCGATCGCCTGCTGGAAGAGATCGATGCGCGCCTTGAAAAATACGAAGACGCCAGCTGACTGACCCACGACCCATGGCCCTGCTGCAAATCTCCGAACCTGGGCAATCGCCCGACCCCCATCAGCGCCGCATAGCGGTCGGCATCGACCTGGGCACCACGCATTCGCTGGTGGCCGCCGTGCGCAACGGCTCGGCCGAATGCCTGCCCGACGAGCAAGGCCGGGTGATCCTGCCCTCGGCCGTGCGCTACATGGTGGACGAGCGCGGCCAGACCCGTCGCCACATCGGCTTCGAAGCCCTGGCCGCACAGGCCGAGGATTCGCAGAACACCATCGTGTCGGTCAAGCGCTTCATGGGCCGCCGCCTGGCCGATCTGCCCGATGCGGGGCGCCTGCCATACCAGTTCGAAGACCAGCCTGGCATGGTCGCGGTCAAGACCGTGGCCGGCCTGAAGTCACCGGTCGAGGTGTCGGCCGAGATCCTGGCCAGCCTGCGCCAGCGTGCCGAAGACACCTTCAACGACGACCTGTTCGGCGCCGTGATCACGGTGCCTGCCTACTTTGACGACGCTCAGCGCCAGGCCACCAAGGACGCCGCGCAGATGGCCGGTCTCAACGTGCTGCGCCTGCTCAACGAGCCCACCGCCGCAGCCATTGCCTACGGCCTGGACAACGGTGCCGAAGGCCTCTACGCCATCTACGACCTGGGTGGCGGCACCTTCGACATCTCCTTGCTGCAGCTCAGCCGTGGCGTGTTCGAAGTCGTGGCCACCGGCGGCGACTCGGCCCTGGGCGGTGACGACATCGACCATCTGCTGGCTGATGCCGCGCTGCTGGATGCCAAGATGGAAGCGGTCACGCCGCAGGACAAGCGCACCGTGCTCGTGGCCGCGCGCCGCACCAAGGAAAAGCTGTCCACCGATGGCAGCGCGCACCTGAGCTGCGCCTTGTCGGGCGGCATGCTGTCGGTGAAGATCACGCGTGAGCGCCTGGCCGAGCTGGCCAAGCCGCTGATCGACAAGTCCCTGGCCTCGGTCAAGCGCGTGCTGCGTGATGCCAAGGTCAAGCCCGACGAGGTCAAGGGCGTGGTCATGGTCGGCGGCTCGACGCGCATGCCCGCCGTGCGTGATGCCGTGGGCGCCTTCTTCGGCCAGCCCCCGCTGACCGATCTGAACCCCGATGAGGTCGTGGCCTTGGGTGCCGCCATCCAGGCCAACCAGCTGGCAGGCAACAACGCGCAAGGTGAATTGCTGCTGCTGGATGTGCTGCCCCTGTCCCTCGGTCTGGAGACCATGGGTGGCCTGGTCGAGCGCATCATCCCGCGCAACACGCCTATCCCTTGCGCCCTGGCGCAGGACTTCACCACCTTCAAGGACGGGCAGACCGCCCTGGCCGTGCACGTGGTGCAAGGCGAGCGCGAGCAGGTCGAGCACTGCCGCTCGCTGGCGCGCTTCGAGCTGCGCGGCATTCCGCCGATGGCTGCTGGTGCCGCGCGCATCCGCGTGAGCTTCCAGGTCGATGCCGACGGCCTGTTGAGTGTGTCGGCCAAGGAGCAGCTCTCTGGCGTGGAAGCCTCGGTCGTGATCAAGCCCAGCTATGGCCTGACCGACGACCAGGTGGCCCACATGCTGCGCGAGGGCTTCACCACCGCGGCCGCTGACATGAAGGACCGCGCCCTGCGCGAAGCCCGCGTCGAAGCCGAGCGCATGCTGGAGGCCACGCGTACCGCGCTGGCCGCTGACGGCGACCTGCTCAGCCCCGAAGACCGCGCCCGCATCGACGGCCTGATGGCCCAGATCGGCCAGCGTTGCGACCGTGGCGACATCGACGCCCTGGAGGCCTCCATCAAGGCCCTGGCCGATGGCACCGAGGCCTTCGCCGCCGAGCGCATGAACCGCAGCATCCGCCAGGCGCTGGCGGGCCGCAAACTCGATCAAGTCTGAAGCTAGACCATGCCCATCATCAAGATCCTGCCCCATGCCACCCTGTGCCCCCAAGGCAAGGAAATCACGGCCGCACCGGGCACCAGCATCTGCGAAGCCCTGCTGGAAAACCACGTCGAGATCGAGCACGCCTGCGACATGAGCGCGGCCTGCACCACCTGCCACGTCATCGTGCGTGAAGGCTTCAACAGCCTCAACGAGATGGAAGAAGTCGAAGAGGACCTGCTGGACCGCGCCTGGGGCCTGGAGCCCAATTCGCGCCTGAGCTGCCAGGCCATCGTGGCCGGGCAGGATCTCACCATCGAGATCCCCAAGTACACGATCAACCACGCGCGCGAGAACCACTGAGTTCCGGCAGGCCGCACGCAGGACGCCATCGTGTCGGTTCGCTCGTTCAGCACCTGGCCGTCCTTGCCTGAACTGCGCAGGCGCTGGTTTTTGCGCGCACTGCTGGCCGCAGGGCCCCTTGGCTGGCTGGCGCGAGCAGATGCCAAGGTGGCTCGAAACCGGTCGCCAGGCAACAAGCCGCTGGCCACGATGCCTCCGGCGCTCACGCCCTTCATCGACCACCTGATCCCCGCCGATGAATGGACGCCCGCAGCGTCCGCCTTGCACGTGCCGCAGACCATCTGGCAGCAGGCGCAGACCGACGCCGAACTGCAGCACCTCATCCACACTGTGTGCGCCTGGCTGGACCGATATGGTGACGGCTTCGCCGCCTTGTCGGCCGATGAGCGCGAGGCGCTGGTGGCGTGGATGGCCCAGGCCCCCTGGGAGGCCCCGCAGCGGCGCTTCTTCCACTGGATGCGCGAACGCGCTTTCATGCTCTACTACACGCAGCCCCAGGCGCTGAAAGGCTTGCCCGTACAGCGGCCGCCCCAGCCCATGGGGCACGTGCTGGACTGAGCCATGCCTACGCCCTCTGCCACATGAGCCACGCCTTTGATGCCATCGTGATCGGTGCCGGTGCGGGCGGTGCCGCAGCCGCCTGGCGGCTCACGCAGCGTGGCTGCAAGGTGCTGGTGCTGGAAGCCGGCCCCTGGTTCGATCCCGACAAGGATTACGGCCTTGCTCAGCCCGATTGGGAAACGCGCTACTTCCCCGTCAAGGAGGGCAGCACCGGGCGCCACCGGTTTGGCGAGATGCAGCCACTCGACCCACAATGGGACGACATCCGGAGCTGGCACCACGAAACAGGGCGTCTGGTTGTCGGGGATCGCCGTGCCGTGCGAGGTGGCTACAGCCATGTGCGTGGCGTGGGGGGCAGCACCCTGCATTACGTGGGCGAAGCACATCGGCTCAACCCGCACGCCATGGCCTTGCACAGCCAATTTGGCGTCGGCGCGGACTGGCCCTTTGACTACGCAGAACTGGAGCCCTATTACCTGGAGGCCGAGCGACTCATCGGCGTGGCCGGGCCGCATGAGGCCGGTGACCGCTGGCGCAGCGCACCCTACCCACTGCCTGCGCACCCGCTGTGCCGCGCCTCGCGCACATTAGGGGAGGGCGCGCGCGCCGTGGGCCTGCACTGGGAGCCCAATCCGCGTGCGGCCCTGTCTCAGGCGTATGACGGGCGCCCGCCGTGCAATTACTGCGGCGGGTGTGCACGGGGTTGCCCTCGGCGCGACAAAGGCTCGGTCGACCAGACCTTCATCCGCCACGCCCTGCAGTCCGGCCGCTGCGAAGTGCGTGCCCGCTCGACGGTGTTGTCGCTGGTGCATGGTGAGCAGCGTGTCGTTCGTGGCGTGCGTTATGTCGATGCCAAGGGGCGCCAGCGCACCGAGACCGCGCGCGTCGTGATCCTGGCTGCCGGTGCCATCGAAACGCCGCGACTCCTGCTTGCCAACGCTTCCTCACTGGCCCCGCAGGGCATCGGCAACGATCTGGGGCAGGTCGGGCAGCATTTCATGGAGACCTTGTCCTGGACATCCATCGGCTTGCATCCCCAAGCGCAATCGAGCCATGTGGGCCTGCCCGCCGACGCCATCAGCTGGGATCACAACCGGCCCGACGCCATCCCTGGTGTGGTCGGCGGCATGCGCGTCTACGCGGCCACGCTGGACGCCGACCTGATGGGCCCGGTGGCCTACGCCACGCGCCTGTTGTCGGGGTGGGGGGCGCAGCACAAGCAGCAACTGCGGCAAACCTTCGGGCATGCACTGGCCGTGGGTGCCATCGGCGAGAGCCTGCCGCATCCGCGCGCTTTCGTCGACCTGGACCCCAGCGCGCGAGATCAGCACGGCATGCCGCTGGCGCGCATTCACTCCCATGTGGATGAGATGGCGTGCCGGCGCCTGCAGTTCATGGCCCGCACCTGCCGTGCGGTGCTCAAGGCCGCAGGCTGTGACGACCTGCGCATGGAACTGGGCACGTATGACGACTTCACCTCCACGCACGTGTTCGGTACCTGCAGGTCGGGGGGGGCGCCTCAGAACAGTGTTTGCAATGAGCGAAATCAAATTCACGGCTGGAACAACCTGTTACTTTGTGATGGAAGCACGTTTCCAAGTTCCGGAGGAGGGGAGTCACCTTCACTGACGATCCAGGCCATGGCCTTGCGCGCGGTGGACCGATTCCTTCAAGCCGGTTAGCGGTTCGTGCCTGTAATGACCTGGAAGGAACCCATCATGAAAAGCACCCATACGCTCGTCTCTCATCTTGTTGTGGCTGTGGCAACCCTGTCTGGCAGCGTGTTCGCGCCAGCCGTGTCGGCCGGCACGATTGCCTGTACCACGGCCTGTACCGCCCCCACCGTCACGGGTGGCGGCAGCGGCGACGCAGACACCACGCAGGCCTATGCCGGCATCAACTGGGCCTTTGGTGCCGGCCCCGAGTTGGTGCTGGGCGTACGCAGCGTGCGCACCAATGACCGCAACAAGGTCGCCGGCGCCAAGGTCGAGGCCACCTTCCCCTTTGGCAAGCAAAGCATCGCCTTTGACAAGCTGCGCCTGCGCCTGGTGGGTGGCAACCGCACGGGCATGTACGAACTGGGCGGCGGCTATTCGTTTGCGAGCAAGGGCTTCCTGCTCTCGGGCGCGCTGCAGGCGGACTACGTGGTGGCCGGCACCGACTTCAGCCTCAGCAGCTTCCAGTGGCAGCCTTTCATCGGTGTCAACACCCTGGCTCGCCCGGATGAGGGCACTGGCGGCCCAGGTACCCTCTCATGCCCAGCAGGCTGGGATCTGCATGATGCGACCTGGCTGAACAACGTCGGCAACTTCAGCGCCACGCCCGACAAGTTCGTCAATGGCCTGACCTGCGTGCAGCCGGCCTGATCGGCACCTGAGAGTACGGTGGTGGCTGGTACAGTAGGCCGCCACCGTTGAATCTCTGCACCAGCATGTCCCGCCAGATCTTCCTTGACACCGAAACCACCGGCCTGAGCCCCGAGTCAGGCGACCGCATCATTGAAATCGGTTGTGTGGAAATGGTCAACCGCCGCCTCACCGGCCGGCACCTGCACTTCTACATCAACCCCGAGCGGCCCAGCCACGAGGATGCCGTCAAGATCCACGGCCTGACCGATGAGTTCCTGGCCGACAAGCCCGTGTTCGCCGCGCTCGTTGACGAGATTCTCGACTACTGCCGCGATGCCGAGATCATCATCCACAACGCGAGTTTCGACGTGGGTTTCCTCAACGCGGAGCTCAAGCGCCTGAACCGCGGCCTGTTCCAGGACCACGTGGCCGGCATCATCGACAGCCTGGTCATGGCCCGCGAGATGTTCCCCGGCAAGTCCAACTCGCTGGATGCCTTGTGCCGCCGCCTGGAGGTGGACAACACCCACCGGACACTGCACGGCGCCTTGATGGACGCGGAGCTGCTGGCCGAGGTCTACATCAACATGACCCGCGGCCAGGATGCCCTGCTGATCGACAGTGATGCATCCGAAAACGGCGAAGGGCAGGGCACGCAGGAAGTCGTGGCCATCGACTTCAGCGCCTTCGACCTGCCCGTGATCAAGCCCACGGACGAAGAGGCCGAGGCGTTCGACAAATCGTTGGAAGCCATCGACAAAGCCAGCGGCGGAAAAACTTTGTGGAAGTCGATGGAAGTTGTGCTATAGTCATGGTCTTCGCTGATTGCGGCAAGCAAATCAGCAGAAATCGACAAATTCCCGAACCAGTTTCGGGCGGTTAGCTCAGCGGTAGAGCACTGCCTTCACACGGCAGGGGTCGCAGGTTCGAACCCTGCACCGCCCACCAAGAAAATCAAGCACTTAGCAGCGATGCTAAGTGCTTTTTTTCTTGCCCGTTTCAAAATTTGGGACAATTTTGGGACAGTGGGGTAGCAGTCAGGCCTGGCACTCGCACTCAACCACCACATGAGGCGCAGATGGCAACATTCGAGAAACGCGGGCAGTACTGGCGGGCCAAGATCCGTCGCAAGGGCTAGGCTACGGGCAGAAGCCAGGTCCGTACCGCTTTCAAAACATTAGGAAACGCGCTGCCTGCGCCAATTGCGATGCGGGCCAGGCGCGCGGTGATTGGTGGGGACAACCTTGGCCAATTGAATGCGTTCATCCGCACACGAGCTCCTCAACTGGCCACGATCGCGCTCCTAACGTGGTGTTGTTGCTGGTTGCGTGGTATCTACCTCTGTGAGGAGGTTTTTGGGTGCGACGACTTCAATGGCCTCGCCGTGCATGCGCACCCACCATCGGATCTGTTCTCCTCTGATGACAGTGGCTGATACGTTGACGCGCCCATCATCGCGTTTGCTAATGTGCTGGTCAGCAGACAATGGGGTCTCTCTAAGCAGGCTGGCTAGATGCGGTGCGACGACCAGTCTAATGACGATGCGTTCTCCGTTTCCAAAGCCAAAGCCTCCACGATCTATGTAGTCAGTCAGTGAGAAGTAAGGTCGATCAAAAGGATGGGGCGTTGCCTCGGCTGTCTGGATTCGATGCAAAGCTAGGTTTCGGTTGTCGTCGTGGCCTTCGAATCTGCATACAAGGAACAGCCGCTCGCCCTGTTGAACCAGTGCCAAGGGCATTACCCGTACATCAGATAGCTGTCGCCCAGCTGCGTTCTGGTAGTCGATGTGGAGCCATCTGTCGTTAAGCAGCGCTTCGCTAACGTGTGATAACACGTCCGAGCTTAAGCAAGGGGCTTGCATTCGAGGCAGGAGAGATATCGTCGCCACTTTGTCTGGCCACGATTTGAGAAGCTGACTCCTCCCTCTGGGCGTCGTCAACTCCTTGCTGGCCGCGAGCTTGTCGTCGAGGCCTTTGCGCACGTCGTACGGTAAGAGGTGCTCAAGATGGCGCCTTGCCAGCATCAAGGTCAGGATGTCTCGGTCATCTAGTCCGTACAACCAGTTTGGGCGCTCGCCCGTCCAACGGTAACGGTAAGTTCGACCTTCGAGAATCCGTTCGATATTGGCGTCTCCCTCAACCAAGTTGCTCAAGACGTTCTGGAGGTTTCTGGTGCTGTATGGCTTCAGCCCAGCATCATCCAAGTAGCGAGCAATGTCTCTGGCAGAGAGCCAGCTGCGGTGGGCGCTTAAGCATCGCAGGATTTCCGTCTGTGCTCGGAAATTGCGATAACGCTCGGCGGCCTGAGAGGATGAATCCGACGATGGATTTGTGCGTGTTACTGGGTTCATCAGCCAGCATGATGCGGCGATTGATTGAAAGAGCGCATCGCCCGAACGTGGTGTTGCTACATCGTCACAGGACGCGTGGATGCGAACGCTGGCTTCGCATGGTTGAGAAGAATGGGCTGCAGAGCATCCGGATGGTCCGGGAGCCAACCACGTCAAGGAGCGGTCATGAAGATCGATCAAAGCTCTCCTATGGAGCACCTCAAAGCCTTTGCAATCGTGTTCGCTGTTGGATATTTGGCCAACAGTGCGGTATCGCTGTATCACAAGGTGTCCAAGCGGTACTTCTAACCAATGCCAATGCCTCCACGTAGACGCCGCTGGTGCTTTCGGTGTAACGAATGTGGCAGTTCGGTCATGTTTGCGGTTGACAGCGACTGCTTGAGGATTCCACCGCCGACGCACTGCAAAAAATGTGGTGCGGCAGCAATGAGTTTGGACCCAGAGCCTGATCTGATGTCCTCGGTGATGGCTTTGTTTCCTTGCATGCAGGCAGCGATCAAGCAGGCGCTTCACAAACACTGAGGTCGGGGATGGCCTCGTATCAATCGGTAACGATAATTAATCTTCAAAATTCCTGACTGCATTCGGGGCGGTCTGGACATCAACCCAGGAACAAGACATGACAGATGGTCTACAAGAGCTTCAGACGTTGCCCCCTCTAGCGAACGCGATCATCGATCGGGCAATTGACAACGTCACTCGCAAGCTTGTCGCGGGGCATCGCAACAAGAACAACTCTCGCCCTAACGCCAAGACGTCTGATCTGGGTTCTGCCACGAAAGACACGCTCGCCGCTGCTTCAGCAGCTAGCGCGATGGAGGTGGCAAATCGAGGCGTGGCATGGAAGGAAATGTTCCAAAAGACGTTGTCACATGGCGTCTCCTCAATTGCCACTATGAAATTCGACGGCTCGTTCACAGTTAAAAATGGGAAGGCCGAAGGGCTTGATGATGTACCCAACACCCCTGGCGTCTATGTCGTTTTCAACCAGCAAGGCGAGGCAGTCTATGTTGGCGACAGCACGAAGCTCAAAACTCGCTGGCACGCAGGACACCTGAACGAGCACAAGCAAGGACAGCAAAGTGATAAGCCCTACAAGCTCGCGGATGAGTTCCAGGAGGGGTGCACTGTTAAGTTCGTGACCATGGACTCTGAAGCCACAGCTGCTGCAGTTGAGGCTCACCTGATTGCGAAAGAGAAGCCCGCGAAAAATACTCGTGAAGAGCTAAAAACAGAACAGGGAAAGCGAGCCAACATCGAAGCCAAGAAGATGAAGGACGCTTCGGGTAGTGCAACAACGATTGCCATGGGTGCCGCCACAGAAGCGGCCAAGAACGTAGGCTGGGGGGTCTTTGAACAGTTGGTAACTGAGTTGACCAAAGCGCTCAAAGATGAGCTGGTTGAACTTGCGAAGGGAGTCTCGCGCACCATCAAACATCGGCTCCAACGCATCTTCAATCGCGTTTGGAAAGTCATCCAGGCAATCATTGACGCACCTATGAAGGTCCTTGCAGGCATCTTCGAATTTGTCGTCAATGCAGTCTCGAAGACGATAGCCCAGTTCTACAACTTGGCGAAGAACATCTACGACCTTGGCCTTTCGGCATGGCAGCTCTTCCAAGGTGCAAAGACGATGACCACAGATGAATTGGTGCAGAAGGTCACTGAGACCCTAGTGTTAAGCGGCACCCTGATCCTTTGGGATGCGCTGGACCCTATTCTTGAGGCCAACTTGGCAACTGTTGTTGGCCCTGTGGCGCCATACCTGTCTGCTGCAATTTGCGCTGTGGGGTACGGTGTTTCCAGTTTCTACCTTCAGCGTTTTGTCCCCGCGCTGGTTAAGCTGCTCATCGCTATGAAGAGCGATGCACAAGAGGCTGTTGAAGAGATGCGGTTGACGTGTGAGCGGTTGATTGCGGTCCAAGAGCGTGAATTGATCCTGCTCGAAGATCTGAGGGATTATGTCGAAGGATCGTTCGACTTTGAGGTTGATACACGCAGCCATACCATATCTCTCGCTAGCCACCAACCTGTTGCACCGCTTGACGTACGCGCCCGTTTGGCCGCACGCAAGGGTTGAAATCCATCAATACGAAGAGCTATCGAATGACCGAAGTTAAAGAAGTCTCCAAAGATGTGGCGCTCACGGAGGCCCAAAGGCAAGAGATCGCCTCGGCCAGGTTGGAGTTGACGAAGGCCTTGGATGAGATGGTCAAGGCCATCGCTAGTAATCAAACGTTGCAGACCCAGGCAGGCGAGCTGCAGGGGAAGGGACGTTTGGCGGCTGTCTGGGGGGCTGTTTCGGGGGCCAACGACCGTGATTTGGCGAAAATGGTGAAAGAACTTGGCGGCAGTCTTGAAACAACTCAGAAGGCTGTTCAAGTGGTCCTTCGGCTCCAAAGCCGAAAGGACCATGTGCTTCGTGAGTTTCATGGCGTTCTTCTCGAGAAGATCCAGAAGATGCAAGCAGACACGCACACGCTGGACGCCAATCAGCAAGCGGCGGTTGATGTGCTTTGTGATTTTCAAGAGCAAATCGAGGACCAACTACGTCACCATGAAGCGGTGGAGCGACATGAACAGGAGATCGCCGAACTGACTGCTAAGTTGACGCGAAAAGAGCATGAACTTCGGCAAGACTTGCAAGCTCTGGGCGGTCAGACACTAAGCTTGAAAAGTGCTTCTGATCACCTTGCTGGAGAGGTAGATACCCTCGCGAAAGAATTGAGCACCCACGCTGAACGTAGCGCAAAAGAACTGAAGTCGTTGGCAGAAGATCAACAAGCACTCAATGACGGCTTGATGTCTTTGAAAGGCAAGTGCGCTGATGAGATCACTGCTCTCCAGGGCGCGGGTCAAGGAATGATGGAGCTTGTCGACAGCCTGAGGAAGCAGTACGCCTCGGCCACAGACCTACTCGCCAAGAGACTCGAGCACTTGTCTGAAGCAGAGGCTGACCTCATGCGCCGTACAAAGTTGGTTGAGACTCAACTGGCAGACCAGTCCTCGCTACCCGGTTGGCTGAAGAGAAACGCAGTTGCACTTTTAGGGCTTGCGATTGGTGCCATGGCGTTCGTACATGTCGCGGTTCGATAGCGAGCTTTGACGGGGCGCGAATGCCCGTGGCATGAGGTGTACCCGCCTCAATCAAGCGTGGACAACAGCAAGCACTTTATGAGGACACATTACCGGGCTACCTGCGGGGCAGGAGATGTGTGATGACCACAATCGCACGGTTATATTGGTCCATCATCCGGTATGCGTAGAGTGCGTAATTTATTGATTCTTGGTGGTTTTCTTTGTCCCACCAAAATTTGGGACATTGGGCAGCCGTCAGGCTGGGCCTCGCACTCAATCAGCAGACGAGCGCAGATGGCAACATTCGAGAGGCGCCGGCAGCGCTGGACATGATTTGATGGGGCTTGTCGATGGCTTGAATAAGCAGTAGGCCTCTGCCATGGACTTGCTGGCCACAAGGCTGGGAAAGTTGTCTGAAACAGAGGTTGAGCTGATGCGTCGGACCAAGTCAATAGAATCGCAACTGGCAAGGCAGTCCTCGCTGACCGGCTGGCTGAAGAGGAACGCGGTAGCAAGTGCACTGATATACGTTGAGTGATTGACTACTCATGAATTCGCCCCAGGTACACGCAAGCAGAGTATTGATGGATCGCGCTCGCAAGACGCTGTCCAGGCGATTCAGCCTGCAAGAGGACAAGGCTGCTGACGACGTCATCGACGCCAGTCTGCGTGCTGGCAGTGAGCTCAAAGGTGCGACAGCCTGGGTGCTGATATTTGCCATCTTCATTGCGTCGATTGGCCTCAATGTCAATTCGACGGCCGTGATCATCGGCGCGATGCTCGTGTCCCCGCTGATGGGGCCGATCATGGGTGTCGGCTATGGCGTTGGCATCTATGACTTCAAGCTGATCAGGAAATCACTGTTGAGCCTGGCTGTGGCGGCCACCATCAGCCTGCTGACCTCCACGCTGTACTTCTTTGTGACGCCCTTGACGGAGGCGCACTCCGAACTGCTTGCGCGCACCTCGCCCACCATATGGGACGTCCTGATTGCCTTGTTCGGGGGGCTTGCGGGCATCATTGGCGTTACCCGCAGCGAGAAATCCAACGTCATCCCAGGCGTGGCCATCGCCACGGCCTTGATGCCCCCTCTGTGTACGGCTGGATATGGCCTGGCGAACGGCCGTTGGGCATTTTTTGGCGGCGCCATCTACCTGTTTGCCATCAATTGCGTGTTCATCGCCGTGGCCACCGTGATCGTCATCGGGTATCTGGGGCTGACGCGCCGCAAGGCAATCGACCAGCACATCGAAGACCGGATCAAGCGGTGGTTGATCGGTGTGGTGGCCTTCACCGCCTTGCCCAGCGTCTATCTGGCTTATCAACTGGTGGGCAATGCGGTGTTCGAGAGCAATGCGCGCAAGTTCATCGCGCAATCCTTTCGTTTCGAGCAGACGCATGTGGTCGAGACGGTCATCAACGGTGCAGGCAAACGGATCGAAGTCACCTTGATCGGCATGCCGCTGGGCAAAGAGGTCTTGCACGACATTGAATCCCGCCTGGACGAAGCTGGCCTGCAAGGCGCGGTGATGGTTGTGCACCAATCGGCCAATCAGCAGATCGATGTCACGTCCTTGAAGGCGGGCATCGTCAGTGAGTTGTACCGTGACAGCCAAAAGAGCATCGCCGAGCGCGATCAGCAGATTCAGAAGTTGAAGGCTGATCTGTTGAGTCGATCTGCATGGTTGCCTGCTGCCGTGGACATCGAGCGTGAGTTGAAGGCCCAGTACCCGGAGTTGCATGATGTCCTGATTGGTCAAGGCAGCATGTCCGAGTCCGCTGGCCAGCAGGCGCAAAAGGTGGTGCCCTTCTTGAGCATGGTCTCGCCGCGCCCCTTTAGCCAGAGTGAACAGGCAAGGGTGAAAGCCTGGTTCATGGCCAGAACAAAGTCCACAGACGTCCGTCTGTTCGTCCATGTCGATGTGCCGCCTTCAAGCAAGAAGGCTCGTCGGCACTGAAGATTCTCTCCATGTTTGAAATCGCTGCCATCTTTCTGGTCGTGACTGCGCTGCTGGCGTATGTGAACCATCGCTTCATCGGTTTGCCTACCACCATCGGTGTCATGGTCTCTTCGTTGGTGCTGTCCTTGTTTCTGCTGGGGCTGGATGCGCTCGGCTTCTTGCATGGTTTACACGCCTACGAGGTCTCGCTGCTGCGGTCGATCGACTTCTCGGATGTGCTGATGCAGGGCATGTTGTCCTTGCTCTTGTTTGCCGGTGCCCTGCATGTCGATTTGAGTGAGTTGCGTGACTATCGCTGGCAGATCGGGGGGCTCGCCGTGCTGGGCACCTTGTTGTCCACGGCGGTGGTCGGGCTGGCCATGTGGGCCGTCCTGCCTTGGCTGGGTTGGCCCTTGCCCTTGATTTACTGCTTGCTGTTCGGTGCGTTGATTTCGCCGACTGATCCGATCGCTGTCATGGGCATCATGAAGTCGGCTGGGGCCCCCAGGTGCCTCGAACTGGTGATCGCTGGAGAATCACTTTTCAACGACGGGGTTGGCGTGGTGATTTTTTCGCTGCTGCTGGGCATGGCGGCCAGCGGGGATGTGCCAACGTGGCAGCATGCCGCGGAGTTGCTGGCGCACGAGGCTGGTGGTGGCCTGCTCCTTGGTTGGGTTGTGGGGTATGCCACGTTCCGCATGTTGCGCAGCATTGATCAATACCAGGTGGAGGTGCTGATCACCCTGGCCTCGGTGATGGGGGGCTACGCATTGGCCAATCGCCTGCACGTGTCAGGCCCGCTGGCCATGGTGGTGGCTGGCTTGATCATCGGCAATCAGGGTAGATCATTGGCCATGTCAGACACGACACGTCATCACATCGATCTGTTCTGGGAGCTGCTCGACGAGATCCTCAATGCCGTGCTGTTCGTGTTGATCGGCATGGAGGTGGTGGTGATCCGTTTCGCACAGGATCTGTTTGCTGCAGCCGTGGCGACGATCCTGATCACGCTGGCTGCGCGCTGGTTGTCGGTAGGCGTGCCGGTCAGGCTGCTTCGTCAGGCGTTTCGGCTGCCCAAAGGGGCCGGGTCCATGTTGACCTGGGGTGGTTTGCGCGGCGGCATTTCCGTGGCCCTGGCCTTGTCTTTGCCGGCAGGTGCCGCCCGTGAATCTTTGCTGGCGTTGACGTACTGCGTGGTTGTCTGGTCAATTTTGGGGCAGGGGTTGACCATCAGCCATCTGGCTCGGCGAATGGTCCGCGCACAAGATTGACTTCGCTCTGGTGTCGGCGGATAGTTGGTCTCTGCTTGAGGGCATCTCTTCAAATGAGATCGCGCTTGATCAAGCCAGCGTAATCCACAACGGAGTCGTCATATGGACCAGATGTCTCAGCTCGTCGAACAGCATATCCGGTTGTCCGATTCGCACCTGCGTCGTATCGATGAGTTGATGCAGCAGGCGGCCACGGCTCAGGCTGTCCCGCCGGATGCCGCCGCGCAACTCGCCAAACTTCAACTGGACCGTACCAAATTCCAACGTGAACTTGAGGAGATCCGAGGTCTGTCGAAGATCGACGCCGAGGCGGCAGCCAAACGGGGCGAAGGACTGACGGGCATGCTCGAGGCCATGGGTGCTGAAATCGAGAGGATCCTGATGGTTTTTTTACGAACGAAATAGGCAGGCAGGAGGCCATTGGCTTTGTAGCGGCCTTGCGTCTCCCAGGTCAACCCGGCTTCCCAAATTCCCAACGAACCCACACAATCGGCCGGTTGTAAAAATGCTGGAATCGGATGTCTGGAAGTAGTAGGCCCGTGAAGCAAGGGCGGTTTTGCATTGCTGTGACCCATGTGGCTGCAGGCGTGCTGGCCATGACCATGCAGCCCCGTTTGCATGCGCAGACGGCCGAAGATGAAGCGGATCTGGCCTTGTCCTATGGTGACAAGCCGACGGTCAGCATCGCAACAGGCAGCCTGCAAACTTTGAGGCGCGCACCCGCCGTGGCAACGGTGATCACAGCTCAGGACATTGTGGCCATGGGGGCCACGGATCTCGACGAGGTGCTGGAGTCCGTGCCCGGCATCCACGTCAGCCGCAGCGAGCAGGGCTACAGCCCCTTGTACCTGATCCGGGGCGTCAACAGCCAGTACAACCCGCAAACCCTGATGCTGCAAAACGGCGTTCCCATGACTACCTTGTTCGTGGGCAACCGTGGCAATGCCTGGTTTGGCTTGCCGGTCGAGAACATCGCACGCATTGAAATCATCCGCGGCCCTGGCTCGGCTCTCTATGGGGCCGATGCCTACTCCGGCGTGATCAACATCATCACCAAGACGGCGGCCGACATCGAGGGAACCGAGCTCGGCGTGCGCGCCGGCACCTTCCACACACGCAGCGCATGGGCGCAGCACGGAGGCAAGCTCGGCACCGTGGACGTGGCGGCTTACCTGTCTGTCGGTCACACGGACGGCTTCAACAATCAGATCGAATCCGACAAGCAGACGATCATTGACAGCAAGACCTCGACGCACGCCAGCCTGGCGCCGGGGCAGGTGAACATGGGCTATGACGCGGTGGACGCCAGCGTCGATCTGAGCCGAGGCGCATGGCGATGGCGTTCCGGCTACAAGCTGCGCAACAACACGCAGGCCGGACCGGGTGTGCTGGGGGCGCTCGACCCCGTTGGCCGAGGCAAGAGTGAGCGCATCACGTCTGATCTGAGCTGGAATGGCACGGACGTCCTGCCTGATTGGGATGTGGGTGTGACGGGCAGCTACCTGTTCTACACGCAAGCGTACTTCGCGCCATTCCAGTTGCTGCCGCCCGGCTCACTCGGGTTCACCAATGGCATGTTCGGGGCGCCCAATACCTGGGAGGATCAGGTCCGCTTGTCTGTGGTGGCCGCCTACCGTGGCCTGGCCAATCACACTGTTCGCATCGGCCTCGGGCACGATGATCTGGACCTGTACCGCACGCAGGAAATCAAGAACTTTTCGATTCAGATCTTCGGGCAGGATGCGGTGCCCGTTCCGTTTCCGGATCAGACGCCCATCGAGGTGTCTCAGGCCGACGCCTTCATGACGCCCCATCGGCGTATCGTGGACTATGCCTATGTGCAGGATGAATGGCGCGTGGCCCAGGACTGGGCCTTGACCGGCGGCTTGCGTCAGGATCACTACTCGGATTTCGGCAACACGCTCAACCCTCGTGCCGCGCTGGTGTGGGATGCCAGTGCCGATCTGACCGCCAAGCTCCTGTACGGGAGCGCCTTCCGTGCGCCGTCCTTCACGGAGCTCTACAGCGTCAACAACCCGGTCACCCGAGGCAATCCTGACCTCAAGCCTGAAACCATCAGCACCTGGGAGGCCGCTTTCGCGTGGCAGGCCAGGCCCGACATGGATGTGAACCTCAGCCTGTTTCACTACACGATGAAGGACATCATCCGGGTGCGCAACCTGGCGTGGAGCAACACGGGCAAGCAGACCGGGCAGGGGGGCGAGCTGGATGTGTCCTGGCAGGCCACTCGCACGCTGCGTGTGCAGGGCAATTGCGCGCTACAGCGCTCTACCGATGAGGCCACGCATACCGATGCAGGCTTTGCGCCGCATCAGCATGTGTTCGCCCGTGTTGACTGGCGGGCCTTCGGGCCGTGGATGCTGGGGGCGCAGCTCAACCATGTGGCCGATCGCAAGCGCGCCGCGGGCGATGCCCGGCCGGACGTGCCCGACTACACCACGTTGGACCTCAATGTGCGCGCCAGTGCGGGCGTGAAGGGCTGGGAGCTGTCAGGCGGTGTGCGCAACGTCTTCAACGCCGATGCGCGTGAGCCGGCGGCTGCGAGCGTGTTGATCGCCAATGACCTGCCGCTGCCCAGGCGCACCTTCTTCCTGCAGGCGGTCTATCGCATGTGATCGTTTTGGGCCCGGACTCAGCGTGCGGGCCAATCCCTTGCTGGAGAGCCTTCGTACACCACGTCCCGGCATGGCGTGGGAAAGGTGGCCCCGGGCGGCTTGTCAGCGGCCTCCAGGTAGCAGGGGTACATGCCGGCCAGGAAGGCGCTGTGCACCAGCAAGTTGAACTCCCTGGGTGTCCAGCCAAAGTCTGCCGCGAAGGCTGAGAGCAATGAACTCAGGTTCATGCGCAACTGGCGGCCGGTGGACTCGAAATAGCGGTCGATGTCATAGGCCAGCTTCAGGTAGGGCCCGTGGCTCAAGCCCAGTTTTGCTGCCAGCGCCAGTGTCAATGGCATGCGCTCATCACTGGTCGAGATCGGGCGGCCATAGCCTGCAAGCCGGCCGCCACTGCGCAAGAAGTGCTCCAGGTAGTCCGGCAGCGAGGTGCCTGCGTCCAGCGCCTGCTGGGTCTTGAGGAAGAAGTCCAGCGCGCGGAACTCGTTGCCGCGTCCATAGATCGTGGCCTCGGAGATGGCCTGCGCTGCGCTGATGGCCAGGTTGGGTGTGCTGCGCGTGGTGCCCGCCAGTGCGGCCACGCGGTTGTTCCACAGCCGTGCGTCGGGGTAGCTGGTGTAGACATGCACGGTGCTCATCAGCTGGATGTGTTCACGTGGCACATGCCGGCCGAAGATGCCGAAGGCGCACAGCGAGAACCAGTCCAGATCCTTGAGGTCCCGGTGCAGATCGTGGCCGCGGAACACGGCGCGCTGCCCCGGAAAGGCCGCGCCCATCTTGGTGCGCAGCACGCCGACGTGTTCAGCCAGGGTGTGTGGGCCGCTCATGCTGTGGCCTCCTGGTGTTTGTTCAAGGGGTCGTCCAGCAGGTCGACCGCCGGGTACGGGAAATGTTTGAAGCCGTAGTCACCTTGCTCCAGGGCGTGTGCGGCGGCACCGGGCAGCCTCAACAACAAAAACAGCATCTCGCCTTGTTGGGCGTTGAAGCCCATGTCGGCCAGCGCGGCTGCCGCCACACCGGTCATGGCCAGAGGGTGGCCGGCTGCTTGTTCCAGCGCTTCACGCTGCTGCCGCATCCAGGGCAGGCGAGGGCCGGGGCTCATGCTGGCCAGCGTCTCCAGCGTTTGCTGGACGATGGTGGCGGTGCGCACCCCATGCGGGTCAAAACCCGCCGGGTGTTCGATGGCGGGCCAGCCTGCGTCGTCCGGGGCAAGCCAGGTGGGCTGGCCAGTTTGCGCCAGTGTCTGAGCCCAGGCTTCTGGCGCGGCCTCGCTGCATTGCGCCCAATGACGCAGGCACAGGTACACATCCCGCGCGCCACCGCTTTGCCCCGCGCCCACGGCCAGTGCGGCCATCAGGCTCGCCGCAGCCGGTGAGCCGCCCACGCCACCGCACATCGCCGCATGCACCATGGGGTCGCGTGGCCCGGCGTTGGCCAGGGCCACCGCCAGTGCATCCAGCATCGTGGCTTCAGCCTCCGACGGCGCCTCGCCCTTGAGCAACAGCCAGACCATGTCGGCCCAGCGTGCCCGCCCCATCATCTGGCCATACACGTCATAGCCATGGCAGCGCGCAGTGCGGGTCGCAAACGGGTTGTCCGGCTCGGCTTCTTCGTGCCAGATGCGCGTGTGCAAAGGTGAGCTACTCATACCGAGCCTTCCAGTGTCTGCATGCGCAGGCTCATGGGCGGCACTTCCTCGGCATCAATGCGGATGTCCAGCAGGGTGGGGCCGGGGCGGTTCAGGATCTCGGCCATGTCCAGCTGGTTGAAGTCATCGGGGCTTTCGATCACATGGCCCCGCACGCCCATGGCTTCGGCCATCAGCGCGTAGTTCACCGTGGGCAGCTCGAACGCAACCTGCTCGGCGCCTGCCAGGCGCTGCCCATGCTTGACCATGCCCAGTGCGCTGTCGTTGAGGATGACGAAGATCACCGTGAGGCCTTCTTGCGCGGCCACCGTGATCTCCTGCCCGTTCATCAGGTAGCTGCCATCGCCCGTGATGCACACCACGGGGCAATCAGGCTTGCCACGCGCCACGCCTACCGCGGCACCGATGGCCCACCCCATGGGGGCAAAGTCCATCAGCACGCGCAACCAGCCAGCATGGTCGTGGCGACGTTCACCATGCCAGGCCCGGTTGGCGGCGAGGTCCTGCGAACCACCATAGGGCGGCACCAGGCCCAGCCTGCGGTTGTTGCGCGACTCCAGGTAGTGGATGGCCCAGGCCGTGGCATTGCCCGCATCGGCCAGGAAGCGCGTGGTGGGCGGCAAACGCTTGGACAGCTCCACCATCAGGCGCTGAGGCTTGATCGGCGTGGCATCGCTGTGTACCTTCTCCGGCTCACGCAACGTCACTGCGTTGTGTTTGGTGTGCTTGAAGTCAGTGGGTGACCACGGCATGCCCAGGGACTCCTGCTCGATGTGCATCATGTCCAGCAGGCGCTCGAACACCGTGCGGATGCGGCCGCGTACATGCTGGCGCGCCATGGGGGAGTGGCGCAGGTGTTCGTCCATGGCGTCGATGTGGATCAACTTGCTGTTGAGCACACTCTGGCTCCAGGCGCCGCTGGTCCACTCGCCCAGGCTGGTGCCAATGGCCAGGATCAAGTCCACGTCGTCATTGAGCGCATCCTGGGCGCTGCTGTGGCCCGCAAAGCCGAACACGCCACGGTAGAGCACATGGTGGGGGTTGATCAGGCCCTTGGCATCCGGTGTGGTGACGAAGCTGGAGTTCGTCATCTCGGCAAAATGGGTGATCGCATCGATGGCCTCTCCGCAGTCCCCACCAACGATGAGCGCGACCTTGCGGCTTGCCTGCAGCGACGTGAACAGCGAATGCACCATGTCCTCGTCGATCAAGGAGGGCTTGCGCAGCAGGGCCTGCAAGGACTGCGGCGACAGGCGCTGCTCGACGGGGCTGCGCATCAAGTCCAGCGGGATCGACAGGTGCACCGGCCCATGCGGCGGCTGGGAGGCACGCATCAAGGCCTGAACCAGCTTGGTCTCCAGTTGATCCACATGGGATACCAGCGTGTTGTAGCGGGTGCAGTGGCCGAACATGCCCACCGTGTTGATGCCCGTGCAGGCCGATTCCTGCAAGGCCCCTTTGCCGAAGACCGGTAAGGAGGGCTGGCCTGTGATGACCAGCATCGGTACCTTGTTGTCGTAGGCGCAGGCGACGCCGGTGATCAGGTTGGTGGCGCCGGGGCCCGATGTGGCCACGCACACGCCGATCTTGCCGGTCTCGCGGGCATAGCCATCGGCCATGAAGGCGGCGCCTGCCTCATGCCGAGCCACCACGGGGCGCAGGCCGCCACGCCGCATGCTGACGGCCATGGCATTGTAGAGTGGCTCGATGGCGCCACCAGGGACGCCGAAGACGAAATCGACCCCAAGGGCCTCCAGGTAGGACACGATGAGCGAGGCGGCGCCCACCGTGACAGGGGCGGGCGCAAGCGGAACAACTGCGGCGGACTTCACGATGCCTGATCCTTGTTACAACATGATGTTTCAAGTCACATCTTGAAACAATTAAGGTTGGCGCAAGCATGCCTGTCGCGCAGCGGATCGTCATCCCCCTTGTCGCGGGCCAACCCTCGATCAAGGGGCGGATGCAAACCATTGCGCACACGGCGCAACACGAATAGCGCAAAGTCCGGCATGCCCCTCAGAATGTGGGGTGCGGCAGTACAGAATGGCAGTCCCGGCTTCAGGTGGCCGGTCAGAACATGGGGAGTTACTTGTTCTCAGCGTGGCGTCAATGGCGGGTGACAGCAAGATGGCTGTTGGTGGCAGTACTGGGGTCTCTACTGGGGTCTCTCTTGTACGCCGGCTCGGCCGTCGCCGCTGATGACGAATCCAGCCGGGCCAACATTGCCGTGATCTACCCTGATATCGGGGAGCCCTATCGCAGCGTTTTCGCAACGATCATCGAAGGCATCGAGGATCGCACCCACGGCAAGGTGGCCAGCTTTCCTGTGGCCATGGGTGCCACGCCCCCTGCCTTGTCCGACGAGTTGCGCCGCCGAGACATCCACACCGTGATTGCCTTGGGGCGCAGCGGTTTGAAAGTCGCCAGCAGCCTGGATCGCCAGATCAATGTCGTGGCTGGCGGTGTGCTGTCTGTGCCCGAGTCCGAATCCCAAGGGATGCTGGTGCAAAGCCTGGCGCCCGATCCCGCCTTGCTGTTCAACCGGCTGCGCTCGTTCGTGCCGGGCATCAAGCGGGTCATCGTCGTGTACGACCCTCGGCAGAACGACTGGCTGATCCGCCTGGCGCGTGAAGCGGCCAGAACGCAAGGCCTGGAGCTGGTGGCCCTGCAGGCCGAGGATCTGAAATCTGCCGTGCGTCGCTACCAGGACGTGCTGGGATCGGTGAACCCGCGCCGCGATGCGATCTGGCTGCCCCAGGACTCCACCACCGTGGACGAGTCGGCCGTGCTGCCCTTGGTCCTGCGGGAAGCCTGGTCGCAGAACCTGGTGGTGTTCTCCAGTAACGTCATGCATGTCAGGCGGGGCGTGTTGTTCTCGCTTTATCCCGACAATGCAGAGTTGGGGCGTTCCCTGGCTGGGGCCGCGCTGAGTGCTCAACAGAGCAGCAGTGCGCCCAGCCGGGGCATTCAAGCGCTCAAGCAGGTGTTGACCGCCGTCAACACGCGCACCGCCGAGCACCTTGGCGTTGATCTGCGCATCTCACAGCAGCGCATCCATTTGGCATTACCGGAGCAATGAGATGACAGGTGCACAAACCTCGCTCCCCAGACGGCAACTCGACCGCATGTTGAAAGGCATGACCTTTCAGCAGCAACTCGGCATCACGATGGCGATTGGCGTGTTCTGTCTGGCCTTGTTCTCCTCAGTGGGCAGTGCCTGGCAGGGCAGCCAGCAAGTGCGTGAAAACCTGATCCAGCAAAGCCTGCGCATTGCGGCGAGCCTGGCCGGCCAGAGCCAGCTGGCCCTGTTGTCGGGCTCTCCCGAAAACGCGAACGACGCGGTGGCCGCCACCCTGGCCTTTCCCGATGTGCTGCGCGTTGAAGTCTGCAAGCCCAATGGCGGCGTGCTGCTGGCCAAAGGCGTGGCGGCAGCTGGCCCCGCCGACAAATCCGTTCAGGTCCCGGCCTCGTCGCGCGAGTCCTACCTCGAAAGCGAAACGGAAGAGGCCTGGCGCTTCGTGGCCCCGGTGTGGACCGTGCGTTCCGCGACCCCTTTCGAAGTGGTGGCGCCCACCGATGAATTCCTCGGCTACGTGGTCGTGGTGTTGAGCAAGGCGACCCTGGGGCGCATGGTGGCCAACATCTTCATGGTCAACATCCTGTCGTCGTTTTTCTTCGCGGCGGTGTTCCTGGTCGCGATCCGTTTGCTGAGTGCACGCCTGACGCGCCCACTGGACAAGCTGTCTGCCGCCATGTCTCGCGCCGAGCAAGGTGAGGTGCAGGTGCGCACCACCGTGGAAGGCCCTCGGGACATCCAGACCATGTCCCTGGCCTTCAATCGCATGATCGCGGCGCTCCAGGAGCGTGGCGAAGAACTGGGGCGCCACAAGGATCACCTTGAAGAACTGGTGCGTGAGCGCACCAACGAGTTGCAGCGTGCCAAAGAACGTGCGGAAGTGGCCAGCCAGGCCAAGAGTGATTTCCTCGCGCGCATGAGCCACGAGTTGCGCACCCCCCTGAATGCCATCATGGGTTATGCGCAGATCCTCAAGATGGACCGCACGCTCACCGACCGCCAGCTGAACTGCCTCAACACCATCCATGGCAGTGGCGAGCACCTCCTGATGCTGATTGTCGACATCCTGGACCTCTCCCAGATCGAGGCCGGCAAGACGGAGTTGAGGCTGTCTCCTGTTGATCCCCGTGCGCTGCTGTCCATGCTGGACGACATCATCCGCATCAAGGCCGCTGAAAAGGGCTTGACCTTCGTGGCCCAGGGCGACGAGCACCTGCCTCACGCGCTGCTGGTGGATGAGAAACGATTGAGGCAGGTGTTGCTCAATCTCTTGAGCAATGCCGTGAAATTCACCCAGTCCGGCATCGTCAGCCTGAGCATGACGCTGGTCGGGCAGGACCCGGCCGGGCAGCAGGCTCGCATCCGTTTCGAGGTTCGCGACTCTGGTGTCGGCATCCGGCCTGAAGACCAGCAACGGGTCTTCGAGCCTTTCGAGCAGGCCGGCGATTCACGAAGCCGTGCCGCCGGTACCGGGCTGGGGCTGGCGATCAGTCGGCAACTGGTGCGCCTGATGGGTTCCGAGCTCCACCTGCACAGCGAGATGGGGGCGGGCAGCCAGTTCTGGTTCGAACTGTTGCTGCCGCTGGCCGACCGCGCCGAGCGTGAGGCAGCACCTGCGCCACACGTACTGGGTTATGAAGGCGCCCGCAAGCGCGTGTTGATCGTGGATGACGTCGCCGCCAATCGCCAGATGCTCAACGAGTTGCTGCTGGCGCTCGGATTTGACACGCAGGAAGCCGTCCACGGGCAAGACGCCCTGGACAAGATGCAGGCGGCCTGGCCTGATCTGGTGCTGATGGATCTCGCCATGCCTGTGATGGATGGCCTGGAGGCCATGCGGCGAATCCGCGCAAGTGAGCTGGGCAAGGCGCTGCCCATCATTGCCTTGTCGGCCAACGCGTCCCATGCCCATCGTGATCAGGCCCTGGAGGCTGGCGCCACCCTGTTCATGTCCAAGCCCTTCGAGAACGCCGTTTTGCTGGGGCATCTGGGGCGTTGCCTGTCTTTGATCTGGCTGCAGGAGGTGTCACCAGATCAGCAGGTGTAGCGAGCAGGCGTCTGTTCGCACAAACGCACTTCCCAAATTCCTATGGAAGACACACAATCGGCCGGTTGCAAAAAACAGGAATCGAATAATGAGTTGTTTCGTTTCCGGTCGTCGGGTTGTGGTGAGTCCTCTTCCAGTGCCTTGCGCCATCGCGCGAGCCATGGCGTGCATGATGGCCTTGCTGGCATCCGCTGCGCATGCACAGGTCAGCAGCGAAGAAGAAGAGCTGTCTTTGGTCTATGGTGACAAGGCGACGATCAGCATTGCAACGGGCAACCAGCAGCCCCTGCGCCGTGCGCCGGCCGTGGCCACTGTCATCACGTCAGAAGACATCGCGGCCATGGGTGCCACAGACCTGGATGAAGTGCTGGAAACGGTGCCGGGCATCCATGTCAGCCGCAACGTTCAGGGCTACAACCCGCTGTACGTGATCCGCGGCATCTACAGCGAATTCAACCCTCAGACCCTGGTCCTGCAAAACGGCGTGCCGATGACGATGATGTTCATCGGCAACCGAGGCAATGGCTGGGCGGGGCTCCCCCTTGAGAACGTCGCCCGCATCGAGGTCATCCGCGGGCCGGGCTCGGCACTGTATGGTGCAGACGCCTATTCAGGCGTGATCAACATCATCACCAAGTCGGCCGCAGACATCTCCGGCACCGAGTTTGGTGTGCGTGCCGGTTCATTCAAGACCAGGGACGCCTGGGCTTTGCATGGGGGCAAGATCGGTTCGGTTGATGTGGCCGGGTATCTGCGTGTCGGCACCACCGATGGTTTCAAAGGCCGGGTGGAGTCGGATGCGCAATCGCTCAACGACCAGCTTGCTTCCACGCAGGCGAGCCTTGCACCAGGTTCCGTCAATCTGGGCCACGATGCGGTGGATGGCAGTGTGGATCTGGCCTACAAGCAGGTGCGCCTGCGAGCAGGTTATCGCTTGCGTGACCACATTGGCCTCGGTGGGGGGGCTGCCAGCGCGCTGGACCCTGTCGGGCAGGGGCGGACGGAACGCTACAACGCCGATCTGTCGTGGAATGACATCGAGCTGGCACCGCAGTGGAAGCTGGGGCTGACCGCCAGCTATTTTGAATACATCACCACTTATCCCACGCCGCTTCGTGTGTACCCGCCCGGGGCGCGTATCTTTGATGGGCAGAGCTTCGTGCTGTTCCCCGATGGCATGCTGGGGGCCCCCAACACCTGGGAGCGCCAGCAACGCGCGTCCGCCGTGGTGTCCTACTCCGGCCTGGCGGGCCACCACATGCGTTTTGGCATCGGGCAAGATGATCTCAACATGTACCGGACGCAGGAGTTCAAGAATTTCACCTTTGCGCCGGGCCTGGTGCTGACCGATCTGGCCGAGGTGCCTGTCGATGACTCCTTCCTTGCGCCGCGCCGCCGTATCGTGCGCTACGTGTACGCCCAGGACGAGTGGAACTTTGCGCGAGACTGGGCGCTGACCGCCGGGTTGCGGCACGACCGGTATTCCGATTTTGGTGGCACCACCAATCCTCGTGCAGCCCTCGTGTGGGATGCCTCCGCGGACCTGACCGCGAAGGTTCTGTACGGGCGGGCTTTCCGCGCGCCATCCTTTTCGGAGCGCTACAGCGTCAACAACCCCGTGTTGCGAGGCAACCCGGACCTGAAGCCGGAAATCATCAACACACTGGAGACGGCGTTTTCCTGGCAGGCCAGGCCTGACACCCAGCTGCAGCTCAGTGTGTTTCGCTACGCCATGAAGGACATCATCCGCACGGCCGGCTTTCCAGCGACGCGCAGCAACACGGGGGCTCAGAACGGGCACGGGTTCGAGTTGGAAGCCACGCATGATGTCCGCACCAACGTTCGGTTGGTCGGGAACTACGCCTATCAACGCTCAACCGATGAGGCCAGCGGCGAAGACGCGGGCTACGCCCCGCATCACCACGTTTTTGGTCGGGCGGATTGGGGCTTTGCCAGTGGCTTGCTGTTGAGCGGGCAGGTCAATTACGTGGCAGACCGGGCGCGTGCGCCCGGTGATACCCGACCCAAGGTGCCGGACTACACCACGGTCGACCTGACCTTGCGAACCCATCGGCAATGGAGCAGCTGGGACTTTGCAGCTTCGGTGCGCAACCTGTTCAACGCCGACGCACGCGAGCCCAGCCTCTATTCACCGGGTAACCCGATGCCGGTGCTGATAGCCAATGACCTGCCGCTGGGCGGCCGGTCGTTTTATCTGCAGGTCAGCTACCGCCTGTGATCACAGCAGCAGGCTCATGCCACCATCCACGACCAGTTCGGCACCCACCACGTAGCTTGACGAGTCGGTCGCCAGGTACAGCGCCGCGTCGGCAATTTCGCGGGGCGTGCCGAAGCGCTTGCTTGGCGAACGGTTCGTGAAATCGGCGCGTGCGGCATCCACCACCTCTTGAGGCACATCCCAGCGGCCAAAGCCGGGGGTGTCGATGGGGCCAGGGCTGATGGCATTGACGCGGATGCCCTTGTGCGCCAGTTCCAGGCTGGCGCTCTGCACCAGCGAGCGGGCAGCCGCCTTGCATGCGGCGTAGACGCTGAAGTTGGGGGCCCCCACCTGGTTCGAAATGGACGTCGTGACGATGATCGAGCCGCCTGGCCGCATCCAAGGTACGGCCTTCTGGATCGCAAAGAAAACGCCCTTGAACGACGTGTTCGACATGGCATCGAACTGCGCTTCGGTGGTGAACTCCATCGGTGCAGGGCTGCCTGCTGCCGCATTGATGAACAGCACATCCAGATGGCCAAAGTGTTCGCCGACCGCGTTCATCAGTTGAGCGATCTCGGCCACATTGCCTGCGTCACTGCGCAGCGCCAGCACGTCCTCACCCAACGCCTGTCGGGCCTGTTCCAGTGAAACCGGATCACGGCCCGTGATGGCCACGCGGGCACCTTGTTCCACGAAGAGCTTGGCCGTCGCCAGGCCGATGCCGCTGTTGCCGCCCGTGATCAGGGCGGTCTTGCCCGAGAGTTTCTGCATGGGAGTCCTTACTGCTTGAGGCCTCGAATGCTATTGAAGCGGGCGCCATGGGGGAACACCCGATCCGGGTAGTAAGTGCTTGATCTCACCTGTTCAAGGGGGTGTGAGGCCGATCGGCACGAACGTTCGTGCCCGTCCGGGCGCAGATTCCACGGGCGTGGCGCATCTTTGTGTCGGGCGCTCAAGAGCTGCGCCTGCCCTGTCGATGAGGGGCGATGGCGGTTCCTCCGCCATGCGGGTCACTCAGGCTCGTCAGCCCTGCGGGGAAGGGTCGGAGCGGCTTTCATCAACCACAGAGATAGAGGATTTGCCATGCGTATGACGAAATGGATGAGCCTTGCTTTCACTGCGCTTGCCTTGCAGCCCGCATGGGCTGACGCCACAGCGACCGCGCCGTCCCGCCTGCCTCTGCTGATCATTGGTGCGTCCTATGCGGAGGGCGCGACGCCCTTCAACAATGGCGTTGCACCCTTGGGTGGTATATCGGTCGGCTTCGGCACTTATTTGAGTGTGGGGCAAGCCTTGACCAGAAATCCGCTGTTGCCCGGTTATGTGATCAATGAAGGGCAGGCTGGCGGTACAAGCTTTGCTCGCCTGGCTTGCGCCCCTGGCGCCAGCGTTTGTGGGCCAGCAGGCTGGGACAGCTACTCAACCCAGTTGCAGCATGCGCTGGCACGCGTGGCGATGCCGCCCAGCTTCACCACCTACAACGCGAAGTACGTGGTGATCATGCCGCCCAATGATTGCCTTCATGCCGATGCCTTTGGTGTGCCTCAATCCACGACGCAGCCTTGCACCGCCGCGCAGATCAACCAGGTGGCGGATCGCCTGGTCGCGGTGGGCAACCAGGCGCGTGCCGCCGGGCTGACGCCCATCTTCGGCACGATGCCCCGCTACAAGCAGCTTGATCTGCCCTTGTTCCAGAGCCTCTATGGCCTGGCTTGGGTCATCAACGAAGCCGACTACACCGCCATGAGCACAGTGACCAGCAGCCGCGTGCGCGCGGAGGTGCCGGGCGCCATGGTGCTGGACATCTGGAAGGACTTCGTGCACATCGGCGACGGTATCCACCCCTCACCGGAAACCGCGCGCCGGGCGGCCAGCCGCATCGCCATCGAGCTGGTCCGGCGAGATCACGCGCACTGATCAGGCACGCCAAAGGGCAAGCTGGCCCATGATGGCTTGCCCTTGTTCCACCCGAATGGTCACGGTTTGGGTGGCCAGCACCGTGAAGCCGTGGCGTGCGGCCAGCGCCGTGAGGTAGCTGGCCGCATGTGAATAGCGGCCGGATGTTTCCAGCTTGAAACCCATTTCATCCTGTGGGCCAGGCTCGAAGGACTCGACCGAAAAGGCAAACAGGCCACCCGGCTTCAGCAGGCGCCTGGTCTCCTGCACGACTTCGTCGAGCTTGCCCACATAGACGAACACGTCGGCAGACGTCACGATGTCAAAGCTGGCATCGGCTTGCGACTGCATCATGGGTACCAGATCGGATTGCAGCAAGTCCTGGTAGATGCCGCGGGCGCGTGCCTGTTGCAGCATGCCGCCAGACAGGTCCACGCCAATGAGTTCGGCCTCCATGCCCTGAAGCGCCGCGCCGACCAGCCCTGTGCCGCAGCCCAGGTCCAGTACACGTGGTCTGGCGTTGGCAGGCCGGTTGTGGTGCTGCACCAGCAGCTCGGCCATGCGTTGCGGCACGTTGTATCCCAGCGCTTGGGTGAGGTGCTGGTCGAACTTGGCCGCGTAGTTGTCGAAGACACCCTCGATGTACTTGCTGGGCGCGCCCGTGGTGGTGACCCCCGACAAGGCATCGACGTGGTGCCGGGTTTCATCGTCATGCGGGGCCAGGGCCAGCTTGCGCTTGTAGCAGGCCAGCGCCTCGGCGAGCTTGCCTTGCTCGCGCAACGCGGCGCCCAGGTTGCCGTGGGCGTCGGCATAGTCGGGCTTCAAGGCCAGTGCCTGACGGTAGCAGTGAATGGCTTGCTCGGTCTTGCCCAGGTCCTTGAGCGTGACCCCAAGGTTGTTGAAGGCCTCGTGGTCCTTGGGCATCAGTACGGCGGCTTTCTGCATGGCCGGCAAGGCATCGGCCACACGCCCCAACTTCTGCAGCGATGCGCCCAGTACCTTCCAGGCCAACGGGTGTTTGGGGTATTGACGGGTTTGTTCACGCGCGAAGGCCTCGGCCTCGGCATATTGGCGCTGGTTGAACATGGCGACCAGCATGCCGCGTTCCTGTTGACTGGGTTCTCTGCTTTTGATCATGGACGGTCAGGCGAAAGTCTGTTGGCGTCAGATTATGGGCCGCGATGCTTAGTGTTTGACGGCCTGCTTTTTTTCTGATTCCCAACAACAGCAGGCCGGCTAGCGCCATGCTCAACACCGCAGGCTCGGGCACGGTTGTCGACGTGACCGTGAAAGCGAACTTCCGGCCTTCAAGCGGGTCGCTGTACGACGCAGCGTAAAAGTACTCATAGGCGCCTGTGGCTGACTTGAACTTCTCCAGCGGTGGCAGGCTTTCCGGGTGCGTGAAGAGCGCATCATCTGGGCTGGAATAGGTCAGCACCAAGCTTTGTGAGCCCATGGCGCCGTGCGAGAAGGCCGCGGATGTATTCAGGGTCAGCGTGCTGCTGCCGTTGGGCAGGAGCGTCCGGATGATGGTGGCGCCAGCAGGTGCGCCGATGGAGCCGCCCCGCCGCATGTCGCCAGCCAGTTGCCAGTCGATCAAGCCCCATTCGCCATAGTAGAGTTCGGCCTCCTCCTGCTGGTAGAGCAGGGTGGCGCCATCGGCTCGCGTGACGGTCTGGGTCAGGGCAATCTGGCTCAGGTCCACGCTGAAAGATCCGTTCACAGGCCCGTTGACATCGCCGCTGGCGATGGCTTCAAAGTTGTAGTGGTAGCTGGCTGCCTGGGCGTGGGGCGCACATGCCGAGACGATGGCCACAACCGTGGCCAGATAACTGGAAGTACGCATGGTTCATATTCCTGGTTGAGTGGTTTTCGCCAGGTGGGTGGCATTTCAACCGTGTGAAACGCCGCGTTGAAAGTCAAGCCGAAGTGGCGGTATCCATCTGGTCTGATCTGGTATCAACGGGGGTGCGTGCCACGGCCCAGACCGACACACTGCGTGCGCCGGCAGCGAGAAGCGCCTGTGCGCAGGCATTGAGCGTGGCGCCGGTGGTCATGACATCGTCCACGATGGCAATGTCCTGATCGGCCAGTTTGGCCAGGGCGTTGGGCGCGACCTGAAATGCTGCCTGGATCTGTTTCAGCCGCTCTTCGGCAGACAAGCTCATCAGGCGCGGGGTATGGCGTAGTCGCTCCAGAAGGCCTGTGCATGCAGGAATGCCCAGGTATTGCCCGGCCTGCCTGGCCAGCAGCCAGGATTGGTTGTAGCCGCGCTCCCGCAATCGTTGCGGCGAAAGCGGAACGGGGATGATCAGGCTTGTGTTGCCCAGCCTGTGCTGAACGGCCTCGGCCAGCAGTCGGGCCAGGGGCCAGGCCAGTGCGGTGCCCCCTTGAAACTTCAACCTGGCCAGCAGGCCCGGCCAGGGGCCGCTGTAATCGACGGCGACCACGGCACGATCGAACTCCGGTGATTGATCCTCGCACCGTTGGCAGATGGTGTCCGGGTGATCGTCATGCAGGTCGATGGCACAACGCAGGCAGCGGCGCGTGCTCGGCCGCCAGGCCTGAATGCAGGCTGCGCACAGCGGTTCGCTTTGCCAGGTGCGGCACAGGTGGCACTGGCTGGCCGGTGCGGCCGCGCGGGCCAGGGTGAGGCGGGCGTGATTTGCCCTTGTGAACAAGGCGGAAAGCATCCACTCAATATACTGAGCGGCCTTTCGGGCAACATCGCCCCGATTGGGGCCGTCAGTCGCGTTCCATGTCCCCCATTCAGTTGCCCCCTTTGGATGCCTCTTCTTCGCCGCCTTGCTCGCCCAGCGAGGTGGCACTGCAGCGGCAGGCCCGTCGCCTGGCCTTGTTGCCTCAAGTGCCCTGGTTGCACCAGGAGGCCGCCCGCCGCCTGGCGGACAAGCTGGCGCCCATCAAGCTGGAGCCCACCTCCTGGATCGATTGGTCGGCCTTTCTGGGTGCGGGTACCGAACTGGTGCAGGCACGCTACCCGCAGGCCCAGCGATGGGTGGTTGAGCCCACAGAGGGCTTGAGGCAGCGCAGCCAGGCTGAGTTGGCGCAGGGTGCCACGCGCTCCTGGAAGACCTTGTGGCGTCGTGAGGTGCCTCAGGCCTGGTCGAGCGAGGCGCTGTTGTCTGCCGGGCATCTGCCGGATGGTGCGCAAATGCTCTGGGCCAACATGAGCCTGCACGCCCACCCCAGCCTGCCTGCGCTGATGGCGCAGTGGCACCGGCACCTGGCGGTGGATGGTTTTCTGATGTGCTCAGGCCTGGGCCCGGACACGGCGCGTGAGCTGCGTTCGGTCTATCAGGCGCTGGGCTGGGCCTTGCCCACCATCGACTTTGTCGACATGCATGACCTGGGCGACGAGCTCGTCAAGGCTGGCTTCGCTGACCCCGTCATGGACATGGAGCGGTTGACGCTGACCTGGGCCACACCCGAGGCCATGTTGCAGGAGTTGCGCACCTGGGGGGGCAATGTGGCGCTCGGGCGCATGCCGGGGCTGCGTACCCCACGCTGGCAGGCGCGCCTGCAGGAGGAGCTCGCTGCACGTTTGACGCGACCCGATGGCCGCCTGGGCCTCACGGTGGAGCTGGTCTACGGCCACGCGATCAAACCCATGCCGCGCGTCAAGATGGCGTCCGAGGCCCGTGTGTCTCTGGACGACATGAAACGCATGGTCCGCAAGCAGGACAAGCCCTGATGGGGTTGTGGCGTCGTTGTATCGCCACGCGTTGATTGTTGCCAGAACTGCGGGTTATTCATAGCACATCGGGCTGGATTGCGTATTGAGACACCTCAAGTGGGTGGCTAGAATGGTTTTGATATTTTGGATGGTGCACCGCATCAAGCCATGTCGAACCCGGCTTCGGAGCAATTTTCCGAGGCTTGCCGGGGCCGACTGGCGTCCGGTCAGGCGCCAGATCTTTCCCATGCCCTGCATGAGTGACCGCGTTCAATCCTTGACGAGCCAAGACATGATCAAAGATCCTGGGTGCAGAGTGAGTCGGATGTCGTCCCTGGGTGGACTCCAGTCCCGAGTGACCTCCATGGGGCAGGCGGCCTCGCTGGCCGTGCTGGGCTTGATGACCCAGGCGAGCTGGGCTGTTGGTGATCTGCCGGGCGGGCCTGCCGTGCGCCAGCTTGATCTGGCCCCACCGGTCACCAAGATCGCGGCCGAGCAGCAATCCCTGCATTACATGATGCTCTACATCTGCACGGCGATCTTCGTGCTGGTGTTCGGGGTCATGTTCTACTCGATCTACGCCCACCGCAAATCGAAGGGCCACAAGTCGGCGGATTTCCATGAGTCCACGACCGTGGAAATCGTCTGGACCGTGATCCCCTTCCTGATCGTGATCGGCATGGCCCTGCCTGCCACCAAGGTGGTCGTGGCCATGAAGGACACCACGAACGCCGATCTCACGGTGAAGGTCACGGGCTACCAGTGGAAGTGGGGCTACGACTACATCAAGGGCGAAGGCGAGGGCGTGCAGTTCATCTCCACGCTGGATGCCTCTCAGCGCGCCCTGTCTGACGCTGGTACGCCCCAAGGTGACAACTACCTGCTCAAGGTCGACAACCCACTGGTGGTGCCGGTCGACAAGAAGGTGCGCATCATCACCACGGCCAACGACGTGATCCACTCCTTCATGGTGCCGGCCTTCGGCATCAAGCAGGACGCCATCCCTGGCTTCGTGCGCGACACCTGGTTCCGTGCCGAGAAGACGGGCGACTACTACGGCCAGTGCGCCGAGTTGTGCGGCAAGGAACACGCCTACATGCCCATCCACGTCAAGGTGCTGAGCGCCGAGGACTACAGCAAGTGGGTGGCCGATCGCCAGAAAGAAATGGCCGCCAAGGCCGATGACCCCAACAAGGTCTGGACGCAAGCTGACCTGCTGGCCCGCGGCGAGAAGGTCTACAACGCCAATTGCGCCGCTTGTCACCAACCCAACGGCAAGGGTGGTGGGGCCGTCAAACCGCTGGACGGCTCACCCAAGGTGCTGAGCGAAGACAAGGCTGTCCAGATCCACGTGCTGCTCAATGGCCAGAACAACATCATGCCTTCCTGGAAGCAGTTGTCTGACACCGAGATCGCCGCAGTGATCACCTTCACGAAAAACCACTGGTCCAACAAGACCGGCCAGACGGTGCAGCCGTCCGAAGTGCTGGCCGCACGCAAGTGATGCGGGCGTGGCCTCAACGGGATCAGGAAAGGATATTTCATGAGCAGCACAGTTCTTGACCATGGCGGCCACGGCCACCATGACGCCCATGCCCACGATGACCACGGTCATCCACATGGCTGGCGCCGCTGGGTCTATGCCACCAACCACAAGGACATCGGGACCCTGTACCTGCTGTTCTCCTTGACCATGCTGATGATCGGCGGCGTGCTGGCGCTGGGCATTCGTGCCGAGCTGTTCAAGCCGGGTCTGCAGATCATGAACCCCGAGATGTTCAACCAGTTCACCACGATGCACGGCATCATCATGGTGTTCGGCGCCATCATGCCGGCCTTCGTGGGCATGGCCAACTGGATGATCCCGCTGCAGATCGGCGCGTCCGACATGGCCTTCGCGCGGATGAACAACTTCAGCTTCTGGCTGCTGATCCCGGCGGCCTTGCTGCTGGTGGGCTCCTTCTTCCTGCCCGGTGGCGCACCTGCTGCCGGCTGGACGCTGTACGCGCCGCTGACCCTGCAGATGGGCCCCTCGATGGACGCCGGCATCTTCGCGATGCACATCATGGGGGCCAGTTCGATCATGGGCTCGATCAACATCATCGTGACCATCCTCAACATGCGCGCACCCGGCATGACGCTGATGAAGATGCCAATGTTCGCCTGGACCTGGCTGATCACCGCCTACCTGCTGATCGCCGTGATGCCTGTGCTGGCCGGCGCCATCACCATGACGCTGACGGACCGCCACTTCGGCACCAGCTTCTTCAACCCCGCCGGTGGCGGTGACCCGGTGATGTACCAGCACATCTTCTGGTTCTTCGGTCACCCCGAGGTCTACATCATGATCTTGCCGGCCTTCGGCATCATCAGCCAGATCGTGCCGGCCTTCGCCCGCAAGAAGCTGTTTGGCTATACCTCGATGGTGTATGCCACGGCCTCCATTGCCATCCTGAGCTTCATCGTGTGGGCCCACCACATGTTCGCCACCGGCATGCCGGTGACGGGTCAGCTGTTCTTCATGTACGCCACCATGCTGATCTCGGTGCCCACGGGCGTGAAGATCTTCAACTGGGTGGCCACCATGTGGCGCGGCTCCATGACATTCGAGAGCCCCATGCTGTGGGCGGTGGGCTTCATCTTCGTGTTCACCATGGGTGGCTTCACGGGCCTGATCTGCTCTGTGGCGCCCATCGACATCCAGATTCAGGACACCTACTACGTGGTGGCGCACTTCCACTATGTGCTGGTGGCCGGCTCCCTGTTTGCGCTGTTCGCAGGCTTCTACTACTGGGCGCCCAAGTGGACAGGCGTGATGGTGCCTGAGTGGAAGGGCAAGCTGCACTTCTGGTGGTCGCTGATCGCGTTCAATGTGACCTTCTTCCCCATGCACTTCCTGGGTCTGGCTGGCATGCCACGTCGTTATGCCGACTACCCCATGCAGTTCGCCGATTTCAACGCGATCGCGTCCGTCGGGGCCTTCTTCTTCGGCTTTGCGCAGGTCTTCTTCATCTTCGTGGTGATGATCCCCGCCATGCGTGGCAAGGGCCAGCCGGCACCGGCCAAGCCTTGGGATGGTGCCGAAGGTCTGGAATGGGAAGTGCCTTCGCCCGCACCGTTCCACACTTTCGAGAACCCGCCCAAGCTGGATGCCACCGCCACGCGCGTGATCGGTTGAGCCTGAAAGGACTGGCGCCATGAGCACCCGACTGAAAGAGCAAGACCGCCAGCGCAACCTCAGGCTCGCGCTCATCCTGGCTTCCGTGGCCGTGACCTTCTTCGTCGGTTTCATCGCGAAGATGGTGATGTTCTCTCACCATTGACTCCAACAGGTTGAACTGCCGTGAGCACCGAAGCCCTTCAGATGGATGAGGTTGCAGGCCGCAAGCGCAAGTGGTTGCGCAGGGCCAACCTGGACATGGTGGGCAAGCTGGTGGTGATCGTGGGGCTGATGTTCGGCTTCGGCTATGGCATGGTGCCGCTCTACAAGCACATCTGCACAGCCCTGGGTATCAATGTGCTGTCCCTGGCCGAGCAGCAGTCGCCAGGTGCGTTGGCTTCCAGCAAGGTCAACACCCAGGTTGATTTGAGCCGCTCCATCACGGTCGAGTTCGATGCCAATGCGCGTGGCCCCTGGGATTTCAAGTCCGAGGTCCGCTCCGTTCGTGTGCACCCGGGCGAGGTCACCACCGTGATGTACGAGTTCCGCAATCGGCAGGACCGGACCATGACTGCCCAGGCCATCCCGAGCTATGCCCCCAAGCAGGCCACCTCGCATTTCAACAAGCTGGAGTGTTTCTGCTTCAGCGAGCACACGCTCAAGCCGGGTGAAAGCAAACGCTGGCCCGTCGTGTTCGTGATCGATCCCAAATTGCCCAAGGACGTGTCGACCATCACCTTGTCCTACACCTTCTTCGAGGTGGGGGGCAAGGTGCCGATGGCGCCCAAGGGTTCGGTATGACGGTGTGTGATGACTGACGATCTACGCGATGCCTCCCAGCGCAAGGGCTCTTTTGGCCAGACGCTCAAGGCGGTCGCGTGGTCCTTCTTCGGGGTGCGCAAGTCGAGTGACTATGCGCAGGACGTGGCCAAGATCAACCCGGTCCATGTGATCGTGGCAGGGGTGCTGGCGGCCGTGTTGTTTGTTGTGGGCCTGGTCTTGCTGGTGCGATGGATCGTCACCAGCGGCGTGGCCCAGTGAGTGTCGTGACGGGTGTTGTTTCTTGAGGAGCACATAGATGTCCACTGCGGTGACCAAAGGGCAAGCCCCTTATTACTTCGTGCCGGGGCCCTCGCGGCACCCGATGATGGCGGCCGTCGGGCTGTTCTTCGTGGTGCTGGGGGCCGGGCAGTGGGTCAACGGCGTTGAATGGGCGCCTTACTGCGTGCTGGCCGGCTTCATCTGGTGGGCCGTGGTGCTCAAGCAGTGGTTCTCGGATGCCATCTCTGAAAGCGAACGTGGCCTGTACGGCGACCGCATCGACCTGTCCTTCCGCTGGAGCATGGCCTGGTTCATCTTCTCCGAGGTGATGTTCTTTGGCTCCTTCTTCGGTGCCCTCTACTGGGCGCGCCTGCATGTGTTGCCCAACCTGGGCAGCATCGACAACGCCTTGTTGTGGCCTGACTTCAAGGCTGTTTGGCCCTCCGAAATGGCCGGCATGACAGCGTCGCCTGCTGGTACCGTGGAGCCGTTCCGCACCATGGGCCCATGGCCGATTCCCACCATCAACACGGCCTTGCTGCTGACGTCTGGTGTCACCTTGACGATTGCGCACCACGCGCTGCGCGAGAACCTGCGCGGCAAGTGCATCGGCTTCATGTGGCTGACCGTGCTGCTGGGGGCCACCTTCATCAGTTTGCAGGCTTTCGAGTACTACGAGGCTTATCACCACCTGAACCTGAAGCTGTCGTCGGGCATCTACGGCTCGACCTTCTTCATGCTCACGGGCTTTCACGGCATGCACGTGTTCGTCGGCATGCTGATGCTGCTGTTCATCACCTTGCGTTTGATGAAGGGCCACTTCACGGCAGACAAGCACTTTGGCTTTGAAGGCGCAGCCTGGTACTGGCACTTCGTGGACGTGGTCTGGTTGGGCCTGTACATGGTGGTGTACTGGACTTGATCGCATCACGGCGTGCGGGGCTCAACAAAGGCCCTGCACACCCACCATCCGGAGCGCCCTTGCGGCGCTCTTTTACTTCAGGGGCACGCCCGTCGGGTGGATCCAGCCCAGCTTGTAGCTCAGCAAGATGAACAGAAACAGCGCGATCGACAGCCCCACGCGCAAGGCCAGGGCCTTGACCATTCGGTTGGTTTTGGGCTGCCCGTCACGGCCATCTTGCAACATGGCGCGGCCAGCCAGCGCCAGTGCCATCACAATGGCCAGCAATGCAAATGCGATCACGATTTTCATGAACACGGATTATGGGTGCCCCGGTGTGACCGGAGGAGGGCAATGACCCCAGGGCAGCGACGCATCGTGGTCTGGCTGGTGGCCCTGCTGTTGACGGCCTTGACCGTGAAGCTGGGCTTCTGGCAATTGAGCCGTGCGGCCGAGAAACGGCAGGCGCATGAGCACATGCTGGCCCAGCGCACACAGGCGCCCTGGCGCAACGACGACTGGCCTTGTGACCCGTCTTTGAACACAGAGCGCCTGCCCTTTTACAAGCCCGTGGCCCTTCAGGGGCGATGGCTTGTCGACAAGACGGTTTTCCTGGATAACCGGCCCATGGATGGCATGAGCGGTTTTGTCGTGGTCACGCCTTTGTTGCTCGATGGTGGTGCAGGGGGCTGCGGCCGTCGCGTCGTGTTGGTGGAGCGGGGCTGGGTGCCGCGCGATGTGCATGACCGCAGTGCGCTGCCCTCCGTGCCCACCTCAACCGGGCTGGTGAGCGTGCAGGGGCTCGTCACACTGGGGCTCTCCAGGACTTACCAATTGGGTGACGAGGCCATGCCCGCCAAGCAGACTGGCCCGCTGTTGAGGCAGAACGCCGACGTGGCATTCTGGCGCCACTGGCTGGGGCAAGCCCCCTTGGCTGGTGCCGTGCTTCAGGTGCAAGCTGAGGCACCGGCCGAACATGCCGACGAACATGCCGAAGTTTTGCGCCGCAACTGGCCCGAACCGGGGCTAGGGCAGGACACGCACCTGGCCTATGCCGCGCAGTGGTTCGCCATGGCCGCTGGCATCATCGGCCTCACGGTCTGGTTCCAAATCATCCGCCCACGACGAGCAAGTGCACATGTCCCATCCTGATACCGCGCAGGCCGATCCCATGATCCAGTTGAGCGTGCACAGCATGCCCACGCCCGCCAGCGAAGAACCCGCGCAGCGCACGCGCGCAGGCCGCCTGAAGATGCTGCTGGTGTGGGCCGTGTGCGCGGCCCCCGTGGTGGCGTCGTACTTCACCTACTACGTGATCAAGCCGCAGGGCCGCGTCAACTACGGCACCTTGATCACGCCGCCCAGGCCGATGCCTTCTGACGCCAATTTGCCGCTGCTGGATCAGCAAGGGCATGAGGTCAAGGCGGCCTCGCTCAAAGGGCAATGGCTGTTGGTGACGGTGGCGAGTGGCGCCTGCGACCAGCGTTGCGAGCAGCACCTGTATCTGCAACGCCAGTTGCGCGAGACGCTGGGCAAGGACAAGGATCGCCTGGACCGGGTCTGGTTGATCACGGATCAGGCTCCGGTGCGTGCGGCGTTGCAGGAAGGCTTGAAGAACGCCTGGGTGCTGCGGACCTCGCCGGTCGACCTCGCGCGGTGGCTGGCACCGCAGGAGGGGCAGGCCCTGGATGCACACCTTTATCTGGTCGACCCCCGTGGCGACTGGATGATGCGCTTCCCCGTGGATGCCGACCCCTCGCGGATCAAGAAGGACCTGGCGCGCCTGATGAAGGCCAACGAGTCCTGGGATGAACCGGGGCGCTGAGAGGACACAAGGCGCATGCTTGGCCTGATCAATCTGAACCCCGCACTGGAAGTAGCCCTGCTGGGCGCCTTGCTGGCCCTGTTGCCCGCGAGCGTGGTGGCGCTGCGTGCCCGCAGGCAAGGCTTGCAGGGCTGGCCTGCCTGGCAGCGGGTGCTGACCGTGCTCACCCTGTTTCTGACCATCGATCTGGTGGTGTTTGGTGCCTTCACGCGCTTGACCGATTCCGGCCTGGGTTGCCCCGATTGGCCGGGCTGCTACGGTGAGACCAGCCCTTTTGCCGCGCACGATCAGATCAGCGCTGCGCATGCGGCGCTGCCGACGGGCCCGGTTTCCCAGAGCAAGGCGTGGATCGAGATGGTGCACCGCTACCTGGCCACCGCCGTGGGGGCGCTGATCACCGCGCTGATGGCCCTGGCCTGGTGGATGCGTGGGCGCGCAGGGGCCTTGTCGCCCTGTTGGGCCACGGCGGCTTTCATCTGGGTGTGCGCGCAAGGCGCATTCGGCGCGCTGACTGTGACGCTCAAGCTTCAGCCCATCATCGTGACGGGCCACCTCATTGGCGCCATGCTGGGCGTGGGCCTGCTGACGGCACAGGTGCGTGTGCTGGAAGTCGTCCAACTGCCGCCAGCCTTGCGCCTGAGCTGGCAGCGCGCGCCTTTGCGCAGGCTGGGCTGGGCGGTGCTGGCCTTGCTGGCCCTGCAGATCGCGCTGGGCGCCTGGGTCAGCACCAATTACGCCGTGCTGGCTTGCACCGAGGTGCCCATGTGCCAGGGGCAATGGTGGCCGGAGATGGATTTCCGCATGGGTTTTCATCTGCTGAGACCGCTGGGCGGCGATGGCCAGGGGGCCTTCATCACGCTGCCCGCGCTCACGGCGATCCACGTGCTGCATCGCCTGGTGGCGGTGGTGGTTTTGCTTGCTCTGGTAACATTCGGGGCCCTTTTACGCCGCTGGTCGATCACGGCACAGGCGGGTGCGCAGGGTGACCATCCCTGGCGTCACGATGGCCGCATCCTGTGGCTGCTGGCGGGCTGGCAACTGCTCAGCGGCTTGAGCAATGTGGTGCTGGGCTGGCCGCTGGTGGCCGCACTGGCGCACACCCTGGGTGCGGCTTTGCTGGTCTGGCGGCTGGTGCGTGTGCTGATCTGCGTGTCGCCCCGGGCGAATGCGCGGTCCGGTCAGGCCAGCACTGGGCCACGCAGCTTGAACGCTCGGCCGCATCAGGGACTTCACGCTGGCGAGCCACAGGCGTCGTCCTCATAGTGGCTATCCAGATTCCAGAGTTCATGCATGTCTGACGCAATCGCTTCTCCCGCCAACGAGCTTGGCGCGTCACCCCCCGTGCCATCGAGGTTCCGGCAGTTCTATGTGCTGACCAAGCCCCGCGTGGTGCAGCTGATTGTGTTTTGCGCGGTCATTGGCATGTTGCTGGCTGTGCCAGGCATGCCCAGCACATCGGAGGCGCTTACCGCGCTGGCGGCCTGCATCGGCATCTGGCTGGTGGCCGGCGCGGCCGCTGCGTTCAACTGCCTGATCGAGCAGGGCATCGATGCCCGCATGAAGCGCACGGCCTGGCGCCCCACCGCACGCGGCGAGCTGACCCTCTGGCAGACGCTGAGCTTCAGTGCCGTGCTGTGCGGCGTCGGCATGGCCATCCTGGCCATCTGGGTGAACGCGCTCACCATGTGGCTGACGCTGGGCACCTTCGTGGGTTACGCCGTGATCTACACGGTGGTGCTCAAGCCCTTGACGCCGCAGAACATCGTGATCGGCGGTGCATCGGGGGCCATGCCGCCGGTGCTGGGCTGGGCCGCCATGCGTGGTGCGGTCGAGCCCGAGGCGCTGATGCTGTGCCTGATCATCTTCCTGTGGACGCCGCCGCACTTCTGGGCGCTGGCGCTCTACCGCGTCGAGGACTATGCCCGCGCCGGCTTGCCCATGCTGCCGGTGACCCATGGCAACGCGTTCACGCGCCTGCATGTGCTGCTGTACACGGTGATCCTGCTGGCGGGCAGTTTGCTTCCCTTCATCTACGGCATGAGCAGCTGGATCTACCTGTGGTCCGCGCTGAGCCTGGGCCTGGCATTCCTGGCTTACGCTTTTGCGCTGTGGCGGCGTTACAGTGACGAGCTGGCCCGCAAGACTTTCCGCTTCTCCATCATCTACCTGATGCTGTTGTTTGCCGCCTTGCTGGTCGATCATTACTGGACGATCTGAGCAAGCTCATGCCACCAATTTATTCTTCGACACGCCGCAAGGTGTTGCTGGCCGGCCTGGCCGCCTTGTCTCTGGCTGCGTGTGACAAGCCCGGTGCGCCTGCGCCCAAGGCCGACACCCCTCAGGCCAAGTTCAACGCCGTGGACATCACCGGTGCGAACTACGCCCGCAAGCTTTCGCTGACCGATTACAACGGCAAACCGCGCCAGCTTGCTGATTTCAAGGGCAAGGTGCTGTTCGTGTTTTTCGGCTTCACGCAATGCCCTGACGTGTGCCCCACGACCATGGCCGAGCTGGCCGAGGTCCGCAAGCGGCTGGGTGCCGATGGCGAGCGCCTGCAAGGCGTGTTCGTGAGCGTAGACCCGGAGCGCGATACGCCCGAGGTGCTCAAGGCCTATCTGCAGAACATGGACCCGAGCTTTGTGGGCCTGCGTGGCTCGCTGGCGCAGACCGAGGCCACGGCGCAGGAGTTCAAGGTGTTCTACCAGAAGGTGCCCACCAAGAACGGCAGCTACACCATGGACCACACCGCGGGTGCCTTCGTGTTCGACCCTGAAGGCCAGGTGCGCCTGTTCGTGCGCTACGGCATGAAGGTCGAGGATCTCACGGCCGACATCCGGCAGCTGCTGGCCCAGGCGAAGCACTGATCGGCAGCGTGCCGATCAGGCCGCGCACGATCAGGACGCCAGCAGCGTGAAGCTCTGGCGGCCGCTCCAGCTCTCGTCCGGGCCCAGGGTGATGGGCTCCAGGATGTTGCCACCCTCCACGCACAGCATGTGCTGCCAGCCGTCTGGCGGCATGTCCTTGAGCGCGGCGCATTTGTCCGGGCCGGGGTTCCACAGCACGACATCAGGCAGCTGGTCGGCCTCGATGGCCAGGCGGCGCGGGCCGTCGCGCAGCAGCAGGTTGCGGGCCTTGGCGTAGATGCGGTCCACCTCACCGGAGAAGCGTTTCTCAGGGTGGTCTTCCACTGTTTCGCCACCGGTCAGGCTGTCCACATAGTGGCAGCCCTCCAGCCCTTGCAGTCGGGCTTGCGACAGGTCGGGCACGGCCAGGTAGGTGTGCAGGGCAGCAGCAAAAGGCCAGCTGGTCTCGCCAGGGTTGTGGGCGTAGAGCTCCAGATCCAGCCGCTGGCCGCTGATCGACACGGTCAACTCCAGCGTGAAGCTGTGTGGCCACAGGGCGCGGGTCTCGGCGTTGTCGTCCAGCGCGAGGGTCAGTTGAGCGTGGTCCTTGGCGCGGCTGCTGCTCTCCACAGCCCAGGTGCGGGTGCGCGCCAGGCCATGGCGGGGCAGGCTGGTGTCCGGGCCGCGTTGTTCGAACTGAGGGAAGATCACGGGCACGCCGCCGCGCACGGCCTGGCCTGGGCCGGCCACAGCCTGGGGGGACAGGTACAGCTGTTCGCGGCCGCCCGCAGGGATCCAGGACACCACATGGCCACCGTGCAGCAGCACAATGGCTTGCGCCCCATCGGGGGCTTGTACGCGCACAGCTGGTTGGCCCAGCACCTCGGTCATCGGGAAAATCAAGTCGCTCATGCCGAGAGTATCCATCCTTCGATGGGGTTGACGTTGCTGGGCATGCCCCAAAGGGCTGCGCCTTGCTCGTGCTGCTGATGCGCCCAGCCCGCCAGCATCAGGCACAAGGCGGCGTCCAGGCGGTCGCCTTTGGGGTCTGACACGAGTTGATCCCTTTGGGCGGGGCTGAGCTTGAGCCGCAGGCCCAGGCGGCTGCGGCCTTGTTCCAGCGCGTCGACCAGGTCCATGCGGGCGATGAGGCGTTCGTTGGTTGCGTCGGTCTCGCTCTTGTAGCTGCGCTTGCCCAGCAAATCGCTGGCGAGCAAGCCGGGGTAGGCTTCGAACGCGACGGCTTGGGGGCGTCCTTGGCGCAAGCCGGGCAGGGTGATGTTGGCCTCAACCAGCCGGGCCATGCCTTCGAAGTACATCTTGCCCACGGGCACATAACGCGTCTGCAGCGGGCTGGTGCTGGAGGTGCCCGGTGCAGCCTGGTCGGTAGGGCGGTGCAGCAGTTTGCTGCCGGCGGGGCGATCGGTGTGCCAGCTTTGGCCCCAGGTGTCGATCAGGTTCTGAAAGCCAGCGCGGTTGCCGCAGTGGCGATGCAGGGCTTGAATCAGGCGGTCCGTGGTCTGGCCTTGGGCTGGGTCATCCAGCTTGGCCAACAGTGTAGGCAACTCGCCGGGCCCATGCGCGCACAAGGCGTCGACAAAGGGTTTGGGCAGGCCAAAGGGGAAGTCGCAGCCCATCACGAAGCCTTGGCCCAGCTCCGGGTGATCAGGTGCGAGCAAGCCCTCCAGCTCGGTGAGCGTGGGCAACTCGTCCACCCGGTCGAGCTTGACGACGTGCCCGGCTCGGCGCCCCCAGGCCAGGGTCAGCGGTTTGCGTTTGCTGGGTGCGCAGCTGAAGTCCAGGCCCAGCAACTGGGCGGGGCTGGATGAGGGCGTGTTCAGCAAGGCCGCGACACGATGGAGGCCGTGGCGATCAGCTCTTCGAGCAGCGCGATCGACACTTTGCCCGACACCGCGTAGGGGTCCAGCACCGGGCGTTCGGAGTACTTCAGCAGGATCGAGGGGTTGACGCGCGCCAGGTTGACCTGGCCCATGGTCCAGCCGGCAAAGCGGCGCTCGGTGATCTCTTCGTAGCTCAGCAGCACGACATCGCGGTGGCGCGGGTCCTGGCTGATGGCGTTGTACAGCTGGCTGACCGCATCACGACCACCTTCGAGCACCTGCATGAAGATGTCGCCGCTGTAGCAGAGCAAGCCCGTGATGCCCAAGGCCGGGTTGCCCTTGCGCGAAGCAGCCAGGATGCTGTCCACGATTTCAGGGGTGAGGGCCTCAGCCGCGCGGCTGGCATACAGCAGACGTACCAACATGGGGCTCAGCCTTTCTTGTGGTTGACCAGCGAAAGGAATTCTCGCCGCAGATTCGGGTCCTTGAGGAAGGAGCCGCGCATGACGCTGTTGATCATCTTGGAGTCCATGTCCTTGACGCCGCGCCAGTGCATGCAGAAGTGGTCGGCCTCCATGACCACGGCCAGGCCATCAGGGTTCATGTGAGATTGCAGCACGTCGGCCACCTGGGTCACGGCTTCTTCCTGAATCTGCGGGCGGCTCATGATCCAGTCGATCAGGCGCGCGTACTTGGACAGGCCGATCAGGTTGGAGTGCTCGTTGGGCATCACCCCGATCCAGACCCGGCCGATGATGGGGCACAGGTGGTGCGAGCAGGCGCTGCGCACGGTGATCGGGCCCACGATCATCAGCTCGTTGAGCCTTTCCGCATTGGGAAATTCCGTGACCGAGGGGGCAGCGTGGTAGCGGCCGCGGAAGATTTCGTTGAGGTACATCTTGGCCACGCGGCGGGCCGTGTCCTGCGTGTTGTGGTCGCTGTCGGTGTCGATCACCAGGCTGGCGAGCACGGTGTTCATCTTGGCCTGCACCTCGTCAAGCAGCTTGTCCAGCTCACCCGGCTCGATGAACTCGGCGATGTTGTCGTTGGCGTGGAAGCGCTTTTGCGCAGCCTTGATGCGCTCGCGGATCTTGATGGAAACCGGCACACCCTCGTGCTCGGATGCCTCCGTGGTGGGGGCTTCCGGCTTGGTGGTATCGATGGCTCTGAGCGAGGGAGTGGTCATGGCGCGTCCAATGACAGGGGGATGACAGACCCTCGATGCTAACAAGCGCGGGACAACCTTGTTGCTTGTCCGGATTGCAGTTGCACGCCTGGGCGCGCAATCTGGCCGTGAACAGGGTTTGTTCAGTCCTGGTGGCAGACCGCCGCAGTGGGGTTCTGGACGCAGACGCGTGCACGGCAGGTGGCGGCCTCCGGGCCGCTCAGGCTGCTGCAGCGGCGCTTGATTTCATCCGCCGCAGATTCAACGACCGGGCGGGGGCGGGTGTGGGCAAACATGGCTTCCAGCAGGGCCACGTCTTCATCATTGCGGCTGCTTGCCTGAGGGCGCTTGCCTGCGGGTGCGGCGGGCCTGGCTTGCTTGCTGGTGTCTTGTGAGGTGGGCGTGGCCATGGCCAGCACGGTGGGCTTGGCGGGTTCGGCTTTGGCTGTGGCGGTTGTTGCGGCGGCGGTTGTGGCGATGACCGACGACTTGGGCACGACAGGCAGGGCCGACGCTGCCTTGGCCTCGGTGTTCAATTTTGCAGGGGCAGGGTTGGCACCATGGTTGATCACAGGCGTGGCAATGGCCACGTTCTCGATCACCGCAGCTTGCTCGGTGCGTGTTGGCGCGATGGCCGCCGTGCGCGCTGGCGGTGGCGCGACCAGGGCGGCCAGCGGGTTGTCCGGGCTGACGCGGGGGGGGGCGGCAGGCCTGGTGGCCTCGCGATGGTCCGCTGGCGCCTGATCGGCCGCATCTGCCTTGGACGAAGCGGCGTGCCCGTTCACCAGAACCATCACGAAACTGGCCAGCAGGCTCAGCACGCCCACGGCCATCAGGCCCAGCAAAGCCTTGGTCTGCCAGTTGCTGCGCTTCTTCTTCGTGATGCCATGGATCTTCATCGGGCCGCGCGCGGGGCGGCGGGTTGATTCCAGCGTCGATAGAATGCGCACGCGCTGCGTGTCGCCGTCAAAGCTGCTGGGCTCGTTGTCCATGCCTGCAAACAGGCTGGGGCGATCCAGGCTGGGACGGCCGGGTTTGTCTGGTGTGAGGTGGCGGGCAGATCGCCCACCGCTGTGCTGGCTCAAGCCGGTCTCCCTAGGTTCTTTGCGTAATCGGCGGATTCTAAGGACGGCTGGTCTTCGGCGTCATGGGGTGGCCAGCAGTCAGCAAACAATAGTTACAAAAATGGTGCGAACAGGGTGGTTATGGTTGGCTTTTCTGCTGGGCTGCGGCGTGCTGGCGCTGCGGGCCTTTCCGCATTGGCGTGATCGTTTGCGCGAGGCTTGCCTGAGCTGGTCTCGCCGCGGCGCCCGGCGCGGGCAGTCATGGGGGCGCCAGGTGCAGTCGGGGCGTGAGGCCGTGGTGGGTGGTGTGCTCGGGCAGGCCCAGGCTGCGCAGGCCTGGTGGCAGGCACGCTGGATGTGGGCCGTGGGCAGCGTGCTCTTGCTGCTGGCCCCGGTGCTGATGGTGCTGGGCTGGAGCCTGCATGGCCCGCGTGCACTGGATGGTTTTGATGACCGGGTCGACCCAGGCAACCGACAGGTGGCGCATCTGCTGGCCGGTGAGCAACTGGTGCCGCCGCCCCCCTTGCCGCCGGCCGTGTTCACCACGGCCGAGGTCGAGATCGTGCGCCCGATGCTGTCGAGCGCCGACCGCCGCTGGGATCAGATGGATGCCGAGTTCGTGCAACGTGTCCTGGCCGTGTTCAAGATCATGAAAGAGGAGCACGGCTACGAGATGGCGCTGCTGGAGGGCTACCGCAGCCCCGAGCGCCAGGCCATGCTGGCGGCCAAGGGCAGCAATGTGACCATGGCCGGTGCCTGGCAGAGCTACCACCAGTACGGCCTGGCGGTGGACTGCGCCTTCTACAAGGACGGCAAGCTCGTGATCTCCGAGAAGGACCCCTGGGCTATGCGTGGCTACCAGCTCTATGGGCAGGTGGCCGAGCAGGTGGGCCTGACCTGGGGTGGCCGCTGGCAGATGATGGACCTGGGGCACATGGAGTGGCGCAAGCCCGCCGCGAAAGCCGCCATCCGGGCCGCGGGTAACCGCTGAGCGCATTTGACACAGTTGGTAACGGTGCGACCCCTCCAGCGGGGGGGCTTGATGGCGCGTGCAGCCTTTAGACTCGCCCCGCACCGGAGAGATCCGGCTGACACAAACAACATCAGACAGGGAGCTTGACGCCATGGGCCGTCCATTCATCGTATTGGGTGACACCACCGATCACGGTGGCACCGTGGTCGAGGCTTCCGGCACGACTGACACGCAAGGCAAGCGCATTGCCCGCGTGGGCGACCAGGTGACCTGCCCCAAGCGCAGCCATGGCACGACCGTGATCGTGTCAGGTGACCCCACCATGATCATCGACGGCAAGCCCGCCGCACGCCATGGCGACAAGTGCGCCTGCGGCGCCACCCTCATTGCCGCTCAGGCCGTGTCCACGGGCAACTGACGCTGGCAGGTCATCACACATCAACGGGTAAACGGGTCGGGGTCGGGATCGACACGGTCATCAAGCAGGCAGTCAGAGCATGACCAAGGTATTGAAGGCAGGCGCACTGTGGTTGGCGATCACCATCATCGTGTGGCTGATCACCATCTGGCATTGGCAGAACAATGCACACGACGCCAGCACGGGCGAGATCGTGGGGCAGCTGTTTGTGCTGCCTGTGGCGCTGACGGCGTTCTTGCTGCTGGTGCTGTGGGGTGTGAAGCGGCTGCGTGCGCAGGCGGCGGCGCCCGTGGTGCCGGCTACCAAGGCCGCCGAAGGTGCGCCAACGGTGGCTTCGGTCCATGCGGTGTCGGATGAAGCGCAGCGTGCCTTGTCAGCCTGGGTGCTGGCCGAAGCGGTCACGCTGGCGGCCGGTAACGATGCGGGCGCGGCCTGGGCCGGTTTGCAATCTCACACCGTGCGCCCTGAGCTCGACAGCGAGCTGCAGGATGTGGACGGCCTGCCCATCTTCACCTCGCGCGTGGCCGATCTGGACGTGCGTGACTGGCTGGATGCCCATGCCGAGTTGATGCAGGAGCCTGCTTTGTCTGAACCGGTGCTGCGCGGCCTGGCCTTGCTGGAAGCGCCTTTGCACCAGATGCTGGATGCCGTGAGCGCCCTGGCGCCATCGGGTGTGATGGCCGCGGCAAGCGGCGCAGAGAGCAGCACAGGCGAGGGCGCATCAGGTACCGCCATGAAGGCGCATCTGTCTGGTGTCGCCGCCCCGGTCAACAAGGCGCAGGTGCAGGCGCGATCCGCGCTGGCGCCCCAGCTGACCGTGCGCCTGCTGTTGCCTGCGCAATGGGCGACCAGCGAGCGTGATACCGCGGTGGAGTGGGTGCGCAGCCAATGCGGCGCGCTGCTGGACTGGGCTGAAGCCCATCAGGCCAAGGGGCTGCGCTGGCTGACCGAAGCCGTCGAGCGGCCTGAAGGTTTCTGGGACGAGGTCGACCGCCAGATCGTGCAATGGTCGCGTGACCCACGCCCCGAGCTGCTGCTGATCCTGGCGGTGGACAGCGCCGTCAATGAGCCCAGCGTCGAGCGCATGCAGGCCGTGGGCGAGTTGTTCACCTCGTCGCACCAGACGGGCAGGGTGCCCGGTGAGGCCGCTGCGGGCCTCTTGCTGGCCAACGAGCATTGGCCTTTGCAGGCAGAGCCCGAGGTGCCGCCCGTGCGCATGTGGCGCCCCGTGCGGGCCACGCGCGACAAGTCGGCCGATGCTGCCGGGCGTGTGGGCGCCGCCGTGCTGGGCGCGGCGCTGCAGCAGGCGTTGGCCTTGAACCAGGCCGACAAGGACCGCTTGCTGGTCGTGTCCGATGCTGACCACCGTGCCAGCCGCACGGCAGAGTTGTTCGAGGCCTTGCAGGAGGTGGTTCCCGGTGTGGATCCCATGCTGGCCGTCACCCGCGTGGGTGAGTCCTGCGGTGACATGGGCCTGGCACGGGCCCTGGTGCCTTCCGCCCTGGCGTGCACGGCGCTGCGTGCGGGCGAGGTGCCCGATCAGGTGGCCGTGGCCACGCACGTGCAGTCTTCTCATGAGCGGGTGGTGGTGGCGCTGGCACCTTGGGGTGCCGCCCTCGCTTCAACCTGATCGACATTGGATATGTCCATGCAACGAATCTGGCAGTTTCTTCTTGACCCCCGCGTGCTGGCCGTCATCGGCCTGGCGGCCCTGGCGGGTTTCCTCCTGGTAGGCGCAGACGCCTTGCGCATCGGCCTGGTCTGGGCCGTGCTGGTGCTGGGCTTGCTGCTGCTGGCCTGGGCCATCGTGTGGGGCGTGCGCCGCTACAAGGCCCGCAAGGCCGCCCAGTCGCTGGAAAACGCCATGGATGCAGAGGCCGACAAGGCCATGAAGGCGGCCGCCAAGGCCGGCAAGCAGGATGAAGTGGCTGCCGTGCGTGAACGCATGGCCGAGGCCGTCAAGCTGATCAAGTCGTCCAAGCTGGGTGAGACCTCTGGTTCGGCCGCGCTGTACGAACTGCCCTGGTATGCCGTGATCGGCAACCCGGCTGCGGGCAAGAGCTCTGCCGTGGTCAAGTCCGGCCTGAAGTTCCCGTTTGCAGACAGCGCCGACAACGTCATCCAGGGCATCGGTGGCACACGCCATTGCGACTGGTACTTCACCACCGAAGGCATCTTGCTGGACACCGCAGGCCGCTACTCCGTGCACGAAGAGGACCGCAAGGAGTGGATGGGCTTCTTGTCGCTGCTCAAGCGGCATCGCCCCAAGGCGCCGCTCAATGGCGTGATCATCGCCGTGAGCATCGCCGAGCTGGGTGCCAACCGCCCCGAGTTCGCCATCGACCTGGCCCGCAAGCTGCGCCAGCGCGTGCAGGAGCTGACCGAGAAGCTGGAGGTGTTCGCACCCGTTTATGTGGTGTTCACCAAGGCTGACCTGATCGCCGGCTTCGTCGACTTCTTCGAGGATCGCGACCGCAGCGAGCGTGACAAGGTCTGGGGCGCGACCCTGCCTTATGACACCACCGGGACAGTGGATGCCGTGTCGCAGTTCGAGACGCATTTCGACGAGCTCTACCAGGGCCTGAAGGAAGCCTCCGTGGCGCGCATGTCCCTGCACCGGGGCGAGCAACTGCCGCCCGGCGTGCTGACCTTCCCGCTGGAGTTCGCCGCGCTCAAGCCGGCGATGCGCACCTTCATCAACACGCTGTTTGAAGAGAACCCGTACCAGTTCCGGCCCATCTTCCGCGGCTTCTACTTCACCAGCGCCGTGCAGGAAGGGCAGTCCACCAGCCGCGCCAGCGAGCGCGTGGCCGAGCAGTTCGGCTTGCAGCTGCAACCGGGTACATCGGCCGCGGTGTATTCCAACAGCGGCTTCTTCCTCAAGGAGCTGTTCTCGCGCGTGATCTTCGCGGACCGCCAGCTGGTCCAGCAGTACACGAGCCGCACCAAGCTGCGCTTGCGGTATGCCACCTTCTTTGGTGGCGTGCTGCTGCTGGGCGCGCTGCTGGCCGCCTGGACCTGGTCTTACATGGGCAACCGCGAGCTGGTGGCCCATGTGCAGGCTGATCTGGTCAAGGCCCAGCAGGTGCAGGACAACCGCGTGGACCTGCAATCTCGCCTGGAGGCCCTGGAGATCCTGCAGGATCGCCTGGAGCAGATGCAGCGCTACCGCCAGACGCGGCCCTGGTCGATCGGCTTGGGGCTGTATCAAGGGCAAGCCATTGAAGACCGTTTGAAGGAGGAGTATTACAACGGCCTGCAGGTGGTGATGCTCAAGCCCACGGCGCAGGCCATTGCCGCTTATCTGGGCGACGTCAACGCGCACGCAGCCGATCTGCGCCCATTGCAGTTCCTGCCTGATCCCAATGCGCAACCGGTTGCAGCCACGCCCGTGGCGACAGCGGCACCCGGCGTGATCACCGAGCATGCCAATGGTGACCCCGTCACCGAGGCGCCCGCTGCAGGCTCGCCTTATGCCAACGCGTCCAGCACCAACGTGACCGAGGCCTACAACGCCTTGAAGGCCTACCTGATGCTGGGTGACCGCAGCCGACTGGAGCCCGGCCACATGAGCGACCAGCTCACGCGCTTCTGGCGCACCTGGCTGGACGCCAACCGCGGCAACATGCCGCGCGAGCAGCTCATCCAGAAGGCCGAGCGCATCATGTCATTTGCCATGGCGCAGATGAACGATGCGGCCTTCCCCGAGCAGGACCTCAACATCAGCCTGCTGGACCAGACCCGAGACAACCTGCGCCGTGTCATCAAGGGCATGCCGGCACGCGAGCGCGTGTACGCCGAGATCAAGGCCCGTGCCGCCACGCGCTTTGCCCCGGTGACGGTCGCGCGCCTCGTGAGCGACGCCGACCGCCAGGTGGTGGCTGGTGGTTATGCGGTGTCGGGCGCCTTCACGCGTGAAGCCTGGAACGGCTACATCAAGGACGCGATCAAGGATGCGGCCAACAGCGAGCTGCAGTCCACCGACTGGGTGCTCAAGACGGCCTCGCACGATGACCTGACCCTGGAGGGCAGCCCCGAGCAGATCCAGAAGTCGCTCACGCAGCTCTACAAGGCCGAGTACGTGCGCGAGTGGCAGAAGTTCATGCAGAGCATCAGCGTGCAGGACTTCGGCAGCTTCGAGGTGGCCGTGGCCAACATGAACCGCCTGGGTGACCCGACCAGCTCGCCCGTGGGCACCTTGCTCAAGACCTTGTACGAGCAGACCTCGTGGGACAACCCCAGCCTGCTGGACGAGCGCCTGGGCCAGGGCAAACGCACGTTCATGGAATGGTTCAAGCAGAGGGTGCTGGGCGCCGTGCCCTCACCGGTGACCATCAATGCCGAGATCAACCTGGACAAGGAAAAGAACAAGCCCATGGGGCCCATCGGCAAGGAGTTTGAAGCCGTGGGTCGCCTGATGGTGCCGCGCGAAGATGGGGCGCCCATGATCAAGCCTTATCTGGAGTCCCTGTCCCGCATCCGTTCGCGCTTCAACCAGATGAAGACCCAGGGCGACCCGGGCCCTGCCTCGCGCCAGCTGATGCTGCAGACACTGGAGGGCGGCGGCGAGCTGGGTGAAGCGCTGAAGATGGTCGACGAGCAGATGCTCAATGGCATGAGCGATTCGGCCCGTGCGACGCTGCGCCCCTTGCTGGTTCGCCCCTTGATGCAGGCTTTCGCGGTCATCGTCAAACCGGCAGAAGCCGAGCTCAACCGCGTGTGGATGGCGCAGGTGTTCGAGCCCTATCAGCGCACCCTGGCCAGCAAGTATCCGTTTGACCGCAGCTCGCGCATGGAGGCCGCACCTGGCGAGATCGCCAAGGTGTTTGGCGCCGAAGGCGTGATCGCCAAGTTTGTCGAGCAGTCGCTGGGTGCCCTGGTGCTCAAGCGCGGCGACGGCGTGACGCCGCGCACCTGGGCCGACATGGGCTTGCGTCTGCGCCCCGAGTTCGTGGCGGGCCTGGGTTCGTGGATTGCGCCGCTCAATGGGCAGGCTGCCGGTGGTGGTGGCAGCAGCGCTGCAGCGGGTGGTGGCGCCACCGCAGCGGCCGACGCGCAGACGGTTTTCCAGATCCTGCCTTTGGCAGCGCCTGGCCTGACCGAGTACACGGTGGACATCGATGGCCAGGTCATGCGCTACCGCAATGGCGCGGCCAGCTGGACGCACTTCGTGTGGCCAGGCCCAGGCACGCCGGGGGTGCACATCACCGGCATGACGCTGGATGGCAAGCCGGTCGAGTTCTTCAATGAATCGGGCCGCTTCGGGCTGGAGAAGATGATCAACGCCGCGCAACGCAAGCGCATCGACAACCAGCTGTTCGAGCTGCGCTGGCCTCAGGGCGCCAACTCGGTGGGTGTGCAGCTGCGCATCATCTCCAATGCCGCGACGCCTGCCCCTGCCGCTCCGGCTACCGCTTCAACCGGTGGCAATGGCCCGCAAGCCAGACCGGGCGCGCTGCCGTCGATCATTGCCGGCCCGGATGAGGCCATGGCGAACAACAACAAGCAGGAAGGTTCCGCATCATGAGCGCGGTGCGCACATCCTCCACGGAGTTGCTGTACTTTGGCAAGGTGCCGTCCCGCGGTGACTTCGTTCGCAGCGCGCAGCATGCCGCGCTCATCACCAGCCTGGACAAGTGGCAGTCGCAGACCATGGACCGCCTGGCCATGGACCCGCGCTGGAAGCTGATCTATGACGCAGCCCCCGCCACGCAATTTGCCATCCTGGGCACCGACAGCGCCGTGGGCCTGGCGGGGCACTGGCTGGCCAGCCAGGACGCCTCCGGACGGCGCTTTCCCTTTATCACCGCTGGCGCTTTTGACCTGGCGCAGCCGCGTGATTTCGCGCCGCTGGGGCCCGTGGCGCTGTCACGCCTTTGGGCAAGGCTGGAGCAGGTGGCGCGCGTGGCGCATGCGGCCATCGAGCTGGAACATGCTCAGGCCAGCCTCACCGGGCCGCTGGATGTGGATGTGAACCAGGCCGCCGCGCAGCGCGCCTTCGATGACTTCCTGGAGACGCACACCGTGGCCAGCCTGGAGCAGATGCTGGCGGCCAGTGGCACGCGCCTGTCGGTGCGCCAGGCCACGCTGGCGCTGGGCATGCTGCTGCAGCCGGCCATGGCCCAAGGCGCGGCCAAGCTCAACAAGGTGCTGTGCCTGCCCCTGGTGGCCGATGCCGCGCTCAAGGGCCCGGTGGCAGCCTACTGGCTGGCTCTGATCACGGGTTTCTTTGCTCGGCACCCGCTGGAACTGGGGTTGTTCATCACCCAGGTCCAGGGGTGCCCCTACATGGTGCTGGGCTTCCAGGGCGCGTCGGCGGCCACGCTTCAAGCGGTGATCGACCCGGCCTTGCTGCAGGAGCAGGGTGTGCACCTGTTGGAGGCCGATTGGGTCGAGGACGAGGTGGACGCAGATTACGGCTTGCGCAAATTGTCCAACTACCTGCGGGATCCGGCCTTGTCGCTGGCGCAAGCCTTGAGCACCTACCGCGAAGTGTTCCTGGGAGTCTGATGTGAAGCCATGTTTGTCGAAATGGATGCTGCTGGGCTGCCTGGGTGCGGTGTGTGTGCAGGGCGCGTTGGCGCAGGTGCCCGCAGCCGCTGGTGCCGCTCAGGTGACCGGGCCTAACCAGGTGGTGGTGGCGGGCACGGTGCCCGATGAGGCCACGCGCGTGGCCGTGATCTCGCGCATGCGCGAGCTCTATGGCGCCGACCGTGTGGTGGACCAGCTCACGCTGGGTTCGGTTGTGGCGCCGCCGCAATGGAACCAGTATGTGCAAAAGCTCTTGTCGCCGTCGCTCAAGCAGGTCAGCCATGGGCAGTTGAGCATCCAGGGCAATACCATTGATCTGCGTGGCGAGGTGGGCAACGAGTCCGTGCGCCAGCAGATCGCCAGTGACATGGCCCAGTCGCTCAACCCGACCTACACCGTGCGCAATGGCTTGCGCGTGGCGGTTCAGGAGCAGGCGGTGGTGGACCAGGCACTGGCCAACCGCATCGTGGAGTTCGAGCCAGGCAGCGCCGTGCTGCGGCCCACGGCCTTGCCCATCCTGGACGAGATGGCCGCGGCCATGGCCAGGCTCAAGGGGCGCAAGTTCGAGGTCATCGGCCACACGGATGCCTCCGGTGGGCGGGCTGCCAATGTGAGCCTGTCGCTGGCGAGGGCGCAGTCGGTGAAGTCTTACCTGGTGGGCAAGGGCTTGCCTGCTGACAGCGTGGCCATTTCAGGCCTGGGGCCGGATCAGCCGGTGGCGTCGAACGCCACGGAAGAGGGCCGGGCCCGCAACCGGCGCATCGAGTTCCGCGTCGGCTCCTGATCAGCGTGTGATCGAGGCGTGACCGACGCGTAGCCAGGCGTGGCCGCCACCTGCGCCTGGCCTCATGGCCGCTCAGGTGGCGCCACAGGCCACTCAGGCGCCGGCTTCGTCGCCGTTGTCCAGGCCCAGCAGCTCTTCGAGGTGCGACATGGCGCCCTGGTCCTTGATGACCTTGCGCAGCCATTCGTGCAGCGGCATCTCGCCCCACTTCACGGCTTTTTCGGCCAGGTAAGCCACCGGGCTGTGGGGTTCGGTGCGGCGGAAGAAGCTGGCTACTTCGCGCAGCTGTTGCAGGGCCTGGGCGCGTGTGCGCGGCGGGCCGCCTGCCTTGCCGCCCGTGCCTGATGCTGCTGTGTCGTCATCTGTTGCAACGGGTGAAGGCTGACCGTCGTCGGTGCCGCCAAGGCTGCCGGCTTCACCCAGGGCGCCAGTGTCACGGCAGAGCCGCTCCAGCTCGTGGATGGCGGCGGCCACGGCTTCCTTGGCCTGCACGAAGCCTGGGCCATCGGCGCCCAGGTGGCCATCCACCACGCCTTGCCAGGCCAGCAGGTGGGCTTCGCAGCGTTTGGCGGCTTGCAGGTGGCCCAGCAGGTACTGGGCAGGGGTGTCTTTCAGGGCGCGGTTGAACTGTTCCAGCGTGATCTGGTCGTTGGCGGGCTGGCGTTGGTCCTGGTTGTCGCGCTCGGTGCTGCTGGATGCCAGGCGGGCTGCGGCCAGGTCGCTCAGGCTGTAGGCGGCACCCTGGCGGCCCTTGGTGAAGGGCAGGGCGGTGCTCAAGGCCACCACGCGGTGCAGCAGCCAGCCGATGTTGCCGATGCGTTCTTCGTAGTCGCCGCCATCGGCTTGCGGGTGCAGGGCATCCCAGTAAGTTTCGCTCAGTTGGGTGCACAGCTGCAGGCCCTGGTCCAGGCCGGCATAACCCTGCGTCAGCGCCAGCGCTTCCGTGAGCCACATGGCCAGCCGCAGGTCCTTGGTGCGGGTGCTCAGCAGCGTGCTGCAGCTTTCTGCAACCCCCGGCCAGTCAGCTGTTTTGAGCGCCGTGACCCATTCACCCTGATCCAGGGTGGGGTCGTCCTGCCGCCGCATCTCGGCGATCTGGTCGAATTCGAGCGAAAAGGACATGTCTTCGCCACATGGCGAGCTGTCCGAAATGGGCGCGAGCAAGGCGTCAAGTTCCATACGATCCCTGTTTTTCTGAGCGGCAATCATCCCATGAAGCCCGGCCTGGCTCGCCTCACCAGGCTCCCCCAAGCTGGGGAGGTGTCATTCAACATGGATAAGATCGGCGTTTTGCCTGCCTGCCTGCCTGCCTCGCCCTGCCCGTGCACTTGCCATGAGCCTTGTCTTGCCCCGATCGACCGCATCCGGTCTGCCACTTTTGCCGGCGGACCTGAGTGCGCGCCAGCGTGGCGCACTGGGCGCGGTGGTGGTGGTGGCGCACGCGCTGATCGCCTGGCTCTTGTGGCACGCCGCGAGCCCCGTCGCTGTGGTGGCCGAGCCGCCGATCATCACGGCCACCCTGGTGATGGACAGCCCTCGGCCCGTGAGCGAGCGGGCAGCGCCCCCTGTGACCCCTAAGCCGCCTGAACCGGTGCCTGCGCCGGCCCGTGCCATGCCGCAACCAGCAGTGAACCCGGCACCCGCAGCGGCCCGACCAGCCCAGACGCCTGTGCTGGCCAGCGCCAGGCCGGCGCCAGTTGCCGATGTGCCGGTGGCGGCCCCGGTGCAGGACAGCAAGCCGGTGACCCAGGCTGTGGCCCAGACCCCGGCGCCGGCTGCCACGAGCACCGCCCATGCCCCAACGAACCCGGCGCCCGCAACTGAACCCGCTCGACCGGTCTCGGCTAGCCCCAAGGAGCTGCCCATGTCGGCCGTGCGCTACCTGGTCGAGCCGCCGCCGGTTTACCCTCGCGCCTCACGTGACCTGGGTGAATCCGGCGTGGTGCAGCTCAAGGTGCTGGTGGATGAAGAAGGCCGCCCCAAGGATGTGCTGGTCAGCAAAGGCTCGGGCTTCCCGCGGCTGGATCGGCAGGCCGTGCAAAACATGAAGGCCGCGCGCTTTCAACCTCATGTCGAGGCCGGTGTGCCGCGTGCCGTCTGGGTGCCCGCCGAAATCGTTTTCAATCTGGAATAGACCCGCAAGATGACCCTCCCAGCTGTTGCCGCTTCCTTGCCCGCCGCATTGCCCGCATCGGCGGCCGTGACCAGTGAGCCGGCGGCGTCCGATCTTGGTTTCGTGCACTTCATCCACCAGACCGATGCCGTGGGGCAGGGCCTGTTCCTGATCCTGGTGCTGATGTCGCTGGTGTCCTGGGGCCTGATCCTGACCAAGGGCGTGGCCCTGGTGCGGCGCCAGAAGCGCAGCCGCGCCTTCCTCGACTTCTTCTGGAATGCCACCTCGCTGGAAGCCGTGCAAGGCGAGATCGCGGCCAAGGGCGTGCACGAGCCGTTCGCGCACTTGACCGCGCACGCGATGCACGCACAGGCTCACCACGCGCGCTTTGGCGCGGCCAAGCTGGAAGAAGCCGGCAGCGCGCAGGAGTTCCTCACGCGCACCATCAAGAAGGTGCTCGACGAGATCACCATGAACATGGAGAGCGGCCTGAGCGTGCTGGCCACCATCGGGGCCACGGCGCCCTTCGTGGGCTTGTTCGGCACAGTCTGGGGCGTGTACCACGCGCTGCTCGCCATTGGCGCCACGGGTGCCGGTACGCTGGACAAGGTGGCCGGCCCGGTGGGTGAGGCGCTGATCATGACCGGCGTGGGCCTGGCTGTGGCCATCCCCGCCGTGATGGGCTACAACTGGCTGACGCGCAGCAACCGTGTATGGGGCGCGCGCCTGGATGCTTTTGCCTTCGAGCTGTTCACCTTCCTGTCGACCGGCCAGACGCTCAAGGGCTCGGGCCAGGCCAACTGAACGGACGCAGAACGGACGTGGAAAGGACACGATATGGCTTTTGCCAGTTTCGACGACAAACGCGCCAACGCGCCCATGGCCGAGATCAACATGGTGCCGCTCATCGATGTGATGCTGGTGCTGCTGGTCATCTTCATCGTGACCGCACCTTTGCTGAGTCACTCCATCAAGCTGGAGTTGCCCAAGGCCAGCGCGCAGGTGATGTCGGCCAAGGCCGAGAAGATCGACCTGTCGATCGATGCGAATGGCGTGCGTTACTGGAACGGCTTGGCGCTGAGCCGCGAGGATTCGGTGACGCGCTTTGCCAGCGAGGCCGGCAAGGCCGTGCAGCCCGAAGTGCACCTGCGTGCGGACCAGGCCGTGCCTTACCGCGCGGTGGCTGAGGTGCTGGCCGATGCGGCGCAGGCCGGGCTCACCAAGATCAACTTCGTGACCGACCCTGAGCTGGCCACGCGACCCAAGCCTGCGCCATGAGGCGCTCACCGCGTGAGCATCTGCCGACTGAACATTTTTTGCCATGACCACCACATCGAATACCGCCACCATCCCGCCTCAGGCTCTTGAAGGACTCAAGGTGATCGAACTCGGCCAGTTGATCGCGGGCCCGTTTGCCGGCAAGACCCTGGCCGACTTCGGCGCCGATGTGATCAAGATCGAGCCGCCTGCGGCCGAGGGCGCTGCCGGCGGCGACCCGCTTCGCCAATGGCGCATGCTGCACAACGGCACCAGCGTGTGGTGGCAGTTTCAGAGCCGCAACAAGAAGAGCGTGGTGCTGGACTTGCGCACGGAAGAAGGCCGCGACATCGTGCGCCGCCTCATTGACGAAGCCGATGTGGTCATCGAGAACTTCAAGCCCGGCACCATGGAGAAATGGGGCATGGCTTATGAAGACCTCAGCCAGCGCAACCCGGGCCTGATCATGCTGCGCATCAGCGGTTATGGGCAGACGGGGCCTTATCGCGAGCGCCCTGGTTTTGCCGTGGTGGCCGAGGCCATGGGCGGCATGCGTTACCTCAATGCCGAGCCGGGCCGCGTGCCCGTGCGTGCCGGTGTGAGCCTGGGCGACACCTTGGCCGGCCTGCACGGTGCCATCGGCATCCTGCTGGCCTTGCAGGCACGCCAGCGCAGCATCAGCCCCGAAGCGCCCAAGGGCCGCGGGCAGGTGGTGGACGTGGCCTTGTACGAGGCCGTGTTCAATTGCATGGAAAGCCTGCTGCCCGAGTTCAGCGCCTTTGGGGCCATTCGCCAGCCGGCGGGCTCGGCCTTGCCCGGCATCGCGCCCAGCAATGCCTACCCCTGCGCCGATGGCATGGTGGTGATCGGCGGCAATGGGGACTCGATCTTCAAGCGCCTGATGATCGCGATCGCGCGTGATGACCTGGCCACCGACCCCGAGCTGGCCAGCAACCCCGGCCGTGTCAAGCGTGTGGCCGAGATCGACGCGGCCATTGGTGCCTGGACGGCCACGCGCCCTGTCGATCAGGTGCTGGATGTGCTCAACGCGGCCAGTGTGCCCGTAGGCCGCATCTACAACGCGCAGGATATCGCCCACGACCCGCACTATCGCGCACGCGACATGATCCTGCCGGTGACCACGCACGATGGCCTGACCGTCGAGGTGCCGGGCATTATCCCGAAGCTGTCGGGCACACCGGGTGTGATCCAGCGCCGTGGCCCGATGCTGGGTGAGGACACCGAGGCCGTGCTGGCCGCGCTCAAGAAGCCTTGATCGGCCTGTTGATCGATTTGGTGGGGGGCTTGTTGACGGGCTTTGCTGGCGAGGGCGGTGGCTCGCGCCACAGGTCCACAAAGGCCTGCCACCACCACGAGCGCAGGCCGACCACGAGCGTGTAGGGCTTGCGTTTCTCGGCGGGCAGGCGCTGGTCGGCCAGGTGCTGCTGCGCGAAGTCTTCGGCGGTGCGCTGCAGGCGTTCGGCAAAAGCCGTGGCCAGGCCCGGGCCCAGTGAGCCGTGCACCAGCAACAGCAATTCATCCTCGCCGTCAAAGCCGCCGGCGAAGTATTCGTCCACCACGTGGTGGCGAAAGAAGTCCATCACCGGGCCGTTGGGGCGCCATCTGAAAGTCTTGGCCACCTGCAAGCGGTAGCGGTTGAGCGGGCGCAGCTCGATGATGCCCAGCTTGTCGAGTTTGGCGAAGTAGCGGATGCACTCGACCTCGCTGATGGCGTAGCTGGAGACGATCTGCTCGAAGGTCCATTGGCTCAGGCAGCAAATCGCCAGCAGCAGGAGCTTGCGGTCCGCCACCACGGCGCGCTCCTGCGCCAGGCTCAACTCGCGGCGCATGGGCTGTGCATCGGCCACGCGGCGCGCCAGTTCAGCGAAGTCCAGCTTCAGGGCGCGGCAGATGTCGTCCACGCGTGACAGCGGCATGTCGGCCTTGGCAAAGATGCGCTTGACGCTGGATTCGGCCATGCCCAGGCGCGCGGCCAGCTGGGCGTAGGTCACACCAGCGGATTTCAGCTCCGCCTTCAAGGCCTTGACCAGATCCTGGCTGGTGCTCATCGATGGCTCCGTTCATGCATGAAAGTATCGAAAAATGATACTGCATGGTCATCCATCATGCACTTCGTATTGTCTGGTTGACCCTTGGGTGGTGCGCGCCAAGAATCGCGTCCATGTTCAACAGCCAAGGCAAGACCATCATGGCCACTGTGATTCGACGCGATACCCGGGCCTGGACGTTCCAGGTGTGGATCTCTTTCGCGATCGCCGCTTTCCTGTGCGGCACGGGCCTCGCATGGTTGCCCGGTAAGGCCATTGAGCAGGCCTTCATGGTCATGGGTTATGTGTTCTCGCTGTCCACGGTGTTCGTGCTGTCCAAGCATGTGCGCGATCAGGCCGCCCGTCAGCACAACACGCCGATGTGGTCGGTGGTGGTGTGGTGCGGTTTTGGGCTGGCGGTGGGCCTGACCGGGTGGGGCATGTGGCAGATGGCCATCGATCCCTGCTTCAAGGCCTTTCTGATGGTGTGTTGGTTGTTCCTGCTGTCCTCGGCGTTCACGCTGGCCAAGATGCTGCGCGACGCCCATGAGGACGACGTCGCAGAGATGGCCGAGCAAGGCGAGTCTCGGTAATACCCCAAGCAAGTTCTCAAGAGGTGAATCATGAAAACGCATGAGTGTGTGATGACGCGTGGCCGCCGCGGCCTGCTTGCAACGATGGTGTCCTGGTCGATGCTGGCCGCGAGCCTGCCCGCCAGGGCCCACAACGATGGCTTGTCGGAAGCCAGTGCCTTGTCGGCTCTGCCGGTGGCCATGTCGATTTCGGCGCCGGTGCTGTCCGTGGCGGCTGGCTCGGTGCTGGTGCTGGCGTCCGTCGAGGTGGTGGCCGATGGCACGGTCTGGGTCTTGCAGCGTGCCAGCGATGGCGCCCGCATCGTGGTCAAGTGGTCGGCCATCTCGGCGGGCATGGCGTCGGTGGCGGTGGGCACGGCCATCACGGTGACGGCGGTGAGCGCGGGCTGGGTCCTGTCGACTGCGGGCGAGGTGCTGGCGCTGATCCCCAATGAACTGGGCAAGGCCTTGTTGCACCACGAGCGGGTCATCCGCTGAAGGAGCGATCGTGCAAACCAAACTGAATCAGCGCATGGTGCGTACAAGCAAGCTGCCCCGGGTGATGCCGTTGCGCTTGATGGGGCGTTCGATGGTGCGGGCGATCGCCTTGTGTGCCGCCTTGTGTGCGGGCGCCGGCACGGCATGGGCCGGCCGCAGCTGCGACACCGAGCCCTTGAAACTGTCTGCGGTTACGCAGGGCCTGGGCTTGGCCGAGCGCACGGTCAAGCGGCTCGACGAGTCTGGCGCGCAGGTGGTGGTGCTGGCACGTTCCGGCCAGAACCTGCGCGAGTACGGCTTGCGCTATTCGCATCTGGGCCTGGCTTACAAGGAGGGCGACACCTGGCGCGTGCTGCACAAGCTCAACCAGTGCGGCACCGACAAGTCGTCCATCTACCGCGAGGGCATTGGCGACTTCTTCCTGGACACGCCTTACGAGTACGTGGCCGCCGTCATGCCTTTGAATGCCGAGGCGCAGCAAAAGTTGCTGCCGCTGTTGCGCAACCCCGCACCGGTGGCCGGCCTGCACACCCGGGCTTACAGCATGGTGGCCTACCCGTGGGCGCAGACCTATCAACAGAGCAACCAGTGGGCGATCGAGCTGCTGGCCGTGGCGATGGGCGCCGAGTTGAACAGCCGCGAGTCCGCACAGGACTGGCTCAAGGACCACGGCTACGAGCCGACCGAACTGCACTTGTCGACCTTGACGCGCCTGGGTGCCCGCTTGACCGCAGCCAACGTGAGCTTTGATGATCACCCGTCGGTGTTGCGCTTCACCGGCCGCATCCGCACCGTCACCGTGGACTCGGTGTTGGCGTGGTTGCAACGAACGGGCCTGGGCGGGCCTGAATGGGTGATTCGTTAAAGCCAATTCCCCGGCATCAACGGGCTGATTTGTTGTCCAATGGTCGGCAACCAGCCAGGAGAGGACCCTACAGTGAGTGAAACCAGCACACGCGCCGCCGGCATCGATCAACCAGCGCATGCGGGGCAGTTTGCGCTCTTGTCGCAAAAGCGGTTCGCGCCTTTCTTCATGACCCAATTCCTGGGTGCGGCCAATGACAACCTGTTCAAGTTCGCCTTCACGGTGCTGGTGACCTACCAGCTCAATGTGAGCTGGCTGGCGCCCAAGATGGCCGGCCTGGTGATCGGTGCGCTGTTCATCCTGCCGTTCGTGCTGCTGTCGGCCACGGCCGGGCAGTGGGCTGACAAGTACGACAAGGGCACCATCATGCGCGGTGTCAAGGTGCTGGAGATCGGCGTCATGGTGCTGGCGGGCATCGGCTTCTGGATGCAGCTGGTGCCGCTGCTGCTGGGCTGCGTCTTCCTGATGGGCCTGCATTCCACCTTGTTCGGGCCGGTGAAATACGCTTACCTGCCGCAGCATCTGAGCGAGCGCGAGCTGACCGGTGGCAATGGCATGGTCGAGATGGGCACCTTCGTGGCCATCCTGTTGGGCAATGTGGGCGGTGGCCTGATGATGGGCATCCCGGATACGGGCGTGCATTGGGTGGCGGGCAGCTGTTTCACCGTGGCGGTGATCGGCTGGCTGGCCGCTTTGCAGATCCCGGCTTCACCGTCGTCTGATCCGAACCTCAAGCTGAACTGGAACCCGGCGTCGGAGACCTGGCGCAACCTGAAGCTGGCGGCCGAGTACCCCAGCGTGTTCCGCTCGCTGCTGGGGATTTCGTGGATGTGGTTCTTTGGCGCGGTCTTCCTGTCGCAGTTCCCTGCGTTCGCCAAGGAGGTGCTGAGTGGCAACACCGAGGTGGCGTCCTTGCTGCTGGTGGTGTTCTCGGTGGGCATCGCGGTGGGTTCGCTGCTGTGTGAGACCTTCTCGCACCGCCACGTTGAAATCGGCCTGGTGCCCATCGGTGCGGTGGGCATGAGTGTGTTCGCGTTCGACCTGTACCTGGCGTCGCAAGGCCTGACGCACGCGCAGGGCAGCTTGATGACGGTGGGCGAGTTTGTCTCGCACCACGAACATTGGCGTGTGATGGCAGATCTGGGCCTGCTGGCCTTCAGTGCTGGCCTGTACAGCGTGCCCATGTACGCCCTGATCCAGTTGCGTGCCAAGCCCAGCCACCGTGCCCGCATCATCGCGGCCAACAACATCCTCAATGCGCTGTTCATGATCGTCAGCAGCCTGATGGCCGGCGCCCTGCTGGGCCAGGGCTTTTCGATCCCGCAGGTGTTCGGCGTGACGGCGCTGCTCAATGTGCTGGTGGTGGGCTATGTGTTCTGGCTGATGCCCGAGTACATCGTGCGCCTGGTCATGCTGTTCGTGACCCGTATCGTGTACCGGCTCAAGGTGCGTGGTGACGAGCACCTGCCTACGGACGGCGCCGCCATCCTGGTTTGCAACCACGTGAGCTTCGTGGACGCCGTGATCCTGGGTGTGTGCAGCCCGCGGCCCATGATCTTCCTGATGGACCACCGCATCTTCAAGACACCCGGCATGGGCTGGTTCTTCAAGGCGGTCAAGGCCATCCCCATTGCGCCCCAAAAAGAGAACCCCGAGGCCTATGAGCGCGCCTTCGAGCGGGCCCGCCAGGTGCTCAAGGATGGGGATTTGCTGTGCCTGTTCCCCGAAGGCGCCATCACCAAGGACGGCAAGATGCAGCCCTTCAAGCCCGGCATCATGAAGATCCTCGAAACCAATCCGGTGCCGGTGATCCCCTCTGCGCTGCACAACCTGTGGGGCTCGACCTTCTCGCGCATCGAAGGCGCCGCCATGTCCAAGCCCTTGCGCCGCGGCCTGTTTAACCGCATCGGCCTGGTGGTGGGCGAGCCCATTGCCCCGCAGGACGTCACCCCTGAAGGCTTGCAGACGCGTGTGCAGGCCTTGCTGGACGCGCCGTCTCCCTGAGATGGCCTTGAGATACCCGTGAGATGACTGCGCCAGGCAGACCGCATCAGATCAGGCTCTTGGGCCAGCGGCGTTTTGCGCCGTTTTTCTGGGCGGTGTTCCTGGGCGCCGTCAATGACAACCTGCTGAAGTTCGCGGTTGTCCTGATCCTGACCTACCAGGTGCAGGTGAGCTGGTTGCCGCCTCAAGTGGTGGGCCCTGCGCTGGGAGCCTTGTTCATCCTGCCCTCGGTGCTGCTGTCGGCCACCACCGGGCAATGGGCCGATCGCTCTGATCTGGCGCGCCTCATGCGTCTGGCCAAATCGGCCGAGGTGGGGATGATGGCGCTGGCGGCCTGGGCGCTGTGGACAAGGCATGCACCGACGCTGTTGCTGGCGGTGCTCTTGTCCGGCGTGCACGTGACAGTGTTCTCCACCGTGAAGTACACCTACCTGCCACGCCATCTGTCGGCGGGGGAATTGACCGGTGGCAATGGCCTGCTGGAGATGGGCACCTTTACCGCCATCCTGCTGGGCACGGTTTGCGGTGGCGTGTTGCTGGCGCCGGGTGGTGGTGGCACCACGGCGCTGATGCTGACCTTGCTGGGCCTGGCCGTGGCCGGGCGGCTGGCCGTGCAGGCCGTGCCTTCGACGCCCCCCCTGTCGCCCGGCATCAAGCTCAACTGGAACCCGCTGGCCGAGACCTGGCGCAACCTGGATCGCATCCACCATGACCCCGTGCTGCTGATGTGCCTGCTGGGCATTTCCTGGATGTGGTGCTTTGGCGCGGTCTTTCTGGGGCTGTTTCCCCTTCTCAGCAAAACCATCTTGCATGCCCCTGAAGACATCGCCTCGCTGTTGCTGGTGGTGACCTCATTGGGCGTGGCGGCCGGGGCGCTCTTGTGCGAATGGCTGACCCACGCGCAGGAGGGCGACGAGCCTCAACTGGGCCTGGTCCTGGTGGGCGCACTGGGCATGGGCGTGTTTGGCCTGGACATCGCCTGGGTGGTGCACGGCATCGCGCATGACCCGGGCATGGCACAGGTGCAGGCCTACTCGGTGCACGACTTCATGGCCAGGCCTTTGCATTGGCGCGGCCTGTTCGACCAGTTGATGATGTCGATGTCGATCGGCCTGTTCAGCGTGCCTCTGTATGCCCAGATGCAATACCGCGCCGAGGCCAGCCACCGGGCGCGCGTGGTGGCGGCCAACAACATCCTCAACGCGGTGTTGATCCTGCTGAGTGCGCTGATGACCTGGCTGCTGTCGGCCTGCGGGCTGGGCGTGGGCGCGATCTTCGCGGTGGCCTGTGTACTGCACCTGCTTGTCGTGCTGATGACGTTGCGCTGGCAGCCGCTGCTGTGGCAGCACACCGTGGTCTGGCTGCGACGCTGGCGGCGCCAGGCGCCCGAATAAGGTGGCTGGCACCGCCTGACTTGCCACGACAATCCCCCCAGTGGTGACCGCCTGGCGGCCATCTTCAACACCTCTTCACACACGCTCCAAAATGGAAAGCATGCTCACGCGTGCGGGCTGGGCCCGCGTGGTCCCCTTCGGCCTGTTCATGATCCTGCTGGCGGTGCGGGGCTATCTTCCGCCGGACAACGGCTGGCTGGACCCTCGCTGGGTCTATGGCCTGTCTGTCCTGATCGTGGGGGGCAGCATCGCGTTTTTCTGGCGGGATTACAGCGAACTGGGCGGGCCGGCTCGCCTCGATTTCAAGCAGGCGGTCATCGCCCTGGTGGTGGGCGCCGTGGTGTTCAAGCTGTGGATCCTGCTGACCGAGCCCTGGATGATGCTGGGCAGCCCGACCGCCTCCTTCCGCCCCGTGGACGCCGAAGGGCAGTTGCAGTGGGGCCTGGTTGCCGTGCGCTGGGTCGGGGCGGCGCTGCTGGTGCCCGTCATGGAAGAACTGTTCTGGCGCTCCTTCCTGATGCGCTGGATCGACAACCCCGATTTCGAGAAGGTGGACCCCTCCGAGGTGTCGCCCAAGGCGATGTTGCTGTCCACCCTGGTTTTCATGCTGGCGCACACGCAGTGGCTGGGCGCGGTGGTGGCTGGCCTGGCTTATGCTCTGCTTTACCGCTACACCCGCTCCTTGTGGGCCGCGGTGGTGGCGCATGCCGTGACCAACGGCGTGCTGGGTATCTGGGTTGTCGTTTATGGCAACTGGCAGTTCTGGTGACATGAGGGGTTGAGCAGCCATGAGGCGCGCACAAGGTGGATGGTCTTTGTTCTTGCGTGCGGCCGTCGTGCTGGTGGCGCTGGGTGTGGCCTTCGTCTGGCTCGTGCTGGACGAGAACCCCGAGCGCAGGCCGATCCTGGCCTTGCTGCAGTACGTGCCTTACCCGGCATTTCTGGCACCGGCCATCGCTGCGCTCATCGGCAGCTTGTGGCTGGGCTGGGCCTGGCGTGTGCTCTCGGCGTTCACGGTTGGCGTGGTGCTCACGTCCATCATGGGCCTGTGCATCGGCCATGCCGACGAGGGTTACGGGCACATTCGTTTCATGACCTACAACGTCAAGGCCTACCTGGCCTCGTTGCGGCCCAATGGCTTTGGTGAACTGGCGCTGGAGGTGATGCTGCATGACCCGGACGTGATCGTCATGCAGGATGCCGGGCAGTTGATGAAGCTGGAGCAGACCAAGCCGGAAACCTACCAGGCCTTGATGGGCAAGCGCCAGGTTTACGGCTTCGGGCAGTACATCGTGGCCAGTCGCTTTCCGCTCAAGGACTGCGCGCCGGGCTGGATCCCGTACCGGAATCAGAAACACAGCTTCGTGCATTGCGTGTTGCAGGCTCATGGCAAGGAGGTGGACCTGGTCACGGTGCACTTCACCACACCGCGTGACGGGCTGAATGCCACCCGGCGAGAAGGCCTGCGCGGCCTGGACGCCTGGAGCGGCAACATGAACGACCGCCTGGTGCAATCAGGCGTGCTGGCCGAGCATTTGCGGCAGATGAAGCGGCCTCGCATCGTGGCGGGCGACCTGAACGCGCCCGAGAGTTCAGCAGTGGTCAAGACGCTGCTGCACACTGGCTTGCGGGATGCGTTCTCGTCCGCGGGGTTTGGTTATGGTTATACCCACGGCCACTCGTTGCGCCCGGGGGTGTCCTTCCTGCGCATCGACCACATCCTGGTGTCCGATGACATTGGCGTGACGCAGACTGAAGTGGGCGGTACCGTGGCCTCGCAGCACCGGCCGGTGATTGCGGACCTGCTGTTGACTCGCCAGTGACGCGCCCCGCCCGTCCCGTTGTTGTGGGGCCGATCAGCGCGGTTTGAACAGCTGCCGCACGCGTTGGATCAGTTGGCGAATGTTCGCCTTGGCGCGCACCCATTGCTGCCACGCGGCGCTGGCCTTGACGCTGGCGAGGATGCGGTCCTTGAAGGCCATCCAGCGGTTGAACCAGTGGGCGAACCAGGCCAGCCTCATGAGGGTGGGACGGGTGAGCATGAACAGGCGCGCCGTGATGGCGGTGCCGCCAACCTTGGCCGAGATGATGACGCCGATGCCCAGCAGGGTGTGGCCGTGGCCCAGCCAGTAAAGCGCCAATAGCTTGACGGGCAGCAGGGTGAGCAGGGGCACGCCAAACAAGGCCAGGGATGCGTAAGGCGGCAGGGCCTGGATGCGGCCCTCGATCCAGCGCAGGCCGGGCAGCCGGCCGAACCAGGCGACGATGGCGGCCAGGTATTCCCAGCCCCATTCTTCAAAGAGCAGGACCAGGGCCATGCCCCAGACAAAGAGCGTGTAAAACCAGTTGAGCGGCCATGACAGCGCGCGTTGAACCGGCTTGGCACTGGGTGGCGTGGCCACCATCAGAGCCTGCATGGCCAGGGCCGTCACGAGGCCATTGCTCAGGTGCCAGCCAAAGTGCGTGCCCAGCGGCCACCAGGGGCATACGCTTTGATCCAGTTGGCGCAGTACCAGGGCCAGCGTGAACATGCCGCAGGCGCCCCACATCCAGGGCCGCATGGCGCCCCCATTGGGCGCCAACCGGGGCGTGCAGGCAGCCGTGATGGCGATGGCCAGCCAGGTGCTGATGTACCAGGCCACCTCGGGCCGCATCCAAGTGGTGTGGATCTGCAGGAGCAGCAGCGTGCCCAGGCCGATGAAGGCACCGGCGATGGCCGCGCCCAGCCAGGCGCGCGACCAGGGCCAGCCCAGCACACGCTGCGTCCAGGTCGCGGCAAACCCCAGCAGGAAGAGCAGGATGCTGCCCGAGTCCAGCCAGGCTGCCCAACGTTGCCCCAGGGTATGGAAGGCGAAGCTGCAGATGCCGATGAGCCCGATCGACCAGGCCAGCCAGCGCAGGTCACGCCGATCGAGCTGGCGCACCTGGAGTGCGCGTGACACCCACAAGGCCGCGGCGATGAAAGACAAGTTGGTCAGCGCATTGACGGGCTCGGCCCAGAAGCCAGGGTCCAGCCGCTCGCAGTACAGATCGATCGATGCACCGAAGTAGGCGAGCAGGTCCATGGCCGGTCCGTCAGGTCAGACGCCGCGTGCGCGATCGGCGGAGAACTGCTTCTGGAACTCGCCAAAGCGCCCAGCATCCAGCGCATCCCGCACTTCCTGCATCAGGTTGAGGTAGTAGTGCAGGTTGTGGATGGTGGTCAGCATCGGGCCGAGCATCTCGCCGCAGCGATCCAGGTGGTGCAGGTAGGCGCGGCTGAAATTCGAGCAGGTGTGGCAGGTGCAGGTTTCGTCGATCGGCCGTTCATCCGCCTTGTAGCGGCTGTTGCGCAAGCGCAGGTCGCCAAAGCGCGTGAACAGGTGGCCGTTGCGCGCATTGCGTGTAGGCATCACGCAGTCGAACATGTCCACGCCCGTGGCCACGCCGGCCACCAGGTCTTCCGGTGTGCCCACGCCCATCAGGTAACGCGGCTTGTTGGCCGGCAGCTTGGGCGTGATGTGGTTCATCACGCGCAGCATCTCGTCCTTGGGTTCGCCCACGCTCACGCCGCCAATCGCATAACCGGGCAGGTCCAGCTCCACCAGCCCCGCCAGCGATTCTTCACGCAGGTTGGGGAACATGCCGCCCTGCACGATGCCGAACAAGGCATTGGGGTTCTGCAGCTTGGTGAACTCGGCGATGCAGCGCTTGGCCCAGCGCAGGCTCAGCTCCATCGAGGCGCGGGCTTCCTTCTCGGTCGTGATGTGGCCCAGCGACTTGTCGCCCTTCCAGTAAGGCGTGCACTCGTCGAACTGCATGACGATGTCCGAGTTCAGGATGGTCTGGATCTGCATGCTGATCTCGGGCGTGAGGAACAGCTTGTCGCCGTTGACCGGCGAGGCAAAGCGCACGCCTTCTTCACTGATCTTGCGCATCTCGCCCAGCGACCAGACCTGGAAGCCACCCGAGTCGGTCAGGATGGGCTTGTTCCAGCTCTCGAACTTATGCAGGCCGCCGAACTGCTTCATGATGTCCAGGCCTGGGCGCATCCACAGGTGGAAGGTGTTGCCCAGGATGATCTGCGCGCCCATCTCTTCGAGCGAACGCGGCATCACGCCTTTGACGGTGCCGTAGGTGCCCACGGGCATGAAGATGGGGGTCTGCACCACGCCGTGGTTGAGCGTGAGCTGGCCGCGGCGGGCTTCGCCTTCGGTCTTGAGGAGGTCGAATTTCAACATGGTGTCTCTTTATATGCTGGCTCAGGCCATGGTGGCGGGGCGGCGGGCGTTGAGCCGCTCCAGCAGGCGTTCGCTGCGGAAGGGCTTGGACAGGACTTCCTGGCCGGATGCGTTCAGGCGGGCGATCTCGGCGGGGTCGGTGTCGCCCGAGATGATGATGCTGTGCAGCTGGTGGCCCTGCGAGCGCAGGTGCACGCCCAGGGTCTGGACCAGGTGCAGGCCGTTGATACCGGGCAGGCGGTAATCGGTGATCAGGGTGTCCGGCAAGCTTTCTTCGTCGCCGTCCTGGATCAGTGCGGGCAGCTCGTCAAGCAGGGCTTCGCCATCGGCCCAGGTGCGGGTGCGGGCGCCCCAGCTGTGCAGCATCTCGCCAATCGCGCGGCGCAGCAGGATGTCGTCTTCCACCAGCCAGATCACACGGCCCGTCAAGGGTTGCGATGGCGCGGCAGGTGCCTCGGTGCGCTTGCTGGCCACCAGGTTGAGCGGCAGCTCGATCGCAAAGCAGGACCCGCGTCCCGGCCGTGACTTGACCGTCACCTGCTCGCCCAGGATCGATGCCGTGCGGCGCACGATGGCCAGGCCCAGGCCGATGCCGCGGTTGCGATCCCGCGCGGTGTTGCCCACCTGGTAGAACTCTTCGAAGATGCGGTCGAGCTGGTCGGGCGCAATGCCGATGCCGGTGTCCCAGACCTCGATGCGCAGGCGGTGCTTGCCGCGACGACGGGCGGCCACCAGCACGCCGCCACTGTGCGTGTAGCGGATGGCATTGGCCACCAGGTTGCGCAGCACGCTGTGCAGCAGCATGGGGTCGGTCAGCACCATCAACTGGGAGCCTGGCACGCCACGTGGCAGCCGAAAGCGCAGGCGCAGGCCCTTGCCATCGGCGGCGCTCTTTTCATGCACGCGCACAGCCTGGAAGACATCGTGCAGGCCCACTGACTGGAACTCGGGTTTGACGGCACCCGCATCCAGGCGCGAAATGTCCAGCAGGCCCACCAGCAGCGATTCCATCGAGGCCACGGCCTCGTCGAGCATATTGGTCAGGTCCTTGACGCCAGGGTCTTTTGCTTGCTGGCGCAACAGGCTGACCAGCAGCCCGATGGCGGCCGTGGGCTGACGCAGGTCGTGGCTGGCCGCGGCCAGGAAGCGTGTCTTGGACTGGTTGGCCGCCTCCAGGGCGCGTGTGCGTTCGGCCACGCGCTCTTCCAGCGTGATGTTCATGCGCTCGGACAGGTTCATCGCGTCGATGAACTTGCGCATCAGCGTGAGCGCGAAGCCCAGGAAGATGATGGGCACGCAATAGGGTGTCCAGTACAGGGCGGTGACGTCCAGATACGGCGTGAGAAACAGGTAGTCGTGCGCCACGCTGATGAAGGTGCCTACCGGGCCCAGCGTCATGGCGATGGCTTCCAGCCAGTGGCGCGTCCAGGCGGTTTGCACCACGCGGGACACCACCCACACGCCCGTGATCATCAGGATGGGGTAGGCCACCAGGCGCAAGGTATCCAGGTACGGCGTGCCCATGGCGACCAGCCCGATCACCGGGAAGCCGAAACCCATGAGGCGAAGCGGCCACAGCAGCTTGTTGAGTGAGATGTTGGCGTAGCTCAGCCCGAACAGCGCCACGTAATAAGTGCTGACCGCTTGCGCGGCGAAGAAGAACCAGTCCACCACGGGGGCGGGCCAGTTGATGGTCTCCACGAAGTACAGCGTATTGCGGCCGCACATGACCAGCATCAGGCAGCCGAAGTAGCCGAAGATCACATCGCGGGGACGGGCGCGCCAAGCCAGCAGCAGAAACAAGGCCATGCCCGCCACGCTCATGTTCAGCGTTTGCGGCAGGTCTACCGTCAGGCCGGCCCAGCGGTCGAAGTCGTCGCGCATGTCGGTGAGCGGGCCAGCCTGCATCGGTGCGATACCAGGCTTGCGGAACGGGTTCATGCGCACATCGATCTCGATGTCGTTGTCCCCGGCCAGCAGCACGTTGACGGGCAGCTCGATCAGATAGGGCAGGGTGGCCATGCTGGTGATGGCCGTGCCCTCCATGTGGTGCGTGCTGAGCTGGATGCCATTGACGGTGACACGGTGGTTGCCCGGCAGACGGTCAATGCGCAGCGCCCAGGGCACCACGGGTGAACGCGGCATGTACAGGCGTGCGCGGTAGCAGCCCACCGCAGGTGGCTTGATGCCCAGGGCACGCCAGTCATCGGGCAGCTTGACGGTGCGGCCTTCCAGCCGTTCGGCGCAGCTGCCGGGAGACAGGCTGGCCTCGTCCACGATGAAGGTGGGGGCCGCCTGGGCCGCACCCGTCATGAACAGGATCAGGCAGAGCAGCCAGGCTTGCAGTGGTTTCAACCAGAGCCCGGCGGCGCGTTCGAGGTGGTATCCCATGGTGTTTTGTAGTTCATCGTTGGATCAGCATCGCGTCGCCATAACTGAAGAAGCGGTAACCGCGGGCGATCGCATGCTGGTATAGCTGCCTGATGTGCTCGTAGCCGGCCAGGGCGCTGACCAGCATCATCAGGGTGCTCTTGGGCAGGTGGAAGTTGGTGATGAGCACATCCACCACCTTGAACTGGAAGCCGGGCGTGATGAAGATGTCCGTGTCGCGGCTGCCAGCCTGCAGGATGTGGCCCGCAGGTGCGTGCAAGGCGGCGGACTCCAGCGCGCGCAGCGTCGTCGTGCCGACCGACACCACACGCCCGCCTGCCGCCTTGGTGGCTTCGATGGCGGCCACGGTGGAGGCAGGCACCTCGAACCACTCGCTGTGCATCTTGTGCTCGGCCAGGTTGTCCGTGCGCACAGGCTGGAAGGTGCCGGCGCCCACGTGCAGCGTTACCTCGGCGGTCTGGATGCCCCGGGCCTTGAGCCGGTCCAGCAAGGCTTCGTCGAAATGCAGGGCGGCAGTGGGCGCGGCCACCGCACCCGGCGCCGAGGCGAACACGGTCTGGTAACGGCGCACGTCGTCTTCTTCGTCGGCGTGGGTGATGTAGGGCGGCAGCGGCACGTGGCCGTGCTGCTCCAGCAGTGTCAGCGGGTCGCCGGCAAAGCGCAGGTGGAACAGACCGCCGTCCGGGCCGCCACGCCCCAGCACCTCGGCATCAAAGGCATCGGCGAAGCGCACCATGCTGCCCGGCTTGGGCGACTTGCTGGCGCGCAGGTGCGCCCACACTTCGTTGCCCGGCAGCACGCGCTCGACCAGCGCTTCCACGGCGCCGCCCGAGGCCTTGTGGCCATACAGGCGGGCCTTGATCACGCGGGTGTTGTTGAACACGAGCAGGTCGCCGGGCTGCAGCAGGTCAGGCAGCTCACGGAAGACGCGGTCAACGGGCTGTGCGCCACGGCCATCGAGCAAACGGGAGGCGCTGCGTTCGGCGGCGGGGTGCTGGGCGATCAGCTCGGGCGGCAGCTCGAAATCGAAGTCGCTCAGGGTGTAGGTGGTGGGGGTGAGGGAAGAGCTCATGCCATTGAGGGACGGACGGGTCCCGTGCCAAGGAAACCCGGTATTGTCGCCGCAAGCGGGGGCGCATCCCGCGTTCGCATCTTGAAAATGGCCCGGCAAGCCTGTGGGGGTGTGGTGGGCGGGCTGTGGCGCGCCGTGCGGCCCTTATTGGGGGGCAGGAGGGGGTAGGAAGTACGGCCGGCGCGGGCACAATGACACGCTTGTCAACAAGCCAGGGGATGGAGTCAGGTGGCGCAAAGCGGGGCTTCGGCCAATCACGCTTCCAGCAAGTCTGCGGGGTCGACCAAGGTCGAGGCCGCTGCAACGCCTGCGCGTTCGGCGCCGCAAAAGGCCATGGACAAGCTGGGCCTGGTGCGCGACATCGACCTGGCCTTGCATCTGCCCCTGCGTTATGAGGACGAAACCCGCCTGACCTTGCTGCGCGATGCCCGCGACGGCCAGACCGTGCAGGTAGAGGGCATCGTCAGCGAGAACCGCATCGAGGCTCGTGGCCGCCGCCAGCTGATCGTGCGCCTGGACGATGGCACAGGCGAAGTGCTGCTGCGCTTCCTGAACTTCTATGGTTCGCAGCAAAAGAGCTGGGCACCTGGTGTGCGGCTGCGTGCGCGCGGCGAGCTGCGCCATGGCTTCTGGGGGCGCGAGATGGTGCACCCCACGGTGCGCATCGTCAGCGACAACACGCCACTGGCGGCTTCGCTCACGCCGGTCTACCCGACCAGTGCTGGCCTGCCACAGGCTTATCTGCGCAAGGCCGTGGCCTCGGGCCTGTCGCGCGCGCCGCTGGAAGAGCTGATCCCGCCCGAACTGCTGCCCGGCCGCTGGCCGCGCCTGCGTGATGCCTTGCACTTCCTGCACCATCCTTCGCCCGAGGTGGCGGTGGAGGCACTGGAAGACCACAGCCACCCCGCCTGGCAACGCCTGAAGTTCGAAGAGCTGCTGGCCCAACAGGTCTCGCAGATGCAGGCCCGGGCGGAGCGGGCGCACCTCAAGGCGCCTGTGCTCAAGGCCGTGCCTCAAGGCTTGCAAGAGCGCCTGCTGGCGGTGCTGCCTTTTCAGTTGACAGCGGCACAGCAAAAGGTGTGCGAAGAGATCGCCCAGGACTTGCAAAGGCCGCAGCCCATGCACCGCCTGCTGCAAGGCGATGTGGGCTCGGGCAAGACCGTGGTGGCCGCGCTGGCCGCCGCCGTGGCCATGGACGCGGGCTGGCAATGCGCCCTGATGGCACCCACCGAGATCCTGGCCGAGCAGCACTTCCGCAAGCTGGTGGGCTGGCTCGAGCCCCTGGGCATCAAGGTGGCCTGGCTGACCGGCAGCCTCAAGGCCAAGGCCAAACGCGCGCAACTGGAAGCCGTGGCATCGGGTGAAGCGCAACTGGTGGTGGGCACACACGCCGTCATCCAGGATCAGGTCGAGTTCGCGAAGCTGGGCCTGGCCTTGATCGACGAGCAGCACCGCTTCGGTGTGGCGCAGCGCCTGCAGTTGCGCCGCAAGCTCGAAAGCAGCGAGCTGGAGCCGCACCTGCTGATGATGAGCGCCACACCCATCCCCCGCACCCTGGCGATGACCTACCTGGCCGACCTGGAGGTCAGCACCATCGACGAGTTGCCGCCCGGCCGCACGCCCATCGTCACCAAGGTGTTCGCGGACACGCGTCGTCCCGATGTGGTCGAGCGCATCCGTGACGAGGTGGCCAAGGGCAGCCAGGTTTACTGGGTCTGCCCCTTGATCGACGAAACCGAGGACAGCGACCAGGCCGCTGACGAGCTGGCCGGCCGCGCCAGCAATCGCCGCCCGCCACTGGACCTGAGCAACGTCACCCAGACGCACCAGGAGTTGAGCGAGGCGCTGGCCGGCTTTGGCGTGGGCTTGTTGCATGGGCGCTTGCCCGCGGCCGAGAAGGCCGATGTCATGGCACGTTTTGCATCCGGCGAGTTGTCTGTGCTGGTGGCCACCACCGTGATCGAAGTGGGGGTGGACGTGCCCAACGCCAGCCTCATGGTGATCGAGCACGCCGAGCGGTTCGGCCTGAGCCAGTTGCACCAGTTGCGCGGGCGGGTGGGTCGTGGCGCCGTGGCCAGCGTGTGTGTGCTGCTGTATGCCTCGCCCTTGTCCGACTCGGGCAAGCAGCGCCTCAAGGCCATGGCCGAAACCACCGATGGCTTCGAGATCGCGCGGCGCGACCTGGAGATCCGGGGCCCGGGCGAGTTCATGGGCTCGCGGCAATCCGGTGCGGCGCTCTTGCGTTTTGCAGACTTGAACGAAGACCAGGGCCTGGTGGCGCGTGCCCGCCAGGTCGCCGAGATCATGTTGCGTGACCACCCTGATGCGGCGCAACGCCATGTGGCCCGCTGGCTGGGGCAGAAGTCGGAATTCCTCAAGGCATGACAGGGTATCTTTCGGGGCAGGCAGCTTTCGCCCAAATTCAGCACAATCAAAACCCATGACGCTGACTGAACTTCGCTACATCGTGGCCGTGGCACGTGAACGCCACTTCGGGCGGGCTGCCGAGGCCTGCTTCGTGTCCCAGCCCACGCTGTCCGTGGCCGTCAAGAAGCTTGAAGACGAGCTGGACGTGCGGCTGTTCGAGCGTGGCAGCGCCGAGATCAGCGTCACGCCCCTGGGCGAAGAAATCGTGCGCCAGGCCCAGGCGGTGCTGGAGCAGGCCCAGGCCATCAAAGAGATCGCCAAGCGCGGCAAGGACCCGCTGGCCGGTGCCTTGCGCCTGGGTGTGATCTACACGATCGGCCCTTACTTGCTGCCTGATCTGGTGCGTTCGGCCATTGCCCACGTGCCGCAGATGCCACTGATGCTGCAGGAGAACTTCACCGTCAAGCTGCTGGAAATGCTGCGTGCCGGTGAGCTGGATTGCGCCATCCTGGCCGAGCCTTTCATGGACACGAACCTGGCCGTGGCGCCCTTGTACGACGAACCCTTCATGGTGGCCGTGCCGCGCATGCATCCGCTGGCACAGCGCGAGCGCATCAGCGCCGAAGAGCTCAAGCGCGAGACCATGTTGCTGCTGGGCGCAGGCCATTGCTTCCGTGACCATGTGCTGGAGGTCTGCCCCGAGTTCGCGCGCTTCTCCAGCGATGCCGAGGGCATCCGCAAGAGCTTCGAGGGCTCGTCCCTGGAGACCATCAAACACATGGTGGCGGCGGGCATGGGGGTCACCGTGGTGCCCATGCTGTCGGTGCCGCGCGAGCCGCATCCGCACCTGGTGTTCGTGCCATTTGAAGACCCGGTGCCCACGCGCCGTGTGGTGCTGGCCTGGCGGCGCAGCTTCACGCGTTATGAGGCCATCGCGGCCTTGCGCAATGCCATCTATGCCTGCCCGCTGGAAGGCGTTGAGCGCCTGACTTCCTGAGCGGGGTTGCCGACTCAGACAGATTGAGCTGGCTCGGTGGGTTCGGCGGGCTTTTGTGGATCGAAGCAGTCCACCACCGCGAAATACAAAGAGCCGTAGAAGGCCGCCGCCAGCCCCATGCTGGCGGCCATGGTCAGGGCATTGACCAGCACCGGTATCGGCAGGATGGTGACGATCAGACCGGCCACCAGCGCCAGTGCACTGAGCACCCCGAACCAGCCGAGGCCAAACAGCACAAAGGCACCCAGGTTGCGCCAGCTTGCCACGGCACTGAAGAACAGCGCCTTGGGCAAGGGCACGCGCGCCCACAGGATCAGCGCGGGGGCGTGCAGGAACAGCAGCGTCACCGGCAAGGTCAGCGCCAGGTCCAGCAGCATGCTTTCTTGAACCAGCGGGTTGGTGATCACCTCGGCCAGGTCCTGCGCTTTGGTCTTGATGTCTTCCAGGGCCTGCGGATCAGGGCCCAGCCAGCCCGAGAGCAGCAGGGCGCCCAGCATGCACAGGCCATACAGCACGCCCAACTGGGCGAAGGCCTTGCGCACGGCTGCATCACTCTTGAAGGGCTCGATCATCACCGCAGGGGTGATGGATTGGCCCGTCAGCACACGGCGGGTGGCCAGCATGAAGCCCATCCACACACTGGGTGCGAGACAGGTGACCAACGCCAGCCCGACCTCCTGCAGCACCAGCATCAGCAGCATGGCCGCCATGCTGGTCAGGCCCAGCAAGCTGATGTAGCCCAGTGGTTGTTGCCGGCAGGCCAGCAAACCCTGGCGCACCCAGACCAGCCCCCGAGAGGCTTTGACCAGTTTGAGTTTCATGCTCAGGCCGCGGTGCCTCGTTGATACGACCAGGGCTGGTTGCGGCGCATCGTCAACACGCGCTCGAAGTGCGTCGGGTCATGGGGTTTGAGCATGGCGGCATCGCGCGGCAGGTAGTAGTCCCACAGGCGGGATGTCCAGAAGCGCAACGCGGCGGAACGCAGCAGGGCAGGCAGCAGCACGAGTTCATCATCCGTGAGGGGGCGCTGGGCATCATAGGCTGCCACGAAGGCCTGGGCGCGAACCGGGTCGAGCGCACCGGTGTCCAGGTCGATGCACCAGTCATTGAGGCACACGGCGATGTCGAAGCCGAAGGTGTCGCAGCCCGCGAAGTAGAAGTCGAAGAAACCCGACAGCGCCGGGCCGTCGAACATCACGTTGTCGCGGAACAGGTCGGCGTGAATCGGGCCGCCGGGCAGGGCCTTGTAGCTCGCCGAGCGCGCCAGCTCTTGCTGGAACACCAGCTCGGATTCAATCAGGGCGACCTGATCGGCATTCAGGTGCGGGCGAACCACGGGGATGGTCTCTTCCCACCAGGCCAGGCCACGCAGATTGGGCTGCTGGTGCGGGTAGTCCAGCCCGGCTTCGTGCATGCGAGCCAGCATCGCGCCCACCTGCGCGCAATCGGCAGCTTGAGGCGCCAACTGGTTGCGGCCCTTCAGGCGCGTCACCACAGCAGCGGGCTTGCCCTTGAGCGTGTGCAGGATCTCGCCTTGCGCATTGGCCTGGGGTGCGGGCACGGGGATGCCGCGGTTCGCCAGGTGGTGCATCAGGTTCAGGTAGAAGGGCAGTTGCTCGTAGCTCAGGCGCTCGAACAAGGTCAGCACATAGTCACCCTTGTCTGTGCTGACAAAGTAGTTCGTATTCTCGATGCCGGAGGTGGCACCCTGCATGGATTGCAAGGTACCCAGATCCAGGTCGGACAGCAGTCCAGCCGCTTCCTGCGGGGACACTTCGGTGAAAACGGCCATGTGACTCAGTCAAGCATCGAAAAGGCGGGGGCCCCTGGCAACAAAAAGGTGCATCGGCATGGAAAACCGCAACCAGATGTTGCGGCGGCTCACAGCTTAGGCGTAAACCCTCAGGCTCCGGGGGAAGACGAGCGTGTGATTGTAGGAGTCGCTGTGGCAGACTTCTCAGGATATTGAAAACCCCGCCCCACTGCTTTGTGGGGGCGTGCATTTTTCCTATAACGAGGAACCGGTCCCGCATCATGAGCACTTCAGCCCCGAGCAAGTATTCCAAGACCCTGTCCACGCTGGCTGCAGCGTTGTCGCTGGTGAGCCTGTCGGCCATGGCCCAGGAACGCGAATCCGCCCCGTTGGGCATCTATGGCGGTGGCGCCTTCGGTGTGGGGGCCGCGCAGTGGGAATGCGGCACCAGCTGCAACCGGGCCACGTTCAGCGGCAAGTTCTTCGGTGGCAAGCGTCTGACCCCCGGTCTGGCCGCAGAAGTGAACTACATGTTCTTCGGTGGCCTGGACCGCGCCAATGACACGGCTACCACGGCCTCGACCGGCGTGGCCGCCGTGCGCCAGAAGATGCGCGCCCTGTCGGTGGGCATCAACTGGGAAGTCGAGTTGCTCAACGACTTCACCAACAGCCTGCGCGTGGGTTGGGCCTTCACCCGCCGTGACCAGAACATCACTTACGCTGGTGGCACCACCGAGCGTGTGAACGACTACGGCAGCGCCCCTTACTTCGGTGCCGGTCTGTCCTACCAGTTCGCCCGCGACATGCGCCTGCTGTCGAGCTTCGACTATGTGGTCAAGGGCCACGAGAGCTACTACCTGTTCGGCATCGGTGGCTCGATGGAGTTCTGATCCGGGCCCGGGCCTCTATGGCCTCATGAATAGGCGTCACAATCCGGGGCATGAACGCCCCGGTGACTACCCCTTCTGATTCCCTGCCCATCCTGCTGCTGGTAGACGGCTCCAGCTACCTCTACCGCGCCTTTCACGCCATGCCCGACCTGCGCGGGCCGCAAGGCGAGCCGACCGGCGCCTTGCACGGCATGGTCAACATGATGGGCTGGTTGCGTGACCACATCGGCGCCGAGCATGCCGTCTGTGTGTTCGACGCCAAAGGCCCGACCTTCCGCGACGAGTGGTACCCCGAGTACAAGGCGCACCGCCCCTCGATGCCGGATGACCTGCGAGCCCAGATCGAACCGATCCACGAAGTCGTCAAGCTCCTGGGCTGGCCGGTGCTCGAAGTGCCGGGCATCGAAGCCGATGACGCCATCGGCACGCTGGCCAGGGTGGCGGCAGCCTCCGGCCACAAGGTCGTCATCTCCACGGGCGACAAGGACCTGGCCCAACTGGTCAACCCGCAGGTCTCGCTGATCAACACCATGGCCAAGCCGCCCGAGGTGCTGGACATCCCCGGTGTGCAGGCCAAGTTCGGTGTGCCGCCCGAGCGGATCATCGATTACCTGACCCTGATCGGCGACACGGTGGACAACGTGCCTGGCGTCGAGAAAGTGGGCCCCAAGACGGCTGTGAAGTGGCTGGCTGAATACGACACGCTCGAAGGCGTGATGGCCGCGGCAGACAGCATCAAGGGTGTGGTGGGTGAGAACCTGCGCAAGGCGCTGGACTGGCTGCCCCAAGGCCGCCGCCTCATCACCGTCAAGCTGGATTGTGACCTCACGGGCTATGTGCCCCAGTGGCCTTCACTTGACGCGCTGGCGCTCAAGGCGCCCGACCTGCCTGCGTTGCTGGACTTCTACACACGCTATGGTTTCCGCACGGCCCGTGCCGAGGTCGAGAAGCAACTGGGGCTGAGCTCAGCGACCGCGGCCCCCGCAGCCAAGACTGGCAAGGCGCCCAAAGCACCCAAGCCCAGCGCCACGGGTGACCTGTTTGGTGGTGATGTCGATCCAGTGGGTGAAGCAGCAGGCGACGCAAGTGCCAACGAAGCCTCAGCCATGGGTGGTGCCTCCCCCGCATCCACCTTGACCCAGGTCGACACCCATTACGACACCATCCTCGATTGGGCGGCTTTCGATCAATGGCTGGCTCGCCTGCACGCGGCCCAACTGGTCGCCTTCGACACCGAGACCGATTCGCTCGACCCCATGAAAGCCCGCGTCGTGGGCCTGTCGTTCAGTGACCATGTGGGCAGCGCTTGCTACATCCCGCTGCGCCACGAGGGCCCTGATGCGCCCACGCAGTTGCCGCTCGACGAGGTGCTGGCCAAGCTCAAGCCCTGGCTGGAAGACGCCAGCAAGGCCAAGGTCGGCCAGAACATCAAGTACGACACGCACGTGCTGGCCAACCACGGCATCCGCATCCAGGGTTATGCGCATGACACCATGCTGGAGAGCTATGTGCTCGAAGCGCATCGCCGGCATAACCTGGGTGAGCTGGCGTTGCGCTTCGTGAACCGCGCCGGCCTGAGCTACGAAGACGTGGCCGGCAAGGGGGCGCAGCAGATCCCGTTTGCGCAAGTGGCAGTGGACCGCGCCTCACAGTACTCCAGTGAAGACAGCGACCTGACGCTGCATGTGCACGAGACCCTGTGGCCGCGCTTGCAGGCCGAGCCGGGTTTGCTGGACATCTACCAGCGCTTCGAGCTGCCTACCTCGCGCGTGCTGCAGCGCATCGAGCGCAACGGCGTGCTGATTGATGCGGACTTGCTGCGGCAGCAAAGCCACGAGTTGGGCCAACGCATCATGGCGCTGGAGCAGGAAGCCTACGAGCTGGCCGGCCAGCCCTTCAACCTGGGCTCACCCAAGCAGCTCGGCGAGATCCTGTTCGTCAAGCAGGGCCTGCCCGTCGTGAAGAAGACGGCATCCGGCGCGCCGTCCACCAATGAAGAGGTGCTGGAGAAGCTCGCCGAAGACTACCCGCTGCCGGCTCGCATCCTCGAATACCGCGGCATGGCCAAGCTCAAGTCCACGTACACGGACAAGCTGCCCCTGATGATCAACCCGGCAACCGGCCGCGTGCACACCAATTACGCGCAGGCCGTGGCCGTCACGGGCCGCCTGTCCAGCAACGACCCGAACCTGCAGAACATCCCTGTGCGCACAGCCGAAGGCCGCCGCATCCGCGAAGCCTTCATCGCGCCGCCGGGCCACGTCATCGTCTCGGCCGACTACTCGCAGATCGAGCTGCGCATCATGGCCCACATCTCGCAGGACGAGAACCTGCTGCGCGCCTTTGCTGAGGGCATGGACGTGCACCGTGCCACTGCCAGCGAGATCTTCGGTGTGACGCCGGATGAGGTCAGCAGCGAGCAGCGCCGCTACGCCAAGGTCATCAACTTCGGCCTGATCTACGGCATGAGCGCTTTCGGCCTGGCCAGCAACCTCGGCATCGAGCGCTCGGCGGCGTCGGCCTACATCGAGCGCTACTTCACGCGCTACCCCGGCGTGAAGCGCTACATGGATGAAACCCGTGCGCTGGCCAAGGCGCAGGGTTATGTCGAAACCGTGTTCGGGCGCCGTTTGTGGCTGCCCGAGATCAACAGCCCCAACGGCCCGAGCCGTGCCGGTGCCGAGCGGGCCGCCATCAACGCGCCCATGCAGGGCACGGCGGCTGACCTGATCAAGCTGTCGATGGTGGCCGTGCAGGACGCGCTGGACGCGCAAGGCAAGGCCACGCTGATGATCATGCAGGTGCACGACGAACTGGTGTTCGAGGTGCCTGAGGCCGAGCTGGACTGGGTCAAGGCCGAAGTGCCTCGCCTGATGGCCTCGGTGGCGGCCTTGCGGGTGCCGCTGCTGGCCGAGGTCGGGGCAGGGCCGAACTGGGAAGCCGCACACTAACCGTGCGCGGCGTGGGAGGCCGCCAGCTGATCGCCCACCCGCCTTGCGCGGCGTGGTCAGCTGCACACTGACACACAACTGTCATCATCCTGAGGGCTTTGGCGTTCTAAACTCAAAGCCCCGCGCTTTGTCTGGCGCGATCCGGTTTGATTGCAAAGGAAGTGTTGTCAGGTGTACACCGCCCCGCGTTTGAAGTTGTTGAGCCGCGAACAGGCCATTCTGGAATTCAACCGCCGGGTGCTGGCGCAAGCGCAGCGGGAGGACGTGCCCCTGCTGGAGCGCCTGCGCTACATCTGCATCGTGTCGTCCAACCTCGACGAATTCTTCGAGGTCCGCTTTGCCGATGTGCTGGAGGCCTCGCGCACCCGCGGCACCGGCATCGACCCGCAGTACCTGGCCGATGTCGCCAAAGAGGCCCATCAACTGGTTGACGACCAGTACCAGATCTTCAACGACGTGGTCGGCCCGGCGCTGCGCGAGGCCGGCATTTACATCCTCAACCACGCGCACCGCAACGAGGCCCAGAGCGCCTGGGTGGCCGATTTCTTCCATCGCCAGGTTCGCCCGCTGCTGGTGCCCATCGGGCTGGACCCGTCGCACCCCTTCCCGCAGGTTGCCAACAAGACGCTGAACTTCATCGTGCGCCTGAGTGGGCGCGATGCCTTCGGGCGCGACAACGACATCGCCATCGTGCGCATCCCGCGCGTGCTGCCGCGCGTGATCAAGCTGCCCCCCGAAATCTCGGACGGCAAGCAGTGCTTTGTGCTGCTGTCCAGCGTGATCCGCTCGCACCTGGGGGAGCTGTTTGCCGGCCGCGAGATGCAGGCCTTCTCGCAGTTCCGCCTCACGCGGGATTCGGACATCGACGTGGACGAAGACGATGTCACCGACCTGCGCCAGGCCCTGCGCTCCAAGATGAGCACGCGCCAGTTCGGCCAGTCGGTGCGGCTGGAGGTGGTGTTCAACTGCCCCAAGGATCTGTCCGACTTCCTGCTCGAGCAGTTCGGCCTGGACAAGCAAGCTCTCTATGAGGTGAACGGCCCCGTCAACCTCGTGCGCCTCACGCAGTTGATCGACCAGGCCGATGCCGACCCGCTGCGCTTCCCGAACTACCAGGCCGGCTGGCCGCAGACCTTGCCGCAGGCCGGCATGTTCGAGCACCTGCGCCACCAGGACTGCCTGCTGCACCATCCCTTCGAGTCATTTGATGCGGTCGTGGCCTTCTTGCGCGAGGCCGTGTACGACCCGGATGTGCTGGCCATCAAGCAGACCATCTACCGCACCGGCAGCGAGTCGGTGTTGATGGACTTGCTGCTCGAAGCCGTGCGCCGCGGCAAGGAAGTGCTGGCCGTGGTGGAGCTGAAGGCGCGCTTCGACGAAGAGGCCAACATCAACTGGGCCGAACGCCTGGAGGCGCTGGGGGCGCAGGTGGTGTACGGCATCGTGGGCCTCAAGACCCACGCCAAGATGATGCTGGTGACGCGCCGCGAGGGCAATCGCCTGCGGCGTTACGCCCATCTGTCCACGGGCAACTACAACCCCAAGACAGCGCGCCTGTACACCGACGTAGGTTACCTGACCAGCAATGCCGAGATCACGGCCGATGTGGACATGGTGTTCCAGCAGCTCTCCAGCCTGACGCACCAGAAGTCCACCCGGCACCTGCTGCTGGCACCGTTCAGCATGCAGTCGCACCTGATCCGCACCATCAAGCATGTGGCCGAGGCGGCCCAGGCCGGCCAGCCCGCACGCATCGTGCTCAAGCTCAACTCCCTGACGGACGAGCCCTTGATCGCGGCCTTGCTGGAAGCGGGGCAGGCAGGCGTCAGCATCGACCTCGTCGTGCGTGGGGCCTGCATCTTGCCGCCGGGTGTGCCCGGGTTGTCCGAGAACATCCGCGTGCGCTCCATCGTGGGCCGCATGCTCGAGCACACGCGTGTGCTGTACTTCCGCTGGGGCCCAGGGGATGACGACGAGGTGCTCTACCTGTCCAGCGCCGACTGGATGAACCGCAACATGACGCGGCGCATCGAAGCCGCCTGGCCCGTGCGCGATGCGGCCTTGCGCCAGCGCGTGATCGACGAGTGCCTGGTGCCGTATCTGCTGGACCACCGCGATGCCTGGCGCCAGTTGGGTGATGGCCGCTACGAGCGCGTCTCGCAAGATGGCGTCAGTGCTCAGCAGGCTTTGATGGCCCGCTTTCGCGCCTTGATCTGATTGTCATCAGCCTGACGCGTTGATCCATCAGGCTGCCCGGGCATGACACATCCAGGAGGGCGCATGAGGAGTTCAGCATGGATCTGATCTTGTGGCGGCACGCTCAGGCACACGCTTTGCCGCTGGACGAAGCCTTGCAGGCCCGCGCAGAAGCCGGCGAAGACCTGACGGTCCACATCGACATGGCGCAGGACCTCGCCCGCACCTTGACCCCCAAGGGCGAGCGGCAGGCCGAGCGCATGGCCCAATGGCTCAACCAGCGCTTGCCCGACACGACCCGTGTGCTGGTCAGCCCGGCACAGCGCACGCAGCAGACTGCGCTGGCGCTGGGCCGCACGTTCAAGACGGTGAAATCCATCAACCCACAGGCCAGCGTGGACGACCTGCTGGAGGCAGCGCGCTGGCCCCGCGCCAGGGATGCCGTGCTGCTGGTCGGGCACCAGCCCACGCTGGGCATGCTGGCCGCCCGCCTGCTGACCGGGCAGGATCTGGCCTGGTCGGTGCGCAAGGGGGCGGTGTGGTGGCTGCGCAGCCGCGAGCGCGACGGGCACACCAGCGTGACGCTGCACGCGGTTCAGCCGCCCGATTTCCTTTGATGCACCGCGCGCTTTACGTGTCTTGACAGTTTGAATGACAGCCTGGCGGCACGATCAGGCCCGATCCCCTGGATAATGGCGGCCATGAGCCTGCTGTCCGCTGCTGACGCTTCTGTCGATACCGCCGCCGCGCCCACCGTGCCCAGCGCCCTGGTCAATGCGCATTTCCGTCATGCGATCCGCATTTACTGGGAAGACACCGATGCCGGTGGCATCGTGTTCTACGGCAACTACCTCAAGTTCATGGAGCGCGCCCGCACCGAGTGGCTGTCCTCCCTGGGCTTCGAGCAGGAGGGCATGCGCCATTCGGGCGAGGGCATGTTCGTCGTGGCCGACACGCAGATGCGCTTCATCAAGCCCGCCCGCCTGGACGACCGTTTGACGGTGACCGTCAGCGTCATCAATGTCGGGCGCAGCAGCGTGAGCTTCGCGCAGGACGTCTGGCGCGGCGCGACCTTGCTGACGCAGGGGCAGGTTCGCATTGGCTGGGTGCAGTCCCAGCCCGGCCAGGAAGACCTCAAGCCCGGCCGCATCCCCGCGCGCATCCTGTCTGTCCTGCCCACCCCGATTCCAACCTCTGGAGCCTGATTTCCCATGAACCAAGACTTGTCCATCATTGCCTTGGTGCTGCATGCCAGCGCGGTGGTGCAGATCGTGCTGGCGCTGCTGCTGGCGGTGTCGCTGGCCAGCTGGAGCGTCATTTTCAGCAAGCTGATCGGGCTCAAGCGCGTGCGCACCGACAACGACGAGTTCGACCGCGAATTCTGGGCCGGGCGCACCCTGCAGGAGCTCTACCAGGACGCGCAACGCGGCGAAGGCCCTCCCTCGCCGCAAGAGCGCATCTTCGCCGCGGGCATGCGCGAATTCATGAAGCTGCGCGAGCGCCGTGTGACCGATGTGCCCACCTTGCTGGACGGCGCCCGCCGCGCCATGCGCGCCAGCTTCCAGCGTGAGATGGACGTCATCGAAGCGCGCCTGGACTTTCTCGGCTCGGTGGGTTCGGTGTCGCCTTACATCGGCCTGTTCGGCACGGTGTGGGGGATCATGCACGCCTTCACGGGTCTGTCCAACATGCAGCAGGTGACGTTGGCCACGGTGGCGCCCGGTATCGCCGAGGCCCTGGTGGCCACGGCCATCGGCCTGTTTGCGGCCATCCCCGCCGTGCTGGCCTACAACCGCCTGGCGCGCGACATTGATCGCATCGCCATCCAGATGGAGTCCTTCATGGAAGAGTTCTCCAACATCCTGGCGCGCAACGCCGCACCGGCCAACCCGGCTGGCGCACCACAGGGGCACTGACCGTGGCCGAGCTCAATGCCCGAGGCGGGCGCCGTGGCAGGCGCACCCGCAACGAGATCAACATGGTCCCGTTCATCGACGTGATGCTGGTGCTGCTGATCATCTTCATGGTGAGCGCACCGCTGCTGCCGACCGGCGTGGTGGACTTGCCCAGCATCGGCAAGGCCCGCAAGGCGCCCGAAAAGGTCATCGAGGTCGTGCTGGAAGACGCCGACCGTGTGCGCCTGCGCATTGACCGCAAGGACGTCGACACCTTGGACGTGAGCGAGTTGGCCGCGCGCATCAAGCCCTTGCAGGACGAGGCGGCTGGTGGCCCCGCCGCCGTGCCCGTGATCATCAGCGCGCGCAAGGACGTGCGCTACGAGTCCGTGGTGCACGTGATGGACGTGCTGCAGAAAGCCGGCGTGGCCCGCGTGGGCCTGTCGGTGCGCACCACAGGGGGCTGACGCCTTGAACGCCGACGTCGTCCACCCAGGAGCCGGCCCGGACCTGCGCCCGCGCACAGCGGACGGCTGGACCTCGGGCGTGGCCATGGCCCTTGGCGTGCACCTGATGCTGGTGGCCGCGCTGGCCTTTGGCGTGCACTGGAAGATGACCAACCCGGAAACGGTCGAGGCCGAAGTCTGGTCGGACATCCCGCGTGCGGCGGTGCCCGAGGCCGTGGAGCCGCCGCCCCCACCGCCACAGGTCGAGCAGCCGGTTGAAAAACCACCAGAGACGCCGCCCGAACCCGTGAAGGCCGCCGAGCCGGAACCGCCGCCACCTCAGCCGATCCCGGATGTGGTGGTGTCACGCACGCCGCCCAAGAAAGAACCCAAGAAACGCAAGCACCGCGAGCCTGTCGAGGTCTTTGAGACCGAGCCGCCCAAGCCGGTGAAGAAGGCCGAGAAGGTGCCGCCCAAGAAACCGGTGGAGCCTGAGCCTAAACCGGCACCGAAGCCGGAGCCCAAGAAGGTGCCCGAGGTCAAGCCGGTCACGTCCAAGGCCACCAGTGCCGACAGCAGTGCCAAGGCCGCGGCCGAACGCGAAGCCCTGCGCAAGGCCAAGCTGCAGGAGATGATGTCCGAACTGGGTTCGCTGGGTACACCCAGCCGATCGGCCGGCCCGAGTGCGGCTTATGGCGGCCGCATCAAGGCCCGCATCAAGCCCAACATCGTGTTCACCGACAACGTGAGCGGCAACCCGCTGGCCGTGGTCGAAGTGCGCTGCGGCCCGGATGGCCGCATCCTGTCGACCAAGTTCATCGAGCGCTCCGGGGTGGCTTCGTGGGACGAGGCTGTGATGCGTGCGCTCGATCGCACCGAGGTGCTGCCTGCTGACGAAAGCGGCCGTGTGCCGCCGGTGATGCAGCTGGAGTTCCGTCCGAAAGACTTCTGAGCTGGCTGAGCGCCGAGTGCCTCAGACCTGATCCGCCGTGGCGCTCAGCTTCCACAACCAGCCCTGCGCCACGGTCTGGTTCAGCCAGGTACCGAAATCGAAGCCAGTCGGGGCCTGGGCCAGCAAGGTCCCCAGGGGCTGATCTGGCTGCGTCAGGAGCGCCTTCATCCACAGGGCGTCTGCGGGGCCCACGGGCGCCATCTGCAACAACCAGGGCTGGCGCCAGACCACCACGTCGCCGGTTTGCCCGCTTCGCAATGCAAGCCGGGCGGCATCCTCATGGGTGTCGGCAGGGCCCTGATGTGCCTGCCACAGCGCCACCACAGGCCAGTCTGACGAGAGCAACTGCACACAGGGCTTGAGCGCCAGGTGCAGCTGTTCAGGTTCGGTTTCGGCCAACAGGTTCAGGCTGCGGGTGTCCAGGTTGGCATCCGCGGCGCGCTCGCACTGGTGGCGGGCCCAGTCCAGCCGGGCGCAATCGGCCAGCCAGGGCCAGGTCTGCAGATCCGGGTGGCGCTCGATCAAACCCGGCAAGGCCGCCCCCCATGCGCCCAGGTCACCACGGTCGGGTGGCGCCTCCTGCCACAGGATGAGCGCCAGCGCCTTCAACGTGTCCTCACCCAGCATGGCCTGCAGCGTCGGGTAGTGCGCGGCGATCACGCGTTGTGCGGTGGCCTGCGCGTTGAGCTGGTAGGCACGCAAGCCGGTCGCATCGGTTTGCAGGCGTGCGGCCACGAGCGCCGGCCAGCAGGCCTGGGATGCATCCCAAGGCCGTTCGGTGTTGTGTGGGGTGCGCCAGGCCGCCAGCACCGCCTGCTGCCGCGCCAATTCAGTCGATCGACTCATGCTCGGCCTCCCCGCGGTGCTGGGCCAGCGCCTGTGCAGCCAGGCGGGCTTCGTCCAGCAGCACGGCCAGGGGGGGCAGGTCCACGTCCCATTCGATCAGGGTGGGGATCTCGCCCAGGTGGGCCAGCGTCTGGGCGTACACGTCCCACACCGTGGGGTGCACGCGCTGGCTGTGGTCGTCGATGATCAGGCGGTCGGGCTCGGCCCAGCGAAAGCCGGCCAGGTGAATTTCACCCACCATGCCCGGCGGGATGGACCAGACAAAGTCCAGCGCCTCGGCCCGCGCCTTGGTCAGCGCCTGGCCCCGATCAGGTTCGACGCCCGGCGTGTGTTGCCAGGTGGTGCGCCGCGCCCGGTTCAGGCCGTTGACGACGAGGTTGTTGAGGTCCAGCAGCAACTGGCAGCCTGCGCGCCGGCAGGTCTGGATCAGGAAATCCACCTCCGCGATCTCATCATCCTGGTAGGCCATGTAGGCCGACAGGTTCTCGATCAGGATGGGGCGCTGGAGCTTGTCCTGCACCTGCTGGATGTTGGCCACCAGCACATCTTGCGAGGTCGGCGTGAAGGCCAGGGGCAGCAGGTCGCTGGCGTGCACGGCGCCAGCTTGCCCCGGCACCGCAGGGGCGACGCGCGCAAAACTGGCGTGGTCCGACACCCGAACGGGGTTGACGCGGGCCACCAGGCGAGCCAGCCGCGTCAGGTGGTCGGCATCGATGCCCGAGGCAGAGCCCAGCGACAAGCCCACGCCATGCAGGCTGATGGGGTAGAGCGCCCGCATCTGGTCCAGCACGTCGAGGGCCGCCCCGCCATCGGCAAAGAAGTTCTCGGAATGCACCTCCAGGAAGCCCAGTTCAGGCGGGCGCAGCCGCAACAACTCCTGCGCGTGTGGTTGGCGCAGGCCAATACCCACCAGGGACCACGTGCTGCTCATCGGGTGTCAGGCCCTCACTTGCCGCCGGCCTGGGCCAGCGCCGCCTTGGCTTGCTCAAGGCTCAGGCCGCCCAGCTTGGCGCAGGTGCCCTTGGCCACCAGCTTCCACTCCACGGGCGAATTGTCGGCCTTGGCTTCGCCGGCGCACGAGTGCGTGCCAGACAGGTTGGCGCAGCTGTTCTGGCCGGCCTTGACGATGCCGAAGCACTTTTCCTTGTCCTTGGCTGCGCCTTCTTCAGCAGCATGCGCCGCCTGGATGGCACCCACGGCCAGCAGCGAGGCGAGGGCAGAAGACAGCAGTTGACGTTGATTCATGATGATTTCCTTGCAGATTCGGTTGAAAAACGCACACCTTCTTCAGGCGGCATCTTATTGGTCGTGCGAGTCGTCGTAATCTTTCACTGGACCATGCCGGTGGCATCCCGAGCTGCAAATGCGCGCTTTTTGGCGCTTTATGGCCCGATCATGATGCGGGCAGTTTCATAGCATGGCAATCAGCCCGGGGTGTCAGTGTCGCATCCTGGATGCAAGGATCGACATGTCTGATAACCCTGAGCGCATCTTCCGCATCGAAGTAGGCCCGCCGGCTCCACCCAGAGAGCAGGGCATCGACTTCCAGAACGCGGGGCTGAGCGACATCACAAACGACAGCCCGGACAGCGGTGCCTTCCGCTGGCCCACGCCGCCTTTTGCCACCTATCCTGTGCCCGGTGTGCAGCAGGAGCCCGAGCCCTGCCAGATCGTGGGGCTCAACGGCCGCGTGATGCAGGGGCGCCTGAACTTCTTTGTGCCCACCGAGCACGTGGCCCACATCCAGGTGCCGCCAGCGCGCACCACCATGCCGCTGCGCTTCAACCAGTTCCGCACGATCTTGCTGACACGCCCGATCGAGCCCAAGCTGGCAGACGCCGGCCTGAGCCAGCATGACAACGGCGTCCTGGCCGAGCGCCCGGTGACGGATTACCGCGTCCACCTGGTGGCCGGCGGTACGCTGGAAGGCGACACCATCGGCCACGTCGAAAACGAGTTTGGCCTGTTCCTGTTCCCGCCCGTGGATGAGCGCGGGGCCGTGCACCGCCTGTTCGTGCCCACCGAAGTGATCGCGGGTGTCGAAATCGGCCCGCTGATTGGCCAGGCGTTGGTCGATTCGCAAGCCGTCAGCCCCGAAGAAGTGGAGCAGGCGGTCGAGGTGCAGCAGAACCTGCGCAACCAGAAGCTGGGTGACATCCTGTTGACCCAGAAAGTGGTCTCGCCTGATCAACTGATTGCCGCCATCGAGCGCCAAAGCCAGATGCCCATGGTGCGCATCGGTGAGGCGCTGATCGCCTTGGGCCTGATCACCGAAGAGCAATTGCAGGACGCCCTCAAGCAGCAAAAGACCGACCGCACCGTGCCGCTGGGCGAGTTGCTGGTGCGCTTAGGGATGGTGTCCCGCCAGGATCTGCTGAGCGCCCTGGCCCGCAAGATGGGCTACCCGCTGGTGGACCTGGACCGTTTCCCCGCCGACCCGGACGCGCTCAACAAGGTGCCCTTCAACGTGGCGGCCAAGCTGCTGGTGGCGCCCTTGCTGCTGCGTGACACCACCCTGATCGTGGCCGTTGAAGACCCCAGCAAACGCTCGGTGCTGTCCGAACTGGAGTTCGTCACCCAGTGCAAGATCGTGCCGGTGCTGGCCAACCAGAGCCAGCTGGAATGGTCCATCCGCGACGCCTACGCCAAGCTGGGCGCCGACGTGACCTCGGTGATGTTCGCCGCCTTCTCCGACCCGGCCGAGCTGGAGATGGAGTCCATCGACTCCGGCAAGCTGGTCGAAGACCTGGAGAAAGAGGGCCTGGACAACAAGGCCTTCCAGGAAGAAGACAAGCCCATCGAGCAAAGTGACAACTCGCTGGTGCGCCTGATCAACACCATGATCGTGGAGGCCTACACCCAGGGCGTCTCCGACATCCACATCGAGAGCTACCCCGGCCGCGACAAGATCAAGATCCGCTTCCGCAAGGACGGTGCACTGGTGCCGTATCTGGAGCTGCCGCACAACTACCGCAGCGCCATGATCGCCCGTATCAAGATCATGTGCGACCTCGATATCTCCGAGCGCCGCAAGCCCCAGGACGGCAAGATCAATTTCGCGCGTTTCGTGCCCCAGTACCGACTGGAGCTGCGCGTGGCCACCATCCCGACCAACAACGGTCTGGAAGACGTGGTGATGCGCATTCTCAGTTCGGCACGCCCCATGCCGCTGGACAAGATCGGCCTGAGCCCCTACAACCTCACGCGCCTGAAAGAGGCGCTGGAGCGGCCCTACGGCATGATCCTGTGCGTGGGCCCGACCGGCTCCGGCAAGACCACGACGCTGCACTCGGCTCTGAGCTTCATCAACGTGCCCGAACGCAAGATCTGGACGGCCGAAGACCCGGTTGAAATCACCCAGCCCGGCTTGCGCCAGGTGCAGGTCAACCCCAAGATCGACTGGACCTTCGCCAAGGCCTTGCGCGCCTTCCTGCGTGCCGACCCGGACGTGATCATGGTGGGTGAAATCCGTGACCACGAAACCGCCGACATGGGCATCGAGGCCTCGCTCACGGGCCACCTGGTGCTCACCACACTGCACACCAACAGCGCACCGGAAACCGTCACCCGCCTGCTGGACATGGGCATGGACCCGTTCAACTTCGCGGATGCCTTGCTGGTCGTGCTGGCGCAGCGCCTGGTGCGTCGCCTGTGCACCGCCTGCAAGGTCAGCGAGCCGGCCACCCAGCATCAGATCGACGACCTGATCAAGGAGTACCTCTACGTGTTCCCCGAGCACGAAGAAACGCCCTCGCGCGAAGCCCTGCTGGCCGACTGGCAGGCACGCCTGGGGCACGAGGGTACCTTGATGATGCACAGCAGCAAAGGCTGCCCGCAGTGCAACCACACTGGCTACAAAGGCCGTGCAGGCCTGCATGAGTTGCTGTCTGTCAGCCGCGAGATCCGCCGCATGATCCAGACCGGCGCCAACGCCGAAGCCCTGTTGCATCAGGCGCTCAGGCAAGGCATGCGCACCCTGCGTCAGGACGGCATAGAGAAAGTCCTCTCAGGCATAACGAGCATGGAAGAGGTGCGTGCCAGCAGCAATATGTAGCCCCATGGCGGCGGGAAACTGATGAAAGCGTGCCTTGTTGTGCGCATGCTGCACGCACGACCCAAAAAAGGTGCAAGATAGACAGCAACGAAGTCGTTGATCAGACACAAGAACCGGGGCCTTATCCGGGCTTGAATGTGAGGCGATTTCCTCGATCTTTGGTGTGAAGGCGATGCTTGTGTGGTCGCGCCGAGTTCACCAGGTGGTTACGGCGCAGATCACGAATGGCATCGATGGCGTAAGTCGATGGTTCGGAGGTCTGTATGGACGTGATCAGCAACTTCGCAGCTCGTTACGAGCGCACCCGCGAAGAAGAATTCACCCTCGAGGAATACCTCGAGATCTGCAAGAAAGACAAATCGGCCTTCGCCACCGCGGCAGAGCGCATGCTCGAAGCGATCGGTGAACCGCAGATGATCGACACGCGCAATGACCCGCGCCTGTCTCGGATCTTCACCAACAAGGTGATCAAGATCTACCCGGCTTTCGAAGAGTTCTATGGCATGGAAGATGCCATCGAGCAGGTCGTCAGCTACTTCCGCCATGCCGCGCAAGGTCTGGAAGAAAAGAAGCAGATCCTGTATCTGCTGGGCCCGGTGGGCGGTGGCAAGTCGTCGATCGCCGAGCGGCTCAAGCTGCTGGCCCAGAAGGTGCCCTTCTACGCCATCAAGGGTTCGCCGGTCAACGAGTCGCCGTTGGGCCTGTTCGACCCGACGGAAGACGGCCCGATCCTGGAGAAGGAATACGGCATCCCCCGCCGCTACCTCAACCGCATCCTGAGCCCCTGGGCTGTCAAGCGCCTGGAAGAGTTCGGCGGTGACATCCGCAAGTTCAAGGTCGTCAAGCGTTACCCCAGCATCCTCAAGCAGGTGGGCATCGCCAAGACCGAGCCAGGCGATGAGAACAACCAGGACATCAGCGCGCTGGTGGGCAAGGTTGACATCCGCAAGCTCGAAACCTATGCCCAGGACGACCCGGACGCCTACAGCTACTCCGGTGGCCTGTGCCTGGCCAACCAGGGCCTGCTGGAATTCGTGGAAATGTTCAAGGCGCCCATCAAGGTGCTGCACCCCCTGCTGACCGCCACCCAGGAAGGCAACTTCAAGGGCACGGAAGGTTTCGGTGCGATCCCGTTTGATGGCGTGGTGCTGGCTCACTCGAACGAGAGCGAGTGGAAGGCCTTCCGCAACAACAAGAACAACGAGGCTTTCCTTGACCGGATCTACATCGTCAAGGTGCCTTATTGCCTGCGCGTGAGCGAGGAAATCAAGATCTACGAGAAGCTGGTGCGCACTTCGTCGCTGGCCGCCGCGCCCTGCGCCCCGGGCACGCTGAAGATGATGAGCCAGTTCGCCATCCTCACGCGCCTGAAGGAGCCCGAGAACTCCAGCATCTACAGCAAGATGCAGGTGTACGACGGCGAGAACCTCAAGGACACGGACCCCAAGGCCAAGTCCATCCAGGAGTACCGCGACTACGCAGGCGTGGACGAGGGCATGAGCGGCATCTCGACGCGTTTTGCATTCAAGATCATCTCCAAGGTCTTCAACTTCGACCCGGCTGAAGTGGCGGCCAACCCGGTGCACCTGATGTACGTGCTGGAACAGCAGATCGAGCGCGAGCAGTTCCCGGCTGAAACCGAGCAGAAGTACATCTCCTACATCAAGGAGATGCTGGCGCCGCGTTACGCGGAGTTCATCGGCAAGGAGATCCAGACGGCTTATCTGGAAAGCTATTCCGAGTACGGCCAGAACATCTTCGACCGCTACGTGACCTACGCCGACTACTGGATCCAGGACCAGGAGTACCGCGACACCGACACCGGCGAGATCTTCGACCGCGGCGCGCTGAACGCCGAGCTCGAGAAGATCGAGAAGCCGGCCGGTATCGCCAACCCGAAGGACTTCCGCAACGAGATCGTCAACTTCGTGCTGCGGGCTCGCGCCAACAACGGTGGCAAGAACCCGCTGTGGACCAGCTACGAGAAGCTGCGCACCGTGATCGAGAAGAAGATGTTCAGCAACACCGAAGAGTTGTTGCCGGTCATCAGCTTCAACGCCAAGGCCAGCGCCGACGAGGTCAAGAAGCACGAGGACTTCGTCAACCGCATGGTCCAGAAGGGCTATACGGCCAAGCAGGTTCGCCTGCTGTGCGAGTGGTATTTGCGAGTGCGTAAGAGTTCATGACCCACCCCCGAGCGCCTTCCGGCGCTCCCCCTCAAGGGGGCGTCGCCAATGGCCCGGCAAAGCCGGATCCATGGCGCCCACTTGATGCAATTCGGAAGCGAGCATGAGGCAACACATCATTGACAGGCGGCTGGCGGGCAAGAACAAGTCCATCGGCAACCGTGAGCGCTTCCTGCGTCGATACAAAGACCAAGTGCGTGAAGCGGTGCAGCGTGCCATCAACGGCCGCAGCATCCGCGACATCGAAAACGGCGAGGACATCGCCATTCCCAAGCGCGATCTGTCCGAGCCGGTGTTCGGTCATGGCCAAGGCGGCACGCGTGAGGTGGTGCACCCCGGCAACAAGGAGTACGTCAGGGGGGACCGCATCGAGAAGCCGCAAGGCGGCCAAGGGCAGGGCGGTGGCGGCAGCCAGGCCTCCGATTCCGGTGAGGGCGAAGACGATTTCGTGTTCAGCCTGAGCAAGGAAGAGTTCATGCAGGTCTTCTTCGAGGACCTGGCCTTGCCCAACCTCGTGCGCACCGCCTTGGCCGAGGTGCCCGAGTGGAAGAGCCACCGTGCCGGCTTCAGCAGCGATGGCACACCCAACAACCTGCACGTGGTGCGCTCCATGCGCGGGGCGCTGGGGCGGCGTATTGCCCTGGGGGCCTCCTCGCGGCGCGAGATCCAGGAGCTCGAAGCGCGTCTGGCCACCCTGCGCGCCGAGACCGAAGATGGCGACGAGGCCATCGTGCGCAAGCATGCGGCCGAGATCGAAGAGATCGAAGCCAAGCTGTCGCACCTGTATGGCCGCATGAAGGGCATCCCCTTCCTGGACCCGATCGACCTGCGTTTCCGCAGCCGCATCAAGGTGCCGGTGCCTACCACCAAGGCCGTGATGTTCTGCGTGATGGACGTGTCCGGCTCGATGGACGAGCAGCGCAAGGAGCTGTCCAAGCGCTTCTTCATCCTGCTGTACCTGTTCCTGACGCGGCACTACGACAAGATCGAACTGGTCTTCATCCGCCACCACACGCAGGCCCAGGAAGTGACGGAAGACGAGTTCTTCCACGCGACCGAAACCGGCGGCACCGTGGTGTCCAGCGCCCTGGTGCTGCTTGACGAGATCATCCAGGCCCGCTACCCCACCAGCGAGTGGAACCTGTACGTGGCCCAGGCCTCCGACGGTGACAACTGGCACCATGACTCCAGCCGCTGCCGCGAGATCATCGAGCAGAAGATCCTGCCCCTGGTGCGCTACTACGCCTATGTGCAGGTGGCCCAGACCGAGCAGAACCTGTGGGACGAGTACCTGGCCCTGGCCGAGCAGCACAAGCACTTCGCCATGCGCAAGGTGCTGGATGCCTCGCAGATCTACCCGGTGTTCCGTGAGCTGTTCAAGAAGGAAGGGGTGGATGCATGAGCGCACTACTGAATCAGCATCAAACGCACAGCAAGCCGCTGCCTGGCCCTTCCGACTGGTCCTTCGAGTTGATCGAGGAGTACCACGACGTCATCCGCGCGACGGCCGAGCGCTTCAAGCTCGACACCTACCCGAATCAGCTCGAGATCATCACGGCCGAGCAGATGATGGACGCCTACGCCAGCGTGGGCATGCCAGTGAACTACCGGCACTGGTCGTACGGCAAGGAGTTCATCGCCACCGAGAAGAACTACCGCCGCGGCTTCATGGGGCTGGCGTACGAGATCGTCATCAACTCCAACCCCTGCATCAGTTACCTGATGGAAGAGAACACCATGGCCATGCAGGCCCTGGTGATCGCGCACGCGGCCTATGGCCACAACAGCTTCTTCAAGGGCAACTACCTGTTCCGCATGTGGACGGATGCGGGCTCCATCATCGACTACCTGGTCTACGCCAAGAACTACGTGGCACGTTGCGAAGAGCGCCATGGCGTGGACGCCGTCGAAGAGTTGCTGGACTCCTGCCATGCGCTGATGAACCATGGCGTGGACCGCTACCGCCGCCCGGGCAAGCTGTCGCTGGACAAGGAACTGGCCCGCCGCGAGGAGCGCGAAGCCTATCTGCAGCAGCAGGTCAATGACCTGTGGCGCACCTTGCCGCGCCGAGCTGATCGGCCCGAGGAAGAGTCGGTGCGCCGCTTCCCTGCCGAGCCGCAAGAGAACCTGCTGTACTTCATCGAGAAGCACGCGCCGCTGCTGGAGCCCTGGCAGCGCGAGATCGTGCGCATCGTGCGCAAGGTGGCGCAGTACTTCTACCCGCAGCGCCAGACCCAGGTGATGAACGAAGGCTGGGCCACGTTCTGGCACTACACCCTGCTAAACACCATGTATGACGACGGTTACCTGACCGACGGCATCATGATCGAGTGGCTGCAGTCGCACACCAATGTGGTGTTCCAGCCGCCGGTGGGGCACCGCGCCTACAGTGGGCTGAACCCGTATGCGCTGGGCTTTGGCATGTACACCGACCTTAAGCGCATTTGCGAGAAGCCCACGCCGGAAGACCGTCTCTGGTTCCCCGACTTCGCCGGCTCGGCAGAAGGCACCGACCCCAAGGACCACGCCTGGCTCAAGACCTTGGACTATGCGATGCGCAACTTCAAGGACGAGAGCTTCATCGGCCAGTTCCTGAGCCCGAAGGTGATGCGTGACTTCCGCCTGTTCGCCATCCGCGACGATGAAGAAGAGAGCGAATACGAGGTCAGCGCGATCCACGACGAAGGCGGCTACCGCCAGTTGCGCGAGATGCTGTCCAGGCAGTACGACCTGGGCTCACGCGAGCCCAATATCCAAGTCTGGAGCGTGAACCTGCGCGGTGACCGTTCCTTGACCCTGCGCCACACGCAGCACAATGACCGCCCCTTGCATGACAGCACGCGTGAGGTGCTCAAGCACGTGGCGCGCCTGTGGGGCTTCCCGGTTCACCTGGAAAGCGTCAATGGCATCGGCGATGTTCGCCAGCAGTGGACGGTGGTGCCGGCCTCGATGGAGTGATCCTGGGGCCGGCTGGCGCCCGGGAGACACCAGCTTGAGCGGGTTGCTCAGCTGAGTTTGAGCACCTTGCGGATGCCGCCCAGCAGGATGTCGTCCTTGTGGGGCTTGACGATCCAGGCCACCACGCCGTGCTCCTTGGCACGGGCTTTCAGCTCGGGGCTGGTCTGTGTGGTGAGCATGAAGATCGGGGCATGGTAACCCTGCTCCTTGATGTGCTTGCACATGGTCAGGCCGTCCATGCCGGGCATGTTCAGGTCCGAGATGACCAGATCGATGGCGTGTTGGCCCATTCGCTCCAGCCCTTGTTCGCCGTTTTCTGCTTCGACCACTTCGAAACCCGCCGGGATCAGCAGGTCTTTCAGCGCGTCGCGCATGGTCTTGGCGTCATCGATCACCAAAATCCGGGGCATGTCATTCTCCTTCTGCCGTTTCGACGCACACGCGGTTCTTGCCATTGTGCTTGGCAACGTACAGGTATTTGTCGGCGCGGTGCAGCAATGTTTCGAGCGTGTCGCCTTTGTGGCAGTAAGCCACGCCTGAACTGGTGGTGACACGCAACATCTGGCCCTTGCCAATGTCGATGGGGGTCTCGGCCAGTTTGGCGCGGATGCGGTCGGCCACGATGGCGCCACCTTGCTCGTGGGTTTCGTTGCAGGGCAGGGCCAGCACGAACTCCTCGCCGCCATAACGCACCGAGATGTCCGTGTCCCGGGTGCAGGCCCGGATGATGTTGCCAAAGGCCTTGATCACCCGGTCGCCCGCGTCGTGCCCATAGGTGTCGTTGACGCTCTTGAAGTTGTCCAGGTCGAACATCACGATGGCCAGTTCACGGATGTTGTCGCGCTTGGCCGACGCAATCAGGCGGCTGATGCTGTCGTTCATGAACAGGCGGGTGTACAGGCCTGAGAGCGGGTCGCGGATGGCGCATTCGTACAGGGCCTGTGCCTGCCTGCCCAGCAGGTCGGCCTTCTCGATCTGGCGCTGTGCCAGATAGCTCGCCGTGATGTCTTCCAGCGTGACCATGTAGCGGTCCACGGTGTTGTTCTTGGCGATCGGCTGGACGCGCGGCTTGATCCACTTCTCGAAGCCGGCGGGGCCTTCGATCTTCAACTGGTTGAGGCGGCCCAGCTCGGCTTCGCGGGCCGAGAAATGCGGCATGAACTGGCCCGCGCATTCCCGCAGCAGGTCAAAGGCCTCATTGAGTTCTTTTTCCTGATCCGGGTTGGCGCGCAACAGCAGTTCATGGAGCGACGCGCCGATCAGCGTGCGCTGGTTGAGCAGCACATGGCAGTATTCGGACAGCACCTCGGTGATCCGGCCCTGGCTGTCGAGCACCATCAGCCCCAGCGGGATGCTGGAGAAGATGCTCATGAGCTTGAGCTCGGACTGGTACAGGCCAGACAGATCGTCGCCGACCATCGAGATGACCTTGCCTTCGGCCTCGCTGACGCTGCCCAGCCTGAAGATGCGCCAGAAAAAGGGCTTGGCGGGCTGGTCTTCGCTGGTGCCGGCAAACTCCAGTTTCATGCGGACATTGGTGTCCTTGTTGCTGTCGTCGCGCAGGTGGCTGAAATGGTGCAGCAGGATGTCGCGGTTCTCGCTGGTGAAGAACGCGGTGAAGTCCAGGTGCAGCGCGGTCTCCATGGTGCAGCCCACGAGCTCGCAGAAGGCCTTGTTGGCCCGGATGACGCGGTTGTGCTGGTTGAGCACCACGAACACGCTGGGGATGTCGTCCAGGATCTGTTCGTTGTATTCGCAGGCGCTCTCCAGCATGGAGAGCACCCGGTGCGAGGCCTGCAGTTCGTTGTGGTTGCTCATAGGAAGTCCAGCTCGCCTTCTTGTGCTTCTTCGTCTTCGGCCTTGATGCCTGAGAGGTCGTTCTTGCTGAGCAGCTCGACATAGCAGCTGCAGTAGATGCCGTCGAAGGGGCCTTCCAGGCGCCAGAAGTCGCCAAATTTGGTGATGGCGCCCGTCTTGGCCTGGTAGTCGGCGTAGATCTCGTAGATGCCCCGGGTACACAGCGGCACGCTCATCCCCATGGAGATCTGGTGTGCATCAAAGATCCGGCAGACACGGCCACCCATCTGGTTGCTCAACTCCTTCATGAAGTCCACCAGCTGCTTGTCGGTCAGGTCGGTGTCGGCTGCGCGCTTGGTCTGGCGGTAAGCCCGGATCTGCTCGGGGTTGAAGTGCACCTTGAAGACGATGCGCAGTTCCTCGCAGGTCAGCAGCACCATCGCGATGTAGCGGGCCAGCACCTGGCCGAGCTGGTGATCCGGCGGCTCGGAAATGAGGGTGACGTCCTGCCCGTCGAAATACTGGCTGGCCTGCACGACAGAGGCGTCGCGCAACAGCTTGCGCAGGCTCTCCACTGAGGCTTGTGTGATGGCTTCAGCGTCCATGATGGGCTCCTTGTGCAGGGGCGTTGCCGGCGTGCGATCTGGAGCGATCAGGGGGCATGGGGCGCAGTGGCATGGTATTTGGCTTTTGTTGGCGAAGACGCAGCCAACTGGTCTTCATCAAGCCGGTTTACGGCATGCCAGCACTTGCCTTGAGAGGGGGGGGCTGTTTGCGCGGGGCAGAAGCCGACAAATCGTGAAAATATGCCGGTGCTCGCCTCGGCTCTCCCGAGCCAGGGGCGAATCATGGCGGCCTGGATCAGGCGGTCGTACAGGCTGACCGGGACCCGGACCGCGTCATCCAGGTGTGACGCAGTTCACGTCTGACCCGATTTGCGTTTGCGCCAGGCAAAACGCTGGCCGAATAGCGCGTGGGGCACCCCTCTTATCCGGCTAAAGATTTCCAGGTGCTCGCGAAGAATGCTCATCAAGCAGCAGTCCTTCGCACACCATGTCCGACCAAGGTTCTCAAGACAAGCAATTACCCGCCTCGGCGCGCAAGCTTCAGAAAGCGCGCGAAGAGGGCCAGGTCGTTCGCTCGAAAGATCTGGGGCACTTCCTGGTGATCCTGGCGGCCACCGGCGTGCTCATGGGCCTGACGCCGGTCTGGATGGACAAGATGCAGACCCTGTTGCACGCCGGCCTGCGCTTCGACGCCCGCTCGGTGGCCAACAACGACGTGATGATGGAGCGCCTGAGCCAGTGGACGCTGGAGGCGCTGATGGTGGTCGTGCCTTTCAGCCTGAGCATCGGCCTGGCCTCGGCGGCGGCCTCGGTGATGGCCGGCGGCTGGGTGATGTCCTTCAAGGTGATTTCGCCCAATTTCGGCAAGCTCAACCCGATTGCCGGCATCGGCAACCTGTTTTCCAAGCAGCAGATGATCGACGCGCTCAAGGCCTCGGCCCTGGGCCTGATCCTGGGGGCGGCAGGCGCCACCTTTCTGTACAAGGCCTGGCCTGGCCTGGTGGGCCTGCTGTCGCAACCCTTGCCTTCGGCCATCCATGACCTGGGTGTCACCCTGGGCGAGGTGCTCGGCTCGATGCTACTGGTGATCGCGGCGTTTGCCATCATCGACTGGCCCCTGCAGCGCTTCCTCTTCGCCGAGAAGATGAAGATGAGCCATCAGGAAGCCAAGGAAGAGTACAAGCAGCAAGAGGGCAGTGGCGAGGTCAAGGCCAAGATCAAGCAGAAGATGCGCGAGATGGCCCGCAAGCGCATGCTGGCCGCCGTGCCCACGGCCGATCTGGTCGTGATGAACCCGACCCACTATGCCGTGGCGCTCAAGTACGACGAGGCCTCCATGGGCGCACCCCGCGTGGTGGCCAAGGGCCTGGACCTGCTGGCCTTCCGCATCCGTGACATCGCCACCGAAAACCGTGTGCCCGTGCTGGAGGCCCCGCCTCTGGCTCGTGCGCTTTATGCGAACACCGAAGTGGACCAGGAAGTGCCCGTGGCGCTCTACAGCGCCGTGGCCCAGGTGATGGCCTATGTGTTCCAGCTGCGCAATGCGCTGGCAGGCCGCTCCGCACTGCCGGGCAACCTGCCTGATCTGGACGTGCCCGCCGAGCTGGACCCCCAGCAATCGGCGAAGTTGAAGGCCAAGCTCGAACAAGAAGAATCGGAGATTGACGCATGAACCCGTTTTTGCAAAAGCTCCAGGCCCTCCTGGGCGGGCAGAACAAGAACCTGCAGGTGATGGCTGCACCGCTCGTGGTGGTGTGTGTGCTGGCCCTGATGGTGCTGCCGCTGCCGGCCTTCATGCTGGACCTGTTCTTCACCTTCAACATCGCCACCGCCCTGATGGTGATGATGGTGGCGGCCACGATGATCCGCCCGCTGGATTTCGCGGCCTTCCCCTCGGTGCTGCTGCTGACCACCTTGCTGCGCCTGTCGCTGAACGTGGCCTCGACCCGGGTGGTGCTGCTGCAAGGCCACACGGGCACCGGCGCGGCCGGCCATGTGATCGAATCCTTCGGCCACTTCCTGATTGGTGGCAACTTCGCCGTCGGCTTGATCGTGTTCGCGATCCTGGTGGTGATCAACTTCGTGGTGATCACCAAGGGCTCCGAGCGCATCGCCGAAGTGAGTGCCCGTTTCACCTTGGACGCCATGCCTGGCAAGCAGATGGCGATCGACGCCGACCTGAACGCCGGCCTGATCGACGAGAAAGAAGCCAAGCGCCGCCGCCTGGAAGTGGGCGAAGAAGCCGAGTTCCACGGCTCCATGGACGGTGCCTCCAAGTTCGTGCGCGGTGACGCGGTCGCCGGCATCCTGATCCTGTTCATCAACGTGATCGGCGGTTTCGTGATTGGCGTGGTGCAGCACGGCATGTCGCCGGGCGACGCGGCCAGCTCCTACGTGCTGCTGGCTGTGGGTGACGCGCTGGTGGCCCAGATCCCCGGCCTGTTGATCTCGGTGGCGGCGGCCATGGTGGTGTCGCGCGTCGGCAAGGAAAAGGACGTGGGCGCCCAGATCATGGGCCAGATGTTCGAGAACCCCAAGGTCATCGGCGTGGCTGCCGGCATCCTGGGCCTGCTGGGCGTGATCCCGGGCATGCCGTCCATGGTGTTCCTGCCCGTCGGTGGTGGCCTGGGCTGGTGGGCCTGGAAGATGGCACTCAAGCAGGAGGCTGCCCGCAACGCACCCAAGCCGGTCGAAAAGCCCGCTTCGGAAGTGGCCAACCCCAATGGCGAAGCCACCTGGGAAGACCTGCAGCCCATCGACACCCTGGGCCTGGAAGTGGGCTACCGCCTGATCCAGCTGGTGGACAAGGAGCGTGGCGGCGACCTGCTGACCCGGATCAAGGGCGTTCGCCGCAAGTTCGCGCAAGAAGTCGGCTTCCTGCCGCCATCTGTGCACATCAAGGACAACCTGGAGCTCAAGCCCAGCTTCTACCGCATCACCCTGCGTGGTGCCGTGGTGGGCGAGGGCGAGGTCTTCCCCAACATGCTCATGGCCATCAACCCCGGCCATGTGGTCAACCAGATCGCCGGTACCGCCGCCGTGGACCCCGCTTTTGGCCTGCCCGCCGTGTGGGTGGAAGAACGCCAGCGGGATGCCGCGCAAATGGCCGGCTACACGGTCGTTGATCCCTCGACCGTGGTGGCCACCCATCTTTCACACTTGATGCAACTCCATGCAGCCAAGTTGCTGGGACGAGTCGAAACCCAACAACTGGTAGAGCATGTGACGAAACTGGCCCCCAAACTCATCGAAGACGTGGTCCCCAAGATGGTCGGCATTTCCACCCTGCAAAAAGTGCTGCAGCTCCTGCTCGAAGAAGGTGTGCATATCCGCGATATGCGCTCCATCATCGAAACCATCGCCGAGCAGGCTGCTTCCAGCCCCAATGTGGTGAACGACCCGGCCGAACTGGCCCGCCGTATCCGCATCGGCCTGGCCCCCGCCATCGTGCAGCAGATCTACGGCCCGGTGCGCGAGCTCGACGTGATCGCCATCGACCCCGATCTGGAACGCCTGCTGACGCAAGCCCTGACATCGCCCAGCGGCCCCATGCTCGACCCGGGCGTGGCCGACCACCTGACCCGCCAGGCCTCCGAGGCCACGCAGCGTCAGGAAAACATGGGCCACCCCGCCTGCCTGCTGGTGCCGGACATCATCCGCCCCTCGGTGGCACGCCTGCTCAAACGCGCCGCACCTCGTCTCAAGGTGCTGGGTCACAGCGAGATTCCTGAGACTCACTCGATTCGCATCGGTACCCTGATCGGAGGCCACGCATGAACGTCAAACGCTTCACTGGACGCAACAGCCGCGAGGCCATGCAAAAGGTCAAGGCCGCCTTTGGCAACGATGCCGTCGTGCTGTCGACCAAGCCCGCTGCCGAAGGCGGCATCGAGATCCTGGCGATGGCCGCAGACAGCGTGCCGGCCATGGACCACTACGCGGTCGAAAAGGATGCACCCGAGCTGGCGCCGCGTGAATCTCGCAGCGAATCCCGCTCTGAATCTCGTGGCGAATCGCGTACTGAACCCCGCGACGAAGCGGTCAGCGCGCAGCCCCGCAAGGCCGTTGCCAAGCAAGCCAAGGAAACCATGGCGAACCTGGCCAACACCGTGCAGGACGACGTCAAGCAACTGGCCATGAGCACCTTGTCCTTCCAGGACTATGTGCGCGAACGCATGCTCAAGCGCCGTCAGGCTGCCATGCAGGCGCGCACCGAGCCCGCCATGGCCCTGCCGCCCGAAGAACAACTGAACCAGCGTTTTGCCCAGCCCAAGCCGCAGCGCCCCGCCGTGCCCACCTCGGTGGATCTGGCAGGCGAAGCCATGCGCGGCCGATCTGCGCCCGTGGCAGACGAAGCCGACCAGTGGGAGCAGCCCGTGCGCCGGGCCCCGGTGGCCCAGCCGCGCCAGCCCGCACCCCAGGCTCGCCCGCAAGCCGTGCAACAGCCCAAGCCCGCCGCTCAGGTGGTGCCGCTGCGCAGCGAGCATGCCGACCTGACCATGGACAAGGTCACGCCCGCTCGTGACGCCGTTCGTGTGGCCCAACCCGATGCCGCCACCCTGTCCGCCCTGAAGGCCGCGCAGGACGCCAACGCCTCCATGCTGGGTGAGCTGCGCGCCATGCGCGAGATGATGAAGGAGCGTTTCGAGACGATGGCCTTCATCGAAAAGCTGGGCCGCACGCCTTCGCAAGCCCAGCTGGCTCAACGCCTGCTGGACGCCGGTTTCTCGGCTGTGCTGGTGCGCAAGATGCTCGACGCCATGCCCGCCGAAGTGAGCAACGGTTCGCACGACGAAGTGCAGTGGGCCACCCAGGTGCTGCAGCGCAACGTCAACACCGCCGACCACGAGCTGCCCATCGAAGACCAAGGTGGCGTGTTCGCCTTGATCGGCTCCACCGGCGTGGGCAAGACCACCTCCACCGCCAAGCTGGCTGCCACGTTTGCCGCCAAGCACGGTGCCTCCAACCTGGGCCTGATCACGCTGGATGCCTACCGTGTCGGTGCCCACGAACAGCTGCGCGCTTATGGCCGCATCCTGGGCGTGCCCGTGCACATGGCCCATGACCGCGCCGCGCTGGAAGACCTGCTGGAGCTGCTGTCCGGCAAGAAGCTGATCCTGATCGACACCGCTGGCATGGCCCAGCGCGATGGCCGCACCAAGGAGCTGCTGGACATGCTGGCCCATCCCAGCATCCGGAAGCTGCTGGTGATCAACACCGCTGCACAAGGCGACTCGATTGAGGATGTGATGCATTCGTATCACGCCGAAGCCTGTGCCGGTGTGGTGCTGTCCAAGCTGGATGAAGCCGTGAAGCTCGGTCCGGCACTGGATGCGTTAATTCGTCACAAATTGAAAGTTTTGGGTGTAGCTAATGGCCAACGGGTGCCCGAAGATTGGCATCGTCTGTCGGCCCAAGCCCTGGTGCACCGCGCGCTGAAAGCCAGCCTGAACCCCGCGTACAGGCTCGATCCCAACGAAGTGAGCCTGGTGTTCTCGGGGCCGGTGGCCGCCAATCCCCTGTCTACCCCGCGTCACGTTTGATAGCAGCTTGTCACCAACGTCAACCTAAAAGACAGCCAACACATGAGCCGCCACGACAGCCATCAGGTCAGCGCAAGCAGTCCCCGCGCCCACCATCCGGTGGACCAGGCGCAGGGCATGCGGCAGATGTTTACCTCCCGGGTGTTGCGCTTTGTGCCGGTGGTGGCCAACCCCAGCACCGCTTGTGGTGGCCTGGTGCTGGAGCGCCTGTGTGCGGCCTATGCCGGCTTCAACCTGAAGGTGCTGGTGGTGGATGCGAGCGATCAGGCTCGCCCGCCCGGCGAGCTGGCCGAATTTGATCTGGCCGAGGGCATCGAGGTGCTGTCCGACCAGATCAGCTACATGCCCGCCAAAGGCCTGCCGCTGCGTTACGTGGATGCGCGTGGTTCGTGCAGCAGCCTGCTGGACGCCATCGCCAACGCGGCGCCACAAGTCGATGTGGTGCTGGTGCATGCCTCTGCCAGTGCCATCGTGCGCCTGTTCTCGCAGCGTGCCCGTGGCACCAACCTGCGCCCCTTGTTGTTCACCAATGACCTGGCTGAAGGCCTCACCGACGCGTACGCCGCCGTCAAGGTCATCAGCCAGCGCGGCAGCTGGATGGCCTACGACCTGCTCGTGTGCGCCACCGCCCGCAGCCAGCAGGCCCGGCCTGTGGCCGAGCGCCTGGCCCGCTGCGCCGATGATTTCCTGGGCGTGGCCCAGCGTGACTGGCAGTTGTTGGACCCCCGCGAGCCGGCCACCGCCGACCCGCATCCCAGGTTCATGGAAATGGCAGCCGGCTTGCTGCGAACGGCGCTGCCGCTCGCACTGAGCGACACGGCTTTTGATCACCTGATGTCGCCGGGGGCAGCATTGCCTTCAAGCGCCGCCCCCGTACTCAATTGATTGATGTTCATGGAGCAGAGCATGTACACCGCCAAAGGCCGACTTGAGATCGACGCGATGCTGCGCCAATACAGTCCTCTCGTGCGTCGCCTGGCGCACCAGATGATTGCCAAACTGCCTGCGAACGTCGAGATTGATGACCTGATTCAGGTTGGCATGATCGGCCTGACCGACGCCCTCACGCGCTTCGACGCAGGGCAGGGCGTGCAGTTCGAGACCTTTGCCACCCAGCGTATTCGTGGCGCCATGCTCGATGAGCTGCGCGGCGCCGACTGGCTGAGCCGTGGCACCCGCAAGCAACAGCGCGACATCGAAGGCGCTGTGCACAGGCTGGAGCAGCGCCTGGGCCGCGCGCCGCATGAAAGCGAAATCGCCAGTGAAATGGGCATGACCCTGGGTGACTACCAGGAGATGCTGGGCAAGGTGCGTGGCACCCAGCTCATCTACCTGGAAGACATGAGCGGCGAGGACGGTGACAACGATTACCTCGATCGCCACGTGACCGACGAGGGCAACGACCCCTTGAGCTTGCTGCAAGACCACCGCATGCGCCATGCTCTGGTCGAGGCCATCAAGAACCTGCCCGAGCGTGAGCAGTACGTCATGAGCATGTACTACGAGCAGGACATGAACCTCAAGGAAATCGCGGCGGTGCTGGGCGTGACCGAGTCACGCGTCTGTCAACTGCACAGCCAGTCCATTGCTCGCCTGCGCGTCAAGCTGCGGGAGTGGTAAGCGCATCGCGCTTTTGAGAGGCAGACATGCTGACGATGTTCCGACGCAAGCCAGCGGTACCCGAGCCCATCGAGCCGGTGGCCCAGCCCCTTGTCAATCTGGGTGCACAACAACTGGCCGAAACGCTGGAGCGTGACACCAGTGGCCTGGGCTGCGAAGCGGCGCAACTGCGCGGCAGCCTGGAAGACACCACGGCGGTGGCCAACCACCAGACCGAGACCTTGGCGGGGCTGGTTTCTGCTTTGCAAGACATCGTTCGTTCCCAGGACCAGATCCACGCTGAAACCGTAGGCGGTATGGCCTCCATGCAGCTCGCGCGCGAAAGCGTGGCCCATGTGGGCCGCGAAGTCAGTGGTGTGGTCGAAACCTTGCACCAGGTATCCGATGCCGCTCAGCAGATTGCCCAGGTGGCCTTGCAGACCCGGCTGGTGGCTTTCAACGCCTCCGTCGAAGCCAAGCGCGCCGGTGAAGCTGGCGCCGGTTTTTCTGTGGTGGCCGATGCCGTCAAGGACCTGTCCACCCAGGTGGAATCCATTTCCAAGGCCATCCAGAGCACGATCGGCAAACTCGATCAGCGCATCCAGTCGCTGGCCAGCGACCTGACCGATCAGGCCCATGCCGCCACCAACAACAAGAACCGCCCAGCCACTTTCCATGAAGCCTTGCATGGTGTGGAGGAGGGCGTGCAGCGCATCAGCGCCGCGGCCGATGCCAGCCGCCAGCTGACGCAAGGCGTGAACGAGCAGATCAGCCTGATGGAAGGCGAGGTCAACAAGGCTCGCAAGGAGCTGGCCTCGGCGTTCAAGCGCAGTGATGCGGTGTTGACCGTGTCAGAGCGCCTGATGGAGGTGATCGCCGCCTCGGGCGTGGAGACCTCGGACACGCCCTACATCGACCTGGTCAAGCAGGTGGCCGGCCAGATCTCCGATGTGCTCAACGAGGCCCTGGCCTCGCGGCGCATCACGCTGGAGCAGTTGTTCGACGAGAACTACCAGCCCATGCCCGGAACGCAGCCGCAACAGCATGCGACCAAGTTCAATGCCCTGACCGACGACTTGTTGCCGCCCATCCAGGAGGCGGCCATCCGCGCTTTGCCGGATGTGGTGTTTTGCATCGCGGCCGACCGCAACGGCTACATCTCGACGCACAACCAGATCTACTGCCACCCGCAGCGACTCGGTGATGTGGTCTGGAACACCGCCAACTCACGCTGGCGCCGCATCTTCAATGACCGCACGGGGCTGGCCTCGGCGCGCAACGAGAGGCCCTTCCTGTTGCAGACCTATCGACGCGATATGGGGGGTGGCAAGTTCGTGCTGCTCAAGGAAGTGGCCGCCCCGATCACGGTGGCGGGCAGGCACTGGGGTGGCTTGCGCCTAGCCTACCGCTTCTGATTTCGACTTGGCTTGATCAGCCAATGCGCCCCAACAAAAGGTACTCCATGAGTACCTTTTGTACGTGCAAGCGGTTCTCCGCCTCGTCCCAGACGACGGACTGCGGCCCGTCGATCACTTCGGCCTCGACCTCTTCACCACGGTGCGCTGGCAGGCAGTGCATGAACAGCGCATCCGGGGCCGCCACGGCCATCATGTCGGCGTCCACGCACCAGTCAGCAAAGGCCTTCTTGCGTTCCTCGTTCTCGGCCTCGAAGCCCATGCTCGTCCACACATCGGTGGTCACCAGGTGCGCGCCACGGCAGGCGTCCATCGGGTCCTTGAAGACCTTGTAGCAATCGGTGTTGCTGATGCCGGCGACAGCCGGGTCAATCTCGTAGCCGCTGGGCGTGCTCACGTGCACGGTGAAGCCCAGGATCTCGGCGGCCTGCAGCCAGGTGTTGGCCATGTTGTTGCCGTCGCCCACCCAGGCCACCACCTTGCCCTTGATCGAGCCGCGGTGCTCGATGTAGGTGAAGATGTCAGCCAGGATCTGGCAGGGGTGGTATTCGTTGGTCAGCCCGTTGATGACCGGCACGCGCGAGTTGGCTGCGAACTTCACCAGCTTGGCTTGCTCGTAGGTGCGGATCATCACGATGTCGACCATGCGCGAGATCACCTTGGCGCTGTCCTCGATCGGTTCGCTGCGGCCCAACTGGCTGCCGTCGGTGGTCAGGTGCACCACCGAGCCGCCCATCTGGTACATGCCCGCTTCGAAGCTCACGCGGGTGCGGGTGCTGGCCTTCTCGAAGATCATGGCCAGGGTGCGGTCCACCAGGGGGGTGTACTTCTCGTAGTTCTTGAAGCGCTTCTTGATGATCGCGGCGCGCTCGAACAGGTAGGCGTACTCCTGCTCGCGAAGGTCCTTGAACTGCAGATAGTGTTTGATGAGACTCATACCGGGCTTCATGCGAATTCAGACGTCAGTTTAAGCAGCGCTTGTTTCAGACAGGAAGGCCTTGACCAGCGGCGCGAGGATGGCGACGATCTCGTCGGCTTCCTCCGCCGTGATGATCAGGGCCGGCAGCAATCGGATGACCTTGTCGGCCGTGATGCTCAAGAGCAGGCCGGCGTCCACGGCGCGCTGCAGCAGCACGCCGCAGGGGCGGTCGAGCTCTATGCCGATCATCAGGCCCTGGCCGCGGATCTCGGCCACGCCCTTGAGCTCGCCCAACTCGCGCACCAGGGCGTCATGCAGGTGCTTGCCCACGCGGTCAGCGTGCGCCAGCAGTTGCTCTTCTTCCATGATCTTGATGGTTTCGACGCCGGCACGCATGGCCAGAGGGTTGCCGCCGAAGGTGGTGCCATGGTTGCCGGGCTGCAGCACATTGGCAGCCTTGGGCCCGCACACCACCGCGCCGATAGGTACACCGGAGCCCAGCCCCTTGGCCAGGGGCATCACGTCGGGCTGGATGCCGGCCCACTGGTGGGCAAACCACTTGCCGGTGCGGCCCATGCCGCATTGCACTTCGTCAAGCATCAGCAGCCAGCCTTGCTTGTCGCACAAGGCGCGCACGGCCTGCAGGTACTCGGTGCGGGCGGCGTTGATGCCGCCTTCGCCCTGGATCACTTCCAGGAACACGGCCGTCACGTTCGGGTGGGTGTTGGCGACTGCTTCCAGCGCGGCGATGTCATTGAGCGGCACGCGCACAAAGCCTTCGACCAGCGGCTCGAAACCGGCGTGCACCTTGGGGTTGCCGGTGGCCGACAGCGTGGCGATCGAGCGGCCGTGGAAGGCCTTCTCGTACACGACCACTTCAGCGCGGTCGATGCCTTTTTCATGGCCGTACTTGCGCGCAATCTTCAGCGCCGCCTCGTTGGCTTCCAGGCCGGAGTTGCAGAAGAACACGTTGGTCATGCCCGAACGCTCGACCAGCAAGCGGGCGAGTTCTTCCTGCAGCGGCACCTGGTAGTAGTTGCAGCAGTGGATCATCTTCTCGATCTGATCCTGCAGGGCGGGGACGAGCTTGGGGTGCTTGTGGCCCAGGGTGTTGACCGCGATGCCCGAGAGCGCATCCAGGTAGCGTCGCCCTTCGGTGTCCCAGACGCGAACACCTTCACCATGCGAAAGCGCAATGGGCAGGCGGCCGTAGGTGGGCATCACATGGGGCATCGACACGGGAGCAGTCATGGCAACGGGTTCTCAGGTTCAGTTGCGAAAAGAAAAAAGGCGCAGCAGGCACTGCGCCAGGACACATTCTATGTAAAAGGCGCGGCGGCTGGAATCCGGCGGCGCGTGTTGCATGCGCCAGGCACCAGCGATTTCCGCTTTGTCTTGCGCCATAACAGGGCATGAGGCATCAAGCTCGTGCCATGTCATCCGATATGAACAGGGCGTGCGCCGAGGGTTGTGCGCGAACGGGTGTCAAGTCGTGACCCAGTCCGGGGCACGGGCTCTTGGCATCAATGTTGCGGTACATCACAGTGTTGGCGACAATGGAGGACTGTCTCGCATGGAAACGCTCACAGAAGCCGTGTCCATCACCAAGGTGCCAGGCCAGGGTTACCCGCCCGAGTCGGCTCTTGTTCCCCGCAGTCGCCAGACACAATCTGCTGCTGCGCCTGTCAATTTACCCATTGCACAGCCCGTCGGAAGCGCTAACGTGTCGGCGACCCCTACATCCCCACCCCCCACGCCCTCCAAACCCCGCGAGATCTTCATCCAAGGCATCACGAGCCAAGGTCGCACCTTTCGCCCCAGTGACTGGGCCGAGCGGTTGGCCGGTGCCATGTCCAGTTTCCGGCCAGGTGGCGCGGCCATGGGCAAGCTGGCGCACATTGGCTACTCGCCTTATTGCGTGCCCACCAGCATGGGCAATGTGAAGTGCGTGGTCGTCAACGAAGCACTGCGCGACATCGAACCCATGGCCTGGGATTTCGTGATGAACTTTGCGCGTGATAACGATTTGCAGGTGGTCGAAGCCTGTCTGCTGCCTGACGCGCCACGCTGAAGCTGTTGCGCTGGCGCGAGGGCATGGCCCCCGCTTCCTCGTTTTGCCCATGGTTCTGGCCCGTTCGTTCGGGCACAAAAAAGCCCGCTTCAAGCGGGCTTTTCAGCTTGGGCGAACCCTGATCAGGCGGCGATGGCCTTGATCTTGGCCGACAGGCGGCTCTTGTGGCGAGCGGCCTTGTTCTTGTGGAAGATGCCCTTGTCGGCGATCGAGTCGATCACGCTTTGAGCAGTCTTGAAAGCGTCAGAAGCCTTGGCCTTGTCGCCGGCTTGAACAGCCTTCAGAACACCCTTGACGGCGGTGCGGAACTTCGAGCGCAGAGCCGAGTTGGCAGCGTTCAGCTTGACGTCTTGACGAGCGCGCTTGCGGCCCGAAGCAATACGGACGGTCTTTTTGGCTTTGGATGCAGATGCCATGATTTTCGGGCCCTGCGAATGCCTGGCTGGTCAGCGAACCCTGTCGAACAGGCCCGCCCTACCTGCCAATTCGCACCCCACAGGGCCAAGTTGGTTGGAAAACCGAAGATTATAGCCTGCCTGAGCGCGCTTGCCAAGCCAGGGGTGGGGCGCTTCCTATAATGCCCGGATGAGCTTGCTGAAATCCGCGTCCATCGTTTCCATGCTGACCCTGGCGTCACGCATCACCGGCCTGGTTCGGGAGTTGCTGATCGCGGCGGCTTTCGGCGCCAGCGCCACCACCGATGCTTTCAACGTGGCGTTTCGCATCCCAAATCTGCTGCGCCGCCTGTTCGCTGAGGGCGCGTTCTCGCAGGCCTTTGTCCCCATCCTCGCCGAAAGCCGCGCCAAGAACGGTGATCAGGCCACGCACGACCTCGTCAATGCCGTCGGCACGGTGCTGTTTGGGGTGCTGGCCATCGTGTGCGTGCTGGGTGTGGTGGGCGCACCTTTTGTGGTGTGGGCCATGGCTTCTGGCCTGAAAGAGAGCGGGGGCTTTGACGCCGCCGTGGTCATGACGCGCTGGATGTTCCCCTACATCGGCTTCATGTCGCTGGTGGCGCTGAGCGCGGGCATCCTCAACACCTGGAGCCGTTTCGCTGTGCCGGCCATCACGCCCGTGCTGCTCAACCTGTCGGTGATCGGCGCGGCCATCTTTGTGGCACCGCTGTTCAGGTCACACGGCGTGGAACCTGTGTTTGCGCTGGCGGTGGGCGTGATGATCGGCGGTGCGCTGCAATTGGGCGTGCAGGTGCCGGCCTTGCTCAAGATCGGCATGATCCCTCGCGTGGGCCTGACGCTGGCAGCGTGGCGCAAGGCGCGGGCGCACCCCGGCGTGGGCCGTATCCTGCGCCAGATGGCGCCGGCCGTGCTGGGGGTGTCGGTGTCGCAGGTGTCCTTGCTGGTCAACACGCAGATTGCATCGCACCTGGGGGCCGGGGCCGTGTCGTGGCTCACGTATGCCGACCGCCTGATGGAGTTCCCCACGGCCATGCTGGGCGTGGCCTTGGGCGTGGTGCTGCTGCCGCAACTCTCGCGTGCGCAGGCCAGCGGTGACGAGGTGCAGTTCTCGGCCTTGCTGGACCGCGGCTTGCGTCTGGTCCTGCTGCTGGCCTTACCCTGCGCGGTGGCCTTGCTGGTGTTTGCCAAGCCCCTGGTGGCGGTGCTTTACCACTATGGCCACTTCAGCGCCCATGACGTCAAGCAAACGGTGCTGGCCCTGTCTTGTTATGGCGTGGGCCTGATGGGCCTGATCGGGGTGAAGGTGCTGGCGCCGGGCTTCTATGCCACGCAGGACATCAAGACACCGGTTCGCATCGGCATCGCCGTGCTGGTGATCACGCAGATTTTCAACGCCATCTTCGTGCCTTATCTGGGGCACGCTGGCCTGGCCTTGTCCATCGGCCTGGGCTCGCTGGTCAATTCAGCCTGGCTGCTGACCGGTTTGCGCAGGGCTGGGCGCTACCGCCCGTCGCCGGGTTGGGCGGGCTTCAGTTTGCGCGTGGTGGTGGCCACGGCCTTGTTGGGCGTGGGCCTGTGGCTGGCGGCTGAGCGCATCGACTGGATCGGCCTGCACGCCCACACCTTCTTGCGCATCGGTGCACTGGCCGCCTGCATGTTGGCTGCCGCCGTGGTGTATTTCGGCACCTTGATGGCCTCGGGCCTGAACCTGCGGCAGGCGATCAAGGGCTGAACACGGCGTTGTTCGGCGTTCAGATCTCCAGCTTGAACTGCACGAAACTCCGGCGCGGCACCATGAATTGCCTGCTTGTCAGGAAGGTGGGCTGATCGCCTTGAACGGACTGCGCGGTACAGGACAGTTCTGCACGCATGTTGTTGAGGCGGAATGGGTATGCCAAGCGGACGTCGGTGCGGTGCGTGGCCCTGATCCAGTTGTCGGTATGGCGCCAGGTCATGCTGCCTGTCACCTGGTGGATGACGCTCAATTCCATGCCGGCAGGCAGTTGCTGAAACCAGGCGATGGTGGTGGCGTGCTCCGGCGGAAAACGCTCTTTGTCTCGATTGAAATCCGAAAAATCCCAGTTGAGATGCTCGAAGCTCTGATTGAGCCATAACTCGCCTGAGCTGACGGGTTTCCAGCGCATCTGGTATTCGATGCCCACCAGATCAAAGCCCTGGAAGTTTTCGTAGTCGCTCAAGCCCGTGGTGAACGGCAGCTTGAAATCGTTGTTGTATGAGGTGTTTCGGATGAACGACTTCATCTGCTCGTGGTAGGCGCGTACATCCAGCGTGAGCTGGCTGGCGGCAAACCGGCCCAGGTAGCCAATTTCCTGGCTGTTGAGCCGCTCTGGTTTCACGCCGCCACGGGCTTTCCAGGTCTCGCCCAGCAGCATGCCGTTGAACTCGTAACGCACGTCGCCAGCGTACTCAAAAGGGCTTGGGGTCCGCACGGATTGGGTCACACCAGCACGAAGCGTGTGCTCTGGCGAGATCAGCCAGTTCGCCATCAGTCGGGGGGCGGCATAGGTGCCGGCGAGGCTGTGCTCTCCGATGAAGAGGCCGCCGTTGAACAGCCAGTGCGGTGTGGCGCGCCACTCAATGGTGCCGAAAACGCGCTCTTCGTGAAAGCCCTCCGTGCCCGTCGTTGAATACAGGGCTTTGGAGCGCCCTTGGGCTTCACGGTATCCGGCGCCGACCACCGCACGCAGCCCGTCGCCCAGAGACGTCTTGCGCTGCAGTTCGAGGTTGTTGCTGAAGCCGATGCCGCCGAAGTCGATACTTACCTCCGGTACCAGGGCAAAAGGCGCGCGGTCTTGCTTCCAGTCTTCCATGTAGCTGAGGGACAGCTGCCATTGATCCGTGTCCGACACCTGATGCTGCCAGCGCGCATTGAGGTAGGTGTCTTTGGATTGGATCGTCCGCAGAGGATTGGTCAGCGAGTCGGCGAAACCTTCTCCTGCAAGCAGGTAGGAGATCCCCGCCGACATCATGATGTCGTCCGCCTCGGTGGGTTTGAAGTCCAGTCGGCTATCCAGCACGCTCAGGTGCATGTCGTCATGCGCATTGAGGTAGCCCCAATCGCGCTGATCGCCTGCCGAGATGCGAAAAGTGGCGTCCTTGCCCAGCCTGCCACCCAGTTGCACGCGATGGTCATCGATGCCGTTGCTACCGGATGTGGCGCTGACTTCTGCTGTGGGAACATCGGCACTGTGTCGAGTGATGATGTTGATGACGCCAAACATGGCATTGGCGCCATAAGCCGCCGAGTTGGCGCCGCGCAGCACCTCGATGCGCTCGATGTCTTCGAGCATCACGTCCATCATGCCGCGGTGGGTGTCGCCCAGGTACAGTGACGAATAGACCGGTCTGCCATCGATCAGTACGAGGTTGCGTGACCCGTAGTCATCCAGCGGAAGGTGGTAGGCCGCCAGCGGGTTGGCACCATTCCAGCCGCTCGAGATATAGCCTGGCACCAGCCGCATCACGTCCGCCAAGGTGCGTGCGCCGGACAGTCGGATGGTCTTGCGGTCGACCACCGTCATGGCGCCCGGCGCCTCGTTGAGCGGCTGCTTGAGTCGGCTGGCCGTGAGCACGTTCGGCACGTTGGCGAAATCGTCGTCTTCAGCTGGGGGCGGTATGTTTTGTGCCTGTGCTGCGCCCAAACACGCAAGTGCAAGACAGCCACTTAGAAATTGGGTTGGAAACAGTGCGCGAAACATGATCGGGTTTTTGGGACGGTGTGAAACGGGGTCAGTTCAGGCTGCGGATGAGCTCCATGGCTTCCTCCACGCGCTCCACGGCGTGGATGGTCAGCCCATCGAGGGGTTTTTTCGGGGCGTTCGCCTTGGGCACCACCGCGATGGAGAAGCCCAGCTTGGCCGCTTCTTTCAGGCGGTCCTGGCCACGCGGGGCAGGGCGCACTTCACCGGCCAGGCCCACTTCACCAAAAGCGATGAAGCCCTTGGGCAGGGCGCGGCCGCGCAGGCTGCTCTGGATGGCCAGCAGCACGGCCAGGTCGGCCGCCGGCTCACTGATGCGCACGCCACCCACGGCGTTCACGAACACGTCCTGATCGAAGCAGGCCATGCCCGCATGGCGGTGCAGCACGGCCAGCAGCATGGCCAGGCGGTCGCGCTCCAGGCCCACGCTCAGGCGGCGCGGGCTGGGGCCGCCTGAATCCACCAGGGCCTGGATCTCGACCAGCAAGGGGCGGGTGCCCTCCAGCGTCACCAGCACGCACGAGCCCGGCACCGGCTCGCTGTGCGTGGACAGGAAGATGGCGCTGGGGTTGGTCACGCCCTTGAGGCCCTTGTCCGTCATGGCGAACACGCCGATTTCGTTGACCGCGCCAAAGCGGTTCTTGATGGCGCGGATCAGGCGGAAGCTGCTGTGCGTGTCGCCTTCGAAGTACAGCACCGTGTCCACGATGTGCTCCAGCACGCGCGGGCCGGCCAGTGCGCCTTCTTTGGTCACGTGGCCCACCAGGACCATGGTGCAGCCGCTGGACTTGGCGACACGGGTCAGGTGCGCGGCGCATTCACGGACCTGGGCCACCGAACCGGGCGCCGAGGTGAGTTGATCCGAGAACACCGTCTGGATCGAGTCGATCACGCAGAAGGCGGGTTTCTCGGCGTTCAGCGTGGCGATGATGTTTTCCAGCTGGATTTCGGCCTGCACACGCACGTGGCTGCCATCCAGCCCCAGCCTTTGGGCGCGCAGGGCGACCTGGGCGCCGCTTTCTTCACCGGTCACATACAGCACGGGCATCTGGCGAGACAGCGCGTCCAGCGCCTGCAGCAGCAAGGTGGACTTGCCGATGCCCGGGTCGCCGCCAATCAGCACCACGCCACCGGCGACGATGCCGCCGCCCAGCACGCGGTCCAGCTCTTCCAGCCCGGTGGGCGTGCGGGAGACGTCCGCCGCTTCAATTTCGGACAGGGTGGTGACCGGTTGGGCGGCATTCAGTCCGCGGGCCAGCGCCTGCATGCGGTTCTTGCCCGCTGCAGGCTCGGCGCGTGTTTCTTCCAGTGTGTTCCAGGCGTTGCAGCTGGGGCACTTGCCCAGCCACTTCGGGCTGATGCCCCCGCATTCGCTGCAGGTGTAGACGGTTTTTTCCTTGGCCATGCCGACATTGTCGGGCATGGCTCACACCTCACCTGGCGGGATCAGCTTGGTGCTTGCCCGCTGCTCTCGGCCTGGATGGCCTTGAAACGCTGCTCCAGCTCCTGGCGCAACTGTCTGCGCAGCTTGGCGGCATTGAAGCGGCGTACCTCATCGGGTGTGGCGGGTGTCAGCGGGGTCACCGGGGTGGGCTTGGAGTTGTCGTCCACCGCCACCATGGTGAAAAAGCAGCTCTGGGCATGCCTCACCACCTGCGTGCGGATGTTCTCGGCGATCACCTTGATGCCGATCTCCATGGACGAGGTGCCCGTGTAGTTGACCGAGGCCAGGAAGGTGACCAGCTCACCGACGTGGATGGGTTGGCGGAAGGTGACCTGGTCCACCGACAGGGTCACCACATAACAACCGGCATAGCGGCTGGCGCAGGCATAGGCCACCTGGTCCAGCAGCTTGAGGATGGTGCCCCCGTGCACATTGCCAGAGAAGTTGGCCATGTCCGGTGTCATCAGCACCGTCATGCGCAGTTGGTGGCGTTGGTGGTCGATGTCCATGTGTCGTTCCGCAGCGATGTCCATTGTTGTGCAAGCAATCAAAAAGCACCAGTCAGACGCAAGTAGTGTGCCGAACTGGTGCCTGATGGCGGATCGAACGCGCCATTTTGGTGGCTGAAAAGATCAGGGGAAGGGGTGGTTGAGCACCTGGACGGGCACGCGCGGCGACACCGCGCACATCAGCTCGTACCCGATCGTGCCGCAACGGTGGGCCACTTCGTCAATCGACAACTGCGCCGCGTGGTCGCCGTGGTGGGGCGCGATGCCCCACAGCGTCACCGGGCTGCCCATCTGGGCTTCGGGCAGGTGGCTGAGGTCCACGCACATCATGTCCATGGACACGCGGCCGACCAGGCCGGTGCGCTGCCCATCCACCAGCACGGGCGTGCCATCTGGCGCGTGCCGCGGGTAGCCGTCTGCATAACCGCAGGCCACCACGCCGATGCGCATGGGCTTGTCGGCCGTGAAACGGCTGCCGTAGCCCACGGTGTCGCCCGCTTCCAGGTGCTGGATGCCGATGATTTTGGACTGCAGCGTCATGGCGGGCTTGAGGCCCCAGTGCGTGACGTCGTGCTCGGGGTAATCGGGGGCGGCGCCATACAGCATCACCCCGGGGCGGACCCAGTCGCCGCGCACGGCCGGGTCACTGGCGTAACGCAGGGTGCCCGCGCTGTTGCACAGGCTGCGCTCGCCGCTGAGGTCGCCCGCGTGTTGCTGGAACACGGCCATTTGATGCGCGATGCCGCGCGGGCTGTCAGCATCTGAAAAATGCGTCATCAGCGAGACTTCGTCCACCTGGGGCAGGGCACTCAGGCGGGCCCAGGCGTTGCGGAAGGCGTGCGGCTTGAAACCCAGGCGGTTCATGCCCGTGTTCATCTTGAGGAAGACACGGTGGGGCCATTCGGTCTTGTGGGCGGCCAGCCAGTCGATCTGCTCATCGCAGTGCACCACGTGCCACAGCCCCAGGCGCGAGCACCATTCCAGATCGCGGGCGTCGAACACACCTTCGAGCAGCAGGATGGGGCCGCGCCAGTCGAGTTCGCGCAGCTTCTTCGCTTCGGCGATGTCCAGCAGGGCAAAACCGTCGGCAGCGCGCAGCCCTTCGTAGACGCGCTGTAGCCCGTGCCCATACCCGTTGGCCTTGACGACGGCCCAGACGCTGGCGTCGGGGGCGCATTCGCGGGCGCGCTGCAGGTTGTGGTGGAGGGCGTCGAGGTGGATCAGGGCTTCAAGCGGGCGCGGCATGGGTGCTATTTTGCCAGCCTCGCCAAGTCGGGCTTGCCAGGCCCCTGTTTGCGTGGCGCCGTGGCAGGAATCCCGGCGTGCCCCGGCAAGCCGTCGGGGTGCCGTGCTATAACCGGCGGCCTTTGATGTGATCAACGAGATTTCGGCGCGGACATGTCTATCAGGCAGGATTTGAATCGATCAGATATGAACCTTCCCGACGACGCTCGCGCATGAAAAAAGGCTTTTTCACGATCATGGCGGCGCAGTTTTTCAGCTCGCTGGCCGACAACGCCTTGCTGGTTGGCGCGATTGAACTGCTGAAAACCAGCCATGCGCCCGCGTGGCAGATGCCCTTCCTGGCACCCATGTTTGCGCTGTTCTATGTGGTGCTGGCGCCTTTTGTCGGGGCGTTCGCGGATGCCTTGCCCAAGGGCAAGGTCATGTTCCTGTCCAACAGCATCAAGGTCATTGGTTGCCTGCTGATGCTGTTCGGGCTGCACCCCCTGCTGGCTTACGCCGTGGTGGGGTTGGGTGCGGCGGCTTACTCGCCGGCCAAGTACGGCATCCTCACCGAATTGCTGCCGCCCTCTCAACTGGTGAAGGCCAATGGCTGGATCGAGGGGTTGACGGTCGCCTCCATCATCCTGGGTGTGCTGCTGGGTGGGCAGTTGGTCGGGGTCAAGCTGTCATCCATCTTGCTGGGTTTTGACTTCCCGGTGATCGATACGGGCGTGACCCAGCCCTGGCAGGCCGCGGTCTCGTCCATGATCGTGCTGTACATGATTGCCGCCTTGTTCAACCTGCGCATCCCGCGCACGGACGCGGTGCTGCAACCCATGAGCGGCAACCTGATGGAGTTGCTGCGCGACTTCTGGCAGTGCAACGCCCGCCTGTGGAAAGACAAGCTGGGCCAGATCTCGCTGGCCAGCACGACCCTGGTGTGGGGGGTGTCGGGCAATATGCGCGTGATCGTGTTCCCCTGGGCCGCAGCCGCGCTGGGTTATTCCACGACGCAGGCCTCGTCGCTGGCCGGGGTGGTGGTGCTGGGCACGGCAGTGAGCGCTGTGGTCGCGTCGGTGTCCATGCGGCTGGAACTGGCCACCAAGCTCATCCCCCTGGGCGTGCTCATGGGCGTGCTGATGCTGGGGCTGAACGTCATCACCAGTTTGACCATGGCTGTGCCTTTCCTGATTTTGCTGGGTGCCACCGTGGGCTATCTGGTGGTGCCGATGAACGCCTTGCTGCAGCACCGTGGCCACAACCTGATGGGCGCCGGGCGCTCGATCGCGGTGCAGAACTTCAACGAGCAGGCCTGCATCCTGGCCCTGGGCGGGCTGTATGCCGGCGCCACATCCATGGGGCTGTCGGCCTTTGGCGCGATCACGGTGTTTGGCCTGGTGGTGGCGTCCTTCATGGGGCTGATCGGCCTGTGGCACCGCCGCAATACCATCGTGTACAAGGACGAGGTCGACCAGTTGATGGCCCTGGCCCGCAGTGATGGCCACCATCATGGCGACGGCCACTCGCGCCACTGATACGGCTGGCTACACAGATTTACAAACTCAGGTCAGCCAGAACGGTGGCTGGCCCGTTGAGAGCTCACAAGGAGACTCTCATGAACACCACCTCTCGTATTGCAACCCTGTCCCGCCTGGCCCTGGTGGCCGGCTTCGTGGCGGCCTCGGCCAGTGCCCACGCAGGTGGCGGCGTTTACTGGGCGGTGAACGTCAATGCGCCTGTGCAAGGCATGGGTTACGTGTCGACAGCAGTTTCCAACACGCGCCATGGCGTTTATGCGCCCGCCCCTGTGGTGTACGCGCCAGCACCGGTCGTGTATGCGCCGCCAGCCGTGGTGGTCCAGCCCCGCCCGGTGTACATGCCTGCGCCTGTGGTGGTGTACCAGGAACCCCGCCGCTGCGAACCGCGTGGCCCCTGGGCCTGGGGTTGGCATCGCCATCATCATCATGACGAAGATCGCTACGCCTGGAACGATGGCCCGCGTGGCGACCAGCGCATGATGGTGCCTCGCGATGGGTATGGGCGTGACGATGGTGGCCGCGGCTGGAGCCACGGCCGTTGATCGGTGTGCGGTTTAACGTCGGCGGCTGCTTGATCCACCCAGGATCGAGCCCAGCACGCCGCGGATGATCTCGCGGCCCACGCTCGAGCCAATGGTGCGCGCGGCCGATTTGGCCACGGTTTCCAGGATCGAGTCCTTGCGGCCGCTGCCTTTGAGCAGGCCGTCGGTGATGTCACCCAGCCAGCCGCCAGTGCTGGCACCTGCAGCACCTGTCGCGGCGTCTGCGGCACCACCCTTCATGGCTTCGGCGGCCTCTTCGCGCATGGACTTGGGCTCGTTGCTGCCTGCCTGCGCGCTGGTGGGTGAGGCCGCCGCACGGCCCTTGAGTTTCTCGTAAGCCGATTCGCGGTCGACCATCTTTTCGTACGCGCCAGCCACCAGGGAGTTGGCCAGCAAGGCCTTGCGCTGCTCGGGCGTGATCGGCCCGATCTGGCTGCCGGGGGGCAGCACAAACACGCGCTCGGTGATGCTGGGGCGGCCCTTGTCGTCCAGCAGGCTGACCAGGGCCTCGCCCACGGCCAGTTCGGTGATGGCGGTTTCGATGTCCAGTCCGGGCTTGGCGCGCATGGTCTCGGCAGCGGCCTTCACGGCCTTCTGGTCCCGTGGCGTGAAGGCGCGCAAGGCGTGCTGCACGCGGTTGCCCAGTTGGCCCAGCACGGTGTCGGGCACGTCCAGCGGGTTCTGGGTCACGAAGTAGACGCCCACGCCCTTGGAGCGCACCAGGCGCACCACCAGTTCGATGCGCTCCACCAGGGCCGATGGCGCATCCTTGAACAGCAAGTGGGCTTCGTCAAAGAAGAACACCAGCTTGGGCTTGTCCAGGTCACCCACCTCGGGCAGGGTTTCGAACAACTCCGACAGCATCCACAGCAGGAAAGTGGCGTACAGGCGGGGCGCGTTCATCAGCTTGTCGGCGGCCAGGATGTTGATCACGCCCTTGCCATCCACCGTCTGCATGAAGTCGCCGATGTTGAGCATGGGCTCGCCGAAGAACTTGTCGCCGCCTTGCTCCTCGATCTGCAGCAGGCCGCGCTGGATGGCCCCCACGCTGGCGGCGCTGATGTTGCCGTACTCGGTGGTGAACTGGCTGGCGTTGTCGCCCACGTGCTGGAGCATGGCGCGCAGGTCCTTCAGATCCAGCAGGAGCAGGCCGTTGTCGTCGGCGATCTTGAACACCAGTTGCAGCACGCCTTGCTGGGTGTCGTTCAGATTGAGCATGCGCGACAGCAGCAGCGGGCCCATGTCGGACACGGTGGCGCGCACCGGGTGGCCTTGCTCACCGAACACGTCCCACAGCGTGGTGGGGCAGGCCAGGGGCTCGGGCGTATCGAGGCCCCGCTCAGCCAGGATGCCGGCCAGCTTGGGTGACACGGCACCGGTTTGCGAGATCCCGGTCAGGTCGCCCTTGATGTCTGCCATGAAGACGGGCACGCCCGCTTTGGACAGGCTCTCGGCCAGCGACTGCAGGGTGATCGTCTTGCCGGTACCCGTGGCGCCGGTGATCAAGCCGTGGCGGTTGGCCAGGGCCGGCAGCAGGTGGCATTCGGTGTCTTTGTTCCGGGCAAGCAGGATGGGGTCGGCCATGGTGGTGGGGCGCCTGAAAGGTTGTCGAGCGGGTGCTGGATGGGTGAAAAACGGACAGGTGGGCCATTCTGAGCAGAACCTGATCAGGGTCAACCCGGCCGAAAGGTAAAATCACAGTATCACTCAGCTTTGGCTGAGCATTTTTTGTGCGCGCACCGGCGCTGTGCCGGTGCGCGTTCTGTCGTTCAAAAACAGACTATCACCCGGAGCAACACGCCATGGCCGGTCATTCCAAGTGGGCCAATATCCAACACCGCAAGGGCCGTCAGGACGAAAAGCGCGGCAAGATCTGGACCCGCATCACGCGTGAAATCATCGTGGCGGCCCGTGCCGGTGGCGCCGATATCAACATGAACCCGCGTCTGCGCCTGGCCATTGAAAAGGCGAAGGCGGCCAACATGCCGGCCGACAACATCAAGCGCAACGTGGACAAGGCCACGGGCAACCTCGATGGCGTCACGTACGAAGAAATTCGCTACGAAGGCTACGGCATTGGTGGCGCGGCCGTCATCGTGGACTGCATGACCGACAACCGTGTGCGCACGGTGGCCGAAGTGCGCCATGCTTTCAGCAAGCACGGTGGCAACCTGGGCACCGAAGGCTCGGTGGCCTTCCAGTTCAAGCATGTGGGGCAGATGCTGTTTGCGCCCGGCGTGAACGAAGACAAGGTCATGGAAGTGGCCCTGGAAGCCGGCGCCGACGACGTGATCACCCATGAAGACGGCTCGATCGAGGTGCTGAGCAGCCCCGCCGAATTTGAAGCGGTGAAGAACGCCCTGGAAGGTGCTGGCATGAAACCTGAAATGGCCGAAGTGACCATGCGCGCCGAGAACACCATCGAGCTGACGGGCGACGAAGCCGCCCGCATGCAGAAACTGCTGGACGTGCTGGAAGACCTGGACGACGTCCAGGACGTGTTCCACAACGCCGAACTGAACTGAATTGAGTAAAGCATGAATATTCTTGTCATCGGCTCGGGTGGCCGTGAGCACGCCCTGGCCTGGAAGCTGGCCCAGTCACCCAAGGCCACCAAGGTCTATGTGGCGCCGGGCAATGGCGGCACGGCGCGTGATCCGCACCTGGTCAATGTGCCTATCACCGATGTGAAGGCGCTGGCCGACTTCGCGCAGGACAACAAGATCAGCCTGACCGTCGTGGGCCCTGAGGCTCCTTTGGCTGCTGGCGTGGTGGACGAGTTCCGCGCGCGTGGCCTGCGCATCTTCGGGCCCACGCAGAAGGCCGCCCAGCTGGAGAGCTCCAAGGCCTTTGCCAAGGACTTCATGAAGCGCCATGGCATTCCCACGGCGTTCTACGAGACCTTCACCGACGCTGCGGCAGCCCACGCCTTCGTGGACAAGCACGGTGCGCCCATCGTGATCAAGGCCGACGGTCTGGCCGCGGGCAAGGGCGTTGTCGTGGCCATGACGCTGGACGAAGCCCATCAGGCGGTGGACTGGATGCTGCTCGACAACAAGCTGGGGGTGCAGCACAACGCTGGCGGCGCCCGCGTGGTGATCGAAGAGTTCCTCGAAGGTGAAGAAGCCAGCTTCATCGTGCTGGCCGATGGCAAGAACGTGGCCGTGATGGCCACCAGCCAGGACCACAAGCGCCTGCTGGATGCCGATGCCGGCCCCAACACCGGTGGCATGGGCGCGTATTCGCCGGCCCCCGTGGTGACGCCCAATGTGCACGCCAAGGCCATGCACGAGATCATCAACCCGACGCTGGCCGGCATGGCCAAGGACGGCATCCCGTTCACGGGCTTCCTGTACGCCGGCCTGATGATCGACGCCAACGGCAACCCCAAGACGCTGGAGTTCAACTGCCGCATGGGCGACCCTGAAACCCAGCCCATCATGATGCGCTTGAAGAGCGACCTGATCGACGTGTTCATGGCCGCCACCGATGGCACGCTGGACCAGGTCGAGCTGCAATGGGATCGCCGCTTTGCACTGGGTGTGGTGATGGCCGCAGGCGGCTACCCGCTGGACCCGAAGAAGGGTGACGTGATCACTGGCCTGCCCGCTGAAGCCGATGACGCCATGGTGTTCCATGCCGGCACGACCATGGGTGAAGACGGCCAGGTGCGCACCAGCGGTGGTCGCGTGCTGTGTGTGACGGCCTTGGGCGAGTCCGCCAAGCTGGCGCAGCAGCGAGCCTACGACTACATGCGGGGCATCCAGTTCGACGGCATGCAGTTCCGCACCGACATCGGCTGGCGCGCCATCAAGGCCCGTTGATTGCACGCTGACCCCGTTTTGGCCTCTACCTGCAAGCCTTCATGAGCACCACGCCCGCCTTGAACACCGACGCCGTTCGCCAGTACCTGCTGGATCTGCAAGACCGCATCGTGGCCGCCTTCGAAGCCGAAGATGGCACGCCCTTTGTGAAGGATGCCTGGGTGCGCGGCCCGCAGGAGCGCCTGCAGGGTGATGGCTGCTCGCGCCTGGTGGAAGAGGGCACCGTGCTGGAGCGCGGCGGCTGCAACTTCTCGCACGTGAAGGGCCCGAGCCTGCCGCCTTCGGCCACGCAGCACCGGCCCGAACTGGCGGGCTGCCCGTTCGAGGCCATGGGTGTGTCGCTGGTGTTCCACCCGCGCAACCCGTATGCGCCCACGGTGCACATGAACGTGCGCATGCTGGCGGCCCACAAGCCCGATGGTTCGGTGGTGGCCTGGTTCGGCGGCGGCATGGACCTCACGCCCTACTACGGCCAGGCCGAGGATGCCCGTCACTTCCACCAGGTCTGCAAGGACGCATTGGCACCCTTTGGTGAAGACAAGTACCCGCGCTTCAAGAAGTGGTGCGACGAGTACTTCTTCCTCAAGCACCGCAACGAGGCACGAGGCGTGGGTGGCGTCTTCTTTGACGACTTCTCCGAACTGGGCTTTGAAGGCGGTTTCGCCATGATCCGCGCGGTGGGCGATGCCTTCACGCAGGCCTACCTGCCCATCCTGCAGCGCCGCCGTGACCAGCCCTATGGTGAGCGAGAGCGTGACTTCCAGGCGTATCGCCGCGGCCGTTATGTCGAGTTCAACCTGGTGTGGGACCGCGGCACGCTGTTCGGCCTGCAGTCCGGTGGCCGCACCGAGAGCATCCTGATGTCGATGCCACCCATCGTGAAGTGGCGTTATGACTGGCACCCCGCGCCAGGCAGTGCCGAGGCTGCGCTCTACACCGACTTCCTGCCTGCGCGGGATTGGGTCTGAGGCCGTTTGTTGACATCTTCTCCCCCCTTGCCTGAAGCCGCCGCGCGCCGACGCGTGGGCCTGATGGGCGGCAGCTTTGATCCGGTGCACCGCGCGCACGTCGAGCTGGCAGAGACCGCCTTGAGGCACCTGCAGCTTGACGAGGTTCGCTGGATCCCGGTCGGGCAGCCCTGGCAGAAGGCCCGGCAGCTTGCCGCCCCCGGGCACCGCCTGGCCATGGTGCAAGCGGCGACAGCCCATGAGCCGCGTTTCGTCGTCGATCCCATCGAGCTGAATCGCGATGGCCCTTCTTACACGCGGGACACCGTGCGGATGCTACAAAGCACGGCCGCCGAGCCCACCGACTGGTTCTTGATCATCGGCCAGGACCAGTACGCCAACTTCCCGACTTGGCAGGGCTGGCACGAATTGTTGCAAGCGCTGACGCTGGCGGTGGCCTGCAGAGGGCATGATCTGCCTGCTGCGCCCAAGGCGCTGGCCGGCCTCCCGCACCGGGTGGTGGAGTTGCCCCTGCCGCCCTTGAACGTGTCCTCGACCGATATCCGCGCCCGGCTTGCCCGTGGCGAAGATCCTTTGACCCTCGCGCCGGAACTGGTGTCCGCACCGGTGGCGCGTTATATTGCAACCCATCAACTCTACGCCCCTGGTGGCGCCCCCCGCTGAATGGACATCCGTAAACTGCAACGCGCCATCGTCGATGGTCTGGAAGATGTCAAGGCCCAAGACATCGTCGTGTTCAACACCGAGCACATCTCGCCCTTGTTCGAGCGTGTGATCATCGCAACCGGCTCTTCCAACCGTCAGACCAAGGCGCTGTCCTCCAGCGTGCGTCAGGCGGTCAAGGCAGCAGGTTTCCAGGTGATGCGCACCGAAGGCGAAGACAACGGTGAGTGGATCATCGTGGACTGCGCCGCGGCCGTCGTGCACATCATGCAGCCTGCTATTCGCCAGTACTACCAGCTCGAAGAGATCTGGGGCGAGAAGCCCGTGGCGATCAAGCTCAATGCGGGCAAGACCGGCCTGGTCAAGGCCTCCGAGCCAGATGAAGGCGAGGCGCCCGTGAAGCCCAAGAAGGCCGCGGGCAAGACCACCGCAGCCAAGAAGGCCGCGACGACGACGCCGAGCCGCAAGGTGGCTGCCAAGAAGGCGCCCGCTGCGAAAAAGGCCGTGAGCAAGGCGGGTGCCGCTGCGCCCAAGCCGGCAGCCAAGAAGGTTGTGGCCAAGAAGGTCGCAGCCAAGAAAGCCGCCAGCTCCGTCAAGAAGATCGTGGTGAACGCGCCGGAGGCCAAGAAGGCGCCAGCCCGCAAGGTCGCGGTCAAGAAAGTGGCGGCCAAGAAGGCCGTCGCCCGCAAGGTGGCCGTGAAGAAGGTGGCCGCCAAGAAGGCTGCCCCCAGGAAGTCGGCGCGTTGAGCCCCTGTTGACGTCGGTGCAGTAACCCAGAGGTCATCGGGCCATGAAGCTCACTGTCGTCACCATTGGCCACCGCCTGCCCGATTGGGCCAACGAAGCGTGTGAGGACTACCTCAAGCGCTTCCCGCCTGACTGGAAGGTGGAGGTCAAGGCGCTCAAGGCTGAGCCTCGCGAAGGCAAGCCAGTGGCCGCCATCATGCAGGCCGAGGCGGCGCGCATGGAGGCGGCCCTGGAACGCGGCGTGCGCCGGGTCATTCTGGATGAGCGTGGCACGCGCCTGACCAGTGTGCAGCTGGCCGAGCGCACCGAGGCCTGGCTCAATGATGGCCGCGATGTGGCGCTGATCATTGGCGGGGCCGATGGCATCGACCCTCAATTCAAGAAGACAGCGGACGAGGCCATGCGCCTGTCCGACATGACTTTGCCGCATGCCCTGGCGCGCGTGCTCCTGCTGGAGCAGCTCTACCGCGCCTGGTCCTTGCGCAACAACCACCCTTATCACCGTGCCTGATTTTTTCAAAAGACCGACGCTGCTCAGTGCCTGGGTGGCTGTGGCGGTCTGGGTGCTGGCCTATGGCATGGCGCGTTCGATCGCCTGCCGACCAGGGCGGTGCGGTGCGCGCCGATGTCGGGCGCTGGCTGGGCTGGCAGACGGTCTGCGGCTTGTCCATCCTCATCGTCATCATGGTGGTGATGAGAGCCTCCCATTTCACGCCGCGCTGGTTGTGGCCCGTGATCCCCGGCACCACGGTCTGGATGTGCGTGAAAGCCTGGCAGATCCTGGATGGGGACGAGCGCCTGGCCCCCTGGCGAGCGCGTGCCGTGGCGCTGACCTGGGCCCTGGTGGCCGTGACCATCGGGGCGTCTGCCTTGCGCTGGTGGGTGCCTGACATCAACGCCCAGCGCTGCAAGAGCTGCTGGACGGACCGCCCCGCCGAGCAGATCTCTGCCGACCTGCATCAACGCTACGGCAGCCAGCCTTTGCGCGTCATCACAGGGGATGACCACCTTGCCGGCATCCTGGCCCAGGTGAATGAGCGCGACAGCACCTGGACGGCCAACTCGGTGGATTTGCCCCCGCCCGCAGATTTCGTGCAGGAGCGCGGGCCTTGCGTGGCGGCGTGGATCACCATGGACCAGGTGCAAGCCATGCCGGAGGGCCTGCAGGGCCTGGTGGGCGATGCCGCTGCGGCGCAGCCGGTCGCACAGACTGCCTTGCCGATGGCGCGCGCCTCGCAGCGCACGATGTGGCTGCTGTCCATGCCCTTGCCAGAAAGCGTGTGCGACAAGGCACGACAGTGAGCCGGCGCTTGCCGTAGGATGTGGGCATGACCTTGCCCGCATTCACGGCCAGCCCTTGGCTCTACCTGGCCTCTCAAAGCCCTCGCCGTCGACAACTGCTGGATCAGTTGGGCGTGCGCCATGAGTTGCTCCTGCCCGATCCGGATGAGGATGCCGAATCGCTTGAAGCCGAACGCCCGGGCGAATGCCCTGAAGACTATGTGCAGCGCGTGACGATGGCCAAGTGGGAGGCCGCGGTGGCGCGCCGCGCAAGGCGTGCCGCTCAGGGCGGCTGGCCTGAGGCGCCCATCCTGTGCGCCGACACCACGGTGGCCCTGGGCGACGAGATCCTGGGCAAGCCGGCCGATGGCCCCCATGCGGCCGAGATGCTCGCCAAGTTGTCGGGCCAGTCGCACAAGGTGTTGACCGCGGTGGTGGTCAATGGCCAGTTGCGCTTGAGCGTGTCGCATGTGCAATGGCGCGTGCTGTCACCCGACGAGATCGCGCGTTATGTGGCCAGCGGCGAGCCCATGGGCAAAGCCGGTGCTTATGCCATCCAAGGCCGATCGGGCGCCTGGACGCAGCACCTGGACGGCAGCTACAGCGGCATCATGGGCCTGCCCCTGTTCGAAACGGCTGAGCTGCTCAAGCCCCTGGGCTGGCGCTTTTGAGCGAGGGCAACATGGCAAGCTCAAGCGGCGTGCGTGTCTTGCTGGCCGGCGCCAGCGGCTTGGTCGGGCGGCAAGCGCTGGTGCAGTTGCTGGCCGACCCCATGGTGGCCGAAGTGCGCGCCCTGGTGCGCCGGGACCTGGCGCCCGTCGAGATGCTGGGCCCCGGACACATGGCGGTGTCTGGCCTGGACAAATTGCGCATCTGCAAGGCCAATTTCGAGCGCCTCGAAGCGCAGGCCGACTGGTTCGATGTGGACTGGGTGTTCTGCGCTCTGGGCACCACCATTCGGCAGGCCGGGTCACAAGCCGCTTTCCGTCAGGTCGATTTCGACTACCCCCTGCAGATCGCCCAACTGGCCAAGGCACAAGGTGCCTGTCGTTTCATGCTGGTCAGCGCGCTGGGTGCCAGTGCCCGCTCCAAGGTGTTCTACAGCCGCACCAAGGGCGAGCTGGAAGAGGCCATCAAGGCCATGGGCTTCGAGCATGTCTCGGTGGCCAGGCCGTCCTTCCTGGCGGGGGATCGCACCGAGCATCGCACGGGCGAGCGCATCGCCCTGAAGCTGGGCTTCCTGATGCCGGCGCGTTACAAGCCCGTGCGGGATGCGCAAGTGGCAGCGGGTTTGCTGGCGTCTGCGCGAGCCGGCAAGCCGGGCTGGCATGTGCTGGACAACATCGCCTTGCGCCGCATGCGGTAAATTGCGGGGCATATGCCCAGCTCACAAGACATCCTCATCAACTGGACCCCCCAGGAAACCCGCGTCGCCCTCATTGAAGGTGGGGCCGTGCAGGAGTTGCACGTTGAACGCACCCTGGAGCGCGGCCTGGTCGGCAACATCTACGCCGGCAAGGTCGTGCGCGTGCTGCCCGGCATGCAATCGGCCTTCATCGACATCGGCCTGGAACGCGCCGCCTTCCTGCACGTGGCCGACCTGCACCGTGAAGACGGGCAGGCCAAGCCGCATCCGCGCTCCGGCGAAGTGCAGACGCCGATTGAAAAGCGCGTGCACGAGGGCCAGACGCTGATGGTCCAGGTCATCAAGGACCCGATCGGCACCAAGGGTGCGCGGCTGTCCACGCAGATCAGTGTGGCGGGGCGCTTGCTGGTGTTCCTGCCGCAGGACGACCACCTGGGCATCTCTCAAAAGATCGGCTCGCCCGAGCTGCGCGACCAGTTGCGCGAGCGCATGATGCGGCTGATCGGCGAGGCCGATAACCGAGAGGGCCGCACCCGCTCGGGCGGCTTCATCCTGCGCACCAATGCCGAAGACGCCACGGACGAAGAACTGGCGGCCGACATCGCCTACCTGCGCAAGACCTGGGCGACGGTCCGTGAGCATGGCCTCAGGGCTGCGCCGGGCACCTTGCTGTACCAGGAGCTGAACCTGGCCCAGCGCGTGCTGCGTGATCTGGTCAATGACGAGGTCACCACCATCCGCATCGATTCGCTGATCCAGTTCGACGCGCTCAAGGCCTTTGGTGCCGAGTTCACCCCATCGGCGGTCGACAAGCTGCACCACTACAAGGGCGAGCGCCCCATCTTCGATCTCTACAACATCGACACCGAGATCGAACGGGCACTGGCGCGCCGCGTGGACCTCAAATCCGGCGGCTACCTGATCGTCGACCAGACCGAAGCGCTGACCACGATTGACGTCAACACCGGCGGCTATGTGGGTGCGCGTAACTTCGACGACACCATCTTCAAGACCAACCTGGAAGCGGCCCAGGCCATTGCCCGCCAGCTGCGGCTGCGCAACCTGGGCGGCATCATCATCATCGACTTCATCGACATGCTGCGCGAGGACCACCGCGACAACGTGCTCTCGGAGTTCCGCAAGCAGCTCGCCAAGGATCGCACCAAACACACCGTGAGCGGTTTCTCGCCGCTGGGCCTGGTCGAAATGACGCGCAAGCGCACCCGCGAGTCGCTGGCGCACATGCTGTGCGAGCCATGCCCGACCTGCGAGGGCAGGGGGCAGGTCAAGACGGCGCGCACTGTCTGCTACAACATCCTGCGCGAGATCCTGCGCGAGGCGCGCCAGTTCAACCCCAAGGAGTTCCGCGTCGTGGCCAGTGCCACCGTGGTCGAGATGCTGCTCGACGAGGAAAGCCAGCACCTGGCGGGCCTGAGCGATTTCATCGGCAAGCCCGTGTCGCTGCAGGCCGAGCCTTCGATGTCGCCGGAGCAGTACGACATCGTGCTGCTGTGACGGTTGCCCGCTGCTGACCGGATTTACATTGCTTGACATCCTGGGCGCAGGGTTCCTGGGCTGATGCGAGGAACTTCCGCTCAGGAGGGGGCACAATTGGGGTTAGTTTGACTCTGCCTGTCTGAGTGACGGAACCCATGCAGCTCCCTGTTTCGCGTCGTTCGGCCCTCGGTGGCCTGTTCGGCGGGCTCGCCTTGACAGCGGGCGCCACACTCTGGCCGCTCCATGCGGCGCACGCCCAGTTTCGCGTCGAGATCTCCGGCGTGGGGGCCACCCAGATCCCCATTGCCATCGGCAAATTCCGTGACGAGGCGCGCTCGCCCCAGCCCCTGTCGGCCATCATCAAGGCCGACTTGGAGCGCAGCGGTCTGTTCAAATCGCTGGATGCCAGTGCCGACAGGCTCGATGAGGTGGGGCGCCCACCCTTGAGCGACTGGCGCAGCAAGGGCGCCGACGCGCTGCTGGCCGGCTCGGTGACGCCGCTGGCCGATGGCCGCTTCGACATCCGCTACCACCTGTGGGACGTGCTCAAGGCCCAGGACATGGGCGGGCTCAGCCTGGTCGTGCCGGCTGGTGATTTGCGTCAGGCCTCGCACCGCATCGCTGACGAAGTCTATGAAAAGCTCACCGGCGACAAAGGCGTGTTCGCCACCCGCATCGCTTACGTGAGCAAGGTCGGGCGCCAGCACACGCTGGTGATTGCCGACTCGGACGGCGAGGGCACACAGGCGGCCCTGACCAGTGCGCAGCCCATCATCTCGCCCGCGTGGTCGCCGGATGGCCGCCAGCTGGCTTATGTGTCCTTTGAAGGCGGCAAGGCCGTGGTGGTTGTGCAGGACGTGTCCTCGGGCCGCCGCCGTGTGGTGGCCGGCTTCAAGGGCAGCAACAGTGCGCCGGCCTGGTCGCCTGACGGCCGCCAGTTGGCCGTCACGCTCAGCCGTGACGGTGGCTCGCAGCTGTACGTCATCAACGTGGATGGTGGAGGCCTGCGCCGCCTGACGCAAAGCGCAGCCATCGATACGGAGGCCACCTGGTCGCCCGATGGCAGCACCGTTTTCTTCGTGAGCGACCGTGGGGGTGGGCCCCAGATCTACCGGGTGCCCGCATCAGGTGGCAGCCCCACGCGCGTCACGTTCTCCGGCAGCTACAACATCAGCCCGGCCATCAGCCCGGATGGCCGCTACATGGCCTACATCGGCCAGGTGGATGGTGGTGCCTACCGCGTGCACCTCATGGACCTGGCCAGTGGCAGCGTGAAGATGCTGACCGACACCCGTGATGACGAAAGCCCCAGCTTTGCCCCCAACAGCAAGCAGATCATCTATGCCTCGCGCGCTCAGGGGCGCGACGTGCTGATGACCACCTCGCTGGACGGCCGCATCAAGGCCAAGCTGGCCACCCCTCAAGCCGATGTGCGGGAGCCCGTGTGGGGCCCGCAGTTGAACCCGTCCCGGCGTTGAACGCGCCGCCCGCCCTTTCTTCAGATCCCAGGAGCCTCGCATGATTCAAGCTCGCCAGACCTCTCGCCTGTTTGCCCTTTCCCTGCTGGCCTCGGCCGCCCTGTTGCTGGGTGGTTGCGGCTCGACCGTCAAGCTCGACGACAAGGCCGGCAACGGTGCCGCCCCCATCACCGATGCGACGCGCCCCGGCGGCAGTGGCTACGGCGCCAACAACAACTCGGTGCCGTCTACCAACGTGGCGCCCGTGGTGGTGGCCCCGTCCGACAACGCGGGTGCCGACATCGGCCTGGCCCGCGTCATCTACTTCGACTTCGACAGCAACGTGGTCAAGGAAGAGTTCCGCAGCGCCATTGAAGGCCACGCCAAGCGCCTGATGGCCGCCAAGGGCAAGAAGATCGTGATCGAAGGCCACACCGACGAACGCGGTGGCCGCGAGTACAACCTGGCCCTGGGCCAGCGCCGAGCCGAAGCCGTGCAGAAATCGCTGACCCTGCTGGGCGTGTCGGGTGACCAGATCGAAGCCGTGAGCTTCGGTGAAGAGCGCCCGGCCGTGCAAGGCAGCAATGAAGAGGCGTGGGCCAAGAACCGCCGCGCTGAAATCAAGGACCGTTGATCTCCAAGGGACTCGCCATGCGCTTTGCCTCTCCCATGTCTGTTCGCCTGCGGCCTCTCGTGTTGGCCATGGCCACCTTGCTGACCGGTACGGGTGCCCACGCCGGCCTGTTTGAGGACGACGAGGCGCGCCGCGCCATCCTCGAAGTGCGCATGCAGCGCACCCAGGATGCGGATGCCACCAACGCCAAGCTCGCCGCACTGACCACCCAGGTCGACCAGCTCAAGCGCAGCCTGCTGGACATGAACGCCCAGCTCGAACAGCTGCGCAGTGACCTGGCCAAGCAGCAAGGCATCAACGAGGTGCTGGTGCGCGACGTGTCCGAACTGCAGCGCAAGCAAAAGGACGTGCAGGGCGCGCTGGACGAGCGCGTGCGCAAGCTGGAGCCCCAGTCCGTGACGCTGGACGGCAAGACCTTCAAGGTGGACCCGGACGAGAAGCGCCTGTTCGACGAGTCCCTGGCGCGCTTGCGTGCCGCTGACTTTGCCGGTGGTGCAGCGGGCCTCAACGGGCTGGTGCAGCGCTTCCCGACCACAGGCTACCGTGAATCGGCGCTGTACTGGCTGGGCAATGCCCAATACGGCCTGCGCGACTACAAGGAAGCCATCAGCGCCTTCAAGCAATTGCTCGACCGCGCGCCTGACCACGTGCGCGCACCTGAAGCCTTGCTGTCGATCGCCAACTGCTATGGCGAGCTCAAAGACAACGAGAACACGCGCAAGACGCTGGAGCTGTTGATCAAGCAGTACCCGCAGACCGAAGCCGCGCAGGCCGCGCGTGACCGCTTGCTGACGATGCCCGCCGCGCACACGGACAAGAAGCGCAAGGCCCGTTGAGCTGCCCGTGACTTCATTGAGCGATGACCTGCTGGCCGCGGCCAGCCAGCCTGACCCCGACCGACGCTTTGGTGGCTTGCGCCGCCTGCATGGCCTGTCAGGCTACGAACGCTTGCGCGCTGCGCGCATCGCCGTGGTCGGGGTAGGCGGTGTCGGCTCCTGGACGGCCGAGGCATTAGCGCGTAGTGGTGTCGCGCAACTTACGCTGATCGATCTGGACAACATCGCCGAGTCCAACGTCAACCGCCAGGTGCATGCCCTGGAGACCACCTTCGGGCAGGCCAAGGTGCTGGCGCTGAAGGACCGCATTGCACTCATCCACCCGGGCTGCGTGGTCAAGGCCATCGAAGAGTTCGTGGACGAGGCCAATGTGGCCGAGTTGCTGCAAGCGCAGGACATCGATGGTGTGATCGATTGCTGTGACCAGGTGCGGGCCAAGGCGGCCATCGCGGCCTGGGCGCAGCAGCACGGCAAGCCCGTGGTGGCGGTGGGCGCCGCTGGCGGCAAGACCCGCCCGCAACTGGTGGAAGTGGCCGACCTGGCCGAGGTCACGCACGACCCTTTGCTGGCCAGCCTGCGTCAACGCTGGCGCCAGCGCCATGGCGGTGCGCGCAAGGGGAGGATGGGCCTGCCATGCGTGTTCTCGCGTGAGGCCGTGTTGCCACCTCAAGACAGCTGCGACACCGGTGATGCTGCACCAGGGGATGGCTCGCTGAACTGCGCCGGTTATGGCTCCAGTGTCACGGTCACGGCCACCTTCGGCATGGTGGCGGCTGCGCAGATGATCGAAGCCTTGCTCAAGGCCTGAAGCAGCGAAAAGCTGTGTTATAGTCTTAGGCTTTTCGGGGGTCGGTAGCTCAGTCGGTAGAGCAGCGGACTTTTAATCCGTTGGTCGCGAGTTCGAGTCTCGCCCGACCCACCAAAAAATTTTTCAAAGACTTGGGTTGGACACAAAAACTGTGTATATAATCTAAGTCTTCGCTAGATAATCAGTTCTAGCGGTCTTCGCAAGAAGATACCAGGTGCGGGCTCTTAGCTCAGTTGGTAGAGCAGCGGACTCTTAATCCGTTGGTCGAGTGTTCGAGTCACTCAGGGCCCACCAAAATTTGAGGGATCAGTTCTAACGAGCTGGTCCCTTTTTACTTTTTGCGCGCCTGAAAAAGCCTTATAGCCCTTTCAGCTTCTTTTCAGGCTCGCGCATTGGCTGTTCGTGTGCACTATTGCGCACTTTGCGGCCTGGCTTGGTGCCAAACGGGGCCGTTTCCTCTTGCCGCCTCCCTGTGTGCTACGCACAATGATCCCGCAGAACTCGCAAATTCGGTCTCCATCAAGGGGTCGGGTAGGCAAGGGCTGGTAGATCGCGTCAGGTTTGGTTGGCAGCACCTCCTGATGCCCGTTGAGCGGATGCGCTGCCCGAACAACAGAGAGGTCGCTCATGCAAATCACCCAGCAGACGCTTTTGGAGCAACTGCGCATCGCTGATTTTGAAATCGACCAGCGCAAATCGCTGTTGTCGTTCTCGGAAGAAGACGTGACGGCGCTGCTCAGCGTGCGGGCGCTCATTGACCGGCGCTCCCATCAGTTGGTGGACGATTTCTACAAGCAGCAGATGGAGATCCCCGAGATCATGCTGCTGATCGGGGACGCCGACACCTTGCAGCGCATGCAGGTGGCGCAGCGTCGCTATATCCTGGATCTGTTTTGCGGCATCTACGACGCCGAGTACGTCAACAACCGCCTGCACATTGGCCTGGGGCACAAGCGCATCGGCGTGGACCCCAAGCTCTACCTGGCCTCCGTGCACTCGCTGCGGGGCATGCTGGTGAAGACCATCTCCAGCGAAGTGCCGGATTCACCGAACCGGCGCGCCGTGATCGCGGCCCTGGACAAGCTGTTCTTCTTCGACATGACCCTGGTCTTCGACATCTACCTGCGCAGCATGATGCAGGAGATCGAGTCGTCCAAGACGCGGCTGGAGTTGTATGCGCAGAGCCTGGAGAAAAAGGTATGCGAGCGCACCCAGCAACTGCAGGATCTGTCCCGCACCGATCCGCTCACGCGCCTGTTCAACCGCCGGCATCTGGATGAGGCCGCCGAGCATGCCTTGCGCGCGGCCAAGCGTCGCAGCGAGCCCGTGTCATTGGTCTATCTGGACGTCAACGACTTCAAGCAGATCAACGACAAGCACGGCCACCTGGCGGGCGACGATGTGCTGACCAAGACGGGCGAGTTGCTGCGCACCATCGGTCGCAGCGAGGACCTGTGTTTCCGCTATGGCGGCGACGAGTTCCTGGTCATCCTGCCCAACTGCACGGAGGCCGAAGCCAAGACCATCTACTGGAACAGGCTGAGCGAGGGCTTGAGCCAGCAGTTGCCCGGCGTGACCTTGAGCGTGGGCATCAGCCAGACCGGGACCGACCACTACATGAGCCTGGACGAGTTGATCCGCGAGGCCGACGAGCGCATGTACGAAAACAAGCGTGCGAGGGCCGAGGCGCTGGCGCAGGCCAGGGCCAATGTCACGGAGTTGCCGCTGCGCACCGCAGGCCAGCCGGGTGTGTCGGCGGCCTGAGCGCCGGTGCTGGCTTGAGCCGTGTTTACCCCGCGGCCTTGGTGGCGCCTCGGCGGCGCAGGGCCATTTCACGCCCCATGCCTTGCAGATCCCACTCGGCGATGCGCGCCTTGGCCTCGGGGTAGATCAGGGACTCTTCCAGGGCCATGTGGTCCTGATAGAGGGCCTGGAACACGGGCACGGCATGTGACAACTGGTCGATGTTGAACCAGTTGTAGCCCGCGGCAATCGATTCGAACTGCGGTGCCAGTTCGAGCCAGTCTTCCTCGATCCAGCCATGGTCCTGCTGCAGGCGCAGTGTGTGGCGCACCAATTCGTCATCGCCACTGCTGATCAGAGCGGGGAAGATGTGCTTTTCCTCGTCGAGATGGTGCTGACGGGCCGTGTTCATGAAGAACAGGAAGATCGCGCGGGCCATTTCCTGTGCCTTGCCATCCACCCCGTGTTCCTGCAGGTAGACGACCAGATCCCCCATTTGCTGCAAGGCGGTCACCAGTTGCTGGTGGCAGGCATCCAGCACGTCAAAAGGTTCAATCGCACGGCCGCGAGGGATGGCAGCGTTGGAGGCAGAGGTCTGGAGAACGGCGGACATGACGGGCTCCTGCAGGCAGGTTGGTTGAGGTGTGAGGGATATCACTGAGTTCGATTCTCGACACCCGCCGCCGGCCTGGCTTGCGCTAAGTCAACGCTTGGCTGTAGTCCGATTGGGATCTCTTTCTTGATCCAGGGTAATTTCAGGCCAGGGCTTTGGTGATTCGGTTGCGCGGCACGGTAGGGCGGGGCACCTTCACATCGAACCAGCTGCGCACATCCGACTCCAGCCCCACGCCGTGCATGAAGTTGTAGATGGCCTTCTTGAGCGCAGCGCCCATGGCGTCGTGGTCCACGCCGGTGGGGTCGATGAAGGCCACGTCGTTCTTGGCGAAAGATACCGGGGGTAGCGGCTGCAGCGTCACCCCGTATTCATCGGGGTTCTGGCCCACGGGCGAGTGCACGGTGCAGGCAAAGCGATGGAAGAAGCCGCTCTGGATGCAGCCGTTCTCGAACAGCTGACGCACGTACTCCAGCGCATCAACCGTGTCCTGCACGGTTTGCGTGGGGAAGCCGTACATCAGGTAGGCATGCACCAGTACGCCGGCTTCGGTGAACGAACGGGTGACCTTGGCGACCTGTTCCACCGACACGCCTTTTTTCATCAAGGCGAGCAGGCGGTCGGAGGCGACCTCCAGGCCGCCCGAGATGGCGATGCAGCCGCTGTCCGACAGCAACTGGCACAACTCGGGTGTGAAGGACTTTTCAAAGCGGATGTTGCCCCACCAGGAGATCTGCACCTTGCGCTTGATGAGCTCTTGCGCCAGGGCACGCAAGGCCTTGGGCGGCGCGGCCTCGTCCACGAAATGGAAGCCCGTCTGGCCTGTTTCCTTGACGATGGCCTCGATGCGGTCCACCAGGATTTCGGCGGTGGCGTTTTCGTAGCGGGCGATGTAGTCCAGGCTGACATCGCAGAAGCTGCACTTCTTCCAGTAGCAGCCGTGCGCGATGGTGAGCTTGTTCCAGCGCCCGTCGGACCACAGGCGGTTCATGGGGTTGAGCATGTCCAGCAGGGACAGGTACTCGTTCAGGGGCAGGCCGTCCCAGGTGGGCGTGCCCACTTCGGCAAAGGGCACGTCGGGCTCGGCCCAGTTGGTGTACTTCACCTGCTGCGTGCTGGCGTCGCGCACGAAGGTGCGCACCAGGCGTTGCGGGCCGCGCTGGCCTTGCAGGTGTTCGAGCAGGGCCAGCAAAGGGCGCTCGCCCGTGTCCAGCGTGACGTAGTCGAAGTAGTCGAACACGCGCGGCTCGCTGAGCTCACGCAACTCGGTGTTGACGAAGCCACCGCCCAAGGCCGTGACGATGCTGGGGTCGAAGGCCTTGATGGCCTGGGCGATGCGGAAGGCCGCGTACACATTGCCAGGAAAAGGCGCGGAGACCAGTACCAGGCGGGGCTGGTGGGCCTTGATCGCCTCCAGCGTCAACTCGCACAGCAGTTCGTCCACCAGGTTGAGCGGGGCGGCCAGCGCCTCGGCCAGCGGGTCAAACGTGGGCTGGCTGGCGGCCAGTGACTCGGCATAACGCACGAACTGGAAGCGTGCATCCACCGCGTCGCGCAGCACGTCGGCCAGGTCGTTGAGGTAGAGCGTGGCCAGGTGCTTGGCACGGTCGTGCATGCCCAAGGCGCCAAAGGCCCAGCCGATGGGGTCGTCGCCTTCTTCGCCGATGGTGTAGGCGTCGATGGCATCAAAGCGCGGGCCCTCGGGCAGGAAGCTGCGGTTGCAGATGCGGTGGCCCAGCGTCGGGTCACGGCCTTGCAGGAAGCGGATGGTCGGGCCGATGGTGTCGCTGTAGCGCTCGAACTGCTCTTCAAATGAGCGCAGGGCGGGGGTGCGTTGTTTGTGCGGGATGGCCTTGACGCGTTCGAGCACGGCATGCAGGCCTTCGCGTGTGAACAGGCGCAGCACCAACTTGAGGGCCAGGTCTTCCTGAACGGCATCCACGCCGCGTGAACGCAGGAAGCCCGTGAGGTAAGCGGTCGATGGATAAGGCGTGTTGAGCTGCGTCATCGGGGGGATGACGGACAGCACGCGGAACGGGGTAGAAGTCACGGGCAGGCCTGAGTAGGTCAGAACAGAAAGCGCTCAAGCAGCTTGCGCGAGTGCTTGTCCAGCGCCAGGCGATCCGTCACCACGAAGCTCACGCCGTGCCCGGCCGTGATCATGAGCTTGCCCTCGCCCAGGCGGCGGATGTCGTCTTCGCTTTTGAGCACGAACTCGGTGGGGCCGCGGTCGGTGTCCACCGTCCAGGTGCTGGGGGTCGAGAAGGTGGACACGGCCTTGATCGCCTGGATGGCCGGTGCGAAGTCGCGGCTGGCGAGTTCTTCTTCCAGCAGGGTGCGCAGGGCGGTGGGCAGCGCGCTGAGGCGGTCGATCCAGGCCAGCTCGTGCCCATCCGTGCTGACGATGGACACACCCTCGTCAGGCGCCGCAATCGGAAACGCCCGCACGGGCACCACGCCGGTATGCGGCTCGCCGTCCGCACCGGTGAAGACCAGTCGGCCGAAGGTGTTGCGTTGCAGTGTGAAAGCGGGTGTCGTCATGTACGTTCTCCATGCTGGCATGCGCAACACCCGTTGCCTGCCTCAGCTCAGATCCAGCGACCGCCGCGGATCCGGCTTCGCCGGTCCGCTGGCGGTGCCCCCTTGAGGGGGCGCGCGTAGCGCGTAGGGGGTGGGTCAATCTATCAAGGCATCCTGTTCGGCTTTGCGCGCCTGGGCTTCGTACAAGCGCCAGTAAGCGCCTTGCTTGGCCATCAACTCATCATGCGGGCCCACTTCCACCACCTGGCCGCGGTCCATCACCACGAGGCGATCGGCCTTGCGCAGCGTAGACAGGCGGTGGGCAATGGCGATGGTCGTGCGGCCTTGCACCAGGTTGTCCAGCGCGCGCTGGATTTCCTTTTCGGTTTCGGTGTCGACCGACGAGGTGGCCTCGTCCAGGATCAGGATGCGCGGGTTGATCAGCAGCGCACGTGCAATCGAGATGCGCTGGCGCTCACCGCCAGACAAGCCTTGTCCACGCTCACCCACCAGCGAGTCATAACCTTGCGGCAAGCGCAGGATGAACTCGTGTGCGTGCGCGGCACGGGCGGCGGCCACGATCTCTTCGCGGGTGGCGTCCGGCTTGCCGTAGGCGATGTTCTCGGCGATGGTGCCAAAGAACAGGAAGGGCTCTTGCAGCACCAGGCCGATGTGCTTGCGGAAGTCCGACACGCCGATGCGGCGGATGTCCACGCCATCGACCTTGATGGCCCCGTCCGTCACGTCATAGAAGCGGCAGATCAGGTTGACCAGGGTGCTCTTGCCCGAGCCGCTGTGGCCCACCAGGCCGATCATCTCGCCGGGGCGGATGTCCAGGTTGAGCCCGCGGATCACCGAGCGGCTGCCATAACGGAAGCCGATGCTCTCCATGGTGATGCCGCCTTGCGGTGCGGGCAGCTTCACCGGGTTGGCGGGCTCTGGCACGCTGGAGACGTGGTCCAGGATGTCGAAGATGCGCTTGGCGCCCGCGGCGGCCTTTTGCGTGACCGACACGATGCGGCTCATGGAATCGAGCCGGCCATAGAAGCGGCCGATGTAGGCGATGAAGGCGGTCAGCACACCGACCGTGATCTGCTGTTTGGAGACCAGCCAGATGCCGAACGACCAGACCACCAACAGGCCGATTTCCGTCATCAGCGCCACAGTGGGCGAGAACAGCGACCAAGTTTTGTTGAGCTTGTCGTTGATGTCCAGGTTGTGCGCGTTGGCATCCCGGAAACGTTTGGATTCGCGGTGCTCCTGTGCAAAGGCCTTGACCACGCGGATGCCGGGGATGGTGTCGGCCAGCACGTTGGTGACCTCACCCCAGACGCGGTCGATTTTCTCGAAGCCGGTGCGCAGTTTCTCGCGCACCAGGTGGATCATCCAGGCGATGAAGGGCAGGGGGATCAGCGTGACCAGGGCCAGCCAGGGGTTGATGGAAAACAGGATGATGGCCGTCATGCCGATCATCAGCACGTCGGTGGCGAAGTCCAGCGCATGTAGCGACAAAAACACGCTGATGCGGTCGGTTTCGCTGCCGATGCGCGACATCAGGTCACCGGTGCGTTTGCTGCCGAAGTAATCCAGCGACAGCTTGAGCAGGTGGTCGAAGGTGGTGGTGCGCAGGTCGGCGCTGATGCGCTCGGAGACCAGCGCCAGCAGGTAGGTGCGCGCCCAGCCCAGGCTCCAGGCCAGCAGGGCCGAACCCAGCAGCCCACCCATCAGCATGGCCACCAGCCAGGGGTCGATGGCGTGGCCGGTCTGGAAGGGGATCAGCACCTTGTCCATCAGGGGGATGGTCAGGTAGGGCGGCACCAGTGTGGCGGCGGTGGAGGCCAGGGTCAGCAGGAAACCGGCCAGCAACTGGCCCTGATAGGGCTGGGCGAAGCGCCACAGGCGCAGCAGCACCCAGGTTGAGGGCGGGGTTTGCAACTCGCGGGTGCAGACCGGGCATTCGTCGGTATCTGGTGGCAGCTGGGCCTTGCAGGTCGGGCACTGGGTGCTGTCGTCCTCGGGCGGGAGCTGACCGGTTTTCAGGGTGAGCTGGCGGCGCTCGAACTGCTCCAGCAGGCGCAGCACTTGAACCTGCACGTCCAGCGTGAAGCGCCAGAATGCGACACGGCTGTTCGCATCGTGCAATTCCAGGGTACCCACGCCGGCGTGATCGTGCTGGCGCAGTTGCAGATCCGGGTGCAGCGGCCAGCTTTGCCAGGCGTCGGCCCCTGGGGCGCGGGTCAGCAGGCGTTGTTCGGTCAGGACGAGCGTCGACTTCGCGAAACGAAGTTGCGCGTCCAAGTCAACCTCCAGCGTACTCAAAACGTTTTCATCAGCAGCCAGCGGCAATCCTGCTCTGGTCTTGTCGTGATCGGCCTGATGCCTGTGGGCGTCAACTGGATGGTTTTTGTGCATGGTCAGGTAGTAACGCGTGAGGGCATCACTTCGGATGACCTGCGTGCGCAGCCCACCATTTTCCCTCATTGCCTGGGGATGCCTGCCGTTAAGCAGGGCACATTATCGGGTTTACCCTTAACTGACCGGTCCATCAGACATTGAGGACGCCTTTTCCCCGCTGTACCCCCGCTGGACATGAGCAAAAAGAACGACATCAAGCTGCTGCGCATCAATTACCTGCGCGGCCCCAATATCTGGACTTACCGTCCAGTGCTCGAAGTCTGGCTGGATCTGGGCGAGCTGGAGGACCACCCCTCCCATATGCTGCCTGGTTTCAATGAACGGCTCACCACCATGTTGCCTGCGCTGGTCGAGCACCACTGCGGCGTGGGCGAGCGCGGCGGTTTTATCGAGCGCCTCACCGAGGGCACCTGGGCCGGGCACATCCTGGAGCACGTGGTCATCGAACTGCTGAACCTGGCGGGCATGCCCACCGGTTTTGGCCAGACTCGCAGCACCTCGCAACATGGCGTGTACCGCATGGTGTTCCGCGCCCGCGACGAGCAGGTCGCCCGCACCGCGCTCAAGGAAGGCCATGCCCTGCTGATGGCGGCCATCAATGACGAGCCTTTTGATGTGGACAAGGCGGTCGAAGAAGTCCGCACCCACATCGACGATTACTACCTGGGGCCCTCCACGGCGGCCATCGTGGGCGCCGCCACCGATCGCCGCATCCCCCACATCCGCCTGAACGACGGCAACCTGGTCCAACTGGGTTACGGCGCCGCGCAGCGCCGCATCTGGACGGCCGAAACCGACCTGACCAGCGCGATCGCCGAAGGCATCTCGCGGGACAAGGACCTGACCAAGAGCCTGCTCAAGTCCTGCGGCGTGCCCGTGCCCGAAGGCCAGATCGTCAATTCGGCGGACGAAGCCTGGGACGCCGCCGAGGACATCGGCCTGCCGGTGGTGGTCAAGCCCACCGATGGCAACCATGGCCGCGGCGTGTCGCTGGACCTGCGATCCCGCGCCGATGTCGAGGCTGCTTTCAAGCTGGCCGAGCAGCATGGCAGCGAGGTGCTGGTCGAGCGCTACATCCGAGGCGACGAGCACCGCATCCTGGTGGTGGGTGGCAAGGTCGTGGCCGCGGCCCGTGGTGAAAGCGCCTGGGTGACGGGCGACGGCCAGTCCACGGTGGTCGAACTGATCGACCAGCAGCTCAACACCGACCCGCGTCGTGGCCTGACGGAAGACTTCCCGCTCAACCGCATCAACATCGAAGAAGACGAGGTGGTGCAGCTCGATCTGCAGCGCCAGGGGCTGAGCCCGCAGGCTGTGCCGGCCGATGGCCGCCGCGTGCTGATCCAGCGCAATGGCAACGTCGCCATCGACTGCACGGATGAGGTCCACCCCGATGTGGCCTACCTGGTTGGCCTGGCCGCCCGCGTTGTGGGCCTGGACATCGCCGGCGTGGACGTGGTGGCCGAGGACATCTCCAAGCCCTTGCTGGCCCAAGGTGGCGCCGTGGTCGAGGTCAATGCCGGCCCCGGTCTGCTGATGCACCTCAAGCCCGCCGAAGGCCTGCCGCGCCCCGTGGGCAAGGCCATCGTTGACCACCTGTTCGATGAAGAGGCCACGGGCCGTGTGCCCATCATCGGCGTGGCCGGCTCGCAAGGCACCAACAACATCGCCCGCCTGACGGCCTGGCTGCTGCACCTGAGCGGCAAGCACGTGGGCCTGGCCTGCCGCGATGGCCTTTTCCTGGGCAGCCGCCGCGTCGAATCAGGTGACCGCGCCAATTGGGACGCGGGCCAGCGCCTGCTGATGAACCGCGAAGTCAACGCCATCGTGCTGGAAAACGGCGCGGCCAGCATCCTCAATGACGGCCTGGCCTATGACCGTTGCGCCGTGGGCGTGGTGACCGACCTGCTGGGCTCCGAAGCGCCGGTGGACGCTTCGCTGGCCGAGCACGACATCCACGAACCCAGCCAGTTGTTCAAGGTGCTGCGCACGCAGGTGGACGTGGTGTTGCCTGATGGCGTGGCCGTGCTCAATGCCGCCGACGAGCGCCTGGTCGAGATGGCCGAGCTGTGCGATGGCGAAGTCATCTTCTACGACCTGGACCACCTCAACCCGGCCATGGTCGCGCACCGCGCCAAGGGCGGCCGCACCGTGTCCATCGAAGGGCACCACGTGCTGCTGACCCACAACGGCTACATGCCGGTGCGTTGCGCCGACCTCAACAGTGCCGCGGCGCGGCGCATGACGGGCATTGGTGCCAGTGAGGCCGTGCCGGGTGCCAGCGTCAAGTCGTTGCTGGCCGCCGTGGCCGTGGCCTGGGCGCTGGGCATCCCACCGGAGCTGATTGCCGCTGGCCTGGAAACATTCGACCCGGCCCCCAAGTCGGTGCGCTGAGCAAAGAGACACGCTAAAGAGATACGCTGATGGACGTTTCACGCATTCGGGCCCTGCGCGGCCCCAATCTCTGGAGCCGCCACACGGCCATCGAGGCCGTTGTGGCCTGCGAGCCGGCCGAGCGCGCCATTGAGCAACTGCCGGGTTTCGAAGATGCCCTGCGCAAGCTCTTCCCCTCTCTGGGCCCGCTGCGCCCGGATGGCCGCCCCGGCCAGATCAGCCTGGCGCATGTGCTGGAGGCCGCCACCCTGGCCCTGCAGGCGCAAGCCGGCTGCCCGGTGACCTTCAGCCGCACGGCCGTCACGGTTGAAACCGGCATCTACCAGGTCATCGTCGAGTACAGCGAAGAACAGGTCGGGCGCCTGGCGTTCGACAAGGCCCAGGCCCTGATTCAGGCCGCGCTCAACGCCGGCGAGTTCGATGTCGAGGCCGCCATTGCCGAGTTGCGCGAGCTGGATGAAGACGTGCGCCTGGGCCCCTCAACGGGCTCCATCGTGACTGCCGCCGCGGCACGTGGCATCCCCTGGCGTCGCCTGACCACGGGCAGCCTGGTGCAGTTCGGCTGGGGCTCCAGGCAGCGCCGCATCTGGGCTGCCGAGGTGGACAACACCAGCGCCGTGGCCGAATCCATTGCACAGGACAAGGACCTGACCAAGCGCCTGCTGGCTGCGGCCGGCGTGCCCGTGCCCATTGGCCGCCCCGTGTCTGACCCGGATGACGCCTGGGCGGTGGCTCAGGAAATTGGGCTGCCCGTGGTGTGCAAGCCGCAGGACGGCAACCAGGGCAAGGGTGTGACCGTCAACATTGTCAGCCGGGAGCACCTGGAGATCGCCTACAAGGCGGCGGCCGAGATCGGCACGGTCATGGTCGAGAAATACCTGCCCGGCAACGACTTCCGCTTGCTGGTGGTGGGTGACAAGCTCGTGGCCGCAGCCCGCCGTGATCCGCCCCATGTGATTGGCGATGGCGTGCTCACCGTGCGCGCCCTGGTCGACAAGGTCAATGCCGATCCGCGTCGTGGCGAAGGCCATGCGACCTCGCTGACCAAGATCCGCTTTGACGACATCGCCATCGCGCGGCTGGACGTGCAGGGCCTCAAGCCTGAATCGGTGCCCGAGAAGGGCCGCCGCGTCATCCTGCGCAACAACGCCAACCTGTCGACCGGCGGCACCGCCACCGATGTGACCGACGACGTGCACCCCGAAGTGGCGGCACGCGCCATTGCCGCCGCCCAGACCATCGGCCTGGAGATCTGTGGTGTGGACGTGCTGGCCGAAAGCCTGCACAAGCCGCTGGAAGAGCAGAACGGCGGCATCGTCGAAGTGAACGCCGCGCCTGGCCTGCGCATGCACCTGTCGCCGTCCTACGGCAAGGGCCGCAACGTGGGCGAGGCCATGGTGGCCAACCTCTACAAATCGGGTGACGACGGCCGCATCCCCATCGTGGCCGTGACCGGTACCAATGGCAAGACCACGACCGCCCGCCTGACGGCGCACTTGCTTGCCACCAGCGGCTTGCGTGTGGGCATGACCAACACCGATGGCGTGTATGTCAACGGCCGCCAGATCGACAGTGGTGATTGCTCCGGTCCCAAGAGTGCCCGCAATGTGCTGATGCACCCCGATGTGGACGCGGCCGTGTTCGAAACCGCACGAGGCGGCATCCTGCGCGAAGGCCTGGGTTACGACCGCTGCCAGACGGCCGTGGTGACCAACATCGGTGCAGGCGACCATCTGGGCTTGAACTACATCACCACGGTGGAAGACCTGGCCGTGCTCAAGCGCGTGATCGTGATGAACGTGGCCGCCAATGGTTATGCCGTGCTCAATGCGGCCGACCCCATCGTCACGGCCATGGCGCCCAAGTGCCCGGGCGGCATCATCTATTTCGCTGCCGACCCGCACAACCCCGTGCTGACCGCGCACCGCGCACAAGGCAAGCGCACCCTGTGCGTGGACGGTGACGCCATCGTGGCCTCCGAGGGCAACTGGCGCGAAAGCCTGCTGCTGCGCGACATCCCCATCACCCGCAATGGTTCGATCGGCTTCCAGGTGGACAACGTCATGGCCGCCATTGGCGCGGCCTGGAGCTCCGGCCTGGATTGGGACACGATCCGCCGCGGGTTGGCCAGCTTCGTCAACGATGCCGACAACGCACCGGGCCGCTTCAATGTGATGGACTTTCGTGGTGCCACCGTGATCGCCGACTACGGCCACAACCCCGACGCCATGCGCGCCCTGGTGGCCGCCGTGAACGCCTTGCCGGCCAAGCGACGTTCGGTGGTGATCAGTGGCGCCGGTGACCGCCGTGACGAAGACATCCGCGAGCAGACTGCCATCCTGGGCGATGCCTTCGACGAGCTGATCCTGTTCCAGGACGCCTGCCAGCGTGGCCGTGAAGACGGCGAGGTGTTGGCGCTGCTGCGCGAAGGCCTGGCCAAGGCGCAGCGCGCCGAGAAGGTCGACGAGATCCGTGGCGAGTTCGTGGCCATCGACACCGCGCTGGAGCGCCTGCAGCCGGGCGACCTGTGCCTGGTTCTGGTCGACCAGGTGGAAGAGGCACTGGCCCACCTGGCCAAACGCTGTGCCGAGGCGTCAGAGATGGCCTGATCGGCCTTGACATGATTCGATCCTAAGGCTCGGCCGGGGTGTGCGAAATGTGCACCCCGGCCGTGTGCGTTTCTGGGAGATCAAACCCATGACGGGCTGCCGGTGCCATGATGTCGGCACTGCGACAGCGGAGTTGCGAACATGCTCAGAGCCTTGTCTGACAGCGCCCTGCAAGAACTGATTCAGGAAGATGCACCTTACGGTGACATGACGACCATGGGCCTGGGCCTGGGCGATGCCCCCGGGCGCGTCGTGATGGCCGCGCGGCAACCCATGACGGTGTGCGGCACGGAAGAGGCGGCCCGCCTGTTCGAGTTGTATGGCGCCTCGGCCACGGTGATCGCACCATCGGGCACACATGTGCTGGCCGGGGCTGAGCTGCTCAGCGCACATGGTCGCGCTTCGACGCTGCTGCTGGTCTGGAAGGTCGCTCAGACCTTGATGGAGTACGCCAGCAGCATCTCCAGCGAGGTGGCGCGCATCGTCACCGAGTTGCGTGCGGCGGGGCATGCGCAGCCACTGGCCTGCACGCGCAAGAGCTTCCCGGGCACACGTGCCCTGTCGGTCAAGGCGGTGCTGCAAGGCGGCGGCGTCATGCACCGCATGGGCTTGTCAGAGACCATGCTGCTGTTTCCCGAGCACCGTGTGTTCCTGGACGTGAGCACCGACGACATGGTGGGCCGCCTGCGCAAGTACCAACCGGAAAAGCGATTGGTGGTCGAGGTGGGCAGCCTGGAAGAGGCCCTGGCCATGGCGACCTCGGGCGCCGATGTGCTGCAGCTGGAGCGCTTCACGCCGGAGGCCGTGCGTCAATGCAAGATGACGTTGCATACGAGCCGGCTGCACCCGACCTTGGCCGTGGCCGGTGGTGTCAATGCCGCCAATGCCGTGGCTTATGCCGACGCCGGCGCGGACATCCTGGTGTCGTCCGCGCCGTATCATGCACCAGCACGTGATGTGGAGGTGCGTTTCTCGCGGGATGTCTGATCAGCTGGCGTCGCTGGCCTTGCGACCCGGGCGACGGCGGTGTTCGCCGCGGCGCGCCTTGATGGCCTCCTTGCATTCGGCCGACACCTCATCCTTGTGCTGCTTCAGGCAGGCTGCAATGCGGCCACCGCCAGGTTGAATGCCTTTGCACAGCGTTTGCGCATCCTGTTTGCACGCCTCCTTGACGCTTTCTTCGGCGTGCGCGGCAGGCAGGCACAGGGCCAGCAACAGGGGCAGGCCCAGCAGGGCAATGGGCTTGATCTTCATGGTGTGTTTCTCCTGATGGGTGAACGGGTTGTGGTGAGGGCATTTCAGGGCTGGACCTGGCCAGTGAGCCAGGCAGCACGGATCAGGCGGCCGCAATCGACCGATTGCACGGCGGGCTTCTGGTCGGGGTCATCCGAGCGCAGGCCGCTGCGGTCTTCACGGGCCACGATGCCGTAGAAGGTCTTGCTGGCGTCGATCCAGGGGTAGAAGCCAAATGCGCCCGGGCTGCTGAAGGCGCCATCACCCACCTTGGGATCGTCTTCCACCCAGTGGCCCACCGAGTAGTGCCAGGTTTCGCTTTGTGGGATCGGGGTCTTGACGGCGTCCTTGGGGCAGGTCAGCGGGTTGGTGCACACGGGGTGTGTGCCCAGCAGCGCGCCCATCTGCAAATCGCCCTTGAGCGTGGCGCGCAGGAAGCGGGCATAGTCGGCGGCTGTGCTGACACCACCGCCAGCCAGTTGCGCCTGGCTGTAGCTCAGTGCCCAATCGGGGCCCAGGTGCAGGCCACGCTTGATGGCCACAGCCAGTTCATCCTTGTTGAGCATGCCCAGGCCCATCAGGGTGGCGTGTTTCTGCATGTGGCCGCCGTTGTAGTCGAACAGGCCGATGGTCTGGGTGTCGATGCGGCCCCGGCCATTGAGCAAGCTGGCCTGGCATTCACCCACGGTCTGGTTGGGCAGGCAGACGCGAAAGCGCGTGTAGCCGCTCTGGAAGCTCAGGAACTGCACATCCTCGTTGCTGAGCTTGCCCTGGCGCTCTTCTGCCACGTAGGCGCCGTACAACCACTTGGAGGCCGAGGCCAGCGCCAGCTTGGTCTGTGCACCCGGCGCCTGTTCGCCAGATTGCCCATTGGCCAGTGAACGCTCGGCGTTGCCGATCTCCCAGTAGAAAGGCTGTGCTGCCACGCAGGCCGCCGCCTCTTTGGCGGTACGGTGGGCCGCGATTTCACGTTGTGCCAGGGGCACGCGGGTGCCCAGATCGGCTGCCTGGCAGCTCCATGAACAGGCCAGTGCGAGGGTGGTGACGGTGAGTGAACGCATGGTGAAGTCCTTGTCTTGATGCCGACTGCGGAGGCGGGCTTGTTGGGGTGAACAGACTGTCTCGCAAAGATGGGCACCGTGCAGGACACACAACGTGACTTCCATGGCAAGCGATGACAGGGTCAGGCGCTTTGTCATCGTTTGTCATGATTTCATCAACAGATGGCCGGCGAGCGTGGCCTGCAGCCCACCGGGCAACACCTATCATCCATCGCAAGCAGACACGAAAGACCATGACCGACCTCGCCCGTATCCTGATTGCCGACGATGAGGCCGAACTGCGCAGCCTGCTGCAGCGTTATCTCGGCGAGCAGGGCATGGCCGTGCGCGTGGCCAGTGATGCCGCCGCTGCCGAGAAACTGCTGGCCCGCGAGCGTTTCGATGTGCTGGTGCTGGACGTGATGATGCCGGGCGAAGACGGCTTGTCCTTGTGCCGACGTCTGCGCGCGCAGGGTGAAACCGTGCCCATTCTGATGCTCACCGCCCGAGGCGACCCGGTAGACCGCATCCTCGGCCTGGAGATGGGCGCCGACGACTACCTGCCCAAACCTTTTCATCCGCGGGAACTGCTGGCCCGCGTGCAGGCCATGGTGCGTCGTCAGCGCATGCTGGGCGCGCACGGCGGGCCTTTGGGCGAGGAGCCTGTGTGCTTCGGGCGCTTCACCTTGCTGGCGTCCCAGCGGCGCCTCTTGCGTGACGGGGCTGATGTGGCCTTGAGCACGGTCGAGTTCAACCTGCTGCACGCCATGGCCATGAACGCCAACCGGCCCCTGGGGCGCGATCGCCTCATCGAGCTGACACGAGGGCGGGACCATGAAGCCACGGACCGCAGCATCGATGTGCAGGTCATGCGCCTGCGCCGCCTGATCGAGGCGGACCCGGCCAGCCCTCGTCACATCCAGACGGTATGGGGTGTGGGTTATGTGTTCGTCCCTGAGCCGGGCGAGCCAGGGCAGGGGGCCGCATGAGCGCCTGGCCTCGCACCCTGTTCCAGCGCAACATGCTGCTGATCGCGGTCCTCATCGTGGTGGCGCAACTCGCCAGCGCCGTGCTGTTTCGGGAGCTGGTGATGAAGCCGCGTGTGCGGCAATCGGCGCAAAGTGCGGCGCAGCATATCGAGGCCTTGCAAGCCGGGCTGGCAGCCTTGCCACGTGAGCAGCGGCAGGCCTTTCTGGACCGCATGAACGCGCGAGCTCGAGTGCCCTTGGCATCGGATGCCGACGCGGCTCGGGCGTCGCGGCGTGATCGCCCGCAAAGGCTCGCGCCACTGGAGCAGGCCTACATCGAGCAGATCACCAGGTCCATCTCGAAAGATGGCGCCCAGGTGCAGTGGCGTCGGGAGCCTGGCCACCCTCTGGCCGTTCAGATCACGCTGGACGGTGACCATTACTGGATGACTTTGCCCGGCCTGGTGTCCTCGCAGGGGGTGCCGCGTACCTGGGTCATCGGTTCGGTCATCACCGTGCTGCTGGCCATCTGGGGCGCATGGCTGATCCAGCGCCGGCTGAATCGACCACTGGCGCGGGTCATCGAGGCAGCACGGGCCCTGGGCCGGGGCGAGCGTGCGCCGGCCTTGCCTGAGGATGGCCCCAGCGAGATCGCGACGGTGGCGAAAGGCTTCAACGAGATGGCGGCCAGCCTGGCCGGTCATGAGCGTGAGCGTGCCCTGATGCTGGCGGGGCTGTCACATGACCTGCGCACGCCCTTGACCAAGATGCGCCTGGCCACCGAGATGCTGCAAGGCCAGGGTGACCCTGCCTTGCTGGCCAGCGTGGAGCGCAGCATTGATGGCATGGAACACCTACTGCAGCAGTTCATGGATTTCACCCGCGCCAGCCATGATGCGGGTGCCGCGCAGGAGCCGCTGCTTCAGGTGGACGTCAATGACCTGGTGCGCGAGACCGTGGCCATGTGTGTGCTGGACGAAGCGGGGGCGCGTGCAATGGGCCTCGACCTGGGCGAGGTGCCGCAGCTGCAGTTGCCTGTGCATGCCATGCGCCGCGTGCTGCTCAACCTGCTGGTCAACGCGCAGCGACACGGCCGCCCGCCCATCGACGTGGTGACCCGGGTGGTGCAGCAGCGCCTGTTCATCGAGGTCATGGACCGCGGGCCGGGCATTGCGGCCTCCGAGCTGGAGCAGGTCAAGCGCCCATTTGCACAGGGCAATCAAGCCCGTTCGCACCTGCAGCCTGGGGCCGGCTTGGGCCTGGCCATTGTGGAGCGCATCGCCCAGGCGCATCAGGCCAGGCTTGAGCTCTTGCCTCGCGAGGGCGGTGGCTTGCTGGCTCGCCTGGACTGGCCGCTGCACGAGGCCCGGCCACCGGCCCAGTCATGACCTCGTCGGGGCCTTGATCAGTAGTTGATGGCGTAGCGGTAACCGCGGTACTTGAACACGGCCGACTTGAGCCGGATCTCTTCCAGCACCAGGCCCTGGTAAGGCTGGTCGCCTTCATGGAAGACCTGGCTGTTGATGATCAGCATGCGGCTGGACGGCGTGTCAGAGTACATGGCGCCGCCAATCATCAGCTGCGGCAAGTCCCGCTTGATGTCGTCCGGCAACTCGCTCATGGTGGGAACGCGGGTGGCAGGCGGTGCGACTTGCGTCGCGGGCTTGGGGGCGGTCTGGGTCGCCTGTGCCGTGGCGCGGGCAGGGGCCTCACGCACCACCGCGGCCGGGGGTGTGGCTGGCGGCATGGCTGGTGCAGGCGGGGGCGCATGCTGCGCGACGGCCGGCGGCCTTTCGGCTGGTGCTTGGGGCGGCGTGACCGCCAATGGCGGTTGCGGCGCGCGTTGTTCGACTGCCGCCGGCATGCTGTCCGCCCGGGCGGGCTGCGTGTGCTGATCCGGCGGTGGCGCCGTCGTGGCCATGGGCGCAACCGCAGGTTCCGGTGCAGGTTCCGGCGTAGGCGCAGCAGGCCGGCTCAGCAATTGCCAGCTCAACACCGCAATCAGGCAGATGCCCGCGCCCGCGACCAGCCACATCGCAGGCGGCACGGGGCGGCGCGAAACCGTGTCCTCATCGTCATCCACCTGGCCGAGCGGTTGCGAATGCAGCCCAGGTACCGAGCCACGCTCGCGCTCGGCATCGGCCTTCTTGAGGGCGTCAAGGATGTAGGACATCGTCTCGTCTCGCGGTGGTCTGGCCCGTTTGCAGCCTGGGTTCGTCGATGCCCACGGCGCGGTTGATCAGCATGAAGGTGGTGGCGCCCACGACCCCGTCGGGCTTGAGCCCCTGCGCCATCTGGAAAGCGTACACCCGCGACTGCATGCTGGCGTCAAAAACCTGTTTGCCGCCGGGCGGCGGGGCCTTGTCCAGCCTGGCGAGTTGCAGGGCCAGCCAATCCACAGCCGGGCCGGCGTTGCCCGGCAGGATCTTGGCGCGGAAGGCCGGCGGCGTACGCCAGTACGTGATGAAGTCGCCCCGCCACATGGTGGCCAGCGCACTCAACGGGAGCGAATAGGGCTTGCCGTCCAGGGTGATGAAGGCGGTCTGGTCTTTCAAGCCGGTCAACAGGGCGTAGATGGCCTGGTTCTTGTCGTCATGCAGCGCCAGCACGACCGGGCGCGCCAGCTGGCGGATCAGGGCCAGCCCGCCGCTGTTGCGGAAACAGGCCAGATCCTGCCGTTGCGCCTGGGTGCAGGTGTCACCGGTCTCGCTCAGCGTGACTTGCCACAGCGGCGCCAGCGCATGCAAGGCGTCCTTTTCCTTGCGGAAGGCGGCCTGGTAAACGCCGCGTGCCTCGATCGGTGGCGCAGCCAGTGTGGTGCTGATGGTGCCGCCTGGTATGACGGCCGATGCGCTGGTGCGAGCGGCCGATGCGGCACTGCGGCCTTTGGCGTCCGGGCCTGAGGCAGCCTTGGCCGCCAGCTTGACCGCTTGCGCGCGTTGGTGCTGATGCAGCCACGCCGCCCCGCCAATGCCTGCCATGGCCGTGAACAGCAGGCCGCCAGCCAGCCAGGGCATCCATGGCTCCTGGGGCTTGTTCTTGCGGCCAGTACGTGGTGTCGAACCGCTCGGGCTGGCCTTGCTTGTTGGCGCGGCGGCATGGCCAGGCTTGGGTACCTGGAAAACTTCCTGCGCGGCCTTGTCCACGATCTGCCGGTCCACCTTGGCCTTGTTCTCGACATAGGCGCCCAGCAGCGCGCGGTCGCACAACAAGTTGATGCGCCGTGGCACGCCACCCGTGAGTTGGTGGACGCGGCGCACGGCCTTGCTGTCAAACAGCCGGCCCCGCTTGAGCCCGCCCACGGACAGGCGGTGCTGGATGTATTGGCCCGTCTCGTCTTCAGACAAGGCCTCCAGGTGAAAGTGCGCGATCACCCGCTGGGCCAGTTGTTCCAGCTCGGGGTGAGCCAGCATCGTGCGCAACTCGGGCTGCCCGATCAGCATGATCTGCAGCAGCTTGCGTTCGCTCGTCTCCAGATTGGTCAGCAGGCGCAACTGCTCCAGCACGTCGGGCGAGAGGTTCTGCGCCTCGTCGATGATCAGCACATTGTTCTGGCCGACCGCGTGCGTCTTGAGCAGGAACTCGTTGAGCGGGTCAACGTAGTCCTTGATGGTGGCCTGGCCCGGGCCTTGGTGCTCGTAGGGGATGCGGAACTCGTCGCACACCGATTTGAGCAGCTCGCCCACGGTCAGCTTGGGGTTGAAGATGTAGGCGACGTTGGTGCGGCGGGGGATCTGCTCCAGGAAGCAGCGGCAGACCGTGGTCTTGCCCGCGCCGATCTCGCCCGTGAGCACCACGAAACCGCCACCACCGCCCACGCCATACAGCAGGTGAGCCAGGGCCTCGCGGTGGCGCTCGCTCATGTACAGATAACGCGGGTCGGGCGCGATCGAGAACGGCGCCTGTTTCAGGCCGAAATATTGCGCGTACATGGGGCAAGCATAGCGTCAGTCGGAGTTGCCTCCGCTCAGTGGACATCCCGCCACATCATGCCGCGTCCCGCTGGGGCGCCTGGGCGCAAAATGAGGGGGCTCTCAAGCCCTATCCATGTCGCATCACAGGCACCCCGATCTTCCCTCTGCGCCAGATGGCCCCGGCGCGTTCACATATGTCGTGGACACCAACGTGATCCTGGTGGCCAACGGCCAGCACCCTGATGTCTCACCCGATTGCGTCCAGCGTTGCGCCCGCTGGCTGACGTCGCTGATGCAGACCGGCCGCGTGGCCGTGGATGCCGGCTTCGAGATCGTGCGCGAGTACCAGCACAAGACCCACGCCAGCGATGGGCAAGGCCCCGGTGATGCCTTCCTGCGCTGGGTGCTGCACAACCTGGACAACCCCGCGCGCTGCGACCTGGTCGAGATCCCGCCTCACGCCGAACGTGGCTACGAGGCCTTTCCTGATGAGCCAGCATTGAGCCACTTCGATGCTGCCGACCGCAAGTTCGTGGCCGTGGCCCGCAGCCACCCCGAGGTGCCGCCCATCCTGCAGGCAGCCGATTGCAAGTGGCTGGATTGGTCTGCGGCGCTGGCCACCCATGGTGTGCGCGTTCAGTTTCTATGCGATGCGGAACTGAACCAGTTCCACGTCCACAAGTTTGGCAAGTAAGGTCCGAGCATGACTAGCGAGTTCTTCCGTTTTCCCCACACGCCGCACATCGCCTGGCTGGCATCGGGCACCCCGCGCGACGACAAAGTGCTGGCCCCCGATGAGGTCAAGGCCTTGCTGGATCACCCCGTGGTCGTCGAAGAAAAGCTCGACGGTGCCAACATGGGCATCTCCTTCAACGCCGAGGGTGTGCTGCATGTGCAGAACCGCGGCCAGTACCTCAACAAGCCTTATGGCGGCCAGTTCGCGCGCCTGGATGAATGGCTGGTGATCCGCGAGGACGCCTTGTTCGATGCGCTGGGTGACCAGCTCATCCTGTTCGGCGAATGGTGTGCCGCCCAGCACTCGCTGGACTACGAAACCCTGCCGGACTGGTACCTCGCCTTTGATGTGTACGACCGCGCCACCGGCCGCTTCTGGAGCACACGCCGCCGCCACGAGCTGGCGCAAAAGCTCCAGGTGCGCGAGGTGCCCCGCGTGAGCCAGGGCCTGACCACGCTGGCCACGCTGACCGAGTGGGTGCAGACCCACCGCAGCCACTACCGCGAAGGCTCACTGGAGGGCGTTGTCGTGCGCCATGAGGATGACGACTGGCTGATCAACCGCGGCAAGCTGGTCCGCCCGGACTTCGTGCAGAGCATCGAAGAACACTGGCGCAGCCGAGCCCTGCAGTGGAACCGCATCAGCTGGGAGCAGGGCGAGGTGGGCTGATCAGCCCTGCGCCAACCAGCGTTGCGCCAGCCTGACCCACAGCGTCGCCCCCAGAGGGATCAACTCGTCGTTGAAGTCATAGCTGGGGTTGTGCAGCATGCAGGGTCCCATGCCGTGCCCTGATTCACGGTGCGCACCGTCGCCATTGCCGATCACGAAGTAGGCGCCGGGGTGTGCCTGCAGGAAATAGCTGAAGTCTTCCGCGCCCATCGTGGGCTCGAACTCGCGAACCTTGTCTGCGCCGGCCACTTCGCACATCACCTGGCGCGCGAATTCGGTTTCAGCCGGGTGGTTGATGGTGGGCGGGTAGTTGCGGCTGAACTCGAAATCCGCCGTGGCGCCAAAGGCGGCGCACACGTGCTGCGTCATCTCGCGCATGCGGTTTTCGATCAAATCCAGCGTGTCGTTGGTGAAGGTGCGCACCGTGCCCTGCATGGTCACGGACTCGGGGATCACATTGGTCGCTTCACCCGCTTCGATCATGGTCACCGAGATGACGCCGGTTTCGATCGGGCGCATGTTGCGCGTCAGGATGGTCTGGAAGGACTGCACCAACTGGCAGGCAATCGGCACCGGGTCCACGCCCAAGTGGGGCATGGCGCCATGGCAGCCCTTGCCGCGGATGGTGATCAGGAACTCGTTGCTGGACGCAAAGCAGGGGCCGCTCTTGATTGCGAACTCGCCCACTGCCATACCCGGCCAGTTGTGCATGCCGAAGATGGCGTCCATCGGGAAGCGGGTGAACAGGCCGTCGCGGATCATCTCGCGCGCGCCACCACCGCCTTCTTCCGCCGGCTGGAACACCACGTACACGGTGCCGTCGAAGTTGCGCGAGGCCGCCAGGTGCTGGGCGGCGGCCATCAACATGGCGGTGTGGCCATCGTGGCCGCAGGCGTGCATGCGCCCCTGGTGCCGGCTGGCGTGCGCAAAGGTGTTGTGCTCGGTCATGGGCAGGGCGTCCATGTCGGCACGCAGCCCGATGGCGCGTTGGCCCGGGCGCCCCTTGATCACGCCGACCACGCCCGTCTTGCCCAGCCCCGTGTGCACCTCGATGCCCCAGTTGCGCAGCGTGTGCGCTATCAGGTCGGCGGTGCGCTCTTCCTCGAAGCACAGCTCCGGGTGGGCGTGGATGTCACGGCGAAACGCCCGCATGGCATCGGCCTGCTCCAGCAACTCCGGCAGGATGGTCGGGGGCAGTTCGGCACGCGTCACGGTCATGGTTCAGGGGACTTTTCGAACAAGTTTGAGATATTACCCGTCGAACCGTGGCCGGGCTATTTATAGTGTCCAGCCGTTACGACCAACGAGGAGATTCGCCATGAGCGACGTCAAGTTTTCCCAAGCACACACCCTGGGTCTGGAAAAGGCCCGTGAACTGGCCAAGCAATGGGCCGAAGACTCCGCCAAGAAGATGGGCCTGGAGTGCAAGCACACCGAAGGTGCCGACCAGGACACCATCACGTTCGAGCGCATGGGCGTCAACGGCCTGATGACCGTGACCGGCACCAGCTTCGACCTGGACGTCAAGCTGGGCATGATGATGAAGGCCTTCAAGCCGATGATCGAATCCGAGATCGCCAAGAACCTGGGTCGCATCATCGACAAGGCATCGGGCAAGGCCTGATCCTGCGGCGCTGCGCCATGAGAAACGGGCTGCATGGGCAGCCCGTTTTGCTTGGCCGGCCAGCATGCGCGGCCGTGCTGATGGATGCGCTTATTTCTTGAGCGACTCGACCAGGTCGATATAGCCCTGCTTGGCTTCGTCCTGGCTCTTGCCCTTCAGGGCGGCCCAGGCGTCGTACTTGGCGCGGCCCACGAAATCGGTGAAGCCGGGGCGGTCACCCGTGGCGTCGCCGACGCTGCCTTGCTTGAACAGCGAGTACATCTGCAGCAGGGTGTTGTTGTCGGGCTTGGCGGGCAGCAGCTTGGAGTCTGCCAGGGCCTTGTCGAAGCGGGCTTGAAGATCGGACATGCTTGTCTCCTGTCAAATTGGCGGTCACGGCGCGGGCCTGGGGCCTGCGGTGACGGGTTCATCGCGGGTGCATGTTACTGCCCGTTTGACGGGCTCAGAAGCCTGGCAGCCCCCTCAAGCCAGTGCCTGAGAAACCATGGGGTCATGGCGGATTCTCTAGAATCGTCGACCTCATGAGCGCAGTTTCCTTCCAGAACGTCACCAAAACATTCGAATCCGGCGGCCGCACCGTGCGTGCGCTGCAGGGCGTCAGCTTCGACATCCAGGAGGGCGAATTTTTCGGCCTGCTGGGCCCCAATGGCGCGGGCAAGACCACGCTGATCAGCATCCTGGCCGGCCTGAGCCGTGCGACATCGGGCAAGGTCACCGTGCAGGGCCATGATGTGGTCAGTGACTACGCCGCCGCCCGCCGCGCGCTGGGCGTGGTCCCGCAGGAACTGGTGTTCGACCCGTTTTTTTCGGTGCGCGAAACCCTGCGCATCCAGAGTGCCTACTTCGGCCTGCGCCGCAATGACGACTGGATCGACGAGCTGCTGGCCAACCTGGGCTTGAGCGACAAGGCCGATGCCAATATGCGCCAGCTGTCCGGCGGCATGAAACGCCGCGTGCTGGTGGCCCAAGCCCTGGTGCACCGCCCACCCGTGATCGTGCTGGACGAACCCACAGCCGGCGTGGACGTGGAGCTGCGCCAGACCCTTTGGCACTTCATCGCTCAGCTCAACAAACAGGGCCACGCCGTCTTGCTGACCACGCATTACCTGGAGGAGGCCGAGGCCCTGTGCGGTCGCATCGGCATGCTCAAGCAGGGGCAACTGGTCGCGCTGGATCGTACCTCCGCCTTGCTGGCGGGCACGGCCTCCACCATGCTGCGCTTCAAGACCGACCAAGCTTTGCCGCTGCAGCTCGCTGCGCAGGCCCGCATCACAGGCCGCATCGTGCAGCTGCCCGCGCACGACGCCACCGAGATCGAGCAGATCCTGGCGCAGCTGCGCGAGGCCCACTGCAAGGTCGAAGACCTGGAGATGGGGCGCGCCGATCTGGAGGACGTCTTCCTGGCCATCATGCAAAGCCATCAGGGCGAGCACGCCAAAGTGGGCCAAGTGAGCAAGGTGGAGGTGGCCGCATGAACTGGCTTGCCTCAGTGCAGGGCGCCCGCCCACTGTTCCTCAAGGAAGTGCTGCGCTTCTGGAAGGTGAGCTTCCAGACCATTGGCGCGCCGGTGCTGACCTCCGTGCTCTACCTGCTGATCTTTGGCCATGTGCTGGAAGACCACGTCCAGGTGTTCAAGGGCGTGGGCTACACGCGCTTCCTCATCCCCGGTCTGGTGATGATGAGCCTGCTGCAAAACGCCTTTGCCAACAGCTCGTCCTCGCTCATCCAGAGCAAGATCACCGGCAACCTGGTGTTCGTGCTGTTGACACCCTTGTCGCACCGCGCCTGGTTCCTGGCTTACGTGGGGGCGTCGCTCGTACGCGGCCTCGCAGTGGGCGCAGGGGTGTTCATCGTCACGGCCTGGTTCGCACCGCCCGGCTTGGTCGAACCCTGGTGGGCCCTGGTCTTTGCCCTGCTGGGCGGCTGCCTGCTGGGCGCGCTGGGCCTGATCGCCGGCCTGTGGGCCGACAAGTTCGACCAGATGGCGGCCTTCCAGAACTTCATCATCGTGCCCATGACTTTTTTGTCGGGCGTGTTCTATTCGGTGCACTCGCTGCCGGGCTTCTGGCAGGGGCTGTCCCACCTCAACCCCTTCTTCTACCTGATCGACGGCTTCCGGCGCGGTTTCTTTGGCGCCAGTGACGTCAGCCCCTGGCTGAGCCTGGGCGTGGTGGCGACCGCCACACTGGGTGTTTCGGCCCTGGCGCTGCGTTTGCTCAAGACCGGGTACAAAATCCGGTCCTGAACCTTTTTTCCTGATCTGTCGAGTCCAACATGGCCAACCCCACCCCTGCCGATATCCAGCAATACATTGCCGCCGGGCTGCCGTGCTCGCACCTGGAGGTCGAAGGCGACGGCCAGCACTTTTTCGCCACCATCGTGTCGGCCGAGTTCGAGGGCAAGAACCGGATTGGCCGCCACCAGCGTGTTTACCAGGCCCTCGGCGATAGAATGCGGGCTGAGATCCATGCGCTGTCCATGAAGACTTTGACGCCGGCCGAATGGGCCGAGCAGGCTCCCAAGGCCTGATTTCACAGTCTGAACCGGGCGGCACTCGCTCTGCCAGATCATCGAACCCTCTAATTCAGGCGCGACTCCGCTTCGGCGGCAGGCTCGCGCCCTTTGTGTTTCCCCATGGACAAACTCCTGATCCGCGGCGGTCGTCGCCTGCAAGGCGAAGTGACCATCTCTGGCGCCAAGAATGCCGCCCTGCCTGACCTGTGCGCGACGCTGCTGAGCGCCGAGCCCGTCACGCTGGCCAATGTGCCGCAACTGCAGGACGTGTCCACCACGCTCAAGCTGTTGGGCAACATGGGCGTCGTGGCCGAGCGCCATGCCGATGACGCCAGCTGCGTCACGCTGGACGCCGGCCGGGTCGACAAGCCCGAAGCGCCTTACGAGCTGGTCAAGACCATGCGCGCGTCCATCCTGGTGCTGGGCCCGCTGCTGGCGCGCTTTGGCCGCGCCCGCGTGTCGCTGCCCGGTGGTTGCGCCATCGGCTCTCGCCCGGTGGACCAGCACATCAAGGGCCTGCAGGCCATGGGTGCCCAGATCACGGTCGAGCACGGCTATATCGAAGCGCGCACGCCGCTGGGCGCCAACGGCCAGCCGACCCGTCTGAAGGGCGCCCGCATCACGACCGACATGGTCACCGTGACCGGCACCGAGAACCTGCTGATGGCCGCCACCCTGGCCGAGGGCGAAACCGTTCTCGAAAATGCCGCGCAAGAGCCCGAGATCGCCGATCTGGCCAACCTGCTGATCGCCATGGGCGCGAAGATCGAAGGGCAGGGCACGCACCGCATCCGCATCCAGGGCGTGGACAAGCTGCATGGCCTGAGCAGCGCCCAGGCACACCAGATCATCCCCGACCGCATCGAAACCGGCACCTTCCTTTGCGCCGTGGGCGCCACCGGTGGCGACGTCACCTTGCGCAAGGCCAATGCCGAGCACCTCGAGTCCGTCATCGAGAAGCTGCGTGAAGCCGGCGTCGGCATCGAAACCGGTCCCGACTGGATCCGGGTCAAGGCCGATGCTCGCCTGAAGGCCGTGGGCTTCCGCACCCGCGAGTACCCCGCCTTCCCGACCGACATGCAGGCCCAGTTCATGGCGCTCAACTGCGTGGCCGAAGGCACCGCCGTGATCCACGAGACGATTTTTGAAAACCGTTTCATGCACGTCAACGAGCTGATCCGCCTGGGTGCAAACATCTCGATCGATGGCCACAGCGCTGTTGTCGCCGGCGTGCCCAAGCTGTCTGGTGCCACCGTGATGGCCACTGACCTGCGCGCATCGGCCAGCCTGGTCATCGCGGGCCTGGTGGCCGAGGGTGAGACCCTGGTCGACCGCATCTACCACCTGGACCGTGGCTACGACCGCATGGAAGCGAAACTCCGCGGCATCGGTGCTGACATTGAACGCGTGAAATGACCCACCCCCTACGCGCTTCGCGCGCCCCCTCCAGGGGGCGACACCAGCAGCCCGGCGAAGCCGGTTCTGCGGTGTCCGCTTGGCAGGCTGAGTTCTGCGGGTGGCTTTGCGTCAAACGGGCATGACATCATCTACATCCATGATCACCCTCGCACTTTCCAAAGGCCGCATCTTCGAAGAAACCTTGCCGCTGCTGGCCGCTGCCGGCATCGAGGTGACCGAAGACCCTGAAAAGTCCCGCAAGCTCATCTTGCCCACCACTCGCCCTGATGTGCGTGTGGTGCTGGTGCGCGCCTCCGACGTGCCCACCTATGTGCAATACGGCGGTGCCGATATCGGCGTGGCCGGCAAGGACATCCTGATCGAGCACGCCGGCGTCAACGGTGACAACGACGGCCTGTACCAGCCGCTGGACCTCAACATCGCCAAGTGCCGCATGAGCGTGGCCGTGCGCGCCGACTTCGACTACGCCGCTGCCGTCAAGCAGGGCTCGCGCATCCGCGTGGCCACCAAGTACACCACCATTGCCCGCGATCACTTCGCCAACAAGGGCGTGCACGTGGACCTGATCAAGCTGTATGGCTCGATGGAGCTGGCCCCCTTGACCGGCCTGGCCGACGCCATCGTGGACCTGGTGTCCACCGGCAACACGCTCAAGGCCAACCACCTGGTCGAGGTCGAGCAGATCATGAACATCAGCTCGCGCCTGGTGGTCAACCAGGCCTCGCTCAAGCTCAACCGCGAACCCATCCGCGCCCTGATCCAGGCTTTCGAATCCGCCATCCCCAAGAAGTGAAGCGCCTGCCCGGGGCTATGACGCTGGTAGCCACAAGCCATCGCGTCAGCCCTGCGCAGCAGTCAGATTTCTGAGATCCTTTTGCTCATGACAGTCCAGATCCGCCACCTCGCCACCTCCCAGCCCGATTTCGATGCCGCCTTCCAGAAGGTGCTGCATTGGTCGGCCGAGACCGACACGGCCATCGAAGACCGCGTGGGCGCGATCCTGGCTGATGTGCGCCTGCGTGGTGACGCCGCCGTGCTCGAGTACACCGGCCGATTCGACCACCTGCAGGTGGACAGCATGGCCGCGCTGGAGCTGGGCCAGGCCGAGTTGAAGGCCGCGTTTGACAGCCTGCCTGCCGTGCAGCGTGAAGCCCTGCAAAGTGCCGCCAAGCGCGTGCGCAGCTACCACGAGCGCCAGAAGGAAGCCTGCGGCCTGAGCTGGCAATACCGCGATGAAGACGGCACCTTGCTGGGGCAGAAGGTCACGCCGCTGGACCGCGTGGGCATCTATGTGCCCGGTGGCAAGGCCGCCTACCCCTCGTCCGTGCTGATGAACGCCATCCCCGCCCATGTGGCTGGTGTGCAGGAAATCATCATGGTCGTGCCCACGCCCAAGGGTGAAAAGAACCCGCTGGTGCTGGCTGCCGCCTATGTGGCCGGCGTGTCCCGCGCTTTCACCATTGGTGGCGCGCAAGCCGTGGCCGCCCTGGCTTATGGCACTGCCACGGTCCCCAAGGTCGACAAGATCACCGGCCCGGGCAATGCCTACGTGGCCAGCGCCAAGAAGCACGTGTTCGGCACCGTGGGCATCGACATGATCGCCGGCCCCAGCGAGATCCTTGTACTGGCCGATGGCACGACCCCGCCCGACTGGGTCGCCATGGACCTGTTCAGCCAGGCCGAGCACGACGAGCTGGCGCAAAGCATCCTGCTGTGCCCGGACGCCGCCTACATCGCCAAGGTGCAAGCCGAGATCGACCGCCTGCTGCCCACCATGCCGCGCGCCGACATCATCCGCGCCTCGCTGGAAGGGCGGGGCGCCCTGATCCACACGCGCAGCATGGAAGAGGCCTGCGAGATCAGCAACCGCATCGCGCCCGAGCACCTGGAGGTGTCCTCGAACGACCCGCACAAGTGGGAGCCCCTGCTCAAGCACGCGGGCGCCATCTTCCTGGGTGCCTACACCAGCGAATCGCTGGGCGACTACTGCGCCGGCCCCAACCACGTGCTGCCCACTTCGGGCACGGCGCGTTTTTCGTCGCCGCTGGGCGTGTACGACTTCCAGAAGCGCTCCAGCCTGATCGAGGTGAGCGAAGCCGGCGCCCAGGTGCTGGGCAAGACCGCCGCGGTGCTGGCTTATGGCGAAGGCCTGCAGGCCCACGCCCAGGCTGCTGAATTCCGCCTGAAGAAATAAGCCATGAGCCTGCTCGACGTTTTTCGCCCTGATGTCCGCGCCATGCACGCCTACGTGGTGCAGGACGCCGCGGGCTACATCAAGCTCGACGCGATGGAAAACCCCTTCACCCTGCCGCCTGCCTTGCAGGGCGAGCTGGGTGAGCGCCTGGGCAAGGTGGCCCTGAACCGCTACCCGGGTGTGCGCGTGTATGACCTGCATGCGGCCCTGCGCGCCTACGCCCATGTGCCCGCCGACTACGGCCTGGTGCTGGGCAATGGCTCCGACGAGCTGATCTCGCTGCTGTCCGTGGCCTGCGCCCAACCGGGTGCCGTGGCGCTGGCGCCGCTGCCGGGCTTCGTGATGTACGAGGCCTTTGCCAAACAAAGCGGCATGCAATTCGTGGGCGTGCCGTTGACACCCGACTTCGAGCTGGATGGCCCCGCCATGCTGGCTGCCATCCGCGAACACAAGCCCGCGCTCACCTACATCGCCTACCCGAACAACCCCACGGCCAATTTGTGGGACGACGCCGTCATCGAGCAAATCGTGGCTGCGGTGGGCGCCAACGGCCAAGGTCTGGTCATCATCGACGAGGCCTACCAGCCCTTCGCCAGCAAGAGCTACTTGGATTGCCTGACGAAGCACCCGCATGTGCTGCTGATGCGCACCCTGTCCAAATTCGGCCTGGCCGGCGTCCGCCTGGGCTACATGATGGGCCGCAAGGACCTGATCGAGCAGGTCGAAAAGGTGCGCCCGCCCTACAACATCAGCGTGCTCAACGTCGAGGCGGCGCTGTTCGCGCTGGAGCATGCGGACGAGTTCGCCCGTCAGGCGGCAACCATCAAATCCGAGCGTGAACGCCTGCTGGCCGCCCTGGCCACCATGCCCGGCGCCAAGGCCTACCCCAGCCAGGCCAACATGATCCTGGTGCGCGTGAACGACGCCGCTGCGGCCTTCAACGCCCTTAAAGCTAGGGGCATCCTGATTAAAAATGTGGCGGGCCTGCACCGTTTGCTGGCAAACTGTATCCGCCTGACCGTGGGACAAGCCTCGGAAAATGACGCGCTCATCGCGGCATTGGCCGACATCCTGCGTGAACCCCTGATTTCCAACCCTGCATGAACGCTCCTGACATGGTGGCCCAAGCTGGCGCCGATCGCGTGGCCGAGGTCACCCGCAACACCGCCGAAACCCAGATCACCGTCCGCGTCAACCTGGACGGCACCGGTGCGGCCAAGCTGCACACCGGCATCGGTTTCTTCGACCACATGCTCGACCAGATCGCACGCCACGGCCTGATCGATCTGGACATCCACGCCGTGGGCGACCTGCACATCGACGGCCACCACACCGTGGAAGACGTCGGCATCACCCTGGGCCAGGCTTTCGCCAAGGCCGTGGGCGACAAGAAGGGCATCCGCCGTTATGGCCACGCCTATGTGCCGCTGGACGAGGCCCTGTCACGCGTCGTGATCGACTTCTCCGGTCGTCCTGGCCTGCACATCGACATCCCCTTCACGGCCGGCAGCATTGGCGGCTTTGACACCCAGTTGACCTACGAGTTCTTCCAGGGCTTCGTCAACCACGCGGGCGTCACCGTGCACATCGACAACCTGAAGGGCGTCAACGCGCACCATCAGTGTGAAACCGTGTTCAAGGCCTTTGCCCGTGCGCTGCGCGCCGCGCTGGAGCGCGACCCCCGCATGGCCGGCGTGATCCCCTCGACCAAGGGCTCGTTGTGAGCCCTGCCGTTTCGATCTCCCTGTGATGCTTTCCCTTTGACTCCATGAGCCAGACGACATCGACAGTGGCCGTGATTGATTACGGCATGGGCAACCTGCGCTCTGTTTCGCAGGCGGTTGAACACGCAGCCAAAGACCTGAACCTCAAGGTCGTGGTCACCAACGACCCCGAGGTGGTGAATGCCGCCGAGCGCGTCGTGCTGCCGGGGCAGGGCGCCATGCGCGACTGCATGCGCGAACTGCGCGAAGCCCACGGCGGCCATTTGCTGGGCGCCGTCTTGCATGCCGCCGCCAACATGCCCTTGATGGGCGTGTGCGTGGGCATGCAGATGCTGCTGGACCATTCCGAAGAGCAGGACACTCCCGGCCTGGGCCTCATGCCAGGCAAGGTGATCAAGTTCCGCCTGGACGGCATGACCCAGCCCGATGGCAGCCGCTACAAGGTGCCCCAGATGGGCTGGAATCGTGTCCACCAGTCCCGCCACGCGGGTGTCTGGGGTGGCCAGCCTCACCCCGTGTGGGCCGGCATACCCGACGACAGCTACTTTTACTTCGTTCACAGCTACCATGCGGTTGTGGACAATCCCCAACACAGCGCCGGCGAAACCGAATACGGTGTCCGCTTTACCTGCGCTGTAGCCCGGGATAACATTTTCGCTACCCAGTTCCACCCCGAGAAGAGTGCCGAGCACGGGCTGGCCCTGTACCGCAATTTCCTGCTCTGGAAGCCTTGAGTGCTGCCAGGGTTCCAACGATTTCTCCACCCACCCGCACCACAGCCATGCTGCTGATCCCTGCGATTGACCTGAAAGACGGCAAATGCGTTCGCCTCAAACAAGGCGATATGAATGACTCCACCACGTTTGGCGAGGACCCGGCCGCGATGGCCCGGCGCTGGCTGGACGCGGGCGCCCGTCGCCTGCACCTGGTGGACCTCAACGGTGCCTTTGCCGGCAAACCCGTCAATGAGGCGGCCATCAAGGCCATCATCAAAGAAGTGGGTGACGAGATCCCGGTGCAGTTGGGTGGCGGTATCCGCGACCTCGACACCATCGAGCGCTACCTGGACGACGGCCTGAGCTACGTCATCATCGGCACTGCTGCGGTCAAGAACCCGGGCTTCCTGAAAGACGCCTGCGTCGCCTTTGGCGGCCACATCATCGTGGGCCTGGACGCCAAGGACGGCAAGGTCGCCACCGACGGCTGGAGCAAGCTCTCCGGTCACGAGGTCGTTGACCTGGCCAAGAAGTTCGAAGACTACGGCGTGGAAGGCGTGATCTACACCGACATCGGCCGTGACGGCATGCTGTCGGGCATCAACATCGATGCCACGGTCAAGCTGGCCCAGGCCCTGACCGTGCCCGTGATCGCTTCCGGTGGCCTGTCCAACATCAAGAACATCGAAGAACTGTGCGCCGTCGAGTCCGAAGGCGTGGAAGGCGTGATCTGCGGTCGCGCCATCTACACGGGTGACCTGGACTTCGCCTTGGCACAAAAGCGTGCCGATGAACTCAATGGCGAAGGCTGATCGAGCAAAGGCCTTCCAGTGCTAGCCAAACGCATCATTCCCTGCCTGGACGTCACAGGCGGGCGCGTCGTCAAAGGCGTCAACTTCGTCGAGTTGCGTGACGCCGGTGACCCGGTCGAGATCGCCGCGCGCTACAACGAGCAAGGCGCCGACGAGCTCACCTTCCTGGACATCACGGCCACCAGCGATGGCCGCGACATGATCCTGCACATCATCGAAGCCGTGGCCTCGCAGGTCTTCATCCCGCTGACGGTGGGTGGGGGCGTGCGCACGGTGGACGACGTGCGCCGCCTGCTCAATGCCGGTGCCGACAAGGTCAGCTTCAACTCGGCCGCGCTGGCCAACCCGCCCGTGATCCGCGAGGCCTCCGACCGTTATGGCTCGCAGTGCATCGTGGTGGCCATCGATGCCAAGCGTCGCCAGGGTGACGACCTGGCCGCGCGTGGGCCGGGCTGGGATGTCTACAGCCACGGTGGCCGCAAGAACGTGGGCCTGGATGCCGTGGCCTGGGCCAGGCAAATGGCCGAACACGGCGCCGGTGAGATCCTGCTGACCAGCATGGACCGCGATGGCACCAAATCCGGCTTCGACCTGGAGCTGACCCGTGCCGTGAGCGATGCCGTGGGCGTGCCTGTGATCGCCTCTGGCGGCGTGGGCAACCTGGACCACCTGGCCGACGGCGTGCAGCAGGGCGGGGCGGATGCCGTGCTCGCGGCCAGCATCTTCCACTACGGCGAGTACACGGTGGCGCAGGCCAAGGCCGTGATGGCGCAACGCGGCATTCCCGTGCGCATCTGAGCCACCGCTCGCTTGTCCGAAAAGGCCGCTAATGCGGCCTTTCCTTTTTGTTGCCGTGACAAGCATCACACTCCCGGCCGCATGGGTTTGCGCATGCCCCTGTCTGCGTGTCGAGAACAGGCGTAATGTGTGGAGCGGGATATGCCTCGCCCTCCGTGCCAAGGCCATTGAACGGCCGGGCCGCCAGGGGGCGGGTTCAACTTCGAAAGGAGTGCCTCATGCCCTTGACTTCTCGTTTCAAGCCGCTGCCGCTGTCATCCATGACCACCGCGCCCGAATTGCCCAAGGTGCAGCGCATGGCCTTGCCCCACGATGCGGCCCTGAGCCTGCTGACCGATCTGCACCACAGCGCCTGCGTGGTGGCCCAGCCGCATGATGGCTTGGACCAGACCTTGCACCTGATGCTGCGCGCCGGGGTGCGCATGGTGTTCGTGGCTGGCGTGGACGGTGAGCTGGTCGGCATGGTGACCGCCGAAGACATCCAGGGTGAACGCCCTGTGGTGCGGGCTTCCAGCCACATGGTGTCTCGCCGTGAGTTGACCGTCGCCGACGTGATGGTGCCCGTGACCCAATGGGACACGGTCGACCTCTCTGCTGTGCGCACGGCCCGCCTGGGTGATATTGCCGAGACCATGCATGAGCACGGCTTGCGCTACCTGCTGGTGACCCAGGCCAAGCATGGCAAGACGGTGTTGCGCGGCCTGTTTTCGGCCAGCCGCCTGGAGATGGCGATGAACACGACCATTGAGCCTGATCTGCATTCGCGCAGCTTTGCCGAGCTGGAGATGGTGCTGGCGCACTGAGCTTCACTGAGCCGCGCGTTCAGTTCGCACCGACATCGGTGGGTAGCCACAGTTCAAAACAAGCCCCTTCACCGGGGCTGTTGATGACCTTGACCTGCCCGCCATGGCGCCTTGCTACTGTGTCGATGAAGACCAGGCCCAGGCCGATGCCGGCCGCCAGCTTGGACGGGCGCCCCTGCTCAACGCGTTCATAACGCTTGAACAGGCGCCCCAGTTCCGACTCCGGGATGCCCGGGCCCTGGTCGCGCACGGCGATCACGTGGTGCCCGGGCTCGTGCGTCACCGAGACGGACACCCGTCCGCCTTTGGGGCTGAACTTGATGGCGTTGCTCAGCAGGTTGATCAGGGCGCGGTGCAGCAGGTAATCGTCAAAGGTGGCCGTCTGCATGTGGCCGGGTGGCCAGTTGTCTGAGAGCACCATGTCCTTGGTGCGTGCCTGCAACTGCATCTCGTCGATGCAGTCCTGTGCCAGCTGGATCAGGTCGCCTTGAGCCGGGGCAATGGGCCGCGTCTCGGCCCGCATCACCTGCAGCAGCTCTTCGCACAGATCCAGGGTGTGCCGCGCCATGGCTTCCACGTGCTTGAGCGTTTCTTCCTGGGACATCTGCCCGCCAATGCGGTGCAGTTCCACCAGCGAGATCAGCGAAGCCTGGGGCGAGCGGATGTCGTGCGCGATGAAGCCCAGCAGTTCAGCGCGCTGCAACTCGGCCTCACGCAACGCCGTCACATCCGTGGCACAGACGATGGTGCCGCTGTCAGGGATGCGGTCATCGGCATGCACCACCGCCACGAGGTACTGCTTGCCGCGCGGGTGCGCTGCGGCCGATGTCACAGGCGCACGGCTTTGGATGGCTTTGTCCAGCAGCATCTCCCAGGTGGGGGCCTCATTGGGCGCCAGGGGGGCCAGCACCTCGCTCAAAGGGCGCCCCAGCAAGGCTGACGCGTGGTTGAATCCGGTCATCACGCAGGCCTGCTGGTTGGCTTGGGTAATCACATGCTCGGCGTCCACAAGAAACACCGCGTCAGGCAAGGCCGAGAGCGTGTGGGCCAGCAGTTGCCGTGTCTGGCGCAGTTGCGAGCTGGCCTGGCTGATGGCACCGGTGCGTTGCCGCATGAAGTCGCCCTGTGCTTTGCCCTTGGGGGCAGAGGGGCCCTGGCCTGTCATGCCCGGATCACCTGACATGGCCTGAAGCTCTCGCTCCAGCTCGCGCGCGGTGGCCTCCAGCTTGCGCCAGCTCCAGACGGGGTAGCTCAACAGGGCGCCCAGTGCCAGCCCGAACGGTGGCCACCACAGGCCCCATTGCATCAGGCCCCACGACACCAGCACGGCCCCGACGGCCAGGCAGGCGCTGTTGATCAGGCCCTGGCGCGGCGTGACACGGCGGAAGGACCACAGCAGGCCCAGCACCAGCAGCGCGGACAAGGCCGCATTGGCCACTGTCGGCAAGGTGTGGATGAACCGGCCTTGCCTCAAGGCATCCAGGAATTGTGCGATGACCTCGACACCCGACATGCCCTCGCCGAATTGCGACACCGGGGTCTGGAAGGTTTCACCCAGGCCGCTGGCCGTGGCGCCGATCAGAACATGGCGATGGTGGAAGGTGCTGGCCGGTACATCACCACGCAGCACGGCCGCGTAGGACACGTGGGCGATGCGCCCGGGGGCACCCAGGAAGGGAATGGCCATGGGCCCCTGGCGCTGCCAATAGGACTGCATATTGGGCGACGTGGCCGCTGCGTCATCCTGTGCCGTCTGGGCCGGGATGTTTTCTGGCCACTCGCCCGCCGCCTGCAACATGGCGAGCGCAGGATGAGGGTAGCGCTGGGCGCGGGTGCCTGCCCACAGATAGGCCTTGCGCAAGGTGCCATCCACATCAATGGCCGCGTCGGCATGGGCCAGGTGGGCGATATCCTGATAGAGCGGGATGGGGCGCAGCTCGTGGCCTTGCCCCGCCCCATCCAGCACGTGGCCCACGGGCAGGATGACCTTGTCGAACGCGCGCATGGCGTTCGCCAGCAAGGCGTCTTGCTGCGGGTCCGCATCGGGTTCGCTGAGCAGCAAGTCCAGCATCACCGATTTGGGCGAGGCCGCCTGGATCTGCTGCAGGACACTGGCGTGGATCGACCGCTTCCAGGGCCAGCGCCCGATGGCCTGGAGGCTGGCATCATCAATGGCCACGATCACGATGTCGGGGGCTGGCTGGCGCTGCCAGGTGCTTTGCGCGGCGTCGTACACGGCCTGGTCCAGGTGCCAGGTCCAGTGCCACCAGCAGGCTGCCGCGGTCAGGGCCATCAGGCACAGGCTCACCAGCCACCATTCACGGCCTTGCTGACCGACCGGGTGCATGCTGCTGGAGGCCGATGGCATGTCAGCTCGGTTCATGGCTCGGTGGTGAGGAAATGCTCGCCACCGCCCACGCACTGCATGTCCGAGCTCCGCACGCAGGCCGGCAGCAGCACCATCTGCGGGGTGGTGTAGGGCCCGATGAAGCCGTCTGCATCCACGGCGCGGTAGCGCACATACAGGCGCCCGCCTTCTGGTGGCCGGGGCAGGGTGATGTCGGGCGTGTCGGCGGTCACGCTGTAGAGCATCCGGGCAAACGCCCCGTCGGCTGACATCTGGAATTCGAAGTGCTGCCCGGGCTCGGCTTGCAACTGGAATTGCAGGCTGTCAGGCGTGATCACCGGTGGCGGCGGTTGCGCGGGGGGATCTCGCATCAGCAGCAACTGGGCATCACCCCAGGGGCCTTTGTCCGGGCCTGCAGCGGTGGTGGCGATGCGCCAGTGGTAATCGCCCGCCGGGAGCGGCACGGTGGCTTCTGGGTCGGGCAGGTCAGCCTGGTCCAGCACGAGTTGCGTGAAGCCTGCATCGCGTGCCACTTGCAGCCGGTAGGCTCGGGCCTGGGGGTGTGCCGTCCAGCTGAAGTGGGCTTCGCGGGCGCGCAGCTTGGCGCGGTTGGCGGGGGCTGTGGGGATGGGGGGCTCAGGGCGTGCCTTGAGCTGCAGGGGCCAGGTGCCATCCTGTCCTTCCAGCCCTTGCGCATTCGCCACGCGTGCCCGCAGGTGGTAGTGGCCGTCAGGCAGGTCAGCCACGCGGAAATGGGGCTGCGGCGATGTGGCTTCGGCGCGTACGCGGCGGAAGTCGGCATCTTCGGCGATCTGGATGCGGTAGTTGCTGGCACCGGGGACTTCCGGCAAGTCCAGGCGCAGCAGGGGGCGTTCGAACAAGGAAGGCAGGCCAGACAGCACGGGGGCGACCGGCAGGGCCTGGGGCTCGGCGATGTGGGCCTGCGCACCGGCCACCGTGCCATGGCCAGCGGTGACCAGGGTGGTACGCCCTGTGGCACCTTTGCCACCCTTCATGGCGCCACTCACCGCCACCGTGCCGTCCAGGGTCTCATTCCAGGTCTGTTTGTCATCCGTGGCCACGCGGAATTCGGTGCCGCGCACGCCCAGCACCGCCTGTGGTGTCTTGATCTGGTAGCGGGGTTGCCCGCCCGTCAGGTGCGCGACCAGGGATTCGACTCGCCCGCGCAGCACGGTCCAGGTCGAGGCAAAAAAACCGGCCTCCTCGTACTTGACCGAGCTGTCCAGCCGCGCTTGCGTGTCCGCTTGAACCTTCAGGATCGAGCCATCGGCCAGCTGCACCGTGACGTAGCCGTTGGTGCTGGTGCGCAGCGTCATGCCCTGGGTGACGGCGTCCCCTTTTTGTACCGGTTGCATGGCGGCAGCGTGGCCGGCGCCAGGTGGATCGCGGCGCGTGACCTCGCCCACCACCTCCAGCACCACGCCGGCCTGTGGCGTCGCCTTCATGCGCTCGACCGGGATGCACAGTGGCTGGCCGATGGGGATGCGCCTGGGGTTGTCAATCTTGTTGACGCGGGCCAGCACCTGCCAGTGCCGGGGTTCGGCCAGATAACGTTGGCTCAGGCCGATCAGCGTGTCACCGGCAACGGCCGTATGGGTGTGACATGACGCCGAGGCGGCCAAGGCAACAGGGCAGCATGTCAGTGATGCTGCGCACATCCAGACACCTGTCCAGGCCGGTCGATGTGCGAGCAGCATGGGCAAAACTTCCCGAGTTCGTTTGAATGTCAGGCAGCTTACGTGATGCCCGCCTCAGCGGCAAGGCGGGCTTGTCAGCTCAGGCCGGATTGTCGATGTCCAGGAACTCGTGCTGCAGGCCCAGGCGCGACACCAGGTGTTGCCCGATCGCCTGCACGCCGTAGCGTTCGCTGGCATGGTGGCCGCAGGCGAGGAAGGCCACGCCGGTTTCACGCGCGTAGTGCGCCTGAGGCTCCGAGATCTCACCGGTGAGGAACACGTCCGCGCCCGCGGCGATCGCGCCCTCGAAGTAGCCTTGCGCGCCACCGCTGCACCAGGCTGCCCGCTTCAAGGCGCGACCGTCACCCGGCACCATCACGGGCGCGCGTCCCAATACCTGGGTCACGCGCTCAACCATGCCGGCCAGATCCAGCTCGTCGGGCACCGGGCCCAGGAAGCCCAGATCCTGATCACCAAAGCGGCCGTCTGCCACCAGGCCCAGTCTTTGCCCCCATTGGGCGTTGTTGCCCAGGGAGGTGTGGGCGTCCAGCGGCAGGTGGTAGGCAAACAGGTTGATGTCATGCTGGATCAGTCGGGCCACGCGCTGCTTCATCCAGCCGGTGAGCCGGCCATCCTGCCCACGCCAGAACAGGCCGTGGTGCACCAGGATGGCGTCTGCTTTGGCGGCAATGGCCGCGTCGATCAGGGCCAGGCTGGCCGTCACCCCGGTCACCAGCTTGTGAATGACGGGCTTGCCCTCAACTTGCAGACCGTTCGGCCCATAATCCTTGAATCGATCGGCCTCCAGCAGTTCCTGCAGGTGGCGATGCAAGGCTTCTCGGTCGATCATGGCTGGCCTTTCTGACTGATGTTGTTCATGGCTTGTGGCATTCATGCGTAAAACCTGGCTGATTTTCTCGCAGACCGTGACCGTGGCGGTTGCCGTGCTGTTCGTGGTCTCGACATTCAAACCACAGTGGATCCAGTCCGTGTCCTGGCGTCAAGCCTTGCCTGGCGCCACGGTGGCCGTGGTGCCGGCCGCAGCCCCTGGCAGCAGTGCGCCAGCGCCTGCGGCCGTGGCCCTGGGCTTTCGGGACGCGGCCCAGAAGGCTGCGCCCACTGTGGTCAGCGTCGTGACCAGCAATTCGGCTGCGCGCAATCCGCGCCGCAACGACCCCTGGTTTCGCTACTTCTTTGGCGACCAGGAAGGCCAGCCGCAATCCGGTGTGGGCTCGGGCGTGATCGTGTCGCCGGAGGGTTATGTGCTCACCAACAACCATGTGGTCGACCACATGGATGACATCGAGGTGATGCTGACCGACGGGCGCAAGGCCTCTGCCAAGGTCATCGGCACCGACCCGGACACCGACCTGGCCGTGCTCAAGGTGGACCTGGACCGCCTGCCTTCCATCGCCTTCGGTGATTCGGATGCCTTGCAAGTCGGGGACCCTGTGCTGGCCATCGGCAACCCCTTCGGCGTGGGACAGACCGTGACGGCCGGCATCGTCAGCGCGCTGGGCCGTAACCAGCTGGGCATCAACACCTTCGAGAACTTCATCCAGACGGATGCGGCCATCAACCCGGGCAACTCCGGCGGTGCGCTGGTCGATGCCTCGGGCAACCTGGTCGGCATCAACAGCGCCATCTACTCGCGTTCAGGCGGCAGCCTGGGTATTGGCTTTGCCATTCCCGTGTCGACCGCGCGCCAGGTCATGGAAAGCCTGATCCGCGATGGCCAGGTGACCCGTGGCTGGATCGGCGTGGAGCCGCGTGACCTCACGCCCGAGATGGCCGAAACCTTCAACCTGCCGATCAAGGATGGCGTGCTGATCACGGGCGTCTTGCACAACGGCCCTGCCGCGCAAGGCGGCATGCGTCCGGGCGACGTGGTGGTCGAGGTGGCCCGCAACAAGGTGGCCAACACGGCACAGTTGCTCAACGCCGTGGCCTCGCTCAAACCGGGTGAGTCCGTGCAATTGCGCGTCCAGCGCGGCACTGAAATCCTGGCGCTCAACGTCGTGGTGGCCAAGCGCCCGAAGACGCCGCTTCAGGCGCGCAATCAGGACGAGTAAGCCCTCACAGATCAGGCGGCTGGTGCGTCCTCGCTGTCCGGGGCGCGCGTGTGCTTGACGAACAGCTGCGCGGCCCAGATACCCACCTCGTACAGCAGGCACATGGGGATGGCCAGCGACAGTTGCGACACCACATCCGGCGGCGTGATCACGGCGGCGATCACGAAGGCGATGACGATGAAGTAGCTGCGAAAGCTCTTGAACTTCTCGACTGACACGATGCCCATGCGCGCCAGGATCACCAGCACCACGGGCACTTCAAACGCCGCGCCAAATGCCAGGAACATGTTGAGCACGAAGCTGAGGTAGGCCTCGATATCGGGTGCGGCCGTGATGCTCTTGGGCGCAAAGCTCTGGATGAAGGTGAACACCTTGCCGAACACGAAGAAGTAGCAGAAGGCCACGCCCGCAAAGAACAGCACCGTGCTGGAGATGATCAAGGGCAGCACCAGGCGTTTTTCGTGGGCGTACAGGCCCGGGGCAACGAAGGCCCAGATCTGGTAGAGCACGACCGGCAAGGCCAGCATCAGGGCCGCGAGCATCGTGACCTTGATTGGCACCATGAAGGGCGAGATCGGGTTGGTGGCGATCAGCGTGGCCCCCTTGGGCAGGTGCTGCACCAGCGGCAGCGCCAGCCAGTCATACAGGACCGAAGGTGTTGGGTAGATGGCCAGCACAAGAAAGCACACCCCCACGGCAATCACCGCCCGGATCAGGCGGTCACGCAATTCGATCAGGTGGGACACGAATGGCTGTTCGCTGCCATCCATCTCGTCTGGTTTGTTTGTTTCACTCACACAAAACCCTGTTCAGCGGGGGCCGGGACGAAAGCGCGCCACCCGCGCGGCGCCGGACTGCACCTGGCGGCGCACGCCCTGGCGTTGCTTGTACCAAAGTGGCGTGGCACCACGCTTGAGCCGCCAGTTCTTGCGCACGGGCGGGCCGTAGCTGTAGTAGGGCGTGGGCTCATGCTGCGAGGCGTGGTCGGCCAGCGGGTCGGTGTAGATCGCATCGCGGGCTTCGTTGATGCTGTGCTCCACGGACTGGCCCACGTCGCGCGCAGCCTCTTCGAGCCCCGCCTTGACCTTCTTGAGCTCTTCCAGCTCCATGGAGCGGTTGACCTCGCTTTGCACCTGCGACACATAGCGCTGGGCCTTGCCCAGCAGCACGCCCACGGTGCGGGCCACGCGCGGCAGCTTCTCGGGCCCGATGACGATCAGGGCCACCGCACCGATGAGCGCCAGTTTGTCGATGCCGAAATCAATCATGGCTTACGCCCCACCTTGCAGTGGCGCGGCAAAAAAACAGATCGATCAAGACTTGCTCTTGGCTTCGACGTCAACGGTGTTGGCGTCCTGGCGGGCAGCGTTGGTCACTTGTTGAGGAGGCGCGTCGGCCGAGGTGGTCCCGTCCTTCATGCCATCCTTGAAACCCTTCACGGCCGCACCCAGGTCGGTGCCCACGTTCTTGAGCTTCTTGGTGCCAAACACCATCACCACGATGAGCAGCACGATCAGCCAATGCCAAATGCTGAATGAACCCATGATCTTCTCCAAAAAGTCTGATGACTCGAAAACTAACCGGTAATTGTCTGCTGTGCTGGCGATTCAGGCTCGCCTGAACACATATATGCACATGCGCATTTTGATCAGGATGCGCCACCTTCACTTGTCTTTACCTTCCGCATGGCGAACTCCTCCAGGCCCGACAGGCCCTCGCGCCGGGCCAGCTCACCCACCACCTCGTCGGGGTGCAAGCCAAGGTGGGCCATGGCCACCATGGAGTGAAACCACAGATCGGCGAACTCGCCCACCAAGGCCTTGCGGTGCGCCTCGCTGGGGTCGGCCGCCATGTCCTTGCCGGCCATCACCGTCTCAGTTGCTTCCTCACCGACCTTTTTCAAGACGGTGTCGGTGCCTTTGTGGAACAGGCGGGCCACATAACTTTTGTCCGGGTCGCCGCCCTTGCGGGACTCGATCACCTCGGCCAGGCGGGCAAGCACGTCCTGACGCGGGCTGGAGGGGGAGGGCGTGGCACTCATTTTTGGTAGATGCTGGCGGGGTCCTTGATCACCGGGTCAACCGAAACCCACTGACCATTCTCGAATTTCTGGAAGAAGCAACTGTGACGGCCGGTGTGGCAGGCGATACCCGGCTCGTGGCCGAGCTGCGTCACGCGCAGCAGCACCACGTCGTTGTCGCAGTCCATGCGGATGGCATGCACTTTCTGGATGTGGCCGGACTCTTCGCCCTTGTGCCACAGCTTGCGGCGCGAACGGCTCCAGTACACCGCCTCGCCCAGTTCGGCCGTGCGGGCCAGGGCGTCGCGGTTCATCCAGGCAAACATCAGCACGTCGCCACTTGTGTCTTCCTGGGCGATCACCGGCACCAGCCCGTTTTCGTCCCAGCGGATTTCATCTAACCAAGTCATAGGGGGGAGTGTAGCAATCGAGGGGCCAGCCCTGATCCGGCCCTGTTGTCAGGGGTGACAATCTGGCCTTTCCAGGCAATAAACAGGTGTCACCGTGGCTGAGCCCTCTTCCTCGTCTGCTTCTTCGTTGCTGGCGCTCACGATGGGGGACGCCTGCGGCATCGGCCCTGAGATCATTGCCAAATGGTGGCGCGCAGGTGGCGGCGCGGCTGTCGTGATTGGCTCCCTGGCGGTGATGCAGCGGGCGACCAGTTGGTTGCCGCAAGCGGATCGACCCGAGGTGGTGGCTCTGGGCAGCCTGGCGCAGCAAGCCAGCCTGCAGCCTGGGCAGATGGGCGTCTGGGTGCCTCCGGCCCTGCCAGCTGATTTGCTGGACGCCCCCTTGGGGCAGGTGGACGTGCGGGCCGGGCAGGCGGCCGCTGCCTGCATCCGCGAAGCGGTGCGCCTGGCCCAGCAAGGCCAGGTGGCTGGCATCGTGACTGCCCCCTTGCACAAAGAGGCGCTGGCGCTGGCTGGCGAACCTTACCCGGGCCACACCGAGCTGCTCCAGGCCGAAGGCAGCCCCCCGGGCCAGGCGCCTGCGCCCGTGCGCATGATGCTGGCCAACGACGAACTCAAAACCGTGCTGGTGACCATCCATGTGTCCCTGCGCCAGGCCATCGAGCAGGTCACCACCGCGTCGGTGCTGGAGACCATCCGCATCACGCATGCCAGTGCACAACTTTGGGGCATGCCGCGCCCACGCATCGCCGTGGCAGGGCTGAATCCGCACGCGGGTGAAGGCGGGCTGTTTGGCGACGAGGAACTGACCATCATCGGCCCGGCCATCGAGGCGGCCCGTGCCGACGGCATCGACGCCAGCGGGCCTTACGCGCCCGATACGGTCTTCATGCGCGCCCGGAACGTGCCAGGGCACCCTGGCGAATTTGACGTGGTGATCGCGATGTACCACGACCAGGGGCTGATCCCGGTGAAGTACCTGGGGCTGGACCAGGGGGTGAACGTGACCTTGGGGCTGCCCTTTGTGCGCACCAGCCCCGACCACGGTACCGCCTTTGATCTGGCCGGGACGGGCCGGGCGGACGAAGCCAGTTTCGCGCAGGCCGTGCGCATGGCGCGTGTGCTGGTGGCCGGGCGGGCGGGCGCCTGAGGCGCTGACGCTCAAAGAGACCGCGAGCGATCAGGCCGCAGAGCGGGCGCGAGGCGCGGCGCTGGCGCCGCCTGAACCGAGTGCGGCCAGTTGCCGGCGCGCACGCACGGTGGCGCGTTCGATCAATTCGGCCTGCTCGAACGCCCTGAATCGGCCGCTGTCGCACATCTTGGCCAGCGTGCGGGCCGTCAGCGAGATGGTCTGCTTGTGCGTGTGGCCGTGGTTGAAGATGAAGAAGGTGCGGCCGTCGCTCACCCAGGTCAGGCGAACCTTTTTCCACTGCCCCTGCATCATCATCTGGTAAGCCGTGCCCTTCTGGATGTGGTGCACCAGTTGCAGGCCGGCCGAGGGCGGCGGCGGGGCGTCCAGGTTGATGTCGATTTCGCTGAGCGACGGGTCGTTGTCGCCGGGCAGATTCAGGTCGATGTCCAGCGGGCCTTCGGCGGCCAGCGCGGCCTCGGGCACAAAGCCGGCCTGCTGGATTTCGGTGGCGCTCAGGGCCGACACCACCGTCAGCACCGGGGGCGACTTCAGGTCGTCCAGCGTCTCGGGCAGCGGGTCATTGGCCGCTTCCTCGCGGCTGGGAATGGCAATCTGTTCGACCTTGGTCAGCTGGTGCTCCAGCATGCGCTGGGTCAGGTCGTGGTGCGGCGCGGTTTTCAGGCACTCGGCATGGGCCGGCAACAGTTGCGAGAAGAAGGCCTGCTTGGCTTCGTCAGCCCACTGGATCAGCCCCAGGCCCTCGTTGAGGTCCTTCATCAGCTGCGGCAGCTTGAGCAGGAACTCCTTGCGCAATTGCGGGTGCCCCTTGGGCTGCACGCTCAGGGCCAGGTCATGCCCGGCTTTCTTCATGCGGGCCGCCAGGGGGGATTGCGCGCCGTCGCGGGCCGACGCCATGACCTGCACCTGGCTCCAGATCTGCGCCAGGAAGTCCCGCACGAACTCGGGCATCTCCACGTCAGCCAGCTCGCGCTTGAGGATCTGCATGTAGCGCTGGTGCACGCGCAGATCGGCTTCCTTGCCGTTGAGCATGGCGGCCACGGCGGCGTTCTCGGCCGCTTCGCGCGCGTTCTCGGTGTCGATGAACGATTCCAGCTCGGCCAGCTTGGACTCGTAGGCGTCCATGCGGTCGAAATCGCCCGCGACGATGTCATCGACCAGCGCGGTGACGCGCTCCAGGCAAGCGCGGCCAGCACCGTCGTCATAGCCATCAAAAGAGGCCGACAGGGTCGCGATGCGGTTCACGAAGCGCCGCACGGGGTGCTTGCGTGAATTGAAGAAGCTCATGTCGGCCAGGGCCACACGCAGCACGGGCATCTGCAGGCGGGCGATCTGGCGGGCCATCTGCGGCGACACCTTGGGGTCGGACAGCACCTGGTCGAACAGGGCGGCCACGATATCGATCACCATCTGATCGAGGGCGGCACCGCCACTGGCGCGCACCAGTTCTTCCCGGTGGGCGCGGATCAGGTTGACGGCCATCAGCGGGCCGGCAAAACCTGCGCTGATCTCGCCCTGAGCGCCTGCGCCATCGGCGCCGGGGAAGTCCGCCGTCCAGCCGGGGGCGGGTGTCTGGGCGGCGATCTGGCGCAGCAGGTTCTGAAAGTCGGGGTTGACGGCCGGCATGCCGCCAGGCGCCCGCGGCGCACGCAGCCCCATGGGGGCCGGGCCGTTCGGTACGGGGCCGGGCATGGTCACGCCGAACATCTCGCTGAGTGCCTGGGCGGCACGCAGGTGCGTTTCGGCGGTCAGCGGTGCGCTGGCATAGCCGGAGGTGCTGCGCCCGGCGGTGCTGTCGTTGAAGGTGCCTGGTTGCGTCGGCGTGGCCGTGGGCAGTTCACCATTGAGGCTACCGGGGCTTGTCGCCGTGCCCTGGCGCGCGCGGTTGACCGACAGGCCCTGTGGCGTCACGCCCTGGGCCTTCAGGTCGGCCAGGATCTGGCTGTAGCAGTTGCGCAGCTCCTGCCCCAGCACGCGCCCGGCGTGCTGACCCAGCGTCTGCACCACGTCCGGTTCGCTGCCCACGTCGGCCAGCGCATTCAGCAAGGCTTTGGCAATGCCGGGGGGGCGCAGCGGGTTGCGCTCGGGGCTGGGGTCACCCAGCAGGGTGGTCATGTGGGCCTGCAGCGGTCCCAGCTCCGCGTCGCATTCATGCGTGAGGGCCTGGGCCATGCGGTCGGCGGTGACGCTGCGCTCCACCTCTTCGTTGTCCACCAGGGACAAAGAGGCCCAGTCGGTGTCATTGCCCAGCGTCTGGTGCCCGCTCTGGGTGACGCGGTTGGCCTTGTCCAGTTGCTGGCGAAAGCCCTTGTTGAAGCTGGCGCTCACCTGCGGGGCCTTGAATTTCAGCTCCCGCTCGGCGCTCATCAGCAGCTGGCGCTGTGAATTGCTGGTGGCCGACAGGGACAGCGGCCCGAGCTGTGTCAGAACCTTGTCGATGGCGTCCGACACCGCCTTGTTGACGCGGCTGTGCGCACGGTCAAGAACGATGTCTAAACGAGGGTCGGTCACAGGACGGGTCCAATCAGATCAGGGTGTCAGCAGCCCATTTCGGGCCGCTGCATGAACTGTCCCAAAAAGGGACTGCCTTTGATCGTTGGATATCGGCCGCTTCCGCCCCGTCTTTCGTTATCGTTTCAAATTGTCACGAATCTCACGAAGCAGCAAGATGTCTTCAGAGGTGGGCGCTGGCGCCGCCGGGGCGGTTGCAGGCTCTTCCTTCTTCAGGCGGTTGATCTGCTTGATCATCAGGAAAATGATGAACGCCAGGATGGCGAAGTTCAGCGCCACGGTCAGGAAACTGCCATAGGCGAACACGGCGCCGACCTTCTTGGCTTCGGCCAGCGGCAGGCCAGGTTGTTGACCAGCCAGCGCAATGTAGTAATTGCTGAAATCCAGTCCACCCACCACCTTGCCGACCAGCGGCATGATGAGGTCATTGACGACCGAGTCGACGATCTTGCCGAAGGCGCCGCCGATGATCACACCGACCGCCAGATCGACCACATTGCCCTTGACGGCAAACTCCTTGAATTCACTGAAAAAACTCATTGCGTGACTCCGTTCCTTGATGGAAATGAAATGTGACCCTCGGGGTGACTGTAGGCCCGGCTGCGGATGTCGCGACGGACGGCATGCGGCTGCGGAGGGCCTTGGTGCACGGGCGCGTTGCGTAAATGTTACAGACTGACGGGAGTCTGAGTCTGATCAACAAGTGCGGCCAAGGGGAGGAGGGCCGACAGACGTCCGTTAGAATGCGAGGTTGACCCCAATCTCATCGTCCCATCTGTCCTCTCAAAGTCCATAAGGATACCCATGAGCAATCAGCCAGTGGATCAAAGCCGTCGGACCTGGGTGACCATGGCCTGCGCCGCCGGTGGCGTGGGCGGCGTGGCCACCGCCATCCCCTTCGTTTCGACCTTCCAACCTTCAGAACGTGCTCGCGCAGCTGGTGCTGCCGTTGAGGCTGATATCAGCAACCTCAAGCCGGGCGAGATGATGACGGTCGAGTGGCGCGGCAAACCGGTGTGGATCATCAAGCGCACGCCCGAGCAAATCGCCGAGCTGCCCAAGATCGACGGTGAGCTGGCTGACCCGAAATCCGAGCGCAAGCCGGAAATGACGCCTGAGTACGCCCGCAACGAGCTCCGCTCGATCAAGCCCGAAATCATGGTGGCCGTCGGCATCTGCACCCACCTGGGTTGCTCGCCTTCGTCGAAGTTCCAGGCTGGCCCGCAGCCTTCGCTGCCCGACAACTGGCCTGGTGGCTTCCTGTGCCCCTGCCACGGCTCGACCTTCGACCTGGCCGGCCGCGTGTTCAAGAACAAGCCGGCGCCGGACAACCTCGAAGTCCCCCCCCACATGTACCTGTCTGACACCAAGCTGCTGATTGGTGAAGACAAGAAGGCCTGACAGGAGAGACGCAATGGCTGAATTCAAGCAAGCGCCTGCCGGCGCCTCGGCGGGCGAGAAGTTCATGACCTGGATCGACAACCGATTCCCGGCCAGCAAGATGTACAAGGAGCACATGTCCGAGTACTACGCGCCGAAGAACTTCAACTTCTGGTATTTCTTCGGTTCGCTGGCCATGCTGGTGCTGGTGATCCAGATCGTGACCGGCATCTTCCTGGTCATGAACTACAAGCCGGATGCGGCCATGGCCTTTGCCTCGGTCGAATACATCATGCGCGACGTGCCATGGGGCTGGTTGATCCGCTACATGCACTCGACGGGCGCCTCGGCGTTCTTCATCGTGGTGTACCTGCACATGTACCGCGGCCTGATCTACGGTTCCTACCGTACCCCGCGTGAACTGGTGTGGATCTTCGGTTGCCTGATCTTCCTGTGCCTGATGGCCGAAGCCTTCATGGGCTACCTGCTGCCCTGGGGCCAGATGTCCTACTGGGGCGCCCAGGTGATCATCAACCTGTTCTCCGCCATCCCCTTCGTCGGTCCTGACCTGGCCATCCTGATCCGTGGCGACTACGTCGTGGGCGATGCCACCCTGAACCGCTTCTTCTCGCTGCACGTGATCGCCGTGCCCCTGGTCCTGCTGGGCCTGGTGGTCGCGCACATCATCGCGCTGCATGAAGTGGGCTCGAACAACCCCGACGGTGTCGAGATCAAGCAAGGCCCCAAGGATGCCGATGGTCACCCGCTGGACGGCGTGCCTTTCCACCCCTACTACTCGGTGCACGACATCGTGGGCGTGGTGGGCTTCCTGATCTGCTTCACGGCCGTGATCTTCTTCATGCCCGAGTTCGGCGGTTACTTCCTGGAGTACAACAACTTCATCCCCGCTGACCCGTTCAAGACCCCGCTGCACATTGCGCCGGTCTGGTACTTCACGCCTTTCTACTCGATGCTGCGTGCCACGACTGACCAGATGGTCACCGTGTTCAGCGTGATCGTTGGGCTGGCTGCCGTGCTGAACCTGGTCAAGGGCAAGGGCACCGGTCAGACGAAGATCGCCGGGCTGGTTGGCGCTGCCGTGCTGATCGGGCTGCTCAAGGTCCTCGAAGCCAAGTTCTGGGGTGTGGCCGTGATGGGCGGCGCCGTGGTGATCCTGGCTGGCCTGCCCTGGTTCGACAAGAGCCCGGTCAAGTCCATCCGCTACCGTCCGGGCTGGCACAAGATCGTGTACGCCGTGTTCGTGGTGAACTTCGTCATCCTGGGCTACCTGGGTGTGCAGCCTCCGTCTGAAATCGGCGGCGTCGTGTCCCAGGTTGGCACGCTGCTGTACTTCGGCTTCTTCGTGCTGATGCCCTGGTGGAGCCAGCTCGGCACCTTCAAGCAAGTGCCCGATCGTGTGACCTTCAAGCCTCACTGATAGAAGCAGGAAACACAGACATGAAAAAAATCCTTGCCTCTTTGCTGGCTGCTGTCGCCCTGGTGTCGGGTGCGGCGCACGCCAATACAGCCCTGGTGCTCGACAAGTTCCCCAAGGAACGCATGACCGACCTGGCCGCGCTGCAAAACGGTGCCAAGCTGTTCGTGAACTACTGTCTGAACTGCCACTCTGCTGCTTTCATGCGCTTCAACCGCCTGAGGGACATCGGCCTGACCGAGCAGCAGATCAAGGACAACATGCTCTTCCCCACGGACAAGGTGGGCGATGTCATGAAGGTCTCGCTGGATCCGAAGGACGCCAAGGTCTGGTTCGGCGCCGTGCCGCCTGACCTGACCCTGATCGCTCGTTCGCGTGCCAGCGGCAGCGGTACCGGTGCGGATTACCTCTACACCTACCTGCGCAGCTTCTACCGTGACGACACCCGCCCGACCGGCTGGAACAACCTGATCTTCCCCAACGTCGGCATGCCGCACGTGCTGTGGGAACTGCAGGGCCAGCGTGCGGCCAAGTTCGTGGAAGAAGCCGATCCGCACAACCCTGGCAAGACCGAGCACAAGTTCGAAGGTTTCGAGCAGTTGACCCCTGGCAAGCTGTCGCCCCAGGAGTACGACAGCGCCGTGGCCGATCTGGTGGCTTACCTGCAGTGGATGGGTGAGCCTGTGCAGAACCAGCGCACCCGCATCGGCGTGGGCGTGCTGATTTTCCTGGCGATCTTCTTCTTTATCGCATGGCGTCTGAATGCCGCCTTCTGGAAAGACGTGAAGTGATTCAGGCGCCCTCACTGATTCGTCGGTGAGAGCGTTGTTGGCGCAGTGGACTGCTGCAAAGCAGTCACTGCGCTTCGTTGTTTTGTGGTGGCTCTCACCACGAGCCTTTTTAGACTGACTATTAGGAGGCCCACCGCCATGATGGTGCTCTACTCCGGAACGACCTGCCCTTACTCGCACCGTTGCCGTTTTGTGTTGTTCGAAAAGGGCATGGATTTCGAAATCCGTGACGTTGACGTTTTCGCCAAGCCCGAAGACATCGCCCTGATGAACCCGTACAACGAGGTGCCCATCCTTGTTGAGCGTGACCTGATCCTGTACGAGTCGCACATCATCAACGAGTACATCGACGAGCGTTTCCCGCATCCTCAGCTGATGCCGGGTGACCCCGTTGCCCGTGCCCGCGTGCGCCTGTTCCTGCTGAATTTCGAGAAGGAACTGTTCTCGCACGTCAACCTGCTGGAAGGCCGTGGCGGCTTGAAGGGCAACGACAAGCAGCTGGAAAAGGCCCGTTCGCAAATTCGCGACCGCCTGACGCAGCTGGCGCCCATCTTCCTGAAGAACAAGTACATGCTGGGCGACGACTTCTCGATGCTCGACGTGGCCATCGCCCCGCTGCTGTGGCGCCTGGATTACTACGGCATCGAGCTGTCCAAGAATGCACTGCCGCTGTTGAAGTATGCTGAGCGCATCTTCTCGCGTCCGGCCTACATCGAGGCACTGACGCCGTCTGAAAAAGTGATGCGCAAGTGATCCGTCACCGGTCTGAATGAGCAGCATGTCCACTGAACAAGATTCCCAGGGTTCTTCCACGCGGCCGTACCTCATCCGTGCGCTGCACGACTGGTGTACCGACAACGGGTTCACGCCCTATCTGGCTGTTTATGTGGACCGCTCCGTTCAGGTGCCGCAGGAATACGTCAAGAACAACGAGATCGTGCTCAACGTCAGCTTCGAGGCCACCAGCGCCTTGCAGCTGGGCAACGACTTCATCGAGTTCAAGGCGCGTTTTGGCGGCATGGCGCGTGATATCTGCGTGCCGGTTGACCATGTGATCGCGATCTATGCGCGTGAAAATGGCCAGGGCATGGCCTTCCCGGTGCCAACCTCCTTGGGTGGTGAGGGGGTGGACTCACCCTCGTCGCCGGACGAGGGGGGCGATGTGGCCGTCATGCACGCGAGCCTGCCTGCGGACCATCCCATCGAACGGGCACCTTCGCTGAAGCTGGCGAAGGCCGGCAAGAGCGAGGGCAAGGACGTTGCAGCAGCACCGGCCAAGGACCGCCCCAAATCGGTCAAACCGGTGGAGCTGGAGTCCGCGCCCAAGGCCACGGATCGTGGTGACGATCAGACGGACCCCCCGCCTTCCGGTGGTGGGCGCCCGGCCTTGCGGCGCATCAAGTAAGCCTCATTCCCGTTGTAGAATACGAGCTTCTGATCGCATGTCGATCAGGGCCGGCTTAGCTCAGTTGGTAGAGCAACCGCCTTGTAAGCGGTAGGTCGTCAGTTCGAATCCGACAGCCGGCACCAAATCAAAAAAGCCTGCAGCACTTCTGTGTTGCAGGCTTTTTCTTTGGGCTCCTTGCCCGTGTATCAAGGGTGATCGGCTGTTGGGCAACGGTAGACCATGGCCTTCAATGAGGTCTCGTCATAACCCACGTTGGCCTTGTTCCAAACGACATGGGTGGCGCCCATGGCGTCGGCCTGACGCAGCAAGTTCTGCTTGATGTTGTCGACGCCTTTGGGTGCGAAGAAGCCGGTGAGGCCCGAGCTGCTGCTGAGGGTGTCGATCAGCTTGCAGTGGGTGACCATGTCGGGGTTGGCTTCAATCACATGGCCGGCATAACGTTCGTGGCGCTGGACGCTGCCGCAGGCGGTGAGCATCACCAGGGCCGCAAGGGTACAGCTCAAGAGGGGCAGGCGTGTCATGTTGTCTTCCTGTGGTTGGGGGTCGCTGAATTCAATGTAGCCCAATCCTGCCTCGGCGGACAGGCCGCCAGCCTGCGGGAGCGCAAGAAAACAGGCCCGCTGTTGCGGGCCTGCGAGTGCGGTGTCGGGCGGGTTTACTTGGCAACCAGCTTGTTGAGTTCGACCAGATCTTCGGGCTTGAGCGTGCCGGCGGCCTGCTTGAGTTTGATCGACCCGACGATGACGTCGTAGCGAGCCTTGTACAGGTCCTTCTGGGTGGAGCTCAGGGCGGTCTGGGCGTCCAGCACGTCCTTGTTGATGCGCACGCCGACGCGGTAGCCCAGTTGGGTGGCTTCGAGTGCCAGCTTGGCAGAGGCTTCGGCGGCTTCATAGGCCTTGACCTGCGCCAGGCCCGATTGCACGCCAGAGAAGGCCTGGCGGGTGGCCAGGGCCACGCTGCGCTTGGCGTTGTCCACATCACGCTCGGCCTTGTCGGACAGAGACAGCACTTCCTTGACCCGGTTCTGGATGGCGCCACCGGCGTACAGCGGCATGTTCAGTTCGATGCCGATGGAGGCGTTGGTGCCCGAGCTCGTGGTGGCCTGGAAGGTGCTCGAGTCAATTTTGGTACGAGAAAGATTGGCTACTGCATCCAGCGTGGGCCAGTTGCCAGCCTTGGCCTTGTCGATTTCCAGCTTGGCAACCTTCAAGCCCACTTCCGCTTTGCGGACCACGGGAGACGCGGAGGTCTGGGCCACCCAGTCGTCCATCTGACCTGGGGCCAAGGCGTCCAGATTGGCGGGGGTCAGCAGCGGGCTGGGGGTGACGTCCTTGCGCCCAACGAGCTGATCCAGGGCGATGCGCTTGACCTGCAGGTCATTGGTGGCGGCAATCTCCTGGGCGGAGGCCAGGTCGAATCGGGCCTGGGCTTCGCGGGTGTCGGTGATGGTGGCGTTGCCCACCTCGAAGTTGCGCTTGGCAGAGGCCAGCTGTTCGGCCAGCGCCTTCTTGTTGGCTTGTGTGGTGGTGAGCACGTCCTGGGCTGCCAGCACGTCGAAATAAGCCTGGGTCAGGCGGGCGGCCAGGTCGTTTTCAGCGATGGTCAGGTCGGCCTTGGCTGCTTCAAGCGATTGCTCTGCCTGGTCGACCTTGGCTGCGTCGGCCCTGTTCAGCAGCGGCATCTTGGCGGCCAAGCCACCGGTCTTGCTGGTCGCGTTGGTCGAGGAGGGGTAGATGCCTGCATAGGCGGGCGGAATGTCAATCGAGCTTTCAAAATGGCTGCGGTTGATCGAAGCCTTCAAACCCAGCGAGGGCCGCAGCAGCGCATAGGCCTGGTCCACCTGGTATTGAACGGAATCGGCCTGGGCCTTGGCCGACAGGTAGGCGGCGTCATAGCCCTTGGCGGCCTGGTACAGGTCAACCAGGCTTTCGGCTTGTGCATGTGTCCAGCCCGCCAGGCTCAGCACCGCCGTGGCGGTGGCCAGGGCGAGCGGGCGCCAGCGGGCGGCTACTCGCTGGCCAAGGGGCTGGGTGGCCGATTTGACGGACTTGGACATCATGGATTCCTCAATGTTGGGAGAGAGCAGTCAGAACTGGAAGCGGCTGGGCTCGGCAAAGCCGGCCAGGCGGGGGGCGATGGTGTCGAACAGCACCTGGCTGTTGAATTGCGCGTCGTTCACGCGGGTGAAGAGCGTGGCCTGCATGATGGGCTCCTGGCCAACGATGGCCAGCAGGCGGCCGCCGGTCTTGAGTTGGTCCAGCAGGTTTTGCGGCACGGAGGCCACGGAGCCGGTCAGCAAGATGGCGTCGTAAGGCGCCTGCCCGGGGAAACCGGACGTGCCGTCGCCCTGCACGATTTCGGCGTTGTTCACCGAGGCGTTGCGCAGGTTGGTACGGGCCTGGGCAGCCAGGCCGGCGTCAGTTTCCAGGCCGATCACGCGCTGGGCCTTGTGGGCCAGCAGGGCGGCGACGTAGCCCGTGGCGGCACCGATGAGCAGCACGGTGTCGCGCTTGCTCAGGTTCAGATCCTGCACCATGCGGGCTTCGACGCGGGGGGCGAGCAGGGCGCGGCCGTTGCCCAGGGGGATTTCCAGGTCCATGAAGGCCTGGGCACGGTGTTCTGCGGGGATGAAGTCTTCGCGGCGAACGGCAGACAGCAGTGCCAGCACCGAGGTGTCCAGGACATCCCAGGGGCGGATCTGTTGCTCGATCATGTTGAAGCGGGCTTGTTCGACGTTCATGCTGGGCATCCTACGGGAGACGGTAAGTGAAAGTAATCCGGATAAAACATAGATTTTAAGAAGAGCTGTCGGTTTTCAGCCGCTTTTTGACCCACAAGCTGAAATCATCAAGAAATGCGTAGATAACCGGCACCACCACCAGGGTCAGCAGCGAGGAGGCGATCACCCCCCCGATCACGGCCTGGCCCATGGGGGAGCGTTGTTCGGAGCCTTCGGTCAGGGCGAAGGCCAGGGGCACCATGCCGAACACCATGGCCAGCGTGGTCATGAGGATGGGGCGCAGGCGCACGCGGGCGGCCATGAGCAGGGCTTCGCGGCGGGACAGGGGGTCGGTGTGGTGGCTGTCGCCGCTGAATTCCCCACTTTCGCCCAGGCGGGCGCGGTTGGCGAAGTCCACCAGCAGGATCGCGTTCTTGGTGACCAGGCCCATGAGCATGATGATGCCGATGACCGAGAACATGTTGAGCGTGGAGCCGAACACGAGCAGGGTCAGGACCACGCCAATGAGGGTCAGGGGCAGCGAGCTCATCAGCGCGATGGGCTGCAGGAAGCTGCGGAACTGCGAGGCCAGGATCATGTAGATGAAGACCACGGCCAGGCCCAGGGCAGACGCGGCGTACTCGAAGGCCTCTTTCATGTCCTTGGTGGAGCCGCCGAAACGGTAGTGGTAGTTGGTGGGCCAGGCGGTCTTGTCCAGAATGGTCTTGATGTCGGCGGAGACCTCGCCCATGGAGCGGCCGGTCACGTTGGCCGTGATCTCGACTTCGCGGTTGAGGTCGCGGCGGTTGATCTGGGTGGGGCCCAGGCCTTCGATGATGTCGGCGACCTGGTGCAGCTTGACGATGCGCGGACGGCCTTGCGCGTCCACGCCCGCGACCAGGGGCAGGTTGCGCAGGTCTTCGGCGGTGCGGCGGTCTTCGGGGCGCAGGGACACGCGGATGTCGTAGTTCTGTTCGTCATCGGCCAGCCAACTGCCCACGGTCTTGCCTTCGACCAGCACCGACAAGGCATTGCTGATGCTGTCGACGTTCAGGCCCAGGTCGGCGGCGGCATCGCGGCGCACGCGGATGTCCAGCGTGGGCTTGTTGGGCTTGAGGCTGGTGTCCAGGTCGACCAGGCCGGGTACCTGTTTGAGCTTGTCCAGTGTCTCTTGCGAGAGTTTGCCCAGTTCGGCCAGGCTGGTGCCCTGGATGGACAGCTGGATGGGCTTCTGGCCACCCACGGCGTCAAGCAGGCCCACATGCGTCACGGTGATGTCGGGCAACTGGCTCAGGGCCTTGCGCAAGGGGGCGGAGAGCTGGTCCACGCTGCGGGTGCGCTCTTTGCGATCCTTCAGTCGGATGTAGATGCTGACCTGGTTGCGGCCCAGTGCAAAGCCCGTGTTGATGGTCGACAGCGTGTAGCTGACCTCCGGCATGGCGCGGATCAGGGCTTCGACATCGTGTGTGCGGGCTTCGGTGGCTTCCAGCGAGGTGCCGGCCGGTGTGTAAAAGTTGACGAAGGTCTCGGAGTAGTCGGCCTTGGGCACGAACTCGGTGCCCATGAGCGGCGTCAGGGCCAGGCTGCCGACCAGGCTCAGCAAGGCGACCAGCATGGTCCACCAGGGGTGGTCCAGTGCCCAGGCGAGGATGCGCTGGTAGGCATCGCCCAATGAGTCTGCCCAATGTTCGACCGCCGCCGTGACGCGGCCGATGGTCTTGTCATACAGCGAGCTGGCCGCCACCACACCGGCATGGCGGTGGATGGCCGGGTCATGCCAGATGCTGGAGAGCATGGGGTCGAGCGTGAAGCTCACGAACATCGAGATCAGCACGGCAGCCACGATGGTGATGCCGAACTCGTGGAAGAACTTGCCGATGATGCCGCCCATGAAGCCAATCGGCAGGAACACGGCCACGATGGACAAGGTGGTGGCCAGCACGGCCAGGCCGATCTCCTTGGTGCCGTCCATGGAAGCATCCAGTGCGGACTTGCCCATCTGCACATGGCGCACGATGTTCTCGCGCACCACGATGGCGTCGTCGATCAACAGGCCCACGCACAGGCTCAAGGCCATCAGCGTGATCATGTTGATCGAGAAGCCGAAGGCGTACATGAACAGGAAGGTGCCGATGATGGAGATCGGCAGCGTGAGCCCGGTGATGACGGTGGAGCGCCAGGAGTTCAAGAACAGGAAGACGATGGCGACGGTGAGCACGGCGCCTTCGATCAGCGTTTCGCGCACGGTGGACACGCTGACCGCGATGGGGCGGCTGTTGTCGCGGATGACGTCGACCTTCATGCCGGGCGGCAGCTCCTTGTCGACCTGATCCACCACGTCACGCAGGCCCTTGACCACGTCCAGCGTGTTCTCGCCCTGGGCCTTGAGCACCTCCAGCGCCAGCGTGCGCTTGCCGTTGTACAGCGCGAGTGTGTCCAGCTCCTGCGGGCCATCGACCACATCCGCAACCTGGCTGAGGCGGATGGGCTGGCCGCCGCGTGTGGCCACGATCAGCCGTTCGAAATCACGCACGGTTTTCAGGCGTGCGTCGATCTGCACGACGCGGTCTTGCGATTGGGTGCGCACGCTGCCGGCGGGCTGGTCCTGGTTTTCCAGGCGCACCGCGTTGGCGACTTGCTCGGCGCGCAGGCCCAGTGCCTGCATGGCCTGCGGCTTCAGGTAGACGTTGATTTGCCGCTTGCGCGCACCCACGAGGTTGACCGAGCCCACGCCGCGCACGTTCTCCAGGCGCTTGCGCAGGATCTGGTCTGCATACGTGGTCAGGGCTTGTTCGCTTTGCGAGCCCTTGGGCGAGGTCAACGCCAGCGAAAAGATGGGGCGGTTGGCCGGATCGAAGCGCAGCACACGAGGTTCTTTGACTTCATCGCGCAGCGTCGGGCGAATGGCTGACAGCTTCTCTCGCACATCGTCGGCCGCGCGGCGGCCATCGACATCCAGGTTGAACTGCACGATGACAACCGAGCTGCCTTCATACGAGCGCGAGTACAGTTGGTTGATGCCCGCCACGGTGTTGACGGCTTCTTCGACCTTGCGCGTGACTTCGGACTCGATGATCTCGGGCGAGGCGCCGGGGTAGTCCAGCTGGATGGCCAGCGTGGGCAGTTCGATGTCGGGGAACTGGTCAACCTTGAGGCGTTGGTACGAGAACAGACCCAGCACGACCAGGGCCACCATGACCATGGTCGCCATCACCGGGTTGAGGATGGACAGGCGGGTGAACCACATGGCTTGGGCGGCTCAGCGTGCAGCAGTGGAAGAAGCCTGAGCCTGCCCCAGCGTCACGGCCTGGCCGTCGTGCACCGTGCCCGATGCATTGGCCAGCACGCGGTCGCCAGCCTGCAGGCCTTCGACGATCTCCACCATGGGGACCTCGTTCGCACCTTTGCCCACATGCGAGCCCAGCTTCACGTCCACCTTGCCAACCTTGCCATCGCGCACACGCAGTACCTGATCATGGCCGGACTCGCGCGTGATGGCGGTCTGCGGCACGCTCAGCGCCTCTTGTTGCGTCAGGGTGATTTCGCCCTGTACGAACAGGCCCTGGCGCAAGGCCGGGTGGGGCTTCAAGGCCAGGTAGACCATGACCGAGCGGGTGTCGGCCGTGGCGCTGGGGTTGATGCGGGCGATGCGGGCGGGCAGGGGTTCCGGCAGGCCTTCCACATGCAGCGTGGCCGGGCTGCCGACGCGTACCTGGGTGACATCTTGCGGTGTCAACGGCGCCTGCAATTCCAGGCTGCTCAGGTCCACCACTTCCACGATGCGGCCATCCACGCCGACACGTTCGCCTGCCTGCGCAAAGCGCTGCGAAATCTGCCCGGCAATCGGCGCGCGCACAATGCTGTCCTTCAAGGACTTGGCGGCCAGGTCCACCGCAAATTGGGCTGCTTCGTACGTGGCCTTGGCTGCTGCGGCGTTGGAAATGGAGTTGTCCAGCGCGGTGCGCGAGATGAAGCCTTGCTGCACCAGGGCCTGGTTGTTCTCCAGGTTCTGCTGGGCAATCTGCCATTGGGCCTTGGCCGATGCCGCTTGCTGGCGAGCCTGCTGCAGGCGGGTGTCGAACTCTTGAGGGTCCAGCTTGCCAATGACCTGGTCGGCCTTGACCTGGTCACCTTCACGCACGCTCAGGCTCAGCAGTTCGGCGGCCACTTTGGCCTTGACGATGGCCGAGCGTTGCGCCGTGAGGCTGCCCGATACGGGAATCGCATGCGTGAGCAAGGTGGGGCGCACTTCATGCACGTCCTTGCTGCTCAAGGACACCACACCGGCTTGCGCCGTCGCCGTGCTTTGGGCCAGTTCGTTTTGCTGCGCCTTCTTGTGCACGATGGCGCGGCCGATGCCGCCGCCCAGGATCAGCACGCCTGCTGCCAGGGCGATCCATTTGGTGGGTTTGCTCATGTGTTGGGGGAGGGCAGCTCGTTGGGGATGACCGGATGGCGGACTTCCAGGCCACGCAGCAGCAATTCGATCTGGGTCGTCATGAAACGTTCCGGATCAAGCGGCACCGGGTTGGCCGTGCACACCGAGGTGCACTGGCGGTAGAGGATCAGAAACTGAATGGGCGCGATGAGGGCGTGTACCACCGAGGTCACGTCCATGGGGCGGAACTCGTTGCGGTCGATGCCGCGCTGAACGACGCGGGCCAGCAGCGCATGGCTGGGCGCCACCACCTCGTCCACATAGAACTGCGCCAATTCGGGGAAGTTGCGGGCCTCGGCCATGATCAGCACCAGCAGGCCCGATGCCTTGGATGCGCCCACGCGGGACCACCAGGTGTGCGCCAGCAGATGCAGCAGATCGGATGTGTTGCCTTCAAACTGCTCGACCAGTTCATGACCCTCGGCGATGACCTGGGTCAGGTAGGCGCGCACCACGGCCTTGAACAACTCGTCCTTGCTGGGGTAGTACAGATACAGCGTGCCCTTGGAGACGCCAGCCAGCTTGGCCACTTCTTCGGCTCGGGTGGCGGCCAGGCCTTTTTCCACGAACAAGGTGAGCGCGGCTTCCAGCAATTCATGCGGGCGGGCGGCCTTGCGGCGCTGGCGCACGCCGGGCAACCTGGGCGCGATGGCTGCCACTGCTGCCACGATGGGGCAAGAGGGCGCTTCCCCGTCCGCTTGGTGCGGCTTCAGGGGCAGGGTGGAGGCAGGCGAGGGCGTGCGGCTCAAGACGAGGTTTCCAAGTAACTGACCTGTGGGTCAGTAATGTAGCCGCCTGGACTTGCATTGGTCAAACGGCCCCTTGGCGCCACACGCGCATGGCTATCATGCCCGCTGACCCGCGCACGGCGCATCGCCTCATCTACCCAACAAGTCAGCACATGGAACGACCGCAAGCACAAGACCGGGCCGCCTATGCCCACTTCAGCACCATCACCACGCGCTGGATGGACAACGACATCTACGGACACGTCAACAACGTCACCTACTACAGCTACTTCGACACGGCGGTCAACCGCTACCTGATCGAGGCGGGCGTGCTGGACATCCACCAGGGCGAGGTGATCGGCCTGGTCATCGAGACGCATTGCAATTACTTCGCCCCGCTGGAGTTCCCGCGCAACGTGGACGCCGGCATCCGCTTGGGCCACATCGGCAAGAGCAGCGTGCGCTACGAAATCGGCCTGTTTGACGAGGGCGCTCCGCAGACGGCGGCGGTAGGGCATTTTGTGCATGTGTATGTGGACCGCGCCACGCGCCGGCCCGTGGCCTTGCCCGAGCCTTTCCTCAAGGCGCTACAAGCCCTGCGCATGCCTTGACGGTTTGCATCTGGTTCCGTATGTTTCCCGGATTGGCGGGCTAAATGCCGATTTGGCGTGATCCCAGGGTTATCCCTTGGGGGTTCTCCATGGATTATGGGCGGGCTGCGTCTATGATCTTTGCGCTGATCTGATTCGGCTTGTTTCCTGTTTTGGCCCGCTGGTCAAATGCGTCGTCCTGTTTTTCGGAGGTAGTTCCTATGAGCCTGATGGGCCAAATGATGCACATGCCCTTGATGATCTCGTCGCTGCTCACGCACGCGGCACGTCACAACGGTGATGTCGAGATCGTGTCCAAGCGTGTGGAAGGCGACATGCACCGCACCAACTGGACCGAGGTCGAACTGCGTTCGCGCAAGCTGGCGCAGGCTCTGGATCGCCTCGGCCTGGAGGCAGGCGACCGCGTGGGCACGCTGGCCTGGAACGGCTATCGCCACATGGAGATCTATTACGCGGTGTCGGGCTCGCAGCGTGTGTGCCACACGATCAACCCGCGCCTGTTCCCGCAGCAAGTGGCCTGGATCGCCAACGATGCGCAGGACAAGGTCATCTTCGTTGACCTCAACATCTTCCCCCTGGTCGAGAAGCTGGCGCCTTCGCTGCCGGCACTCCAGCATGTGGTGCTGATGTGCGCCCGCGAGAACATGCCGCGTGAGTGCGCGCTGCCCCATCTGCATTGCTACGAAGACCTGATTGCGGCCGAAGATGGCAACTACTGCTGGCCTTCGTTCGATGAGAACACCGCGGCCAGCATCTGCTACACCTCGGGCACGACCGGCAACCCCAAGGGCGCCGTGTACTCGCACCGCTCGACCGTGCTGCATGCGTTCGCCGCAGCGCTGCCCGACGCCATGAGCCTGAAGGCCACGGACACCGTGCTGCCCGTGGTGCCCATGTTCCACGTCAATGCCTGGGGCCTGCCTTACACGGCGGCCATGGTGGGCTGCAAGCTGGTGTTCCCTGGTCACCACCTGGATGGTGCTTCGCTGTACAACCTCTTCGAAGAAGAGAAGGTCACCATGAGCGCCGGCGTGCCCACCATCTGGCTGGGCCTGCTGAACCATGTCAAGACCAACAACCTGAAGTTCAGCACCTTCAAGAGCACCATCATCGGCGGCGCGGCCTGCCCGCCCGCGATGATCCGCACCTTCGAGAACGACTACAACGTCGAAGTGATCCATGCCTGGGGCATGACCGAACTGTCGCCGCTGGGCACGCTGGGCCGACTGAAGTCCAAGCACGCAGACTGGTCGACGGAAGACAAGCAGAAGCTGCTGGAAAAGCAAGGCAAGTCGGTGTACGGCATCGACATGCGCATTGTGGATGCCGAAGGCAAGGTGCTGCCCTGGGATGGCAAGTCGGCCGGTGACCTGGAGGTGCGTGGCCACTGGGTGATCAGCGGCTACTTCAACATCGACAAGTCGCCGCTGCACGATGGCTGGTTCCCCACGGGCGACGTGGCCACCATCGACCCCGATGGCTACATGCAGATCACCGATCGCTCGAAGGATGTGATCAAGTCCGGCGGCGAATGGATCAGCTCCATCGACCTGGAAAACGCCTTGATGGCCCACCCGGCCGTGCAGGAGGCCGCGGCCATTGCCTGCCATCACCCCAAGTGGGACGAGCGCCCGCTGATGGTGGTGGTCAAGAAGCCTGGTGCCGAGGTGAGCAAGGAAGAACTGATCGCTTTCTACAAAGGCAAGATCCCCAACTGGCAAACGCCTGACGACGTGGTGTTCGTGGACGAGATCCCCCACACGGCCACGGGCAAGATCTGGAAGTTGCAGTTGCGCGAGAAGTTCAAAGACCACAAGCTGCCTACGGCTTGATCGTTGCCGTAAACACACAAGGCGCCTCGTTTGGAGGCGCCTTTTTTTTGCGCAGCTCGTGTGTTGTGGCGCGTGTTGACCGCGCTTGGGCGCGTTTAGGCGCGAGGCGGACGGGATGCGGGTCATCCCTGACTGGCACCCTCAAGTCAGGGGGGTAAATTGAGTTTGCTTACGTTTCAACACGACACGGAGATCCTCATGCGCTTCCAAGTTCCCCAAGTTCGCACGCTGAGTCTGTTGGTGGCTGCCAGCCTTACTGCAGGCGCGGCTTTTGCCCAGAAGGGCGAAACGGTGAAGATCGCCTGGATCGACCCGCTGTCGGGTCTGATGGCGAGCGTGGGCCAGAACCAGGTCAAGAGCTTCCAGTTCGTGGCCGAGAAGATCAACGCCAACAACCCGGCGGGCGTCAAGTTCGAGATCGTCAGCATCGACAACAAGCTCAGCCCTGCTGAAACACTCAACGCCTTGAAGTCGGCGGCCGACCAGGGCATCCGCTACGTGGTGCAGGGCCTGGGTTCGGGCTCTGCCCTGGCGCTGGTGGATGGCGTCAACAAGTACAACGAGCGCAACCCCGGCAAGGAAATCGTCTACCTGAACTACGCCGCGGTGGACCCTGATCTGACCAACAGCAAGTGCAGCTACTGGCACTTCCGTCTGGATGCCGACACCTCCATGAAGATGGAAGCGCTGACCACCTTCATCAAGGAGCAAAAGGACGTCCACAAGGTCTACCTGATCAACCAGAACTACGCGCACGGCCAGCAGGTGTCCAAGTTCGCCAAGACCATGTTGTCTCGCAAGCGCCCGGACATCCAGATCGTGGGCGACGACCTGCATCCGCTGGCCCAGGTGCGCGACTTCGCGCCGTATGTGGCCAAGATCAAGGCCTCCGGCGCGGACACGGTGATCACGGGTAACTGGGGGTCCGATCTGGCCTTGCTGGTGAAGGCCGCCAACGAAGCGGGCCTCAACGTCAAGTTCTACACCTACTACGCGAACTTCGGTGGCACCCCCACCGCGCTGGGCAAGGCCGCTGATGGGCGCGTCTACCAGGTGGGTTATGGCCACTACAACATGCCCGGCCTGAACGCGAGCCTGGTCAGCGAGTTCAAGAAGCGCTTCAATGACGACTTCTACTCGTCTGCCACCTACTCGGGGCTGGCCATGCTGGCTGATGCCATGGCCAAGGCCAAGTCCACCGACCCGCTCAAGGTCGCGGCGGCCATGGAGGGCCTGAAGTTCAAGAGCTTCAACGGCGAAGTGGAAATGCGCAAGACCGACCACCAGCTGCAGCAGCCACTGTTCATCGCCAAGTGGGCGCCGGTGGATGCCAAGAACAGTTATGACGTCGAGAAGACGGGCATGACCTTCGTGCCGGTCAAATCCTTCGACGCGTATGTGTCGAGCACGCCGACCTCCTGCCAGATGAAGCGTCCTTCGTGATGTGGGCAGCCCGAGCCACCTCGCTTCATGGGGTGGCCGGGTTGTTGAGTCCGGGCAGGCAAGGTGGCGCAGCGCCTGCTCACGTGTCACGCATGCGCCGCGCCTGATGGAAACCTTCGTCGTCTTCTTTCTGAACGGCATCAGCTACGGGCTGCTGCTGTTCATGCTCAGCTCCGGGCTGACGCTGATCTTCAGCATGATGGGTGTGCTCAATTTCGCGCACACCAGCTTCTACATGCTGGGTGCCTACTTCGCTTACGTGATCACGGGGCTGGTGGGCTTCTTCCCTGCGCTCATCCTGGCGCCCTTGCTGGTGGGCCTGTTGGGGGCCGCCTTCGAGCGCTACAGCTTGCGCAAGGTCCACGTTTATGGGCACGTGCCGGAGCTGCTGGTCACCTTCGGTTTGTCCTATGTGGTGTTCGAGTGCGTGCGCCTGATCTGGGGGCCGGCCAATGTGGACTACCGCATCCCTGATGTGCTCAGCGGCCCGTTGTTCACCATTGCCAACGTCAAGGGGCACGGCCTCCAGTTCCTGATGGGCGCGGGTGATCCAACCATCTGTGGCCCTGAGGCCGGCAATTCGTGCACGCAGTTCCCGATCTACCGTGGATTCATGGCCCTGGTCGCCCTGTTCATGCTGGGTGTCTTGTGGTTGCTGCTGACCCGCACGCGCATCGGCCTGATCATCCAGGCCGCGCTGACGCACCCTGACATGGCGCAGGCGCTCGGGCACAACGTGCCGCGCGTGATGATGGGTGTGTTTGGCGGCGGTTGTGCCTTGGCGGGGCTGGCCGGTGTCATTGGTGGCAACGCCTTCGTGACCGAGCCCAATATGGCCGCCTCTGTGGGGGCCATCATCTTCGTGGTCGTGGTGGTAGGCGGCATGGGCTCACTGGCTGGCGCCTTCCTGGCTTCGTTGCTGATCGGCCTGCTGCAGACCTTTGCCGTGGTGGCCGATGTGTCGGTGGCCTCGTTCATGCAAAGCCACGGTCAGACGGTCAATTACGAGCACTGGTCCTACCCGCTGCTCAAGATCACGGTGTCGCAGATGGCGCCGATCCTGCCGTATCTCCTCCTGGTGCTGATCCTGATCTTCAGGCCCAAGGGCTTGTTGGGTACACGTGAGGAGTGAAGAACATGACCAGTAACGTCTACCGATTCCGTCCCTTGAACCTGGGTCGCTGGCTGTTGTGGTCGGCCTTTGCCCTGGTGCTGTTCGTGGCGCCCATGTTCCTCAAGAGCAGCCTGTCGCTGACCATGCTCACGCAGATGGGCACGGCCATCATCGTCTGCCTGTCGTACAACATGCTGCTGGGGCAGGGCGGCATGCTCAGCTTCGGGCATGCCGTCTATTCAGGCCTGGGCGCGTTCGCGGCCATTCACACGCTCAACAAGGTGGGTGCGGGCGACTGGTCCATCCCGGTGAGCCTGATCCCTTTGATCGGCGGGCTGGGTGGCCTCGCGATGGCCGCCTTGCTGGGCGCGGTCACCACCAAGAAGTCAGGCAACACCTTTGCCATGATCACGCTGGGTGTGGGCGAGCTGGTCTGGAACATGTCGCTGATGCTGCCGGAGTTCTTCGGTGGTGAAGGCGGCATCAGCAGCAACCGCGTGGTGGGCCAGCCCGTCATGGGCATCACCTTCGGGCCGCAGATCCAGGTGTATTACCTGATCGCCGTGTACTGCTTCATCTGCACGGTGCTGATGTTCGCCTTCACGCAGACGCCGCTGGGGCGCATGCTCAATGCGGTGCGCGACAACCCCGAGCGTGTCGAGTTCATTGGTTATGACACGCAGCGGGTGCGCTACATCGCCTTCATGATCGCGGGCTTCTTTGCCGGCATCGCGGGTGGCTTGTATGCCCTGAACTTCGAGATCGTGACGGCCGAGGTGGTGGGCGCGCAGCGCTCGGGCGCCTACCTGCTGTTCACCTTCCTGGGCGGTTCGCTGTTCTTCTTCGGGCCCATCATCGGCGCGGTACTGATGGTGTTTGCCATGGTGATGCTGTCGGAGCTGACCAAGGCCTGGCTGCTGTACCTGGGCCTGCTGTTCCTGTTCATGGTGATGTACGCCCCGGGTGGCTTTGCCAGCCTGTTGATGATGAATGTGCGCCTGGCGGGCTACGGCATGCTCAAGCGCCTGTGGGGGGTGTACGCGGCTTTGGCTGTGACGGCAACGCTGGTGGTGCTGCCCTTTGCCGCCATGGTGGAGATGGTCTACCACATCAAGCTGGATGAGGCGCTGGGCCCTGTGATGCGTTTCGCTGGCGTGAGCCTGGATACGCAAAGCAGCACGACTTGGGGCCTGGCGGTGCTCATGCTCGTGGTGGGTGTGGGCTTGTTCGAGCTGGTGCGCAGGCGCTTCTCGCGCTTGTGGAACCAGATCCAGGAAGACATCGAGGCGCAGATCGCGCGCACCCCCGCGCTGTGAGGCAGACGAACATGAGCAAGCATTCCACATCTGCCAACACCTCTGCCGACACGTCCCCAAAAGGCATGGCGTTGGAACTGCGCCAGGTGCGCAAGTCCTTTGGCAAGACCGAGATCATCCGCGGTGCTGAACTGGCCGTGAAGGCTGGCGAGCGCGTGGCGCTGATCGGGCCCAATGGCGCGGGCAAGTCCACGCTGTTCAACCTGATCAGTGGGCGCATGGCACCCACCAGCGGCGAGATCCTGCTCAATGGCGAACCCATCCACGGGCTCACGCCTTATGACATCAACCGCCGCGGCCTGGCGCGCAGCTTCCAGGTGTCCAACCTGTTCCCGCGGCTGAGCGTGTTCGAGAACATCCGCTGCGCGGTGTTGTGGTCCATGGGCGAGCGCTACACCTTCTGGCGTTTCCTCTCTCGCATGGAGCATGTCAATGCCCGGGCCGAAGAGGTGCTGGACATGATCCGCCTGCGGCGCAAGCGCGATGTGCATGTCTCGCAACTGACTTATGCCGAACAGCGTGCGCTGGAGGTGGGGGTGACGATTGCCGGCGGTGGCAATGTGGTCCTGCTGGATGAACCCACAGCCGGCATGAGCAAGTCCGAGACGGCCAACTTCGTCAAACTGATCCGCGAGGTGACCGAGGGCAAGACGCTGCTGACGGTGGAGCACGACATGGGTGTGGTCTTTGGCCTGGCTGACCGCATCGCGGTGCTGGTGTATGGCGAGGTGATCGCCTTCGATACGCCTGAGGCCGTGCGCGCCAATGACCGCGTCAAGGAGGCCTATCTGGGCTCGGTGTTGGCGCAAAACCAGGCCGCCGAGGCGGGAGTCTGACCATGTTGAGCATTCAGGATTTGCACGCGTTTTACGGCAAGAGCCACATCCTTCACGGGGTGGACCTAGAGGTCAACCCGGGCGAGATCGTCAGCCTGCTGGGGCGCAATGGCTCGGGGCGATCGACCACGATCAAGACCATCATGGGCCTGGTCACCGGCGAGGGCTCGGTGAAGTGGAAGGGCGAAGAACTGCTGGGCCACAAGACGTATGACGTGGCCAGACGCGGCCTGGGTTATGTGCCCGAGAGCCGCGATGTCTTTCCCAAGCTGACGGTCGAGCAGAACCTCAAGCTGGGCATGAAGTCCGGCCACAAGAACAGCCGCTGGAGCCTGGACGACATGTACCAGATGTTCCCGCGCCTCAAGGAACGGCAGCACACGGAGGCCGGCGTGATGTCCGGCGGCGAGCAGCAGATGCTGACGCTGTGTCGCACGCTGATGGGTGACCCCGACCTGATCATGATCGACGAGCCCACCGAGGGCCTGGCGCCCAAGATCGTGGAGCTGGTGGGCGAGTACCTGAAGGAGCTGCAGAAGCGAGGACTGGCCGTGCTGCTGGTGGAGCAGAAGCTCACCATCGCCCTGGACATTTCGCAGCGCTGCTACGTGATGGGGCATGGCGAGGTGGTGTTCCACGGTACGCCCGATGAGCTGCGTGCCGACCAGTACACCCGCAAGGAGTGGCTGGAGGTCTGAGCCACCGCCTGGCTGGCCTGCCGCCTGTTCCTGTGGTTGGAGCCTGTGGGCGCATCAGGGCAGGTGCGCCCCTTGTCCGTTGTACCCGTGGGGCCTGAGGCGGCAGGTCGACGCGACCGGAATCCCTGAGGGATGAGGTATTTTCCCCATGCCGGCATCGCCTTTACAGCGCTGGTGCCACAATGTTCGTCTATTCTTACAAGACTTCTTGTCAGAATTGATCGGCGACCCGGATCGCCCGTTTTCTTCTCAACATTCGCCAACGAGATCGCCATGAGCACCTCCTACCAAGTCACCGACGGCGTGGCCGTCATCACGCTGGACAACCCGCCTGTCAACGGCTTCGGGCAGAGCACGCGGGCCGGCGTGGTGGATGGCATCGCCAAGGCAAATGCCGACAGCGCCGTGCAGGCCATCGTGATCACGGGCGCGGGCAAGGTGTTCTGCGGCGGGGCGGATATCCGCGAATTCGGCACGGCCAAGATGGCTGCCGAGCCGTCTTTCCACACCGCGATCACGGCAGTGGAGCAATCGGGCAAGCCTGTGGTGGCGGCCATTCATGGCGTGGCCATGGGGGGCGGCCTGGAATTGGCATTGGGCTGCCACTACCGCCTTGTGGCGCCGGGCACGCAGATCGCGCTGCCCGAGGTGAACATCGGCATCGTGCCGGGCGCCGGTGGCACGCAGCGCCTGCCGCGCGTGCTGGGCGTGGAAACCGCCTTGCAGATGATCACGACCGGCGCCTCGGTGCCCAGCGAGAAGCTGGCCAAGGCCCCTGGCCAGAAGCTGTTCGACAAGCTGGTGGACGGCGACCTGCTGGCCGCCGCCATCGCCTTTGCCAAGGACGTGGCCGCCGTGCGCCCGCTGCCTTCCGTGCGCCAGTTGAGCGTGGCGGCGCCTGCCGACGCCGAGCTGTTCGCCAAGACCCGCGCGGATCTGGCCAAGACCCGCAAGAACCTCGAAGCGCCACAACGTTGCGTGGACTGCGTGGAAGCCTCGACCAGGCTGGATCTGGATGCCGGCCTGGCTTATGAGCAGGACGTGTTCGCCAAGCTGGTGACCAGCGACCAGGCCCGCGCCCTGCGCCACGCCTTCTTTGGCGAGCGTGCCGCCAGCAAGATCCCCGATGTGCCAGACAACACGCCCCTGCGTGACATCAAGAAGGTGGCCGTGATCGGCGCCGGCACCATGGGCGGCGGCATCACCATGTGCTTCCTCAATGCCGGCATCCCCGTGACACTGCTGGAGATGAAGCCCGATGCCATCGACCGCGGCGTGGGCATCATCCGCAAGAACTACGAAGCGCAAGTGGCCAAGGGCAAGCTGGCACAAGAGAAGTACGAGCAGCGCATGAGCCTGCTGACCACCACGCTGAGCTATGACGACATCGCCCAGGCCGACATGGTGATCGAGGCCGTGTTCGAAGACATGGGCGTGAAGTCGCAGGTCTTCACCAAGCTCGACAGCATCATGAAGCCCGGTGCCATCCTGGCGTCCAACACCTCGACGCTGGACGTGGACAAGATTGCCGAAGTCACCAAGCGCCCAGCCGATGTGGTCGGCCTGCACTTCTTCAGCCCCGCCAATGTGATGCGCCTGCTGGAAGTGGTGCGCAGCAAGCACACGGCCAAGGACGTGATGGCCACCGTGATGGCTGTGGCCAAGAAGATCAAGAAGGTGGCTGTGGTCTCGGGCGTGTGCGATGGCTTCATCGGCAACCGCATGTTCGAGCAGTACGTGCGCCAGGGCTTCTTCCTGGTGGAAGAGGGCGCCACCGTGCAGCAGGTGGACAAGGCCGCAGAGGCCTTTGGCTGGGCCATGGGCCCCTTCCGTGTGGGGGACCTGGCCGGCAACGACATTGGTTATGCCATCCGCAAGCGCCGCAAGATCGAGCAGCCCGACGTGATCTACAGCCCCGTGGGCGATGCCATTTGTGAGTTGGGCCGCTTCGGCCAGAAAGTGGGCAAGGGCTGGTACGACTACGAAGCCGGCAAGCGCGAGCCCGTGCCTTCTGCGGAAGTGCAAGCCTGCATCGACAAGGTGCGTGCCGACAAGGGCATCACGCCTCGCGCGATCAGTGACGATGAGATCGTGCAGCGCCTGGTGCTGGCCATGGTCAACGAAGGCGCCAAGATCCTGGAAGAAGGCATCGCGTCCAAAGCCTCTGACATCGACATGGTCTACCTGACGGGCTATGGCTTCCCGGTTTACCGTGGTGGCCCCATGCTGTATGCCGACATGATCGGCCTGCCCAAGGTGGTCGAGTTGATGAAGGGCTACGCGGCCAACCCGAATGGCGACCCCGCCTTCTGGACGCCCGCACCGCTGCTGGCCAAGCTGGCAGCCGAAGGCAAGACCTTCACGGGCGGCAAGGCCTGATCCAAGGCACTACGCCAAGGATCAGCCGATCGGTCGCCGATTGAGCCACAACATGAACACCTGGATCAGATGATCTGAACCTGAGGTCTGCATGGCGTTTGCCGTGCGGGCCTTTTTTTGTGCCTGAACAGACAGCGAGATTCGACATGTCCTACATCGAAACCAGCCAGGTCGGCCACATCCTGGAGATCAAGGTCAATCGCCCTGAAAAGCACAACGCCTTGTCGCCCGAGATGTACCACGACATCGCCAAGGCCTATGGCGAGCTGAGCCGCAACCCCGATCTGCGCGTGGCCCTGCTGTATGGCGAAGGCGCGCACATGACCTCCGGCGTGGAGCTGGACAAGTGGGCGCCCATCTTCGGTAATGGCAGGGGTTTCGAGATTGGCGAGGGCGAGATCGACCCCTTCGGCCTGAGCGGTGAGCGCCACAGCAAGCCGGTGGTGATGGCGGTGCAAGGCAACTGCTTCACCTGGGGCGTGGAGATCATGCTCAACACCGAGGTGCGCGTGGCGGCTGACAACACGCGCTTCGCCATGCTGGAAGTCAAGCGCGGCATCTTCCCCTGTGGTGGTGCCACGCTGCGCCTGCCCCGCCAGATGGGCTGGGGCGCCGCACAACGTTACCTGTTGACGGGCGAATACTGGTACGCCGAAGAGGCCTTGCGGACCGGCCTGGTGCAAGAGGTCGTGCCGGCCGGCCAGCAGCTGGCCAAGGCCCGCGAGATCGCCGAGCAGATCGCCAAGGCCGCGCCGCTGGGCGTGCAGAACGTGCTCAAGTCCACCCGCCTGGCCTGGAACGAGGGCGAAGCCGCCGCAGCCAAGGCCTTGTTCCCCAACCTCTTGCCCGTGATGCAAAGCGAGGACGCCCTGGAGGGCATCCAGTCTTTCCTGGAGCGCCGCGAGGCCGTGTTCAAGGGCCGTTGAAGGCCGTTTCACTGCCCCACGCTTTGATCTCGTTTGACCCCATTGATTGCTGAGTTGACCCCATGACCCACCGCGCCACCATCGATTTCCTGTTGTACGACTGGCTCAACGCCGAAGGCCTGTGTCAGCGTGAACGCCACACCGAGCACAACCGCGAAACCTTCACCGCCGTGCTGGACTTGAGCGAGAAGATCGCCAACGAGCAGTTCGCCCCCTTCAACCGCCTGACCGATGTGCACGAGCCCGAGTTCGACGGCGTGACGGTGACCCTGCCCAAGGAGACGCCACAGGCCATGCAGGCCTTCAACGACTCGGGCCTGATGGCCGGCAGCAAGGATGCCGACATCGGCGGCATGCAGTTGCCCACGGTGGTCGAGATCGCCTCGATGAGCTTTTTCTACAAAGCCAGCGTGTCGCTCGCGGCCTACCCCATGCTCACGCGTGGCAATGCCAACACCATCCTGGCGCATGGCTCCCCCAAGCAGATCGACGTGTTCGCGCGCGGCGGCTTTGAAGGCCGCACCTTCGGCACCATGTGCCTGAGCGAGCCCCAGGCCGGCTCCAGCCTGTCGGACATCGCCACCAAGGCCGTGCCTGACGTCAAAGGCGATGGCAGCGGCATCGATTGGGCGCAAGACAGCCTGGGCCCACGCTACCGCCTCACCGGCAACAAGATGTGGATCTCGGGCGGCGAGCACGAGATGGGCGAGAACATCGTGCACCTGGTGCTGGCCAAGATCCCCGGTGAAGATGGCAAGACCATCCCGGGCGTGAAGGGCATCTCGCTGTTCATCGTGCCGCGCAAGCTGGTCAAGCAAGACGGCAGCATCACTCAGCAGCGCAACGACGTGGCCCTGGCTGGCCTGAACCACAAGTGCGGCTACCGCGGCACCGTCAACACCTTGCTGAACTTCGGCGAAGGCAAGTTCCCGGTCAATGGCCAGGCCGGGGCAGTGGGCTACCTGATCGGCAAGCAGGGCGAAGGCCTGAAGTGCATGTTCACCTTGATGAACGAGGCCCGCATCAGCGTGGGCATTGGCGCCACCATGCTGGGTTACGCCGGTTATGAGGCTTCGCTGGAATACGCCAAGCAACGCCCGCAAGGCCGCCATCTTGTGGGTGGGGGCGCAGGCGGCAAGGACCACACCGCACCGCAGATCCCCATCATCGAGCACACCGATGTCAAGCGCATGCTGATGATGCAAAAGGCCATTGCCGAAGGTGGCCTGGCCCTGGGCCTGTTGTGTGCGCAACTGGTGGACGACGAACACACCGGCACCGGCGAGGAAGCCGAGAAGGCAGGCCTGCTGCTGGAGTTGCTCACGCCGATCGCCAAGAGCTGGCCCAGCGAATGGGCACAAGAGGCCAATAGCCTGGCCATCCAGATCCTGGGTGGTTATGGCTACACGCGTGACTTCCCGGTCGAGCAGTACTGGCGTGACAACCGCCTCAACATGATCCACGAAGGCACGCATGGCATCCAGGGTCTGGACCTGCTGGGCCGCAAGGTGGTGATGAACGGTGGCAAGGCCTTGAGCGTGCTGGCCGAGCGCATCAGCGAGACCATCCAGAAGGCGGGCCATGTGGATGGCCTGGCGGTGCACGCCAATGCCCTGGCGCAAGCGCTGCAGAAGATCGGCGCCACCACCAAGGCCGCCTGGTCCACAGGCGTGCCTGAAGAAGCGCTGGCCAATGCCACGCCTTACCTCCAGGCCTTTGGTCACACCGTGCTGGCCTGGATCTGGCTGGAGCTGGCGCTGGCCGCCAAGGCTGCGCAGGCCAAGGGTCAAGATCAAAACAGTTGGGACAAGAGCCCGCTGGGCGCCGGCTTCCTCAAGGGCAAGCTGGCCACCGCCAATTACTTCTTCAACTTCGAGCTGCCCAAGATCGATGCCTGGCTGGGCGTGGTCGCCAGGCGAGACCTGACCTGTGCACAGGCTCAGGCCGACTGGTTCTGAGGCTCACCCAATCACCGGTTCAAACCAACAACATCGAAAGAGACCAACATGCTCCGACACATCGTGATGTGGACGCTCAAGCGCCCCGAAGACGCCCCCAAGGTCAAGGCCCTGCTGGACAGCTGCAAGGGCCTCGTGCCCGGCATGTACGAGTTCGACGTCGGCATCAAGACCGAAGGCCTGGAGGCCAATTGCGACGTGGTGCTCGTGTCCACCTTCGAGACCAAGGATGCGCTGGCGGCCTACATCCCGCACCCGCATCACCAGGGCGTGGTGGCGCAGATCCGCGAGATGGCGGCCACCCGCCACGTGGTTGACTTCAACGTTTGAGCCGAGGTCAGCATGAGCGACGCACGCAAGGTTCAACAACTCTTCGACCTGACCGGCAAGAAGGCCCTGATCACCGGTGGCTCGCGCGGCCTGGGCCTGCAGATGGCCCATGCGCTGGGCGAAGCCGGTGCCAAGGTGGTGATCAGCTCGCGCAAGTCGGCTGACCTGGAGCAGGCCGTGATGGCCTTGCAGGATGCCGGCATCGACGCGCGCTGGATTGCCGCAGACGCGGGCAAGGCCGAAGACATCCAGCGCCTGGCCGACGAAACCCTGGAACGCGTGGGCGATGTGGACATCCTCATCAACAACGCCGGCGCCACCTGGGGCGCACCCGCCGCCGAGCACCCGGTCGAGGCGTGGGACAAGGTCATGAACCTCAATGTGCGTGGCTACTTCCTGCTGTCGCAGGCGATTGCCAAGGCCAGCATGATCCCGCGCAAGCAGGGGCGCATCATCAACGTGGCCTCGATCGCCGGCCTGCGCGGCAACCCGCCTTTCATGCAGACCATCGCCTACAACACCAGCAAGGGCGCGGTCATCAACTTCACGCGGGCGCTGGCCTGCGAATGGGGGCACCTGGGCATCCGCGTCAACGCCATTGCACCGGGCTTCTTCCCAAGCAAGATGACGGCTGGTACGCTGGCCATGGTCGGCGAGGAAACCATTGCCAACCGCGCGCCGCTGCTGCGTGTGGGTGACGACGAAGACCTCAAGGGTGCCACGCTGCTGTTCGCGTCTGATGCGGGCAAGCACATCACCGGGCAGATCCTGGCGGTGGACGGCGGCGTCAGCGCGCTTATTGGTTGAGGGTGCGCTGGATGATGTACCCAAGACCCGCGCGCGTTTTCAGCAAGGATTGACATGGCCATTCCCTTTGCGGTTCGCATTCCTTTCATCGAGCAGATCGGCTGCGAGATGCAGCGCTACGAAAACGGCGAAGCCGAGATCACGCTCGATGTGCAGGACCAGCACACCAACTCGTTTGGCGTGGCCCATGGCGGCCTGATGATGACCTTGCTGGACGTGGCCATGGCGCACGCCGCGCGCAGCCTCAACCTGGACCAGCCTGATGGTGGGCCCGGCCTCGTCACCATCGAGATGAAGACCACCTTCATGCGCCCCGGCCTTGGCCAGATCAAGGCTGTGGGCCATGTGCTGCATTCCACCGCATCGCTGGCCTTTACCGAAGGCAAGGTGCTCGATTCAAAAGGCCGCGTGTGCGCGCACGCCACGGCCACGTTCAAGTTCCTGCGCGCCTTGCCGGTGTCCGACCGTGAAGTGCGGCCGGCTGCCAAGCCCTTGTTGCATGGGCCTGGCTCTGATTGAGCCCCCATCCGTTCCCTTGTGCGCTTGTGCCCATTGCCCTTTCTTGAAGATCAGACGTATTGATCACACCCACTGATCACAAGCACCGATCGCGTTCACCCGCCAAAACCAGCATCCACGCTGAAGGAGAAGCTCCATGACCCTCAACCATCAGATCCTCCTCGCTTCTCGCCCACAAGGCGAAGCCACCGTCGACAACTTCAAGTTGGTCGAGGCCCCCGTGCCGACGCTGGACCAGCTGGCCGATGGCCAGGTGCTGGTGCGCCACCACTACCTGTCGCTGGACCCGTACATGCGCGGCCGCATGAACGACAGCAAGAGCTACGCCGAGCCGCAGCCGCTGAACACCGTGATGATCGGTGGCACGGTGGGTGAGGTGGTGGCCAGCAAGCACGCCAAGTTCGCGCCCGGCGACAAGGTGCTGGGCATGGGCGGCTGGCAGGAGTACTCGGTGGTGGACGCCAGCGTGAAGGGCGCCATGCTGCACAAGGTGGACACGGCGCACATCCCGCTGTCGGCCTACCTGGGTTCGGTCGGCATGCCCGGCGTGACGGCCTGGTATGGACTGATCAAGATCATCGCGCCCAAGGCCGGCGAGACCGTGGTCGTGAGTGCGGCCAGTGGGGCGGTGGGCAGCGTGGTGGGTCAGTTGGCCAAGGCCCGTGGTTGCCGCGTGGTGGGCGTGGCCGGCGGCGCCGACAAGTGCCGCTATGTCACCGAAGAGCTGGGCTTTGACGCCTGCATCGACTACAAGGTGCACAGTGACCCGAAGGCCTTCTACAAGGCGCTGAAAGAGGCCACGCCCAATGGCATCGACGGCTACTTCGAGAACGTGGGCGGCATGATCCTGGACGCCGTGCTGCTGCGCATGAACGCCTTTGGCCGCATCGCCATGTGCGGGATGATCGCCGGTTATGACGGCCAGCCCCTGCCCATGCAGAACCCGGCGCTGATCCTGGTCAACCGCTTGAAGATCGAAGGCTTCATCGTGAGCGAACACGCCGACGTCTGGCCCGAGGCCACGATGGAGCTGGGCACGATGGTGGCCACCGGCAAGATGAAATTCCGCGAATCCGTGGCTCAGGGCATCGCCAGCGCACCTGAGGCCTTCCTGGGCTTGCTCAAGGGCAAGAACTTCGGCAAACAGCTGGTCAAACTGATCTGATCCCCCACACAGCAGGACAAGAAGATGTCGAACTTGAAATTGCAAGCAGGCCAGACGGCCGTGATCACCGGCGCAGGCAGCGGCTTTGGCCTGGAACTGGCGCGCCTGGGCGCCAAGCGTGGCTTGAACCTCGTGCTGACCGACGTGCAGCAGGATGCCTTGGATGCGGCCGTGGCAGAGCTCAGCGCCACGGGTGCGAAGGTGGCCGCCTTGCGCGGTGACGTCTCACGTGCCGAGGACATCCAGGCCTTGGCCGACATGTGCATGGAGCGCTTCGGTGCGCCGCACATCGTCATCAACAACGCGGGCGTGGCCCACGGCGGCCTGATCTGGGAGCACACCCAGCGCGACTGGGAATGGGTGCTGGGCGTCAACCTGTTTGGCGTGGTCCACGGCATGCGCATCTTCACGCCACTGATGCTGGCCGCTGCCCGCAAGGACCCGAGCTACCAGGGCCACATGGTCAACGTGGCCTCGATGGCCGGCCTGCTGAACTCGCCCAATATGGGCGCCTACAACGTCAGCAAGCACGCGGTGGTGAGCCTGTCCGAGACGCTGTACCAGGACCTGGCCCTGGTGACCGAGCAGGTGCACGCCTCGGTGCTGTGTCCGTACTTCGTGCCCACCGGCATCCACCAGTCGCATCGCAACCGCCCCGCCGAGCTGCGCAGCGAAGGCAAACCCACGCCCAGCCAGATGATCGCGCAGGCCATGAGCACCAAGGCGGTCACCTCGGGCAAGGTCACGGCCACGGATACGGCCGAGCTGGTCTACAAGGCGATCGAAGCCGGCCAGTTCTACATCTACACCCACCCGCAAGCACTGGGCATGGTGCAGACGCGTCTGGAAGATGTGGTGCAGGGCCGTAACCCGACCGACCCGTTCTCGGGCAAGCCGGAGATCGGCCAGCAGTTGCGTCAGGCCTTGCGCGACGCGATGGCCAAGGAAGGCTGATCGCTTACTTCGCGTCCTGCTCGCGATGCCGCGCCAGCACCACGCCACGTGGTGCGAAGCGCTGCACCAGTTGCTCGACGCAGTACACCGAGCGGTGCTGGCCGCCGGTGCAGCCCAGGGCCACCGTCACGTAGCTGCGCTGGTCGCCTTCCAAAGCAGGCAGCCAGCGCAAGAGGAAGGCTTCGATCTGCGTGAGCAGCTCGGCTGATTCAGGCTGTGCGGCGAGGTAGTCGATCACGGGCTGGTCGCGGCCGGTGAGCGGCTTGAGTTCCTTCAGGTAGAAGGGGTTGGGCAGCATGCGCACGTCGAACACGAAGTCGGCGTCCATGGGCACGCCGTGCTTGTAGGCGAAGGACTCGAACACCAGCGTCAGGCGCGAGGGGGCGGCCTGCACGATGTTACGGATCCAGGTGCGCAGTTGCGCCGGGCGCAGCAGCGAGGTGTCGATCACCGTCGAGAAGTCGCGCAGCGGGCTGAGCAGCTCGCGCTCCAGGTTGATGGCGTCGATCAGAGCCTGCTCGGTGGAGTCGTTGTCGCTGAACTTGTCCGAGGCGCGGCGGCGTGGCTCGGCCTTGTCGTCGTGCTCGGGCTTGGGGGCCTTCGCCACTTGTGACAGCGGGTGCGGGCGGCGCGTTTCCGAGAAGCGCCGTACCAGGGCGTCCGTGCTGGCGTCGAGGAACACCGCGCGCACCGAGTGGCCTTCCTTGCGCAGATCGCTCAGCATGGGCGTGAGGTTGGGCAGCGAATGCGCGCTGCGCACGTCCACCGACACGGCCACGCGGCGCTTGAGCTCCGGCGGGCGCTTGTTTTCCAAGTCGATCATGCCGCGCAGCAGCTCGGGCGGCAGGTTGTCGACGCAGAAGTAGCCGGCGTCCTCCAGCGCATTGAGCGCCACGGACTTGCCGGAGCCTGAGATGCCCGTCAGCAGGACGATGTCCAATGGGGTCATTTGGAAACCTCCGTGCTGCGCACTGCGGTGCGAGCGCCTTCGGGCGGCCGTGCGGCGCTCATGCTGCTTCCTTGCGTGCCGGCCGCGCCTTGTTGGTCGCGTTGGCCTTGTCGGCCTTGCTGGCCGTTTGCAGCATGGCTTGTGCATGCGCACGGCTGGTGTCGGTGATGGCGCCACCCAGCATGCGGGCCACTTCGTGCACGCGCGCGTCGGCTTGCACTTCGCGGATGTCGCTGGCGGTCTGGCCGTTGCTCAAGGCCTTGGACACGACCAGGTGCTGGTGCGCACACGCGGCCACCTGGGCCAGGTGGGTCACGGCCATCACCTGGCGTTCGCGGCCCAGGCGCTGCATCAGCAGGCCCACGGTGTCGGCCACCGCACCGCCCACGCCCGAATCGATTTCGTCGAAGATCAGGGTACCGACCTGCGCGGTTTCGTCCGCACGCTGCGAGGTGGTCACCGCGATGGCCAAGGCCAGTCGAGACAGCTCGCCGCCCGATGCCACCTTGCCCAGCGGGCGCGGCGTGCTGCCCGCATGGCCCGCCACCAGGAACTCGATGTTCTCCAGGCCATAAGCCTGAGGCTCATCCTGCTTGACCAGGGCCACTTCGAAACGGCCGCCGGCCATGCCCAGGTCCTGCATGGCCTCGGTCACGGCTTGGGCCATGGCCGGTGCGGCTTGCGCGCGTTGTTTGGACACGGCCTTGGCCACGTCCAGCCAGGCCTTGTGCGCACGTTGGGCCTCACGTTCCAGCGCGTCCAGATCGGCAGCAGCGTCCAGCTCGGCGAGCTCTGCGCGCCAGCTTTGCAGCAGCGCGGGCAGCTCGGGGGCAGGGCGGCGGTAGCGGCGCGACAGGCTCATCCAGGCCGACATGCGGTTGTCCAGCTCGGCCAGGCGATCCGGGTCCAGCTCGGTGTGGTGCAGCGCGCTGTTGAGGCTGTGGGCGGCGTCCTGCAGCTGGGCTTGCGCTTCGCGCAGCACTTCCAGGGCGTTGGCCAGGTTCGGCTCCACGCCAGCCACCTCTTCCAGCGCGTCAATGGCGCGCGAGGTGAGCGACTCGGCATTGCTGTCGGCTTCAGACACGGCGCCCAGCGCCATTCGCGCCGCATCCAGGATGGCCTGGCCGTGGCTCAGGCGCTGGTGCTCGGCGTTGAGCGTGTCCCACTCGTCGGCCTGAGGCCCAAGCTTGTCCAGCTCGGTGATCTGCCACTGCAGGCGCTCGCGCTCGCGGTCCAGGTCGGCCTGTTTGCTGCGGGCTTCGTCCAGGCGGCGCTGGGCCTCGCGGCGAGCGGCCCAGGCTTGTTGCAGCGCGGGCGTGTCCACACCGGCTTGCGCATCCACCAGGGCGCGCACCGAATCGGCACGGGTCAGGCTTTGCCAGGCGTGCTGGCCGTGGATGTCCACCAGGTGCTCACCCAGCTCGCGCAGTTGCGACACGGTGGCCGTGCTGCCATTGATCCAGGCGCGGCTCTTGCCCTGGGCATCGACCACGCGGCGCAGCAGCAGGGGCGCGCCGGCTTCCAGGTTGTCGAAGCCGGCTTCTTCCAGCCAGGGGGCCAGGCGGGCGGCCAGTTCGGATGAGGGGTCGAACTCGGCGGTGATGTCAGCGCGGGCGGCACCTTCGCGTACCACGCCCGAATCCCCCCGGCTGCCCAGCGCCAGTTGCAGCGCGTCGATCAGGATGGATTTGCCCGCGCCGGTTTCGCCGGTCAGGGCCGTGAAGCCACCGCCGAGGTCCACCTCCAGGCTGGTGACGATGACGAAATCGCGCAGTGTCAGGCGGCGCAACATCTCAACTGACTCCTTCGTTCCAGCGCAGCTTGCGGCGCAGGGTCGCGTAGTAGTTCCAGCCCTTGGGGTGCAGGAAGCGCACCTTGTGCGGCGAACGGCGCACGGTGACGCGGTCGCCGTGCAGCAGGCTGGCCAGGCTTTGCATGTCGAAGTTCATGCTGGCGTCGCGGCCGGCCACGATCTCGATGGTGATGGTCACGTCGTCCGACACGACCAGGGGCCGGTTGGACATGGTGTGCGAGGCAATCGGCACGATGACCCAGCCACCCAGGCCGGGGTGCATGATCGGGCCGCCGGCCGACAAGGCGTAAGCCGTCGAGCCCGTGGGCGAGGCCACGATCAGGCCGTCGGCGCGGTAGTTGGCCACGAACTGGCCGTCGATCTCTGCGCGCAGCTCGACCATGCTGGCCGTGGCGCCACGGCTCACCACCACCTCGTTGATGGCGTAGCCGTCGTAGATGGTTTCAAAGCCGGCGCCGCGCATCGGGCGCAGCACGGCGCCTTCCAGCATGGCGCGCTGCTCTTCTTCATATTGACCGGCCAGGATCGAGGGCAGGGCGGTGGCGATGTCTTTCAGCTGGATGTCGGTGATGAAACCCAGGCGGCCCTGGTTGATGCCGATCAGCGGGATGTTGAACGGCGCCAGCTCGCGCGCGATGGCCAGCATGGTGCCGTCGCCACCCAGCACCACGGCCAGGTCACATTGCTTGCCAATTTCCTTGATCGTCAGGGGCGGGTATTCCGTCATGCCGGTGTTCTGGGCCGTTTCACGCTCCAGCGACACGTCGAGCCCGGCGCGCGCCAGGATATGGGCCACGTCCTCCAGCACCGGGCGGATGCCGCGGGCCTGGTATTTGCCGACGAGGGCGGCGTGGCGGAAACGACAAGATGGCAGACTCGACATGCGAGGAATTACACCACACGAGGGTGTCAAAAAAGGACGGGCCCCTAGAGTGGGGCTGGCAGGTTTGACAGCTCAAACTAAAATGCCCAGACATGCTGGATGATCGAGCCAAGATTCTGTTGAAAGCGCTGGTTGAGCGGTACATCGCCGACGGTCAACCCGTCGGCTCGCGTACGCTTTCGCGCGCCTCGGGCCTGGACCTGTCCGCTGCCACCATCCGAAACGTGATGGCCGATCTGGAAGAGTTGGGCCTGATCGTCAGCCCGCACACCTCGGCCGGCCGCGTGCCCACGCCCAAGGGCTACCGCCTGTTCGTGGACACCATGCTCACGTCGCGCCCCGTGACCCTGGATACCCTGGGTGCCGAGGCGCGCGACCAGCTCCAGCCCGACCAGCCCCAGCGCGTGATCGCCAGTGCCGCGCAGATGCTCTCCAGCCTGTCGCAGTTCGTGGGCGTGGTCACGGCGCCGCGCAAGGCGTCCATGTTCCAGCACATCGAATTCCTGCGCCTGGGTGACAAGCGCGTGCTGGTGATCCTGGTGGCGCCCGATGGTGACGTGCAGAACCGCGTCATTTTCACCGCGCAGGACTACAGCCAGTCCCAACTGGTGGAGGCCAGCAACATCCTCAACGCGCATTACTCGGGCTTGAGCATCGATGAAATGCGCGAACGCCTCAAGCGCGAGGTGGACCAGCTGCGCAGCGACATCGCCACTTTGATGCAGCAGGCCGTGCAGGCCGGCGGCGAGGTCATGGCCGAGAACTCGGACCAACTGGTCGTGTCCGGCGAGCGCAACCTGCTGACCGTGCAGGACTTCTCCAACGACCTGGGTTCGCTGCGCCGCATGTTCGACCTGTTCGAGCAAAAGACCCAGCTCATGCGCCTGCTCGACGGCTCCAGCCGGGCCGAGGGCGTGCGCATCTACATTGGCGGCGAAAGCCAGATCGTGCCCTTCGAGGAGCTGTCCGTCGTGTCGGCGCCTTATGAGATCAACGGCCAGGTGGTCGGCACGCTGGGCGTCATCGGCCCCACCCGCATGGCCTACGACCGCATGATCGAGATTGTGGACATCACCTCCCGGTTGGTGACCAATGTGCTGAGTCAGAAATAAGTTTTGACTGGGGCTGGCTGCGCGCTGTGAACGGGCGGGGCGCAACGGTCTCGGGCGTGCTGGCTCAAGGTAGAATCGCCGCCGAGTGGGCCGTTAGCTCAGTTGGTTAGAGCAGAGGACTCATAGCGAAAGTTGTGCACCACCCAGGGAAACCGGGTGCGTGAATGGCGTCAAATTCGGTGAAACCTGACGGCCGCAAGGCACAAGGCAATGCCGAGCCAAGCCCGGAACACCGGGAAGGTGTAGAGACTAGACGGCGCCCGCCTTCAGGCCTTTTGGCCCATGGCGAAGGCATAGTCCAGGGAGTCCAGAAATGGACACAAACCGGAATCCTTTGGTCGTTGGTTCAAGTCCAACACGGCCTACCACTCCCCCGCTTTTCGGCCCCAGGCTCTGTACGCAGGTGGCCTTGGTTGATATTCGCATCAAGCACTATCCGGCGAAGCTTGGCCAGGCCGCTGCGCAACGTTCGCGTTCCCTAGGCCTGCGTCAACAAGTTGTGACGGCGAAGGCTGGAGGTTATGGCTTCCACGCAATCTGGATTGCTTGACGAGTTGCACGTGGGGCTCAGTGGTGCCCTGCCTGGGCTGGGGTGTCCCAGTCTCGGTAGGCGAATGTTGTCGGCAACCCACCCGGGTGGCCCGGGGGGCGCCTTCCCGGTTAGGCTGAGGGCCGGACAAATAGGGGATTGAATTGAGCACCACCGACACCGCCCGGCTTGCCGTGTTGATCGATGCCGACAATGCATCGGCAGCCATGATCAAGCCATTGCTGGAAGAGATTGCCAAATTCGGCATCGCCACGGTCAAGCGGGCTTACGGCGACTGGACAACCCAGAACCTGGTGGGCTGGAAAGATCAGTTGCATCGGCATGCGATACAGCCCATTCAGCAGTTCGCCTACACCAAGAGCAAAAACGCCACCGATGCGTCGTTGATCATCGATGCCATGGATCTGCTCTATGCCGGTAACGTCGACGGCTTTTGCTTGGTGTCATCGGACAGCGATTTCACACGCCTGGCTACCCGCATGCGGGAGGCTGGCAAGCTCGTGTATGGGCTCGGTGAGCAAAAGACGCCAGAGGCCTTCCGCGCAGCGTGCGACAGGTTTATCTACTTCGAGGTACTGCGATCAGCGTCGCCTGCGACCGAAGGTCGGCCGACGGTGGATGACATTCCAGATCTGAAAGAAGCCTTTACTCAGGCCTTGGCAGCGATTTCCCGCGACAGCGGCTGGGGGGCGCTCTCAGCCGTGGGTTCACACATCGCCAAAAACAATCCGGCGTTTGACACGCGCCTCTACGGATGCACAAAGTTGAGTGAGCTTGTTCGCAAGCAGACTTATCTTGAGGTCAAGGAAAACACGGACGTGTCTGGCTTCACCCACCTTGCCATTCGCCTCAAGTGATGGCCGTTCGGTCATTCAGCAAAGGAAGGAAGGGGGCTTTGGTCAAAGTCCAGATCGGCCTTGTCAATCTGGAACGTCTCTTTCAGCTTGTCGATCAGCTGTTGGCGTTTGTTGTCGTTAGCGGTGCTCATGGCAGCCTTCTCAGGCGTAAGGCACGAGGGCATTGCTGTCGCGGGTCAGCAGTTGCATCAGTTTGGGGTGGATGAAGAGCTTTTCTTTGCCGTACTGCATTTCACGCAGCACACCCAGCTCCACCAGGTCTTTCAGGTATCGAGAGGCAGCCTGTCGTTGGGCGATGTCTTTCTCGACCAGGTTGGCGATGCGGCAATAGGGCTGCTCGAAGATCACATCGACCAGCTCGCGGCTGTAAATCTTGGGCAGGTGGGCGCGTACATGCTCGGTGGTGTGGTCAGCGAGCTTGCGGATGGCCGCAATCTTGGCCGTGGTCCAACGCGAGGTTTCTTCAACAGCTTTGAGCATGAACAGCACCCAGGGCTCCCAGGCCTCTTTTTGCGTCACATCCAGCAGCAAGCGGTAGTAATCGGCCTTGTGGGCGATGATGTGGCGGCTGAGGTAAAGGATGGGCAGGCTGAGCAGCTCTTCCTGGATCAGATACAGGATGTTCACCACCCGGCCGGTGCGGCCGTTGCCGTCGACGAACGGGTGAATGGCTTCGAACTGGTAATGCCCCACAGCCATGCGGATCAGCGGGTCCAGCTCGGTCTGGGTGTGCAGAAAGCGCTCCCAGTTGGCCAACAGGTCTCTCAGGTGTGCCTCGCCCTCTGGTGGGGTGTAGATCACCTCGCCCGTTCGGTCGTTCGCGAGTTGAGTGCCTGGTGTGCGGCGGATGTCCATGTCTGCACCCTTGAGGGTGCGGCAAATTTCCACGGCGGTGGCGGTGCACAGGGGGCGGTCTTTCAGTGAAAGGAACCCCCGCTGTAAGGCCGATCGATAGCGAAGAGCCTCTTTGGTGGCGTGGTCAGCCGTGCCGTCGCCTTGGACGTGCTGGAACAGCTGGTCGGTTGTGGTGACGATGTTCTCGATCTCGGAGCTGTCCTTGGCTTCCAGCAGCGGGATCGTGTTGATCAGCATGGTCTGGTTGGGGATCAGCTCTGCCGCCTGTTTCAGCTCGGCCAGGGCGGCACGCGCAGTGATGCACGCCTTGAGCACGGCCTTGCTTTCAATGTCATGCCGAGGCGGCAAGGGGGGCAACTGGTTGTAGGGCGTTTCAGGGCGCCAGGGGGGCAAAGGGTCGCTCATGGGCCAGGCGGTCTCGTGGTTCAGACTGCGACACGAAACTTGATCATGTCGATATTTTTCAGAATTGGCGACACGTTATCACGTCATGTCGTCAGCGGCGACACGTTGGCTGAATGTGTCGCTAGATTCGCGTTTCTGCGACGTGTCAAGCGATTTCCCACCGGATGGTGAACAGGTGCCCGCCAACTCATGATCCTTTGGTCGTTGGTTCAAGTCCAACACGGCCTACCAACAAATTCAACGATCTGGCAGCGATGTCAGGTCGTTTGTCTTTGTTGAGCATGACGCAAACGTGACTCTGAACGGCACGTAAAAAGTCTGAGCCTGTGGGTTCGCTCAAGTCGAAGGCGTTTCTGCCGATATCGAGGCCATGCATTTGGTGGCATGGCCAGGCTGCTCATTTCGCCTTGCCAAACCAATACCGTACAGATTCACAGGCAGTCGCGATCTGGGTCGGGCTCTGCGCCTTGGTGAGCGGTGACTTACCCGCTGATCTCAAGCCGCCACCACAGTCAAGGACTCGCCATGTTCAAGATTCATCCAGCGCCTTCCGACGCGGCACAGCTCGATGTCGGCCCCGAAAAGGGTTGCGGCGCCTGCAGCACGGCCGAACCGCTTGGTTTTCAGTTTGACTATGCTTACCAGCCCATCGTCGATGTGATTGGTCGCAGCACCTATGCGCACGAGGCATTGGTGCGCGGCCCTGCGGGTGAGGGGGCGCTGGCGGTGCTGTCGCAGGTGACGGAGCAGAACCGCTATCGCTTCGACCAGGCCTGCCGCGTGAAGGCCATCAAGACTGCAGCGCAACTTGGCCTGAAGGATCGGCTGTCGATCAACTTCCTGCCCAACGCGGTCTACAGGCCGGAGGTCTGTATCCGGACGACGCTGGAGGCTGCGCGCGCGCACAACTTTCCCCTTGATCACATCATTTTCGAGGTGACCGAAGGTGAGCGTGTGGAGGACGGCCCCTGGCTGGCGACCATCCTGCAGGCATACAAGCAGTACGGTTTCCTGACCGCGATCGACGATTTCGGCGCGGGCTATGCCGGCCTCACCCTGCTGGCCGACTTCACGCCGGACTTCATCAAGCTCGACATGGCGCTTGTGCGCGGCGTGAACGTCAGCAAGTCACGCCAGGCCATCGCACGCGGCATGGTGCGCGTCTGCCAGGAGATGGGCATCCAGGTCATCGCCGAGGGTATCGAGACCGCCGATGAACGCGACTTCTTCCTGCATGAAGGCGTGACGCTGATGCAGGGCTTCCTGTTCGCCAAGCCCGTGTTCCGCGCGATCACCTCGGCAGCCGAGGTGTCCTGGCCGGAGCCGCTGCACCGCTCAGGGGCTTTTTCCTTTACGCGGGCTTGATCGCCGCGAAGTGCTCGCCTGCCGACGTGGAGTACCACATGTCGATCAGCCCGGTGGCCGACAGCGTCGTGATTTCAGGCCGTGCGACCAGCCAGTTCAGGACGGTCTGGCGTTGTTCTTCGGTCATGCTGCCGCGCCCGAATTTCTCCACGGCGCCGCCTGTGGCCCATCCGCCAAAGCCCAACTCATTGGCATCGATGGCTTCCACGAGGAAGGCTTCGATCAGGGCATTTTCGTCGGCGCCAGGCTTGAGCGTCGCTTCGAACAGGAAGCCAAGCTCCTTGAATTCGCCGATGTGCAGCTTCTTGCGCTGGCGGCGGCTACGTTGTTTGGACATGACTGATCCTTGTTGCTAAGTGGGCTCGCATCATAGAAGCTCCGCGAGCGCAAACCGATCAAGCCTGTGGCAGGTTGGCCGCCGCCGCCAGCTTGTCGGTCGCCCGTTGCGCCAGTTGCGTGATGAGGCCCCAGCGGCCCGCCTCAATGTCAGCCAGCGGGGCCAGCCACGAGCCGCCCACCAGCGCCACATTGCGTTCGGCCAGCAGGGTGGTGAAGTTGTCTTCATTGACCCCACCGGTGGGGCAGAAGCGCACATCGGGGATCGGTGAGGCCAGGGCCTTGAGCATCTGCTGGCCGCCGGCTTGAGCCGCCGGGAAGAGCTTGAGCAGCTTGAAGCCGCGGTTGCGGGCGTACATCACTTCGCTGGGCGTCATCACGCCCGGCACGAAGGGCAGGCCTTGCGCGATCACGGTGTCCAGCAGGTCTGGCGTGTGGCCTGGCGACAGTCCAAAGCGGGCACCAGCACGCATCACCTTGTCGACATCGGCCGCTTGCAGCAGGGTGCCGGCGCCCAAGGCCATCTCAGGCACCTCATCGGCCACGGCCTTGATGGCATCCAGCGCACACGGGTGGCGCAGCGTGATCTCGATGACATCGATGCCACCGGCCAGCAGGGCACGAGCCAGGGGCACAGCCTGCCTGGCCTCGCTGAGCGCGATGACGGGCACCACGCGGGACTTGAACGAGGGCAGGGGGGCGGGTGTGGTCATGGTGATGGTGGTGTGCGTATGCTGAGAGGTATCCAGATCAGGCATCAGCGATGCAGTGCAGCGCCGAACAAGGGGCTGCCCCCGGCCTCGGCGTTGCCCGCGTTGTGGCGGAACAGGCCGAACAGTTCTCGGCCTGTGCCCAACTGGTTGTGGTGCAGATCGGGCACGGTCACGCTGCGGGCGGCCAGGGTGGCGTCGTCTACCTCCACGCGCAGCTCGCCGGTCTGGCCATCGAGCACGACCATGTCACCTGTGTACACGCGGGCGATGGGGCTGTCGTCCAGCGCTTCCGGGCTCACGTGGATGGCGGCCGGCACCTTGCCTGATGCACCCGACATGCGGCCATCCGTCACCAGCGCCACTTTGAAGCCCTTATCCTGCAACACGCTGAGTGCGGGCGTGAGCTTGTGCAGCTCAGGCATGCCGTTGGCGCGCGGGCCCTGGTAGGTGAGCACGGCCACGAAGTCGCGCTCCAACTGGCCTGCCTGGAAAGCATCCAGCACATCCTGCTGGTCATGGAAGACGATGGCGGGCGCCCGCACCACGCGGTGCTCGGGCTTGACGGCCGAGACCTTGATGACAGAGCGGCCCAGGTTGCCGCGCATGAGCTTCAAGCCCCCATCTGCGCTGAAGGGCTCGGCCACAGGGCGCAGCACGGACACATCGCCGCTCTGCAGGGGTGCATCGTGCCAGCTCAGTGTGCCGGTTTCCAGGCTGGGCTCTTGCGTGTAGTGGCGCAAGCCAGCGCCGGCTACGGTGTTCACATCGGCATGCAGCAGGCCGGCATCCAGCAGCTCGCGGATCAGGAAGCCCATGCCACCGGCAGCATGGAAGTGGTTCACATCGGCCGAGCCATTGGGGTAGATGCGCGCCAGCAGAGGCACCACGGCAGACAGGTCCGAAAAGTCATCCCAATCGATCAGCACGCCGGCCGCGCGGGCCATGGCCACCAGGTGGATGGTGTGGTTGGTAGAGCCGCCTGTGGCCAGCAAGCCCACGATGCCGTTGACCACGGCCTTCTCATCGACGATGTGGCCCAGTGGCGTGGGCTGCTCGCCATCGTGGCTCAAGGCCAGTGCCCGGCGCACGGCATGGGCCGTGAGCGCTTCACGCATGGGCGTGCCCGGGTTCACGAAGGATGAGCCCGGTAACTGCACCCCCATGATTTCCATCAGCATCTGGTTGGAGTTGGCCGTGCCGTAGAAGGTGCAGGTGCCGGCGCTGTGATACGACTGGGCCTCGGCTTCGAGCAGGGCCTCGCGGCTCACCAGGCCCTGCGCATATTGCTGGCGCACCTTGCCCTTCTGGTCATTGGGCAAGCCCGATGTCATGGGGCCGGCGGGCACGAACACGCTGGCCAGGTGGCCAAAGCGCAGTGCACCGATCATCAGGCCCGGCACGATCTTGTCGCAGATGCCCAGGTACAGGGCGGCGTCAAACACCTTGTGCGACAAGGCCACGGCGGTGGCGAGGGCAATCACGTCGCGCGAGAACAGCGACAACTCCATGCCTTCGGCGCCTTGCGTGATGCCGTCGCACATGGCGGGCACACCGCCCGCCACCTGGGCCACGCCGCCTGCCTCGCGGGCCACCTGCTTGATGAACTCGGGGTAGGTGGCATACGGCTGGTGGGCCGACAGCATGTCGTTGTAGGCCGTGACGATGCCGATGTTGGTGCGCCTGGATTCGCGGATGGCCAGCTTGTCGTTGACTGGCGCGGCGGCAAAAGTGTGGGCCAGGTTGGCGCAGCCCATGCCCTTGCGCTGGGGGGCGTGCTGGCCGGCTTGCTCGACCATGGCGAGGTAATCGGCGCGGCTGGCGGCGCTGCGTTGGCGGATGCGCTCGGTGACCTCGGCGATGACAGGGTGAATCGGCGTGGGTGTGGCGTTGCTCATGTTCAGGTTCCCATCCGTGCGGACATCAAAGGACAGTCTATGGCAAGCCTGTCTGCACGTCGGGTGTCAGGTCTCTGCACGGAAAGATATCAGCAAGGGTGTCGAATGCGTGCTGCCTTCTTGTACCATTTGTGTGGCCCCGCCTTCACAAGAGACACGGCACATGAATGCTTCTGACCAGGACCACCCGTCCGCCCAAGACCCTCACCACCTGTTGAGGGATGACATCCGACTGCTGGGCCGCGTGCTCGGCGACACCGTGCGCGAGCAGCACGGCGAGGCCACGTATGAGCTGGTGGACCAGATCCGCCGCCATTCGGTGCGCTTTCGGCGTGAACACGATCAGGCTGCCCGCCAGGCACTGGAGAGCACGCTCGACAGCCTGTCGCGCGACCAGATGCTGCAGGTGATCCGATCCTTCAGTTATTTCTCGCTGCTGGCCAATATCGCCGAAGACCAGCACCAGATCCGGCTGCAACGCCAGGCCGCCCTCAGTGGCGAGCCGGCCAGCGAAGGCACGCTGGAGCATGCGCTGGACCGCTTTGCCGCTGAGGGTCTGAGCCCGCAGCAGGTGCTCGAATTGATCGGGCACGCGCAGGTGGCGCCCGTGCTCACCGCACACCCCACCGAAGTACGCCGCCACAGCATCCTGCACGAGCAGATGCAACTGGCCCGCCTGCTGCGCGAACGTGACCAGAGCCCGCAGACGCCGCAAGAGCAAGCTGAGTCTGCCGAAGAACTGCGCCGCATCGTGCTCACCTTGTGGCAGACGCGTTTGCTGCGGCCCACCAAGTTGTCCGTGCTGGACGAGGTGGCCAACAGCCTGGAGACGCACGAGCGCACCTTCCTGGCTGAAGTGCCGCGCTTGTATGCGCAGCTTGAAGACCGCCTGCGCGCGGACCTCAAGCAGGCCCGGGCACCGCAGGCCGATGAGCTGGCCTTGCCCAACTTCCTGCACGTGGCCAGCTGGATCGGTGGTGACCGCGACGGCAACCCCTTCGTGACCGCGCAGGTGCTGGATGCCACCTTGCGCATGCAGGCCGAATGCGTGCTGCGCCACCACCTGGCCGAGCTCAATGAACTGGGGCTGGAGCTGTCGATCTCGGCCTTGCTGGCCAAACCATCAGAAGCGCTGCTGGCTCTGGCCGAGCGTTCGCCTGATCAGTCCCAGCACCGCATGGACGAGCCTTACCGCCGTGCCATCAGCGGCTTGTATGCGCGCCTGGCGGCCACCTACCAGAACCTGATCGGACGCAAGCCTGCTCGCCCCGCCTTGGGCGAGGCACCTGCTTACGAAACGGCGGACGAACTGCTGGCCGACCTGGACGTCATCCACCGTTCGCTCAAGGCCAATGGCTCGGCCTCGCTGACGCGCGGGCGCCTGCGCCAGTTGCGCCGTGCCGTGCAGGTGTTCGGCTTCAGCCTCGCACCGCTGGACCTGCGCCAGAACTCGGACGTGCACGAGCAGGTCATTGCTGACTTGCTGGAGGCCGCCGAGCCGGGCTCGGCCTACCTGTCGCTGGACGAAGACCAGCGCGTGGCTCGCTTGCTGGCCGAGCTGCAGACGGCCCGCCCGCTGTACTCGCCGCACATTGCCTACAGCGAGCTGAGCCAGGGTGAGATCGCGATCTTCCAGCAGGCCCGGCTGGCGCATCAACGGTATGGCCGCCAGTCCGTGGCCCAGTGCATCATCAGCAAGGCGGCCAGCGTGTCCGACATGCTGGAGGTGGCCGTGCTGCTCAAGGAGGCTGGCCTGCTGCAACCCGCGCGTGGCGATCAGCCTGCACGCCTGGCGCTCAACGTGGTGCCCTTGTTCGAGACGATTGGCGACCTGCGCGCCGCCCCCGGCATCATGGACAAGCTCTTGTCCTTGCCTCTCTATCGCGAGCTGCTCAAGAGCCTGGGTGACGTGCAGGAGGTCATGCTGGGTTACTCCGACTCGAACAAGGACGGCGGCTTCCTGACTTCGGGCTGGGAGCTGTACAAGGCCGAAATCGGCCTGGTGGAGGTGTTCGCCCGCCACGGCGTGCGCCTGCGCCTGTTCCACGGCCGTGGTGGCTCGGTGGGACGTGGTGGTGGCCCCAGCTACCAGGCCATCCTCGCGCAACCGCCTGGTGCGGTGCAGGGCCAGGTGCGCCTGACCGAACAAGGCGAGGTGATTGCAGCCAAGTACGGCCAGCCCGAAACCGGTCGCCGCAACCTGGAGGTGCTGGTGGCCGCCACGCTCACCGCCAGCCTGCTGCCGCCGAACCGGGGCGTGCCCACCGAGTTCCTGGACGTGATGGAAGAGTTGTCGGCCACGGCCTTTGCGGCCTACCGCCACCTGGTCTACGAAACCGAAGGCTTCGAGCAGTTCTTCTGGGAGTCCACGGTGATTGCCGAGATCGCCCATCTGAACATCGGCAGCCGCCCGGCCTCGCGCAAGAAGTCCACCTCCATCGACGACCTGCGCGCCATCCCCTGGGTGTTCAGCTGGGCCCAGTGCCGCATCATGTTGCCGGGCTGGTATGGTTTTGGCAGCGCCATCGAGGCCTATGTGCAAAAGCACGGCGAGGCCGGTGCACGGCGCCTGCAGGCCATGCACGCGAACTGGCCTTATCTGTCCAGCCTCTTGTCGAACATGGACATGGTGCTGACCAAGTCCGATATGGCCATCGCCTCGCGTTATGCGGGCCTGGTCAGCGACAAGGCCTTGAGTGCGGCGATCTTTGGGCGCATCCGGGCCGAGCATGAACTCACCTTGCGCCACCTGCTGATGGTGACCGGCCAGCAGACCCTGCTGGAGCGCCACCCCGAGTTGCAGCGCCACATTGCCGACCGCCACCCGTATCTGGACCCGCTCAACCACCTGCAGGTCACGCTGCTGGAGAGCTTCCGCGAGCGCCAGCGGCGCCAGGAAGCCGTGGACGAGCGCATCCAGCGTGGCATCCACCTCACCATCAACGGCCTGGCTCAGGGGCTGCGCAACAGCGGTTGAGTCCAGGGGCGTCAGCGGGCAACCTCATCCCTACATGGCGCAAGGGTTGCAAGCCCACGAAGCGTGACAGGCGTGAAGAAGTTGTGCTGCTGGCACATCGGTGCGAGCTTGTCTGCATTGGCAAGGTGAGAGCCCGGGTGCTAGATTGGCTTGATCCGCCTGTGCAAGCCCCTTGCCCGTGTGTACCGGAGTGCTGTCGCCATGGATCTGTCCCAAGCAACACGTGATGTGTTGAACAGCTGCCCGGTGGGCTTGTTGATCGCCGATGAGTCGGGGCGCCTCGTCTTCGTCAACCACACCTTGCTGGCCTGGGCGGGGCTCGACGAGCAGGATCTGCTGTCGCAGCCCGGTGATGAGCCTCGTATGGTGGGGCCCGCGCAGGCTTTGCTGAAGGCTTGCCAGTTCTCCCGAACGCAGGCCGATGCCATCAAGCTGGACCTGGTCCGATCAGATGGCCAGATCCGGCGCCTGAGCCTGCAGGCCAAGGCGCAGACCCTGGATGGCCGCCCCTGCCATGCCACCTGGGTACAGGACCGCACATCCCTGGTGCAAGCCAGGCGCTCGGCGCAGGAGAACCAGCAGTTGCTGCAGTCCATCATGGACCACGCCCCCGCTGTCATCTACGCCAAGGACCCGCAAGGGCGCTACCTGCTGGCCAACCAGGCCTTCTGCGATGTCGTCGGGGTCACCCACGAGCAGACCATTGGCCACACAGATGCCGACTTGATGGACGCCGAGCTGGCCCGCCGGTTCATGGATGTTGACCGCGAGGTGCTGTTGGGAGGCTGCGCCCAGCAGCGGGAGGAGTTGCTGCCGCAATCCGATGGCAGCACGCACACCTACATGTCCTTGAAGTTCCCCGTGCTGGGGGAGCGCGGCGAGCCATTTGCCCTGGCGGGCGTGTCGTCGGACATCACGCCCCTGGTCCGCGCCAAGCAGTTGGCTGAAGAGGCCACACGCGCCAAGTCGGAGTTCCTCGCCAACATGTCGCACGAGATTCGCACGCCCATGAACGCGATCATCGGCATGTCCTACCTGGCCTTGCAGACGGCGATGAGCCCGCAGCAGCGCGGCTATGTGGAAAAGGTGCACCGGGCTGCGCAGAACCTGCTGGGCATCATCAATGACATTCTGGATTTTTCCAAAGTCGAAGCAGGCAAGCTGGAGCTGGAGGTGGCGCCCTTCAGCCTCGACCAGGTGCTGGACAACCTCAGCAGCCTGGTGGGCCTCAAGGCCGAGGAAAAGGGGCTGGAGTTGCTGTTCCACACGGCGCCCAGCCTGCCGCCGGTGTTCCATGGCGACGCCTTGCGGCTGGGGCAGGTGCTGACCAACCTGGTGAACAACGCGGTGAAGTTCACCGAGCGTGGCGAGGTGCTGGTGTCGGTGAACGAAGTGGCCCGCGAAGGCGAGCAGATCGAGCTGCACCTGGCCGTGCGCGACACCGGCCTGGGCATGAGTGCCGAGCAGCAGAGCCGGTTGTTCCAGAGCTTTTCGCAAGCAGACAGCTCGACCTCGCGCCAATACGGTGGCACAGGCCTGGGCCTGGCCATCTGCAGGCAACTGGTCGAGTTGATGGGCGGGCGGATCTGGGTGGAAAGCGAGCCGGGCAAGGGCTCCACCTTCCATTTCACGGTGAAGCTGCGCTGGAGCACGCATCTCGAAGAAGTGCGCCCGCGCCACTTGGTGAGGGCCGATGGCCTGCGGGTGCTCATCGTGGACGACAACCTGTCTGCCGGCGAGATCCTGCAAACCATGGCGCAGCGGTTCCAGTTCGATGTGACGGTCGTGGGCAATGGCCCCGATGCGCTGGACCAGGTCCGGCAGGCTGAGAAAGCAGGGCGCCCCTTCGAGGTGGCGCTGATCGACTGGCGCATGCCGGGCATGGATGGCATCGAGTGTGCGCGCCTGATCCAGTCCGCTGACCAGGTGAGTCAACCGCCGGCCGTGATCATGGTGACCGTGTCGGCCCGTGACGAGGCGCTCAAACAGGCTCAGGCCATGCAGGTGCAGCTGCAAGCGGTGCTGACCAAACCCGTGACGGCCTCTACCATGCTGGAGGCCGTCAGCGCGGCACTCGACAGCGCGCTGGTGCAAGGTGATGCAGACTTGGGCAAACCGCAGGACAAGGCGCCGAGCGCCGACCTGGCCGGCACCCGCGTGCTGCTGGTGGAGGACAACGAGGTCAACCAGGAGTTGATCGTGGCGTTGCTGAGCATGGTCGGGGTGGACGTGGTGCTGGCCGGCAACGGCCAGTCTGCGCTGGACATGCTCGATGCCCTGCCTGATGTCGATTGCGTGCTGATGGACGGCCAGATGCCCGTGATGGATGGCTACACCGCCGCTCGCCAGATCCGGGCGCAGCCGCGTTTTGCAAACCTGCCCGTGATCGCGCTGAGCGCCAACGCCATGGCCAGTGACCTGGAGCAGGCCTTTGCGGCCGGGATGAACGACCACATCGTCAAACCGATCGACGTGGACACCTTGTTCAGCAAGCTGGCCTGGTGGATTCGGCATGCCAGGTCGTTGGCCCCGGTGCAAGCGCGGTAGTGTCGTGGCGGTGGCAGTGTTGCGGGCCGCCGAGGTAAGCTCCACCTTCCCTGACCAAACCGCCTGGACGTGGTGAGCGCATCTTCTTCGACAACACTGGGTTTTCGCCAGACCCTGCTGGCCATGCTGGGCCTGTGTTTCGTGCTGATCCTGGTGGCCCTGGACCAGACCGTGATCGGCACCGCCTTGCCCACGGTGGTGGCCGAGCTGCATGGCTTCGACCTGTATGCCTGGGTGGGCACCGCCTATCTGCTGACCTCCATCATCACGGTGCCCATCTTCGGCAAGCTGGGTGATGAACACGGGCGCAAGCCCTTTGTGCTGGCGGCCATCGTGCTGTTCACGGCCGCGTCCATGTTGTGCGGCTGGGCGCAGAACATGCCGCAACTGGTGCTGGCGCGTGGTGCACAAGGCATCGGCGGGGGCATGCTGGTGGCCACCACCTTTGCCTGCATCCCCGACCTGTTTCCCGACCCCAGATCGCGGCTGCGCTGGCAGATCATGTTCAGCACCAGCTTCGGGCTGGCCAATGCGGTGGGGCCGTCCATGGGCGGTTACCTCACCGAGCACTGGGGCTGGCGCTCGGTGTTCTTCGTCAACCTGCCGGTGGGCCTGGCCAGCTTGTTGTTCGTGTCGCGCTACCTGCCGCACATCCGCCACGCCGAGCACGAGCCCAAGCCGCTGGACTGGCAGGGCTCGGCGCTCATCGCGCTGTGCCTGGGCAGCATGCAGTTGCTGGTCGAGTGGTGGCCGCAGCACAAGCCGGTGGCCTGGTTGCTGGCGCTGGCTTGTGTGATGGCCGTGTCGCTGGTGACGTTGATCTGGTGGGAGCGGCGTTGCCCCAATCCCGTGCTGCCCATGAGCCTGTTGTCCGACCGGCACCTGGTGCCCTTGTTCACGCTCTCGCTGTCCATGGGCTTTTGCATGTTCGCGGTGATGTACTACGCGCCGTTGATGTTCCAGGGGGGCTTCGGCTTGTCGCCGAATCAGGCGGGCTTGTTGATCACGCCGTTTGCCGTCTTCATCACGGTGGGCAGCATCACCAATGGCCGCATCGTGACGAGGTTGTCTTCACCCAACTGGATGCTGTACGTGGGCGCCGCCCTGTTCTGGCTGGCCGCGCTGGCGCTCACACAGGTCACGGCGAGCACGCCACATGCCCTGGTGGTGGCCGCGATGATGACAGGCGGGCTCGGTATCGGTGTGCTGCTGCCTAACCTCACCTTGTTCACCCAGGCCAGTGCGCAGCGCCAGCAACTGGGCGTGGCCACGGCCATGCTGCAGTCCACGCGCATGATGGGCGGCATGCTGGGCACGGCCCTGGTGGGCACGCTGGTGTCGCACCACTATGTGCAGGCCGTCGAGCAGGCCTTGGTGCAGCGTGGCCAGACCCGGTGGCTCCCATGGTTGAGCGACCCGCAGATCCTGGTGGATGCGTCCGAGGTCACGCGCTTGAACGCCTTGGTGACCCAGGCCGGGCAGGACACTTCGGCCTTGCTGGATGTGGCGCGCCACGGGCTGGTCAGTGCCATCCATGATGGGCAGTGGATCGTGGTGGGCTTGATGGTCATCGTGGCCGTGCTGGTCAAGTGCGTGCCGCCCATGAACCTGCATGCCGACAAGCCCTGAGCCGGGCCAGCCCTCGTTATGATCCGGCGCATGAACCTGCACAAGGTGCCGCTGCTGCGGCAGATTCACATCCGGCCGCGCCTGTTCATCGCAGGCGGTTTGGGCATCACGGTGGCGCTGGCCTTGCCCCTGCATGAAGCCACGCGCGAGATCACGCGCTGGATCATCGGCTGGAACGTGGGGGCCTGGGCCTACCTGGCGCTCGCGGGCTGGATGATGGCGCGTTCGAGCAAGGCGCAGATTCAGCGGCGCGCGTGCCAGCAGGACGATGGCGCGGCGGCCATCCTGACGCTGGTGGTGATCTCGGCGCTGGCCAGTCTGGGCTCCATCGTGGCGGAGTTGTCCGTGGCCAAGGATTTCACCGGGGCGGCCCGCATGGCACACATTGCGCTGGCGGGCGGCACGATCCTGTCGTCCTGGGCGTTCACGCAGGTGATGTTCGCGCTGCACTATGCGCACGATTTTTATTCGGCACGACGCCAGGGGCAGCCAGGCGGGCTGCAGTTCCCTGACACGCCCGACCCCGATTACCTGGACTTTCTCTACTTTGCCGCCGTGATCGGCACATCGGGCCAGACGGCCGATGTGTCGATCAGCAGCTCCGGCATGCGGCGTGTCGGCCTGGTGCACTGCGTGCTGGCGTTCCTGTTCAACACCAGCCTGGTGGCCCTGACCATCAACGTCGCGTCCAGCCTGCTGTGAGTGCGCAGGCCGCGCTTGAGCGGCTCGCCCAGGTGGCTCAGGGGTGCGTGGCGATCACACCGCAGGCGATGCGGGCGCCCGAGTTGCCGGTCGGCTGGGTCTTGTAGTCGTCGGCATTGGCATGCAGGATCACGCTGCGGCCGTCGATGCTGTTGGCGTCGCCCTTGATCGTCACGCCGTGCAACATGAACTTCTGGTCGATCACGCCGTCGGCGTCGGCCTTCAGGCTGGGCATGTCGCCGGCATGGTGCTCGGCGTCCTGCGGGCCGTGGGCGGTCTTGCCTGGGTTGAAGTGGCCACCGGCGCTGGTGCCGTCCGTGCTGGCGCAGCTGCCCACGTCATGCAGGTGAAAGCCATGCTCGGAATTGGGCGCCACGCCCGTGATGTGCGCGTGCACCATCATGTGGTCCTGCATCTGGTGGAAGACCACCATGCCGCGGGCCGTGTTGCCCTGGGTGGGCGTCAAGGTGGCCATGGCCATGCCTTGCATCATGCCCTGGCCCATCATGCCTTGACCGCCCATCATGCCGCCCATCGTGCCGCGTTCACCGCCACCCATGCCGGGGGCGTTGGCGCTGGCCTGCCCGTTGGGGCTGTAGGGGGTCGAGCAAGCTGCGAGGGCCAGCATCATGGCCGCGGTCGACAGCCAGTGAGTGTGTTTCATTGGTAAAGCCTCCTGTTGGTAAATCGTTGAACGGGCCACTGTAGCGCCGCAGACCGTGAATTTTGGACAGTACCCTTGCAGGTGGCCTTGTCATGTCGTCGAAATGGCGCATCTGCATATGGACTTATCCCCGTATCCTGTGGATAACCTTGTTGGCAAGCTTTGAGGAACGCGGGTTCCCCCTGGGGTGAGCGTTGGAGTGCTGCGAAATGAGGCAATTTGATGACGGTGTTCACGGCTTGTCCGAAAAGGCGTGAAGGGGGCATGCCAGCCTTGGATGCCCGAAAGGCAGTAGCGATGAGTTTTTCAAGCAAGGCCCGATGGTGGCCACGACTCGGTGCCGCACTTCTGCTGGCCGCAGCCCCGTTGGTACAGGCGGCAGACGGCACGTACGGGCGGGTCATCGTCAAGCTCAAGCCGGACGCCAGTGTGCTCAGGAGCAGCGTGGTGCAGGTGCAGTCTGCGGGTGGCTCGACGCAGACGCACCTCATGCAAAGGCTGGGGCAGCGCCGTGGCCTGGTGGTGCAGGACGGGCGAGAGGTTGGCCCGCGTGTGCATGTGGCGATGGCGCAGGGCTTGAGCTCGGAAGCGCTGGCCGCCGTGCTGGCCAAAGACGGCGATGTGATGTATGCCGTGCCGGACCGTTTGCGCCGGCTTCACAGCGTCTACCCTGATGACCCGCTGTTCTCCAATGTGAGCAACCCCAATGTGGCAGCAGGGCAGTGGTTCTTGCGTACGCCAGATGTGGATGCTCCCCATGCGGCCATCAATGCACAGGCTGCGTGGGTTCGCACTGTCCCTGTGAGGGGTAGTGGCATCACCGTGGCAGAGATCGATACGGGGGTGCGCACGGACCACCCGGATCTGGTCGACAAGCTGCATCCAGGCGCCAATATGATCAGCTACGCCTCTGTGGCTGGGGTGCCCAAGCCGGGCGGGCGCAGCACCGATCCGTCTGACCTGGGTGACTGGGTCGATCAGAACGGCATCAATGAGATCAATTCCGAGCTGAAAACCACGGTGGACTGCCAGGTGCTGGACACGAGCACCTGGCACGGCACCAAGGTGGCGGGCATCATCGGGGCCAAGGCCGACAATGGTATAGGTGGTGCATCCGTGGCGCCGGAGGCGATGATTCTGCCGGTGCGAGCCTTGGGCAAGTGCGGGGGCTGGGACTCGGACATCATGGCCGGCATGCGCTGGGCTGCGGGGCTCCCGGTAGATGGCGTGTCAACGCCGCCGGTCGCCAACGCCCGCGTGATCAACATGAGCTTGGGTGGCAGCGACACGTGCTCGCTGGCCTACAAAGAGGTCATCGCCGAGCTCACGGCGCTCAATGTGGTGATTGTGGCTTCCGCCGGCAATGACAACGGCCTGGCGGTGTCCACACCGGCCAATTGCCCGGGCGTGATCGCCGTCGCTGGGGTGCGGCATGTGGGCGCCAAGGTGCGGTATTCGTCCCTGGGGCCGGAGGTGAGCCTGAGTGCCCCGGCTGGCAACTGCGAGAACGCCACAGGTGATTGCCTCTACACCATGCTCACCACAACCAATAGTGGTGACAAGGACCCTGTTAGCAACGCAAACGGTGGGTCCATTTATACGGACCAGATGAGCCGTTGGGCCAATGGCACCAGCTTTGCTGCCCCCCAGGTCAGCGGTGCGGCCGCGCTGTTGCTGCAAGCGCGATCCAGTCTGACTCCGGCGGCGGTATCGTCACTCTTGCGGCGCCACGCCCGAGCGTTCCCGACATCCGGTGACCCACTGGCGAGCGGCCGTTGCGTGGCCCCGAGTGCGGCCGAGCAATTCGAATGCTATTGCACGACTCAAACCTGCGGCGCCGGCATGCTCGATGTGGATGCGGCCGTGCAGGCGGCGTTGACCGACCCCGTGGCCGTGATCACGGTGAAACCCTCGACACAGGCCACGCCACAGCCCAACCAGCCTGTCTACCTCAATGCGGCGCAGTCCATGGTCAGCCCGGTAGGGGGCAGCATGAGCAGCTACGCCTGGCAGGTGCTGGACGACGGTGGCATCGTCAATGCGTCAGGCTGGTCGCGCAACAGCGTCGAGACCCAGTTGACGCCGACGGCGCCGGGAGCCTTCAAGGTGCAATTACAGGTCACCGATGACAGTGGCCGCTCGGCGACGATCGACCAGTGGGTGTACGTGCCTGCCAGCGTGCCTGTCACCAATACCAGCACCTCATCAGGTGGCGGCGGTGGCAGCGTCGATGGAGCCGCGCTGATCGGGCTGGCCTTGTTCACCTTGATGGCCAGCGTGTCGTACCAGCGGCGCAGCCGCGTCAGGGCAGTGGCATCAACTCGTCGAACGCGACGTCCTTGATGCGCGTGGGCACGTCCTGTGATTTCAGGTAGCCGTTGACCGAGGCCTTGACGGCTTTGCTGAACTGCAGCATGCCGCCAGGGTCTTTCAGTTCGTCGCGCGTGATGCCCGTGCTGGCTTCCTGGATCATGGTCTTGAAGGCCGGGATATAGGGTTCCAGTTCACCGGCATCCTTGTCCTTGGCCAGGCGCAAATTGACCTTGACGTTGACCATCCGCCCGTCGGCGGTCTGGGCCATGACCTTGGGGACGTTCAGCCAGACGGGTTTGGGCCGTTGCTGCTCGGTGCCCGGCGACGAAAAATGCGTGTAGGCCCACACACCGCCCCCCAGCACCACCACCGCCAGGCCGATCACCAGTTCAAGCAGCCAGTCGCTGATGCCTGAGGTGGGTTGATCGATCTCTTTCGCGATGGCCATGCGCTGCGCTCCGGTCAGAAGGGTGTCGGGTGGATGACGTGAACCTTACTATGGCGCCGCCGAAGCGACGCTGACGGGCAGCGCTCAAGCGCGACAAACGCACGCCGTTCCGTCGCTTGAACCCGGGTATGAAAACATTGTTTTTTCGGCCAAGGCCTCTTGTCCGCTGATGCCGGCCGCCTGTCTCAGTCCATCATCCAGGCGGGCTGGTCATCCGGGGTCTGCATGACGTCGATCTGCTGGCGCAAGAGGTCAATCTGCTGCTGCCAGTACATGGCCGAGCCGAACCAGGGGAAGGCGGCCGGGAAGGCCGGGTCGTGCCAGCGGCGGGCCAGCCAGGCGCTGTGGTGGATGATGCGCAAGGTGCGCAGCGGCTCCACCAGCTTGAGTTCGCGCCAGTCGAACTCGGCGATGGATTCATAGCCTTCCAGCAAGGCGTTGAGCTGGACCTGGCGGTCGCGCGGGTCACCGCTGAGCAGCATCCAGAAGTCCTGCACGGCGGGGCCCATGCAGGCATCGTCCAGGTCGACGAAATGCGGGCCGTCCGGTGTCCACAGGATGTTGCCGGGGTGGCAGTCGCCATGCAGGCGGCGCAGGCGCAGGCCATCGATGCGGTCAAAGGCCTGCTGGCACAGGTCGAGCGCCTGGTCGGCCACGGCCAGCCACAGGGTGCGCTGCTCGATGGGCAGGCTGTCGCTGTCGGCCAGCCATTGGCGCGCTTGCCGGCCGGTTTGCGCCACGCCCATCGTCGGGCGATGGACGAAGGGGTGTTGAGCCCCCACCAGGTGCAGGCGGGCCAGAAAGCGGCCCAGCCAGGTCAGCACGCCCAGGTCTTCGAGTTCGGGTGAGCGGCCGCCGCGCCGGTGGCTCACGGCCACGCGGTGGCCCTTGAAAAAGCCCAATGTCGGGGGATCACCTTGTACGCTGGCACCCTCCAGCGCGGCTTGCAGGGGCATGGGCGGCACGGCCGGCACTTCGGCGGCCACCAGTTCATGCGCGAAGGCGTGTTCTTCGAGGATCTGTGCGTCGCTCCAGCGGCCTGGCCGGTAGAACTTGGCGACCACGAAATGGCCGCTGTCCAGCCCGATCTGGAAGACGCGGTTTTCGTAGGAGTTCAGCTGCAGCAGCCGGCCGTCCACACGCTGGCCCAGGGCCTCCAGGGCATCCAGGACGAGGTCAGGGGTGAGGTCGGCGTAAGGGGTGTCGGCGTGCATGCGCCATCTTAACGACGACGGCTGGCATCAGAGCTGGGTTTGCGCGCGGCCCCAGATCACGAGCTGGTCGTTGATCAGGTGCATGACCAGGCCGCTGCCGGCCAGTTGAACGGCCAGCCGGGCGGCCGACAGGGAGATGTCCACGCCGTTGTCGGAGGGGATCAGCGTCAAGGCCAGGATGGCGCCGGCGAAGGGCAGGCAGGCGGCCAGCGACCCGGCGGTGAGCGTGCGCCAGTTCAGGTTGTGACGGCGGCCGAAAGCGCGCAGGACCCCCAAGCGCCAGGCGGCCACGAAGAAGTTCGTGACCAGCACAAAGGACAGGACCATGACACCGATGAGGGGGGCAAATGCATTCATAGTGGAGCCAGAGGATACCGGCTCCACCTGAAAAGACCAAGGGTTAACCCGTGAGTGAGGGGGTGGGCAGCGTGCATGAATTCACACTGCGCAACCCCGCCGGGTCACTCCAGCTGCGAGGCCGCGGCCATGGCCTTGATGATGGCCGTGTTGATGTCGCCAAAGCCGATCATCAGGGCCTCGGCGGCCTCCTTGAGGTCGAAGACGCTGCTGCCTTCGATGGCTTGCACCAGGCAGAAATACGGCTCGTAAGGGCCGGTGTTGTCGGCCAGGGCCTGGTACACGCGCTCGGGCACGGGGATGGTTTTGAGCAGGTCGCTGAAGGGTTGCTGGAACATGCGGTCCAGCAGCGAGAACACGCCGCAGATGAACAGCTCGTTGCGCATCTCGTCGTCACCGCTGATGCGGGCGAGCTCTTCCATCAAGAGGCCACGGCGCACGGCGGCGTACATCACCGGCTTCATGTTCGGGTCCTTGCTGGCGGTGGCCAGCAGCAGGGCGAGCCAGCGCTTGAGGCGTTGATAGCCCAGGATCATGATGGCGTGGCGGAACGAGCTGATCTCGACCGACAGCCCGAAGGCCGGCGAGTTGATGTAGCGCATCAGCTTGTAGGCCAGGGGCGGGTCACGCTTGAGCGTGTTCTCCAGCACCTCGATGTCTTCCTGCTTGTGGACCTGGTCGATCAACATGACGATGACTTGCAGCGAGGGCTGATCGGCCGGTTTGTTGCCGGCCTTGATGACGTCGTCGATGGGCCAGCCCAGCACGGCTGCCGCACCGCGGCGGAAGCTGGTTTCCATGTCCGGCACATTGCTGACGCCAGCCTGGACGTGGCCGATGTGGCGGGGGATGCCTTCGGGCGAGACGCCGGCACCGCCGGTGGTCTGGTCAATGCGGCGGTCTTCCTCGAAGTCGACGATGGCGTACTTGAAGCAGTCCAGCACCTCGCGTGGCAGCTCCTGCAGGGGGCGGCCCTTGAGCAGCATGGTGCTGCCATTGGCATGCAGGGTGCACATGGGTTCGGTGTTTTCAGGTGCCGAGGCCATGAAGGCCGGTACTTCCACCACAACGTGCGTGCCCGGTTGCGCCACGATCAGGTCGTGCAGCAGGCCTTCGCTGGCCACGTTGAGCCACAGCTGGCCGCCACCGCTGGGCCAGGCTTCGGCGAGCGCGTCGAGCAGTGCGCGTGGGTCCAGCTTGGCGCTCGGGTTGAGCGGGAACACCGTCAGGCGTGTGGCGATGACGTTGCGGTTGCGATCGATGACCGGGCAGTAGGCCAATGCGGTCTGGTTGAGAATGGGATGGTCCATGTGAGGGGCCTGCCTTTACCCTTTGATTTAGCCGTTGATGTATTGGAACAAGGACAACTTCTGGATCGAGGCGTAACTCTGAATGGCCGCCTGGTAGCCAGTTTGTTGGTTCTGGAAGCTGGAGATGGCGGAAACCATGTCGAGATCCTCGGCATTGGACTTTTCCGTCTGGGCCGCCAGCTTGTGCGTGTCGTTGCGGCTCTGGATGCCGTCCATGCGGTTGAGCTGTTCGCCCACCGCGGAGCGGGCGCCCTGGATGCTGCTCAAGGCCGCATCGAGCTGGGTCATGCCGGTGTTGACAGCCTGTTGCACGGCGCCGCCTTGCGGGTTGGTGGCCTGCAGCGCGGCAATGGTGTTGTCCAGGCTGGTGAACACATTGAGGTTGTTTTGTGCCTCGGTGACGTTGAAGGTGTCGCCATCGGCGGGCACACCGGAGATCGCCACCGCCATGCCCTTGCCCGGGATGGCGATCTGCTGGCTGCTGGTGTAGGGCTGGCCTGATGCGATGGGGTTGCCGTCTTCCAGCACGTCGTACGTGGTGACACCGCCCGAGACGTGGAAGTTCACGGCATAGGCCGGGGCAGGCGTGGCCGGGTAGGGCAGCTGGCTGGGGTTCGTGACCGAGCCCGAGCTGATCCAGCCCGTGCCGCTGTTGGCCCCGCTGGTGACGCTGTTGGTGCCGGGTGCCGTGTTGAACACGCCATTGCCGGACTTGGCGTTCAGCCAGACTTGCTGGCCGTCTACCGTGAGGTTGAGGTGGTCGGCCTGCGAGGCCAGCGTTTCGCCCGCCTGGCCCTGGAAGACCACGCCGGTGGGCGTGTCCACAAAGGGTGGGGAGGACGAGCCTTGCCCGCCGAAGACATAACCGCCGCCGCCATCCGACGTGTTGGCCACGGTCAGCAGTTGCGAGCGGATGTCCTTGAGCTTGGCGACCAGCGCCTTGCGGTCGCTGTCCGAGTAGCTGCCGTTGCCGGCGGCCACCAGGGTTTCACGTGCGGTCTGCAGCAGGTCGGTGGCCGTGCCCAGAGAGGACTCGGCGATGTTCATCACGTTGCGGCTGGCGTCGAGCGTGCGCTGGTCTGCTTCGGTGCGCGAGATCTGCGCCAGGGCGCGTTCGGCCCGTGCGGCCGCGGTGGGGTCGTCGCTGGCCACATTGACCCGTTTGCCCGAGGTCAACTGTTGCTGCGAGGTGGACAGGTTTTGCTGCCGCTCCTGCAGGTTGTTGATGGCTTGTGCATAGCCGTAAGCCGTTGCAATGCGCATGATCAGGTTCCTTCCTTATGCCAGCGCGTCAAGCCTGCGCGGTCTGCAGCAAGGTCGCGAAAAGAGACTGGGCGATCTGCAGCACCTTGGCTGCCGCCTGGTAGCTCTGCTGATACTGGATGAGCTTGGCCGCTTCTTCATCCAGGTTCACGCCGCTGGTGCTGGTCAGTGTCTGCTCCGAGCCGGTCAGCAAGGTCTTGGAGATGTCAGCCGAGGTCTGCCCGCCTTGCACGATCACGCCCAGGTTGCCGATCATCTGCGAGTAGGCATCGGTCACCGTGGTCTTGGACGTGCCGTCCAGCGAGACGATGGCCTGGTCCCGCAGGCCCAGCATGGCCATGGCGTTGCCGTTGTTGGAGGCCGGGAAGGCCGTGCGCGAAATCTGGATCGAGTCACCGGCCTTGGGCACGCCCTTGATGCTCAGGTTGAACAACGCTGCGCTCGGGGTGCTGGCAGGGTCCTGGTCGGTGATGGGGGTGCCGGGCGTCCAGCTGCGCGGTGGCGAGGTGTCCTTGTAAGGGGCGCCTGTGCTGTCGGTGAAGCTGTAGACCAGCTTGGTGGGGTCGCTGGGGTCGGTGGCGAACACCACGTTCAGCGGCGCGCCGGTGGTGGGCTGCGAGGTGGCAGCGTCCAGTGCATTGGTGGTGGGCAGGGCGCGCACCATGACAAGCGAGTCGATGGTGGCGGTGCCGGTGTTGGTGAGCGCAGGGGTGGCCGACAAGGGCGAGGCCGCCGCAAGCCCCTTGGGGGCGGTCATGGACAGGGTCAGCGAGGCGGCATCCGAGGTGTTGGTGAACAGCGGGTTGCTGACCGGGTTGCCTGCGGCGTCGAAACTGGTTTGCAGGTTGCCATCCAGGTCGATGCCCAGTGCCTGCTGGGCATTGAGGGCATCGGCGAAATTGGCGCCAAAGGTGTTGAGCTGCTGGCGGGTCTGGGCCAGGTCGTAGTCCTGGAACTGCAGCAGGCCGTGCAAAGCACCGCCGGTCATCTGGTTGCTGTCGAGCACGCGGGTGGTGCCGTTGCTGGAGAGGGCCACACGGCCTTGGGCCGGGTTCGTGGCGTCATGGACCACGGTCAGCGTTTGTGCATCGTTGCCCAGCACGAGCAGCTGCCCGCCGCCCATGAACACGCTGGTGGTGCCATCGTCTGCGGCCACCGTGGTGACCTGTACCTGCTCGTTGAGCTGCTTGATCAGCTGGTCACGTTTGTCCAGCAGGTCATTGGGCGCGTGGCCCGAGCCGGTGTATTTCGCAATGCTCTGGTTGACTTCGGCGATCTGCTTGGTCAGGTTGTTGATCTGCGCCACCGAGGTGCCCATGTCGGACATCACGCCAGTTTGCAGGTCATTGAGCTGCTTGCCGGCCGTGTTCATGCGGCTGACCCAGTCCTGCGCGCGGGCCAGCGCCACCTGGCGGGCCGAGACGTCCTGGGGCTGGTTGGCCACGTCCACGAAGGCATTGAGCACCTGGTTGGCCGAGTAGCCCAGGCCGGCTTCACCGGTGGGCAACACGGATTCCATTTGCTTGAGCTTGTCCAGCCGAGTCTGGTCGGCGCTGTTCTGGGCCGTGTTGACGTTGACCTGCTTGACCAGGAATTCATTCGTCGATCGGGTGACCGTGACCACCTGCACGCCACGGCCATAAAAGCCGGCACCCGTGAACATGCCGCCCTGGGTGGCCAGCTCGACGTTCTGTTGCGAGTAACCCGGCGTGTTGACGTTGCTGATGTTGTGCGAGACCGTGTCAAGCATGGCTTGAGTGGCCGTCATGGCCGAGGTCCCGATCCCGAAGATGCCTGTACCCATGGTGTACTCCTGTCAGGCCGTCAGGTGACGGTCTTTTGCAGACGCAAGGTGGTGTTGATCACCTTGGTGAGCTTGTCTGCATAGGCTGGGTCAGTGGCGTAGCCCGCCTTTTGCAAGCCACGGGCAAAGCCGCTGGCCGTGTCGGCCTGAGCCACCGTCTGACTGTAGCGCGGGCTCTGGCTCAGCAGCCTGGCGTGGTCCGTGAAAGCGTCGGCATAAGAGTCATACGCACGGAATTTGGCGGTGACCTTGCGCGCCACGCCGCCGATGTACTCGGTGGTGGTGACCTCGGCGACCTTGCCCTTCCAGTCGGATGTGGCCTTGATGCCGAACAGGTTGTGGCTGGGCGAGCCGTCCTTCATGCGGATTTCATGTTTGCCCCAGCCCGACTCCAGTGCGGCCTGGCCCAGGATGTTGGTGGCGGGGATGCCGGTGGCGGCCTCGGCTGCCTTGGCGGCTTCCTTGTGCTTGCGCACGAAGCGCTCGGAGGCACTCAGGTTCTTGTTGTCCACGTAAGCAGCGTCTGCGGTGCTGCGGGTGGTGTTGGCCGGGTCGTCCTGCAGGCGGCTCGTCGACAGGTCGCCCAGCCCCTTGAGCGGGTTGCCCTTGCTGTCCTTGCTGGCGATGCCCAGCTGGCGCTCCAGCTGCCTGGTGATCAGGTCGCTCAGGCCGCCGGGCAGGCCGGTCATCTGGTTGGCCAGTTGCGTGTCCAGCATGTTGGTGCCCATCTCGGTGGCCGAGTTGTCCAGCATGCCGCTGTTCATCGTGGTCGAGCGCATGCTCTTGACCAGCTCCTGCATGAACAGGCCTTCAAGCTGCCTGGCGGTTTCCTTGATGCCGGCCTTGGGGTCCTTGCCGGACGTGGCCTTGAGGCTGTCCAGGGAGCGCAGGTCAAGGGTCAGCCCATTGGGCTGTTTGGATGTTGCGTTCAGGCTCATCAGATCACCTCCAGCTCGGCTTGGAGTGCGCCGGCCGCCTTCATGGCTTGCAGGATGGCCAGCAGGTCCTGCGGGTTGGCGCCAAGGGTGTTGAGGGCCTTGACGACGTCAGTCAATTTCGTGCCGGCAGGCATCTGGATCAGGGCGCCAGGCTCCTGGTTGATGCGGATGTCGGTCTTCTCGGTGGCCACGGTCTGCCCTTGCGACATCGGGCTGGGCTGGCTGATCACCGGCGTGGAGCTGATGGTCACCGACAGGTTGCCGTGCGCCACGGCGCAAGGCCCGATGGTCACGGCCTGGTTGAGCACGATGGAGCCGGTGCGGGAGTTGATCACCACACGGGCGGCGGGCGTGGCCTTGTCGATGTTCAGATTTTCCAGATCGGCCATGAAGGCCACACGCGCGCCGGGCTGGGCAGGGAGGTTGACGTTGACGGTGCGGCCGTTGATGGCCTCGGCCGTGCCAGGGCCCTTGGCCTTGTTGATGGCATCGGCCACCTCACGGGCGGTGTTGAAGTCATCGGCCTGCACGTCGTACTGCACGGTGCTGCTTTGCAGCCAGGGCGTGGGCACGCTGCGCTCCACCGTGGCGCCACCTGGGATGCGGCCTGCGTTGAGCTGGTTGATCTGCACCTTGGCACCGCCTGCCGCCGCGCCGGCGCCGACGATCACCACATTGCCTTGGGCCATGCCGTAGATCTGGCCGTCAGCACCTTTGAGCGGGGTGGCGATCAGGGTGCCGCCGCGCAGGGACTTGGCATTGCCCATGGAGGACACGGTCACGTCCAGGGCCTGGCCAGGTTGGGCGAAGGGGGGCAGGGAAGCGGTGACCATCACGGCCGCCACGTTCTTGAGCTGCATGGTGGCACCAGCGGGCATGGTGATGCCCATCTGCTGCAGCATGGCGTTGAGGCTCTGTGCGGTGAAGGGCGCCTGCGTGGTCTGGTCGCCGGTACCGTCCAGGCCCACGACCAGGCCGTAGCCCATCAGCTGGTTGCTGCGCACGCCTTGAACGGCGGCGATTTCCTTGAGGCGAACGGCCTTGGCATCCACCGGCCACCACAGGGCCGCGGAGGCCGCCAGGAAGGCCAGGCCGATCAGCAGTTTGAGGAGGCGATCCGAGGTGTCCATGAAGCCGATTTCCCATCTGAGGGCCCCCGGAGATCCACGGGGCTCGGCTTCATTGTCGAGTTCTTTAGAACGGCGAAATGCTCAAAAAGAAGTGGGCAAGCCAGCCTATTCCCTGTGCATCCTGCTGGGCGCCACGGCCCATGTGCTCGATGCGCACGTTGGCGATCTGGCTGGACAGCACGGTGTTGCCCGGCTGGATGCTGGCCGGGTCTACCTGACCCGAGAAGCGCAGCACGTCAACGTTCTTGGACACGCCGATCTGTTTTTCGCCCGCCACGATCAGGTGGCCATTGGGCAGCACCTCGGTGACGGTGGCGGTGATGGTGCCGGTGAAGTTACCGGTGGCGGCCGTGCTGCCGGTGCCATCGAACTTGTTGTCAGCCGAGCCGGCGGCACCGAGCTTGGCCACCTGATCCAGCCGCACGAGCGGCACGGCCGTGATGGCGCTGCTCACGCTGCCCTTTTTCTCGATGGAGCTGGTGGTCACCTGCTTGGCCGACACGGCTTCGCTGATGTTGACGGTAATGATGTCGCCCACCATGCGCGCACGGTGCGTTTCGTACAGGGGGCGGTAGCCGCCGGCCTGGAAGATGGCGCCGTTGTTGACCGGGGCGTAGGCGGCGGCGGAAGGGCGCGCTTGCGTGGGCTCGGCCACATCCACTTTGGGCGAGGTGGTGACGCAGCCCGTCAGCAGGGCGATGGGCAGCAGACTGAAGGGCAGCAGCTTGCGCAGGCGGTTCATCACATTTGTCCCAGTTTCTGCAGCATCTGGTCCGAGGTCTGGATGGCCTTGGAGTTGAGCTCGTAGGCGCGTTGGGTCTGGATCATGGTCACCAGCTCCTGCACCACGTTCACGTTGGAGGATTCGACAAAACCTTGCGACAGGCTGCCCATGCCTTGCACGGTGGGGGTGCCTGTCTGCGGGGCGCCGGAGGCGGGGGTTTCGGCAAACAGGTTCTGCCCCTTGGGCTCCAGGCCGGCCGGGTTCACGAAGGATGCCAGCTGGATCTGCCCCAGGTTCTGAGGCTGGACCTGGCCGGGGATCGTGGCCGTGACGGTGCCATCTTGCGCAATGGTCACGTTGGTGGCGTCGGCCGGCACGGTGATGCCGGGCTGCACCAGGTAGCCGTTGTTGGTGACCAGCTGGCCTTGTGAATCCATCTGGAAGGCGCCGTCCCGGGTGTAGCCGGTGGTGCCGTCGGGCATGGTGATCTGGAAGAAGCCCTTGCCCTGGATGGCCAGGTCCAGGTTGTTCGAGGTCTGCGTGAGCGTGCCCTGTGTGAACTGGCGCGAGGTGGCCACGGCACGCACGCCCAGGCCCACTTGCAGGCCGGTGGGCAGTTGCGTCTGCTCCGAGCTGTTGGCACCGCTCTGGCGCAGGTTCTGATACATCAGATCCTCGAAGATGGCGTGCGACTGCTTGTAGCCATTGGTGCCGCTGTTGGCCAGGTTCTGGGAAATGTGATCCAGCTGGGTCTGCTGGGCTTCCATGCCGGACTTCGATACCCACAGTGAACGCATCATGGCATTACTCCTCGGCGCGTCGCGCCATCTCTCAAATCAAATCAGGTCAACCGGCGGACAGCAGCTGGGCTGCGGCCTTCTCGTCGGACTCGGCGGTCTGCATCAGCTTCATCTGCGTCTCGAACTGGCGGGACGCGGCGATCATCGACACCATGGTCTCGATGGGGTTGACGTTGGAGCCTTCCAGCGAGCCGTCCTGCACGCGGGCGTTGGCATCGGCAGGCAGCTCGGCGCCGTCGGCAGACCGGAACAGGCCGTCTTCACCGCGCACCAGCTTGTCTTGCGGCGTCACCAGCTTGAGCTTGCCCACGCCGGTGATCTTGCCGTTGGCAGCCTTGGCGCTGACCGTGCCATCCGGTGCAATGCTGGGCTCGGAGCCGGCAGGGATGTTGATCGGGCCACCATCGCCCATCACCGGCAGGCCGCTGTGCGTGACCAGCATGCCATCGGCATTGAGCGTGAACGAGCCTGAGCGGGTGTAGGCCTCGGTGCCGTCCAGTGCCTGCACGGCCATCCAGGTCTTGCCTTGTGCGGCCACGTCCAGCGAGCGCCCGGTGAAGGTCACGGGGCCGGCGTTGTCGTCGTAGCCCACGGTGGTTTCCAGCGAGTAGACGCGTGTGCTGGCGCCGTCGCCTCGCACCGGCACGGCACGCACAGCCTCCAGTTCGGCCCGAAAGCCGGTGGTGCTGACGTTGGCCAGGTTGTTGGACAACACGTCCTGGCGCTGCATGTTCATCTTGGCGCCAGCCATGCTCACGTAGATCATGCGGTCCATCTTGTGCTCCTGTTACTGCGGGATGCCGGCCCGTTCATCAACGCAGGTTCACCAGCGTCTGCTGGACCTGGTCTTCGGCCTTGATGGTCTGTGCATTGGCCTGGTAGGCACGTTGCGCGACGATCATGTTGACCAGCTCGCCGGTCAGGTCCACGTTGGACTCTTCCAGTGCGCCGGATTGCAGCAGGCCGTACACGCCCGAGCCCGGTGTGCCCAGTGGCAGCGGGTCACCTGAGGACGCCGTGGGCTTCCATTCATTGGAGCCAACCGGCTGCAGGCCGTTGAGGTTCTTGAAGTCGGCCAGCTGGACGCGGGCCAGGGCCTTCGACTGCCCGTTGGTGTAGCGGGCCGTCACGGTGCCGTCGGTTTCGATCACGAAGTCCGACAGGTTGCCTTGTGCATAACCGCCACCGGACAGGTCGGTGACCGAGTAGGCGCCGGAGTATTCGGTGTTGCCGCTGATGTCGAGCGTGACGCCGGTCAGTGGCTGGCCGTTGTTGCCGCCAGGAATGGACGGGATCGTGAACACGGTGCCGGTGGGCAGGGTGCCGTTGGCGTCGTAGGTGAATGTGGCGATCGGGGTGGGCAGAGGGGGGCTGCCACCGTCGTTCTGAACCGAAGCGGCATTGGTGTTGCCGTCGGCGCTCAGGTAGACCTCCCAGGTGCCGCCGGTACCAGGGTCAGGGGGCGTCAGGGTGGGGTCGCCGGGGGTGGGGTCAGCGGTCTTCTTGAAATAGTAGTTCAGCGCGATGGGGGCACCGTTGTCGCCATAAGCCGTCTGGGATGTGACGAAGCTGTAGGTCTTGGAGTCAGCAAAGTCGATGGCCGTGGCGATGGGCTTGGCGCGGGCGTCCATGTTGGCCGTCATGGTGATGGCGCTGGCCTTTTGCGGGGGCGAGCTGTCGTTGGTCAGCTGGATGGGCGTGCCGGCCGGGCCTGCGGGGGCGCCGCTGGCGTCGAGCGCCTGGCCCAGCAACTGGTGCTTCTCGTTGTTGATCAGGTAGCCGTTGGCGTCGCGCTTGAACTGGCCATTGCGCGAGTACACCGTTTCACCTTGCGAGTCGGCCAGCGCGAAGAAGCCCCGGCCGTTGATGGCCAGGTCCAGGCTGTTCGAGGTGGTGCTGATGTTGCCTTGTGTGAACTGCTGCGCCACGGACGCCACACGGGCACCAATGCCGATGCCGTTGCTGCCGCCGCCACCCAGGGAGGCCGCGTACATGTCGGCAAACTCGGCGCGCGATGACTTGGCGCCGTAGGTGTTCGCGTTGGCCACGTTGTTGCCGATCACCTCCAGGTTCTTGCTGGAGATGTTCAGGCCGGATAGTCCTTGCTGGAAGCCCATGGTGATGTCCTTTCGGCGTTACTGCAGTGGCGAAGTGAAAAGGGTGATGAGGTTGATCAGGACACGGTCTTGATCTTGCTGTAGGCCGTGCTGCCCGAGTTGCGCAACTCCAGCATGAGCCCGCTGTCCCCGGTGCTGACAGCATCGACCAGGTCACTCATCATGGGTGTGCTGGTGATGGCCTTGCCGCCACTGGTGGCCGTGACCTTGAAGGTCAGGCCGGTCATGCTGGTGCCGCTGGGCGGCGTCCATTCGAAGCTCTGCAGGCCGGCGCCCATGCCGCTTTGCGTGACGGTGTCAAGCTTGATGCCAGCCGCGTTGTAGATGTCGACTTGCACATTGGATGCGGCCGCAGCCAGCTCGTAGCCGCCCACGCCGTTGCCTGCCGTGTTGGTGCCCAGCTGGTTGCCCTCCATGACCACCGAGTGCCCGACCAGGCCGGTGCCTTGCAGCATCTGCAGCTGGGTCATGTTGGTGCTCATGCTCGTCATCGTGGTGTTGAGCTTGTCGATGCCCGTCACCGTGTTGATCTGCGCCATCTGGCTGGTGATCTGCGAGTTGTCGGCCGGGTTGAGCGGGTCCTGGTTCTGCATCTGTGTGACCAGCAGCTTCAGGAAGCGGTCCGAGGCCTCGGACATGCTGTTCTTGGACGTGGTCGAGGTGGTCGACGTGGCGGCGGTGCCGCTGGTCGCTGTGTTGTTGGTGACTGTGGTCATGACTTGTCCTGTTCAATCAATGCTCGAGGTGATCAGCCGCCTTGACCCATCTGCAGGGTCTTCATGAGCAGGGACTTGGCCGTGTTCATGACTTCAATGTTGTTCTGGTAGGAACGCGAGGCCGAGATCATGTTGACCATCTCTTCGACCGTGTTGACGTTGCTGTAGGTCACGTAGCCATCGGCATCGGCCTGGGGGTGCTTGGGGTCAAGCACGCGGCGGCCGGGGCTGTTGTCTTCGGTGACCTGGCTGACGGTGACGCCCGCGGTGCCCACTTCGCCCATGGGCGTGGTGGTGAACACAACCTGGCGGGCCTTGTAGGCCGCGCGATCGGGGCCGGCCACCGTGTCTGCGTTGGCCAGGTTGGATGCGACCACGTTGAGGCGCTGCGATTGCGCACTGACGGCGCTACCGGCCACATTGAAAATCTTGAACATCGACATGGTGGTCTCCTATTCAGCGCTTTACTGGCCCGTGATCGCCGTGTTCAGCGTGCGAACCTGTGAGTTGATGAAGCGCAGCGTGGCTTCGTAGCGCACGGTGTTGTCGGCGAAGTTGGCGCGCTCGCGGTCCATGTCCACGGTGTTGCTGTCCAGATTGGTCTGGGAGGCGAGGGCGTAGTTCATGTCGGGCTGGTCGCGGCCGCCAACGGGCTGGCCATTGCGGTTGAGGTGCCCGCCGTTGGAGGCCGCCATGGTCAGCTTGGGCGTGTGCACGCTGCTGTCACCCACCGAGCCTTGGCCGGTGGCCTGGCGCAGGGCGGTGGCGAAATCGAAGTCGCGTGCCACGTAGCCGGGGGTGTCCGCGTTGGCGATGTTGCTGGCGATCAGGCGTTGGCGTTCCGACCGCAGCGAGAGCGCTTCGGCCTGGAAGTTCAAGGAGTCGGTCAATCGGTTCAGCATGGTCTGGGCCCTCCGGGGCTGGTCACATCTGCTGGCTGGTGGTGCGGCAGTCCTGGTGGGGATCACCGGGGCGGATGCACGACGAGGCAGCTTGTCTGGGATGTTGATCGGCTGGGCCAAAAACATGAGCCGAAATAGCGGGCCATTCCGCCCTCATTTCCTTTCCTTGCATGGGGACGGGGCTTCGTACAGTCAACTCACCATGAAAACGTCCATCGATCACTCCGGCCGCCTCTGCCAGGACATCGGGCTGGCACCTGCCCAGTTCCTGATGGCGGGGCTCAGTTCCGTGCTGTGGGCGGGGCTGTGCACCGTCGCGGCCACGTTTGCGCCAGCCGCACGTGCGCAGACCGTGGCGATGGCCGATACCGGTGGGCTGCAATCCCAGGTGAGCTCCCTGCTCAAGCAGCAGGCCTTGCCCCAGGGCAGCGGCAACGATGCCGCATCGCAAAAAAAGCCTTGGCGCGTCGAGGTGGTGCTGGGCCAGTTGGACCCTCGCCTGAAGCTGGCGCCTTGTGACAAGGTGCGCGCCTACATGCCCAACGGGGTGCAGATGTGGGGCAAGACCCGTGTGGGCCTGCGCTGCGAGCAGGGCCCGGTGCACTGGAATGTGTTCTGGCCGGTGACAGTCAAGGTCTGGGGGCAGGCGCTGGTGGCGGCTGTGCCGCTGCGCCCTGGCAACCCGGTGAACGAAAACGATCTGCGTCTGGCCGAGGTGGACCTGGCCGAAAAGACGTCCCCCGCTGTCATGCGTCTGGCGGACATCGTGGGGCGCACCTTGCTGCGTGGCATCGAGCCCGGCCAAAGCGTCCGCCAGGATGATGTGAAAGCCCGCCGCTGGTTTGCAGCTGGTGACCCTGTGCGCCTGACGGTGCGTGGTGACGGTTTTCAGATTGCGGCAGAGGGCACCGCCTTGACACCCGGGGACGAGGGCCAATGTGCCCGTGTAAGGACCGACAACGGCCGAGTGGTCTGTGGCCACCCGGTGGGCGACCGGCTGGTGGAGTTGTCGCTGTGAAACAGTTTTTTGCCAATTTACCCCCCATAGCTAGGGGGTTCCAGGTGTTTGGCATTAAAGTCGGTCAGCCCCGCGTCGATATCGCGGATGTGACCACTCGGCATACGCCGGGATCAAGGAGTACATCATGAAGATCGGCAACCCTTTAGACAAAGCGGTAGGTGGCCTCGGCCCCCGCACCGAGGGCGGCAGCACAACCGGAAAGACATCATCGGCCTCAGGCAGCGTCAGCGAGAGTGCAAAAGTCACGCTCTCCAACGTGGCATCCGGGCTGATTTCGGCAGCAGATGGCAGTTTCGATGCGGACAAGGTGTCCAGCGTCAAGAACGCCATCGACAGCGGCACCTATCAGGTCAACCCTGAAGTCATCGCTGACAAGCTGATCACCAACGCCAAGGAACTGCTGCAAGGCAAGCAGGGCTGAGGCTGAACATGGCACAAGCATTGCCCCATCGCGAACAGGTGTCTGCGGAGATGGCTGCCCAAGTGGCGGACATCGAGCAGCGCCTGTCCGAACTGGACAAGGCTTTTGCCGCGGGTGACAGCGAGTTGATTGCCCAGCATGCGCTTCACCTGCAGCGTGGTCTGGCCGAATCGCTCGTGGCCTTTCGCAAGGCCGAACAGGCTGGTTTGAAGCCGCTGACCGATGATTTGCGTTCGCGCCTGAAACTGGCGCAGACCCGTGTGCTGGCCCAACAAGCGGCCGTGAACCGGGCCAATGCTTCCATCGACCGCACGCTGAGCGTGCTGTTTCCGCGCGAGGAAAGCAGCACCTACGGCAACCTGGCGCAAACGCCGGTGTCCAAGGCGCTCAACGCCTACCGTTGAGTTTTCGAGGCCGCCCGGGCCTCTGGCGCGACCCCGTGTCCAGGGGGCCCTGTCTCGAATTGCACGCAATCGGCTGCCGTGCCATGGGGGCTGCTCTTAGACTGACGATTGTGTTTTGTCGTTCACAATTGATCAAATAGGGGAGCTTTCGATCATGGCCAAGGCAGTTGCGCGCATCAAATCGCTGACCGGATTGCTGACATGGGCGTTCTGTGCCACGGCGATGGCCGCGCCACAGTACACCATCAGCAGCTTGTCCTTCTCGCCTCTGGTCAGTGATCCACTGCCAGTTTCCGTCATCAATGACCAAGGCATGGTTGCCACGCAGAACGGTCCGGTTGGTCCCGGCACCTATGGCGGCATCATCATTGACATCGGTCAGCCGATCGGGACTAAGGCTTTGACGATCGAGGATCTGAACAATGGCAACGTGGCCGTGGGGACCGCCGATAAGCAGGCGTTCACCTGGCAAGGCGGCCAGTTCCAGATGCTGGCCGGGCTGAATGGCGCCAACAGCCAGAGCGCGGCTCACGCGGTCAACGAGCAAGGTGTGGTCGTGGGCGAGTCAGGCGGCCGTGCTGTGGTGTGGCGAAGCGGTCAGGCCGAAGCGCTCGGCGGTGCCAACAGCTCTGCGACCGGCGTCAATGAAGGTGGTGTCATCGTCGGCAACGATGGCCTCAGCGCAGGGGTATGGAACGGCGTCGGCCAGTTCCGGCAACTCAGCGGCGGTGATGGAGGTGCGGCCAAAGCGGTTGATATCAACGATACGATGGCCGTGGCGGGCGCGGTTCTGAAGAACAACACTTATTGGGCCGCGCGCTGGGATAGCGAGGGGAACTTGACCGTTCTGAACACCCCAGCTGGCACCACGGCGTCCACTGCTAACGCCATTAACAACAATGGCTCGATTGTGGGGCAAGTAAGTTACGGTCTGCTGGGCAGTCCGGTTGCCACCTTGTGGGAGGATGGCCAGGTACTGTCGCTGAAGGATCTTCTGGTCAATGGTGGCAACTGGACGCTTCAATACGCCTATGACATTAACGATGCAGGACAGATCGTCGGCTTGGGTACCGTTAATGGTCAGCAGCGCTCCTTCCTGCTTTCTCCTGTGCCGGAGCCGTCGACCCTGGCTTGCCTCGGACTCGGCCTAGTCTGCATGGCTGGGGTGATGCAGCGTGGCCGGCGTCACTGATCAAAGGCATCAGCGCATCTGGCCTGACACCAGGTTCGCACCTCAGGTTGCGATATCGACGGCGCCTTCCACCACGATCTGAACCCGCTGGCGGCCCTGGAATTCATCCAGGTTGACGCGGTATGCCAATTGCGTTTTCGCTGGCAAGGGGTCGGTGTGCCCGAACCAGATGCCGTCGCGTACCTGGCCTTGCACGCGCAGGCTGAGCTTGAGGTGGCGCTCGCCCACCAGGCGCTGGCCCAGCACCTCGACCTGGTCGCTGAAAACGGGGGCTTCAAAACCGGGGCCCCACACGGCGCTGTCGAGTTGCGCCACGGTTTCGGGTGTGAACCACTGGGCATCCAGCGGGCCATCGGTGCTGATCTGGCGCAGCAGCAGGCTGGGGTCCAGGCCGGCTTGCGCGATGCGGGTCAGCTCGGTGTCGAAAGTGTCGAAATCTTCCTCGGCAATGGTGCAGCCCGCCGCCATGGCGTGGCCGCCGAAACGCTTGAGCAGACCGGGGTGGCGCTTGCTGACCAGGTCCAGCGCATCACGCAGATGGAACCCAGGGATGGAGCGCCCCGAGCCTTTGAGCAAGCCGTCCTGGCCCAGCGCGAACACGAAGGTGGGGCGGTGCAGCCGGTCTTTCAGCCGTGAGGCCACGATGCCCACGACGCCTTCATGGAAGTCGGGGTCGAAGATGGCCACGGCCGCGGGCGGCTCGCCTTCCGGCATGACCGATTCCAGCAGTTGCTCGGCCTGCTCGCGCATGCCGGACTCCAGCTCGCGCCGTTCACGGTTGATGGTGTCCAGCTGACGGGCCAGCAGGTCGGCGCGGCCCATGTCGTCGGTGCTCAGGCATTCGATGCCCAGGCCCATCTCGGCCAGGCGGCCGGCGGCGTTCACGCGTGGGCCGAGTGCAAAGCCAAAGTCCTGGCTGGTGGCCTTGGCCGGGTCGCGGCCCGCGGCGGCAAACAGGGCGGCGATGCCCGGCTGCATGCGCCCGGCGCGGATGCGTTTGAGGCCCTGCGCGACCAGGCGGCGGTTGTTGTCGTCGAGCTTGCCCACGTCGGCGATGGTGCCCAGTGCCACCAGGTCCAGCAGGTTGTCGATGCGGGGCTGGCTGGCGGCGTCGAACACACCGCGCTGGCGCAACTCGGCACGCAAGGCCAGCAGCACGTAGAACATCACGCCCACGCCCACCAGGGCCTTGCTGGCAAAGGGGCAGCCGGGCTGGTTGGGGTTCACGATCACGTCGGCGTCCGGCAGGCTGACCTGGCCGTCATCCAGCACCACAGGCAAGTGGTGGTCGGTGATGATGACCTTCAAGCCCAAGGCGCGGGCCTTGCTCACGGCCTCGTGGCTGGCCATGCCGTTGTCCACCGTCACCAGCACATCGGCCTGCTTGGCACGCACCATGTCCACGATGGGCGGCGTCAAACCGTAGCCGTGCACGGCGCGGTCGGGCACCACGTAGCTGACCTGGTCTGGGCGTGCCCCCAGCATCTTCAAGCCGCGCAGGCCCACGGCGCAGGCGGTGGCGCCATCGCAGTCGTAGTCGGCCACGATGCAGATGCGCTGGCCCTGGGTGATGGCGTCAGCCAGCAAGCTGGCGGCCTGCGTGGCGCCTTTGAGGTCCTGCGGGGCCAGCAGGCGGGCCGGGCTGTCGTCGAGTTCGTCGGCCGTGCGTATGCCGCGTGATGCAAACAGACGCGCCAGCAGCGGGTGAACGCCGGCTTCTTCCAGGGCCCAGGCTGCGCGGGGAGGGACCTCTCGGGCGGTGATTTTCATGGGCGTCGCTTACAGGCTGTTGAGCAGGGCCACGAGGTCGGGGCCACCGCGGGATGAGGTCAGGCGCTTCACAGATTGCCACAGGCGGGTGCTCAGGCCGGCGGCTGGTGTCTGGCCCAGCGTGATGGCATGCCGTTCGCCGCACAAGGTCAGCATGATCGGCTGGCCTGCTTCTGCGGCCTGCACGGCCTGCTTCAGCACGGTGTTGTCCACTTGCGCCCAGGCCTCCAGCCAGGCGGGCATGTCATCGGCCAGCATGGGGGCGCGCAAATCGTCGACCAGCTTGATGTGCGCCGGCAGCGCCACGGTGGCGGGCGTCGGGCCGCAGCCGCTGAGCCAGAAGGAGTTGACCGTGGCCAGGCCAGCTTGCTCACGGGCGTCGTTGACGGGGTGCTGATAAAGCAGCATCTGCACCTCGCTTTGCAGGCGGCGCAGCGTGCGCGCTTGCGGGTGATCGGTCAGCCAGACATCGGGGTTGCGGCCGATCACGCGGTCCAGCGAGGCGGTGGGCAGGCCTTCGAGCGAGGGGTGCGCGGCATACCAGCGCTGGCTGGCGCCCCAGACCAGCGTCCAGCCGTCGCTCTCGAACAACTCACGCACGGCATCAAACAAGGTGCGAGATTCGGCTTCGCTCAAGGCCAGCGTGGCCGGGTCCAGCAGGGTGAGGTGGTCGCGGCCCATCAGCCAGTGGCCAGGGCTCAAGAGCCCCCAGGGCGCACCATCAGGCAAGGTCACGCCATCTCGCGCCGCCCACCAGGCCGCCCAGGGCAGGTGTCCATCCTGATCCGGCCAGCCCATGCTGGCGGCCAGTACCCGCTCGTGCGGCATGGACAGCGCGTATTCATCCCCTTCGACGCGGGTCGTTTCCTGCAACTGGCTCAGCAAACGCCGCAGGTTGGGCAGGGCCTTGGCGTCGGCCAGGCGGGGCAGGGCGTGCTGGCAGGGCTCGGACAGGCTGGCCGCAAAGGGCACGATCCAGTGCGTGGAGGGCGGGTTGGTCACTTGATCAGGGGGCTGGCGTGAATAAGGCGTGATTATCAAGTGGGTACACTCCCCCCCATCATGAATCTGCCTTTTGAATGGCGCGTCGGGTGGCGTTACACCCGAGCCAGCCGTACCACACGCCGAAACGGCTTCATTTCTTTCATTTCCGGTGTGTCGGTGCTGGGTATCGCGCTGGGCGTGGCCGCGCTGATCATCGTGCTGTCGGTCATGAACGGCTTCCAGAAGGAAGTGCGGGACCGCATGCTGTCCGTGGTCGCGCATGTCGAGCTGTTTGATGCCCGGGGCAGTGCCTTGCCCGATTGGCACGTGCTGGCCGACAAGGCCCGGCGCAACCCCGCTGTGGTGGGCGTGGCGCCCTTCCTGCCCGCACAAGCCCTGATCGCCCGTGGGGATGACATGCGTGGCGCGCTGGTGCGCGGCATCGTGCCGTCTGAAGAAGTGGCGGTCACGCCGCTGGCCGCCAGCATGAAGGACACCTTCGCGCGCCTGCACAGCGGTGGCTGGGGCGTGATCATCGGCATCGAAATGGCGCGCAGCCTGGGCGTGAACGAGGGCGACATGCTCACCGTGGTCGCGCCCAGCGGCCAGATGACCCCGGCCGGTGTGGTGCCGCGCCTCAAGCAGGTGACGGTGGTGGGCATCTTCAATGCGGGCCACTATGAGTACGACAGCGGCCTGGTGCTGATGCATGCCGATGACGCCGCCAAGCTGTTTCGCACCGGTGGCGTGACCGGCGTGCAGCTCAAGCTCAAGGATGCGCAGATGGCCCGCAGCGTGGGCAATGAGCTGGCCGATTCCCTGGGCCCCGATGTCATCGTGCGTGACTGGACGCGCACCAACCGCAACTGGTTTGACGCGGTGCAGGTGGAAAAGCGCATGATGTTCATCATCCTCACGTTGATCGTGGCCGTGGCGGCTTTCAACCTGGTTTCCACCCTGGTGATGACCGTGACCGACAAGCGCGCCGACATCGCGATCTTGCGCACCCTGGGCGCCAGCCCGCGCTCCATCATGGCGATCTTCATGGTGCAGGGCGCCTTGTCCGGCGTGATGGGCACCTTGGGTGGCCTGGGCCTGGGCCTGCTGGTGGCCTTCAACCTGGATGTCATCGTGCCCTTCATCGAGCACCTGCTGGGTGTGCGCTTCCTGCCTGGCAGCATCTACCTGATCTCGCAAATGCCCTCTGACCCGCAATGGGGCGACATCCTCCCCATCGCCGTGATTTCTCTGGTCCTGTCCCTGGCTGCCACGCTGTACCCCAGCTGGCGCGCCAGCCGTGTGCAACCTGCCGAGGCCCTGCGTTATGAGTGAACTGCTGCGTGCTCAAGACCGTCCGTTGCGTGTCCGCAAGGTGCATTCCCTGCGGACCTTCATCTGGCTGGCCCGGGGCTGGAGCGACTTCATGGAGGCGCCCGTGGTCGGCCTGGCCCATGGCGCGCTCATGGGTGCTTTTGGCGGCCTCCTGATGCTGATGGCCTGGGACCACTTCTGGATCCTGGCCGGGGCCATCTCGGGCTTCCTGATGGTAGCGCCCATCCTGAGCACCGGGCTGTACGCGGTCAGCCGCGCTTTGCTGCGGGGTGAGCCTGCCGGTTTCGAGGCAGTCTGGGCCGTTTGGTCGTCCATGGACCGTCGCCTTGTCAAGTTCGGCCTGTTGCTCACCGCCCTGGGCACCGGCTGGGTCATGACCTCGGCCGCGCTGATCACGCTGGGTGTCAAGCCCCCCGTGACCACGCCCACCGATTTCCTGCAGCGTGTGGTGCTGTCGCCCAACCCGGGCTTCTTCGAGATCTGGCTGCTGGTTGGCGGGGTGATGGCCGCGCCGGTGTTCGCCTCCAGCGTGGTGGCCATTCCCCTGCTGGTGGACCGCCAGGTCACCGTGCAGCGCGCCGTGCTGACCAGCTGGCGGGCCGTGGCGGCCAATCCCATCTGCCTGAGCACCTGGGCTGCGATCGTGATGGCGCTGAGCCTGCTGGGCTTGGGCACCCTGATGTTTGGTTTGATTCTGGTGATACCGGTTCTGGGCCATGCCACCTGGCATGCCTATCGCGATCTGGTGGTCCGCGAAACGGGCAGGGAAGCGGTTTGATATGTTTGGTCTGAGCGAGGAGCAGATTGCTCAACTGGGGCTGACCGTCGGTGTGGGCGGCTTCATCCTCTACATGTTCTTCATCATCTTCCAGCTGGCTCGCGAGTCCAAGGCTGGCAAGTTCGGCACCTTCATGTTGTTCCTCGTGCTGGGTTTCGGGATGCTGGGCTTCATCGCCAAGAACATCCTGGTCTGGTTGCTCCATATTTGATCGGCATGGCTGACACTTTCATTCTTCAAGCCCAAGGGCTGGTCAAACGTTTCCATGAAGGCCCGCTGGATGTGAGCATCCTGCAGGGCGTGGACTTGCAGGTATCACGCGGTGAAACGGTGGCGGTGGTGGGGGCCTCGGGCTCCGGCAAGAGCACCTTGTTGCACCTGCTGGGGGGGCTCGATGGCCCGACCAGCGGGCGCGTGCAGCTCATGGGGCGTGAGCTGGGTGACATGAATCCGGCGCAACAAGGTGCCTGGCGCAACCAGCACTTGGGCTTCATCTACCAGTTCCACCACCTGCTGCCCGAGTTCACCGCGCTGGATAACGTGGCCATGCCCTTGCTGATCCGCCGCATGCCACAGGATCAGGCCCGTGCGCAGGCCCGCCTGTGGCTTGACCGCGTGGGCCTGCTCAACCGCGTGGAGCACCGCCCGGCCGAGCTGTCCGGTGGCGAGCGCCAGCGTGTGGCCGTGGCCCGCGCGCTGGTCACGCAGCCTGCGTGTGTGCTGGCCGACGAGCCCACCGGCAACCTCGACCGCACTACGGCCGACATCGTGTTCGACCTGATGCTGCAACTCGCCGCCGATCAGGGCACGGCGGTGGTCATGGTCACCCACGATGCCAGCCTGGCACAACGCTGTGCGCAGCGCCACCGTTTGGTCAACGGCCGCTTCGAGCCCTGAGCGGGCAGGGGGGATGCGCGCATGTGGCTCGATACCCATTGCCACCTCGATGCACCCGAGTTCGATGCGGACCGTGCTGATGTGATTCAGCGCGCCCGCGATGCTGGCGTGGGGCTGATGGTGGTCCCTGCCGTGTCGCCGGCCACCTTTGCCACGGCCCGTGCGGCGGCCCTGCAATGCGGTGGCGCGTATGCCTTGGGCATCCATCCCCTTTATGTGCACGACACGCCCGAGCAGGTGGCCCTGGCCAGCCTGGCTCAAGCGTTGCAGACCTGGCGAAACGACCCCCGCCTGGTGGCCGTGGGCGAGATCGGTCTGGACTACTTCGTGCCTGATCTGCAGGATGACAGCAGCAAGGCCTTGCAGGAGCGCCTGTATGCGGCACAGCTGGACCTGGCCGCGGCGCATGGCTTGCCGGTGATCCTGCATGTGCGCCGCAGTGCCGATGGCCTGCTCAAACACCTGCGGCGCCTGCGTGATGCAGGGCGCCCTGTGCAGGGTGGCATTGCGCATGCCTTCAATGGCAGCGAACAGCAGGCCCAGGCCTTTCTGGATCTGGGCTTCAAACTGGGTTTTGGCGGCGCCATGACCTTCGAGCGCGCCCTGCAGATCCGCCGTCTGGCGGCCAGCCTGCCCGAAGAGGCCATCGTGCTGGAAACCGACGCCCCGGACATCCCGCCGCACTGGCTTTACCAGACCGCCGAGGCGCGGGCCCAGGGGCAGCGCAGCCGCAACGAGCCGGCCGAGTTGCCCCGTATTGCGCTGACCCTGGCGCAACTGCGCGGCTGGACGCCCGAGCAGACGCAATCACGCACCACGGCCAATGCCTTGCAGGCCTTGCCCGGCCTGTCAGTCTTGACAGGTGCCGCAGGTGCACCAGGCTGGTGATGCTCCGCTGAGCGTGCCACAATCGTTCTCACAGGTCTTGGCACGCCCTTGCGAGTTGTCTTTGTTGAAGCTGCGGTCCCTGTGCCCGGACTCCAAGACATGAACCTCAAGGAGCGGTGTGATGCTGCATCACAGCCATCGCGCGCCCATGCGTCAGGCACTGGCCCTGATTGCCGTCATGGCGCTGGGCCTGCTGCTGGCCTGGGCCGTGCCTTTCTGGGCGGGTTTTCAAAAGATCGAAGATTACGTGCCCATCCACACCTTGCTGGAAATGGTGGCCGTGGTCATCGCGGTGCTTGTATTTGCATCGGGGTGGAATGCCTATAGCCGTGCGCTGCCTCGTCATGCGGTGATCCTGGCTTGTGCCTTCCTGGGTGTGGCCATGCTGGACTTCGCACACGCCTTGTCCTTCATGGGCATGCCCCGCTTCATCACGCCCTCAGGCCCTCAAAAGGCGATTCATTTCTGGCTGGCAGCCCGTTTGCTGGCGGCCTCGGCCTTGCTCGCCGTGGCGGTGCTGCCGCCTGGTCGATCAGTGTCCGGGCCGGGGCGTTATGGCTGGCTGCTGGCCGTGTTGAGCGTGGTCGGCGTGTGCTATTGGGCCTTTCTGTTTCACCCAGGCTGGGTGCCCGAGACCTTCCGCCCCGGCACAGGCTTGACCGCCTTCAAGATCGGTGCCGAGTACCTGGTCATTGGCATGAACCTGGCTGCCGCGTGGCGCCTGTACACGCAGATGCGCCGCCCCTTGCCCTTCAATGCCGCAGCCTTGTTCGGTGCCGTGTGTGTCATGGCCATGAGCGAGTGCTTTTTCACCCTGTATGCCACGATGGGGGATGTCTACAACTTCACCGGCCATATCTACAAGGTCGTGTCCTACCTCTTCCTGTACCGCGCCGTGTTTGTCGAGGTGATCGAAGAGCCTTACCGCGAGATGGCGCTCATGGGCGACCAGTTGCGCGCCACGCTGGATGCCGTCCCCGACGTGATGCTGGAGCTGGATCTGCATGGCCGTTACCACGCCGTGCATTCGTCCCGCCCTGAGACCTTGATCCGGCCGGCCGATGAACTGCTGGGCAAGACCATCCAGGAGGTGATGCCCCCCGAGCAGGCGCAGGTGGTGATCGCTGCGATGGAGGCGGCTTTGTCGAGCGGCACCTCGTCGGGTGCTCAGCTGGAAGTGCCTCTGCCGCAAGGCCCTCGCTGGTTCGAGTTGTCGGTGTCTCGCAAGGGCGGGGTGAACGGCCTGGATACCCGTTTCATCGTGCTGTCGCGCGACATCACCGAGCGCAAGCAGGCCGAAGCCACCTTGCTGGAGCGCCAGGCCATGATGAAGGCCAGCCAGGCCAAGAGCGAGTTCCTGTCGCGCGTGAGCCATGAGCTGCGCACCCCGCTCAATGCGGTGATCGGTTTTGCGCAACTGCTGCTGCACGATGCCAATTCGCGCATGGCCGCGGGGCAGCGTCTGCATGTCGAGTACATCCTGCGGGCGGGGCAACATTTGCTCGAGATGATCAACGACATCCTGGATCTGACCCGCATCGAGTCGGGTGATGCGGGCCTGACCATGGCGCCGGTGCGCATCGGTGAGTTGATTGCGCAGAGCCTGCCCATGGTGCTGCCGCAGGCCGAGGCCATGGGGGTGTCGGTGCATGTAGATGCCGCCAAGGTGGAGCGCCGCCAGATCCTGGGCGACGAGCGGCGGCTCAAACAGGTGCTGATCAACATCCTGTCCAATGCCGTGAAGTACAACCGCGTGGGCGGCAAGGTGACCGTGCATTGCGCCATCAGCGAACGCGAGGCAGGGGGCGAATGGCTCTTGTTGCGGGTGGCCGATACCGGCCGAGGGCTCAGTGTCGAGCAGATGAAAAGCCTGTTCGAGCCCTTCAACCGCCTGGGGGCCGATCGGGATGGCATCGAGGGCACGGGCCTGGGCCTGGTGATCACGCGCCGGTTGATCGAGTCGATGGGCGGCGAGGTCACCCTGGACAGCACGGAGGGCGTTGGCACCACCGTGACCGTTCAGATGCCACTGGTGGCGCAAGCCAGTGCGTCTGCCGCACCGCCTGAACCCGCAGTGACACGCCCGCGCCAGGCCGATGACAACGTGACCACCGTGCTGTGCATCGAAGACAACCCCTTGAATGCCGCCTTGCTGCGCGCCATCTTCGACCTTCGGCCAGACGTCAAGCTGCTGATCGCCGAGGACGGTGAAAAGGGACTGGACCGCTTGCAGCACGGCTGGCCTGATCTGGTGCTCATCGACATCAACCTGCCCGACATGAACGGCGGCGAGGTGCTTGCCCGCATCCGCCAGATGCCGCAAGGGCAGGGCCTGATCTGCATCGCCATGTCGGCCGACGTTTCCAAGGACCCCTTGACCCGTGCGCGTGAGCAAGGTTTTGCCGATTTCTGGCCCAAGCCCCTGGACGTGGCAGGGGTGCTGATGCGCCTGGATGCCGTGCTGGCGTCCGTGAAATCTGATCAGGCCCGCCGGCGCAGCGAAGGCGTCATCGCCTGATCCAGCCTAACCAGGGCAGCACCTGGTCAGCCACAAATGCCAGGCCCACGATCAGGGCGGCCAGGCTGCTCACCAGCACGGCTGCGGCGGCCACATCCTTGGTCAGCTTGATGGCCTCGTGACGTTGGGGATGCAGGTGATCGCACAAGGCTTCCAGCGCGGTGTTGAGCAATTCGGTGGCCACCACGAGGCCCACCGTCAAGGCCATCACGGCCCACCACAGGCCCGGTGCACGGGTGAGCAGCAGCAGGCCCAGCACACCCACGGTGGCCAGCGCATGCGTGCGCAGGCTCTTTTCCATGCGCCAGGCCGTACGCAGGCCGGCCCAGGCGTAAGCCAGGCGATCGAGGAAGTGGTGCCCCTTCATGGGTGGCGCTCCTGCCCCAGGTGCAAGCGGCTGGCCAGCAGCCAGCACAGCAGGGCCCAGGCCGCGCCAGCCGCCCAGCCACCCACCACGTCGGAGGCCCAGTGCACACCCAGGTAGATGCGCGACAGCCCGACCAGGCCTGTGATCAGCAACGCCACAGCCATCACGTACAGCCTCAGGCGGGTGCGTGGCGCGAGGCGGGCAATCAGCGCGGCCATGGTCAGGTAGACGATGGCAGACATCATCGCGTGGCCACTCGGGAAGCTGTAGCCGGAGGCCACGGCGGTGTGGAAGACCGCATCGGGGCGCTCGCGCGAAAACAAGGCCTTCAAGCCGAAGGCCACCAGCACGCCACCCAGCGCGGAGCCCAGTGCCAGCCAGGCCATGACCCGTTGGCGCGCCATCACCAGGTAACCCCACACGGCCCCCACGGTCAGTGTCAACACGGCCGGGCTGCCCAATGCGGTCAGGTCCCGGATGGCCTCCTGCAACCACAGCGGCCCGATGGGCGTGAGCTGCTTGTCGCCCGTTCTCAGCAGTTGCAGGATCCACAGGTCCACGGCGCGGGCATCGCCCTCCAGCACCTCGCCGGCGATCTTCATGAAACCCCATGCCGCCATGGCCATCAGCAAACTGGGCCACAGCAGGCGCAGTTCGAAATACGGGCCAAAGTGTTGGCGGATGAAGGGGCGCATGGCCCACAGCTTACCCGCTTGTGGCCAGGCCAGGCCGTTCAGTGCCTGGGGTAGTTGGTGATGTGGCGGATCGACCGGTACAGGGGCGACAGCCTGTCGTACATGCGGTTGTAGACCTCGCGGTAAAGCTGGTCATAAAGGCGGACCTTGTCTGCCTCGGGCTCGAACACCCGGCCAGGCCGCGACATGGCCACCACGGCCTGGCTGTGCGTCTTGTAATAGCCCGCGCCAACGGCCGCGTTGATGGCTGCGCCCAGGCCAGAGGCCTCGAAGGTGTGGATGCGTTCCGTGCGCAAGCCAAAGACGTTGGCCGTGATCTGCATGATGCGGTCGCTTTGCGAGCCCCCGCCGGCCACGCGCAGGCTGTGCACAGGCACATGGTTGCGGTGTTCGAGTTGCTCCTTGCCATGCCGCAAGGCGTAGGCCAGGCCTTCGATGATGGCGCGGTACAGATGGGCCCGCGTGTGCACGTCGCCAAAGCCGATCACGGCGCCCTTGGCCTCGGGGCCAGGGAACTTCACACCTGGGTTCCAGAACGGTTGCAGCACCAGGCCCATGGCGCCGGCGGGGGAGTCGTCGAGCAGCGTGTCGAACAGCACTTCGGGCGCCACGCCACGTTCTTCCGCGAGCCGCACTTCATGCGCCGCGAACTCGCGCTTGAACCAGTTCACCATCCAGTAGCCTCGCTGCACGATGATTTCAGAGTTGTAGGCGTGGGGCATGGCGGCCGGGTAGGCCGGCAGAAAAGGCATGGGCGGCACATAGCGGGTGTTGCCCGTGTTGATGGTGGCCGTGGTGCCATAGCTGATGCAGGCCACATCGGGGCTGATGCCGCCGCAGGCCAGCACTTCACAGGCCTTGTCGGCGCCGGCCGCATACAGCGTCAAGCCTTGGGGGATGCCTGTTTCCCTGGCCGCTTCGGCGGAAATCGTGCCCAGGGGCTCGGAGGCCTGCACCAGTTCGGGCAACTGTTCGCGCTTCACGCGCAAGGCCCGCCATGTCAGGTCGGTGTCAGCGGCCCACTGCTGGTGCTTGTGGTCGAAGGGCACATAGCCCACCTGCGATGGCACCGCGTCGCGCAGCTGATTGGTCAGGCGGAGGGTGAGGTAGGCCGACAGTTGCACGAAGTGGCGCGTGCGTGCCCACACATCCGGGAAGTCGGCGGCCAGCCAGTTGCACTCGGCCTTGGACTGCAACTGGTACATCATGTGCTGCTGCCCGACCAGCCGGATGCCCGCCTTCAGCCACCAAGGCAGATCCGGGTAACGATCGGTGCGGCGCGAGTCCAGCCAGATCGTGGCGGGGCGCAGCGGCTTCATGTGCTCGTCCAGGCAGATCATCGAGGCACGCTGGCAAGTCAGGGCCACCGCGCAGACGCGGTCTCTCAGCGAGGGGTGATGGCGCCACAGGGCCTGGCAGGCCTGGCCCAGGTGCAGCCAGAAGTAGTCGCCGTTTTGTTCAGCCCAGTTCGGGTGCTTCGAGAAATACGGCGTGATGTGCTGCTGTGACTTGGCCACCAACTGGCCATCGAGGTCGAACAACATGGCGCGCACGCTCTGTGTGCCCTGGTCGATGGCCAGGATCAGGTCTTGCGCATGGGGCTTTGCGGCGCTCATCGGTAGCTCCGGGCGATCACGTCGCGGTAGCGCGCGCGTTCCCATTGCCAGCGGGCTTCATCCCAACCGAGATGCAACTGGCACATCGGCTTGAGCGTGAGCAGCAGCGATTCACCCGCGTCGGCGCACAGCAGGCCCAGTCGCAGGCGCCGCAGCAGCAGGTCGTCCAGGTGCACCACCATCTCGTGCGTGAGGATCCATTCCGCTTGCGCCTGAAGCTCCGCGCCGCAGGCCGGTCCGCGCAGCGGGTCGTTGAGCCCTTGAGGCGAAGGCACCGCATGCTTGAAGCAGCGCAGGTGTCGGCCCTGATGCGCCTCGCGATGCGCCTTCGCATCGATCAGCCCGGCTGCTTTGAGTGCATCCAGCGCGATCTGCCTGAAGGTGGTGAGCTTGCCGCCTGACACCGAAATCACGCCATTGGCCTGCCAGACGAGGTGATCCCGTCTTTCCTTGGATGGGTCGCGTCCCTTGCCTGAGGCAATGATGGGCCGCACACCGGCCATGGTGGCCAGCACGTCTTCGCGGCGCAGGTGCAGCTCGGGCATCTCGCTGTTGGCCACCTTGAGCAGATAGTCGATTTCGGCTGGCGTGCAGTGCGGTTCGTCCTCGATGGCATCGCGGTGGTCGATGTCGGTGGTGCCGATGCAGGTCTGGCCCTTCCAGGGGAACACGAACACCGGCCGGCGATCGTCGGGGTGCAGGATGGTCAGGCAGTCCCTGACGGGCAGGCGCGATGCGGCCACAAACAAGTGCGTGCCGCGCTGAGGGCGCACCACCGGCGGTGTGCCGGACAGCCGATCAGCCCACAGGCCTGTGGCGTTGAAGACCTGGCGGGCTTGCAGCGTGATGCTGGCACCCGTTTCCGTGTCTCGCACCGTCAGCGCATGCCCATTGCCCTGGGCCTTGATGGCCAGCACTTCGGTGTAGTTGCGTGCGGTGGCGCCTTCCAGCGAGGCCTCCTGCAAGACGCGCATCACCAGCCTGCTGTCATCCGTGAGTGCGTCCGTGTAGCACATCGCGCCGCGCAGGCCTTGCGCGTTCAAGCCAGGGTAGGCCTGCTGCAGCGCTGCGCGGCTCATCCAGCGGTGATCACGGATGCCGGCCAGTGCGTCGTACAACTTGAGGATGAAGGTCATGGGCCAGCGGCCCGGAAAGCGGCCCTGCCTGATCGGAAAGATGTAGGGCATGCGCACGACCAGATCCGGCAACTCGGCCAGCAGGCGTTCACGCTCCTGCAAGGCGTGCCGCGTGAGCTGGATGTCGCCTTGTGCGATGTAGCGCAGCCCGCCGTGCACCATCTTCGATGAGCGGCTGGATGTGCCCCAGGAGAAATCCTTTTGCTCCAGCAGCAGCACCTGATGCCCTCTGCGCGCAGCTTCCAGCAAGATGCCCGCCCCGGTGATGCCGCCGCCGATCACCACCGCATCCCAGATGCCGCGTGATGCCAGGCTGGGCAGTTCCCCACGTTGACCCAACATGAATGTGTCTCCTGCCTGGGTGTCAGTCGTGGAAGCGACCCAGGCAGCCCTTGTTGAGCTGCTCCTGGGGGTCGAAATAACGCAGCACCTGGCCGATGGCAGCCATGCCCAGTGGGCCTTTTTCGGCCGTGAGCCAGGGCGCGTGGTCGCGGCCTACGCCGTGCTGGTGGCTGATCGTGCCGCCGACACGCACGATGGCGTCCGATGCCGCGCGCTTCATGGCGCGCCAGCGTTGCAGCGTCTCGGGGTAGTTGTCCGAGTTGCGGAAGAAGTAGGTCGTGTAGATGCTCGAGCCCTGCGTGTACATGTGCGAGAGATGGCTGAACACATGGGCCTGCTCGCCTGGCCCCGCATGCGCATGTAAGGCTTCTTCGATCTGGCGCATGGCCTCGCTGACCTTGGACCAGTTCACGCAGGTTTCGAGCGTGTCGATCGAATAGCCGTGTTCCCAGAAGCCGTGGCGCAGATACGGTGAGCGAAAGCGCGAATGCGCCCACTTGCGGCCCATGAAGGTGCCGCCATAGAAGCCGCCCTCACGCTTGACAACGCGCTTGACCTCGCTCAGTGCATGCTGCGCTTGCCGCAGCGTGCCTGTCGTGCCAAAGGTGATCATGCATTTGCCGTCCGGGCACCCACGCAGGGCCGCATAGCGGTTCAGCCACCTGGCTTGCCAGGCTTCGGCACCCAGCAGCAGGTGCGTGCGTGTTTCTTCGGGGTTGGACAGCCGCAACATGGACACGGCCACCTTGGTCTGGACCAGCTCGCGCACGATGCGCAAGGCGGACTCCCAATCGGGCGCGAACGCCACATGGAAGGACTCGTGCTCGGGCAAACGCTGCACACGCACGTCCACCTCGGTGAGGATGCCCATGCGCCCCTCCGTGCCCATGAACATCTCCCGCAGATCGGGTCCGGCAGACGAGGCCGGGATGGTTGGGATGCTCAGCGTGCCCTTGAACGTTTCGATGCGCCCGCCGGCGAACAACTGCTCGATGCGCCCATACCGGATCGACTGCTGACCCGATGAGCGGCTCGCCACCCAGCCCCCCACGGTCGACAGCTCGAACGATTGCGGGAAATGGCCAAGCACATAGCCCTTCTCGGCCAGTTGCTGCTCCAGCAGCGGCCCTGGTGTGCCCGCACCAAAACGGGCGATCTGGCTGACCTCGTCCAGGGCCATCAAACGGTTCATCTGCGCCATGGAGATCGTCAGCACGGGTTGCGGCGAAGGCTGCGGCGTGATGTGCCCGGCGACGGACGTGCCGCCGCCATAAGGGATCACCTGCACACCCTGGTCTTCTGCCCAGGCCAGCAGTTCGCGGACCTGCTCGGTGCTCGTGGGTTCGGCCACGCCATCAGGGAACAGCCCGAACAGGCCAGATCGCATGGCGTACCAGTCCGGCAGGCTCTGGCCACGCGCATGGCGGATGCGTGTTTCCGGGTCCTTGGAGACCAGCGGGTGGTCGGGCAGGCGGCTGGCAGGCACGCTGAGGCACACGGAGGCCAAGGTGGCATCGGGCAGCACGCGCCCCTGGCCGATCAGGCCTTTGATGTAGTGCAGGCCCGCCGCCCTCAGTGGGTAGTGGTTCTTGTCGTCACCCCAGCCATTCCAGCGCCGCATATCCAACTTTCAACTTCAACTGAAAAAGACGCGCAGGCTGACGCCATCGGGGTATGGGCATACCCGATTCATTCAAGACTCGAAGGCAGGAGCGGAGCGCGGGCTCGGGTCACAACGCAAGCGCGTGTGCCGGCCATCACCATGCAGCCATTGTTTCGAAACCGGTCAAGGGGGGCTTGACCTTCGGTGTCAGCCCTTGACCAATTGCGTCAATCTGTGGGCCGCGAAAACCGCCTGCCACGCGGCCAGCTTGCGCTCGAAGGACCACGAGGCATTGGCCGGGCTGGTCGAGGGCAGCTTGTAGACCGGCAAGCCCAGTGCCTGCGTGATCTTCATGTGGCGCGCCGACTCACCCCCGTTGTGCGCAATCGCCTCCAGCGTGGGGATGCGGCGGATCAGCCCGGCCAGGTCATTGAGCTGCGCGTTCTGGATGGCGCTGTCCAGGCTGCCCTGGCGCTCGCAACCGGCGTACACGTCCCAGATGGCCAGGCCATGTGCCTGCACGATGGGCAGGCGCTCGGCATAGGGCAGGGCGGGCAGGGCCTGCTCGCCCTCCAGCCCCCACAGGGCCGAGAGGATGGGCCAGAAGTGGTTGCGCGGGTGGGCGTAGTACTGCTGGGCCTGCAGCGAGGCCACACTGGGGAAGCTCCCCAGCACCAGCAGGCGCGCGCCCGGTGCGGCAACCGGTGCCAGGCCCGACAGGCGCTGCGCTGTTGAAGCGGTGCTTGCCGTGGTCTCGGTGGGGGCGGTGGCGTTGGTGGCGTCGGATAAGGACGAACGTGGGCGGGCCATTAGCCCGACTGTGCCACACTGCTGGGCGTGAAACGCACCAAAGCTGTTCGGCTCCCCGCCCTCCCTGACGCCACCATTTCCGAAGAAGGTGGCCTTCGTTACCTCCACCTCGAGACGCCCTGGATCCAGGGCGCCATGCGCATCCGCCAGCCTCAGAAGCTGGAGCTGGACTACATCCAGCGCATGATGGCCTGGATGCTGCTGCGCGACCCCGCCGAGCTGCCCCACACGCGCAGCCTGCAGCTGGGCCTGGGGGCGGCCGCCATCACCAAGTACTGCCACAGCGTGCTGCGTCTGCCCACCACGGCCGTCGAGATCAACCCGCAGGTCATCGCGGCCTGCCGCAACTGGTTCCACCTGCCTGACGATGACGAGCGCCTGACCGTCATCCTCGGTGATGCAGCCAGGTACGTGAACGAGGACGCGCACATCGCCAGCGCCGATGCCCTGTGCGTCGACCTGTATGACCATGAGGCCGCCAGCCCCGTGCTGGATGACGAGGACTTCTACCGCGCCTGCTGGCGGGTGCTGGACGATGGCGGCATCATGACCGTCAACCTCTTCGGGCGCGATGCCAGCTTCGAGCGCAGCGCCTCGCGCATCAGCGCCGCCTTTGGCGAGGGCCGGGTGGCCATGCTCAAACCCACCACCGAGGGCAACACCATCGTCCTGGCCTGGAAGGGTTTCGACATGCCAGAGCGTGAAGTGCTGGCACAACGTGCCGAAACTTTACAGACCCGTTGGTCGCTTCCCGCGCGAAAATGGGTCAAGCTTCTCTCCACATTCACGCCTGCCGCGTCCAGCAAGACATGACCGCACACGCCTCGTCTTCGGGTGCCCAACACGGGGCCCACAAGCCGCACACCAAGCGCCCCGTGACCCACAAGGGCCCGCTTGAATGGCGCGTGCTGCTGGCCTGGCTGACCGAGGACAAGGTGCTCACCTTGAAAGACGCCGAATCGGTAGCGCAACGCTTTGGCGCCGGCGACAGCGCCCAGCACCCTCTGGTGCGCCTGGCGGGCCTGGGGCTCAAGCGCGCCGATACCGGCACGGCACTGGAGCTGGAGCCCTTGACCGAATGGCTGGCCGGCCACATCGGCATGCCTTATCTGCGCATCGACCCGCTCAAGGTGGACGTGGCCCGCGTGGCCGAGGTGATGTCGATCAACTATGCCGAGCGCCGCAAGGCCCTGCCGGTGCAGTTCGGTCTCAACGAGATCACCATTGCCACCTGCGAGCCGCTGGACGTGGGCTGGATCGACGAGATCCTGGCGCACACCAAGAAGACCATCAAGCTGGTGGTGGCCAGCCCGCTGGACCTGCAGCGCTACCGCACCGAGTTCTACACGCTGGCCAAGTCCGTCAAGGACGCCAACAAGAAGACCGGCGACAGCGTGGCCCACAACTTCGAGCAACTGGTGGAACTGGGCAAGACCAACCGCCAGCTGGATGCCAACGACCAGGGCATCATCCAGGTGGTGGACTGGCTGTGGCAATACGCCTTTGACCAGCGCTCATCGGACATCCACCTCGAACCCCGCCGCGAGATGGGCGCCATCCGCTTCCGCATCGACGGCGTGTTGCACACGGTCTACCAGGTGCCGCTGTCCGTCATGCAGGCCATGACCGCGCGCATCAAGCTGCTGGGCCGCATGGACGTGGTCGAGCGCCGCCGCCCGCTGGACGGCCGCATCAAGACGCGCAACCCGGGTGGCGACGAAGTCGAAATGCGCCTGTCCACCATGCCCACCGCTTTCGGCGAAAAGCTGGTGATGCGCATCTTCGACCCGGACAACACCGTCAAGTCCTTCGAGGCCCTGGGTTTTGCGCCGTCCGAGACGCAGATCTGGGAAGAGCTGGTGTCCCGCCCGCACGGCATCATCCTGGTCACCGGCCCAACGGGTTCAGGCAAGACCACGACGCTGTACTCGACGCTCAAGCGCGTGGCCACCGACGAGGTCAACGTCTGCACCATCGAGGACCCGATCGAAATGATCGAGCCCGCCTTCAACCAGACGCAGGTGCAGCCGGCCATCGACCTGGGCTTTGCCGAAGGCGTGCGCGCCCTGATGCGCCAGGACCCGGACATCATCATGGTGGGCGAAATCCGCGACCTGGAAACCGCCGAGATGGCCATCCAGTCTTCGTTGACCGGCCACCTCGTGTTCTCCACCTTGCACACCAACGATGCGGCTTCGGCCATCACGCGCCTGACCGATCTGGGTGTGCCGTCCTACCTGATCAGCGCCACGGTGATCGGTGTGCTGGCCCAGCGCCTGGTGCGCACGCTTTGCCCGGCGTGCAAGCAGCCCGATGAGCAACTCGACCCGGCCACGCTGGCCGAGGCCATCAAGCCCTGGCGCATGAACGGCAAGATCAACGCCTACAAGCCCGTGGGCTGCCTGGATTGCCGCATGACCGGTTTCAAGGGGCGGGTCGGCTTGTACGAACTGCTGCCCGTGTCGGAAGCCATCCGCGCAGGCATGCACCCGCAGGTGGACATGGCCCGCATCCGCAAGCAGGCGGCCAAGGACGGGCTGCGCCCGCTGCGCCTGGGGGGCGTCATGAAGGTGGCCGAGGGCGTCACCACGCTGGACGAGGTCTTGCGCAACACCCCGCAGTGGGAAGCCTAGTGCGGGGATCGGCGCGAAGGTCAGTGCGAAGAAAACTGGCTGTCCGGCCCTGGGTGCGTGCCGCCCGGGTGTGCGCCGGTGCCGGTGCCGGTCATGCCGCTGGAGCCCGAGAAGTAGTCGATCACCACCTCGCAGCGGATGCCTTTGGGTTCGACCTCCAGCCAGCGCACATTGCCGCCCAGTTGCTTGACGCGCTTGCGCACCCCACCCAGGCCCAGGCCGTGTGACCAGGTGGCCGGCGCGCGGCCCATGCCGTTGTCCTCCACGGACAAGGTCAGCCGGTCGTTTTCCAGCCGCAGCTTGACCTGCACCCGCTTGGCCTTGGCGTGGCTGATGGCATTGCTGACCAGCTCGCGCATGATGCGCGTCAGCGCCGACCACTGCACCATGGTCAGCGTCAGGTCGGTGTCCTGGAACATGTGCCAGTCCAGCTCGCAGCGTGCCGCGGCCAGGCGCTGGCTCAGGTCGCGCTTCCACTCGCCGGCGGCTTCGCTCAGCAGGTGAGACTGCGCGGCCAGGCCACGCGTCAGCGTCTTGAGATCCTGGATCGTGTGGCGGATGTATTCCTCGATCTCCGCATTGGGCGCCTGGTACATCAGCGTCAGCAGGCGCGCGCCGATGTCGTCGTGCAGGTCCTGCGCGATGCGCAGGCGCTCCTCGCTGCGGCCTTGTTCGACTGCCTGGTCGAAGCTCAGGGCGCGGTAGAGCTGCTCCATCACCCGCTCGGCCAGTCGCGCATCTTCGGACGTGAACAGGCGCTGGCCCTTGTGCGAATGCTTGAGCACCAGCACGTGCCGCGCCGCCGCAGGGCGTATGCCCCAGCCGGGGATGGGCACGAGCAGCACCGAACCATTGCCGCGCAAGGCCGTGTGGCCCACCTCCCCGGGCACCAGGGTGACCTCCAGCGGGTCAAACAGCTCGCGCATCAGGCGCATCAGGGAGGCGTCCAGCGTGTCCGGCTGGCGCTCCACTTCACGGGCGATGCGGTAGAGGCGCTGGAACAGGCGCTCCATGGTCAGTGAGTCCCGACCGGGCAGGCGCGTCATCACCCAGCGGCGGATGATGAGGTACAAGCCGAACGAAAAGAACAGCGACAAGGTCATTGACGTGAACTGACCCAGCGAGAACACGGCCACGAACAGCAAGTCCAGCGAGGCGGCGATCGTGCTGGAAGCCGCCAGCAGCGAGAACTCCTGCAAGATGGGCCGCGAGCGCGACAGGTAAGGCGACAGCAACACCGCCATGGCCGCAAACACCTGCCAGGTCAGCACCCCGAAGTTGGTGATGTTGAGCTGCATGTCGGCGCGTGTCACGCCACGCCAGATGGCCAGGCTCAGCAGCAGCCAGGTCAGCACGGCCACCACCACCAGGCGCCGCATCATCAGGGTGAAGGGGTGGGGCTCGATGTGGAACGAGGCGGTCATCAGGCTGATGGCAGCGATCGACAGGCCAACGCAGCCCGATTGCACGACCCACCAGTTGAGGGTGGAGTCCAGCTGGCTCAAGCCCAGCCACAGGCCCAGCGCAGACAGCCAGGCCAGCGCGGCATACCAGCCCCAGCCCGTCATCCTGTGGGGGTGGAGCACCGCGATCTGGACCAGGGCTGCCGCCCCGACCAGGTCGAACACCAGCCGCAACTGCATGTCCAGCTGAACAAACCAGACAGGGGCAAACAAGTCCAGGTTGTTCTCGATGGCAATGAACATCAACTGCCCGCTCTGGCTGAGTGCCAGGGCTGCGAAAGCGACATTGCGCCACTGCGGGCCCGCCAGCAGTACCACGGCCCCGACACCGAACACGGCAATCGACAACAGGCCCAGCAGCCAGAATAGCGGGCTCAGCCCAGCCCAGGTCACCGGGGTGATCGTGACGGACTCGTCTGGCGTGTGCCGCAAGTCCAGCGCCACCTTCATGTTCTGCCCCGCTGCGGCCTGGAGCAGCGCGCCCATGCGCTCATGCAGCTGAAGGTGGCGCTGGCGCAAGTCCGGGTCGATGATCCAGCGTGCCGAGCGCTGCAGCGACAGCAACTCGATGGGGGTGCTCAGGGTCTGCACACCGGATTCCACCGGGCGATCGAGCCGCACACCATCCAGAACGCGGCCCTCCAGGTGCATCAGGGAGGGCGTGTCCACGTTCTGGATCTTGACCAGCCCTTCGGGCGTGGCCTTCAGTGCAAAGGGCAGGTGAGGTTGCGTCGACAGCCAGTGCGCCAGCAGGAAAAACAGCCCACAGGCCAGGAGCACGGTGGCCACCAGTGCACGCAGGCGCCAGCCGATCCAGCGGGGCAATTCATGCGCACCCTGCAGGACTTCGTCCAGGCTGGGCCAGCCTGTGCGGCGATCGCCCTGCGAGCTTTGGGGTCCGGGTGAGGCCATGACGGTCTTGCAGCGTGGCCGGGCGGCTCAGGCCCGTTGAGGGCGCGTCAGACCAGCCCTTGCTTGCTGGCCAGGACAGCGGCTTCAGCGCGGCTGGAGACGTTGAGCTTCTTGTAGATGGACTTGATGTGGTCGTTCACCGTAAACCACTTGATGCCCATCAGCGAGGCGATTTCCTTGATCGTGAAACCCTTGCTCAGGTAGGTCAGGACCTCGCTTTCGCGTGGCGTCAGCCTTTCATGGTCGAGCACGGCGGGTGCCACGGCCGCAACCGGCGCCACCGCTTGCGGCGCCTGGGTTTGCCCATGGCCATTGCCCATGCCGTCCCCGGAGCGGAAATGCGTCAGCAGGCGGCGCGCAATCGCGGGTGACAGCGGTGGTTGCCCACGCACGATCTTCTGCAGCTCTTCCACCAGCACTTCGAAGCGGTCTTCCTTGAGCAGGTAGCCGTCGGCGCCGCATTGCAGGGCGGGAAACAGGTGGTCGTCGTCCGAATACAAGGTGGTGACGATGCGGGTGGCTGGGTAGCTGGCCAGCTCGGTCAGCAACTCCAGGCCACTGCCGTCGGGCAACTCCAGGTCCACCAGGATCAACTGATAGGGGTCGTCAGAAGGGGCTGCACGGCCGCCCGCGCTGTGGCCCAGCAACTGGCGTGCAGCGTCCAGATCACCGGCTTCGGTGATGCTGCTGACGTCGCTGAAGCTTTCCCGCACGACGCGGCACAAAAAGCCCCGGGCGACCGGGTTGTCTTCAAGAATCAATACCTTGACAGCCATGGCACTCCTCCTGAAGCCGCCTTGTTGGCCTGCCAGGGTTGCGGTTGCGCCCGCCCCGGCGAGGGCCTGGCGGGGTCATCCTTTCGGACGGACACCAGAAGATTATCAGGTCCGCAACGCTGTGCGTCACGCCCGGGCCCCCCGCTTAAACGGTTTGACGATCAAAGGCGTTGCGCTTCTACAATCCGGGTATGCGAATTTTGATTGCCAACGACGATGGCTACCTGGCGCCCGGCATTGCCGCGCTGGTGGAAGCCTGCAAGGGGCTGGGCCAGATCGATGTCTTCGCGCCAGAGCGTAACGCCAGCGGGACATCCAACGCGCTGAGCCTGCATCAACCGCTGAGCCTGCACACAGCCGCCAACGGCTTTCGCTACGTCAGTGGCACCCCGTCGGACTGCGTGCACCTGGCCTTGACCTCCGGTTTGATCCCCAAGCCGGATCTCGTACTGTCGGGTATCAACAACGGCGCCAACATGGGCGACGACACCTTGTACTCGGGCACGGTGGCCGCGGCGACCGAAGGTTACCTGTTCGGCGTGCCTTCCATCGCGTTTTCCTTGACCGACAAGGGGTGGCAGCACCTTGATGTGGCCGCACGCGTGGCGCGCCAGGTGGTCGAGCACGTGCTGGCCCAGGAGCCCGCCTCGCGGCCTTGGCTGCTCAACGTCAACATCCCCGCCTCGGCGCAGGCTGATCAGGCCCCCTGGGCGATCACCCGCCTGGGCCGCCGCCATGCCAGTTTCCCCGCCGTGCCTCAGGCCAACCCGCGCGGCGACCTGTTTTACTGGATCGGCCCGGCCGGCGAAGCCAAGGAAGATGGCGAGGGCACCGATTTCCACGCCGTGCGCGCCGGCCAGGTCTCCATCACGCCCTTGCAGGTGGACATGACCGACCACAAGCGCATGCCGGCATGGCAAGGCTGGGTGGCGACACGATGAGTGCCAGCCAGCCTGATCGCAAGCCACGTCGCTTCCCGCTGCAGCTGGATCAGGTCGCCACCGTCAAATCGGCGGGCCCCAGGCCGGCGCCCGCGCCGCAGGCCGGCTCGCGGGAGCTGTTGCGCCCCCAGGCCCACCTGCAGCAGGCCGAGCAGGACCGCCGTCGCCACAGCACCCCGCAAGGCGTCGGGCTGGACTCCATCCACGTGCGCCGCCGCATGGTCGAGCGTCTGATGCTCGACGGCATCAGCCATCCCCATGTGCTGGACGCGTTTGCGCGTGTGCCGCGGCATCTTTTTGTCGACACCGCGCTGGTCAACCAGGCTTATGAAGACACCAGCCTGCCGATCGGGCTGGGCCAGACCATTTCCAAGCCCTCGGTCGTGGCCGCCATGATGCAGCTGCTGTGTGTGCGCCCCGGTGTGCCTGCGCCGGCTGCCGGCACCCCGCACAGGCCGCTGGGCGTGTGCCTGGAGATCGGCAGCGGCTGCGGTTACCAGGCGGCATTGCTGGGGCACCTGTCACGGCGCGTGGTGTCCATCGAACGCCTGCGCGACCTGCATCTGAAGGCCCGCGCCAACCTCGATACGCTGCGCCAGCACCTGCCCGAATGGCCGGACGTGCGTTTGGTGTATGGTGACGGCATGATTGGCCATGCACCCCTGGCGCCATACGACACCATCATTGCCGCAGCAGGTGGGGCAGCCTTGCCGCAGGCCTGGATTGATCAACTCGCACCGGGCGGCCGTCTGGTGGCCCCGCTTGAAGAAGCCCGTGGCGGCACGCAGGTGCTGACCATCCTGGACCGCCTGCCGGATGGCAGCTTGCAACATAGTCGCGCCGGTGCGGTCCTGTTCGTCCCTCTAAAATCAGGCACCACATGACGTTGTTGGGCCGGTGCACCTGTGTACCCAGTCCCGATCGAGTGTCCTCATGCACATGACTTCCACTATCAGGTTGGCCGCTTCGGCCGCGTTGTTGCTCATCCTGGCCGGTTGCGCCTCTCCCGGTCACCGTGCCCCGGTCGAAGACCGTTCGCGTGCGGGCACCTCGGGCTCGTCCACGAACACTGCCGCACAGCGCGTGCTGCCTGGTGCAGAGAACGCTGGCAAGCCCGGCTACTACACGGTCAAGCCGGGTGACACCCTGATCCGCATCTCGCTGGATGCCGGTCAGAACTGGCGTGATCTGGCGGCCTGGAACAACCTCGAGAACCCCAACATCATCGAGGTTGGTCAGGTTTTGCGCGTGGTTCCGCCGAGCGTGGACGCCAGCGCGACAGGCTCGTCTGCCATTGCCTCGGCCAAGCCCATCAGCAGCCCCAAGATTGAAAGCCGCTCGCTGGACAGCAAGGGTGGCCCTGCCAAGGCCGCATCGGGTGCGACTGCGGGTGCAGCCAGCGCAGCCGCCAGTGGCGCGGCCAGCGCAGCGTCCTCGGGTGCCGCGGCCAGCGCGGCCGATTCGAAGGATGCAGGCAAGGAAGCCGCCAAGGACAGCAGCAAGGACACGGACGAGCCTGTGTGGGGCTGGCCCGCCAATGGTCCGACCATCGGCACCTTTGAAGAGGGCAAACGCAAGGGGCTGGCGATTGGCGGCAAGGCGGGTGACCCCGTGATGGCCGCAGCCGATGGCCGTGTCGTGTATGCCGGCTCCGGCCTGCGCGGTTACGGCAACCTCATCATCATCAAGCACAACGGCGAGTACCTGACGGCTTACGCCCACAACCAGACCCTGCTGGTCAAGGAAGACCAGGCCGTGCGCAAGGGCCAGAAGATCGCTGAAATGGGCTCGACCGACACCGATCGCGTCCAGCTGCATTTCGAAATCCGCAAGCAGGGCAAGCCGATCGACCCGGCCAAACAGTTGCCCAGCCGCTGAGGCCTCGCTTCTGGTCTGCGCGACTGAACCGCACGGGTGAGGGGCCCCGCCTCGTCGGGAAGCCCGCCAGTCCTGAGACAATCGGGGGATGAGTGAATCATCCCCCGTTTCTGTTTCTGCCGCCCCCGCTGAAGCCGTGGCGACACCCATCGACACCCCTGTGCCGCCCCACCTGGAGTGGTTGAAGGTCGAATCCCTGGATCTGGAAGCCCAGGGCGTGGCCCACCGCGCCAACGGCAAGGTCGTGTTTGTCGAAGATGCCTTGCCCGGTGAAGAGGTGCGCGTCACCGTGTCGCGCAAGAAGAACAACTGGGAGCAGGGCACCATGACCGACTTGCGTTGCGAAAGCTCGCAGCGCGTCAAGCCCAAGTGCGCCTATTTCGGCCTGTGCGGTGGCTGCAAGATGCAGCATTTCCACCCCAGTGCCCAGGTGGCCGTCAAGCAGCGTGTGCTGGAGGACAACCTCTGGCATCTCGGCAAGGTCAAGCCCGAGATGCTGCTGCGCCCCATCGAGGGGCCGACATGGGGCTACCGCTACCGCGCTCGCCTGTCCGTGCGCTACGTGGCCAAGAAGAACACCGTGCTGGTAGGTTTTCACGAGCGCAAGTCACGCTACGTGGCCGACATGCAGACCTGCGAGATCCTGCCTCCGCACATGAGCCGCCTGCTGATGCCGCTGCGCGCGCTGATCATGGGCATGGAGCAGCGCGAAAGCCTGCCGCAGATCGAAGTGGCCATCGGCACCAAAGTGACTGTGCTGGTGCTGCGCCACCTGAACCCGCTCAGCGCCGCCGACGCCCAGCGCCTCAAGGACTTCGCCACCGAGCACAGCGCCCACGATGGCGGCCAACACACCATCTCGTGGTGGTTGCAGCCCAAGGGGCCGGACACCGTGCACCCGCTGGACGAATCTCTGCCATCGCTGGACTACACCTTGCCCGAGTTCGGCATCACCATGCCGTTCAAGCCCACCGACTTCACCCAGGTCAACCACGCCATCAACCAGGTGCTGGTGGGCCGGGCGCTGCGCCTGCTGGCCGTACAGCCCACCGAGCGCGTGATCGACTGGTTCTGCGGCCTGGGCAACTTCACCTTGCCGCTGGCCACGCAGGCGCGCGAGGTGCTGGGCATCGAGGGCAGCGAAGCCCTGGTGGCGCGCTCACGCGAGAACGCGAAGTTCAACCAGGTGGACGCCAATACCAGCTTCGTGGCGCGCAACCTGTTCGAGATCACCCCGCAGGAGCTGGCCAGCTATGGCCACGCCGACAAGTGGCTGGTGGACCCACCGCGTGAAGGTGCTTTCGCCCTGGCCAAGGCCATGGCCGATCTGCATCAGGACCCGACCCTGGTGCCAGATTGGGTACCGCCCAAGCGCATCGTTTATGTGAGCTGCAACCCGGCCACGCTTGCGCGCGATGCCGGCCTGCTGGTGCACCAGGCGGGTTACCGCTGCGTGTCAGGCGGGGCGGTGAACATGTTTCCCCATACCGCTCACGTCGAAAGCATGGCGGTTTTCGAGCGCGACTGAGGACATCGTTGTGGGCTTGCCCGAGGGTTGCGCAACGGGCGTCACCTCGGGCTGGCCAGGCTCCAGCCGCACCACGCGGTTGCGGCCACCTGCCTTGGCCATGTAGAGGCCCCGGTCAGCGCGGTCAATGGTGCGCGTCAGCATTTCTTCCGCGTCGTAATGCGTCAGGCCCGCCGAGAAGGTTACATGCAGGCTGGGCACCACCTGGCTCACCATCGTGGCCGACAGCATCATCTGAATGCGCGACAGCACCAGCTCGGCAGTGGGGCAGTCCGTGTCGGTGAACATGATCAGGAATTCCTCTCCGCCCCAACGCGCCACCACATCGGTTTCGCGCAGGCCACCGGTGATCACGCCCGCGACGGACGCCAGCACCTCGTCGCCCACGCCGTGCCCATGGGTGTCATTGACCGATTTGAAACGGTCCACGTCGATCAGGGCAATGCAGAAACGGCGTTCACTGCGGATGCAGCGGTGCTTCTCGTTGTTGAGCAGCTCCAGCATGTGCCGACGGTTGAACAGGCCGGTGAGCTCGTCGCGCGTGGCCAGATCCTGAATGCGGGCCAGGGCTTCGGACAGCTCCTGCTTGCGTCGCGTGGACTTGTCTCGCATGCGGTTGAACTGGGACACCAGTACGCACACGCTCACCAGCATGAACAACAGCACGCTGAAATACACCAGCTGCAGCTTGGCCATGTAAGGCACCTGGGGCGTGTTCACGGCCACGTGGATCATGGCCATGCCGAAGGCTGCAGCAGCCACCACGCAAGCCACGATCAGCGTGCGTGTGGTGGACGTGAAGATGCTGAACATCAGGAACACGAACAACAGCAACAAGGCAATCGGGCTACCCGGGCCACCCAGGGTGTAACCCCAGGCCAGGAAGATCACGGCACAGATGATCTGCGGGGCAGCCATGGAGGGGTCGGCCAGGCGTTTGTTGAGCCCCATGCGCATCGCCGCGTAAAAGCCCACTGCGCAAAAGATCGCGGCAGCGGTCAGCCAGTTGCTGCCCTCGGCCTCAATGACCCTTTCCGATACGCCGTAATTCAGCGCGGCCACCCCGGCGACGCTGTTGGCCGCCCCCACCAGGTAGCGCAGCAGCAGCACGATCTGCTTGGGGTCTTTGGACAGCACGATATCGGACAGCCTGTCCAGCCAGTGCCAGGAGGTGAGCCGACGTGAGCGGCGTTGCGTCAGCCCGGCCAGCCCGCCGACCATCAGGATCAACATGAGGGCCAGCACGATCAGAAACTGGGTCGTGCTGATGCCTGATGAAGTTGTTGCGATGTTGGTGGCCGGGTTCAAGATGAGGATGTACAGCTGCTTACTTCTTCATTCTGTCGATTTGCAAGCGCTTTGTGTCGGGGTCGGATCAAGTTGCCTCGCTGTTTATGCCAAGTAATGCGCGTATTTCCATCTTCTGAAAGACATAAAGAAAAAGGGCCCCGGATGGGGCCCTCGTGCATGAGGCTGAAAGGAGCTCAGAGCACTTCGGAGGCGAAGTCTGCCAGGCGCGAGCGCTCGCCGCGTGCCAGTGTGACGTGCCCGCTGTGTGGCCAGCCCTTGAACTTGTCCACCGCATAGGTCAGGCCTGAACTGCCTTCGGTCAGATAAGGCGTGTCGATCTGCGCCAGGTTGCCCAGGCAGATGATCTTGGTGCCCGGGCCGGCACGCGTGATCAGCGTCTTCATCTGCTTGGGGGTGAGGTTCTGCGCCTCGTCGATGATCAGGAACTTGTTGAGGAAGGTGCGGCCCCGCATGAAGTTCATGCTCTTGATCTTGATCTTGCTGCGCACCAACTCGTTGGTGGCGGCACGGCCCCATTCACCGGCGCTGTTGTCGCCGCGGGCCAGCACTTCCAGGTTGTCATCGAGCGCGCCCATCCAGGGCGACATCTTTTCTTCTTCCGTGCCGGGCAGGAAGCCGATGTCTTCACCCACCGGCACCGTCACGCGGGTGACGATGATCTCGGTGTAGCGGCGTTCGTCCAGCACCTGGCTCAAGGCGGCCGCCAGCGTCATCAGCGTCTTGCCGGTACCGGCCGAGCCCGTCAGCGTCACGAAGTCGCATTCCGGGTCCATCAGCAGGTTCAGCGCGAAGTTCTGTTCGCGGTTGCGCGCCGCCACACCCCACACCGAGTGCTTCTGGTTGGCGTAGTCCTTGAGCGTACGGAGCACGGCCGTCTTGCCGGTGATCTCGGTGACCTTGCCATACCAGGGCGTGACGCCGGGGCCTTCCAGGTAGACGAACTGGTTGACCAGGAGGACCGGCACCATCGGGCCGCTGACGCGGTAGTAGGTGATGCCGCCTTGCTGCCAGCTCTCCATGCCCTTGGCATGCTTGTCCCAGAAGTCGGCGGGCAGGGGCAGCACGCCGGTGTACAGCAGGTCGCCGTCTTCCAGCGTCTTGTCGTTGAAGTAGTCTTCAGCGATCAGGCCCAGGGCACGGGCCTTGATGCGCATGTTGATGTCCTTGGACACCAGCACGACATCGCGACCAGGGTGCTGGCTGCGCAGGGCCTGCACGACGCCCAGGATCTGGTTGTCGGCCTTGCCTTGCGGCAGGCCGGCGGGCAGTTGCACTTCCATGCCCATGGTCTGGAAGTACAGCTTGCCCTTGGCCTCGACGTGGCCGGTCTTGGTCAGGTCGATGCCGGAGGCAGGGTCTACCTGCTGGCGGCTGCTCAAGTCGGCAGCCAGCGCGTCCAGGTCACGGCTGACCTGGCGGGCGTTGCGCGCCACCTCGGTCATGCCCTTCTTGTGCCCGTCCAGCTCTTCCAGCGTGATCATGGGCAGGTAGACGTCGTGCTCCTCGAAGCGGAAGAGGGACATCGGGTCGTGCAAGAGCACATTGGTGTCCAGCACGAAGAGCTTGGCGGGGCCACCCACATCGCGGCGGCGGCGCGTGGGGCTGGAGCCAGGTGCGGGCGTGTTGCGGACCTTGGCGCTGTCGCCGTTGGTCGATTTGGTGGACACGGGGGCGCCGCCAGATTTGTCGGCCACGATGGGTGCTGCTGCTCGCCCCGTTTTGGTGCTCGCAGGTTTGGGGGGGGTGACCTGCTCAACCACGGCGGGGGCGGGTCTCACCAGTTCCAGCACGGGTGGCTGAACGCTGGTGGGGGCTGCTTTGGCCGATGAAGCGCGGGTGCTGCTCTTGGCTTGCTTGACAGGTTTGGGCTGGGACGTGAAGTCTTCAGCGGTCAGCATGTCAGCGCGTTTGGTGGGCGGCTTGGGCAGAGGCATGATGAAGTCCGTCAGGAGTGAAGGCACAAACAAAAAGGCCGCACAAGACAATGTGCGGCCTCAGGCTGGTCGATCTCACAGGCATCAGGTCGATGCTCGGTGGATCGGTGGTCAGACAGTGGACTGAGTTCAGAACAGCTCAGATGCATGTAAACGATTATGCACACTCCGTGCCCGCGATGTGGTGCTGTTGCAGCACATCAACAGGCCGAATGCATCACGCTTTCCCTGAGCGATTTTCATGATGAGGGCAAGTCCCCATCGGGGCGACCCGGTGCAGGTCGCGGCGGGCGCAGATGCGCCAGCGCAAAAGAAAAGCGCCTCGTTGCGAGGCGCTTGTTCCGGTGCGCGAGAAACGATCAGGCCGCTTCTTGCTTCAGGTCCTTCACGGCCTTGAGCACGTCATCGACGTGACCGGCGACCTTGATGCCGCGCCATTCTTCGCGCAGCACGCCATCGGGCCCGATCAGGAAGGTCGAGCGCTCGATGCCCTTGACCTTCTTGCCGTACATGATCTTGTTCTTGACCACGCCGAACATGTGGCAGAGCTTTTCTTCCGTATCGGCAATGAGTTCGAAGGGCAACTCGAGGTTTTCCTTGAACTTGTCGTGCGAGGCGAGGTTGTCTCGCGATACGCCGAACACGACTGCACCTGCCTTGACGAATTCCTTGTGTTTGTCACGGAATTGCATGGCTTCGGTGGTGCATCCAGGTGTATGGTCCTTCGGGTAGAAGTACAGCACCACAGTCTGTCCCACGAAGGCGTGAGGCGTGAATTTCACACCTCCGGTGGCGACAGCTTCAAATTCCGGCAAAGGTTTGTTGAGGGCGGGTGTCATGTTGTAGTGATCAGCAGCCTGCTTGATTAGCCTGCAATTATAAAGTGCTTCTGGGCCCACCCCCGAAACTCGGGGCACATCCCCCACAAGGAGGGCGTTTTTCGCATCACGAATGGACGAGCAGGGCGGCCATGACCTGGCGACCCTCCGCCACCAGGATGTTGTAGGTGCGGGCCGCGGCGGCCGTGTCCATGGTCTCGATGCCGATGCGCGCGGCCATCAAGGGGCGCAGCAGCGCTGGCGGCGGGAAACGCAACTGGCGGCCGCTGCCAAAGATGATCAGTTCGGGCCGGGCTTCGGCCATGCGCTCGAAATGGGCTTGCGTGAGGTCTGACAGCGCGTTCACGTCCCAGGGGATCACCGGCCCGGTCGGCGGTACCAGGATGCTGCCAGTGTACGCCTCACCGTTGACGGACACGGAGCCCGCCGTGTAGGCATTGATGATGTTCACGCCCTCGGCGCGGTCGGGTTGCAGTTTCATAAGAGTCGGATCAGTGTGGTTAAATTCTAGCTTTCCCTCATTTCGCCCTCGTTTTGGTCTGTCCGGACAGCCGGCAGGGGTTTGAGGCACACCGTCCGCCCTCGTATCGCCTGCATCGCTCTGTTTTGGAGACTGTTTTGAAGCCCATCGCCAAGTCCAGCAAACTCGCCAACGTCTGTTATGACATCCGTGGGCCCGTGCTGGAAAAGGCGCGGCAGATGGAGGAAGAGGGCCACAAGATCATCAAGCTCAACATCGGCAACCTGGCCGTGTTCGGGCTGGAGCCGCCCGACGAGATCGTGCAGGACATGATCCGCAACCTGCCGGGGGCGGCGGGCTACACGGACAGCAAGGGCCTGTTCGCGCCGCGCAAGTCCGTGGTGCACTACTGCCAGGAAAAGGGCATCCAGGGCGTGACGGTGGATGACGTCTACCTGGGCAATGGCGCCTCCGAGCTGATCGTGATGGCGCTCAATGCCTTGCTCAACGAGGACGACGAAGTCCTGCTGCCCGCGCCTGACTACCCCCTCTACACGGCGGCCGTGTCGCTGTCGGGCGGGCGCCCCGTGCACTACATCTGCGACGAGCAGGCCGACTGGAACCCCGACATCGCCGACATCCGCGCCAAGATCACGCCGCGCACCAAGGCCATCGTGGTCATCAATCCGAACAACCCGACCGGGGCGCTGTATCCGGAGAGCCTGCTCAAGGAGATCATCCAGGTCGCCCGTGAGCACCAGTTGATCGTGATGGCCGACGAGATCTACGACAAGACCTTGTACGACGGCGCCACGCACACCGCCATGGCATCGCTGGCCGAAGATGTGTTGTTCCTGACCTTCAACGGCCTGAGCAAGAACTACCGATCCTGCGGCTACCGCGCGGGCTGGATGGTGGTGTCCGGTGAAAAGCGTCATGCCAAGGACTACATCGAAGGCCTGAACATGCTGGCTTCGATGCGCCTGTGTGCCAACACGCCGGGCCAGTTGGCCATCCAGACGGCCCTGGGCGGTTACCAGAGCATCAAGGACCTCGTCGCGCCCACGGGCCGCCTGTGCAAGCAGCGCGACCTGGCCTACGAGATGCTCAACAAGATCCCTGGCGTGAGCGTGGTCAAGCCCAAGGGCGCGCTGTACATGTTCCCCAAGCTCGACCCCAAGATGTACCCCATCGCCGACGACCAGCAGTTCGCCTATGAGTTGCTGGCCGAAGAAAAGGTGCTGATCGTGCAGGGTACGGGTTTCAACTGGACGCACCCGGATCACTTCCGCCTGGTGTTCCTGCCCAACAGCGATGACCTGGCCGAGGCCATCAACCGCATCGCCCGCTTCCTGGACGGCTATCGCAAGCGCCACGCTGCCACAGCCTGATTTTCGTTTTCCATGCGGTGCACGCCGATCGCTGGCACCGCGGACGTTTTCTTCAAGTGAGATTCGAATGAGCCAACAACAACTGCGACCCGTGAAGGTCGGCCTGCTGGGGATCGGTACCGTCGGTGGCGGCACGTTCACCGTGCTGAAGCGCAACCAGGAAGAGATCCGTCGCCGCGCCGGCCGCGGCATCGAGATCGCCATGGTGGCCGATCTGAACACCGAACTGGCCAAGAAGGTCGTGGGTGATTCGGCACAGATCGTGTCCGATGCCCGCACCGTGATCGCCAACCCCGAGATCGACGTGGTGGTGGAGTTGATCGGTGGCTATGGCATTGCCAAGGCCCTGGTGCTGGAAGCCATTGCGGCCGGCAAGCACGTGGTCACGGCCAACAAGGCTCTGCTGGCCGTGCATGGCACTGAAATCTTCGCTGCCGCACGCGAAAAGGGCGTGATGGTGGCCTTCGAGGCCGCCGTGGCCGGTGGCATCCCCATCATCAAGGCGCTGCGTGAAGGCCTCACCGCCAACCAGATCCAGTGGGTGGCCGGCATCATCAATGGCACCACGAACTTCATCCTGTCCGAGATGCGTGACAAGGGCCTGGACTTCGACGTGGTGCTGAAAGAAGCGCAGCGCCTGGGTTACGCCGAAGCCGACCCCACCTTCGACATCGAAGGCGTGGACGCCGCGCACAAGGCCACGATCATGAGCGCCATCGCCTTTGGTGTGCCCGTTCAGTTCGACAAGGCCCATGTGGAGGGCATCACCAAGCTGTCGGCCACGGACATCAAGTACGCCGAGCAACTGGGCTACCGCATCAAGCTGCTGGGCATTGCGCGCCGCCAAGCCAATGGCATTGAGCTGCGCACCCACCCCACGCTGGTGCCGATGCGCCGCCTGATCGCCAACGTCGAGGGCGCGATGAACGCCGTGATGGTGCAAGGTGATGCCGTGGGCACGACCATGTACTACGGCAAGGGCGCCGGCGCCGAGCCGACCGCATCGGCCGTGGTGGCCGACCTGGTGGACATCGCTCGCCTGATTGACGCAGCCCCCGCCGCGCGCGTGCCGTATCTGGCCTTCCAGCCCGATTCGATGTCGACGCTGCCCATCCTGCCGATCGACGAGGTTGTCACGTCCTTCTACATCCGCCTGCGCGTGGCCGACCAGACCGGCGTGCTGGCCAAGATCACGGGCATCCTGGCCGAGCAGGGCATCTCGATTGACGCCGTCATCCAGCGTGAGGCCGATGAGGTCAGCGGCGAAGGCGGCAACCAGACCGACCTGATCATCCTGACGCACGACACCAAGGAAGGCCGCATGAACACGGCCCTGGCCGCCATGCAGGCCCTGCCTACGGTGCTCGCCCCCATCGTCAAGCTGCGCAAAGAAGAGCTGGCCTGATCATGAAGTACATCTCTACCCGTGGTGACAAGACCGAGCGCGGTTTCGCCGAGATCCTGCTCGAAGGCCTGGCCCCCGATGGCGGCCTGTACCTGCCCACGTCTTACCCCAAGATCGACGACGCGACGCTGACGAAGTGGCGCGGCTTGAGCTATGCCGAGCTGGCTGGCGAGATCCTGTCGCTCTACATCGACGACATCCCCCAGGCCGACATCAAGGCCCTGGCCGCCAAGACCTACACCAAGGCGGTGTACGGCTTTGACGAGATCACGCCCCTGAAGCCGCTGGAGCCTGGTCTGGCGCTGCAAGCCTTGTCCAACGGCCCCACGCTGGCCTTCAAGGACATGGCCATGCAACTGCTGGGCAACCTGTTCGAGTACGAACTGGCGCGCCGCGGCGAGTCGCTCAACATCCTGGGCGCCACTTCGGGCGACACGGGTAGTGCGGCCGAGTACGCCATGCGCGGCAAGAAGGGCGTGCGCGTGTTCATGCTGTCGCCCAATGGCCGCATGAGCCCCTTCCAGCAGGCTCAGATGTTCAGCCTGCAGGACCCCAACATCCACAACCTGGCCGTGGAAGGCGTGTTCGACGACGCGCAGGACATCGTCAAGGCCGTGTCCAACGACCTGGCCTTCAAGCGCCAGTACAAGATCGGCACGGTCAACTCGATCAACTGGGCGCGCCTGCTGGCCCAGGTGGTGTACTACTTCGCCGGTTACTTCTACGCCACCAAGTCGAACGCCGAGAAAGTCAGCTTCACCGTGCCTTCGGGCAACTTCGGCAATGTGTGCGCTGGCCACGTGGCCCGCATGATGGGCCTGCCCATCGACACGCTGGTGGTGGCCACCAACGAGAACAACGTGCTGGACGAGTTCTTCCGCACGGGCAGCTACCGCGTGCGGGGCAGCGCCGAGACGTACGAAACCTCGTCGCCCTCGATGGACATCTCCAAGGCCTCGAACTTCGAGCGCTTCGTGTTCGATCTGCTGGGGCGCGATGGCGCCAAGGTCAAGTCCTTGTTCAAGGACGCGATCGAGCAGCGTGGCGAGTTCCACCTCACGGCCGAAGAATTCGCCAAGGTCAAGGACTATGGCTTTGTGTCGGGCACCAGCAAGCACAGCGACCGCCTGGCCACCATCAAGGACACCTTCGAGCGTTTTGGCGTGATGATCGACACCCACACGGCCGACGGCCTGAAGGTGGCGCGCGAGCACGCCAAACCCGGCGTGACCATGCTGGTGCTGGAAACCGCCTTGCCGGCCAAGTTCGCTGAGACCATCGTCGAAGCCACGGGCCGTCAACCCGAGCGCCCCAGCTGGATCAAGGGCTTGGAAGGCCTGGAGACCCTGCCCAAGCGCTTTGTGGTGGTGCCCAACAGCACGCAGCAGGTCAAGGACTACATCGTCCAGCACTGCAACGACTGACCCATCGCCCCATCGACATCCACAACGTAAAGGCGAGCCATGGCCACGGCCTTCAAGCCCCTGATGCCTCTGGATGAGGCCTGGTCCAACTTGCGCGCTGCGGTCGAGCAGCACGTGGCAGGCGCGCAGGGTCAGCGCCAGACCGAATCGGTCAGCAGCTTCGAGGCCCTGGGCCGGGTGCTGGCGCAAGCGATGGTCTCGTCAGTGGACGTGCCGCCGCTGGACAACAGTGCGATGGACGGATACGCCGTGCGTGCGGCTGACCTGGCTCAAGCGGGGCAAGCTGGTGCGGCGGCTGATGCGGTGAGCTTGCCGCAAGCCCAGCGCATTGCGGCAGGGCAGGTGGGCGCGGCCTTGCAGGCTGGGCAATGCGCCCGCATTTTCACCGGTGCACCCGTGCCTGAAGGCGCGGATGCCGTCGTGATGCAGGAGCACACCACGGCCGATGCCGCCGCAGGCGCCGTGCGTTTCAACGAACCTGTGCTCGCAGGGCAGAACATCCGCCGCCGCGGCGAGGACATCGCCCAGGGCCAGACGGTGCTGCAAGCCGGTTTGCGCCTGACGGCCGCCGGCCTGGGTGTGGCGGCCTCGGTAGGGGCGGCCGACCTGAGCGTTTTCCAGCGCCCGCGCGTGGGCATCCTGACCACGGGCAATGAACTGGTGATGCCGGGGCAGCCCTTGCCGGCTGGCGCCATCTATAACAGCAACCGCCATACCCTGCGTGGCCTGGCCCAGGCCTGCGGCGCAGACGCGCAGGATCTGGGCATCGTCCCCGACAAGCTGGAAGCCACCCGTGAGGCACTTCGCCAGGCCGCGGAAACCAGTGACCTGGTCATCAGCAGTGGCGGTGTGTCCGTTGGTGAAGAAGACCACTTGCGCAACGCCGTGCTGGCCGAAGGCGGGCTGGATTTCTGGGCCCTGGCCATCAAGCCGGGCAAGCCCTTCGTGTTTGGTTGGCTGCAGCGTGCAGATGGCAGCCGGGCGCTGTACATGGGCCTGCCGGGCAACCCCGTGGCCAGCTATGTGACCTTCCTGCTGCTGGCGCGCCCCGTGTTGGCCGTGCTGGCCGGCGAGCCCTGGGCCTTGCCGCAGGCGCTGAGCCTGGTGGCCGAATTCAGCTGGCCCAAGGCCGACAAGCGCCGCGAGTTCGCGCGCGCCCGTCTGAATGCCGAAGGCCGTGTCACCCTGTACCCGAACCAGGGTTCGGGCGTGCTGACCTCCGCCGTGTGGGCAGACGGCTTGATTGATCTGCTTCCTGGTCAGACGGTACAGCCTGGCGATACAGTGGCCTACCTGCCGCTGCCCGAGTTGCTGCAACCGGCTAGCGGTGCCCGTCAGCTCACGGCTGGCTGATCAGCCCTCTCATCATGAAGATTCAAGTGCGTTACTTCGCCTCCGTGCGCGAGAAGCTCGGCGCGGGTGAAACCGTGTCGCTGGATGGCGCGGATGCGCCCCGTACCGTGGGCCAATTGCAGGGCTGGTTGACCCGTCAATCCGCCACTCATGCCGCCGCGCTGGATGAGACCCGTGGCCTTCGCATGGCCCTGAACCAGACGCTGTGCGATGCCGACGAGGCGTTGAGCGAGGGCGATGAAGTGGCCTTTTTCCCGCCGGTCACCGGGGGCTGACATGAGCAGCTTGCCCATCGCGCCCGCTGTCGCTGATCGCTCGTTCGAGGTCGCACTGGCCTGCGTGCGGGTCGGGCCGGAAGACTTTGACCTGTCCACCGAGGTGGCCCGCTTGCGTGCCGGCGATGTGGGCGTGGGTGCGGTGGTCAGCTTCGTGGGCACCGTTCGGGAGTGGCGTGAACACGCCGGCGAGGTCGAGCCGGTGCAGGCATCCGTCATGGAGCTGGAGCACTACCCCGGCATGACCGAGCGCAGCATCGCCCAGCTCATCCAGGAGGCCTGGCGCCGTTTCGACGTGCGCGGCGTGCGGGTCATCCACCGCGTGGGGCCACTGCGGGTGAGCGACCAGATCGTGCTGGTGGCCGTCACCTCGGCCCACCGCGGACAGGCGTTCCAATGCGCCGAGTTTCTGATGGACTGGCTCAAGACCCAGGCGCCGTTCTGGAAGAAGGAGTCCTCAGGCGGTGAAAGCCGCTGGGTGGACGCCCGCAGCGCCGACGATGAAGCCGCCGCGCGTTGGGGCGGCCTGAGCGCGCTCAACGTCCAGATCCAGCCCGGCGACTGAGGTGCGCCCCGGCGTCACGGGGTTGTGGCGGCCAGGGCGCTAGCCCATCGAACCCAGATCGGCGGCAGCCACCCAATTGCCATGGAAACCCAGCGGTACCGCCGCCGGTACCTCCACAATGGCCACGGCTGGCGCGCCCACATCGGCCGCATTCAGCACATGCAACTCGCCCAGGCCGGTTTCCAGGTTGCTCACGAAACCCATCAGCCAGCCCTCGTCTTCGGCTGATTTCGCATGGCGCGGCACGAACACGAATTCGCCCGGTTTGATGTGCTCGCCAAAGCGGTGTTCGGTGGTGGTGCGGGTGCTCAGATCGTGCTTGAGCACCGATTGCCCACCTCGGGTGTCGACGCTGAACTCGACGGCATAGGCATATCGATAGGGTTGCGCGAACAGGCGCTCATCCGGGCGCGGGAATTCTTGCGCGCGCTCCGAAATCACCTCGCGCAACACGCGTGAGCCGCCTGCAGGCAGCGTCCAGCGCTCGAAGCGGGGCTGCGTGTCTGCATCAGGGCCGATACGGGAATGATCGAACATGTGGCGGTGCACCACCACGTCCATCACGACCGAGCCGTCGGCCTGATCAAAGGCGTTGCAGGGGTGAAAGACATAGCAGGGATCGACATCGAACCAGCGCATGTCACTGGCCTGCCCATCGCGGGGCAGCAAGCCGACGCGGGCACCGTGCGCGGGGTTCCACACATAAGGGAAGGGCGAGCGCTTGAGGAGGGCCCAGAACGAGAAGGTGACGGGCAGATCCAGCACGATGACCCGCGTGCGGGTGATGGCGCAGTCATGCACCATGGGCCCTTGCCTGACGGGGATGCGCACCACCTTGTCGACCTGGCCTTGTGCGTTCACCCGGACGTAGCTCAGGGCCTTGCGCTCGGTGGCGTCGTACGTCACGGCGTGCAGGTCACCTGTGATCGGGTCACGATGCGGGTGCGCTGAAAAGGCGACGGTGGGTGCGCTGTCAAACAGCCCGTGGCGCACGGACTGGAGTTCGGCATCCAGTTGGACCGGCACGGGCCCCGCTTCTACCGATGCCCACAGGCGGCCGGCGTGGCCAAACACATTGGTGTTGACCGTGTCGAAGATGCCCCGCGTCTTGCCGGGCAGCACCTCGCGACCCAGCGCTTTTTGCACGGTCTTGCTGCCGATCCAGCGGTTGCGGTACCACAGGGCTTGCCCGCCTGAGAGCCTCACGCCATGCACCATGCCATCCCCGGTGAACCAGTGGTAGCGGGCGGGTGAGGGCGGTTTCAGCGGGTTGGGGCCAATGCGCGCATACAGGCCATCCAGCTCGGGCGGGATCGCGCCTTTGACACGCAGCGTTGTGGCCGTGGTTTCTCGGTCGACCGGGGCAAAAGGCCCTTCCAGGTACAGGTTCCCGTGTTGGCTTTGCTGCCCGAGCAACTGAGTAGAAGGGGCCGACTCATCGTGGTCGACAGAAAGCGGCAGGCTGGCGTGGCGCATGATCGGCTCCTTGCAATGTTTACGGTGTGAACATGTTCATTGAAACGCTTTATGTGTTGGCTGTCAACATATCCTGCTGTTGTTAAACGGTGCCAGTATTAATCCGAGCCTTCGCATGCCGATATAGCCCTACTTTCAGAGTATAAAAACCGGGCATGCTGTCGATTGATGTCTATACCTGCTACGCGGTTGCGGGCGCGGGCTCCCTGGTGGGCCTGGGCCTGCTGGCCATGGTGCGCACGGAACAAGCCCGTGTGAGTTATGCATTGGGCCTGTTCCGCTGGGCGCTGCTGTGCCTGTCGGCGTTGCTGTGCGTGCAACTCAGCCCGCTGAGCCTTCGGCCCGAGGTGACCAAGGGCGCCATCGGCTTTGCCGGCATGGGGGTGGCCTTGCTGGCCTGGGCCTTCAGGCAACTCAACGGGCGCCGCACCCACCCTGGGGTGGGTCTGGTGGTGGTATTGCTGGTGGGGATGTCGCTGTGGGTGGGGGCGGCTCTCGGCACGGACGCGCAGTACGTGCAGACCATCGGCATCGTGTTTGGCCTGGTCAGTGTGGGCATGGCGCTGGACCAGGGGCTGATCACCGTTCAGAACGGCAAGTTCACCGGTGGCGATCTGAGCTTGCTGGTGGCCGCGTGTGAATTTGCCTTGAACTGGCTTGTCCTGCTGTACTGGGCTTTCACGCAGCCCGGGCCTTACCCCTCGCACTGGCTGCACACCCCCGACTGGCTCATGCCCATCACGGGCTTGAGTTTTGCCTTGCTGCCCCTGGCGGTGTCGTCTGTCGTGTTTGCTTCGGTCAATGACCGGCTCATGCAGCAGCTGCGCGCCCGCTCCTTGTCGGACGACCTGACCGGCGCCTTGTCTCGTCGGGGCTTGCGCGAGCTGGGTGAGCGCATGGTGGCCTTGCAGTCGGCACAGGCCAGCATCCTGGCGGTGCTGATGATCGACATCGACCTGTTCAAGGACGTGAATGACCGATACGGCCACGCCACGGGCGACGACGTGCTGCGGCATGTGACCAACACCGTGCGCGATCACCTCCGGGAAGACGCCTTGCTGGCGCGTTATGGCGGCGAGGAATTCTCTGTGCTGCTGCCGGTGCGTTCGAGGCTGGAGGCGCAGTCCATCGCGGAACGCGTGCGCGAAATCGTGGAGTTGAGCCCCTTCGAGACGCGCACGGGCGAGATCCGTGTGACCGTGAGCATCGGCATCGCCTACCACCGGGAGGACACCACGCTGGAAGATGATCTGGCCCGGGCGGACGCCTGCCTGTACCAGGCCAAACACACCGGCCGCAACCGAGTCGTCAGCGGCGATTGACTTGATCTTTCTCAAGCCATGCGGGCATGCAGGGCTTGAAATGTCTGGCCATCGCCTTATCTTCATGAGCAATTGGCTCTGCACCGTTTCGCAGGGCCCCTCCGACAACCGGGAGTGCTCATGCGACTCGACAAACTCACCACCAAATTTCAGGAAGCGCTGACCGAGGCTCAGAGCCTGGCCGTCACGCGCGACAACCCCTACATCGAACCGGCCCACATCCTGCTGGCCATGCTGCGCCAGGACGATGGCCCGCGTGCGCTGCTCGAAAAGGCGGGCGTCAAGGTACCCGGCCTGGCCACCGAGCTGGAAAAGCAGATCGACAAGCTGCCGCAAGTGCAGGGCGCCGACCAGGTGCAGGCCGGGCGTGACACCGTCAGCCTGCTGCAAGGCGCAGAGAAAGAAGCCCACAAGCAGGGCGACCCCTACATCGCCAGCGAGATGTTCCTGCTGGCCCTGGCCGATCACAAGGGTGACACGGCCTCCGTGGCGCGCGATTTCGGCTTGAACCGCAAGGCGCTGGAAGCCGCTGTCAAAGCCGTCCGAGGAGACCAGAAGGTGGACAACCCCGAAGCCGAAGGCCAGCGCGAAGCGCTCAAGAAGTACACCCTGGACCTCACCGAGCGTGCCCGTGCTGGCAAGCTCGACCCCGTGATCGGTCGCGACGAAGAGATCCGCCGTGCGATCCAGGTGCTGCAGCGTCGCTCCAAGAACAACCCCGTGCTGATCGGTGAACCCGGCGTGGGCAAGACCGCCATCGTGGAAGGCCTGGCCCAGCGCATCGTGGCTGGCGAAGTGCCCGATACCCTCAAGAACAAGCGCGTGCTGGTACTCGACATGGCCCTCTTGCTGGCCGGCGCCAAGTACCGTGGTGACTTCGAGGAGCGCCTGAAGAACGTGCTCAAGGAAGTGGCCAAGGACGAAGGCCAGACCATCATGTTCATCGACGAGATCCACACCATGGTCGGTGCGGGCAAGGCCGATGGCGCCATGGACGCCGGCAACATGCTCAAGCCCGCCCTGGCGCGTGGCGAGCTGCATTGCATCGGTGCGACCACGCTGGACGAATACCGCAAGTACATCGAGAAGGACGCTGCGCTGGAGCGCCGCTTCCAGAAGATCCTGGTGGGCGAGCCCACGGTCGAGGCCACCATCGCCATCCTGCGCGGCCTGCAGGAGAAGTACGAAGTGCACCATGGCGTCGAGATCACCGACCCGGCCATCGTGGCCGCGGCCGAGTTGTCCAACCGCTACATCACCGACCGCTTCCTGCCGGACAAGGCCATCGACCTGATCGACGAGGCCGCTGCCAAGATCAAGATCGAGATCGACTCCAAGCCTGAAGCTCTGGACCGCCTGGACCGCCGCCTGATCCAGCTGAAGATCGAGCGTGAAGCCGTCAAGCGCGAGAAGGACGAAGCCTCCATCAAGCGCCTGGGCCTGATCGAAGAAGAGATCAGCAAGCTGGAGCGAGAGTACGCCGATCTGGAAGAGATCTGGAAGGCCGAAAAGGCCCAGGCCCAAGGTTCGGCCACGGTCAAGGAAGACATCGACAAGATCCGCTTCCAGATCGAGGAGTTCAAGCGCAAGGGCGATTTCAACAAGGTGGCCGAGCTGCAATACGGCAAGCTGCCCGAGCTGGAGAAGCGCCTGAAGGACGCGCAGGACAAGGAGAACGCCAAGGTCAAGGACAGTGGCAAGCCGACGCTGCTTCGCACGCAAGTGGGCGCAGAGGAAATCGCCGAAGTGGTGGCCCGCGCCACCGGCATCCCCGTGTCCAAGCTGATGCAGGGCGAGCGCGACAAGCTGCTGGCCATGGAAGACAAGCTGCACGAACGCGTGGTGGGGCAGGAAGAGGCCATCGTGGCCGTGTCCGACGCCATCCGCCGCTCGCGTGCGGGCCTGTCTGACCCGAATCGCCCGTATGGCTCCTTCCTGTTCCTGGGCCCCACCGGCGTGGGCAAGACCGAGCTGTGCAAGGCCCTGGCCGGCTTCCTGTTCGACAGCGAAGACCACCTGATCCGCATCGACATGAGCGAGTTCATGGAGAAGCACTCGGTGAGCCGCCTGATCGGCGCGCCTCCGGGCTATGTGGGCTATGAAGAAGGCGGCACCCTGACCGAGGCCGTGCGTCGCAAGCCCTACAGCGTGGTGCTGCTCGATGAAGTCGAGAAGGCCCACCCGGACGTGTTCAACGTGCTGCTGCAAGTGCTGGACGATGGCCGCCTGACCGATGGCCAGGGCCGCACCGTGGACTTCAAGAACACCGTGATCGTGATGACCTCCAATCTGGGCTCGCACCACATCATGCAGATGGCGGGGCAACCTTCAGAGGACATCAAGGACGCCGTGTGGGTCGAGGTCAAGCAGCACTTCCGCCCCGAGTTCCTCAACCGCATCGACGAGGTGGTGGTGTTCCATGCGCTGGACATGGCAAACATCCAGTCCATCGCCAAGATCCAGCTCAAGGGCCTGGAAGGCCGCCTGGCTCAGCTGGAGATGAAGCTGGATGTGTCCAACGAGGCGCTGGTCGAGCTGGCCAAGGTCGGCTTCGATCCGGTGTTTGGTGCACGGCCTTTGAAGCGCGCCATCCAGCAGCGCATTGAGAACCCGGTGGCCAAGCTGATCCTGCAGGGCAAGTTTGGCCCGAAGGACGTGATCCCGGTGAAGGTCAACGAAGCCGGCGAATTCGAGTTCGACCGGACGGTGCACTGACACCGTGCCGGTGCGCCGAGCACCGGCTTGACCAAGCGCTGACACCAGCCACACGCGCCTTCGGGCCGTGTGGCTTTTTTCATGCTTTTCATGTGCCTGATCACTTGGGACGCATCCTGGTGCACCTTCTGGAACGACGTTTGCATGAGCAATGCAATCGATTCAGACTGGCCTCGCAGCCAAGCAGCCCGCCATGCCCACTGCCGTTTTATCGCCTCGACCCACGAGTTCTTCCTCCGCCACGATGGCATCCGATAAAGGGAGCGCGCCTTGCGCAGACACCTTGTCTCGTCTGATCAACCTGGCCGGGCGTCAGCGCATGTTGTCGCAGCGGCTGACCTTGTTCGTGGTGCTGGCGGGGGGCGGGCGCACCAGTGCGCTGTCGACGGCGGAGGAGGTGCTCAACCAGTTTCGCAGCAGCCACCAGTTGCTGACCCAAGGTGGGGACGGTCTGCCCGGCTTGTTCTCTCACAAGCTGCGCCAGGCTTTTGATGGGGCCTCGCAGGCCAGGGCGCACATCGAAGCCTTCATCGACTTGCTGGAGCGAACCATCAGAAGCTTGCGGCGCGGTGAGCCCTTGAGCGAGGCCACGCAGTCTGCCTTGGTGGACACATCCTCGGACTTGCTGGGTGTGTTGACCCAGATCACGCAAACTTACGAACTGGAGGCCCGGCAACTGTCCAAGGCGCAGCAGGCGCAACGTACGCGCCTCAATGAGGAGATTCAGTCGGTTGCGCGGGAAGCACGCGTGGTGGCCTTCAATGCGCAGGTTTCGGCCTACCGCGCGGGGCCCGAGGGCCGGGAGTTTGCGGTGGTGGCCGCGCGCATGGCCACCATCACGGAAGAGGTGGAGCAACTGGTCAAGGCGTCGATGAATTCGGCTTGAGCCGCGCGGGCAGGCGCCAGGTTTCGCCAACGGCTGCCACATGAAAGTCCGTTGGCGACAAACCTTGAGCCGCCAGCGCACGCGCCAACGCCCTCGGCGGCTCATCCAGCGCCTCGTCCGTCAACTGGAAGGTGCCCCAGTGCACGGCCAGCGCGCGTTTGCAGCCCAGGTCCTTGAAGATCTGCACTGACTCTTCCGGGTTGACATGCTGGTCCTTCATGAACCAGCGTGGCTCATAGGCACCGATGGGCAGCAGCGCGATGTCAAACCCGCCGCCCAACTCCGGCGCGTGCTCACGCGCGAAGTGCTGACGGATGTCGATGAAGTCCTTCGAATAGGCCGTGTCACCCGCAAAGAACAAGTGGCAATCGGGGGACAGCACCGCGTAGCCACCCCACAGGCTGCGTAAGGCATCGGTCGCGGTGCGCGCCGACCAGTGCTGGGCCGGGGTCAAGGTCACCGGTATCCGTGCTGATTGCGCCGTGGCCTCCAGCACATGCGTGTCCCACCAGTCCAGCTCGATCACGCGCTGGATGCCGCGCCGTGCGAACCAATGCTTGTGCCCCAGCGGCGTGATGAACAACGGGCAGCCGCCGGGCTGTTTCGCCAAGGCGATCAGCGAGGCCTCGTCCATGTGGTCATAGTGGTTGTGCGACAGCAGCACCACGTCGATGTGCGGCAACTGGTCCAGTCGCAAGCCTGGTGGGGTTTGCCTCGCTGGGCCCGCCCATTGCACCGGAAAGCAGCGCTCCGAAAACACCGGGTCGGTCAGCAGGTTGAGCCCGCCGATTTGCGCCAGCACCGTGATGTGCCCGATCCAGGTCATGGCCGGCTGCATGGCCAGGCCCGCCTTGGCATTGGCGTGAATGAAGGCCAGATCCGGCGCCAACACGGGGATGGGGCTCTGCAGCGGGCGAGGGTGCCCGGCGCGCCAGGCCTGCCAGCGCCAGCGCAGGATTTCATGCCAGCGCTTGCCTCTGAACGACATGTAGTTGTTCTGGAAGCCGTCAGGCCGGTGGTGCTTCTTGGCGGGGTTGAAGTAGGGGTTCTTCATGCGCAAAGGCTAATGCACGAACGTTGCTGCGGTGTTGCGCGCAAGAAAAAGCCCCGAGGCCGAAGCGACGGGGCTTTGATCAGTCGCGAGCAGCGATCAGGCCACGCTGACGGGGATCTTGCCGATCTTGGCCTGCCAGGTCTTGGGCCCTTCGATGTGCGCGCTGGTGCCGCCGCTGTCCACGGCCACGGTCACCGGCATGTCGACCACGTCGAACTCGTAGATGGCTTCCATGCCCAGGTCTGCAAAACCCACGACCTTGGCGGCCTTGATCGCCTTGGACACCAGGTAGGCCGAGCCACCCACGGCCATCAGGTAGGCCGATTTGTGCTTCTTGATGGCTTCGATGGCAGTCGGGCCACGCTCGGCCTTGCCCACCATCGAGATCAGGCCGGTCTGGGCCAGCATCATCTCGGTGAACTTGTCCATGCGGGTGGCGGTGGTGGGGCCGGCGGGGCCGACCACTTCGTCGCGCACCGGGTCAACCGGGCCCACGTAGTAGATGACGCGGTTGGTGAAGTCCACGGGCAGCTTCTCGCCCTTGGCCAGCATGTCCTGAATGCGCTTGTGCGCGGCGTCGCGGCCCGTCAGCATCTTGCCGTTGAGCAGCAGGGTCTGGCCGGGCTTCCAGCTGGCCACTTCTTCCTTGGTCAGCGTGTTCAGGTCCACGCGCTTGGACTTGTTGTAGTCCGGCGCCCAGTGCACGTTGGGCCACAGGTCCAGGCTGGGCGGGTCCAGGTAGACCGGGCCCGAGCCGTCCATCACGAAGTGCGCATGGCGGGTGGCCGCGCAGTTCGGGATCATGGCAATCGGCTTGGAGGCCGCGTGCGTCGGGTAGGTCTTGATCTTGACGTCCAGCACCGTGGTCAGGCCACCCAGGCCTTGCGCGCCGATGCCCAGGGCGTTGACCTTCTCGTACAGCTCGATGCGCAGCTCTTCCAGCTTGTTCTGGGGGCCGCGCTCCAGCAACTCGTACATATCGATGTCGTCCATCAACGATTCCTTGGCCAGCAGGGCGGCCTTCTCGGCCGTGCCACCAACGCCGATGCCCAGCATGCCGGGCGGGCACCAGCCAGCGCCCATGGTCGGCACGGTCTTGAGCACCCAGTCCACGATGTTGTCCGACGGGTTGAGCATGTAGACCTTGGATTTGTTCTCCGAGCCGCCGCCCTTGGCAGCCACAGTCACGTCAACCTTGTCGCCGGGAATCAGCTCCATGAAGACCACGGCAGGCGTGTTGTCCTTGGTGTTCTTGCGTTCGAAGATCGGGTCCGACAGCACCGAGGCGCGCAGCTTGTTGTCCGGGTTGTTGTAGCCGCGGCGCACGCCTTCGTCCACCGCTTCCTGGATGGAGCGGGCACCAAAGCCTTCCCACTTCACGCCCATCCCGATCTTCAGGAAGACGTTGACGATGCCGGTGTCCTGGCAGATGGGGCGGTGGCCTTCCGCGCACATGCGCGAGTTGGTCAGGATCTGCGCGATGGCGTCCTTGGCAGCCGGGCTCTCTTCGCGCTCGTAGGCGCGAGCCAGGTGGGCGATGTAGTCAGCGGGGTGGTAGTAGCTGATGTATTGCAGCGCGGCTGCGACACTTTCAACGAGATCGTCGTAGCGAATGGTCGTCATGGCAGTGGCCTTTTTGAGGCGGGAAGGGTGAAACGGGAAAACCGACATTGTGCCAAGGACGCGTGCACTTGGCGCGCGCCCGGCGCACCGATCAATGTTTCTCGTGCGACGCCCCGGCCGGATGCAGGATGCGGTCGGTGGCGGCAATCGCCATGGCCGACAGCAGGAAGGCGATGTGGATCACAGTCTGCGCAATCAAGGCCTTGTCCGAGTAGTTTTCGGCGTTGATGAAGGTCTTGAGCAGGTGGATGGACGAAATCCCGATGATGGCCGTGCCCAGCTTCACCTTGAGCACCGACGCGTTGACGTGGTCCAGCCACTCGGGCTGATCGGGGTGGTCTTCCAGGTTCATGCGGGAGACGAAGGTCTCGTAGCCCCCCACGATCACCATGATCAGCAGGTTGGAGATCATCACCACGTCGATCAGCCCCAGCACCACCAGCATGATGGTGGTTTCGGTCAGGTGATCAGGCGGCGTGGCGCCTTGCTGGCCGGAGGCCTCGAAGATGGCCTTGAGCGCATCCTGATTGCCCAGTGCGGCTTCAACCAGGTGAACCAGCTCCACCCAGAAGTGAAAGACATAAACCACTTGCGCCAGGATGAGCCCGAGATACAGCGGCAATTGCAGCCACCTGCTGGCAAAAATAAATGATGGTAGAAGACCTGATTTTGGTGACTTGTGATTGTTGCTCATGATGAATGCTGTTGCCGAGTTATGGCGCGGATTTTAGTTTTGTCTGCACCCTGTATTCAGGGCTGGGGCATAAAGCCTTGCCATGTTGGTCGGGTTGAGCTCACTGGCAAGGCGTGGCGTGACAATTTTCCGCAAGCCACCGCCGCTCTTGCTGGTAAGGCATGCAAGCCCTGCTCGCGTCCTTCAGAATGAAAGCATGTGCGCAAACCCCCGCGCGTGTTCTTGTTTCTGGACTGGCTACTTTGACGAATCAAACCACCCATTCAACAGTCAATGTCCATTATCTGGATCATGTGATGACGGTGGCCGAAGAGCGCCAGGTTGAAGCCACGGAAGATATTTATTCCGAAAATGGCATGAAACTGGTCGCCAAGGGTTATGCCATTAACCGGTCCATGCGCGAGCGCCTGATCGAGCACAAATTGATCAAGCCTCTGGAAGACTGCATGGCCGTATCCGATGGTGTGACCGGCAAGCGTTGCGCGGAAATGGCCGAGCGCATGCTGGACACTTATCCGGCCTTGCGGGCCGTGTGCCTGTCGGAAAAGCGTGCCAGCCCGATCAAATTGTTCACCGACAGCACCTTCGCGGGGCGCCTGCAGACGCTGCTGACGGTCTACACCGAGCACCAGTCCGGCAAGCTGGACCATGCCGTGTGCGTGGCCCTGCTGGCCATCAGCCTGGTGCAGCGCATGATGCCCGGCGAAAACGATGCCCTCAACGTGATGCTGGTGGCGGCCTTGAGCCACGATGTGGGCGAGCTCTACATCGACCCCCGCTACCTCGAAAAAGACGCCCAGCTGGGCCCCAAGGAGTGGCGCCACATCGCCGCCCACCCGTTGATTGCACACAGCCTGCTCAAGGACCTGGCCGGCATGGCCAGACCCGCCAGCGCCCTGATCCTGGATCACCACGAGCGCCTGGATGGCTTTGGCTACCCGCAAGGGCGCCGCATGGGCGAGGTGTCTGACAGCGCCCAGATCCTGGCCGTGGCTGAGATGCTGGGGGGCATGCTCGACAAGGGCGGTGGCGCGCTGCAGCAGGCCGATGTGGCGGTCAAGCTCATTCATGGCGAGTTCAGCCGACCGGTCATCGACGTGGTGAGCAAGACATTCCGTGAGTGCAGAGAGGCGGATGCCACCGCACAAGGCGAGGCCTTGAAGGACGCCTTGACCATGTCGCGCGAGCTCGGCGAGCGGCTCAACCGCATCATGAGTGTGCAGGCTGACTTCAAGCCCATGTTCGATCGGGCCAGCGGGCCGTTCAAGACCCTGTGGGGGCAGGCGCTGGAACGGTTCGAGAGCATCCGGCGCGCCTGGTCCAGCACAGGGCTTGACGTTCAGCCCGACGGGGCCTGGCTGCACAACGAGTCGCCCGCGATGCAGCGAGAGGTGGCCGCCATCCTCCGGGAGATCAACTGGCGCCTGCGGGAGCTGGACCGGGAGTTGCACGCGCGCGTCATCCGAAGCGCCGGTGGCGATCTGCCCATGCTGGAGCGTTACCTCAAGGAGGTTCGCGCTACCGCGGGCGCGGCCGAGGACGCGGCTGTATCGTGAAAATGCCGAGGCATATTTCGCACCGCCACTGATTTCTCCATCAGATCAGACCGATTTTTGCGCCAGAAGGCTTGGGGATAGTCCTTAGTCGAATCAGGCCAAGTTGGGAGCATGGTGCCGAGTTGGCTAGGTTTGTCTGCAACCCAGGCAAATCTTGACCGATTGAAACCGCGACGCCACAAGCGCCGCCAGATGGAGTTAATAAACATGACTGGCCCAACTGAGACCACAAATCAGAGCAAGCAATATCCCGTCCCCGAGGCCTTCGCCCGTACCGCCCACGTCGGCAGCCGAGCGGCCTATGACAAGCTGTGCGCCCAGGCGCAGGAGAACTACGAAGGTTACTGGGCCGGTCTGGCCAAGCAGTTCCTGACGTGGCACAAGCCGTTTACCAAAGCGCTGGACGAATCGAACGCCCCGTTCTTCAAATGGTTCGAGGACGGCGAGCTCAACGCCTCCTACAACTGCCTGGACCGCAACATCGAGGCTGGCCTGGGCGACAAGACTGCCATCATCTTCGAGGCCGACGATGGCCAGGTCACCCACGTGACCTACAAGAATCTGCTGGCTCGCGTGTCGAAGCTGGCCAACGCCTTGAAGGCCCAGGGCGTCAAGAAGGGTGACCGCGTCGTGCTGTATCTGCCGATGTCGGTGGAAGGCGTCGTGGCCATGCAGGCCTGCGCGCGCATTGGCGCGACGCACTCGGTGGTGTTCGGCGGCTTCTCGGCACAGAGCCTGCGTGACCGCGTGGAAGACGCGGGCGCCGTGGTCGTGATCACGGCCGATGAACAACTGCGCGGTGGCAAGGCGCTGCCGCTCAAGGCCATCGTGGACGAGGCTCTTACTCTGGGCGGCTGCGACAGCGTCCGCCAGGTCATCGTCTGGCAACGCACGGGCGGCAAGGTGCCCATGGTGGCTGGCCGCGACGTGTACCTGCACGATGTCGTTGCCCAGCAATCCGATGTCTGCCCGCCTGAGTGGGTTTCTGCAGAACACCCGCTGTTCCTGCTGTACACCTCTGGCTCCACCGGCAAGCCCAAAGGTGTTCAGCACAGCACGGGCGGTTACCTGCTGCATGCAGCCGTGACCACCAAGTGGACGTTCGACCTCAAGCCCGATGACGTGTTCTGGTGCACGGCTGACATCGGCTGGGTCACCGGTCACACCTACGTGGCCTATGGCCCGCTGGCCGTCGGTGGCACGCAGGTCGTGTTCGAGGGCGTGCCCACCTACCCGGACGCCGCCCGCTTCTGGCGCATGATCGAAGCCCACAAGGTCTCGATCTTCTACACCGCGCCCACGGCCATCCGCGCCCTGATCAAGGCAGCCGAGTCCAACGACGCCGTGCACCCGCGCAACTTCAACCTGAGCAGCCTGCGCCTGCTGGGCACGGTGGGCGAGCCCATCAACCCCGCGGCCTGGGAGTGGTACCACCGCGAAATCGGTGGTGGCCGTTGCCCCATCGTCGACACCTTCTGGCAGACCGAAACGGGCGGCCACATGATCACGCCGCTGCCTGGCGCCCACGCGTTGACGCCTGGTTCCTGCTCGCTGCCCTTCCCGGGCATCGATGCGGCCGTGGTGGACGAAACCGGCAAGGAAGTGCCATGGGGGCAGGGCGGCGTGCTGGTCGTGCGCAAGCCCTGGCCATCGATGATCCGCAACATCTGGGGTGATTCCGAGCGCTTCAAGAAGAGCTATTACCCGGCGGATTTCCAGGGCAAGTACTACCTGGCTGGTGACGGCGCCATCCGTGACGAGAAGACGGGCTACTTCACCATCACCGGCCGCATCGACGACGTGCTGAACGTGTCGGGCCACCGCATGGGCACGATGGAAATCGAATCGGCTTTGGTGTCGCACCCGCTGGTGGCCGAGGCCGCTGTCGTGGGTCGCCCTGACGACCTGACCGGCGAGGCCATCTGCGCCTTCGTGGTGCTCAAGCGTCCACGCCCCACGGGGGACGAGGCCAAGCAACTGGCCAACGAATTGCGCAACCACGTGGGCCACGAGATCGGGCCCATCGCCAAGCCCAAGGACATCCGCTTCGGTGACAACCTGCCCAAGACCCGCTCCGGCAAGATCATGCGACGCCTGTTGCGCGTGGTGGCCAAGGGCGAGCCTGTCACGCAGGACACCAGCACGCTGGAAAACCCCGCGATTCTCGATCAGTTGTCCCAGAGTAATTGAAAACTTTGGTTTTCAGATATTCGAGTGAATGTGAAACCTGGTGTTGAAAGGCACCAGGTTTTTGTGCTGGTGAAAACCCCATGTGGGAATATGTGCAAATTCACCGCTTTCTAAGCATTCACCCTCATTACATTTATTAACGACCCCCCCTAGATTGAGGGGTGAGTACGCCACAAGCGTGCTTACTTCTGTAATGACGAGGAGCTCTACACCATGGCAAGCAACGTTTCCAGTGCGCCAATGACGGCCGAGGAGAAGAAGGTTATCTTCGCCTCCAGCCTAGGCACGGTTTTCGAGTGGTACGACTTTTACCTGTACGGTTCTCTGGCGGCCATCATCGCCAAACAGTTCTTTGCCGGGCTTGATCCCACCTCGGCGTTCATTTTTGCGCTGCTGGCCTTCGCGGCCGGCTTCATCGTGCGTCCCTTCGGTGCCCTGGTGTTCGGTCGCCTGGGTGACATGATCGGCCGCAAGTACACCTTCCTGGTCACCATCCTGATCATGGGTATGTCCACGTTCATCGTGGGCGTGCTGCCCAGCTATGCCTCGATCGGTGTTGCTGCGCCTGTGATCCTGATCGGGCTGCGCCTGCTGCAGGGTCTCGCACTGGGTGGTGAGTACGGTGGTGCGGCAACCTACGTGGCAGAGCATGCGCCGCACGGTCGTCGTGGTGCCTACACAGCCTGGATCCAGACCACCGCCACGATGGGTTTGTTCCTGTCGCTGCTGGTGATCCTGGGCGTGCGCACGGCCATTGGCGAAGAGGCCTTCGCTGACTGGGGCTGGCGCATCCCGTTCATCGTGTCGATCGCCCTGCTGGGCGTCAGCGTGTGGATCCGCATGAGCATGAACGAAAGCCCGGCCTTCAAGAAGATGAAGGAAGAGGGCAAGACCTCCAAGGCGCCGCTGACCGAGTCCTTCGGCCAGTGGGCCAACCTGAAGATCGTGATCCTGGCCCTGGTTGGTCTGGTCGCGGGTCAGGCGGTGGTCTGGTACACCGGCCAGTTCTACGCCTTGTTCTTCCTGACGCAGGCGCTGAAGGTCGATGGTGCCACCGCCAACATCCTGGTGGCCCTGGGCCTGCTGATCGGTACGCCTTTCTTCGTGGTGTTTGGTTCGCTGTCCGACAAGATCGGCCGCAAACCCATCATCCTGGGTGGCTGCCTGATTGCCGCGGTGACCTACTTCCCGCTGTTCAAGGCGCTGACCGAAGCGGCCAACCCTGATCTGGCTCGCGCTCAGGCCTCTGCGCCGGTGACCCTGGTGGCCGACCAGAGCGAGTGCTCCTTCCAGTTCAACCCGACGGGCACCGCCAAGTTCACCAGTTCCTGCGACGTGGCCAAGCAACTGCTGGCCAGCAGCTCGGTGAACTACGAGAACGTCAGCGGCCCCGCTGGTGCCCTGGCTGTCGTCAAGGTTGGCGAAACGGTGATCAACAGCGTGTCGCCCACCAAGGTGACCGAGGCTGATGTGCTCGCCGCCAAGGAGATGGCAACGAAGGCCAAGGACGCCGCTGCGGCCAAGGTGGCCGACATGACGGCCAATCCCGCTGCCGCCGACAAGCTGAAGGACGCGGAAAAGGCCTTGAAGGAAGCCTCGGCGACCCTGGCTTCGTTCGACAAGGACGGCAAGGCTGCTGCGGTGAAGGTCCTCGAAGCCAACTTCAAGAAGTCGGTGGGTGCTGCGCTCAAGGCGGCGGGCTACCCGGCGAAGGCTGACCCGGCCAAGCTGAACAAGCCTGTGATCGTGGCCATCCTGACGCTGCTGGTCATCTACGTGACCATGGTGTACGGCCCGATTGCCGCCATGCTGGTGGAGATGTTCCCGACCCGCATCCGCTACACCTCGATGAGCTTGCCGTACCACATCGGTAATGGCTGGTTCGGCGGCCTGCTGCCAACCACGGCGTTTGCCATCGTGGCCCAGACGGGCAACATCTACAACGGCTTGTGGTACCCGGTCATCATTGCCAGCGCCACGTTTGTGATTGGCCTGTTGTTCGTGCGTGAAACCAAGGACGTCGACATCTACGCCGGCGACTGACGCCTCGATGCGACCCCGGGCTGGCCAATGCCACAAGCGTTGGCCAGCCGTGAAAAACAAAGCCCCGCACACAGCGGGGCTTTTTCGTTGCCGGGAGCGGCCGGGCTGTTTATTTCAGCGACAGGATCCAGCCCACCAGTTGCTTGGCTTCGGCTTCGTTGACCTGGGGGTTGGCGGGCATGGGCACTTCACCCCAGGCACCCTTGCCGCCCTTCATGACCTTCTCGACCAGCTTGGCTTCGATGCCCTTCTGGCCGCGGTACTTGTTGGCCACATCCTTGTAGGCTGGGCCAACCACCTTCTTGTCCACGCTGTGGCAAGCCAGGCAGGCCTTTTTCTGGGCCAGTTCCAGGTTGGCCATGGCGGGGGCGCCAGCAGCGGCCAGCGTGGCGGCAATCAGCAGGGAGGGCAGGAGTTTCATGGGGGTCCTTCCACAGAGGGTGAATTACAGTTGAGGGGTGTTTTATAAACGCTTGGGCAGGGCGCGCGTTGACAGGCGTGTCTTTTTTGCCTCGGCACGCATTTCATAGGGCAGCAATCATGTGGTTTGTCGCAATTGGCGTTGTGTTGCTGGTCCTGAACCTGGCTGGCATCGGTCCCGTCGGGGCCTGGACCTGGAAAGAGCACTGGTGGATCATGCTGCTGCCCTTCGGGCTGGCCATCGTCTGGTGGGTGTGGGCCGATTGGTCGGGCATGACGCAGCGCAAGGCCATGCAGAAGATCGACGACAAGCGGGAGGCCCGCCGGCAGAAGTCGCTGGATGCGCTCGGCCTGCAAAGCCCCAAGAAGGGCAAGCGTTGATCGCGCAAAGTTAGCCGGCTTTCGGGGCAGGGGATAAAATCGGGTCCCTTCAGAAAACAAGCCCCCCGGAGCCGTTTCATGCCTCAGTATCGTTCCCGTACCTCCACCGCCGGTCGCAATATGGCGGGTGCCCGTGCCCTGTGGCGCGCCACGGGCATGAAGGACGGTGATTTCGAGAAGCCGATCATCGCGATTGCCAACAGCTTCACCCAGTTCGTGCCCGGCCACGTGCACCTGAAGGACCTGGGGCAGCTGGTTGCCCGCGAAATCGAAGCGGCAGGCGGTGTGGCCAAGGAATTCAACACCATCGCCGTGGACGACGGCATCGCCATGGGTCACGGCGGCATGCTGTATTCGCTGCCCTCGCGTGACCTGATCGCCGACAGCGTCGAGTACATGTGCAATGCCCACACGGCCGACGCGCTGGTGTGCATCTCCAACTGCGACAAGATCACCCCGGGCATGCTGATGGCCGCGCTGCGCCTGAACATCCCCGTGATCTTCGTTTCCGGTGGCCCGATGGAGGCCGGCAAGGTCAAGCTTGAAGGCAAGGTCATCGCGCTGGACCTGGTGGACGCCATGGTCAAGGCCGCTGACAAGAGCTGCTCTGACGAAGAGGTTGCCCAGGTCGAGCGCTCGGCCTGCCCGACCTGCGGTTCGTGCTCGGGCATGTTCACCGCCAACTCCATGAACTGCCTGACCGAGGCGCTGGGCCTGTCCCTGCCAGGCAACGGCACCACGCTGGCCACGCACGCCGATCGTGAAAAGCTGTTCCGCCAGGCCGGCCGCAGCATCGTGGCCTTGGCCAAGCGTTACTACGAGCAGGACGACGAATCCGCGCTGCCCCGCAACATCGCCAACTTCAAGGCCTTCGAGAACGCCATCAGCCTGGACGTGGCCATGGGCGGCTCGACCAACACCGTGCTGCACCTGCTGGCCGCTGCCAAGGAAGCCGGCGTGGACTTCACCATGCAGGACATCGACCGCATCTCGCGCCGCGTGCCTTGCCTGAGCAAGGTGGCCCCTGCCGTGCCTGATGTGCACATCGAAGATGTGCACCGTGCCGGCGGCATCATGGCCATCCTGGGCGAGCTGGCCCGTGGCGGCCTGCTGCACACCGATCTGCCCACCGTGCACAGCAAGACCATGGCTGATGCCATCGCTCAGTGGGACGTGACCGTCTCCAAGGACGAAGCCGTGCACGAGTTCTTCAAGGCCGCGCCTGGTGGCGTGCCCACGCAAGTGGCCTTCTCGCAAGACAGCCGCTGGAAGGCGCTGGACCTGGACCGCGCCAAGGGCGTGATCCGCAGCACAGAACATGCTTTCACCAAAGACGGTGGCCTGGCCGTGCTCTACGGCAACATCGCCGAGAAGGGCTGCATCGTGAAGACGGCCGGTGTGGACGAGTCCATCTGGAAGTTCACCGGCAAGGCCCGCGTGTTCGAGAGCCAGGAAGACGCCGTGGACGGCATCCTGGGCGAAGTGGTGCAGGCTGGTGACGTGGTCATCATCCGCTACGAAGGCCCCAAGGGCGGCCCCGGCATGCAGGAAATGCTGTACCCCACCTCCTACCTGAAGAGCCGCGGCCTGGGCAAGCAATGCGCCTTGCTCACAGATGGCCGCTTCTCCGGTGGCACCTCGGGCCTGTCCATTGGCCACGCCTCGCCTGAAGCGGCGCAAGGCGGCGCCATTGCGCTGGTGGAAGATGGCGACGCCATCGAGATCGATATCCCCAACCGCAAGATCCACCTGGCCGTCAGCCCCGAGACGCTGGCCAAGCGCCGCGAGGCCATGGAAGCCCGTGGCACCCATGCCTGGAAGCCGGCCAAGCGCGAGCGTTATGTGTCGGCGGCCTTGCAGGCTTATGCCTTGCTGACCACCTCGGCTGACACGGGCGCGGTGCGCGACCTGTCGCAGATCAAGCGCTGAAGCGAGGCCGTCTGCGCGGCCCTAATGGCCGTGCAGAAACTGGATCATGGCGTTGAGCAGGTACAAGGCCAGCAAGGAGAGGCTGGCCCAACTCGCTGTATGCCAGACCCTGGAGACCGGACGGTAGGCCAGGGCCACAATGACCGCGGCGCTCATCATGCACGCCGTGACGGCCGATACAGCATGGACGGGTGACACCGACTGGTAAATCGAGCCTGCGCGGTAGGCTATGTCGTCCAGGGCCAAGATCATCACGTCAAACAAGTTGCTGCCAAGCAGGTTGCCCAGGGCCATGTCGATGGCCCCGACGCGCAAGGCTCCCCATGTGGTGGCCAGTTCTGGAACCGATGTGGCGAACGCGACAAACAGTGAGCCAACGAAGGAGTGGGACCACCCCATGACGCGTGCCAGTTCGACTCCGACGAAGGGCAACCAAACGCCTGCGGCAATGATCACGGCAGAAGAGATGCTGTAGCCCATCAGGGCAGCCTTCATGCTCAGTTGTTCCGGTTTGGTGCCTGGTCTGGCGTTGGCATGCCTTTGTTCCGCCAGGTAAAGCGCTCGCATGGTCACCAGGTACATGACCAGCAACGCCACACTGCCCAGGCTGATATGCCCAATGATTGGCATGGCGTTCTGCCTTGTCATCAACAAATTGAAGGCAGCACCTGCCAACAAGATGATGCTGAAGGCCGCAGACAGCATGTGCTCACTGGATGCTACGCGGTAGACAAACTGTTTGCGATAGAGCACATCGATCAAGGCCAGGATGGCCAGGTTGAACACGCAACTGCCCAGTGCATCGCCCATCGCGATGTCTGGCGCATTGGCTGCGGTCACTGCACTCATGCCCGTGACCAACTCAGGTAGTGACGTGACAGTCCCGATCAGGATCAGCCCGATCCAGTTGCGGGACAGGCCGGTGAGTGACGCAATCGCGTCACCATAGCGGCTGAGCCTGACGCCGGCAAATCCGATCACAGCGACGCAGATCAGAAATTGCAGCCAGGTCAACCAGAGTGTGGTCAGGATGGTATCCCCTTCGATTTGGTCAGGTTCAGCCCGGTGCTTTGGATTCCACCAATCGTGTGATCAGGGTGGCTCACAACAACTTGAATGCCATCAAGGCCACCAGCGTAGGAGCCAATGCGGCCAGCAGCAGGCCCCCTGCGTGGATGGCCTGGTCCTCGAACTTGCCTTTGAGGATGGATGCGCCGGCAGGGTTGGGTGCATTGGCAATGATGGTCAGGCCACCGCCAGTCACCGCGCCAGCCACCAGGGCGTACTTGAACTCGTCGCTCAAACCTTGCACCAGCGAACCCAGGTAAGTCAGCGCGGCGTTGTCGGTGATGGCTGTCAGCGCCGTGGCGCCAAAGAACACGGCGTTGGCATCCATCTTGAGCAGCAAGGGCTCCAGCCACCACTGTTGTTGCCCACCCAGCACCACAAGCCCCGCCAGGAAGAAGGCCACCAGCAAACCTTCGCGCAGGATCAGCGGTGACTGGTAGCGCTCGTAAGCAGCCGTGAAGCCGAGAAACAGCATGAACAGGCTGAGGAAGACCGGCGGGTGGTGGGCGAAGATCACGATGCCCGCCAGCAGCAGGATGTGGATGGCGGTGACCAGCAAGGGAGGCCGGGCCTCATCCGGCGGAGCAAGGGGCGGCAGGGTCTTGAGTTCCTTGCCGAACAGCAGCACCAGGCCGATGGCATTGATGGCCACGGCCAGTGCGGCCTTGTCCCCGAAGTGCAGGAACATGAAGGCCAGATCCCAGCCCCAGGCGCTGGCCACCATCAGCACGGGCGGCGCTGCATAAGGCGTCAAGGTGCCGCCAATCGACACATTGACGAACAGCACGCCCAGTACGGCGTACTTCAGCCGGTTGGAGATGGCATGGCTGTAAAGCCCATCACGCAGCAGCAGCGCAGCCAAAGTCATGGCAGCCGGCTCGGTGATGAAGGAGCCCATCAAGGGCACGATCGTCAACGCAACCAGCGTGAACGACCAGCCGGGTGCCAGCGGCAACATGCGTGCGAGCAATCGGGTCATGCCACCTGCGGCTTGCAGGATGGGCTTGCTGGCGGCCGCCACCATGATGGCGAACACGAACAGCGGTTCGGTGAAGTTGCGTGTGTCCAGGTAGTGCGTGGCAGCGGCTTTGCCTTCGAGCACGAACATCACGGTCATCATGACGAACGCCCAGAAACCAAAAACGACTTCGACCTCGCCAAGCAGATGCCACAGGCCGGCGTGGGTCGGGCGCGTGTGAGCCAGGTGCTCGAAGAATTTGGTCGAGAAGGTGTGCAGCAGCGCGACCCCGAACAGGCCGGCGCCAATGATCTGGATGGTGGTCGGGTTCATGGCTTGATCCTACCAGCCCAACACATCTTCACATTGGGGGCGGCCATGTGGCTGGCCACATCGGTTATCGTTCGCGCCATGCTGATTCATCCCCAATTTGACCCTGTTGCCGTGTCGCTGGGCCCCTTGAAGGTGCACTGGTACGGCCTGACTTACCTGGCGGCCTTCGTGGGCGCCTATCTGCTGGCGACCGTGCGCGCCACGCATGCCCCGTTTGCCGAACGCGGCTGGACGCGCCAGCACGTAGAAGACCTGCTGTTCTTCTCGATGCTGGGCGTGGTGCTGGGCGGGCGGCTGGGCTATGTGCTGTTCTACAAGCCTTCGCATTACTTCGCTCACCCGGCCGAGATCTTCGCGGTCTGGCAAGGGGGCATGGCCTTTCACGGTGGCTTGCTGGGGGTGATCACCGCCATGGCCGTGTTCGCCAAACGTCAGGGCCGACACTTTTTCGAGGTGGCCGATCTGGTGGCCCCCTGCGTGCCGCTCGGCCTGGCTGCCGGGCGCATCGGCAATTTCATCAACGGCGAGTTGTGGGGCAGGGCGGCCGACCCGAGCCTGCCGTGGGCCATGGTGTTCCCGGAGTCGGGCAGTGACCTGCCTCGCCACCCCTCGCAGCTCTACCAGTTCGGGCTGGAGGGCGTGCTGCTCTTTGTGCTGCTGTGGCTGTACGCGCGCAAGCCGCGCCAGCAGGGCGCTGTGTCCGGCATGTTCCTGCTGGGCTATGGCAGCTTCCGCTTCATCGCCGAGTACTTCCGCGAGCCGGACAGCTTCCTGGGCCTGCTTGCACTGAACATGAGCATGGGGCAATGGCTGTGCGTGCCCATGATCGTCCTGGGGGCCCTGTTCTGGGGCATGGCAAAAAAAGACGCCTTCCAGTCCTGAAACTGGAAGGCGTTAAGAGGTCGGTGGAGTTTCGCGGACCCACTGACCCCCGCTGAGGAAGACCGCCTGGCTCTGGCGAATCAAGCGGCCACTGCTCTTCAAGCAAGGGGTGTGCCAGCGTTTGGTTTCAACCTCTGTTTGCTCCTCGGTTTCTCCGTACGATCTCTCGGCCCGGATCAGGCGGCCTTCTTGTCGGCCACGCCGTGGCGTGTGTAGAGGAAGTCCAGCACCGCCTTGCGGCAATGGATGTAGGTCGGGTCTTCGGCCAGTTCGACACGGTTGCGGGGGCGGGCCAGCGGCACGTCCAGCACCTCGCCAATCGTGGCGGCCGGGCCATTGGTCATCATCACGATGCGGTCCGACAGCAGCACGGCCTCGTCCACATCGTGGGTCACCATGACCACGGTTGACTTGGTGCGCGCGACGATCTTGAGCAGCTCGTCTTGCAGGTGGGCGCGGGTCAGCGCGTCCAGCGCACCAAAGGGCTCGTCCATCAGCAGCACCTTGGGCTCCATGGCCAGGGCGCGGGCAATGCCGACACGCTGCTTCATGCCGCCCGAGATCTCGTTGGGGCGCTTGTGCGTGGCGTGGGTCATGTTGACCAGCTCCAGCGCGTCCTCGGTGCGCTTCTTGAGTTGCTCCTTGCTTTCCTTGCCGCCAAACACGCGCTCCACGGCGAGGTAGACGTTCTGGTAGCACGTCAGCCAGGGCAGCAGCGAGTGGTTCTGGAACACCATGGCGCGCTCGGGGCCGGGGCCGGCGATCTCCCGGCCGTCACAGATTAGGCCGCCGCTGGTGGGCATGAGCAGGCCGGCAATCAGATTGAGCAGGGTGGACTTGCCGCAGCCCGAGTGGCCGATCAAGGCGATGAATTCACCCTTCTGGATGCCCAGGTTGATCTCGCGCAGGGCGTGGAACTGGCCCTTCTTGGTGTTGAACACCATTTCGGCCTGGCTGATGTCGATGAAGTGAGGCATGCGTGACTCCTTGGATGGTGGTGGGTGGTGCGCGGGGCTCATTCGAAGCTGAAGCGCTTGGCGACAGCCACCAGGGCGTTTTCAAGCAGCAGGCCGACGATGCCGATCACGAAGATGGCAATCAGGATGTGGTGCACGTTCAGGTTGTTCCACTCGTCCCAGACCCAGAAGCCGATGCCGACGCCGCCCGTGAGCATTTCAGCGGCCACGATCACCAGCCACGCGGTGCCCACCGACAGGCGCACGCCGGTCAGCATGTAGGGCAGCACGGAGGGGAAGAGGATCTTGGTGACGATCTTCCATTCGCTCAGGTTCAGCACTTTGGCCACGTTGAGGTAGTCCTCGGGCACACGCTGCACGCCCACGGCGGTGTTGATGATCATCGGCCAGATCGAGCAGATGAAGATCGTCCAGATGGCGGCCGGGTCAGCCGACTTGAACACCAGCAGGCCGATGGGCAGCCAGGCCAGGGGCGACACCGGGCGCAGCAGGCTGATGATCGGGTTGAGCATGGCGCTGGCGATCTTCGAGCGGCCGATCAGGAAACCCAGCGGGATGCCGACCACGGCAGCCAGCCCGAAGCCCATGGCCACGCGCTTGAGCGAGAACAGGATGTTCCAGCCGATACCCTGGTCATTGGGGCCGTTGCTGTAGAACGGGTCCGAGAAGAGCTTGACGGCTTCCTGCCAGGTGGCCAGCGGCGTGGGGAAGTTGCCGCCTTTCATGGTGAGCAAGGCCCAGATGCCCACCAGCAAGGCGATGCCCGCCAGTGGTGCCAGCGCGGTCAGGGCCAGGCCTGCCCAGTCAGTGGGCGCTTTGGGCAGGGGGGCAGGTTTGGTGCTGGCTGTGGCGAGGGGGCTGCCAGCGGGGGCGGCGATGGAAGTCATGGGGTTGGATGTGGGCTTGCCGGATGCCTTGTCCGCGCGCAGGGCGTCGCTGGCATCCGAGGGGCTGTGAAAGACGGCGCTGACCATGAGGAACTCCTTCAATGGGCCGGTGAGGCGTGAGCGAAGCGCAGGGGCCCGCCCGATTCGATGTCTGCAAAAGGTGACCAGCCGGGGCCATCCATTCAAGTGGATGACCTGGGGGTGCCTTCAAGGGCGCCCCGGCGGGATCGGGTCTCAGCGGGACTCAGTTGGTTTTGTTGGCGAAACTCAAAAAGCTCACAAAACTCAGGCAAGGAATCGGGCAGGTTGCACAAACCTGTGGACCAAGGTCAGGCCTTGATCTTGAAGCTGTCGGCGTACTTCTTCGGGTCCTTTCCGTCCCAGACGACGCCGTCCATCAATTTGCTGGTACGCATCACATCCTTGGGCACGCTGATGCCCATGGCGCTGGCCACCTGCTTGTACAGGTCGATCCGGTTGATCTGCTTGGCCACACCCAGGTAGTCCGGGTGGTCTTTCAACAAGCCCCAGCGCTTGTGCTGCGTCAGGAACCACATGCCGTCGCTCAGGTACGGGAAGTTGACCTTGCCGTCATTGAAGAACTTCATGTGGTTGGGGTCGTCCCAGGTCTTGCCCAGGCCGTTCTGATAGCGACCCAGGATGCGCTGGTTGATCACATCGACGCTGGTGTTGATGTAGGACTTCTGGGCGACTGTCTCGGCCATCTTCATCTTGTTTTGCAGGCCGGCATCGATCCAGCGGCTGGCTTCCAGCACCGCCATCATCACCGCGCGGGCGGTGTTGGGGTACATCTTGACGAACTCTGCGGTGCAGCCCAGTACCTTTTCAGGGTGATCCTGCCAGATGTCCTGGGTGGTGTTGGCCGTGATGCCGATGCCATCCATGATGGCGCGGTGGTTCCATGGCTCGCCCACGCAGAAACCGTCCATGTTGCCCACGCGCATGTTGGCCACCATCTGAGGCGGCGGTACCGTGATCAGCTTGGCGCCAGACAGTGGGTTGATGCCGGCGGCAGCCAGCCAGTAGTGCATCCACATGGCATGTGTGCCTGTCGGGAACGTGCCTGCGAAGGTGTACTCACGATGGTTGGCGGCCATGTATTTGGCCAAAGACGGCCCGTCCACCGCCCCTTTGTCGGCCAGCATTTTGGACAGGGTGATGCCCTGTCCATTGTTGTTGATGGACATGAGCACAGCCATGTCCTTCTTGGGGCCAGCCGTGCCCAGGTGCACGCCATAGACCAGGCCGTACAGCACGTGTGCCATGTGCAGGTCGCCGTTCACCAGTTTGTCTCGCACACCGGCCCAGGAGGCTTCTTTGGACGGGACGATCTTGACCCCGTACTTCTTGTCAAAGCCCAGCACCGAGGCCATCACGACGGAGGCGCAGTCGGTCAGGGGGATGAAACCGATCTTGACTTCCTCCAGTTCGGGCTTGTCGGAGCCCGCGGCCCAGACGGCGGATTGGAGCCCAGGCACAGCCCCGACGGCACTGGCGGCGGCTGCGGTTTTCAAGATGGTGCGGCGGGTCATTTTCAGATCCTGCGAGTTCATGGTGCAAAGCTTTCCTGTTTGAAAACAAAAAAGGTGTCGTCGCAGCAGGCCTCCATCACAAGGACGGAAACACGCTTCGATGACACCTTTGTCGGAAGCTCGGGGCCCGTCATTGGGCGCCCAAGGCACGCAAAGTCGCCGTTGACTTTGCTTGAATCAGGTAATGCAAACGGTGTGCCAGCCTGTGTGCACAGGCTTGGGGCCAGGCTTCAGCCGAGGAGGTCGGCCGCGTCGATCAGGCGCTGGGCCACATCGGCCAGCTTGATGCCTTTGTCCATGGCCGCCTTGCGCAGGCGCGCATAGGCTTCCTGCTCGGTCAGGCCCTGGCGGGTCATGAGCAGGCCCTTGGCGCGGTCGATGACCTTGCGCTCTTCGAGCTGATTGCGCGCGTCGGCCAGCTCGCTGCGCAGCTTCTCTTCATGCTCGAAGCGCGCCATGGCCACATCCAGCACGGGCTTGATGTGTTCGGCCGGCGTACCTGCCACCACATAAGCCGACACGCCTGCGGCAATCGCCTTGCGCACATAACTGGTGTCTTCGTCGTCCGTGAACATCACGATGGGGCGGCGCTCGTCGCGCGTGGCCATCACCACGTGTTCCAGGATGTCGCGGCCTTGTGATTCGGCATCGACCACCACCATGTCGGGCTGGATCTCGGTCAGGCGGTCGGGCAGGAAGCGGTCGCCGGGCAGGGTGGCGATCACGTTGTAGCCGGCCTCCAGCAGCGCGATGCGCAGGATGCGTGTGCGTTCGACCTCGGCCACCTCATCGTCATCGGGTTCGATGGACAGGGTGACGGGCAGGACGATGACGACGCGTAGCTGCTGCGCTGGAAGGCTCATGGCCGGGATCATGCAACAAACAAGCCCGCCGGCGACGGCCATGGCACCGATGTTGGTGGGGATCTACACTCGCGGGATGGCTGACACATTGATCCTGGGTATTGAATCTTCATGTGACGAAACGGGGCTGGCGCTGGTGGCGCTGCCTCAGAGCGGTGGTGCACCCACGCTCTTGTCCCATGCCTTGCACAGCCAGATCGACATGCATCAGGCTTATGGCGGCGTGGTGCCCGAACTGGCTTCCCGCGATCACATTCGCCGCGTCGTGCCGCTGGCTCGCCAGGTATTGAGCGAGTCTGGCAAATCCATGAGCGATGTGGATGTGGTGGCCTACACAAAGGGCCCTGGTCTGGCAGGGGCGCTGCTGGTTGGGGCGGGTGTGGCCTGTGCCTTGGGTGCGGCCATGGGCAAGCCGCTGCTGGGGGTGCATCACCTGGAGGGGCATTTGCTGTCGCCTTTCCTGTCCGCTGACCCGCCCGAGTTCCCCTTTGTGGCGCTGCTGGTATCCGGCGGCCACACGCAGCTGATGCGTGTTGATGGGGTAGGGCGCTACGAGCTGCTGGGCGAAACGGTGGACGACGCAGCCGGCGAGGCCTTCGACAAGTCGGCCAAGCTGATGGGCTTGCCATATCCGGGTGGCCCGCACCTGTCGAAGCTGGCGGCCAATGGGCGGGCGGATGCCTTCGAGTTGCCTCGGCCCATGCTGCATTCCGGCAACCTGGATTTTTCGTTCGCGGGTTTGAAAACCGCGGTTCGCACCCATCTGGTGCGTCTGGGTTGGCTGGAGCAGGCCGACAAGCTGGCGGCGCCCGAAAACCAGGCGGTACTGGCAGATCTGGCGGCCTCCACGCAGGCCGCGATTGTCGAGGTGCTGGTCAAGAAGTCGCTGGCCGCGTTGAAGTCCACTGGCCTGAAGCGGGTGGTGGTGGCCGGTGGCGTGGGTGCCAACAAACTGCTGCGCGAGCAACTGGATCGAGCTTGCGCCAGGCGTGGTATCCGCGTTCACTACCCTGAATTGCACCTGTGTACCGACAACGGCGCCATGATCGCCCTGGCAGCGGCCATGCGACTGCAGGCGGGGCTGGCCACGCTGAGCACCGAGCCGGCGTTCGACGTCAAGCCGCGCTGGGATCTGGCCACCCTCTGAGGATTTTTGCTATACTCTGCGTCTTGCCGTTTTCAAAGGGCGGCAATTTCGCACGACCTGGGTTGGTTTCACCCGGTGTCGCAAGTCCAACGCAGAAACCGCTGGTGCCTGACTTTTTGATCAGTCTGTACCGTCGGCCTGCATCTGTTTTTCAGGAAACACCATGTCCGTCGCAGACATCAATACCGCAGCCATCATCAAGGACAACGCCCGTGCCGCCAACGACACCGGCTCTCCCGAAGTGCAAGTGGCCCTGCTGACCGCTCGCATCAACGAACTGACTCCCCACTTCAAGGCCAACAAGAAGGACCACCACGGTCGTCGCGGCCTGCTGCGCATGGTCAGCCGTCGTCGCAAGCTGCTGGACTACCTGAAGGACAAGGACTTCAGCCGCTACGCTGCACTGATCGCCAAGCTGGGTCTGCGCAAGTAAGCACCGCATGACAACAAAAAGCCTGTCTGGTCTCCCCCAGCACAGGCTTTTTGTTTTTTGACGCCAGGCACTCGACAAGCGAACGCTGTGTCATTCCAACGGGGTTGATCCCCGCAATCCCGCTGGAATGGCATCGCGACTGAGTGACGGCATAACCAAAGGCGCCGCAAGGTGCCCGATATAAACCGGAGATCACTTCCATGACCATGTTCAACAAAGTCACCAAGACCTTCCAGTGGGGCAACCACACCGTCACGATGGAAACGGGTGAAATCGCCCGCCAGGCCACCGGCGCCGTGCTGGTCGACATCGAAGGCACCGTCGTGCTGGCCACCGTGGTGTGCGCCAAGACCGCCAAGCCCGGCCAGGACTTCTTCCCCCTGACGGTTGATTACCTCGAAAAGACCTACGCCGCCGGCAAGATCCCTGGCAGCTTCTTCAAGCGCGAAGCCAAGCCTTCCGAATTCGAGACCCTGACCTCGCGTCTGATCGACCGCCCGATCCGTCCCCTGTTCCCCGAAGGCTTCTACAACGAAGTCCAGCTGGTGATCCATGTGGTGTCCTTGAACCCTGAGGTGGCGTCCGACATCGCCGCCATGATCGCCTCCAGCGCCGCGCTGTCGATCTCCGGCATCCCGTTCAACGGCCCCATCGGCGCCGCACGCGTGGCCTACATCAATGGCGAATATGTGCTGAACCCCAGCCCTTCGCAGATGGCCGAGTCCAAGATGGACCTGATCGTCGCCGGTACCGAGTCCGCCGTGCTGATGGTGGAGTCCGAGGCCGACCAGCTGTCGGAAGACGTGATGCTGGGTGGTGTGGTGTTCGGCCACGAGCAAGGCAACATCGCCATCCAGGCCATCCACGATTTCGTGCGCGATGCCGGCAAGCCTGCCTGGGACTGGCTGCCTCCCGCCAAGGACGAGGCCTTCATCGCCAAGGTCAATGCCCTGGCTGAAGAAAAGCTGCGCGCTGCTTATCAGATCCGCTCCAAGCAGGCTCGTACGCACGCCTGCCGCCTGGCCTACGCAGAAGTCAAGACCGCGCTGACCGAAGAGGGCATCGCTTTTGACAGCGTCAAGGTTGAAGGCCTGCTGTTCGACATCGAAGCCAAGATCGTGCGCAGCCAGATCCTGGCCGGCGAGCCTCGCATCGACGGTCGCGACACCCGCACCGTGCGTCCCATCGAGATCCGCACCGGCGTGCTGCCGCGCGTGCACGGCTCGGCCCTGTTCACCCGTGGTGAAACCCAGGCCCTGGTCGTGTCCACCCTGGGCACCGAGCAAGATGCCCAGCGCATCGACGCGCTGACCGGTGACTTCCGCGACACCTTCCTGTTCCACTACAACATGCCTCCGTTCGCCACCGGCGAAACCGGCCGTGTGGGCAGCCCCAAGCGCCGCGAAATCGGCCACGGCCGTCTGGCCAAGCGCGCCCTGGTGCCGCTGCTGCCCCCGAAGGAAGAGTTCGCCTACACCCTGCGCGTGGTTTCCGAGATCACCGAATCCAACGGCTCCTCGTCGATGGCTTCCGTGTGCGGCGGCTGCCTGGCGCTGATGGACGCTGGCGTGCCCATGAAGGCGCACGTGGCCGGTATCGCCATGGGCCTGATCAAGGAAGGCAACAAGTTCGCCGTGCTGACCGACATCCTGGGTGATGAAGATCACCTGGGTGACATGGACTTCAAGGTGGCCGGTACCACGTCCGGTATCACGGCTCTGCAGATGGACATCAAGATCCAGGGCATCACCAAGGAAATCATGCAGGTCGCGCTGGCTCAGGCCAAGGAAGCTCGCCTGCACATCCTGGGCAAGATGGTCGAAGCCATGGCCGGTGCCAACACCGAAGTCTCCGAGTTCGCGCCCCGCCTGTACACGCTGAAGATCAACCCCGAGAAGATCCGTGACGTGATCGGCAAGGGCGGCGCCACCATCCGTGGCCTGTGTGAAGAAACCGGCTGCCAGATCAACATCGCCGAAGACGGTGTCATCACCGTGGCTTCGACCGATGCCGAGAAGGCCAACTTCGCCATCCAGCGCATCAACGAGATCACCGCTGAAGTCGAAATCGGCAAGACCTACGAAGGCGCTGTCACCAAGTTGTTTGACTTCGGTGCCCTGGTCAACCTGCTGCCCGGCAAGGACGGTCTGCTGCACATCAGCCAGATCGCACATGAGCGTGTCGAGAACGTGGGCGACTACCTGAAGGAAGGCCAGATCGTCAAGGTCAAGGTCCTGGAGACCGACGAAAAGGGCCGCGTCAAGCTGTCCATGAAGGCCTTGCTGGATCGCCCTGAAGGTATGCCCGAGCGCGAAGAGCGCGGCGACCGTGGCCCTCGTGGTGACCGCGGCGACCGTGGTGGCCGTGATCGTGGTGATCGCGGTGACCGCGGCGAGCGCCGTGACCGTGCGCCCCGCGCCGAGCAAGAGACGTCGGCTCAAGGTGGTGACGCCGAAGGCCAGGCTCAGCAGCAACAGCAGCAGTGATCCGCGCCATGAAGAAACTGGTTGTTGGCAACTGGAAGATGCACGGCAGCCGTGCATCCAATGCTGAACTGATCAAGGGTCTTCTGGCGGCCGACCTGGCCGCCACGGCGCCCAAGGCTGATGTGGCGGTGTGCCCGCCTTTCGTGTTCCTGGCTGATGTGGCCGAGGCCCTCAAGGGTTCGGCCATTGCCTGGGGCTCGCAGGACGTCTCCGTGCAGGCGCAAGGCGCTTACACGGGTGAGGTCTCGGGCCCGATGGTGCGCGAATTCGGTGCGAAGTACGCCATCGTGGGGCATTCGGAGCGCCGCAGCTACCACCTTGAGAGTGACCAGTTGGTCGCCGACAAGGCCAAGGCTGCACTGGCTCATGGCCTGACGCCGATCGTCTGTGTCGGCGAAACGCTGGCCGAGCGCGAAGCGGGTCAAACCGAGGCTGTGGTGGCGCGCCAGATGAAGGCTGTCATCGACACCCTGGGTGCGCAGCTGGTGCAGGTCGTGGTGGCTTACGAGCCTGTCTGGGCCATTGGCACAGGCAAGACGGCTTCACCCGAGCAGGCGCAGGCTGTGCACGCTTTCCTGCGTGCGCAGCTCAAGGCTGCCCTGCCTGAAGCGGCCAAGGTGCCGCTGCTGTACGGCGGCAGCGTCAAGCCCGACAACGCGGCCGAGCTGTTCGCTCAGGCTGATATCGACGGCGGCCTCATTGGTGGTGCTGCGCTCAAGGCGGCGGATTTCGCTGCCATCGCGCGCGCGGCCTGAGGTCATCGACTGGAAAAGGTCTAGGAGTTTTCTTTCATGCAACAAGCTTTGATGACGATGGTGCTCTTGCTCCAGGTTGTGTCTGCGCTGGCCATGATTGGCCTGGTGCTGGTGCAGCACGGCAAGGGTGCCGATATGGGGGCGTCCTTCGGTAGTGGGGCGTCGGGCAGTCTGTTCGGGGCCACCGGCAGCGCCAACTTTTTGTCGCGCTCGACGGCCGTGGCGGCCGCTGTGTTCTTCTCTTGCACATTGGCGCTGGCTTACTTCGGTAACCATCGCGCCAACGCGGCTGATCAAGCCAGCGTGCTGGATCAGGCTGCCAGTGGTGCTGCGGTGTCCGCTTCTGCGGCCTCTGCGGTGTCGGTGCCTGCTGCGCCGGCCTCTGGTGCTGCACTGATTCCGAACAAGTGACGAATCGGCGACAAAAATCGGTTTAGAATAAGAGGCTTCGGTGAGCAAACCTCAAGCAAACCGAAGCAACAAACGAGCGGGTTCAGTGAAGCACTTTGCTGACCCACTTGCCGACGTGGTGAAATTGGTAGACACGCTATCTTGAGGGGGTAGTGGCGAAAGCTGTGCGAGTTCGAGTCTCGCCGTCGGCACCATAAGATTTCAAACGAGTCTTTGTGCCAATCCCATGATCAGCGCCGGTTGTTTCTCCCAAGCTGATCGTGAAGGATGTGAAAGCTGCCTTCCGTTGGGTGGGTTCAGCAGTACGAAGTCCTCCGGTGGGCGCGCTGTGGATGCTGTCATCTCGGGTTCAATCCCGATTGATCGCATGCCTGGCGCGCTTTTTGTTTTGTCTGTGTGGTCCAATCACGCGTCTTGTTCGTTCTGAAAGCCCCTGGCCATGAACATTGAGCAATATCTGCCCGTCATTCTTTTCATCCTCGTTGGCGTGGGTGTGGGCATTGCGCCACAGGCGCTTGGTTTCCTGTTGGGCCCCCGTCGCCCTGACGAGGCCAAGAACTCCCCTTACGAGTGCGGCTTCGAAGCCTTCGAGGACGCACGCATGAAGTTCGATGTGCGCTACTACCTGGTCGCCATCCTCTTCATCTTGTTCGACCTGGAAATCGCATTCCTGTTCCCCTGGGCGGTGGCGCTCAAGGAAGTGGGCATGACCGGCTTCCTGGCCATCATGTTGTTCCTGGGCATCCTGGTTGTGGGCTTTGCCTACGAGTGGAAGAAGGGCGCGCTGGACTGGGAGTGATCCCGGCTCTGGCTCGCATCGCGACCGTTCCTGCAACCGCTCTGGCACTGGAATCTTCAAGAGGTAATTGAAATGGGTATCGAAGGCGTCTTCAAAGAGGGCTTCATCACCACCTCGGCTGACACGCTGATCAACTGGTCCAAGACCGGTTCTCTGTGGCCCATGACCTTCGGTCTGGCCTGCTGCGCGGTCGAGATGATGCACGCGGGCGCGGCTCGCTACGACATTGACCGCTTCGGCATGTTGTTCCGCCCCAGCCCCCGTCAGTCCGATCTGATGATCGTGGCCGGCACGCTGTGCAACAAGATGGCGCCAGCCCTGCGCAAGGTGTATGACCAGATGGCCGAACCCCGCTGGGTATTGTCCATGGGCTCGTGCGCCAACGGTGGTGGCTACTACCACTACAGCTACTCGGTGGTGCGCGGTTGTGACCGCATCGTCCCGGTGGACGTGTACGTGCCCGGCTGCCCGCCGACGGCTGAAGCACTGCTCTACGGCATCCTGCAGCTGCAGGCGAAGATTCGCCGCGAAAACACGATCGCCCGCTGATCAGGAGCCATCGCATGACGACCCAAAAACTCGCCAACCTGCAAAACGCCCTGCAAAACGTGCTGGGCGACAAGATCAAGCGACTGGACAACGCCAAGGGTGAACTGACCCTGACGGTGTCTGCCGCCGACTACCTCGAAGTGGCCCGCACCTTGCGTGACCATGCCGACCTGAAGTTCGAACAGTTGATCGACTTGTGCGGCATGGATTACTCGGCCTACAAGGACGGCGCACCCAGCATCTATTCGGAAGGCCCGCGCTTTTGCGCCGTCAGCCACCTGCTGTCGGTCAGCAAGAACTGGCGCCTGCGCCTGAAGGTGTTCGCGCCTGACGATGATTTCCCGATCGTGGCCTCGGTCAACGGCATCTGGAACTCGGCCAACTGGTTCGAGCGCGAAGCCTTCGACCTGTACGGCATCGTGTTTGACGGCCACGAAGACCTGCGCCGTATCCTGACCGACTACGGCTTCATCGGCCACCCGTTCCGCAAGGACTTCCCCACCACGGGGCACGTCGAAATGCGTTACGACGAAGCGCAAAAGCGCGTGATCTACCAGCCGGTCACCATCGAGGCGCGCGAGATCACCCCGCGCATCATCCGCGAAGACAACTACGGTGGTCTCCACTGATCGATGCAGGAAGGTTGAACCATGGCAGAAATCAAGAACTACACCCTGAACTTCGGTCCGCAGCACCCGGCAGCGCACGGCGTGCTGCGTCTGGTGCTGGAGCTCGACGGCGAAGTCATCCAGCGCGCCGACCCGCACATCGGCCTGCTGCACCGTGCCACTGAAAAACTGGCCGAGTCCAAGACCTACATCCAGTCGCTGCCCTATATGGACCGCCTGGATTACGTCTCGATGATGTGCAACGAGCACGCCTACTGCCTGGCCATCGAGAAGATGCTGGGCATCGAGGTGCCGGTGCGTGCGCAGTACATCCGTGTGATGTTCGCCGAGATCACCCGTGTGCTGAACCACCTGCTGTGGTTGGGCTGTCATGGCTTCGACTGCGGCGCCATGAACATCCTGATCTACTGCTTCCGCGAGCGTGAAGACCTGTTCGACATGTACGAAGCCGTGTCGGGCGCGCGCATGCACGCGGCCTACTTCCGTCCAGGCGGTGTCTATCGCGACCTGCCGGATGCGATGCCGCAGTACAAGGTCAGCAAGATCAAGAACGCCAAGACGATCGCTCGCATGAACGAGAACCGTCAGGGCTCGCTGCTGGACTTCATCGACGACTTCACCCAACGCTTCCCCAAGCTGGTGGACGAGTACGAAACCCTGCTGACCGACAACCGCATCTGGAAGCAGCGTACGGTGGGCATCGGTGTGGTGACGCCTGAGCGTGCCCTGCAGATGGGCCTGACGGGCGCCATGCTGCGTGGTTCCGGCATCGTGTGGGACCTGCGCAAGCACCAGCCGTATGACGTGTACGACAAGCTGGACTTCGACATCCCTGTCGGCACCAATGGCGACTGTTATGACCGCTATGTGGTGCGTGTCGAAGAGCTGCGTCAGTCCAACCGCATCATCAAGCAGTGCGTGGACTGGCTGCGTGCCAACCCGGGCCCTGTCATCACCGACAACCACAAGGTGGCCCCACCTTCGCGCGTCGAGATGAAGACCTCGATGGAAGAGCTGATCCACCACTTCAAGCTGTTCACCGAAGGCTTCCATGTGCCCGAGTGCGAGGCCTATGCCGCAGTCGAGCACCCCAAGGGAGAGTTCGGCATCTACCTGGCATCCGACGGTGCCAACAAGCCTTACCGCCTGAAGATCCGTGCCCCCGGCTTCCCGCACCTGGCTGCGCTGGACGAAATGTCCCGCGGCCACATGCTGGCTGATGCCGTGGCCATCATCGGCACGATGGACATCGTGTTCGGTGAGATTGACCGCTAAGTGAGTGATCGACAAACCATGTTGAGCGAACAAACCAAAGCGCGTTTCGACCGCGAACTCGCCAAGTACCCGGCCGACCAGCGCATCTCCGCGGTCATGGCCTGCCTGTCCATCGTCCAGCAGGAGCGTGGCTGGGTGTCGCCTGAAAGCGAGCAGGAAGTGGCTGACTACATCGGCGTGGCGCCCATCGCCGTGCATGAAGTGGTCACCTTCTACAACATGTACAACCAGCAGCCGGTGGGCCAGTTCAAGCTGAACGTGTGCACCAACCTGCCTTGCCAGTTGCGCGACGGCCAGAAGGCCTTGCAGTACCTGTGCGAGAAGCTGGGTGTCGACAACGGTGGCACCACGCCCGACGGCCTGTTCACCGTGCAGCAGTGTGAGTGCCTGGGCGCCTGCGCCGACGCACCGGTCATGCTGGTCAACGACCGTCAGATGGTCAGCTACATGAGCAACGACAAGCTGGACAAGCTGGTTGATGTGCTCAAGGCCCAGGCCAAGTGAGGCAGGAACAAGATGCTTGATCTTTCCCAATTCCAGGCGACCGGCAAGGAAACCGTTTTCCATGGCCGCCACATCGAGCCGCAAATCTATGCGGGCATCGACGGCAACAACTGGGGTCTGAAGGACTACGAAGCCCGCGGTGGCTACGCAGCGCTGCGCAAGATCCTCGGCAAGGACGGTGGCCCGGGCATGACCCAGGACCAGGTCATCGCCGAAGTGAAGGCTTCTGCCTTGCGTGGTCGTGGCGGTGCCGGCTTCCCCACCGGCCTGAAGTGGAGCTTCATGCCCCGCGCCTTCCCCGGCCAGAAGTACCTGGTCTGCAACTCCGACGAAGGCGAACCGGGTACCTGCAAGGACCGCGAGATCCTGCGCTTCAACCCGCACACCGTGATCGAAGGCATGGCCATTGCGGCCTACGCGATGGGCATCACCGTGGGCTACAACTACATTCACGGCGAAATCTTCGAGGTGTACGAACGCTTCGAAGCCGCCCTGGAAGAAGCCCGTGCTGCCGGTTACCTCGGCAACAACATCATGGGCAGCGACTTCACGTTCCAGCTGCACGCGCACCATGGTTTTGGCGCCTACATCTGCGGTGAAGAAACCGCGCTGCTGGAATCGATCGAAGGCAAGAAGGGCCAGCCCCGCTTCAAGCCGCCTTTCCCCGCCAGCTTCGGCCTGTACGGCAAGCCCACCACCATCAACAACACGGAAACCTTCGCGGCCGTGCCGTGGATCATCCGCAATGGTGGCGAAGCCTTCCTGAATACCGGCAAGCCCAACAACGGTGGCACCAAGCTGTTCTCGATTTCTGGTGACGTCGAGCGTCCCGGCAACTACGAGATCCCGATGGGCACGCCGTTTGCCAAGCTGCTGGAGCTCGCCGGTGGCGTGCGCGGTGGCCGCAAGCTCAAGGCCGTGATCCCTGGTGGTTCGTCCATGCCGGTGCTGCCTGCCAACATCATGATGGAGTGCACGATGGACTATGACTCCATCGCCAAGGCCGGCTCGATGCTGGGCTCGGGTGCCGTCATCGTGATGGACGAGACCCGCTGCATGGTCAAGAGCCTGCTGCGTCTGTCCTACTTCTACATGCACGAATCGTGCGGCCAGTGCACGCCTTGCCGCGAAGGCACGGGCTGGCTGTGGCGCATGATGGACCGCATCGAGAACGGCAAGGGCCGTCCTGAAGACATCGACCTGCTGAACTCCGTTGCCGACAACATCCAGGGCCGCACCATCTGCGCACTGGGTGATGCCGCGGCAATGCCGGTGCGTGCTTTCATCAAGCACTACCGCGACGAGTTCGTGCACCACATCGAACACAAGACCTGCATGGTCCCGGCCTATGTCTAAGCGCCCCCACGCTCGGAGTACCTCGCTGCCCCCCGTGGGGGCTGGTCTTCCTTGGGGCGGCCCGGCGGAAGCCCGCACGCGTGCCCTAAAAGGTAAGTAACGCTATGATCGAAATCGAAATCGACGGACGCAAAGTCCAGGCCCAGGAAGGCAGCATGGTGATCCGTGCTGCTGAAGAAAATGGGACCTTCATTCCGCACTTCTGCTATCACAAGAAGTTGTCGATCGCGGCCAACTGCCGCATGTGCCTCGTGGACATCGAGAAGGCGCCCAAGCCCATGCCGGCCTGCGCCACCCCGGTCACGCAAGGCATGATCGTGCGCACCAAGAGCGAGAAGGCCATCAAGGCTCAGCAGAGCGTGATGGAGTTCCTGCTCATCAACCACCCGCTGGATTGCCCCATCTGCGACCAGGGCGGCGAGTGCCAGTTGCAGGATCTGGCCGTGGGCTACGGCGGTTCTTCTTCCCGTTATCAGGAAGAAAAACGCGTGGTCTTCCACAAGGAGGTCGGCCCGCTGATTTCCATGGAAGAGATGAGCCGCTGCATCCAGTGCACGCGCTGCGTCCGCTTCGGCCAGGAGATCGCCGGCGTGATGGAACTGGGCATGCAGCACCGCGGTGAGCATTCCGAGATCGCCACGTTTGTGGGCCGCTCGATTGATTCCGAGTTGTCGGGCAACATGATCGACATCTGCCCGGTCGGTGCCCTGACTAGCAAGCCTTTCCGCTACAGCGCCCGTACCTGGGAGCTGTCGCGCCGCAAGAGCGTGTCGCCCCATGATTCCACTGGTGCCAACCTGATCGTTCAAGTGAAGAACGGCAAGGTGATGCGCGTGGTGCCGCTCGAGAACGAAGACGTCAACGAATGCTGGATCGCTGACCGCGATCGCTTCAGCTACGAGGCGCTCAACAGCGAGCAACGCCTGACCAAGCCCATGATCAAGCAGGGCGGTCAATGGCAAGAGGTGGAGTGGAACACCGCCCTGGAATACGTGGCACACGGCCTGAAGTGCATTGCCAAGGAGCAGGGCGCCAACACCATCGGCGCGCTGGCCACCGAGCACAGCACCGTGGAAGAACTCTTCCTGCTGAGCCAGCTGGTGCGCGGCCTGGGTTCCGACAACGTTGACACCCGCCTGCGTCAGGCTGACTTCACGACCGGTGCCGGCGCACGCTGGCTGGGTCTGCCGATTGCCGAGCTGTCCACGCTGGATCGCGCCCTGGTGGTCGGCTCCTTCCTGCGCAAGGATCACCCGCTGTTCGCTTCGCGTCTGCGTCAGGCTGCCAAGCGTGGTGCACAGATCTCTGCTATCGGTGGCGCCAATGATGACTGGCTGATCCCGCTGAACCAACGTGTGACCGTGGCGCCGAGCGCCTGGGCACAAGCCCTGGCTGACGTGGCTGCCGCCGTGGCCGCCGAGCGCGGCGTGTCGGCACCAGCCGCCGGCAACGCGACCGACGCCGCCAAGGCCATCGCTGCATCGCTGCTGTCTGGTCAGAGCAAGGCCATCCTGCTGGGCAATGCCGCAGTGCAACACCCGCAAGCCTCGTCGCTGCAGGCGTTGGGGCAATGGATTGCCGAGCAAACCGGCGCCAAGCTGGGCTTCCTGGGCGAGTCGGCCAACACGGTCGGCGCGCAACTGGTGGGTGCCCAGCCGCAACAAGGCGGCCTGAACGCCGGCCAGATGCTCGGTTTGTCTGGTGACGGCAAGGGCCTCAAGGCCATCGTGCTGCTGGGCGTCGAGCCCGAGTTCGATACGGCCAACCCGAGCGCGGCCATGGCTGTCGTGCAAGGTGCCGACATGGTCGTGTCGCTGTCGTCGTTCAAGACCAGCGCCAATGAGTATGCCGACGTGATCCTGCCGATTGCGCCTTTCTCCGAAACCTCCGGTACCTTCGTGAACGCCGAAGGCCGCGTGCAAAGCTTCCACGGCGTGGTCAAGCCCCTGGGCGACGCCCGTCCGGCCTGGAAGGTGCTGCGCGTGCTGGGCACGATGCTGGGCCTGGAAGGCTTTGCCTACGAAACTTCGGAAGAGGTCAAGGCTCGCGCGCTGGGTGACCTGGCTGCGCTGCCTGCCAAGCTCAACAATGCCACCTCGGCGGCCATCAACCTGAGCGCTTCGACCGGTGGTCTGCAGCGTCTGGCCGATGTGCCCATCTACAGCGCCGACGCCCTGGTGCGCCGCGCGCCCTCGCTGCAGGCCACGGCCGACGGCAAGGCGCCTGTGGCCAGCCTGCCGCAAGCCCTTTGGGCCGAGCTCGGCCTGGCCGAAGGCGCTCAAGTCAAGGTGTCGCAAGACGGTGGCGCGGCTGTGCTGCCCGCCGTGCTGGATGCCAGCCTGCCCGCCAACGTGGTGCGTGTGCCTGCCGGTACCTCGGCCACCGCAACGCTGGGCGCATCTTTCGGCGCCATCCGCGTCGAAAAAGCCTGAAGGGTAGGGGAGACAACCAATGATTGACACCCTGTACAACGCTGGTGCCGCCAACCTGGGCGCAGCCTGGCCCGTGGTCTGGTCGCTGATCAAGATCGTGGCGCTCTTGCTGCCGCTGCTGGGCTGCGTGGCGTATCTGACCCTCTGGGAGCGCAAGGCGATTGCCTGGTCGCAGATCCGTCCGGGCCCGAACCGCACGGGTCCGCTGGGCCTGCTGCAGCCGATTGCGGACGCCGTCAAGCTGATCTTCAAGGAAATCATCCTGCCGTCGGCGGCGAACAAGCCCTTGTTCCTGCTGGGCCCGATCATGACGATCATGCCCGCGCTGGCTGCCTGGGCGGTGATTCCCTTCGGCCCGGAAGTCGCGCTGGCCAACGTCAACGCTGGCCTGCTGTTCCTGATGGCGATCACCTCGCTGGAAGTCTATGGCGTGATCATCGCCGGCTGGGCATCCAACTCGAAGTACGCCTTCCTGGGCGCCATCCGCGCTTCGGCCCAGATGGTGTCGTACGAAATCGCCATGGGCTTCTGCCTGGTGATCGTGCTGATGACAGCCGGCTCGCTCAACATGACCGACATCGTGATGAGCCAGGGCAAGGGGCAGTTCGCCAGCATGGGCATGGGCTTCCTGTCGTGGAACTGGCTGCCGCTGCTGCCGATCACGGTCGTGTACTTCATCTCCGGCCTGGCTGAAACCAACCGTCACCCCTTCGACGTTGTCGAAGGTGAATCGGAAATCGTGGCCGGCCACATGATCGAGTACTCGGGCATGGCCTTCGCGATGTTCTTCCTGGCTGAATACGCCAACATGATCCTGGTGTCCACACTGGCGGCCATCATGTTCTTCGGCGGCTGGCTGTCTCCATTTGCGGCGCTGGACTTCATCCCCGGCTGGATCTGGCTGGGCATCAAGGCCTTCATCATCGTCACCATGTTCCTGTGGGTGCGTGCTTCGTTCCCCCGCTTCCGCTATGACCAGATCATGCGTCTGGGCTGGAAGATCTTCATCCCCATCACGCTGATCTGGCTGGTGCTGGTTGGCGGCTGGATGATGTCGCCTTGGAACATCTGGAAATAAGGGGCACATGAACATGTCTGCTACGTCCCTCAAAGAGTTCGTCTCCAGCTTCTTCCTGCTGGAAATGTTCAAGGGCATGGCCCTGACCGGTCGTCACTTCTTCAAACCGTACGTCACCGTGCAGTTCCCTGAAGAAAAGACGCCGCTGTCGCCACGCTTCCGCGGTCTGCACGCCCAGCGTCGTTATGAAAACGGCGAAGAGCGCTGCATCGCGTGCAAGCTGTGCGAAGCGGTGTGCCCGGCCATGGCCATCACCATCGAATCGGCGGTGCGCGACGATGGTCAACGTCGTACGACCCGTTATGACATCGACCTGACCAAGTGCATCTTCTGCGGCTTCTGCGAAGAAAGCTGCCCCGTGGACGCGATCGTGGAAACCCACATCTTCGAATACCACGGCGAGAAGCGCGGCGATCTGTACTTCACCAAGGACATGCTCCTGGCGGTGGGTGATCGCTACGAAAAGGAAATTGCAGCCAACAAGGAGGCGGACGCGAAATACCGCTGACCCGATATGGACACCTTCAGCCTACTTTTCTATACCTTTGCCGCAGTGCTGGTCTTCGCGGGCTTCCGCGTGATCACCGCCAAGAGCCCAGTGAGCGCCGCGCTCCACCTGGTGCTGGCCTTCTTCAGCGCCTCGTGCGTGTGGATGCTGCTGCAAGCCGAGTTCCTGGCCATCTCCCTCGTGCTCGTGTACGTGGGGGCGGTCATGGTGCTGTTCCTGTTCGTCGTGATGATGCTGGACATCAACATCGACTCGATCCGTCAGGGCTTCTGGAAGCACTTCCCGCTGGCCGGTGGCATCGGCGCCGTGATCGCGGTGGAAATGGCCTTCGTGTTGACGCGCGGTTTCGACCTGCCGTCTGCCAAGCCGTTCCCGCCTGACGTGGCCAAGGTGCCCAACGCCAAGGCGCTGGGTATCGAGCTGTTCACGCACTACCTGTTCCCGGTGCAGATCGCTGCCGTCATCTTGCTGGTGGCCATCATTGCCGCCATCGCGCTGACCCTGCGCAAGCGCAAGGATTCGCACTTCCAGAGTCCCTCCGAGCAGGTGCGCGTCAAGAAGGGCGACCGTCTGCGCGTGGTGAAGCTGGCTCCGACCATCGAAGCTCCGGTTGCGCCTGCCGCCGAAGCCGCTCCTCAGAACGGAGGCCAAGCATGATCACGACCATCACACTCGGCCACTTCCTGTCGCTGGGCGCCATCCTGTTCGCCATGTCGGTCATCGGGATCTTCCTGAACCGCAAGAACCTCATCGTGCTGCTGATGTGCATCGAGTTGATGCTGCTGGCGGTGAACCTGAACTTCGTGGCCTTCTCCCACTACCTGGGTGACATGGACGGGCAGGTCTTCGTGTTCTTCATCCTGACCGTGGCGGCTGCTGAATCGGCGATCGGCCTGGCCATTCTGGTGACGCTGTTCCGTAACCGCCAGTCGATCAACGTCGACGAGCTGGACACGCTCAAGGGCTGATCGGGAGAGACACAACAATGACAACAGCACTTTCTCTCAACTCGCTGCTGGCGGTGCCCCTGGCGCCGCTGGCCGGCTCGATCGCCGCCGGCCTGTTCGGCAAGGTGATCGGCCGCAAAGGCGCGCATGCCCTGACCATCCTGGGCGTGCTGATCTCCTTCATCATCTCGGCGATGACGCTCAATGCCGTCATCGATGGCGCACGCTTCAACCAGACGGTCTACGAATGGATGACGCTGGGTTCGCTGAAGATGGAAGTCGGTTTCATGATCGACGGCCTGACCGCGATGATGATGTGCGTGGTGACCTTCGTGTCGCTGATGGTGCACATCTACACCATCGGCTACATGGAAGAGGACCCTGGCTACCAGCGCTTCTTCTCGTACATCTCGCTGTTCACCTTCTCGATGTTGATGCTCGTGATGAGCAACAACATGCTGCAGCTGTTCTTCGGCTGGGAAGCCGTGGGCCTGGTGTCTTACCTGCTGATCGGCTTCTGGTTCAAGAAGCCCACGGCCATCTTCGCCAACATGAAGGCCTTCCTGGTCAACCGTGTGGGTGACTTTGGCTTCATCCTGGGCATCGGCCTGATCCTGGCCTATACCGGCACGCTGAACTACACCGAGATCTTCGCCAAGGCACCTGAACTGGCCAAGCTGGGCTTCCCTGCGACGGACTGGATGCTGATCACCGTGATCTGCATTTGCCTGTTCATCGGTGCCATGGGCAAGTCGGCGCAGTTCCCGCTGCACGTGTGGCTGCCTGACTCGATGGAAGGCCCCACGCCGATCTCCGCGCTGATCCACGCTGCCACCATGGTGACGGCCGGCATCTTCATGGTGACCCGCATGTCGCCGCTGTTCGAGTTGTCCGACACCGCGCTGAACTTCATCCTGGTCATCGGTTCGATCACCTCCCTGTTCATGGGCTTCCTGGGCATCATCCAGAACGACATCAAACGCGTGGTGGCTTACTCCACGCTGTCGCAGCTGGGTTACATGACCGTGGCCCTGGGCGTGTCGGCCTACAACGTGGCCGTGTTCCACCTGATGACGCACGCCTTCTTCAAGGCGCTGCTGTTCCTCGGTGCAGGCTCGGTCATCATCGGCATGCACCACGACCAGGACATCCGCAACATGGGCGGCCTGTGGAAGCGCATGCCCATCACCTGGATCACGTCGCTGATCGGGTCGCTGGCCCTGATCGGTACGCCGTTCTTCTCGGGCTTCTACTCGAAGGACTCGATCATCGAGGCGCTGCATGCCAGCCACCTGCCGTTCGCACACTATGCCTACATCGCCGCGGTGATGGGTGTGTTCGTGACCGCCTTCTACAGCTTCCGGATGTACTTCCTGGTCTTCCATGGCAAGGAACGCTTCCATCACAAGCCTTTCCCCGGTGAGCATGACCACCATGACGACGATCACGGCCATGGGCATGCCCACGAACCGCACGAGTCGCCACTGGTCGTGACGCTGCCGCTCATCTTGCTGGCCATTCCGTCGGTGCTGATCGGCTACTTCACCATTCAGCCTGAGCTGTTTGGCGACTTCCTCAAGAGCGCCATCAGCATCGACCTGGAGCACCACCCGGCCATGGAAGAGCTGGCCCATGAGTTCCACGGTGCCTTCGAGATGGCTGTGCACGGTTTCTCCTCGCTGCCGTTCTTCCTGGCTCTGGCTGGCGTCGTGACTGCCTACGTGTTCTACATCGTGGCGCCACAGATTCCCGCGATGTTCGCCAAGGTGCTGCGCCCGCTGATCGTGATCGGCGAGAACAAGTACTTCCTGGACTGGTTCAACGAGAACGTGCTGGCCGCTGGCGCACGCCTGCTGGGCCGTGGTCTGTGGAAGGTGGGTGATGTCGGCATCATTGACGGCTTGCTGGTCAATGGCTCGGCCAAGCTGGTGGGCCTGATCGGTTCGCTGGTGCGCCTGTTCCAGACGGGTTACCTCTATCACTACGCGCTGGTCATGATCCTGGGGGTGTTCGCCCTCATGACATGGTTCGTGTTCATGCACCACTGAGCGCGAGGACCGGTTCATGCAAACTATGTCTAACCTCCTTTCTCTGGCCATCTGGATTCCGGTGGCATTCGGGATCCTGCTGCTGGCCATCGGCCGTCAGGAAAACGCCGGCGTGACGCGCTGGATCGCCTTGATCGGCTCGGTGATCGGCTTCCTGGTCACCATCCCCGTGATGACGCATTTCGATGGCGGCACCGCTGCCATGCAGTTCGTCGAGCACGCGGCCTGGATCGAGCGCTTCAACATCTTCTACCACCTGGGTGTCGATGGCATCTCGATGTGGTTCGTGCCGCTGACGGCCTTCATCACCATCATCGTGGTGATCGCGGGCTGGGAAGTGATCGAAGACCGCCCGCACCAGTACTACGGCTCCTTCCTGATCCTGTCGGGTCTGATGGTGGGCGTGTTCTCGGCACTGGACGGCATGCTGTTCTACGTGTTCTTCGAAGCGACCCTGATCCCGATGTACATCATCATCGGTGTGTGGGGCGGTCCGCGCCGTGTTTACGCCGCGTTCAAGTTCTTCCTGTACACGCTGCTGGGCTCGCTGCTGATGCTGGTCGCGCTGGTCTACCTGTACTACAAGTCGGGTGGCTCGTTCGACATCCTGACCTGGCAGAAGCTGCCGCTGCCGGCCACGCCTCAGGCGATGCTGTTCGGCGCCTTCTTCGCAGCTTTCGCGGTCAAGGTCCCGATGTGGCCGGTGCACACCTGGTTGCCGGACGCCCACGTGGAAGCGCCGACCGGTGGTTCCGTCGTGCTGGCCGCGATCATGCTGAAGCTGGGTTGTTATGGCTTCCTGCGTTTCATGCTGCCCATCGTGCCGGACGCCTCGCATGAGTTCGCCCCGGTCGTGATCACGCTGTCGCTGATCGCCGTGATCTACATCGGCCTGGTGGCCATGGTCCAGCAGGACATGAAGAAGCTGGTGGCGTATTCGTCCATCGCGCACATGGGTTTCGTGACCCTGGGTTTCTTCATCTTCAATGAGCTGGGTATCGCCGGCGGCATCGTGCAGATGATCGCCCACGGTTTTGTGTCGGGTGCCATGTTCTTGAGCATCGGTGTGCTGTACGACCGCGTTCACTCGCGTGAAATCGCCAGCTACGGCGGTGTGGTCAACACCATGCCCAAGTTCGCCGCGTTTGCGCTGCTGTTCTCGATGGCCAACTGCGGCCTGCCGGGCACCGCCGGTTTCGTTGGCGAGTGGATGGTGATCCTGGGTGCCGTGAAGTTCAACTTCGTGATTGGTGCCTTGGCTGCCACCGCCCTGATCTTTGGCGCTGCCTACACCCTGTGGATGTACAAGCGCGTGTACTTCGGTGACGTGACCAACGACCACGTGCGTGAGTTGACTGACATCAACGCCCGCGAGTTCCTGATGCTGGCCATCCTGGCTGCTGCGGTGTTGTGGATGGGCATCCAGCCCAAGCCGTTCACCGATGCCATGCATGTGTCCGTGACCGAGCTGATCCAGCACGTGTCCGTGAGCAAGTTGAAATAAGGGCCGATCGACATGACTGATTTGAACTGGTGCGCAGTGACGCCCGAGATCGTGCTGCTGGGAATGGCCTGCCTGGTCTCCCTGGTTGATCTGTTTGTCACTTGCCCGAAACGAACCACCACCTATCTGCTGACCCTGGCCTCGCTGGCTGCGGTGGCTGGCCTGCACCTGGCTGCGCTGGACAACGGCGCGTCGGTGTACGCCATGCAGAAGATGGTCGTGACCGATGCCATGGGCCATCTGCTGTCGCTGTGCGCGACGCTGGCCGTGATGGGCTCGCTGGTGTATGCCCAGGTGTACGCCGGTGAGCGCGAGATGCTCAAGGGTGAACTGTTCACCTTGAGCATGTTCGCGCTGCTGGGCATCTCCATCATGATCATCGGCAACAACTTCCTGAGCATCTACCTGGGCCTGGAGTTGATGTCGCTGTCGCTGTACGCCCTGGTGGCCCTGCGTCGTGACAACGCGCAAGCCACTGAAGCGGCCATGAAGTACTTCGTGCTGGGCGCGCTGGCTTCGGGCTTCCTGCTGTATGGCCTGTCGATGATGTACGGCGCCACGGGTTCGCTGGACCTGGGCGAGGTCTACAAGGCCACGCTGACGGGCCAGATCAACAAGCAGGTGCTGGCTTTCGGCCTGGTGTTCATCGTGGCTGGCCTGGCGTTCAAGCTGGGTGTGGTGCCTTTCCACATGTGGGTGCCTGACGTGTATCAGGGTGCGCCTACCGCTGCCACGCTGCTGGTGGCCGGTGCGCCCAAGCTGGCTGCCTTTGCCATCACCATCCGCCTGCTGGTGGAAGGCCTGATCAACACCGCCACCGACTGGCAGCAGATGCTGATGATCCTGGCCGTGCTGTCCATGACCGTGGGCAACCTGGCGGCCATTGCGCAGACCAACCTCAAGCGCATGCTGGCGTACTCGGGTATCGCACAACTGGGCTTCATGCTGCTGGGTTTCGTGCCCACCGTCGTGGCGGGCAACACCGTGTCGGCCGGCAATGGCTTCGGCTCTTCGCTGTTCTATGTGCTGACCTACGTGCTGACCACGCTGGGTACCTTCGGCCTGATCATGGTGCTGTCGCGTCCTGGTTTCGAGTCCGAGCAGATCTCCGATCTGGCTGGCCTGAACAAGCGCAGCCCGATGCTGGCCGGCATCATGGCCGTGTTCATGTTCTCGCTGGCAGGCATCCCGCCGACCGTTGGTTTCTACGCCAAGCTGGCCGTGCTGCAGGCACTGATCACCACCAACTCGCCTTTGCTGCTGCAGATCTCGATCGCGGCGGTGCTGCTGTCGCTGGTGGGCGCGTTCTACTACCTGCGCATCGTCAAGGTCATGTACTTTGATGAGCCGACCGACACCGCCCCCGTGGCGGGTGGCAGCGCCCGCGTGCTGCTGTCGGTGAACGCGCTGGTCGTGCTTGCACTGGGTATCTTGCCCAGCGGCCTCATGACGCTGTGCGCCAAGGCCATCACCCAGTCGCTGGCTGGTTGATTGAAGATGGCACAACGATCTGAAAGCATCAGCGCATGACGGGCCTCGTGCCCGTCTGGGCTGTCAGTGTTGTGCTCGTGGCCGCGTTGATCGCGGCCAATTTGCCTTTTGTGAACGAACGCCTGTTCGTGCTCGGGCCGCGCAGCGAGCGCAAGCCGGTGGCCTGGCGCCTGCTGGAGTTGCTGGTGTATGCCGGGCTCACTGCCGTGCTGGGGCGAGTGTTGGAAAGCAAGCTGGGGCAAGCCAGCCCCCTGCGCTGGGAATTCGTGGCCGTGTGGTTGTGCGTTTTCCTGACGCTGGCTTTTCCGGGCTTCGTCTGGCGCTATCTGCGCAAGCAGGGATGATGGCGTTTTGAGTCGCCACGCAAGGCCGTTGCCAAGATGTCCGATCCTGATCAGCCCGTGACGCAAGCGCCTGCGCAAGACGCGCACCTGCGCGAAGAGACCATCGAGTCCAGCCAGGTCTACAAAGGGCATTTCATCGAGTTGCGGCGTGACCGTGTTCGCCTGCCCGATGGCCGTGAGGCCCCGCGCGAGTACGTGGTCCATCCGGGCGCCGTGATGATCGTGGCCATGCTGCCCGATGGCAAGCTGGTGATGGAGCGCCAATACCGTTACCCTGTGCGCCAGACCATGATCGAGTTCCCTGCGGGCAAGCTGGACGCCGGTGAAGGTGGCCTGGCCTGCGCTCAACGTGAGTTGTGGGAAGAAACCGGCTACAAGGCGAAACGCTGGGCCAAGGCCGGCATCATGCACCCTGTCATTGGCTACGCCACTGAGATCATCGAGATCTGGTTTGCCGATGAGCTGACACTGGGCGAGCGCCACCTGGACGAAGGCGAGTTCCTGGACGTGTTCACGGCCAGCCTGGACGAGCTGGAGGGCTGGGTGCGTGACGGCAAGCTCACGGACGTGAAGACCATCGTGGGCATGATGTGGCTGGCCAAGTACAGGGCTGGCCAGTGGCCGCTGCAATGGGCATCAGTGGGTTGAGCGCGGCTGAGGTGGTTGATCATGCTGGTGGTTGATCTGCACTGCTCACAGGGGCATCACTTCGAAGGCTGGTTTGCGTCCGCCGACGATCTGTCGTCCCAGAAGGCGCGCGGCTTGCTGACTTGTCCTGTCTGTGGTGACCATGAGGTCACACGCCTGCCGTCCGCGCCGCATCTCAACACATCGGGCTTGAAGGAACGCTTGCCTGCTGTGGCCGGTGGGGCAACGGGGCGCGACAACGTGGCCCAGGTGCAGCGCGTGCAGCCGGTATCGCAGAAGCCGGTTTCCTCGGTAGCAGCAAGCGAGCGCCCCGCGCATGACTCTCTGCCTGCCGAAGCCCAGGAGGCTATGGCCGCTTTGCAGGCGCTCTACCTCAAGGCGGTGCGCCATGTGGTCGAGCACACCGAGGACGTCGGTGAGCGCTTCGCGGACGAGGCCCGCAGCATCCACCATGGTGATGCGCCCGAGCGGGCCATCCGTGGGCAGGCCACGGAAGAAGAAAAACAGGCATTGCGGGAAGAGGGCATCGACATCCTGAGCATGCCGATTCCTGAAGGGTTCGAGGGGCCCTTGCAGTAAGCGCGGGCCCAAACGCCTTCAGGGCAGCAGCCTGCCGGGGTTGAGCAGGCCTTGCGGGTCCAGCGCCTGCTTGATGGCGCGCATCAGGCCCGTGCCGATCTGGCCTTGTCGCCTGCCCAGTTCCTCGCGTTTGAGTTGCCCGATGCCATGCTCGGCCGAGATCGTGCCGCCCAGGCTCACAGCGATGTCGTACACGATGGTGTTGACGGCGTGTTCGTGTTGAAGCAGAAAGGCCTGATCGTCGATGCCGACGGGGCTCTGCACGTTGAAGTGCAGGTTGCCGTCACCCAGGTGCCCGAAGCACACGATGCGGCAGCCGGGAAAGGCCTTGGACAAGGCTTGTTCAGCTTGGGCCAGAAAGGCGGGGATGCAGGAGGTGGGCACACCGATGTCGTGCTTGACCATCTGCCCCTCGACCTTCTCGGCCAGCGGAATGGTTTCGCGCAAGGCCCACATCTCGCGGTATTGCGTGTCTGACTGGGCGATGCTGGCTTGCTGGATCAGGCCTGCTTGCAAAGCCTGCGACAGGGTGTCTTCAAGCTGGGCCTGAAGGCTGGCCTGGCTGTGCGGGCTGCTGGTGTCAATGAGCACGCTCCACTCGGGTGAGATGTCCTGGGCGCTGGCATTGGCACGCAGCAGCGCGCGGGCCGCCTTGGCCTGCTCGGGCTTGTGGCGCAAGGTGAGGGCGATCGGGTAGGCCTGCATCGCTTCGAAACCGCAGAGCGAGGCGTCCAGCGTGCGGCGCGCCAGGGTCAACAGCGCCAGGGTTTGCTCGATGGTGTCACAGGCCACCAGCGCCGACAGCCGGGATGCGGGCTTGGGGTACAGCCGCAGGCTGGCGCGGGTGATGATGCCCAAGGTGCCTTCGCTGCCGATGAGCAGGTCGCGCAGGTCGTAGCCAGTGTTGTCCTTGCGCAGGCTCTTCAGTCCGTTCCAGATGTCGCCTTGGGCGGTCACGGCTTCCAGGCCCAGGCAGAGTTCGCGCGCGGTGCCGTAGCGCAGCACATGGGTGCCGCCCGCGTTGGTGGCCAGGTTGCCGCCGATGGTGCAACTGCCTTCAGAGGCCAGGCTGAGCGGGAACAGCAGGCCTGCATCGTCAGCCGCTTGTTGCACCTCCGCCAGCAGGCAACCTGCTTCGACGGTCATGGACAAGTTGGCCACATCCACCGACAGCACCTTGTTCATGCGCTGCAGGCTCAGCACGATCTGCTGGCCGCTGGCGTCCGGCACACCGCCGCCTACCAGGCCCGTGTGGCCGCCTTGCGGCACGACGCCGGCCCGATGCGCCGCGCACAGCTTGATCACCTCGGCGACTTCGCCTGTACTGGCCGGTCGCACGATGGCCATGGCCCACCCGTGATAGCGGCCTCGCCAATCGGTTTGATGGCGGCTGAACTCGGGATCGCTCGCATCACGTGGGACCAGGACATGGGCCTGGCCGACCACGGCGCGCAGGGCGTCCAGCAGGGTGTTCATGCGGGCTGATCGGCTTTGGCGGCGCCCTTGCCAGCCTTGACCTTGGGTGGCAGCACGCGCAAACGCAGACGGACATACACCGCGCAGGCGGTGAACAGCGCGGCGCTCAGGGTGACTTCAATGCCGGCCAGGATCTGCGACAAGCCGGTATCGCTGGTGGCACGCATCACGCCTTCGGTGAAGTACAGCCAGATCAGCAGGGACATCCAGCGGTAGGTGTAGAGCCTGTGTTTGAGCATGCCGGCAATGGCCAGCGTCAGGGGCAGCACCTTGAGCGCGAGCGCGCCGCTGCCGCCCTTGAGCGGGGCCAGCCACAACTCCCAGCTCAAGCCCAGGCTGATCAAGGCCAGCAGCAGGGCCACATTGAGCAGGCGCATGCGGTCGATGCGCATCAGGCGCTCAGCGGGGTGCTGGCCGACGACGGTTTCGGTGTGGCTGTCGTCTTCAGGGGCGGTGGGGGTGGAAGTAGGGGTGGAAGGGGGCGTGCTCATCTCGAAAATTTCACGACGCGGGTCGACACGGGCTGTGTGGTCGCGCATGGCTGGCATCATAGCCAGCATGACGTCGAATTGGACCTTTTGGGCAAATGCCCGCGAGCGATGGACGCTGCTGGTGAGCACGCTTCAGCAGTGGCCCTGGGCTCAGACTTATCAGACCTTGCGCCTGCGTTTCCGCGAGGATCACCTGGGCGTCACGGCAGGCAGCCTGACATTCACGACCACGATTGCGCTGGTGCCGCTGTTCACCGTGATGCTGGCCTTGTTCAGCGCCTTCCCGGTGTTCGCGCGTTTTCGCAAGGTGCTCGAGCAGCAAGTGTTGACCGGCATGGTGCCGGATGCCATCGCCAAGCCGGTGCTGCTGTCGCTGACCAAGTTTGCGACCAAGGCCAGCCAGATGGGCGGGCTGGGGCTGGTGGCGCTGGGTGTCACGGCCATGGCGCTGATGCTGACCATCGACCACACGCTCAACAGCATCTGGCGCGTGCGCACGGTGAGGCCGATTGCGCAGCGCGTGCTGGTGTACTGGGCTGCCCTGACCCTGGGGCCCTTGCTGGTCGGGGCCAGCTTGTCGCTGACGTCCTACCTATTGTCGGCCTCCGGTGGGCTGGTGGACGAGTTGCCCGGTGGCGTGAGCTTCCTGCTGAGCATGATCGTGTTCATGCTGCAGACGGCCGGTTTCGCCTCGCTGTACAAGTTTGTGCCCAACACCTTCGTGCGCTGGGAGCACGCCTGGGGCGGGGCGCTGTTCGCGTCAACCGGCCTGGAGTTGGGGCAGAAGGGGCTGGCGATCTACCTGTCCAAGGTGCCGGTCTACTCGACCATCTATGGCGCTTTCGCGGCCGTGCCGCTGTTCCTGATCTGGATCTATCTCAGCTGGTTGATCATCTTGCTGGGCGCGGTGGTGACGGCCTACACGCCCAGCCTGTTGTCACAGGTCAAGCGCTGGCCAGACACACCAGGCCATCGCTTTGCCTTGGCCCTGGCTGTGTTGCGCGCCTTGCTGGCCGAGCGGCACGGTTCGGTGCGTGGCCTGACGGCGGAACAACTGGCGCAGCGCCTGCGCACGGACCCTTTGCAGATCGAGCCCTTGCTGGAGTTGTTGCAGGGGCTGGACTGGATCGGTTTGCTGGACGAGCCGCAGGTTGGCACGGGTGGGCGTTTTGTCCTGCTGTGTGATCCGCAGGCCACCCTGGTGGCGCCGCTGGTGGGCGAGGTGCTGTTGCGGCCTGATGGCTTCACAGAAGGCTTCTGGAGCCGCGCGGGCATGGACCGCATGACCCTGGCGGAAGCCTTGTCCTGACGACTCGGGCGATCAGGGGGAACCCGGGGCGACAGCGGGGCGGTGGAGGCTGAGGGCGTGGCTGCTTGATGGCCCGCGGTCCGTTTTCCGGGCTCCAGACTTGTTTTGCCTCTTGGCGAGCCCGCACCGATGCGGCTATATTGAACGCTACCTTTCCCTAATTTTTTTGTGCAACCGATCGAGGAGACAGACCATGAAAGTCAGCGATATCCTGCGAGTCAAAGGCAGCACCCTGTTCACCGTTCAGCCTGATCAGCCCCTGTCCGAGGCCACGACCACGATGGCCGAACATGACATTGGCTCGCTCGTGGTGATGGAACATGGCGACCTGGTCGGCATGCTCACGTTTCGCGAGGTGATCCAGGGCGTGGTGCGCAATGGCGGCTCCGTGGGCGCCATGACCGTGCGTTCGGTGATGGACGATCACCCCTTGACCTGCACGCCCGAAACCGAAATCGACGAAGTGCGTCGCATGATGCTCAACCGCCATGCGCGCTACATGCCGGTCATGACCCAAAAGACCCTGATGGGCGTGATCTCTTTCTACGACGTGGCCAAGGCCGTGGTGGACGGCCAGGACTTCGAAAACCGCATGCTCAAGGCCTACATTCGTGATTGGCCTGTCGAAGAGGAAGCCGAGCGCGAACGCCCCGCCTTGCTCTGACGCCTGCGTCACCCGATGGGCGCCTGTGCGCGCCATGCAGCATGCCACGCCCGGTTCTGCCGGGCGTTTTGCATTCCGGCAGCCAGGCGCGGGCCGATGGGGGACAATAGCGGTCTTCCGCTTTCGACTTCTCAAGAATTGGCGCTATGGCTGGCAGCACCCTTGGTCTTTTGTTCACGGTGACGAACTTTGGCGAATCGCATGGCCCGGCCATCGGTTGCGTGATCGACGGCTGCCCACCGGGCATGGTCTTGTCCGAAGCCGACATCCAGCCCGACCTGGATCGCCGCCGCCCTGGCACCTCGCGCCACGTCACCCAGCGCAATGAGCCGGATGCCGTCGAGATCCTCAGCGGTGTCTACGAAGGCAAAACCACGGGCGCGCCCATCGCCCTGCTGATCCGCAATACGGACCAGCGCAGCAAGGACTACGGCAACATCCTGCAGACCTTCCGCCCCGGGCACGCTGATTACACCTACTGGCACAAGTACGGCATCCGCGACCCGCGTGGTGGTGGCCGCTCTTCCGCCCGCATGACCGCCCCGATGGTGGCCGCCGGCGCCGTGGCCAAGAAGTGGCTGCGCGAGCAGTTCGGTACCGAGATCCGCGCCTGCATGACCCAGCTGGGTACCATGCCGATTGCTTTCGAGGGCTGGGAGCATGTGCCCAACAACCCCTTCTTTGCGCCCAACGTCAGCCAGATCGAGGCGCTGGAAGCCTATATGGACGAGTTGCGCAAGGACGGTGACTCCTGCGGGGCCAAGCTGATCGTCGAGGCGTCGGGCATGCCGGTGGGCCTGGGCGAGCCCCTGTTCGACAAGCTGGATGCCGACATCGCCTACGCGATGATGGGCATCAATGCGGTGAAGGGCGTGGAGATCGGCGCGGGCTTCGAGAGCGTGAGCCAGCGCGGCACGGTGCATGGCGACGAGCTGTACCCCGATGGCTTTGCCTCCAACCATGCTGGTGGCGTGCTGGGTGGCATTTCGACCGGGCAGGACCTGCGTGTGGCGATTGCCATCAAGCCGACCAGCTCGATCCGCTCGCCGCGCCAGTCCATCGACCTGCAGGGGCAGCCTGCCACGGTGGAAACCTTCGGGCGACACGATCCGTGTGTCGGCATCCGTGCCACGCCGATTGCCGAGGCGATGCTGGCGCTGGTGTTGATCGACCATGCCTTGCGCCATCGCGCACAGTGTGGTGATGTGGTCGTGGACACGCCTCAGATCGCGGCGCGCCGGCCCTGATGGGCGCAGGCCTGGCGGCAGCTTCCAAGCACAAAGGGCCCTCGGGCCCTTTGCTTTTACCGAGTGGCTTTTACTGGGTGAGCTCGCTGGCCGCCTGAGGGCGTTCGATCAGCTCTAGCTTGTAGCCATCCGGGTCCGTCAGGAAGGCGATGACGGTGGTGCCGCCCTTGATGGGGCCGGCCTCACGCGAAACCGAACCGCCGAGCGTGGCCATCTTGGCGCGGGCGGCGTCGCAGACCGCTGCTGCGTTGTCGACGCCAATGGCGATGTGGCCGTAGGCCGTGCCCAGTTCGTACTGGTCGACGCCGTAGTTGTAGGTCAGCTCCAGCTCGGCATGTTCAGGATTGCGCCCGTAGCCCAGGAAGGCCAGCGTGTATTGCTGTTCCGGGCGGTCGGTGGTGCGCAGCAAGGTCATGCCCATGACCTGGGTGTAGAAGTCGATCGAGCGCTGGAGGTTGCCAACGCGCAGCATGGTGTGCAGCAGTCGCATGAGTGTGGTTGCGTAAAAGAAAGCCAAGAGTGTGCGGCCACCATGAAACGAAGCCTGGCAGCGCGGCAGGAAACCCCGCTCGCGCTGCAGGCTTGCAGTGCCTCAGTGCGGCTGGGTCACTTGAATTGTGGCAGCAAGACGCTGTCGATCAGCCAGACCGTACCGTTGGTGGTCTTCACACCCTTGCAACTGGCCACCGACTGGTTCACTGAAGCACCGTCGGCGTCATAGGTCAGGAACAGGCTTTGCCCCTGCAGGGTGGGGACCTGTGTGGGGATGAGGCTGCGGCGCGGGTCGGCTGTGCCGCTGGTGACGTGGTAGGTGAGGACCTTGGTCAACAGTTTGGGATCGCTGCCGATGAGGTCCAGCAGCGGCCCGGGAACCTGGGCGAAGGCATCGTTGGTGGGCGCGAACACGGTCAGCGGGCCTTTGCCGGAGAGCGCACCGGTCAGGTCTGCCGCGACCACCAGGGACACCAGCGTGCTCAATTGCGGCGTGGCCATCGCCGCATCCACGATGGTGCCGGGGAACTCGGTGAGCTGGGTGTGGCGGCAACTGAGGTAGGCGCTCAGGTTGAAGGGCGTCGCCTGGGCGGGCGTCAAGGCAAAGAGGGCGGAAGCAATGGCCGCGACCGGGGTCAGTTGACGCAGCGACAGGCGAGGAAGGCGGGCGAACTTGAACATGGGTGGCTCCTGGAATGGGGTTAAACCAATCAGTATTAAAAGTGACTGATCGGTATTTATTGTGCGCAATATGCCCGCTTTGTGCACATTGGCCATGTTGTCTGTTGGGTAACTGGCGCGCGGTGGCACCGGGGGGGCCGGGTTTCGGCTAAGCGCGAGCGAGACGCACCGGCAGCCAGCCGCGCACGCTGTTGAGCAATGCCATCCCTTGCGCCTGGGCAAGGTCGTTGAGTGTCAACGTGCGCTCGTGCAAGGCGCCCTGTGCCAGCAGGCTGGCGCGCATCACGCCGGGCAGCAGGCCGGCGGCAAGGGGCGGGGTGTACCAATGGCCATCGAGCTTCAAGGCCAGGTTGCCGATGGTGAACTCGGTGAGCTCGCCCGCCTGGTTGAACAGCAAGGTGTCGAACGCCCCGTCTTTGGGGGCGAAGGGCGCGTAGGCCTGGCGCCTGGTGGTCTTGTGGCGGATAAAGTCGTCAGCGGGGGGCATGGCCTGTTCGGCCAGCTGAACGGTCACGGTCGGCCGATCATCGGGCGTGAGGTCTGCCGACGTACTTTGCGGGGTCCACGGTGGCGGATGCGTCTCAGGAGCCGAGCCCGGGCCGATCAAAGGGCTGGCTTGGGCATTGATATGACCATCGACGGACAACAGCAGCCTCACCTTGTGCACCCCGGCCGGGTGCGCCTGACAAAGCGCGTTCAGGGCTTCTCGCACGCGCTGTTCTTGCGCCTCGCCCCAGGCCCAGCCAAAGTGCCATGCACTGGCGGCAAGGCGTTGCAGGTGCAGGCTCAGGCGCGGGATCTGGCCTTGCTCCAGCCGCATCGATTCCAGCAGCTGGAAGGGGCTGTCGGCGCGCTTGAGAAAGGCTTGTTTGGCATGCCACTCGGCCACTTCGCCGGCAGGCGTGGCATCCAGCGTGATGCCGCTGCCGATGCCGCAATGGGCGGACCACGGGGCAGGCGGCGGCGGGGTGTGCACGCACACGGTGCGGATGGGCACGTTGAACGTGACCCGCCCGCCCGGCGCCATCATGCCCACGGCGCCGCAGTAAACGCCACGGGCGCTGCGCTCCAGCCGGGCGATGTGGTGCATGGCCTGGCGCTTGGGCGCGCCGGTGACCGAACCACACGGGAAGAGCGCCGCAAACACCTCGCTGAGTTTCAGGCCTGCGCGGCTTCGGGCCGTGACGGTGGAGGTCATCTGCCACACCGTGGGCAAGGCCTGCACATCAAACAGCGAAGGCACCTGCACGCTGCCCACTTCGGCGACCCGCGACAGGTCGTTGCGCAGCAGGTCCACGATCATGAGGTTCTCTGCGCGCTCCTTGGTGCTGGTGCGCAGGTGCGCTGCAGCCTCGGTATCCGACTGCGCATCCAGGCCGCGGGCAGCGGTGCCCTTCATGGGGCGCGTGGTCAGCGTGTGGCCATCCCAGTCAAAAAACAGCTCTGGGGACACGCTCAACACCGCCCCTGGGGCACGGCAGGCCGCGCGTGCATCCAGCATCAAGCCGTAGCCTTGTGGCTGGCTGCGGCGCAAGGCCATGAAGTAGGGCCAAAGGGACGAGGGCTCGCCTTGGTAGGCCGAGTGGCGCTGCGTGGTCAGGTTGACCTGGTAGACCTCGCCAGCACGGATCAGTTCGTGGATCTGCTGGATGCGCTGTGTGGCGGCCTCGTCGTCCAGGTCGGCTTGCCAGGGGCCTGTCGACCAGCTTGCGGCTGCGCCCGGCACGATCTCGTCACCGGCCCAGGGCTGGGCCTCATCGAACACGGCCCACACGGCATAAGGCTGGCCGGGCGGCAAGGCCTTGACGGGCAGGTGCGCATCCAGCCCCGGTGCAGCTTCATACGCCACCCAGCCGACACACCATTGGCCGGCCTTGGCGTGGGCGTGTGCGGCGTCCAGCAAGCCTGCCACCTGTGAGGGGTCATGGGCCACCAGCCAGCGCACCGGGCGCTCGAAACGCCAGCGCTGGCGCGGGCCTTCCTGCCCCTCGTGCGCCGGGAAGTCCAGCAGCGCGGTGGGCAGGCTCGGGTCTTGGTCAAGCACGGCGGTCGGGGGTGACGATGCTGTAGAGCAGGGCCATGCCCACCACGGCGAACAAAGCCAGGCTCCAGAACTCGAAGGGCACGCCCAGCACGCTGGCGGCGGCATCGGCACACGAGGCGCGCACCTCGAAGATGTCGGGCCAACGCGTGTCAGCGCCAACGAAGGTGATGAGCTTGTCGGCGAAGGTCAGGGCGCAGGATGCCGACTTGGCGGCCACAAAGTGCTGCCACAGGGCTGCGCCGATGCCGCCCAGCGTCAAGGGCAAGGTGAGGGCCGACAGCGCACGACGTGGCAGCGCGCCGGGCAGGGCGGCGGCCAGCAGGCACAGCACCGTCAGAACGATGAAGATCATGCGTTGCAGGATGCACCAGGGGCAGGGCTCCATGCCGAACTTGTGCTGTGCCAGCAGGGCCAGCGCAACGGACACGCCGCTGGCCAGGCCCATCAAACTCAGTGCGAGACGCGGAGACAACTTGGCCATGACGGGGCTCAGCGCACTTCGGCGATCAGTTCGATTTCAACGCAGGCCCCCAGCGGGATCTGCGCCACGCCGAACGCGCTGCGGGCATGCACGCCGGCTTCACCAAAGACCTCGCCCAGCAGTTCCGAGCAGCCATTGGTGACCAGGTGGTGTTCCGTGAAGTCAGGCGTGCTGTTGACCAGGCTCATGACCTTGACGATGCGCACGACCTTGTCCAGCCCCCCGGCGGCCACGCTGAGCGTGCCCATCAGGTCGATGGCGACGGCGCGCGCTGCGGCCTTGCCGTCAGCCGTGGCCATGTTCTTGCCCAGTTGCCCAGCCCAGACCTGGCCGTCCTTCTTGGCGATGTGGCCGGACAGAAAGACCAGGTTGCCGGTGCGCACGAAGGGCACATAGGCGGCGGCGGGCACCGACACCGGGGGCAGGGTGATGCCGAGGTCTTTGAGGCGTTGTTCGATGGACATGGTCAGCGTGGGGTCAAATATCGGTTTGTGCCGCAGGCAGCGGCCTGAACGGGAATGCTACACCGACTGCCTGACACCCGGTTTGACAGGGTGATACAAGCAATTACAAGCAATTCAGGAAGGTGCCGATCGATGGTGATGGCCGATGTGAGTGTGGGGCTGCTGGGCCTGGCCATTGTGGTGAGCTGGTGGCCAAGCCCGGCGCGCAGCGGCGCGGCCGGCGGCTGGGGTGCGCCTTGGGTGTGGTTGCTGGTGGCGGCCGTCCTGGCTGGCCTGGCCGGTGGCGTGCTGAACTGGGCCGCGCTGTTGCCACTGGCCGTTTTCATGTGGCTGGGGTGGTGGGCCCAGGAAAGCGCCTCGTCGAGCGCCTCATCAAAGTGGCCGCCTCTGGCCTTTGGCGTGATGGCGCTGGCGCTGGCTTTGCACGCCTTCCCCTGGTTTCACCGCGTGCCGGTGTTTGAAGCCGTTCGGCTGAGTCCGGACGCGCCACCTTTTGCCTTGTTCGCCAGCGTGGACAAGGCCCTGGCCGGCCTGGGGCTGCTGGTCTGGGTGTGCCGGCGTTGTGGCTCGCTGCCTGAATGGCGCGCCATGCTGTTGGCCACCGCACCCATCTTGCTGCTTACCGTGGCCCTGGTGCTGGGCTTGGGTGTGGCAACCCATTTGATCCACTGGGATCCGAAGTGGCCGGTGCAGGCGCCAGCCTTCCTCGCCATCAACTTGCTGTTCACCTGTGTGGCCGAGGAGGCATTCTTCCGTGGGCTGTTGCAGGAACGGTTGGCTCAGGCATGGGGGGCATCGCCACTGGTGTGCTGGCTGCCGGCGCTGGTGTCTGCGATCTTGTTTGGTGCCGTCCACCTGGGTGGTGGGTGGCCCTTTGCCCTGCTGGCCACCGTTGCCGGGCTCGGGTATGCGGCGGCCTATGCGCGCACCCGGCGCATCGAGGCGGCCATCCTCACGCACATCGCGGTCAATGCTACGCACTTCCTGCTGTTCACCTATCCGGCTTTGGCTTGAGTTTGGCAGGGCGCGTGGCCATTGCACTCAGGTGGTCGGGCTGGCCGGGTGGTGCGGGCGACCATCGTCTGGCGCTGCCCACCAGCTGCAGCCTGATCCCACATAGGCATGAAAGGCCAGGCCGGCCTGGATGGGCTCGTCCACCGTGCCCATGCGCACGCGCAGCACGCCCGGCAGGCTGTCTCGCTCGCTGTAGATGGGCGAGCCGCAGCATTTGCAGAACCAGCGGCGCTTGCCCGGCGTGGCCTCGTATGCCTGCATCAAGGCTTGCCCCGATACCAGCTCGAAGTCTGCTGCCGGGATGGGCGCATTGCCGGCAAACGCCGAACCCTGCGCCTTGCGGCACTGGCTGCAATAACAGATCTGAATCGGTGGGATGTCGGTGAGGATGCGGAATTGAATGCCCCCGCACAGGCAGCTTCCTGTGTTCATGGCTGGATTGTGCTGTGCCTTGTCCATCCCCCGTTCATCGCCACCTATCGGGGTGCTTGCCGCTGTTTAATGTGCTCCACACAATGCCGCAGCCATTGATACAGATGGCAACACAAAAAATGTGGGTGGCGGGTGATGGGTGTGTGGCTGGTCTGGGCTGGGGCCTGGTTGTGGGGGGTGTTCTGGCAGACCGGCGCGGGGGCGTTGCCACCGGCTTGGGCGTCGGCATGGGTTGCGGGTGTGTCCGGGGTCGGCTTGATCGCCTTGATCTGGGCGAGGCGCCGGCCCTGGATCAGGTTTGCGCGATGGCGGCGCGGTTTGTGCTGGGCATGGCTGGCCCTGAGCGCGTTGGCCGTGCTGGCCTTGGCCTGGTCTTCCACGGCGTGGCGCGCGAGCGCCCGCATGCACGAAGCCATCCCTGATGCGTGGGTGGGGCAAGCGGTGTCCGCCCTCGTGCAGGTGGAAGGCTTGCCTCAACCCGTGCCAGGCGGTGCCGTGCTGGATGCCCGGGTGATCAACTGGTTGCCGCAGCGGGGACTGGACACTGACACCATGGCCCGTGACTGGCCGCGGCACCTGAGTGTGCGCATGGCCGTTCAAGATGGCGTGCTGCCCCTGGCTGGTGAGCAATGGCAGGTGACGGTGCAACTGCATGCGCCAGATGGCCAATCCAACCCTGGTGCCTTTGACGGGACGCTGGCCTATTTCGAGCGGGGTGTCAGGGCGGTGGGCAAGGTGCGGGCCAAGGGGGTGGGAGACGGGCAGGGTGCACGCCGCATCAGCGATCAGGCCGAGTGGCCTTGGCAAGGGGTGATGGACCGCTGGCGCCAGCGCATACGGGGCGCGATCTTCGAGCATGTGCCAGACAGGCGTGCGGCGGGCATCCTGGCGGGCTTGTCCGTGGGGGATCAATCGGCTATCGAGCAAGATGACTGGGGCTTGTTCCGCCAGGCCGGGATCACCCACCTCGTCAGCATCAGCGGCGCGCACATTGCCATGTTTGGCTGGATGGCAGCCTTGCTGGTGCGCCGGCTCTGGTCACGGTGGCCCAGAGGCATGCACTGGTGGCCTGCGCCCGATGTGGCCATGTGGGCGGCGGTGTGTGCCAGCGGTTTGTATGCGGTGCTGGCGGGGTGGGGCGTGCCGGCCCAGCGGACGGTGTGGATGATGGCCATGGTGTGCTGCTTGCGATCGGGTGGCCGGCGCTGGCCATGGCCACTGGTGTGGATGGTCAGTGCCGTGGGGCTGACGGTGCTGGACCCCTGGGCCGTGCGGCAGGCCGGGTTCTGGTTGTCGTATGTGGCGGTGGGGGTCTTGTTGTCCGCAGGCCTGGCGGCCTCGCCACTGCACACCGAGGTCCAGCCTGCCGGGCCGGAGCCATCCTCCATGAGCGAGCGCCTGCGGGGCTGGGCGGCGAAGGCCTGGGGGGACTTGTGCCAGCTCGTGCGCATCCAGTGCCTGATCACGCTGGCCTTGATGCCCTTGAGCCTGGTCGTGTTTCAGCAGGCCTCGATCAGCAGCCTGCTGGTCAACCTGATCGCCATTCCTGTCTTCACGATCTGCATCACGCCAATGGCCCTGCTGGGGACGTTGTGGGCCCCGTGCTGGGATGCCGGTGTCTGGGTGATCCATGGCCTGATGGGCCTGGTGGCCTCGCTCGTTCACGCGTGGCCCGCGATGGCGGCGTCACCGGTGTTGCCCTGGTGGGTGGCACTGTTTGGCGTGGTGGCCGGTGCCGCGCTGGCCGTGCCGATGCATTGGCGCTGGCGGCTGGGGTTGCTGCCGTTCGTTTTGCCCTTGGCTTATTTGCCCCAGAGCGGGCATGTCTTGCCAGCGCCCAGGCCCGGTACGTTTGGCCTGATCGCGGCGGATGTCGGCCAAGGTACGGCGGTGCTGGTGCGCACAGCACACCATGCGCTGCTGTTCGACACGGGGCCACGCATTGGCGAGCAGCTCAATGCCGGTGAGCGCACCTTGCTGCCCCTGTTCCGGGCCATGGGTGTCAGCGAGCTGGACACCTTGATGATCAGCCACCAGGACACCGACCATGTCGGCGGGGCGGCCGCCATCATCGGGCAGATGCCGGTGGCGCAGTTGATCAGCTCGCTGGATGAGGATCATGCGCTGCGCCACCAGCCAGGCATGGGCGGCAAAGCGGTGCCTCACCTCGCCTGCCAGGCAGGCCAGCAATGGCAATGGGATGGTGTGCGCTTCGAGGTGCTGCACCCGTGGCCTGATGACTACGCCAATCGCACCGAGCGCGAACCCAATGCGATGTCCTGCGTGCTCAAGGTGAGTGTGGATGGGCCCAACGGCGCGAGCGCCTTGTTGACGGGTGACATCGAGGCCGAGCAGGAGGCAGCCCTGGTCGCCCATGACCCGCAGGCCTTGCGCAGCACCGTGCTCGTCGCGGCGCACCACGGCAGCCGAACATCGTCCACGGCTGGTTTCCTCCAGGCGGTGCAGCCACAGCAGGTGGTGATTCAGGTGGGCCGCCGCAATCGTTATGGGCACCCTTCGCCGCCGGTGCTGGCGCGCTACGAGGCCATGCAGCTGAACTGGGTGGCCACGCCGGCTTGTGGGGCCTTCGTCTGGTCGATGGGCGAAAGCCAGATTGATACGCACCCGCTGGATGTCACCCAGCCGGGCGCCACACCGCGCCTCGGGCAGTGCTGGCGGCCGGGCCACCATCGGTATTGGGATCAGCCTTCACCGATGCAGGCCAGGCCCGTCAAGGGACACCGCCCCACTGAGGATGGTTGATCAGCCTTCGTGCGTGTTGATGCGGCTGGCCAGGATCTTGTCGATGCGCTTGCCGTCCATGTCCACCACCTCGAAGCGCCAGCCTTCCCAGTCAACCGAGTCGGTGGTCTCAGGCAGGCGACCCAGCAACAGCATGACCATGCCGGCCAGGGTGTTGTAGCGGCCACGGTCCTCATCGGGCAGGGCCTTCATTTCCAGGCGATCCTTCAGCTCCGGCATGGGGATGAGGCCGTCGATCAACCAGGAGCCATCCTCGCGCTGGATGGCCCAGGCATCTTCCGATTCGGTGGGCGTGAATTCGCCTGTGATGGCTTCCAGCACGTCACGCAGCGTGATCACACCTTGCACTTCGCCGTATTCGTCCACCACGAACACCATCTGTGTGTCCGAGGCGCGGAAGTGCTCCAGCAGCTCCATGCCCGAGAGGGTTTCGGGAACGAACACCGCGGGCATCAGGCCTTCGCTCAGGTCATTGGATTGATGCTGGGTCAGCTGATGCAGCAGTTGCTGGGCCGTGGCCACGCCCACCACGTCGTCCAGGCCGCCCCGACAGACGGGGTAGCGCGAATAGCCGTGCTCGGCAATCGTGGCCAGGTTGTCTTCCATGGGCGCGTCGATGTTGAGCCAGGCGATGTCGCTGCGCGGGATCATCATCGAGCCGATCTGGCGCTCATCCAGGCGGAACACATTGCGCACCATCTGGTGCTCATGGGCCTCGATCACGCCGGCGTCCAGGCCTTCTTCCAACTGGGCGGCAATCTCTTCTTCCGTCACGCTGCGGTTGCCGTTGTCCTTGATGCCCAGCAGTTTGAGGATGGCCACCGTGGTGGCCGCCAGCAGGCGCACAAAAGGTTTGGCCATCCGGGACAGCCACTTCATGGGCTGCGACACCAGGCGGGCCACCGTCTCGGGGTAGAGCTGGCCCACACGCTTGGGCACCAGCTCACCAAAGATGATGGTCACGAAGGTGATGATGAGCACCACGATGCCGGTGGCAGAAATGGCCGCGGCACGTTCATGCAGGTCGAACTGCGCATGCAGCCAGTGTGCAAGCGGTTCGGAGAAAGCCGCGTCGCCCACGATGCCGTTGAGCACGCCCGTGGAGGTGATGCCGATCTGAACGGTGGACAGGAACTGCGTGGGGTTGTCGTGGAGCTCGATGGCGGTCTGAGCGCCCACGTCGCCGGTTTCGGCCATGACCTGCAAGCGCGCCTTGCGGCTGGCGGCAAGCGCCATCTCCGACATGGCGAAACAGCCGTTGAGCAGGGTCAGAAAAAACAGTAGAGCAAGTTCCATGTGTGGCGCCGCGTCGGGCAATGCCTTGGCCGGGCCGTCTGTAAAGGGCCCATAAGCGTAGCAGAATCCGTTCCATGATCTATTTAGTTGGCGACCTGCAAGGTTGTTGCAACCCTTTTGAGCGGTTGTTGCAGACCATTGATTTCTCTCCTTCAAGGGACCACGTCTACATCTTGGGCGATCTGGTCAACCGGGGGCCTGATTCGCTGGGCGTGCTGCGCCGCCTGCGCGAGCTGGACAACTCGGCCACCTGCCTGCTGGGCAACCACGATCTGCACCTGCTGGCGGTGGCCCATGGCGTGCGCAAGCCCCACCGCAGTGACACGCTCGACACCATCCTGAACGCGCCCGACCGGGACGATTGGCTCAACTGGATCCGCCAGCAGCGCCTGGCCGTTCATGAGCACGGATGGCTGATGGTGCATGCCGGCGTGGTGCCGCAATGGGATGCTGCGCAGACCGTGGCGCTGGCCGGTGAGGTCGAGGCCATGCTGGCCGGGCCGGACCTGGGGGAGTTCCTGACCCGCATGTACGGCAACGAGCCCGAGCGCTGGGATGACAGCCTGCAAGGCGTGCCGCGCTGGCGCTGTGTGGTCAACAGCCTGACACGCCTGCGCTTTTGTTCGGTGGACGGCACGATGGAATTCGCCACCAAGGACGGCAGCGACGGCGCGCCCGAGGGTTTCATGCCCTGGTTCGACGTGCCGGGGCGCCGCACCGAGGGCACGCCCGTGGCCTTCGGGCATTGGTCCACGCTGGGGCTCATCAACCGTGACGACCTGCTGGCGCTGGACACCGGCTGCGTCTGGGGCGGCCAGCTCTCGGCGGTGCGTGTCGACGGCGCCACGCGCGAGCTCATTCAGATCGATTGCCCGCAGGCGCAAAAGCCGGGCAAGGCTTGAGCGGCAGCAAAGCTGTGGCCAAAGCCACTACAATGGCGAGCTTCAGGGTGTGTGGCCGAGCGGTTTAAGGCACCGGTCTTGAAAACCGGCGAGGGTTTATCCCCTCCGTGAGTTCGAATCTCACCGCACCCGCCAGTATCTGGCCCGAGTCAATGAGTTGCTTGGGCATTTCATGGTTGACGCTTCTCTCCTCTTGCGGGTCATCCGTTTCGATGAGGGGCTTCTATTGAGGTGCTTGGTGGGCATTCTCGGGCGCATGTACAGGCTGCTGACGGTGGCCGGTCCGACACAAGCAGGTCAGGAAGACCGGCGCCCGCTGCAGTTGCAGCTCAACGAGGCTCGCCGTGAACTGGGGCGGGTCATGGCCTGCGGCGAAGACGGTGGCGATGCACTCCGGGCGCGCATCCATGAGATGGAGTCCGTGCTGACCGAGCGCAATGTGCGCGGTGAGGCCCTGGAAAAGCAAGGGCAGCTGGATGCCGCCATGGCCCTGTATGAGGCGAACGTGGACGACATGTTCTGCGGCAGCCACCCCTACGAGCGACTGATGCTTGTTTATTCGCAACAGGGGGCGCTGGAAGACGCCCAGCGGGTTGCCCGCGCCTGCCTGGCGCACGCCATCGTCGATTTGCCGGAGACGGTGAGAGCGCGCTGTCTGGCGGTGCTGCAAGCGGGTCTCCAAGGGTGATCAGCCAGGTCTTGCCGTTGGCAACCATCGTCGTGCCGCTTCTTGCGCAGGCACGCGCCTGCTGATCATCACCATGAGCGGACCGGCGATGCCACCCAGAAAATCAGATTGGTACAGGCGGCTGCTGAGTTTCAGGCTGCGCTTGATAGAGCGCTTGATGCCACGGCCCGGCAACACGCTTTGGTTGTGGGCGGCGCTGGCAGGGGTGGTGGGGGCGCTGGCCACGGTGGCTTTTCGTGAAGCGATTTCCTTGCTTCAATGGGGTTTCACTCGTCACACGGGGAGCCTGGTTGCGGTGGCCAGTGCACTGCAGCCTTGGCAACGCGTCTGGATCCCGGCGCTTGGTGGGTTGCTGGCGGGTACCGTACTCGTCCTGGCCCGACGCATGCCGGGAGCGCGTTCGGCCCCTGATTACATGGAGGCCATCGCCGCAGGAGATGGCGTGATCAAGCCGGGGCAGTCGCTGTTGCGCAGCTTGTCCTCCTTGCTGTCGATTGCTTCTGGTGCTTCGATCGGGCGAGAAGGGGCCATGGTGCAGTTGGGCGCGATGGCCGCATCCGTGCTCGGCAAGTCGGTCGATTTCAATGTGCCGCGCCAGCGCCTGCTCACAGCCTGCGGTGCTGCAGCAGGCATCGCGTCTGCCTATAACGCACCCATTGCAGGGGCCTTGTTCGTCTCGGAAATCGTGTTGGGCTCGGTGGCGATGTCCGGGCTCGGGCCATTGTTGGTTGCGTCGGTCAGTGCCAGCATCGTGATCCATCAGGTGGTGGGGTATCACGCAAGCTATGACATGCCCGCGTTCGCGCCGATCGCTGGCGCCGATGTCTTGCCATATTTGATGCTGGGCGCGCTGACTGGCCTGGTCGCGCCTGCGTTTCTCTGGATGCTGGATGCCGCCAAAAGCCTGTTTGCCCGGCTACCACTGCCGCTCGCGCTCCGGCTCGCCTTGGGTGGGCTGATCGTTGGCCTGGTGTCGATGTACGAGCCTCAGGTCTGGGGAAATGGCTACAGCGTTGTGAACTCGATTCTGGGCTCCCCATGGGGCTGGCAGGCATTGTTGCTGGTCCTGATGGCCAAGCTGCTGGCCACGTCGGCGACAGTGGGCAGTGGGGCGGTGGGTGGTGTGTTCACGCCGACCTTGTTTGTTGGCGCAACATTTGGTGCGCTTTATGCGCATGCACTCAATGCGTTGGTGCCCGGCATGGCTTTGCCCAGCGCCTGTGCTGCCGTGGCCATGGGGGCCATGCTGGCGGCAACCACCCATGCGCCGTTGATGTCGATTCTGATGATTTCGGAAATGACGATGAGCTACCAGATCACCTTGCCGCTGATGCTGGCTTGCGTGAGTGCGTATTCGGTAGCGCGTGTTTTTCGCCGCGGTTCTGTTTACGCCGCCTCTCTGCGCAGCCAGCGCACGGACGCCGGCGTGCAAGCCATCAGGCTGACCACGGTAGCTGATCTGATCAAGCCGGATCGCCCCAGCGTGACGCCCCAGACGAGCGTGGCTGAATTGGCTCAGGTATTCGCCCGACACCGGGTGCAGTATCTTTATGTCGTCAACGAGCAAGGCGGGTTCGTGGGTGCGGTGTCTTTGCATGACGTGGCGCGCGCCATGGCCCAGCATGCTGTGCCGACCCTGTTCGCCAGCGACATCCTGCTGCGTGAGTTCCCCGCGCTAACGCCTGATATGGACATGAGCGCGGCGCTGCTGGTGTTTGCGCGTCATCACGGCGAACGCCTCCCCGTGGTGAGCGATGAAGGTGGCGTGCGCAAGCTCCTTGGCTCGGCCACCAAGACCGATGTGATGCTGCTGATGGGGGCGAGCCTGACCCGCTGAGCATGCCGTTCGCACGGGTCCTTGTCGTCACGTCGGTGCCCCCCTGCTGGCGGTCTTGCCATCTTGAATCCGGCTCGGGGCTAACCCTGCTTATGCGCGTTGCCGCATGACATCTGCGCGAACGCGCAATACAGACTGGTGAGCTGCTTTCACCATGTGCTCGCCGATGCCTCCGTGCGTCGGCATCATGCCGCGGCCCTCGCTGGCCGCGGTTCAGAGCAACACCAAGAGACAGCGCAGCGCATCAACATGACGACATCCCTCAACCGCATCCTGACTGGCCTCGCCAGCATGGCCGCCCTGGCCGCAACTTTGTCGCACCCCGCTGCGGCGCAGCAGGCCTTTCCTGCCCCACCCACGCCACCGCTGGAGCCCAAGAACGACACGTTCTACACCGCGCCCAGCGAGGTGGAGTTGGGCGCGGTGATGCCTGGCACGGTGCTGCGCTACCGCGAGATCAACGCCAAGGCCTACTACCTCTTTCCGGTGAAAGGCCAGGCCTGGCAACTGATGTACCGCAGCACCGACCACAAGGGGCGCCCCGTGGCCATGGTGGGTACGGTGCTCTTGCCGGACAACGCGCCGGCGACCAACCGACAGTTGATGGCCTACAACGTTGCGTATGACGCCTTGACGCTGCGTTGCGCGCCGTCCTACGAGTTCGTCAAAGGTACGGCGCTGGAACAGGCCTTGATCCAGACCGCCTTGAAGAATGGCCTGGTGGTGATGTCGCCTGACTACGAGGGTTTGAAGTCGCTGTGGACGATCGGTTTGAACTCCGGCCACGGTGTGCTCGACGGCATCCGCGCGGCAGAGAACTTCAACCCCGCCGGCCTCAATGGTGCCAGCACCCCGGTGGTGATCTCGGGCTACTCGGGCGGTGCGATCGCGGCCAACTGGGCCAATGAGCTGTACCGCAGTTATGCGCCCGAGCTGAACATCAAGGGCGTGGCGGCCGGTGGCGTGGCCGTGGACCTGGGTGACATTGCCCGCAAGGTGGATGGCGGCTTCTGGGCGGGCGTGTACTTCGGTGCCGTGGCCGCGCTGGCCAATGGCTACCCGGAGGTGGATACGGCCACGCTGACCAATGACAAAGGCAAGACCATGCTGGCCAAGGCGCAGAACATGTGCCTGGGGCAGTTCCTCACCGGTGCACCTGACCCGCTGCTGAACTTCGCCTTCCAGAAGATGAGCAGCAACACCACCGTGCCGCAGTTGCTGGATGTGCCCGTGGTCAAGCAGATCATTGCCGAGAACCGCCTGGGGCAGCGCACACCGGGGGCACCCGTCTACATCTACGAAGGCACGGTGGATGAGCTCATGCCGGTGGCCGATGTGGACGCGCTGGTGAACAAGTACTGCAGCCAGGGCGTGAAGGTGCAATACAGCCGGACCTACAACGACCACTTGCTGCTGGCCGTCACGGGCTTTGGCAAGGCCTTTGCCTATTTGCAGGACCGCCTGAACGACGTGCCTGCTCCCACCAACTGCAAGTGACGCAGCTTGGCGCCTGACTGCTCAGGTCAGGCGCCGCCGATAGTCGCCGGGCGACACCCCCGCCCAGCGCTTGAACGCATGCTGGAAGCCGCTTTGATCTGAGAAGCCGAGCAGGTCCGCCACATGGGCCAGCGTCATTCGCGGGTTGCGCAACAGGCGTTCTGCCTGACGGTAGCGCACGCGGTCCAGCACCTCGCGGTAGGTTTCGCCGTGCTGCTCCAGCCGCGTCTGCAAGGTGCGGGGTGCCAGTTGCAACTCAGTGGCCAGATGCTGCAGCGTGACCTCGCCCATGGGCAGGCGCTCGGCCAGCAGCGTTTCAAGGTGCGCCATGAAGCCGTGATCCTGTCCCAGCAGCTTGACCAGATCGGTTTCAGCCTGTTGCCGCAAAGAGGCATGCACATGCCGGTCGCGCTGCGCCACAGGCAGGCTCAGGTAGGCCATGGGGATGCGCAACTGGTTGACGCCCTTGTTGAACTGCACACGCCCGCCAAAAGTGGCCTCGAAGCAGGCCCGCACCGCTGCGCTGTCAGGCTCGGCAAACGTGAAGCAGGCATCGCAGACCAGGTCCGGCCGCTCCGCCAGCTTGCGCGCCTGGTGCGCCCACAAGCTCATGGACAACATGATGAAGTCCACAGGCGGGTTCTCGATGAGCGGGCGCCAGGTCAGCGTGCAGTGTTCGCCCTCGGCCTGGAACTCGGCCTCGTTGACGCTGTCTAGCAATTGCTCGTAGCGCTGCAGCGTGGCGGCGGCGGCCCCCAGCGTGTCGCACGACATCAGCAGAAAGCCCAGCATGCCCAGGTGGCGCATCTTGATGGTCTCGGCCAGCTTCAGCGGGAAGGCCGGGTCGCCCAGGTACTTCGCCGCCTGCTGCAGCATGCCTTGCCATTGCAGGATGCTCAGCCGTTGCGTGTCGGCTCCTTGCCGGATGTCGTGCACACGTGCTGGATCAAACACATCTTCAGGGTTGATGCTGCGTTGCTCGAAATACTCCAGCACCGCCAGCGCATAGCTGGGGCTGGCGGAGCCGAGGTAACTGCGTTCGATGGGCATGGCGAATCAGGCGGAGGCCCGATGCTAGAGCAGCACAGCCCTCACGGCCATTCGGCTTTGCACCGATGTTTGAGGTGCCACGCCCACAAAGAAAACAGCCCATCGGCCTAGGAGCGACGGGCTGTGCGGCGGCCATCCAACTGGAAGGCCTGATCTGGTGGGGCGGTCCCCAGATCTGCCCCTGTGAAGGGGAGCCACCAGATCGGTGGCGTGGTGCGGCAAGACCACCTTGCCTGCCTGATCAAGTCAGGCTGAGCACCCATGTTTGGCGCCGTTACCCGGCTACCCCGTCTGGCGTTGATTACCTCAGCGCGTCGACAGATTCAGTATCTCGCTTTTCATCGGTGCTGTGGCGGTTTTTTGCACGCAGATCAAGATGCAGATGCCACCTGTGTGTGAAAGTTGGCGGCACACTGTGCGCAGATGCTTTTCCTTGCACCCCCAGGCGGGTGTCTTCAACATGGTTTGTGAAATCTTGACGGTCGGGCAGATGGCGCAAGCCGACGCGGCCACCATCGCGGCGGGCACCCCTGGTTGGGTTTTGATGCAGGCAGCAGGTGATGCCGTGGTGCGTGCGCTCACACAGCGCTGGTCGCCACGTGACACGGTGGTGCTGTGCGGGCCCGGCAACAACGGTGGCGATGGCTTCGTGGTGGCCACGCGCTTGCGTGCCTTGGGCTGGCCTGTGCGACTGGCCTGCCTGGCCCCTGTTGACGCACTCAAAGGGGACGCGGCCCTGGCGGCACAAGCCTGGTCGCAAGCCGGTGGCGATACCCCCTTGTTGAACGATGTGGCGCCGGTATGCCTGGATGGGGCCCAGTTGGTGGTGGACGCCTTGTTCGGTGCCGGCCTGGCAAGGCCTCTGGATGGCGTGGCTGCCGATGTGCTGCTGAAGGCGCACACCCGTGGCCTGCCCATCGTCGCGGTGGACGTACCCAGCGGTGTCTGGGGCGATACCGGTGAGGCCGCAGGGGCCGTGCAGTCGCAGCTCACGGTGACCTTCTTCAGGCTCAAGCCCGGGCATGCCTTGATGCCGGGGCGGGCCTTGTGTGGCGAGGTGGTGGTGTCGGGTATCGGCATCCGGCCTGAAGTGCTGGCGCCCATGAACGTGCAGGCCTGGGACAACCAGCCCGTCGTCTGGCGCGATGTGTGGCCCACGGTGGACGCGGCCGGCCACAAGTACCACCGAGGCCATGCCTTGATCTGGGGCGGCGCCTCCATGACCGGCGCGGCCCGGCTGGCTGCCCGCGCTTGCGCCCGCATCGGGGCCGGCCTGACCACGGTGTGCACACCACACCGTGCCTGGCCTGTGTACGCCAGCGCGCTGGAGTGCGTGATGGTGCACCCGCTGGAGGGCGAAGCCGCCGCCAGCTGGCAGGTGGGCCTGGAGGGCTTGCTGGACGACGACCGGCTGTCGGCCATGCTGATCGGGCCGGGTGCCATGGGCGGCTCGAACGCATCGGGCATCCGCGGCCTGGTGCTGACCATGCTGGCCAGTGGCCGGCCGGTGGTGCTGGATGCAGACGCGATCTCGGCCTTCCATGAAGACCCATCCTTGTTGTTCGCCGCGATCAAGGGGCACAGCCGGCCCGTGGTGCTCACGCCGCATGGTGGCGAGTTCGCTCGCCTGTTCAAGACGCCGGAAGTGGCGGGCGCGGGCAGCAAGCTGGCCTGCACGCGTGCAGCGGCCAGGCTCAGTGGCGCGGTGGTGCTGTTCAAGGGCGCCGATACCGTGGTGGCCTCGCCCGATGGGCGCGCGGCCATCAACCGCCATGCGCCGGCCACCCTGGCCACGGCGGGCGCAGGTGATGTGCTGGCGGGCATGATCGTGGGCTTGCTGGCTCAGGGGATGCCGGCGTGGCAGGCGGCGTGTGCCGCGGCCTGGTTGCATGGTGATGCGGCGCAGGACTTTGGCCTGGGCCTGATCGCCGATGACCTGCCTGATCTGATCCCGGCTGCGCTCAAGCGCCTGGCTGCTTTGCCTGTGCCGCGTTGAGCGCGGGCTGGGGTAGCCTCGTCGGGCGCCCTCAGTTCATCAGTTCATACAGGTGCGGTTCTTGCCGGTGCGCTTGGCCTCGTACAAGGCCACGTCCGAGCGGTCCAGCGTGGCCTCGATGGCTTCGCCTGCGCGGTAGAGCGTGACCCCGGCCGAGAAGGTGATGAACACCTTCTTGTCTTCATGCTCGAAGAACTCGGCGCTCAACGTGCGTTGAAGGCGGGTCAGCACCTGCTGGGCCTCATCCAGGCCAGTGGCTGGCAGCAGCACCACGAACTCTTCGCCGCCATAGCGCGCCACGACATCAACGGGGCGCAGCAATTCGCCCACGCGGCGGGCCAGGAATTTCAGGGCTTCGTCGCCCGTCTGGTGGCCCAGGGTGTCGTTGAGTTTCTTGAAATTGTCGACGTCCAGCAAGCCGATGGCCAGCGTGGTCCCGTCGCGTTGCATCTTGGCCTGCTCGGTCTCGAACGCGCGCATCATGCCGCGCCGGTTGGCGATCTGGGTCAGCGGGTCCGTCGAGACCTCGTCAGACAGCTTGCGGATCTCGTCTTCCAGCTGGCGAACGCGTTCGGTCAGCTCGCTGGCGCGGGCGTGCTCGTCGTTCAAGCGGGTTTGCGTCTGCGACACCACGGCCTGCACGGTGCGGCTTTCTGCCACCATTTCGCGCACCACGCCGGCCAGGCTCTCCAGGCTGTCGGCCTCACCGATGGTGTCGGCATAGCGGCCCAAATTGGTATGGAAGCGGTCGGTGGTGCTGCCCAGTTCGGCGATCTCGTGCAGCATCTGGTGGATCAACTGCTTGAGCGCCTGGCGGGCCGCTTCGCGTTCCTGCTTGAGTGCGATCTGCTTCTCACGGGTCTCGGCCAGCAACTGCTGGATGTGGCGCACGCCGCGGCTGTTGAGCCCATCGGCCAACTGGTGGCGCATGGCCAGGCATTGGCCTTGCACCCAGGAGTCGTCTTCAGACAACTCGGCCAGGCTGTCGGTCAGGGCGGTGCACAGCCCAGTCAACTGGTCGATCAGGTGGTAGCGGTGCTCGATGACGCGCCGTGCCTGCTCGCAAGCCAGGCTGATCTCGGACTTGATGTGCGCGTGCTGCTCATCGGGCACGGTGGTGTCGCGGGTTTGATCCAGCACGGACTCAATGGTGCGGATGGCTTCTTCCGACTGCGCCTGCTGCGGGGGCAGGGCGGCCGCCACCGTGTCGGCGAGTTGGTCGATGGCGTGGCGAGCCAGCTCGGGCCAGGACGAGGTGATGGCGGGCGTGGATGCCAGCGTGGCGTCGGGTGTCGTGATCAAAGGCGCAGCGGTGGACGCCGCGCTGGCCTGCGCCGGTGCAGCGGCCTTGTCTTCAGTGGATGTGGCCGGCGTGTCGGCGGCGGCCTCGTCGCCTTCCAGCAGGCTGTTGTCCAGCGTGTCGCTGTCCCAGCTGCCGACGAGCTGGGTCAGGCGCTGGTGCAGGCGCGTGGCCGAGCTCTTGCTGCCATCGAGTACGCGCTTGAGGCTGTCCTTCTTGCGGGCGGTGGTCCATTGACGGCCGCCCCGTTCCGCACCACGCAGGATGCGGGTGATCAGGTTGGACCAGCGTTCACCGTCATCGTTGTCCTGCTGGGACTCGTTGAGCGTGGCGGCCTTGTCCGCGGGCCTGTCTGGCGTGGTGGTGGGCGAGGAGGGCACGCCTGACTCGGCCTCGTAAGCCTTGCGGTAGTTGTCAGGGGTGGGCTCCAGCCGCTGTTCGGCCAGGCGCTTGAGTGCGGCCTTGGCCAGTTGGGCAGGGGTGAGTGAGCTGCTTGGCGTGTTGGGCGGTGTGGGCATGGTTCAACGTGAGCCGCTGATCCTTGTGGCGGTGGGGTCCGTGCCGACCAGCCCACCGGCGATGCGCGGCAAGGTCTGGCCGGACTGTGTGTCCAGCAGCCATTGCTCGACCTGGCTGGCGGGCATGGGGCGCGCGAACAGGAAGCCCTGGCAGATGTGGCAGCCCAGGTTGTAGAGCACTTCCATCTGGGTCACGTTCTCGACGCCCTCGGCGATGACGCGCAAGCCCAGCGCACGGGCCAGCGCGATGATGGCGGACACCACGGCGCCGCTCTGGGGCGTGTCACCCAGGTCGCGCACGAAGGATCGGTCGATCTTGAGTTCGCTGATGGGCAAGGTGGTCAGGTAGGCCAGGGACGAATAGCCCGTGCCGAAGTCGTCGATCGAGATCTCGGTGCCCAGTTGGTTGAGGCGGTGCAGCGAGGGCACGACGCCTTGCAAGTCCTTCATCAGGCCGGTTTCGGTGATTTCCAGCTCGATGGCACGGGGCTCCACGCCCAGGCGTGACAGGATGGCCTCGATCTTTTCGACCAGGTCAGCTTGTTCGAACAGGCGGCTGGGCAGGTTGACGGCGATCGAGGCATCGAAGCCGAACTTCCTTTCCCATTCCTTGGCCTGCTTGGCCGCTTCTTCGATGGCCCACAGGCTCATCTCGTTGATCAGGCCGGTGGCCTCGGCCAGCGGGATGAAGTCGCCAGGCGGCACCAGCTGGGTGCCGCGCTGCCAGCGCATCAAGGCTTCAGCGCCCACCATGCGGCTGGTGCGCACGTCGATCTTGGGCTGGTAGTACAGCACCAGTTCCTTGCGCTCCAGGGCCTTGTGCAGGGCGGTATCCAGGTCCAGGCGCACGCGGCCCTTGCTGGCCAGTTGCGGGTCATACAGCTGGGCGGTGTTGCGGCCCTGGGTCTTGGCCAGGTCCATGGCCACGTCGGCATTGCGCAGCAGGTCGGCCACGCTCAGGCCATGGGCCGGGAACACGGCCACGCCCACGCTGGCGGTGATGAAGCATTCCTGGCCGGCGGCCATCATGGGTTCGCGCAGCGCATCCAGGATGAGGCGCGCGGTGTCCATGGCCTCCTGCTCGCTGCTGATCTCGGGCAGCAGCACCACGAATTCATCGGCACCCAGGCGGCCCACGGCTTCGAGCGTGCGGTGCACGCGCTGGCCACTGCCGATGTCCAGGTTGCCCTCCATGACCTGCTCGGAGTGGCGCACGCAACTGCGCAGGCGGCGCGAGACCTCGATCAGCAGTTCGTCACCGGCGTGGTGGCCCAGGTTCTCGTTGATGATCTTGAAGCGGTCCAGGCCGACTTGCAGCAGGGCCACGCAATGGTTGAGGCGCTTGGCATGCTCGATGGCGCGTTCGCTGCGCCAGAACACCTGGCGGCGGTTGGGCAGGCCGGTGAGCGTGTCGAAATTGGCCAGGTGCTTGATCTTGTCTTCGGCCACGCGGCGGTCGGTCACGTCCTGAACGATGCCGGTGTAGCCGATCAGGTTGGCCTGCTCGTTGAATTCGGGCTCGGCCTCCACGTGCAGGATGCGCTGGCGGCCATCGGTGAGGCCAACTTGCACGTCGTTGCACAGCACCGTGCCATGGTCGATCACCTCGCGCAGCACGCGCTGGAAGGCTCGCCGCTCTTCGGCCGGCATCATGCGCACGATCTGGCGCAGGCCGAGTCTGTCGCCCTGGCCCATGCCGAAGACGCGCAGGCCTTCAAGTGAGAAGGCGATGTCGCCCGCGCCCTTGCGCCAGTCGAAGCTGCCCATGCGGGCAAGGTCTTGTGCGCGGGCCAGTTTGGCCTTGCTGCGCTCCAGCTCGTAGCGGGTGCGGGAGGCACGCAGCAGGTAGCGCAGGCGCCCGGCCAGCAGGCTCCATTGGGTGCACTTGACGAAAAAGTCCGTGGCGCCGACTTCGTAGGCGCGGGTGATCGAGGCTTCGTCGTCCAGGCCCGTCAGCATCAGCACGGGCAGGGATTCGAAACCGGGCAGGTGCCGCAATTCCTGGCAGGTGGCAAAGCCGTCCAGGCCGGGCATGACCGCATCCAGCACCACCACGTCGGGCAGCAGGTCGGCCATCAAGTGCAGGGCTTGCTCGCCGGAGCTGGCCTCCGTGATGGCAAAGCCGCGTTCCCGCAGGGCGATCGAGGTCAGCAGCAGGTTGACTTCATCGTCGTCAACCAGCAGGACCTTGGGTTGTTCGTCGAGGTTCTGATCGGCCATGAGGGAGGGGAGACTCATCGCTCAAGTCTCCAGCATCTGCCGCAGGCCCAGGAGCACGCGGTCAGCCTCAATGGGAACCTCGCGGATGCGTGTGCTCAAGTCTTCTCCTGTCTGGCGCCGGATCATGGTTTCAATTTCGGCACACATTTGTGACAACTTGAGTGCGCCGATGCTGGCTGAGGACGACTTCAGTGTATGCGCAACATGCATGATTGCCGCGCTGTCATTCATCTTGAATGCTTCATCCAACTGCGGTAGCAGGCGGCCGACCGAGGTTTCGAAGGCCTTGGCCACGCGCTCGATCAGGCGGTTGTCGCCCCGCGGGTCGAGTTCGCGCAGGCGGCGCAGGGCCTCGGCGTCGAACAGGTCGCTGTGGTCAGCCACCGCGCTGGCAGGTGCTGCGGCAAGCGGCTCCAGCGCGGCGGGCACGGTGGGCTCGCTCGGCTCGTCGTGCGGCTCGGCGGTTGGCAGGGCGCCGGCTTGGGTGTCTCGTTGGGCATCAGCCACATCGCGCAAGGCCATGGGGACGGTGCTGGGCTCTTCGTTGGCCATGCCGGAGGCCAGGCCGTCCGGGTGGGTGTGCTCGATCAGGATCTTCTGCAACTGGCTCTGGCGGAAGGGCTTGGACAGGTAGTCGTCAAAACCCAGATCCAGGAAACGTTGCTCGTCGCCTTCCAGTGCATTGGCCGTCACCGCGATGACCGGGGTGTCGGACGGCGTGAGGAACTTGAAACGGGTGGTCGAGCCGCGGCGGAACCAGCTCAGGGCCTCCACGCCGTCCATGCCGGGCATCTGGATGTCCATCAGCACCAGGTCGAAGCGGTATTCACCCAGCTTGCGCAGGCCTTCGAGCGCCGAGTTGGCTACCTTCACCTCGCAACCCAGGCGGCGCAGCATCTGGCTGCAGACCTCCTGGTTGACGGAGTTGTCCTCCACGACCAGCACGCTCTTGCAGATGCGGATGGCCTCGTGGGCCACGTCGCTGCCCAGTTCGGCCGAGATGCCCAGGATGGCCTGGCGCAGTTCGGCCTTGCGCAAGGGTTTGGCCACGAAGCGCTGGAAGCCGGCTTCCTGGGCGCGGCGCACGTCGTCCGGCGAGGATACCGACGACAGCAGGATCATCTTGATATGGGGGTAGCGGCCGCTGCTGCGCAGGGCTTCGGCCAGGCCCAGGCCATCCAGCTCGGGCATGTTCATGTCGACCAGGGCGAGCTCGAACTCGGCGTCCTGATTCGGGTTGGCCATCAGGATGTTGAGCGCCTCGCGGCCATTGGTGGCCTGCGTGACGTTCATGCCCCAGGCGGTGAGCATGTTCTCGATCACGGTGCGGTTGGTGTCGTTGTCGTCCACCACCAGCACGTTGAAAGAGGGCATCTCGGGCTCTTCCAGCATGGCCATGTCGACCTGGGTGTCGCCCACGCGCACCGGCACGCGGAACACGAACTCCGAGCCCACGCCAGGTGCGCTGTGCGCCTCGATGTAGCCCCCCATCAGCTCGACCAACTGCTTGGAGATGGCCAGGCCCAGGCCCGTGCCGCCATAACGGCGCGCCATGCCGCCATTGGCCTGCACGAAGGCGCTGAACAGGCGGGGGATCACCTCGGATGGGATGCCGATGCCGGTGTCGCGCACCATGAATTCCAGCTCGATGCCGTTGGGGATGTCGCCGTTGTGCAGGCTCACGGTGCCGCCAATGGCGCGGCGGATGTCCACCACCACTTCGCCGTGTTCGGTGAATTTGATGGCGTTGGCCACGAGGTTGGTCAGGATCTGGCGCAGGCGCAGCGGGTCGCCGTGGATGACCGCGGGCAGGCCGGGTTGTTCGCGGAAGCTCAGCTCCAGGCCTTTTTCGTGGGCGCGCGGGGCCATCAGCTCCAGGGTGTCTTCCACCAGGGTGCGCAGCACGAAGTCGCAGGTGGCCAGTTCCAGGCGGCCGGCTTCGATCTTGGCGAAGTCCAGGATGTCGTTGATGATCTCCAGCAGGCTCTCGCCGGAGCGGTAGACCGCCTGGGCAAAGCGCCGCTGCTTGTCGTTGAGCGGCGTGCCCAGCAGCAGTTCCGTCATGCCCAGGATGCCGTTCATGGGCGTGCGGATCTCGTGGCTCATATTGGCCATGAACTGGCTCTTGGCCTGGCTGGCGGCTTCGGCCAGGTCGCGGGCACGTTGCAGCTCCAGCGCCTGGTTATGGTCTTCCGTGACGTCGGACACCAGGCCGTAGATGCGCGATTGGCCATCGGGCAGGCGGCGGGCGCGGGTGCGGTGGCGGATCCAGCGCAGGCCCTTGCCAGGCACGACCAGGCGCAGCAGCGCGTCGGTGGGCTCGTTGGCTTGCTCGTGTGCCTCTTGCTCGACCAGCAGGTGGAGGTCCTCGGGCACGACCATGTCGCGCACCCGGCTGGGCTGGGCCTGCATCTCTTCATTCGGAATGCCCAGCAGGGCCTCCGTGCGCGGGCTCAGGTAGATGTAGCGCTCGCGCGATTGCGTGGCCACGTACACCGAGTCGTCCATGGACTCGACCAGCTCGCGGAAGCGCCGTTCGGACTCTTCCAGGTCGGCCTGGGCCTGGCGGGACGATGTGATGTCGCGCACCAGCGAGATCAGCAGGCGAGGGCGGCCATTGCTGTGGCGCAGGGCGAAGTGCCGAGCATTGACCACCCGCGTGCCGGCTTCGCCGGACCAGGTGAAATCGTGCTCGACCGTCAGGCCCGATTCGATGGCCTCTTGCATATAAGGCTGGGTCATGCCCAGCACGGACTTGCCCAGCGCATGCTCGATGGAGCGGCCCACGACCTGGTCGCGCTGCAGCTTGAATTCGATCTCGGTGTAGCGGTTGATGGCCACCACATTGAGGTTGACCGGGTCCAGCACGAACAGGCTGACCGGCAGGTTGCCCAGCAGGGCTTCGAGGAACTCGCGCTCCTGGTCGCGGATGTGCTCCTGCGACTTGCGCTTGGTGATGTCGTTGAACAGGCAGACGTACTGGCTGCGGCCACCGGTCTCGTCCAGCATCTGGATGGCGTCGATCTCGCCCCAGTAGCGCGTGATGCTCTGCGAGCCCTGGCGGCCGGATTCGTACGACAAGCGGAAGGGCACGCCACGCGAGATGTGGTCTTCCAGTTCCGTGACCGTGGCCGGGTCGCTGACTTCCTGGGCGAGCAGTTCGGGCAGGCGGCGGCCGATGACGCGCTCTTCCGGCCAGCCGGTCAGGGCCACGAAGGCGCTGTTGATCCACTCGATGTTGCCGTCGCGGTCGGTGATGGCCACGCCGCTGCTGATGCGCGTGGCCACGAGGGTCAGGCGGCTGAGGTGTTCGGCGTTGCTGGCCATGTGGGCCAGGTTGGCATCGCGCTGGGCCACGAAGCCGAGCTGGATGGCGGCGATCTCCAGCACGGCGGCGCAATCCGTCTGGCTGGCGCTGGGGTCGTCGAATTCGAGCAGGGCCAGGGGCCAGCCTTCGATCGAGATGGGCATGGCCACCACGCTCTGGGTGCCGTTCAGGCGCCACGGGCAATTGCTGTCAGGGGAGCGGGGGATGTCGGCCATCTGGGGCGAGAGCTTGCTCAGCGCCTCACCCAGGGGGCGTTCATCGCGGTGCGTGGCGGCAATGGCCGACACGTCGATCATGTCGTTGCCATCGCTGCCGGTGTCCATCCAGGGCCGCAGCAAGGCCGACTCACCGTTCCAGCCCTCCACACGCAGGCAGATCCAGCCGCGCGAGCCCAGGTGCTGGTGCAGGGCTTCGCCCACCCGGTGCAGGGCCTGGGCCAGATTGGGGGCGGTGTGGGCGGCCTCTGCGATGCGGCGGCTGAGCTCCAGCTGGCGCTGGGCGTCGTCGTTCGGGGTGGGCTCGTTGGGCGGCGGGGATGCAGGTGGTTGAGACAGGGGCTGCGTGGCCTGGGCCACGGCATCGGCGGACAACTCCGTGTTTTGCGGTGGCTGGGTGCTGCTGGGCTGATCACCCGCGGGCTGCAGAGGCCGACGCGCCATGAGGCCGATGCCGGTGGAGGCCAGCACGGTCACGGTCAGGCCCAGACCGCTGAGCCCCCAGTTCCAGGTTGCAGCGGCCACGGCTGCAAGCGCCAGAAGGAGCATCATCACGGTCCAAGGTGTGCGCCTTGAATACGGGTTCTGCGACATCGCCAACTTGATTCCTTGGGAAAGTCACCCACTTGCCGCGAGAAAATAGGCGGGCATACTGTGACCTTCGTCAGATATTTCACGAACTTTACAGGCTCCGTGAAAACTTCAACCAGCAGAAGAAACCCCTTGCAGCCCTCCTTACAATGGTTTGGATGCGCAGCGACGTAGATTTGCCCACCCCGCTTGATCAGGGTTTTCGCCATTCGAAGGCCCGGTTCTGGCGTTGGGCCCTGGGCGGCGTTGTCGCGATGGTCGCTCTGGCGCTCATCGAGGCGCCCGTGTGGCTGTTTGCCCTGGCCATGATGGCTTGGTGCGTGGCCGGCGCGGTGTTGTTACAAAGCGACGTCATTTTTGTGATGCGTCAAATTGCTGACGCTAGCGTTAATTCAAAACCGACTGCCCCTGACGCCCCCCATTGGCAAAACTGGGTTTCGGGCTGGTATTGGGAAACGGACGCGCTGCACCATTTGAGCGTTTTCAAACCCGGCCTGGGTTTGCCCAAAAGCATTTCGGTGGATTGGGCCCGATTGTCCGAATACGTTGGCGCACATCCACTGTGGTTGTCCAACTGGCCTGAGGATGCTTCATGCCAGGATGCGGATCTGGGGCGTCTGGCCTATTGCCTGCAGCAAAAAGTGGCTTGCGGGGAGGCCTTGGACCTGCCTTGGCCCCAGGGGCTGCAGGGCGTGAGCGCGCAGGGGCAGGGCTGGCGTTGCGCCGTTCAGGCCGAGCCCCGCTGGGGCGACCAGGGTCAGTTTCTGGGGTTCCGAGGCGTGTTGCAGATGATGCAGCCTGCTGTGGCCGCGGCCGATCAGGCTCAACAAGCTGCCAGCGCGCTCTCCCGCGCCGAGGCCGAGGATGCGGCCCAGAATGCCCAGATGCGCGAGGCCGAGCAGGAGGTGCTGCGTTATGCCCTGTCGCACGACCTGCGCGCACCCTTGCGTGTGGTGGAGGGCTTCACCCGCATCGTCAAGGAAGACTATGGCCGGGCGATGGACCGCCTGGGCAACGATCACCTGGACCGCGTGCTGACAGCCGCGGCACGCATGAACGGCATGATCGACGCGATCCTGGCGCAGGCCCAACTGGCCGCCGAGCCCTTGCAGCGTGTGGGCATCGACATGACCGCCCTGGCGCGTGAAATCGGCTCGGAGCAGTCGGCGCTGGTCAATGCGGGTTGCGCGGCGGCCGAACTGGTGGTGGCCGAGGGCATGCATGAAGATGCCGACCCGCTGCTGGTGCGGCGCGTGCTTGAAAACCTGATCAGCAATGCCCTGAAGTACAGCGCCAAGGTGGCGCAACCGCGCGTGGAAGTGGGTGTCATGCCGGCAACCAACCCGGCGGTGTTCTTTGTGCGCGACAACGGTGCCGGCTTTGACATGCAGCACGCGGACAAGCTGTTTGGCATGTTCCAGCGGCTGCACAGCGCCAAGGAGTTCCCCGGCACGGGCGTGGGGCTGGCGGGGGTCCAGAACATCGTGCGCCGGCATGGTGGGCGCATCTGGGCCGAGGCCCGTCCGGGCGAGGGCGCCTGTTTCTACTTCACCTTGATGGGCACGGTTGAGGCGCAGCAGCGCGCCCAGCGCCCGGAGTGAACGCTCAGAGCGAACCCAGGCCGGCCAGCACTTCCTGTGCATTGAGCAGGCGCTCGCACTGGGCTTCCAGTGTGCGGCCTTCCTGCTGGGCCTGCTGAACCAGCTTGGCCATGGCCTGCTGGCGGTCCAGCGAATTGCGGTGCATGACGATGCCCACGGCGATGGCCACGTTCTGCGCCAGTGGGTCTACAGGTGCCGTGACTGCCGGCGCAGCAGCCTGCGTGGCTGGTGTCGGGGTGGACGTTGGCGTCGCGGCGGGCGCAGCCACAGGGGATGCCACCACAGCAGGCGCCGCCGGTGCATGGGTCTTGGCCCGGTTGGCAAAGGCGGCCTCCACGGCCGGCACGATCTGCTGGATGTCCAGAGGCTTGACCAGGTAGGTCAGCGCGCCCAGTTCCTTGACCTGCTTGATCGTGGCCTCATCGGCAAAAGCGGACAGGAACATGAAGGGGATCTGGCAGTACTCGCGCAGGTAAACGGCCACGTCAAAGCCGGATTTGCCTTCCATGCGGATGTCCAGCAAGGCCAGTTCGGGCTTGTGCTGGCGGGCCAGCAAGATGGCGTCATCCCCGTTGTCGGCGTCAATGACTTCGTAGCCCGCTTGCGCGAGACCGTGGGTCAGCGTGGCCAACACCAGCCGGTCGTCATCCACCACCAGAATCTTGCCTTTTTGATTCACACCCGTGTCCTTTTCGGCTACCAGCCCAGGCCGTGTACGACCGGAAATGGCCAGCACCTCTTACCTACCGCTCAGTCTTCTGCTTGTCGTCGATCGGTCAGAGTGGTGCCATGCGTTCCACAATGGGCACCGTTTACCGAAGCCGACCAGTCTAATGCACCTGCGTGATGCAGGTGTATCCAAGCGTCGGGGGCTTATTGTGGCCAAAGAGTGATCTGCTGACCAGTGGGTTCACCCAAGACGTGGGGTGGCGGGATCAGGTTGATGCCCGGTGGCGTGAGGTCGACCTGGGTCAGCACCTCGGGGCCATCCTGCTTCATGGCCAGCTTGGCACTGCGACGCGGCAACAGGGCGCGCACCAGGCCCAGGCCGGACACGCCGCCGGGCACACGGTCCACATTGAAGTCCGGTGGCAACTGGCCGGGGCTTCTGATCTTGATGGACACGCCTTGCTCGCTCGATTGCAGCGTGCAGCCCAGGGCAGTGGTGCCCGGGCCATGCTTGTGGGCGTTGGTCAGCAACTCGTTGAGGCACAGGGCAATGGGGATGGACTCGGCTTCCGGCAATTGCCAGTCGCCTGCATTGCTGCCTTCCATGCTCAGGGCAATGGGGCGCCCGAACGTGCGTTGCACCGACGAGGCAATCGCCTCGACCACGGCCTTGAGCCGCAGCGGGCCGCCTGCACCCACCTGCAGGCCATAGACCTGGGCAATGGCCTGCACCTGGCCGACCACTTCGGAGATGGCGGAGGCGACCTCCGGCTTGCGCATGGCGATCTGCTGCAGCAGGCCGGCGACGCCTTGCAGGTTGTTCTTGATGCGGTGGTGCACTTCCTTGACCAGCATCTCGCGCTGGGCGATGGCCGCGTCCAGGCGGGCCTGCTCGGCCGCGCGCTGCTCGGTGATGTCGGAGGCCACCACCAGCAACTGGTCGGCGGACTCACCTTCGCGCGCCAGCGGCAGGTAGTTCACATCCCAGATCTGGTTGCCACCCTTGTACGGGCGGCTGTATTCGCGGTGCACGGTCTGGCCGCTGTCGAGTGCGTGCTGCATGTCGGCACGCAGCAAGCGGGCCCGATCGGCGTCGTACAGGGCCTCGGGCGGCTTGCCCAGGGCCTTGGCCGGCTCGATGTTCATGTAGCTGCTGGATGCCGCCTGGTTGGCCTGCAGCAAGGTCAAGGCCTTGGCGTCGACCAGGTGGATGGCCATGGGCGCCATCTCGATGATGCGCTGCAGCGTGGCCTGGGCTTCGGCGGACTGGGCCTCGGCCTGGCGGCGCCGGTCGATGTCCAGCAGGGCGTAGGTGATGTGGCGGCGGTTGCCTTCGCCCAGCGTGACCACGGCGTTGCCCACGACCCAGAAGACGCGGCCATCTCGGCCCACGACCTGGCACTCGAAGGTGTGCGACTGCCCGTCCAGCAGGTCATCGAGGTAGTCCGTCAGGCGGAAGGGGTGGTCCAGGTCGGGCGTGGCCACGGTGCTGAGTGGCTGGCCCACGAAGTCGGCCAGATCACCGGCGAACATGCGGCGGGCCGAGCGGTTCATCCAGGCGATGCCGTGTTCGTCCAGCGTCACGATGCCCACGAACACCGAGTCCAGGATGGCGCGGGTGCGGTCGGCCTGCAGGGTCAGGCGTTGCTCCGCGCGATGGCGGTCGTCCACATTGACGAAGGAGGCGATGAAACCTTCTTCAGGCCGCAGCGGGTTGACCAGCCGCAGCGCGACTTCAGCCCATAGCACACGGCCTTTCTTGGTGCGCAGCGCGCGTTCGCCTTGCCAGTGGCCCAGGCTGCGCAGCACGCCCGTGATGTCGGGGTCGGTGTTGTTGTCGACGTCCAGTGCGTACAGGCTCAGCAACGGGCGGCCGGTCAGGCTGGCGGCGTCGTCGCCGATCAGGTGCGACAGGGCTGGGTTGGCGCTCTGGATGAGGCCGTCCTTGACGAAGGCGATGCCCACGCCCGAGAGCGTGAACATCAGCTCGCGATCGCGGCCCAGCGCGTCGAGCTGCTGCTGTTGCGAGCGGATGCGGCTGATGTCCGACAGCACCGCGATCACTTCCAGCGGGTTGTTGGACATGCCGATGCGGCGCACGGACAAGGTGTACCAGCGCGTGGTGTTGCCCGGGATGACGATTTCCAGCTCGCTTTCGAACTGCTCGGACTTGAGCAGCTCGGTGGCCGTCTCTGTCACCACGCGGTCGATGCGCGGGTCGGCGCTCAGCAGCACGTCCAGGCTCTGGCCGGCCATGGAGCCGGGGGTGAGGCCCAGCATGCGCTCGAAGCGGCGGTTGCAGCGCATCAGCACGTTGTCGCGCAGGTAGGCGATGCCCGCTGGCGTGCTCTCCAGGATGGTGCTGAGCTCGTGCAGCAGCTGAGCCTGATCCGGCACGGGGGCGGCGTCGGCATCGGAGGTGATGGCGCTCGCTGGCGCCGCCGTGGGTGTGGCGGTGGCCGTCGGCGTGTCCTTGATGGCGCACAGGAAGCGCCTGGGCGCCTCGTGGCTGGGCTGGGCCAGCGTCCAGATCTGGCTGCGCAGGCTGACGGGCGTGCTGCCCTGGCGTGTCTGCATGACCTGGCTTTGCAGCGGCGCGTCCTCAGGGCCCAGCGCCAGCAGGGTCAAAGGGGAGTCCCAGCCGCACAACCTTTGCAAGGCCTGAGGGGTGTCGGCCAGCGCGCTGCCCGGCGGGATGGCATAGCCCAGCTGCGCGCTCAACGCTGAGTTCGCGCGTAAAACGCGCCCGTGCTCGTTGAACTCGATCAGCGCCAGCGGCACCAGATCGAACCAGGCGTCCTCTACATGTAAAGGCGTGGGGCTTGCCATGTGAATACGAAATCAGGCCTTGGGTTGTACAACGCTCACGCCGGGCATCTTGGCGGAGTAATCCTTGGGCAGTTTGGACAAGCCGGCCGCCAGCTTGCGGGCCATGTCCTTGTAGAGCTGTGCCACCTTGCTGTCGGGCTCGGCCACCATGGTCGGCTGGCCGCTGTCGGCCTGCAGGCGGATCTTGAGGTCCAGCGGCATGGAGCCCAGCAGGGGCACATTGAAATCGGCGGCCATGCGCTTGCCGCCGTCCTGGCCGAAGATGTGTTCTTCGTGGCCACAGTTCGGGCAGCAGAACACGGCCATGTTCTCGACGATGCCCAGCACCGGCACGCTGACCTTCTCGAACATCTGCAGGCCCTTGCGGGCGTCCAGCAGGGCGATGTCCTGCGGGGTGGTCACGATGACCGCGGCCGTCAGGGGCGAGCGCTGGCTGATGCTCAGGTGGATGTCGCCGGTGCCGGGCGGCATGTCGACGACCAGGTAATCCAACGGCTCGCCAGGTTCCCCCCAGTTGGACAGGCGCAGCAATTGGTCAAAGGCCTGGCTGGCCATGGGGCCGCGCCAGATGGTGGCCGCCTGGTTGTCGACCAGCAGGCCCATGGACATCATCTGCAGCCCGAAATTGACGGGCGGGGTGATGGTCTTGCCGTCCGGGCTGGGCGGCTTGCCGCTGATGCCCATCATCAAAGGTTGGCTGGGGCCGTAGATGTCGGCGTCCAGCATGCCCACGCGAGCGCCTTCGGCGGCCAGGGCCAGGGCCAGGTTGATGGCCGTGGTGCTCTTGCCGACGCCCCCTTTGCCCGAGGCCACGGCGACCACGTTCTTCACGCCGGGCAGCAAAGCCTGGCCGCGCGAAGCCGCGTGGGTCTGGATCTGGGTGGACCAGTTCACCTGCACGTCCGAAATGCCCGGCACCAGCAGCAGCGCTTGCTTGACCAGTTCGGTGTAGGCGGGCCATTGCGATTGCGCCGGGTAGCCCAGGGCGATGTCGAGCACAGCACGGCCGCCGTCCACCTTCAGTGATTTCAGGTGACGCGTGGACACCCAGTCCTGACCAGTCAGCGGGTCGCACACGGCGGTCAGGGCAGTCTGGGCGGCGTTTTCGATGGGGGACAGGGCGGTCATAAGAGCGGAGCAGGGCGCGGAGAAAGCGGTAAAACGGCGAAACCGGGCAGTCTAGTGCAACGGTCTGTATGAGTGTGGCACGGCATGCAGCCTAAAATCGGCGATTCCCCCTGAAACGTTGGCAGGCTTCCCTTGGCCCGCCTCACCCGAACCGCACCATGCCACGCCAGCTTTTTGTCACCACCGCGCTGCCTTATGCCAATGGCCATTTCCACATCGGCCACATCATGGAGTACATCCAGGCTGATATCTGGGTGCGGTTCCAGCGCATGCAAGGCAACCAGGTGCATTTCGTCGGCGCGGATGACGCGCATGGCGCGCCGATCATGATCGCCGCCGAAAAGGCCGGCAAGACACCGCAGCAGTTCGTGGCCGACATCGCAGCCGGCCGCAAGCCCTACCTGGACGGTTTCCACATCAGTTTCGACCACTGGTCGAGCACGGACAGCCCCGAGAACCATGAACTGGCGCAGAGCATCTACCTGGCCCTCAAGGAGCAGGGCCTGATCGACGTCCGCCCGATCGAACAGTTCTTCGACCCTGAAAAGGGCATGTTCCTGGCCGACCGCTTCATCAAGGGCGAGTGCCCGAAGTGCGGCGCCAAGGACCAATACGGGGATTCGTGCGAGGTGTGTGGTGCCGTTTACGCGCCCACCGAACTCAAGAGCCCGTATTCGGCCTTGTCAGGGGCCACGCCGGTGCTCAAGACCTCGGACCACTACTTCTTCAGGCTGTCCGACCCGCGCTGCCTGAGCTTCCTGGAGCAATGGACGCAGGACGGCAAATTGCAGCCTGCGGTGAGCAAGAAGATCAAGGAATGGTTCACGAAGGATGAGAACGGTGAAGGTGGCCTGGGTGACTGGGACATCAGCCGCGACGCGCCTTATTTCGGCATCGAGATCCCCGGCGCGCCAGGCAAGTACTTCTATGTGTGGCTGGATGCGCCCATCGGCTACCTGGCCTCGCTCAAGGGCTACTTCGCAGCCGGCGGCCCGAAGGCCAGGTACGGCGAAGCCCGCTCTTATGACGAGTTCATGGCCGACCCGAACGTGGAGCAGATCCACTTCATCGGCAAGGACATCACCTACTTCCACACGCTGTTCTGGCCCGCGATGCTGCAGTTCAGCGGCCGCAAATTGCCCAACCAGGTGAACGTGCACGGGTTCATGACCGTGAACAACGGCGAGAAGATGTCCAAGAGCCGCGGCACCGGCCTGGACCCGCTGAAGTACCTGAGCCTGGGCATGAACCCCGAATGGCTGCGCTACTACATCGCCGCCAAGCTCAACGCCAACGTCGAGGACATCGACTTCAACAAGGACGACTTCATGGCCCGGGTCAACAGTGACCTGGTGGGCAAGTTCGTCAACATCGCCAGCCGCGCGGCGGGTTTCATCGCCAAGCGATTTGAAGGCAAAACGACGGCCGACATCGGCGAAGAGGGCAAGCAGTTGCTGGCCACGCTGCAGGCTGGCCGCGCCAGCATCGTCGAACAGTACGAGGCCCGCGAACTGGGCAAGGTGCTGCGCGAGATCATGCTTCTGGCCGACCGCGTCAACGAATACGTCGATGCCAACAAGCCCTGGGAGCTGGCCAAACAGGAGGGCATGGACGCTCGCCTGCAAGAGGTTTGCACGGTGTGCATCGAGGCCTTCCGCCTGTTGAGCATCTATCTCAAGCCGGTGCTGCCGGTCGTGGCCGCCAACGTCGAGGCCTTCCTCAAGGTTGAGCCGATGACCTTTGCCAGCGCCGAGCAACTGCTGGGCGCGCACACCATTGGCGCCTACCAGCACCTGATGCAGCGTGTGGACGTGAAGATGCTGGATGCGCTGTTTGAGGCGCCGCCTGCGCCTGTGGTGGAGTTGCCGAAACCGGGTGGCGAGGACATCGCCGACACCATCACCATCGACGACTTCGTCAAGGTGGACCTGCGCATCGCCAAGATTGTCAACGCCGAGCACGTGGAAGGCAGCACCAAGCTGCTACGCCTGACGCTGGACGTGGGCGAGGGCCGCACACGCAATGTGTTCAGCGGCATCAAGGAGGCTTACAAGCCTGAAGACCTGATCGGCAAGCACACCGTGATGGTGGCCAACCTGGCGCCCCGCAAGATGAAGTTCGGCGTGAGCGAAGGCATGGTGCTGGCTGCTTCGCATGCCGATGAAAAGGGCACGCCCGGCATCTATGTGCTGGAGCCGGTGGCCGGTGCGCAGCCGGGTATGCGCATCCGCTGAGACGAATCAGGGCGTCGCAGCGAGCCGGCACCCTGTTGTCACGCTGTTTCGCGGCGCCAGATCGCGACGCCGTTCAGATCACCAGGGTGAACGGCGCTTGAGCCAGCGCTGTGCGCTCCGCTGCGCCTTCTTGCGCAGGCTCTTGCGCCGGCCTTGCAGCCACTCGCAGGCGAACTGTGCCTGAGGCTCCTGCTGCGCCAGCTGGGCGTACCAGGCCTGCGCAACCACCTCATCCTGCACACGCCCCAAACCGGTCAGCACGCTTTGCAGCGCCCGGTCATGGCGCCTGAAAGCCTTGTCCGACCACAGCGGCGCATAAATGGCGGCAGCCAGCCTGAGCCGCTTGCCGCGCTTGCGCAACTGGTGCAGTTCGGTGTCGGGCAGTTTGGCCAGGCCGTGCGCGTGTCTGGCGCAGCGGGCCGCCCAGCGTGTCAGGCGAGCATTCAGCCAGGGCAGCAAGTCAGCGTGGGGCGCATCGGCGGGACGCTCAGGCGCCAGCAAGGTGGCGAACACGTCCAGGCAGAGTTCGGTGGCCAGGGCAGAGCGGGCCAGCGCCACCACGTCGGCGGGCAGGCCTGGCGGCGGTGTCGGGCTGGGCAGGGGGCGTGCGGGGCTACCTGCGGCAAGCAGTTTCTCAGGCAACCAGGCCAAGGCCTCCTGGTCGCGCCAGTAGCCCAGTTGCCGCGTCAGGGTCGTGGCCTTGTCCAGGCTGCTGGCCGGCAGTGCCCAGGGTGTGTGCGCCCACAAGCGGCCCAGTGCCCGCAGGCGGCGCAGGCCCAGCCTCAACTGGTAAGCCAGTGCGGGTGTCGAGGTGGGCGCGTTGCCCAGTTCGCTCAGGTTGCCGGTGATGTGTTCCAGGCAGGTTTCGACGCCGGCGCGCCAGGCTTCGTCCATGGTCGAGCCGGACTTGACCTTGGCGGGGTGCGCCAGTGTGGTGTGCACGGCAGGCTCAGCCTGGTCAGGCGCGGCTGCGGTGGGCGCCAGCAACGCCGCCGCTTCACGCGCCAGGCGGTCACCCCGGTGGGCCTTGGTCTGCGTGTCCAGCCACAGGCCGTGGCGAGCCACCCAGTCGCGCCCGGCCAGGATCACGGCCATGGGGTGGCCTGATACCGATTCAATCTCCAGTTCGCGTACGGGCACGCTCAAACTGCCGGAATGGATCTGCCCCAGGTCCAGCGCCAGCTCCACTTCGCCCTCGAACAAGGTGCCCTTGCCCACGGTGACGAGCGCCCGCGTGCGGGTGATGTCGGTGCCGTACAGCTCGATCAGGCCAGTGCCATGGCCTTGCGGGTCTTGTGCCATGGACCAGCTCAACACGCGCTCCAGGGCCTCTTGGGCAGGTGTGCCGGCATGCCGCCCCAGGTCGGCGCGAATGGGCTGGCCGTGGGCAGGCTCCTGCGCAGGCTGGTTGTCCTCCAGCCGCATCATGGTGTTGCTGCCACCAGCCTTGAGCGTCTGAACCCAGTCCTCGCCTTCCTGGCGCACGCGCAGCGCCATGCGTGCGGCAGCCAGGCGGCGATCGGGCGTGTCGAAATACGAGGCCCGCAGGCGCAGATCGGTGTTCTGGCCGGCGTTGAGGCGGGTGAATTCGGCCCGAACGGCCTCCAGCGCGCCTTCCGGAATCTGGAATTTCAGTTCAATTTCCTGCATGCCTGACATTGTCGTGTGCCCTGGTGATCAGATCAGGGCGATCGCACCCATAAAATGTCAGGTTCTCGCATCTTGATTGAATTGGTCAAAGCCATGCCGCTTTTCTGGAAACCGTACAAGTCCGACGTCACGCAGTTCATCGACAGCCTCAAGGCACGTGATCCGCAACTCGAAGAGCGTCAGCGCCAGGGGCGTTTCCTGCTGTGGGACAAGCCCGTGGACCGCGAGGCTCAGAAGGGCTACCGCGAAGCCCGCGTCGAGCAACAGCCTTACGTCTACTCAACCAAGGCCTGAGCCTCGGGTGATGGCCTGGTCTGACAGGTGACACAACAGCACGTCATGGCCGCCGATGAAGGTGGCCTGCCACCGGCCGAGCTTGACGAGCAAGGTCTGCCCGAGGTCATCGACCAGGTGGCATTGGCACGTCTGTATGGCGAACCCCTGTTTGCCATGCCGACGGATCTCTACATCCCGCCGGATGCGCTCGAAGTCTTCCTGGAGACTTTCGAGGGCCCGCTGGATCTGCTGCTCTACCTGATCCGCAAGCAGAACTTCAACATCCTCGACATCCCGCTGGCGGATGTCACGCGGCAGTACCTGGCCTATGTGGATCAGATCCGCAAGACCAACCTCGAACTGGCATCCGACTATCTCTTGATGGCGGCCATGCTCATCGAGATCAAGTCACGCATGTTGCTGCCGCCCAAGAAGGTGGCCGAGGGTGAAGAAGCCGAAGACCCGCGCGCCGAACTGGTCCGCCGCCTGATCGAGTACGAGCAGATGAAGCTGGCCGCGGCCAAGCTGGATCAACTGCCGCTGCTGGGCCGTGACTTCCTGCGCGTCGAGATCCACAACGACCCCTCTGTGCACGTGCGCCACCCCGATGTGGCCCTGTCCGACCTGCGCGAAGCCTGGATGGACATCCTGCAGCGCGCCCGTTTGAACAAGCACCACACCATCAGCCGCGAGGAGCTGTCAGTACGCGAGTTCATGAGCCAGGTCTTGCGCACGCTGCAGGGGCGCCGCTTCGTCGAGTTTGAAGAGCTGTTCGACACCACCCGCGGCCCGCAGGTCATGGTGGTGACCTTCATCGCCATGCTGGAGCTGGCCCGCGAACGCCTGCTGGAAGTGACCCAGGCCGAGGCCTTTGCGCCCATCTACGTGCGCCTGGCTTACCAGCCCGCTTGAATCTTCAAGTTCGCGCTCAACGTTCGATCCGGTAGATGCGGGCGTTGTCGCCGTCGGTCATCACGTACAGCCAGCCATCCGGGCCCAGCACCACATCGCGTATCCGCCCGATGACCTTGCTCAGCAGGGCCTCTCTGACCAGGACATGTTCGTTGTCCACCGTCAGTCGCCAGAGTGTCTGCCCGGCCAATGAGCCTGCGAACAGATTGCCCTCCCAGCCCGGGTAGCGTGTGCCCGTGTTGAAGGCCATGCCGCTGGGAGCCGTGGAGAGGGGCACCCAGTAGGTCAGGGGTTCATCGAAGTCGGGTGCATGCACGCCGCCGCCCACGCGGCAAGCATCCCCTGGTGTCGCGCCATATGGGCAACCGTAACTGCGCAGTGGCCAGCCATAGTTGTGACCCGCACGCACCAGGTTGATTTCATCGCCGCCTTGTGGTCCGTGCTCTGAAACCCACAGTTCGCCGGTGGCGGGGTGAATCGCCGCACCCTGGACGTTGCGATGGCCGAGGCTCCAGATGCCGGGCAAGGCCAGGCCGTTGGCAAACAAGGGGTTGTCGCCAGGTATGCCGCCATCGCGGTTGATCCGGACGACCTTGCCCAGGTGCTTGGCCAGATTCTGGGCGTTTTCCGTGCCTGGGTTGGCTGGGTCATCCTGCATGCGCTCACCCAGCGTGATGAACAAGGTCTTGTCTCTGGCAAAAGCCAGCCGCGAACCGAAATGGTTGTTTCCCTGCACTTTGGGAACCTGGCGAAAGATCACCTGGACGTTGCCCATCACCAGCTCTGTGAGCCGGCCGCGCGCTACCGCGGTGCCGGCCAGACCGGCTTCAGCGTTGACGCCGGGTTCCGCATAGCTCCAGTAGATCCAGGGCGAGCTTGGGTAGTCCGGGTCGAGCTGCACGTCCAGCAAGCCACCTTGGCCGGCGTCGGCCACCGGCGGCAGCCCTGTGATGGCGCCCGACACCTGGCCGTTCATGCTCACCAGTCGCATTTGCCCGGCTTTTTCAGTGATCAGCAACCGGCCATCGGGCATGAATACCATGCCCCACGGGGATGACAAACCCTGCGCGATCAGCACGGTCTTGATGGACGTGCTGCTGGGCGTGCCCACCGTGCCGTCAGGCGAAGCGCCGCCACCGCAGGCAGCCAGATACATCGTCAACAAGGGGGCCCATGCGCCAAATCGCCACCAGCGGGCAGGTGTCGAGGGGCAGATCGGAAGATGTGTTGCCATGGCGTTTCTCCCTGGCTTCAAGGGGGCCGGTGACGACAGAAGGGGCGAGGCCCAGGCCGATTGAACGCCCCATGCTGCGGGTGTCAGGGTCTGTCGGGCCGGATGCCTGCGCAAAGGGATTTCCCGGCCTAGAATCGCGCCACTTCCTACACTGGCGTCCACACGCCGAGGTCGCAAACTACATGAACAACGCCGTCGAGCCAAGCCGCAAGCCGATCACCCTGCACCGCCTGCGGGAAATGCATGCCAAGGGCGAAAAAATCGCCATGTTGACTGCCTATGACGCCACGTTTGCGCGCGTGGTGGACGAGGCCGGTGTCGATTGCATCCTGGTGGGTGACTCGCTGGGCATGATCGTGCAAGGCCATGCCAGCACGGTGCCTGTGTCCATGGACGAGATGGTCTACCACACGCGTTGCGTGGCCCGTGGCAACCGCAATGCCTGGGTGGTGGGGGACCTGCCGTTTGGCAGCTACCAGGAAAACCGCGAGCAGGCGCTGCGCTCCAGCATCGCCTTGATGCAGGCAGGCGCCCAGATGGTCAAGCTCGAAGGCGGTGGCTGGACGGCCGAGACCGTGCACTTTCTGACCGAGCGCGGCGTGCCGGTGTGTGCCCACCTGGGCCTGACCCCGCAGAGCGTGCATGCCTTGGGCGGCTACCGCATCCAGGGACGGGATGAAGCCGGCGCGCAGACGCTGCGCAAGCACGCCAAGGCCCTGGCTGATGCTGGTGCCGCCATGATGGTGCTGGAGCTGATGCCGTCAGCGGTGGCGCGCGAGGTGCAGGCCGACAACCCCGGCCTGATGACCATCGGCATCGGCGCGGGGCAGGGCACGGCCGGCCAGGTTTTGGTGCTGCACGACATGCTCAACATCACGCGTGGCAAGCTGCCACGCTTCGTGCGCAACTTTGCCGCCGAGGGTGGTTCGGTGGATGACGCCATCCGCCGCTACGTGGCCGCTGTGAAGGACGGCAGCTTCCCTGACGAAGCCGTGCACGCCTACTGATCAACCAGATCCCCTCTCGGAATTTGATATGAAGATCATCCACACCGTGGCCGGCTTGCGTGCCGAGCTGGCCGCTCACCCAGCCGCGCCCGCTTTCGTGCCCACCATGGGCAATCTGCACGATGGCCACCTGGCCTTGATCAAGCAAGCCCGCGAGATCGTGGCCGGCAGCGGCAGCCCGGTGGTGGCCAGCATCTTCGTCAACCGCCTGCAGTTCGGGCCCAACGAAGACTTCGATACCTACCCGCGCACACTGGAGCGCGATGCCGAGTTGCTGGCCCAGGCCGGATGCGATGTGCTGTTCGCACCTTCCGAAGCGGAGCTCTATCCGCAGCCGCAAGGCTACAAGGTGGTGCCGCCCACCGAGCTGGCCGATATCCTGGAAGGGGCCTTCCGTCCCGGCTTCTTTACAGGCGTCTGCACCGTCGTGCACAAGCTGTTCAACCTGGTTCAGCCGCGCGTGGCCGTGTTCGGCAAGAAGGACTACCAGCAGCTCATGGTCATCCGCAACATGGTGATCCAGATGGGGCTGCCCATCGACATCCGTGGTGGTGAGACCTTGCGTGCCGATGATGGCCTGGCCTTGTCCTCGCGCAATGGTTACCTCAGCGCCGACGAGCGGGCGGAAGCGGTGCAGCTCAGCGTTGTGCTGCGTTCGGTCAAGGACAAGGTGGCGGCGGCGCGTGCGAGTTCAGCCCTGACCCAGGCCAGCATCGCCACGATGGAAGCCCAAGCCCAGGCCGCACTCGATGCCCGCGGCTGGAAGACCGACTACATCATGGTGCGTCGCCAGCGTGACTTGCTGCCTGCCACCGACGCCGAACTGGCGCAAGGCGAGCCCCTGGTTGGCGTGGCGGCCTCCCGCCTGGGCAAGACGCGCCTGATCGACAACCTGGAGTTCTGAGCGCTGGTGGTGCTTGGGGCTTTGGGTAGGTCAGGCGCGCCAGGTCTTCATGTCAGTAGACCCTGGTGCTTGATCACAAGGGCAGCGCGCCCATCAACCAGTTCAGCCACACCTGCTGGGCCGCGCTGACCAGCTGATCACCGATGCGTTGATTGTCTGCACGCAGCTGTGCCAGGTCGATGCCGGCTGCCGTCAACTCGGCGGTGTGGCCGATCAGCCAGCGTTCCAGATCACGTGGCTGGGCTTCCAGGTGGCACTGCAGGCCCAGCACCCTGGGGCCGATGCTGAAGACCTGGTTGGTGACCAGGTCCGTCGAGGCTAACAACTCGGCGCCGGGCGGCAGATCAAAGGTGTCGCCGTGCCAGTGCAGCACCTCATAAGCACAAGCAGCCAAGGCAGCCAACGGTGAGTTCTGACCCTCTGTGGTCAAACGCAAAGGCTTGTAGCCGATCTCCTTGGCCGGGCCGGGGTAGACGCGTTGCCCGCTGGCCGCAGCAATCATTTGCGCACCCAGGCAGATGCCGATCAAGGGCTTGCCACTGCTCAGCCGCTCCTGGATGCGCGCGATTTCATCGTGGATGAAGGGGTAGCGATCGGCTTCGTACACGCCGATGGGCCCGCCCAGCACCACCACCAGGTCGGCGTCGCGCCATTCGGCCTGGGCCTGTGCGCTGTGCAGGTCATCCACACCAGCCTGGCGGTACTGGATGGTGAAGCCCATCGTGCGCAGCACGGGCTCGATCGAACCCAGGTCTTCAAAGCTGAGGTGTTGCAGGGCCAGACAGGTGCGGCTCATAGCGTCTCCAGGAAAGCGACCACTTCATTTTCCACGCGGGTGCGTTTCATCGGGGGCAGGCTCTGCCATATCCGACGGCCATAGTGCTTGTCGATCAGGCGCGTGTCACAGATCATCAGCACACCCCGGTCGGTCTCGCTGCGGATCAGTCTGCCGGCGCCTTGTTTCAAGGCGATGATGGCCTGAGGCACCTGGTGTTCCATGAAGGGGTTGCCGCCTTGCTGAGCCAGCAACTCCAGGCGTTTGGCCATCACCGGGTCATCGGGCGGGGCAAAGGGCAGTTTGTCGATCACGACCAGCGTGAGCGCATCGCCTTTGACGTCGATGCCTTCCCAGAAGCTGTGGCTGCCTACCAGCACCGCATTGCCTGCGCGGCGGAAGTCTTCCAGCAGCGTGGGCCGGGGTGCATCACCTTGTTGCAGCACCGGGAACGGGTCACCCGATTCGGCAAACAGCTTCTTGAGGCGCTCGGCCGCCTTGGCCACGGCGCGCAAGCTGGTGCACAGCACGAAGGCTCGCCCTCGGTTGGCGCGGATCAAGGGCAGGGCGGCATCCACCACCGCATCGGTATGGCCCGGGTCTGACGGCGCGGGCATCTGCTGGGGCACATACAACATGGCTTGCTCGCCGTAGTCATATGGGCTGGACCAGGACTGGCAATGTGCGTCCTCCAGGCCGAGGGCGTGCGTGAAGTGGCTGAAGTCCTGCCGCACGGCCAGTGTGGCCGAGGTGAAGATCCAGGCTCGGCGCGGTGGCTTGGGCACGGCGCCAGGCTCATCACCATCGGCCTTGTGGCTGGGCACCGATGCAGGCCTGGTGCTGGCGGTCGGTTCATCGTATGCGCCGGCCATCAAGGCCTGCAAATCCTCTTGTTCGTCGTCCGCGTCGCTGCCCGCTTCGGCCTGAGTTGTGGGATTGGTCTCGCCCTGCTTGTCGTCATCCTGCCAGGGCAACTCATCCAGCTCGGCGTTGCGCGCCAGGGCACCTTCGACGTCGTCTTCGTCTGGCTCTTCGTCCAGCGCTGTCTCGACTTCACCTAAACCCAGGCGTTGACGCTTGAAGACGTCGGCCACCGAGATGGGCGTGCGGTGCAGTTGTACGCCGTGCGTGCCGACGTCCACCCAGCACAGCTCGGGCTCGTTGGCGCGCTCGGGTGCACCCCATGCGCACAGGCGCTGCATCAGGGAATCGCTGCGGCGGTGCAATTGGGCCAGGTCAGGGCTGCGGTCCGCCTGGCCGTCCAGCACCTCACGCACATGCATCAAGGCTTCTTTCAATTGACCGATGGCCGCATGCAAAGGGTGGTCAGCGCCCAGCTGTGCGTGCGACAGGCGCTGCATCTGCAGCCCGAAGCACAGACGCAGGTCACGCGTACAACGGTCCAGCGGGGCCAGCACGTCGTTCCAGTTGGCCGCGTCACGCGCTTGTGATTGACCTGTGGCCAGCGTGTCGCGCAGCAGGTCCAGCAGTTGCGCAGTCGAAATCGAATCACCAAAGAACAGCGTGGCCGTGTCAGGCAGCTGGTGCGCTTCGTCGAACACAATGGTCTGCGCATTGGGCAGCAGCTCGGGTACGCCTTCTTCGCGCAGCATCAGGTCGGCAAAGAACAGGTGGTGGTTGACCACGACCACATCGGCGTCCTGCGCTTCACGCCGGGCCTTGATGACGAAGCAATCGGTGTAGTGCTTGCACTCGCTGCCCAGGCAGTTCTCGCGCGTGGAGGTGACGCGCGACCAGATCGAGGCGTGCTCGGGCACCTGGTTGCACTCGGCCTTGTCGCCTGTGGGCGTGAGGTGGATGAAGCGGTTGATGAGGCTGAGGTCGCGCACCTCCTGCTTGCTGCCCAGCAGCGTGGCATCCTGGTTGGTGCGCTCCAGATGGTGCCAGCACAGGTAGTTGCTGCGGCCCTTGAGCAGGGCCACCTTGATGGGCACGGCCAGCGCGTCGCGCACGGCGGGCAGATCGCGGTGAAAGAGTTGGTCCTGCAAGGCCTTGGTGCCGGTCGACACGATGACCTTGCCGCCTTCCAGCAGCGCCGGCACAAGATAGGCTGCGGTTTTGCCCACCCCGGTGCCCGCTTCCAGCACCACCGTGCTGGCCTCGCGTATGGCTTCCTGGATGGCCTGGGCCATCTCGATTTGTTCGGTCCGCACGCGGTAGCCTTCAAAGGCACGCGCCAGCGGGCCTGATGCGGAAAACAGCGTGGGCAGGTCCATGTCGTCACTCAAGCTTGCGTCCCGCTATTGTCGTTGCGGGACGCCGCGCTTTGGGCCCCTCCGATGGGGTGGCGCAGGTGATTTGGTGGTGCTTCAGGGCGCGTTGCGCACCACGCTGGCTTGCAAGGCCGCGCTCAAGGTGTTGATGCAATCCTCGCGATGGGCGTAAGCCGTGCTGTTCGGGTCTCCGCCATGCTGTTTCTTCAGCAGTGCCAGCAGCTTCACAGCCTGCTGTCGCATGATGGCGCGCACATCGGCGCGTGCGCTGGCCCCGCGCACCACGGCCGTGGCCAGGCGGTTGACATGTTCTCGCTGCAGGTTGCGCCGTGCGCTTTCGGTGCCGGCGGGCAAGGCCTCGTCCTGCCAGATGGTGTCGAACAAGGTGCGGTGCAGTTCACGCACCGTCAGTGGTTGCTTGTCCTTGTCGCGCGTCTTGTCGATGTTGTCGAGCAGGCGTTCGGCCAGCGTCTCGCTCATCAGGTAGCCCAGCACATCACGTTGCAGCACGAGTTGCTGCTCGGCCAAGGAGAAGTCCGTGGGCACCGGCGTGCGGCCATCGCCGCCTTCCTGGCGATCCAGGTAATCAGGCCCCAGGCGCCGCAGCAGGGCGGGGGGCAGCTTGATGGCTTGCGGCGACAGGTAGGCCTCCATCAACAGGTGCAAGGCCGCACGTTGTTGTGACGAGGGCAAGGGGTCCAGCAAGTCGCGGCCGCTGCCTGGTGCATCGCGCCGGGTGACCATGCCGCCCACCTGCTTGAGCAGGATATGGCTGGTGCGGGCCATGTCACGCAGGCCGTAGCTCACACTGCGGCGCAGCAGCGTGGGGTCATCTTGCGGCGTCAGCTGCCGCCTGGCCTGGCGTTCGAACAGGTCTTGCACGATGGCCAGGCGCGTGCGGGCAAACACCACGGGGTCACGCCCCAGGTCGAACACCAGCGCCTGAGGGTCCAGCCCGATGGCGTTGTCTTCATCTGTACCAAAGGCCAGGGCGTCGGCCTGGGCCGGGTCCGCACTGCGCTGGGCAATGGCTTGCAGTTCCTTCTGCGCGGCTGCCTTGTCGTCTGGCAAGGCCTTGTAGCCGTATTCGATGGCCCAGTAGTCATACGGGCCCAGCGTGGTCTGGAAGGGGGCCCCGGCGCGATGGCCCGGCAGGGGCAGGTTGATGGGCGAGTAGTCCATCACCGATGCGCTGTTGCCTTTGGCCTTCGTCAGCTCCGGGTCAGTCAGTTCTTCGGCCGTGTGCCAGCGCGACCCGCGGAAGTTGTGGCGCAGGCCCAGTGTGTGGCCCACCTCGTGCATCGTGGTGTCCTTGATGTAGGCCAGCACGAAGTCCTTCACCTGTGGGCTGTCAGGGTCGAGCACGCCTTGCGCCTCCAGCACGTCCAGCGCCAGCCCCAGTTGCTCGGACGCCTGCTCGGCATGCTGGCAGGCATCAGGTGCCTGCTCGGCGTTCGATGCGCTGATGAACTGGCTGCGCACGGTGCGGATGGCCCGCGAGGACAGGCTTTCCAGTGCGATGTCGGCGTCCAGGATCTCGCCGGTGCGTGGGTCCACATGGGTGGGACCGATGGCCCCGAACACGGGGGCACTGTTGGTCATCCAGCGGATGGAGGTGTGGCCGGTCTCCTGCGTGTCAAAGGGCTTGTCCTTGGGCGGCGTGCGCACCTCGATGGCGTTCTTGAAGCCAATGGCCTCGAAGGCCTTGTTCCATTCCAGGATGCCTTCGGTGATGGTGGGCCGGTAGGCATCGGGGATGCTCGGGTCCAGCCAGAAAACGATGGGCTGAACCGGCTCGGACAATGCGGCCGCCGGGTCCTTCTTCTCCAGTCGCCAGCGGTTGATGAAGCGCTGGCGCGGGGTGCGCGCGAGGTCATCGGTGAAGTCGGCCACTGTGCTGGTGAAGTAGCCGACACGGGGGTCGGCTGCGCGTGTGCGCATGGGCTTTTCAGGCAGGGCTGACAAGCTGTAGTGCACAGTGATGAACATGCTGCGCGGATCGGGCACGGACAACGGCACGGTGGACGCAGGCACACCCGGTGCGCCACCGCCCGCCGCGATGCCCGCTGTCGCAAAGTGCTGAGACACTTCGAACACCAGGCTGTTGCTTTGCGTGCGGGCTTCCAGCAAGGCGGAGTTGCGGCCGTCCAGGCCATAGTTCTGACGGTAGGTGCGCTGCAGGTGCTGAGCAACGCCAAGCAGGTCACCCAGCAGCAGCGTGTTGGCCTCGATCAGGACAGCACCAGACTTGCCGTGCGGCGCACTGGCCAGCGGCACACTGCCAAGCAGGCTGGGCGAGAAGGCGGCCTGAACGGCCCTGGCCTGAGGTGTGCCGGCCTGGGCGGTGTACGCGGCATTGATGGCCAGCAGGTGCACCTGCTGCTGCACCTTGCGGAACTCCACCCATTGCGGGCGGCCCACCTGCGCCCAGCGGCTTTGCATCAAGCCACCAAACACGCCAGCTTCGCCAATGCCCGATGCCAGCTTGGGAGACAGGAAAAAGGGTTTGCCAAAGGCCTCTGGCCGCAGCTCGATCCAGACCTTGTCCTGGCGCTTCCAGATGGGCAGCATGCCGTCCTGGCGTTCGGCGCCTTTGATCACGGCGTCGAAGGGCGGCTGCTGCGCGGGGGCGCTTGCGGGCACATGCGCAGCGCCGGGTGGCATCGATGCGTTGACGCCGCTGGCGGCTACCACCGGCGGATTCAAGTGCTGGGGCCCTGGTGCGGCGGCCCCATTGGCGGTCGCGACGGCTGCGGGGGCAGCACCAGTCTTGCCGCCCAGACTGCTGCATGCACTCAAGGCCATGGCCAGCAACGTGGCGCCGACAAGCGGCTTGAACGTCCAGGTTCGATGTGTGTGCCCGTGATGCACGGGGGAGTTCAGCAGGTTCAGGTGAGGGGGGCAAATCATGGGTTGGGAACATACCACCGACCCATGCTGGCCTGACAAGGGGCCACCCAAGAAAAAACCCGGCTGATGCGTGGCATTCAACCGGGTTTGTGCAGGGTGATGTCAGGGCATCACTGGCCAGCGGGCGGGAACCATTCCTTCATGAAGGCCAGCTGCGGATAGTCGTGGATGGCCAGCGGGCCAAACGCCACGATCACCAGGCCGATGGTCATCACCACCAGCGGCAGGATCCAGCGCTCGTAGCGACGGTAGAAGCCCAGGTGCTTCACTTCGGCATCCGCCACGGTCACCTCTTCTTCGCCGATCACCTGACGCGTCAGCAACTGGTTGATGGCCACGGGAGGCAGCAGATAACCCAGCTCGAAGGCCACCAGCACCATCATCCAGAAGTGCAGCGGGTCGATGTTGTTGGCGTAGGCGATGGGGGCCAGCGTGCCCGACACCAGCACCACGGCACCGAACGGGTCCATGATCATGCCCAGCAGCACCTTGGTGACAACCAGGAAGGCCATTGCCGTCCAGTGATTTTCGAACACCTTGGGGAAGAAGCCCATGACTTCGGAGCGCTCGATCACGCCACCCATGGCCAGCGACAGCGTCATCAGGCTCAGCAGCGCACCGATGTGACCGATGGTCTCGTTGGTGGCGTAACGGATCGACTTCTCGACACCTTCCTGGCGGTGGCTGGCGTAGTCAGGTGTCAGCTCGGCCTTGCCCTTGTTCGTGAACTTGTCGTAGACGAGGATGATCAGCAGGATGACCGGCATGATCGTCGGGGCAGTGATCTCGTTGAGCTTGGTGTCCAGGGCGTATTCATACAGCCAGACCACCACGGCCACCACGAGGAAATAGGGCAGCAGGGGGACGATCTGGCGAATCATCGCGGGCAGGGCCTTCATCGGCGATTCGATGTTGGCACGCTGGGTACGCAGCATCTGCGAGGTCAGGAAGAACAGCGTCGACGTCAGCAGGAACACGTAGAAGCCCCAGTGGTACAGGCCGCTGGTGGTCACTTGCTTGTTCAGCGCGGCGATCATCACGACCAGCAGGCAGGGGCGCAGCACCACGCCCAGCGAGCCGGACATGGCGGTGGCGGCCAGGGCGAACTGACGCGAACCACCCGAGGCACGCACCTCGTGGTAGATGATGCCGCCAGCGGCGATCACGAACACACCGGAGGCACCCGTGTAGGCCGTGGCCACAGCAGCAGCCAGCAAGATGATGTAGGTCAGCAGCTGGGGCGACAGGTTCCAGGGGCGCAGCGTGTCCATGAACAGGTCGACGATGCGGCTTTGCTTGAGCAACATGCCCGACCAGATGAACAGGCCGAGGTTCATGAAGATGCTGGGCAACTCCATCAGCTGGTTGATGTAGATGGCCAGGCCAGCGTGGTGACCCTTGATCAGGAAGTACACGCCTGCGATGGTGGCCATCTGCGCGTACAGCGGGATGGACAGGAATGCACCGGACCACTCACCTTCACCGAACTGGGACTTGACCGGCATGATCACGCGCTTGAGGTTGATCAGCAGCAGGGTGGTGAACAAGGCCATCCAGATGTAGTGGATCAGCGGGTGCTCGATGGGCACGCCAGAGCCTTGCAGGATCTGGTAGTAGCGCACGCAGGAAAACAGCAGCAGGGCCGATGAGATCACCTGCGACACCGATTGCAGCAGGTAGTCCTTCGAGTAATGGCCGGGGCGGATGCCGATGTGGTGGAAGCCCAGCGTGGTGGTCACGGCGGCGATGGCCACCATCAGCAGCAGGATCAGCGGGCGGTTGTCCGTACCGATCTGGAACAGACCGAAGAAGCTGGTTTCCAGTGTGCGGTAGGCCCTGACCTGCGGCGTCTGGTGCTGCACCACCTTGGCATACAACTCGTGCTTGGCCTTGCAGATCGCCAGGGCCTGCTCGATCGACTTGCGCAGCACAGCCGGGTCTGCAGCCTTCTGATCACCAAAGAGATCGTCGATGTCATCACCGCCGGTTTTGCCAGAAGGCGCCGCGGATTGCTTGGCCAGTTCGGCGTCGATGTTGACGTTGACATCGCAATCGGGCTTGACCGGCTCGGCGCGCAGCATGAAGTACTGCACTTGAGCGTGGGAGTCGCCGAACATGGATTCGCCCAGCTTGAGCAACTGGCCGTGGACCATCTCACCGGTACCGATGATCAGGGTCAACAACAACAAGGCAAAGACGGGAAGGCTGGAGAACCATTCGAGAATGGTGCGACCCAGGATCTTTCGGGAGGCAGGGGTGTTCATGGGGCAATCACGCGACCGGGCTGGCCATCACGACCAGCAGTCAAAGGGGGAGGGGCCTGCAGGCCCCTCGGCGGTATCAGCAGTACGACGTGACGGGGGGGAACCCGTCACTGCTGGCTTACTTCCAGTCTTCTTCCGACTTGGTGGTGCACTCGGGGTCAGCCGGGTTCACGTTGCAGCGGATTTTCTTGATGACCTTCAGACCGCGCTTGTCGTACAAGCCCTTTTGCGCGATATCGATGCGCGATTCACGCAGCATCAAGGTGTATTTGTAGGAATTCTCGGCGCTCAGTTCCATCCAGGTGCCGGGCGGGATGCTGGCGTCGGCCTGCTTGATCAGCTGCATGGAGCGATCGAACTGGCTGGCCCAGTATTCGCGGGACTTCTCGCCGAAACCTTCGGGGAACTTGGTCTTGTTGAGCACGACCTGGTAGGTCAGGATCATGATCGGGAAGCGCGTGATGGCACCCGTCTTGCCAATGCCCTTGTAGAGCTCCAGCGGCTTGTAGGCCAGTGTGGGTGCCGCGATCATGTCCACGGCGCCGTTGTTGAACTTGGTCGAGAAGTTGGTGATGTCGGCGGAGATCGGCTGCGCACCAATGCGCTGGATCATCACGGCCTGGGCCTTGTCGTAGTCGAACGAGGCAATGCGCTTGCCGGCCAGGGCTTCCACGGTGTTGATCTTGCGATCATTGAGCACGGGGTAGGCGGCGCCCAGCGGTGTGATGCCGCCGATTTCATAGTTGCCTTCAACCATCAGCTTGGCTGCTGCAGGCGATGCATAGGTCTGGATGATCTTGCGGACCACGTCGTAGCTGGCGGCGATGTCGATCTTGCCGTCCTTGACGATGGTGGTGGCGCCCAGCGTGTCGATCGAGCCGGCCACGGGGTTGAACTGGCGCGTGCGGAATGCGGTGGCGATCACACCGTCGCATTGGCCGGTACGGAAGTCTTCCGAGGCCACGCGCTCATCGGTATAGCCCTTGAGTTCGATGTTGCCACCGAACTTTTGCATCGCCACGGCGTAATCCTTGGCCATGTTGAAGAGGTCGCCAGCAGTGCCCAGCAAGTCGTAAACGCAAACTTTTTGAGCAGCCTGGGCAGATGTCATTGCACCCATGGCAACCAGCACGGCCAGGCTGGTTTGGCTCATTTTCTTGACCAACTTCATGATGTCTCCTCGATACCAAAAAAAGTCAGGGGCCCATTGACGGGACCCCTGAGCTTTGCCGATTTTCGGCACTTGAAAGCGACCACTTGCGGTGGTCTGGATCGTTAGCTTTGTAACTATATCTGGTTGAAGGTTTCTTGAGGTAAACCCCCACCCACACACACGGGGGAAGGGAATTCCCTTGGGGTTTTACCTAGCGTTTATCGATGCGGATCACTTCAGGAAGCTGTCTGCATCGATGTCGCCACCGGCTTTCTCATCCCAGAACTTGCCCAGGCTGCCGATCGGTGTACGGGTGCCGGTGGCCTGTGTCCACATGCGGTCCGAGACATTGATCATCTGCGATTGGGCAATCGCATCGATCAGGCGGTATTCAGGGTTGGCCTTGAAGTCCTTGTTGGCCGTGAAGCGCTTGATGGTCTCACGCACGGCGGTCTTGTCGTCCACCGATTGGGCGGCCACAGCGGCCATCACGTGCGACAGGCGGACGCCGGCGGCTTCACCCAGTTTCATCGAGGTATCAAAGGTGCCCTTGATGTCCTTGCCTTCGCCGCCGCCAGGGATGATGCTCCACACCGCAGCGCGGGCTGCATTGGGGGCACCCCACCACTTGGCGTTGTCCAGGCACTTCAAAGCTTTCTCGACCAGCGGGGCGGTGTCGGTGGGCACGCCCACGGTCTGTTGAGCAGCGATGTCGTTCTGCATGGCTTGCAGGCCGGCCACCGAGCCCAGCAGGTAGACCAGTTCGTCGAAGTCACGCTTGAAGCGTGGGCACTCGGAGCCGTACTTGATGAAGTACTTCTGCTCCATCTTGGTCCGCATGCGGTAGAAGGCCGTGTACTGGCGTTCGGCCGCGACGGCCAGCAAGCGCTTCTGGGCGATACGTGCATCCTGGGCTTCGTCGGCACGCTTCTCGCGGGCTGCGCGCATGTAGCGCATTTCTTCGGCGATCGCCTGGTTCTCGGAGCACACGCCAGCCGAAGACATCAGCACGGTTTCCATCAGCGAAGGGTCACCGTAGAAATTGCGCGCAGCGCCAACCAGCGGGCCGTTGACCGTGGCGAAGTTGCAGGCCATTTCCACGTCACGCATTTGCAGCGTGGGGGGGGTGAAGCCGTCCTCCAGGATGCTGAGGGTCGTGCCGCTCACGTTGGATTCGATCAGGGCGCAGCCACCCATGGTCATCGCCGAAATGGCCAGCACGGTCGACGTGAGCAGGCGGGTAATCCGAGAGGTCATCAACAAGTCTCCAACAAGAATCATCAGTGTTCACCGGCTTCGGGGCCAGGGCCGGTGTGTTGTGGCCGACGTCCTTCAAGGGCGTGGGGCAAGGTCCATTTGTCACGTGGCAAACCTCGTCCCGGGTCCCTGAATCCATCGTGTGCCTGGCTGTTGCCAGGGCACTTTGGGCGCATCTGCCAATGCCAAAAATTCCACGAAATTCTAGCCCCCGCAGGGGGTGGCCCTTCTGTTGGAAACCCTAGGGATAGCCCCCGAATGGCAAGCGAAAGTGAATAAAAAAGGCCCGTCGATGACGGGCCTTGATGGCGGTGCGCAATGCGTATCAGCGAATGGGCTTGAAGCGCACACGCTTGGGGCGGGCACCTTCTTCGCCCAGGCGCTTCTTCTTGTCGGCTTCGTACTCCTGGTAGTTGCCGTCATAGAAGAACCATTGCGAGTCGCCTTCGCACGCCAGGATGTGCGTGCAGATGCGATCCAGGAACCAGCGATCGTGGGAGATGATCATGGCGCTGCCGGCGAACTCCAGCAGGGCGTCTTCCAATGCGCGCAGGGTTTCGACGTCCAGGTCGTTGGAGGGTTCGTCGAGCATCAGCACGTTGCCGCCCTGAGCCAGTGTCTTGGCCAGGTGCAGGCGGCCACGTTCACCACCAGACAGGTTGCCCACCAGTTTCTGCTGGTCGTTGCCCTTGAAGTTGAAGCGGCCGATGTAGGCGCGCGAAGGCATGACGAACTTGCCCACGACGATGTTGTCCAGCCCGCCCGAGACGTCCTGCCACACCGTGTTGTCGGCTGCCAGGCCTTCACGGCTCTGATCCACGAAGGCCAGTTGTGCGGTCTTGCCGATCACAACTTCGCCGCTGTCTGGCTTCTCGACGCCCTGGATCATGCGGAACAGTGTGGATTTACCCGCGCCGTTGGGGCCGATGATGCCGACGATGGCGCCAGCAGGCACCTTGAAGCTCAGGTTGTCGATCAGGCAGCGATCACCAAAGGACTTGGTGACGTTCTTGAACTCGATGACTTCATTGCCCAGGCGCTCGGCCACAGGGATGAAGATTTCGTTCGTCTCGTTGCGCTTCTGGTATTCGACGTCGCTCAGTTCTTCAAAGCGTGCCAGGCGAGCCTTGGACTTGGCCTGGCGACCCTTGGTGTTCTTGCGCACCCATTCCAGTTCCTGCTTCAGGGCCTTGGCGCGGGCGTCTTCGGTCTTTTGTTCCTGCTCCAGGCGCTTCTCCTTGGCTTCCAGCCAATCGGAGTAGTTGCCCTTGTAGGGGTGGCCTGCGCCACGGTCGAGTTCGAGGATCCACTCGGCCGCGTTGTCCAGGAAGTAGCGGTCGTGGGTGATGGCCACCACGGTGCCGGAGAAGCGGCTGAGGAACTGTTCCAGCCAGTCCACGGACTCGGCGTCCAAGTGGTTGGTGGGTTCGTCGAGCAGCAGCATGTCGGGCTTGGACAGCAGCAGGCGGCACAAGGCCACGCGGCGCTTTTCACCGCCGGACAGGTTGCCGATCACGGCATCCCATGCGGGCAGGCGCAACGCGTCGGCAGCGAGCTCCAGTTGCAGATCGGTGTTCTCGGAGCCGCCGGCGGCGATGATGGCTTCGAGCTCGCCTTGTTCTGCGGCCAGCGCATCGAAGTCGGCATCGGGTTCGGCATAGGCAGCGTACACCTCGTCCAGGCGCTTCTTGGCTGCGAGCACGCCGCCAATGCCTTCTTCAACAGCCTCGCGAACGGTTTGTTCGGGGTTGAGTTGGGGTTCCTGGGGCAGGTAGCCGATCTTGATGCCGGGCATCGGGACGGCTTCACCCTCGATGTCCTTGTCCACCCCTGCCATGATCTTCAGGAAGGTGGACTTGCCGGAGCCGTTCACCCCCAGCACGCCGATCTTGGCGCCCGGGAAGAAACTCAGGGTGATGTCTTTGAGGATCTGACGCTTCGGGGGAACAATCTTCCCGACGCGGTTCATTGTGAAAACGTACTGGGCCATGGCGCGCTCGCTTGATGCGAGTAACTTGGATCAAACCGCGTAGCTTAAGGCAAGCTGCGGCCCTTTACGTTTTTTCGGTGCGTTTATCCGCGGGTATTCAGCCCCGCAGGCGCATGATCAGGTTTTCGGCCTCGGCCATGGCTTCGCGCTGGGCGGTTTCGTCGGTCATGAAGGCCAGTTCCTGCAGGGACATCTTCAGGTTCATCAGGCCATCGCGCAGGTTGAACAGGGCGGCTTGAACCTCTTGCAGTTGGGTCTGGCTGGGTTCAGGGGTGTTGTGTTGCGACATGGCCTGGCTCTCCTGCCCCCATCAGTACTGTCTTTGCCGAGCGAGGGGCGAGACGCTGCAGGCATGCAGGCACTGTAGCCCTGTCCCCCACGATAGGGTAGCGCTCGATTAAGGGGTGATGAAAGCGGGTCGCCGGGATGCGGGGGTCAGTTTTGCAATGTGGTTTGACTGGCCAGCCAGGCCTCGACTTGTTCGGCGGGGATGTCCAGTGCCCATTGCTTTCTTCGCCCTGATGCGCCTCGCAGCAAGGTCACCTGGTTTTGAGGGATGCCCATTTCCTGCGCCAGCCATTTGCGCAATGCATCGTTGGCGGCGCCATCCACGGGTGGCGCCGCCAGCCGGACGCGCAGTGCGCCATCGTGCCAACCCACCAGTTCTGTCTTCTTGGCGTTGGGCGAGACGCTGATATCGAGCACGGTGCGTTGAGCCTTGCCTTTGCCGTCAATGCGAAGACAGGGCCATGATGAGGCTGGCTTGGGGGCGTTGGTGCTCATGTCTGGGGCAGGTGCACATCGACAAAAGAAAAACCCGGCCGTAGCCGGGTTGGGGAACATCAGTTGATCACTGATGCTGATTCACGGTGAGTGAATCAGGGCTTGTTGCCCGTCGGGAAAGGCCACGCGGCTTGAGGGCTCAGCGTGGTCTTTGCGGCCGGTGCAGCTGCCTTTTTTGGGGCAGGGGCAGGCTTGGCGGGAGCAGGCTTCTTGGCAGCGGCCTTTTTGGCAGGCGCCTTCTTGGCAGCAGCCTTTTTAGCCGGTGCAGCCTTCTTGACGGCAGCCTTCTTCGGTGCAGCCTTCTTCACAGCTGCCTTTTTGGGCGCAGCCTTCTTGACGGCAGCTTTCTTGGCCGGTGCGGCCTTCTTCACTGCTGCCTTTTTGGCGGGTGCAGCCTTCTTGACAGCGGCCTTCTTGGCGGGTGCTGCCTTCTTCACTGCTGCCTTCTTGGCAGGGGCCTTCTTCACGGCGGCCTTCTTGGCGGGCGCAGCCTTCTTCACAGCGGCCTTCTTGGCCGGGGCGGCTTTCTTAGCTGCCACTTTTTTCGCAGTTGCCATACGGATCTCCTTGATCAAGTTGCAAAGAGCACTGCACTGCGGATTGCAGTACAGGGATCCATCACCCATCGCCCCCTAGGATCTGAGCGCGGTGTGATGAATGGGGTAGGTCGGGTGGACATATCCGGGGTGGATCCTCGTGCTCTTTGCGGCTCGCGATCAATCCCAGGACAGGGCACCGCCCGACTGGTATTCAATAACTCGGGTCTCGAAGAAGTTGCGTTCCTTCTTCAGGTCAATCATTTCACTCATCCACGGGAAGGGGTTCTCTTCATTGGGGAACAACTCTTCCAGACCAATTTGCGTGGCACGACGGTTGGCGATGTAGCGCAGGTAACCCTTGAACATGGACGCGTTCAGGCCCAGCACACCACGCGGCATCGTGTCTTCAGCGTATCGGTATTCCAGTTCCACAGCTTTAATGAAAAGCGCCTTGATTTCTGCCTTGAATTGCGCAGTCCACAGATGCGGGTTTTCCAATTTGAGCTGGTTGATGAGGTCGATACCGAAATTGCAGTGCATCGATTCATCGCGCAGGATGTATTGATACTGCTCGGCGGCGCCGGTCATCTTGTTCTGGCGACCCAGCGCCAGGATCTGGGTGAAGCCCACGTAGAAGAACAGACCTTCCATCAGGCAGGCGAACACGATCAGCGACTTCAGCAAGGTCTGATCGGTTTCTTGTGTGCCGGTGTGGAAGTTCGGGTCCATGATTGCTTCGATGAAGGGAAGCAGGAACTCGTCCTTGTCGCGGATGGATTGAACTTCGTGGTACGCGTTGAAGATCTCTGATTCATCCAGGCCCAATGATTCCACGATGTATTGGTAGGCGTGGGTGTGGATGGCTTCTTCAAAAGCCTGGCGCAGCAGGAACTGGCGGCACTCGGGCGCGGTGATGTGGCGGTAGGTGCCCAGCACGATGTTGTTGGCGGCCAGCGAGTCAGCGGTGACAAAGAAGCCGAGGTTGCGCTTGATGATGCGACGCTCGTCTTCGCTCAAACCATTGGGGTCCTTCCACAAGGCGATGTCGCGAGACATGTTCACTTCTTGTGGCATCCAGTGGTTGGCGCAGGTGGCCAGATACTTTTCCCAGGCCCACTTGTACTTGAACGGCACCAGTTGGTTGACGTCGGTCTGACCGTTGATGATGCGCTTGTCGGCCACGTTCACACGACGCGTCGAGCCACCGGTGGTGGCTGCGGGTGTGGGCGTGGAGGCAGACATGGTGTGGGCACTCGGGGTGCTGGATGCAACGCTTGCCAGGCCGGTCGCGAGAGGTGACGAGGCCGTGTTCCGTGCATCGCCGAGCGAAGAGGGCACAGAACCGATTGGCGTTGAAGATGATTTGGAGGAGTCGTCTTCCCAGACCAGCATGGTGAACATCCTATGGAGTCGGATTATGAAAGGGTGTTGTTAAAAACACCAAGCACTTCTTGACATCAAAGCCTCGTGGTTGTTGCGGGCTTGCATCGAAAACATCAAGAAGGCATCGATTGAGTATGTTTTGAAGCTCAGTTCAAACCATCAGTTGAACAAGACCTCGCACCTTTGATGAGATGACGAGGCCTTGTGATGGTGCCCATGTTGAAGGTCTGATCGATTGATGATGATCACTGATGGTCTTCAATCATGAGCACGTGCCGATCATTGGCAAGCTTCGCAATCGGGGTTGTCGATCGAGCAGAACTTGATGTCGGTTGCGGGCTCTGCAGGTGCTGCTTCAACAGGTGCTGCAGCTTGCTGCGGTGCAGCGTTCATGCTGCCGCCCACCATGTTCGACACGGCATTGAGCTGACCGCGCGAGACCGTCGACTTCTCGGCATGCGTGGCGCCAACGGTGCGCAGGTAGTAGGTGGTCTTGAGACCGCGCAGCCATGCCAGCTTGTAGGTCTCATCCAGCTTCTTGCCCGATGCGCCCGCCATATAGATATTGAGCGACTGAGCCTGGTCGATCCACTTCTGGCGACGCGATGCCGCTTCAACCAGCCACACCGGTTCAACTTCGAATGCGGTGGCGTACAGGTTCTTGAGGTCTTCAGGCACGCGGTCGATGCGGCGCAGCGAACCGTCGAAGTGCTTGAGGTCCATGACCATGACGTCGTCCCACAGGCCGAGCTTCTTCAGATCGCGCACCAGGTACTCGTTGACCACGGTGAACTCGCCCGACAGGTTGGACTTCACCGACAGGTTGCCGAAGCAAGGCTCGATCGACGCATCCACACCAATGATGTTGGAGATGGTCGCGGTCGGGGCGATGGCCACGCAGTTGGAGTTGCGCATGCCGAACATCGCGATGCGAGCACGCAGGGCATCCCAGTCCATCGAGGTCGAGGTGTCGACTTCAACGTAGCCACCGCGTTGTTCGGCCAGCAGCTTGAGCGAGTCGATCGGCAGGATGCCGCGGTCCCACAGCGAGCCGCGGTAGCTGCTGTAGCGGCCGCGCTCTTCGGCCAATTCGGTCGAGGCCCAGTAGGCGTAGTAGCAGACAGCTTCCATCGAGCGATCGGCAAATTCAATCGCTTCCTGGCTGGCGTAAGGCGTGCGCAATTGATAGAGCGCATCCTGGAAGCCCATGATGCCCAGGCCGACGGGGCGGTGGCGCAGGTTGGAGTCGCGGGCCTTCTTGACGGCGTAGTAGTTGATGTCGATGACGTTGTCGAGCATGCGCATCGCCGTCTTCACCGTCTTCTTGACCTTCTCCTGGTCGATGGCGCCGTCCTTGATGTGCTGTGCCAGGTTGACCGAGCCCAGGTTGCACACGGCGATTTCGCCACCGTTGGTGTTCAGGGTGATCTCGGTGCACAGGTTCGAGGAGTGCACCACGCCCACGTGCTGCTGCGGCGAGCGCACGTTGCAGGCGTCCTTGAAGGTGATCCAGGGGTGACCGGTTTCGAACAGCATCGACAGCATGCGGCGCCACATGTCGGTGGCCTTCACGCGCTTGAAGAGCTTGATCTCGCCGCGGTCGGCCTTGGCTTCGTAGGCGGTGTAGGCCTCTTCGAATGCCTTGCCGAACTTGTCGTGCAGATCAGGGCAGGTGGCGGGCGAGAACAGGGTCCAGTCGCCACCTTCCATCACGCGGCGCATGAACAGGTCGGGGATCCAGTTGGCCGTGTTCATGTCGTGGGTGCGACGACGGTCGTCACCGGTGTTCTTGCGCAGTTCGAGGAATTCTTCCACGTCCAGGTGCCAGGACTCGAGATAAGCGCAGACGGCGCCCTTGCGCTTGCCGCCCTGGTTCACGGCCACGGCGGTGTCGTTGACCACCTTCAGGAAGGGGACGACGCCTTGCGACTTGCCGTTGGTGCCCTTGATGTGCGAACCCAGGGCGCGCACCGGGGTCCAGTCGTTGCCCAGGCCGCCAGCGAACTTGGACAGCAGGGCGTTTTCCTTGATGGCTTCGTAGATGCCGTCGAGGTCGTCAGGGACCGTGGTCAGGTAGCAGCTCGACAGCTGCGAGCGACGGGTGCCGGAGTTGAACAGCGTGGGCGTCGACGACATGAAATCGAAGGACGACAGCAGTTCATAGAACTCGATGGCGCGGGCTTCGCGGTCGATTTCGTTGAGGGCCAGGCCCATGGCCACGCGCATGAAGAACGCCTGGGGCATTTCAATGCGCTGACCGTTGTGGTGCAGGAAGTAGCGGTCGTACAGGGTCTGCAGGCCGAGGTAGTCGAAGTTCAGGTCGCGCTCATATTTAAGAGCGGCACCCAGTCGGGCCAGGTCGAACTGCTGCATGCGCTCGTCCAGCAGTTCGGCTTCCACGCCCTTCTTGATGAAAGTGGGGAAGTAGTCGGCGTAGCGCGTGGCCATTTCAGCGTGGGTCACTTCTTCACCGAGGATCTCGCGGCGGATGGTGTGCTGCAGCAGGCGGGCGGTGGCTCGGGTGTAGGCCGGGTCGTGCTCGATGCGGGTGCGGGCGGCCAGGATGGCGGCCTTGTAGACCTCGTCGATCGAGACGCCGTCATACAGGTTGCGTTGGGTCTCGGCCAGGATGGGGGCGGCCTTGACGTCATCGCCCAGGCCCGAGCAGGCTTCCACGATGAGCGCTTGCAGGCGGGCCAGGTCCAGCGGGACGCGTTGACCGCGGTCGATCACGGTCAGGGTGGGCAGGGCGGCGGCTTGCTGTGCATCCGCTTGCTTGGCGCGCTCCTGTGCGCGACGCTCTCGGTACAGCACATAAGCGCGGGCGATTTCATGATGGCCACCGCGCATCAGGGACAGCTCGACCTGATCCTGGATGTCTTCGATGTGGAAGGTGCCGCCGCTTGGACGCGAGCGCAGCAGGCCGCGCACGACCATTTCGGTCAGGCCGTCAACGGTTTCGCGCACGGAGGCCGATGCGGCGCCTTGCGTGCCGTGCACGGCCAGAAAGGCCTTCATCAGGGCGACGGCGATCTTGCTGGGTTCGAACGAGACGACCGCACCATTGCGTCGGATGATCTGATAGGCGGAGTACGCGGACTGACGCGGCTCGACTGCCACCGCGGCGGCGCCGGGCATGACAGAAGCGGGGGTGGGCATGGTGCTGGGCGTGGACGTTTGCATGGAATTCCCTTCAGGATCGCCAGGCCGATCACGCGCTTGGATGCGGTGTCTGGCCTGTTGAAATCAGGCAGTTGCGATCACAACTGCCAACTGCGGAGGACACTATATCTGGTGTTTTGGGTGCCGTGAAGCACTACCTGTAGTGTCTGGCCGTGACTATAACGCCTTTTTGCCCCCACCCCGCGAACAGGGGGAAAAACAAGGGAAATCGCCAATGGGGGAAGTCGGCATGACAGCCGAGCGCCAGGCGGTTAGGCGTCGTGTGCCGTGCCTGGCGTCTGGGTGCAAAGGCCCGCGAGATGGGCTGCGGGCCAGTCTGTCAACTGCTGCAGATGGGCCCAGTCAAAGGCCTTGCCCGGGTCACGTTTGCGGCCTGGGGCGATGTGTTCGTGGCCCGCGATCTGGTCGATGGGGCAACGTTGTTTGAGCGCATCAATCAGGGTGGCCAAGGCGGTGTATTGCGCGGGTTCGAACGGCGTGTCTTCCAGGCCTTCCAGCTCGATGCCCACGCTGTAGTCATTGCAGTTGTCCAGACCCAACCAGCTTGAACGGCCCGCATGCCATGCCCGGTCATCCACCGACACGAACTGCACGATCTCGCCGTCGCGGCGGATCACGAAATGCGCCGAGACCTCCGCGCCGCGGATCTGTTCGAAGTAGGGGTGGGCGCTCCAGTCCAGCTGGTTGGTGAACAGTTGCTCGATCTCGCTGCCGCCGTACTCGCCTGGTGGCAGGCTGATCGAGTGGATCACGGCCAGCGTGATGCGGGCCTGTTCGGGGCGCGGACCAAAGTTGGGCGAAGGCACCTGGCGCGCGGCTGCATACCAGCCGTTGCGCCAGAGGTGAGGGCTGGCGTTGGCGGTGCCGTCGGTGTGGTCAGGTGTGTGGCCCATGGGCGCTCAAGCTTGATCGGTGTCGGTGTCCGGGTCGAAGCGCTCGCCCAGCACCACGCCCTGGTCGCTCACCTGCACGCCGAGGCGCGCCATGCGGTAGCGCATCTGGCGCAAGGACAAGCCCAGGCTTGCGCCAGCTGCCGTGCGGTTGAGCCTGTGCTTTTCCAGTGCCTGCACCAGGATGTCGCGCTCGATCTGGTCAAGGTGCGCAACCAGGTCCGTCGGGAGCGGGGCTTCGGCTGGTGAAACGCCGGGGGCGTGGATCGGGGCGGCCACCTCCACCTCGATCTTTTCCAGCGAGGGGGCGGGTGTGGCCAGGCCCAGGTCCTCGGGCTCCAGGATGTGCTGGGTGCTCAGGGCCACCGCGCGGTGCAGGAGGTTTTCAAGCTCGCGCACATTGCCAGGGAATCGGTGGCTGAGCAGGGCCGATTGCGCGGCCAGGCTCAATTGCGGCACGCCCGTCATGCCGGACTCGTGCGCAATGCGCTCCAGAATGCGCTGGCTCAGCAGCGGCAGGTCTTCGAGCCTTTCCCTCAAGGCGGGCAAGGTGATCTGGATGACATTGAGGCGGTAGAACAAGTCCTGGCGGAAGCGCCCGGCATGGACTTCGGCTTGCAAGTCCTTGTGGGATGCGCTGACGATGCGCACATCCACCTGCACTTCCTGCGTGGCGCCCACGGCCCGCACGGCCCGCTCCTGGATTGCGCGCAGCAGCTTGGATTGCATGGCCAGCGGCAGGTCACCGATTTCGTCCAGGAACAGGGTGCCACCGTTGGCGGCCTGGAAGAAGCCTTCGCGTTCTTCAGTGGCGCCGGTGAAGGCGCCTTTGCGAAAGCCGAAGAACTCGGCTTCCAGCAGCTGTTCAGGGATGGCGCCGCAGTTGACCGCGATGAAGGGCTGCGAGGCGCGGTTGCTGACATCGTGGATGGCGCGTGCCACCAGTTCCTTGCCGGTGCCCGATTCGCCCCACAGCAGCACGGGGGCCATGCTGCGCGAGACCTTGTCGATCAAGACCCGCACCTGCTGCATGCAGGGGCTGTTGCCGGCCAGCCGAGCCAGGGCCGAGCGGCTTTTTTCGCTGGGGGCCGCAGTGTGGGCGGTGGCATTCGCAGGCGCGCCCTGAATGGGCTCTTGTACGCCCGGCGGTGCTTCGTTGTTCAGGGCCGAGGCAATGACGGCGCGGAACTGTTTGAGATCGACCGGTTTGGTCAGGTAGTCGTAGGCCCCGGCCTTCAGGGCGCTGACCGCGTTTTCCGCGGAACCATAGGCCGTGATCACGATGGCTTTTTCCGGGCGGCCTTCAGACTCCAGCTGCTTGAGGATGTCCAGACCGGTGCCATCGGGCAGGCGCATGTCGGTGATCACCGCGCTGAAGCGGTGTTCGGCCAGCAGCAGCCGGGCGTCTTCGACGCAGCCCGCAGTTTCGATGTCATAACCTTCGCGCAGCAAGGTGAGTTCGTACAGCGTGCGCAGATCGGGTTCGTCATCCACGACAAGCAGGCGATGGTGGGTGGGGGTGCTCATGCTGTCTGATGGGGCAGGCCGTTGGGTTCAACAGGCACCGTCACGAAGAACTCGTTGCGGTGTCGAACAGGCGGCGGGTGCAGGCGGTAATCGATGTTGGCACCATGTCGCTCGCACAGTTCACGGCAAATATACAGGCCCAGCCCGGTGCCCCTGCTGCGTGTGGAAAAGAAGGGCTCGAACAAGGAGCGCTCGGTGTCGGCCGAAACCGGCTCACCGTCATTGGACACCGACAGCATCAGCAGGCCGGCCGGGTCCGCAGAGGGCATCCAGCGCAGGCTGACGTTGATCGCACCAGGCTCGCCCGTGTTGTAGCGCAAGGCGTTGTCCAGCAGGTTGACCAGTACGCGCTGGAGGTGCTCTGGTTCGAAGCGGATCTTGAGGTGTGGGTAGGTGGGTGCTCGCTGGCAACCCGAGGTGTCGATGTCCAGCAGGCTGTCTTCGCCAAGGGCCAACCCTTGCGTGCTGCGCCAGTCGTTGCAGATGGCCACAATGGTTTCGATCGGGTCGATGGCGGGGGCCGGTGGGCGCACGCCCGGTGCAACCGCCAGGATGTCGTCGATGATGTGCTTGAGGCGGGCGACGTTGTCAGTCACCAGTTGGGTCAGCTTTTTCTGGGTGGGGGTGGCGGCGTCTTCGGCCAGCAGGGCATTGGCCTGCGAGATGGCCGCCAGCGGGTTGCGGATCTCGTGTGCGATGCCGGCCGACATGCGCCCCATGGCCGCGAGTTTGTCCTGCCGCTGGCGGGCACGGACGGCGCGCAGATCCTCCAGGAGCATCACGCACATGTCTTCCGATGTGCGCCCGCCTTTGCCCTTGGTGAAGCGCACGCGCAGGCGTAGTTCGCGTTGGGTCTGGTCGTCGAACTGGAGTTTGACCTCCTGCCCGTCCTCCGCCCTTTGAGGATTACCCAGTGCCTTTTCGACGGCGTTGATCAGGGCGGCCCACGACGGGACACCGCGCAGTTGAAATGGGGCGGGGGATACCAGGCCCTGTGCCGCCAGCAGGCGGCGAGCCGCCGGGTTGGCCGTGCGCACGCGCCCCTGGCGGTCAACCACCATCACGCCTTCGCTCATTTCCTCGATCACCAGGCGGTTGAGCTGGGCTTGCTGCCGGGCCAGTTCGAGGCTGCCTCGGGCGCTGCGTTCTTCCTTGGCCAGCCGGGCTGACAACTCGCTGGCCAGTGCGGCAATCGCAAACAGACCAAAACCAGTCAGGCCCGCCTGGGCCAGCAAGGAAGTGAGGTTGCCGCTGACCTGACCTTGCAGCAAGGCCGCGCCCAGCAGGTTGAGTGTGGCTGCCGCGGCGACGCCCAGCGCCAGGATGCGCGGCATGAGCACGGCTGCCATGAGCACCGGCAGCACCAGCAGGGCCTGCGAGTTCAGGGTGTTGCCGCTGAGGTAGTGCATGGCCGCGAAAAACGCGAGGTCGACCCCCACGCTCGCGATGGCTTCACGTGGCTTGAGCGATTGCAGATCCGGGCGGGTGGCCTGGGCATGGCTGGGCCAGATCAGCAGCGATAACGTGGCGATCGCATACCCCATCGTGGACACCACCATCCACAAAGCAGGGTGGTTGCCCAGGGCCCAGTAGCCGATGACCAGGCCCAGCAGCACCACCGCCAGCGCGAAGCGGGCCGTCAGAAACGCCCGGTAAATGCGGTGGAAAGATGGCCGATTGGCGTCGCCGGTGGTGGCTTCACTGGTGGCTGCGCTGGTTTTGCCGGCGCTGGGCGGCGGGCTGGCGTTGAGTTGCGTGCTGTCTGCGAACGCCGCTTCTGTGGCGCCCTGCTCAGCCCACGCGGTGGTGCCGGCGACCGGGGGCTCGCCAAACCAGGATACGTGAGAGTCTCTGGAAGATGACATGGATGCGCTGTTCAAGCCTGCCCGCGCCCGGCGTGCCGATGTGCCTGGCTGCAGAAGGCTTGGCCCTTGTCGTCCATGACGGCTTCGCCCTCGGGCAGGTGGACCCCGCAATGGGCGCATTGCACCATTTTTTCGGCGCGGGGTGCTTCAGGTTTGCCTGGCGGTTTGCTGCCCGTGCGTCGGCCACGCAGCGCCGGCGAGTAAAACAGCCAGACGAGGAGCAGGGCGATCAGGAGGTACTTGAACATGCTTGGCTCTGCACGTGATCAGGCCGAGGTGGCGCGGTGCAGCACCACTTCCAGCACGAAACGCGAGCCAACATAAGCCAGCAGCAGCAGCGCGGAGCCCGCCACCAGCCAGCGCACCGCCTGGCGGCCGCGCCAGCCAAATCGCGCTCGGCCGATCAGCAGCACGGCGAACACCAGCCACGACAGCACGGAAAAAATGGTCTTGTGATCCCAGCGCCAGGGTTTGGCAAACAAGGCGCCGAGCACCAGCGTGAGGCTGAGCATCACGAAGCCGGCGCCCACGAAACGCAGGGTCAAGGATTCCAGGCGCAAAAGCGGCATGCCCAGGGCTTGCCCGCCAGACGAGCCTGGGTGGGGGATCTGGCCTGATACCGGCTTGGCGCGCAGTTGTTTTTCGGCGTGCCGCAGCAGGGCTGCATGCAACAGCGCCGCGCCGATCAGGCCGTAGGACGCAAAGCCCGTCAGCCAATGCAGCGGCGCCAGGGGCGGCACGTTCTGTGGGTGCGTCTGCCCTGGGAAGAGCCAGGCCAGGGCCACGGTGATGGCGGCCAGCAGCGCCAGCGCACGGCGCACGCTGGGCAAACCCAGCCGGCGGTTCTCGATGGCATAGACTGCGAGCACCAGCCATGTGGTCACAGACAGGGCTGGCGCAAAGCCGAAGCGCGCATGCAGGGTCGGGCCGTCAAACGCCACCGTGTCGAGCAGGATGGCCAATGCCTGAGCCAGCCAGCCCAGGCAGAGGGCCGCCCAGACGGGCCTATCCTGGTGGGTGTTCTCGCTGGCGGTGCGTGCGGGCCATGCACTGGCCACCACATAAGCCAGCACGGCCAGGCCAGTGGGCCATGACGTGAAAGACGTGAACGAGGCGAGCGATAAAATCATGTGACGAGTTTAAGAGCACAAGCAGCTATTTCATGGCATCCAACCTCACTGAACGACTGAGTCGCCTGGTTAAAACCATGCGCGGCCAGTCCCGCATCACCGAATCCAACGTGCAGGACATGTTGCGAGAGGTCCGCATGGCGCTGCTGGAGGCCGACGTGGCCTTGCCGGTCGTCAAGGATTTCATCGCCCGCGTCAAGGAAAAGGCCCTGGGCCACGAGGTCGTGTCCTCGCTGACGCCGGGTCAGGTGCTGGTCAGCATCGTCCAGAAAGAGATGGCCGCCACGATGGGCGAGGGTGTCTCTGACATCAACCTGGCCACCCAGCCGCCCGCGATCATCCTGATGGCCGGCCTGCAGGGCGCGGGCAAGACGACCACCACGGCCAAGCTGGCCAAGCACCTGATCGAAAAGCGCAAGAAGAAGGTGCTGACGGTTTCGGCCGACGTCTATCGTCCGGCCGCCATCGAACAGCTCAAGACCGTGACGGCGCAAGCCGGCGCCGAGTGGTTCCCTTCCGACCCGAGCCAGAAGCCGCACGACATCGCCCTGGCCGCGATCGACTACGCCAAGCGCCATTACTTCGATGTGCTGCTGTTCGACACGGCCGGCCGCCTGGCGATTGACGAAGTGCTGATGGCCGAGATCAAGGACCTGCACGCCTTGCTCAACCCGGTCGAAACCCTGTTCGTGGTGGATGCCATGCAGGGCCAGGACGCCGTCAACACCGCCAAGGCTTTCAAGGATGCCTTGCCGCTGACCGGCGTGGTGCTGACCAAGCTGGACGGTGACTCGCGGGGTGGTGCGGCGCTGTCCGTGCGCCAGATCACCGGTGTGCCCATCAAGTTTGCCGGTGTCTCTGAAAAGATCGACGGCCTGGAAGTGTTCGACGCCGATCGCCATGCCGGCCGCGTGCTGGGCATGGGCGACATCGTGGCCCTGGTCGAAGAGGTGACCAAGGGGGTCGACATCGCGGCGGCACAAAAGCTGGCCGACAAGGTCAAGGCCGGTGCCGATTTCGACTTCGACGACTTCCTGGCCCAGATCAGCCAGATGAAGAAGATGGGCGGGCTGTCCGGCCTGATCGACAAGCTGCCCACCGAGCTGGCTTCCAAGGCAGGTCAGGCCGACATGGACAAGGCCGAGCGCGACATGCGCCGCATGGAGGGCATCATCCGTTCGATGTCAGCCAAGGAGCGCCGCCAGCCTGCCTTGCTGATGGATGGCAAGACCAAGGCCAGCCGCAAGCGCCGCATTGCACAAGGCGCGGGTGTCCAGATCCAGGACGTCAACCGCCTGCTCAACCAGTTCGAGCAGATGCAGACCATGATGAAAAAGATGAAGGGCGGCGGCCTTTTCAAGATGATGAAACGCATGGGCGGCATGAAGGGCATGCCGGGCATGGGCCGCTGAAACGCCTTGTCACGACCTTGCCTGTAAACCCGATTGACCCTGGCAGGGGGGCGCTGTTAGCGTATGTGACTTGTGTTGCGTGTGCAACCGAGGCCTTCAGTCGACCCGTTTGGTAGCCGAAGAGCCTGATGAGTCCGGGTGTTGGTTGCCCGTGGTGAGCTTGGGCAGGAAGGCCTGAAAAATGATGGACATGGTAACGACTTGGCCGGTTTTGGTCGCCAGCATTCTGGGTTCCGCAGGCATTGCAGGCGCGTGGTGGTACAGCAAGAACCACCAGGCCGCATCTGGACGGCCATCGCGCGGTGACGCGCCTCGTTCCAAAGCCCGTCAGGAGGGCAAGGCGCGCTTCGGTCGCAAGAGCGGGCCCAGCATGCAGGACAACCTCGACACCCTGATGGACTGGGAGCCCATGGCCACCCGGGTGTTGACCGTGAGCGAGCGTGACGCTTATCACGTGTTGCGCAAGGCCATGCCGGATCACGTCATCCTGGCGCAAGTGCCGGTGGCCCGTTTCATCAAGGTGCCCACCAAGAATTCCTACAGCGAATGGCTGCGCCGCGTGGGTTCCCTGTGTGCCGACCTGGTCGTGTGCGACATGGCCTCGCAGGTGATCGCGGTGGTGGAGATCCGCCAGCCGATTTCTCGCGAAAAAGAACGCAGCCAGCGCCGCCATGCGCGCATGGACCGTGTGCTGCAGGCGGCGCGCATCCCCGTTCATGTCTGGCTGGAAGGGGCTTTGCCCGGGCCAGCCGTGGCAAGGGAGGCCATCCTGGGCGCAGCCATCTCGACTTCTGGGCGCTCCGGCTATCAGGATGTCAGTGTGGCGAGGCGCGATGCCGAAGCCGCCGCCGTGGTGGCTTCCATGCAAAGCCCGATTGGCGCCATGAATGGCATGAGCGTCAACGAAACGGTGGACGTCGCGCTGGACGAATGGGCCTACACCGATGACACGCCCGAGAACGAGCGCAAAGAGCCGCCGCCTTCGACCTGGTTCGATGACCTGGACTCAGGCGAGATGCCGCTCGACGCTGCGCCAGCCGCAACGGCTGCACCGACCGCGCAACGCCACCATTGAGTCAGGCATTGCCAGGCACCGCACAGCGGGGCCCGGTGGCGGTCAGGCCAGCAAGGCCTGGGCAAATTCGCGGGCGTTGAAGGTCTGGAGGTCTTCCAGCTTTTCACCGACGCCGATGAAGTAAACCGGCACCGCGCTGTGACGCTGGCGCGACCACAAGGCGATCGCGGCCAGCACGCCGCCCTTGGCCGTGCCATCGAGCTTGGTCACGATCAGGCCGGTCAGTCCCAGGGCCTCGTCAAAGGCCTTGACCTGCGACAGCGCGTTCTGGCCCGTGTTGCCATCGACCACCAGCAGCACCTCGTGCGGGGCACTGTCCATGGCCTTGCCGATCACGCGCTTGACCTTGCGCAGCTCTTCCATCAGGTGCAATTGCGTGGCCAGGCGGCCTGCCGTGTCGGCGATGACCACGTCGCAGCCGCGTGAACGGCCGGCCTGAACGGCGTCAAAAGTGACCGCAGCAGGGTCGCCGCCTTCCTGGCTGACGATCTCCACATGGTTGCGATCGGCCCAGACCAGCAGCTGTTCACGGGCTGCTGCGCGGAAGGTGTCGGCGGCGGCCAGCAGCACTTTCTGCCCGGCATCGGACAGGTGGCGTGTGAGCTTGCCGATCGAGGTGGTCTTGCCCGCACCGTTGACGCCGGCGACCATGATGACGGTGGGCGTGTGCAGCCCCACCACCAGGGATTTCTCCAGTGGTTGCAGCAGCTCGGTGATGGCGTCGATCAACAGGTTCTTGACCTGCGATGGGTCGGTGGCCTTGGTTTCCTTGACGCGGTGCTTCAGGTCGGCCAGCAGGTGCTCTGTGGCGGCCACGCCCGCGTCCGCCATCAGCAGGGCGGACTCCAGCTCCTCGTACAAGGCGTCGTCAATCTGCGTGCCGGTGAAGACCTGGGCGATGCTGGAACCGGTCTTGCGCAGGCCTGCGCGCAGCTTGTCCAGCCAGGAGCGGCGCTCGGGGGCCGGCGCTGGTGCAGGCGTTGCAGCAGGCGCTTGTGATGCTTGGACCTGAGGTGTCTCGGGGCGTGCAGCCTGCGCAACGGGGGGCTGAGCAGGGGGCTGCGCTGCAGGCGAGGCGTTTGCAGGCTTGGTGGAGATGGCTGGCGCCGGCTGCTCGGCAGGTGCGGGCGCGCCTGCTGCCTTGTCGGCATCGCCGGAGGGCTGCGCGGGCGCGGACTCAGGCTGGGCGGAGCCCCACCCCAGCTTTTTCTTGATGAAACTGAACATGGGCACATTGTAAGAGCCCCGGGTTTTTACAATACGCGCAGAGCAAGACCGAACGACATGAGCGCAACACGCCCCCGCAAACCCGATCCGATCAAAGGCCCGCAGACCAAGGCGGCGCAAGCCGTGGCGCAAACCGCCGCACAGGAGGTTCGCATCATCGGGGGGCAGTGGAAGCGCTCCGTGTTGCCCGTGCCGGTGTCGGCTGGCCTGCGCCCCACACCTGGCCGCGTGCGAGAAACCTTGTTCAACTGGCTGGGGCAGGATCTGTCTGGCTGGCGGGTACTGGATGCCTTTGCCGGCAGCGGTGCCTTGGGCTTCGAGGCCGCGTCGCGCGGCGCCGAGGAGGTGCTGCTGCTGGAGCGCGAGCCCGGTCTCGTCCGCAATCTGCAAGCCGTGCAAGCGCGGCTCAAGGCTTCCCAGGTTCGGGTGATGCAGGCCGACGCCATCCCCTGGATGCGCCAGGCGCGTCAGGCCGGGCTCTTTGACCTGGTTTTTCTGGATCCTCCTTTTGACGAAGGCTTGTTCTGGTCAGCCCTGGAAGGGGCGCTTCAATGCGTGCCAGACGGCGGCTGGATCTATCTGGAATCGCCGGCACCATTGGCGCAATTGCCTGATGCTGAACAGCACGCGCACCTGATCGCCCAGCTTGCGCCGCATCGCCACGGGCAGGCAGGGGCAGTGCACTTTCACCTTTTTCGACGCGTGGCTGCTCCGCCTGCCTGACCGCGCCGCTCAAGCTGGGCTTTACACTGCCCTCTGCCGAGCCGGGAGCCGGCTGCCCCGGCATCTTCACCATCGGAGCCCCGATTGACTTCATCCAAGCTGACCGCCGTTTACCCTGGTACTTTTGACCCCATGACCCTGGGCCACGCTGACCTGATGCGTCGTGCCAGCCAGTTGTTTGGTCGCCTGATCCTGGCGGTGGCCGCCGGCCACCACAAGCGCACGATGTTCTCGGTGGATGAGCGCCTGGCCATGGCCAAGGAGCTGGCGAAGGACTATCCCAATGTCGAGGTCATCGCCTTTTCGGGCCTGCTGCGCGACTTCGTGGTCGGGCACGGCGGCAAGGTGGTGGTGCGTGGCCTGCGCGCCGTCAGCGACTTCGAGTACGAATTCCAGATGGCTGGCATGAACCGCCAGCTGATGCCCGATGTTGAAACGGTGTTCCTGACGCCGTCGGATCAATACCAGTTTGTGTCGGGCACCTTTGTGCGTGAAATCGCCATGCTCGGTGGCGATGTCTCCAAGTTCGTGGCACCCAGCGTGCTGGCGCGCTTGCACGAACGTGTGAACCGCAAGGCCGATTGAGCCGGCGCCGAGCAAGCAAGGTAGAAGTACATGGCCCTGACCATCACCTCCGAGTGCATCAACTGCGACGTGTGCGAGCCCGAGTGCCCCAACCAGGCCATCTCGATGGGCGAGACCATCTACGTGATCGACCCGGCCAAGTGCACGGAGTGTGTCGGGCACTTCGATGAGCCCCAATGCATCCAGGTCTGCCCGGTGGAGTGCATCCCGGTCAACCCGGATCACGTCGAGTCCAAAGACCAGCTGTGGGCCAAGTTCCGTCGCTTGCAGGCGCAGGCGGCCTGAGCTACCTGGTGGGGCGGCTCTTTTTGCCTGCCGCTTGATCAGGGGCGAAGTGACGAGCCCTGGTTGTCCGCTGTGTTGCTGCGGCCAGACGGCTTTTTCTCTGATTTGATCTTGACCGGGCGCGTCGAGTCACTGACGGGTTTGGGGCGATGGCTGTTGGGCGTGGCCTTGATCACGTGCGGCTTGTTTTTCGACAGCGCAACCGGCCGCTCCAGGCTGGCCATGCGCTCTTCATGGCGGCGCTCACGCTGCATTCGCCGGGCCAGTTTGGCGTCGCGCAGGCCGTTGTCGCGAGACTGGCGCAGTTGAGCGGTGCTGCGATCGTCGGCCATCTGCTTGAGCTCGGCCTGGCCCTCGCAGGGTTGCTGGCTGTAGGTGACCGTGCCGGTCTGGCTGGTGCAGCGCCAGCTCTGCTTGGTGCTGGCGGGCGAGGGCGCATTGGCGCGTACGGCTGCGCCGCTCATGCCGAGCAGCAGGCCGATCATCACCACGGCCACAGAGGTGGCCACGCGTTGATGCGGCTTCTTGATGGTGCGTGTCCGGTGTGTCATGAACCTTCCTCCTTGTGTTGTATGTGGTTCAGGCAAGCCGGCTGATATGGGTCTCAGCCTGGTGGCGCCTCCGGGGGCGTTGTCTTGCCTGGTTCAGTGGACTCAATGGGCTTGGCGGTCGCTTCCTTGCGGGGCGGCTTGGGGCGCTGAGGCTGCGCATGCACCACGGTGACGGCCTTGTTCATGTCACCGGCGAGCATGGCGTCCACGGCATCCAGCGACTGGCTGATGCATTTGAAAATGGCCTCACGCTCTGACTGAGGTGGTTTGCGCAGCACGAAGTTGGCCACCTCGTGTTTGACCCCGGGGTGGCCGATGCCCAGGCGCAGGCGCCAGTAGTCGGGCGTGCCCAGTTGGGTGTGGATGTCGCGCAGGCCGTTGTGGCCGCCATGACCGCCACCCTTTTTCAGCTTGACCTGGCCGGGCAGCAAGTCGAGTTCATCGTGCACCACCAGCACTTCTTCGGGCGTGATCTTGAAGAAGCGGGCCAGCGCAGCCACCGACTTGCCCGACAGGTTCATGTAGGTCTGCGGCTGCAGCAGCCACACAGGCCCTTGTGGCGTGTTGGCGCGGGCGACGAGGCCATGGTAGGCGCGGTCGGGCAGCAGGGTGACGCCCAGGCGGCGGGCCAGGTCGTCAATGAACCAGAAACCGGCGTTGTGCCGAGTGTCTTCGTATTCCGGGCCGGGGTTGCCCAAGCCCACAAACAGTCGAATCATGATGGGTGCGGATTATCTAGGTGGCATCCACAAAAAGAAAAGCCCCGCTTGAGCGGGGCTTGACTCGCATGAGCGCAAGGGAAGAAGTGATTACTTCTTCTTCTTGCCCTTGGCGGGTTCGGCAGCAGCCACGGGGGCGGCAATGACTTCTTCCACGGGCTCGACCACGGTAGCCAGGGTCGGAGCCTTGCGGCCGTGCGTCAGCACCTTGATGTGGGCAGCCAGGCCCAGGTCTTCCACGCCGAAGGTCTGGCCCTTGACGGCCTTGCTCAGGTCGCAGGTCAGGAATTCAGGCAGCTGTTCAGCCAGGCACTCGATTTCCAGTTCGGTGGTGACGTGGTTGATGATGCACTTGTCAACCTTGACTGCAGGAGAGTCGACCTCGCCCACGAAGTGCACGGGCACCTTCTTGTGGATGCGGGTGGTGGCGTCAACGCGCTGGAAGTCAACGTGCAGGACCAGGGGCTTGAAGGGGTGAGCCTGGTAGTCACGCAGCAGGACCTTTTCGACCTTGCCGTTCAGCTCCATGTCCAGGACGGACGAATGGAAGGCTTCCTTGCGCATGGCGTGGTACAGCGCGTTGTGGTCCAGCTCGATGTTCTTGGGCTCTTGGCCGGCACCGTAAACGATGCCAGGTGTCTTGCCGGAAATGCGCAGGCGGCGGCTCGCTCCGGTCCCCTGCAGGCTACGCTCGAAGGCGGTGAATTTCATGGAATGCTCCAAGTTGGTATAGCGCCCGCGACCAGGCGCTGTAAAAAGACCGGACCTGCGACGGCCCGGTCAAGGGAATCGGATCAGAAGTTGTTGTTCTGTTCCGAGAAGAGCGAGGTCACCGACTCACCATCGGTGATGCGGCGGATGGTTTCCGCAAACAGGAAGGCCGTGGTGAGCTGGCGAATCTTGCCGGTGCCCTTGGCGCTGTCGTTGAGCGGAATGGTGTTGGTGATCACGACTTCGTCGAGATGCGAATTCTTGATGCGCTCGATGGCGGGGCCCGAGAACACGGCGTGCGTGCAGTAGGCGTACACGCTCTTGGCGCCACGCTCCTTGAGCACTTCGGCCGCCTTCACGAGGGTGCCGGCGGTGTCGATCATGTCGTCCATGATCACGCAGTTGCGGCCATCGATTTCACCGATGACGTGCATCACTTCAGACACATTGGCCTTGGGGCGACGCTTGTCGATGATGGCCAGATCGCAACCCAGTTGCTTGGCCAGCGCACGGGCACGCACCACGCCACCGACGTCGGGCGACACGACCACGAGGTCTTCGTACTTCTTGGCCTGCAGGTCGGACAGCAGCACGGGCGAAGCGTAGATGTTGTCGACGGGGATGTTGAAGAAGCCCTGGATCTGGTCGGCGTGCAGGTCCATCGTCAGGACGCGGTTGACGCCGACGGCTTCCAGCATGTTGGCCACGACGCGTGCCGAGATGGGCACACGGGTCGAGCGAGGACGACGGTCCTGGCGGGCGTAGCCGAAGTAGGGGATGACGGCCGTGATGCGCTGGGCGGACGCGCGCTTGAGCGCGTCGACCATGATCAGCAGTTCCATCAGGTTGTCGTTGGTGGGGGCGCAGGTGGACTGCACCACGAACACCTCGCGACCGCGCACGTTCTGCTGGATCTCGACCGTGGTTTCACCATCAGAGAAGCGGCCCACCGAGGCCTTGCCCAGCGAGATGCCGAGGTTGGTGGCGATTTCCTGAGCGAGCGCCGGGTTGGCGTTGCCGGTGAACAGAACGGTATCGGATAGCATGGCGGGCCGATCGTAGAACGTGGGACTGATGGCGAAAATAGCATCTGCCCAGCACCTGGCCCTGAGGAGTACCTGACTGTTGCCAGGAAAAACAGCCTTCGCGGAAGGTGTAGGGCAGGTGATGTTCGATCAAGGGACCGAACGAATTATTTGGCAGGGGAAGAAGGATTCGAACCCTCGTATGTCGGAATCAAAATCCGATGCCTTAACCAACTTGGCGATTCCCCTACACAGGACACAGTGCTTTGATGTATCGCTACCTCATCGCGCTGCAACCTAGTAAGCTGCACTCTTGTTCAGAGCCTCGCATTATAGCCGGTTTTTTGCGTCATTCAAGTCTGTTGTTCAGAATCTTCACTGTTTAATTTGCGGATCAATCAGGGATCGGATCAAGCAAATCAAGCAGGGGATGCTGAATCAGACCGCGACTGACGCGACCGACCCATGCGGGATCATTCAGGCCCAGATCGGCTGGCTGGAAGGTGGGTGTCTGGCTGTTTGTGTCAGTGGACATCCACGAAAACACGGTACTGCCTGAGCCCGTCATCCGGCTGTTGCCGAAGCGGTTCTGCATGATCTCCAGCGCTTGACTGATCTGACCGCTGTAGGACTCCGCGGGAGCCTGCAAGTCGTTTCTGCCGAAGCGCCGGGGCGCTGCAAGAAAGTCTTCGACTATAGCATGCTTTGTGTCGCGCTTGAGCAATTCGTTGCCAAAAATCGCCACAGTGGGGACGGCCACAGGCGGTTTGAGCAAGGCCAAGGGGGTGTTCAGCACCTCGGTTGGCAGTGCGATCGGGGTGATGGACTCACCAATGCCTTCGACCCAGGCGTTGTGCCCGCGCACGAAGAAAGGCACGTCGGCCCCGAGCTTCACGGCGAGTGCCTCCAGGTGCGACCTCGGCCAGTTCAGGCCCCACAGCTGGTTGAGCGCCAGCAGCACGGTGGCCGCGTCCGAGCTGCCGCCGCCCAGGCCGGCGCCCCAGGGCACCTCTTTGTGGATGCGGATGTCGCAGCCTTGCGACGTGCGGCTCTCGGCCTGCAGCAGCCGTGCAGCCTTGAGGCACAGGTCATCGTCGGGCAGGCCCACGTTGAGGTCGTGGCGGCGCAACTGGCCATCACTGCGGGTCTCGATGTGCAGGGTGTCCTGCCAGTCGATCAGCATGAAGACGGACTGCAGCAGGTGGTGGCCATCCTGGCGGCGACCCGTCACGTGCAGGAACAGGTTGATCTTGGCGGGTGCGGGCAGGTTGTGCAGGCTGGGCATGGCGGGCGTGCGGGTGCTTCAGCGGTCCAGGTAGATCTTGAGCTGGACGCCTCGTTGAACGGGCGTGGCTTCGCGCCGGGCGTTCAGCTTCTTGATGGGCAGTTCGCGTGCGTCGATCAGCCAGCCTTGCTGGGTGAAGGTGTCGGTCTCAGGGCCTGGTGCGCTGGGCAGTTCTGGGTCTGGATGGCCTTGCATCCAGTGCACCAGTTGCCGCAAGGGCAGGGGCTCGCCCAGCGCGGCTTCGCTCAGGCTGTCGAGGTTGTCGTAGCGTGCGCGGCCCTTGTCATTGACCAGCCAGGCTTCGCCCGGTTGCCAGTTCACCTGCGCCATCTGGCTGCCCATCAGGGTCATCAGGTCAAGCTGGCCGGTGTCGGTGTTGCCTGAGAAGAAAAAACCCAGGCTGAGGCCCTTGGCGGGCTGATCGGCAAAGGCACTCAGCTTGACGCTCATCTGTCCTTGCAGGTCGATGCGGGGCAGGGCGCGAGCAGGCGGGCGTGCTTCCGCCGCCTGAGCTGGCAAGGGTGCGCCCGGCGCGGATGAGGCCTCTGCTGCCGCACAGGCGCCGCCGGATCGCATCTGCGCCACGATGGGGTCGCCCTCGGACACGCTGGCACAAGCCTGCAGCATCAGGGGGCACAGCACGCACAGGGCGCGAGCGAGGGCGCGCGGCGATCTCACGGCTTGATCTTGAAGCGCGTCAGGGTCTCTTTGAGCGTGTCGTTGTCTGGCTCGCGCTTGAGGGCGTCCAGCCACAACTGGCGTGCTTCATCCTGCTTGCCCTGGCTCCAGAGCACTTCACCCAGGTGGGCTGCAATTTCAGGGTCAGGGCGGGACTGGTAGGCCTCATTGAGGATGCGCAGGGCTTCGGCGCCATTGCCGGCGCGGAACTCCAGCCAGCCCAGGCTGTCGGTGATGAAGGCGTCGCCGGGGCGCAGCTCCAGCGCCTTCTTGATGAGTGTGCGCGCTTCATCCAGGCGGATGCCGCGGTCGGCCAGGCTGTAGCCCAGGGCATTGAAGGCGTTGGGGTTGTCCGGCGCCATCTCCATGACCTTGCGCAGCTGCGCTTCCATCTCGGTGAACTTGTTCAGGCGTTCGCCCAGCATGGCCTGGTCATACAAGAGGTCGCTGTCGTCCGGGAAGCGCTTGGTGGCGTCACCCAGGACCTTGTAGGCCTCGTCCCATTGGCGTGCGTCGCGCAGCAGCTGGGCTTCGGCCTGGACCTTCATCACGGCGTCGCGCGGTTCGGTCTCGGGCAGTTCGCGGATCAGCTTGCGTGCCTCGGCGATCTTGCCCTGCTTGACCAGCAGGCGTGCACGTTGGGCCTGGATGTTGAGCCGCTCATGCTTGGGGTCGGCGCGGTCCAGCCAGGCGCTCGATTGCGCCAGCTGGTTGCGTTGCTCGGCAATCTGGGACATGAGCAGGTAGGCCTGCTCGGTGTCGTTGGCGTCAGGTGGCGTGACGTTGGACGTGGCGGCCTTGTTGTTGCCTGGGGTCGGGTTGAGCACGGGCTGCAGGGCTGCTTCGGCCTTGTCCAGTTGCTTGAGCTCCAGCCGCACGGCGGCCAGGGTGACCCAGGTGCCCATCTGATCAGGCTGGGTGGCCAGCAGTTGCTCCAGTTGCTCGGCCGACTCGACATAACGTTGCGTGCCAGCCAGCTTTCGGCCGTAAGCCAGTCGCACCAGCGAGGGAGCGTCGGGGCGAGCCAGTTGCTGCTTGACGAACTGTTCGGCGCGTGGGTCGATGTTCATCAGGTCGATGGCGATCAGGCCCGGGTTGGGCAAGGACGGCTTGAGTGCAACGGCCTTTTCCAGTGCGGCCATGGACTTGTCGTAGTCCTTGGCCTGCATCCAGCCTTCGGCGCTGGCGGACCAGGCTTCGGCCAGTTCAAGCGGGGGCTGGCGCCAGGGTTGGGTGGCTTCGTCGATCACCTGTGCCGCGGCGCGTTTGTCATTCAATCGGGCCACGGTGCGAGGCAGAGAGGCCAGCACCTGCGGTTGCTGTGGTGTCGGGGTCAGCTGGATCAGTGTGCGCAGCGGGGCGGCCAGGTCGCTGGTGCGGCCCAGCGCCAGCAGGATCTGCGCGGTGTACTCGGAGGCTTCTTTGGAATGTGGCATGGCCTGGCGCCAGGCCTTGGCTGCGGCCAATGCCTGCTCGCCAGCGCGGCCACGCAAGGCGATTTCCACGGCGCGCTGGTAAAGCTGGCCGATCTGGTGCCGGCGGGCAGACTCCAGGTAGAGCTGGTAGGCAGAGCCGGCATCGCCCCTGTTGGCTTGCACCTCGGCGACCAGGATTTGATAAAACAGGGCGCCGTCCATCGCCGAGTTCTGGACGGTAGGCTTGACCACCACGGATGTGACCGCTGCAGAGCCTGCCTTGCTCGGGGGGGATGCGGCCTGGCCTTGGGCAAACGCCGTGCTCAGGCCACACAGGGCCAGCGTGCCGGCGCCCAGCGTGGCCGCCAGGGAGGATGAGCGTGACCGCCGGCGGGCGGCTGGTGCGGTGGCGGCTCTGAAGGCCAGGGCGGACAAATTGGCAAAAGAGAGGGACATGGGGTCTCCAACTGATGTGGCCATTCTATTGATGTGGCGGCCACTCGCCTTGGCTCCGATGGATTCGATTGGGACGGGATAATTCCCTTCATGCCTGAATTACCCGAAGTTGAAGTCACTCGCCAGAGTTTTGGTGACCGCATCGAAGGCGCGAGCGTGCGTTCCGTGCACATGGGCAAGCCATTGCGCTGGCCAGTCGGGTATGACGTGGATGCCTTGCATGGCTGGCAGGTGGGCAAAGTGTTGCGCCGAGGCAAATACCTCTGGCTGCCTTTGGCCCGGTCGGATGGCACGCAAGGCGGTTTGCTGATCCACCTGGGCATGTCAGGCTCCTTGTCGTTTTCTCACCGCTTGCCACCGGCTGGTGTGCACGACCATTTTGAAATGGTGACCGACAAAGGGACCTTGCGGCTGACCGACCCGCGTCGTTTTGGTGCTGTCGTATGGGGACCCTCGATGCACGAAGGGGTGCCCGGCAAATTGCTGGCGGGCCTCGGGCTGGAGCCATTTGACGAAGCCTTGGATGGCGCTTATCTGCATGAGCGTTTGCGGGGGCGTTCGGTGGCCATCAAGCAGGCCCTGCTCGCCGGCGACATTGTGGTTGGGGCAGGCAATATCTATGCGTGTGAGGCGCTTTTCAGAGCGGGTATCGACCCGAGGTTGCCCGCCGGGCGCGTGAGTAAACCACGCTGTGAAAAACTGGTGCGAGAGGTTCAATCTGTTTTGCAGCAAGCCATTGCCCTGGGTGGCTCCAGCCTGAAGGATTTCAAGGACGCGCACGGTGCCCAGGGCCATTTTCAATTGGCGACCCAGGTTTACGGACGCGAAGCGCTGCCCTGTCGGGTTTGCGGCACGCCGATTCGCCGTGTGCTGCAGGGGCAACGCGCCACCTTTTATTGCCCAATTTGTCAGAAAAGGTGACGGCTGTGGATTGCTTGGCGAATAAGGCTGTACTTTTTGTCCCAACTCGGACGAATATGCTTATTTCCGGTTCACCGGCTTGAGATACGATTAATTCCATGATGCCGACTTTTGCCAGCCACCTGGATGCCCTTGGGCAGTGGCGCGCCGACACGGACGCCAAACTGGCGGCCCTGGCCCGCTTTGCCCGCGAACATGATCTGCTTGACGATGCGTCCGCAGAATGGTTCGAGGCCATGCGTCATCGCCTGTCCGGCGAGAAACTGATGGTGGCGTTTGTCGCCGAGTTTTCGCGCGGCAAGTCGGAGTTGATCAACGCCATCTTTTTCTCGGACAAGGGCCGCCGCATGATGCCGGCGTCGGCCGGGCGCACCACGATGTGCCCCGTCGAGCTGGGGTATGACGCGCACGACCCGGTTGGCTTGTCGCTGCTGCCCATCGACACGCGCCTGGAGGCGGCCTCCCTGGCCGAGTACCGCCGCCTGCCCAAGGAGTGGACCTGGATCGAGCTGGACCTGTCCAATCCGGAGGGGATGGCCAAGGCGCTGAGCGAGGTGATGCGCACGCGCATGGTGTCGCCCGAGGAAGCCGCTCGCCTGGGTTTCTGGGATCCCGAGCGCCCCGAAGAAAACCCGCCCTTGCAGGCTGATGGTTCGGTTGAAGTGCCGGTGTGGCGCCATGCCCGTATCAACCTGCCGCACCCGCTGCTCAAGCGCGGCCTGGTGGTGCTGGACACCCCTGGTCTCAACGCGATCGGTACGGAACCTGAATTGACGTTGGGGCTGCTGCCCCAGGCGCATGCCACCGTGTTCATCCTGGGGGCGGACACCGGCGTGACCAAGTCCGACCTGTCGATCTGGCGTGATCACCTGTGCGGCCCGGCGCTGGCCCGTTTCGTGGCGCTCAACAAGATCGACTCCTTGGTCGACCCCTTGAGCACGCCCGAGCAGATCGAGCAGACCATCGTGCGCCAGTGCGAAAGCGTGGCGCAGACGCTGGAGATCCCGACTTCGCATGTGTTCCCGATCTCGGCACGTCAGGCCCTGGCTGCACGCTTGAGCGGCAACCGTGAAGGCCTGGGCGAAAGCCGTCTGGAGACCTTCGAGAACGCCTTGTCCGAAGGGCTGCTGCCGCGTCGCCGCGAGACGTTGGGGCAGGCCGCGGTGCAGGGGGCGCAGCAGTTCCAGCAGCAGCTCACCCGCCGTTTCGGCGAGATGCGCCGCCTGTATGCCGACCAGTTGCATGAACTGCGTGGCCTGCGCGGCAAGAGCAGTGGCAAGGTGCAGCTGATGCTGCAGCGGGTGCAGGCCGAAGCCTCCGAGTTCGAGCAATGTACGGCCCGCTTGCAGGCCATGCGCAGTGTGCATGCCCGCATGTTGCGCAATGCCTTGCATGACCTGTCCGCAGATCGCCTGCGCCAGGAGGTGGATGTGCTGCAGCAGGTGCTGGGGGGCTCGTGGTTGCCGCTGGGCGCCAAGAAGTCCTTCATCGACTTGTGTGGCCGCCTGCGTGACCTGATCGAGCAGGCGCAGCAGCGCAATGACGAGATCCACGCCATGCTGGTGGCCTCGTACGCCAAGCTCAATGCCGAGTTCGGCTTCAGCCTGGTGGCCGATGTGCCGCTGGATGTGCGCAAGTACACCGAAGACCTCAACCTCATCGAGCGCAACTACGTGCAGTACCTGGGCCTGAGCCAGGCCTTCAGGCTGGCGCAGCCGGGCTTCCAGGAGCAGTTCCGCCGCATGCTGATCTCGCGTCTGCGTGTGGTGTTCGAGACCGTGAGCAACGACATCGAACTGTGGAACAAGACCGCGTCGGCGCAGGTGGACAGCCAGTTGCGCGAACGCCGCCGCAACTTCAAGCGCCGTTATGAGTCGCTGGACCGCATCCAGTCGGCATCGAACGAGCTGGACAACCGCGTGCAGGAAGTCCAGGCGCAGGACGAGCGCGTGCTGCAGTTGCAGACCCGTCTGGGGTCGCTGGTGGATGAGCTGGTCAAGCAGGCGCAGACCGATACCTTGTCTGCGGCCAACGGGGCCGATGTCCAGCAGGTGACGCTGGACTTGTCGCTGGCTTCTCAATCCACGTCGCAAAGCACCGCGGGCGCATGAGCGCCACGAGCCCAGCCCGCCTGCTGCAGCAAGCGCAGCAGGTGACGCCAGTCTTGGCTGAGCGCCTGGTGGCCTGGCAGCGTCAGGAAGGGCGCCATCATCTGCCCTGGCAGGGTGTGCGTGATCCTTACCGCGTGTGGCTGTCAGAGATCATGCTGCAGCAGACCCAGGTCAGCACCGTGCTGGGCTACTTCGAGCGTTTTTTGCAGCGCTTTCCCGATGTGCAGGCACTGGCTGCTGCGCCCTTGGATGATGTGTTGACCTTGTGGAGCGGCCTGGGCTACTACAGCCGTGCTCGCAATCTGCATCGTTGTGCGCAGGCCGTGGTGAGCCAGCATGGCGGCGTGTTCCCGCGCAGCAGCGAGGCCTTGCAGTCGCTGCCGGGCATTGGCCCCTCCACGTCAGCGGCCATCGCGGCGTTCTGCTTTGACGAGCGCATCTCCATCATGGATGGCAATGTCAAGCGGGTGCTCAGCCGTGTGCTGGGATGGGATCAGGATCTGTCCGTCAAGACGCATGAGCGTGCCTTGTGGGAAGCCGCGCAAGCCGTGTTGCCAGCGCGTGAGGGCGACATGCCTTCGTACACGCAGGGCTTGATGGACCTGGGTGCCACCTTGTGCACGCAACGCAAGCCTGCATGCCTGACTTGCCCCTGGTCCGACATCTGCCAGGCGCGCGTGAAGGGGGACCCCGAGCGTTACCCGGTCAAGACGCGCAAGCTCAAGCGCAGTGAGCGCGAGAGCTGGTTGTTGTGGTTGCAATGGCAGGATCAGGTGTGGTTGCAACAGATGCCTGACAAGGGCGTATGGGCGGGCCTGTGGACGCTGCCCTTGCTCGATGACGAGCAAACCTTGATGGCGCTGCTGGGCGACAAGCTGGGGGCGTTGATCGAGCCGCAGCCACGCACGAAACACGTGCTGACGCACCTCGATTGGTACCTGAACCCGCGCCGCCTTGTCTTGGGTGATGCGGCGGTGGCCGCACGCTTGCAGCGCAGCTTGACCGAGATGGCCTCCAGCGGCCGTTGGGTGCCTGTGGCCGACCTCGATAACTGGGGCTTGCCCGCGCCGCTGCGGCGCCTGCTGCAGGGTTGAGGGTCAGCCCAGCGTGACGATCACCGGTGCGTGGTCGCTCGGCCGCTCGTTCTTGCGCGGCGCCTTGTCGATCACGCAGGCCGTGGTGTGCGCTTTCAGGGCGTCACTGATCAGGATGTGGTCGATGCGCAGGCCCTGGTTCTTGCGGAAGGCCAGGTTGCGGTAGTCCCACCAGCTCCAGGGTTTGGGTGGCTGCTCGAACAGCCGGAACGCGTCATGCATGCCCAGGTCCAGCAGTTGCTGAAAGTGGGTGCGCTCTTGTGGCGTGCAGTGGATCTGGTCTTTCCAGGCGATCGGGTCGTACACGTCGGCGTCGGTGGGGGCGATGTTGAAGTCGCCCATCAACACGAGGTGCGGGTGGGTTTGCAGCTCCTGCTTGATCCAGGCTTGCAGCGCGTCCAGCCAGTTCATCTTGTAGCTGAACTTGTCGCTGTCGGGGGCCTGGCCATTGGGGAAGTAGCAGCCGATCACGCGCACGTTGCCCAGCTGCGCATCCTGAACCGTGCCGGCGATCACACGCGCCTGCTCATCGCTGAAGCCGGGGATGTTCTTGACGATGTCGGTGCTGCCTGCCGTGCTGTCTGCGCGGGTCAGCAGGGCCACGCCGTTGTAGGTCTTCTGGCCAAACCACTGGCTCTGATAACCGGCGGCTTCCAGGTCAGCATGCGGGAACTTGTCGTCGGTGAGCTTGGTTTCCTGCAGCACCAGCGCATCGACCGGGTTGGCGGCGAGCCAGTCCAGCAGTTGCGGCAGGCGTACGGACAGGGAGTTGACGTTCCAGGTAGCGAGTTTCATGCGCGTGGGTGTGGGGGCCAACGCGGTGTCGTCGGCGAGGAGCGTAGTTTAGTTTCGATGCGCCGCCCGCCTGGCCGTTTGCCTGGCTGTGTGCAAGGTTTGTGCAATGCGGTTGGCTGCCTCCTGGCAGTGTTCGCCAGACAGTTTGGCTTGTAGCGCATCCAGAAAGACTCTTGTGCGTGCGGGCATCAGCCTACGCCCAGGGAAGACGGCCCAGGCTGAGGTGGACGGCGCACGCCAGTCGGGCAGCACCGGCTGCAGATCGCCACTGCGCACATGCGCCTCGGCGAAGTAGTCGTTGATCAGCGCGACGCCCGCCCCGGCGAGGGCCATGCGCATCAGCAGGTCGGGCGAGTTGGCCGTGGCACGACCCGGGGGGATGCCCGTCCAGTGCGCCTCATCGCGTTGCAACACCCAAGGGATGGCGTCGCCATCTCGACCCAGCAGGCGCAGCGTGTCGTGCTCCATGAGGGCCTCCGGTTCGGACGGATGACCTCGCGCGGCCAGGTAGGCGGGTGAGGCGTACAGGCCAGTGGTGAACACGGCCAGGCGCCTGGCCGCCAGCGAGGCGTCATCCGGCAGGTCGCCCATGCGGATGGCCAGGTCCATGTTCTCGCCGATTAGATCGACGCGGCGTGGGGTGAGGTCCAGCTCCAGCGAGATGGCGGGGTACTGGCGAACGAAGTCGGCCATCATGGGGGCGAGCATCATGCTGGCGAAGTCCGATGGCATGGTCACGCGCAGTCGGCCGCTGGGTTGCGCCTGCCGGTGCTGCGCCAGGCTGGAGGCCGCATCGACCTCGGCGACGATTTGCTGGGCGTGCTCCAGCACGGTGTGCCCGAAATCCGTGAGCGTGAGCTTGCGCGTGGTGCGCAACAACAGGCGCTCGCCCAACTGGGCTTCCAGCCCCGCCACCCGGCGGGACACGGTGGATTTGGGCAGGCCCAATTGCTCGGCGGCACGGCTGAAGCTGTGGGCATCGACCACGCGGGCAAAGAGCAGCAGGTCATTGGGCTCGATGTTCATAGGGGTCGGGCCGATCAGGATGGATCAGGATGATTGTTTCTTGGGTGGAACAATGTTATCCATTTCGATGGCTTCTGTGTTCTGTTTGGGATAATTAAAGTGGGCCCATCGACATTCACTTCCAACCGAAGGACCCATCATGAACATCCTGCAAATCAACTCCAGCGCCCGCCCTGATGCTTCGCACTCCAGCCGCCTGGCCAGCACGATCGCCCAACGCGTGGCGGCTGCAAATGGCGGCAGCGCGCTGACCGTGCGTGATCTGGGGCGCCAGCCACTGGCCGAGCTGGATGAGCCTGCCCTGCAGGCCTTGTTCACACCCGCCGAACAGCGCACGGCCGAACAGGCTGCCCGCGTGGCCATTGACGACGCGCTGATCGCCGAAGTTCAGGCAGCCGATGTGCTGGTGCTGGGCGTGCCCATGTACAACTTCGGCGTGCCCGCCCAGCTCAAGAACTGGATCGACGCGATCGCCCGTGCCCGCGTCACCTTCACCTACACCGATAAGGGGCCCGTGGGCTTGCTGACCGGCAAGAAGGTGTATGTGGCGCTGACACGTGGTGGCCAGTACCGCAATACGCCAGCCGATACGCAGGTGCCTTATCTGAGGACGGTGCTGGCCTTCCTGGGCATGACGGACGTGCAGTTCGTGTACGCCGAAGGGATGGCCCTGGGGTCGCAGGCCGAGCAGGATGCGTTGGCGTCGGCGCATGCCCAGATCGATGAACTGGGCATCGGTGAGGCTGCCCTGGCTTGATGCCGGGTGTGGTCGACAATGTTCGTCTGCATCGACCGCGCCGGGCGCAGGTCGATGCGCATCAGGAGTCCAGCATGAGCAAGGTCAATGAGATCGTCCGGTCAAGCAGCGTGACCAATCCTCGGGACGTCGAGCGCCTGATCGCAGGCCAGGCCACGTCGGACGGCGCGGGCGTCAAGCTCACGCGTGTGCTGACGCAGCCCTTGCAGCGCAGGCTGGACCCCTTCCTGATGCTGGACGCGTTCGGCACGGACAACCCGGACGACTACATCGGCGGTTTTCCGGACCACCCGCATCGCGGCTTCGAGACCGTGACCTACATGATCGCTGGTCGCATGCGCCATCGCGACAGTGCTGGCCATGAGGGCTTGCTGCAAAACGGCGGCGTGCAATGGATGACCGCCGGGCGTGGGGTGATCCACTCGGAGTTGCCCGAGCAGGAAGCTGGGCGCATGGAAGGTTTCCAGCTGTGGTTGAACCTGCCTGCCAAGGACAAGATGACGGCGCCCTGGTACCGCGATATCCAGAGCGCAGACATCCCTGAGTTCACGACCGATGCCGGTGTGACCGTGCGCGTGATCGCCGGTAGCAGCCATGGTGTCGAGGGGGCCGTGCAACGCGAAGCGACCGCACCGCTGTATCTGGACTTGCACTTGCCCGATGGCGCGCGCTTTGATCAGTTGCTGCCGCCCGAGCACAACGCCTTTGTGTATGTGTACCGGGGTGAGTTGGCCTTGGGGGATACGGTGGTGCCCGCGCAGCGCATGGCCATCCTGAAAAACCAGGTTGATCGAGACGGGGTGAGCTTGTCTGCCCGAGGGGCCACCAGGGCCTTGCTCATTGCGGGCCGGCCTTTGAACGAGCCCATCGCGCAGTACGGGCCCTTCGTGATGAACCGCCAGGAGGAAATCTTCCAGGCGGTGGCGGACTTCAAGGCCGGGCAGTTCGCCTGACGGGTGTCTGAGCGTCGCCGGCGTGGTGTCGCCTGGCTGGCAGGTGGAACCAGGCGGTGGTGCTCGTGCATGTGCGCGTCACCCAGCTCATCGAAGTGCCTGGACTCGGCTTCCTTTTGGTAGAACGCGCACTTGCCGTCATCGACCACCAGGGCGGAGGCCAGGCCTTGCTTGCTGCGCTTGGCCTGGTTAGTCGTTCCATTGGTTGGATGCTTCGGTCTTCTTGATGCGGCGGCTCAGTTGCGACGGTAGGTCACAAAGGCGTAGTCGAAATCGTTGGGTGCGGGGGCGTGGTGGGTTTCGCGTGCCACTTCCGTGAAGGTCGCCTTGTCCCAGGACGGGAAGAAGGCATCGGCCTCGAAATCCCGGTCGATCTCGGTCAGCACGATTTCCTGCACGAGCGGCAGGGCTTCGGCATAGATTTGTGCACCGCCGATGACAAAGGCCTTGTCGACCGTGTTGTCGAGCAGGGCTAGCGCCGCTTGCAGCGAGGGCGCGCCTTCAATGCCGGGGGCAGACCACTGCGGGTTGCGCGTGATGACGATGTTGCGTCGGCCAGGCAGCGGGCGCCCGATGGAGTCATAGGTCTTGCGGCCCATGATCACGGGGCAGCCCATGGTGGTGCGCTTGAAGAACTGCAGGTCTTCGGACAGGCGCCACAGCAGGGCGTTGTCCTTGCCGATGGCGCCATTGCGGGCCACGGCGGCGATCAGGCTGAGTGTGGTCATGTGCGAAGTCGATGTGCTCGCGTCAGACCGCCACGGGTGCCTTGATGGCCGCGTGGTGCTGGTACTCCAGCACTTCGAAATCTTCGTACTCGTAGTCAAAGATCGAGGCGGGCTTGCGCTTGATGTTCAGCACCGGGTAAGGGTAGGGCGTGCGGCTGAGTTGCAGCTCGACCTGCTCGGTGTGGTTGCTGTAGAGGTGGCAGTCGCCGCCTGTCCAGACAAAGTCGCCCACGTCCATGTCGCACTGCTGCGCGAGCATGTGGGTCAGCAGGGCGTAGCTGGCGATGTTGAAGGGCACGCCCAGGAAAATGTCGGCACTGCGCTGGTACAGCTGGCAGCTGAGCTTGGGGCGTTCGCCTTCGGCTTGCGGCGGCGCCACGTAGAACTGGAAGAAGGCATGGCAAGGTGGCAGGGCCATCTGCTCGATCTGGCCGGGGTTCCAGGCGCTGACGATGATGCGGCGGGAATCCGGCGTGGTCTTGAGCTGCTTGACGACCTCGCTGATCTGGTCAACGTGGCCGCCATCGGGCTTGGGCCAGTTGCGCCACTGCACGCCGTACACGGGCCCCAGCGAGCCGTCTTCACGGGCCCATTCGTCCCAGATGGTGACGCCGCGCTCTTGCAGCCATTTGACGTTGTTGTCGCCACGCAGGAACCACAGCAGCTCGACGATGATGGACTTCAGGTGCACCTTCTTGGTGGTGACCAGGGGGAAGCCTTCGCTGAGGTCAAAACGCATCTGGTGGCCAAACACGCTGCGCGTGCCGGTGCCGGTGCGGTCGGCCTTGAGCACGCCCGTGGTGTGGACGTGGCGCATGAAGTCTTCAAATTGACTGCGAATGGGGCGGCTCACCTGGGGCGTCCTCGAAAATGACAACAGCCGGGATTATCTCTGCCCGGCTGCCTGGTTTGACCAAGTCGTGGGGATCAGGACTTCTGTTCCGGATCGCGCAGGAAGATTTCGACGCGGCGGTTTTTGGCGCGGCCCTCGGCGGTTTCGTTGCTGGCGATGGGTTCGCGCTCGCCGCGGCCAACGGTTTCCACGTGGCTGGATGGCACGCCCCGGTCAACCAGGAAGTTCTTGACGCTCTCAGCTCGTTCGCGCGACAGCGGGTTGTTGACGGCTTCCGAGCCGGTGCTGTCAGTGTGGCCGACGATGCGCACATGCATGCCGGAGCCATCCTTGCTCAGGCCGCTGGCAAAGGTCTCCAGCACGGAGCGCAACTCGGGCTTGATGGCGGCGCTGCCAGTGGCAAAGGAGATGTCGTTGGGAATGTTCACCTTCAGCTGGTTGTCGGCCGTGCGGGTGACTTCAACGTCGGTGCCGCGGGTGGCCTGTTCCATGGCTTCGCGCTGGGCCTGCATGCGCTTGGACCAGACGTTGCCCGCCACGGCGCCGGCGATGCCGCCGATGGCCGCACCGGCTGCGGCGTTCTTGCCGGCCACCTGGCCGATGACCGCGCCCGCCACTGCGCCGATGGCTGCGCCCTGGGCTGTGCCGCGCTGGGTTTCGTCCATGTTGGCGCAGCCGCCGAGCAGGACGGCCGAGCTGAGGGCTGAGATCATCAGGGTGCGAGTGGTTTGCATGGTGGGCATGTTGGTATGTGGGCTCGGTTGAAGGGCGTGCATCGTGGATGCACTGTCTAAGTCATGCATCCTCAACGCATCGGTTGGGGCTCAGGCTGACAAGGCTTGTGGAGCCTCGCCATCGTTGGCGTCATCCCCGGTGGCGGGCGCAGCCTGGTCAAACTGCATCGCAGCCAGTTTGGCATAGAGCCCATTGCGCGCCATGAGTTCCGCATGCGAGCCCACGTCGACGATCTGCCCGCCATCCAGCACCACGATGCGGTCGGCGTTGACCACCGTGCTCAGGCGGTGGGCGATGACCAGCGTGGTGCGGTCTTTCATGGCCTCTTCCAGCGCGGCCTGCACGGCGCGTTCGCTCTCCGTGTCAAGCGCACTGGTGGCTTCGTCGAGCAACAGCAGCGGCGCGTTTTTCAAGATGGCCCGCGCGATGCTGATGCGCTGGCGCTGGCCGCCAGACAGGCGCACACCGCGCTCGCCCAGGAAGGTGTTGTAGCCCTCGGGCAGGGCGGTGATGAAGTCGTGTGCGTGGGCGGCGCGTGCCGCTGCGTGGACCTGTTCATCCGTGGCGCCGGGGCAGCCGTAGCGGATGTTTTCCAGCGCGGTGGTTGAGAAGATGGTGCTGTCTTGCGGCACGATGCCGATGCGTTGGCGCAGGTCTTCCAGGCTCAGTTGCGTCACGGATTCCCCATCCAGTTCAATGCGGCCGTTTTGCGGATCGTAAAAGCGCAGCAGCAACTGGAAGACCGTGCTCTTGCCTGCACCACTGGGGCCGACGAGGGCCACGGTTTCGCCGGGGTTGACCACCAGCTTGAAGTGATCGAGTGCGGTCTGGCCGGGCCGGGATGGGTAGTGGAAAGACACGTCAGACAGCGTCAGGCGTGAGCCGCCCCTGGGCGCTGGCAGCGACTTGGGCTGTGCCGGCGACTGGATCGGGGAGCGCGCAGCCAGCAGCTCCATCAGGCGTTCGGTAGCCCCTGCGGCGCGGAGGATGTCGCCATAGACTTCGGACAAGGCTGCCACCGAGCTCAGCAGCAGGATCACGTAGACGACGGTCTGGCCCATGTGGCCGGCGCTGATCTTGCCGTCCATGACGGCTTGCGTGCCCTGGTACAGCCCCCACAGCAGCGCGCCGGTGGTGGCGATGATGATGAAGGCCACCAGCACGGCGCGGGCGCGGATGCGGCGCTCGCCGGTTTTGAAGGCGCTTTCGGTGGCGTTGATGAAGCGTGTGGCCTCGCGCCCCTCGGCTGTGTAGCTTTGCACCACGGGTACGGCATTGAGCACCTCGGCGGCGATGGCGCTGGAGTCGGCCACGCGGTCCTGGCTGGCGCGCGACAGGCGGCGCACGCGGCGGCCGTAGATGATCGCCGGCATGACGACCAGCACCAGCCCACCCAGCACCTGGGCCATCACATACGGGTTGGTGACGATCAGCATGGTGAGGGCGCCCACGGCCATGATGGCGTTGCGCAGGCCCATGGACACGCTGGTGCCCACCACCGTCTGGATCAGGGTGGTGTCGGCCGTCAGGCGTGACAGGACTTCACCGCTTTGCGTGGTCTCGAAGAATTCGGGGCTTTGCTTGAGCACGTGGCCATACACGGCGCTTTTGATGTCTGCCGTGATGCGCTCGCCCAGCCAGGTGACCGAGTAGTAGCGCGAAGCCGAGAACAGGCCCATGGCCACGCCCACGCCGAACAGGGCCAGGAAGTGGTCGCGCATGGCCATCACGCGCTGGCCCGGGTCGGCGGCCACCATGCCCTGGTCGATCAGGGTGCGCAGGGCAATCGGCAGCACCAGGGTGGTCAAGGCCGCCATCAACAAGAAGAGCAGCGCCAGGGCGATGCGGGTCTTGTAGGGCTGCAGGAAGGGCTTGAGGTCGTTGAGCGACCGGACAGACTTGCCGGCAGGTGGTTGAGCAGTGGCAGTGCGGGGCATGAGGGGGCTGACTCGTGAAACTTGTCCCATTATCATGCCTTGACAATATTTGCGTAGGCAAATAAATTAACGCCATGACTGATTCGTCAACTTCTTCAGCCGACGCCTGTGGTGCGGAGGCAGGCTCGGCCCCCGCCGCGCCGATTTACAGCAAGGGCAACTGGGCCCGGGAAAACAGCTTCGGCTACCTCATGCGCCGCGTGGTGCAGATCATGGTGAGCCAGGCAGACAAGCGGCTGGACACCCATGGGCTGACCCAGGCGCAATGGACGCCGATGTTCATGATCAGCAAGGGCGAGTGCAACACGCTGGCAGCCTTGTCGCGCGAGTTGCAGCTGGATGCCGGCGCCTTGACGCGCACGCTGGATCGCCTGGAAGCCAAGGGCCTGTGCAAGCGCGAACGCTCGACCGAAGACCGCCGTGTGGTGCACCTGGCCCTGACGCCGGAAGGCGAAGCGGCCATTGCACCCGTGCCAGGGGTGTTGTGCGAAGTGTCCAACCGCTTGCTGGATGGCTTCACCCGCGATGAATGGCAGACCTTGATGACCTTGATGCGGCGCTTGCTGGCCAATGCCGAGGCCATGCGAGAAGAGACCGATGCCGAGCGGCACGGTTGAATCCCACAACAACAAGATCCCGCTGGAGCTTCCCATGTCAGATCGATTTTCGCGTCTTCGCAGGGCGTGCCTTGTGCCCTTGTCTGCGTTGACGCTGGCCGCCTTGACGGCCTGTTCCACCCACCCTGAATTGCAGGCCGATGTGCAGGTGCTGGATGCCGGCAAGCTGGGCGTGCAGGGCGTGCAAGCCAAAGAGCCTGGCGACACGCTGCCTGCCTGGTGGGAAGCCTATGGCGACCGGCAGCTCGATGCCTTGATGAAGCAGGCCTTGGCGGGCAACCCGACGGTGCAGGTGGCGCAGGCCCGGCTGCGTCGGGTCGAGGCCATGGAGGCCGCTTCGCGCGGCGCAGATCAACCGCAGATCCAGGCCTCTGCAGAAGTCGACCGCCAGCATTTCTCTCGCCATGGCATGTACCCGCCACCGCTGGCTGGTGCCTCGCTGACATCGGGCACCTTGCAGCTCGAAGGCAAGTGGGAGCTGGACCTGTTCGGCCGCCAGCATGCCGAGATCGAGGCGCTGGTGGGCCAGAAGCGCGCTGCGCAGGCCGATGTACAGACCGCGCGCCTGGTGCTGAGCTGGAATGTGGCGCGAGCCTACCTGGAGCTGGGCCGCGCGCAATTCCAACGCGAGGTGAGTGAACGCGCATTGGCGCAACGCGAAGAGATGCTGGGCCTGATCCGCCAGCGTGTGCAGGCCGGCCTGGATACCAACGTGGAGTTGAAGCAGGGCGAAGGCGCCTTGCCGGAAGCCCGCACCCAGATCGAAGCCTGGGGTGACGAGCTCACCCGCATGCGCCATGCACTGGCCATGCTGACCGGCCAGGCGCCGGATGCGCTGGCCCATCTGCTGGTGAAGGACGTGGTGGAGCCGCTGCCTTCGCCCGAGCACATTCCCGTGGATGCACTGGCCCGCCGCCCTGATGTGATGGCGGCGCTGTGGCGTGCACAAGCAGCGGGCCACCAGGTGGACGCCGCGCGTGCCATGTTCTACCCGAACGTGGACCTGGTTAGCTATGCCGGCTACAACGCCATCGGCCTGGATCAGCTCATCAAGCCCACCAGCTGGCAATGGGGGCTGATGCCAGCGATCCACCTGCCCCTGTTCGATGGCCAGCAGCGCGTGGCCAACCTGCAAGGCAAGCTCGCTGATCAGGATGTGGCACTGGCCAACTACAACCAGACCATCCTGCAGGCCGTGCAGGAGGTGGCTGACCAGATCAGCACCACGCAATCCGTGGCACGCCAGCGGCAGGACCAACGCCTGGCGCAAAAGAGCGTCGAGGCGGCTTATGAGCTGGCTGTGGCGCGCTACAAGGCTGGCCTGGGCAACTACCTGACGGTGTTGAGCGTGGAGTCCTCGGTGCTGACGCAAAGGCACAAAGCCATTGATCTGCTGACGCAAGCCCTCGACACGCAACTCAACCTGATCCGCGCACTGGGCGGGCAACTGCAGCCCGCAGCGCCCAGCGCCCCCAGCGCCCCCAGCGCCCCCACCGCATCTACCGACAACACGAAGGCCGCCTCGCAGGCCGGAGACCGTTCATGAGCACCGCTGATAACCAAGTGACCGATACCGACAACGCCCAGCCTGCGCGCAAGAAGGCCCTCACTGCGATTGCCCTGGCCGTGCTGCTGGGTGGTGGTGCTTATGGCGCTTACTACGCGCTGGTGGCCAACCACTACGAACACACCGACAACGCCTATGTGCAAGCCAATGTGGTGCAGATCACGCCGCAGGTGTCGGGCACCGTGCTGGCCATCCATGCCGATGACACCGATGTGGTCAAGGCTGGCCAGTTGCTGATCAAGCTGGACGCCGTCGATGCCCAGGTGGCGCTGGACCAGGCGCAGGCCCAGCTGGCACAGACCGTGCGCGAAGTGCGCACCCTGTTTGCCAACAATGGCAGCCTGCAATCGCAGATCCAGATGCGCCAGGCCGACGTGAGCAAGGCGCAAAACGAAGTGGCCCGCGCGCAGGACGATGTCAACCGCCGTGCGCCTTTGCTGGCCAGCGGTGCGGTGGGCAAGGAAGAGTTCAACCATGCCCAGTCGCAATTGACCGCCGCGCGCAGCGCCTTGGCGGCAGCCGAGTCCGCGTTGATCACGGCGCGTGAACAACTGGCATCCAACCAGTCCCTGACGGACGGGACCTCGGTGGTGCAGCACCCCAATGTGCAACGCGCCGCTGCCCGCGTGCGTGAGGCTTACCTGGCGCTCAAGCGCGTGAGCCTGCTGGCGCCGGTGGACGGCTATGTGGCCAAGCGCAGCGTGCAGGTGGGCCAGCGCGTGCAGGCCGGCTCGCCGCTGATGACCGTGGTGTCGCTGGACCAGCCCTGGGTGGACGCCAACTTCAAGGAAAGCCAGTTGCAGCGCGTGCGCATTGGCCAGCCCGCCACCTTGACCGCAGACGTGTACGGCCAGAAGGTGGTCTACCACGGCACCGTGAGCGGCCTGGGTGCAGGCACGGGTGCGGCGTTCTCGCTGCTGCCTGCGCAGAACGCCACAGGCAACTGGATCAAGATCGTGCAGCGCGTGCCCGTTCGCGTGACGCTGCAGCCCGATGAGGTCAAGGCACACCCCCTGCGCGTGGGCCTGTCGATGGAAGTCGAAGTGGACGTGGGCAAGCAGGATGGCCAGATGCTGGCCCAGGCGCCGCGCACCCAGGCTGTGGCGCAGACCGCGGTGTTCGACAACCTGCAAAAGGATGCCGACCAGTTGGTGGACCGCATCATCTCGGCCAACCTGGGCCGCTCGGTGCACGCCGCAACAGGCCGTGCCGTGAGTTCGGGAGCCTGACTTGAGTGCCGCGCCATCGCACGCACCCAAGCCGCTGCATGGCGGTGACCTGATCATGGGCACGGTGGCCCTGTCCCTGGCCACCTTCATGAACGTGCTGGATTCGTCCATCGCCAACGTGTCGCTGCCCGCGATCGCCGGCAACCTGGGCGTGAGCCCGACGCAGGGCACTTGGGTCATCACCAGTTTCGGCGTGTCCAACGCCATCGCCGTGCCTTTGACGGGCTGGCTCACGCAGCGCTTTGGCGCGGTGCGGCTGTTCACGGCCAGCGTGCTGATGTTCGTGCTGGCATCATGGATGTGCGGCCTGGCCTCGTCGCTGGAGATGCTGATCGCGTTTCGCGTGCTGCAAGGCCTGGTCGCGGGCCCGATGATCCCGCTGTCGCAGACCTTGTTGCTCAGCAGCTACCCGCCTGCCAAGGCCGGCATGGCGCTGGCCATGTGGGCGATGACGACGCTGGTGGCGCCGGTCACCGGGCCGCTATTGGGTGGCTGGATCACGGACAACATGTCCTGGCCCTGGATCTTCTACATCAACATCCCGGTGGGCCTGGGGGCGGCACTGGTGACCTGGCGCATCTATGCCAGGCGCGAGACGCCCACCAAGAAGCTGCCCATCGACACGGTGGGGCTCACCTTGCTGGTTCTGTGGGTGGGCGCCCTGCAGATCATGCTGGACAAGGGCAAGGAGCTGGACTGGTTCGAGAGCAGCCAGATCGTGATGCTGGGCCTGGTGGCGCTGATCGGCTTTGCCGTCTTCCTCGTGTGGGAGCTCACGCAAGAGCACCCGGTGGTCGACCTGCGCCTGTTTGCCAGCCGCAACTTCCTGTTCGGGGTGATCGCCTTGTCGGTGGCCTATGGGCTGTTCTTCGGCAACGTGGTGCTGCTGCCCATGTGGCTGCAGCAGTACATGGGTTACACCGCCTCGGTGGCGGGCATGGCGGTGGCGCCCGTGGGCTTGCTGGCCATTTTGCTGTCGCCGCTGGTGGGCAAGAACGTGAACAGGGTTGACGCGCGCTGGCTGGCCACGGTGGCCTTCCTGGGCTTTGCCCTGGTGATGTGGATGCGTTCGCACTTCAGCACCCTGGTCGACTTCGACACGATCATGGTGCCGACCATCCTGCAGGGTGGGGCGATCGCGTTCTTCTTCATCCCGCTGAGCGCCATCACGCTCAATGGCTTGACGCCGGATCGCATCCCTTCTGCCTCAGGCCTGAGCAATTTCGTGCGCATCACGGCGGGTGCCATGGGCACCTCCGCCGTGGCCACGATCTGGGACGACCGCGCCACGCTGCACCACGTGCACATGGCCGAGAACGTGTCGCGCACCAACCCGGGTGCGATGGATGGCATCAATGCCTTGATGAGTTCGGGCATGAGCTTTGACCAGGCCGCCGCCCAGATCAGCCGCATGATCGACCAGCAGGCCTTCACGCGGGCAGCCGATGACGTCTACCTGATTTCATCGGTGCTGTTTTTGTTGCTGATCCCGGTTGTGTGGTTGGCCAAGCCCAAGAAGTCTGCCGCTGCGGTGGACGCGGGCGGGGCGCACTGATTGCCTTTGAAAGGGCGTGCTCGGGGTGAATGCGCTGATCAGCGCGGGATGGCGTAGCTGGCGTCGGTCATCAGGTCGACGCCGCACGACAGGCCTTCCACCCATTCGATGAACTGCTGGATGGCGGCGCCTTGCAGCGGCGCGCCGTGCTGCGGCACGATCATGTCGATGGGCAGCTGGCGCACCATGCGTGCCCAGAAGCGCAGCACCTTGTTGGACACCATGTAGCGGCGGTGGAAGGCCTCCATGCCAGCAGGCATGGGCATCAGCGAGGTGATGGCCTGCTGTGCCTGCTTGCCGGTGGTGAAGGACACGCCCAGGTCGCCCGAGAACAGGATGCGGCTGAGCGGGTCGTAGAACTGGAAGTTGCCTTCGGCGTGCATGAAGTGCGCGGGCAGGGCGATCAGTTCACTGTTGCCAATGGGGATGCGCATGCCTTGATCGGGGATGCCCACCACGCGGCCGGTGGTCTTGCCCGGCTTGCAGAAGTGCGGCACGAAGCGCTCCCACAAGGTCGAGACATACAGCTTGGCATCGGGCGTGGCCGTCATCCATCGGTCGAGCGAAGCGATGATGTCCGGGTCCGCGTGTGAGGCCAGAATGGCCGACAGCCGGTTGGGCGGGAAATGCCGCGTCATGCCCAGGTACAGCTCGCTGTAGGCCAGGTTGCCGCCCGGGTCGATGATGGCGCCGGTGTCGTCGTTGACGATGAGGAACTGGTTGGCCTGTACCGCGCCGCCCCCTTCGTCGCTCAGATCGGAAAACATCAGGCAGGCGTGGCCCTTGTGGCGAAACAGTTCGTGCGGCATGGTGGTTCTCAGTGAGCCGCCAGCTTAAGGAGTTAAACGCTTGCCATCGTTAACCCACATCAAGACCTGTCGGATTTGACAGCCTGGTTCTTGACGCGTGTGGCTTCTTGACGAAAAGCCTGCGTGTCTATTGGTTGCGGGCGTGGTCAGGGCTTGTTCAGGAATGCGCGCCGCACGGCATCCAGCGCGCCGGGCTGGTCGGCCGGCACCACGATGCGCAGCGGCATGCTGCGCAGCCAGGTCACCTGGCGCTTGGCGAGTTGGCGCGTGGCGGCGATGCCTTTGTCCATCACGTCCTTGAGTACGGCGGCTTGGCCCAGGTCCAGGCCGGCATCCAGCGCTTCCCACACCTGGCGATAGCCCACACAGCGGATCGAGGGCAGGCCCACGTGCAGATCGGGCCTTTGGCGCAGGCGCATGACCTCGTCGATGAAGCCGGCTTGCATCATCAGCTCGAAACGTTGCGCGATGCGCTGGTGCAGCCAGGCGCGGTCAGTGGGTTCCAGGGAGACGAGGATGGCATGGTGGGCGGGCTGCGCATCGGCTTGCTCCGCACGCTTGTGGAAGCTCGACAAGGGTTGGCCAGTGCTGTGCCACACCTCCAATGCACGCTGGATGCGCTGGGTGTCGCCAGGGGCCAGCCGCGCGGCGGTGATCGGGTCCACCTGGGCGAGGTCGGCATGCAGGGCAGGGCTGCCACGCTCGGCCATCTGGGCGTCGAGCATGGCACGGATGGCCGGGTCGGCAGCGGGCATGTCGTCCAGACCTTCCAGCAGGGCCTTGATGTAAAGCATGGTGCCGCCCACCAGCAGCGGCGTGCGGCCACGCGAGCGGATCTCGTCGATCAAGCGGGTGCAGTCGCTCACGAAGCGCGCGGCGCTGTAGCTCTCGGTGGGGTCGAGGATGTCGATCAGGTGGTGGGGCACGGCCGCCAGTTCTTGCGGGCTGGGCTTGGCGGTGCCGATGTCCATGCCTTTGTAGATCAGGGCCGAGTCCACGCTGATGATCTCGATGTCCACATCGTGGGCCAGGGCCAGGGCGGTCGCGGTTTTGCCGCAGGCGGTGGGGCCGGCGAGGATCCAGGTGGCCGGCATCGTGGTGGGCGTGGTGATGGGCTTCACAGCGGGCGTGGCGGGTGGCGTGGCTTGGATCATGCGTCGTCGGTGGAAAGGCCGTGCCGTTGCACGCGACCCAAGGCGATCCAGGCCGTGATGGCGCCGCCCAGGCCCATGCTGAGTGTCATCGGGTGGATGGTGTCGGCCCAGCCGGGCAGGGCCGTCCACAGTGACAGCAGGGTGCCGATCACAAAGGCCGTGACAGACAGCAGGAAGCCTGACAGGGCCGATGCGGCGCCAGCGCGCGTGGGAAAGGCCGAGACCACGCCCGTCTGGCCGCAGGACTGGTGCGTGGCGTGGGCAAAGGCATAGACCCACATGCCGGGCAGCAGCGTCCAGGCAGGCACGTGGTGGCCCATGAGCCATTGCCAGCCCGAGATGATCACCAGCAGCAGCCCCCCGGTGAGCGAGCACCAGCCGGCCAGCCGCACCGTGCCTGTCAGGCCGTGCGTGGGCAGCCAGTGCCGACACAGGATGGTGCCACCCAGGTAAGACAGCGAGATGCTGGCCATGGCCACACCAAACAGCGTGCGGCTGGTGCCCAGCACATTGATGAAGACGAACGAAGACAGCGCCAGGTAGGCGTACAGCCCGCCATAGGTGGACGAGGTCAGCAGCGTGTGGGCGCGGAAGGTGGGGTGCTGCGCGATGCCCCACCAGTTGCGCGCCATGGCGCCCCAGTGCAGGTGGGCCTGCCTGCGCGCGGGTGGCAAGGTCTCGGGTAGCTTGAGCCACACGAAGACGAGGATGACGCCGCCGAAGATGGCCAGTACGCTCATCGTGGCGCGCCAGCCGAGGTAGGTGGCCGTGAGCCCGCCCAGGATGGGGCCCAGCAGCGCGATCACGCCTAGGCCTGACATGCCGCGTGCCATCATGCGTGCGCCTTGCTCGGGCGCATACAGGTCGCGGATCATGGCGCGGCCACACATCACCGAGGCAGACAGGCCCACGCCTTGCACGACACGCGCCAGCAGCATCACCGGCAGGTCATTGGCCAGCGTGGCGGCCAGGCTGGAAACCACGTAAAGCCCCAGGCCCCAGCGCAACACGGGGCGGCGCCCGAAGCGGTCGGAGATCGGCCCCCACACCAGTTGCCCGATGCCGAAGGACAAGATCAGCACCGACAGCGTCCACTGCGCGGCAGCGGTCGTCAGCCCCAATGCCTGCTGCATCTGCGGCAGGGCCGGCAGGTAGAGGTCGGTGGTGACGGGTTGCAGTCCGGTCAGCATGCCCAGTGCGGCCACGATGACCCAGTCTGGCAGCCCGCCCACATGCGACGCGGGAGGCGGTGACGCGGGTGAGGAGCTGCGCGCCGCCGAAGCGGCCTGGGCCTCAGATGCGCTCATCAGAATCGCTCGTCAGGCCTCAGGAAGCGCCATTGCCCTTGTGGCAACTTGCCCAGGGTGATGCGGCCCATACGCACGCGCTTGAGGCCCACGACCTTGAGGCCGACCTGTTCGCACATGCGGCGGATCTGGCGCTTGCGGCCTTCGCGCAGCACGAAGCGCAGCTGCTGTTCGTTCTGCCACGACACCTGCGCCGGCTTGAGCTGGCGGCCGTCGAGCTCCAGGCCAAAACGCAGTTGCTCGATGGCTTCGGGCGGGACGATGGCGGACACGTTTTCAGCCTCTTCCTGCCCCATGGCGACCACGCGCACCAGGTATTCCTTCTCGATGCCGGAGTCCTCGCCGATCAGCTGCTTGGCGACGCGGCCATCCTGCGTGAGCACAAGCAGGCCGGTGGAGTCGATGTCCAGGCGGCCTGCGGGGGCCAGGTTTCTCAGGTGGCCACGCGTCAGCTGGATGGGCAGCTTGTCGTCGCTCCAGCGGCTCTCGGGCTTGATCAGGGCCACGGCGGGTTCATAGCCATCTTCGGCCTGGCCGCTCACATAGCCGATGGGCTTGTGGATCAGGATGGTGACGCGCTGGGCTTGTTGTGAACGCGCCAGCGGGTCGATGGTGATGACCTGATCGGGGAAGACGCGTGTGCCCAGCTCGGCCACCACTTCGCCATCGACGCGGACCCAGCCTTGCTCGATCCACTCATCCGCTTCACGGCGCGAGGCCAGGCCTTTTTCGCTCATCAACTTGGACAGGCGCAGGCGGCCATCGTCTTCGCGGGGGGCGGCTGGCGGGGTGGCCTGGTGGGCACTGGTTTCGCGCGGCGGGCGGGAGGCGTCACGGCCATCGGCGCGGCGGTGGTCCCGGCGCGGGGGGGCCTGGTCCACGGGGCGGGTGTCGTCGTAGGCGCCGCGGGAGGCCTGGCGAGGGTCGCCACGCTGGTCTCCACGTGGGTCATCGCGGCGATCACCACGACCTTCCCCGCGACCCTCACCACGAACATCCCAGCCTCCCGCACCTCGCGGTGCCCGGTCTGGCGCGGCTCGCCTGTCGCCTTGCGGGGCGCGGCTTGCATCCTGGCGGGCGTCACGCGGATCACGACGTGGCTCGTCGCGTGGCGCACGGCGCGCGTCACCACGAAGCGCGCCGTGCACGTCTGCGCCAGACCCGTCGCGGTCGGGGCGATTGCCTCGAGGCGCGCCGCGGTCACCTCGTGGGGCACTGCGCTCATCGCGGTAAGCCCCGCGGGGTGCCTGCTCCTCACGGCGCGGCGCCTGCTGTTCACGCTTGGCGGCTTCTTCGCGCGCCCGTGCGGCTTCGGCGGCTTCCGCGGCCGTCATGCGCTTACGGGGCGCGCTGCCCGCGCCGCGCACGGGTGGCTTGCGGTGGGTGCCGCCCGTGGCGTCGGTGGGGGCCTGGTCCGGCTTGGTCAGGCTCAGTTTCTTGCGTTCGGTCATAAGGGGTCCGGCAGAGCGGCAGCGTGGGTCAGCGACCACGCAGGAAGAGGGCGTCGAGTTCTTTCAACGTGAGCTGGCGCCAGGTGGGGCGGCCATGATTGCACTGATCGGCGCGTTCGGTGGCTTCCATGTCGCGCAGCAGGGCATTCATCTCGGTCAGGGTGAGGCGGCGGTTGGCGCGCACGGCGCCATGGCAGGCCATGGTGGCCAGCAGCTCATGCTGCGCGCGCTTGATCACGTCGCTGGCATCGATCTGGGCGAGCTCGGCCAGCACCGAGCGGGCGAGTTCCACGCCGTCGGCTTGCGTCAGGGCCATGGGCAGGGAGCGCACGGCCAGCTTGCCGGGGCCGATGGCGTCCACGTCCAGGCCCAGGGCGAGCAGGGCCTCGCGCTGGGATTCTGCGGTGGCCACCTCTTGCGGGTTGGCAGCGAAGGTCAGCGGGATCAGCAGGGGCTGGCTTTCCAGCCGCTCATGCGCCAGTTGCGCTTTCAGGCGCTCGTACACCACGCGCTCGTGCGCAGCGTGCATGTCCACGATGATCAGGCCCTTGGCGTTTTCTGCCAGCACATAGATGCCGCCGATCTGCGCCACGGCGCGGCCCAGGGGCCATTCGTGGCTGTCGTCCATGGGTGTGGCCTGGGCGCTTTGCGGCGCCAGCCCTGCTTGAGGCATCTGCGGCTGTGCTGCCGGCGTTGCCAAGCGCGCCGCCGTTTCGCCAGCCCAGCCCGCATCACTGCGTTGCTGCGACAAGCTGGGCGTGTTCGCCGCATCCATGTCGCGCGGCGCCATAACCATGCCCTCATCTTGCGCTGCGGCCACGACGCGCGGCAGGCTCAGGTCGGCAAAGGGATCAGGTACCGAGGCGCTGGATGCAGTCGACAAGACCGTGGGGCCCGAGGGCGCAGCCTGTTGACCAGGCCACCCCGCCCAGCGGCGCTCGGGGGCACTGTCCTGCGCACGCGTCCAGGGCAGCGCGGTTTGCTGGGTTGGGTTGTTGCGGACAGCTTCAACCGCCTGAGCGGACGAGGCACCGAGGGCGGTGCTGGACGCTGATGCAGACGCGGCAGCCAATCCAGGCGTGGCACTGCCCCCCGCGCTCATGTCTCCCACGCCCGCGCCCATACCTGCCTGCGGCGCAGCGGCACGCGACAGCGCCAGCGAGGATTCGACCGCGCGGCGCGCGGCCTGGTGCACCTGGCGCGAATCACGGAAGCGCACTTCGATCTTGGTGGGGTGCACGTTCACGTCCACCAGCTCTGGCGAGATCTCGATGAACAGCGCATAGGTAGGCTGGCGCGAGCCGTGCAGCACGTCTTCATAAGCCGAGCGCACCCCGTGCGCCAGCAGCTTGTCGCGCACATAGCGGCCGTTCACATAGCAGTACTGCCAGTCGGCACGTGAGCGGGCCGCATCAGGCAGGCCGGCGCGGCCGTGGATGCGCATGGGGCCGATGGCGAGATCCACCTCACGGCTGGTGCGCACGAATTCGTCGCCCAGCACGTCGGCCAGGCGTTGGGCTGGGGTGCCAGGGCGCAACTGTTCCACCAGCTTGCCTTCGTGCCAGACGCTGAAGCCTACGTCGGGCCGTGCCAGGGCATGGCGGCGCACGGCTTCCAGGCAATGCGCCAGCTCGGTGGCGTCGCTCTTGAGGAACTTGCGGCGGGCAGGGGTGCTGAAAAACAGCTCGCGCACTTCCACACTGGTGCCCACGGCACGTGCGGCGGGGCTCAACTCGCCGGAGCGCGCATCCAGCCGATGCGCATGCGCCGCATCCGGCGTGCGGCTGGACAAGGAGGTGTCCGACACCGATGAAATGGCGGCCAAGGCCTCGCCTCGGAAACCCATGGTGGCCACGTGCTCCAGGTCATCCAGCGAGCGGATCTTGCTGGTGGCGTGCCGACGCAGCGCCAGCGGCAACTCGGCCACGGGGATGCCGCAGCCATCGTCTTCGACCAGGATCTGGCGCACACCACCGGCCAGCAGCTTGACCGTGATCTGGCTGGCACCGGAGTCCAGCGCGTTGTCGACCAGTTCGCGCACCACCGAGGCCGGGCGCTCGATCACCTCACCCGCGGCAATCTGGCTGATCAGTTCGTCGGGCAGTTCCTGGATGGTGCGGCGGGGCGCGGCTTGGCCGGGGTCGGTTGCGTTATCCGAAAAAGCGGGGTCGCGGGCGGGCTCAGGCGTCATCCCGCTATTGTAGGAGGCCCTTGCCCTGGGGGAGGGGCCTTCACCATTCCCGGCCATAATGCGCCGCCATGGACATCGCACACTTTCTGATTGATTTCATCCTGCACGTCGACAAGCACCTGATGATGTTTGTCCAGGATTTCGGGCCCTGGGTCTATGCCCTGCTGTTCCTGATCATCTTTGTGGAAACCGGTGTGGTGGTCATGCCCTTCCTGCCGGGTGATTCGCTGCTGTTCGTGGTGGGCACGCTGTGCGGCCTGGGCATGATGAGTCTGCCCCTGTCCATCGGCCTGCTCACGGTGGCGGCCATCGCGGGCAACCAGAGCAATTACGCCATCGGGCGCAAGCTGGGGCCCAAGGTCTTCCAGTGGGAGCAGTCCCGCTTCTTCAACAAGAAGGCGTTCGAGCAGGCTCATGCTTTCTACGAGCAGTACGGTGGCATCACCATCGTGATCGCACGCTTCATGCCCTTCTTGCGCACGTTTGCGCCTTTCGTGGCGGGCGTGTCGGCCATGAGCCGCGGCAAGTTCACGATGTATGACGTGAGCGGCGGCACGTTGTGGGTGGCCGGTGTCACGCTGGCGGGCTACTTCTTCGGCAACATCCCCTTTGTGAAGACGCACCTGGACAAGATCATCTGGGCGATGATCCTGGTGCCGGGTGCGCTGGCCATCTTCGGTGCCTGGCGCGCTGGCCGCAAGGCGGCTGCGACGGCCGCTTGAGCGGTTCAAACTGAAGCGCGGCTTGAATCGCTGACGAAGGGCGCTGTACGAGCGCACAGGTGATGCCCCGGACGGGCGCCACCTGAATCACAGGGCGCGGTTGCGCGCCAGTGGCGGGTTCTTGGCGAAGTAGCGCTGGATGCCTTGCAGCAGCGCATCGGCCAAGTCGCTCTGGTAGTCGTCGTCTTGCAGCTTGGATTCTTCTTCGGGGTTCGAGATGAAGCCCGTTTCCACCAGGATGGAGGGGATGTCCGGCGCCTTGAGCACGGCAAAACCCGCCTGTTCGACCTTGCCCCGGTGCAGCCTGCCGATCTTGCCCAGGTGGCCCAGCACGGCATTGCCCAGCTTGATGCTGTCCTTGATCTGGGCCGTGGTGGACATGTCCAGCAGGGCGCGCATCACCGTGGCGTCCTTGTTCTTGATGTTGACGCCACCGACCTGATCGGATGCGTTTTCGCGCTTGGCCATCCAGCGCGCGGCGGCACTGGAAGCACCGGTTTCAGACAATGCGAACACCGATGCGCCCCGCGCCTGCGGGTTCATGAAGGCATCGGCATGGATGGACACGAACAGGTCGGCCTGCACACGGCGCGCCTTGACCACGCGTTCGTGCAGCGGCACAAAGTAGTCTGATTCGCGCGTGAGCATGGCGCGCATGCCCGGCTGGGCATTGATCAGGGCGCGCAGCTTGTGCGCCACCTTCAGCACCACGTCTTTTTCGAACAGGCCACTGGGGCCGATGGCGCCCGGGTCTTCGCCGCCATGGCCTGCGTCCAGCGCGACGATCACCAGGCGCTGGGCGCCGGCTTTGGCGTTGCCCATTGGGGGCTCGTCAGCAGGTTTGTCCGGGCCTTTGTCGGCCAGCTTGTCGGCTGTTTTGTCCGTGGGCTTGTCAGCCGCGATCTTGTCGCCGGGGCGCGCGGGCGTGGCCTTGGCCACGGCCTTGTCACCGCCCTGTGGCGGGCGCTTGAGGCCGCCAATGAAGTCGCCCAGCGCGTCGTTCATGGCGTCTGCCGCCTGATCGGACTGGGCATTGGGCAGGGCGGGGCGCGCCGCGTTGCCCGGCGCGCCGGGTGCCGACATGTAGGCGCCGGGGCTGCTGCCCGTCGAGGCGGTGGCATTGCCATTGCCATTGGTGGGCGCATTGCTGGCCGCCGCACTGGCGCCACTGGCCGCAGCGGATGGCTGGGGCGAGGCTGCGGGGGCTTGTTGCAAGGCCAGCTTGGGGTCCGCTGCCTGGGTGGGGTACAGGTCAAAAACCAGCCTGTGCTGGTAGGCCGCGACAGGCGGCAGGCCGAACACCTGCGGCTTGATGGCCTGCTTGAGGTCCAGCACCAGTCGGGCCACCTTGGGGCGGTTCTGGCCCACCCGCACGCCGGCGATGTAGGGGTCGTCCGCGCGCACCTTGCTGACGATCTCGCGCAGCTGGGGGCTGATCTCCAGCCCTTCGATGTCGATGACCAGGCGGGTGGGGTTGGCCACCGAGAAGAAGGTGGCGTTGAGCGGGATGTCCGACTCCAGCGTGACGCGGGTGTAGTCGGCCGCAGGCCAGACGCGCACGGCCAGCAGCTGCGCGCCAAAGGCGAGCTCCTTGGGGCCCAGCACCATGATCAGGGTGCCGCCCAGCGCCTGCTTGAGCAGGCTGCGGCGATGTGCTTGATGTGCTTTATCCATGGGCTTGCACCCCCGCTGGTTCTACAGCCGGCTTGGCGTTCAAGGCCTCAGACACCTGCAAGGCCATCAAGGCTTGCTGCCCGGCAGGGCTGAATGCCTCGATGCGAACCGTGCGTTGCTCGCCCTGATCGGTCTGAGGTTGTGGCTGGATATGGATTTGCAAGTCCGCGCGCGGCAGCAGGCCGGCGGCCTTTTCGGGCCACTCGGCGAGTTTCAGGCCAGGGGCGGCGAACAGATCACGAAAACCGGCGTCTTCCCACTCCTGCGGGTCATTGAAACGGTAGAAATCGAAATGGTGGATGGCCATGCCGGGTACATCGTGCGGCTCGACCACGGCATAACTGGGGCTCTTGATGCGCCCTTGCACCCCCAGGGCGCGCAACAGGTGGCGGGTGAACGTGGTTTTGCCGGCACCCAGCGTGCCATGCAGTTCGATATAGGCTGAATCACCGGCCAGCAGGCTCGGTTTCAAGGCGTGGGCCAGGTCTGCGGCCATGGCTGCGCATGCGGCTTCATCGGTCCAGATGAAGTCGCCCACCGCGACAGGCGGTTTGGCCTGCGGGCTGGCAGGGCTTGCTACGATCGTCACATGCGTCATGTACTTCAGTCACCTATTCCGGGCGCTTATCCGGGGAATTCGGGGAATCCGGGCCGGACGGCCGACCTCGCTTTGGTCATGGCGAGCTTGCGCCAATGGGCGACAGAACTGGGATTTTCTCAGATTGGCGTAGCTGATGTGGATTTGTCAAGTGCCGAGGCCCCTTTGATGGACTGGCTGGCGCGCGGTTTCCACGGCGAGATGCACTACATGGCCAGCCATGGATTGAAGCGGGCCAGGCCTGCGGAGCTGGTTCCGGGCACGGTGCGGGTCATCACGGCGCGCATGGATTATTTGCCTGCGAGCCTGCCGCCACTGCCTGGCGAATGGCAGCGCATCGAATGGGATCGGCTCCATCGGCCCACGGCCGCGGCCGTGTCCATGTATGCCCGAGGACGGGATTATCACAAGGTGTTGCGGGCCCGGCTGCAGAAGCTGGCCGACAAACTGGCCGAGCTGATCGGGCCTTTCGGGCACCGCGTGTTCACCGACTCCGCACCCGTGCTGGAGGTGGAGCTGGCCAGCCGCAGTGGCCTGGGCTGGCGGGGCAAGCACACGCTGCTGCTGTCTCGCGAGGCCGGGTCGGCGTTCTTTCTGGGCGAGATATTTGTGGACATTGCCTTGCCGTTGACCGAGGCCGAAACCGCGCACTGCGGCTCCTGTCAGGCCTGCATCGATGTCTGCCCGACGCAAGCCATCGTGGGTGAGCGCCTGGTGGATGCGCGCCGTTGCATTTCTTACCTCACGATCGAACAAGCCGGGCCAATCCCGCCTGAGCTGCGCCCCCTGATGGGCAACCGCATCTACGGTTGTGATGACTGCCAGCTGATCTGCCCCTGGAACAAGTTCGCCCGCCGCGCCGTGCTGCCTGATTTCGATGTGCGGCCTGCGCTGGCCAACCCTGATCTGCTGCAGCTGTGGTCGTGGGATGAGGCCACCTTCCTGCGCCTGACGGAGGGCAGCCCGATCCGGCGCATCGGTTTTGCAAGCTGGCAGCGCAACATCGCGGTGGCGATGGGCAATGCCTTGCGGGGCCAGCTGGATGGGGCTGTGCGCGTGGCGATGCGGGATGCGTTGAGCGCGTGGTTGAGCACACCGCCAGCAGGGACGGATGCGGCGCTGGTTGGCGAGCACGTTGAGTGGGCGCTGGCGCAAGCGCCCACGGCTTGATCCGGGTGCTTTAGGCGCAGAGGGAAATCGCGCGCATCGTTGATCGCACGCACCTCGGATCACCCGGCTTGATGGGCCGATGCGTCTGGCGGCAGCTTCACAACGCCGACTGCGCCCGCGCCAGCAGCACAGCCCGCTCGCGCTCGTTGCTCGCCAGTTCAGCGGCACGCGAAAAGGCAGCACGTGCCTCGTCCACACGGCCCAGCTTGTGCAGCAGGTCGCCTTGCACGGCGGGCAGCCAGTGGTAGCGCCGCAGTGCCTTGTCTGCCAGCAGGGGCTCGATCACGGTCAAGCCTGCAGCTGGGCCTTGCGCCATGCTGACGGCCACCGCGCGATTGAGCTCCACGACCGGCGAGGGCGCCACCTGCATGAGTTGGGCATACAGCGCCGCAATGCGCGCCCAGTCGGTGGCGGGGGCGCTGGGGGCGCGGGCATGGCAGGCCGCAATCTCCGCCTGCAGGCGATAGCTGCCAATGGCTTGCTGCAAGGCTTGCGCACGTGCCAGCGCCGCCAGGCCCCGGCGGATCAGCAGGTGGTCCCAGCGCGCGCGGTTCTGGTCTGCCAGCAAGATGGCCTGGCCTTGTGCGTCCACGCGGGCGGCCAGGCGCGAGGCCTGGACCTCCATCAGCGCGACCAGGCCGTGCACCTCGGCCAGATCAGGCGCCAGTTCGGCCAGCATGCGGCCCAGGCGCAAGGCTTCGTCGCACAGGGCCGGGCGCATCCAGTCGGCGCCGCTGGTGGCGGTGTAGCCCTCGTTAAAGATCAGGTAGACCACCTCCAGCACGGCGGGCAGGCGCTCGGGCAGGGCAGGCCCGCGAGGGACTTCGAACGGCACGCTGGCTTCGCTCAGGCTGCGCTTGGCCCGCACGATGCGCTGGGCCACCGTGGGCTCGGGCACGAGGTAGGCGCGGGCGATCTCGTGCGTGCTCAGGCCGCCCAGCAGCTTGAGCGTCAAGGCCGTTCGCGCCTCGGTGGACAAGATCGGGTGGCAGGCCGTGAAGATCAGGCGCAGCAGGTCGTCGCCGATGTCGTCCTGCCGGGCCTCGTCCAGCGCATCCACGAAGTCGGGCACGGTCAGGGCCTCCAGTGCATCGAGGTCTCGGGCCAGGTTCTCGTGCTTCGCCTCGGCCATCTGCCGGTGGCGAAGGTGGTCGAGCGCGCGGTTGCGGGCCGTGGTCATCAGCCACGCGGCCGGGTTGTCGGGCAGGCCATCCAGCGGCCAGCGCTCCAGCGCCGCGACCAGGGCGTCCTGCGCCAGCTCTTCGGCCACGCCCAGGTCGTGCACGCGCCGCGCCACCGTGGCCACGATGCGTGCCGATTCAATGCGCCACACCGCGGCGATGGTGTCGTGGACCTGGGAGTGCATGCCTGCGTTCTACACCCAGCCTTACATCTGCGCCGGGGCGGCGTCCATGTTCATGTAGAACACCTCCCACTGGTGCCCGTCCAGATCGGCAAAGCCGTGCTGGTACATGAAGCCGTAGTCCTTCGGCTCGTTGGGCGTGGTGCCCCCAGCGGCCACGGCCTTGCGCACCATGTCCTCGACCTCCTCGCGGCTGTCGCATGACAAGGCGATCAGCACCTCGGTGGCCTTCCTGGCGTCGCACAAGGGCAGTTTGGTGAAGCCCTGGAAGAAGGGCTCGACCAGCAGCATGGCGTAAATGTTTTCGGCGATTTCCAGGCTGGCGCCTTGTTCATTGGTGAAGCGCGGGTTGAACTTCAGGCCGAGCGCCTTGAAGAAGGCTTGCGAGCGGGCCATGTCCTTGATGGGCAGGTTGACGAAAATCTGTCTGAGCATGATGGGCTTTCTGTGTGGGGGCTGTGTGGTTCAGGCGTGCTTGTTCATGGCGTCCATGGCCTTGAACTTGTCGAGTGCCTCGCTGGGGGTGAAGTCTTCCAGCTCGAACAACTCGCGCACTTCGACGATGGCCTCGGCGCCTTCGCGTACGGGGTTGGGAAAGCGCCGGCTCCATTCCAGGGCCTCTTCGCGCGAGCGAACCTGAATGAGCGTGTAGCCCGCGATCAGTTCTTTGGCTTCGGCAAACGGGCCGTCCACCACGCGGCGACCTTCCTTGCCATAGTGGATGCGCCAGCCGGTGCGGCTCGGCTTGAGGCCGGTGCCGTCCAGTAGCACGCCGGCCTTGGCCAGTTCCTCGTGGTACTTGGCCATGGCGGCCATCACCTCGGGGTCCGGATCGGGTTGCACCTCGGCTTCAAACTCGGGGCAGGACTTCACGATGATCATGAATCGCATGAGGTGCTCCCTTCAAGCGGGCATCAGGGGTTGGATGATGCTGTTGCGGTTGCCCTCGGTGTCCACGAAAGACACGTAGTCGCCCACGCCGGGAATGGTCATGGGTTCGCCCATCACTTCGCCGCCTGCTGCCTTGACGCGGCTCATGGCCGCGCGGATGTCGTCCACGCCCATGACGACCGCCGGGTACTGCATGGGGACGTCCGGCTTGAATGGGAACAGGCCGCCGTTGATGGCGCCCACGGGGGCCTGCGGCGGCAGGCCGGGGCGTGTGCCCGGTGGCGCGGTGGTGACCAGCAGGTAGTCGCCCATCTCGGGGCCCAGCTTCTGGCATTGCCAGCCGAAGGCTTCGGCGTAGAAACGGGCCGCGCGATCACGGTCGCGGTAGGGCATCTCGAAGTGCACCACGGGGCACATGGGAACGCTGGGGGTCGTCATGGTGAGTCTCTCCACTTGAACGACGTCCTGGCCGGTGCCTGGTGCCCGGTGCTTCAATCGCGTCGTCTTGAGTACGACGAAGCAGGCTGGCGAAAATCGACAGCTTTGATCTGGGTGGAAACCCTGATCATGCGTGGCTCTCGTCAAAGCAGGGGGCGAGGGCACGTACCTCCACGGTGGCCCACTGGGCCGCAGGGCATGCATGCGCCGCCGCGATGGCTTCCTCGCGGGTGACGTTCTGCAGCAGGAAGAAGCCGCCGATCATTTCCTTGGCCTCCGCAAAGGGGCCGTCCAGCGTTTGTGGTTTGCCACCGGCATGGCTGATGCGCACGGCCTGGGCCTGGGAGGCCAGCGACTCCACGGCCTTGAGCTTGCCTTGCGTGGCCAGCCCTTCGGCGAAGCGCTGCATCACGGCATAAGCCTCACGGCCTTCGGCCTCGGTGCGCATGGCGCGTTGGCCCACGGGTTCGATGATCAGCAGCATGTAGGACATGGGGTGTGCAGCCGGCAGGGCGGTTTGGGCGATGTCGGCATGCTACACAAAGGGGCGCCCGGGCTCAGGCTGCCAATGCAACCCGTGGTAACGCATGCCCTGTCTCCAGCAGGGACTTGAGGTTGGACAGCACCTTGGGCCAGCCACCCGAAATGCCGGCCAGCATCTGCGGGTCGTGTTCCAGATCCTCATGGGTGACGGTCAGGCAGACGAGCTGGTTGCCATGCGCGGCAATGTCGAACGTGACGCGCGAATGCTTGCGTTCGTCATCCACCTCGGCGGGCCTGGCCCAGGTGATCACCAGGCGTTGGGGCGGCCGGCTTTCCAATACCTTGCCGACCATGTCGATGGCGCCTGTCTCGTCGGCGCGTTGATGCGCCCACGGCGAGCCGGCTTTCCAGTCCGACACGTTGACATGAGGGGCGCAGTTGCCGATCGGGTCCGCCCAGTACTGGCGCGTCACGTCGGTGTCGACCAAGGCCCGCCACACCTTCTCGGGCGTGGTGGCGATGTAGGTCACGTACACGAAGCTAGGTTTGCTCATCTTCATCACCTTCGAGTTTCTGTTTGAGGGCATGCAGCGCGCTCAGGCGGCTGCGTTCGAACTTGCCGATCCAGCGCTCGTAGATCTCGTGCAGGGGCACCGGGTTGAGGTAGTGCAGCTTTTCCCGCCCCTGCCAGACAACCGCAACGAGCTGCGCCTGCTCCAGCAGTTGCAGGTGCTGGGTCACGGCCTGGCGCGTCATGGCCATGTGTTCGCACAAGGCGGTGAGCGTCTGGCCGTTGTCGGCGTGCAGCAGGTCCAGCAGTTGGCGGCGTGTCGGGTCTGCCAGCGCCTTGAAAACTTTGTCGATGTCCAAAATGGGTTGATGGGGCTGGGTGCGTTGGGGCAATAATATGCAAGTATTTGCCTGCATGTCAAATGAAAAGGCCCTGCTCTGAGCGTGGCTCAGTGGTAAACGCAGGCTTGCGCACGCAGCTTGCCTGTCACCTGGACGCGCGCTTTCTGGGTGTTCGTGTCACCGATGCTGGTTGTGGTGATCACTTCCAGATCACGCCAACCATGGGTGGAGGTCGATGCCAGGGCGAGGCGCACGGCCTTGTTTTCGATGGCGCAACCCGTTTCGGCATCGTCGAAGCAATGGGCCGTGTCACCCACCATTCGCCATGAACTCATGGGCATGTTCTGGATGATGGGCCGCAAGGTCTTGCCGTGCTCGATGAACAGTGTGAGGTAGTCGCTCTCGCCGCCTTCTGCGTAGCGAGGGCTGTACCCAATGTTCATGCGCACACCGAAGGCGCGCACACCCGGCGCGATGTTGTAGGGCGCCGTGTCCAGGTGCAGGCTGAACTCGCTGATGCGAGTGCCAGCATCTTCCAGGATTTTGTCGCGGTACAACCTGATCAGCCGACGGCGCTGGATATCGACCACCGCCATGACGAAGCCTTTTGCTGTGTTGCCATCGGCGTTGGGTTCTTCACGGAGCTCATGGAACAGGGCCACCAGTGCCAGGTTCGGGTGCAAGGGGTGGGGCTTGCAGGTCAGGTCGATCAGGCGGGGGTAGCCGGATGATTCTTCCTGTGGCTCGGAGAAGGAAACTTCCAGTTGGTCTGACAGGAACGAACCCAGCAAGATGCGGTTGCAGGTCGGGCGCTCTTCGGGGATTTGATCGGGGCGCTTGGTCGTGATCCCGTTGGGGCGCGAGCGCCAGTTCTCGCCAGCGGGGACTGTGGGGTGGGTAGGGCGATCGTCAACAAAGTAGGAGACGCCATTTCTGTTCGCTTCCCCCATGGTTGCGCTCATGGCACTGGTGGCCGAACAGTCCAGATTGCGCGCCAGATCGCTGCTGTCACCGTGGCATTCATCAAATGGCTTGGACCACCAGAGCTCAAGATGGCCGTCGGCATCCAGATCAGACACCCGCACGATGTCCGGCCGGTCTTGCGGCCAGTACAGGCGCGAAGGCACGGTCAACTCCTGCAGCCCGTGTGGCGTCAGGATCAGGTCGATCCGGGTGCCTTCGTTGTCTGCCAGATCAAGTTCGATGAGTGAGCGGCTGTGCCCGGGGTGGCGCCAATGGGTGGCCTGTCGCACCAAGCGGTGTTGTTGCCACAGGGCTTCGGCATAGGTCCGCATGCTGGCCACCGCATCGGCATGCATGCCCTGGGTCAGGGTGCCCAGCCATGCGCGTTGATCGGGCTTGATGGCACCGTTCTCGCCCGCCGTGGGCGCTTGACGGATCACCTTGTCAAACTGGTGGCGCTTATCCAGCGTGAGCTTGCTGTGCCGGAGGGCCAGCGGGGTGAGCTGAGGCTCATGGATCCAGGCTCGGCACAGGTCGACCTGCCACTTCAATGCGGGCTTGCCTTGCGCGTTGAAGCAGTCGTCGCCATTGCTGGTGAACTGGCTGAGGATCTCGTCGCGCGTCGCGTCGGACGGGGTGCGCGCCAGCAGATTCAGGTATTGCTGGCGCAATTCGACAGCCTGCGGCGTGGCACCGGCCTTGATGCGCGACCAATCCGGCTTGGCGCATCGGTTGGACGGGGCCTCCTGGAGGTGCTGCAACACGAAGCGGTTGAGCAGGTCGGGGTAGCTATCCAGCCATGAGCGGTGAAGGTTGCAGTCCTGGTCATCCTCGCCGATGGCATTGATCTCGGCCATCACGGCATCGCGGACGGTGGGCGATTCGGCTAGGTAGTGCCCCAGCGGGCCCCATGGGTTGACGAGGGCGTTGTAGTAACCCAGCTCGTAGTAGTACCAGCGGTGGTCGATGGCTTGAGCCATCTTCCGCTCGAGCGTCGTCATCTGGTGCAGGGTGCTGGCCAACGCATCGGTTGGCCAGGCCGCAGGCTGCTTCAAAACGGATGCCAGCTTGGCCCGCAAAAAGGCGCCTTGCCTCAACACTGCGTCGAAGCGGGGCTCGCCCTCCTGACCACCCGCTCCGTATTGGGCCGCCGGCTTTTGAAGCGGAGGCAAGGGGGCATCAAGCTGCACCAGTGGTTCCAGGCGTGCCAGGGCCGAAGCCAGATCCGGATCAACCGGAGCCAGGCTGGCCCAAAGGTGCAACACCAAGACGCAGTCATCGGGCCCCGTGCCGCTGCAGCCCTGTCTGGCCAGGAAGCGCGAGAACTTGCCGGGCAAGGTAGCGGTTACTCGCTCGCCAATGCTGCGAACTTCCTGCTGATTGGCCTGGCGCGCTGCTGGTGTCTCGGCGGGGCGGAGCCCACTGCGCTCGCGAACACAAAAGCCAAAGTCACCTTCTTGCGGGTCTGAACTGGTAGCGGCAACGCCCCACATGGTCAATGAGCTGATCTTCAGCCGGCGACGGAACGGGTCTGCATCTGGTGTGAGCCAGGCGATCTGGGGCATGCAGTTCCACATTGCCATGAAGGCTGCTGGTTCATCCTGCCAGGAGGCGTAGGGGCCGTACAGGTGCAGGTGTGTGAAAAAACGCAGCTCAGGGGCCTGGCGAGCCGCAGCCACTTCTTCGGGAAACCAGCTGGCGACCTTGTTGATCACGTCAGAGGGCTTGTCAAAGCTCAGCAGCGTGCCCTGGCCGGCGAAGATCAGCCCGTTTTCCCGGATGACCGTGCGTTGCTTGAGCAGCGCCGGCATGTTGTAGAGCCGTTGAATGCGCTCGGGCGTGGCCTCGTGCACCACAAAGCGGTGAACATCGTTGTCCTTGGTGACCACCATCCGCTGGATCTCGTTGATCACGGCATCGAATTCTGGTGGCGATAAGGGCAGGTTCCGGTCGCTGCTCGTCTGGGCGCTGGCCTCAGGCAGGTCGGCGAACGCTGTGGCGGCGATGATCGCGATGGCCAGCGCAGCCTGTGCGCATCTGAACAGCCAGGCGCGTGCGTGCTTGGTCATTTGTCTCCCTTGAGCCCTTGGTGGACAGGGCTTCTGGATTGGGAGGATAGCGGTTCCAGGCGCTGTGCAGCGTTGCCGATTGCCCTGACAATGTCGCCTTGACCTATCCGAAGAAGAACCCCCATGAAAACCTACAACATCGAAATCCAGCGCCTGAAATCGGCCCGCCATGACAAAGGCCTGATCGAGCTGGGCGTTGATGTGCTGGTCCTGCCTCGCCCTGCTCGCGACGAAGGCGCTGTGGTCAGCTGCCTGTCGCTGCCCGTTGACGATGCGCGCACCTTGGTGATCCTGCTCAAGCAGCAGCTGGCCGAGCTGGACAAGCTGAACCCACGCAGCAGACGCTCTGGCCGCTGCTGAAGCGTTTGGCCCTCAGGGCGCCTGTTGCAAACGCGTGAGCAGGTCGGCGGTCGGGAAACCGTCGGCAGGCAGCCCGATGCTGCGCTGGTATTGCTGCAGGGCACTGCGCGTGGCCGGGCCTATCTGGCCATCCGGCTTGCCGCTCTCGAAGCCTTTGCGATTCAGAGCGGTTTGCAGGGCCTGGACCTCGCTGCGGCTGAGCGCGCGCAGGTCTCGTGGCCAGCTCGCTTGAACTGAAGCGCCACCCGCAATGCGTTGCGCCAGCAGGCACACCGTGAGCGCATAGCTCGTCGAGTTGTTGTAGCGCAGGATGGTGCGGTAGTTGCGTCCGACCAGGAAGGCCGGGCCACGTACGCCTGCAGGTTGCAGGATGGCTGCATCGGCCAGGGTGGGCAGGGGGGTGTCGTCCATGGTGCGCACCCCTTCCTCAGCCCATTGCGCCGAGGTTTGGCGCAGCCCTGGATCGGCACGGGCCGGGTCGAAGCCCGCCGGCAGTTGGACTTCGGCGCCCCAGGCTTCATCGGCGCGCCAGCCTGAGCGTGCCAGGAAGTTGGCGGTGGAGGCCAGCACATCGGCCATGCTGCCCCAGATGTCGCGGCGCCCGTCGCCATCGGCATCCACGGCATACGCCAGGTAGGACGAAGGCATGAACTGGGTCTGCCCCATGGCACCGGCCCAGGAGCCGATCATGCGGTCCTTCTCGATGTCATGGCGTTGCAGGATCTTGAGCGCGGCCAGCAGCTCGCTGCGCGCCCAGGCCTCGCGTCGCCCCTCGAAGCCCAGGGTGGCCAAGGCATCGAAGACGGGCACATCGCCGTAGTTGCTGCCGTAATTGCTTTCCAGGCCCCACACCGCCATCAGGATGGGCCCGGGGACGCCATAGCGCGTGCTGGCCGCATCGGCCTCTTGCTGGAATTGCGCCAGCTTTTGCTGGCCTGCTGCAATGCGTTGCGGCGAGATGATGGCATCCAGGTAGTCCCACAAGGCACGTGTGAATTCCGGCTGGGTACGGTCCTGCTCGACCGCGCGTGGGCGCAGGCGCACGCCATCAAGCCCTGCGTGCAGCGTGGCCTCGTCGATACCGGCTGCGCGCGCGGTGTCGCGGAAGTTCGCGATCCATTGCGCGAAACGCTCGTCTGTCGACGTGGTGTCGGTGGCCTTGGTCTGCAGGGTGGCGCCGGGTTCAGCAGACGATGCGGGCTGGGCGGATGCCGCGGGACTGGTGGCGCGGGGGGATGCGTTTGGGGCCGGGCCGGATGCACAGCCGGAGAGCGCGGCCAGGATCAACCATGGGGCCCATGTGAGCGCTGGGGTGTTGAGGCGAGAAAGCCTGGATGGCATGAGGGCTCCGAAATGCAGAAGACGGCGGGCAGCGGGCCCGTGTCCGGTCTTCTGGTGACAAGTGGTGGCCGGTGTGGCCTGGGCCGAGCATGCCACAGCAGGGCTGCCCGCGGCGGTGCAGGGGGCAGGCTGCATGGCTGGCTAAGGGGGCGGCTTGATGTGAGCGGTGCCGCCAGGAGCTTGTGTCAGCTGGCCGCGCGAGGCGCCGAGGCCAGGGGCGCATCCGGCTGTTGTGCCATGGCATGAACCAGCCACATGAACAAGGCCAATGTGGCCAGCAAACCGATGCTGAGCACGGGCCAGCCACCGTGGTCCCACAGCCAGCCACCGGCATAACCCAGCACGCTGGAGCCGACGTAATACGCCAGCAAATACAGGGAGGTGGCTTGTGCCTTGCGAGGGCCCGCCACCTTGCCCACCAGGCCTGAGCACACGGCGTGCATGGCGAAGAAGCCGGCGGTCATCAGGCACAGCCCCAGGATGAAGGCGGGCAGCTGGCTGGTCTGTGTGATGGCCAGGCCTATGGCCGTGGTGGCACACGAGCCTGTCAGCACGCGCGCGCTGCCCCAGGCGTCCACAAGGCGCCCGCTGAGGCTGGACGAGGCCACGCCGAACAGGTAGCAGCTGAAGATCAGGCCCACTTGTGCAGGGCGCAAGGCGAATGGTGCGGACAGCAGATGGAAGCCTGCGTAGTTGTAGGCCGTGACAAAGATGCCCGAGGCGATACCACCGCACAGGAACAGCTTGGGCAGCGTCGGGTGGAACAGGACATCATGCCAAGGCGCGAGCGGCATTTGGCGAGGGGGCGTGACAGGCGTGGATCGCGGGCTTTGGCCCAGCATCATGAGCGCGATCCCCAAAGCGGCCAGCAGACACAGGACGGACATGCCCAAAAGCGCCGTGCGCCAGCCAAACAGGTCCGCCACGAGTGCGATGCCGACCCGACCGCTCATGCCGCCCATGGCGGTGCCAGCGACATACAGCCCCATGGTCTTGGCCAGCCGTGAAGGCTCGACCGTGTCGCCCAGGTAGGCCATGGCCGTGGCGGGCACCGCGCCGAGGAACACGCCCAGCAAGGCCCGGCAGAGCAGCACCTGCCACCAGTCGGTACAGATCACGGAAAGAGCATTGAGCACCGTGGCCAGCAGGATCGCGCTGATCATGAGGCGCCGCCGCTCGAACCGTCTGGCCACCAAGGAACTGGCCAGGATGGACACGGCCAGCAAGCCCGTGGACATGGACAAGGCCAGGGCGCTGCCCGCCGCGCTGGTGTGGAACTCACGCGCAAACACCGGCATGAGCGGTTGCACGGCGTAAAGCAGGGCGAAGGTGACAAAGCCAATCAGAAACAGGGCCAGAGGGCCTTGCCTGATCGATGAACCAGAAGACATGGCCCATTGTCTGGTGGTGCTTTCAATATGTCCAATATATTATTGATGACGTATTCATATGTTTGGCGTATGGCAATGGAGCTGAGGCACCTTCGATATTTCCTGGCGGTCGCGGCCGAATCCAACGTGACCAGGGCGGCTGCCCGACTTGGCATCAGCCAGCCACCCTTGAGCCAGCAGTTGAAAGAGCTGGAGCGCGGGTTGGGGGTCGAGCTGTTCCATCGCACGCCGCAAGGCATGTCCTTGACCGCGGCGGGCGAGGCTTTCCGGCAGGAGGCTCAGCGCACCTTGCAAGCTGCCGAGCAGGCTCGCCTTGCGGCGGTGCGGGCCTCCAGAGGCCAGACCGGCACGGTGCGTGTCGGGTTCACGGGGTCTGCCTCCTTCCATCCGGTGGTGGCCCGCACCATCCGGGACTTCCGCCGCCAGTGGCCGGACGTGCAGCTCATCCTGGAAGAAAACAACACCACCAAACTGACCGAGCGCCTGCTTCATGGTGCGGTGGACGCCGCGTTTCTGCGGCCAGCCTCATCCGGTCTGGCCGAGATGGATGTGCTGCGCTTCAAGGATGAGCCCATGAAGGTGGCGCTGCCGTCGTCGCACCCTCTGGCGGGGCGCAAGCGCATCGAGCTCGGCCGTCTGGCCGATGACCCCTTCGTGCTGTTTCCCCGTTCGGTGGGGCTGAGTCTTTACGACTCGGTGATCGAGGCCTGCAAGGCTGCAGGGTTCGTGCCCCAGTTGGGGCAGGAGGCGCCTCAGCTGGCCTCGGTGATCAACCTGGTTGCTGCGGAAATGGGCGTGTCCATCGTGCCGGCTTCCTTGTCCCAGATCCACCTGGCTGGGGTCAACTATGTCGACATCAGCGGGCCCGCACCCGTTGCCACGCTGGGTTTGGCCGTGCACCGCCAGAACACCGCACCTGCCGTGCGCAACTTCGTGCTGGCTTGCAGACAAGGCTTGAATTGAGGGCTCAAGCCTGTGCTTCGGTCTGCCCGTCCCGCATGCGTTTGATGTCGCGCTGTGGTGGCGCACCGAACAGGCGGCTGTAGTCACGGCTGAACTGCGAGGCGCTTTCATAACCCACGCGGGCAGCCGTGCTGCTGGCGTCCAGCTCCTGGTTGAGCATCAAATGCCTGGCTTCTTGCAGGCGCAGTTGCTTCTGGTATTGCAAGGGGCTCAGGCCGGTGAGGTTGCGAAAGTGCTGGCGGAACGTGGACGGGCTCATGTGGACATGTGCAGCCAGTTCATCCATCAGCACGTCGTCGCGGAAGTGCTGCTTGAGCCAGGCCATCGCGCGGGCAATCTGGTGGCTGGGTGAGCCGGTGGCCAGCAATTGCCGTAGATAGGGGCCATGCGGGCCGGTCAGCAGCCGCACCATGATCTCTCGCTGGATCAAAGGCGCCAGGTGCGTCATGACGCGAGGCTGCTCCAGCACCTGAACCAGCCGGATGGCCGCGTCCAGCAAGGGCGGCTCCAGCGTGCACAGCGAGATCGCCCTGGGAGCCTGTTCTCGCGGCAGCGGTGGCATGTCCATCTCGGTGGCCAGTTGCACCAGGGCCCGCGTGTCCAGCGTCAGCAGCATCCCCAGATAAGGCTGGGCCAGGCTCGCCCGTGTGACATGGGCGATCACGGGCAGGTCCACCGTGGTCAGCAAGGACTGCCCGGGGCCATAGGTGATCACCTGATCCCCCAGCGTGACCTGCTTGTCGCCCTGCGCGGCAATGGCCAGCCCCAAGGTGTAGAAGCAGGCCATGGGCTCGGTCTTCACGCTGCTGCGGTAAACGGACAACTCGGGGATGCCCGTTTCATGGCGGCCGTCAGTTCGGGCAATCTGGCCCAGCGCCATGGCCAGGGTGTCAACGGGCATGGCCAACCTTTCGATGAAGATGATGTCTTGGCCGCGACTTTAACGGGGCAGATGGCAGGGCGTGTGGCTGCCGGGTGAAGACTCGTTGAAAAAGGCAAGACAAGCCGCAAAAACGGCAAACCTAGCAGGGGCATGGCGGGCACACTCCAAACTCCTTTAGCATGCAGCGCTGCAGTCCATTTGTGCCCACTTCACGGAGAGAGACCACCATGAGCAAGCTCAACGTCAACGGCCGGGAGCACACGGTCGATACCGACCCCGGCACCCCCATCCTGTGGGCCTTGCGTGACACGCTGGGCATGACGGGCACCAAGTTCGGCTGCGGCGTGGCCCAGTGCGGCGCTTGCACCGTTCACCTGGACGGCCAGGCCATCCGTTCCTGCGTGACGCCCATGGCGGCGGCCGAGGGCAAGAAGATCACCACCATCGAAGCAGTGACCGATGGGCACGACCGCGTCGGTGCTGCTGTGCTCTCCGCGTGGGTCAAGCACGACGTGGCCCAGTGTGGTTATTGCCAGAGCGGCCAGGTCATGAGCGCGACGGCCTTCCTCAAATCGCTGCCGCGTGGCAAGCAGCCCAGCGCCGCTGAAATCGATTCGGCCATGGCCGGCAACATCTGCCGCTGTGGCACCTACGCCCGTATCCGCGCTGCCGTGGCCGATGCGGCCCGCGCCCTTGCTTGAAGGAGCCGCCATGCTGAGCTACATCGACCAACATGAGATCCCGCGCGCCCTGCAACACCTGCTGGCACGCCAGCAAGGCGAGGACGCAGCCAACCTGCCGCGCCGCAGCTTCCTGAAGCTCGCCGGTATCGGCGGCCTGGCCATCGGCGCCTTCCCCTTGACCGCTGCAGCGCAAGGGGGCGGCACCGCAGACACCGCCCTCAAGCCCACCCAGCAGCCATCGGCCTTCGTGCGGATCGCGCCCAACGGTGAGGTCACCGTCGTCATCAACCGCCTGGAGTTTGGTCAAGGCGTGCTGACGGCCTTGCCCATGATCCTGGCTGAAGAGCTGGATGCCGACTGGAGCCTGGTGCGTGCGGAACACGGCTCCAGTGACCCGGCTTATGCCGACCCGCTCTGGGGCATCCATCTCACGGGTGGTTCCAACTCGATCAAGCACAGCTTCACGCAATACCGCGAACTGGGCGCACGCGCGCGGGCCATGCTGCTCAACGCTGCTGCTGCACGCTGGAAGGTGGATGCGGCCGCGCTGCACACGCAGTCTGGCTCGGTCATCGGTCCGGGCGGCCTGAAGGCGAGCTATGGCGAGCTGGCCGAGGCTGCGATGGCTCAGCCCGTACCCCAGAAGGTCGCGCTGAAGGACCCCAAGCACTTCCGCCTCATCGGCAAGCCTACCAATCGGCTGGATGCCAAAGCCAAGAGCAGCGGCCGCCAGGACTTCGGCATCGACGTGCACCTGCCCGGCCAGCTGACCGCCGTGGTGGCTCACCCGCCGGTGTTCGGTGCACGCCTGAAATCGGTGGATGACAGCGCCGCACGCGCCATCAAGGGCGTGAAAGCCGTGCTGCGCGTGCCGCTGGACCGTGGTGCCGAGGGCGTGGCCGTGGTGGCCGATGGCTACTGGCCCGCCAAGCAAGGGCGCGATGCGCTCAAGCTGCAGTGGGACACGTCTGCGGTCGAGAAAGTCGACAGCGACAAGCAGCTCGCCCAGTACCGCGAGCTGGCCAAACAGTCAGGCCCCCGTCAGTTCGACGCCGACATGGCACCCATGGACAAGGCGCCCCGGCACATCGACGCCGAGTTCGTCTTCCCCTACCTGGCCCACGCGCCCATGGAGCCCTTGAACTGCACCGTGCAGCTGGCAGACGGCAAGGCCGACCTGTGGGTGGGCACGCAGTTCCCGGGCGTGGATGGCAACGCCGCTGCGCGCGTGCTGGGTCTCAAACCCGAGCAGGTGAGCATGCATGTGCAGATGGCCGGTGGCGGGTTTGGCCGACGCGCGGTGGGCACCAGCGACTACGTGGTCGAGGCCTGCGAGATTGCCAAGGCCGCGCGTGCGGCTGGTTTGAATGCACCCGTGCGCATGGTCTGGAGCCGCGAGGACGACATCCGTGGTGGCTACTACCGCCCCATGCACCTGCACCAGGCCCGTATCGGCTTTGACGAGCAGGGCAAGGTGCTGGCCTGGGAGCACGTGCTGGTGGGGCAATCCATCACCACCGGCACGATGTTCGAAGGCGGCATGGTCAAGAACGGCATCGATGCCACCGCGGTCGAAGGCATGCGTGAGCCTTACCCCATCCCCATGCGCCTCACCGTGCACCACCCCAAGGTGAACGTGCCGGTGCTGTGGTGGCGCAGCGTGGGCTCCACCCACACCGCTTTCGTGATGGAGACCTTGATCGACGAGCTCGCCCGCAACACCAAGCAGGACCCGGTGGCCTACCGCATGCAGATGTTCGGCGACAAGCACCCGCGCCATCGCGCCGCCTTGCAGCTGGCCGTGGACAAGAGCGGTTACGGCAAGAAGCGCCTGCCCGCCGGCCGCGCCTGGGGCGTGGCGGTACACGAATCGTTCGAGACCGTGGTGGCCTACGTGGTCGAGGCCTCGGTGAAGCAGGGCCAACCGGTGCTGCACAAGGTGACCGGCGCCGTGCACTGCAACCTGGCCGTGAACCCGCGCACCATCGAGGCACAGGTGCAGGGCGCCGCCTTGATGGGCTTGTCGATGTGCCTGCCTGGTGCCGCCATCACGCTCAAGGACGGTGAAGTGCAGCAAAGCAACTTCGGCGATTTCGTGGTGCCCCGCATCACCGACATGCCCGAGATCGCCGTGCACATCGTGCCCAGTGCGGATGCGCCCACGGGCATGGGTGAACCGGGCTTGCCTCCCTTGGCGCCGGCGTTTGCCAATGCGATTGCCAAGCTCACGGGCAAGCCTGTGCGCAATCTGCCTTTCAAGCTGGCCTGATTTCATGGAAGACCTTGACACCCTGGTCTTGCGCACCGCCGTGAGCTGGCAGGCTGCTGGTCTGCCCGTGGTGCTGGTCACCGTGGCGCGCACCTGGGGCTCATCACCCCGGCCACCCGGCTCGCTCATGGCCATCAATGGCCGTGGTGAAACGGTGGGCTCGGTGTCAGGCGGTTGCATCGAGGATGACCTCATCCACGGTATCCGCGAGGGCGGCGTGCAGGCAGCGTGCGCCACCTCCACGCCGGCCGTGCTGCGTTATGGCATCTCGGCCGATGAAGCACACCGCTTCGGCCTGCCATGTGGCGGTACCGTGGAACTGGTGCTGGAACCTGTCGCCCCGCACAGCCGGCTCGATGAGCTCTTGCTGGCCTGCCAACAGCGTCGCAGCACCGAGCGCGTGCTGGATCTGGCTACTGGCCATGTTGACCTGCGCCCAGGCCAGCGTGATGGCGTGCCGCATGTGGACGAGCATCAGCTGGTCACTTATCTCGGGCCGCAGGCGCGCCTGATCGTGATCGGTGCGGGCGACCTGTCACGCTACCTGTGCGAGATGGCCCTGAGCGTGGGTTTCGAGGTCATCGTGTGCGACCCGCGCGAAGAGCAGCGCGCCAGCTGGGGCATGCCGGGCGTTGCAGTCAGCCACGAGATGCCGGACGACCTCGTTCAACGCTTGCGCCCCGATGCCCGCACCGCCGTGGTGGCCTTGACGCACGACCCCAAGCTGGATGACTTGGCCTTGATCGATGCCTTGCAGTCTGATGCCTTCTACGTGGGGGCGATTGGCTCACGCCGCAACAGCCAGCATCGCCGGGAGCGGCTGCGCACGCATTTCGACATCCCGGAAGACGCCTTGCAGCGCCTGCACGGGCCAGCCGGCTTGTACATCGGCAGCAAGACGCCGGCCGAGATTGCCTTGTCCATCCTGGCCGAAATCGTGGCCGTGAAGAACGGCGTCGGCGTGGGCGCTACCGTGCCGGTCGAGGCCGGCAAATCGCAGCTGAGCACACGGTCGAGCGTGACGGCGCCCTCGTGCGGCGTTGCTTGAACGTCGCCTGAAAACGCGATCTACAGCGACATCGATGGCCTTTGCGCCATGGCCGCACGCCAGCGCACCAGATGCGGGTGCTGCTCATCGGGCTTGACCCTGACGATACGCGCGAAGTCCACCGCCACCACGGCCGTGATGTCCGCCACGCTGAAGCGGTCCGAGGCGATGAACTCACGCTCGGCCAGGCGCTCGTTGAGCCCGGCGAAGAACTGCTGCACACGCGTCAGGCCTCGCTGGGCCAGTTCCGGAATCTGCACGTAGTTCACGGGCCCGGGCAAGGCGCGGTTGGCCATGGCCGGCGTGCTGTTGCGAAAAGCCTCGGCAATGGCCAGCAGGCCTTCGAACTCCACGTGCCAGTTCCAGCTCGCGATCTCGGCCTTTTCGGTGGGCGTCACGCCCAGCAGCGGTGGGTCCGGGTAACGCGCTTCCACGTAGGCCGTGATCGCGGCGTTGTCCGTCAGGATCAGGCCCTCTTCGGTTCGCAGCGCCGGCACGGTGCACTGCGGGTTGATCTTGCGGAAGGATTCGCTGAGTTGCTCGCCCGCGCGCAAGTCCACTTGAACCGTTTCATGCACGATGCCTTTTTCAGCCAGCAGGATGCGGGCGCGGCGAGGGCTGGGCGCCGTGGCGCAGTCATAGAGGGTGATCATGTGGGCAGCTTGTCAAAGTCACTGGCGTCATGGCGTTCGGGCAACTGGCTGGAGGGCTCGCCCCAGGTCCGGTTGACCTTGCGGCCGCGTTGCGCTGCCGGGCGTTGCGCGATCTGATCGGCCCAGCGCACCACGTGGGTGTAGTCCTGTACCTGCAGGAACTCACCTGCACTGTACAACTGGCCTTTCACGAGCGCGCCATACCAGGGCCACACGGCCATGTCGGCAATCGTGTAGTCGTCACCCGCCAGATACGGGCTCTCGGCCAGGCGGCGGTTGAGCACATCCAGCTGGCGCTTGACTTCCATCGCGTAGCGGTCGATGGCGTACTCGATCTTGACCGGGGCATAGGCATAGAAGTGGCCAAAGCCCCCGCCCAGGAAGGGCGCGCTGCCCATCTGCCAGAACAGCCACGACAGGCACTCGGCGCGCTGGGGCATGGTGGTCGGCAGGAAGGCGCCGAACTTCTCTGCCAGGTACAGCAGGATCGCGCCGGACTCGAACACCCGCACCGGCTTGTCGCCGCTGTGGTCCATCAAGGCGGGTATCTTGGAGTTGGGGTTGACGTCCACGAAGCCGCTGCCGAACTGCTGCCCCTCCTTGATGTCGATCAGCCAGGCGTCGTATTCGGCGCCAACATGGCCCAGCGCCAGCAACTCTTCCAGCATCACGGTGACCTTGACGCCATTGGGCGTGGCCAGTGAATACAGCTGCAGCGGGTGTTTGCCAACCGGCAGTGCCTTCTCGTGGGTCGGGCCTGCAACGGGCCGGTTGATGCTGGCGAACTGCCCACCGTTGGCCTTGTTCCAGGTCCAGACGGCAGGCGGTGTGTAGTGGGATGAATCACTCATGCTGGGGGCTCCCCGTGTTTGATCTGCTGATGATCAGCCGTTGACCAGCACGACTTTGCCGCGCACCTGACGCGACCCCATCAGCGCGAAGGCTTCCTTGAGTTGCGACATGGGCAGCTTGTGCTCGATGACGGGCTTGATCTTGCCCTCCATGTACCAGGCGGCCAGCTGCATCAGGCAGGCGGCGTTGTTCTGCGGCTCGCGCTTGGCGAACTCGCCCCAGAACACGCCCATGATCGACGCGCCCTTGAGCAAGGCCAGGTTCAAGGGCAGGGCGGGGATAGGGCCATTGGCAAAGCCGATGACCAGGTGGCGGCCGCGCCAGGCAATGGAGCGGAAGGCCTGCTCGGTCAGGTCGCCACCCACGGGGTCATAGACCACGTCCGGGCCCTTGCCTTCGGTGATGGCCTTGAGCTCGTCGCGCAGGTTTTGCCTGGTGTAGTTGATGGACGCGTCGGCGCCCAGTTCGCGGCACAGCGCGCACTTCTCGTCGGTCGAAGCGGCGGCAATCACCTTGGCGCCAGCGGCCTTGGCAATCTGGATGGCGGCGGTGCCCACGCCACCGGCGGCGCCCAGCACCAGCACGGTTTCACCGGCCTTGAGCGTGGCGCGGTCCATCAGCGCATGGTAGGTGGTGCCATAGGTGCACAGGAAGGCCGCGGCGTCTTCAAACGAGAACACCGGGGGCAGGGGCATCAGCATCGCAGCCGGCGCGACCGTGTGCGTGCCAAAGCCGCCCGTGCCCGCAAAGCCGGCCACATGCGTGCCCACGGCCAGGTGCTTGACGCCTTCACCCACGGCTTCCACCACGCCGGCGAATTCGGCGCCAGGCACGAAGGGCAGGGGCGGGCGCATCTGGTACTTGCCCTGCACGATCAGCAGGTCGGGGAAGTTCAGGCTGGCTGCCTTGATGGCAATGCGCACTTCGCCCTTGCCGGGTTCGGGCGTGGGGCTTTCCTGCCAGGTCAGGGCGTCAGGGCCGCTCAGTTCGCTACAGGTCCAGGCTTGCATGGTGTTTGTCTCCGTTGTTAAACCGCGTCTTTGGCGAAGGTGTTGCATTGCTTCATGTCGCCGGAGTCCATCCCGCGCTTGAACCAGGTCACGCGTTGCTGGCTGCTGCCGTGCGTGAAGGTCTCCGGGGACACATGGCCTGTGGCATTGCGCTGCAAGGTGTCGTCGCCAATCTGCGAGGCGGCGTTCAGTGCTTCCTCCACATCGCCTGCTTCGATGATCTGGCGGGCCTTTTGCGCGTGGTTGGCCCACACGCCGGCATAACAGTCGGCCTGCAACTCCAGGCGCACGCTCAGTGCGTTGTACTGCACCTTGCTGACGCGCTGGCGCATGGCGTCCACCTTGGCCGATGTGCCCACGAGGTTCTGCACGTGGTGGCCGATCTCGTGCGCGATGACGTAGGCCTGCGCGAAGTCACCGGGTGCACCCAGGCGGTCGCGCATCACATCGTAGAAGTCCAGGTCGATGTAGACCTTCTGGTCGCCGGGGCAGTAGAAGGGGCCGGTCGCCGCTTCACCGCGTCCGCAGGCGGTCGGCACCGCGCCACGGAACAACACAAGCTTGGGGTCACGGTACTCGCCGCCGGCTTCCTTGAACAACTGGTGCCAGACGTCTTCGGTATCGGCCAGCACCGTGCGCACGAACTTGGTCTGCTCGTCATTGGCCGGAGGGTGCGGGCGAGCGGCCTGGTTGCCGGAGGGCACGCCCACGCTGCCGCCCGAACCACCACCGAGCAGGTTGAGCACCGTCATCGGGTTCACGCCCAGAAAGTAGCTGGCCACCAGGGCAATCGCCACCGAGCCCAGCCCGATGCCGCGCCCCCCGAAGGACATGCCTGGCCCACCACCACCGCCAGCGTCGTCACGCACGTCTTCCACGTTGTCGCTCTCTCGGTTGCCTTGCCAGCGCATGGTGCGTTCCTCGTTGGTGTCAGGTATCGTGCCCCGAGGATTCTAGGCCGCGCGCCAAGAACCTAGAATCGCGGGGCCTATGAAGTCCGCCTTGTCCGATTCCCCCTCGCTCGCTTCCTCGCACCCCCTGGTGCTGAGCTCTCCCGCCAGATGGCTGTGGCTGGTGGCGCTGGCGTCGCTGGGCTGGCGTTGGTGGGTGTCTGCGGCCTTGCCCTTGACTGGCGACGAAGCCCTGTTTTACTGGTGGGCCCGCTATCTGGATTACGGCTATTACGACCACCCGCCCATGGTGGCCTGGTGGATTGCGGCGATGCGCCCCTTGTTTGGTGATGCGGCCTGGGCGGTGCGGCTGCCGGCCACCTTGCTGCCGCTGGGCGTGGGCTGGGCCATGTGGTGGGGCTGGTCGCCTGTCAACCGCGAACGGGCGGCCTGGGCCGTGCTCTTGTACTGGCTCACGCCCGTCAACTGGCTCAATGCCCTGATCGCCACCGACACGCCCCTGATCCTGTGGGCAGCCTGGTCTGCTGCGGCCATGGCGCGTGCCGAGCAGGCGGCGTCCCAGGGGCGCACGGGCTGGGCCTTGCACAAGCTGTACGCGCTCAGCGGCCTGTTCATGGGCGCGGCCTTCCTGTCCAAGTACTTTGCCGTGCTGCTGGGCGTGGCCTACGTCGTCTATTTCATGCTGTTTGCGCGGCCTCACTGGCGCGGGTTCCTTATGATGGTGCTGTTCGCCTTGCCGGGCGCGGCCGTCAATCTGGTCTGGAACCTGAACCATTGCTGGACGAACATCATGTTCAACCTGTTCAACCGCAATGAAGACGCGGTGGCCTCGTGGGACACGGTGTTCAGCTACGTGGGCATGATGGCCTACCTGATCAGCCCCGTGCTGCTGTGGATGGGCTGGCGCCATCGTCAGGCTCTGGGGCAGGTGGCGCGCCGCCAAGCCTTGCTGACCTGCATGGCCGTGGTTCCGCTGCTGCTGTTTGGCCTGATGTCGGCCAAGAAGGTCATCGGCCTGCATTGGGTGATGGGCTTCTATCCCTTCATCTTCCTGCTGTTTGCATGGGCCTTGCCGGATGGCAAGTCCATGGCCCGCGCGGCCAAGGGCCTGGGCCTGATTCTCGCGCTGCACCTGGTGGCTTCGGTGGTGCTGGCGGTGCTGGGCTTGCATCAATGGCAGCACTTCAAGTATTACCACCGCCTGGTTGAAGCTGCCCGCAGCGAACAGATGGTGCAGCAGGTGAGGGCGCCCGGCGTGGTGCTGGCCTCCAACGGCTATTCGTCCGCGGCCATTTTTGGTTATGCGGCCAAGGCCCATGTGCCGGTGCTGGGCATGGGCAGCGTGCACGCCCGCCAGGATGATTTGATCGTGGACTACAGCCAGTTCGAGGGCAAGACCATCCGCGTCATGGCCACGCGCGAGCCGTCCGTTGACGACTACCGGCCGTATTTCGATCAGGTCCGCCTGCTCACCTTCCAGCAGGACGGCGCCACCTTCTACGCGGTCGAAGGCGTCAACTTTCACTACGCCATCTACAAGGATGTGGTGATGGCCGAAGTCAACCGGCGCTACTACAACTTCCCGGCCTGGCTGCCAGTGAGGGGCTGCGCGTTCTGCGAGCGGCTGTGCGGCAAGGCCCGCTGCAACTAAGCGCTGATGGCCTGGTCGGCCAGTGCATCCAGCGCCGCCATCACCTGCTGCAGGTCCAGCGGCTTGGCCAGATAGGCCTTGAAACCCGCTTTCAAACCACGCTCCACCTGCTCGGGCATGGCATCGGCTGACAAGGCGATGACGGGGATGGCGCGGGTGCGGTCGTCGGCCCGCAGTGCTTGCAAGACCTCGTAGCCATCCATGCCCGGCAGGTGGATGTCCAGCAAGATGACATCCAGCGGTGCCCGTGTGGCCAAGGCCAGGCCGGCCGGGCCGCTCTCGGCCGTTGCCAGATGCCAGTGAGGTCGCAGGGCAAACAATGCCTGAACAACCTGGAGGTTGGCCGGGTTGTCTTCGATGTAGAGGGCCCTCAGCGGCGCGGCTGGCCGGGCCTCGTCCACCTGCGGCAGCGCAGCCACATCGGCCGCGGTGTCAGGCTGGGCCAGCGGCAGCTCGATCCAGAAGGTGCTGCCCACCCCCACGGTGGACGACACCCCGATCTCGCCACCCATCAGCTCCGTCAGCTGTTTGGACAGCGCCAGCCCGATGCCACTGCCCTGGATGCCCGAGCGCTCGGCCCCCAGCCGCTCGAACGTGCGAAACAGCAGGGGCAGTTGCGCGGGTGTGAGGCCTTGCCCTGTATCGCGGATGGACAAGCGCAGGCGATGGCCACCGTTCACCGCCGTGTCGATGGTGATGCGGCCATGTTCCCGGTTGTACTTGGCGGCGTTGGTCAACAGGTTCACGATGACCTGCCTGAGCCGGACAGCATCGGCCAGCACGCGGGCCTGTGTGCTGCAGTGGTTCACCAGTTCAAGGTGCATGGCCTTGATGTGGTCCTGCGTGATGCTCAAGGCCTCGTTCACGGCCTCGGTCAGCGCAACCGGCGTGATGGACAAAGCCACCTTGCCTGACTCGACGCGGGTCAGGTCCAGCAGGTCATCGATCAGGGCCAGCAGATGCTGGCCGGCCCGGCGGATCTCGGTGACCATGCCCATCTGCTTGTCAGGCAAGGCTTGCATCTGCAGCAACTGAGAGAAGCCCAGAATCGCGTTCATGGGCGTGCGAAGCTCATGGCTCATGCCCGAGAGGAAGGTCGATTTGGCCGCACTGGCCTGGTGGGCCGCATCCAGCGCGGCCTGCAGATCGGCCGTGCGTTCGGCCACCTGCTGTTCCAGTTGCGCGTTGGCGATCTCCTGGCGCTGGGCCAGTTGGCGCCGCTCGGAAATGTCCAGCCCCAAGGAGCTGATGCCCTCCTGGGTTGGCGCCACGCAGAGCTCGAACCACTTGACGCCGTCATCCGGGAACTGGAAGCACACCTCCTGGCGCAGCGGCGCCCGCTCCTGCATGACCTGCTGGTACAGCGCAAACACCTCCGACTGCTCGATACCGGGGAAGGCCTCCGTCAGCTTGCGGCCCATGAGTTCGTCACGCTGCTGCTGGGCGAAGCGTGCCCCAGCCTCATTGACATACAGGATCGTCCAGTCAAAGCCAATGAGCATGCAGCCTTCCAGCATGTCATCCAGCGCCTGGTGGAAGCGTTGCTCGGACAGGCGGACTGCGTCCTCGGCCTGTGTGCGCTGCGCGTACAGCTGAGCCAGGTTCAGCTGGGTGGCGCGCAGCCAGCCCAGCACGCTGTTTTCCCGGCCTTTGGCCACCGGGATGGGGCTGGAGAAATCCCCGCCCCCCAGGCGCTCGATGCTGGTGAAGACCTCGTTCACCGGCCCCCCCAGAATCGCCAGCAGGCTCTGGCTCGTGCGCCACAACAGCACCATGGGGACCAGGGCCAGTGCGATCAGGATCGCACGCATGGTGGCCGCATGGCCTTCTGCGTCCCGCACGGCTTGCAGCGTGCGTGTGGCCACCAGGCTGTTGAACTCGCTGATAGGGCGCATGATGCCGGCCTTGGCCTCCTGGTAGGCCGCATTGGTCAACATCTCCTGCGCCTTGATTTGCTGCGCAGGCGCGATCGGATGGCTGGATTCGAGCAAGGCCATGGCCGCAAACTCGGTCCGGGCCAGGGCATCCGATCTGGCCTTGGCTTGCGCGAGCTTGGCAAACTCTGCTTCGGTACAGCCGGCCTGCTGCAGCAGCTTCAAGAAGGGGATGGCCGGCCCCATGGGACGAGGCCGCTGGTTGTCTGGTGTGACCAGATCCCAATACACGTTCTGGTAATCCACCGGGCGAGGTGCCTTGCCGTCGCGGATGTCCAGGATCTCCTGGTAGTGCTGCTTGAAGATAGGTTGTCCCGTTGCCACATAGATGCGCACCATGTGCGTCAGGTCGTCAGATGAGCGGCGCAACTCATCGGACAAGGCCAGCGACTGAACGCGCACCTCGTTGGCCGCGTCAATCCGTTTTTCGGCGCGTACATAGACGACGAAGCAGGCGATCACCACGGCAAACATGGCGATCGTCAGCCAGACATACAGCGAGAACCGGACCAGATTCGGCCTGGATGCGGGGGATGCGCTGGTCATGTCAGTGGATATGCAGGGGGCTTGAGCCGAAGCAGTGGGGTGAACAGGCAGGCTACCCCATTGTTCTAGCGCCTGCCAATAAATGAGGGCAGAGGAATACCCAGCCTTGCGCATCGGTTTGCTTGCGCCTATGAAAGGGAGCTCCGGCGATAGAATCAGCGCCTACCTTTTGCCTCACGGCTCGCGAGTATTTATGTCTGCTGCGTCGGATTCGTCCTTGCCTGTTGTCATCATCGGGGCCGGTCTGGCCGGTTTGACGGTGGCGTTGCACCTGGCGGAAACCCAGCCCGTGATCGTGCTGGCCAAACGCCAGCTTGAAGAGGCCGCCACCGCCTGGGCGCAAGGCGGCATCGTCGGCGTGCTGGGCAGCGACGACAGCATCGCCTCGCACGTGCGCGACACACAGGAGGCCGGCGCCGGTCTGGTGGACGAGCACACCGCCGAGTTCATCGCCCGCCACAGCGCCCAGGCCGTTGAATGGCTGGTGGCCCGTGGTGTGCCGTTCTCGCCTGACCCCGATGGCCCCCTGGGCCTGCACCTGACCCGCGAAGGCGGCCATGCCGTGCGCCGCATCGCCCACGCAGCGGACGCCACCGGCAAGGCCATCCACGACGTGCTGCTGGCCGAGGTCAAGCGCCACCCCAACATCCAGCTGCGCGAAAAGTGGATGGCGGTCGACCTGATCACCAACCGCCACCTCAAAAAATCTGCGCAAGAGCAGCAGGAAGCCCAACGCTGCCATGGCGTGTATGCCCTGGACATTGAAACCCACCGCGTCGAAACCCTGGCTGCTTCGGCGGTCGTGCTGGCCACCGGCGGCGCGGGCAAGGTCTACCGCTACACCACCAACCCTGAGACGTCCACGGGCGACGGCATCGCCATGGCCTGGCGCGCAGGCTGCCGCGTCGGCAACATGGAGTTCATCCAGTTCCACCCGACCTGCCTGTACCACCCGCAAGAGCGCAGCTTCCTGATCACCGAAGCCCTGCGTGGCGAAGGCGGCATCCTGCGTCTGCCCGATGGCACGCGCTTCATGCCCGACCACGACGAGCGCGGCGAACTGGCCCCGCGTGACATCGTGGCCCGCGCGATCGACTTCGAGATGAAGAAGCACGGCGTGGACCACGTCTGGCTGGATGCGACGCACCTCGGCGAAGCCTTCCTCAAAGAGCACTTCCCGACCATCTACGCGCGCTGCCTGTCCTTGGGCATCGACATCGCGAAGCAACCCATTCCCGTGGTGCCGGCGGCGCACTACACCTGCGGCGGCGTGGTGACCGACCTGCACGGCCGCACCGACCTGCCGGGCCTGTATGCCGTGGGCGAGACCACCTACACCGGCCTGCATGGCGCCAACCGCCTGGCCAGCAACTCCTTGCTGGAATGCGTGGTGCTGGGCCGCACGTGCGCCGAAGACATCCAGGGGCAGATCCCCGCCTCGGCGCCCAAGGTGCCCGACTGGGACGAAAGCCAGGTGACGGACGCCGACGAGGAAGTCGTCATCGCCCACAACTGGGACGAACTGCGCCTGGTGATGTGGAACTACGTGGGCATCGTGCGCACCACGCGCCGCCTGGAGCGCGCCTTGCACCGCATCAAGCTGCTGCGCCACGAGATCGACGATTACTACGCGGCCTTCCGCGTCAGCCGCGACTTGCTGGAATTGCGCAACCTGGTGGATTGCGCCGAGCTCATCGTGCGCTCGGCCCTGTCACGCCAGGAAAGCCGCGGCCTGCATTTCAGCCGCGACTACCCGCGCACCTTGCCGGTCAGCTTCCCGACCATCCTGTGCAAGAAGCCCAAGAAAAAGGATGCCTGGTTGCCTTGAGGCGGCCGGTCGGCATCTTTTCCTGAGGGTGGGCTCAGCGCGCCGTGAACTGCGTCAACCAGTCGAGGTTGCCGTTGAGCGTCCACTCGGCGGTTCCGGTCGCCCAGCCTGGGTCCAGGTTGTTCTGATTGCTCAGGCAGCTGTTGGCGCGGATGTAGCAGTGGTCAGCCGAGCCATCCTGCACCTCGCTTTTCAGCACCATGCGCCAGCCGCTGCCATTGCCTTGCAGGCAGCTCGTGCCATTGCACTGGTAGCCCGTGAGCGCCTCGCTGCTGCTTCGCACGCCGGCCTGCGTGCCACCGCCATACAGGTCGTTCTCGCCGTTGACCACGCGCAAGCGTGACGATGGCAACACGCGTTTGCCATTGCCTACGCAGGCATTGACGTTGTAGATGATGTAGTTCTTGTGGGCGCCCGTGGCATAGACCGCCTCGACCCGGTTATCGAAGTTCTTGGCCAGGATGCTCAGCAAGGCGCCTTGGCTGAAACCGCCCACCACCATGCCCTTGCCGCAATCGGCGTGCTCACGCGAACACAGGGCTGCCACGGCGCTTTGGGCACTCGACTGGTCGAAGATGCACTTGCTGCGCGCCGTCAGCGTGTTGCAAAAGCCCATTGCCGCGTTCGGATATTCGATGGTGGCCGCGACATAACCGCGATCGGCCATGCCCTGCACGGCGGTCATGGCCTGCGCGTTGTCGTAGGTGTCGCTGGTGCCCACCATGTAGATGAACACCGGGTGTTTGTTCTGATCGGCAGGCTCCTTGCCCTTGATCTGGTACGTGGTGCCGCAACTGCTGGAGCCACCCTTGTAGCTGGCCGTGAAGTCTGATGTGGCCGCGTGTGCAGGCAAGGCCAGCGCCAGGATGGCCGCAAGCAGCGGGGTGATCGTGGCAAGGCGAACGAGTTTGGTGAGTGGGCCACGCAGGCCGGATGCAAGCTTGTTCATGGGCGACTCCATTTGAAAGTGGCCCATGCTGGCGCCAAGCACCTGACGATGATGTCGGTGGGTCGACAAATACGGGTTTGTGTGCCTCGGGGGAACCCGGGCGCGTTCAGCGTCTGGCGCGCATCGCGTAGCGGGCCTGCACGAACTCGAACGCGAACTTGACCGCGTCCTGGATCAACTGCTCGCTGTCCTGGCGCTCTTTCTCGGTCATGTGAAAAGCCAGGTCCACCTGGTGGCGGATGTAGCGCGGCGGTAGCCGGTTGAGCGCCACACAGGCCACGTCAGGCAGGTGGTCCTTGTCCAGCAAGGGGTAATGGGCGGCCTGTTCCAGAACCAGGTCGACCACCTGTTTCTCGTAGTAGTTGTGCAGCGTCGTGAAATCGGATGCCATGGCGGGGCCCATCTCGATGGAAGTACACCGGACAGTGTCGCCCAGCCTGGGCTTGCTGTGTCGTGAAAAAGGGGCCTGCTTGGCCCCTTTGTTGATTGGCGCGCCCAGGTGCCAGACAGGTACCCAGGCCTATTCGGCGTCGTTCAGCCGCCAATGCGCTCCAGCACGCGCAGCGAGAAGTCCACCGCCTTGACGTCCTTGGTGAGCTTGCCGATCGAGATGCGGTCCACGCCCGTGACGGCGATGTCACGCAATTGGTCCAGGGTGACACCACCGGAGACTTCCAGCAGGGCCTCGCCCTTGGCCAGCTCCTTGTTGAGGGCCACGGCGGCCCGCATCATGTCGTAGGTGAAATTGTCCAGCAGGACGCTGACGGCACCCGCAGCCAGGGCTTCGCGCAATTCGTCAAGGTTCTCGACTTCCACCTGGATGGTGATTTGCTCACGCTGGGGCGAGGGCTGCGCGGCCACCAGGGCCTGCGCATTCTTCACGGCGGCGGTCACGCTGCCGGCTGCGGCAATGTGGTTTTCCTTGATCAGGATGCCGTCGTACAAGGCCAGGCGCTGGTTGGCGCCACCGCCCACGCGCACGGCGTACTTCTGGGCCAGACGCAAGCCGGGCAGGGTCTTGCGGGTGTCCAGCACCACGCAGCCGCGCGGGTTGGGCGAGGCGCCTTCAATGGCCTTCATGTGGCGGTGGGTGAGGGTGGCCACCGCCGACAGCGTCTGCAGGAAGTTGATGCCCGGGCGCTCGGCCGTCAACATGGCGCGCGCATCGCATTCGATCAGGCAGACCTCGGTGTCCGGCGCCATCAGCGCACCTTCGGCATACGCCCAGGTGATGGATGCTTTCGGGTCCAGCCTGAACAGGCAGGCTTCGAACCATTCACGGCCGCACAACACAGCCTCTTCGCGCACGATCAGGCGCGACTTCACGCGCTGGCCGGCGGGCACCAGTTGCGCCGTCCAGTCGCACACACCCACGTCTTCGAACAGGGCGTCGCGCACATTGCGTTCACGGGCTTCTTGCAGGGTCTCGTTGTGGTCGAACATGATGGTCTATATCGAGGAAGTCGAGCAGGTGCCAGGCTGGGGCGACAGATCAGCGGCCAGCCGGGGGCGATCAGGCCGCGCCGATGTTGGGCACGAAGCCTTGGGCCGGCTTGGTGATGGCCGCGGGGTTCTTGGCCACGAAATCGAGCATGCGGTCGATGCAACCATGGGCCTTCACGCGGATGGCTTCGTCCACAGTGATCTCGCCGGTGCCTTTCTCAAGGCAGTCCAGCACGCCTTGCAGGCCGTTCATGGCCATCCAGGGGCAGTGCGCGCAGCTCTTGCACGTGGCGCTGTTGCCAGCGGTGGGCGCTTCGATCAGCACCTTGTGGGGTGCCATCTGGCGCATGCGGTGCAGGATGCCGTTGTCGGTGGCCACGATGAACTCGGGCGCGTCGGACTCGACCACGGCCTTGAGCAACTGCGAGGTCGACCCCACCACGTCGGCCTGGGCCACGACGCTTTCGGGCGATTCGGGGTGCACCAGCACCAGGGCCTTGGGGTGGTCCTTCTTGAGCAGGTCCAGCTCTAGGCCCTTGAACTCGTCGTGCACGATGCAGGCGCCGTTCCACATCAGCATGTCGGCGCCGGTTTCTTTCTGGATGTAGCGGCCCAGGTGGCGGTCAGGCGCCCACAGGATCTTCTCTCCCTGGTCCTTCAGGTGCTTGACGATGGACAGGGCGCACGAGCTGGTCACCATCCAGTCGGCGCGGGCTTTCACGGCTGCGCTGGTGTTGGCGTAGACCACCACCTTGCGGTCCGGGTGGGCATCGCAGAACTTGACGAAGTCTTCAGCAGGGCAGCCCAGGTCCAGCGAGCAGGTGGCGTCCAGGTCGGGCATCAGCACGCGCTTGCCGGGGCTGAGGATCTTGGACGACTCGCCCATGAACTTCACGCCCGCGACGATCAGGGTCTGGGCGCTGTGGTCACGGCCAAAACGCGCCATCTCCAGCGAGTCCGACACGCAGCCGCCGGTTTCCTGGGCCAGGTCCTGCAGGTCGCCGTCCACGTAATAGTGGGCCACCAGCACGGCATTGCGCTCTTTCAGTAGGGCCTTGATGCGCGCCTTGATCTCGGCCTTGGCCTCGGCGCTCAAGGGCGCGGGCACCTTGGCCCAGGCGTGGGCCGTGCAGGTCGCACCATTGGCGTCCTGCAGGTCGTAGTCGTATGAAACCGAATTGGCGGTGTTGGCGGAGGTAGGAGCGGAACTCATGATCTCGAACGGGAAAGACGGCGTCGATCAACCCAGGCTACCAGTTCACACGATAACCATATGGCGTAGAAGGCAAAGATGATGTCGCTGAGGAAGTGCCCCCCCTGCATCATGCGGCCCATGCCCACAATGCCACCAGCGAGTGTGCCAATCAAGAGCCAGCGGCGGCGCCAGACGGGGCCACAGGTCAGCCCCAGGCTCATCAAGGCGAAACCTGCTGCGGCATGGCTGCTGACAAAGCTGCGGTGGTGGGCGGGGTCACTGCCCGGGTTGAAGGGGCCGCGGTAGGTTTCCTGCCCGCCGAATTGCTCGACCTGAACCGGGCGAGGGCGGCCCATGAGGCCCTTGCAAAGCCCCTCGATGACCAGCCCATTGCCCAGCAAGGCCGCGCAAACGGACACGGTAGCCAGGTGGCGCCAGGGGCCTGTGCTGCGCTCAGCCAGATCCGGATGCCCCGTCTTGCGGAACAATCGGCCGATCCACGGGGCCAGCAGCGCAAACAGCGCCAGCACCACGATCAAGCCACGGCCCAGCCAGGGCGTCCAGTCATACAGCGCGCGCACCAAGGCGTCATCGCGGTGAAAGAAGCCGTGCTCGGCACTGTAGTAGTTCACGGACACCAGCAGATCCAGCCCCGGGAACTGGGCAAAGATCGCCAGCGAAAAGAACAGGCCCGCCCAGATCAGCCGGGTGTCCAGCTCATCAGGGTTGTCTGCCTCAAGATGACGCCGCGAACGACGCCGGAACTCACTGTCCATCAGGTGTCGTGTCAGGTCTGTCCGCACCACTTTGTTCCAGGTAGCTCTTCTGGTCATAGCCCAGGAAGCCACGCAGGAAGAACAGGTGCATTTCCACATTGCGATCAGGCCCCACCGCGATCTGGGTCGACTTCAGCGGGCGGATGATGGCAAAGCGCTTGGTGATCTCGTCAGGCTTGGGGTCGCTGGTCAGCAGCAGCACATCGGCACCCACCTTGTTGGGCAGGCTGCGCGTCATCTCGTAGTGATCGTGGCGTTGCCCCTTGGGGTTCCAGGCCAGCGTCTTCACGTTGTAGCGGCGCCAGTGGTAAGCCGCCTCGGTGATCAGCAGGCGTGAATCCGTCAGCACTGGCAGGCCCGTCACCACGGGGTCTTCCAGCTCAGGCGCCAGGTCGGCAAAAGCCTCCTGCCAGCCGCGCATGCGCACCAGCACATCGAACTTGGAAGGCAGCGTGGGCCCGACGATATCGCGCAGGTGCAGGGTGATGGACGTCAGCACGAGGTTGGAGGCCAGCACGGCCACCAGCCAGCCGGTGGGGCGGGGCGAGGCCAGCGGCACCAGTGGCCGGCTCAGGCGCGAGGCGATCAGCAGCGTGAAGCCCACCATGGACGGCGCAGCCCAGTTCACATGCGCATCGGCATACAGCGCCTGCACGATGGCCACGATCTGCAGCGGCAGGCTCATGGCCCACAGGAAGCGGTAGCTCGACACCGAGGCCAGGTAGTAAGCCGAGTTGCGCACCACCGGGCGTTTGACAGGCGTGCCATCAGCTGTGGCGCCCGGTTGGCTCGAAGGCTGCGCCTGGGTGGAGTGCTTCCACTGGCTGGGCGGCATCATCTGGCTGGATGATGCCCACTGGCTGGTCGGCGCCGTGTTCGGGTTGCTCGGTGCGGGGGTGCTCTTGAACAGCCACAGGCCGGCGATCACTGCCACGGGGCCCAGCATCAGCACCTGCCCGGCCAGAAAGACCAGCGTCGGCAGGATGCCGCCCGAGCGATCGGATTGGGCCGTCAGCTCGACGGTGTGCTGCATGGTCGGGAAGCCATTGTGGGCATTCCAGATCAAGTTGGGCGACAGCAGCGCCAAGGCAATGGCAGCGGCCAACCAGGGCCCGAGCCGGAACACGCCGCGCTCGGGGCCATGCACGGCCCACAGGGTCCAGACGGCGGTCAAGGCGAACGCCGCCATGGTGTACTTGCCCATCAGGCCGATGCCGCATGCCACGCCCAGCAGCGCCCAGTGGCTCATCCGGTTGGTGACCTGCGCGCGCCACAAGGCCCACGAAGCCAGGGTCCAGCACAGGATCAAGGGTGCGTCTGTTGACGCGAACATGCCCATCAGGCCCACCATGGGGATGGTCATGAACAGGGCGCCCGCCACCATGCCGGTGCGCACGCCGCTGCTGGTTGGCCAGAGCGCGCGCGCCAGCCCGACCATGCTCAATGCGGTGGCCGGGTAGAGCAGCATCACGATGGCCTTGACCCCCAGCACGCCCGAGCCGAACAGGGCCGTGCTCAGCCAGATCAAGCCAGCGATCAAGGGCGGCTTGGAGAAGTAACCCCAGGCCAGGTGCTTGGACCAATCCCAGTACTGGGCTTCGTCAAAGAACAGCGAGATGCCCGAGTGCTTGACCACCCACAGCCGGTACACAAACAGCACGGCGACCAGCGCCAGCAGTTTCCACATGCGTGGCCCCCAGATCTTGGGCCAGCGTTGCCCGGATGGGCGTTTGGCCACTGGTGCAGCGCCAGTGGAGACAACTAATGCATTGGTGGGTTGGTTCATGGTGTGGGGTCAATGACAACAACAAACAGCGTCAATGCGGCTGGTGCCAGGCGGTGTCGGCATGCAGCTGGGGCGCTTCACTGGTGTGATACGGCGCCACTTCGCCTCGGTCGTAGTAAATGCGGATCAGCAACTCGGCCAGCACGCCTGTGGTGAGGAACTGCAGCCCACCCAGCACGCAAAAGAAGCCCAGCCAGAGCAGCGGTCGCCCGCCGATGTTCTGGCCGAGCATTTTCAGCACGGCCAGGTAACTCAGGATCAGGCCACCCACGAGCCCGACCGCGAGGCCCACGCCACCGAAGAAGTGGCCCGGGCGCCCGGAGAAACGCAAGAAGAAATTCACGGCCAGCAAGTCCAGCACCACGCGCAGCGTGCGCGAAATGCCGTATTTGGATTCACCCCGCGTGCGGGCATGGTGGCTCACCGGTTCTTCGGCCATGCGCGCAGGCGAGGTCACCGTGGCCATCCAGGCCGGGATGAAGCGGTGCATCTCGCCATACAGGCTCACGCGCTTGAGCACGCTGGCGCGGTAGGCCTTCAGGCTGCAACCCAGATCCTGGAACTCCAGTTGCGTGATCTTGCGGATCAGGCGGTTGGCGATGCGCGAGGGCACCTTGCGCAGCCACAGGCCGTCCTGGCGGTTCTGGCGCCAGCCGGCGACCAGGTCCAGGTCTTCACGCAGCAGGCGTGCCACCAGCTTGGGGATGTCCTTGGGGTCGTTCTGCAGGTCGCCGTCCAGCGTCACGATCACATCACCGCGTGCGGCGTCGATGCCCGCTTGCATGGCGGCCGTCTGCCGGAAGTTGCGCCACAGGTGGATGGGCCGCACATGGGGGCCGCGCAAACGGGCTTGCTCATCAAGCACCTTCTGGGTGCCGTCGCGGCTGCCATCGTTGACGATGATGAGCTCCCAGTCGAAGGGGTAGTCGCCCAGCGCCTCGTGCATGGCCGTGACAAAGGGCTCGACGTTATCGACCTCGTTGTACATCGGCACCACCACGGACAGGCGGTGGTTGGGCACGGCATCGGTAGAGACGGGCTGGGCCGTCGCGGCAACATTCATGACTTCACTTTCTAGCAAACAAACCCGCCCCCGCTCAGTCAGGCAGACGAGCAGAGGGCGTACCCTGACGCAGACGAGGCTTGTTGGCCCAGGTCAAGACAGATGCCAGTGCGCCCGCCAGGACAGCGCACAGCAAGAAACAGACGTGCAGGGCCAGTGCCGCACTCACGGCATGGGCCAGGGCCGTCGATTGTGGGGGAAGATGGGCAGCCATGCCGGCCCAGACGCCTGCTTCGTACGTGCCGAAACCGGCAGGGCCCTGCAAGGGTACGATGGCCGCCAATTCTCCACCCAAAGCGCCTGCCCACGAGGTCAGCCAGGGGGCGGTGCTGACGGCCGACAACAGGCAGGCGCCAGCGGCCAGCTTGAGGCTCCAGTTGGCCAGCGTGGCCAGCCAGGCCAGAGGGTGATGGTGTTCCGGTTCGAGCAAAGCCTGCCTCAGCTTCAGCATGAGACTCGCCAGTTTGCCGGACGCCTGTGTTTCGCCTGCGTGGCGCGCGAACCAGCGGCGCGACCAGTGCCCCAGGGCCAGCCAGCCAGCGGCCATGCCTGCAAAGCCGGTGAGGCGCATCCAAAGCGGGAGGCCGGGCCACAGCAAGAGCCCCAGTACGGCGAGGGTGATCACGTCCTGCACGCGCATCCACAGCAGGCAGGCCACGGCACGTGCCACCGGCATGCCCAGTTCACGGGACGCGAGCCAGGGGAAGCTGAGTTCACCTGCGCGCATGGGCAGCAGGTTGATGGCCGCGTTGTGCATCAGGATGACCCGCAAGGCATCGGTACGCACACCGAGCCAGCGGTGAGGCGCCTTGTGATGGCCTTCCAGGTTCAGCACCACCTGCAGGCGTGCCGCCCGCAGCACATAGCTCACCAGCAAACCCGTGAGCGTGAGCAGCCAGGTCAGCCAGTCGGGGCGCTCAAAGGCCTCCGCAACCTGAGCAAAAGGGGTGTGCGCCAGCAGCCAGGTCAGCAAACCCAGGCCCAAAGCCCATGCCAGCCCCTTTTTCAGCCAGGAACCGCTCGTGGCGCCGGGGGCTGAACTGGGGGGCGTGCTGGCTTCAGTGGTGTGTACGCTGGGTTGATCTGTCACAGGGCGGTGCTAGTGCGGGCAACCTGGCATTGTCCTGCAACTTGACGCAGGTCTGAAACACCACCCCCTGAAATGACGGTGGCGCACCAGAGGTGCGCCACCGAGGGAGGGCCGCCGCAGTGTGGCCTCAGTGAGCGCCTTCGCGGAAGAGCACGACGCTCACAGTCTCAAAGATCACCAGCAAATCCAGGAACAGGGAGTTGTTCTTCACGTAGTACAGGTCGTACTGATGCTTGTGCAGCGCGTCTTCGACTGAAGCACCGTAGGCATAACGAACCTGGGCCCAACCCGTCACACCAGGCTTGACGCTGTGGCGGATGTCGTAAAACGGGATCTGTTCCTTGAGCTGTGCCACGAAGCTGGGGCGCTCGGGGCGAGGGCCCACCATGCTCATCTCGCCAGACAGCACGCTGAACAACTGAGGCAGCTCGTCAATGCGGGTCTTGCGGATGAAGGCGCCCACGCGGGTGATGCGCGAGTCGTTCTTGGTGGCCCACACCGCCACGCCATCCTTTTCGGCGTCGGTGCGCATGCTGCGAAACTTCAGGCACATGAAGCTCTTGCCAGCCAGGCCCACACGCTCCTGACGGTAGATGATCGGGCCGTTGCTTTCCAGCTTGATGGCCAACATGGTCAGCAGCATGATCGGCGAGGCCAGCAACAGCAGCACCGAAGACGTCACCACGTCAAAAGCACGCTTGACGATGATGCGGGTGCGGTCCTGGGCAAAGCCGCGGCCATAGACCAGGAAGCTGGCCTTGAGGCTGTCAACAGGCACTTCGCCCGTCGTCTGCTCGTAAAAGGCGGCCAGGTCCATCACGGGAATGCCGTGGATACGGGCCGTCAGCAATTGGTCCATCGGCACGTTGCCGCCGCGTTGCTCCTTGACGGCCACGATGATCTGGTTGATGTCGTGCTTGTGCACGATGTCGTCGATCGAGGTCGAGCGGGAGAAGATGTTGAAACGCTTGTCCTCAGCGGGCAGAACGGATTCGCCAGCGGGATAGAAACCGATCACGGAGTGGCTGCGCAGACGGCGGGACTTCAGGTCAGCGGCCACAGCGTGGGCTTCCTGGCCGGTGCCGATGATCAGCACGCGCTGTTGAACCAGCGAGCCGCGCCAGGCGGACATCAGCAGGCCGCGCACGATCAGCAGGCCGATCATCAGGTAGGCGACAGCAAAACCCATCAGTTGCTGAGCCTGGTTGCCATCCACCACCGTTTTGACGGCCAACTGGTAGGCAATGGGGGCGCCCAGCAGGCAACCCAGCACGGCGCGGCCCAGCTTGGCGCGAGCGGTTTTACGCTCGGAGCCCTCGCGGTACACGCCAACCAGACCGCAATGCAGCGGAATCAGGAGCGCAAAGCCCAGCCCCGAACGCAGCGCGCTGGAGATGCCAAGTGACAGATTGGCGTCGCCATAGAGGTGAGCAATGGTGAGAGAACCCAACACGATGGCCAGGAAACTGGTCAGGCTGTCTGCCAGCAGTTCAGCCAATGTCGCAATCGAGATGTGATGCTGAAAAACCCGGAGCATGATCGCCTCTCTTAGAGACCAGGCCGCAGCAACATGTGCGACAACCCAACCCAAAGTGGTAAGTTTTTGTAATGGGGGGATTGTCATCAAAGCACGGCTCCGGCATAACCCTGCGTTCAAGGGGGGGCACCCTAGAACTGGGGGGGAGACCGTGGATTCCGTGAATTTGCCGCACTTTCCATTCACCCTTTTGGGTGATTTCAGATACACCTTTTGATTTATTTGTAACTGATGTGACTTTGTGAACTTGCGGGTTGTTTCAGTTTGACGAGCGGGCTCGGTCAATCTTTCAGGATGCGCCGATAAATGGCTTCATACAGGCTGCTGGTTCTCTCGAACGAGAAGTCCTGGGTGACCCGTTTGTAGCCCGCTTCACCCTGGCGCTGCCTCAAAACCGGATCCGATACGAGTTGTGCGATGGCTTGGGCCAGGGCGTCCGCGTCGTCCACCGGGGTCAGTTTGCCGTGCTCACCGTCCAGCACCAGTTCCGGGTTGCCGCCCACGGGGGTGCAAACCACCGGCAGGCGGTGTGACATGGCCTCCAGGATCGACATCGGCAGGCCTTCTGCGCGCGAGGGCAGCGCGAAAATATCGGAGGCCGCCAGAATATCGGGCACATCGTTTCTGAAACCCAGGAAACGCACGTCTTGTGGCCCCAGGCCCAAATCCCTGGCCAATTGCTCGACCCGGGCGCGTTCAGCACCATCACCCAGGAACAGGGTGGTCACAGGCACACCATTGTTTTTCATGGCCGCCGCAGCTTTGACCAGCACGTCCTGTGCTTTGACGGGGTAGAAACTGGCCACGTTGACCACCACGGCGCGGTTGCCCAATCCAAGCTCCGCGCGCACCGCGTCACGCGAACGGCCGGCGGCGGCAAATTCGACACCGTTGTGGATCACCTCGGTGGGGCCTTGGTAGCCAATGTCTCCTGCGTGTGTGGCAGTTTCTCCAGACACCGCCACATAGGCGTCCACCCGCTTCCATTCAAACGGGCTGCCTTTTCGGATGATCCCTTTGGTTTGCGCGTGGTCGGTAAACAGCAGCCGTCCACCCGACACCAGTTTGCCGACGGTGGCGTAGCGCAGCGAGGTCGGGTTGTGGCAGTGCACGATGTCTGGCGCCTGCCAGGCGAAATGCATGGCGCAATGTGCAATGCGCGCCAGCATCGGGCCGTGGTTGATCAAGGTGACAGACAGGTTCTTCTGGGCGGCAATTTCAAGCAGCGGGCCGTCGTTGAGCGACACGATGGAGGCGGCGTGCCCGGCTTTGATCTGTGACTCGGCCAACCGCAGAACGAATTGCTCCATGCCGCCACCCTGCAGGCTGCTGACGGTGTGAATGATGCGCAGGCTTCTGGAAGTCATGAGGCGAGAGGCTGGAAGCGGGAAAACGGGGAGGCTGGCAGGCTGGGTGGTGGCACTCAGACGGTGGTGACCAGAGATTCCCGAGGTGCGCGCAGCTTCCACCAGGCGGCCATGTGCTCGGCCACGCGATTGGCCGTCATGCCATCCCAGAACTTGGGCAAGCGGCCCTTCTTGCCGCCCCCGCGCAGGATTTCGGCAATGGCACGGTGAATCAGGCTGCTGTTGCAGCCCACGGCGATGTTCGTGCCTTGTTCCACCGTGATGCGCCGCTCGGTGTAATTGTGCAGCGTCAGGCAGGGCACGCCCATGATGGTCGCCTCTTCCTGGACGGTGGATGAATCCGTGAGGATGCAGGCCGCCGTGCCCACCAGGCCGATCATCTTGTAATAAGGCACAACGGGCAGCAAGGCGAGATGGCTGGCGTCGACGCCTGCCAGCAGATTGTTCTGCGTGATCAACTGGTGTGTGGTCTCGCTGGCCACCCAGATCAAGGGCAGGTCTCTGCAGATCGATTTCAGGATGGCCACCAGGTCGGTCAATGGCAGCAACTGGCTGCCGATGCCGGATGCGGTCAGGTTGACCAGGCCGTAGCCGTGCTTGTGCTTGAGGATGTCCGGGGACTGGCCGAACTGCCTGAGGGTGTATTTCGGCGGCGAGGCCTGCGGCAGCATGGCCCGGATGCTGTCCATCACGAGGTTGCCCACGAACTGCACGCGGTCGGCCGGGATGCCTTCCCTGGCCAGGTTGTCGTGCGCGACCCATTCAGACGTCAGCAGGAGATCGGCCATGTGGTCGCACATCATGGCGTTGATTTCCTGCGTGCGGGTGCGGTCGAAACTGCGCAGCCCCGCTTCCAGGTGGATGATGGGCAAGCCCTGGCGGTGTGAGGCCAGTGAGGCGGCGAGCGCGGCGTCATCCCCGCCCTGCACGATCACGGCGGCCGGGTTCACCTCGGACAGCAGGTTGTCGAGCTGGCGCAAGGCGTCGGCAAACTGCCCCACGGTGGAGCCGGGCGGCATGCGCAGGGTGTAGTCCGGTTCGCGGATGCCCAGGTGCTCCTGCCAGTCCGCCGTCAGCTCAAACTGGCCGGGCGCGCTCAGCAGCAGCATTTTCAAGGCAGGCAGATCGCTGCGCGTGGCAAAGGCCTTCTGCAGGGCAGCAGCACGGACGCAGCCTGTGCGTGAGCCGACGACCAGCAGGAAGGCGTGTGTCTTGGGGCCACGCGTGGCACGAGGCTGCAGCAGCTCGTTGGTGAAGCGCGGCGCATCGGCTTGCTGGCTCACGCTGTCGGTGAGCGTGGGCACCATCACGGGCCGCAGCGGTTCCTGCACGGCCGGCGTGGCGCTGGGCGTGGGGTCAGCCGTGCGCGATGTGGTGGGTTCACCAATCTCGGCGCGGATTTCCATGGCAATGCGGGCCACATCCGTTGACGTGATGGTGTTGCCTTCCGCGAGGAAGGTGGCCAGCAGCAGGCGGTTGCACAGCAGGTTGATGCGACGCGGGATGCCCGACGTCCACTGGTAGATCTCGTCGAACGCGTCGTCATCGAAATGCGGGTGGTCCTGCCAGCCGACCTTCTTGAGCCGGTGCTCGATGTAGCGGCGCGTTTCGTCCCGGTCCATCGGGCCGAGGTGGTAGGACGCGATCACGCGCTGGCGCAACTGCTCCAGGCTGCGCGACAGCAGCATGTCGCGCAACTCAGGTTGACCGATCAGGAAGCTTTGCAGCAGCGCCTGGTTGCCGAACTGGAAGTTCGACAGCATGCGCAACTCTTCGATGGCGTCGCGGCTGAGGTTTTGCGCTTCGTCGACGATCAGCACGGCGCGCTTGTTTTGCGTGGCCAGCAGGGTGAGGTAAGCCTCCAGCGTGGCGATGAGCTCAGCCTTGGTCTGCCCTCTGGGCGGGATGCCGAATGCCGTGATGGCCGAGCGCAGCAGGTCACCCGCTTCCAGCTGGGTGCTCACCAATTGGGCAGCCACGACCTTGTCGTTGTCGATGTCATCGAGCAGCGTGCGCACCAGCGTGGTCTTGCCAGCGCCGATGTCGCCGGTGACCACGATGAAGCCCTCAGCCTGGTACAGGCCAAACTTCAGATAGGACAGGGCGCTGCTGTGCCCCCGGCTGTCAAAGAAGAAGCTGGGGTCCGGGTTGAGCAGGAATGGCGCGCCCGTCAGGCCAAAGTAGGACTCATACATCCTGGGTCATTTCCTAGAAGCGATGCCCCAAGCCAACAAACACGGCGGATTCGCTGCTGGTGTTGGTCGACGGGTTGTGGGTGAGTTGTCGCTTGAAGCCCATTGTGGCGGTCGTGTCCGACATGAGCCTGGTGCTCAGCCCGATTCGCGCGACGAAGTCTCTGGTACCAGTGACCGTGCCCGTTGTCATCGTGGATCCGCGCGTCCACCGCAGTCCTCCGGTGAGGTTGCTCAGTGGGGTCAGTTTATGCACGGCCTCGGTGTCGAAAAAGTATTCCTTGGTTCGCTGAATAGGCGAGCCATTGACGGTGACCGGAGTCAGGCGCTCGATCGGCGTGGTTCTGGTCAGGCCCGCACTCAGGTTGAGGCTGTCTCGACGACCAGTGAAGACCGTGCGGCCGACGGTGGTCTCGCGTGTCACGGCGCCGAGGTTGAGGGCCGTGGCGGACGCAGGCGGGGTGGCCTCGGCTTTGCGTGTCGAGGTGATCCCGAAGGTGGTCCAGGGCATCTTGCGACTGAAGTCCAGCTCCCACTCTCTGCCAAAGACGCTGTGCTTGAGCGTGGCGTTGAGTTGGGTATGTTCATTGGGTTGCCATTTGAGCTGAGCACCACGAATGGCGCCGCTGATGGACTGGCCTTCCAGCTGGCTGGACTCACGACCCAGAATAGGGCCAAGGGCAAACTCGGGCGCGAGCGCATACAGCAGCGAGGCGGAGGTCGTTTTGCGCGTTAGCGCAGAATCAGGCACGCCAGAGCCTGCCGGCGCAAAGATCGGGCTCTTGCTGTAGGTTGCGTCCAGCGCGTAACCCAGCCTGGCCGGGCGACGCTCCCAGCGAATCTGGTGGTTGTCCTCCATTCCTCGATCGTCGACCGCGCTCGATCCGTTGGAAGATGAGTGAATCCAGGTGCGCCTGAGCCGGGCCAGCAGGGAGGATTCGCTGTCAAACTCCCTGAGGTAGAACGGGCTAAGGCTCAGCCGCGTGTTGGTGGTCGTGTTGGCCGTGTTGTTGGCATCGGCGAAGGTGCCAACGGTTGAGGAAACCTGGTCGGCAGACAAGGATGCGTCGAGGCCTGCCTCCTTGCGATACAGGTCTGTGTGCAGGTCAACCAGACCGGAAGGCAGGACCCGGCTGGGTTGCGAGTTTCGTGCGTACTTGACCGACGTGAGGCGCCACTGCCCTTGCGCGCGCGAGTGGGCGCCCTTGACGTTGAAGTTGGCGCTGGCCGATGCACTCAGAATGGTGTCGCTTCTGGGTGGGCCATAGGTAGCGGTACCGTTGGCGTTGTTGGTCGCCGTGAGCATCACGTCCACCACGGGCTGGAGTTGCATGACTTGCTCGGGTTGAGGCCCTTGCTGAGCAGGCTCAGGCTGCATCGGCAACTGCATCTGCCTGGGTGACTGCGCGGGTATTTGATTCTGGGCTTGGGCTGGCACGCAACCCGCCAGCAAGACCAGCATCAGGATCAGGCAGGGACCTGACTCACGGTGCATAGTAGCCATAGGTGTTCCTGCCCTTGGGGCCGCGGTACTTGTTGAGCATGCTCAGTACCACCGGATGGCTCTCCACCGTGGCGAACGCCTGTTGTACCGAGCTGGTAGGGGTCTTGCCCGACTCTACAACCATCACGACTTGCCCCATATGGGAAGCAAGCACGCGCGACTCTGTCGTTGAAAGCAGCGGTGGCGTGTCGAAAATGATGACCCGGTCCGCATACTTGCTGGCGAGTTCTTCCAGCAACTCGTCCATGGCCGTGCTGGCCAGCAATTCTGTCGAGCGCGAACTGGCTGTACCTGCAGGCAACAGCGTCAGCTTCGGGATGTTGGTCTTGAGCAGCACATCGGACAGAGCCAGGCTTTTGTTGGACAGGAGATCCAACAGACCTTTTTGTGCGGCCACGCCCATGCGCTCCAGCACCGCTGGCCGCAACACATCAGCTTCAACCAGCAACACCGTGTGGTCCAGTTCCATGGCGATGCTGGTGGCCAGGTTGATGGCGGTTTGGGTTTTGCCCTCCCCCGGCAGGGCACTCGTCACCATGATCAGATTGGCGCGATGCGGCCGCACGGCGATCTGGCCCCGTACGTTTTCCAGCAGCGGGCGCTTGATGATGCGGAATTCTTCTTCCAGCTGCGAGCGAGGGTCCCCAGGTACCAGCAGGTTGGCTCGCGACATCTTGCGCAGATCCAGCTCGACCTCACGGCTGCGGCGCTCCCGCGCAGCGCTTGTTTCCTCTGCGGCGGATGCTGTATCGAGGGCGGGCTGGGCCGAGGGCTGCGCGGTGTGGAGGGGTTCCTCGTCGCCCGTGTTCTCTACGGTGGGCGCAGGCTTGTCTTCTGACGCGATGGCGGCAATGTCTACCCCGGCACGGCGCAGTTCTTCCAGCCGTTTGGCGGCACGTTCAATGGTGCTCATCTGTAGCCTCAAGGAAGAAGTTGCCGGCCGACGACCACCAGCCAGACGATGTTCAACAGCAAGAACGCCGCCACATTGATCATGAAGAGTCTGTTGTCTCTGTCGACCGCCTCACGCGCGGCTGGGCCGATGACGACCGAGACGCTTCCCAGCACGGGGCGGCCACTGATCTCCTTGAGTTGCCGGGTGTCGTTGACCGTGCCCATGAGTTGGTTGATCAGCAATGTTGAGCCGACTCCTGCACCTATTGCTGCGATGAGGGTCAGAAAGGCCACCACGATGCGGCTGGGTTGCGATGGCTTCGGGGATACGCGCGGTGGCTCGACGACCCGGAACTCGGCAACTTTGGTGGTCTGGTCGATTTTTTCGCCCAGGGATGCGGACTCTCTGCGGGAAACCAACTGCTCGTAGTTCTTGCGGACAATATCGTAGTCACGGTTCAACTGGGCCAGTTCGGCCTCCACCTCAGGCATGCGTGAGGCAAGTGAGCGTGACTCCGAGAGCTGAGCTTGCAGTGCCGAGGTCTGGCCGCGCAGTGAGGCGACCTTGGCTTCCGATTCGGCCAGTGCCATGCGGATACGCTGGAAAACCGGGCTGGTCGGGGCTGGGCGCAACTTGCCCCCGCTGGCGCGGAGTTTGGCATCGGCTTCCAACTTGCGTTGGTTCTCCAGCTGCTGGATGTTGCGCTTGACGGCAACCACATCAGGGTGTTCGTCGGTGTAGCGACGGGTCAGATCATCCAGCAAACGTTTCTGGGCATCGAGTCGCGTCTCGGTTTCTGTGGCCTGGATGCCCATGTTCGGGCCCAAGGCCTCTACCGGGATGGTGGGATCTTCGCCGGCGAGCTCCCTTCGAAGGGCATCACGTGACTGCTCTGCTGCCTGCAGCTCAACCTTCAATCGGTTGAGCTCCTCGGTCGTGCTCGACATGCGGGCAAAATAGTCCTTGTCAGAGGTGCCGGTCAAACCGAAGTTGCGCAGCTTGAAATCCTTGAGCCGGTTTTCCGACTCGGTGAGCTTGGCCTCATACGCCTTGATCTGGTTGTCCAGGAATTGACGCGCCTGCTCCGAGTCACGTTGCTTGTCCACGATGCCAGAGGTCACGAACAGCGACACAAGTTCTTCCACCACCCGTTGAGCTCGCTGGGCATTGATGTCTTTGTAGGTGATGGAAAACAGATTGGCATTGCCGCTGGGTGTCACCTTGATGTCTTTGGTGTAGTGGCTGATCACCTTTTCCCGGTCAGCATCACTCAGGCCTTGCAGACCGATACGCGGCGAGGAAACCAGGCGTTCCATATTGGGACGACTGATCAGTGTTTTGGCCAGCATGCTGACTTGCTGGTCCACATCAGGCTGGAAGGCCAGGCCGGTCATCAGCGGTTTCAGCACGGTCTGGGTGTCTACAAACACCCGTGCAGAGGCTTCATAGCGATCCCGCATGACAAAGACAGCTGCCGCCCCCAACAGGGCAACGGCCCATGCCGCAGCTGTGCCAATCCACCGGTACCGCCCCATCGCGGACAAGGCACCGTGAAACTGTCGTAATACGTCGTCCATAGAGTTGGTCGATGGCCTCAGAACCAGCTTTGGGGAACGATGATGATGTCTCCTGGCCGGATGTCGACGTTGGCCGAGATGTCGCCACGCTTGAGCAGATCCTTGAGCCTGATGCTGTATTGCTTGCCCGACTCTGCGCCACGAACCAGCACAGCACCGTTGCCATCAGCGAAGTCCGTCAGGCCACCAACCTGGATCATCACGTCCAGCAGCGTCATGTTCTGGCGATAGGGAACCGACTGAGGTTTGGCGGCCTCGCCCACAATACGGATCTGCTCGGTGCTCACGCCTTGGAAATTGTTGACCATGACCGTGACCACAGGTTCACGGATGTACTTGGCCAGCGCAGTTTCGATTTCACGAGACAAGTCAGCAGGTTGTCGGCCCGCGGCGACAATATTTTCAACCAGCGGCAAGGAGATTCGACCATCGGGCCGCACCGTGACCGTGGTGGACAAGTCAGGATTGCGCCAGACCACAATATTGAGTTGGTCCAGTGCGCCGATTTTGTACAGATGATCAGGACTGACGGCCTTCACAGGGGCCGCCGGATAGCGTTCGAAGGTGCCGCACGCACTCAAACCCATGGTCAGGGCAGCAACAGTGGCGATACGAAGCGCGGCAAAGGAGGGGTGGGCAGTTGATTGCATGGATTGTTCTTCCAGTTTTCAAGCCTGTTGTGAATGCGAGAGCCTCTGGCTTGCTTGGGTGCAAGCCGTAAGCATAGGGCTAATTCAGCGACTTCGGGCGGGAATTGATGCCTTGCGCGACACCCCATTCGGGCGTGTGTTGCCCCCTTGGGTTCAAGCTCGCTGACGCGCTTTCGTCGTTACGCCTGGACTTACGGTCGATGCGGTATGCGCTTACGTCCCCTGTCGGGGTGCGCTGTCATGAAATCGCTGCACGGCCGACCGTATGGGAGCAGGCAATCGAGCCAGAAGCGGGTTCAATTCCTTCAAATCCTCTTTTGACCACGCGCCCAGGACAAAGGTGGCGGGCACATAAATCAAGGTGAAGATCAAGCCGCACGCAAACTCCATGATGGGGTTGTGCTGCCACAGCAACAGCGGCGAGATGCAGCCTATTGCAAAAATGGCGGCCAGAAACAAGCTGCCGAGGGCTTTGATCGGAACATGAATGGCATTCATGTTCCTTTTAATTTGCCACGTCATCAGCAGGAGAATGGTGATGCGCGTGATGGCGTGAGACATGACAGCGCCGGTCAAGCCATATAGGGGAACCAGCGATACCGACATCACCACGCTCACCACAATGGACATCATGGATGTCTGCGCCCAGAGTTTCTGATTGTCGGTTGTCGAGAGTAGTGCGCCGAAAGCACCTTCGGTCAGGGTCAATCCGCCGATAAGCGTCATGACGCGCAAAATATTGACCACAGGCTCGTATTTGTGGCCGTACATCAGCAAGATGCCTGGTTCCGACCAGAGCATGCCGACCCCGGCCAGCAGCAAGCCCAGGAAGGTGAAGTAGCGCAGCGCACGGCTCAGGACGGCGTTCACACTCTGGATGCCGCCCTCGCCGTAGGCGTGGCTCATGAGTGGCATCAGCATGGTGGTCAGCACGGATGAAAGCAGGTCAACCCCGCCCCGAGTCAATGCCGTCGAGATGGAGAAGTAGCCGACCTCGGCTGGGCTGGTCAGAGCGCTCAGCAGGAAGGTTTCCATGGTCTTGTTGCTGAGTGTGGCGACCACCACGAGCACGATGGTCCACTTCAGGTGGGGCTTGAGCCTGGCGAGTGTGTCAGTTCGACAATCGACGCTGCCGGGTTGGATCTGTTCCTTTGTTGTGAAGTATTTCACCATCAGCATATAGGACGCGCTGATGAGTGCGAAGAATATTGCGAAACTGTTCAGTGAGGCGTGGATTAAACCGAGTATCCCTGCGCCAACTGTGTAGGTCACAGTCGCGATCATGTTGGACCACGACTCGACGGAGAATTTTCTGTAGCCCTTGGCGATGGATATATTGAATATATAGAATGATTTGCACGCCACGCAGACGGCGATGATGGCCACCAGCACGATCGTGCTGCCTGCCCAGCCTGCAGGTTTGAAAAATAGGGTGGAAATGGTGAAGAGGGTCAGTACGATGGCGACGCTGAAAACTTGCTGTTTTCTGAGCCATCGGTGCACATTTCTGGCTTCCTCCAGTTCTCCCCGGCCTGCATACTCGGAGATGAATCTGATGCCTGAGACGCCCAACCCGTGATTGCCGATCACGACCAGCAGGCCGGAGAGCCACACGAGGTAGGCATACTGCCCATAGTCATTCGGCCCCAGGCTTCGCGCAATGATGATGCTGACAACAAAGCCCAGAACGGTGGTGACGTAGGTCGAGGTGGCAATCAGTGCAGCCACTCGGAGGTTGGATGTAGGCTTGGATGGTGTTGCCATGCTTGGGGTGCGAGATCCGAAGCGGCAGTTTTTGCTGCAACAGAGAGGTGGCTCGTTGTAGGATCGGTGCTGCCGAAGTGCTGGCATTGTATAGGAGGGGGCGGATGGCGCAGCGCCGATATCACCAGATCGATTTGCTCAGATCGGTGGCGTGTGTCATGGTTGTGGCTTTTCACTATCTCTGCAGGGGGCATCAGGGGGGCTGGGTGCCATTTGCCAGCCCGGATTCTTTGCGGCAGATTGTGAAATTCGGGTATCTGGGCGTGCCGCTTTTCTTTGCCATCAGCGGCTTTGTCATATTTCTGTCTGTGCAAAAAGGTGATGCCCGTACGTTTGTTGCCTCCCGCGCTGCGCGACTTTATCCCGCATTCTGGGTGGCCATCATTTTGACGACGGCAGTGGTTCGTTGGGGCGGTGACGTCAGCCTTCTTGTCCCGTGGCGGGATGTCCTGATCAATTTCACCATGGTGCCTCAGTGGTTGGGGGCCGACTTGGTTGATGGCGCCTACTGGTCACTTGCAGTGGAGTTCCATTTTTATATTTTCGTCTGGTTGCTGTTGAGATTTGATGTGCTGCGACACATCAAATCCATCATGTGGGTTTGGTTGTTTGTGTCATTCTTCAATTATTTTCAATCGTCGTATCTGATTGAGAGCCTTTTTGAGGCATCGTGGGCCCCGTTTTTTTGTGTGGGAATATGTGCTTATTTGATGCGCGAGGGGGATCGCACGCAAGGCGTGCATCTGCTTTTTCTTTTTGCGGCGGTGTTGGTGTTGATGTACGTGCGCAGTCGTGCCGGTCAGGTGGCTGATTTTTCCGGCCGGGATGTTGCCGCGGCTGTTTTGCTCGGAAGTCTTGTCCCAGTTGCTTTCTGGTTGATTTCTCGTCAGAAGTTTGAGGTGGCAGGTGGATCTGTTTTGTACTGGGCTGCAACATTGACCTATCCTGTTTATGTGCTGCATGAGTACATGGGCTACGTGCTCATGTCGCGTTTGCATGGGCTTGGTGTGGCGCCCGCGATATGTGTGGTCGTGGTGTTTTCCGGGGTGCTGGTGATGGCATATCAGGTGCACATCCGTGTTGAGCGCCCTCTTGCTGGCTTGATCAGAAAGGTTGTGGCGGGTGGTTAGTGCGAGCAAGCGAACGGAGGGCATATCCTTCGCGTTTTTTCTTTTTTTGGTATACCTCTTCTTTCTCTATCTACGGCCGGTGGAGTTGTTTGCACAGTGGTTGGTGGACTATCGCCCCATGCTGTTCATCTGGTTGTTTGCGTTTGGCGGGGCAATCACACATGTGATGGTTCACAAGGACGCTGCTGCTGCACCCAGGCACTACTGGCTGCTCTTTGGTTTGATGTTTGCGGTTTTTCTGTCTCTGGCGGTTCGGGGTTTGTTTGGTTATGCATTTTCTGCCATAGCCGAGTTCAGTTCGGCCTTGTTGTTGTTTGTTTTCATGAGCTTCAATCTGCAAAGCATGAGCCGGGTGCGCATGACTTGCATGGTGATTCTGGTGAGCTTGTTCATGCTTGCAGTTGCAGGGATCAATGCATACCACACAGGCTATATGTCTGAAGAATTGGTCATGCAGCAGGGTACCTATAACCCGGCGGTCGAGATTCCCAAGGTTCGCCCGCCTATTCCGGCGCAAGACAAGTCGGGCGCCTTCCTTTGGCGGGTTCGTGGCGTGGGCTTTCTCAATGATCCAAATGATTTTGGTCAGGCTCTGGTGATGGCCATTCCCATGTTGTGGCTGTATTTTCGTCAAGGGGCATGGATCCGGAATATGCTGTTCGTGATCATGCCCAGTTTGGTGATGGGGTATTGCGTGGTCTTGACCAATTCCCGTGGCGCCTTGTTGGGGATTGGGAGTCTGCTTTTCTTTGGTGTGCGCAGCAAGCTTGGTAATTTCAAGACGATCTTGCTGATGGGGGCCGGAGCTGCTGGTGCCATCGTCATCGGGGCCGCAGGCGGGCGTGAAATGTCCTCCAAGGAGCGTTCTGCGGAGGAGCGCATTGAGGCCTGGGTTGAAGGTTTCAATATGCTGAAAGGATCCCCCTTGTTTGGTGTCGGATATGGCCGATTCACGGATGCCTATTACTTGACTGCGCACAATTCTTTTGTGCTGGGGTTTGCCGAGTTGGGCCTTTTTGGTTATTTCTTCTGGATGGCGTTGATTGTGTTGGGCTTTGTTGCGGCAGGGCGCGTTGTTCAATATACGCCGCCTGGGTCGCCCGAAAACAGGGCGGCTCATTTGCTGCGGTCTTCTCTCGTTGGGTATCTGGTGTGTGCCTGGTTCCTTTCCCGTACCTATCAGGCCGTTCTTTATTGTTTGCTGGCTTTGTGTACGGCAGTGTGGATTAATGCCTGCCGCTCGCCAGCTTATGCGGGGATCAAGGAGTTGCATGCGCCTTTGAAATTCTTCAAGACCACCTGCCTTATGGTGGTCCTGTCCCTTGCGGCGGTGCGCGGCTTTATTTTGATGCACTATCTCTGACCTTGCCTTGTACGCAGCACGCGTTTTGGGGCCCTGTAGGCGGGGGGTGGTCTTCTCCTGGGGGGACCTGATAGACTTGTCCAGTCACTCCATATTTGGGCGAGGCCAGTTGCTCGGCTGGTGCGCAGCCCCCCCCCTTCATATGTTTTTAAGCCTCGTATCGCTGGCGGCGCTGGTGCTTTTTGCCTTGCTGTATTGGGAGATCCGTAAAAAAAATCTGCTGGTCTGGCTCGGCAGCTATATAAAACAAGATTGGCGCGCGAGCCAGGAGGTTCAGGGGCCTCGGCATGTGATGTTCTGTTTTGTGGATCATTACGAGCCGCAGTGGCTCAAGCCCTCCTACGAAGTGGAAGTGCAGCGCGTTGCGCGCTGGCGGCAGGACTACCCCAAGCTTTGCGCCGGCCACCGGGATGCTGATGGCCGTCCGCCCGTGCACTCGTTCTTTTATCCCGAAGAGGAATATCGACCGGAGCACATGAACGCGCTGGTCGAGTTGTGTCGTCTGGGCTTGGGTGAGATTGACATCCACTTGCATCACCACAACGACACTGAAGCCGGTTTGCGCGAAAAGTTGCAACGCTTCACGCGCTTGCTGGTGAAGGATCATGGCGCCTTGCCTGTCGACGCCAAGGGGCAGCCACTTTGGTCCTTCATTCACGGCAATTGGGCGCTGGACAACTCGCACCCGGACGGGGTGTGCTGTGGCGTCAACAATGAACTGATCGTTCTGCGGGAAGAGGGTTGTTACGCTGACTACACTTTCCCGGCAGCACCTGATCCCTGTCAGACCAGCACGATCAACAAGATCTACTATGCCAAGGATGACCCGCACAAGCCCAAGTCGCATGACAAGGGGGTGCGTGTGAAGGTGGGGGGTAGTGCCTGGGGTGATCTGATGATCATCCAGGGGCCTTTGGGCTTCATGATGGGGAACCGCAAGTTCGGCATTCTGCCGCGCATCGAGAACGCGGACGTTCGGACAAACAGTCCCGCAACGCCCGAGCGGATTGATGCCTGGATCGAGACCGGCATCCACGTCGAGGGGCGTCCGGAGTGGATCTTCGTCAAGGTGCATACGCATGGCACGCAGGAGCGCGACATCGATACGCTGTTGGGTAGCTCCATGGACAAGGCCTTCAGCTACCTTGAGCGCCGGTACAACGATGGCGTGAATTGGCAGCTGCATTACGTCAGCGCCCGTGAGACATACAACATCATCAAGGCCGCGGAGGCAGGCAAGTCTGGCAATCCCAACGATTACCGCGACTACCTGATCCCGCGCCCCACATTCGTGCCCCAAGCAGGCGCCTGATGCTGACATTGCTCGCCATCCTGGCGCTCCTGGGCGTCGCCCTGTTTCTGTACTCCTACCTGCTTTACCCATTGCTTCTGGCGATGGTGGCGGGCATTGTGCAGTTCAGGCGCGATGTGGCGTTCGCGTTGGCCAAGTCGGAGCGCCGGCCTGGTGGTGAGACGGCGTGGCCGAAGGTCGCCGTGGTGATCGCGGCGTATAACGAGCAAAAGCACATCGCGCAGCGCGTGCGCAATCTGCTGGCACTGGATTACCCCGCAGATTGTTTGAGTATATACATCGGGTCTGATGGCAGCCGTGATGACACCGCAGCCATTCTTCAGCAGTTCGCGGATCCGAGGTTGCATGTGTTCTTGTTCGAAGAGAACCGTGGCAAGGCCAATGTCTTGAACGATCTTGTGTCTCGTGGGCGAGAAGAGTTGATTGTCTTTTCTGACGCCAACACATTCTTCGCGACCGACGCGCTCAAGCATCTGATTCAGCCCTTTCAGGATGAGGCTGTTGGCTGTGTCAGCGGGGAGTTGCACCTGCTTTCTTCGGGGGGTAATAACCAGGATGGGCTCTATTGGCGCGTTGAGCAATTTCTGAAGTTCTTCGAGAGCCGCATCGGCGGTGCATTAGGGGCCAATGGTGCGATTTACGCCATTCGTCGCAAGTTCTGGACGCAGCTTCCCCCGGATACGATCTGTGACGATTTTTGTATCGCCATGAATGTGGCCGCTTTTGGGGGGCGCATCGTGTATACCCCCAATGCTCGGGCGGAAGAGGAGATGCCTGAGTCCATCGGCGACGAGTACCAGCGACGTATCCGGATCGGCATCGGGAACTTTCAGGCCTTGTTCAGAAGCCCCCGGTACTTTTTGAGCACTTCGTGGGGCACCCGCTGGGCCTATGTGTCGCACAAGGTCTTGAGGTGGCTGGCCCCGCATTTGCTGCTGCTGTCGATGGCGGCGTCTTTCTGGTTGGCCTGTCTGTCGTCGGTCTGGTGGTGGTGGGTGCTGCTGCAGACCTTGGGGCTGGCTGTGGCGGTCGTCGCCTATGTGATGCAGGGGAAGGGGTTGGGTTTGCCTTCAGTGTTGAACCTGCTGGCCTTTCTCTTTGCGTTGAATTTCGCCTTCATCATCGCCTCGTGGCGATATGTGTCGGGCTCCTACAGCGGCTCGTGGCGTCGTACAAGTCGCTGAGCTTTGGCTTCGAATAGATCGATTGAGAACATGGGATGTGTCGAGCATGGATGAGAAACTGAGCAAGCTGGTGGAGCGGGTGCTGTATCACCACCGTACGCAGGGTAAGGCGGTTGAGGGGGTGCACATTCGTGGGATCACGGACGCCTTGCGTGCAGACGGCGTGGAGGTGGACATCATTTCTCTGCCGGGCGCTGACCCTTATGCTTCGCCCAAAACGATGTCCCCAACTCGGCAGGCTACCCCGCTGATGAAGCTGGTCGCGCGTTTCCCGGAGCCGCTTTTCGAGCTTACCGAGCTGGCCTACAACGCCGTCGCGGCGTGGCGCGTATGGCGCCACCTGTCCAGCAAAGGCAGGGTTGATTTCATCTATGAGCGTTACTCGCTGTTCATGTTTGCGGTCGTTTGGCTGGCTAAGCTGAAAAAGATTCCGATGATTCTGGAGGTCAACGATTCGGCCATGGTCGAGCGTGTGAGGCCGCTTTACTTCCTGCGCATGGCCAAAGCCATTGAAGGCTGGACATTCCGCAATGCCGCCGGTCTGGTGTTCGTGTCGAGCGTGTTCCGCGACCGCATCCAGGCCGCACACGGCACGATCGCGCCGGCCATCATCACACCCAACGCGGCCAATATCGACAAATTCACTTCGACGCCAGAACAGCGCGCGGCTGCCCGCGCCAAGTGGAAACTTGACGGCAAGGTGGTCTGTGGTTACTTGGGTGCCTTCCTGCCCTGGCATGCAATTGACAAGTTTGTTTTTGAGATCGCGGACCAACTCAAGGCGCGTCCCGATCTGGTTTTGCTGCTGGTTGGCGATGGCTCCACATTCCCGGAGGTGAGCGAGTTTGTGCGCAAGCGCGGGCTGCAGGATCAGGTGATCCTGGCTGGGCGCGTGGCACACGACGATGTGCCGGGCTTGCTGGCCGCCATGGATATGGCCATTTTGCCCAGTGCTGGCGACTACACCTCACCCATGAAACTGTTTGAGTTCATGGCGTGCGGTATCGCGCCAGTGGCCCCTAATTTCCTGCCTATTCGGGAGGTTTTAAAAGAGGGGGTGACGGGGTGGACCTTTACGCCAGGCCGTTTGGATGAGGCGGTGAGCATGGTGCTGTCCAAGAGTGTGGACACCCAGGCGCTTCACCAGGTGGGGGTTGCAGCTCGGGCTTACATTGCCGCGGAACGCCAATGGCGTCACAACGTGGTCCAACTGGTTGAGTTCGTGATGAAGCTCTCCGGGCGTTGAGGTGATTGGTCCGTGCTTCTGGCGCCAGGGTGGTTGCGGCAATGACTGGTCGTGCTGGATCAGCGCTGGTGCGCCCGATCGCATTGCACGCGACCATCCATCCAGGATACCGAGTCGGTGCCCAGTATGGGGCAGATTGGCGTTGTGAGCTTGCCGCGATAAAAGCGTCCATCTGGGCCGTTGTACAAGCTGTACTCAATGCGCTGATCGGCGGCCCACTTTGGCAGGAATTCAGCTTTGTAATAAATCCAGGCGTTGATATATGAGCATGCGAGCAGTGCGCTTGCATAGGCAAGTTTCAGCGCCACATTGCTTAACCCGACTCCGATCACCAGGGTGGTCAAGTAACCGCCGATCATGGATACATAGAGCTCGGATGAGTGAATGTAGATAAGCGGGGCGCAACCACCAATCAACAAGATGGCCAGTAGCCAAAGATTGGATTTGTTGTGGCCTTGTTTGGCAAGGCGCCAGACCGACCAGAAAAATAAGGAAATCATGAGCAACGATGCAGCCATCCAGATCGGCTTCAATGTTGCAAACGACAGAAAGCTGGTTGGTACAGGCGTCAACGGGAACCCGGCCAGCGAAATGAGGTTGGTGCCCAGTTTACTTGCTGACAGCGCGGTGTTGTAGTGCCCTGTCGCGCCAGGCATGAGCGAGTTAAAGGATAATTTAAGGTATAGCCAGAGTGGCGTGGTTGCTGCAACCAGCAGCACTGACGCGATATAGAGGCGATCCAGTGCGCGTTTTTGGTAAACGATGATGGCGGTCACCAGGGGAGTGAGCAATGCGGCGGCCACGGCCAACTCCTTGGAGAACAGCAGGACACAGCACAGCAGGTTGACCAGCGCAGCCCAAGGAGTGACACGCGTTTTTCCGTCGGGCAGCACTTGAGTCAAGAGTACATAAATTGCAGCCGAAAATGTCAGGTTGCACAAGGACTGGCTCACGGTATCCACCTGTGAGATCAGCTGGAACCAAAGCGGGCTTGCGGCGGTGGCGGCAATCCGGATCGCAGGCGTAAATTCCTTTTGGAGAATGGCTTCAATGGTCTTGACTTGCAAGGTTGAGGCCGAGACCGCCATCAGCAGCGATGCCCATGGCCACAACTGAAGGTTCGTCAGATTGGCGGTCTGGACAATGCCATATTCAAAAGGTCGCAAGAAATACTGAAGCGCCAATATCAGGGAGTGCCTGGCTACAGGCGCAAGGGCATTTTTATCGTCGCCCATGTACCCGCCATATTGCCAAGTCATCAGGGTGATACCTGCCACAAGCAAGACAGGTATCAGCCGAGCTGCGGTGTGATTGACTTGCATCGAATGGATTTCCGGTTTAATCAACCGAGTCGGATCGCTGGAATTGAAGCAACCGCCAATCACGCTGATTTGGCGGTTCAAAATACGCTTGGATTATGGCATGGTGCAGTGTGCCTTGAGCAGGTGGCAGGCTCGCTCAACATCGCATGAGCTTGATTTGTGCGACCGCTATTGACCTTGCTGGCTGCAAACGCGATGCGAGCGGAACGCTATGCTGCAATCAGGAAAAAGCCCGGCTCAAGAGGCCGGGCTTGTCATGGTTGTGGATGCGGGCTGTCTGGCGCCGGCCTCGGTCACTTACTTGGTCGTTCCACTGCGCCCACGTCGCTGGCCGTGCCGAATGTGGTGCGTGTCTTGCCCTTGAGGGTGGACATGTCGAACTGGTATTGCACCGGGTAGTTGGTGACAGCGGCTGGCAGTGCCTGAGCCGTGTCCACGATGGCAGAGCCGCTCAGCGGGGTGAGGGTGGCGCTGTCAGTCGGAGATGTCGTGCCCTTGATCAGGTTGGCGAAGCCGGTCAGGGTTGAGGGGACGACGCGACCTGCAGCATCCGTCAAGGCGCTCGGTACCCAGTTCTTGCCCAGGTTGAAGGTGCCGCCAGCCGTCCAGTAGGCGGTGTTGACGTCATCCCAGGCGGCGCGCAGGGCAGGTGAGGTCACCGTGGAAGCGAAGTTGAACACGTTGTTCCAGATCTCGGCTTTTTCTTCCGTGGTGGACAACTGGAAGATGACCGGAGCCGTCAGGGTGCCCGTGATCGTCACGGTGTTGTTGTAGAAATAGAGCGTGCCCTTGCGGAAGATCGGTTCACCCCAGGTGGAGCCTGGCGTGGAGTAGTAGTGGTCACCACCGTAGTGGATGGCCGAACCGGTCGAGCCGTTCTTGGTGATGATGTTGCCGTACACATAGGTGGTGCGGTAATCGGCATAGCTCATCGCCGTGGTGGGGAAGTCTTCTGCCTCAACGAAGTCCAGAGAACGCGAGCCTTCGCTGATGTCGTTGTAGCGAACGATGGAGCCTACCGAGCGGTCCTTGATGGCGCCGCCGTTGGCGCCTGCGCGCTGGGCACCAATGCGGTTGTACTCGTAGACAGGGTGCACGCTCTGGATGTAGAGGTTGTGCTCGTGGTCGTCGCCGACGATACCGTTGCCGTAGATGTAGTTACCGGCGATCCGGAGGTTTTCCGTGATGGTGGAGGTGCCTGCGCCAACTTCTACCGAGCGGGAGTAGATGCCGTTCGTGCAATCGTGGATCACGTTGTCGGCAATCGTGATGTTCTTGCCGCGTTCAACCCAGATGCAGCCGCCAAAGCTGTCGTAAGCCTGCACGACACCCGCCGAGTTGGTGAAGGTGTAGGAGGGATGCGCAGCACGGATCTCCAGGCCATCGATCTGAATGTAGGTGGGGTAAGCGGTGCCCCAGTCCTGGGTGCCCAGGCGGTCCACCATGACGATGGCGCGCTTTTCCTGGATGTTGCCGGCGCTGGCGCCGACATAGCTCAGGCCCTTGCGTGCCACGGCATTCTGACCGTCAATGATGGGGCGTTCGCCGTTGGGGCCCTTGACGCCACAGACGCGAACGGGTGCGGCTGCGGTGCCCTTGGCTGCCAGCAGGATGTGGCCACGATAGGGGTTGGTCGAATAGAAGATGCGAACGGTGTCACCTGCCGTCAGTTTTTCCCAGGGAACCAGATTCAGCGATGCGAGTTGCCCGGTGCCTGGGCCAACCTGGTAGTCCGTGCCTTTGCCGGACGCGACGCAAGCATCAGCAACGGACACGGTGGCGTCGGTTGCGGGGGCAGGAGCAGGTGCAGGAGCAGGAGCAGGAGCAGGAGCAGGAGCAGGAGCAGGAGCAGGAGCAGGAGCAGGAGCAGGAGCAGGAGCAGGAGCAGGTGCAGGTGCAGGAGCAGGTGCAGGTGCAGGTGCAGGAGCAGGAGCAGGAGCAGGTGCAGGTGCTGTGGCTTCAACGGGCGCCGCAATGGGGGTGCCCGCGGCAGTCAGATTGTTGACTGCCGATGTATCGGTCGGTGTATCGGCGCCGCCGCCGCCGCAGCCTGAGATCGCGGCGCTCACGCTGATCACGGCGATGCAGCAGTTGAGGAAGTTCAGGCGTTGACTGCGCTGAGCGAGTTCAGCTGCGGTGGTGGCGGACTTCAGTTTCAAGATGAGCCTCTGTGGTCGGGTCGCGTGGAGCAGATGGGAGAAGCGTATTCAATAAATGGCGTTCTTCAGCGCTGCATTTGTATGAAGAAGTTTCAGGGGCGCATCTGGCAATTGAGATTTCTGGGGGGTTAACCCGATGCTTTCGAAAGGTATGAACTCGGGGCCGAGGTGTGGTCTGCGAAATCGTGCACAGTCCGATGAGTCGGGGCTTGACAAATTTCGCAATACGGTGTTTGCCTGGCTGCCTTGTTGTCTGGGCTGGCGGACGCAACTTGATTCAATTTCCTGTTGCTTTGGAAACGCTCACGAAGTTGTCTCGCCCGTCATGTGTTGTGCGATGAGCTTGCCGGGTCTGTCGCGGGAGGTTGGCGCGCACGGTGGTGTGGTGGTCCACAGTGGGAGGCTTGCATGTTCTGGGGAATTTTTGGCCACGCATTATGCGGCGTGAATTTGTCCGCTATTTTACAACTGCCTTTTTTCGGAATCCGTCGACGAGTTCATGCGTAGATTGTTTGTGTCGTGCGTGTCCATCTCGATCGTGTATTGCGACGTGCCCCCGGGAGTTGGGGCTGTGAGCGCATGGGGCGGCAAGCTAAAATGAATCAGAAGTCATCGTATGAATTCCATGGGAGGCCCGTGCTGAAGGTTGCAATTATTGGCTGCGGCAAGATTGCTGATGGTCACGTCGAGCAAATACGAGCCATTGGGCGCGGCGAGGTGGTGGCAGTCTGCGACCGAGAGCCATTGATGGTCGAACAATTGGCTGTCCGCATGGGTATTCCTGGCCGCTTTGTTGATGCGCAGGAAATGTTGCGTGTCTGTCAGCCTGATGTCGTGCACATTGCGACGCCGCCTGAGTCTCATGTTGCCCTGGCATGCATGGCACTCAATGCGGGTTGCCATGTGTTTGTTGAAAAACCGTTTGCCTTGACCGCCGAAGACGCGCGGGTCATCCTGGACTTGGCACAACGACTGGGCAAGAAAGTCAGCGTCAATTACCTCTACAACTTCGAGCCTCCTGGTTTGGAGTTGGAGGGCATCGTGGCCAAGGGTGCCTTGGGTGACATTGTTCACCTCGACACGCTTTATGGCTACAACCTGAACGGCGACTACGGCCTTGCCGTGATGTCCGACCCAGGGCATTGGGTGCACCGTTTGCCCGGGAAGCTTTTCCACAATGTGCTGGACCATGTGCTTGCCAAAGTGGTTGCCCATATCGGGGATGACATTGACGTCAGGGTGATGGCCTTCCGCCGTCGGCCTGCCTCAGGCAATCAGGTGCTGGATGCGCTTTCTGACGAGTTGCGCTTCGTCTTGCGCAGTGGAGGCACCACGGTCACGGGCTTGATCAGTGCACACGGTCGCCCGGTCGCGCATGCCTTGCGGGTGGTGGGCACAAAAGACACGGTTGAGCTCGATTACACCGCGCGCACGCTGGTCAAGGCTGCCAACTGGTCGCAGCCTAGTGCCCTGGGGCGTCTGTTCCCTGCATTTGTGCAGGCAAGGGCCTTCTGGCGTAATGGCTGGCGCAATGTCGGGCTGTTCCGCCGACACGAATACCACTACTTTCAGTGCATGCGCGTATTGCTCAACAGGTTCTATGACGCAGTGGAAAACAATGACAAGGACCCCATACCGCCGGAGCACATCTTGCGTGTGTGTCATGTGATCGACCGACTGGTTGCCGGTATGGAGGTTCAGCCATGAAGGTGCTGGTAACGGGGGCAGGGGGCTTTCTGGGACGTCGCATTGTGGACAGCCTGTTGCGCCAGGGGGTGGAGCAGGTGCGCGTGCACGTCAGGCAATCGCCGCCGGCGGGGATGATGGAAGATCTGCGCGCCAGGTACCCCAAGGCGACGATCGAAGTGGCGCAGGCCAATCTGTTGTCCCGCGGGGCCTTGGAGCCCCTGGTGCAGGGCGTGGATTGTGTGATCCATGCCGCTGCAGGGATGAAAGGTGCGGCAGCGGACATGTTCGCAAACACCGTGCTGACGTCGCGCAACCTGCTGGAGGCCGCGTGCGCGCAGAAGGTTCGGCGCATCGTGCTGATCAGCTCGTTTTCGGTTTACGAGGCGGCGTCACTCAAGAGCGGGCAGGTGCTGACGGAAGCGACCCCCATTGAGCGCGTGGGGGTCGAGCGCGGGCCGTATGGCTACGCGAAGACGCGTCAGGAGCACATGTTCAATGAGTTTCAGCGTGAGCATGGCTTTGAGTCCGTGATCCTGCGCCCTGGTGTGATTTACGGGCCTGGCAGCGGCGCGTTCTCATCGCGCGTGGGTATTCGGGCCATGGGTTTCTTCTTCTCCCTGGGGGGCGGTGCCCTGCTGCCCCTGACCTATGTGGACAACTGTGCCGATGCGGTCGCCAAGGCCGCGTTGAGCGCGCCAGCCGGCAGTTCGTTCAGCGTGGTGGATGATGATCTGCCCAGCTGCAGCACCTACTTGAAGCTCTATCGTCGTGAGGTGGAGTCCATGCGTGTGGTGCCTGTGCCGTTCTGGGCCTTCCGCCTGGGTGCCAGGATGCTGGTGTCGTATCACAAGCGCTCGAAAGGGCAGTTGCCTGCCATTTTCACGCCCTATGTGGTTGACTCGATGTATCGCCCGCTTCGCTACAGCAACGCCGCCTTGAAAGCGATTGGCTGGACGCAACGTGTCAGTACGGAAGACGGCATCAAGCAGTCATTTCAGCATTGGCGGGCACAGCTCAAGAAATGATCACGCGGGCGGCTTGCAAGGGCTTGCTCAAAGCCTTGCAACGTCCTGGCAGACCTTGAGTGTTTCCTGGGCGACGTCATCCCAGGTTCTTTGCATGGCCTGGGCAATGGCTGCCCGATCCCAATGTGTGCGCAAGGCTTTTTCCAATGCGTTCTGGAGAATGTCTGCCTGCTTGGGTGGGATCAGAATGCCGTTGTGTTCATTGAGAATCTCCCGGGTGCCGCCTACATCGGTGGCCACAACCGGTCTGCCGCAAGCCAGCCCTTCGACCACCACATTCGGGTAGCCCTCTGACCAGCTTGGCAGGGTCAGTACATCAGCGGCACAGATCCATTCGGCTACCTGCTCGGGTGGCTGCCCGCCGGGAACGCGCACGCGACCTTGCAGGCCAGCTTGTTCGATCAAGCTGTGCAGCTCGGCCTTCATCACGCCATCACCGATGAGGGCCAGGCTCAGTTTGCTGTTTGTGCGGGCCATGGCCTGGAAGGCCTGGATCAGTTCCCGCATGCCTTTGGCTTCTACGAAACGACCAACGTAGATGATCACCTGCTCGTCCAGCGGGATGCCCAGGCGCTGGCGGATGGCTTGCTGGTCGCGTGGGTGGAACACGCTGGTGTTGAAGCCGTTGACGATGGTATGCACCTGTTCGGCAGGGGCGCCGAACTCATGAATGGCCGTCTGGCGCATGGCTTCACTGACGGTCAGCAAGGCGTCCACGCCGGCAATCGTGTGGCGTGTCATGTGCTCATTGATGCCAGAGCGCACGTGGATATCAGAGCCCAGCGCCCCCACGACGCAGGGCACACCCAGCTTGCGTGCCGTTCTCAAGGCGGCATAGCCGTCGGGGTAGACCCAGTAGGCGAGCACCACATCTGGCTTGAAAGCGGCTACGCGCGGCGTCAGCAGGTGGCTGCTCACATGGCCATTGATGGCACGCGATATCAGGGGAAAGACGGGGTAGGTGAAGGTTTCCACGTCGATGCCGTCGATGCGGTAGTCCGGCCCGACCTGGCCATCCAGAAAGCTGCGTGGCGCTACGAAGGGCAGCTTGGGATAGCGCGATTGCTGGAAGAACACCTTGACCGTGGCCAGCTTGGACAAGGCGCGCGCCGTTTCGTGGATGTAGCGCCCTCTGGTTTGGTCATGAGGGACCGGAAGCATGGGGGTCACGAGCGCGATGCGTGTCATGTGAAGGCTGTGCAGTGCTGGGTGCGCCCTATCAGGCCGGCTGGATGGCCGGAGCCCCTGGGCGGGAAAGATCAGGTTCGGGGGTGGAGTCGCCGCCGGATCGGCATTTCAAAGTACGTGTACGACAAATGGGCCAGGATCGACAGGATGGTCACGGCGATCAGGAAACCGACCAGAGGTGAATGCGTCCACGCAGCCAGGCGGGTTAGCATCGAGTAGAGCAGCAGTTGATGGAACAGGTAGATGCCATAGGAGGCCTGCCCCACTTTCACGACCAGCGACGAATTGACGAACCGCGCGAAAGGGCCCCCATTGTTCTGTGCACAAATGATCAGCAGTGGCAGCAGCAGTGTGGTGGCAATGGGCTCGATGATGTAGCCCACGCTGTATCGATAATTCAAGTTGCCGTTGAATGCACCGGATATGGGTAGGACGGCGAACAGCGCGAGCAGCAGCCAGGGATACCTCGCCTGGATTTGCTCGAACCATGATCTGACATGGGCTTGTTTGAGCAGCACAGCAAGCAGGCAACCAATCAACAGATGGTCGGCACGCATCTCCAGGGCGCGGTAGAGGTACTCGTCGCTGGCCAGGCCCAGCAGTTGCGCGCCGGCGCGGTAAACCCAGACGCTCAGCAAGAGGGCGGCGATGCCCTTGTCCAGTCGCATGCCTGCGCGCAGCATGAACGCCAGCGTGAGTGGCCAGATGAAGTAGAACTGTTCTTCAACGGCCAGGGACCAGCAATGCGACAGGAAGTGTGCGGGGGCGCCGTTCAGGGCTTGGTAATAGTTGAGCCCATACACCAGCGATGCGGCCAACGCACCCCATGGGATGACTTTATGCGCCAGCAGCAGCATGCCCGTGCCGACCAGCACATAGGCATAAAAAACCGGCATCAGGCGCGCGAATCGGCGCAGGTAGAAGGCACGCAGATTGATGCGGCCCTTGCGTTGGGTTTCGTCCAGCAGCATCCAGGTGATCAGGAAGCCGCTCAGCACGAAAAACATCTGAACGCCAGTGGCACCATAGAACAAGCCGGGACCACCACCGATGAACGCACCGGAGTGGTCTACCAATACGGAAAATACCGCCAGAGCCCGCAGGAAATCAAGGCCGGGGATGCGGTTGGTGGCCAGGGCCCGCGTCAGCGAACCTGTTTGTGCGATATCGACGGTGACTGGCTTGGAACCATCCATGAACTGCGGCCCTCAGCCAGCTTGAAAAGGGTGAAACGATAGCGGGTAATTCCGACGTGGGTCAATCGCTCAGCCCCGGGGGCTGTGTCATTTCAGTGTGAGCGACAATTCTCGCTGACTTGTATCCCCACGGAGAAATGAAGATGAGCACGCATTTTGCGACCTGCGATTTATGTGATGAGCACAAAAACGACACAGATGGTGATTTCCGTGTCTTGCCGCCCGTATTCAAGGACTACGGCAAGCGCATCCGGTTTTCGGGGCAGGTCGCCACGGTGAAGTGTTTTGAAGACAACACCCTGGTCAAGGCCGCGGTGGATTCTCCGGGCCTGGGGCGCGTGCTGGTCGTGGACGGCGGGGCTTCCGTGCGTCGTGCGCTGGTGGGCGGTAATCTGGGCAAGGCCGCTGCCAGGAATGGTTGGGCGGGTGTGGTGGTCGATGGCTGTGTGCGCGACTCCGCCGAGCTGGCCGAGTGCGATGTGGGTATCCGCGCCCTGGGCCTGATGCCGCTACCGACCGAAAAGCGCAACGAAGGCCAGAAGGACATCGCGGTGCAGATTCAGGGTGTCTGGGTGCGGCCCGGCGACTGGTTATACGCCGATGAAGACGGCATGGTCATCATGAGCCAGCCTGCTGCATAATTTTGTAGTGCGAAATATCATCCATGGGGCTTTATACTGGCTCCATGGACGAATGCAAACTGGTGCTTCAGGGAACGCTGGCTGACTTTGTCGCTACCCTGGATGCCCGCCAGGATGGCGGCCAGCACGCCCATGGCTCGCTTGTCGAGCGCTTCAGGCAGTTGCCTGTGCTGTGGGATCAGATGCTGGACCTGTTCAAGGTCGACACGTTTTCCAAGCAGATTCAAGGGCCGCTTTTGACGAAAGTTGCGGCCAGTGACCGGCGTGGCCGTCCGCTTGGGCAATGCCTCAACTTCGCCACCCAGGACTACCTGGCCTTGTCCTACCACCCCGCCATCCGCCAGGCGGCCATTGACGCCATCGAAACCTATGGTGTGCACGCTGCGGGCAGCCCTGCGCTGGTGGGCAATTCAGTGCCCTCCGTGTCGCTGGAGCGGGCCATGTCGCAATGGCTGGGCATGGCCGAGTGTGTGTTGTTCCCGACCGGCTGGGGTGCCTGTTTCGGCGCGGTGAAAGCGCTGGTCCGGCGTACGGATCACGTGGTGCTGGACGAATTGGCGCACGCCAGCCTGCAGGAAGGTGCCCGGGCGGCAACCAGCAGCGTCTACGCCTTTCGCCATCTGTGTGTGAACAGCCTGGAGCGCCGCTTGAAGCGCCTGCGAGCCCAGGACCCGAGCGGTGGCATCCTGGTGGTGACCGAGTCGCTCTATTCGATGGATTCGGATGTGCCGGATCTGAGGGCGCACCAGGAACTGGCCCATCGTTATGGCGCCAATTTGCTGGTGGATGTGGCGCATGACCTGGGTGTCCTGGGGCGAGCACATGGCCTGGGTGCCTTGGAGGTGCAGGGCCTGCTGGGGCAGATCGACCTGGTGGTGGGCAGTTTCTCCAAGGCCTTTGCCGCCAATTGCGGTTTCGTGGCCAGCAATCACCCGGGTTTGAAGCTGGCCATGCGTTTTGGCTCAGGCCCCAACACCTTTTCGACGGCGCCGTCACCGATTCAGACGTCGGTGGCGCTCAAGGGGCTGGAGATCGTCCAGTCCAGTGAGGGCCTGGCCTGTCGTCAGCGCATCGCCGAGCGCGCAACGGCCTTGCGGCAGACGCTCACGGGCATGGGTTTGCAGGTGCTGGGGCAGCCCAGTGCCATCGTGCCGGTGCTCATGGGCGGCGTGGCGCGCTCCAGGCTGACCGCGCGCTTCATGGTCGAGCAAGGTGTGCTGGTCAACCTGGTGGAGCACCCGGCCGTGGCACGCAACACGAGTCGCTTGCGTCTGCAACTGATGGCCACGCATGAGCCCGAGCATCTTCAGGCCTGTGCCGAGGCCTTGGGCACGGCCATCGATCAGGCCGATGGCATGCTGAGCGACATCAACGCGGGCCGGGGCCCGCAGTCCCAGCTGGTTTGATCAGCGCACGACTTCGAGCACGCGGTCCAGGCCGCCTTCATTGATGGCGATCATGGCCTGCTCGCGCACCTTGGGCTTGGCGTGGTAGGCCACGCTCAGGCCCGACACGCCCATCATCAGCAGGTCGTTGGCGCCATCACCCACGGCGATGGATGCTTTCGGGTCACAGCCGATGCGGGTGCACAGGTTCAGCAGGTGCTGTTTCTTGGCCTCGCCGTCCACGATGTCGCCCAGCACATGGCCTGTCAGCAGGCCGCCCTCGATTTCGAGCGTGTTGGAGTGCGCCTCGTGCATGCCCAGGCGCTCTTTCACACGGTCTGCAAAGAAGGTGAAGCCGCCGGAGACCAGCAGGGTCTGCAGGCCGGCTGCCTTGGCGGCGTTGATCAGTTCGGGTGCGCCAGGGTTGATCTTCAGGCGCTGCGTGTACACCTCCTGAAGGGCCTCGGCGGGCACGCCCTTGAGCAGCGCCACACGGCGACGCAGGCTGTCCTTGAAGTCGGTGATCTCGCCGCGCATGGCCGCCTCGGTGATCGCGGCGACTTCGGCCTTCTTGCCCACGGCGTCCGCGATCTCGTCGATGCACTCGATGCTGATCAGCGTGGAGTCCATGTCGAAGGCAATGGCCTTGAACGACGAGAGCGTCAGGGTGGGCGTGAAGCGCTGGATGACGAGGCCTGGGGCAAATTCTTGAGCGGACATGGATCTGGTCTGGGCGGCACGGGAAAGGCGTGATTATCCCCGGCCTTGGCCGGCCCGCGTATGCTTGCGGCATGACCGCCCCCGCATCAGCCAGTCAAAAGCAGGCGTTTGCCAACTTCGTCGTGGAGTTGATGGCCGGCTTTGCGCCCGTGCAGGCCAGGCGCATGTTTGGTGGCTTCGGCATGTTCCATCAGGGCCTGATGCTGGCCATCATCATTGAAGACAAGCTGTACTTCAAGGTGGACGATGTCAGTGAGCCGCGTTTTGTGCAGCGTGGCTTGCCCCGTTTTCAGTACGAGTCCAAGGGCGGGCGCACCGCCTCCTTGCGTTACTGCGAAGCACCGCCTGAGGTGTACGACGAGCGTGAGCACATGGCGGAGTGGACGCGTCTGGCCTATGAGTGTGCGGTGCGTCAGCAGAAGAAGCCGGCCAGGGCGAGCAAATCCAGGCTTGGCGCCAAGGCGCGGGGCGGGGCGCCCGTCGCGGCTGCCGAGGGTGACGAGGCTGATGAGGTCAATGAGGTTCACGCCACCGTGGCGGACTTGAGGAACCTGGGCCCCAAGAGCCTGGAGATGCTGGCCAAGGCGGGGATCCATTCGGCGGACGATCTGCAGCGACTGGGGGCCGTGATGGCTTATGCCCGCACCAAGGCGGTCTGCCCCAAAGCTAGCCTGAACCTGTTGTGGGCGCTGGAGGGTGCTCTCACGGGCCGGGACTGGAAGGTGGTGGCCGAGACAGACCGCGCCAGCCTGCTCATGGCGCTGGAAGACGTGCAGCACCACCTGGTGAGCAAAAGGGCGCGGTGAGGCCGGCGCGGGGTGACGTCCCCTTTGAGATAATCCCGGCCTATGCTGCGAATCACCGAACTGCGCCTTCCCCTGAACCATGCCGAGGGCGACTTGCGCCCCGCCATCGTGGCCCGATTGGGCATCCAGGACAAGGAACTCCAGGACTTCACCGTTTTCCGTCGTGCTTACGACGCGCGCAAGAAGTCGGCCATCGTCCTGATCTACACGGTCGATTGCGCGTTCGTGAACGAAGAGGTCGAGCAACGCGTGGCCAAGCAGTGGTCTGGCGACAACCACATTCGCCCCACACCCGATACCGGCTACAAGTTCGTGGGCCATGCGCCGGCAGATTTCCAGCAAGAGAAACGCCCCATGGTGATCGGCTTCGGGCCCTGCGGTCTGTTTGCCGCCTTGATCCTGGCGCAGATGGGCTTGCGGCCCATCGTGCTGGAGCGCGGCAAGCAGGTGCGCGAACGCACCAAGGACACCTGGGGCCTGTGGCGCCAGAGCGTGCTCAACCCGGAGTCGAACGTGCAGTTCGGCGAAGGCGGGGCGGGCACGTTTTCGGATGGCAAGCTCTACAGCCAGATCAGCGACCCGCGCCACCTCACACGCAAGGTGCTGACCGAATTCGTCAAGGCCGGCGCGCCTGAAGAGATCATCTACGTGAGCAAGCCGCACATCGGCACCTTCCGCCTGGTCAGCATGATCGAGAAGATGCGTGCGGACATCGAGGCGCTGGGCGGCGAGATCCGCTTCCAGCAGCATGTGACCGACGTGATGATCGACCAGGGTCGCATCCGTGGCGTGGTGCTCGAAAGCGGTCAGCAGATCGAGGCAGACCACGTGATCATCGCCCTGGGTCACAGCGCCCGCGACACCTTCAAGATGCTGCACGAGCGTGGTGTCTACATGGAAGCCAAGCCCTTCTCGATCGGCTACCGTGTGGAGCACCCGCAAAGCATCATCGACAAGGCGCGCTTTGGCCCCAATGCGGGCAACGAGATCCTGGGTGCGGCCGATTACAAGCTGGTCCACCATGCCAAGAATGGCCGCGCGGTTTACAGCTTCTGCATGTGCCCGGGTGGCACGGTGGTGGCGGCCACGTCCGAGCCCAACCGCGTGGTCACCAATGGCATGAGCCAGTACTCGCGCAACGAGCGCAATGCGAATGCCGGCATCGTGGTGGGCATCTCGCCGCAGGACTACCGGCAAGACGGGTTGCATGAGGGGCCGGTGAACCCACTGGACGGGATCGCTTTCCAGCGATTCTGGGAGTCGCGCGCCTACGAGTTGGGTGAGGGCAACTACATGGCCCCGGGTCAGCTGGTGGGGGACTTCATCAAGGGGCAGCGCAGCAAGGTGCTGGGCAATGTGATGCCGTCCTACAAGCCCGGCGTCACGCTGACGGATCTGGCACAGAAGGGCAATGGCAGCTTGCCTGACTACGCGCTGGCCGCCATTCGCGAGGCCCTGCCCGCGTTCGAGAAGCAGATCAAGGGCTTCTCCATGCCGGACGCGATGCTGACCGGCGTGGAAACGCGCACCTCGTCACCACTGCGCATCACGCGTGGTCGCGATTACCAGAGCCTCAACGTCAAGGGTCTGTACCCGGCGGGTGAGGGCGCTGGTTATGCCGGCGGCATCATGTCCGCAGGGGTCGATGGCATCGAGGTGGCCGAGGCCGTGGGGGCCTCGATCCTGGGTGTCGAGGCGCCTGCCACGAAGAACGGCGCCAGGCCCGGTCAGGCCTTGATGGGCTGACCCAGTTGCCGCAGCAGATCGCGCACGTACTGGGCGCGGTCCTTCGGGTCTGACAAGGCCTTCTCGATGCGCAGCTTGTCGTTGCCGGCCAGCTTGATGTGCTTGTTCTTCTGGACGAGCTCGATGATGCGCATGGGCTCCACCGGCGGGTTGGGGCGGAAGGTGATGTTGATGATGCCCGGTGCGGCATCGATCTTGACCACGCCATAAGGCTTGGACTGCACGCGCAGCTTGTGCGTGTCGAACAGGGCCTGCGCCTGCGGTGGCAGCTTGCCGAAGCGGTCCACGATTTCTTCGAGCATGGTCTCGATCTTGTCGAGCGAGTCGGCCGTGGCCAGGCGCTTGTACAGGCTCAGGCGCACATGCACGTCGCCGCAGTAGGCGTCGGGCAGCAGGGCCGGGGCATGCAGGTTCACGTCGGTGTTGCTGCCGAACATGCCCAACGGTGAGAGCAGGTCGGGCTCCTTGCCGGCCTTCAGGGAACGCACAGCTTCGCCCAGCATCTCGTTGTACAGCTGGAAGCCCACTTCCATCATGTTGCCGCTCTGGTTGTCGCCCAGCACCTCGCCGGCACCGCGGATCTCCAGGTCGTGCATGGCCAGGTAGAAGCCCGAGCCCAGCTCCTCCATGTTCTGGATGGCATCCAGGCGTTGGGCGGCCTGCTTGGTCAGGCCTTCCACATCGGGCACCAGCAGATAGGCGTAGGCCTGGTGGTGCGAGCGGCCTACGCGGCCACGCAACTGGTGCAGCTGGGCCAGGCCGAACTTGTCGGCGCGGCTGATCACGATGGTGTTGGCCGAGGGCACGTCGATGCCGGTTTCGATGATGGTCGAGCACAGCAGCACGTTGTGGCGTTGGGCCACGAAGTCGCGCATCACCCGCTCCAGTTCGCGCTCGGGCATCTGGCCGTGCGCAATGGCGATGCGGGCTTCGGGGATGAGCTCGGTGAGCTTGTCGCGCCGGTTCTCGATGGTCTCCACCTCGTTGTGCAGGAAGTAGACCTGGCCACCGCGCTTGAGCTCGCGCAGCACGGCTTCGCGGATGGTGTTGCTGCTCTCTGATCGAACGAAGGTCTTGATGGCGAGGCGGCGTTGCGGTGCGGTGGCGATGACGGAAAGATCACGCAGGCCTTCCATGGCCATGCCCAGCGTACGCGGGATGGGTGTGGCGGTCAGTGTGAGCACGTCGATGTCGGCGCGCATGGCCTTGATGGCCTCCTTGTGGCGCACCCCGAAGCGGTGTTCTTCGTCGATGATCAAGAGGCCCAGGCGCTTGAACTTGACCGAGTCGCTCAGCAGCTTGTGCGTGCCGATCACGATGTCGATGCTGCCGTCTTCCAGGCCTTGCATGGCGGCCTTGATTTCCTTGGCAGAGCGGAAGCGCGACATCTCCGCCACCTTCACAGGCCATTGCGAGAAACGGTCCGAGATGTTCTGGTAGTGCTGTTCAGCCAGCAAGGTGGTGGGCGCCAGCAGCACGACCTGCTTGCCGCCTGTCACCGCCACGAAAGCCGCGCGCAGGGCCACCTCGGTCTTGCCGAAACCCACGTCGCCGCAGACCAGGCGGTCCATGGGCCGCGGGCTGATCATGTCCTGGATGACGGCGTGGATGGCCGCGCGCTGGTCGGCTGTTTCTTCAAAGCCGAAGCTGGCCGCAAAGGCCTCGTAGTCCTGGGCGCTGAACCTGAAGGCAAAGCCTTCGCGGGCTGCACGGCGGGCATACAGGTTGAGCAACTCGGCGGCGGTGTCGCGCACCTGCTCGGCTGCCTTGCGCTTGGCCTTGTCCCATTGCGGCGAGCCCAGCTTGTGCAGCGGCGCTTCTTCGGCGCTCACGCCGGTGTAGCGGCTGATCAGGTGCAGCTGCGACACGGGCACATACAGCGTGGCCTTGTCGGCGTACTCCAGGTGCAGGAACTCGGAAGGGCCATCACCCAGGTCCAGGTTGATCAGGCCCTGGTAGCGGCCGATGCCGTGGTTGCTGTGCACCACCGGGTCGCCCACATTCAGCTCGCTCAGGTCCTTGATGAGCGAGTCCAGATCGGTGACCTGCTCGGACTTGCGGCGCCGGCGCGTGGTGGGCGTGGCGTCGAACAGTTCGGTTTCGGTCACGAACTGGATGCCGGCTTTCGCGTTCGCCAGGTCGTTCCAGATGAAGCCGGCGGCGAGCGGTGCGGCCGTGATCGCGTGGCGGTGGTCGCTGTCGACAAAGGCCTGCAGCGTGTCGATGCTGGGCAGGTTGATGCGGTGGTCGCGCAGCAGCTCCATCAGGCTTTCACGGCGGCCGGCGCTTTCGGCCACCACCAGCACGCGTTGCCCGGCCTTGTCGGTCTTGTCGATGTGCTGTTCGAGCTTGCGCAACGGGTCCTGGCCGCCGCGCTCGACGCTCAGGTCGGGCAGGGGGCGAGCCCACGCGCCAGCTTGAGATGGCGCCTGCCCAGGCTCGGTGGGCTCGGTGCCGCGCACCACCAGTTGCGCGTGCACGTTCGCCAACGTGAAGAAGTCGTCCACCTTGAGGAAAATGTCCTCAGGAGGCAGCAGCGGGCGTTCAGGGTCATGCTGCAGGAAGCGGTGGCGCTCCTTGGTCTCGGTCCAGAAGCGGCGCAGCGCTCCGTCGATGTCGCCATGCAGCACCAACGCTGCCTGCTCGCCCAGGTGCTGGAACAGCGTCGAGGTCTCGTCGAAGAACAGGGGCAGGTAGTACTCGATGCCCGCGGTTGCCACGCCCGTGCCGATGTCCTTGTAGATGCGGGATTTGGTGGGGTCGCCTTCGATGCGCTCGCGCCAGCGCTTGCGGAAGGCGCCACGTGCGGCTTCGTCCATCGGGAATTCGCGGCCGGGCAGCAGGCGCACTTCGGGCACGGGGTAAAGGCTGCGTTGCGAGTCCGGGTCGAAGGTGCGGATGGAGTCGATCTCATCGCCGAACAGGTCCACGCGATAGGGCACCGGCGAGCCCATGGGGTAGAGGTCGATCAGGCCGCCGCGCACGGCGTATTCACCCGGCGACACCACCTGGCTGACGTGCGTGTAGCCGGCCAGTGTCAGCTGCGATTTCAGGGCCGCTTCATCGAGCTTCTGCTTTTGCTTGAAGTGGAAGGTGTAGGCGGCCAGGAAGGAGGGCGGCGCCAGGCGCGTGAGACCCGTGGTGGCCGGCAGCAGCACCACGTCCACGCCGGTGTCCGACTTCACGCCCTGCTGGATGCGCCACAGCGTGGCCAGGCGCTCCGAGATCAGGTCCTGGTGGGGCGAGAAGGTGTCGTAGGGCAGCGTTTCCCAGTCCGGGAAGACGGCGCAGCGCAGGTCCGGCACGAAGAAGGCCATTTCGTCGAGCAGACGCTGGGCATCGGCCGGGTCGGCGGTCATGACGGCGGTGAGCTGGCCCTGCGCCTTGCGGCTTTGCGCGAAGTGGGCCAGCAGCAGGGCGTCACCCGAGCCCGCAGGGCGCGGCACGGTGAAGCGTTTGCCAGGGGCGATTGAGGGCAGGGGCAGGGCGGGCAGCATGGCGTGCGGAAATGACAATAGCCCGGTCACAAGGGTGGCCGGGCGTGTGTGGCGAATTCAAACTCTATCCAGAGCGCATTTTAGGTGGGGGACAATCCCCCCATGTCTTTGACGATTGCCTCACACGAGTTCAAACCCCGTGCGTTTGCCCTGGTCCCCTGCGCTGGCGTGGGTGAGCGGGCAGGCGTGGGCGGGCCCAAGCAGTACCACCCGATTGCGGGCAAGGCCGTTGTCGCCCACACGCTGGCGGCACTCGCTGCGGTGCCCAGGCTGGCTGCCACGCTGGTCGTGCTGTCGCCGGGCGATACCCAGTTCGAGCAGCATGTGCCTGGCTTCGAAGGCGAGCATGGCTGGGTGGCGCGCGTGGGCGGCGCCTCTCGCGCGGAGAGCGTGGCCAACGGCCTGGGCGAATTGCTGGCCCGCGGTGCCCAGCCACACGACTGGGTGCTGGTGCATGACGCTGCACGCTGTCTGATCCAGCCGGATTGGGTCGAGCGCCTGATCGATGCCTGCGAAGACGACGAGGTGGGCGGCTTGCTGGCCTTGCCGCTGGCCGACACCTTGAAGGCGGCTGTGGTGGGCTCGCAAGGCGAAGCCCGCGTGCAGGCCACGGTGGACCGCGCTGGCAAGTGGGCCGCCCAGACGCCACAGATGTTCCGACTTGGCCTGTTGCGCCCGGCCTTGCTGTCCGCACTGGCCGATCCGGAAACCGCCGCAGCCATCACGGACGAGGCCAGTGCCATCGAGGCGCTGGGGCACCAGCCTCGACTGGTGCAAGGCGCCTACGACAACTTCAAGGTCACTTGGCCGGGCGATTTCGCTTTGGCCGAGCGTCTGCTGGCGACGCGTCCTTGAGATCTGCCGATGCCGGCACGGTCTGCAAGTCCGATTGCAGCTTGAGCGCGGCCATCACCACGGGCTTGGCCCAGTCTGGCGTGTTCATCAGCTCCTGCGCCGTGGCGGGCACCAGCACATCAGCCTGATGCGCGGGCGTGCCTGGCTGACCAGCTTGCCGCCAATGCAGCAGCAGGCGTGGTTTCGGGGCCTTGCCCTTGTGCGGATCAGCATCTTCGCTGTTGTCATAGACGCGCAGTTCGCTCAGGTGCGGCAACAACTCGATGAGCTGCAGCCGGCTCTGGTCAAAACGGCGGCGGATATCGGCCTCGGGGATGTCATGCCCACCCTTTTTGACGCGCGCCTTCACCCGCGCCAGGTGGTGCTCCGGGCTGGCCAGGCCCACGTACCAGATCCGAACCTCAAAGCCCTTGGCTGAGGCTTCCTTGAGCAAGGCTGCAAAGCTCTTGCCGCCCAGTGTCGTCTCGAAGTTGTAGTCCTGACCGTGCGCGATGGCGTGTTGCAGCAGGCGCTTGCCTTCATGCCAGGCGGCACTGTTGGCTTGCGTCGCGCTGAGATGTGGCTGCGCGGCGCGGATGCGTGCCGCGGCTTCGTCCGGGTTGAAGTACTCGGCACCGCGCAGGCGGATCGTGGCGCCGCCGATGCTGCTCTTGCCAGCACCGTTGGTGCCGGCCAGCACAAAAAGTCGGGGAACGTGGGCAGGTTTGGCCACGGCGTGTCTCTCTGAATTTTGAATAGGGGATCACATGCCGCCCACGAGGGTGGCACATTGACCTGAAGGGCACATCATGAGCCCAGTTGGGTGCGATTTGCCTGAAGCCGATCGCCGCGCTTCGTACCTGGTGAGGCTGTTCAGCCTTGGCGCACAGCCAGGCTGGCTTGGGCAGCGGTCAATGCGGCTTGCCCCAACTCTTCAGGGCTGGCATCGAAAGCATCCATCATGGCGTCACGGGCTGCGGGCGCCTGCATGCGTTGAAGCAGTGCATCAAACTCATGGCTCAGCGTGTCCAGCGGTTTGGACTGCGCACCCAGCAAAGCCTGGTAAGCGTCCAGGGAGAGCACCACCGCAGTAGGCCGGTCACGTTTGGTGATGGCGACCATACCCTGGCTGAAAGCCGTATCCAGGACGCGGCCAAAGCTGTTTTTGGCCTCGGTCGCCGAGAACTCGGTTACCGGGATGTCTTCGCCACGGGCGTTGCGCAGGGTGAGGGCGGTCATGATGGTGCCTTGTTCAGAGCTTGGAGCTATTTTAGCCATTTCGGCCAATATGTCCAGTTCGTGAGCGGGCGAACAAGCATGAAAAAACCCGGCACGGGGCCGGGTTGATGGTGAAGCGCCCTTCTTGGAGGCACGCTTCAGGGCTGAAAGCCGTGCCTTACCAGGAGACTTCCTGCTCCGGCGTGGCCTTGATGCGGTGCAGCGACAGGTCGGCGCCTTCGTATTCCTCTTCGTGCGTCAGGCGCAGGCCCAATACCTTGTTGAGGATGCCGTAGACCAGCCCGCCCGTGACCAGCGCCAGTGCCAGCACGCACAGCGTGCCCACGACCTGCGTGCCCAGGTTGACACCACCCACACCGCCCAGCGAGGTCTGGCCAAAGATACCGGCTGCGATGCCACCCCAGGTGCCGCACAGGCCGTGTAGAGGCCAAACGCCCAGCACGTCGTCGATCTTCCACTTGTTCTGGACCAGGGTGAACATCACCACGAAGATCGCGCCGGCGCTTGCGCCCACGACCAGGGCACCCGCGGGGTGCATGATGTCCGAGCCCGCACAGACGGCCACCAGGCCAGCCAGCGGGCCGTTGTAGGCAAAGCCGGGGTCGTTCTTGCCCATCAGTACGGCCACCAGGGTGCCGCCCACCAGGGCCATCAGCGAGTTCACCGCCACCAGGCCGGAAATCTTGTCGATGGTCTGCGCGCTCATCACGTTGAAGCCGAACCAGCCCACGGCCAGGATCCACGAACCCAGGGCCAGGAAGGGGATGCTCGAAGGCGGGTGAGCCGACATGGCGCCGTCCTTGCGATAGCGGTTGCGACGCGCACCCAGGATCAGCACCGCCGGCAACGCGATCCAGCCGCCAAAGGCGTGCACGACCACCGAGCCGGCGAAGTCATGCAACTGCCCGCCGGTCAGCTTCTGCAGCCAGTCTTCGAAGCCGAACTTGTTGTTCCAGACGGCACCTTCACAAAGCGGGTAGAACACGCCCACGATGACCGCTGTGGCGATCAGCTGGGGGCCGAACTTGGCGCGTTCAGCAATACCGCCCGAGATGATGGCGGGGATGGCTGCGGCAAAGGTCAGCAAGAAGAAGAACTTGACCAGCGCATAGCCGTTGTTCTGGGCCAGCGTGCCGGCGCCTGCAAAGAAGTCCACGCCGTAGGCAATCGTGTAGCCCACGAAGAAATAGACGATGGTCGAAACACAGAAGTCCACCAGGATCTTGACCAGGGCATTGACCTGGTTCTTGCCGCGCACGGTGCCGAGTTCCAGGAAGGCAAAGCCCGCGTGCATCGCCAGCACCATGACGGCGCCCAGCAGGATAAACAGCGCATCCGCGCCTTGTTTGAGTTGGTCCATTCTTTGACTTTCAAAAAGAACATGACGCCGCACCGAAATGAATCGATTGCCGCATCTTGGGTCACTACGCACCATAAGAAAGCAATATGTGTGCCTGTGTTTGGGGCATTAAATCCGCTTTGAGTGCATCAAAAGGCTGTTGTGGTGCGCAAACTTGGTGCCGCAGGATGGTCTGCGCATGCGCAGTGAACCAACGTGGTGCATTGTCGATCAGGCCTGCGCTGCAGGCCACCCCTTTTCACGACGCGGCCTGATGAGCTGGCAAGCGTTCCGCGCGACAATGCAGGCCCTGTCATTCAAGTCTGCGACATCAACATGGCCATGCCAGTCATTCGGGTTGGAGAGGGGTGGGACACCCATGCCCTGGTCACGGGCCGCCCACTGATTCTTGGCGGCGTCACCATTCCCCACAGCCACGGCCTGCTGGGGCATTCGGACGCCGATGCCTTGCTGCACGCCATCACCGATGCCTTGCTGGGCGCTGCGGGCATGGGCGACATCGGTCGGCACTTCCCGGACACCGACCCGCAGTTCAAAGGAGCGGATTCGATCGTGTTGCTCAAGGAGGCGGCCAGGCGCGTGATGGCCGAAGGCTGGCAGATCGGCAATGTGGATTCGACCATCGTGGCGCAGGCACCCAAGATGGCGCCGCACATCAGCCTGATGCGCGAACGCATCGCCCAGGCGCTGGATCTGGCCCCCGACGCCGTCAACGTCAAGGCCAAGACTGCAGAGAAGATGGGGCCGGTGGGCGAGGGCCGGGCCATCGAGACCCGGGCCGTCTGCCTGTTGTTCAAGCAGGCCTGATCAGGCTGCCCCCCGGCTGTTGATCAGGGCGCCCGCTTCAGCTTGATGTGGGCCACCAGGCCGCCGCCAGGGGCGTTGGCGATCTCGAAGCCACCACCCATGCGCTGCAAGGCCTTTTCCACAATGGCCAAGCCCAGGCCGGCACCCGTGGCCGCCGTGCGCGCCGCATCGCCCCGGAAGAAGGGGGTTGTCAGCTGCGACAGCTTTTCGGGCGCCACGCCGGGCCCGTGGTCCCGCACGCTCAGGATCACCCAGGAGCCCGAGCGCGTGTAGCTCACGTCCACATTGGTCACACCCGTGTAGGTGTTGCGGCCATAGCGACGCGCGTTCTCGAACAGGTTGGTCAGCACACGCCCCAGTTCGGTCTCGTCGGCCATGACCTTGGTGTCGATGGGCAACTTGGCCGTGATCCGGATGCGCTTGGTGTCGCGGAACTGGCTGATCGACTTGTCCACCACCGACGACACATGCACCGGCATCAGCTCGACATTGCCGGGGCGGGCATAGTCCATGAACTTGTCGATGATGGCGTCGAGTTGGTCGATGTCGGCGGCGATGTTGCGCTTGGCTTCCTCATCGACCACGCTCATTTCCGCCTCCAGGCGCAGGCGGGCCAGTGGCGTGCGCAGGTCGTGTGAGATGCCGGCCAGCATCACGGCGCGGTCTTCATCGACCTTGGCGAGCTCGCGCGCCATGCGGTTGAAGCCCTGGTTCACCTCGCGGATCTCGCGGGTGATCATGGATTCATCCAGCACGGAGTCGTACTCGCCCTCGCGTATGCGGCTCGCCGCGAAAGACAACTCCTTGAGTGGCTGGTTGATCAGGCGCGCAATCACGGCAGAACCCAGCATCGTGGCCACCAGGGCAATGCCCACCCAGATGAACCAGGTTCGCCCCGTCATGGGTTCCACCCGGCTGCCATCTGCCTGCAGCCAGTAGTTGTCCTTCTCGATCTGAAAGCCCACCCACAGGCCCGGCACGCCATTCACGCTGCTGGCCACCACGGTGGTGGGCCCCAGGCGCGAACGCAGCTCCTTGCCGATGGCCTGCGTGAAGCGGCTGACTTCAAAAGGCTCGAAGCGGTCAGACGGCTCATGCGGCTTGAGCGCGATCGATTCCTGATCGAACAAGGTCTTGATCAGGGTGACGCGGTTGATGCTGTCGGCATAACGCAGGGCTGCACGCGACAGGTTCACCAGGCTGGCGATCTGCTGCGCGGCTTGCACTGAGCGAGGCTCGAACTCCAGGGCCTTGAAGGTCTGAACCCAGGCAAAGATGCCGGCGGTCAGCAGCAGGCCCAGAAGAATGAACGTACGCCAGAACAGACTGAGGGCGAAACGCTTTCTAGGCATGCATCAAGCCCCACCATCCGGCACGAACACGTAGCCAACACCCCAGACGGTCTGGATGTAGCGCGGTTGTGCGGGATCGGGCTCGATCATCTTGCGCAGACGCGAGATCTGCACGTCCAGGCTGCGGTCAAAGGGCTCGAACTCGCGGCCGCGGGCCAGCTGGGCCAGCTTGTCACGCGACAGCGGTTGACGCGGGTGGCGAACCAGCGCCTTGAGCATCGAGAACTCGCCGGTGGTCAGCGAAATGGGTTCGCCTTCCTTGCTCAGGCGGCGCAGGGCCAGGTCGAACTCGAAGGGGCCGAACTGAACGGTTTGCGCTTCCTTGGCGGGGGCGCCAGGCGCTTCCTGGGCCGGGCGGCGGCGCAACACGGCGTGGATGCGGGCCAGCAGCTCACGTGGGTTGAAGGGCTTGGGCAGGTAGTCGTCCGCACCCACTTCCAGGCCCACGATGCGATCCACGTCCTCGACCTTGGCGGTCAGCATGATGATGGGGGTGACGTCATTCGCAGCACGCAGGCGGCGGCAGATCGACAGGCCGTCTTCGCCGGGCAGCATCAGGTCCAGCACGATCAGGTCGACCGTTTCGCGGGTCAGCAGGCGGTTGAGCGCCTTCGCGTCTTCGGCCAGCAGGACTTCGAAACCCTCCTGACTCAGGTAGCGGCGCAGCAAATCGCGGATGCGGGCATCGTCATCGACCACGAGAACGCGGTCGGGACGCTGGTTGGGAGTCTGAGAGGTCATCTGCTTTCCTCGGCATTTGTAACAGAGGCGGATTGTGCGCAGTTTACGCGCGGGAAAATGGGTGCGCTGACCAGATGTTACAAATATTGCGGCTGGATGAACGTGGCGTCAAGCCCCTTTGAGCCTTGTCTTCTTGGAGGCGGGGCGTTGCGTTAAGGTGCGGGTGTTCCTTCTCCATTCAGGGGTTATCGATGCAAACTGGTTTTACTTCACGCCCGATGCTGGCCCGAGCCATGACAGGGGCATTGCTGGCCGCGACATTGGCGCTGACCGCCACCGCAAGCCACGCGGACACAGCGCCACCGCAGAATGTCGTGCGTTTCTCGACCAGCGCCACGCAAGAAGTCACTCAGGATCTGCTGAGCATCACCCTGCAGGCCACGCGCGAGGGCAGCCAGGCGGCCGAAGTGCAGGCAGGGTTGAAGCAAGTCATGGAGGCCGCGTTGGCGGAGGCCCGCAAAACGGCCCAGGCGCAGGGCATGGAGGTGCGCACCGGGGCCTTCTCCGTGCAGCCTCGCTACAACAGCACGGGCCGCATCAACGGTTGGCAAGGCTTTGCCCAGCTGATTCTGGAGGGCACGGACATCGCCCGCATCACCCAGGCCACGGGTAGGCTCAACCAGCTCAATGTCATCAACGTCAACTATGGCTTGTCACGCGCGCTGCGCGAGCAATATGAGTCCTCGTTGACCAGCCAGGCCATTGCCCGCTTCAAGACCCGCGCGTCGCAGATCGCATCGGATTTCGGCATGAAGGGGTTCACGCTGGGTGAGGTCGCGGTGTCGTCCACCGACCCGGGGTTCGAGCCTCGCCCCTATCTGGCCAAGGCCATGGCCATGCGCGCCGAAGCGGCTGACGCGCCGCTGCCCGTGGAGCCTGGCAAGGGCGTGCTGTCGGTGACCGTCAATGGTCAGGTGAACCTGACGCCCTGATCACTTGGGTGCTGCAAGGCGGATCTGCTCGCGCCAGTGGCCGCCAACCAGCACCTGATGGGGCAGGAACTGCGACTTGTAGGCCATCTTCTGGCTCTCGGCGATCCAGTAGCCCAGGTACAGGTAGGACAGGCCCAGGTCATGGGTCTGCTGGATCTGCCACATGATGTTGTAGGTGCCGTAGCTCGTATGCGGCTCAGGCTCATAGAAGGTGTAGACCGCTGACAAGCCATCGTTGAGGATGTCCAGGATCGACACCATCTTCAGCGTGCCTTGCGTCTGCCCCGGCAGGGGCGGCTCGCGGAACTCGACCAGCCGCGAGTTCACACGGCTTTGCAGCAGGAACTGGGTGTACTGGTCCACCGAGTCGTGGTCCATGCCGCCGCCCTTGTGCCGCCCGGCCTGGTAGCGCAGGTAGAGCTGGTAGTGCTCCGGCGTGAAGCACAAGCGCAGAACGCGCGCTTCCAGATGTTGGTGGGCCTTCCAGGCGCGCTTCTGGCTGCGTGTGGGCACATAGCGGTCAGCCGGTATGCGCAAAGGCACGCAGGCGCGGCAGCCATCACAGTACGGCCGGTAGGTGAACATGCCGCTGCGGCGAAAGCCGTTGCTCACCAGGCCCGAATACACATCCGCGTTGATCATGTGGCTGGGCGTGGCGACCTGCGAGCGAGCGGCCTTGTTGTCAAGGTAGCTGCACGGGTAGGGCGCTGTTGCATAGAACTGCAACGATGCCAGCGGAAGATCTTTGAGGTGCGTCACTTGGTGTCAGGCGCTGTGCTCGAGTTGAGACCACAAAACATCATCATAGGCCCAAATTTCGGGTGGACTTTGATCGACCACCCCCCGTAAATGGGCCTCGAAATCACCACGTGAAATGGGCCGGGCACCCAGCGAGGCCAGGTGTCTGGTTTGCTGCTGGCAGTCGATCAGTTCGATGCCGTTGGCGCGGCAGAAACAGACCAGGGCCGCCAGGGCAATCTTGGATGCGTCCGTGCGCCAGGCAAACATCGATTCGCCGTAAAACATGCGCCCGAGGTTGACGCCGTACAACCCGCCAGCCAGTTCTCCATCCACCCAGGTTTCGAACGAGTGCACGCGCCCCAGGCGGTGCCATCGGCTGTACGCGGCCTGCATGTCCGGCAGGATCCAGGTGCCGTTTTGCCCATCGCGTGGCGTGTTGGCGCATGCCGCAGCCACTTGCTCGAAGGCTGAATTGATGCGGATTTCGCAGCCGGTTGTGCGCTGGAATTTCGACAGCACCTTGCGGAGCGAACGGTGCACCTTGAACTCCCTGACGGGCAGCACCATGCGCGGGTCGGTTGTCCACCACAGCACAGGCTGGCCCTGACTGAACCAGGGGAAGATGCCCCGGCGATAGGCCGCTTCGAGGCGTTGTGGCCTGAGGTCGGCACCAGCCGCAAGCAGTCCGGGCGCGTCCGTTTCCGGGCCCAGTGCCAGCGCGGTGTCGGGGAAGGGCGTGTCGGGTTCCAGCCAGGGGATCATGGCGCAATGATAGAAGCCGACAGGCAGAAATCAGATGGCCAGAAAAAAAGCCCGATGGCGAACCATCGGGCTTGAAAGGTACCTTAGAAAAGGTTCAGGAGGTACCGAGGAGACAACCTTTCAGGGAGTGTCGCTTGTCCAGAGCGACGTCTCTCAGATTCGGCTGCCGGGCCAAAGTTCAAGCTGTTGGCGCTCACAAAGCTGCAAAGTTTTGTGAACGGGCTCGAACCGTGCCCGGGCAAAGGGTGCTCAGGCAGCCTTGCGCGACGACTTGGTCGAAGCAGCTTGCGTGGCCTTCACAGCGGTGTTGGTGATGGCCTGGAAGTTGGCTTCGGCCACGTCAGCGGCTTGCTTGGCAGCCTTCTGCACGCTGTCGAAAGCGTTGTTGGCAGCGGCCACAGCCGACTTGACCAGCACGACGGCGTTTTCAGTGCCGGCAGGTGCGTTCTTCACGGCGTTGTCCACCACGGACACGAACTTCTTCTGGGCTTCGGCCAGTTGGGTCTCGGCCAGCTTGCTCACTTCGGCGCTGGTGGTCGAAGCGATGTCGTACAGGTGGCGGCTGTAAGCAGCGGCCTTCTCAGCGGAGGGCTGCAGCAGGCTGGCTTGCAGGGCCAACAGTTCTTGAGCGTCCTTCACAGCCAGCACAGCCTTGGTGTGCTCGGCGGCCTCATCCAGCGTGGCCTTGGCGACTTGCAGGTTCAGCTCCATCACCTTTTCAACGCCTTCGAAAGCCTTTTGGCCCAGATCGAACAGGGTTGCGAGGTTGGCTTTCTGGGTGGCCAGCAGTTGTTCAGCGGTCAGCATGAGGGGATCTCCGTACGTGTTGATGGGTTGTATTGCAGTTGGCTTTGGCCTTTCGGGCCTTTGTTGCGCTGCAACATGATGCTTAGTATAGGCATCCGCAAATTCTTTGCAAGTACTTTTTGTGCGGTGCAGCAAAGTCGTCGCGCGAATGTCAAAAACTTGACTTTGAGCCTCTTGATGTTTCCCGCTGCCCAGGGAGGGCCGGCATCGCCTACACTTGCCGTCGCCCAAATTACCTAACTTGTGATCAATCCATCATGAGCCTGCTCAACGTTCCTGCCGGCGCCAAGGCGCCCGACGTGTTCAACGTCATCATCGAAATCCCCGCCAACGCCGATCCGATCAAGTACGAGATCGACCACGAAACCGGCGCGGTGTTCGTCGACCGTTTCATGGGTACGGCCATGCACTACCCCTGCAACTACGGCTACGTGCCTCAAACCATCGCAGCCGACGGCGACCCCGTTGACGTGCTGGTCGTGACGCCGTTCCCCCTGCAGCCTGGCGTGGTCATCCCTTGCCGCCCTCTGGGCATCCTGAAGATGGAAGACGAAGCCGGCGGCGACTCCAAGCTCGTGGCCGTGCCCACCGAGAAGATCTGCGCCATGTACAAGGACATCCAGAAGCTGGAAGACCTGCCCGTGCTGCTGGTGTCGCAGATCAAGCACTTCTTCGAGCACTACAAGGATCTGGAGCCCGGCAAGTGGGTGAAGGTCACCGGCTGGGATGGCATCGACGCCGCCAAGGCTGAAGTGACCACCGGTCTGGCTGCGTTTGCCAAGCAGCATTGATCTGAATGGATCGGGCAGGGCGCCTTGCGAGGTGCCTTGCGCATGAAAAAAGCCGCCAGCGAAAGCAGGGCGGCTTTTTCTTTGGTGCGGGCGAGATCAGGCGACGCGCTTGATCACCTTTTCAAGGGTCGACGCGATCTGGTCCAGGTGGCTGTCGGTGGCGATCAAAGGCGGGGAGATGGCGATGTTGTCACCCGCGGCACGCAGCAGCACGCCTTCTTCCCAGCAGCCCAGGAAGACCTCGAAAGCACGGCGGCCCGGTGCAGCGCCTGCACGCGGCGCGAATTCGATGGCGCCCACCATGCCGGTATTGCGGATGTCCACCACATTGGGCAAGCCCTTGAGGCTGTGCACGGCGGCTTCCATCTTGGCGTGCATCTGCTGGCCGCGTGTGAGCAGGCCTTCTTCGTCATAGGTGTCCAGCGTGGCCAGTGCCGCGGCGCAGGCCATGGGGTGGCCCGAGTAGGTGTAGCCGTGGGGTAACTCGATGCCAGGAGGCGCCTGCATGAAGGTGTCGTGGATGGCCTGCTTGACGAACACGACGCCCATGGGGATGGTGCCGTTGGTCACGCCCTTGGCTGCGGTGATCATGTCGGGCGTCACGCCGTAATGCTGTGCGGCGAATGGCGAGCCCAGGCGGCCGAAACCCGTGATGACCTCGTCGAAAATCAGCAAGATGCCATGCTTGTCGCAGATGTCCCGCAGGCGCTGCAGATAGCCCTTGGGCGGCAGCAGCACACCCGTCGAGCCCGCCATCGGCTCCATGATCACGGCGGCGATGGTGGAGGCGTCATGCAGCGTGACCAGGCGTTCCAGATCGTCCGCGAGTTCGGCGCCATGCTCTGGTTGGCCTTTTGTGAAGGCGTTGCGTGCCAGGTCGTGCGTATGGCGCATGTGGTCCACGCCGGACAGGCTGCTGCCGAACATCTTGCGGTTCGGTCCCATGCCACCCAGCGCTGTGCCGGCAAAGTTGACCCCGTGATAGCCGCGCTCGCGCCCGATCAGGCGGGTACGGTGCGATTCGCCGCGCAACCGGTGATAGGCCAGGGCGATCTTCAGGGCGCTTTCAACCGACTCCGAGCCTGAATTGGTGAAGAACACCCGGTTCAGGCCTGCAGGTGTGTACCTGGTCAGGCGATCAGCCAGTTCGAAGGCCAGCGGGTGGCCCATCTGGAAGGGCGGAGCAAAGTCCATCTCGGCGGCCTGGCGCGCGATGGCCTCGACGATGCGGGGGCGCGAGTGGCCAGCGTTGACGCACCACAAGCCTGCTGTGCCGTCCAGGATCTGTCGACCTTCTGGTGTCCAGTAGTGCATGTCCTTGGCCTTGGCGAGCAGGCGAGGGGCTTGCTTGTAGTCCCGGTTGGCCGTGAAGGGCATCCAGAAGGCGTCGAGATTCAGATCCATGTTCTTCTCCTTGTCGCGGTTCGTTGGCTTTATGTTTGTACGCTTTTGGGGCGTTGCGCTGCTCACTTTGCGCGTAAAAAATGACAAATCGACTCGGGGCTAGCCCTTGCGCAACAGGGTGCAAACCGGTCTTTTGATGCGGTCCTACGGGCTTGTTGCCTTTTTGCGTCAAACTTTTTGGCATGAACTCACCCCGCGTATGAAGGGTTGGGTCTTATATAAGACATAAGTCTTTGCCAAGTCGGCCAAAGCAACGTAGAATCGCGGGTTTTCAAGTACTTCCCTACCAACCCCCGGAGATCTCGTCATGACGAAACTCACCCGCGAACAGCAAATCGCCGCCCTGGAAAAAGACTGGGCCGAAAACCCCCGTTGGAAGCTTGTCAAGCGCGGCTACTCCGCTGCTGACGTCGTGCGCCTGCGCGGCAGCCTGCAGCCCGAGTACACCCTGGCCAAGAACGGCGCTGAAAAGCTGTGGGCGAAGGTGAACGGCGAAGCCAAGAAGGGCTACGTGAACGCTTTCGGCGCGATCACCGCTGGTCAAGCCATGCAACAGGCCAAGGCTGGCCTGGAAGCTGTGTACCTGTCGGGTTGGCAAGTTGCCGCTGACGGCAACACCTCCGAAACCATGTACCCCGACCAGTCGCTGTACGCCTACGACTCCGTCCCCACGATGGTTCGTCGTATCAATAACACGTTCAAGCGTGCTGACGAAATCCAATGGTCGCGTGGCATCAACCCCGGCGACGAAGGTTTCGTTGACTACTTCCTGCCGATCGTTGCTGACGCTGAAGCCGGTTTCGGTGGTGTTCTGAACGCTTTCGAACTGATGAAGAACATGATCGCCGCAGGTGCTGCTGGCGTTCACTTCGAAGACCAGCTGGCCGCTGTGAAGAAGTGCGGTCACATGGGTGGCAAGGTGCTGGTTCCTACCCGCGAAGCCATCGAAAAGCTGATCGCTGCTCGTTTCGCTGCTGACGTGATGGGCGTGCCCACCATCGTTCTGGCTCGTACCGACGCTGAAGCCGCCAACCTGCTGACCAGCGACTACGACGAAAACGACAAGCCTTTCCTGACTGGCGAACGCACTCAAGAAGGCTTCTACCGCGTGAAGAACGGCCTGGAGCAATCCATCAGCCGTGGCGTTGCTTACGCTCCTTACGCTGACCTGGTCTGGTGTGAAACTGGCGTGCCTGACATCGGCTTCGCCCGCGAATTCGCCCAAGCCGTGCACGCCGCTTGCCCTGGCAAGCTGCTGTCGTACAACTGCTCGCCTTCCTTCAACTGGAAGAAGAACCTGGACGACAAGCAGATCGCTTCCTTCCAGGAAGACCTGTCGGCCCTGGGCTACAAGTACCAGTTCATCACGCTGGCTGGTATCCACATCAACTGGTTCAACACGTTCCAGTTCGCCCACGCTTACGCTCGCGGCGAAGGCATGAAGCACTACACCAACATGGTGCAAGAGCCCGAATTCGCTGCTCGCGAAAAGGGTTACACCTTCGTGTCGCACCAGCAAGAAGTGGGCGCTGGCTACTTCGACGACGTGACCACCGTGATCCAAGGTGGTTCGTCTTCCGTGAAGGCCCTGACCGGCTCGACCGAAGAAGAACAGTTCCACTGATCGCGGCAGGCCTCGTTTTCGAACGAGCCTGTTTGCTGAGTCAGCACATCAAGACGGCGCCTTCGGGCGCCGTTTTTTTTGCGATTGGCGCCTTGGGGCATTCCTAGAATGGCTTGATATTCATGATGGGAGTGCTCATGTTTGATTCATTTTCGGTGTCGCGTTTTGCGGTGGTGACTCTGGCGGGCCTGCTGGTTTCGGCCTCGGCTCAGGCGCAAACCATGTATCGCTGCGGAGCAACCTACCAGGATCGGCCTTGCGCTGGGGTGGAGAGCAAGCCTGTCGGGAGTCATGTCCGGCAGGCCGCAGGGCAAAGCGTGGGCGCGGCGTCGATTGATCCTGTGTGTGCGGCTCGTGGCACGGCGGCGCAGAAGCTGATGTGGGAAAAAGAGTCGGGTCGCACGCTGGATGAGCAATTGACCAAGCCGGGGGCAGACGTCGGTCTGGCCCGCAATGTGTACGGACGCAGGGGCTCTTCGCTGGATGTACGCCGTGCGATCGAGGCAGATTGCGTCAAGGAGATGGATCAGGCCAATGAGGCTGCGGCGCTGCTGAAGGCTGCCAGCAAGGTGCAGCAGCCCAGCGCTGCCGGGGGCATTGGCAATCAGGTGCCGTCGGGTGGTGTTGGTGTGGCATCTGCGGGCGCGCAGCCTCAAGTGGAGGATGTCGCGGCCAGAAAGGCGGCTACCAAGGCTACCACGTGCTCTACCCTGGCAACTGAACTGAGTGAGTTGAATCAGGCCCAGCGCACAGGAGGCGATGCGGCGCACATGGATGTGCTGGCCGCGCGCGTTCGTGATACCCAGTCCCGCAAGAGGGCGGCGGGTTGTTGAGTGGCTGGTGTTGTCACGATTGCTGGCTACAATGCGAAGAACACGCCTGTTGAGGCAGGCGACTTCCGTGCAGACAATTGGTAAGAATCGGGAAAGGCATCAACGGTTATGACACCGCGAACGACGACCACCACTTTCACCTCGACCGAGGTCTAGTCGGCTGGCCGCTGCTTTCGCCCATGTAATTGTTTTTGCACTGACACCAGAAAGCGCGGCAACCACCGCGCTTTTTTGTTGCCTGCTTTTGCCAGTTGGTGGCGGGCATCCACATAGACAAGCTGAGAGAGCATCATGATTTCGATTCAATTGCCCGATGGTTCCAGGCGTGAATTCCCCGGGCCGGTGACGGTTGCCGAGGTGGCCGGGTCCATCGGTGCTGGCCTGGCCAAGGCCGCGCTGGCGGGCCGTGTGGGGCAGGGCGATGCTGCCCGCCTGGTGGATACCAGCTACCGCATTGAGGCGGATACCCAGCTGGCCATCATCACCGAGAAGGACGCGGATGGCCTGGACATCATTCGCCACTCCACGGCCCACTTGTTGGCCTATGCCGTCAAAGAGCTGTTCCCTGATGCGCAGGTGACCATCGGCCCGACCATCGAGGACGGCTTCTACTACGACTTCGCCTACAAGCGTCCCTTCACGCCGGAGGATCTTGAGGCCATCGAAAAGAAGATGGGTGAGCTAGCCAAGAAGGACGAGAAGGTCGAGCGCCGCGTGTTGCCGCGCGATGAGGCCGTGGCCTACTTCAAGAGCCTCGGTGAGCACTACAAGGCCGAGATCATCGAGAGCATTCCGGCTGACCAGGATGTGTCGTTGTATGCCGAAGGCGCCTTCACCGACCTGTGTCGCGGCCCGCACGTGCCCAGCACCGGCAAGCTCAAGCACTTCAAGCTGATGAAGGTGGCGGGCGCCTATTGGCGCGGTGACCACCGCAACGAGCAATTGCAGCGCGTTTATGGCACGGCCTGGACCACCAAGGACGACCTGCAGCTCTACCTGACTCGCCTGGAAGAGGCCGAGAAGCGCGACCACCGCAAGCTGGGTCGTGAGTTGGACCTGTTCCACATCGACGATCACGCGCCGGGCGTGGTCTTCTGGCACCCCAAGGGCTGGACGGTGTGGCAGGCGGTGGAGCAGTACATGCGCCAGATCTACCGCGACAACGGCTACCAGGAGGTCAAGGGCCCGCAGATCATCGACAAGACGCTGTGGGAGAAGACCGGCCACTGGGACAAGTACCGCGACCACATGTTCACCACCGAGTCGGAAAAGCGCGACTACGCGCTCAAGCCGATGAACTGCCCTGGTCACATCCTGATCTTCAATCAAGGCATAAAGAGCTACCGCGATCTGCCGGTGCGTTACGGTGAGTTCGGCCAGTGCCATCGCAATGAGCCCTCGGGTGGTCTGCACGGCATCATGCGTGTGCGAGGCTTCACGCAGGACGACGGCCACGTCTTCTGTACCGAAGACCAGATCCTGCCGGAGTGCGTGGCTTTCACGGCCTTGCTGCAAAACGTCTACAAGGACTTTGGCTTCACCGACATCATTTACAAGGTGGCCACACGCCCCGCGGCGCGCATTGGCTCTGACGAGGTGTGGGACAAGGCTGAGAGCGCCTTGATGGAGAGCCTGCGCGCCACGGGCAGCGAGTTCACCATTGCAGCCGGTGATGGCGCCTTCTATGGCCCGAAGATCGAGTACACGCTGAAGGATGCGCTCGGCCGCCATTGGCAGTGCGGCACCATCCAGGTCGATTTCTCCATGCCCCAGCGTCTGAATGCGGAGTACGTGGCCGACACCAGCGAGCGCAAGCACCCCGTGATGCTGCACCGTGCGATCCTGGGTTCGCTGGAGCGTTTCATCGGCATCCTGATCGAGCAGCACGCGGGTTCTCTGCCGGTCTGGCTGTCGCCGGTGCAGGCGGTGGTCCTCAATATCACCGACGCGCAGGCTGATTACGCTCAAGAGATCGCCAAATCGCTGCAGAAACAAGGACTTAGGGTCCAGTTGGATTTGCGAAACGAAAAAATCACGTATAAAATCCGCGAGCATTCGTTGCAGAAGGTGCCGTACTTCATCGTTGTCGGTGACAAGGAGAAGGCTGATGGCACCGTCGCCGTGCGCGCCCGGGGCAACCAGAACCTCGGTGTGATGTCACTCGATGACTTCTCCCAGAAGATCTCTCAAGACATCGCCAGCAAGGCCTGAGGCGGGAGCGTGCTTTTCCCCAGTCGTTAAGGGTCAAGCACGCGCCAGCAGGTTTGTCAGGGCGTGAATCAAGGTTAACCGGTGCGGGTTGAGCGAAACAGCCCGTTGCCAAAAGGAATTCGACATCGCTAACTTCTTTGACCGCCGTACGCGCAATGACGAGCGCAAGCACCGGCTGAATCGTGAAATCATGGCTCCCGAAGTCCGTCTGAACGGCGTGGAGAACGAACCCCTTGGTATCGTCAGCATCCAGGAAGCGCTGCGCCTTGCCGGCGAAGCGGACGTGGATCTGGTGGAAGTGGCTGCCACGGCGGATCCGCCTGTCTGCCGCCTGATGGACTACGGCAAGTTCAAGTACCAGGAGCAGAAGAAGGCTCACGATGCCAAGCTCAAGCAGAAGGTCATCGAAGTCAAGGAAGTCAAATTCCGCCCAGGTACGGATGAAGGCGACTACCAGATCAAGCTGCGCAACCTGCGACGCTTCCTGGAAGACGGCGACAAGGGCAAGGTGACCCTGCGTTTCCGTGGTCGTGAAATCACCCACCAGGAGCTGGGGATGCGGCTGCTGGAGCGTGTTCGTGATGACCTGACCGATTGTTCGGTGGTCGAGAACATGCCCAAGCTGGAAGGCCGCCAGATGATCATGGTGCTGGGCCCGAAAAAGAAGAAATAAGCCAAAGGGCTGAAATTTCTTCTACAATGCTGAGTTTCGCCCTTCGCTGTGAGGCGTGGGGCGTCAAAAAGACTGATGCGTGGGTGTGAGCCCGCTGTGTCAGCAACGGGTTGCGGTTTGGTCGCCGTTTCCCGATTCAAAGTGCCTGCAGGCCATCAAGACGCGAAAGTGGTATTCGCGGCGCCTGGCGGGAACAACTTAAAAGGAGCAGAACATGCCCAAAATGAAGACCAAGAGCAGTGCGAAGAAGCGTTTTCGCGTTCGCCCGGGTGGTACCGTCAAGCGCGGTCAAGCCTTCAAGCGTCACATCCTGACCAAGAAGACCACGAAGAACAAGCGTCACCTGCGTGGTGCTGTGAACGTGCACGAGACCAACATGGGCCACATGGCTCAGATGCTGCCTTTCGCTGGCCTGTAATCGGCTGTCGACAAAGCAAGCAAGTCTCGATCTGGTTTTAGTTTTCACGCCGAAGGAGTAATCCATGCCTCGCGTCAAACGTGGTGTAACAGCCCGCGCTCGTCATAAGAAAGTTCTCGCCCTGGCCAAGGGTTTCCGTGGTCGCCGCAAGAACGTGTTCCGCATCGCCAAGCAAGCCGTCATGAAGGCAGGTCAATATGCCTACCGTGACCGCCGTGCCAAGAAGCGTGAGTTCCGCCGTCTGTGGATCGCACGTATCAACGCCGGTAGCCGCGCACTGGGCCTGACCTACAGCAAGTTCATTGCTGGTATCAAGAAGGCTTCGATCGAAATCGATCGCAAGGTGCTGGCTGACATGGCTGTCAACGACCCCGCTGCTTTTGCCAGCATCGTTGAAAAGGCCAAGGCTCAACTGGCTGCTTGATAAAGAGCAGACAGCAAGATGCTGCGCCGGCTTCACGGCCGGTGAACTAAAGGCCAACATCGTGTTGGCCTTTTTTTTCGACAAAAGATCATGACCGACCCCAACAGCGATCTTCAGGCCCTGGTGCTTTCCGCCCAAGAGGCGTTTGCAGCTACGTCCACCCCCGCCGACCTTGAAAACGCCAAGGCGCGTTTCCTGGGCAAGTCCGGCAGCGTGACCGAGTTGCTCAAGGGCATGGGGGCGCTCAGCCCCGAAGAGAAGAAGACCCGTGGCGCGGCCATCAACCAGGCCAAGCAACAGGTCGAGGCCGCCTTGAATGCACGCCGTCAGGCCTTGGCCGATGCCGAGCTGGCCGCGCAATTGCAGGCAGAAAGCCTGGATGTGACCCTGCCGGGGCGCCGTCGTGGTGAGGGTGGTCTGCACCCCGTGTCGCTCAGCATCGAGCGCATCGAAGGCATTTTCGGTTCGATGGGTTTTGCCGTGGCCGATGGCCCGGAAATCGAAGCCGACTGGTTCAATTTCACGGCCTTGAACACGCCGGAAGACCATCCTGCGCGCTCCATGCACGACACCTTCTACGTGGAAGGCGGTCACCTGCTGCGCACGCACACCAGCCCGATGCAGGTGCGTTATGCCGTGCAGCACGTCAAGCGCCATGCTGAGCTGATTGCGAAGGGTGAGCGCATGCCCGAGATCCGCGTCATTGCGCCGGGCCGCACCTACCGCGTGGACAGCGATGCCACGCACTCGCCCATGTTCCACCAGTGCGAAGGCCTGTGGATCGGCGAGTCGGTCAGCTTCACCGACCTGAAGGCCGTGCTGGGCGATTTCTTCAGCACCTTCTTCGAAACGGACGAGCTGGACATCCGCTTCCGCCCGTCCTTCTTCCCGTTTACCGAGCCCTCGGCCGAGGTCGACATCGCCTTCTCGTCGGGCCCGCTCAAGGGGCGTTGGCTGGAAGTCGGCGGGGCGGGGCAGGTGCACCCTAACGTGGTGCGCAATTTCGGCCTGGACCCCGAGCAGTACATCGGTTTTGCCTTTGGCCTGGGGCCGGATCGCCTGACCATGCTGCGTTATGGCGTGAATGATTTGCGCCTGTTCTACGAAGGCGATCTGCGCTTTTTGCAGCAGTTCCAGTAAGGTGCTGGCTGGCCCCCACGCCAGTGAGCCCTGTGTGATGCCTTGCGCCCGTATCAGCCATTGAGAAGGATTGCCCGTCATGACCACATCGACCAACTCGCCTACCACTGTTCATGCCTGGGCTGCGCAGGAGGCCTCCAAGCCTCTGCAGCGTTTCGAGTACGACGCCGGCCCGCTTGGTTCTGAAGAGGTTGAGGTCCGCGTCGAGCACTGCGGCCTGTGCCATTCCGACCTGTCCCTGATCGACAACGAATGGGGCTTTTCGGCGTATCCGATCGTTGGGGGGCACGAGGTGGTCGGGACCGTGGTGGCCTTGGGCTCGAACACCAAGGGGCTCAAGCTGGGGCAGCGCGTGGGCATCGGCTGGATGGCGGGCAGCTGCATGTCCTGCAAGAGCTGCCTGGGCGGCGAGCCGCAGTTGTGCCGTGCCGGTGTGCCGACCATCGTGGGGCATCACGGTGGTTTTGCCGAACGCGTGCGCGCTCATTGGTTGTGGACTTGCCCCATCCCTGAAAAGCTGGATCCATCCAAGGCGGGCCCGCTGCTGTGCGGTGGCATCACCGTGTTTTCGCCTTTCCTGAACTTTGGCATCAAGCCGACGCACCGTGTGGGCGTGGTCGGTATTGGTGGGCTGGGGCACCTGGCCTTGAAGTTTGCGCGCGCCTGGGGCTGTGAGGTCACGGCCTTCACGTCCAGCGAGTCCAAGCGCGAAGAGGCCTTGCAGCTGGGGGCGCACAACGTGGTGTCCAGTGTGGATGCCAAGTCCATGAAGCAGATCGCTGGCCGCCTGGACATGGTGCTGGTCACCGTCAACGTCATGTTGAACTGGAGGGCGCTGATGAGCACGCTGGCGCCCAATGGCCGCCTGCATCTGGTCGGCATCCTGCCTCAGCCGATGGAAGTGGAAGCCTTCCCTTTGATTGGTGGCCAGCGCAGCGTGTCGGGGTCGCCCACCGGCTCGCGCCAGGACATTGACACCATGCTCGAATTCGCCGCACGCCATGGCATCGAGCCGCAAACCGAACATTTCCCGATGAGCCGCATCAACGATGCGCTGGAGCACCTGCGTGCCGGCAAGGCCCGCTATCGCGTGGTGCTGGATGCGGACTTCCCGTCTGCGCCACGCGCTGCCTGATGCCTGCTCACGGTCAAACCGAATAGATACCGATTCCCGAGGATCACTGACATGCAATTTCCCGAGTCCTGGCTGCGCAGCTTCTGCAACCCCGACCTGACCACGCAGCAACTGGCCGACTTGCTCACCATGGCTGGCCTGGAAGTGGAAGAGCTGCAACCCGTGGCGCCGCCGTTCACTGGCGTGGTCGTGGCCCAGGTGCTGGAAGTGGCCAAGCACCCCGATGCTGATCGCCTGAACGTGTGCAAGGTGGATGCCGGTACCGGCAGCGTGCTGCAGATCGTGTGTGGCGCGCCCAATGTGCGCCCGGGCATCAAGGTACCGTGCGCCACGGTGGGTGCCGAGCTGCCTCCGGGTGCCGATGGCAAGCCCTTCAAGATCAAGCTGGGCAAGCTGCGTGGCGTGGAAAGCCAGGGCATGTTGTGCTCGGCGCGCGAGCTGGGTGTGTCCGAGGAGTCGAACGGCCTGCACATCCTGGCTGAAGACGCACCGCTGGGGCAGAACATCCGTGAACACCTCAAGCTGGATGACACGCTGTTCACGCTCAAGCTCACGCCCAACCTGGCGCATTGCCTGAGCGTGTATGGCATCGCCCGTGAAGTGGCTGCCTTGACCGGCTCGCCCCTGATTGACCCGGAGATCGCTCCCGTCAAGCCCGAAATCGATGCGCGCTTGAAGGTCACTGTGGAGGCTGCAGACCTGTGCGGCCGTTTTGGTGGCCGTGTCATTCAGGGCGTGAACCCGCAGGCCAAGACGCCGGACTGGATGGTCGAGCGGCTGGCGCGTTGTGGCCAGCGTTCGGTGTCGGCGCTGGTGGACATCTCCAACTACGTGATGTTCGAGCTGGGTCAGCCCTCGCATGTGTTCGACCTGGACAAGATCAAGGGCGAACTGGTCGTGCGCTGGGGCAAGGTGGGTGAAGAGCTCAAGCTGCTCAATGGCAACACCGTCAAGCTGGACGAACAGGTGGGCGTGATCGCCGATGGCAGTGGCCAGGTCGAGTCATTGGCCGGCATCATGGGCGGTGACGCCACTGCCGTGGGTGACGACACCCGCAATGTCTACCTGGAGGCCGCATTCTGGTGGCCCAAGGCCATTGCAGGCCGTGCTCGACGCTACAACTTCTCGACCGATGCCTCGCATCGTTATGAGCGCGGCGTGGACCCGGCACCGACCGCACAATACATCGAGCGCGTCACGCGATTGATCATCGACATCTGCGGCGGCAAGGCCGGCCCGCTGGATGACCAGACCTTGCAACGCCCTGAGCGCAAGCCTGTGACCTTGCGTCTGTCCCGTGCACAACGGGTCATCGGCATGCCGGTGACGCTGACGCAGGTCGAGCAGGTGTTCATGCGCCTGGATCTGCCTTTCACCGCTCAGGCCAAGGGCAGCGACACGCACCTGGTGGTCGTGCCACCGAGCTGGCGTTTCGACCTCCAGATCGAGGAAGACCTGATCGAAGAAGTGGTGCGCGTGATCGGCTTTGACAAGCTGCCCAAGCGTGCGCCCAAGGCGCCTGTGGTACCACATGTTCGCCCCGAAGCCCGGCGCAGCCTGTATGCCGTGCGCCGCTCTGTGGCCGCGCGTGGCTACCAGGAAGCCATCACCTTCAGCTTCGTCGAAGAAAAGTGGGAAGCCGACTTTGCCGGCAACACGCAGCCTATCCGCGTGCTCAACCCGATCGCCAGCCCTCTGGCCGTGATGCGCTCCAGCCTGATCGGCAGCCTGGTTGAAGTCCTCAAGACCAATCTGGCCCGCAAGGCGGACCGGGTGCGTATTTTCGAAGTGGGTCGCGTGTTCAAGCGAGATGCCGCCGTGCAGGACGGTGACCAGACTGTGGCCGGCTTCGACCAGCCCGTGCGTGTCAGCGGCCTGGCTTATGGCCCGGCCGATACCTTGCAGTGGGGGCAGGCGGTTCGCAACGTGGACTTCTTCGATGTGAAGGGTGACGTGGAAGCACTGCTCGCCCCGCGCCAGGCACAGTTCATCAAGGTCGAGCACCCCGCCTTCCACCCCGGCCGTTGTGCCCAGGTGGTGGTGGAGGGCAAGGCCGTGGGTTTCGTGGGCGAATTGCACCCCAAGTGGCGCCAGGCCTATGACCTCCCTCTGGCCCCGGTGCTGTTCGAGCTGGATGCCGATGTGCTGACGCAGCGCGCGGTGCCGGCTTTCACCAGCGTGCCCAAGATGCAGTCTGTGTACCGCGATCTGGCCCTGGTGGTGACCGACAGCACGGCGCACGATGCCCTGATCGGCGCGATCACCAAGGCCCCGAGCGAGGGCTTGGTGCGCGGTGCCCGCCTGTTCGACATCTACAAGCCCAAGGCACCCGTGGCCGGCATGGCCGACAACGAGCGCAGTCTGGCTGTGCGCGTGGAATTGCGCGATGATGAGCAAACCTTGACCGACGAGCGCATCGACGTGGCCATGAAGGCCGTGCTGGCCTCGTTGGCCAGCGAAGTCGGTGCACGTGTTCGAGCCTGAGGCCGGGGAGGGCCTGTGGACATGAATGACAAGATCAGTGATCTGACGGTGCTGTTGCCCACCATCGAGACCCCGACCCTGACCAAGGCCGAACTGGCCGACATGCTGTTCGAGCGCCTGGGCCTCAACAAGCGCGAGTCCAAGGACATGGTCGAGGCCTTTTTCGAACTGGTGAACGACACCCTGGTGCAGGGCACCGATGTCAAGCTGTCGGGCTTTGGCAACTTCCAGATTCGCCGCAAGGCGCCGCGCCCGGGGCGCAACCCGCGTACGGGCGAGGCCATTCCCATCAAGGCACGCAACGTGGTGACCTTCCATGCGAGCCAGAAGCTCAAAGGCATGGTGCAAGGTGACATTCCATCTGGTGAAGACTTGGAGTAAAGTCTGAAACCTTTTCTCGATCCTGTTGATTTGGATCGGGATTTTCCGAGAAGATCAGGTAACTGTAGTCTGCGATGGGAGCCATGGACCGCGTCGAGAGCGCCTTGCCGCCTATTCCTGCCAAGCGCTACTTCACCATTGGTGAGGTGAGCGAGTTGTGCCTGGTCAAGCCTTATGTGCTTCGTTACTGGGAGCAGGAGTTCGTCCAGCTCAAGCCCATGAAGCGCCGCGGCAACCGTCGCTATTACCAGCACCATGAGGTGTTGCTGATCCGACGCATTCGCGAGTTGCTGTACGAGCAGGGCTTCACCATCAGTGGCGCCCGCAACCAGTTGGCGGACATGACCGTGATGGCACCCGCTCATGACGATTTCGATGGTGCGGATGAGTTGCCAGCGAGCCCTGCGGAGACAGCGCCTCGCGTGCCGGCGGGCATGCTGGCTCACAGCCTGCCTTCGGATGGGCGTGCCGTGCGCGCCTTGCAGGCCAGCGCGCCGGCCATGGCCGATGCCGCCTGGATGAGCCCAGCCTTGCCTGATCTGGACAAACTGAGCCCGGACTCGGTCATGGCGCTGCGCGAGGCGCTGCTGTCCATCCGCGATTTGTTGTCTTGATGACAAAAAAATCCAGTGTGGCTCGAAAAACGCGAAGAGCCATGCTATAGTTTAAGTCTTGTCGGGGCGTAGCGCAGCCTGGTAGCGCACTTGCATGGGGTGCAAGGGGTCGCGAGTTCGAATCCCGCCGCCCCGACCAAGAAATCACGAGGGTCAGTAGGTTTTGCCTACTGACCCTTTCGTGTTTCTGGGCCCAGCCAGTCTTGGCTGCCCTTGCTGCATGATGTGCGCTTGATCAGCACACGTGAGCGCAAGCAGCACTATGACCTCCACCCTTACGCAACAAGTTGAGCAGGCAGCCCCTCAGCCAACGCACCGGGTGGCGGTGGAGCTGGCCAAGGCCTACAGGCTGTTGAACCATGGACCTACGGTGCTGGTCAGTGCGGCCCACGAGGGGCGTCGCAACGTGATGGCGGCCGCCTGGAACATGCCGCTGGACTTCAACCCACCCAAGGTAGCTGTGGTCATCGACAAGCAGACCTACACGGGGGCCTTGATCGAAGCCTCGGGCGAGTTTGTGCTGTCTGTGCCGCCTGTGGCGCTGGTTCATCAGGTGGTGGCTGCAGGCAACCAGTCTGGGCGTGATGTGGACGACAAGTTCGAGGCCTGTGGGCTGCGGTCTGCACCGGCCAGCCTGGTGGCCGCGCCATTGGTGGAGGGGTGCCTGGCCTGGCTGGAATGCCGTTTACTGCCCGAGCCGGCGATGGCTGGGCGCTATGACCTGTTTCTGGCAGAGGTAGTGGCAGCCTGGGCCGACCCTGCAGTGTTCAGTGAGGGGCGTTGGCACTTCGAGCACGACGCGCAGAGGAGCCTGCACCATGTGGCGGGCGGCGCCTTTTTTGCGACAGGCGAGGCTGTACAGGCTTGAGTGCTGCAGGCAGCGTCGCCATGGCGCTCTTCATGGGTGCAAGAGGGCGCCTGACCCGTGCGAAGGCTGTGCAGCCTGACGCGAGCCGCGGTCGCGCCTACCGCCCCTTCAACTGCTTCTGAATGCTGCGATCAAACTCCTGCTGCAGCACCACCGGAAACGCGGCGCTCACCGAGCCAATCGCCAGAGGCCGCAGGCGCTCGAACAAGCCCTTCATGCTCTCCACCACCTTGGGGTCCACGACCGTGCCTTGCTTCTTGGCCTCGCGGTGCGCCTCCGCCAGGGCCTGCGCCATGGTCAGGAACAGTTCCTCTACGTAGGACTTGGCAATGGCCCGCGTGTGCTTGATCAGCGAATCCTGCAAGTCCAGCACGGTGTCCAGCGGCACACCCAGATCAGCCAGCTGGATGCCGATGCGCTCCAGCGCGGGGCTGAGCATTTCGAACTCGTCGTCGCCAATGGGGCGGTACAGCCCGTTGCGGGCCAGCCGTTCTTTCTGTTCGGGCGTGGCCGTGGTGTGCCAATGTGCCGCCATTTCCTTGATGGCTTTGCGCTTGGGGGCCTCGACTGTGAAAAACGTGGTTGAGAACAACTCGCTGATCAGCGAGTATTCGCTCCAGGCACCTTCGGGCGTCTTTTCAAGCATGCCCTTGATGGCCTCCAGCCGGAACCCTTGTTGCCGCAGGTCGCGGATGAGTTCAAGCTTGCCCTGGTGTTCCACGTCGTACAAGCCCAGGCGGCCCTGGAGCCTGGGCGGTGGCATCAGGCCGGCAGTCTGGTATGCACGGATGTTGCGGACGCTGACCCCGGTTCGTGCCGAAAGTGCTTCGACAGTCATTTCGCTGCCGTCTGCGGGCACGCGGGCGGCGGGGCGGGGGCGTGAATTTTTGGCAGGAAGGGCAGGCATCGATAGTCGGATAACGGTACGGCCGCCCATGATAACGACCTGATGTTGCAGAGTTAATGTAACATTCGGTGTGTTGTCCAGGCGTTGAAGCCTTGCGGCAGCCAACCCTCGATATGTCGGACCGCGAGGGTGGTCAGTTCAAGTCCGACCAGATGATGCTTTACCCTGACTCGTGATGAACAGACTCAAGTCGATGGCCGCCGCGCTGGCCTTCATGATGGCCTCCACCCTGGCGACGCCGTGCTGTGCCGCACACGATGTGGCGGGTGTGCATTTCGATGATCAGACCAGTCTGGGCAATCAAGCCCTGGTGCTCAATGGCGCGGGCGTGCGCGTCAAGATGATCATCAAGGTGTACGCCGTGGGCCTGTACGTGCCACGCAAGGACACCACCTCGGCGGCGATCATCAATCAGCCTGGGCCCAAGAGCATCCGCATCGTGATGTTGCGCGATGTGTCGGCCGAGAAGCTGACCGAGGCGCTGATGCAGGGCATCAATGACAACGTGAGCCAGGCGGATCGCCTGAGCCTGCAGCCAAGGCTGGATGCGCTGGAAGCGGCCATGCGCAACGCGGGCGAGGCCACCAAGGGCTCGCAGATCCAGCTGGATTACCTGCCTGGCATCGGTACGCGCGTGACCATGGGTGGCAAGCCCCTGGGCAGGGACATTGCCGGCGAGGATTTCTACCGCGCTTTGCTCAAGATCTGGTTGGGTGAGCGGCCCTCGGACCGCAGCCTCAAGGGCGATCTGCTGGGGCAGTCCTGATCAGGGGCGATCAGGACTGACGCCAGCAGCGGGCATCAGCACTTGATGCCCATGTGCATGGCCACGACGCCGCCGGTCATGTTGTGCACGTCCACATGGCCGAAGCCGGCTTCCTTCATCATGCCCTTGAGCGTGGCCTGATCGGGGTGCATGCGGATGGATTCAGCCAGGTACTGGTAGCTGGCTGCATCGCCGGCGATGAACTGGCCCAGCTTGGGCAGCACCTTGAACGAGTACCAGTCGTAGGCCTTTTCCAGCGGCTTGGCGACCTTGGAGAACTCCAGTACCAGCAGGCGGCCGCCTGGCTTGAGCACGCGGCACATTTCCTTGAGGGCCAGGTCCTTGTGCGTCATGTTGCGCAGGCCGAAGGCCACGGTGACGATGTCGAAGGTGCCCGTGGGGAAGGGCAGTTTTTCAGCGTCACACAGCGTGGTGGGCAGGGCGATGCCGGCATTGAGCAGGCGGTCGCGGCCGGTGGCCAGCATGGCTTCGTTGATGTCGGTGTGCACGACCATGCCGGTGGCGCCCACGCGCTTGGCGAAGGCTTCGGACAGGTCGCCCGTGCCGCCCGCGATGTCGAGCACCTTGTGGCCTTCACGCACGCCGCTGGCGGCGATGGTGTAGGCCTTCCACAGGCGATGCAAACCCATCGACATCAGGTCATTCATGATGTCGTACTTGCCGGCGACCGAGTCAAACACACCGCGAACGCGTTGTGCCTTCTGGGACTCGTCAACCTGCTGAAAACCGAAGTGCGTGCTGCTCATAGGCCGGCATCTTAATCCTGTTGTGGCGCTGCGGACGGCTCCAGCGCTCGGGCACAGGCCATGGCGCTGGCCCAGGCCCATTGAAAGTTGTAGCCGCCCAGCCAGCCGGTCACGTCCACCACCTCGCCGATGAAGTGCAGGCCGGGCACCAGCTTGCTCTCCATGGTCCGGGAGCTGAGGTCACGGGTGTCCACGCCACCAGCGGTGACTTCGGCCTTGGCGTAGCCCTCGGTGCCGTCGGGTGTGATGGACCAGGCGTTGGCCGCTTGGCCCAGGGCGTCCAGATCCTTGTCCTTGAGCTCGGCCAGGGCTGCGTCGGGCTTCAGGGCTGGGTGGGACGATGCTTGTTGCGTCAACCAGGTCTGGGCCAGACGCTGAGGCACGGCGTCGCCCAGGGCCAGCCCCCATTGCGTGGACAGCTGCTTGCGAGAGCCGGTCTTGGCTTGCTTGAGGCTGTCGGCCAGATCTCGCTGGGGTGCCAGGTTGATGGTCAGCGCCTGGCCTGGTTGCCAGTAGCTGGAAATCTGCAGCACGCCCGGGCCGCTCAGGCCGCGGTGGGTGAAAAGCAGGTCTTCCAGGAAGGTGGTGGGCAAGGCCTTCTTGCGTTTGCCGCCCTCTGGTGTCGCCGTGGGGGTGCTGATCTCCACCTCCAGAGAGACGCCCGCCAGCGACACGAATGGTGCCCATTGGGCTGCGGAGAAGGTCAGGGGGACCAGGGCAGGGCGCAGCGGCACGATGCGGTGTCCCAATTGGGCAGCCAGCTTTTGCCCGAAGTCGGTGGCGCCGATCTTGGGAATGGACAGGCCGCCTGTGGCGATCACCACCTGGTGAGCTTCGACCTGGCCCGCGTCGGTGTCCAGCTCAAAACGCGCGCGCTGACCGCTGGCATCGCCAGTAGGCCGGACTGCCTGCACGGCGCACGGTTGCCGGCGAACCACGCCACCCGCATCGCACTCCTTGAGCAGCATCTGGATGATGTCGTTGGCACTGTGATCACAGAACAGTTGGCCCTTGTGTTTTTCGTGCCAGGCGATGCCGTGACGCTCGATCAGGCTCAGAAAGTGTTGGGGCGTGAAGCCGGCCAGGGCCGAGCGGCAGAAATGCGGGTTCTCGCTCAGGAAGTTGGCCGGGGTGACTTCACGGTTGGTGAAGTTGCAGCGGCCACCGCCGGAGATGCGGATTTTTTCGGCCACCTTGCTGGCGTGGTCCAGCAGCAGGACGCTCAGGCCACGTTGGCCGGCCACCCCGGCACAGAACAGACCGGCGGCACCCGCGCCGATCACGACGACATCGAACTTTGACATGGGGCGGATTGTCGCCTGTGAAGCGGCAGGCCTGGTTCAGGCTTCGTTGATGCCCAGTGTGCGCACGGTGGTGAACACGCCTTCTTCGCCTTCCTGCTCGGCCGCCACGGCACGGCCACGGCCCTGGCGCTTGGCCTCCTGCAAGGCCTGATCGGCGCGGTGGGTGGCATCAGGCAAGGTCTCGCCTGGCTGGATCTGCACCACGCCGAAGCTCAGGCTCAAGGGGCGCTGTTGCAGCGAGGTGCGACCCTGGTCCACCTGGCGCACCATGCGGTCGGCCACGTGCAGGGCATCGTTGATGGTGGTGTTGGGCAGCAGGGCCACGAACTCGTCACCGCCCAGGCGCCCGACCAGGTCGCGGCTGCGCAGGATCTTGCGGGCGCTGCTGGCCACCAGCTTGAGCGCCTCGTCGCCACCGGCATGGCCGCTCTCATCGTTGACCTGCTTGAAGTGGTCGATGTTGAACACCATGAGCGCCGACGAGCCGGGGGGGCTCAGGCGCAGCGTTTGCGCGGCCATTTCGTTGAAGTGGCGGCGGTTGGGGACCTGCGTGAGCATGTCGAAGTCCGCCATGATGCGCAGCTGCCGGTGGGATTCACGCAGGTCCTGCTCGGTGCGCTCGTAGGTCAGCAGCAGGCACATGTAGACCGAGAACATCACGGCCGCGACCAGGCCGATCAGCACGATGGGTTGCTGGATGTGGTTGGCGTCCGCCACGGGCACGCCCCAGCTGCCGAGCGCAGCCAGCAGCCGCGGGATCTGGAAAAAGACGGCGACGATGAGGAAGAACAGGATCGCCTTCAGGTAGGGGCTCTGACGCCAGTCCCGGATGGAATGCACTTGCCAGGCGGTGTACAGGTAGAAAGCGATGTTCACGAAGCTGAACGTGGCCACGCGCGCGCCCACATCGTTGGGGTTCTGGCGCCAGATGAAGATGTACAAGGCGAAACCGCCCAGCAACAAGGCCAGGTCGGTCATGGGGGGTGTGCGGAAATTGCTGCGGATGTAGAACTGGCGCATGCCGGCGAGCATGGTCAGCGGCCACTGCAGCGACAGGATCACGGAGACGGGGATCAGCCAGGGATGATCCGCAATCACCAGCAGGCACAGGGCGCTGACCATGTTGGCCCATTGCGCCGCCGTCCAGAACCAGTAGCCCCGGTAGGTGCGTTGCGTGACCCCCACCAGCGTCATGATCGCGGCGGCCATGAACAGCACGACACCGATGACCAGTGTCAGTGTGGGCAGGTGCAGGGGTTCGAAGTGAGGCATTGCGGCGTGAAACTGCTTGGTCGCAACATGATGTCCGGAAGTCGGACAAAATCCTCCCTCATGGTACCCCTGCACAGTTTTTTTAGTGTGCTGGATTCTCCCGCATGCAACGCGGCGTGTGAATCCCGCACTGCCGGGGTCTTGACAACACGGAGAACACAGATATGGCCATGGATGTGGTGGATTTTGAAATCAAGGGCGCCGAGATGCAGTTCGTCGAGGTGGAACTGGACCCGGGCGAGGCCGCCATCGGGGAGGCGGGTTCCATGATGTTCATGGAAGCGGGCATCGACATGGATACGGTGTTTGGCGATGGCTCCCAGCAGCAGGGTGGGATCTTCGGCAAGCTGCTGGGTGCGGGCAAACGCCTGATCACGGGCGAGAGCCTGTTCACCACGATCTACACCAACCAGGGCAGCGGCAAGAAGCGCGTGGCATTTGCGGCGCCTTACCCGGGCAAGATCCTGCCCATGGACCTCAAGCAGCTGGGCGGTACCCTGATTTGCCAGAAAGACGCCTTCCTGTGCGCGGCGCGTGGCGTGTCGCTGGGCATCGCGTTCCAGCGCAAGCTGGGCACCGGTTTCTTCGGTGGCGAGGGCTTCATCATGCAGAAGCTCGAGGGTGACGGCATGGCCTTTGTGCATGCCGGCGGCACCGTGGTGCGCCGTGAACTGAAGGCTGGCGAAACCCTGCTGGTGGACACTGGTTGCGTGGTGGCCTACACCACCGGCGTGGATTTCGACATCCAGTACGTGGGCAAGATCAAGACGGCCCTGTTCGGTGGCGAAGGCGTGTTTCTGGCCAAGATGACCGGCCCGGGGCATGTCTGGTTGCAGAGCCTGCCGTTCTCTCGCCTGGCGTCACGCATCTTTGCTGCGGCGCCGCAAACCGGTGGTGGCGGCCGCGAAGAGGGGGGCTTGCTGGGGGGCTTGAGCGCAGGCGGCCTGCTGGGCTCCGTGCTGGGGGGCGACAACGAATAAGGGCACAAGGGCGAAGGCAGGGGTTGTCGGGCTTGCGCAAACCCGGGCGGATGGGGCGCGATACACGTGGTTCAGGTGCTCCCCTTGACGGGCGGCTTACACTGGAAAGCTTGACCGAAGTTAAGTAAATCAATGCATTTCACAGACAGCCCGAGCCGTTCGCCCAGTTTGGATTTCTTGCGCCCCTTGCTGGCACGTTGGCAGGCACAACTTGGCGCGCAACTCTGCGCGCTTGGTGCCGTCCTGCTGAGTGCCCCGGCCTGGTCGCAAGGCGCCAAGCCCCCGATCTTCGTGCTGAACTCGCTGGACGCCACCATCAGCGTGGTGGACCCGGTGAGCTTCCAGGAGTTGCGCCGCCTGCCCACCGGCAAAGAGCCGCATCACCTCTACCTCACGCCCGATGAGAAGTCGCTGATGGTGGCCAACGCCCTGGCGGATTCGCTCACTTTGGTGGATCCGAAAACCGGCCAGATCCAGCGCGTGATGGAGGGCATTGCCGACCCGTACCAGCTTCGTTTCTCGCCCAACATGAAGTGGTTCGTGACGGCTGCCAACCGCCTGAACCACGTGGACATCTACCGTTCCACGCCTCGTGCCGGTGGCGGCGTGGACCTGGCCTTGGCCAAACGCATTGCCACCGGCAAGACCCCCAGCCACATCAACATCGACAGCAAGAGCACGGTGGCCTATGTGTCCATGCAGGACAGCGACGAGCTGATCGCCATTGACCTGGCCACGCAAACACCGCGCTGGAAGGTGCCCGTGGGCAAGCTGCCGGCCGATGTGTTCCTGACGCCGGATGACAAACAGTTGATGATCGGCCTGACTGGCGACAGCTATGTCGAGGTCTATGACATTACCGGGCCCAAGCCGGTGCTGAGCAAGCGCATCAAGACCGGGGAGGGCGCCCACGCCTTTCGAGCCTGGGGTGACAAGCGCCACGTGCTGTTGAGCAACCGTGTGGCCAACACCATCAGCAAGATCGACATGCAAAGCATGAGCGTGGTCGCCACTTACCCTGCGCCAGGTGGCCCGGATTGCATGGACCTGCTGGCCGATGGCAAGACCATCCTGGTCACCTCGCGCTGGTCCCGCAAGCTGACGCTCATCGACACCGTCACGCAGAAGGTGATCCGCCAGGTGCGCGTCGGGCGTTCGCCTCACGGCGTGTGGACGCTGGACCATGCACCACGCGGCTGAGCCTCGTCACCAGGGCTTGCGCCTGCTGCTGGCAGGTCTGCTGTCGCTTGCGAGCAGCGTGGCGCAGGCCGCTTGCGATCACCCCGTCTACCTGACGATCGACACGGGCCACATGGGCGTGGCCCCTTTGATCGTGGACACGCTCAAGCGACATGACGTCAAGGCCACGTTCTTCCTGGCCAATGAACGCACGCAGGCCGTGGCAGGCCACCCCGAGGGCAGCACGCTGGATGACACGTGGGCACCTTGGTGGAAGGTGCTGGCCGCGCAGGGGCACGACTTCGGCTCGCACACCTGGGACCACCTGAGCTGGAAGGCCGATGAGCCAGGCGGATTTGTGCTCAAAGGTACGGCCGGGCCCAAGGCCGGGCAGGTGCAGCACCTGACGGCATCACAGTACTGCGCCCAGCTGGCGCAGCCCGCACAACGCTTTTTGCAGATGACGGGGCAGCCCATGCGCGCCATCTTCCGCGCACCGGGCGGCAAGACCTCGCCGGCCTTGATCGCCGCGGCCAAAGCCTGCGGCTGGCAGCACGTGCCCTGGACATCAGCCGGCTTTCTGGGTGATGAACTGCCCAGTGACCGCTACCCCAATGCCACGCTCTTGCGGCAGGCCTTGAAGCGCGTGCACACGGGCGACATTCTGCTGATGCACCTGGGCATCTGGTCTCGCCAGGATGCCTGGGCGCCCGCTGTGCTGGAGCCGCTCATCGTGGGCCTGAAAGCCAAGGGCCTGTGCTTCGCCACCTTGCGCGAGCACCCTGATTACGCCGGCGCAGGCAAAGCCCCCGTACAACCCTGAACATGTTGGATGACATCCTGATCACGCCTGTGACCGATGCCTTCGGCCAGCTCCAGCAATGGTTGTTCGAGGCGGTGGTGCAACCTGTGATGTTCGCGCTCGGCATGGGCAATCTGCTGGAGGACGCTTACGGCGCCACGGGCTGGCTGCTGGTCGGTCTGATCCAGTTGCTGCTGATGTTGGCCGTGATCGCGCCTTTGCAGCGTTGGCGCCCGGTTGAGCGCGGCGCGCATGGTGCAGCCGTGCGGGCCGATGCGATCTACACCTTGGTGCACCGGTTGGGCCTGTTCCGTGTGGCCATGTTTTTCTCGGTCGAGCCCCTGCTGGATGCCTTGTTCGGGCAGGCGCGTGTCAGCGGGCTGGATGGCTGGCAGCTGGATGCCGTGGCGGCGCTCTGGTGGCCTGGCGTGACCGATACCGCCTGGGCGAGTTTTGTGCTTTACCTCGTGGTGTTCGACCTGGTGGACTACTGGATCCACCGCGGCCAGCACCACTTTGATCGCTGGTGGGCGCTGCATGCCGTGCACCACAGCCAGCGTCACATGACGATGTGGAGCGACAACCGCAACCATCTGCTCGATGACCTCATCCGCGACCTGATCATCGCGTTCACGGCCCGCGCCATTGGCGTGCCACCAGGGCAGTTCGTGGCCGTGGTGGCGGTGACGCAGCTGATCGAGAACCTGTCGCATGCCAATGCGCGCGTCAGCTTCGGCTGGTTGGGCGAGCGCCTGCTCGTCGGGCCGCGCTTTCATCGCCTGCACCACGCCATCGGGCTGGGGCACGAGGGGGCGCAACCCGGCACCTTGGGCGGCTGTAATTTCGCAGTGCTGTTCCCGGTGTGGGACATGCTGTTTGACACGGCCCGCTTTGACGGCCACTTCGAGCCCACCGGCATCCGCGACCAGTTGCCCGAATACGGTGGGCGGGATTACGGCACAGGCTTCTGGGCGCAGCAGTGGCTGGGCCTCAAGCGCCTGCTGGGCGATCGAACTTGAGGCCTGTTCTGGCGCTGCTCAGCCAGATCGGTGCGGCTTGGGTATGCTGCCAGGCATGCAATCTTCTCGTTCCCTTGATGCGCCTTTGCGCGCGCAGTTGTCCTCAGCTGGTTTGATGATCGACGCCGCATGGCGCTCGCTGGCGTACTGCCTGCATCCCCGCGTGATCTACCTCTCTTTGTTGCCCCTGATCCTGGCGGCGCTGAGCCTGGGCCTGCTGACCTGGTTTGGCTGGACACCCGGCGTGGCCGCCGTGCGGGAGACGCTGGACGCCTGGGGCTTCAGCCACACGGTGCTGGGCTGGATGGACGGGGCAGGCTTGGGTTTTCTGCGCGCCATGGTGGCGCCGTTCCTGCTGGTGCTGTTGGCGGTGCCACTGGTGATCGTGCTGTGCCTGTTGCTGGTGGCCAGCCTGATGACGCCTGCGCTGGTCAAGCTGGTCCGCCAGCGGCGCTTTCCTCAACTGCCTGATCGTGAGAGCGCGCCCTGGTGGCGTTCACTGCTGTGGTCGGCGGGGGCCTCACTCACGGCCTTGAGCCTGTTCCTGCTCAGCCTGCCCTTGTGGGTGATCCCGGTCTTTGCCGTGCTGGTGCCGCCCATCATCTGGGGCTGGCTGACCTACCGCGTGATGGCCTTTGACACCTTGGTTGATCTGGCCACACCCGCCGAGCGGGACGCCTTGCTCAAGCAGCATCACCGCAGCCTTCTGGGCATGGGGGTGCTGTGCGGCTACATCGGTGCCGCACCCACCGCCTTGTGGGCCGCCATGGGCGCACTCACCGTGGCGCTCGCGCCCTTGATGCTGCTGCTCTCTGTCTGGCTTTACACGCTGGTCTTTGCTTTCTCCAGCCTCTGGTTCGCCCACTTCCTGCTGCCGGCCTTGCAGGCGCATCGGCGTGTGGCTGGCGACGCGGTCAATCAGGTCATCAACACGGAACCCACACCATGATCGGTCTCATCATCATCGGCGACGAAATCCTCAGCGGCCGCCGTCAGGACAAGCACTTGAGCAAGGCCATCGAGCTGTTGACCGAGCGTGGCATGGCGGTGTCCTGGGCCCGCTATGTGGGTGACGAGCCCGAACGCATCACCGCCGACCTGCGCCATGCGCTGGACAGTGGCGACGTGGTGTTCTCCTTCGGGGGCATCGGCGCCACCCCGGACGACCACACGCGTGCATGTGCTGGCCGCGCGCTCGGGGCCGAGTTGAGCCTGCATCCCGAGGCACGTGAACTGATTCTGGCGCGTTGCCGCAAGCTGGCCGAGCAAGAGGGCAAGCCGTTCGAGCCGGATTCGCCCGATACGCTGCGGCGCCTGCAGATGGGCCACTTCCCGCAGGGCGCCAGCATCATCCCCAACCCCTATAACCAGATTCCGGGGTTCAGCCTGCTGGGGCGCGTGCACTTCCTGCCCGGCTTCCCGGTGATGGCCTGGCCCATGATGGCCTGGGTGCTGGACAACTGCCATGCCGATCTGCATGGCCGTGGCCGGCTGACGGAAAAGGCCGTGGTGGTGTACGGCGCCATTGAATCGGTGCTCACCCCGCTGATGGTGGACATCGAAGCGCGTTTTGCGCCGGTCAAGGTGTTCAGCCTGCCCAGCGTGGACCACCCGGTGCATGGCCGCCACATCGAGTTGGGGGTAAAAGGCGCCCCGGATCAGGTCGAAGCGGCTTTCAATGAGATGCTGGCTGGCTTGTCTCGTATTGGTGCATCAATTGGCCCCAATGTGGTGCAATCAGGCTCGTGATGCTGTTTGCGCACGAAAGTGGTGCGCAGCAGCCTTCGCCAGATCCTGCGTCGGCTGCCGATGCATTCCACCATTCGCAAGATGGCATGTTCGAGTGCATGGTTAATCGGACGATCTGAACCGCTTCGGTGCGATTTCCCAGGGGCTTACCCGCGCAGGAAATCGCAAAGCTTGATCTGTCATCGCCGTGAGGCACGCTTTCTGCTATTACACTGCGCGCTGTTTCTGATCTGGAAACAGACACAAATTCCTCTTGCATCCACATTACGCCTCTTGCTAGGAGCACCTGATGGCCAACAAGACCGTCGCCGACGTGATGAAGCTCGTGAAGGACAACGAAGTCAAGTTCGTTGACTTCCGCTTCACTGACACCCGTGGCAAAGAACAGCACGTTTCCGTGCCCGTTTCCCATTTCGACGAAGACAAGTTCACCTCGGGCCACGCCTTCGACGGTTCGTCTATCGCTGGCTGGAAGGGTATCGAAGCATCCGACATGCTGCTGATGCCCGATCCCAACACGGCGAATATCGACCCTTTCTTCGAAGAGCCCACCCTGATCCTGTCTTGCGACGTGATCGATCCGCATGACGGCAAGCCCTACGAGCGCGATCCTCGCTCGCTGGCCAAGCGCGCTGAAGCCTACCTGAAGGCTTCGGGCCTGGGCGACACCGCCTACTTCGGTCCGGAACCCGAATTCTTCGTGTTCGACTCGGTCCGCTGGGGCAATGAAATGTCCGGCAGCTTCTTCAAGATCGAATCCGAAGAAGGCGCCTGGAACACCTCCAAGGAATACGAGCACGGCAACTCCGGCTACCGTCCCACCGTCAAGGGCGGCTACTTCCCCGTGCCTCCCGTTGACTCGGGCCAGGACATGCGTTCGGAAATGTGCCTGATCCTCGAATCGCTGGGCATTCCCGTTGAAGTGCACCACCACGAAGTGGCCAACGCTGGCCAGATGGAAATCGGCACGAAGTTCAGCACCCTGACTCAGCGCGCTGACTGGCTGCAACTGCAAAAGTATGTGATCACGAACGTGGCCCATGCTTACGGCAAGACCGCCACCTTCATGCCCAAGCCCATCGTGGGTGACAACGGTTCCGGCATGCACGTTCACCAGTCCATCTGGAAGGACGGCAAGAACCTGTTCGCCGGCGAAGGCTATGCTGGCCTGAGCGAATTCGCCCTGTACTACATCGGCGGCATCATCAAGCACGCTCGTGCCCTGAACGCCATCACCAACCCCGGTACGAACTCGTACAAGCGTCTGGTGCCTGGTTTCGAAGCCCCGGTGAAGCTGGCTTACTCGGCCAAGAACCGCTCCGCCTCGATCCGTATTCCTTACGTCGCGAACCCCAAGGGCCGCCGTATCGAAGCACGTTTCCCCGATCCTTCCGCCAACCCTTACCTGGCTTTCGCAGCCCTGATGATGGCTGGTCTGGACGGCGTGGAAAACAAGATCCATCCGGGCGAAGCCGCCACGAAGGACCTGTACCATCTGCCTCCCGAGGAAGATGCACTGGTGCCGACCGTCTGCCACAGCCTGGATCAGGCTCTGGAATACTTGGACAAGGACCGCGCGTTCCTGACCAAGGGTGGCGTGTTCACCGATTCGTACCTGGACGCCTACATCGAACTGAAGATGCAGGAAGTGACTCGTTTCCGCATGGCCACCCATCCGGTCGAGTACGACATGTACTACGCTCTGTGATCCTTCGGGATGCGGGCATGGCTCTCAGGGGCCAGATCGAAGGGCGACGCAAGTCGCCCTTTTTCGTTTCAGGTGTTGTTTTCTGCGCCGTGAGGCGATGTGGGCGGCCTTCGCTGGCTTGTGCTGTTGACTGCCTCCCGTGGCTTGAGTGCATACTGCCTGTCAGATTTCGGGTGCGGCACCCGAGGTACTTCATTGGATCAACATGACGGATATGGCTAATCACCTACCTGTGGCTGAATCGGGTCGGGGCACGTCTGGGCGTTCTGGCTGGTTGATGGGCCTGGCAACGGCTGGCGTGCTGCTCCTGGCCCAGTCGCCCGCACATGCCGAGGACAAGCCGGTTTACCGCTGCCCCGGCAACCTGTACACCGATGCACTGAGCGCCAAAGAGGCCGCGGCCAAGGGCTGCAAGACGCTCGATGGCGCGCCCATCACGGTGATCCAGTCCGTGATCCCCAAGGGCGGGGCGCGTTCAGCGCCATCGTCTGGCAGCGGTGCCGCCGGTGAGAAGGTGTCCAGCGACGACCAGAAGGCGCGCGATGCCGATCGCCGCAAGATCCTGGAGGCCGAGCTTCGCAAGGAAGAAGAGGCCTTGGCCGCGCTGCAAAAGGAATACAACAACGGGCAGCCCGATCGCAAGGGCGACGAGCGCAACTTCCAGAAGTACCAGGACCGCGTCAACGAGATGAAGGCCGCCATCACGCGCAAGGAGGCCGATGTGGCCGCCCTCAAGCGTGAGTTGGGCAACCTGGGTAGTGCCGGTAGCGCACCGGCTGGCAAGCCTGCGCAGTAAGCGCTTGTGCCGAGCCGCAGCCATGTGCAGGTTCGGCAGATGAGGTTTCGGGATGATGGCGAGCAAATCGGTGGCGCCGGGCAAGGGTGCCAGGCGCGGGGTTGCGAGCGGGGCGCAGGAGGCGTCCACGCCGTACGCGGCATTTGATTACCTGGCTACCATGGTGGCGGTGGTCGAGTCGGGCGGGCAATGTTTGTTCGCCAACGCCGTGTTCGAGGAGGTGCTGGGCCTGTCGCGGCGCAGCGTGATGCGTGAGTCCATCTTCGACTGGTTTGTGGACCCGACCCTGCTGCGGGACATCGTCACGGCCGTGGCGCGCAACGAGTTCGCCACCAGCCGCCTGCAGGCCGAGCTCAAGCGGCATCAGCATGTGCTGGCGGGCGACCCGCTGCCGGTTCAGGTCATCGTGACCCGGATGGACCATACGGCGCACGTGCTGATCGAGCTGGTTGAAATCGAGCAGCAGACCCGGCAGGAGCGCGAGGAGCGCGCGCTGGACCAGGCACAGGCCAACAAGGAGCTCATCCGCAACCTGGCGCACGAGATCAAGAACCCGCTGGGTGGCATCCGTGGCGCGGCGCAGTTGCTGCAGATGGAGTTGGAGTCCAAGTCGCTGACCGAGTACACGCAGGTCATCATCCACGAGGCGGATCGTTTGCAGTTGCTGGTGGACCGGCTGCTGGCGCCGCACCGCCGCCCGCACCTGGTCGGCGACGTCAACATCCACGAGGTGTGTGAGCGGGTGCGCTCGCTGATCCTGGCGGAGTTCCCCAAGGGGCTGCGGGTCCAGCGGGACTACGACACCTCCCTGCCTGAATTCCGCGGTGACCGCGAGCAACTGATCCAGGCCGTGTTGAACATTGCGCACAATGCAGCGCAGGCTTTGTCGGATCGCATTGCCGCAGGTGACGCCTTGCTGATCCTGCGTACCCGCGTGGCGCGCAGGGTGACGATCAACCGCCATTCGCATCGCCTGGCATTGGTCTTGCATATTGAGGACAACGGCCCGGGCATACCGGAGGCCATCCGCGATCGCATTTTTTACCCGCTGGTGTCGGGGCGCGAGGGTGGTTCCGGCCTGGGTCTGACTTTGGCGCAAACCTTCGTTCAACAGCATCAAGGCACCATCGAATGCGAAAGCGAGCCGGGACGCACGGTATTCAAAATATTGATACCTTTGCCGTGACGCCGGCCGTCGCTTCCGTATCCGGTTCGGGATGCCATCCACACTAGGCCAGCATGAAACCCATCTGGATCGTTGACGACGACCAATCCATCCGCTTTGTGCTTGAAAAGGCACTGACCCGCGAGAACCTGCCGGTCCGCGTGTTCACCAACCCCCGCGATGTCCTGGCGGCGCTCGACGACGACGAGCCGCAGGTGCTGGTGTCTGACATCCGCATGCCCGGTGGCTCGGGCATTGACCTGCTGTCCAAAGTGAAGGCGCGCCTGCCGGGGCTGCCCGTCATCATCATGACGGCCTACTCGGATCTGGACAGTGCCGTGTCGGCCTTCCAGGGCGGTGCGTTCGAGTACCTGCCCAAGCCTTTCGACTTGCCCAAGGCGGTTGAGTTGATCCGCCGCGCCGTGGACGAGAGCGTGCGCGAAGAGGTGATCGACGAGCGCGTGACACAGATGCCCGAGATGCTGGGCCAGGCCCCGGCGATGCAGGATGTGTTTCGTGCCATTGGCCGCCTCAGCCAGAGCAATGTGACGGTGCTGATCACCGGCGAATCCGGGGCGGGCAAGGAGCTGGTGGCGCGCGCGCTGCACAAGCACAGCCCCCGTGGCAACGGGCCCTTCGTGGCCATCAACACCGCGGCCATCCCCAAGGACTTGCTGGAATCCGAACTGTTCGGCCATGAGCGCGGCGCCTTCACCGGTGCGCAGACCATGCGCCGTGGCCGCTTCGAGCAGGCCGATGGCGGCACCTTGTTCCTCGATGAAATCGGGGACATGCCGTTTGATCTGCAGACGCGTTTGCTGCGTGTGCTCAGCGATGGCCAGTTCTACCGCGTGGGCGGCCACCACCCGCTCAAGAGCAATGTGCGTGTGATCGCCGCCACCCACCAGAACCTGGAGGACCGCGTCCGCCAGGGTGTGTTCCGCGAGGACTTGTTCCACCGCCTGAACGTGATCCGCCTGCGCCTGCCGGCCCTGCGCGAGCGCCGCGAGGACATCCCCACGCTGGCGCGCTTCTTCCTGCAAAAGAGCGCCAAGGACCTGGGCGTGGAGGCCAAGCGGATCTCCGAGCAGGCCCTGGCCCGGCTGGCTGGTTTTGACTTCCCTGGCAACGTTCGCCAGCTGGAGAACATCTGCCATTGGCTGACAGTGATGGCGCCCGCCCAGGTGATCGAGACCAAGGACCTGCCGCCCGAGTTGCTGGACGACAAGTCACTGATTTCGCCGATGGCCGTGTTGCCGGATGCGCCAATGTCGGAGGCGGCTGCGCCTGCGGCTTCGGTGGTGTCGCACGTGGAACCGGCGCGTTTGCCGGTGGATGCCTGGACTGCGCCGGTCGGTGAGCCGATGGCCTATTCGGCGCCCAGCTCTGCGGGTAATGGTGCGCCATTTGGTTCGGCGATGCCAGCCAGCCCGGTGCCATCTGCCTATGGCGCTCCGGCGGGCGTTTCGTCGCCCGGGGATTCGGGTGCGCCTGCGGCGGGCCTGGCTTCGGGTGCCCCGTCCTGGCTCAAGGATCTGGAGCGCGATGCCCGTTCTCGCCTGGAGTCCGGCCAGCCGGATGTGTGGGATGTGCTGACCCGCCAGTTCGAGGCCAGCCTGATCCACACGGCGCTGGATCTCACCCGTGGTCGCCGGATTGAAGCGGCACAAAAGCTGGGCATCGGGCGCAACACGATCACGCGCAAGATCCAGGAACTGGGCATCGACGACTGACGCGGTTTTGCTTTACACAAGCCTCACGCGACTGCGCTACAGTGCCGGGATAGGGCGTCATCGAGATGCCCGGTTCGTGTACTGAAGCGAGGCTTTTATGAAGCAAGTTATGCAGGTGACCCTGAAGTCGGTTGCCGCCGTGTCTCTGTGTGTGCTGGCCGCCTGTTCCACCACCAGCCCCGATGTGATCAAGCCCGAGAACGCCCAGCGCATGTCTCAGGTTGAAGACGCCGTGGTGCTCAACGTGCGGCCGGTCGTGATCGAAGGCAGCCAGAGCGGCGCCGGTGCCGTGACCGGTGGCGTGCTGGGTGGTGCGGCCGGTATGGGCGCCTCCAGCAACAACCGCAGTTCGGCCATGATCGGCGTGGCCGGTGCCGTGGTGGGCGCGGTGGTCGGTAACGCCGTGGAGCGTTTCGGCACGCGTGAAGACGCCATCGAGATCCTGCTGCAGACGGCCAATGGCCAGCGCCGCTCGATCGTGCAGGCTAAGGGCAACGAAACCTTCAACCCCGGTGACGCCGTCATCCTGGTGACCACCGGCGGCAAGACCCGCGTGATGCTGGCACCCAAGGTGGCTGCGCCTTCGGCGGCGTCGGTACCCAGGTAAATCCGGCGCTCGATCCGGCTTGCTGGTGGGGATCAGTCCAGCGTCTGGCGGTAGCGCCGCATCGCCAAGCCGCCCACCAGCAAGATGAACAAGGCCATGGGCCACAGTTCGTGCCCGACATCGGCCAGGGTCGAACCCTTGAGCATGACGCCTCGAACCACGCGCAGGAAGTGCGTGACGGGCAGGCATTCACCCAGCCATTGCGCCCACCTCGGCATGCCCCGGAACGGGAACATGAAGCCCGAAAGCATGATGTTGGGCAGGAAGAAAAAGATGGCCATCTGCATGGCCTGGAGCTGTGTGCGCGCGACCGTGGAAAACAGGAAGCCCACCACCAGCGTGGCGATGATGAAGACCAGCACAGCGCCGGCGAGCAACAGGTAGCTGCCGAACATCGGCACATCGAACAACACGCGCGAGGCGATGTAGATCATCGAGACCTGCACGTAGCCGATCACCACGTAGGGCAGGATCTTGCCCATCATGACCTCGATGGGTTTGACGGGCGTGGCCAGCAGGTTTTCCAGGGTGCCGCGCTCGCGCTCTCGCGTCATGGCCATGGCCGTCATCATCACCAGGGTCATGACCAGGATGATGCCCATCAGGCCTGGCACCACGTTGTAGGCGGTGATGCCCTCGGGGTTGTAGCGGCGGTGCACGCGCAGCTCGAAGGGTGGCTGCGTGCTGCGCAGGTGCGCCAGCGGGCCGCGCAGTTCCGTCTGCAGGGCCTGGGCGGGCAACTGGTTGAGCGCCGAGATGGCGCCACCCGAGGTGGATGGGTCGCTGGCATCGCCATACACGGCGATGACCGGGTGCTCGCCGCGCAACAGCTTGCGGCTGAAGTCCGAGGGCAACACGATGGCGAACTGCACCAGGCCTTCGCTGATCTGGCGTTCCGCTTCGGTTTCGCTGACAACGGCCTGGATGTCGAAATAGCCCGTGTTTTCGATGGCGCGGATCACGCTGCGGCTCAAGGGGCCGTTGTCGGTGGCGGCGATGACGGTGGGCAGGTGCTTGGGGTCGCCATTGATGGCGTAGCCAAACAAGATGAGTTGGATCAGCGGGATGCCGATCAGCATGGCCAGGGTGAGGCGGTCACGCTTGAGTTGCACGAACTCCTTGCGCAGCACCGCCCACACACGCCGCCAGGACAAGGCCTTGTCAGAAATTGTCTTGTGCATGGCGGCTCAGGTGGATGAAGACGTCTTCAAGGCCGGTGGGGATGCTGCGAACCTGCCAGGGGTGCCCGGGCGCGACGCTGGTCAGCCAGTCGCCGAAGTCCTGGCCTTCGGTGCTGCTGACATGGATCTCGCTGCCAAAGGGCACGGCCATCCAGTGCGGGTGCTCGGCTGTCAGGCTGATGATGCGGTCCAGTTGCGGCCCGGTCACCTCCCAGGTCTGCAGCATCGAGTCGGCGATCACCTCTTGGGTCGTGCCAGCGGTGAGCAGCTTGCCGTAGGAGATGTAGGCCAGGCGGTGGCAGCGCTCGGCCTCGTCCATGTAGTGTGTGCTGACCAGCACGGTCAGGCCCTCTGCGGCCAGCAGGTGGATCTGGTGCCAGAAGTCGCGGCGGGCTTTGGGGTCCACGCCGGCGGTCGGTTCATCAAGCAGCAACAACTCGGGCTCATGCAGCAGGCAGGCGGCGAGCGCCAGCCGCTGCTTCCAGCCGCCAGACAAGGAGCCGGCCAGTTGCGCGCGTCGCTCGTACAGGCCCAGCCGCTCCAGCGTCTGGCGGACCAGCTCGCCTTCCTTGGGCATGTCGTACACCTCGGCGATGAAACGCAGGTTTTCTTCGATCGACAGGTCTTCGTACAGGCCGAATTTCTGCGTCATGTAGCCGGTGCGCAGCTTGATCTGGCGCGACTGGCTGAGCAGGTCGAAGCCCAGGCAGTGGCCCTGGCCGGCGCTGGGTTGCAGCAGGCCGCACAGCATGCGGATGGTGGTGGTCTTGCCGCTGCCGTTGGGGCCCAGGAAACCGCAGATCTCGCCGCGGCGTACCTGGATGTCGATGCCGTCCACCACGGTGCGGCCATCAAACTGCTTGCTCAGGCCACGCACATCGATGGCGAGGTCGGTTGCGCTGTTCATGAGGCAAAGCGCACGGTCAGTGGCTGGCCGGGTTTGAGTGGCGAGGCCTGGCCACCCTGCGGCGTGGCTTCGATCATGAAGACCAGTTTGTCCTTGCTTTCGTTGCTGTAGATCACCGGTGGGGTGAACTCCGCCTGCGGGGAGATGTAGCTGATGCGGGCCTGGCCTGGGCTGCAACCGTCGCATTGGTACTGGACGACCTTGCCGACACTCGCCTTGGCCAGATCAGCTTGAGGCACGAAGAAGCGGACCTTGACGCCGTGGTCAGGCAGCAGGGCCACCACCGGGGCGCCCGGGGCCACCCATTCGCCCTGGCGGTACAGCACGTCGAACACGATGGCGTTGACCGGCGCGCTGCGGGCCTTCTGCGTTTCGGCCCAGGCGGACTGCGAAACCTGGGCGCGTGCCGCCTGTACCTCGGCCTTGGCCGCCTGGATGGTGTCGGGGCGTGAAGCTTCGCGTGCGAGTGCCAGTTGCGCTTCCAGTTCTTTCACGCGTGCGGCATCACGGGTCTGCGTGGCTTGCAGTTCGTCCATCTGGGCGGCGGATACGAAACCCTGGCGTATGAGTTCGCGTTGGCGCTTGAGCTGTGCGGTGGACGTGTCACGCGCAGCCCTGGCCTGAACCAGTTGCGCCTGGATGGCGGCGATTTCCTCGCGCCTTCGCCCCTTGCTGAGGTCGGCCAACTGGGCGTTGGCGCGGTTTTGCTGGGCCATGGCGGCTTGCCGGTTGTACGTCTCTGCGCTGGCATCGACCTGAAACAGCGCCGTGCCTTGGGTGACGTGGTCCCCGCGTTGCACGTGCAGATCCTGCAAAACACCGCCGCCCGATGGCGCGATGTAGATGAGATCGGCCTCCGCGTAGCCAGAGAACGGCACGGGGCCTTCGGGCTTGCATGCCGACAGCAGGCCAAGCAGGAGCAGGCCAGCGATGGACTGGATGAACTTGTCATGGGTCATGACTGGATACCGGGTGCAAGGTGATGGTGCTGACGGGACGCGCGGAGCTCGCAGTCTTCAGGCTGGCAGTGTGCGAGCAGAAGCCGCCAGTGGGGCGAGTTCCGCCTCGGTGAGGGTTTCTCGCTCCAGCAGCAGGCGCGCACCTTGTTCCAGCAAGGTGCGCCTCGCCTGCAGACCTTCGGTGGCCCGGGTGAACGCGCCGTCGATCAGTTGCCGCACGGCTTCGTCGATGTGGCGGGCGGTGTCTTCGCTGTAGTTGCGCTCGGAGCCGAACTGCGGCATCTGGGCCAGGAAGGGCGTACGTTGCCGCTCGTAAGCCACCTGGCCGAGCTCACCTGACATGCCCAGGCGGGTGACCATGTCCAGCGCGATGTCGGTGGCTTTGGCCAGGTCGTCGGCGGCGCCGCTGGAGACTTCGCCCAGCACGAGTTGCTCGGCCGCGCGGCCGCCCAGCAGCACGGTCATGCGGTTTTCCAGCTCCGTGCGTGTGCTCAGAAAGCGGTCTTCCGTGGGACGCTGGATGGTGTAGCCCAGGGCACCGATGCCACGCGGGATGATGGAGATCTTGTGAACCGGGTCGGCTCCCGGCAAAGCCATGGCCAGCAGGGCGTGCCCCATCTCGTGGTACGCCACGGTTTCGCGTTCGCGTGGGCTGAGCACGCGGTTGCGCTTCTCGATGCCGGCCACGATACGCTCGACCGCCTCGTTGAAATCGCGTGCCTCGACAGCATCGGCGCGCCGGCGTGTGGCCAGCAGCGCCGCCTCGTTGACGAGGTTGGCCAGGTCGGCCCCTGCAAAGCCTGGCGTGAGTCCGGCGATGGTGTCGGGGTTCACGTCCGAGGCCGTGGTGACTTTCTTGAGATGCACGCGCAGGATGTCGATGCGGCCTTTGCGGTCGGGTCGATCAACCAGCACCTGGCGGTCAAAGCGGCCGGCACGCAGCAGGGCAGGGTCCAGCACCTCGGGGCGGTTGGTGGCTGCCAGGATCACCACGCCGACGCTGGCGTCAAAGCCATCCATCTCGGACAGCAACTGGTCCAGCGTCTGCTCCTTTTCGTCGTGGCCGCCGCTCAAGGGGCCCGCCCCGCGCGCGCGGCCCAGGGCATCCAGCTCATCAATGAAGATGATGGCCGGCGCCGCCTGGCGGGCCTGCTCGAACAGGTCGCGCACACGGGCCGCGCCCACGCCCACGAACATCTCGACGAATTCCGAACCACTGATGGAGAAGAAGGGCACGCCCGCTTCACCTGCCATCGCGCGGGCCAGCATGGTCTTGCCGGTGCCGGGCGGGCCGATCAGCAAGATGCCTTTGGGCATGCGTGCACCCAGGCGCCCATACGACTTCGGGTTCTTGAGGAAGTCCACGGATTCGCGCAGTTCGTCCTTGGCTTCGTCCACGCCGGCCACGTCTTCAAAGTGCACGCTGACATCGGTTTCGGCATAGACCCGCGCGCGGCTCTTGCCCACGGTCATCATGCCGCCCAGCCCGCCCAGCCCACCGTCTTTCATCATCTTGCGCGCCAGCAGGTTCCACAGCCCGAACATGAGCAGCACGGGCAGCACCCAGGACAACACATCGTGCACGATGGTGTTCTCGATCACGCCCTCGAAACGCACATTGTGGGCGGCCAGGTCCTTGGCCAGTTCGGGCTCGACGCGGTTGGTGACGAAGCGTTGGCGCCCGTCTGCCAGCGGCTTCTTGAGTTCGCCCTCGATGGTGTTGCTGCCGATGCGGATGGAGGCCACATCACCGCTTTGCAGGTGCTGCACGAACTCGCTGTAGGGCATGGGCTGCACCTGGGCGTTGTTGACCCACAGGTCGCGTACCCACAGCACGGTCAGCAGGATGAGGGCCAGGCCCCAGGGGCTGACCGGCCAGGATTTGTCGTTGCCACCATGGCCGTTTTGCCTGCCATTGCCGGCGCCATTGTTCGGTGCAGTCGGACGAGTGAACAAGTTGATGCCCTCAGCTTTGCATGCGGCCCACAGCGGCACGGAACCGGCGCAGCGAGCCGGTGAAGAACACGGCGCCAATGAGCGCAATGGCTGCGAACTGCGGCCACACGATGCTCAGATCCGCACCCCGGTAGAGGATAGCCTGTGCGAAGCTCACGAAGTGCGTGGTGGGCGCGCCCAGCATGATGAAACGCACCACCTCTGGCATGCTTTCGCTGGGGGTCATGCCACCCGAGAGCATTTCCAGCGGCAGCAGCACCAGGATCATCAACAAGCCCAGTTGTGGCATGGAGCGCGCCACGGTGCCCAGGTAGATGCCCATGGAGGTGGTGGCAAACAGGTGCAGGGCGCAGCCTGCCATGAACAGCCCGATCGAACCGGTGACCGGCATGGCCAGCGCGCCGCGCAATACAAAGTGCACGGCCAGCCCGGTGGCCAGCAGCACCACCGCGCCCATGGCCCAGACCTTGGCCAGCATGATCTCGACCGGTTTGAGTGGCAACACCAGCAGGTGTTCGATGGTGCCGTGTTCGCGCTCGCGGATCAAGGCTGCCCCCGTCAGGATGATGGACAGCATGGTCACGTTGTTGATGAGCTCCATCACGCCCATGAACCAGGTGTTGTCCAGGGCGGGGTTGAAGCGCATGCGCATGGCCAGGTCCAAGGCAGGCGTGCTGACGCTGCGCTCGCGTTGCACGAACTCGGCGATCTCGCCCAGGGCGATGCTCTGGATGTAGCCTGAGCCCAGAAAGGCCTGGCTCATCTGGGTGGCGTCCACATTGAGCTGGATGGAGGGCGACTTGCCTGCCAGCACATCGCGCTGGAAATCCGGCGGTATGTCCATCACGAAGGTGTAGCGGCCGGCGTCCATGCCCGGGTCCATGTCGGGCAGGCCGATGGGGCTGGGCTTCATGAACGTGGGTGGGTAGAACGCGTTGACGATGCGTTGCGACAGGGTGGACTGGTCTTCATCGACCACGGCCATGGGCGCACGGTGCAGGCGGTCAGGGGCGCCCTTGGCGGCGGTGTAGAGCGCGCCCGAGAAGGCCCAGATCACGAACAGCAAGAGCAGGCGGTCGCGCCACAGGCTGCGCAACTCCTTGACGCCGAGGTTGAAGACATTGGCCAGTGATCGCTGCATGGGTGTCATGGCGGGCTCACTTGTCCTGCTTCTTGAGCAGGGCCACGCTGACGATGGTCAGCACGGGGATGGCGAGTGCCAGCGGCACGAAGTAGGGCCACAACTCGGCAAAGCCCAGTGCCTTGGAATACGTGCCGCGGCTGATGATCAGGAAGGGGCCGGTGGGGTAGATGCGGCCCAGCACGGCCGCGAAGCCTTCCAGCGACGACACCGGGTTGATGATCCCCGAGAACTGGATGGCGGGCAGCATGGTGGCCAGCGAGGTGCCGAAGATGGCGGCGATCTGGCTGCCCGTGAAGGTGGACATGAACAGGCCCAGGCCTGTGGAGGCCGTGACGTAGAGCAGGGCGCCGATGGTGAGCGTGAGCAGGCTGCCCTTGAGCGGCACCCCAAAACCCCACACCGCCATGGCCGTCATCAAGGCGAAGCTGACCATGGCGGTGCCGATGTAGGGCAGTTGTTTGCCCAGCAGGAACTCCAGCTTGGTGACGGGTGTGACATACAGGTTGATGATGGAGCCCAGCTCCTTTTCGCGCACCACGCCCAGCGCCGTCAGCATGGCCGGGATGAAGATGAGCAGAATGGGGATCACCGCCGGCACCATGGCGTACAGGCTCTTGACATCGGGGTTGTAGCGGTAACGGATCTCAACCTGGGCCAAGGGTGGCGTGGCCTGGCCGTGCAGCGCCGCTTGTTCGCTCAGGTAGCCTGCGTGCAGACCTTGCACGTAGCCGGCCACGGTTTCAGCGCGTTGGGGCATGGCGCCATCCACCCACACGCCGATGCTGGTGGGGCGCCCGCGCTGCAGGTCGGCCGCAAAGCCGGGCGGGATCTCCACGGCGAGGCTCAACTCGCCCGTGCGCATGCGCCGGTCCAGGTCGGCATCGCTCTGAATCGGGGGCTGCTCCAGGAAGTAGGGCGAGCCGGCGATGTTGAGCACGTAGTCGCGGCTGACCGAGGTCTGGTCGCGGTCCAGCACGGCAAAGCGCAGGTCCTGCACGTCCATGCTGATGCCGTAGCCCATGATGATCATCAACAAGGCGGTGCCCAGCAGCGCGAGCGTCAGGCGGATGGGGTCGCGGCGCAGCTCCAGCGACTCGCGGTGGGCGTAGCTCAGCAGGCGGGCCAGGCTGAATCGTTTGGCGCGTTGGTGGTGGGTGCCTGCCTTCGGAGGCACATTCAATGGCGTGCCTGATGGCGCATGTGGTTCAACCACCTGTTCCTGATGTGTCACATCGGTAGCGGCCTCGGGTTGGCTCGCTGCATCAACAGCCTGAGCTTGCTCCAGCAGCGCGATGAAGGTCTCTTCCAGGCTGTGGTGCCCATGCTGATGCATCAGCTCGCCGGGCGTGCCGCTGGCCAGCACGCGCCCGGCATGCATCAGCGAAATGCGGTCGCAGCGTTGGGCCTCATTCATGAAGTGCGTCGAGATGAACAGGGTGACGCCGTCCTCGCGTGACAGCCGGATCATCAGCTCCCAGAAGCGGTCGCGCGCGATCGGGTCCACGCCCGAGGTGGGCTCGTCCAGGATCAGCATGTCGGGCTGGTGCACCACGGCCACAGCCAGCGACAAGCGTTGGCGCACGCCCAAGGGCAGCTTCTCGGGTAGCTCGCTGGCCACGCCCTCCAGATCAAAGCGTTGCAGCATGGCGCGCACGCGTTCAGCCCTTTGCTCAACGGGCACATGGAACAGCTTGGCGTGCAGCTCCAGGTTCTGGATCACCGTCAGCTCGCTGTACAGCGAGAAGCCCTGCGACATATAGCCCACGCGCTGGCGCACAGCCAGGTCATTGGCGTCCACTGGGCGACCAAACAGCGAAGCCGAGCCCTCCGTGGCAGGCAGCAGGCCGGTGAGCATCTTCATGGTCGTGGTCTTGCCGCAGCCATTGGAGCCCAGGAAACCAAAGATCTCGCCCTTGTGGATGGACAGGTCGACATGGTCCACGGCCGTGAAGTCGCCAAAGCGGCAGGTCAGGCCCTGGGCCTCAATGGCGATGTCGCCATCACGGCCAGTGCGCGGCGGTACCACCAGCGCATGGTGGCCTTCCCGACGCTGCGCGGGCAGGAACTGGATGAAGGCCGACTCCAGGTCATCACAGCCCGTGCGCTGCAACAACTCGGCAGGGCTGCCTGTGGCGAGCACACGCCCCGCGTCCATGGCCACCAGGTGGTCAAAGCGCTGGGCCTCTTCCATGTAGGCCGTGGCGATCAGCACGCTCATGCCGGGCTGGCGTTGGCGGATGCGCTCGATCAGCTCCCAGAACTGGCGGCGCGACAGTGGGTCCACACCTGTGGTGGGCTCGTCCAGGATCAGCAGGTCCGGGTCATGGATCAGGGCGCAGCACAAGCCCAGCTTCTGCTTCATCCCGCCAGACAGCTTGCCGGCAGGGCGGTCGGCAAAGGGCGCCAGGCCGGTGCTGGTGAGCAGTTCATGGATGCGCGCGGCGCGTTCGCGTTCACTGTGGCCAAACAGCCGGCCAAAAAAGTCCACGTTCTCGCGCACGGACAGCGTGGCGTACAGGTTCTTGCCCAGGCCTTGGGGCATGTAGGCAATGCGCGGGCAGATCTCGCGGCGCTGCGAGGCCTTGGCCATGTCCTGCCCCAGCACCTGGATGTGCCCGGCCTGGATCTGGCGTGCACCTGCCAGCAGGGCCAGCAGCGTGGATTTGCCCACGCCATCGGGCCCGATCAGGCCGACCATGCAGCCCGCCGGGATGGACAGGGTGACGTCATCCAGCGCCTTGACCCGCTTGTAGGCGTGGGTCAGCGATTGGATGTGGGCAACCACCTGGGTCACGGTGCGCTGCTCGGCTTGTCGTAGGCCTGGGCGGGCAGGGCGATGGCCAGTTTGTCGGGCCAGGGCGTGTCAGGCTGAACGCGCACGTAAGCCATGCCGGGCATGCCGGTCTTGACCTGCTGGCGGTAGCGCTCCAGCAGGGCGCGGTCGATCTGCGCCTTGACCTTGAAGACCAGCTTCTGGCGTTCGGCCGTGGTCTCGACCGTCTTGGGCGTGAACTGCGCCACGCTGGCGACGAAAGACACCTTGGCGGGGATCACGTACTGGGGCGCGGCGTCCAGCACCAGGCGCACCTCGCTGCCAATGGCCAGGCGGCCTGCCGCGGTTTCGGGCAGGAAGAAGGTCATGTAGACATCGCCCACGTCCACCAGCGACACCACACGGCCGCCGGCCCCCAGCACCTCACCAGCCTGGGCCGCCAGCACCTGCACGCGACCGGGGCGGGGCGCGCGCAGCACCGTGTCATTGAGGTCGGCTTGAATTCGCGCGAGCGCAGCCTGGGCGGTCGCGATGGCGGATTCCGCTTCCACCACTTGCGACTTGGTCGCCACGATGGCGGAACGCGCCTCCGCCACCTGCGACTGTGCCGCGCTCAGGCCCGCCTTGGCGCTGGCCAACTGGGCCTGTGCCTCATCGAGCTTCTGGGGCGACACGAAACCCTTGTTGATCAACTCCTGCGTGCGCTGCAACTGCTTGGTCGCCAGATTCACCTCGGCCTGGCGTTGGGCCACCACGGCAGAGGCGGTGTTCACCGCTTGTTCACGTTGCGCCAGCACGGCCGTGGCGGTGGCCTTGCCGTTTTCGGCCTGCTTGACCTGGGCCTGGGCGCGCTGCAGATCGGCGTCCAGTGTGGCGGTGTCCATGCGGGCGATCACCTGGCCCTCGGTGACATCGTCGCCTTCCTTGACCAGCAACTCTTTCAGTCGGCCTGAAGTGCGGGTGGCCACGTCGATGTCGGTGGCTTCGATGCGGCCATTCCCGCTGGCGATGCTGGCAGGCAGGCCTTGCGGCTTGAGCCGGTTCCAGGCCAGGAAGGCGCCAAGGGCCAAAGCGGCCAGTACGATGCCGACCAGGCCTTTGCGCAGCATGGATGTCCGGGAATCGGTGGATTGGGTCATGCGGGGCCCGCGTGGGGTAGGTGAACGCGGAGAGAGTGTAGAGAACGCTGTTTTTTACCATGCATCAAGCGGGCCAGCGATGACATCGCACAAAGCCTGGTGAGGTGTGGCTGCGTCACGCGCCAGCCCTTCAGGGCGCATCCGCAACGGAACCTTTACACAGGCCGCCTACACTCAGTGAAGCTGAGTCTCATCCTGGGCCTTTTCTGCTGCCCATCGCCAAACGAACAAACCATGACTTCATCCCAAAACGTTTCTCGTTTTCGTCAGTCACCCCGTTTCGTGGTGAGCGTGCTGGCCATGCTGGTCGCGTCCACGCTGGCCATGCCAGGTCAAGCGGCGCCCGTGGCACCCAAGGCCCAGGCGGCTTCCAGCAAGGCCGTGGCCGTCAGCGCCGCGCCCACCCTGGTGACCTCGGTCGAAGGCATCACCGAATACCGGCTGGCCAACGGCCTGCAAGTCCTGTTGATCCCGGACGATTCCAAGCCGACCACCACCGTCAACGTGACCTATCGCGTGGGCTCGCGCCACGAAAGTTACGGCGAAACCGGCATGGCCCACTTGCTGGAACACCTCATGTTCAAAGGCTCGCCCAAATATCCGCAGGTCTGGGCCGAATTCAACAAGCGCGGCTTCAATGCCAACGGCAGCACCTGGTACGACCGCACCAACTATTTCGCCAGCTTCGCCGCCAATGACGACAACCTGCGCTGGTACCTGAACTGGCAGGCTGACGCCATGGTGCACAGCTTCATCGCCCGCAAGGACCTGGACAGTGAAATGACCGTGGTCCGCAACGAGATGGAAATGGGTGAAAACGACCCTGGCCGCATCCTTATGGAGAAGACTGTCTCGGCCATGTACCAGTGGCACAACTACGGCAAGTCCACCATTGGTGCCCGTGCGGACGTCGAAGGCGTGGACATCAGCCATCTGCAGGCTTTCTACCACCGCTACTACCAGCCGGACAACGCCACCCTGATCGTGTCGGGCAAGTTCGACCCGGCCAAGGCGCTGCCCTGGATTCAGCAGGCCTTTGGCGCCATCCCCAAGCCCACACGCAGCTTGCCCCATCTCTACACGCTGGACCCGGTGCAAGACGGTGAGCGCGCCGTGACCCTGCGTCGCGTGGGTGGCGTGCCGCTCTTGTACGCGGGCTACCACGTGATGCCGGGTGCACACCCCGACTACGCAGCGGTGGAGTTGCTCTCGGTGATCCTGGGTGACACGCCCTCGGGCCGCCTGCACAAGGCGCTGACCGAGAAGCAACTGGCCGCTGGTGTCTTCGCCTTCTCGGAAGGCCTGGCCGATCCTGGTTTCATCCTGCTGGGGGCGCAACTTTCCCCCCAACAAGATGCGGCCGTGTCCAGCAAGGCCATGCTCGACGTGATCGAGTCTTCGCTCAAGCAGACGCCCATCACCCAAGAGGAACTGGACCGCGCCAAGGCCAAGTGGCTCAAATCGTGGGACATGGGCTTCTCCGACCCGCAGCGCATCGGGGTGGCCTTGTCCGAGTCGGTGGCCCAGGGCGACTGGCGCCTGTTTTTCCTGACGCGTGACCGCATCAAATCGGCTTCGCTGGCTGATGTCCAGCGAGTGGCGAACCAGGTATTCGTGTCCTCCAACCGGACGCTGGGCCAATACGTGCCTACCGCCACGCCTGAGCGTGCTCCCCAGCCCGAACGCGTGAATGTGGCTGACATGTTCAAGGACTTCAAGGCGCAAGGCGCGCAGGCCAAGGCCGAGGCCTTTGATGCCAGCCCCGCCAACATCGATGCACGCACGCAGCGCTTTGCCTTGCCTTCGGGCATGAAGGTGGCGCTGCTGGCCAAATCCACACGCGGCCAGGCGGTCAAGGCCAGCCTGACGCTGCGTTACGGTGACGAGAAGTCGCTCGCGAACTGGGGCGAGGCACCGGCTGCCCTGGCCGCCTTGCTGGACAAGGGCACGACCAGCCTGAACCGCCAGCAATTGCAAGACAAGCTTGATGCCCTGCAGGCCGAGGTGAGCTTCAACGCCGCGCCAGGGCAATTGATCGTCAACCTGGCGACCCGCCGCGAGCACCTGCCGGCCGTGGTGGCCCTGGTGGCCGATGTCTTGCGCCATCCTGCCCTGCCAGCCGATGGCCTGGAAGAGGTGCGCCATCAGGCCTTGGCCGCGCTGGAAGAGCAGAGCAAGGAGCCTGAAGCCGTGCTGGCCGAAGCCATCGCCCGACACGGCAACCCTTACCCCGTGGGGGATGTGCGCTATGCCCGCACCTTTGCCGAAACCGAAGCGGACTGGAAGGGCGTGCAGATCGACCGCGTGCGTGCCTTCCACAACACCTTCCTGGCGGCCAACCATGCGCAGTTCGCGGCCGTGGGTGATCTGGATGCCAACGCCGTGAAACAGGCGCTGCAGGCTGGTTTTGGCGATTGGCGTAATGACCAGCCATTTGCACGCGTACCCGACCCACTGATCAAGGTGCCGCCTGCCCGCATGGTGCTGCAAACACCGGACAAACAAAATGCAGCCATGTCCGTGACCCTGCCGGTGCCTTTGAGCGACCGCGATCCGGATTACGCCGCATTCATGCTGGCCAATCATTTGCTCGGCGCTGGCGGGGATTCCCGCTTGTGGAATCGCATTCGTGAAAAGGAAGGCCTGTCCTACAGCGTCTACAGTTCGGTCAACTGGAACCCGATCGAGCAGCATTCGGAATGGACGGCATCGGCCATCTTCGCGCCACAGAATCGGGACAAGGTGGAGGCCGCGTTCAAGGAAGAGATCAACCGGGCTTTGACACAGGGCTTCACGCAAGCCGAGTTTGAATCGGGCAAGCGTGGTTTGCTGAATTTCCGCCGATTGAGCCGGGCGCAAGATGCACGTCTGGCCGCGGGCTGGGTCAGCAACCTTTACCTTGATCGCACATTCGCGCTGGCGGCCCAGGTTGACGCAAGGCTGGAATCCCTGACGCTGGATCAGGTCAATCAGGCCCTGAAGCGGTATCTCAAGCCCGAACAGTTTGTATTGGGTCTTGCAGGTGATTTCAAACCTGCCAAGCCCTGAACAATAAAAAAGGCCGGTTGCGAGACCGGCCTTTTTGTTTCAATCTGAAATTCAGATCGCGAAATCTTCGAGTTTCTTGCCCGAAGCGATGGCAGCTTGAACCCACTTGGGTTGCAGGCCACGGCCCGTCCACGTTTCGCCGGTCTGGGCGTTGCGGTACTTGGGGGCCACCTTGCGGCCAGCCGAAGCGCTACCACCAGCACCTGCTGCGGGCTTGCCGGGCTTGAGGCCCAGGTCAGCCACTGTCAGGCCATGCTCGGCCAGCAGGGATTTGATTTGAGCAATCACGCCAGCACGTTCAGCGCGACGCGCGTCCTGAAGTTGCTTTTCCAGATCTGCCGCCTGCTTTTCGAGCGCGGCCTTCTGTGCGAGAAGCTCTTGGTAGTTGCTCATGTGGTGTCCTTTATGGCCCGGGTATCAAGGGCAATGAATACTTATTGGAAGATGCCAACAGTCGACATGCCTGGCCCGTTCATGCTTTGAACGCCCGGGCGTCAACTTGCACGAATTCTAAACACAAAATAAATGTCGGTGCAAACTGAATATGTGGGCATCGGTAAAGCCCCGCACGCTCGTTGCTGTATATGGCGTGAAACGTGCACGCTTTGCGCTGTCCGCCATTCAATGCTTCAGGGGCTGTTTTCCGGCCTGGAATTTCAGAGAACACACGCAGTCAATTTGATCGTGCGGCCTCGCGGGATACGGCTTCGCCCAGTTGAATCACGGCCATGGCGTAATAGCTGGACTGGTTGTAGCGCGTGATGGCGTAGAAATTGGATGTGCCGGCAACCAGTGTTGGTGCCTCGCTGCCGTTTTGCAAAAGCACCAGGGCCAGTTGGCCGGGGTGATTTTGTCCACTGGCTGACAATGCGGCTCCCAGCCCTTGCATGTCAGCGGCAGAGAAACTGGGCACGATATCGGGCGCCAGCAATTTGGCCAGGGCTTGATCGTCTTGCGGTGGCTTGATATCGAAATAGGCGGGCCACTCGGGTTGCCAGCCGTGCTCGGCCAAGTAGTGGGCCACGCTGCCAATGGCGTCGACCGGGCTGCGCAGCAGGTCAATGTGGCCGTCGGCATCAAAGTCCACCGCGTAACGCCGGATCGAACTGGGCATGAATTGCGGTAAACCGATCGCGCCGGCGTAAGAGCCCAGCACGGTGTCGGGTTCCAGTTGCTGTTCCTGGCACAGTTTCAGGAACTGGCCCAGTTCGGTCTTGAAAAAGGCACTGCGGTCACTTCGGCCTTTGGGGAAGTCCAGCGTCAAGGTGGTGAGCACGTCCAGCACGCGGAAATTGCCAGTCTGTCGGCCATAGATGGTTTCCACGCCCAGAACCCCTGCGACGATGCTGGCCGGCACGCCATAGGTGGCCTCTGCGCGTTTGAGGTCGCCCTCATGACGACGGTAGAAACTGACGCCAGCCCGGATGCGGATGGGCTCGACAAACCGGCTGCGGTACACACCCCAGTTCTTGGCCGTGCCGGCGGCAGCGGGCATCATGAGCTTGGCCACGCTTTCCTTGTAGCGGGCTTTGGACAGCGCTTCCCAGACCCAGGCTTCATTGAGCTCCTGCGCCTGGGCCAGTTCATGGGCCAGCTGCCTGGCGTCCTCGCGGGCCGCATAGCCGTCGGGCGAGGGGTTGCCTTGCAACGGCCGGGTGCTCAGCACAGCGTTGTCAGGCACGGCGGTGGGCCTGGCGGTGGCAGACAGGCCTTCTTCTGGTGTCGCCTCGACAGCTTGCGCGGGCAGGTCGGACATGCTCAACGAGGGCAAGGAGCCCGGTGTTGGCACTGGGGGCTTGCTGCCGCATGCCGCCAGGAACGCACACAAGGTGGCGGCGATCACACCGCGGTGGCAAAAAATGATGGTGGCTTGGGGCACCGCAGGCATGTTCAAAGAGGGCGCGGGATGCGCATGAAGCTGGATGAGCCTAGTTTGCCCGATCCCGTCGCCTGATCGCGCGCCACTGTTGCGCCTGTTGCTGAATCGTTTGAATCAAGGCCGATCGCTGCTGGCGGGCTTCGCGTGTGCTGCCTTGATGCGGTGCGTAGCGCAGCGCATCGAGCTGCTGCAGTGCGTTGATCAGCGCCTGTTGTACCGGCTGCAGCGCGCCAGGTGCGTCAACGCGCTCGATGCGTGCGGCCCAGCTCATGGCCGGTGCCGGCATCGGGCTGGCGTCGGGTGGCGGCAGCCCGGCCGATTGCAGCGCCCGGTGCACACGCATCAGCGGCCGTCTCCACGGCGTGCGAGGGGTGCGTGGCCGCGTCCACCACAACCAGCCGATGCCCAGCAAGCTGGTGCACATGATCACGATGCCGCACAGCCTGACCAGGTCCATCCAGTTCGGCGAGGGCATGCCCCAGTCCTTGAGCAGCTGCATCTGGCGGTGGCGCGAGTACTGCAGCACCCAGACGTTCCAGCGGTGGTTGGTCGCGTCCAGGTAGTCGCGCATGCGGCCCCAGGCCGCCGGGTTGATGCTGGACAAGGCGTTTTGCAGCGGGCCGCGGTTGCCGATCGACTGGCGCGGGCGCTCGATGCGTTCCGGCGCCACGGCTGCGGTCGGGTCCACGCGCACCCAGCCTTCGCCCGGTTGCCAGAACTCGGCCCAGGCATGTGCGTCGCTGTTGCGGACCACAAACAGGCCATCCACCGGGTTGATTTCGGCGCCTTGAAAACCGGTGACCACGCGGCTGGGGATGCCCATGGCCCGCATGATGACCACGTAGGCTGTTGCGTAGTGTTCGCAAAAGCCTTCGCGGGTGTCGAACCAGAAGTGGTCAATCAGGTCGCGCACCGGTCTGCCCTGGGCATCGGTGCCGTCGTCTCCTGGGGTCATGGTGTAGCGGTAGGCACCTTGGCGGATGTGGGTCAACACCGCGTTGGAGAGGCCTCTTGGGTCGGCCGTGTTGAGCTCAGGGCGTTGAAGTAGCGCTTGTGCCCAGGCCAGGGTGCGGGGGTTGAGGCCTCCAGGCAGCTGCAGCCAGGGCTGAAGCAGCGGCGTACCCAGCTTGGGGCCATGCGTGATGCTGAGCCAGGCTTGCGCGTCGATCTGCGTACGGTCCGCCAGGGATTGCGACGTTGTCCAGTTCAAGCCCTCGCGTTCAAGACGAGGTTCGGTGAGCGGTGGTGTCGGGCCTGCCATCAAGGTGCCGTCCAGCAGCGGTACCGTGTTGACTTTGCTGGGCTCCAGCGTGATCTGGTAGCGGGTGCCCGGCCCGATGGGCGTGGGCGGGAAGACTTCGTCCACGCTGACCGATTCCGGGCTCCGCGGGCGGGCCACCCAGTTGCGGCCATCAAAGTAGTCCAGCACCGGCCCCCTGAAATACAACTTGGCCGTGACGGGGGGGGTGTCAATGAACTTCACGCGCATGGCCACCGAGTCATCCTGGGCCAGTTCGGCCACGTGTCCGAGCTTGATGCGATCGGACAGCCCGGTTCGCGGGCCAGCGTCGGCGGGCACGCTCCAAAGCGGCCCCAGGCGGGGGAACAGGATATACAGGGCCAGCATCAGCGGGATGCCCATGAGCACGCAACGCCACGCGATCTTGACCGCAGACCAGATGCTGGGTCGGCCCATGGGCCTTTGCGCCAGCACCAGCGAGGTCAGCATGCCCATCAGCACGACGAGCATCAGCGCCGCGATGAACAGGCTTTGCGAGTACAGAAACTGGGTCAGGATCAGGAAAAAGCCCAGCGAGGTCACCACGAAGGCATCCCGGCGGGCCCGCAGTTCCAGGGTCTTGAGCCCGGCCAGCAAACAGACCAGCGTGATCCCCGCTTCACGGCCAAACAGCGTGTGAAAGGTCCAGACCGTCATGCCCATGCCGACAGCCAGGCAAACCAGCAAGATCCAGCGCGGGGGCAGGGGGGCGTCGCGCCAGGCCAGCCGGGCCCGGATGACGATGGCCAGCCCTGTGCTGACGGATGACCACAAGGGCAGGCGCGGCAGGTGCGGCAGGATGCTGAGTGCGAGCACGGCCAGCAACAGCAGGTTGTCGCGGCCTTCCCGGCTGATGGCGGTGGCGCTGAGCCGCTTCATGCAGCCCCCTGCGGCCGGCCTTGATCAGCGCCAGCGGGCGCCCAGACGGCCAGGGTATCCAGGCAATGGCGCAGGTGGTGCGGCCCGGCGTTGCAGGGCAGGGTGACGCCAGGCAGGCGCAAGCCATAAACCGGGCCTTGTGCCGAAGCCTGTTGCTCCGCCTGGATCAACCAACTGGCCAGGCGGGACAAGCGGGCCTCCGCATCCAGGCCGCTCATGCCGGGGCTCTGATCAAAGTCCAGCCAGAGGTCAGGGCTGTGGCCTTGCGCCGGCTCGCGGCTGACCAGGCCCGTCCCGGAGGCCAGTGCGTGGCTGGATTTCTTCCAGGCGATCCAGCGTTGAGGGTCACCTCGGCGATAGTCCCGCAAGCCCTCCGGCATGTCGGTGCTCACCGATGTCGTGCGATGAGACTGCTCGGACGACACCACCCGGTGCTCATGAGGCAGGGTGGGGGCGTGCGGGTCCAGGGCGGGCCAGATCAGGACTTGCGTCTGCGGCAGCCAGTAGGCCCATGCGCGAAACAGGCCCAGCGGGAAGCAGGTGTCGATCGTGATGCGGGGCAGCGTCAACCAGCCGCGCTGGTGCGTGGCCACGTCCACCTCGACCGTGTAGTCGCTGCCCGGGCTGAGTTCGGCGTGCTGGGGTGAGCCAGGGCCTTCCGTGGTGCCTTCGGGCGCCTTGGGGCCCGCCGTGATGCGCAAACCGTAGCGGCCCAGCTTGCGATGCTGGTTGCTCAGGGTGATGCCCACGCGCAGCACCTGGCCGGCGTGCACGCTGCGCAGGGTCAGCAGGCGCAGGTTCACGCCGTGCAGGTTGCCATGCGTCTGGTAGAGCGCCGCCATGGAGGCGCCACCGAGCAGGAAGCTCAGCGCATAGCCCAGGTTGACCTGTTCGTTGATCGAGGCCAGCAGGAGCACGGTGAACACCAGGGCAAAGCTCCAGCCCGCCTTGGTGGGCAGGATGTAGAGATTGCGCTGGTTCAGGGTGAGCTGGTCGCGCCGGGGCAGCCTGGCTTCCCACCAGGCCGACACGCGCTGGCTGATCCCGCTCACGCCGGCTGGCAAGCGGCCACTCGACAGGGGCGCCCGAGTCCGGCTCATCATGGGACGGGTGTGGCCTCCAGCAGGGCGCGGGCCTGGGCCGCGGCGCTGCGGCCCGATTGCGGCAAAGGCATCAGCCGGTGCGCCACAGCGGGTATCCACAGCGCCTGGATGTCTTCTGGCGACACGTGCTGGCGGCCCAGCACCATGGCGCGGGCACGCGCCAGCCGCAGCAACGACAGGCCGGCTCGTGGGCTCAGCCCCAGGGCGAACCAGCGCCCATCCCGGGTGGCCGTGATCAAGGCCTGGAGGTAATCAATCAGGCTGTCGGCCACATGAATCTCGTCCACACGTGCCTGCCATTGTTGCCATTGCGCCGGCGTGATCACCGGTTGCAAAGCCTGCATTGCACTGCGCCGGTCGACGCCGGTGAGCAGGGCGCGCTCGGCAGCCGGATCCGGGTAGCCCAGGGACAGCCGCATTGCAAAACGGTCGAGTTGCGACTCGGGCAAAGGGTGGGTGCCCAGTTGCTCGGACGGGTTTTGCGTGGCGATCACGAAAAACGGGGCAGGCAGGGGGCGGGTTTCGCCTTCGACGGACACCTGCCGCTCTTCCATGGCTTCCAGCAGCGCGCTTTGCGTGCGGGGCCCGGCGCGGTTGATTTCGTCGGCCAGCAGCACCTGGGCAAACACTGGCCCGGGGTGGAACACAAAAGCCTCTTTCTGGCGCTCGTACACGCTCACGCCGATCAGGTCCGAGGGCAGCAGGTCCGAGGTGAACTGGATGCGCGAAAAGCTCAGCCCCAGGCTGCGTGACAGCGCCTGCGACAAGGTCGTTTTGCCCACGCCTGGCACGTCTTCGATCAAAAGATGACCTGAGGCAAGCAGGCAGATCACGCTGAGGGTCACCTGCTCTCGTTTGCCCACAATGATCGTGCTAACCTGATCAATGAGCTGAGTGATTTGCGAGCCCTTGATGGACGTGGCGCCGCCAGTCGGCAGGACGTGGTTCGAGTCGTTTCGCAGCATGACGCGACATTAACTCAAACCCGCATCGCGTGCGGGGCAAAGCTGACCCATGGCAACCGGCTATTTTTCACACACAGACTGCCTGGCCCACGACATGGGGGAAGGGCACCCGGAATGCCCCCAACGCATCAGGGCCATCGAAGATCAACTGCGTGCGCAGGGGCTGGACGTTCTGATGCTCTCGCCCGACGTGCCGCTGGCCAGCAACACCGATCTGGCGCTGGCGCATGACCTCAATTACGTCCTCACGCTGGACGACTTCCTGCAGCAGCTCGAAGCCACTGGGGATACCCGCGCGCTGGATCCGGACACCTGGGCCAGCCCGGGCACACGCGCTGCCACCTGGCGCGCGGCCGGCGCGGCCATTGCCGCCACCGACGCGGTCATCGACGGCAAGCTGGACAACGCCTTTTGCGCCGTGCGCCCGCCTGGCCACCACGCCACCCACAACCAGACCATGGGGTTCTGTTTCTTCAACAACGTGGCCGTGGCTGCGCGCCATGCGCTGGACGTGCGGGGCCTCAAGCGGGTCGCCGTGGTGGATTTCGACGTGCACCATGGCAACGGCACCGAAGACATCCTCGCCGGCGACGACCGCGTGCTGATGGTCGGCCTGTTCCAGCACCCCTTCTACCCGTACAGCGGGGCCGAGTCCCGCGCGGGCAACATGGTCAACATCCCCGTGCCGGCCCGCAGCGACGGCAAGTTGATCCGGGATGTGGTGGAAAGCTACTGGCTGTACCGCCTGGAGGATTTCCAGCCCGAGATGATCTTCATTTCCGCCGGTTTTGATGCGCATCGCGAAGACGACATGGGTGGCCTGGGCATGGTCGAAGCCGATTACGCCTGGATCACGGCGAAAATCATGGAAGTGGCCGGCAAGTACAGCAAGGGGCGCATCGTTTCCTGCCTGGAAGGTGGCTACAACCTCAGTGCGCTGGCCCGCAGTGTGGCGGCGCATGTGCGCACCTTGATCGAAAACTAATACGCATCCTTCATGTCAGTGAGTACCGCGCAGGTCACCCATCCCATCACCTCCGAAGAACTGATCCAACTGCTTGAAGGGCTTCAGCAGCGCTCGGCCCTGGCCGAAGCCGGCATCTTGCTGGGTTGTCTGGCACTGTCCTGGTTGTTGCTGCGCCTGTGGCGTGGCGCCAAGGGGGACCCCCATTCCGTCTGGTTTGGCCGCCATGTGGTGGACGGGGTGCTGTTCCCTGTGTTGGCCCTGTTCCTGTCGCTGGCCGCCCGGCGCATGTTCCTGGGCGTGCTGCCCTTGACGGTCTTCCGGCTGGTCATTCCGGTGCTGGCCTCCCTGGCCGTGATCCGACTGACGGTCAAGGTGCTGCGGGTGGCTTTCCCTCAATCGCATACGGTGAGGGTGGTCGAGCGGACCGTCTCCTGGCTGGCCTGGATCGTCACCGTGCTGTGGGTGACCGGCGTCATGCCGATGGTGATGGGTGAGCTGGAAGACATCACCTGGAAGATCGGCGCCACGCAGGTCAGCCTGCGCAACCTGATCGAAGGCTCGCTCAGCGCCGTGCTGGTGCTGATCCTGAGCTTGAGCCTGTCGTCGGCCATCGAAAACAAGCTGCTCAAGGGCGCCACGGACAACCTGTCCCTGCGCAAGATCGCCGCCAACGCCATCCGCGCCATCTTGCTGACCCTGGGGCTGATCATGGCTCTGTCGGCGGCGGGCATCGACCTGACGGCCTTGTCCGTGCTGGGTGGCGCCGTGGGCGTAGGCCTGGGTTTCGGTCTGCAGAAACTGGCGGCCAACTATGTCAGCGGCTTCGTGATCCTGGCCGAACGCAGCCTGCGCATCGGGGATCTGGTCAAGGTGGACAACTTCGAGGGCCGCATCACCGACATCAACACCCGCTACACGGTGCTGCGCTCCTCTTCAGGCCGCGAATCCATCGTGCCCAACGAGTTGCTGATCACGCAGCGTGTCGAAAACGCTTCGCTGGCCGATAACAAGCTCATGCTGACCACGGTGGTGCAGGTGGGTTATGGCACCAACCTGACCACGGTGATGCCTGCGCTGCGGGATGCCGTGACCGCTGTGCCCCGCGTCGTGGCGGAGCCTTCGGCCTCCGTGTTCCTCAGCAGTTTTGCTTCTGACGGGCTGGAGTTGACCATTGCCTTCTGGATCGCCGACCCCGAAAACGGCCAGCTGGGCGCGCGCTCGGCGGTCAATCTGGTGATCCTGGATACGCTCAACCGCCTGGGGGTGGACATTCCGTACCCGCAGCGGGTCATGCACCATGTGAACGCCGCTTGAGTTATCCTCCGCGGCAAGATGAGTTTCCCTTTTCCCCTACCGAGTCGGGACAACTGGCCCTTTCTGGGTGCACTCCTGCTTCTTTGCCTGTTGGCGCTGGCCTGGCAAGGCCCCTTGGTTGCCAGTGTGCTGGCGCTGGCCGGGCTGCTGCTCCATGCGGTTTATTTTCGTGACCCGCCGCGTGCCATTCCCTCGCAGGCCGGTGTTGTGCTGTCTCCCGCAGACGGCCGCATCGTGCGCATTGAAAAGGCCCGTGACCCCTACGCCAACCGCGATGCCCTGCGCATCAGCGTGATCATGAGCCTGTTCAACCTGCACGCCAACCGCGCCAGCGTGGACGGCGTGATCCGCCAGGTCGAGTACATTCCCGGCCAGTTGCTGAACACGGATCTGGACACCGCTTCTCGGCATCACGAGCGCAATGCGCTGGTGATCGAGTCCAACGGCCAGTTGGTCACCCTGGTGCAGGTGGCGGGGCTCATTGCCCGTCGTATCCTGTGCTGGGTCAAGCCCGGTGACACGCTCACGCGTGGTCAGCGTTACGGTTTGATCCGTTTTGGCGCGCGGGTGGATGTCTACCTGCCACCCAATGCCGTGCCCAAGGTCGCTCCCGGCGACAAGGTCTCGGCCACCACCACCATTCTGGCAACCCTGAACAAGGCTTGACTGTGCAACCTGTTTCCCCGCAAGAGGCGGATCCCAACGTGGATCTGAGCCTGGACGATGCCGATGACGCGCCACGCCCGCGTCGCAAGGGCATCTACATCCTGCCCAATCTGTTCACCCTGGCTGCCCTGTTTGGCGGCTTCTACGCCATCGTCATGGCCATGAACGGCCATTTTGACCAGGCTGCGGTCGGCATCTTCTGCGCCATGGTGCTCGACAGCCTGGATGGCCGTGTGGCGCGCATGACCAACACGCAAAGCGCCTTTGGCGAGCAGATGGACAGCCTGTCCGACATGGTGTCCTTCGGCGCCGCACCGGCGTTGATCGCCTACGAATGGGCACTCAAGGACATGGGCAAGCTGGGCTGGATCGCCGCCTTTGTGTACTGCTCGGGTGCGGCCTTGCGCCTGGCACGCTTCAACACCAACATCGCCGTGGTGGACAAGCGCTTCTTCCAGGGCCTGCCCAGCCCGGCCGCCGCTGCACTGGTCATGGGCCTGATCTGGGTGGTGACCGACCTGGGCGAAACCGCGCGTTCACTGCACGGCATGGTCTGGCTGGCCTGTGGTTTCACGCTGTACGCGGGCCTCACCATGGTCACCAACATCCCGTTCTACAGCTTCAAGGACGTCAACTTCCGCCGCACCGTGCCCTTCATCGCCATCGTGGCCATCGCACTGGGCATTGCCGTGATCACCATCCACCCGCCCATCGTGCTGTTTGGCGTGTTCGTGATCTATGGCGTCTCGGGCTATGGTGTGTATGTCTGGAAGCGCATGAAGGGCAAGCCGGTGAGCGTGATTTCCACCTCCACCGACGAGCCAGATGAAGCCGGCCTACATCGCTGATCGCCATTTCCGAGGCTGAATCGGCGTATTTGCCCCGTTCAGGCCCCGGGCACGCATGCTATATTGACACCCATGACTACCTTCAACGCATCGCTGCTACTACTGCTAGGAGTGCCCCGGGCGCGTTGATCGCTATCGTCTGTACCACCAGTACCCCTTGCATCACGGCCCGCCAAGCGCTTCTTGCGGGCCGTTTTGTTTTGGATGGAAGAAGTCCTCGGCCCGCGTCAACCTGACCTGACCGACTTCTGTCCCACGGAGACCACCATGACCGACAAGCTCATCATTTTCGACACCACCTTGCGCGATGGCGAACAGTCGCCAGGCGCGTCCATGACGCGTGAAGAGAAGCTGCGCATCGCCCGCCAGCTTGAGCGCCTGAAGGTCGACGTGATCGAAGCCGGTTTCGCCGCATCCTCCAATGGTGACTTCGAGGCCATCAAGTCGATCGCCGATGTCATCAAGGACTCCACCGTGTGCTCGCTGGCCCGTGCCAACGACCGCGACATCAGCCGTGCTGCCGAAGCCCTGAAGGGCGCCAATTCCTGGCGCATCCACACCTTCATTGCGACCAGCGCGCTGCACATGGAAAAGAAGCTGCGCATGTCGCCCGAGCAGGTGCTCGAGCAAGCGAAGCTGTCCGTGCGTTTTGCCCGCAACCTCACGTCCGATGTCGAGTTCTCGGCTGAAGACGGCTACCGCTCCGACCTGGATTACCTGGCCCGCGTGTGCGAGGCCGTGATCAACGAGGGCGCGACCACCATCAACATCCCGGACACCGTGGGCTATGCCATCCCCGAGCTGTACGGCAACTTCATCAAGACCCTGCGCGAGAAGGTGCCCAACTCGGACAAGGCCATCTGGTCCGTGCACTGCCACAACGACCTGGGCATGGCCGTGGCCAACTCCCTGGCCGGCGTCAAGATCGGCGGCGCGCGCCAGGTGGAGTGCACCATCAACGGCCTGGGTGAGCGTGCCGGCAACTGCGCACTCGAAGAGGTCGTGATGGCTGTGCGCACCCGCCGTGACTACTTCGGTCTGGACGTGGGCATCGAGACCCAGCAGATCATGCCCGCCTCGCGCCTGGTGTCGCAAACCACCGGTTTCGTCGTGCAGCCCAACAAGGCCGTGGTCGGCGCCAACGCCTTTGCCCACGCCTCCGGTATCCACCAGGACGGCGTGCTCAAGGCCCGCGACACCTACGAAATCATGCGTGCCGAAGACGTGGGCTGGGCCGCCAACAAGATCGTGCTGGGCAAGCTCTCGGGCCGCAACGCCTTCAAGCAACGCCTGCAGGACCTGGGCATCGACCTGGATTCGGAAGCCGAAATCAACGCCGCCTTCGCCAAGTTCAAGGAACTGGCCGACCGCAAGAGCGAAATCTTTGACGAAGACATCATCGCCCTGGTGGGCGACGAGAGCGTCACCAACGAGCAGGAGCACTACCGCCTGGTGGCCTTGTCACAGCGCTCGGAGATGGGGGAGCGCCCGCACGCCAGCATCGTGTTTGCGGCCGGCGAGCAGGAACACCGTTCCGAGAGCGATGGCAATGGCCCTGTCGACGCCAGTGTCAAGGCAATCGAGGCTGTCGTGAAAAGTGGCGCGGAAATCGTCCTTTACTCGGTGAATGCGATCACGTCCGGAAGCACAGAATCGCAAGGAGAGGTCACAGTTCGCTTGCAGCATAGCGGGCGCGTTGTCAATGGGGTCGGGGCAGATCCGGACATCGTTGTGGCGTCAGCCAAAGCCTATCTCTCTGCGTTGAACAAGCTGCACAGCAAGTCCGAGAGGGTGGCCGCACAGGGTTGACCCGCACGACGGTGGTCTGATTAGCCAGACCGCTTGATAAAGAACGCGTAAGTCTTTGATCTTGCGCGTTTTTTTATTACACTTGCGTGAAGACGAAAGGGCTGTACTGTGGTGTGCTCGAAATTGAATAAAAACTGGCTTGTGATTGCACTCGTTTCCGTGCTGTCTTTCACGGCTACGACCTCTGTTGAAGCCGCCACCAAGGCTCGCCATGCGTCGGCGCACACCGTCAAGAGCAAGAAGGTCGTTCGTCACGGTAAATCGCGCGTTCGCGCCGTTCATGCCGCGCCTCGTTCGACGGCATCTCGTTCGGCGGCGTCTCGTTCGGCAGTAACTCGCGCCGTTGTCAACAATTCGGCTGAACCCGCCAAGCTGACACCGGTTTCGATCAATGCCGCCAGCGCCATCAAGCCTGCATCCAACCTGGCAGCAGCGTCCAGCGCTTCCGGTGCTTCCTTCGGCCAGCTCTATGGCCTGCATCACACGCAAGACCCTCTGGACCTGAAGTCCAGCGTGGCCCTGGTGATGGACCAGGACACCAATGAAGTGGTGTTTGCCAAGAATTCCGAGGCCGTGCTGCCCATCGCGTCGCTCACCAAGCTGATGACGGCCATGGTGATGGTCGAAGCCAAGCTGCCGTTGGAAGACCAGATCACGGTGACCTCGGAAGACGTGGACACCGAAAAGAACAGCAGCTCGCGTCTGGCCGTTGGTGCCACCCTGACGCGCGGCGAATTGCTGCACCTGGCGCTGATGTCCTCCGAGAACCGCGCGGCGCATGCGCTGGGCCGCACTTATCCTGGCGGCTTGTCTGCTTTCGTCATGGCGATGAATGCCAAGGCCCGTTCCCTGGGCATGGCTGACACCAAATATGTTGACCCCACGGGTCTGAACAGCGGCAACCAGTCCAGCGCCAAGGATCTAGCCTCCCTGGTCAAGGCGGCCTACCAGCAGCCCTTGATCCGTGAGCTGTCCACCTCGCACGAATACGCCGTGCGCGTGGGGCGTCGTGAACTGCAGTTCCACAACACCAACAGCCTGGTGCGCAACCCCGCCTGGGACATCGGCCTGCAAAAGACCGGCTACATCGTGGAAGCCGGGCGCTGCCTGGTGATGCAGGCCAAGATGGCCGGCCGCAAGTTCATCATGGTGTTCCTGGATTCCTCGGGCAAGTATTCTCGCCAGGCCGACGCCGAACGTGTTCGCCGCTGGATCGAGTCGGCCACGCAAAAGGGTGCCTTGAGCAGCCTGCCCGAACACAACAAGGTCACTTCGTGATCTGAGCAGGTCCGCGCGCTGGCGCGGGCCCATGAAAAAAGCCTCCCTCGGGAGGCTTTTTTTTGGTGGGGCCGGGCCTGGTCAGGCGTGGCTCCAGCCCAGGCTGCCCGACACGCGCTGGGCCGTGTTCTTCAGCGCCTCGCCCCATTCCGGGCTGATGCGTGATGCGGGTGCGTTGAGCGCCAGGCTGGCTGCCACGCGGCCCTGGTCGTCCAGAATCGGTGCGGCGGCCAGCTGCAGGGAAGGGTCTTGCCCTTCGCCTTCCTGTGCGAGACCGGTCTGACGAATCAGGGACAGCTCGGCAGGCAGGCCAGGTTGGTTGGCGGACAAGGCTTGCAAGGCTGAGCCGGTTTCATTGAGCAGCAGCACCTTGCCGGCGGCGCTGCTCGTCAGCGGCACGCGCAGGCCCATCACGCGGGTGACCTGCACGCCATTGCGCTCGGACACCGTGCGCTCGATGCACAAGGCATCATCGTCCTGGCGAACAAACAGGGAAACCGGGAAGCCGGTCAGGCGGTGCAATTCCTGCATGGGGCGCACGGCCAGATCACGCACATCCAGTCGGGCGCGGACCAGGTTGCCCAGCTCCAGCAGGCGCAGGCCAAGGCGGTAGGCGCCAGGGCCGGAGCGCTCGACCATGCCGCCAACGGCCAGGTCATTGAGGATGCGGTGGGCGGTGGAGGGGTGCAGACCGGTCTGCTCGCTGATCAATTTCAGTGAAACCGCACCTCCGTCACGCGCGAGTGTGTCCAGCAGACTGAACATTCTGCTGAGAACCTGGATCGAAGTGGATGCTGCTTTGGAGTCACTCATCGGGGTTTTCCTCCGTGAGAAGGGATTTTGAAAGGTGGAACCCCCCATCAATCGGCGAAATAATCTGTGCCTTGAGCGCATTTCGCCCCTTTGGCATGTCGTTTTCGGCATTTCATAACGCCTATGACCATTTCCAGTTTCAACGCGCCAATCTGGTGCCGCGCTCGACGCCCCGTGTCCTTGTTTCGCCTTTTTTTCGTGGGCCTTGTGGCTGCCGGCCTTGGCTGTATGGCGTCGGCCCAGCCCAGCAACGCCCCGGAGAAGGACGTCGCCGCCAGCGGCAACCCGGCCTCCCAGGCGGCTTCTTCGGGGGCCGTGAATGCGCCGCCCGCCTCGGCGGCCTCGGCCCCAGTGCGCAAATGGCTTTCGCCCTTTCCAAGGATGTACGGGCGACTCACGGCAAAAGACATGGGCCTGGTCATCAACGAGGACGATCCTTACTCGGTGCAGGTCGGGGCCTATTACGCCAAAGCCCGCCGCATTCCTGCAGACCAGATCCTGCGGGTCAGCCTGCCCCTCAAGCCGAGCCTGACGCCCCAGGAGTTCGAGGCTTTCTCGAAAAAGGTGGACGAGTTCTACGGCGGTCGTGTCCAGGGGCTGGCGCTGGCCTGGAAGCAACCCTTCAGCGTGGACTGCAACTCCATCACTGGCGCGCTGGCGTTGGGCTATGACGGGCGCCTGTGCAGCAAGACCTGCGACAAGGGGCGGCCATCTTCCTACTTTGGTTCGATATCGACCAAACCCTATAAAGATCACCACATTCGCCCCAGTATGCTGCTGGCAGCCCGGGATGTGGAGGGAGCCAAGGCCTTGATCGACCGCGGCGTGCGCTCGGACGGCACCCTCGGGCTGCGCGGTGCCCCGCCTGTGGATGTGCACTTCGTGACCACCTCGGACAGCGTGCGCAGCGTGCGCCAGGTCTTCTTCCCACCCGCCGGGCCCGAGCCCAAGGTGGGGCTCAACGTGTTCCTGGACCAGACCGATGCCTTGCGCAATGTGGACCGGGTGCTGCTCTACATGACGGGCCGTGCCACCGTGGATGGCCTGGACAGTGTGAACTTCGTGCCCGGTGCGCTGGCCGACCACCTGACCTCATTTGGCGGCAAGCTGGATGACCCGCACGGCCAGATGAGCGTGCTCTCTTGGATCGAGGCGGGTGCCACGGCGAGCTATGGCACCACCAGTGAGCCTTGTGCGCACGTGCAGAAGTTCCCCAACCCCCAGGTGCTCCTGCTCTTCTATGTGCAAGGGGCCACGGCCTTGGAAGCCTACTGGAAAAGCGTGATGTGGCCCCAGCAGGGGCTGTTCGTGGGCGAGCCTCTGGCGGCACCTTACGGCCGGTGAGGGCCCACCAGCGCTTCAGCGCAGCAGGCCCCACTTCACGCGTTGCGCCACCCACCATTTACGCAACGGTGTCAGCACGATGCGTTCATGCAGGACGCGGTCTCCCTGGTTGGCGATCTCGTCGATCAATTGCAGATACAGGTGTGCGAGCACGCGCAGAGGGAGCAGGGCTTGCGTCTCTTTGGCGGGCAGCACCTGGCAAGCCTTGAGTCCCGCCTGGATGTTGTCCGTGGCCCGCTGGTGCAGGTGCGCAAGCAGGGCGGGCCAGCCCTCGGGTGCTTGCGTCGCATCCGGCTTGCTCAACTGGTGCGCCTTGACATCGTGCGCCTGCAGGACATCGATGCCCAGTTGAACCCAGCCGGCGCGCGCATCCTGGCCCAGGCGGGCCAACTGGTGTGCCTGGCGCATGCCCCAGCCCAACTGGCTTGCAGCCTGTTTGGCCGCCTCGCTTGATGCCCCCAGCAGGCAGGCGGCACCTTCGCAGGCGGCCCCCGTGGTCTGCTGCGCATGGCGCTGCAGGCTGGCGTCATCCAGCCAGCGTGTCTGGTGGACCAGGGTCAGCAAGCCTTCGATCTGGCTGGCCCATAAAGGCCAGTCCGGCAACGCCCCCGCATCCTTGCTGGCCGGTGCGGACAGCAGGCCCTTGAGCAGGGGGTGATGTGCCTGCCCCTTGGCGGCGTCCTGCAACTCCTGCAGCCACCAGCGCAGTTTCGTTTCTGCCACGCCGGGATCATGGATCTTGAATGGAATCTGGGCGGTCTCATGCCACCATTGCAGCCATAGACGCAAGGCAGCGCTTCGTCCGGCAGGTGCCGTGGCGAGCGCGTAGTAGAGGCTGCTGCCTGGATGCGGAAAAACGTCAGAAGAGGGGAGTGGGGAGGATGAATTCATGACAAATGGCAAGACGCAATCCGTATTGTCTCAATAGCTGAATTGACAGACCCAGAAATCATTGCCTACATTACTGACCCGCGAGTCAGTTACTCTGGCGTCGTGCGATGTCCGTCGTCTTCTTGTTGTTGATTCGCCGCGCATCCCCCTCTGCTCCAATCCGATCACCATATGAAATTGAATGCGCACCGCGTCCCGACGGGCCTCGTCTTGCTCTCGACTGCTCTGGTTCTGGCCCTTGGGGGCTGCAGCAAGGAGCCGCCTGCGCCCACACCCGAGCGAGCCGTGCGCACACTGATGGTGTCGGAAACGGGCGGCGTGCTGGAGCGCGAATTCTCTGCGGATATCCGCGCGCGTACCGAGTCGCGCCTGGGTTTCCGCGTGCCGGGCAAGGTGGCTCGCCGCCTGGTCGAGTTGGGGCAGGCCGTGCGTGCGGGGCAGGTATTGGGGCAACTCGACCCGCAGGACCTGCGTTTGCAGCAGGACGCAGCCCGCGCTGGCCTGGCCGCCGCGGAGGCCAATGCCACGCAGGCCGCAGCCGATCTCAAGCGCTTCAAGGAACTGAAGGCCCAGGGATTCATCAGCGAAGCCGAACTGGAGCGCCACAACACCATGGCCACGACGGCCGAGGCCAGCCTGCGCCAGGCGCGCGCCCAGGCCGGGGTGCAAAGCAACCAGACCAGTTACGCCGCGCTGGTGGCGGACGCCGCAGGCGTGATCACGTCGGTGGACATGGAGCCCGGCCAGGTGGTGAATGCCGGGATGCCGGTGCTGACGCTGGCCCACGACGGCCCCCGGGACGCCGTGTTTGCCGTGCCTGAAGATCTGGGGCAGGCGGTGCGAGGCCTGGTCGGCAAGAAGGACGCCATCAAGGTGCGCCGCTGGGGCAGCAATGATTGGGTGCCTGCCACGGTGCGTGAGGTGGCGGCCGCCGCTGATCCTGCCACCCGCACTTTCCTGGCCAAGGCTGATGTGGGCAAGGCCGGGTTCGAACTGGGGCAATCAGCCAGCGTGGCGTTCAACACACCGGTGCGTGTTGCCGGCGGTGTGCGCATCCCCCTGTATGCCCTGGCTGAGCGCGATGGCAAGTCCATCGTCTGGGTGCTGGATGCCCAGTCCATGACCGTCAAGCCAACGCCCGTGGTGACGGGCGATGTCACCGGCAACGTGATCCTCATCGCCAAGGGCCTCGCCCCCGGTCAGGAAATCGTGACGGCGGGCGTGCACGCGCTCAACCCTGGTCAGAAGGTGCACCGTTATCAGCCCGCCACCGCGCCGGCTGATGGCAACGGTGCAACGGCCGCATCGGCGGTCAAGCCCTGATCGGCGAGGAGCGAGTCTTGAGTCACAAGCCAGATTCCTCGAACGAGGCGCAGGGCGCCTGGCCGCAAGGTCAGCGTTTCAATATTTCCCGCTGGGCGCTGGAGCACCCCGCGCTGACGCGCTACCTGATGGTGGTGCTGATGCTGCTGGGCCTGGCCGCCTACTTCCAGCTGGGGCAGGACGAAGATCCGCCCTTTGCGTTTCGCATCATGGTCGTGCGCGCCTACTGGCCGGGCACCACCGCGCAGCAGATGGCCGAGCAGGTGACAGACAAGATCGAGCGCACGCTGCAGGAGGTGCCTTACGCCGACAAGATCCAGTCCTACACCAAGCCGGGCGAGTCCTTCACGCTCTTCATGGTCAAGGATTCGTCACCGCCCAAGGAAATTCCCAACCTCTGGTACCAGGTGCGCAAGAAGGTGGGCGACATGCGCTACACCTTGCCGCAAGGCGTGATCGGCCCGTTCTACAACGACGAGTTCGGTGACGTCTACGGCTCCATCTACGCCTTGTCTGCCGATGGCTTCTCGCAAGAAGAGTTGCGTCAGTTTGCAGACCGCGCCCGTTCTGATTTGTTGCGTGTGCCGGGCGTGGCCAAGGTGGAACTGTTCGGCGTGCAAGCCGAGAAGATCTTCCTGGAGATCCCGCAGTTCAAGCTGGCCCAGTTGGGGCTGGATCTGCAACAGGTGATCCAGCAACTCAATGCGCAGAACGGCGTCGAGGGCGCGGGCGTCTACAACGGCGACCGTACCAATGTGCAGATGCGCGTGAACGGCGCCTTCCAGAACGTCGAGCAGTTGAAGCAGATGCCTTTGCGTGTGCTCAACCCGGCCACCGGGCAGGCCCGCACCTTCCGCCTGGGCGACATCGCCACCGTGCGCCGCGGGTATGAAGATCCGCCTGTCACCAAGGTTCGCCACCAGGGCAAGCAGGTGGTCGCATTGGGCATCTCGATGGCCAAGGGCGGGGACATCATCGAGCTGGGCAAGAACCTGTCGGCTGCGACAGAGCGTATCAAGGCCAGCCTGCCTGTGGGCATCGAGCTGGATCAGATCCAGAACCAGCCGCAGGCGGTGTCCAACTCCGTGGGTGAGTTCGTGCACGCCCTGGTCGAGGCCGTGGTGGTGGTGCTCGCGGTGAGTTTCCTGAGCCTGGGCTTGCACACCAAGCCGCTGCGCCTGGATGTCTGGCCGGGCCTGGTGGTGGGCATCACCATCCCCCTGGTGCTGGCCGTGACCTTCCTGGTCATGGACCTGTGGGGCGTGGGCCTGCACAAGATCTCGTTGGGTGCGCTCATCATCGCGCTGGGCCTGCTGGTGGACGACGCCATCATCGCCGTCGAGATGATGGTGCACAAGCTGGAAGAGGGCTACGACAAGATGCGCGCGGCCACCGCCGCCTACGACATCACGGCCATGCCCATGCTGACGGGCACCTTGATCACGGCGGCCGGCTTCCTGCCCATCGGCATGGCCAACTCGGCCGTGGGCGAGTACACCTTCGCCATCTTTGCGGTGACCGCCGCGGCGCTGCTGATCTCCTGGGTGGTGTCGGTCTACTTCGTGCCCTACCTGGGCCAATGGTTGCTGCGCACTCGCCCGAAGATTCAGGCGGGCGAGGGCGAGCTGGCTGATCTGTATGACACACCGTTCTACTCGCGCTTCAAGGCGCTGGTGAACTGGTGCGTGGCGCACCGCTGGATCACCATCGCCATCACCCTGGGGGCCTTGTTCCTCGGTTTCGTCGGCATGGGCAAGGTGCAGCAGCAGTTCTTCCCGGATTCCAGCCGCCCCGAGATCATCGTGGACCTGTGGCTGCCGGAAGGCTCCAGCTTTGACTCGACCGAGGACGTGGCGCGGCGCTTCGAGGCGCGCATGATGAAGGAGCCGGGCGTCAAGACCGTGAGCTCATGGATTGGCTCGGGCCTGCCACGCTTCTACCTGCCCATGGACCAGATCTTCCCGCAGAGCAACGTCAGCCAGATCGTGGTGTTGCCGCAGGACGCGGCCATGCGCGAGCAGATCCGGCACAAGCTGCCCACCATCCTGGCCACCGAGTTCCCCGAGGTGCGCACGCGTGTGAAGCTGTTGCCCAACGGGCCGCCCGTGCCTTACCCGGTGCAATTCCGCATCGTGGGGGATGACGTGACGACCTTGCGCCACTGGGCGGAAGAAGCCAAGACGATGATGCGTGCGCACCCTGACATGCGCGGCGTCAACGACAACTGGAACGAGTCCGTCAAATCCATCCGACTGAGTGTGGACCAGGACAAGGCGCGCGCCCTGGGCGTGACCACGCAGTCCATCGCCCAGGCCAGCCAGGTGCTGACCTCCGGCACGACCGTGGGCCAGTACCGCGAAGGCGACCGCCTCATCGACATTGCCTTGCGCTCGCCGCAATCCGAGCGCCAGACCCTGAGCGCCTTGGACAACGCCTACGTGCCGACAGCGTCGGGCAAGATGGTGCCGGTGCTGCAAGTGGCCAAGCCCAAGCTGGTGTGGGAGCCCGGCGTACTCTGGCGCGATGGCCGCCACTTCGCCATCACCGTGCAGGGTGATGTGCGCGACGGCATCCAGGGCCCGACCGTGAGCCAGGCCCTGTGGCCCAAGATGAAGGAGCTGGAAGCCAAGATGCCCGAGGGCTACCACGTGCAACTGGCGGGTACGGCAGAAGAAAGCACCAAGGGCCAGGGCTCGATCTTTGCCAATGTGCCGGCCATGCTGTTCATCATCTTCACGCTGTTGATGCTGCAGTTGCAGAGCTTCTCGCGTGCGCTGCTGGTTTTCCTGACCGGGCCGATGGGCATTGCCGGTGTGGCCATGGCCTTGCTGGCCTCGGACAGGCCGTTCGGTTTCGTGGCCATGCTGGGTGTGATCGCCCTGATGGGCATGATCATGCGCAACTCGGTGATCCTGATCGACCAGATCGAGCAGGACCGCGCCCGGGGTGTGCCAGCCTGGGATGCCATCGTCGGGGCGGCCGTGCGCCGTTTCCGCCCGATCGTGCTGACTGCGGCCGCGGCCGTGCTGGCCATGATCCCGCTGACCCGCAGCGCCTTCTGGGGCCCGATGGCGGTGGCCATCATGGGCGGCCTGATCGTGGCCACCTTGCTGACCCTGCTGGCCTTGCCAGCCATGTACGCGGCCTGGTTCAGGGTTCGCCACCAGTCGACAACGGCCTGAGGCCGTCAAAACAGGGGCTGAGCCGCGTTAGAATCGGCGGTTCAGACCAAATTAGCCTGTCCGGGTGCCGGGTGGGCCTGCGTGAGACCGTTTCACTTCGTGAGCCGCTTCGCAGGCACGACCGGCGGCCGGACTTTTCAAAGTCAATGCGCGGGTGGCGAAATTGGTAGACGCACCAGGTTTAGGTCCTGACGCCAGCAATGGTGTGGGGGTTCGAGTCCCCCCCCGCGCACCAGACTCAATTCTTATTTACTGAGAGATCACATCATGGCGATCAACGTGGAGACCCTCGACAAGCTGGAGCGCCGCATCACGCTGTCCCTGGCAGCTGACGTTCTGCAATCTGAAGTCGATGCCCGCCTGAAAAAGCTGGCCCGCACTGTCAAGGCAGACGGCTTCCGTCCCGGCAAGGTGCCGATGAATGTCGTGGCCCAGCGCTATGGCTACTCCGTGCAATACGAAGTGGTCAACGACAAGCTGGGTGAGGCTTTCGCCCAGGCCGCTCAAGAAGCGCAACTGCGCGTGGCCGGCCAGCCCCGCATCTCCGAAAAAGAAGGCGGCCCGGTTGAAGGCCAGCTGCAGTTCGACGCCACTTTCGAGGTCTACCCCGAAGTGAAGATCGGTGACGTGGCCTCGGTTGAAGTCGAGCGCGTGACCGCTGAAGTCAACGACGCAGCGATTGACCGCACCATCGAGATCCTGCGCAAGCAGCGTCGCACGTTCGCCCAGCGCCCGGCTGCTGAAGCCGCTGCCGATGGCGACCGCGTGACCATCGACTTCGAAGGCAAGATCGACGGCGTGCCTTTCGAAGGCGGCAAGGCTGAAGGCTTCCAGTTCCTCGTGGGCGAAGGCCAGATGCTCGAAGCTTTCGAGAAGGCCGTGCGCGGCATGAAGGCGGGCGACTCCAAGACCTTCCCCCTGAAGTTCCCTGATGACTACCACGGCAAGGACGTGGCCGGCAAGGAAGCCGACTTCCTGGTGACGGTCAAGAAGGTGGAAGCCCAGAACCTGCCCGAGCTGAACGAAGAGTTCATCAAGGGCCTGGGCCTGGCCGATGGTTCGCTCGACGCCCTGCGCGCCGACATCAAGCGCAACCTCGAGCGTGAAGTCAAGTTCCGCGTGGCTGCCCGTAACAAGGCTGCCGTGATGGAAGCCCTGCTGAAGCTGGTCGATTTCGATCTGCCCCAGTCGCTGGTGGCAGCCGAGTCCGACCGCCTGGTGGAAGGCGCCCGCGAAGACCTGAAGGCACGTGGCATCAAGGACGCCGACAAGGCCCCGATCCCCGCCGAAATGTTCAAGCCCCAAGCCGAGCGCCGCGTGCGTCTGGGCCTGACCGTGGCTGAACTGGTCAAGGCCAACAACCTGCAAGCCAAGCCCGAGCAACTGCAAGCCCACATTCAAGAGCTGGCACAGAGCTACGAGCAGCCTGCTCAAGTGGTGGCCTGGTATATGAGCGACCGCCAGCGCATGGCTGAAGTGGAAGCCGTCGTGATTGAAGGCAATGTGGCTGACTTCGTGCTGTCCAAGGCCAAGGTCACCGACAAGGCACTGGGCTTCGAAGAACTGATGGGCCAACAGGCCGCTGCCTGATTTCCCAGCAGCACAGTGGGGTTTGCTTCTGCCCGGTGAATGCCGGGCGTTTGCCAACCCTCGCTTTCTTTCTGCAAAGGGCACCTGCAATCCCCAGTGGAAGCAGGTGCCTTTTGTTTTGTGCGACTTTGTCTGTGCTTGCAAACAACGGAAAGACGACCAAGGTAGTCGTGCGCTTTTTCTCGCGTTCGACCGGGGCGTATCCAGCGTCATAATCTTTTTCACAACCTCACATTTGTGGTTCCTCGCACGAATGAGGTGCCACCTACAGAAGGAAGCACATGAGCGCAACGGACATTCAGAACCTGGGCCTGGTGCCCATGGTCATTGAGCAATCAGGTCGTGGTGAACGCGCCTATGACATCTACAGCCGCCTCTTGCGCGAGCGGGTGATCTTCCTGGTCGGCCCCGTCAATGACGCCACCGCTAACCTGGTCGTGGCTCAGATGCTGTTCCTGGAGAGCGAGAACCCGGACAAGGACATCTCGTTCTACATCAACTCGCCTGGCGGCAGCGTGAGCGCTGGCATGTCGATTTTCGACACCATGCAGTTCATCAAGCCCGACGTGTCCACACTTTGTATGGGCATGGCTGCGTCTATGGGGGCCTTCCTGCTGGCCGCCGGTGCCAAGGGCAAGCGTTTCGCGCTGCCCAACTCCAAGATCATGATCCACCAGCCTCTGGGCGGCGCCCAAGGTCAGGCCACGGACATCGAAATCCACGCCCGCGAGATCCTCAAGACCCGCGAGCAACTCAACCGTATCCTGGCCGAGCGTTCCGGCCAGCCCCTGGAGAAGATCCAGAACGATACCGAACGCGACTACTACATGTCGGCCGATGAGGCCGCCACCTACGGACTCATCGACAAGGTGCTGGACAAGCGGCAGTGAGCCGACAGGTGCCCTGGCACCCCGAAACACCCCTGAAAGTGGCAAAAAAGCCGCGCCAAGATGGGGCAGTTCACGGGGATCGCCGCCAGGGCATTTGTCTTATCATGTCCTCAACCCCCCTTGCCGACTCTTTGACAGGCCTGCACCATGGCAGATAAAAAAGGCTCCTCCAGCGAAAAAATCCTCTACTGCTCCTTCTGCGGAAAGAGCCAGCACGAGGTGAAGAAGCTCATCGCCGGCCCGTCGGTCTTCATCTGCGACGAGTGCATCGAGCTGTGCAACGACATCATCCGTGATGAGGTCGCTGCCGAAGCCGAACAATCACGTCCTGCACGCAGCGACCTGCCCACGCCGGCCGAAATCAAATCCAGCCTGGACCAGTATGTGATCGGCCAGGACACGGCCAAGCGCACGCTGTCTGTGGCCGTGTACAACCACTACAAGCGGCTCAAGCACATGGGCACGGGCGAGAACAAGAAGCCCGATGTCGAGCTGGCCAAGAGCAACATCCTGCTGATCGGGCCTACCGGCTCCGGCAAGACGCTGCTGGCCCAGACCCTGGCCCGCCTGCTGAACGTGCCTTTCGTGATCGCCGACGCCACCACCCTGACCGAAGCCGGTTATGTGGGCGAAGACGTCGAAAACATCATCCAGAAGCTGCTGCAGAACTGCAACTACGAGGTCGAGAAGGCCCAGCGCGGTATCGTCTACATCGACGAAATCGACAAGATCTCGCGCAAGTCCGACAACCCCTCCATCACGCGTGACGTGTCGGGTGAGGGCGTGCAGCAGGCCTTGCTGAAGCTGATCGAAGGCACGATGGCTTCGGTGCCCCCGCAAGGTGGCCGCAAGCATCCCAATCAGGATTTCCTGCAGATCGACACGACCAACATCCTGTTCATCTGCGGCGGCGCTTTCGACGGCCTCGAGAAGGTCATTCAGAACCGTTCGGTCAAGTCCGGCATCGGTTTTGGCGCCGCGGTTCAGAGCAAGGAAGAGAAGAAACTCTCTGAAGTGTTCCGCGAGGTCGAGCCCGAGGATCTGATCAAGTTCGGCATCATCCCCGAACTGGTTGGTCGTTTGCCCGTTGTGGCCACCCTGGGTGAATTGACCGAGGATGCGCTGGTGCGTATCCTGACCGAACCCAAGAATGCGTTGATCAAGCAATATCAGCAACTTCTGAGCATGGATGGGGTCGAACTCGAGATCCGTCAACCGGCGCTCGCTGCCATCGCCCGCAAGGCCCTGGCCCGCAAGACCGGCGCGCGTGGTCTTCGCTCCATTCTGGAACAGTCGTTGCTTGACACGATGTTCGAATTGCCTACCCAGGAAGGAGTGCAAAAGGTGGTCCTGGATGAGTCCACCATCGAAGAGAACGCCAAGCCCTTGTTGGTGTATCGGGAACAGGCTAAGGCCAGTGCCTGAGCGAAACCGAATAGGTCAGCTCTGACGGGCACCGCTGAAAACCCTGTACTTCTAGGTTTTCACGGTGCCCTTGTGTTTTATCGCTGAAGCCCCATGTGGGCATCAGAGAAAGTGAGCCCAATATGTCTGGACACCCCATTCTTCCTTCTGAACCCATCACGCTGCCACTGCTGCCCTTGCGCGACGTCGTGGTCTTTCCGCACATGGTGATCCCGCTGTTCGTGGGGCGCCCCAAGTCCATCAAGGCACTGGAAGCCGCGATGGAAGCTGGCCGGCAAATCATGCTGGTGGCTCAGAAGGCCGCCGGCAAGGACGAGCCCAAGGCGGAAGACATGTTCGACATCGGTTGCGTCTCCAGCATTCTGCAGATGTTGAAACTGCCTGACGGCACCGTGAAGGTGCTGGTTGAAGGCGTGCAGCGTGCCAATACGTCGGCCATCCACGACGAAAACGAGTACTTCACCGCTGATGTGGTGCCGGTGCAGCCCGAAGGCAATATCACGCCCGAGGTTGAGGCACTGCGCCGCGCGGTGACGCAGCAGTTCGACCAGTACGTCAAGCTCAACAAGAAGATCCCGCCCGAGATCCTCACCTCGATCTCCGGTATCGACGATGCTGGCCGTCTGGCTGACACCATCGCCGCGCATTTGCCGCTCAAGCTCGAAGCCAAGCAAGCCGTGCTGGATCTGTTCTCGGTCTCTGGTCGCCTGGAAAAGCTGCTGGAGCAACTGGAACACGAAGTCGACATCCTGCAGGTCGAGAAGCGCATCCGTGGCCGCGTCAAGCGCCAGATGGAGAAGTCGCAGCGTGAGTACTACCTGAACGAGCAGGTCAAGGCCATCCAGAAAGAGCTGGGTGAAGGCGAAGAGGGCGCAGACCTCGAAGAAATCGCCAAGAAGATCGAAGCCGCTCGCATGCCCAAGGAGGCACGCAAGAAGGTCGAGGCCGAGTTCAAGAAGCTCAAGCTGATGTCGCCGATGTCGGCCGAAGCGACGGTGGTGCGCAACTACATCGACACCCTGGTCGGCCTGCCCTGGAGCAAGAAGTCCAAGGTCAAGCATGACCTGGCGCTCGCCGAGTCGGTGCTGAACGAAGAGCACTATGGCCTCGACAAGGTCAAGGAACGCATCCTTGAGTATCTTGCTGTGCAGCAACGCGTGGACAAGGTCAAGGCGCCCATCCTGTGCCTGGTTGGCCCTCCCGGTGTCGGCAAGACCTCGCTGGGTCAGTCGATCGCCCGTGCGACCGGCCGCAAGTTCGTGCGCATGGCCCTGGGCGGCGTGCGTGACGAAGCCGAGATCCGTGGCCACCGCCGCACCTACATCGGCTCTATGCCGGGCAAGGTGCTGCAGAGCCTGGGCAAGGTCGGTGTGCGCAACCCGCTGTTCCTGCTCGACGAGATCGACAAGTTGGGCATGGACTTCCGTGGCGATCCTTCATCGGCGCTGCTGGAGGTGCTGGACCCCGAGCAGAACCACACCTTCGGTGACCATTACATCGAGGTTGATTTCGACTTGTCGGATGTGATGTTCGTGGCGACCTCGAACTCGCTGAACATCCCGCCAGCCTTGCTGGACCGGATGGAAGTGATCCGCCTGGCCGGCTACACCGAAGACGAGAAGGTGCACATCGTTCAAACGTACTTGCTGCCCAAGCAGATCAAGAACAACGGTGTGAAGGACGGTGAGTTGGAAGTCGCTGAAAGCGCCATCCGCGGCATCATCCGCTACTACACCCGTGAAGCCGGTGTGCGTTCGCTGGAACGCGAGGTCTCCAAGATCTGCCGCAAGGTGATCAAGGGCTTTGCGCTCAAGCAGTACACCGAGAAGGTGGTCGTGACCGACGAGAACCTCAATGACTTCCTGGGCGTGCGCAAGTACAGCTACGGCGAAGCCACGAAGGACAACCAGGTCGGTCAGGTCGTGGGCCTGGCGTGGACGGAAGTGGGCGGCGATCTGCTGACCATCGAAGCCGCGATCATGCCCGGCAAGGGCAACATCATCCGCACCGGCCAGTTGGGCGATGTGATGAAGGAGTCCGTCGAGGCCGCTCGTTCGGTGGTGCGTTCACGCGCCCGCCGGCTGGGCATCACCGACGATCTGTTCGAGAAGCGCGACATCCACATTCACGTGCCGGATGGCGCCACGCCGAAGGACGGCCCGTCTGCTGGTGCGGCCATGACCACGGCTTTCGTGTCGGCACTGACGGGTATCCCGGTGCGTGCTGACGTGGCCATGACGGGTGAAATCACCCTGCGTGGTGAAGTCACGGCGATTGGCGGCTTGAAGGAGAAGCTTCTGGCTGCTCACCGCGGTGGCATCAAGACCGTGCTGATCCCTGAAGAGAACGTGAAGGACCTGGCTGAGATCCCCGAGAACGTGAAGAGCCAGATCGAGATCGTGCCTGTGAAGTGGATCGACAAGGTGCTGGAAGTGGCACTGGAGCGCCAGCCCACGCCACTGCCTGAAGAAGAGGCCAAGGTGGAAGCCAAGCCGGAAGCGGCTGCGGCCCCTGCGGCTGCGGGCAGCAGCGATGTGATGAAGCACTGATCGGTTGAAAAAATGCGACGGCTTGATCGAAACGTCAAAAATGATGTATAGTTCAGGTCTTCGCTGATCACTGCGCCAAACGGTGATCAACGCAGCAAAGCAAGGGGCAACTCTAGAGCATCTGCAAAAGCGAAGACGCCGTCGAAAGACAGCACATGCGGGATTAGCTCAGTTGGTAGAGCGATACCTTGCCAAGGTATAGGTCGAGAGTTCGAGCCTCTTATCCCGCTCCAAATTTTGAAAGGGCCCTTCACACGAAGGGCCCTTTTTCATTGGCGCATGCCTCTCCCATAAAAAAACACACGAACCGGTTTCCCAGTCGTGTGTTTTGAAGAATCAGGGTGGCCTTGTCAGCCACCCGTCAGTGGAGTCAAGCGGGCAGCGGCAATCAGGCCGACTTGCGGCGTGCGGCGAAAGCCACGCCAACCAGACCCAGGCCCATCAGTGCATAGGTCGAGGGCTCTGGAATAGCCGGCGTGGTGGGGCCCAGATCCAGCGTGGTGTTGAGCACGGAATGAATGGTGCCGTAGTCGGTGATGCCGTTCATGGCCGCCTTACCCAGGCTCAGCAGGCCCAGGGCTTGCGAGAACTTAGTGAAGCCATCTGCCGTCAGGCTCAGGCCGCTGATGTCGTTGATGTAGGTGCCAGGGCCAGCGTAGGCGGTGGTGCCGGTGATGGTGCTGAAGTTCCACAGCGCAAAGTTGTTGACCGTGCCCACGCCATTGGCGCCAATGATGGTGGCGAAAATGGTCTTGTTGGTCAGGTCAGCCTTGATGTCGGTCACGGTCAGCGAACCGCCGCTCGACACGCTCTTGACCACGGGAGCGGTCAGGGTCAGGCCACCCTTGGTGCCCACGCCGACGACTTCCAGCGTATCGGTGTCCAGCGACAGGGTGGCCATCGGGGCCGACACCTGGATGCTGGTGTAAAAGCCGTCCGTATCCTTGAGGATGGTCGGGGTGGCTGCGCCGTAGCCGGTGGCTGCGATCTTGCCGGTATCCAGCGCGCCCAGCAGGTCGGCGCTGAAGGTCAGGGCGCCAGAACCGGTGAAGGTCGCGCCGCCGTTGACCACGGTCAGGATGTTCTGGGCTTGGGCGGCTGTGCCCAGGGCCGCCAGGACGGCGGCGGTAACCAGGTGCTTGGTGAATTTCATGAGTGTTCCTCGATCTCTTCCAGATGTGTGAATGTAATGCTGCACGTCATACGTGAATCGATTTGATGTACGGCACCGTCAGATTAACAAAGGGCCAAGGGCGGAATATCAGGGTTCCCTCGGGCCTGCCCCATATGTGAGGGGCGATGAGGCGCCAGATAGGGGGTTTTGGGCGAACACGGGGCGGGGTTTCCTCAAGCTGTGGCTGTCCTGATGACGGGTAACCTGCGGCCGCAGATCCCGAAGATCCTCGTTTTTTTGCGACTCAAACACATGAAGTTTTCATCCAAGTTGCTGGCTGCCGCTTTCCTGGCGAGCTGCGTGGGGGGCGCCCAGGCTGCCACCAGCGCCAAGGCGGACGCCAAACCGGAGGGCAATGGCGCCCAGTTCTGCGTCTTCGACCCGATCGGCACCGGCGAGACGCACCGCGCCATGCAGGATTACGCCCTGGCGATGCTGAAGAAGGGGCATGTCGTCCAGCTCAAGACCTATGTGGACGAGCGGGTGGCGGTGGAGGACTTCCGCACCGGCCAATGTGATGGCGTGATGGCCACCGGTTTGCGCACACGCCCTTATGTGCCGTTTTCTGCCGCGCTGGATTCGGTGGGCGCCTCCACCATTGTTCGCAATGGCAAGGTGGACCTGAAGGCGTCCTACGAGGTGGTGCACCAGTTCGTCAACGTGATCAGTTCGCCCAAGGCCACGGACTTCATCGTGGCGGGGCCGTACGAGCTGGCCGGCATCGCCCCGCTGGGGGCGGTGTACCCCTTCGTGAATGACCGCAACATCGACACCCTGGAGAAGGCCGCCGGCAAGCGCGTGGCCGCCATGGACTACGACAAGGCCGAGGCGCAACTCATTCAGCGCGTGGGCGCCAAGCCGGTTGCCGCCGACATCAGCAATTTCTCGACGATGTTCAACAATGGTCTGGTGGATGTGATCATGGCGCCGGCCATGGTGTACAAGCCGCTGGAACTGTACAGGGGCATCGGCACCAAAGGGGGCGTCGCGCGTTTCCCGGTGCTCATCCTGACGGGGCAGGCCATCATCCGTTCGGCGAAGTTTGCCAAGGGTTTCGGGCAGGATTCGCGGGACTACTTCGCCTCGCAGTTCGACACGGCCATGGGCATCGTGGCCAAGGGCGACCGCGAAATCCCCGAGAAGCTGTGGATCGACTCCACGCCGCGTGACAACGAGCGCTATGTGCTGTTGATGCGTCAGGGCCGTGTCCTGATGGCAGAGAAGGGCTTCTATGACAAGAAGGGGCTCAAGCTGATCAAGAAGATCCGCTGCAGCATCCATCCGCAAGCGTCCGAGTGCACGGAACTCACGGAAAACTGGTGATCAAGCAAGGAGTTCTTGTCATGAAACTGTTCAGCGCAGGTGCGTTGTGGTGCGCGTTGTGGTGTGCGTCCGCTGCCGCGATGGCCGAGCCGGCTTTGCTGCCCGCCAAGATGTGCGTGTTCGACCCTCTGGGGGCCAAGGGCGATGGCTTTCGCGCCGCCCGGGACTTCCATGTGGAGATGCTGGAAGCCGGCGTTGACATCGATGTGAAGCCTTATGTGGACGAGCGCGTGGCCGTGGAAGACTTCCGGACCGGTCAGTGCGATGCCGTGATGGCCACGGGCCTGCGTACCAAGGCTTTTCATGCCATGGCCGCTTCCCTGGATGCGGTGGGCGCCTCAAGTATCGTGCGCAATGGCAAGGTCGATCTGGACGCCAGCTACGATGTTGTGCGCCGCTTCATCCAGTTGGTGAGCACGCCCAAGGCGGCCGAGATGATGGTGGAGGGGCCGTATGAGGTGGCAGGCATCTTCCCGCTGGGTGCGGCTTATGTCTTTACCAGCGACAAGGCCAATGCCTCCATCGATGGGCAGGCAGGCAAGCGCTTTGGCACTTTTGATCAGGACAAGGCCGAGTCGCAACTGGTGCAGCGCATCGGGGCTCGGCCCGTGTCGGTGGACATCAGCAATGTGGGCCCGATGTTCAACAATCACAATGTGGACATGGTGGTGCTGCCCACCATCGCCTACATGCCCTTCGAGCTGTATCGCGGCCTGGGCACCAAGGGGGCCGTGATCCGCATGCCGATGACCATCAGCACCTACCAGATGATCATCCGCTCGGCCAAGTTCCCCAAGGGTTTCGGGCAACGGGCGCGGCAGTACATCGCGGGCAATTTCGAGCTGGCCATGGCGACGTTGAAGCTGGCTGACAAGGACGTACCCGAGCATTTCTGGGTCGACCTGACCCCGCGTGACAACGAGCGTTATGCCTTGTTGCTGCGCCAGGGCCGCGTGCTCATGGCCGAGAAGGGCCTGTACGACAAGAAGGGCCTCAAGCTGATCAAGAAGATCCGCTGCAGCGTCAACCCGGTTGCATCCGAGTGCTCGGAGCCCACCGAAGAGTGGTGATGATGTGTGCGCGCCATGCTGGCTGAAGCGCGCGCCGCCAGGGCGCCGGGCTCACCCATCTGGCGCCTGCTGCTGACCTTTTCCTGGCAGGAGTGGCGTCGGCACGGCATGCGCCACATGGCGGCCATGTTCGCGGTGACCTTGGGTGTGACCCTGGCCTTTTCGGTGCACCTGATCCACGAGTCGGCCTTGAGCGAGTTCGATGCCGCGGTGCGATCGGTCAATGGGCAGGCCGATGTGAGTCTGCATGCGGCCAGGGGCGGGCTGGACGAAGCCTTGTACCCTTTGCTGGCCCGGCGCCCGGATGTGCGCACAGTCAGCCCCATCATCGATGTGCAGACGCAGGTGGACGGCCACCCGCTGCGCGTGCTGGGGCTGGACCCGCTGGCCGCCAGGTTGATGACACCGGCGCTGATACCTCAGGTTTCTCGCGATGTGATCGGCAACGAGCGGCTGACCTTGTTCGACCCTCGTGTGATCTTTCTGAATGCCAGGGCGCAGGCGGTGCTGGGCGTGGTGCCTGGCAGTGACATCAAGGTCCAGGCAGGGCTGCAGGCCATGGTGTTGCGGGTGGCCGGCACGGTGGGGGCGGGTGGCGAGGCCTTGGGGGTGATGGACATTGCGGGGGCTCAGCTTGCGTTCGGGATGCTGGGGCAGGTCACGCGCCTGGACATCCAGTTCAAGGGCGGGCGACAGCCTGAGGCGGTGCTGGGTGCGATCCCCGAATTGGCGGGCGTGCTGGTGGATTCGCCTCAGGCGGCGTCATCGCAGGCCTTGCAACTGTCTCGCGCCTACCGGGTGAACCTGGGCGTGCTGGCCTTGATGGCCTTGTTCACGGGCAGCTTTCTGGTGTTCTCGACCTTGTCTTTGTCGGTGGCGCAGCGCCAGAAGCAGTTTGCCTTGCTGGGCGTGCTCGGTTTGAGCGCCAGGGAACGCTTGCGCCTGGTGTTGCTGGAATCCAGCGTGTTGGGCGTGCTGGGCGCCTTGCTGGGCCTGGCCTTGGGTGCAGGGCTGGCGCAACTGGCCCTGCGCATCTCGGGTGGCGATCTGGGTGGCGACTACTTTGCGGGCAGTGCGCCAGCCCTTTTGTGGTCCTGGCGTGCGGCGTGCTTGTACGGGGCACTGGGTGTGCTGGCGGCCGTCTGGGGTGGTGTGCTGCCTGCCCGCATGGCGCAGCGGCTGGCACCTGCGCAGGCGCTCAAAGGCGCCACCTTGGCAGAGCGCTCGGGCCATGCCATCTGGCTGGGCCCTGCCTTGCTGCTGGTGGGCGGTGCCTTGAGTTGTTTGCCGCCGCTCGGTGGCATGCCGGTGTGGGCTTATCTGGCCATCGCCTGTGTGATGCTGGGTGGCATCGAGTGCGTGCCAGCCACGGTGAGCTTGTTGCTCCAGGCCGTGATGAAGGGCCTGCCCCGCGCCCGCTTGATGCGGCACGCTTCCTTGTTGTTGTCGCTGGAGCGCGTGCGGCACATGCGGCAGTCGGCGTCGGTGGCGATCGCGGGCATCGTGGTCAGCCTGGGGCTGTCGATTGCCTTGACGGTGATGGTGTCCAGCTTCCGTGGCTCGATCACGTCCTGGCTGGACACACTCTTGCCGGCTGACCTGTATGTGCGCACGGGTGCGGCCAACAATGGCAGCGATGCCTTGCATCTCGAACCGGCCTTGCTGGATGCCATTGCGCATCAGCCTGGTGTGGCGCAGGTGATGGGTGTGCGCGTGGGCAGGCTGAGCCTGCAAGCGGGCAAAGCACCGGTGGCCCTGATCGCCCGGCCTTTCAGTACGGTGGGTGATGACAAGCGCCTGGCGCTGCCTTTGCTGGGGGCCGCCATGCCGCCAACGGATGGCCGCGTGGGTGTCTATGTGAGCGAGACCATGGCCGAGTTGTATGGGCTGCGGCCTGGTTCGCCGCTACGTTTGCCCCTTCAGGCGGGGCGTGAGCCCGTGGATGCGATGGTGCTGGGCGTATGGCGGGACTATGCCCACCAGCAAGGCGCGCTCATCATGCAGGCCACTGATTACCAGCGGCTCACCGGTGACAAGACAGTCAATGACCTGGCCTTGTGGCTGGCACCGCAGGCGCAGCCCGGTGCCGTGCAGGAGGGCATACGCCAGGCAGCCAGTGCGCAAGGGCTGGACGGCACGCTGCTGAGTTTCCAGTCCCCACGGGATATCCGGCAGGCCACCTTGCAGGTGTTCGACCGCAGCTTTGCAGTGGCGTACTGGTTGCAGGCTGTGGCGCTGGGCATCGGCTTGTTTGGTGTGTCGGCGAGCTTTTCTGCGCAGGTGCTGGCGCGGCGCAAGGAGTTTGGGCTGCTCGGTCACCTGGGCTTCACGTCAGCGCAGATCCGGCGTGTGCTGGCAGGTGAGGGGGCCGTGCTGACCAGCGTGGGCGCCCTGATGGGGCTGGCCTTGGGCCTGGCGGTGAGCTTCATCCTGGTCTACGTGGTGAACCCGCAGAGCTTTCACTGGACCATGGACATGTCGCTGCCCGGCTTGCGGCTGGCCGCGCTGTGCCTGGGCGTGGTGCTGGCCGGTACGCTCACGGCATGGCTGGCCGGGAGGGCTGCCGTAGGGGCGGATGTGGTGAGTGCGGTGAAGGAGGATTGGTGATGAAGCCGGGCCTGACGCGTCGGCAATGGCTGCAGCTGGCTACCTGGTCTGCCGCATCGGGATCAGGGCTGGTGCCCATGCCGTCGAGCGCGCAGCAAAACCTGCCAGTGATCAGCGCCGCACGCCCACCGGAGCCGCCTTTGCACTTCCCGCAGGACGAGGGCGCTCATCTGGACTCCCGTGCGGAATGGTGGAACCTCAAGGGTATGTTGCAGGTGGGGGCGCAACAGACGCTGGGTTTTCACATGGCCTGCTTTCGAACGGCGGTGGAGTCTGCCGAGCGGAACCCCAGCCGCTTTGCGCCCCGGCATGTGATCGGTGCGCGAGCCTCTTTGAGCGACCCGCTGCATGGCACCGAATGGCATGACCAGCGCATGGCGCGTGTGGGCTTCGGCCTGGTGGAAGCAGCCAGGGAGGACATGCGCGTCACCCTGCAGGACTGGCTGCTGGCCCGCAGTGGTGCGCCGGGGCCGGTGGCGTATGTGGGGCGTGTGAGCGCACCTGATTTCTTGCTGGATCTGCGCTGCACGCCCACGCAGGCCGTGATGCTGCATGGCGAGAACGGCACCATCCACCGAGACCCCTTTCTGGGCTACCCCACGCGCTATTACTCGCAGCCTCAACTGAAGGTGACGGGGCGGGTGAGCTACCAGCGGCACACGGTCGGGGTTACGGGGCAGGCCTGGCTGGACCACGGCTGGGGGCGGCGCATGATGGCGCCTGATGCCGTGGGGGCAGACTGGGTGTGCATGAACCTGCAGGATGGTTCGGCCTTGATGGTGGTGCGCATGCGGCGAAGCGATGGCAGCACGGTGTGGGAGGGGGCCACGCTGCGGCAAGCTGGTCGGCCGGATCGCGTTTTCAAGCACGAGGAGATCCGCATGACACCAGGTGAAATCTGGCGCAGCCCGGCTACCGGGGCCCGATACCCCGTGACCTGGCGTGTGGATCTGGCTGGCACGACTTACACGGTGAAAGCGCGCATGAACCAGCAGGAAGTGGACGGCGGCAATGGCATCGGCGATGTCTATTGGGAGGGCTTGAGCGAGCTGCTGGATGCACAGGGGCGCGTCATCGGTTCAGGCTACCTGGAGATGACGGGTTACGCAGGCGAGTTGATCTGGTGATGTCGTCGACCCTGACGCAGGGGCCTCGTACAAAATTTTGAGGGCCGCCTGCAGGTGTTTGAATTTTCGGGGATACTTCGTGCCTCACGGCGCGGTAGCAAAGCGGTTATGCACCGGATTGCAAATCCGTGTAGGTCGGTTCGACTCCGGCCCGCGCCTCCAGCTTTCAGACAAGCCCCTCCAGCGAACCTGGCGGGGCTTTTCTTTTTGGCGACGCTGCCGCCGTGCGTGTGGCGGGCACCGGGCCCAGGCCTGTGTGGTGCGAGAACGCGCGTTCATAGCGGCGCAAGGCCAGGTCGTCACTGCGGATGGCCGGTGCGTGGCCCAGCAGCAGGTCGGCGAGCAACTGGCCACTGCCGGCTGCCATGGTCCAACCCAGGGTGCCATGGCCGGTGTTGAGCCACAGCTTGTCGATGCGGGTCGGCCCGATGACAGGGGTGCCGTCTGGCGTCATGGGGCGCAGGCCTGTCCAGAATTCGCTTTGATCAAGCGGGCCGGCATCGGGGAAAAGGTCTTGCACCACGCGCTCCAGCGTGGCGCGCCGGCTGGGCCGCAGCTTCAGGTCGAAGCCGGCCAGCTCGGCCATGCCGCCCACACGGACACGCTGGTCGAAGCGGGTGAGGGCGACCTTGTAGCTCTCGTCCAGCACGGTGGAGCGGGGCGCGGCATCAGGCTGGGTGATGGGCAAGGTCAGGGAATAGCCCTTGACGGGGTACACGGGCAGATCCAGCCCGAGATCACGCAGCAGGCCACGCGAGTATGTGGCCATGGCCACCACATACGCATCTGCGAGGCGGACTTCTGCGCCGTGCGAGCTGAGCAGGCGCACGCCGGTGACCCGCCGGCCATCATGCAAGAGCTGGTCGACCTGCACGTCGTGGCGGAACTGGACGCCCAGTGCGCGGGCCTGGTCTGCCATCAAGGTGGTGAAGCGCTGGCAGTCACCGGTTTCGTCGCCAGGCAGGTACAGGCCGCCGGTCAGCAGGTGCTGGCGGCTCGCCAGGGCGGGCTCCTGCTCGATGCACTCGCCTGGCGTCATCAGCTTGTAGGGCACCTGGCAACGGTCCAGCACGGTGGTGTCTTTGCGGGCGTTGTGCAACTGCTCGGCGGTGCGGAAGATCTGCAGGGTGCCCAGGGCGCGGCCTTCGTAGCGCAGGTCCAGCTCCTGGCGCCATTGGCGCAGGCAGTCGCGGCTGTATTCGGCCAGCCGTACCATGCGTTCCTTGTTGGTGGCGTAGCGATCAGGGGTGCATTCGCGCAGCATCCGGGCCATCCAGTGCCATTGCCACAGGCTGCCGTCAGGGCGAATGGACAAGGGGGAATGGCGTTGCAGCAGCCATTGCATGGCCTTGAGCGGCAGGCCAGGCGAGGCCCAGGGCGAGGCGTAGCCTGGCGAGATCTGCCCGGCATTGGCGAAGCTGGTTTCCAGCGCGGGCCCGGGCTGCCGGTCGATCACGGTGACGTGTGCGCCGGCGCGAGCCAGGCAGTAGGCGCTGGTGACGCCGATGACACCGCTTCCGAGGACGAGTACACGCATGGTGTGGCTCCCGCTTGTCGCTGGAACCATTCTAGGCATGTGGCGGTGGAAGAGGCGGGGACTGGGCCTTTGTCGGCCAACCCTTCGTGCTGTAGTGCCGCTGGAGAACGGCCTGGTGCCCCGAGCCGGGGTCGAACCGGCACGCCGCCTTTCAGCAAGCGGCGGATTTTAAGTCCGCTGTGTCTACCGATTTCACCATCGGGGCCTGGGGCGCAAGTGTACGTCCTCGGTCAGATCTGGCTGAGACGGGCCGGCCCGGTTATCCCGGCGCCAGGTGGCGAGCGACAAAATCTTGATGAAAAGTTGCAACACCTTGCGCAACTGCTCAAAAACGATGTATAGTTCAGGTCTTCGCTGATCGCGACACCAGAAACGATCAAGGTAAGCGATCAAGACGCAAGCCAAAGCGAAGAAAGTTGTCAGGCTCCAATCTGACAATATGCGGGATTAGCTCAGTTGGTAGAGCGATACCTTGCCAAGGTATAGGTCGAGAGTTCGAGCCTCTTATCCCGCTCCAAATTCAAAAAGGGAAGCCAGCGCGCTTCCCTTTTTTCCAGCCCTTGCGCTGGATGCTTTTTTTGAGGCGCGGTAGCAAAGCGGTTATGCGTCGGATTGCAAATCCGTTGAGCCCGGTTCGACTCCGGGCCGCGCCTCCACCCCTCTTTTTCCCCCTGAAAAGATCGCGTCGCCACCCGGTGGCTTCACGCATGCCCGGCCTTGGCCTGGTGCCGGAAATGCGCGGCGAATGCCGCTCTATTGCCGCTTAAGGTTCCGCCTCCCCCCACCTAGCATCCCAGGTACACGCCCAAAAAGGCTTGTGTGCCTGTGTTGTTGACCCTGGGAGCTATCTGGTGGACCCCACCTCCGAGCCCGATCTGATCGACGAAGCGATTGCCGAGCCTGAGCAAGACTTTGCTGCAGGTGAGGGCGCAGCCTTGTCGGCTGATCCGCTGCTGGAGGCTGTGATCTGGCTCTGCCACCACCACGCCATCGACCGCAGCCACGCCTCGGTGCTGGACGGCTTGCAGCTCGATGAGCAAGGCATGACGCCTGTGCAGGCGGTTCGGGTCCTCAAGCAGATCGGCTTCAGCGCGACGCTGGTCCGTCGCCCGCCGGGCAAGATTCTCGGCTTGCTGATGCCGGTGGTGATGCTGCTCAAGAATGGCGACGCGGTCATCCTCACCCGGCGCCTCGGTTCGCGCTCGAAGCGGGCAGGCGGGACGCGCTACGAGGTGGTGATGCCAGGCTCGGGCAACGAGGTCTGCACGGCCACCGAGGAAGAGCTGCTCCCCGAGTATTCGGGCTACACCCTGTTGGCGGCGATCAAGCCCGGCATGGTGCATGGCGACCGAGAGGCGCAGCAGCAGTCACCCTCGCACTGGTTGTGGTCCACGCTCAAGCGCTATGTGCCGTACTACCGCGCGGCCATGCTCGCGGCCCTGTTGAGCAACATCCTCATGTTGGTCACGGGCTTCTTCACCTCCATCGTCTACGACAAGGTGATCCCCCACGATGCCATGGTGACCATGTGGTCCCTGGGTATCGGCACCCTGATCGGCATCGGCTTTGACTTGATGGCGCGACAGCTGCGCAGCTATCTGATCGACACGGCGGGCAAGAAGGCCGACCTGATCATGGGCAACATGCTCTTCAACCAGGCCCTGAGCATCCGCCTGGAGCACAAGCCGGATTCCGCAGGGTCGTTTGCCCACCGCTTGTCGCAGATCGAGGTGGTGCGGGAGTTCTCGACGTCAGCCAGTGCATCCGTGATGACGGATCTGCCCTTCATCTTCCTGTTCATCTTGATGACTTATGTGATCGCAGGGCCCTTGGTCTTCGTCCTGCTGATCGCCGTGCCAACGGTGCTGGGGCTGTCGATCGCCATCCAGCGCATCTTGCGCCGCTCGATGCGGGCGAACATGGCGCAACATGCGGACTTGCAAGGTGTGCTGGTCGAGGCCATGGAGGGCCTGGAGGATGTGCGTGCCGCGGGTGCGGCCGGGTATTTCTCCAAGCGCTATGAGGCCGCCAATGCGGCGGCGGCGGCATCTGCCCTGCGCTCGCGGGCGATTGCCAGCCTGGTGAGCAACTTCTCGGCCATCACTCAGCCTCTGGTGACAGTGGCCATGCTGATGTGGGGCGTGGTGCTGATCAAGGAAGGGCAGATCTCGGGCGGCTCGCTCATCGGGGCAGTGATGTTTGCCGGCCGTGCCGTGCAGCCGCTCACATCAGTGGTGTCGCTGGCGAGCCGTTACCAGGGCGCCAAGTCCGCCTTGATGATCCTCAATGACCTGATGGCCATGCCGACGGACCGGGTGCAGGGCAAGCAGTACCTGTCTCGCAAGCACATCAAGGGGCAACTGGGCCTGCATGATGTGACGTTCGCCTACCCCAAGGGCAAGCACGACCATGCGCCCCTGGTGCTCAAGGGCATCAACCTGCAGATTCAGCCCGGTGAGCGCATTGCCATCCTCGGCAAGATCGGCAGTGGCAAGTCCACCATCTTGCGCATGCTGGCGGGGCTCTATCAGCCCACGGATGGTTTTGTCGAGGTGGATGGCATCGACCTGCGCCAGATCGACCCGGTGGATTTTCGTTCGCACGTGGGCTTCGTGTCGCAGGAGCCCAGGCTGTTCTACGGCAGCCTGAAGGAAAACGTGCTGTTGGGCCGAGCACACGCCGATGTGGGCCACTTCCTGGAGGTGGCGCGCCAGACGGGGCTGGACAAGCTGGCGGCCGCGCACCCCATGGGCTACGACCTGCCGGTGGGTGAGATGGGCTCGCTGTTGTCAGGTGGCCAGCGGCAATTGGTGGCGCTGGCGCGCTGCCTGGTGACCAAATCCCAGGTGCTGCTGATGGACGAGCCGACCAGCTCGATGGACGCGCAGTCCGAGGCCGGCTTCATCAACCACCTGCGCTCGGCCGTGCATGGGCAGACGCTGATCGTGGTCACCCACCGGCCGGCCTTGCTGGACGTGGTGGACCGCATCATCGTGGTGGACGGCGGCAAGATCCTGGCCGATGGGCCCAAGGCCAAGGTGCTGGCCATGCTGGCCGGCCAGAAGCCTGCGCAGATGCAGTCTGTGCCCCCTCAACAAAACGCCGCGCCTCAGGCGCCGCGTGAACTGGCCGCGGCGGGGTGAACATGAGCATCGCAGGCCGTTTTTCCAGGCACAGCCCCGACGGGGTGCCTTTCCCGGGTGACGAGGAGTTCATGTCCGGCATCCGCCAGGCCGAGCTGGTGCATGCTGCGCCGCAAGCGGTCTGGGCGATCTACCTGATGCTGACCGCGGTGGTGGTGGCCATCACCTGGGCCTGGTTGGCTCGGGTCGAGCAGATCACCAAGGCCGAGGGCAAGGTGGTGTCCGACGGGCGCGAGCAGGTCATTGCCAGCCTTGAAGGTGGCATCTTGCGCAATATGCTGGTGCGCGAGGGGATGATGGTCGAGAAGGGGCAGGACCTCCTGCAGATCGACCCGACGCGTGCGGAAGCCCAGCAGAACGAAGGCGAGGCCAAGCGCCTGGCCTTGAGCGGCACGCTTGCGCGGCTGCTGGCCGAAGCCACCGGCAAGCCCTTGCTCTTTCCCACGGAAGTGCGGGCCCTGCCGCAGATCGTGCACGACGAGACCGAGTCCTACGTGGCGCGCCGCCAGGCCCTGGAAGAGGCGGTGGGCGTGACGCGGCGCAGCCTGGGCCTGTTGCGCAAGGAGCTGGCGATGGCCGAGCGCATGTCGTCCAAGGGCCTGATGTCCGAGGTCGAGGTGATGCGCCTGCAACGCCAGGTCAATGACCTGACCTTGCAGATCCAGGAGCGCGTCAATCGCTTCAGGCAGGACGCCAGCGGCGAGCTGGTGAAGGTCCGCTCCGAGCTGGCCCAGCTGGAAGAGCAGATGGTGGTCAAGCAGGACATGCTGACCCGCACCACGCTGAAGTCCCCGGTCAAGGGCCTGGTCAAGAACATCCGCATCGCGACCGTGGGTGGCGTGGTGCCGGCTGGCGCACCGATCATGGAGATCCTGCCAGTGGGCCCCCGCATCCTGATCGAGGCGCGCATCAAGCCCTCCGACATCGGCTTTGTGCATGTGGGCTTGCCCGTGACGGTCAAGCTCAGCGCCTACGACTACTACATCTATGGCGGCCTCAAGGGCACGATCGACTACATCAGCCCGGATTCGCTGGGCGATGACCCCACCAAGACCGGTGGCCGCGATACCACCTACTACCGGGCGCTGATCCGCTCGGATGTATCCACCCTGCACCAGGGTAACAAGCCGCTGGCCGTGATGCCCGGCATGACTGCTTCGGTCGAGGTGCAGACCGGCGAGAGGACCGTTGCGCAGTACCTGCTGCTGCCAATGATCAAGTCCCAGGAAGCTTTCCGAGAGCGTTGAGCCATGATGAGCAAGATCCCTTCGATGAAATCCGCGCTGTGTGTCGCTGTCCTGATGGCCCAGGCCACCATGATGAGTGCCTGGGCGCGTTGTGCCGATGACCTCAATGGCGAGGTGAGGGCTGAAAAACCCACGGCCAAGGCCGGGGCCAGGCCCGCCGGCAGGCCCGAGCAGGAAGCGCCGCCGCCCGACCCCATGAGCCAGTTGCAGACCATCGCCCGCGAGGCGGAGCGCCGCAGCGCTTCGGTGGGGGCCGCTCGCCTGCTGGCCGAAGCCGCCGAATATGACGTGGCCGAGACGAAGGCCGGCCGCTGGCCGCAGGTGTTCGTCAGTGGCAACCTGGGTTCGGGCGGAAGCAAGCAGGACAATGTGACCGTCAGCTCGGGCAACCAGTCGAGCCTGAGTTTGAATGTGTCTGCCCCACTGTGGGACAACGGCCGCATCAGCCGCTTGACGGATTGGCGCAATCAGTTGGCGGGTTCGGCCAAGTTCGGTGCGGCCGTGACCACCGAACAAGTGGTGCTGGAAGCCGTTGGTGCCGCGCTGGAGCGCAACCGGTACCGCCTGCAGGCCCAGGTCTACCAGCAGTACATGCGCAAGATGAGCTGCCTGGTCGAGGCGCTGGAAGGCATCGTGGCCGAGGACAAGGGGCGCATGAGCGAGCTCGTGCAGGCCCGCAAGACGCAGCAGCAGACCGAACTGCAGCGCGATCAGGCCCTGGCCCAAAGCCGCCAGAGCGAGATCCGCCTGCGCAAGCTGATCGGCGACCAGGTGCCGCCGGGCGACGGGATCACCATTCCGCTGGCCACCGTGCCCGAGATTGGCGAGATCAACCGCCAGATCGAATACGGCAACGACGCACAGCAGTTGCGTGCGCAGGCTGAGGCCCAGGACAGCTACGCCAAGGCGGTGGTCGCCGGGCAGGGCCCCCAGTTTGGTTGGAACATGGGCAAGACCGAGGGCAAGCTGGGCAACAGCAATGTGTCTTCATGGCATGCCGGCGTGACCGTCACCTACAGCCTCTTCAATGGTTTCTCGGACGAGGCCGCCTCCAAGGCCGCCAACAAGCGCGCCGAAGCGAGCCGCCAGCAGCTGCAGGACCTGCTCAATACCAAGTTCAGCCGCACGGCGGAGATGTACGACGTGGCCACCAGCGCCTTCGACCGCGCCAAGCGCTACGTGGACGTGCTGCGTGACAGCGAGCGGGTGCGCAACTACACCTTCCAGCAGTGGTCCCAACTGGGGCGCCGTTCGTTGTTCGACGTGATGTCCTCCGAAAGCGACCACTTCAACCTGCGGATCGCCTACGTCAATGCCCTGCACGACGGCTACCTGGCCAGCGCCCAGTTGCGCTCCATGGGCGCAGGGCTGACGGCCTGGCTGACGCCAGAGGCCGTGCCGCGTTGAGGCCATTCCGAAGCGTGACAAGCCCAATTTGACGGGTTTTTCACGCTTTGTTGGCTGGAGTACCCGAGGGGGCGCTCCCCTAATCTTGGCCTTGCGGCGACCATCGCCGTGTACTGACGGGCCAATGAGATGGGAAATCGACCTTTTGCCGCTTTTCACCCTGCACAGAACGCTGTTTCGACGCTTGTGAAGGAGGTTGGCGCGGCTGCTGCGGCCTCACCGGCTCCCCAGTTGGCGCCTCAAGCACCAACCCAGGCGGAAGCGGCCGCGGCGCGGGCAGCGCAGGACCAGGCCACCCTGATCCGCGGCATCGAGCTGCAAAACAGCGGTCAACTGGCCGAGGCCGAGGCCATCTTCACCAGTTACCTCCACGCTCACCCCTGCGACGGCATCGCCACATACTCGCTGGCCGTGATCCTGATGCAGCGGCAAGACCATGCGCGCGCGCTGGCGATTCTGGCGCCCTGCGTGGCCGTGACGCCCGGCTTTGCCCCGGTATGGATGGCGTATGCCAACGCGCTGCAGAACGTCGGGCGCCGTGAGGAGGCCCTGGTGGCCTACGACAAGGCCGTGGCCATCAACCCGCAGTACACCGAGGCGCTGATCAACAGCGGCGTGCTGCTGCGCGAGCAGCACCGCCATGCCGAGGCGCTGATGCGCTTCCAGCAGGTGCTGGCCATCAAGCCGGACCATGAAACGGCCCTGGGCAACAGCGGCATCATCCTGACCGAGTTCAAGCGCACCGAGGAGGCCGTGGCCATCTTCCAGCGCCTCTTGACCGTCAACCCCAATTACGACTGGGGCCTGGGCCTGCTGGGCTACGAACGCCTGCACGCCTGCGACTGGACGGACTTCGAGGGCATGGCACGCAACATCGTCGAAGGCATCCACCAGGGTCGCAAGACCTGCAAGTCGCTGCCTCTGATGGCTTTTTCGGATGACGTGGCCGCGCACCAGATCAGCTCCCGCCTGTTTGGCCTGCGCTTTCCTCAGTCCAATCAACCGCTGTGGACGGGGCAGCGCTACAAGCACAAGAAGATCCGCCTGGCCTATGTCTCGCCGGACCTGCGCGAGCACCCCGTGGGCCACCTGATGTGCGGCATCTTCGAACACCACGACAAGAACCGCTTCGAGACCATCGCCATCTCGCTGGGCATCGACGACAAGAGCCGGCTGCGCGGCCGGATGCTCGACAGCTTCGACAAGTTCGTGGACGCCCGCATGATGACCTCGCGCCAGATCGCCGAGCTGATGCGCGAGATGGAAGTGGACATCGCCGTGGACCTGGCCGGCTACACCGCTGACTCCCGCACCGATGTGTTCGCTCACCGCCCCGCGCCCGTGCACGTGAACTACCTGGGCTACCCCGGCACCATGGGTGTGCCCTACATGGACTACATCATCGCGGACCGCTACGTGATCCCCCAGGAACACCAGCGCTTTTACGACGAGAAGGTGGTCTACCTGCCCGACGCCTACCTGCCCACGGACGCCGGCTTGAAGATCGCCGAACGCACGCCCACACGCGCCGAGTGTGGCCTGCCCGAGGAGGCTGTGGTGTTCTGCTCCTTCAGCCACGACTACAAGCTCTCGCCCCCGCTGTTCGATGTGTGGATGCGCCTGCTGCAACAGGTGCCCGGCAGCGTGCTGTGGCTGATGTCGCGCGGACAGACGGCCCAGGCCAACTTGCGCAACGAAGCAGCCAAGCGCGGCGTGGACCCAGCCCGGCTGGTATTTGCCGGTCGCGTGCCCATGGTGGAAGACCACCTGGCCCGCTACCGCCAGGCCGACATCTTCCTGGACACGCACCCCTACAACGCCCACACCACCGCCGCCGACGCCCTGATGGCCGGCCTGCCCGTGGTGACCTTCATGGGTGGAGCCTTCCCGGCGCGTGTGGCCGCCAGCCTGCTGCACGCCATCGGCATGCCTGAACTGGTGGCCGATTCGAAAGAGGGCTACGAGGCCCTGGCCCTGAAGCTGGCCCAGGACCGCCCGCTGCGCGAGGCCTTGCGCACCAAGCTGGCCGCCAACCAGAAGACGCATGCCTTGTTTGACACAGAGCGCTTTTGCCGCAACATGGAGGCGATCTACATCTCGATGTGGCGCCGTGCCGAGCTGGGCGAGGCGCATGACCAGCTGAGTGGCGACTGAGCGGCGACTGAGCAGCGATCGCGTCGCCACCTGGCCAGACCTCCCCAGACAACAAGAAAGCCAAAGGAACAGACCCCATGGGTAACCCCGCCATCACCTCGGTTTTCCAGCAGATTGATCAACGCACGCTGCCGGTTCAGCAGTCGGTGGAGCTGGTGAAGTTCGCGCAGAGCGACGCTTTCTTTCAGCTGGCCGCGCTCAAGAACAGTCGGTGCAATGCGCTCAAGGCGTACTTCGCCCAGAAGGGCCTGTCGCGGGTCGTGCTGAGCGCCAACATCAATGGTTTTGGTGCGCAGATCCCGGGCTGCACGGTGGAGTACCTGGAGAAGGGCTTCTTCGCCGAGACCGACGAGGCCATCCGCGCCGAGAAAATCGCGCATCTGGACGGCGCCATCGTCATCCTCAACAACAACGACGTAGGGCAGAACCAGGCGCAGTACGCCGAGTTCTACAGCCGCTGCGACAAGACCATCTTCGTGGCCTGGGACTGGGACAACCACCACTGGCTGGACCTGAGCACCTTCCTGGCCGCGCACAGCGATATCTATGCGCCCGCCCACCACGAGAACCTCTACCTGCTGACCCGCTACAACTGGGCCACCCTGGGCCCGGTGTACTGCGCCACGGTGCAGTGGTCCCGCCAGTTCCTGGCCGACAACGTGGCCAAGCTGGTCACGGCCAAGCGCTCGAATGCGCCGCTGGGCAAGCACATCCCCTATGCCCCCTTCACCTACCGCAACCGCGTGGTGAGCACGCTGAGCCAGCACTATCCTTCGATTGGTTTTTCGGATCGCAACTTCCATGTGCGCACGCCCGACGAACGCCTGGAGGAGTGGTACTCGCACAAGGTGCACTGGATCGCGCCGGTGCTCAATGACGTGGCCATCCGCATCTTTGATGCCCTGTGCTCGGGCGGCATCCCGGTGGTGCCGGCGTCGATGCAGTTCCTGCCGCCCATTCGGGACATCAGCCGTGAGCACATCGTGTTCAGCACGCCCGATGACATCATGAACCCCAAGCCGCTGATCGATCGGGCCGTGGCCATGTTCGACGCCGGCGGTGCCGATGGCATCGTGGCCCGCCACCGTTATGCGCTGGACCACCACCACGGTGACCAGCGCATGGCCGACATCGTGCGAGCCGTCAGGGAGCGTTTTGCGGTATGAGTGCCTCTTGCGCCATCGTCATTCCCATCTACCGCGCCGAACTGGAGCCGCTGGAGAAGTTCTCGCTGGACTACTCGTTCAGGCAGCTCCATGCCGGTCGTGACCGAATTTTCGTGGCCCCAGAGAACCTGGATGTGAGCTATTACGCCACGCACTACCCAGGCGTGCCTGTGGTGCGTTTTGACAATGACTACTTCGCGTCGATCAAGGGCTACAACCGGCTGCTGCTGAACCCGGCGTTTTATGCGCACTTCGGGGCCAGCCACGAGTTCATGCTGATCCTGCAGACGGATGCCATCTTGCTGCGCGACGAGCTGGACCACTGGTGCAGCCAGCCCTGGGACTATGTGGGCGCGCCCTGGCCGGACGGGCTGGAAGTGCTGCTGAACCTGGACTGCTTTGGCGGTGAGCTGGGCAAGAAAGTCAAAGTCCATGTGGGCAATGGCGGCTTGAGCCTGCGTCGCAATGCGGCCTGCATCGCCTTGCTCCAGGAGTTTCCGCAAGCGATCGACATGTTCCTGCGTTCGGGCTCCAGCGAGGACATCTTCTTCTCGCTGATCGGCGCGCAGTCGGTGGACTTCAAGATCCCCAACGAGCGTGTGGCCTCGCTGTTCGCGCTGGAGTTGCAGCCCGAACGCTACCTGGCCATCAACCAGGGCAGGGCGCCAATGGGCGGCCATGCCTGGTGGCGCTACAACCAGCCCTTCTGGGTCTCGCTGCTCGGTGAGACGCCGCCTGTGCTGGTGCCCGCCGCGGCGCCAGGCCGGCCGGTGTTGTCGGCCAATGTGGTGACCACAGCCCATCACTGAGCCTTGGGGCGCCTGCTGTCTGGCAGGGACGCCCTTTTCCTTTTTCTTTCCCTTTCCCCTTGCGTGAAATGGAACATCCCAAAAGAGAAGCCCGCCGGTGAGGGCGGGCCGTGGTGCAATCGTTGACCGTCGGTACGTCGTGGTCGCTCAGTACGTCTTGGGCAGATGCGGGTTGGTGTCCGTGCGCTCGACTTGCCACTGGTTGGTGAGCATGCGGTCCATCAGGGCGGGGTCATCCAGCAAGGAGGCATCCTTGAAGAAGATGGTCAGGATGTAGTTCCACTTCTCCTGCTTCTCCTGGCATTGGCGTTCCAGCGCCTGGGTCATGTTGACCATGGAGTTGAACACCGGGTCGTTGGGGTCGGCCTTGGCGAACTCGCAACCCTGGATGTAGACGTCCTGCATGTTCTTGCAGGCGTAGCCGGGCAGGTTCAAGCCCAGGCTGATCTTCTGGACTTCGCGCTGCGACAGCGAATAGACGTAGTTGCCCACGCGTTCGTAAGACGCAGCAGCCTTGCCGGCACGGGCGGGGAAGTCGGCCCACTGGTCTTGCGGTTCGATCATCACCACGGCGCGGCGCGCCACGCGCAGCATTTCATAGATGCCCAGGTAGGGGCGGCGCATGTGGTGGAAGGCTTCCTTGCACAGCACGAAGTCGTACTGGTTGTCTGCGAACTTGAGGTCTTCGGCATTGGCCTGGGCGTACTTCTGGATGTGCCCTTCGGCCAGGCTGCGCTTGAGCGTGCCGGCGCCGATGTCCGTGGTCAGGACGTCCTTGAACCCTTCGTTGAGCATGATCCAGCTGTCGTGCCCGGAGCCGTCCCCGATGGTCAGCCAGGTGTCTTGCCTGGTCTGCAGGATGTTGACCACGGGTTCCATGAAGCGCATGTGGCGCCAGTGGTTGGCCGTGGTGGCATCCCACCAGGTCGGGTAGAGCCTGGCATGCAGCTCGTCGTCGAAGAACGTTTCCCAATGGTTGATGTGCAGCAGATCGGCGTTGTTCATGACGTTGTCGCTGGTAAGGGCTGGAGTGCGGTCAGGGCTGGGTGGTGCGAGGGCTCGGTGCGGCCTCAGGCGGCGGGCACGTCGACCTTGCGCAGCAGGGACAGCAGGTGAGGGCCGCGCCATTCCTGCGAGATGATCTCGAAGGCGCCTTTGAAGCCGTAGGCGGTGGCCCAGCGGTTGACCTTGTCAAAGTAGGCCGGGAAGGTCTCGTCGGTGATGATGTTCACGTGCGTGGGGTCGCGGAAGGCGGCCGGGTTGGGGTAGGCCGGTGTGAACGACATGAAGACGCCGCCCGGTTTCAGCACGCGCCAGACCTCGTTCATGACTTCGACGAAGGCGTTGCGGCGTTCGGGGCAGTAAATCAGTCGGGGCACATGCTCCAGGAAGTCGTGGGCGGTGACGAAGTCGAAGCTTGCATCGGGGAAGGGGATGGCTTCCACCACCAGGTCGGCTTTGTAGATGCCGGCGTCCACATCGGTGCGCACGTCGATGCCGTACACCTCGGTGGCGTTGAAGGGGTTCTTGGGCTTGGGGCCGCAGCCAAGGTCCAGTGTCTTGGTGGTCATGGTGTTTCCTTTTCGATGGGGCGCTCAGGCGATGGCGATCTGCTCGACCTTGAGCAGCTGTTCGAAGTAGGCGATGGTCTTGCTCAACCCGGCTTCGAGCTGGGTGGTGGGCTGCCAGTCCAGCAGGGTCCTGGCCTTGGTGATGTCCGGGCAGCGCTGCATGGGGTCGTCATGGGGCAGCGGCTTGTAGACGATTTCCGAGCGGGAGCCGGTCATGTCGATGATCTTTTCGGCCAGGGCGCGCACCGAGGTCTCGACCGGGTTGCCGATGTTGATGGGGCCGGTGATGTCGTCGGGGCTGTTCATCAGGCGCAGGGCGCCGTCGATGAGGTCGTCCACATAGCCGAAGGAGCGGGTCTGGGAGCCGTCACCGTAGAGGGTGATGGGCTTGCCGCTCAGGGCCTGCACGATGAAGTTGGACACCACGCGGCCGTCGTTGGGGTGCATGCGGGGGCCGTAGGTGTTGAAGATGCGCATGACCTTGATGCGCAGCTTGTGCTGACGGTGGTAGTCGAAAAACAGGGTTTCGGCGCAGCGCTTGCCTTCGTCGTAGCAGGAGCGGTAGCCGATGGGGTTGACGTGGCCCCAATATTCTTCGGGTTGCGGGTGGACCTTGGGGTCGCCGTAGACCTCGGAGGTGGAGGCTTGCAGGATCTTGGCCTTGACGCGCTTGGCCAGGCCCAGCATGTTGATGGCGCCGTGCACGCTGGTCTTGGTGGTCTGTACCGGGTCGTGCTGGTAGTGAATGGGCGAGGCCGGGCAGGCGAAGTTGTAGATCTCGTCAACCTCGATGTACAGCGGGAAGGTGACATCGTGGCGCTGGAACTCGAAACGGGGGTGGTCCAGGAGGTGCTCGATGTTGCGGCGTGAGCCGGTGAACAGGTTGTCCAGGCAGATGACCTCGTGACCCTGTTCCAGCAGTCGCTCGCACAGGTGGGAGCCGAGAAAGCCGGCACCGCCGGTAACGAGACAGGTTTTGCTGGTGCCCAGTCGCATGCTCATGCGGATTCTCCTTGACGACGGCTGTCCTGCAGAACAACTCTGCTCGGATCCGTTTGCCAATGGTGGGCTGTACGGCGCTGGCCGTTATGCGGAAAAGCCGGGGCAACCGTGCCTTTTTGCACAGCTTGCAGACGCGGGTACGCCCCTTGCACCACGGGGGCGCAAGGGGCGGGGGCTCGCTCAGGCTCAGATCAGCGGGATGTTCTTGTGCTGCTCGTCAAGCAACTGAGTCGGGTCGACCGTGACCAGGTGCGTGTCGACGGGCAGGGCCGCCGTGGTGGCCATCACCTCCGCATGGCTGGCGCTCGTCGCGCTGGCCAGGAGGCTGTCGCCCGGGTGGGCGAGCAGGTCACCGGCGCTGACGCCCAGGCTGGTCGATGTGTCCGCTGTGCTGGCGGTGTGCTCACCCGTCGTGCTTGTGGTGCTGCCGTGGTCGGCCGTCCCCGTGGTCGAGGCGGTGGCGGCGTCGGCGGCAGCCTGGTGCAGGGCTTGATCCGTGGTCGTGCCGGCGTGGGATGTGGCGTCCGCGGTGGCCGTGCTGCCGTGATCCTTGGCGAACCAGACGTCGGCCATCTCGTGGGTCGCACCGTCAGCCGTCTTGTAGCTGGAGATCAGGCCCAGGAGGTTGCCGTTGTTGGTCTGCGTCGAACCGTGTGCATTCAGGTCGAGCTCGATGATGCCCAGGCCGGAGAGGTCCTTGAGTTCGCCACCGTCGGACACACCGTTGCCGTTGCCGTCCACCCAGACCCTGAGGTCGTTGAAGTGTGCGTCGGCGGTGGTGATCTTGCCGTCGTGGTTGGTGTCCAGGGCCATCAGGGCGTTGTAGCCGTTGCCTGCGCGTTGGCCGTCGATCAGGGTGGCCGAGCCGAACAGCTCGGTGCCATTGTTGATCACGCCGTCGTGGTTGAGGTCCATCGCCAGCAGGCCGGTGTTGCCCGTCACCCAGCCGTGGGTGGCATGGCTGCCGGTACCCAGCAGGTCGAAGTTGGTACCGTGGGCGGCGGACACCGTCTGGATACCGTCACCGCTCAGGTCCAGCGCGATCGGCGAGATGCCGGCCAGCACATTCGTCTGATCGGTGCTGAGTGCGTTGAACTGGGCCTGGGTCAGGGCGGCACCCTGCGCCATGCTGAAGACGGCCAGGTCGGTGGTTTCAAAGGCCTGGATCTGGGTTGTGGTGAAGGCCTGGATCTGGGCGGTGTCGAAGGCCTGGATGTGCGCGGTGGTGAAGGCCGCGATGGCATCCGTGCTGAAGGCGGCCAGTTGGTTGCTGTCCAGTGCATGGAGCTGGGCCGTCGTCATGGCCACGATGTCGTCCGTGGTCATGGCACCGATGGCACTCGTGTTCAGCGAGGCGAACTGTACGGTGGTCAGTGCCTGCAGATCGACGGTCTCCATGGCCTGGATGGCGACGGAGGACATGACCGAGATGTCGTCGGTGGTCAGCGCCACGAACTGTGCCGTGGTCAACGAGACGATCTGGTCGGTCGTCATCGCGGCGAAGTCGGCGGTGTTCAAGTGGTGGATCTGGTCGGTGCTCAGGGCCTGGATCTGGTCGGTTTGCAGTGCGGCGACGTGAGCCGTGTTCAGCGCCTCGAAGGCTGTCGTGTTGATCGCGCGGACCTCGGCCGTGGTCATGGCCTGGATGTCGGCGGTCGACAGGGCCGCGATCTGGTCGGATTGCAGCGCAAAGACCTGGGCGGTGTTGAGGGCGGCGATGTCGGTGGTCTCGATCGCTGCGATCTGTGCTGTGTCCAGCGCCTGGATCTGGGCGGTGCTGAGCGCACCAAACTGCGTGGAGCTCAGGGCGACGATCTGATCGGTGCCCAGTGCGGCGATGTCGTCGGTGCCCAGCGCGCGGATGTTGGCCGTGTTCAGGGCACTGATGTCGGTGGTTTCGATCGCGGCGATCTGGGCGGTGCTGAAGGCGGCCACCTGTGCGGTGTTGAGCGCGGCCAGATCGTTGCTTTCCAGGGCGACGATCTGGGCTGTGCTCAGGGCGCTGGCCTGGGTCGTCGTCATGGCCGCGACCTGGGTGGAGGTCAGGGCGGCGATCTGGTCGGTCGTCAGGGCATTGAAGGCAGCCGTTGTCAGGGTGCGCACGTCATTGGTCGACAGGGCACTGATGTCGCTGGTCTCGATGGCCGCAGCCTGGGCCGTGTTGAGGGCGGCGACCTGGGCGGTGTTCAAGATTGCCACATCGGCGCTGTTGAGGGCGACGATCTGGTCGGTGCTCAGGGCCGCAACCTGGTTGGTGTTGAAGGCCAGGACTTGTGCGGTGCTCAGGGCCGCGATCTGGGCGGTGCTCAGGGCTGCGGCAGCGGCGGTGCTGAGTGCGTTGACGGCAGCCGTGGTCAGGGCACTGATGTCCGTGGTTTCGATGGCGGCGGCCTGGGCGGTGTCGAATGCGGCGGTCTGCGCTGAGTTGAGTGCCGCCACCTGGCTCGATGTCAGGGCGGCGACCTGGTCGGTGCCGAGGCCAGCCAGGGCATTGGTGGTGAAGGCGCGAACCGCGTTCGTGCTCAGCGCGCTGATGTCACCCGTTTCGATGGCGGCCAGTTGGGCGCTGTTGAAGACGGCGACCTGGGCCGAGTTGAACGCAGCCAGGTCGGTGCTTTCCAGCGCGGCGACCTGGGCGGTGTTGAGGGCCTGGGTCTGGGCGGTGGTCAGCGCGGCGGTCTGGGCCGTGGTCAGGGCCTGGATCTGGTCGGTACCCAGGGCGTTGATGGCAGCGGTGCTCAGGGCGCGAACGTTGTTGGTGTTCAGCGCACTGACGTCGGTGGTCTCGATGGCCGCGGCCTGCGAGGTGTTGAGTGCGGCGATCTGGGCGGTGTTCATCGCGGCCAGGTCGGTGCTCTCGAGTGCGGCAACCTGGGCCGAGGTCAGGGCCTGCACCTGGGTGCTGGACAGCCCGGCCACTTGGGCGGTGCTCATGGCCAGGATCTGATCCGTGGTCAGGGCGTTGACGGCAGCAGTGCTCAGTGTGCGCACCGAGGCCGTGGTCATCGCAGCGATGTCCGTGGTCTCGATGGCGGCAGCCTGGGCGGTGTCGAAGGCGGCGGTCTGCGCTGAGTTGAGTGCCGCCACCTGGCTCGATGTCAGAGCGGCGACCTGGTCGGTGCCGAGGCCAGCCAGGGCATTGGTGGTGAAGGCGCGAACCGCGTTCGTGCTCAGCGCGCTGATGTCACCCGTTTCGATGGCGGCCAGTTGGGCGCTGTTGAAGACGGCGACCTGGGCCGAGTTGAACGCAGCCAGGTCGGTGCTTTCCAGCGCGGCGACCTGGGCGGTGTTGAGGGCCTGGGTCTGGGCGGTGGTCAGCGCGGCGGTCTGGGCCGTGGTCAGGGCCTGGATCTGGTCGGTACCCAGGGCGTTGATGGCAGCGGTGCTCAGGGCGCGAACGTTGTTGGTGTTCAGCGCACTGATGTCGGTGGTCTCGATGGCCGCAGCCTGCGAGGTGTTGAGCGCGGCGATCTGGGCGGTGTTCATCGCGGCCAGGTCGGCGCTTTCGAGTGCGGCAACCTGGGCCGAGGTCAGGGCTTGCACCTGGGTGCTGGACAGGCCGGCCACCTGGGCCGTGCTCATGGCCAGGATCTGATCCGTGGTCAGGGCGTTGACGGCGGCGGTGCTCAGCGTGCGTACCGAGGCCGTGGTCATCGCGGCGATGTCCGTGGTCTCGATGGCAGCGGCCTGGGCGGTGTTGAGCGCAGCGCTCTGGGCCGTGGTCAGGGCATTGACTTGGGTGGAGCTCAGCGCGGCCACCTGGTCGGTGGTGAGGCCGGCCATGGCGTCCGTGGTGATGGCCTTGACCGCGGTGGTGCTCAGGGCGGCGATGTCTGTGGTTTCGATGGCGCCGAGCTGGGCGCTGTTGAAGACCTTGATCTGGGCCGAGTTCATCACGGCCAGGTCGGTGCTTTCCAGCGCGGCGACCTGGGCGGTGTTGAGGGCCTGGGCCTGCGTACTGGTCAGTGCGGCGGTCTGGGCGGTGGTCAGGGCCTGGATCTGGTCGGTACCCAGGGCGTTGATGGCAGCGGTGCTCAGGGCGCGAACGTTGTTGGTGTTCAGCGCACTGATGTCGGTGGTCTCGATGGCCGCGGCCTGCGAGGTGTTGAGCGCGGCGATCTGGGCGGTGTTCATCGCGGCCAGGTCGGTGCTTTCGAGTGCGGCAACCTGGGCCGAGGTCAGGGCCTGCACCTGGGTGCTGGACAGGCCTGCCACCTGGGCGGTGGTCATCGCCAGGATCTGGTCGGTGCCCAGGGCGTTGACGGCGGCGGTGCTCAGCGTGCGTACCGAGGCCGTGGTCATCGCGGCGATGTCCGTGGTCTCGATGGCGGCAGCCTGGGCGGTGTTGAGCGCAGCGCTCTGGGCCGTGGTCAGGGCATTGACTTGGGTGGAGCTCAGCGCGGCCACCTGGTCGGTGTTCATCGCGGCCAGGTCGGTGCTTTCGAGTGCGGCAACCTGGGCCGAGGTCAGGGCCTGCACCTGGGTGCTGGACAGGCCGGCCACCTGGGCCGTGCTCATGGCCAGGATCTGATCTGTGGTCAGGGCGTTGACGGCGGCGGTGCTCAGCGTGCGCACCGAGGCCGTGGTCATCGCGGCGATGTCCGTGGTCTCGATGGCGGCAGCCTGGGCGGTGTTGAGCGCAGCGCTCTCGCTGGAGGTCAGCGCACCGATCTGGCCCGATGTCAGGGCGGCAACCTGGTCGGTGGTGAGGCCGGCCAGCGCGTCGGTCTTCAGGGCGCGCACGGCAGCTGTTGACAGGGCGCTGATGGCGTCGGTCCGGATGGCGCCAAGCTGTGCGCTGTTGAGCGAGGCAGCCTGCGCGGAGGACATGGCGGCCACGGCCGTGCTGTCCAAGGCGCCGTACTGGTTCGTGCCGAAGGCAGCGATCTGGGCCGTCGTCATGGCGGCGGTCTGCGCCGTTGTCAGGGCAGCGATCTGGGCCGTGTCGAGCACATTGATGGCAGCCGTACTCAGGGCACGGATGTTGGTGGTGCTCAGGGCGCGGATGTCGCTGGTTTCGATGGCAGCGGCCTGCGAGGTGTTGAACTGGGCGACCTGGGCGGAGTTCATCACCGCCAGGTCACTGCTTTCCAGGGCGGCGATCTGGGCGGAGGTCAGGGCTTGCACCTGGGTGCTGGACAGGCCGGCGACCTGGGCGGTGCTCATGGCCAGGATCTGATCCGTGGTCAGGGCGTTGACGGCAGCAGTGCTCAGTGTGCGCACCGAGGCCGTGGTCATCGCGGCGATGTCCGTGGTCTCGATGGCGGCGGCCTGGGCGGTGTTGAGCACGGCGCTCTGGGTCGTGGTCAGGGCGGCGATCTGGGCTGAGGTCAGTGCGGCCACCTGGTCAGTAGTGAGGCCGGACAGTGCGTCGGTGGTGATGGCCTTGACCGCGGTGGTGCTCAGGGCGGCGATGTCTGTGGTTTCGATCGCGCCGAGCTGGGCGCTGTTGAAGACCTTGATCTGGGCCGAGTTCATCACGGCCAGGTCGGTGCTTTCCAGCGCGGCGACCTGGGCGGTGTTGAGCGCCTGGGCCTGCGTGCTGGTCAGCGCAGCAGTCTGGGCCGTGGTCAGCGCGGCAATCTGATCGGTGCCCAGGGCATTGATGGCATCGGTCCTGAAGGCACGGACGTTGGCAGTGCTCAGCGCGCCGATGTCGGTGGTCTCGATGGCGGCGGCCTGCGAGGAGTTCAACTGGGCGATCTGGGCGGAGTTCATCACGGCCAGGTCAGTGCTTTCCAGGGCGGCGACCTGGGCGGAGGTCAGGGCCTGCACCTGGGTGCTGGACAGGCCGGCGACCTGGGCCGTGGTCATGGCCAGGATCTGGTCGGTGCCCAGGGCGTTGACGGCGGCGGTGCTCAGCGCGCGCACGGCAGTGGTCACCATGGCGCTGATATCGGTGGTCTCGATGGCGGCGGCTTGCGCGGTGTTGAGCACGGCGCTCTGAGCCGAGGTCAGGGCGTTGATCTGGGCCGAGGTCAGGGCGGCGATCTGGTCGGTCGTCAGGCCGGTGATCGCCGTGGTGGTGATGGCGCGGACCGAGTTGGTTGTCAACGCGCTGATGTCGCCGGTCTCGATGGCGCCGATCTGGGCGCTGTTGAAGACTTTGACCTGGGCCGAGTTCATGGCGGCCAGGTCGGTGCTTTCCAGCGCGGCGACCTGGGCGGTGTTGAGGGCCTGCGCCTGTGTGGTGGTCAGCGCAGCAGTCTGGGCCGTGGTCAGCGCGGCGATCTGGTCGGTGCTCAGGGCGTTGAGCGCATCCGTGCGGATGGCGCGCACATTGGTCGTACTCAGGGCGCTGATGTCGGTGGTCTCGATGGCAGCAGCCTGGGCGGTGTTGAGCTGGGCGATCTGGGCCGAGTTCATCACGGCCAGGTCGGTGCTTTCCAGCGCGGCGACCTGGTCGGTCGTGAGCGCCTGCACCTGGGTGCTGGACAGCGCGGCCACCTGAGCGGTGCTCATGGCCAGAATCTGGTCCGTGGTCAGTGCGGCGATGTCGGCGGTGCTGAGCGCACGCACGGCGGCGGTCACCATGGCGCTGATGTCAGTCGTTTCGATCGCGGCTGAGGGCGCTGTGGCCAGTACGGCGGTCTGAGCCGAGGTCAGGGCACCGATCTGCGCCGAGGTCAGGGCGGCCACCTGGTCGGTGGTCAGGCCAGACAGGGCATCGGTGGTGATGGCGCGGACCGCGTTCGTGCTCAGCGCGCTGATGTCACCCGTTTCGATGGCGGCCAGTTGGGCGCTGTTGAAGACCTTGACCTGGGCCGAGTTCATGGCAGCCAGATCGGTGCTTTCCAGCGCGGCGACCTGGGCGGTGTTGAGGGCTTGAGCCTGTGTGGTGGTCAGCGCGGCGGTCTGGGCCGTGGTCAGCGCCTCGATCTGGTCGGTACCCAGGGCGTTGATGGCAGCCGTGTTGAACGCGCGGATGTTCGTGGTGCTCAGCGCGCTGATGTCACCGGTTTCGATGGCGGCGGCCTGAGAGGTGTTGAACGAGGCGATCTGGGCCGAGTTCATCACGGCCAGGTCGGCGCTTTCCAGCGCGGCAACTTGAGCCGAGGTCAGGGCCTGGGTCTGGTTGCTGGACAGGCCGGCGACCTGGGCCGTGCTCAGCGCCAGGATCTGATCCGTGGTCAGGGCGTTGACGGCAGCGGTGCTCAGCGTGCGCACCGAGGCCGTGGTCATTGCGGCGATGTCCGTGGTTTCGATGGCGGCGGCCTGGGCGGTGTTGAAGGCTGCGGTCTGGGCCGAGCTCAGGGCGCCAATCTGCGCGGAGGTCAGAGCGGCCACCTGGTCGGTGGTCAGGCCAGCCAGGGCATCGGTGGCAATGGCGCGGACCGAGTTGGTGCTCAGTGCGCTGATGTCCGTGGTCTCGATGGCGCCGATCTGGGCGCTGTTGAAGACCTTGACCTGGGCCGAGTTCATGGCAGCCAGGTCGGTGCTTTCCAGCGCGGCGACCTGGGCGGTGTTGAGGGCTTGAGCCTGTGTGGTGGTCAGGGCGGCGGTCTGGGCCGTGGTCAGTGCCTCGATCTGGTCAGTACCCAGGGCGTTGATGGCAGCCGTGTTGAACGCGCGGATGTTCGTGGTGCTCAGGGCGCTGATGTCACCGGTTTCGATGGCGGCGGCCTGGGCGGTGTTGAACGAGGCGATCTGGGCCGAGTTCATCACGGCCAGGTCGGCGCTTTCCAGCGCGGCAACTTGAGCCGAGGTCAGGGCCTGGGTCTGGTTGCTGGACAGGCCGGCCACTTGGGCGGTGCTCATGGCCAGGATCTGATCCGTGGTCAGGGCGTTGACGGCAGCGGTGCTCAGCGTGCGCACCGAGGCCGTGGTCATCGCGGCGATGTCCGTGGTTTCGATGGCGGCGGCCTGGGCGGTGTTGAAGGCTGCGGTCTGGGCCGAGCTCAGGGCGCCAACCTGCGCGGAGGTCAGGGCGGCGATCTGGTCGGTGGTGAGGCCAGACAGGGCATCGGTGGCAATGGCGCGTACCGAGTTGGTGCTCAGCGCGCTGATGTCCGTGGTCTCGATGGCGCCGATCTGGGCGCTGTTGAAGACCTTGACCTGGGCCGAGTTCATGGCAGCCAGATCGGTGCTTTCCAGCGCGGCGACCTGGGCGGTGTTGAGGGCTTGAGCCTGTGTGGTGGTCAGCGCGGCGGTCTGAGCCGTGGTCAGCGCCTCGATCTGGTCGGTACCCAGGGCGTTGATGGCGGCCGTGTTGAACGCGCGGATGTTCGTGGTCGACAGGGCGCTGATGTCACCGGTTTCGATGGCGGCGGCCTGGGCGGTGTTGAACGAGGCGATCTGGGCCGAGTTCATCACGGCCAGGTCGGCGCTTTCCAGCGCGGCAACTTGAGCCGAGGTCAGGGCCTGGGTCTGGTTGCTGGACAGGCCGGCCACTTGGGCGGTGCTCATGGCCAGGATCTGATCCGTGGTCAGGGCGTTGACGGCAGCGGTGCTCAGCGTGCGCACCGAGGCCGTGGTCATCGCGGCGATGTCCGTGGTTTCGATGGCGGCGGCCTGGGCGGTGTTGAAGGCTGCGGTCTGGGCCGAGCTCAGGGCGCCAACCTGCGCGGAGGTCAGGGCGGCCACCTGGTCGGTGGTGAGGCCAGACAGGGCATCGGTGGCAATGGCGCGGACCGAGTTGGTGCTCAGCGCGCTGATGTCCGTGGTCTCGATGGCGCCGATCTGGGCGCTGTTGAAGACCTTGACCTGGGCCGAGTTCATGGCAGCCAGATCGGTGCTTTCCAGCGCGGCGACCTGGGCGGTGTTGAGGGCTTGAGCCTGTGTGGTGGTCAGGGCGGCGGTCTGGGCCGTGGTCAGTGCCTCGATCTGGTCAGTACCCAGGGCGTTGATGGCAGCCGTGTTGAACGCGCGGATGTTCGTGGTGCTCAGGGCGCTGATGTCACCGGTTTCGATGGCAGCAGCCTGGGCGGTGTTGAGCTGGGCGATCTGGGCCGAGTTCATCACGGCCAGGTCGGTGCTTTCCAGCGCGGCGACCTGGTCGGTCGTGAGCGCCTGCACCTGGGTGCTGGACAGCGCGGCCACCTGAGCGGTGCTCATGGCCAGAATCTGGTCCGTGGTCAGTGCGGCGATGTCGGCGGTGCTGAGCGCACGCACGGCGGCGGTCACCATGGCGCTGATGTCAGTCGTTTCGATCGCGGCTGAGGGCGCTGTGGCCAGTACGGCGGTCTGAGCCGAGGTCAGGGCACCGATCTGCGCCGAGGTCAGGGCGGCCACCTGGTCGGTGGTCAGGCCAGACAGGGCATCGGTGGTGATGGCGCGGACCGAGTTGGTGGTCAATGCACTGATGTCACCGGTCTCGATGGCGCCGATCTGGGCGCTGTTGAAGACCTTGACCTGGGCCGAGTTCATGGCAGCCAGGTCGGTGCTTTCCAGCGCGGCGACCTGGGCGGTATTGAGCGCCTGCGCTTGCGTGGTCGTCAGCGCGGCGGTCTGAGCCGTGGTCAGCGCGGCGATCTGGTCAGTACCCAGGGCGTTGATGGCGGCGGTGTTGAGCGCGCGGATGTTCGTGGTGCTCAGGGCACTGATGTCGCCGGTTTCGATGGCGGCGGCTTGGGCGGTGTTGAGCACGGCGATCTGGGCCGAGTTCATCACGGCCAGGTCGGTGCTTTCCAGCGCGGCGACCTGGGCCGAGGTCAGGGCTTGGGCCTGGGTGCTGCTCAGGGCGGCGACCTGGGCCGTGCTCAGCGCCAGAATCTGATCCGTGGTCAGCGCGGCGATGGCGGCGGTGCTCATGGCACGTACCGAGGCTGTGGCCATGGCCGCGATGTCGCTGGTTTCGATGGCGGCGGCCTGGGCGGTGTTGAAGGCTGCGGTCTGGGCCGAGCTCAGGGCACCGATCTGGGCCGAGGTGAGGGAGGCGACCTGGTCGGTGGTGAGGCCAGCCACCGAATTGGTGGCGATGGCCCGCACGGCGGCGGTACTCAAGGCACTGATATCACCCGTCTCGATGGCACCCACCTGGGCGCTGTTGAGTACGGCGACCTGGGCCGAGTTCATGGCAGCCAGATCGGTGCTTTCCAGCGCGGCGACCTGGGCGGTGTTGAGGGCTTGAGCCTGTGTGGTGGTCAGCGCGGCGGTCTGGGCCGTGGTCAGCGCCTCGATCTGGTCGGTACCCAGGGCGTTGATGGCAGCCGTGTTGAACGCGCGGATGTTCGTGGTGCTCAGCGCGCTGATGTCACCGGTTTCGATGGCGGCGGCCTGGGCGGTGTTGAACGAGGCAATCTGGGCTGAGTTCATCACGGCCAGGTCGGCGCTTTCCAGCGCGGCAACCTGCGAGGTGCTCAGGGCCTGGGTCTGGCTGCTGGACAGGCCTGCGACCTGGGCGGTGCTCAGGGCGGCGACCTGGTCGGTGCCCAGGGCATTGATGGCAGCGGTGCTCATGGCCCGCACGGCGGCGGTGCTCAGTGCGGCGATGTCACCCGTCTCGATGGCGGCAGCTTGCGCCGTGTCCAGCGCAGCGGCCTGTGCCGAGCTCAGGGCGCCGATCTGGGCCGAGGTGAGGGAGGCGACCTGGTCGGTGGTGAGGCCAGCCACCGAATTGGTGGCGATGGCCCGCACGGCGGCGGTACTCAAGGCACTGATATCACCCGTCTCGATGGCACCCACCTGGGCGCTGTTGAGTACGGCGACCTGGGCCGAGTTCATGGCAGCCAGATCGGTGCTTTCCAGCGCGGCGACCTGGGCGGTGTTGAGGGCTTGAGCCTGTGTGGTGGTCAGCGCGGCGGTCTGGGCCGTGGTCAGTGCCTCGATCTGGTCGGTACCCAGGGCGTTGATGGCAGCCGTGTTGAACGCGCGGATGTTCGTGGTGCTCAGCGCGCTGATGTCACCGGTTTCGATGGCGGCGGCCTGGGCGGTGTTGAACGAGGCGATCTGGGCCGAGTTCATCACGGCCAGGTCGGCGCTTTCCAGCGCGGCAACCTGCGAGGTGCTCAGGGCCTGGGTCTGGCTGCTGGACAGGCCCGCGACCTGGGCGGTGCTCAGGGCCGCAACCTGGTCGGTGCCCAGCGCATTGATGGCGGCGGTGCTCATGGCCCGCACGGCGGCGGTGCTCAGTGCGGCGATGTCACCCGTCTCGATGGCGGCAGCTTGCGCCGTGTCCAGCGCGGCGGCCTGGGTCGAGGTGAGGGCGCCAACCTGGTTGGAGTTCAGATTGGCGATCTGGTCGGTGCTCAACGCGGCGATGGCCGAAGAACTCAGGGCGCGTACGGCTGCGGTGCTCAGCACGCCGATGTCCGTGGTCTCGATGGCCGCAGCCTGGGCGGTGTTGAAGATGGCCACCTGGGCCGAGTTGAGCGCAGCAAAGTCGGTGCTTTCCAGCGCGGCAACCTGGGCCGTGTTAAGGGCTTGAGTCTGGGCCGTCGTCATCGCGGCGACTTGCGCGGTCGTCAGCGCGGCGATCTGGTCGGTGCCCAGGGCGTTGATGGCAGCGGTATTGAACGCGCGGATGTTCGTGGTGCTCAGGGCACTGATGTCACCCGTCTCGATGGCAGCGGCCTGCGAGGTGTTGAACGAGGCGATCTGGGCCGAGTTCATGGCGGCCAGATCGGTGCTCTCCAGCGCAGCCACCTGATCGGAGGTCAGCGCGCCGGTCTGGGCCGAGCTCAGGGCAGCAACCTGGGTCGATGTGAGTGCGGCGACCTGGTCGGTGCCCAGGGCATGGATGGCGGCGGTGCTCAGCGCGCGGATCGCGGCTGTCGTGAGGGCGGACACATCGCCAGTCTCGATGGCGGCGGCCTGGCTCGTGTTCAGCACGGCGGCCTGGGCGCTGTTTATCGCGGCCAGGTCAGTGCTGGACAGTGCAGCGATCTGATCGCTGTTCATCGCGGCGACCTGGGCCGTGTAGAGGGCGCCAACTTGCGTCGAGCTCAGGGCCTGGATCTGGTCCGTGGTCAGGGCGCCGATACCGGCTGTCGAGACGGCGCGCAGGTTGACCGTGTTGATCGCGGCAATGTCTGCGGTTTCAATGGCGGCCACCTGGGCCGTGTTCAAGCCTGCAGCCTGGGTGGACGTCATCGCGCCGAGCTGGCTGGAGCTCAAGGCCGCGATCTGGTCGGTGGTCAGGGCTGCGAAACTGGCGGTGCTGAATGCACGAACGGCCGTCGTGCTGACGGCCGCGAGATCAGAGGTTTCCAGCGCGCTGGCTTGCGCTGTGTCCAGCGCCGCCGTCTGCGCTGAATTGAGCGCTGCGGCCTGTGAACTGGTGAGAGCGACGATCTGCGCCGTCGTCATCGCCTGCACCTGCAGCGAACTCATCGCCGCCACATGGCTGGACGAGAAGGCGGCCACTTCGTCGGTCCCGAACGCGGCGATGGCGGCGGTGCTGAAGGCGCGTACTTGCGCGGTGGTCAGTGCGGCGGCCTGGTTGGAGTCCAGCGCGGCCACATCGGCCGTGTTGAAGGCGGCAGTCTGGGCCGTGCTCATGGCGCGCAGATCACCGGTTTCCAGCGCGGCGATCTGGCTGGTGCCCATGGCGGCGACCTGGTTGGTGCTCAGTGCCACCACCTGGGTCGACGACAGCGCCTGGACCATGCTGGTCGTCAGGGCCGCGGTGCTGTCCGTGGTCAGCACGCGCAGCGAAGCGGTGGTCATCGCGCTGATGGCATCTGTCGTGAACGCGGCCACTTGAGCGCTGTTGAGCACACCGGCTTGCGTGGTCGTCATGGCAGCGACCTGGGCAGACGACATCACCGCGACCTGATTGGAGTCGAGCGCGGCGATGTTGGCCGTGTTGAGCACCCTGAAGTCCACGGTTTCGATCGCGGGGATCTGGATGGTCGTCAAGGCCGCGATCTGCGCGGTGTCGAAGGAGGCCCAGTCATCCGTATTCAGCGAGGCGATCGACGTGGTCGACAACGCAGCGATCTGTGTGGTCGTGAACTTAGGAATGAGTGATGCCATGGTCTATTCCTTTGTACCAATCGGTCTGATACGGAAAAAAAGCAAAAGGTTGAAGCGATGCGATCGCGCCGGGGCCGCCGGACGCAATGGCATGACGCTTCAACCGCAAAAGCATTGGGTCAAATCCATTGAGCACTTATCGGCTGCCCACGATCGTTACTTAAGTCGTGGGCAGCCGAAGCTCAGATAAGCGGGTGGTTTTGTTGCTGCTCGTCAAGCAACTTGGTCGGGTCGGTCTGGACCATCTGCACATCCAGATTCACCACCGCCGCATGGGCCTGGACCTCGCTCGTGACGGACGTCACGGATGCGCTGGTCTCGTGACCGCTCAGGAGGTTATGGCCCGGATCAGCCAGCAGATCGGAGGCACTGACGCCCAATCCCGTGCCGCTGGCGGCGGCGTGGGTCGTGCTGGCGTCTGCACCGGCCGGTGAACCGCTGGCCGCCGCGACCGCGGCATCGGTGGTCGCCGTGCCCGTCGCGTGATCGGTCGGCGTGACCGCAGTGTTGGCTGCCGCCGTGCCGTCGCTGGTCGACTTGGTGAACCACACGTCAGCCATATCGTGCGTGGCGCCGTCGCTGGTCTTGTAGCTCGAGACCAGGCCCAGCAGGTTGCCGTGGTCGATGGCGACACCCGTCGTGGCTTTCAGGTCCAGCTCGATGATGCCCAGGCTGGCCAGCGAATGCAGCTCGCCCTTCTCGGATATGCCGTCACCGTTGGTGTCCACCCAGACCTGCATGTCCTTGAAGTGGGCATCCGCCAGCGTCAGCTTGCCGTCGTGGTTGCTGTCCATCGCCAGCATGGCGTTGTAGCCATTGCCGGCGCGCTGCCCGTTCTCCAGCACGGTGGCCGTGCCGAACAGCTCGGTGCCGTCGTTGATGATGCCGTCGTGGTTACGGTCCAGCACCAGCAGGCCATCACCTGACGACACCCAGCCGTGCTGGGCCGTGCTGCCTGTCGCGTTGAGGTCGAAGGTGGTGCCATGTGCCGCGGAAACCGTGTGCACGCCGTTGCCGTCAAGGTCAAGCACGATCGGGGTCGAGCTGATCAGCGTATCGAGCTGCGTGGAACTCATGGCCCCGACCTGGGTCGTGGTCAGCGAGGCAGCCTGGTTGATGGTCCATGCCGCAAGATCCGTGGTTTCGATGGCCGCGATCTGATCCGTGGTCATGGCCTGGATCTGCGCGGTATTGAACTCATGGAACTGCGCCGTGGTCATCGCAGCGATGCTGTCCGTCGAGATGGCGGCGAACTGGGCCGTGTTCAGCGCATGGATGTCCAGCGTGGTCAGGGCCACGATGTGGGCGGTATCCAGTGCGGCGATCACGTCGGTGTGCAGCGCCGAGATCTGCGTTGTCGTGAAGGCGCGCAGGTCGGCTGTCTCGATGGCCACGATCTGATCCGTGGTCAGTGCAGCGATGTTCGCGGTGTTCATGGCCACGAATTGCGCGCTGCTGAGCGCCACGATCTCCGAGGTCGTCAACGCGGCCACATGGGCGGTGTTGAAGGCCTGGATCTCGGCTGTGCTCATCGCACGCAGATCAGCCGTTTCGATGGCGGCGATCTGGTCGGTGGTCATGGCCGAGACCTGCGTTGTCGTGAACGCGGCCATCTGCGTCGAGTTCAGTGCGACGATCTGGTCGGTCGTCAACGCTGCCACGGCGGAGGTGGTGAAGGCTCGCATGTCGGCCGTGTTCAGGCCGGCCAGGTCACTGGTCTCGAACGCCGCCGCCTGGGCGGTGTTGAGTGTGCCGATCTGAGTCGTCGTCATGGCGCCGACCTGGGCCGAGTTCAGGGCGACGATCTGATCGGTGGTGAGTGCCGCGACACTGTTGGTGTTGAAGGCGCGGACTGCTGCCGTGCCCAGCGCACCGATCTCGACCGTGCTCAAGGCGGCGGCCTGGGCCGTGTTCAACATGTTGATCTGGGCCGTGTTCATGGCGGCCAGATCCGAAGTCTGCATGTTGAAGAGCTGATCGGTGGTCAGCGCTGCGACCTGAGTGGTGCTCAGTGCGTTGACCTGCGTGGTGCTCAACGCCACGATCTGGTCGGTGGTCAGGGCGGCGACGGCGGCTGTCGTGAGTGCCCGCATGTCGGCCGTGTTGAAGCCGGCCAGGTCACCCGTTTCGATGGCAGCGACCTGCGAGGTGTTCAACGCGCCAACCTGGACCGTGCTCAGCGCGGCCAGATGGGCGGACGTGAGCGCCGCGACCTGGTCCGTGTTCAGCGCTGCCACGTTGTTGGTGTTGAGCGCACGGACATCGGCTGTCGTCAAGACGGCGACCTGCGAGGTGGTGAGCGCCAAGGTCTGGGCCGTGTTGAGCACACCGAATTGGGCGCTGCTCATGGCGCTGATATCAGCGGTCTCGATGGCCGCGATCTGGTCGGTCGTCAGCGCGGCCACCTGGGTGGTGCCCAACGCAGCCAGCTGGGTCGAGGTGAGTGCAGCGATCTGATCGGTCGTCAACGCATTGATGGCGGCCGTGGTGAAGGCACGCATCGCGGCAGTGTTGAGGCCGGCGAGGTCGCTCGTCTCGATGGCGGCAGCCTGATTGGTGTTGAGCGCGGCGATCTGGGTGGTGCTCATCGCACCGACCTGGGCCGAGCTCAAGGCCACGATCTGGTCAGTCGTCAAAGAGACGACGTCATTGGTGTTGAATGCCTTGACCTGGTTCGTGTTCATCGCGCCAATCTGGGCCGTGGTCAAGGCCACAGCCTGGGCCGTGTTGAAGGCCGCGATCTGCGCCGTGTTCATCGCGACGAGGTCTCCCGTTTCGATGGCAGCGACCTGGTCGGTGTTCAGCGCCCCGACTTGCGTGGTGCTCAGCGCGGCGAGTTGCGCGGAGTTCAGCGCGGCGATCTGGTCGGTGGTCAGCGCGTTGACCGCGGCTGTCGAGAAGGCGCGCATGTCCGCGGTGTTCAGGCCCGCCAGGTCGCCCGTCTCGATGGCAGCAGCCTGGTTGCTGTTGAGCGAGGCGATCTGCGCCGTGCTCATCGCACCGATCTGGGCCGAGGTCAGCGCCACGATCTGGTCGGTGCTCAGCGCAGCCGTGTCGGCTGTCTTCAGCGCCCGGACTTGAGCCGTGTTCAGCACCGCAATCTGGGCCGTGCTCAGGGCAGCAGCCTGTGCGGTGTTGAACACCGAGATCTGCGCCGAGTTCATCGCAGCCAGGTCACCCGTCTCGATGGCGTTGACCTGCGTGGTGTTGAAGGCAGCCACCTGCGTCGTGCTGAACGCGGCCAGTTGCGTGGAGTTCATGGCCACGATCTGGTCGGAGGTCAGCGCGGCGACGGATGCCGTGTTCATCGCCCGGACTTCAGCGGTGTTGAGCGCGCTGATGTCGGTGGTTTCGATCGCGGCGATCTGCTTGGTGTTGAACGCGGCAATCTGCGCCGTGCTCATTGCAGCAAGCTGGCTGGAGTTCAGCGCGACGATCTGATCCGTGGTCAGGGCCGCCACGTCATTGGTGTTGAGCGCACGCAGGGCCGTAGAGCTGATCACGCCAATCTGATCGGTGGTCAGCGCAGCGGCCTGGGCCGTGTTGATGGCGGCCAGTTGCAGCGAGGTGACGGCGGCGATGTCGCCGGTCTCCATCGCCGAGAGCTGCGAGGTGTTGAGCGCGGCGAACTGCGAGCTGCTCATCGCACCCACCTGGGCCGAATTCAGCGCCACCACCTGGTCGGTGGTCAGGGCGGCGACGTCGGCGGTGTTCAGCGCGCGGGCAGCGGCGGTGCTCATCGCGCCGATCTGCGCGGTGGTCAGTGCCGTGACCTGATTGGTGTTCATCGCGGCGATCTGGGCGGTACCCATGGCCACCAGATCGGTCGTCTCGATGGCAGCGACCTGATCCGTGGTCAGTGCCGCGACCTGTGTGGTGCTCAGGGCACTGATTTGCGCCGTGTTGAGGGCGGCGATCTGGTCGGTCGTCAGGGCGCTGACCGCATTGGTCGAGAAGGCGCGCATGTCGGCCGTGTTCAAGCCAGCCAGGTCGCCGGTTTCGATCGCGGCAGCCTGGGTGGAGGTCAGTGCCGCCACCTGCACGGTGCTCATCGAACCAATCTGCGTCGAGCTCAGGGCCACGATCTGGTCGGTCGTCAGGGCGGCCACGTCGTTGGTGTTCAGCGCGCGAACCTGCGATGTGTTCAGCGCACTCACCTGATCGGTGGTCAAGGCGTTGGCCTGGGCCGTATTGAGGGCGCCAATCTGGCTCGAACCCATGGCGGCAAGGTCGCTGGTCTCGATGGCCGCTACCTGGTTGGTGGAGAGCGCGCCCACCTGCACCGTGCTCAAGGCGGCGAGCTGCGCGGAGTTCAGCGCGACGATCTGGTCGGTGGTCAGGGCGTTGACCGCATTGGTCGAGAAGGCGCGCATGTCGGCCGTGTTCAGGCCGGCGAGGTCGCCGGTCTCGATCGCGGCCGCCTGTGTGGAGTTCAATGCAGCCACCTGCACGGTGCTCATCGAACCAATCTGTGTCGAGCTCAAGGCCACGATCTGGTCAGTGGTCAAGGCGTTGACCGCATTGCTCGACAAGGCCCGCACGTCTGCCGTGTTGAGCGCGCCGATCTGGTCGGTGCTCAGCGCGGAGGCCTGCGCCGTGTTCAGCACGGCCACCTGGGCGCTGGAGAGCGCGGCAATGTCGGACGTCAGCAGCGCATTCACCTGATTGGTGTTGAGCGCGGCCACTTGCGTGGTGCTCATCGCGGCGACCTGCGTCGACGTCATCGCCACGAGTTGATCCGTGGTCAAGGCGGCGATCGAGGCGGTATTGAGCGCACGAACGGCGGCGGTGTTCAGTGCGCCGATGTCACTGGTCTCGATGGCCGTGATCTGATTGGTGTTGAAGGACGCAATCTGGGCAGTGGACAGGGCCCCGAGCTGGCTGGAGTTCAGCGCGACGATCTGGTCGGTCGTCAACGCGGCCGTGTCGTTCGTGTTGAGCGCACGCAGGGCCGTCGAGCTGATGACGCTGATCTGGTCAGTCGTCAGCGCGGCGGTCTGGGCCGTGTTGATGGCGGCCAGCTGGGTCGAGCTCACCGCTGCGATGTCACCGGTCTCCATGGCCGACAGCTGCGACGTGTTCATCGCGGCGAACTGGCTGCTGCTCATCGCGGCGACCTGGCTGGAGTTCAGCGCGACGATCTGGTCCGTCGTCAGGGCGGCCACGTCGGCGGTGTTCAGGGCTCTGGCCTGTGCCGTGGTCATCGCAGCGATCTGCGATGTGGTCAGCGCGTTGACCTGATTGGTGTTGAACGCGGCGACTTGCGCCGTGCTCATGGCGCTCAGATCGGTCGTCTCGATGGCGGCGACCTGGTCGGTGTTCATGGCGCCAACCTGGGTGGTGCTCAGCGCCGTGATCTGCGCCGTGTTGAGCGCCACGATCTGGTCGGTCGTCAGCGCATTGACGGCGGCTGTCGAGAAGGCACGCACATCTGCGGTGGTCAGGCCAGCCAGATCGCCCGTTTCGATCGCGGCGGCCTGGTTCGAGTTCATCGCAGCGACCTGGGCCGTCGTCATGGCACCGATCTGTGCGGAGTTCAGCGCCACGATTTGATCGGTCGTCAGCGCGGCCACGTCATTGGTGTTGAGCGCGCGGATGGCCGTGGAACTGATGACGCTGATCTGGTCGGTCGTCAGCGCGGCGGCCTGGGCTGTGTTGAGCGCAGCCAGCTGCGAGGACGTGACCACCGAGATGTCGCCCGTTTCCATGGCCGAGAGTTGTGCCGTGTTGAGCGCAGCGAACTGCGTGCTGCTCATGGCGGCGACCTGGGTCGAGTTCATCGCCACCACCTGGTCCGTGGTCAGCGCGGCGATGTTGGCGGTGTTCAGCGCGCGGATGTCGGCGGTGGTGATCACACCAATCTGAGTGGTGGTCAGTGAGGCCACCTGGTTGGTGTTGAAGGCGCCGACCTGAGCGGAGCTCATGGCAGCCAGATCGGTGGTCTCGATATTGCTGACCTGATCGGTGCTCAGCGCGGCCACCTGGGTGGTGCTCAGGGCATTGATCTGGGCGGTGTTGAGCGCCACGATCTGGTCGGTGGTCAGGGCATTGATGGCGGCCGTCGAGAAGGCGCGCATGTCAGCCGTGTTCAGGCCGGCCATGTCGCTGGTCTCGATGGCCGTGGCCTGGCTGGTATTGAGCGCGGCGATCTGCGTGGTGCTCATGGCACCGATCTGGGCCGAGCTCAGTGCCACGATTTGATCGGTCGTCAAGGCACCGACGTCGCTGGTGGTCAGGGCACGTACCTGGGCGGTCGTCATCACGCCGATCTGGGCAGTTGTCAAGGCCGCAACCTGGGCGGTATTGAAGCTGCCGACCTGGGCCGAGCTCATGGCAGCCAGATCGGTGGTCTCGATATTGCTGATCTGGTCGGTGGTCAGCGCGGCCACCTGGGTGGTGCCCAGGGCATTGATCTGAGCGGTATTGAGTGCCGCAATCTGGTCGGTGGTCAAGGCATTGATGGCAGCCGTCGAGAAGGCGCGCATGTCTGCCGTGTTCAGGCCAGCCAGGTCACCCGTTTCGATCGCGGAAGCCTGGTTGGTGTTGAAGACGGCGAACTGCGAGGTGCTCATCGACGCGATCTGCGCCGAGGTCAACGAGGCAATCTGGTCGCTGCTCAGCACGGCGATGTCGGCAGTCTTGAAGGCCCGCATGTCGGCCGTGGTCAGGGCCCCGACGTGCAGTGTGTTCAGTGCCGTGGCATGGGCCGTGTTCAGCACGGCAACCTGGGCCGTGGTCAAGGCGGCGATGTCCGTTGTCTCCAGCGCGCTGACCTGGTCGGTGTTGAGCGCGGCGACCTGGGTCGTGCCCAGGGCGGCGATCTGCGTCGAGGTCATGGCCACGATCTGATCCGTGGTCAGCGCACCGACAGCGGCTGTGCTCAGGGCGCGCACCGCTGCGGTGTTCAATGCACCGATGTCCGTGGTCTCGATGGCAGAGACCTGATTGGTGTTGAGCGCGGCGATCTGGGTGGTGCTCAAGGCGCCGAGCTGGCTGGAGTTCAGCGCGACGATCTGGTCGGTCGTCAGTGCGGCCGTGTCGTTGGTGTTCAGGGCGCGAATGGCCGTCGAACTGATGACGCTGATCTGGTCGGTGGTCAGTGCGGCGGTCTGGGCCGTGTTGATGGCAGCCAACTGGGTCGAACTCACCGCAGCGATGTCGCCAGTCTCCATGGACGACAGCTGCGAGGTGTTGAGCGCGGCGAACTGGGTGCTGCTCAGTGCGGCAACCTGGTTGGAGTTCAGCGCGACGACTTGGTCGGTTGTCAGCGAGGCGATGTTCGTCGTATTGAGCGCACGGATATCGGCGGTGTTGAGTGCGCCGATCTGATCGGTGGTCAGTGCCGAAACCTGGTTGGAGTTCATCGCGCCGATCTGGGCCGAGCTCATGGCGGCCAGGTCGGTGGTCTCGATGGCGGCCACCTGATCGGTGTTGAGCGCGGCCACCTGGGTGGTGCTCAGGGCGCTGACCTGGGCCGTGTTGAAGGCCACGATCTGATCGGTGGTCAGGGCATTGACGGCAGCTGTCGAGAAGGCGCGCACATCGGCCGTGTTCAGGCCGGCGATGTCACTGGTTTCGATCGCGGCGGCCTGGTTGGTGTTGAGCGCGGCAATCTGCGCGGTGCTCATGGCGCCGATCTGAGCCGAGCTCAGGGCGACGATCTGGTCTGTCGTCAGGGCGGCCACGTCGGCGGTGTTCAGGGCCCGCACGTCGGTCGTGCTCATGACATTGACCTGAGCGGTGGTCAGATTGGAGGCCTGGTTCGTGGTGAACGCGGCGACCTGAGCGGTCGACAGGGCGGCAATGTCGCCCGTTTCAATCGCGGCCACCTGGTCGGTGGTCAGCGCGGCCACCTGTGACGTGCTCAATGCGCCAATCTGGCTGGAGCTCATCGCGGCCACCTGGTCGGTGGTCAGCGCGTTGGTCGCAGCCGTGGTGAGCGCACGCACAGCGGCGGTGCTCATGGCAGCCAGGTCCGTCGTCTCGATGGCGGCTGCCTGGGCCGTGTTCAGCGCGGACGCCTGGCTGCTGCTCAGCGCAGCGGCCTGGCTCGTGGTCAACGCGACCACCTGGTCAGTGGTCAGGGCGCCCACTTGCGTGGTGCTCAGTGCGGCCACCTGCGTCGAGGTCATCGCGGCCACCTGGTCGGTTGTCAAGTTGTTGACATCCGCTGTGGTCAGCGCCCGCACCGCGGCGGTGTTCAAGGCGCCGATGTCGCTTGTCTCGATCGCGGCCACCTGGTTGGTCGTCAAGGCGGCGACCTGGCCGGTGCTCAGTGCACCCACCTGGGCCGAGCTCAACCCGACGATCTGGTCGGTCGTCAGCGCGGAAATCGAGGCCGTGGCGATCGCGCGGATCTGTGCCGTGGTCAGTGCACCAACCTGATCGGTCGTCAGCGCCGCCAACTGCGAGGTGTTCATCGCAGCGACTTGTGCCGTACTCAAGGCATGCACATCGTTGGTGGTCATGGCCGCGACCTGGTCGGTGTTCAGTGCAGCCACTTGCGTGGTGCTCAGGGCCAGTGCCTGGCTTGTGGTCAGGGCGGCAATCTGGTCGGTTGTCAGCGCGGCGACAGCTGCGGTCGTGAATGCACGCATGCCTGCCGTCGAAATGGCCGAGATGTCGCTGGTCTCGATGGCAGAAGCCTGGTTGGTGTTCAAGGCCGCGACACTGGCGGTGTTGAGCACCGCCATCTGCGCCGAGGTCATGGCCACGATCTGATCGGAGCTCATGGCTGCGATCTGCGAGGTGCCCAGCGCGGCGATTTGCGTGGTACTCAGCGTGGCCACCTGCAGCGTGTTCATCGCGCCCACGGCCGACGAGGTCAGGGCGCGGATGTCCGCGGTGTTGATGGCGCTGATGTCATTGGTCTCGATGGCACTGATCTGGTCGGTCGTCAGCGCGCCGAACTGCGTGGTGCTCAAGGCAGCGATCTGGGCCGAGTTCAGGGCCACGATCTGGTCGGTCGTCAAGGCCGCGATGGCCGCGGTGCTGAGTGCACGCACACCATTCGTGGTCATGGCAGCCAGATCACCCGTTTCCATGGCGGCCACCTGGTTGGTGTTCAGCGCAGCAGTCTGGGCCGACGACATGGCAGCGACGTCTGCAGAGGTCAGTGCCACGACCTGATCGGTCGTGAGTGCGCCTACCTGCGTGGAGCTCAGCGCGCCCACCTGGGCGCTGCTCATGGTGGCCACCTGGTCGGTCGTGAGCGCGGACACATCGGCCGTGTTGAGTGCACGCACCGCGGCGGTGTTGAGACCAGCCACGTCGGACGTCTCGATGGCAGCGACCTGATCCGTTGTCAGCGCGGCAACCTGGGTCGTGCTCATGGCCCCGATCTGGGCGGAGCTCAGCGCGACGATCTGGTCGGTCGTCAGGGCGCCGATTTCGGCGGTCGTCAGACCTCTGATGGCATTGGTGCTCAGGCCGGCGAGGTCACCGGTCTCGATGGCCGCGATCTGCGCGGTGTTCATCGAAGCCAGTTGCAGCGTGTTCATGGCGCCCAGTTGCGCAGAGCTCAGCGCGACCACCTGGTCGGTGTTCATGGCGGCGACCTGTGCCGTCGACAGCGACAGCACCTGCGTCGTGGACATCGCGGCCACCTGATCGGTTGTCAGGGCAGCCACGTCTGCGGTGTTGAACGCGCGGATGGCGGCCGTGTTCAGGCCAACGATGTCGCTTGTCTCAATGGCGGCCACCTGGGCGGTGTTCATTGCCGCCACCTGGGTCGTCGTCATGGCACCGATCTGGGCGGAACTCATGGCTGCCACCTGATCCGTGTTCAGGTTCGCGACGGCAGACGTGTTCATGGCCCGCACTTCAGCGGTCGTCAGCACAGCGACGCGGTCGGTGGTCAGCGAGGAAGCTTGCGAGGTGTTGAGGACGCCGATCTGCGCTGTCGTCATGGCGCTGATGTCGGTCGTTTCGATGGCATTGACCTGGTCCGTGCTGAGCACGCTGACCTGGTTGGTGTTGAGTGCGGCGATCTGCGACGAAGTCATCGCCGCGATCTGGTCCGTGGTCAGCGCCTTGACCGAGTTGGTATTGAATACCGCAATGGCGGCCGTGCTCAGCGCGGCCAGGTCGCCTGTCTCGATGGCGGCCACCTGGTCCGACTTCAGGGCGCCGACCTGCGCCGTGGACATGGCGGTGAACTGGCTGCTGTTCAACGCGACGACCTGATCGGTCGTCAGACCGGACACGGTTGTGGTCGACAGGGCCCGGACTTCGGCTGTGTTCAGTGCACCGATCTGGTCGGTGGTCAGCGCGGCGATCTGAGCCGTGTTCAGCGTGGCAATCTGCGCCGTGTTCATGGACGCCAGGTCACTGGTCTGGATGGCACTGACCTGATCGGTGGTCAGTGAGGCCACTTGCGACGTGCTCAGCGAGGCCAGTTGGGCGGAAGTCAGGCCGACGATCTGGTCGGTGCTCAAGGCGGCCAGGGCAGCCGTATTCAATGCGCGGATGCTGGCGGTGCTCAGGGCGCTGATGGCGGCGGTGTCAATGGCGGCGACCTGGGCCGTGTTCAGCGTGTTGACCTGACGGGTGTCGAAGGCCGATAGCTGGACCGTGTTCATCGCCACGACCTGGTCGGTACTCAGCGCCGCGATGTCTGCGGTGTTGAAGGCCTTGATCGAGGATGAACTCAGCGCGGCAATCTGGTCTGTGGTCAGCGCACTGATCTGGTTCGTGTTGAACACGGCGATCTGGGTCGAGCTCATCGCATACAGATCGGTGGTCTCGATGGCGGCCACTTGCGTGCTTGTCAGGGCGGCGACCTGGTTTGTCGCCAACGACAGCATCTGGGCGGAGGTCAGGGCCGCGACCTGGTCCGTGGTCAGGGCGCCCAGGGCCGTGGTGTTCAGCGAGCGCAGCAAGGTGCTGTTGAAGGCCTGCAGGTCACTCGTTTCGATGGCGCTCACCTGCGATGTGGTCAGCGCGCCGATCTGGGTGGTGGAGAAGGCGCCGAACTGTGCCGAGGTGAAGGCCGCGATCTGGTCGGTCGTGAAGACCGACATGGACGTCGTTGTCAACCCCTTGATGTCTGCTGTCTCAATGACCTGAACCTGCGCGGTCGTCAGCGCCGCGATCTGGGCCGTGTTGAACAAGGCCCAGTCCGATGTCGTCAGGTTGACGATGGTTTGCGTAGACAGAGCCGCAACCTGGGTCGTGGTCAGCAGAGGAATCAGAGAAGACATTTATTAACCCCTTGTGGTCCTCTGGTCCTTGGGGTTGCGCGTCACATGTGGCCAACACCCGGTTCCCAGAAGGAAAAATCCGATCTCGTCAGAGGCTATGCGTGATGCACAGACTCCAACGCGCGAATAAGCCGGGGTTCTTCAAAGCGTTTTTGAACCGCGGGATTCTCCGCACGACATCGGGTTATCGGGAAGGGGGGGCGCCGCTTAAGCCCCTGGCGACACCAGGTCTATCCGAAGGCGCTATGTCGGGAGGCAAAGTGGGCGAAACCTCACGACTGAGGGGGGCCTTTCAGGCAAATTTCAGTAATTGCCAGAATTTGGGGGGCAAATGGCCTGTTAGTCGAAGGAAGAGACGCTTCCTTCCAGGCCCAACCATTTCTTCGCGACCTCTGCGAGGTGGGATGGGTTTCCGCTGGAAAATAAATGAACTTCGCTGGGTGATTTATGATTAATTCTGCGCGAAGTTTCCAATTTTTCTGGTTTTGCCGATTTCTGGCTGTTGCTCGTGCTGCATAGACGAGCAGTGTGCGCGGCCACGGCGTCCGCCGTGTCCATGATCACCACATCTGGCCCCAGGGCCTGGGCAAACAGTGGCCTGACAAAAGGGTAGTGCGTACAGCCCAGCACCACGGTGTCCACCTTGGCCAGCTTCAGCGGCGCACTGAAGCGCTCGACCAGTGCGCGCAAAGCCGGCGTATCCAGTTCGCCGGTTTCAATTTCCCGCGCCAGGCCAGGGCAGGGTTGAGGCACGATCAATGCACCCTGCGCATAACTTTCAATCAAACGTTTGTATTTGTCGCTTGACAGGGTGCTGGGGGTGGCTAGCACGCCTACACGCTTGTTGTGTGAATGGGCTACAGCCGGCTTGACGCCCGGTTCAACGCCAACCACCGGCACATGGGGGTAAGTCTGGCGGATCAAGTGGATGGCGGCAGCCGTGGCCGTGTTGCAGGCCACCACGATGACATCAACCTGTCTGGCCAGCAGGAATGCGCAGATGCGATGACTGCGCTCGGCGATGAAGTCGTCGTCGCGCTCACCATAGGGCGCGTGCCCGGAGTCGGCCACATAGGTCAGTTCCGCCTCTGGCAGTCGAGCGTGCAAGGCGCGCAGCACGGAAAGCCCGCCCAGGCCGGAGTCGAATACCCCGATGTGTGTGTGGGCGCCTCGGTAGATGGGTGCTGGTGAGGCACCTGTTTCAGGGGATGCGGGGGCGTGCTGGTTCACAAGCAGAGGGGCAGGGGCGTGGAACGCGGGGCAGAAGTCGCATTTTGTCATGCGATTGCATCCGCATTTGTGGTCCAATCTCCCAAGTTCGCGTTAGAATCGAACGATCGTGCTTTTTTGGGCGCGGCAAACTTTTATTTAACTCTTCCTCATGACGCAGGAGAACATCGCATGAAGGTTCTGGTTCCGGTCAAGCGGGTTGTTGACTACAACGTGAAGGTTCGCGTGAAGTCCGACGGCTCTGGTGTCGACATCGCCAACGTCAAGATGTCCATGAACCCCTTCGACGAAATCGCCGTTGAAGAAGCCACCCGCCTGAAGGAAAAGGGCGTGGTCACTGAAATCATCGCCGTGTCCATCGGCGTGTCGCAATGCCAGGAAACCCTGCGCACGGCCATGGCCATCGGTGCCGACCGTGGCATCCTGGTCGAAACCGACGCTGAAGTGCAGCCCCTGGCCGTGGCCAAGGTGCTCAAGGCCCTGGTCGACAAGGAAAAGCCTGATCTGATCATCCTGGGCAAGCAAGCCATCGATGACGACAGCAACCAGACCGGCCAGATGCTGGCTGCCCTGGCTGGCCTGCCCCAAGGCACCTTCGCCTCCAAGGTGGAAGTGGCTGACGGCAAGGTGTCCGTGACCCGTGAAGTCGACGGCGGCCTGGAAACGGTCAAGCTGTCGCTGCCCGCCGTGGTGACGACCGACCTGCGTCTGAACGAGCCCCGCTACGTGACGCTGCCCAACATCATGAAGGCCAAGAAGAAGCCCCTGGAAACCGTCAAGCCGGCGGATCTGGGCGTGGACGTGGCCCCTCGCGTCAAGACCCTGAGCGTTGCCGAACCTCCCAAGCGTTCCGCTGGTATCAAGGTGCCCGACGTGGCCACCCTGGTCGACAAGCTGAAGAACGTCGCCAAAGTGATCTGAGGAGATAAAGCATCATGACCGCTCTCGTTATTGCTGAACACGACAACAACAGCATCAAGTCCGCCACCCTGAACGTGGTGACGGCTGCCAAGGCGCTGGGTGGCGACGTGCACGTGCTCGTCGCTGGCTCCAACGCTGGTGCCGCTGCCGCTGCCGCTGCTCAAATCGCTGGCGTGGCCAAGGTCCTGCACGCTGACGGCGCTCAACTGGCCGACGGCCTGGCTGAGAACCTGGCTGCTCAAGTGCTGGCCGTGGCTTCGGGCTACAGCCACCTGCTGTTCCCCGCCACCGCTTCCGGCAAGAACGTGTCGCCTCGCGTGGCCGCCAAGCTGGACGTCGCCCAGATCTCGGAAATCACCAAGATCGTGTCGGGTGACACCTTCGAGCGCCCCATCTACGCCGGTAACGCCATTGCCACCGTGCAATCGGCTGACTCGGTGAAGGTGCTGACCGTTCGCGGTACCGCTTTCGACGCTGCGCCCACCACCGGTGGTTCCGCTGCCGTGGAAACCGTGGCTGCCGTGGCCGATTCGGGCTCCTCGTCCTTCGTGGGCCGTGAAGTGACCAAGTCTGCTCGCCCCGAGCTGACCGCTGCCAAGATCATCGTGTCCGGTGGCCGTGCCCTGGGTTCTGCCGAGAAGTTCAACGAAGTCATGTCGCCCCTGGCTGACAAGCTCAACGCTGGCCTGGGTGCTTCCCGCGCTGCCGTGGACGCTGGCTACGCTCCCAACGACCTGCAAGTCGGCCAGACCGGCAAGATCGTGGCGCCTCAGCTGTACATCGCTTGCGGCATCTCCGGCGCCATCCAGCACTTGGCCGGTATGAAGGATTCCAAGGTCATCGTGGCCATCAACAAGGATCCGGAAGCCCCGATCTTCCAGGTGGCTGACTTCGGTCTGGAAGCCGACCTGTTCACGGCTGTGCCGGAACTGGTGAAAGCCCTGTAATCACGGGCAATTTACGGGATAATTCATGACAGACGGTCTGTCTGTTTGACCAACCCGCCGGGGGCGTCTTTCAAGAGACGCCCCCTTTGTGTTTATCGGAGAATACCTATGAGTTACCGCGCCCCAGTCAAGGACCAACTGTTCTGCCTCAAGGAATTGGCTGGCCTCGACAAGATTGCCCAGATCCCCGGCTTTGAAGACGCCGGTTACGAAACCGCCCAGGCCGTGCTGGAAGAGTCGGCCAAGTTCAATGAAGGCGTGGTGGCGCCGCTGAACTGGAGCGGGGACCAGGACCACGGTTCATGGGACAACGGCGTGGTACGCGCATCCAAGGGCTTCAAGGAAGCCTACCAGGCCCTGGCCGAAGGCGGCTGGCAAGGCCTGGGTCAACCCACGGAATTTGGCGGCCAGGGCCTGCCCAAGTCCATCGGTGCGGCCTGCATCGAGCACATGACCTCGGCCAACCTGAGCTTCTCGCTGTGCTCCATCCTGACAGCAGGCGCGATCGAGGCGCTGCTGACAGCCGGCAGCGACGAGCTCAAGCAACGCTACATCCCCAACATGATCGCCGGCCAGTGGACGGGCACGATGAACCTGACCGAGCCGCAGGCTGGTTCGGATCTGGCTCTGGTTCGCTCCAAGGCGGTCAAGCAAGGCGACGGCACCTATCGCATCTCCGGCCAGAAGATCTTCATCACCTATGGTGAGCACGACATGTCGGAGAACATCGTCCACCTCGTGCTGGCGCGTACCCCGGATGCACCGGAAGGCGTCAAGGGCATCAGCCTGTTCGTGGTGCCCAAGTTCCTGGTCAACGAAGATGGTTCGCTGGGCAAGCGCAACGACGTGTATTGCGCTTCGATCGAAGACAAGCTGGGCATCAAGGCATCGCCCACCGCTGTGCTCGTGTTCGGCGATAACAAGTTCGACGTCGGTGCAGGTGCCATCGGCTACCTGGTCGGCGAAGAGAACCGCGGCCTCGAGTACATGTTCATCATGATGAATGCCGCCCGCTACGACGTGGGCGTGCAGGGCCTGGGCGTGTCCGAGCGTGCTTACCAGCATGCCGTGGCCTATGCCAAGGACCGCGTCCAGTCGCGCCCTGTGGATGGCTCTCACCCTGGTTCGGCCGCCATCATCCATCACCCCGATGTCAAGCGCATGCTGATGACCATGCGTGCCCTGTGCGAAGCCGAGCGCGCGATGGCGCTGGTTGGTGCAGCGGCCTATGACACGGCTCACCATCACCCGGATGCCGCCACGGCCAAGCAGGCCCAGGCCATGTACGAGTTCCTGGTGCCACTGATCAAGGGCTACAACACCGAGAACTCGGTGGAAGTGACCTCGCTGGGCGTACAGGTGCACGGTGGCATGGGCTTCATCGAAGAAACCGGTGCCGCTCAGTACTACCGCGACTCGCGCATCCTGCCGATCTACGAAGGCACGACCGCCATCCAGGCCAATGACCTGGTCGGGCGCAAGACCGCGCGTGACGGCGGTGCCATGGCCAAGGCTGTGGCCGCCATGATCGCCGACACCGAAGGTCAACTGGCTGGCCGCAACAGCGCCGCTGGCAAGAAGCTGGCCACCCAGCTGAAGGCCGCACGCGAGTCCTTCCTGCAAGCGGTGGATTTCGTGGTCGCCAACGTCAAGAGCAAGCCCAACGACGTGTTCGCGGGCTCCGTGCCTTACCTGATGCTGACCGCCAACCTGGTTTGCGGCTGGCAGATGGCCCGTTCGCTGATCGCTGCGGAAGACAATCTGGCTGCTGGCAACGACGTGTCCTTCATGGAAGCCAAGATCGCCACCGCCCGTTTCTACGGCGACCACATCCTGGCCCGCGTGGCTTCGCTGCGTGACACCATCCTCAACGGTGGTGAGAGCGTGACGGCCCTGTCGCTGGATGCTTTCTGATCGACCCGCACTGAGCATGTATCAAGCCTGATCGTTCAGGATTGATCGGCCCACACAAGGACGCCCCAATCGGTTCAAGCCGGTGAGGGCGTCTTTTTTTGTTTGATAACGAGGAGACAAGACCATGGCACTGCCTGAAACGCTCAAGCGCGTTCCCTTTCCCGTCATCGCTTCGCCGATGTTCATCGTCAGCACGCCCAAGCTGGTGATCGCTCAATGCAAGGCCGGCGTGGTGGGCTCGATGCCCGCGCTCAATGCCCGTCCGGCCGCCCAGTTGGACGAATGGCTGGCCGAGATCACCGAAAGCCTGGCTGCCCACAACGCCGCCAACCCGGACAAGCCTGCGGCCCCGTTCGCGATCAACCAGATCGTGCACAAGAGCAATGACCGCCTGGACCACGACATGGCCATGTGCGAGAAGTACAAGGTGCCGCTGATCATCACCTCGCTGGGCGCGCGCACCGACGTCAACGATGCGGTGCACAACTGGGGCGGTGTGGTGATGCACGACATCATCAACAACAAGTTCGCCAACAAGGCCATTGAAAAGGGTGCGGACGGCCTGATCGCGGTGGCGGCTGGTGCCGGTGGCCATGCAGGCACCACCAGTCCGTTTGCGCTGATCCAGGAGATCCGCGAGTGGTTCACCGGGCCACTGGCGCTGTCAGGCTCGATCGCGAATGGCCGTGCCATCCTGGCTGCGCGCGCCATGGGTGCCGACTTCGCCTACATCGGCTCGGCCTTCATCGCCACCGAAGAGGCCCGCGCCGTGGAGGCCTACAAGCAGATGATCGTCGACAGCAACAGCGCCGACATCATCTACTCCAGCAAGTTCACCGGTGTGCACGGCAACTACCTGCGCCCCTCCATCGTGAACGCGGGCCTGGACCCGGACACGCTGGGCAATGGCGACCCCAGCCAGATGAGCTTCGGCAGCAAGGACGGCGGCGACGCCAAAGTCTGGAAGGACATCTGGGGTTGCGGCCAGGGCATTGGTGCGGTCAAGCAGATCGTGCCCACGGCCGAGCTGGTGGCGCGCCTGAAGGCCGAGTACGAGGCCGCGCGCAAGGAACTCTGCCAGGGCTGCTGACCGGCCCCCGAGCGATGCAGGCTTGCCGTCCGCAGGCCTGCTCGCTGCAGGTTTGATGCACCCGCCTCAGCGCAGGCTGAGCTTGAAGGCGATCATCGCCCGCAGCTTGGTGGGCACGACCGGCTTGATCAGCAGATGGAAGTCGTGCTGTCGGGCTTCTTCTTCGTGCCCGGTCATCGTGCTGCCGGTGACCATGATGGCGGGCAGGTCGGCGCCGAACCGGGCGCGCAGCACCTTGATGGCATCCACCCCGGTTTGCTGCGCGGGCAAGCGGTAGTCCACGATCAAGAGGTCGGGGCGAGCCTCTGCGTGCGTGGCCCATTGCTGGACGGCTTCTACCGTGTCAAAGGCGCTGACACTGGCGCCCCAGCCCTTGAGCAAGACCTCCAGCCCTTCGGTGACGGCCTGTTCGTCTTCGACGATCACGATGTGGCGGCGGTCCAGCGTGACACCCAGGGATTGCTTGGCGGGCGAGGTGCTGGCCTGCAGGCGTGAAGCACGGCCCATGGGCAGCATCAAGGTGAACACCGTGCCATGCCCGACGCGGGAGCGCAGGGTGAGCGGGGCGCCCATGAGGTCGGCCAGCCGCTTGACGATGGCCAACCCCAGCCCGAGGCCCTTGCGGTGGTGCGGCTCCAGTGGGCGGCTGCTTTGCGTCTGGTAGAACTCTTCGAAGATGCGGCCCTGTTCTTTCTCGGTGATGCCGATGCCGGTGTCCCAGATCTGCAGGCAAAGCTGGTCCCCGCGTTTGCGGCAGGTGACCAGCACGCCGCCATCTTCGGTGTAGCGGATGGCGTTGGACACCAGATTGCGCAGGATGCGTTCGACGATCAGCGGGTCTGCATAGGCATGCAGGTGCTCGCCACGGAAGCTGAGCATCAGGCCTTTTTCGAAGGCGTTGGGCTCGAAGGTGAGGCGCACACGGTTGAACAGCTCACCCATCGAGAAGTGCTCGGGCTGGTTGTCCACGCCGCCCGTGTCGATCTTGGTGATGTCCAGCAGCTCGCTGAACAGGCCCTCCAGGGCGTCCACCGAGTTGTTGATGCTGTTGACCAGGTGGGCGACCTCGGTGTCCTTGCTGCGTTGACGCAGGGCTTCGGCGAACAGGCCCATGGCATGGAGCGGTTGCCGCAGGTCATGGCTGGCAGCGGCAAAGAACTGGGTCTTGGCCCGGTTGGCCAGCTCGGCCTGGCGTTGTGCGGCCTCGGCAATGGCCATTTCGCCGCGCAGGCGCTGGGCCAGTTCCTGGGTGTGCACCCGCAGGCTGACCATTTCGCCGAACACGTTGCGGAAAGAGCGCCCCAGCGCCAGCGCACACAGGCAGACCAGGCACAGGATGCCGGCGATCTGCATCTCGCCCGGCACGTCCCGCAGGGCGGTGCGCACGATCATGGGCACGAAATACACGCCCATGCAGGCCAGAAACAGCCTGGGCTGGCAGGCCATATTGGGCACGGCACCCAGGGCCAGCGAGTACACGATCAGCAGCATCGCCGTGCGTTCCTGCGGGCCGCCATAGTCATAGAACAGCATGGAGGCCAGGCTCCACAGCAGCACGCCGGCGAACATGCTGACGTTCCAGCGTCGAAGCCATTTGTCGGAGTCGGCCCGCCCTTGCAGAATCGCGCGGTCATAGCCCAGCAAGCCGGCGAAGCGCACCGTCCAGACCGTGGCAAAGGCCGCGGCCCAGCCCCACAGCACGTGCCGGGGCGCGTATCGCCAGTACACGCCGATGAGGACCACCATGCCCAGGAAGTGCGCCATCAGCGCGGCGCTGGTCTGGCGGTACACCAGCTTGGTGGTGTCCTGCGCCAGGGCGTCGTCAGACGGCGGGGGCAGGGTGTTGTAGCTGTCCGGGTTTTCGGCGGCCGCATGGGCCCGTTTGCCCGGTTGGGCGGTACTCACGGTGGGGGTGGCCATGGCTCCGCGCGGTATCAGCGTGTGCGCCAGGTGTTGGCAGCGGTGCCCATGTTGCCGCCACCTTGCTTTTGCAGGATCTGGCTGACCGCGATCACCGCCTGGGTACGCGAGCTGACACCCAATGCGCGCAGCACGGCAGCGACGTGGTCCTTGACCGTTTCCACCGACAGGCCCAGTTCGCGGGCGATCAGCTTGTTGGGCTGGCCCTTGAGCAGCAGGTTGAGCACGTCGGACTGGCGTGGGGTGAGGCCCAGTTGCACCAGGGACGGCACCGTCTGGAAGGAGGCTTCCGTGGCCTCGCGTTGCACCTGCTGGACGTGAGGGGAGCCGCTGAGCTGGGGCTGGTGGTCGGCGCCCATGCTCATGGGGGGCACGTACACGCCGCCGGACATGACCTGTTGCAGGGCGTCCAGCAGGGTTTCGTTGGCGGCACGCTTGGGCACAAAGCCCATGGCGCCCATGTCGATGGCGCGGATCACGTCGCTGGTGCGGTCCGAGGCGGAGATCACGACCACAGGCAGGGCAGGGTATTTGGTGCGCAATTCGCCCAGCAGGTCAAAGCCGTCGGCGTCGCCCAGATGCAGGTCCAGCAGGACCAGGTCGTAATTGGCGTCGGTGCGCAGCGTTTCCCGGGCGGCACGCCCGCTGTCGGCGGCTGAGACGGTCACGTTGTCGCCGAGGCCCTGGATGACGGATTGCAGCGCGGCAAGGATCAGGGGGTGGTCGTCGATCAGCAATACCTTCATGAATAACTCCTGAAATCTTGGTTTGCAGCCACCGTGAACCCACCCGAATCCCTGTCAAGGCGTGAACTTTCTCCGTTTTTCAAGGTATCGGCCGCTTGAGATTTTCAGATCATAGGGGCAAGCCGGGCTAAAAAGCCCGACACCCCCATGTGTGTGAGCCAGGACCGCCACCTTGAGCACCATCGTTTCGCCTCGACCGAAGCCGGCTGAGCAACAGCCGGCCACGCCTGTGGCGCCCACCGAGGCGCCGGGAGAGGTGCCGCCCGTTTTTGCGCCAAACGACTCCGCGGCGGTCGCTTGTCTGCAGGCGTTTCTGGCCGAGAAGGACTGGACGTCCGGCGCCGGGGCGTTTGCGACCTTGCTCAATCAGCAGATGCAATGTCATCGCGTGTCGCTGGGCTGGGTCAGCGGGCAGACGCTGCGCTTGCGGGTGCTGTCCGATGGCGTGTTGCTGGAAGAGGGCGTGGCCTTGCCGGAGTTGCACCAGGCCATGCTGGAGGCTGCGCACCAGCAGAAGATGCTGAGCTGGCCTTTGCTGCAGGGCGCAGATCCCACCAGTGCCATCACCATGGCGCACCAGACTTTAAGCCGGGTGCAGGGGCTGTCGGGCCTGGTCACGGTGCCTCTGGCGCAAGACGGCGTGATCATGGGCACCTTGACGCTGGAGCGCACCACGCAGGTCGATTCCCTGCGCCCGATCTCCTTCGGGCAGCAGCAGGCGGCCAAGGTGTTCAGTAACGAAGACCTGGCCTGGCTGACGCGGCTGGCCGAGCTCATGGCGCCGGCCCTGAGCCTGCGCTACCGGCTGGAGCAGCCCTGGTACGAGCGGGGGCGCGGCTGGGTGGAGTCGCTGCGGCTGCGTCTGGCCGACCCGCGTGAGCGGCCTTTGCGTTGGTCCGTGCTGGCCTTCTTCGGCATCATGTCTTTCGGCATTGGCTTGCCGCTGCCTTATCAGGTCACCGCCACGGCGCGCCTGGAAGGGGCCGTGCAGCGTGTGATGAGCGCGCCGCAAGATGGCTACTTGCGCGAGGCGCATGTGCATGCGGGTGATGTGGTCAAGGCGGGCCAGGTGCTGGCCGAGATGTCCGACGACGAGTTGCAGAGCAGCTTGCGTGCCCGTGCCGCCGAGGCCGCCCAGCACGAGAACGCCTTTGCCGAGGCCTTTGCACGGGGCGACCGCGCCCAGGCCGTCATGGCGCAATCCAAGCTGAACGAGGCGAGGGCGCAGATGTCGCTCATCGAGCAGCAGATTGCGCGCCTGAAGATCGTGTCGCCTTTCGATGGCGTGGTCATTGCCGGGGACCTTCGTCAGCAGCTGGGTGCGCCGGTCAAGCGTGGCGACAACCTGTTGACGCTGGCGCCCGGCCTCGATTGGCGCGTGGTGCTGGACATTGATGAGAGCGACATCGCGAGCCTGAGCAAGGGGCAGATGGCACGCCTGCGTCTGGCGGCCATGCCCGATCAGACCATTGGTTTGATGCTCAACCGCGTGACGCCTGTGGCGAGGTCCACGCCCAACGGTGTGCGCTATGAGATCGAGGCCCTGCCCACGGGGGCTGGCGCCGGCGCAAAGGGCCTGCGCCCTGGTCTGCAGGGTGTGGCCCGCATCGACATGCCGCCCAGGCCCTTGCTGTGGCGTGCAGCAGACCGCGCCTGGCAATGGCTGAGCATGCAGGCCTGGACTTTCCTTTGAACGCAGGCCATGCAGGAAGCCTTGCTGTCGCCCTACTGGTACCGCATCGCGAAGCTGCACCCGCGCTTGCGCGCGCACGTCAATGTGCGCATGCAGAGCACCCGCGGGCAGGCCTGGTATGTGCTGCACAACCAGGTTACCGGGCGCTATCACCGTGTCAACGCCCAGGCGTTCGAGCTGGTCGGGCGCCTGGACGGCCGGTTCACGGTGGACGAAATCTGGCAGTCGCTGCTGCAACAACAGGGCGATGAAGCCCCTTCGCAGCACGACGTCATCCGCATCCTGGGGCAACTGACGGACGCGGGCCTGGTGCAGGCTGAAGTCACCCCCGATGTCCGCCAGCTGATGGACATGGGCGAGGAACGCTTGCGCCGCGAAAGGCGCGCCAAGCTCAATCCGCTGTCTTTCAGGCTGGGCTTGTTCAACCCTTCGGCCATGCTGGAGCAGCTGTTTCCGCATGTGCGCGGCTTGTTCACGCCCACGGCCTTTGCGGCCTGGGTGGCCCTGGCCATCGTCGCCTTGCTGGGGGCCTGGTTCAACTGGCCTGAGCTTGCTGTTTATGGCCATGTCCACTTTCTGACGCCCCGTTTTCTGGCCACGGTGTGGGTCATGTATCCCCTGATGAAGGGCGTGCATGAACTGGGGCACGCCTTGATGTTGCGGCGCTTCGGCTGCGAGGTGCCCGAAGTCGGCGTCAACTTCTTCATGCTCGTGCCCATGCCTTATGTGGATGCTTCGGCATCGAACCGGCTGACCAGCCGTGTGCAGCGCGCTCTCGTGGCGGCCGCCGGCATCATGGTGGAGACGACGCTGGCGGCCGTGGGGCTGGGCTTGTGGCTGGTGGTGGAGGACGGCGTGGTGCGCGAACTGGCCTTCACCCTGATGACGCTGGGCGGCTTGTCCACCCTGCTGTTCAATGGCAACCCGCTCATGAAGTTCGATGGCTATTTCGTGGCCTGCGACATGCTCGATCTGCCCAACCTGGCCCAGCGCAGCACCCGCGCCAATGAGCAGTGGTGGCTGCGTGTGGTGGCATGGGTGTTGCGCATGCCGCATGAGCACCAGGGGCACTCGGAAAGCGACCGCTTGTCGCGCTGGCTGTTGCAGCTGTATGCGCCGGCCTCATGGGGCTATCGCCTGATGGTCAGCGCCGTGATGGTGGGCTGGGCGGCGGACAAGGCTTCGTGGATGGGCCTGGGCATCCTGGCCTGGATGATCTGGAGCCTGGTGCTGCAACCGTGTCGCCAATGGGTGAGCAGCCTGCAGCAAGCGCCGGGGTTCGAGTCGGTCCGGCTGCAGGCGGCCTGGGGTGGCGTGCTGATGACCGCAGGCGCCATGGCCATGCTGGCGCTGGTGCCCGTGCCTTCCTCCGTGGTGGCCGATGGTGTGGTCTGGCTGCCGCCTGATGCACAGGTTCGGGCCACCAGCGACGCCGAAGTCGAGGCGGTGCTGGTGCAAAGCGGTCAACGCGTCATGCCGGGGCAGGCGCTGATCCGGCTGCGTGACCCGGTGCTGCTCACGCAACGCGCCATCCTGATGGCGCAGATCGACGGGTCGCGTGCCGAGCTGAATGCGGCCTTCGGGGCCGAGCCGCTCAAGGTGAGCAATGCCCAGCAGGCCTTGGCCCGTGACTACGCCCAACTGGGCAAGATCGACGAGGATCTGGCCAACCAGGTGTTGCGTGCGGTGCAGCCAGGCGAGTTCGTGTTGTCACGCCAGGAGGACCTGGATCAGCGTCAGGTCAGCCGAGGGCAGTTGCTCGCCTATGTGATGTCGGATGCGCCCACGGTTGTGCGTGTCGTGATCTCGCAGCGCGACATCGACGATGTGCGTGAACGCCTCAAGCGCGTGGAGGTGATGCTGCGCGAGCGCCCGGGCAAGACCCTCGTGGCGAAGCCATTGGGCCAGACGCCAGCGGCCGTGGAGCGCCTGCCTTCGCCAGCCTTGGGCAACAAGGTGGGCGGGCCGGTGCCCACGGACCCCACCGATGCAGACAGCCTCAAACCGGCCGAGCCCACGTTCGCCATGGACGTGGTGCTCAATGAGCATATTCCGCGTGCAGGTGGCCTGGCCAAGGTCAAGCTGGAACTGGTGCCCCGTCCCTTGCTGCAGACCTGGGCGATCAGGGCCCGGCAACTCTTCCTCAAGCACTTTTCGGATGTGCAGGGTGGGGCATGAAGGCCTTGCCCCGATCCACGGCACCGGGCACCTGGTCTGATCGGATGGAGACCGGGGCCGTGGTGCCTCGCCCTGGGCCTGTGCACGGCGCGTATCCCTTGCAGGATCTGCCTTCACGTTCGCGCAGCCCGATGCTGGCCTGGTTGCAGGCATGGTGGGTGGCGGCGCCCCATCCGACGGCCACGCGTAACCAGCGATTCCTGCGCGACGTTCGCCTGGCCCGCAAGGAGTGGGCCAGCATGCCGGCATTGGCCAGGGCTCATGCACTGCAGACCTTGCGCGTGAGCCTGGGCAGCAAGGGCCTGACCGAAGCCTTGAGCGCCAGGTGTTTTGGCCTGTTGACGCTGGTGGTGCACGAGCAGCTGGGCTTCGAGTTGCACGACGTGCAATTGCTGGCCGGCTGGTGGATGCTGGGCCAACGCCTGGCCGAGATGGCAACGGGCGAGGGCAAGACCTTGACCGTGCTGTTGACCGCAGCCACGGCGGCCATGGCGGGCATTCCTGTGCATGTGTTGACGGCCAATGACTACCTGGCGCGCCGTGATGCAGAACAGCTGGAGCCCATTTACACGGCACTGGGCCTGAGGGTGGCTTATGTGACGGCATCCAGCACGCCGGCCGAGCGCAAGCAAGCCTACCTGGCGGATGTGGTGCACGTGACGGCCAAGGAGGTGGCTTTCGACCACCTGCGCGACCGTGCCGCGCGCACCGTCGGTGACCTGGACGCCATGGTGCTGCGCGGGCTGTGCATGGCCGTGGTGGACGAGGCCGACAGCATCCTGATCGACGAGGCCTGCACCCCTTTGATCCTGGCGCGTGCGGCGGATGTCCGTGAGGCCGATCAACGCTACCGGCTCTCCTTGTTTCTGGCGCGCAAGCTCCAGGCCGATGTGGACTATGTCTGCTCGGCGGACATGCAGGTGCGCCTGACGGACGCGGGCCAGCAGCAGCTGGACCAGCTGGGTGACAGCCTGCAGGGACCCTGGCGCTGGCGGCGCTATCGGCATGAGCAGGTGATTTGCGCGCTGCAGGCCCTGCATGTGTTCCGCAAGGACGTGCACTACCTGGTGCGCGACGAGGCCATCCACATCATCGATGACACCACAGGGCGGCTGGCGGTAGGCCGATCTTGGTCCCGAGGGCTGCACCAGATGATCGCCATCAAGGAAGGCGTGCCCCCTCAGCCGGAAAACGAAACGCTCACGCAGACGAGCTACCAGTCCTTCTTCCCGCGCTATTTGCGCCTGGCCGGCTTGAGCGGCACGCTGTATGAAGACCGCGCCGAGATGCTGCGCGTGTATGGCCTGCCGACCTGCAAGGTGCCCTTGCGCGTGCCTTCGCGCCGGGAGATGCTGGGCATCCGGATCGTGGACATGGCCGCCCAGAAGTGGGCCTTGGTGGTCGAGCGCGCGCGTGCGCAGTCCATGCGTGGGCGGCCTGTGCTCATCGGGACGGATTCGGTGGCGGACTCCGACGCCGTGTCACGTGCCTTGATGCTGATGGGCGTGCCTCACCAGATGCTCAATGCCCGTCAGGACGAGGCCCTGGGGCAGCAGGAGCAAAGCGTGGTGGCCCAGGCCGGGCAGGCTGGGCGCATCACTGTGGCCACGCACATGGCGGGGCGGGGCACGGACGTGCACCTGTCCGACGAGGCCATTGCCAACGGAGGGCTGCACGTGATCAACACCAACCTGAACCGGTCCCGGCGCATTGACCGGCAGCTGATTGGCCGCTGTGCACGTCAGGGCCTGCCGGGCAGCTGCGAAACCATCCTCAGCTGGGAAGACCATTGCTGGCGCGAGTGGGCCGGCTCTGGCTGGCTGGGTCTGGCAGCGCGCGTGGTGCGGGCCGGTCTGGGGGGCGCGCCCTTGCGGCAATGGCTTTGTGAGCAGGCCCAGATGGAGGCAGAGGCGCGATCCCGTCGGCGCCGTTGGAACATGTTGCTCACCGAATCCCTGATGGCCCGACATCTGGCCATGGCCGGCCGGGAAGATTGGGCCTGACAGGCGTGGCTTATTCACGGATCACGCGATCCGATGCACGCCGATCATCCTGTTTACGTGCACAAATATCGTCGCCATCGACCATTTGTGCTCGAGCAGGAGCATCCAAGTGAACAAGAAAGCTTTGAGCGTGATCACCGCCACCGGCCTGAGCTGGTGGGGGTGCAGCCATGCTGACATGTTGGGCTGCCTGATCGAACCGGACCGTGTCGCCGATGTGGGCAGCCAATCCACCGGTGTGATCGAGAAGCTGCATGTCGAGCGTGGTGATGTGGTGGCCGCCGGGCAACTGGTGGCGCGCCTGAGTGCCCAGGTCGAGCGTGCCTCCCTGTCGGTGGCCGAGGCCAAGGCCAAGGCAGATGCCGAGACCCAGCAGGCCGCGGCCGCCTATGAGCTGGCCCGCCGCAAGCTGGAGCGTACCAAGGACCTGGTGAGGCGGGACTTTGTGTCCGACCAGGCGCTGGACCAGGCCGAAGCCGAGGCGCGCGTGGCCGAGCAGCGCGTGGAGCAAGCCCGCGAGACCCAGCGCGTGGCGCAGCGCGAGTTTCAGCTCTCCAGTGCCCAATTGAGCCAGCGCGAGGTGCGCAGCCCCTTCGCGGGCCTGGTGGTGGAGCGCTACCGCACCGAGGGCGAGCGCATCGAGCGCGAGCCTGTGGTGCGCGTGGCCCGCATCGACCCCTTGCGCATTGAAGCCATCGTGCCGGCGGTGCAGTTCGGCACCATCGCGGCTGGCCAGGTCGCAACCGTCAAGACCGATCTGCCGGATTACGCGGTGCTGTCGGCCAAGGTGACGCTGGTTGACCGCGTGATCGACCCGGCCTCCAACAGCTTCCGCGTGCGCCTGAGCCTGCCCAATCCTGGTAACCGCATTCCATCAGGGGTGCGGTGTCGCATCGCCTTTGGCGCGGCCGATCCTGCCCCTTCCGGCGCCCCCGGCGTGCTGCCCCCGCCTTCCGCTGCTGGCCAGGTGGCGCCAGCGCGCTGGCCGCAGACCGTCGAGCCGCCGCGCCCGGGTGTGGTCACGGTGTCTGCGCCACTGACGCGCGCGCTGGCACACGCCGCGCCCGCATCTGCGCAGCCTCACCGCTTCGTCTCATCCACCTTGAAGCTCGCCATGGCCGAACTGGGCAAGACCTCGCCCGGCAGGCACTGGTTGGTGGGCGACGCGCCGGTGCCCGTCGCCACCAGAAAGCCCTTGTCCCGCCCTTACACCGTGATGGCCATGACCGTGCACATGCCTTCGCTGGCGCGTCAGGACGTGATCAGCTCGCCTCGGCCCGTCATGGCCGATGCAGGCCGGCCTGCCACACCCAAGGCAGCACCGCTGCCCGTTGGTGGCGTGCGTCTGGCCAGCGTGCGCTGAGCCAGTGGATCACGGCGAGGCGCTTGCATGGCCGAAGGAAAAGCCATGATGGTGTCGGCCAGCAAGCGCTGGTCCTTGAGCCCCACGGTGCGCATCAGCATGGGCCTGGTGTCCATGCTGCTGGGCTTGCTGATGATCCTGGACCTGGCGCTCAAGATCCTGCCGGACAAGCGCGCCATGACCATGGAGGTGCGCGAGCAGGTCGCCGTGCACCTGGCGGTTCAGGTTCGCCGCACGCTCAACGAGAATCAGGACGCCTCGCACTTGCAGGCGGTGTTGACCGAGCTGGTCGAGCAAAGCGGCGACATCACATCGCTGGCTGTTCGCCGTGACTCGGGCAATCTGTTCGCCGCCTCGCCTCAGCATGAAAAAACCTGGGAACCACCGCCTCTGGGAGCCTCCACGCTGAACGCCGTGGTCGTCCCGCTGCACGCGGGTGACAAGCGCTGGGGGCAGCTGGAGGTCGGCTTCCGTTCGCCCTGGCCCTCATCGTTGATGGGGTGGTTGAATAACCCGACTGTGCAGCTGGTGATCTCGCTGAGCACCGCGTCCTTCATCGCGTTCTACCTCTATCTGCGGCGCGTGCTGCAGCATCTGGACCCATCCAAAGCGATTCCCGAGCGGGTGCGCATCGCCTTCGATACCTTGACCGAAGGCCTGCTGGTGCTGGACATTGATGGCCAGATCCTGATGGCCAATTCGGCGTTTCGGGGCTTCCATCCTCAGGCAGGTGGCGTGTTGCTGGGTCGTGGCATCACGCAACTGGACTGGCTGATCAAGGGCCTCAAGGAAGTGGACGCGCAGTACCCCTGGGAGCGCGCGTTGACCACCACCGAACCCATTCTGGGGGTGCAGGTCGACCTCACGCATGAAGGTGGCGAATCTCGCCGAGCCTTGCTCAACTGCGCCGCCGTACGCGATGCAGCTGGCAACGCTCGCGGTTGTCTTGTGACGCTGGATGATGTGACCGAGCTGGACATGGCCAACAACCGCCTGCGCTCGGCCCTGGCGGAGCTGGAGTTGTCGCGCGACAAGATCCAGAAGCAGAACGAAGAGCTGCAGTTGCTGGCCAACTGCGACCCGATGACGGGTTGTTTCAACCGCCGCGCTTTCTTTGCGCGAGCCGAGCCCATGCTGGTCCACGCGCAGAAGACCGGCGAGCCCTTGAGCTGCTTCATGACGGACATCGACAAGTTCAAGTCCTTCAATGACACCTATGGTCACGCCGTGGGGGATCTGGTGATCCAGCAGGTGGCCAGGATCCTCAAGGCGGCCATGCGGCCCGAGGACGTGCTGTGCCGCTTTGGTGGCGAGGAGTTCTGCGCCTTCATGCCCGGCATGGACGAGAAGGCTGCGGCCGAACTGGCCGATCGCATCCGCGACACCTTGCAGCGCGAAGCCGGCCCTGCGGTGGATGCGGTGCCGAATCTGCGTATCACGTCCAGCTTCGGCGTGGCGCAGTTCGGCAAGGGCAACGCCAACACGGCGCTCTTGCTGATCGAGCGTGCCGACCAGGGGCTCTACCTGGCCAAGGAAGCCGGGCGCAACCAGGTGCAGTGCGTCGACTGGCACCCCGAGAAGGCCGACGCGGCCGCTGCGCACTGAGCGGCTTGCTCAGCCCTCGTCATCTTCAGGTTCGCCAGACACGCGGCGCGCAAGGCGCCATGTTCCAGGCGGTCTGACGCCATTGCGCCCAAACCTGCGTCAACAGGTTCATGGCCGGCTCCACATGGTCTGCCAGTACCCGCAGGATCACGACCTCGTCATGCGGGCTGGTGCTGCCGGCCCTGGCAGACAAGGGGTGTGCCAACTGGATGGTCCGGGCCGACTCCAGCAAGGCCTCACGCCGTTCACGCGACATGGGTGAGCCGCAGGCCAGCCACATGGTGGCCATGACGCGTTGGCCCGCCCACCCCAGCGGGCTGTCGAGCAAGCGGGCATCGCTGGCCCGCACGGTGCCTCGCTCCAGCCAGACGCCGGGCAGCTCGATTTCCTGCGTGAAGTGGCCTTGCTGGTGAGCGGCGTCATCAAAGGCTTCACCCGCGGCCGGCAGGCCCAGTGCCAGCACATCCCAGCCCATCATTTCGGCGCCGGGTGCCAGCTCGAAGCGCATGCGGTTGGTGGCCCTGCACGAACGGTAGGCCAAGGTCTCCAGCGGCAGCCATTCCAGCCGGGCACCATCGGCCACCTTGGCGACCAGGCTTTGCACTGCTTCGGCACCGGTGCTCTTGTAAAAGCGCGTGGCACCGGGTGTGGTGATCAGCGCATGGCTGCCGGTTTGCAATTGCATGCTGATGTCCAGCACATCGCCGCCCACCAGGCCGCCAGGCGGGTGCACCAGCACATGGTGGCAGACACGGTCTCCCTCAGGGTAGAGCCGCTGCAGCACGCGCAGCGGCCCGTCATGTCGGTCGTGGGCGATGGTGCGTTCGCCGTCCAGGCGGTAGTCCAGATTCAGGTGCCCGTGCCAGCTCATGCGCCTGCTCCGGCTGGCGCCTGGGCGGGCAGGCAGGTGATGGCGTCGCCCACCTGCAGCATGCCGCCACTCAGCACGCGCGCGGTCATGCCGCCGTGGCCACGCATGGCGTTGTAGCCGCCCACGCCCAGGATCTCTTCCATGCGCGAACAGGGCTCGCAGGGGCCGGTGATCTCCAGCACCACGTCCGGCCCGATACGCACGATCATGGGTTCATCCTTGAATATGGCCTTGGTGGCCAGCAGGTTCAGGCCCGACACCAGCAGGTTGCGCCTCAGCCAGGCCGGGTCGACCTGCGCCTGCTTGGAGAACGCCGCGATGGCCGGCAGGTGCTCGGCCTGGATCAGGGTGACCTGGCGCTTGTTGCCGCCCGGGCGCCACGGTGTTTTTTCAGCGGCGCGGTCGCCGGACAAACCCCGGTCAAGCAGGGCTTGCGCCTGCTGCACGGCCACCACGGGCTCGCGCCGGCCGGGTCTCAGGAAAATGGCATCCAGGCGGCCCGGGTGGGCAAACTGTTGAACGAGCTGGTGCAGGCTGACGGGCTGGGACATCTGCTGAAAAATGGTGGAGGGGAGGCTGGCCGCTGGGCCTGTGATGAAAGCACGAAGCGTGCGCGCCGGCGTATTCTCTACTGATCCGCAGGCGTGCTGCTGCGCCAGGGGGATCAATCAGGTGACAATGCCACCATGAGCCTCGACCACGACACCATCACCACCGAGACGCAAACCTGGCTGACCCGCGCGGTCATCGGTTTGAACCTGTGCCCCTTTGCCAAGGCCGTGCACGTCAAGAATCAGATCCGCTACCGCGTGTCGGACGCCACCTCGCCCGAAGAGCTGCTGGAGGACCTGGTGGCCGAGCTCAGCATCCTGCGTGATGCCGACCCCGAGGAGATCGACACGACCCTGCTGGTACACCCGGCGGCTCTCACCGATTTCATGGATTTCAACGACTTCCTGGATGTGGTGGATGCGGCCGTGGAAGACATGGGGCTGGACGGTGTCCTCCAGGTGGCCAGTTTCCATCCGGACTACCAGTTCGATGGCACCGAGCCCGATGACATCGAGAACTACAGCAACCGCTCGCCATACCCGACGCTGCACCTGATCCGCGAAAGCAGCCTGGAGCAGGCCGTGGCTGCCATTCCCGATGCGGCTGACATCTATGAGACCAACATCCAGACCTTGCGCAAGCTGGGCCTGGATGGCTGGAAGAAGCTCTGGCAGGTCGGCGCGCAAGAGGGTTGAGGCATGCCTGAGCAGCAGCCCTGGTGGGGCCCGGCGCGCGTTCCTTTTTTGTTGCTGACGCCCGCATGCATGGCGCTGGGCGTGGCCTGCTGCTGGTGGCTGGTTCGCCAGTCAGGCGGCATCCTGGCCTGGCCGGACGCCTTGCTGGCGGTGCTGGGCGCCTTGGCCGCACACGTGAGCGTCAATGCACTCAATGAATACGTGGATTTCAAATCTGGCCTGGATGCCTTGACGCAGCGCACGCCGTTCAGCGGGGGCAGCGGTGTGCTGCCGGCACGCCCCGAGCTGGCTCAGACCGCCTTGTGGATGGGCTGTGCGAGCCTGGGGCTTGCCATGGTCACGGGCTTGTACTTCCTGTGGCGCCAACCGGCTGCGTTGCCCGCCTTGATGCCGGTCGGGCTGGTGGGCGTGCTGCTGGTGGTGGCCTACACGCCCTGGGTCACGCGGCACCCCTGGTTGTGCCTGATGGCCCCTGGCCTGGGCTTCGGCCCTTTGATGATGCTGGGCACGTCCGCCGTGCTGCTGGGCCATTGGGGGCTGCCTGTTGCCCTCATGGCCTTGCTGCCCTTCGGCCTGGTCAACAACCTGCTGCTGCTCAACCAGTTCCCTGATGTGGATGCGGACCGGCGGGTAGGGCGCCTGACCTTGCCCATGCTGCTGGGCAAGACCCGCTGCTGGCCCGTGTTGCTGATGCAGTACGGGCTGGCCTATGGCGCCTTGTTGCTGGCCGTTTGGCAGCTGGGTCTGCCTGCATCCGCCTTGCTGGGGCTGTTGACGCTGCCCCTGGCCTTGAACGTGGTGCGCGGTGCGCGGCAGCATGCCGAAGACACCCCCGCGCTGCTGCCTTTCATGGGCATGAACGTGGTCGTCAACCTGCTGACACCGGTGCTGGTGGCCGTGGGCGTGGTGCTCGGGGGCTGAGGCGCCTCAGGCTTGCGGGTCGATACCGAGTTCGGCGGCCATGCGCTGCACGAGCGCCTTCAGCGCGTTCAACTCGGTGGCCATGCGCGCCTGCTCGGCCTTCAGTGCGGCCAGCTCGTCATCACGCGCCGCAGGCGCTGCGCTGTACGACGCCGAAGCCGCCATCACCGGGATCTGCGCCTCCCCGCACAAGAGGTGCGCCCACCGGCTTTCACGCTCGCCCGGGCCGCGCGGCAGCTTGATCACCCGGGCTGGCTGCTTTTCCGCCAGCTCTTCCAGGAAGCCTTCAACCGAGGACACGTCTGCAAAGCGGTGCAGGCGCTCGGTGTGCAGGCGCAACTCGGCTGAGGTTTGCGGTCCGCGCAGCACCAGCATGGTCAGCAGGGCGACGGATTGGCTGGGCACACCCAGGCCCCGCGCCGCGTTGTGGTCAAAGCGCACCACGCGGCTGCCGCTGACCTCGGTGACCAGGCTGAGCTCCTTGAGGCCATTGATGGCCTGCAGCGCGTCCGCTTCACTGAGTTGCATGACGGGCTCGCGTGCCGTCTTCTGGTTGCAGCCCAGCGTCAGGGCGTTGAGCGACAAGGGGTAGCTGTCCGGCACGGTGTGCTGCTTCTCCACCAGCACGGCCAGGACGCGGGCTTCTTCGAGGGTGAGAGGGCGATGGCTCAATGCGGACTCCTGATGCAATGTCTGAGGTGATTGGGGCTGAGCTTATACCCGTTACGGGGGCGCCTCGATGCGATCATGCCGCCGCTTCCCGCCCAGTTCGTTGACTGGACAGAGCATAGGCGCCGAGCTCCTGCGTGAGGTAGCGAAACAGGGTCATCACCGGCTTGTTGTGCCGCAGATCGCCGTGTGTGGCCAGCCACATGTCCAGGCTGAAGGTGAGCTGGTCGGGCAGCACGGGCAGCAGTTCAGGGTCGCGCCGGGCGATGCCGATCTGGCTTCCGCCGATGCCCAGGCCGGCGCGCAGGGCGGCGAGCAAGGCCAGGTCGTTGTCACAACGAAAGCTGAACATTTCGCGTGACAGCGCCACGCCATGTTGTTGCGCCAGCCGCATGGCGACGGTGCCCTTGTCGGGCCCGATCAGGGCGTGCTGGGCCATGTCGGCCAGGGTGCGGGGCAGGCCCCTGCGTTGAACATAGCGCTGGTGCGCATACAGGCCGATGTCGACGCGGCCCAGGCGCCTGGCGATCAAGGCCTTTTGAGTCGGGCGGGCCATGCGCACGGCGATGTCGGCCTCGCGTTGGAGCAGGTCGTCCATCTTGTCATTGAGCACCAGCTCAATGGTGACCATCGGGTGGCGGGCCTGGAAGCGGCTCAGGAGTTCAGGCAGGACTTCACCGCCCATCATGTGGCTGGCGGTGAGGCGGACTGTGCCGCGCTCGTCCTGCTCGGCGCCGGAGGCCACACGTTGCGCGTGCTGGGCGGCAGCGTCCATGGCCTGAGCCGATGCCTGGATGGCCAGCGCAGCGGCAGTGGGCTTGAGCCCGTTGGGCCCGCGTGTGAACAAGGCGATGCCCAATGCGCCCTCCAGTGCCGCCACATGCCGGCCGACGCTGGGCTGCGTCGTACCCAGGGTGCGCGCCGCCGCAGACAAGCTGCCTTCGCGCATGACGGCGAGGAAGGCGCAGTAGAGGTTCCAGTCGATGTTGGATGAGGTCATGCATGAATGTATAGCTGGTATGCATGGCTATGCAATTGCTGAATGGTCTTGCCCCACCTAGGATGAACCTATTCAGACATTGAGGAGCCCATCATGAGCTTGACCACAAGCGCAGCCAGCGCAAGGGCTTCTGCCCAGCCTTGTGCCTTGATCGTGGGGGCGACAGGGGGCTTTGGTGCACAGATGGCCCGCACGCTGCTGGCCCAGGGCTGGGCGGTTCACGCTCTGACCCGGCATGCAGACATGGCGTCGCGTGTGCGCTCGGGCTCGTCTGCGTGGTGTGGCCTGGAGGCCGTGCAGTGGCACCTGGGTGATGCCAGTGTGGCGGCCGATGTGCTGCAAGCTGCGCAAGGCGCCTGCGTGATCGTGCACGCCGCCAATCCGCCCCGTTACCAACGCTGGCGGGAACTGGCGCTGCCCATGCTGGCCAACAGCGTGGCTGCGGCCCGCGAGGTGGGTGCCCGGGTGGTGCTGCCGGGCAACATCTACAACTTTGGTCCCGATGCGGGTCATCTGCTGGGGGAGGCCTCGCCGCAACACCCCTTGACCAGCAAAGGCGCCGTGCGCGTGGAAATGGAGCAGATGCTGCATGCGGCGGGCCGCGACCATGCCAGGCCGGTGCGTTCACTCGTGATCCGCGCGGGTGATTTTTTCGGGGGGCATTCGCCGGCCTCGTGGTTCGGCAACATCGTGGTCAAGCCTGGCCGGCCTTTGCGGCAGGTCGTGTACCCGGGTGCACCCGGTGTCGGCCACAGTTGGGCCTATCTGCCTGACGTGACCCAAGCCGTGGCCTTGTTGCTGGCGCTGGATCAACGCGAGCCGCAGCGCCTGGCCACCAGCGAGGTCGCGCATTTCGAGGGGCACTGGCTCGAAGCCGGTGACGAGATCGCGCACGCCATTCGGCACGTGTCCGGCCAGCCTGACTTGCCCATCAAGCGCCTGCCCTGGTGGGTGCTCCAGGTTGCTTCGCCCGTGGTGCCCCTGTTCAGAGAGATCCTCGAGATGCGCTACTTGTGGCGGGTGCCGCTGCGGCTGGACAACCGCAAGTTGCGCAGCCTGATCGGGCACGAGCCCCACACGCCACTGGACGAGGCCGTGCGGGCCAGTTTGATCCACATGGGGTGCCTGAGCCCCGCCGCAGCCGGTGATGAGACCGAGGCGGAGCAGGCCGCCTCGGCTGCAGCCCAAGTCGCTTAGAACAGGTTGCTCAGCGTGGGGGCGAACATGGCGATGTTGGCCGCCAGCGCGCCACCCCACACCAGCGAGCGCAGCGGGGCGATGTTGGCGAAGTACAGCGCCGTGTAGACGATGCGCAGGCCGATGAAGGCCAGGGCCAGATGGTCGGTGCGGGCCTGATCCAGGCCGGCCGCTTGTGCCGCCAGCACGCCAAACACGAACAGCGGCAGGGCCTCGAAACCATTGTTCTGGGCGGCGGCGGCGCGGGCCTTCCAGCCTTCCTGCTTGGCGGCCCAGCCACGTGGGTCGTTGTTGTCGTAGCCGCCCTGGCTGCGCTTCTTGCCGGCGGAGGCCGCCTTGGCAATGCCCATGGTGAGGACGGGCATCACGGCTGCAATCAGCACGGCGGTGTTGGCGATGGTCATGTCTGGTGTCTCCTAATGGATCGTTGTGAACAGCGTTGCCCATGAAAAAAGGCCCGGCCATTCTGGTATTGACAACAATCCTTGTCAATTCCAAAAATGGGCCGGGCCAGCTTAAATGGATGGCGTTTTGGCCATCCTCAGCTTGCGCGATGGAGCCGGATCAAGCGCTCGGTGGCGCTTGCGGCACAGCCGCCTCAGGCAGCCAGGGCAGGGTAGTCCGTGTAGCCGTGTGCACCGGTACCGCCGTACAGGCCTGTGTCGGTGAACAGTTCGTTGAGCGGTGCGTTCTCTTGCAGGCGGCGGGGCAGGTCAGGGTTGCTGATCGTCAGGCGGCCGAAAGAGACCAGGTCACCCTTGCCGCTGGTGATGGCCTCTTGCGCCATGTCCTTGGTGTAGCCGTTGTTGACCATCCACACGCCGCTGTAGAGCTTGTGCAGGGCCTCGTAGTCGAACGGGGCGTTGTCACGCGGGCCGCCGGTGTGGCCTTCCACCACGTGGATGTACACGGGGTGCAGCTTTTCCAGCTCGCGCACCACGTATTCGAACAGCGGCTGCGGCTTGCTTTCGCTGGAGTCGTTGACCGGTGACACCGGCGACAGGCGGATGCCGACCTTGTTGGCACCGATCTCGGCGGTCACGGCGGCCATCACTTCCAGCAGGAAGCGGGCGCGGTTTTCGATGCTGCCGCCATAGATGTCGGTGCGCTTGTTCGAGCCGTCGCGCAGGAAGGCGTCCAGCAGGTAGCCGTGGGCGCCGTGGATCTCGACGCCGTCAAAACCGGCATCGATGGCGTTGCGTGCAGCCGTGGCGAAGTCCTTGACGATGCCGGCGATTTCAGCGGTCTCCAGGGCGCGGGGCACCGAGGTGTCGACCATGCCTTGACCGGGCACGAAGGTCTTGGCCTTGGCCGCGATGGCCGAAGGTGCCACAGGCGCTTGTTCGCCAGGCTGATACGCGGTGTGCGACATGCGGCCGGTGTGCCACAGCTGCACGAAGATCTTGCCGCCCTTGGCGTGTACGGCGTCCGTCACCTTGCGCCAGCCGGCCACTTGTTCAGGCGTGTGCAGGCCGGGGGTGGAGGGGTAGCCCTGGGCCGTGGCCGACACCTGCGTGGCTTCGGCAATGATCAGGCCGATGCTGGCGCGCTGGGCGTAGTACTCGACGGTCAGCGGGCCAGGCACATTGCCCTTTTCGGCGCGGCTGCGTGTCAGGGGGGCCATCACCATGCGGTTGGCCAGGGTGATGTCGCCCAGTTGGAAGGGCTGAAAGAGTGCGTCTTGGGATCCCATTGAATGACTCCAGGGTTGCGTCGGTGGGTGAGGGCGCCGGAGATCGGCGATGAATGACGGCGCTGAATAGCGGCGGTGAAAAACGGTGTGGAGGATGTTGGGCGCGTCAGGGCTTGAGGAACTTGTCGAGCATCAGATCGACGACGTCTTTCAAGGGCTGCGTGCTGTGCTCGACCTTCATGCGCAGCACGGCACCCTCCCAGGCGTCCCAGAAGAAGCTCGACAAGGTGGCGGGCGGCAGGTCGGTGCGGACCAGGCCTTGTTGCTGGGCCTGGGCGATCAAGGCCGCCAGTTGTTCGCGCCAGGTCGCCATCACGCTGCACAGCACGGCGCGACAGGTGGCGCTGGACTCGGCCATCTCGGCGGCGAAGTTGCCCACCAGGCAGCCTTGCAGGCCGGTGTTCTCGTGGTGACGGATGAAGCTGCCAAACAGGTGGCGCATGGCCGCGGTCGGCTCGGGCGGGGCGTCGCGCATGGCGGTGTCCCAGGCCCGGTCAACCCAGGCGCCGTAGTTGCGGATGATCTGCGCGGCGAAGGCTTCCTTGCTGTCGAAGTGGTTGTAGAACGAACCCTTCGGTACGCCGGCCTTGTCCGTGATCTGCTGGATGCCCGTGGCGTTGTAACCCAGCTGGTTGAAGAGGGCGTAACCCGCTTCGGTCAGGCGGTTGGGGATGTCGGTTTTGTCTGCGGTGCGGGCCATGGGTCAAATAATATGACCAGTCGTCTTATAATTTTTGAGGCCGTTTTAAATCCGACTTCGGCGGGTGGTTATTGCCTTGGAAACGGGCCGCCGCAGGCGCTCGCAGGGGGCGCTTGGCGAGCGCTCAGCGCATCTCGCTTTCGTGCCAGCCGCCCAGCACCCAGCGCGACAAGGCTGCCAGTGAGGCGAACACGGCCACCCCGGTGACCGAGATCAGCACCAGTGCGGCAAACATGCGCGGGATGTCCAACTGGTAGCCAGACTGCAGGATCTGATAGGCCAGACCCGTGCCCGTGCCACCCGTGCCGGCCACGAACTCGGCCACCACCGCGCCAATCAGCGACAAGCCCCCCGAGATGCGCAAGCCGGCAAAGAAGTAGGGCAAGGCGGAGGGGATGCGCAGGCGCAGCAGCGTCTGCCAGCGCGTGGCCTTTTGCAGCTGGAAGTAGGCTGCCAGCCCCGGGTTCACGCTGCGCAGCCCGATGGTGGTGTTGGAGATGATGGGAAACAGCGCGACCAGCGTGGCGCACACCACCAGCGAAGCGGTCGGGTCCTTCACCCAGATGATGATCAGCGGGGCGATGGCCACGATGGGCGTCACCTGCAGCAGCACCGCGTAGGGCAGCAAGACGGCTTCGATCCAGCGGCTTTGCACCATGGCAAAGGCCATCAGCACGCCCAGCACCGTGGCACTGATGAAGGCCAGCACCGTGATCTTGATGGTGACCAGCAAGGCGCTGCCCAGCACGGCCCAGCTGGCCACCAGTGTCTTGGCGATCACCCAGGGCGAGGGCACGAGGTACTCGGGGATGCCTTGCAATGTCGTCCAGGCCTGCCAGATGCCCAGCAGCACGCAGGCCATGAAAACGGGCAATGCGGCTCGCTTGACGGTTTGCTTGAGCTTGTCGGTGAGCGTGCTCATGGCGCCTCCCCCGTCGAGATCGAAGCCTGGCTCAGGCGGTGCTGCAGGTGGCGCACATGCGCGTTGAACGCCGGGCTGGTGCGGTAGTCGTCATCACGCGGCCAGGGGTTGTCCAGCGCATGGTCCTCGACCACGCGGCCGGGCCTGGCGCCCATCACGATCACGCGCGAGGACAGGAACACCGCCTCGGTGATGCTGTGCGTGACGAACACCACCGTGAGGCCTTGTTGCCGCCACAAGGCCAGCAAGTCGGCATCCAGCTTGTTGCGGGTGATTTCGTCGAGCGCGCCAAAGGGCTCGTCCATCAACAGCAGCCGCGGGCGTGTCACCAGGCCCCGCGCGATCGACACGCGCATCTGCATGCCACCAGACAGTTCGCGTGGCCTTTGCTTGGCAAACGCGCTCAGGCCCACGAGCTGCAAGGCCTCGTCCACACGGCCATCGGCTTGCGGGCGCGGCACGCCCGCCAGGTCCAGCGGCAGGCGCACATTGGTGTGCACATCGGCCCAGGGCATCAACGTGGCTTCCTGGAACACAAAGGACAAGGCCTGCCCGGACAACTGGATGCGGCCTGCCGTGGGCTGCAACAGCCCCGCCACCATCTTGAGCAAGGTGCTCTTGCCGCAGCCCGAGGGGCCCAGCAGCGACACAAACTCGCCTGGCTGGATGCGCAACGACACAGGCATCAGCGCCCGTGTGCCATTGGGGTAGACCTGCTCGACGTCTTGCAACTCGACAGCAGGCGCTGCTGGCTCACCCATCAGGGCATGACCTTCAGATCCTTGACGAACTGGGTCGTGTAGGTCTTTTTGATATCAACCTTGCTCGGGTCCAGCAGCTTGTGCTGCACCAGCAGGTCGTAGGTCTGCTTCATGCGTGCGTCGGTGATGACGCCGATACCGTATTTGGCCGCATCGCCGCCCATGACCGCGCCTTGCTCCTTGATCTTGGCGATGCCGTAGGCCAGCAGGTCATCGGTCATGTTGGGGTTGTCCTTCTTGATCAGGGTGTTGCCCGGCGTCGGGTCACCCTTGAGGTAGCTGCGCCAGCCTTCCATCGAGGCCTTGACGAAGGCGGCAACCTGCCTGGGGCGTTCCTGGATGGTCTTGACGGAGCACACCACCGTCATGGCGTAGGGTGGCCAGCCCAGGTCCGACAGCATGAAGACAGTTGGCTTGATCTTGCTTTCCTTCTCGATGGAGAAGGGCTCCGAGGCCAGGTAGCCCTGTTGTGCGATGTTGGGGTCGGCCAGGAAGGGCTGGATGCTGAAGTTGTACGGCTTCATCTGCGCATCGGTGAAGCCGTATTTGGTCTTCAGCCAGGGCCAGTAGGTGACCTGGCCGGCGCTGCCCACCAGCAATGTCTTGCTCTTGAGCTGCTCGAACCGCTTGACGTCCGGGTGGGCGATCATGACGACCGGGTCTTTCTGGAAGGCCGCGGCCACCGTCACGGCCTGGATGCCTTTCTCCCAGACCTGGATGGTCTGAACGTCATAGCCCATGACGCAGTCCGCCTGGCCGGCCATCAGCAACTGCATCAGGTTGACCTGGGGCCCGCCCATTTTCAGGGTCACGTCCAGCCCCGCCTTGGCGTACAGGCCGGTGGCCTGGGCCTGGTAGAAGCCGCCATGCTCGGCCTCGGCGTACCAGTTGGTGATGTAGGTGAACTTGTCGGCCGCGTGCGCCGCCTGGTGCATGCACACGGCGGCCATCGCGCTGATCGCCAGGGCGGCAAGGCGGGTGAAGCGTTGCATGGTTGACCGAGGGGTGTTCATGGGTGAGTACTCCGTTGGATGAGGGCGATCCAGCCCCGCTTTGTACCTGAGCCAGGGCCGAGGTGCCTTGATCTCGTCCGGATTGTGGGGCTGAGTGAGGCCCCGAGGCCACAACGATAAAATGCGCGGCTTCGTTCAAATCCCCGGGGGCCCTAGTGTCGGATCGTCTCTTCGTGTTGCTGCAGTATGTCTTGCCCAAGAAAGCCCTGACCCAGCTGGCGGGTTCCCTGGCTTCCTTGCAGGGCGGCGCGGCCACCACCCGCTTCATCCGCTGGTTCGTCGGGCGTTACGGCGTGAACATGAGCGAAGCCGCCAACCCGGACATCGCCAGCTACCCCACGTTCAACGAGTTCTTTTCGCGCCCCCTGAAGCCCGGTGCGCGGCCGCTGGCCCAGGCCGACCTGATCAGCCCGGTGGATGGCGCCATCAGCCAGTTCGGGCCCATCCGCAAGGACCAGATTTTCCAGGCCAAGGGCCACGACTACTCCACCACCACCCTGGTGGGCGGTGACGCGCAATTGGCTGCCCGCTTTGAAGACGGCCACTTCGCGACGCTCTACCTGAGCCCCAAGGATTACCACCGCATCCACATGCCCTGCGATGGCAAGCTCACGCGCATGATCTACGTGCCCGGCGACCTGTTCTCGGTCAACCCGGCCACGGCCCGCGGCGTGCCCGGCCTGTTCGCACGCAACGAGCGTGTGGTGTGCGTGTTCGAGACGGCGCGTGGCCCCTTTGTGCTGACCCTGGTGGGCGCCACCATCGTGGGCAGCATGGCGACCGTGTGGCATGGCGTGGTGAACCCGCCGCGCACGGGCGACGTGCGTGAATGGCGTTACGACGACCAGGACATCCGCTTCAAGCAGGGTGACGAAATGGGCCGCTTCCTGCTGGGCTCGACCGTAGTCATGCTGTTTCCCAAGGGGCCCTTGAGCTTCAATCCGGCCTGGGCGCCGGCCAAGCCCATCCTCATGGGCGAGCTCATGGCCAAGCGCTGAGGGCCGCTTGCAGGTCCAGGCTGCGGCCGCAGTGGAAGTGCCGCGGCTGGCCGGTGACCGGGTCGATGAAGGACAGGGCTTGTGCCAGCAGCTGCAGAGGCTGCGAGAAGTCCGGTGCCACATCGGGCGGCAAGGCGGGCTGCAGTTCGGGGTAGATCTGGTCACCCAGAATGGGCATGCCCAGCGCGCACATGTGGGCCCGCAACTGGTGCTTCTGGCCGGTGACGGGGCTCAGCCTGAACCGGCCCAGGCCACCGGCAGACTCGATCAGCTCGATGTGGGTCTCGGCGTTGGTCGGGCCTGCCACCTCGTGCATGGCCATGAAGCGCGCGCTCTCTTCCAGCCTGGACTGGTAGCGCAAGGGCAGGCTCACGGCCGGGTTCAGGGGCGCGATGGCCTCGTAGGTCTTGCTGATGGTCTTGTCTCGAAACAGGCTCTGGTAAGCGTTGCGGGTGTGCGGCTGGATGGTGAAGGCCACCAGCCCGGCTGTTTCCCGGTCGATGCGGTGCATGGGCACCAGGGTGTCGATGCCCAGTTTGCGCTTGAGGCGCACCAGCAGCGTCTCCTGCAGGTAACGCCCCTTGGGCGTCACCGGCAGAAAGTGGGGCTTGTAGGCGACCACGAGGTGCTCATCCTGGAAGACCACGACCTCTTCAAAAGGCACTTTGTGCTCGAAGGGCAGGCTGCGCCAGTAATACAGCTTGGTCTGGGCGCGGTAAGGCGCATGCGGCGCCACGGCTTGCCCGTGTGCATCGACCACCTCACCCTGGGTCATGCGGCGTGCCCAGTCCTCGCGCGGCACCGCAGGGATGCGCTCGGCCAGGAAGTCCAGCATGGTGGCCCAGGGGCCGTGGGGCAGGGCGACGCAACTGGGGCTGACGCCATCGATCGTGGGCAGCATGCTGGCCAACTTAGTCTGGCTTGTCATCCTCTTCTGGCCTGGCATCGGCGCGTGAGCTGGGCACCTTGGGGGTGAAGGCCGACAGGCGGTGGGCGCGCTCCAGGCGCCACAGCTCATCGGGCACATCCTGTCGGTAGACCTCGTCGGCGGTGGTGTCGGTTTCCTGCAGATGGGTGTCGACGGCCACGCGGTTGTCGAACACGAAGCACTCGCCTTGCCAGTCCTTGTCCGCATCCGGCATGGACTGGAAGTAGTTCATGATGCCGCCATCGAGCTGGTAGACATCCAGGCCGAATTGCTGCATCCAGGCGCTGGTCTTTTCGCAGCGCACGCCGCCGGTGCAGTACATGGCCACGCGCTTGCCTTGCGCCTTCCACTCGTCGGCGTGCGCCTGGACGTAGTCGGGGAAGTCACGGAAGTTGCCCACGCTCGGGTCGATGGCGTTTTTGAAGCGCCCCAGGCGGTACTCGAAGCTGTTGCGGTTGTCGATGAGCACGACGTCGTCCTGGGCGATCAGCTCGCGCCACTGCTGCGGGCTCAGGTGCTGGCCTTCCGCACGGTCAGGCACCACGCCGGTGACGCCATCCAGGCCCAGGGCCACGATCTCGGGCTTGCGGTGCACGCGCACTTTCCAGAACGGTGGCGTGCGGCAGGCGCTGCGCTTGAAAGGCATGTCTGCAAAGGCGCCATGCAGGCGTGGGTCCTCGCGCACGGCGCGCTCGAAGGCGTCGAGTTGCTCGGTGCTGCCCGCCAGCGCACCGCTGATGCCTTCTGGTGCCACGAGCACGCTGCCAGTCAGCGGCTGCACCAGCTCGCGCAGGATGTCGGCGACCTGATCCGGGTCGCTCAGGGGCACGAAGCGGTAAAACGAGGTGTGTTGCATGCCGCCATTGTCTCAAACGGCGGCCGGCAGCCCTTTCACCAAGGGAAATCAGCTCAGCAGATCCAGCAGGGTGCGGGCCACCACCTTGGTTGCGCGGTGCAGATCCTGCAGCACCAGGTGTTCGTCAGCCCGCTTGGCGTTGGACTCGAACACCGTGCGCGGCCCCGCACCGTAGATGACGGCGGGGATGCCCTGCGCGCAGTACAGGCGCACGTCGGTGTAGAGCGGCGTGCCACTGGTCGGGATGGGTTCGCCGAAGATGGCTTCGCCATGCTTCTGCAAGGCCTCGACAAGGGGTTCGTTGCCAGGCAGGGGGCGAAGCGAATGGGCCAGCAGCAGCCGCTTGATGTCGACCTGTATGCCGGTGAAGGTGGCCGCCGCTTCGGTGATGACGCGGCGGATGTCGGCCTCCACGGCAACGGGGTCTTCTTCGGGGATCATGCGGCGGTCCAGCTTGAGCGTGACTTTGCCGGGCACGACGTTGGTGTTCGTGCCGCCTTCGATGCGTCCCACATTCAGATAAGGGTGCTGGATGCCAGGCACATTCGAGGTGATGCCCTGGTAGATCTTGTTCTGTGCGTACAGCGCATTGAGGATGGTGACCGCGCCTTGCAGGGCATCGATGCCGGTGTGCGGGATGGCGGCGTGCGCCATCTGGCCATGCACGGTGACTTCCATCTGCAGGCAGCCGTTGTGCGCGGTGACCACCTCATAGCTGAAACCCGCTGCGATCAGCAGGTCGGGCTTCGTCAGTTTCTGCTTGAGCAACCAGCCGGGGCCCAGTTCGCCGCCGAACTCCTCGTCGTAGGTGAAGTGCAACTCGACCGAGCCCTTCAGGATGCCCGGTGGCAGATGGTCCGCCAGCGCCTCCAGCGCCCGCAGTGCGAAGCTGTAGGTGGCGAAATCGCTTTTGCTGACGGCAGCGGCTCGCCCGTAGAGCTTGCCGTCCACCACCTCCCCGCCATAGGGGGCATGCGTCCAGCCTTCGCCTGGCGGCACGACATCGCCATGCGCGTTGAGCGCCACCACGCGGCCGCCTGGCCCGAAAGGGCGGCGCACGATGAGGTTGGTCAGGCTCTGCAGGCCGTAGGCTTTGACCTCGGCTTCCGGCACGCCATAGGCTTCAGCCTGCCAGCCAAACTCATTGAGCAAGGCTGCCGTGCGTTCGGCATGCGGCGCGTTGTTGCCGGGCGGTGTGTCGGTCGGGACCTGAACCAGTGCCTGCAGGAAACGCACCTCTTCATCGAAGTGAGCGTCGATCCATTGGTCCAGTCGGGTGTAGCGCTCGGCTTGTGTGCTCATGGCTGTTCCAGCAAGTGCATGAAGGCGTCCACGCAAAGCTGCGCGTCGTCGTTGGTGATGGCTTCCAGCGGGTTGTGGCTGATGCCGGCGTTGCCGCCGCGGACGAACAGCATGGCCTGTGGCATGCGCTCGTGCAGCTTCATGGCGTCGTGGCCCGCGCCGCTGGGCAGCTTGAACACGGGTAGCCCCAAGTGGGTCACAGCGGCTTCCCATCGCGCTTGCCAGGCTGGGTCAGAGGGGGCAGCGCTGGCTTGCATGGTCTGCTCCAGGGTGAAGCGCAGGCTGCGTCGTTGGCAGATGGCCGCCAGCTGCTGCCGCACATCGGCCACCAGGGCATCTCGCTGGTTGTTGTCGGGGGCGCGCAAATCCAGGGTGAACTGGCAACGGCCTGGCACCACATTGACCGAACCCGATGGCACATGCAGCACGCCCACCGTGCCGACCGATGGCCCCCGAGGTGAGTCGGCATCTTGCGCGGCGCGCTGCTCCACATACAGCAGCAACTCGGCCACGGCGGCTGCGGCATCCTTGCGACGCCCCATGGGCGTGGTGCCGGCATGGCTGGCCAGGCCGATGACCTCGCCCGCATAACGCGCACTGCCATTGATGGCGGTGACCACGCCCAGCGGCTGGTCGATCTCATCCAGCCAGGGGCCTTGTTCGATGTGCACTTCGACGAAACCCAGGTAGCGCGCCGGGTCTCGCTGCAACCTGGCGATGTCGTCCAGGCTGGCCGTGAGCCCTGCCGCTTGCATGGCATCTCGCATGCTCACGCCATCTGCGTCGACTTGATCCAGCCAGTTCGGCTCGAACGCCCCCACCAGTGCGCCCGAGCCCAGGAAGGTGGCCTTGAAGCGTTGCCCTTCCTCTTCTGCGAAGCCGATCACCTCGATGCCATGCCGGAGACGGCGGCCCTGGGCGTGCAGCGCGCGCACGCAGGCCATGGGCACGAAGATGCCCAGTCGCCCGTCGTATTTGCCGCCGTTGCGCACGGTGTCGTAGTGCGAGCCGGTCAGCAGGCGCGGGGCACTGGCGTCGCTGCCGTGGTAGATGCCCACCACATTGCCGACGGCATCACGCGACACCTCGTCGAAACCGCATTCGCGCATCCAGGTCTGCAATTGCGCCGCACAGGCTTGATGGGCTGGCGTCAGGTAGGTGACGGTGAGCTGGCCTTGCTCGGCATAGCCGGGCTCGCTGTGTGCGGCCAGCGCTTCGGCCCAGTCCCACACGAGGTTGCCTTCAGTGGGCTCGGTGCCGAACTTGTCATGCAGGCGGATCTCGGCGATGCGGTGGATGTTGCGCAGGCATTCCGCGAGTTCGAAGTCCGCCGGGTTGTCCAGCCTGCGCGCAAACGTGTCGATGATCTGCTGGCGAGTCAGGCCGGCGCCTCTCGGGCCGCGCACAGCCAGGATGAAGGGCCAGCCGAAGCGCGCCTTGTAATCGGCGTTGAGTTGCTGGAGCCGTGCGAATTCTTCGGGGGTGCAATGGGTGAGGCCGGCACGGCTTTGCTCGTTGGTGGACTCGGCAGTGAGCTGGCCCGCCACCGCTGCCTTGCCAGCGAGTTCAGGGTGCGCGCGGATCAGGCCTTTCTGGCGCTCGACATCGGCTGACCGCACCACCTTGGCCAGTGCGTACTTCAGCTGCGTGACGGTGCTGAATGGCCGCGAAGCCCAGGCCGCTTCGGCAATCCACGGCGAATGCTCGTACACGCCCTCCAGCAAGGCGACGAAGCCACTCTGGTCTGCCGTGTTGAGTTGATCCAGGGACAGGTGCATGCCGTGGCTCCTCAGACCGATGCCTGTGTGGGCGCCGCGTAGGGGTGCACCCGCCGCCAGTGCTCGGCGATGTCGATGCGGCGGCACACCCAGACCTGATCATGTTGTGCGACGTGGTCCAGAAAGCGCTGGAAGGCTCTGAAGCGGCCGGGGCGGCCCAGCAGGCGGCAGTGCATGCCCACGCTCATCATCTTGGGCGCGTTGTCGCCGGCGGGGTCACCTTCTGCGTACAGCAGATCAAAGGTGTCGCGCAGGTAGGTGAAGAAGTCTTCACCCTGGGCGTAACCTTGCGGCAGCGAGAAGCGCATGTCGTTCACATCCAGCGTGTAAGGCACGATCAGGTGCGGCACGGTCTGGCCATCGCTGCGCTGCACTTCGGTCCAGAAGGGCAGGTCGTCGCCGTAGTAATCGCTGTCATAAGCAAACCCGCCATAGTCGGCCACCAGCCGGCGGGTGTGGGGGCTGTCTCGCCCGGTGTACCAGCCCAGGGCACGCTGGCCGGTCATCTCTTCGATGATCTGCATGCCGATGCGCATGTGCTCGCGCTCCAGCGCTTCGTCCATGGTCTGGTAGTGGATCCAGCGCCAGCCGTGGCAGGCGATTTCATGGCCCAGATCGACAAAGGCTCGGGTGAGCTCAGGGTGCCGCTGCAGGGCCATGCTGACGCCGAAGATGGTCAGCGGCCAGCCGCGCCTTTCGAACTCGCGCAGGATGCGCCACACGCCGGCCCGGGACCCATATTCGTAGATGGATTCCATGCTCAGGTGCCGATCCGGGTAGGCCGCCGGGTTGGCCATCTCGCTGAGGAACTGCTCGCTGCCGGCATCACCATGCAGCACGCAGTTTTCGCCGCCTTCTTCGTAGTTCAGCACGAACTGCACCGCAATGCGCGCACCTTCTGGCCATTGCGCATGCGGCGGCGTGTGGCCGTAGCCGATGAGATCGCGTGGGTAGGCAGGAGGCGCGGTTGGGGTCATGGTGCAGGCGGTCAGGCTGGATGTGTCGGGCGGGTGGCGTCAGGGGGTGGTCAGGGCCTGACGCAAGGAAGGGGCCGAGGTGCGAGGCGCCTCGGTCAACTGGTGCTCCACGGATGCCAGGTGGCGGTGGAGCAATTGCAAGGCCAGCTCGACATCTCTGGCCTCGATGGTCTTGAGCAGCAAGGCGTGTTCGGCATTCGAGTTCTGGGCGTTGTCCGATGACTGGTACATGAGCGTGATGAGCGAGCAGCGCGACACCAGCTCCTGCATCAGCTCGACCAGCACCTGGTTGCCCAGGACTTCGGCCAGCCGCACATGGAAATCGAACAGCAGCTTGGTACGGGTGGGCACGTCAATGCGTGCCACCGCTTCTCGCTCGGCCTTGAGGTGGGCCTTGAGTTGGCGAATGTCGGCAGGCTTGATGCAGGCAATGAGCTCCCGCAGCATCTGGGACTCGACCATGCGCCGCACGGCGAAGACCTCGCGGGCCTCCTGGATGGACGGGGCCGCCACGAATGCACCACGCGCGGGCTCCAGGCGCACCAGCTTCAATTCGGACAGGCGAAACAGCGCCTGACGCACCACCGTGCGCGACACACCAAAGCGGTCACCGAGTTTTTGTTCCACCAGCTTGGCGCCAGGCAGCAGCCGGTGTTCGACGATGGCCCGCGTGACGGCTGCCACGATGTGCTCGGTGCTCGACACCTCGGGTGACGATTCTGGTGCATCCGGTTCGGCAATGAGGGCCGCGTCCGCACGGGTCAAGCGGGCACGCCGGCTGCTTGTGTGTGGGGAGGAAGGAGATGTCTTGCGCGCGACGCTCATCATGTTTAAAGTGTATACACTTTCAGATTGTCAAAGCAAGCCAATCCGCAAGCTGACATCGGGCTGGTCCGGCGTCGGTCACGCAGCGGGAGCCACATCATGAGCAACAGCGCCGACCCATCCGGTACGCCACCACTCGCGTCTCCTCTTGTCGACACGGGCTACCTCACCACCCACGTGCTCGATACCGTTCACGGCACGCCTGCCGAGGGCATGAAGCTGGAGTTGTATGTGCGCGAGACCTCGCCGGATGGCTGTGCTGACGGCCGCTGGCTGTCGCTGCGCAGCGTGGTCACCAACACCGATGGGCGTCTCGACCGGCCCTTGTTGTCCGGCGCGGATTTCAAGGTGGGCTGCTATCGCCTGATCTTCGATGTCGAAGGCTACTTCCGGACCAAGGGCGTGCCCCTGCCCAAGCCTGCCTTTCTGGGCAAGGTGCCGCTGGATTTCGGTATCGCCGATGCCCAGGCGCACTACCACGTGCCTTTGCTGGTGAGCCCCTGGTCGTATTCAACCTATCGTGGAAGCTGAGGCCTGTTGATGATGGAGATGTCGCCCTTGTGGGGCTATGCACTGGACTGGGCCAATCTGCTGTTGCGCTGGGCGCACGTGATCGTGGCCATCGCCTGGGTGGGGTCCTCCTTCTACTTTGTCTGGCTGGACAACTCGCTCACCCCGCCAACGGATCCGCAATTGAAAGACAAGGGCGTGGGTGGCGAGCTGTGGGCGGTGCACGGCGGTGGCTTCTACAACCCGCAGAAGTACATGGGGGTGCCCAAGAGCCTGCCGGATCACCTGCACTGGTTTTTCTGGGAGAGTTATTCCACCTGGCTGACGGGCTTTGCCTTGTTCACGGTGCTCTACCTGTTCAACGCGGGCACCTTTCTCATCGACAAGTCCGTGCATGCCTGGACGCCGGGTGCCGCCGTGCTGGCGGCCTTGGGCTTTCTGGCGGGCTTCTGGCTGCTGTATGACCTGATCTGTCGCACGTTGGGCCAGGGCAAAAAGGGCGATCAGGTCGTCGGGGCATTTGTGTTCGCGATGGTCGTGGCCGCGGCTTGGGGCGCATGCCAGCTGTTTGCAGGTCGGGCGGCCTTTTTGCTGGTGGGTGCCATGATCGCCACGGCCATGAGCGCCAATGTGTTCTTCTGGATCATTCCGGGGCAGCGCAAGGTGGTCGCCGCCATGAAGGCGGGTGAGCCGGTTGACCCTGTTCATGGCAAACGCGGCAAGCAGCGCAGCGTGCACAACACGTATTTCGTGCTGCCGGTGCTGTTCGCCATGCTCAGCAACCACTATGGCTGGGCCTTCGGGCACGCGCACAACTGGCTGGTGCTGGTGTTGATCATGCTTGCCGGGGCCTTGATCCGGCAGTTCTTCGTGGCGCGCCACAAGACGCAGCTGGCCGGCACCCGCCCGCCTTGGGGCTGGGCCTTGGCGGGTGTGGCGATCCTGGTTGGGGTGGCGATCTGGCTGGCGCCTGCGCCCTCGGCGAACGCGTCGTCTTCTGTTGCGGAGCCCGCGCCGACCTTGGCACAGGTGCAGGCCGTGGTGGCGCAGCGTTGCGTGCTGTGTCACAACGCCCAGCTGGCCAACAAAGGTGTCCGGCTGGACACCGCCGAACAGATCGGCGCGCATGCGCAGCAGATCTACCAGCAGGCCGTCGTGCTCAAAGCCATGCCGATGAACAACGCCACGGGCATCACCGATGCCGAGCGGGCGCTGCTGGCGCGCTGGTTCAAGGCAGGTTCGCCAGCGTCTTGATGAGCCCGGTTTTCCATCGGGTGGAAAAGGCCCGTAAGTCCCCGCTGCTTTCAGGGGGACTCCCCCCTGGCCGAGGGGGCAAGATGGTCACAAAAGCTGGCAGCGGGTGGTTATAGTGGGCACATACCGTTACAAATCAAGGTCTGGCCGTGAAGAAGTTTGCAATCGCCGCACTGTCGTTGGGTCTCCTGGGCGCCTTGCCCGTGGCACAAGCTGCCTCCGTCACTGTTGACGCTGGCAACTACCTGCTGAGCTACGAAGACACTTTCCTGCCAGGCGCTTCCGTCAGCGTGGCAGGTGGCGTGGTCACTTTCGGTGGCCTGGACTACAGCACCTTCGCCATTGGTGGTTCCGTCGAAACAAACGGCACCATCGGTTCGTTTGACAGCTACGGTGGCAAGCCTTTCCCCATCGTGATCACCGCCAAGACGGGCTACACCCTGTCGGGTCTGGTCGAGTCGGTTGCCGGTGACCACCGTGCGGTGGCTGGCGATGCCCAGGATGCACAAGCTGGCGTGATGGCCGGCCTGGTTTCCCGTTGGGTGACGGTCAACGGCACGGATCCGCTGGGTCAGAACACACCTTACCAGGTGGTGTCGCTGGGCGCAGGCCAATCATCGGCTGGTGCCTTCAACGCCTCCGGCGCACTGGCTTTCTCGTCTTCCGGCCCCATCGGTCTGTCGGCCCTGGACCTGCTGGCTGGCGCTGGTGCAACCGGCCAGGGCAGCGCCGCTTACGTGACGCTGAGCCAGTACAAGATCGGCGTGCAGACCACGGCCGTGCCTGAGCCCGAAGTGCTGGCCCTGGTGCTGGCTGGTCTGGGCGTGGTGGGCTTGCGCGCACGTCGCCAGCAGAAAGCCTGATGGCCCGCGAGGCCTTCGGGCCTCGGCAAAGATTTCAAAGCGCACTGCTGAAGGGCAGTGCGCTTTTTTCATTCGCAAGCGGTTTGCTTCAAATGAGCTGCATGGCCAGTTGGTTGTGTCGCTCGATGAGCGAGGGCAGGGCCACGGTGCTGAGGCGCCCATGGTCTGCCACGATGCGTCCATGCACGATGGTCCAGGCCGTTGGCGCAGGCTGCGTCATCATCAGCGATGCCAGCGGATCATGGATGGCGCTACCGGCCATGGACAGGGTTCGCAGGTCATAGATGGCCAGGTCGGCCGCCATGCCCGGGGCGATCTGCCCGATGTCGTCTCGACCCAGCACCTGGGCACCCCCGCGGGTGGCCAGCCTGAGTGCATCGCGGGCCGTCATGTCGGCGGGGCCGTGGTCGCATCCAAAGGGCTGCAGGCTGCGCCCCACGCGCGCCAGCAGCATGGCCTGTCGCGCTTCTCCCAGCATGTGTGCCGCATCGTTGCTGGCTGAACCGTCCACGCCCAGGCCAACGGGCACGCCCGCGTCCAGCATGGCGCGTATCGGCGCGATGCCGGAGGCCAGGCGCATGTTGCTGCAAGGGCAGTGCGCCACGCCGGTGTGGGTGGCTGCGAAGCGGCCGATACCGTGGTCATCGAGCTTGACGCAGTGCGCGTGCCACACGTCATCGCCCAGCCATTCCTGCATCTCGGCGTACTCGGTGGGCGTGCAGTTGAACTTCTCGCGCGTGTAGGCCACGTCGTGGTCGTTCTCGGCCAGATGGGTGTGCAAGCGCACCTTGCCGCCCGCGTAACTGCGGGCCAGCCGGGCCGATTCACGCATCAGGTCCGGGCTGACCGAGAAAGGCGAGCAGGGCGCCAGCGCGATGCGCAACATCGACAGGCGCCCGCCATCATGGAAGGTGTCGATCAGGCGCTGGCTGTCACGCAGGATGTCGGCTTCGGACTCGACCAGGCTGTCGGGTGGCAGGCCGCCCGCGCGCTCGCCCACGCTCATGCTGCCCCGGCAGGCATGGAAGCGCATGCCGATCTCGCGAGCGGCTGCGATGCTGTCATCCAGACGGACGCCGTTGGGATAGAGGTAGAGGTGGTCGCTGCTGGTGGTGCAACCGCTGAGCAGCAGCTCGGCCATGGCCACTTGCGTGGACACGTGGATCATCTCGGGTGTCAGCCTGGCCCACATGGGGTAGAGCGTGCGCAGCCAGCCAAACAGCTCGGCGTTCTGTGCGGCCGGCACCGCCCGTGTCAGGCTCTGGAACATGTGGTGGTGCGTGTTCACCAGGCCCGGGATGACGATGTGGCCGCGCGCGTCGATGGTGTGCGTCGCTTGGGCCAGCAGCTCAGGAGGCAAGGTCGCCGTGGGGCCGACCGCCACGATCTCGTGGTCACGGATCAGGACGCTGGCTTGTCGCCACTCATGGCCCTCGTCATCCATGGTGGCGACGCAGTCGGCGTCCTTGATCAACAGGGTGGGGGTGTTCACTTGGCGTCTGACTCCGATGGTGCTGAGGTGGCCGTGGCAGCAACGTGTTGCTGACGCAGCAGGAGCAGCTGCGCGACGACGGCCACGGCGATCACGGCGGGCTCCTTGCCTTGCAGGCCTGGCAGGCCGATGGGGCAGCTCATGTGCGCCAGTTGGTCCGCGCTGAGCCCTTTGTCCTGCAGCCGATGCAGGAATTTGGCGCGTTTGGTCTGTGACCCGATCAAGCCGGCAAACAGGCTGTCGCCACGCCGCAAGACGGCCTCGATGATGCGCAGGTCCAGATCATGCCGGTGTGTGAGAACCAGGTGGATGGCGCCGGCTGGCGCATCGGCCACTTCGGCTTCGGGGCAGTCCGAAGGCAGCCAGGTGATTTGGGCGGGCAGGGCCTGCAGGGTGGCGTCATCCGGCAGGCCGCAGCCTGGGTCGCTGCTGTCGCGCGTGTCGATCCAGCGCACGGAAAAATCCAGATCGGCCAACAGTTTGACCATGGCCTGCCCGACATGCCCGGCGCCATGCAGTTCGATGTGCAGGCCCTGGCTCAGGGGCCAGTCGCGCATGGCAGCCTCGTTCAGCGGGGCGAACCGCAGGCTCACCACCCCGCCGCAGCATTGGCCCAGCGTGGGGCCCAGTGCGAAGCTGCGCTCCCAGGTGGCCGCTGCCTGCTCGCCGCATTCCCGCAGGGCCTGACGCGCCAGGTCGATGGCCTGCCATTCGAGGTGCCCGCCACCGATCGTGCCCAGCAGTTGATCCGTGCTCACCAGCATGCGTGTGCCCGCATCACGGGGCGTGGAGCCTTTGCTGTCCATCACCGTGATCAGCATGGCGCGCCGGCCCTGGCGGACCCACTCGCAGGCTCGTTGGCGAAGCGCGGGCGCACTCAGGCTGGACATGCCCCACCTGCCTTGACGGCCTCGATGGCGTCCAGGATGGCCTCGGGTGTGGCGGGTGCGCGCAGCGGCGGGTCGACGCGGTGATCGGCGACCGACGAGACGGCATCGCGGATGGCCAGGAACACGGAGAAGGGCAGCAGCAGCGGCGGTTCGCCCACGGCCTTGGATCGGTACACCGTGTCCTCCACGTTCTGGTTGTCGAACAGCTTCACGCGGAAGTCGGCCGGGCAATCGCTGGCCGTCGGGATCTTGTAGGTGGATGGGGCGTGCGTCATCAGCTTGCCCGTTTGCGGGTGCCACCAGAGTTCTTCACTGGTCAACCAGCCCATGCCCTGGATGAAGGCGCCCTCGATCTGGCCAATGTCCACCGCCGGGTTGATGGATTGCCCCACATCGTGCAGCACATCGGCGCGCAGCAGCTTCCACTCGCCCGTGAGCGTGTCCACCAGCACTTCGCTGACGGCGGCGCCATACACGAAGTAGAAGAAGGGGCGGCCTTGCATGGTCTGGCGGTCCCAGTGCAGTTTGGGCGTGGCGTAAAAGCCGTCTGACCACAGCTGCACGCGTGCCATGTAGGCGGCCATCACCACATCCTCGAAGCGCAGCAGCTCGGGGCCCACTTGCACCGTATCGTCCACAAAGCGGATGGCCTCTGCCGGCACCTGGTGTTTGGTCGCCAGCATCTGCACCAGGCGCTCCAGGATCTGCTGGGCGGCGTTGGCCGCGGCCTTGCCATTGAGGTCCGAGCCCGTGGATGCGGCTGTGGCCGAGGTGTTGGCCACCTTGCTGGTGTCGGTGGCGGTCACGCGCACGCGCTCGGGTTTGACGCCCAGGGTGTGGGCCACCATCTGCGCCACCTTGGTGTTCAGGCCTTGCCCCATCTCGGTGCCGCCGTGGTTGACCAGGATGCTGCCGTCGCTGTAGACGTGCACCAGTGCGCCCGCCTGGTTGAGGTGCACCACGTTGAAGGAGATGCCGAACTTGACGGGCGTCAGGGCCAGGCCCTTCTTGAGCACGGGGCTGCCGGCATTGAAGGCGGACAAGGCCTGGCGCCGCGCGCGGTAGTCGCTGCTGTCGACCAGTTCGTTCATCAAGGCGCGCAGCACGTTGTCTTCCACCGTCTGGCCATAGGGCGAGACGTTGCGGTCAGACGTGCCGTACAGATTGGCCAGGCGCACGTCCAGCGGGTCCTTGCCCAGCCGGCGCGCGATCGAATCCAGGATGACCTCGATGGCCAGTGCGCCCTGAGGCCCGCCGAAGCCGCGGAAGGCGGTGTTGCTCTGCGTGTTGGTGCGGGCGCAGTAGCCGTGCAGGTCCACGGCGGGCAGGTAGTAGCCATTGTCGAAGTGGCACAGGGCGCGTGTCATCACGGGGGCGGACAGATCAGCCGAGAAGCCGGCGCGGGCCAGCATCTCGACCTTGGCGCCCAGCACGCGGCCATCGGCGTCGTAACCCACGTCGTAGTCGTGCACGAAACAATGTCGGCGCCCGGTGATCATGAAATCATCATCGCGATCGGGGCGCAGCTTCACCGGCTTCTTCAGCTTCCACGCGGCGATGGCCGCAATGCAGGCAAACACCGCTGATTGCGATTCCTTGCCACCAAAGCCACCGCCCATGCGGCGGCATTCCACCAGCACATCGTGGGCATGCAGGTTCAAGGCGTGCGCCACGGCATGCTGCATCTCGCTGGGGTGCTGGGTAGAGCAATGCAGCAGCAGGCCCTTGCCTTCTTTCGGGATGGCGTAGGAGATCTGGCCTTCCAGGTAGAACTGCTCCTGGCCGCCAAGCTGAAAACGCCCTTGCAGGCGCGCTGGCGCATCCGTGAGTGCCTGGGCCGTGTCGCCCCGATGCAGGTGCATGGGCGGGACCACATACTGCCCGGCCGCATGCGCTGCCTCGGGTGTGAGCAGGGCGGGCAAAGGCTCGATGCGCAGGAAGTCTGACGCACGTGCGGCCACCCGGCGGGCGGTCTCACGGTTGCGGGACAAGACCACGAAGACCGGTTGCCCCAGGTAACGCACGTCACCCTCGGCGAGGATGGGGTCGTCATGAACCAGGGCACCGCAGTCATTGAGGCCGGGGATGTCGGCCGCGGTCAGGATGGCCACCACGCCCGCTTGCGCCTTGAGGCCTTCGACATCGATGGACAGCAGCTTGCCATGCGCAACAGGCGACAGGCCCAGCGCTGCATGCAGGGTGCCTGCGAGTTCGGGCAGGTCATCGATGTAGGTGGCCTGGCCAGCGACGTGCAGGTGTGCCGACTCGTGCGGCAGGGCGCGTCCGGCTGCCGCGCTGGGGCGAAAAGCGTCAACGGTCTTGTTCATGTGCGCTCGTTCAAAACATCGTGTCGCCGCATCAGGTGGCGTCACAGGGCCAGACCTGCACGTCCTGGGCACGCAGAGGGCTGGTCGGCCTGGTTTCAAGCCAGAAGCGTTCCAGCAGATTGGCGGCCACCTTGAGCCGGTAGTCGCGGGTGGCGCGCAGGTCGGTCATGGGCTGGAAGTCCTGCACCAGTGCCGCCTGTGCCTGTCGCAGGGTGGCTTCGGTCCAGTCCTGCCCGATGAGTGCGGCTTCAGCATGGGTGGCTCGACGCGCCGTGGCCGCCATGCCGCCCCAGCCCAGGCGTGCCGCCACGATGCGTTCGCCGTCCAGTTCGATGTACAGCCCGGCACAGACGGCAGAGATGTCGCTGTCACGTCGCTTGGCGATCTTGTAGGCGCGCAGGACGCCGGGGCCTTGCGGGTTGACGACCGGCACCTGCACCGACTGGATGAACTCGCCCGCTTGCAGGGCGTTCTTCATGTAGTCCAGGTAGAAGGCGGACAGGGGCATCTGGCGCGTGGCCTGACCTTGTCGCAAGACCAGCGTGGCGTCCAGCGCCAGCAGGATGGGCGCACTGTCACCAATGGGTGACCCGTTGGCGAGATTGCCCACCAGTGTGCCGGCATGGCGCACGGGCGGTGAGGCAAAGCGCAGCCAGATCTCGCGCAGCGCGGGCATGTGCGTGGCCAGCGCTTGCCAGGCTTGCTCCAGCGTCACCGCGGCGCCGATATTCAGCCGCGCCGTTTGATCTGGTTGCGCAGACGCATCTGCCGTGATGGCCTGCAGCTCGGCCACCTTGCCCAGATAGATGATGTCGCCCAAGGCCTTGAACTGTTTGGTGACCCACAGGCCGATGTCGGTGCTGCCGGCCAGCAAGCGGGCTTCGGGCATGGCCTGGCGCAGTGCGGCCAGCTCGCTCAGGTCGCGCGGTGCAAAGAACCGGCTGCGTTGTGGGCTGTCCGTGCAGGATGGGCCTTCGTAGACCAGCCCTGGTGACGAGGCGGTGTTCAAGCTGTTCAACTGCGCCAGCATGGTGTCACTGGCGAAGGCCTCGCGCGGTGCTTCGTACATCTTCTGGCCCGCGTCCAGAATCGGGCGGTAACCCGTGCATCGGCACAGGTTGCCAGACAGTGCATCAGCCAGATCCGCGCGTGGCAGAGGCTGCTCGTGGGTCTGATAGACATCCCACAGCGACATCACGAAACCAGGTGTGCAGAAGCCACACTGCGAACCATGGCAGTCCACCATGGCTTGCTGACAGGGGTGCAGCTTGTCGCTGCCCGCGGCCTGAAGATCCTCGACCGTGATCAGTGCCTTGCCGTCCAGTGTCGGCAGGAACTGGATGCAGGCGTTGACCGTCTTCTGGCGCCAGGCACCGGTGTCAGGATCTGCTTCACCCACCACAACCGTGCAGGCGCCGCAATCGCCCTCGGCGCAACCCTCTTTGGTGCCGGTGCAGTGTGCGTGCTCGCGCAGCCATTGCAGCACCGTGGTGGTGGGTGGCAGGCCCTGGACTTCCTGGATCTGCCCCTGGTGCACGAAGCGGATCGGGCGGGGGGCGGCGGTGCTCATGCGCAGGGCTCCTTCAGCAAGCGGTTTGACGACGGGGCAAAGTGTCCGCAAAGCCCGTGCCTGCGTTGCCACTCACCTCGAAGAGGGTATCGCCAGTGTAGAGTCCGGCCATACCATTTCGCTAATAAGCATTATCAGACTTGGTGTATGAGCAAGAGCGCACTTTTCGAGAAGATCGACCTCTCCCTGATACGTGTCTTGCACACCGTGATCACCGAATGCAGTGTCTCGCGGGCGGCCATTCGCCTGCAATCCAGCCAACCGGCCGTCAGCTCTCAACTCAAGCGCCTGCGCGAGTTGACGGGGGACCCTTTGCTTGTTCGATGCGGGCAGACCATGGCACCGACAGACGTGGCGCTCAGCCTGCTGGCACCCGCTGCCGCCATCCTGCAGCACGCGCAAAGCATGTTCGGCCATACCAGCTCCGTGCGCGAGTTTGACCCGGCGACATCCACATTGACATTCCGGCTGGCCGCCACCGATTACCTCGACCCTTTCTTCCTGCCCGAGTTGACCTTGCGCCTGAGGCGGCTGGCGCCCCATGTGCGCGTGGAGGTGGTGCAACTCTCCGCCGATCTGGACTACCGCCGCAGCCTGGCCCGCGGCGAGGTCGACCTGGTCGTGGGCAACTGGCTGGAGCCTTCTGACGAACTGCATCTGGGGCGCCTGCTCAGCGATGAGGTGGTGTGCCTGGTGTCCGAGGATCACCCCGCCGCCAGGCTCCCCAAAGAGGGCAAGCGCGCCTGGTCGGTCGATCAGTACCTGGCGTGCGAGCATGTGGCGCCACCCGCCCTGCACCCCGGTGCGCTGGGCATCATCGACGAGCACCTGGCCGCGCAGGGCCTGCGCCGCAACATCGTGGTGCGCAACCCGCACTTCGCCCAGCTGCCTTACATGGTGGCCGGCTCCCTGCTGGTGTTGACCACCGGGCGGCGCTTCTGCGAGCGGTATGCGCAACAGTTGAACGTCAAGATCGTGCGCTGCCCCGTGGCCTTCCCGCCGATGAACTACTATCAGCTCTGGCATGACCTGACGCATCACTCTGCAGCCAGCCGCTGGTTGCGCGAACAGGTGCGTGACGTCGTGCGTGGTCTGCAAACTGTGCGGCCGCCCACGCGTGCGCAGGCCTTGCCTGTGCGCAGTGCCAGTTGATGGCCACACCGACTGCCTTGACTGAACTGAATCGACACCCCATGAGCCTTGCCGGATCCAACCCGACTCCAACAGCGCCAGCAGGCCGCCTGATTCTGTGGGGCGATGTGCTGGACTTCACCGAGGATCCGGGCTTTGCGACGCCGAAAGAAGCCCTGGGCGTGCGTTGGCGCCCGGACCACGCCGTCCTGATCGAAGCCGGGCGGGTGGTGGCGGTGCAGCCGCGAAGCCAGGCGCTGGATGTCGACTGGCAAGCCGCGCCGGTGCAGGATCACCGTGGTCGCCTGATCATGCCGGGCTTCATCGACACGCACGTGCATTGCCCGCAGTTGGATGTGATTGCCAGTTTCGGCACCGCCTTGCTGGACTGGCTCAACACCTACACCTTTCCTGCCGAGCGGCGCTATGCGGATCCTGCTGTATCGAAAGATGGGGCCCAGCGCTTCCTCAAAGCCCTGTGGGCGCACGGCACGACCACGGCGGTGGTCTTCCCGACCGTGCACAAGGCGAGTGCCGAGGCCTTGTTCGAAGAGGCCGACGCCCACGCCATGCGCCTGATCACCGGCAAGGTGCTGATGGACCGCCACGCCCCCGAAGGCTTGCGCGACGACGTGGACCAGGCCGAGCGCGATTGCGTGGACCTGATCAACCGCTGGCATGGCAAGGGCAGGCAAGCCTTCGCCGTGACGGTCCGGTTTGCACCGACCAGTACCCCCGAGCAGTTGATGATGGCCGGGCAGCTGTGCCAGACCTATGCTGGCACCTACATGCAGACCCACGTGGCTGAAAACCAGGACGAGGTGCGCTGGGTTGCATCCTTGTTCCCGGATGCGCGCAGTTACCTGGACGTGTATGACCGCGATGGCCTGATTGGCGCACGAGCGGTGCTGGCTCACGGTATCTGGCTGGACGCCAATGACCGCGCCGTGCTGCGTGAACGTGGTGCACAGATCGCGCACAGCCCTTCGTCCAACCTGTTCCTGGGCAGCGGTCTGTTCGACTGGGCTCAGGCGCAGCGCGAGGGCGTCAACGTGAGTCTGGCCAGCGACGTGGGCGGCGGCACCAGCCTGTCGATGCTGCGCAATATGGGCGACGCCTACAAGATACAGGCCCTGCAAGGCACCCGTCTCACGGCCTGGAAGGCGCTGTACACCGCCACCCTGGGCGCGGCGCGCCACCTCGGTCTGGCTGACGAGATCGGCAGCGTGGAGCCCGGTTGCATGGCCGATCTGGCCATCTGGGATTGGGCTGTGGGTGACGTGGCGGCGCACCGCGATCGCCTGGCGCAGGCCAGTGGTGACCTGCACGAGCGCCTGTTTGTCTGGATGACCCTGGGGGACGAGCGCAATCTGGCAGGCACGCTCATTGCAGGTCAAACTGTATACAAAACTCGAGCAGCAGCATGAGCCTTCGTCTTGAATTGCGCGGCATCACCAAGCAGTACCCGGGCGTGCGCGCCAATGACGGGGTGAGCCTGAAGGTTCGGCCAGGCGAGATCCACGCGGTGCTGGGCGAAAACGGGGCGGGCAAGTCCACACTCATGAAGATCATCTTCGGCTCGGTCAAGCCCGATGCCGGCGAGGTCTTCTTCAACGGCCAGCCCGTGCATGTGAAGTCGCCCCAGGAGGCGCGTGCGCTGGGCATCAGCATGGTGTTCCAGCACTTCTCGCTGTTCGACACGCTCACGGCGGCCGAGAACGTGTGGCTGGGGCTGGACAAATCGCTCAGCCTGGCCGAGGTCACCCAACGCATCCGCCAGGTGTCCGGTGAATACGGGCTGGAGGTCGACCCGGATCGGCATGTCCACTCGCTGACGGTCGGTGAGCGCCAGCGCATCGAGATCGTGCGCGCGCTGCTGACCAACCCGCAACTGTTGATCCTGGACGAGCCCACCTCGGTGCTGATTCCGCAGGCGGTGGAAAAGCTGTTTGCCACCTTGCGCCAGCTGGCCGAGCGCGGCTGCGCCATCCTCTACATCAGCCACAAGCTCGATGAGATCCGTTCGCTGTGCCACCACTGCACGGTGATGCGCGGCGGCAAGGTCACCGGTGAGGTGGACCCTCGCCAGGAGAGCAATGCCAGCTTGTCACGTTTGATGATCGGCTCCGAGCCCATTGAGTTGAACCGGCAGGCGCCTGTGCTGGGTGAGGTGGCGTTGGCTGTCAAAGGCCTGAACGTGCCCAGTGACGATCCGTTTGGCGTCAGCCTCAAGGATGTCAACTTTGCTTTGTGCGCGGGCGAGGTCCTGGGCATTGCAGGTGTCTCAGGCAACGGGCAGCAGGCCTTGATGGCCGTGCTCAGCGGTGAAGACCCACGCGGTGCACCCGGTAGCGTCACCTTGTTTGGCCACGACATCAGCCGCGCATCGCCCATGAAACGCCGCCACCTCGGGCTCAACAGTGTGCCCGAAGAGCGCCTGGGCCGCGGCGCCGTGCCCACCATGTCGCTGGCGCAGAACACCTTGCTCACGCGCAAGGATGCGATCGGCCCGGGCGGCTGGCTGCGCATGGCCGGCGTGTGGGGCATGACCAGCGAGCTGATCGAGCGCTTCAATGTGAGGGCGGCAGGCCCGCATGCGATGGCCAAGAGCCTGTCGGGTGGCAACCTGCAGAAGTTCATCATGGGCCGCGAGATCGATGCCGAGCCGCGCGTGCTGCTGGTGTCTCAGCCCACCTGGGGTGTGGACGTGGGCGCTGCGGCGCAAATCCGCGGCGAGTTGATCAAGCTGCGGGATGCCGGTTGCGCCATCCTGGTCGTCAGTGAGGAGTTGGACGAGTTGTTTGAAATCTGCGACCGCATGATGGTGATGGCACAAGGGCGCTTGTCGCCCAGTCTGGCCACGGCCGATGCCACCGTCGAGCAATTGGGCGAGTGGATGAGTGGCCTGTGGGATCACCACGGTGGCCAGCATGGTGCTGCAGTGCAAGGGGGCGGGCATGTTCAAGCTTGAGCCGCGTGCCACGCCGTCCACCACGCTGATGCTGGCTTCACCGTTGCTGGCTTTGGCCATCACCGTCTGCATTGGTGTGCTGCTGTTTCTGGCCCTGGGCAAGGACCCGCTGGCCGGCTTGCAGATGTTCTTCGTCGAGCCCCTCAGGAGCGGCTACGCCTTGTCCGAACTCAGCCTCAAGGCCACGCCCCTGATCCTGATCGGTCTGGGTCTGGCCGTGTGCTTCAAGGCCAATATCTGGAACATCGGGGCCGAAGGGCAGTTTGTGATGGGCGCGGTGTTCGCTGGTGGCGTGGCCATGCATGCGACCGCCACCAGTGCCAACTGGTTCTGGGTGCTGGTGCTGCTGGCCGGGGTGCTGGGCGGCATGTTGTGGGCTGCCATCGTCGCCTTGCTGCGCGACCGTTTCAATGCCAATGAAATCCTGGTCAGCCTGATGCTGGTGTATGTGGCCGAGATGGTCTTGAGCTACCTGGTCTACGGCCCCTGGAAGGACCCGGCCGGCTACAACTTCCCCCAGACCATCACCTTTCTGGATGCGGCCCGCGTGCCCAAGCTCTTCAGCGGTTTGCGCATGAACGTGGGCGTGGGCATGGCCTTGCTGGCGGTGCTGGTGCTGACGGTGTTCATGGCGCGCACGTATGCAGGCTTCCAGCTGCAGGTGGGCGGTCTGGCGCCTGCGGCGGCCCGGTATGCAGGCTTCTCGTCACGGCGCGCCTTGTGGACGGCCTTGCTGCTCTCGGGCGCCATGGCCGGGCTGGCCGGCGGGCTGGATGCGGCCGGGCCGCAGGGGCAGCTCACGCCGTATATCCCCATGGGCTACGGCTTCGGCGCCATCATCGTGGCCTTCGTGGGGCGCTTGCACCCCGTGGGCATCGTGTTTTCGGCGGTGCTGATGAGCATGTTCTACATCGGGGGCGAACTCGCTCAGTCGCGCCTGGGGCTGCCCAAGGCCCTGACTGGCGTCTTCCAGGGCTTGTTGCTGTTTGCCTTGCTGGCCTGTGACACCTTCATCCATCAACGCCTGCGCTGGGTGGCTGCCAAATGACCGGACTGACCGCTGACTCCCTGGCCTTGCTGATCGCGGCCACGCTCAATGCCGGCACGGTGGTGGCGCTGGCCGCGCTGGGCCTGCTCATCAACGAGCGCGCTGGCGTGCTCAACCTGGGTGCCGAGGGCATGATGCTGGTGGCCGCCATTGCCGGCTACGCCACCGGCGTGCAGACCGGCAGCGACACGCTGGGCTTCATGGCAGGCGCATTGGCTGGTGCCGCCATGGCCGCCATGTTCGGTGTGCTGGTCATCTGGCTCAACACCAACCAGTACGCCAGCGGGCTGGCGCTCAGCCTGTTCGGGGCGGGCCTGAGTGCGTTCGCCGGCATCCAGTACACCCAGCAGCGCCTGCCCGAGCGTGCGCACTTCGACATTCCCTTCCTGGCTGATCTGCCCTTTGTGGGGCCAGCCCTGTTCCGCCACCACCCCTTCGTGTACCTCGCCGTGGCACTCACCATCGGCTTGAGCTGGTTCCTCATGAAGTCGCGCCCGGGCCTGGTGCTGCGCGCCGTGGGTGAGTCACCCGAGTCCGCGCACGCGCTGGGTTACCCGGTACGCCGCATCCGCTTGCTGGCGGTGATGGCCGGTGGCGCCCTGTGTGGCCTGGCAGGGGCCTACATCTCGCTGGTCTACACGCCCTTGTGGGTCGAGGGCATGGTGGCGGGCAAGGGCTGGATCGCACTGGCACTCACCACCTTTGCCACCTGGCGGCCTGCGCGCGTGCTGCTGGGTGCCTACCTGTTTGGCGGGGTCACCATGCTGCAGTTCCAATTGCAAGGGCAGGGCGTTCAAATAGCCAGCCAATGGTTGACGATGTTGCCCTATCTGTCGACCATCGTGGTCCTCGTCCTGATCTCGCGCAATCCGACGTGGATTCGCATCAACATGCCCGCTTCCTTGGGCAAGCCCTTCCATCCGGGCGCCTGAGTTGGCATGATCGCGGCATGATCATTGCTGCGGTCCAGACTTGTTTTCAACCCTGGAGATGACATGACTTCACCGATGTCCAAGCGTTCTTTGTTGAAGTTGGCGGGCCTGGCCACGCTGGCCGCCTCGGCGGGCCTGGTGGGCTGCGGCAAGAAAGAGTCCGCGGCGCCTGAGGCTGCTTCTGGTGCGACGGCCGCCTCTGCCGCCGCCGCGCCTGCGGGCCCTCTGAAGATCGCCTTCGCCTATGTCGGCCCCGTGGGTGACGCGGGCTGGACTTACGCCCACAACGCAGGCCGCCTGGCAATCGAGAAAGAATTCGGTGACAAGGTCAAGACCACCTTCGTGGAGAAGGTGCCCGAAGGCCCCGAGGCCGAACGCGTGATCCGCGACCTGGTGGGCCAGGGCAACACGCTGGTCTTCGGCACCACCTTCGGCTACATGGAGCCCATGCTCAAGGTCGCAGCCGACAACCCGAACGTGAAGTTCGAGCACGCCACCGGCTACAAGACCGCGCCCAATATGCGCACCTACGATTCACGCACGTACGAAGGCGCTTACATGGCCGGCGTGATCGCTGGCGGCATGAGCAAGTCTGGCGTGCTGGGTGTCGTGGGTTCGATTCCTATCCCCGAGGTGATCCGCAACATCAACGCGTTCACCCTGGGCGCGCAAAGCGTCAACCCCAAGGTCAAGACCAAGGTCGTGTGGGTGAACGCCTGGTTTGATCCACCCAAGGAGACCGAAGGCGCGCAGAGCCTGATCAACCAGGGCGCCGACGTGCTGTTCCAGAACACCGATTCGCCCGCCGTGCTGCAGACCGCCGAGAAGGCCGGCAAGTACGCCTTCGGCTGGGATTCGGACATGACCCAGTTCGGCCCCAAGGCCCACCTGGCATCCAGCGTGATCAACTGGGGGCCGTACTACATCAAGGCTACGAACGATGTCCTGAATGGCACCTGGCAGACCGGTGGCGTGTGGTGGGGTGTGAAGGAAGGCGCGATCGACATCGTGGCCATTTCCGACAAGGTGCCTGCTGACCTGAAAGCCAAGGTCGATACCGTCAAGGCCGGCCTCAAGGATGGCAGCTTCGTGATCTGGAAGGGCCCCATCCTGGGTCAGGACGGCAAGGAAGTGTTGGCCAAGGACGCCGTGGCGGACGACAAGTTCCTCGGCGGCATCAACTTCTACGTCAAGGGCGTGGATGGCGTCGTGCCCTCCAGCAAGTAAACACACAAGATGACCCCAACCCGTTTTGCCATCTCCCGGGACAAGCTGCCTGCACTTGTGCAGGCCATGCCCAAGGCCGAGCTGCACATGCACATCGAGGGCTCGCTGGAGCCTGAGTTGATCTTTGCCCTGGCCCAGCGCAATGGTGTGGCCTTGAGCTACCCCAGCGTCGAGGCCCTGCGTGCGGCGTATGCGTTCACCGATCTCCAGAGCTTCCTGGACATCTACTACGCGGGCGCCTCGGTGCTGCTCAAGGAGCAGGACTTCCACGACATGGCCTGGGCCTATCTGCTCAAGGCCAAGGCCGACAACGTGGTGCACACGGAGATGTTCTTCGACCCGCAGACGCACACCGACCGCGGTGTGCCCTTCGAGGTGGTGATCAAGGGCCTGAAAAGTGCCTGCGACAGGGCCAAGACGGAGTTGGGTGTCAGCGCTTCCTTGATCATGTGCTTCCTGCGGCATCTGTCTGAAGAAGCCGCGTTCAAGACGCTGGAAGAGGCTTTGCCCTTCCGGCAACATTTCATCGGTGTGGGGTTGGATTCGAGCGAGCGCGGCCACCCGCCCGAGAAGTTTGCCCGTGTCTTTGCCAAGTGCAAGGAACTGGGCCTGCACCTTGTGGCCCACGCGGGCGAAGAAGGCCCGCCCGCCTACATCATCAGCGCTTTGGATGTGCTGAACGTGGAGCGCATCGACCACGGTGTGCGTTGTGTGGAAGACCCGGCCCTGGTGCAGCGCCTGGCCAGGCAGGGCACGGCCTTGACGGTGTGCCCGCTGTCCAATATCAAGCTGTGCGTGTTCAAGAAGATGGAGGATCACAACCTCAAGACCTTGCTGCAGCACGGCCTGAAGGCCACGGTCAACTCGGACGACCCGGCTTACTTCGGTGGCTACATGAACCAGAACTTCCTGGCCACCTTTGCGGACCTGGATCTGGATGCGGACGACGCCTACACGCTGGCGCGCAACAGCTTCGAGGCCAGCTTCGTGGATGCGCAGACCAAGGCAGGCTGGATTGCCCAGCTGGACGCCACGTTCGCGCGCTTCGCCTGAGCTGCGTCAGCCCAGCGCCAGCGCATCGGCCAGCAAGGCCGCGCCCGCGCCAAAGCCATACGCATCCATCGCCAGATGCCCGTGTGTGACGCTGGCATGCAGGCGCTTGCCCAAGGCCGGCATGGCCTCGCCCTGGGTAGAGGCCCCGGCAGCAAAGTAGAACGGCAGCCAGTGCTCGTCCGTCGGGTGCATCTCGACGGCAAAAGGCGCCTGGGCGCGGTAGTCCAGCAGGGCTGGCCAATCGGCCGAATCGGTACGCGCCTGCACCCAGGCCCGGAAGGCCGCGCAGTCACTTTCCTCGGGCGCGTCAACCGGGGTGGGGTGCCTGAAGAAGCGGTGCAGGTTGTGCGTGAGGCTGCCTGAGCCGATCACCAGCACACCCTGCGTCGTCAGGCTGTGCAGCAGCCGGCCCATGGCCAGCAACTCGGCAGGCTTGCTTTGTGGCGTCAGCGATACCGGCACCACGGGCACGTCCACCTGTGGGTACAAGTGCATCAGCGTCGTCCAGATGCCATGGTCCAGCCCGCCTTGTGGCGTGAACTGCGCCAGCAGCCCCGCATCGGCCAGCAGATGGGCGACCTGCTGTGCCAGCGCGGGCTCGCCGGGCGCGTCGTAGTAGATGTCGTCCAGGGCCTCGGGGAAGCCGCCGAAGTCATGGATGGTGTCATGGTGCGCCGCGCCCAGCACAAAGGGCGTGCGCGTGGCCGTGTGCGGCGACATGATCACGATGGCGCGCGGCCGGCCCCAGATGCGGTCAATGGCCGGGCCCAGGCGCTGCATGAACAAGCCGGCCTCGCCAGGCTCGATCGCGATCATGGGCGAACCATGTGACAGGAACAGGGTGGGGAGGGGGGCTGGCGTGCTCATGGGCACAGTCTAGCGACGCATGGGCAGGAACTGCGCGGAGGCCAGCAATGCCAGCACGATGGCCAAGGGCACGGTGGACACATAACCCACATGCTTGAAGCCCAGCGCGCCGATCACGCCGCCCACAAAGAAGGACAGCACCAGCCCCAGGTGCACGAACAGGCGCTCCTTGTTGGCACGCACCACGGGCTGGGCTTCCCCTTCCACGCTGGCGTTCCAGTACAGCATTTTGCCCAGCTCGATCCCGATGTCGGTCACGAGGCCTGTCACGTGCGTGGTGCGGATCTCCGCGTTGGACACCTTGGTGATCATGGCGTTCTGCAAGCCCATCACGAAGCACAGCAGCGCCACCGTGATGCCCATGGACGAGCCGATGTAATGGTGCATGGCGCCCAGCACGCCGAAGGCCAGCAGCAGGGTCGCCTCGATCAGCAAGGGCAGGGCGTATTCATGTCGCGAGGCCCGTCGACGAGCCCAGTTGATCAGGATGGCCGAGGTCGCCGCCCCCAACAGGAAGGCCAGCAGGGAGGTGAACCAGTCCAGCACCAGGTCCATGCGGCCCAGGGCCAGGTCATCGGCCATGCTGGACACCACCCCGGTCATGTGCGAGGTGTACTCCTTGACCGCCAGAAAGCCACCCGCGTTGGTGGCGCCGGCCACGAAAGCCAGTGACAGCCCCAGGTGCAGATTGGTTCGGCGGGTGCGCTCCGGGGCAGTGAGCGTCCTGAGGTAATCAACGGGCATGTTGGTGGGTGGAGCGAACTTCCATATAAGCTGCCATCATCGCGCAATCTTTGTGCCAAACCAGTCTACTCGCATGAACGTGTCGTCCAGCAGCATGACCGTCCCCGCCTGGCGTTGGGCCCTGCTTCAAACCCGGCGCGACCTGCGCGCCAGCAGCATGCGCTTTTTGCTGCTCGCGGTGGTGCTGGCCGTCGCCGCCCTGACCGCGGTTGGTTTTTTTGCCGATCGCATCGAACGCGGCCTGACCCGTGATGCCGCCCAACTGCTGGCGGGGGACGCCGTCGTGGTGGCCGATCAGCCCATCCCGGCGTCGCTGAAAGCAGACGCCGCGGCCAAAGGCCTGCGTGTGGCTGAAACCGCGGTGTTTGCCAGCATGGCCCGCGCACCCGATGAACTGGGCGGGGAGGCTCGCCTGGTGGCCTTGAAGGCCGTCTCACCCAACTACCCCCTGCGTGGCCAGATGACGCTGGGCAGCATGGGCGCCGATGGCATCGTTCACCCGGGAGACAAAGCGCCCGCAGGTGGCCCGCCGACTGGGCAAGCCTGGGTCGAGCCAGGTTTGTTGCTGGCCCTCAACCTCAAAGTGGGCGACGAGCTCTGGCTGGGGGAGGCCCGGTTTCGCATCGGCGCCGTGATCGTCAGCGAGCCGGAACGGGGCGGCGGCTTTGTGGCCTTCTCGCCGCGGGTCATGATCCGCGAGGCCGATCTGCCCCGCACGCAACTGGTCCAGCCCGCCAGCCGCATCACCTACCGCCTGCAGGTCGCGGGCCCGTCACGCAAGGGTGATGCCGACACCACCCGCTTGGCGCGCCAGCCTGGGGATGGCAGCCAGCAGGTGCAGCAATTCGTCGAAGCCGCCCGCAAGGTGTCACAAACCCAGCGGGGCCTGAAGGTGGAGACACTGGACAACGGACGCCCCGAGATGCGCGCCACGCTGGACCGCGCCGGCCTCTTCCTGCGCCTGGTGGCCTTGCTCGCGGCCTTGCTGTCTGCCGTGGCGGTCGCCATGGTGTCGCGCGACTTCGCCCAGCGCCGCCTGGACGATTGCGCCTTGTTGCGCGTGCTGGGCGTGCCTCAACACGTGATGGCCTGGTCTTACGGCTTCCAGTTTGCCCTGGTGGGCCTGCTGGCCAGCGCGCTGGGCTTGCTGCTGGGCTGGTTGTTCCACCTGGTGTTCGTGGCCCTTTTGTCCGACCTGGTTGGCGTATCCCTGCCGGCAGCGGGCTGGCAGCCCATCGCGCTGGGCTTGTCTGTCGGCGTGTTGCTGACGCTGGGGTTTGGCCTGCCGCCGGTGCTGCAACTGGCACAGGTGCCGCCATTGCGCGTGTTGCGCCGCGAGCTGGGCCAGCTGCGGCCGATGTCGAGCGCCGTGGGGGCCCTGGGCGGCGGCGCCATGCTGGCCTTGCTGATGCTGGTGGCGCGGGACGCCAAGATGGGCGGCATCGCCTTGGGCGGCTTTGTCGGGGCCGTCCTGGTTTTTGCCTTGCTGGGCATGGTCGCCGTGGCTGCGTTGCGCGTGCTGGCAGACCGCCTGGTCGGCCGGATGCCCACCTGGTGGACCCTGGGCACCCGCCAGCTCACGGCCCAGCCTGTCCAGACGGTGGTGCAGGTCTGCGCCCTGAGCGTGGGCTTGCTGGCCCTGATGCTGCTGATCCTGATCCGCACGGACCTGGTGGCCAGCTGGCGCAACGCCACGCCGCCTGATGCACCGGACCGTTTCGTGATCAACATCCAGCCTGACCAGGTCGAGGCCTTTCAGGCGGATCTGCGGCAAGCCGGCGTGAAGCAGTTTGACTGGTACCCCATGGTGCGAGGCCGCCTGGTGGCCATCAACGGCAAGCCCGTGCGCATGCAGGACTACGCAGAAGAGCGCGCGCAACGCCTGGTGGACCGCGAGTTCAACCTGAGCTTCGCGGCGCAGTCGCCCGCGTACAACCCGGTGGTGTCCGGGCGCTACGTGAAGGATGAAGCCGATGCCTTCAGCGTGGAAGAGGGGTTGGCCAAGACCCTGGGCCTCAAGCTGGGTGACCGCTTGCGTTTCGACATGGCCGGCGTGATGCAGGAGGGCCGCATCACCAGCCTGCGCAAGGTGGACTGGTCATCCATGCGTGTCAACTTCTTCGTGATGGCGCCCAAGGCGGACATGCCCCAGTGGCCGGTCACCTACATCACCGCCTTCAAGATGCCGCCTCAAGCCAGGCTGGACCGCACCCTGGTGCAGCGTTATCCCAATGTCACGGTCATTGATGTATCGGCCACGCTGGCCCAGATCCAGAGCGTGCTGGGCCAGGTGATCACGGCGGTGGAGTTCCTGTTCGTGTTCACCCTGGCCACCGGCCTGATCGTGCTCATGGCGGGCTTGATGACCTCGCGTGAGCGGCGGGCCCGCGAGTGGGCCGTGCTGCGGTCCATGGGGGCCACGCAGCGCTTGCTGGGCACCGTGCAGAACGTGGAGTTGCTGAGCCTGGGGGCGCTGGCTGGCGCCATGTCGGCGGCCGCTGCGCTGGCCATAGGCTGGGGCCTGGCCACCAAGGTGTTCGAGTTCCAATGGCAAGCGCCCCTGTGGTGGCCCTTGTTCGGGGCCCTCATCGGGGCGCTGCTGGCCTGGTCGGCCGGGTGGTGGAGCCTGCGCGGTGTGGTCAACAGGCCGGTGGCCCTGACCTTGCGGCAGGCTGAATGAGTTTGTTTACGACGACAGGCTGTTGATCAGCCCCATCTCGGCACTGCCCATCAGGGATTCGATGTCCATCAGGATCAGCAGGCGGTCGCTCACGTTGGCGATGCCGGTGATGTAGGTCGTGTCCACCACCGAGTTGCTCATTTCCGGCGCGGGCTGGATGGCCTGCTCCGACAGCTGCATCACGTCGCTCACCGAGTCCACCACGGCACCGACCACGCGGCCCTTGACGTTGAGCACGATCACCACGGTGAAACTGTTGATCTCAGTCTGACCGTCTTCGTTGTAGCAGTTGAACTTCACGCGCAGGTCGACGATGGGCACGATCACGCCGCGCAGGTTCACCACGCCCTTGAGGTAGGCGGGGGCGTTGGCAATCTTGGTGGGCGGCTCGTACGAGCGGATTTCCTGCACCTTCAGGATGTCGATGCCGTATTCCTCGGTACCCAGGCGGAACGTGAGGTATTCACGGCCGGCGGGCACGTGGCGCACCTGGCGGTTGACGCTGTTGCGCATGCCAAAACCCGAGGGGGCGGCATCACCGCGGGCGGCAGGCTGGGTCTGGGGGGCGGCTTGCAGGGTTTCCATGCTCGTCCTTCGGGATCGTGGTCGTGCGCCAAGCGGGGCGTACACCGTGGAGACTGGTCTTGCGTGAATATCGGTCAGTTCGCGCAGAACTGAAGCCCGAAATGGGGGCGCAGCCTGGTCGCCTCAGAACTTGATGCCGTACCAGCCCAGACCCACGCCCCAGGCGCGGCCGTTGGGGGTGGCATTGGCGCGGCTGGCTGTGGCGTCCAGTCCCAGTTGCTCGGGCAGCAGCCACCAGCGCAGGCCCACAGCCTGGGTGGCCGGCGTGTTGCCGTGGCCCACGACCTCCGCGAACACCAGCCAGCGTTCGTGCGGCGCCCAGGCCAGGGCCGCCCCATAGTTGTTGGTGCCGACCTGGTCCAGCTTGTTGCGCTCGCGCCCAAGGTTCAGGTGCAAGGTCCATTGGGCGTCCAGCGGCACGCTGGCGAGGGTGCTGAACCCGACGATGGACTGGTGCCATTGGAGGCCATCGGCCGCCTTCTCGCTGCTGGTGCCCGCTTTCAGCCCGAAGCGCCAACCCTGCCACGTCGCCCAGTCAGGCGCCCATTTCACGCCGAATGCCCTGGTCTGGGCATGTTCTTCGCTGGGGGCCACCCTGATCAGCTCGAATCCCAACTCCAGGCCATCGATCAGGCCACAGGCCGGTGCGAAGTGATGGCTGCGCGCATCAGGCGTACTGTCCACCCAGGTCTCGATCTGGCATTGGCCCTGGTCGTTGACGCTGGCGTCATCCGTGAGCAGGGGGCGCCCAGCCTGGGCATCCCAGGCGGTCAGGGTTGCCAGGCAACTCAGCAGGGGCGGCAGATGGCGCCCGAGGCGCGGCAGCAAGGGCATGTCGATGTGGGTGATGAGGCGGCTTGGCTGCGGCTCGAATCAGCTCAGACCTTGAAGACGGCCATCGATTGTGTCAGCTTCATCGCCTGGTCCTTCAGGCTCGCGGCAGCCGCAGCCGATTGCTCGACCAGTGCGGCATTTTGCTGGGTCATCTGGTCCAGATCCGACACGGACTGGTTGACCTGGGCGATGCCTGTGCTCTGTTCGGTGGCGGCGGACGTGATCTCGCCAATGATGTCCGACACGCGCTGCACGCTGGAGATGATCTCCTCCATGGCCGCGCCGGCATCGTGGACGAGGCGGGTGCCGGATTCGACCTTGGCGCCCGAGGCCAGGATCAACTGCTTGATCTCCTTGGCCGCCGTGGCGCTGCGCTGGGCCAGGCTGCGCACCTCGCCCGCCACCACGGCAAAGCCACGGCCTTGCTCGCCTGCGCGGGCCGCTTCCACCGCGGCATTGAGCGCCAGGATGTTGGTCTGGAATGCAATGCCGTCGATCACGCTGATGATGTCGTTGATGCGCTTGCTGGTGCTGTCGATCTCGTCCATGTTGGAGACGACCTCTGTCACGATGCTGTTGCCGCGGTGGGCGGCGCTCGCAGCCGACTGCGCCAGCTCATTGGCCTGCAGCGCCGAGTCCGCGCTGTGACGCACCGTACCGGTGAGGTGTTCCATCGAGTTGGCGGTCTGCTGCAGGTTGGATGCCGTGTTTTCCGTCCGGGACGACAGGTCCATGTTGCCGCTGGCGATCTCGCTGGAGGCCACCGAGATCGAGTCCGCCGAGATGCGCACGTCCGACACGATGGCGCGCAGCGATTCCTGCATGCGCAGCAAGGCCGAAAGCAACTGGGCCGGTTCATCGGCGCCACCGGTGTCGGCGTGGTTGCTCAACTGGCCGGCCGCGATGGCGTCCGCGATGCGCTGAGCCTCTTCCAGCGGGCGGCAGATGCAGATCTGGTTGAGGATGGTCAGGGGGCCGACGATCAGGATGGACAGCAGCACGGCACCGGCAAAGAACACCACCGTTCTGGTGACGGTCTGGCGCTGTTCTTCGTCGGCGATCGCCGACTCTTTTGTCATGATCTTGTCAATGCTGTCGAGGTGAGCGTCAAACTGGTCCGCCAGGGCCATGGCCGAGCCCAGTTTGCCCAGGCCATCATGGCCGCTGAGGCTGCCTGAGGCCAGGTTGCCGGCCTCGGCTTCCAAGGCCTTCTGATAGTCATCCAGTTGCGCCAGCATCTTGCGCACGACCACATTGTCGTCGTCCTCTTCCCCCTCCAGCATCTCGGCGGAGAGGTCGCGCAGGCGCTTGATGTTGTCATGCCAGGCCTGGGTGGCCTTGTTCACGGCCGAGGCATCGCCCGCCATCAGCAGCATGTCTTTTTCAGCGGTGCGGATGTGCCCCAGGGCTTCCCTCATGTCCGACAACTCGCCCACTTCCGAGAAGGAGGCCTTGCGGTATTCCTCGCCTGCCGCCTGGTTGTGGATCAGGCCATAGAGGCCAATGCCGCCAACCAGCAGCATGAGGAAGAGCACCACAGCGATGGCGCTGTACATGCGGAATCGAATGGTGAAACCGCGCATCAGGGAAAACATGTTCATGGCCTGGATCCAAGTCCAATACTGGGAAATGGTGGCGCCATGAAGCGGGGCAGTCGCCCGGTCCCAAGTCGCCTTGCTCCCGGGGGTTTCGGCGACTTTTGGCACGTCTTGAGCGATTTGTCTTTCTTCTGGCAAAAAAAGCGTGTTTGACGCCTGAATAAAAAAACCCCGCCTGGGCGGGGTTTTGCAGTGAGGCAAGTCAGGTCAGACGTTGAACAGGAAGTTCAGCACGTCGCCATCCTTGACCACGTATTCCTTGCCTTCCGCACGCATCTTGCCGGCGTCCTTGGCGCCAGCTTCACCCTTGTACTGGATGAAGTCGTCAAAAGCGATGGTCTGGGCGCGGATGAAGCCCTTCTCGAAGTCGGTGTGGATCACGCCGGCGGCCTGCGGGGCCGTGTCGCCCACGTGGATGGTCCAGGCACGCACTTCCTTCACGCCAGCGGTGAAGTAGGTCTGCAGGCCCAGCAGCTTGAAGGCGGCGCGGATCAGGCGGTTCAGTCCGGGTTCGTCCTGGCCCATTTCGGCCAGGAACATGGCGCGGTCTTCGTCGTCCATTTCAGCCAGTTCGGCTTCGGTCTTGGCGCAGATGGCCACAACCTCACCCTTTTGCGCGGCGGCGTATTCACGCAGGCGATCCAGGAAGGGGTTGTTCTCGAAACCGTCTTCCGAGACGTTGCCCACGAACATCGCGGGCTTGGCCGTGATCAGGCACAGCGGCTTGAGGATGGCCAACTCTTCCTTGCTGAAATCGATCGAGCGCACAGGCTTGGCCTGGTCCAGCGCAGCCTGGCACTTCTCCAGCACCTTGACCAGGGCCGCCGCTTCCTTGTCGTTACCCGAGCGGGCGGCCTTGGTGTAGCGGTGCAGGCTCTTTTCCACGGTGCCCAGGTCGGCCAGGCACAACTCGGTCTGGATGACCTCGATGTCGGCGATCGGGTCCACCTTGCCGGCCACGTGGATCACGTTGTCGTCCTGGAAACAACGCACCACGTTCACGATGGCGTCGGTTTCGCGGATGTGAGAGAGGAACTGGTTGCCCAGGCCTTCGCCCTTGGATGCGCCTGCCACCAGGCCGGCGATGTCCACGAACTCGACGATGGCCGGCAGGATGCGCTCGGGCTGGACGATTTCGGCCAGCTTGTCCAGGCGGGGGTCAGGCACTTCCACCACGCCCACATTGGGTTCGATGGTGCAGAAAGGATAGTTTTCAGCCGCGATGCCGGCCTTGGTCAAAGCGTTGAAAAGGGTGGACTTGCCGACGTTGGGCAGACCCACGATGCCGCACTTGAGGCTCATGGATGTTCCTGGTTGGATACAAAAGGGGATGCGCTGCTGCCAGCCCGCGGGCCGACAGCATGCGCCAAACCGCGCATTTTACGCGGCAGACGAGGTCTTGGCGGCGCGCCCGGACCAGGCAGGGGCCTGTTGCATCCAGCGGGTCAGCTCGTCGAGCAGTTGCTGTCGGTCTACCGGCTTGGTGAGCACGTTGTTCATGCCTGCGCTCAGGCAGCTGTGTCGGTCTTCGTCAAACGCATTGGCCGTCAGCCCGATGACGGCGACGTCCCGGCTGAGTTCTCCTGCTTCACCCTGGCGCAATCGACGGGTTGTTTCCAGCCCGTCCATGCCAGGCATGCGCCAGTCCATCAGCACGGCAGCCGGCCTGTGGCTGCGCAGGTAGACCAGGGCGTCCGGGCCGTTGTCGATTTCCTTGACGCGTGCACCTGCGCCCAGCAGCATTTCGGTGGCCAGCATGCGGCTCACGTCGTCATCGTCGACGATCAGCACCAACTGGCCCTGGAGGTCGTGTGTGACACCCTGCGGGCGGAGTGGGGGCACCTTGGTGTCCTGAAGGATGGGCAAGGGCAGGTCCACGTCCATGCGCGTGCCGTGGCCGGGCTGGCTTTTCAGGCTGAGCTTGCCCTTCATCAGGTTGACCAGCTCCTGGGTGATCGTCAGTCCCAGGCCGGCGCCACCGTGCTGGCGATCGCTGCTGCTATCGGCTTGGTAGAAGGCCTCGAACACCCTGCTCTGGTCGGCCTCGCTCATGCCCTGGCCGGTGTCGATCACGCTCATGCGCAGCCAGTCTTCGCCGGCATCGGCCTGGGGCAGGCGCCGCAGGGTCAGGCTCACATGGCCGTGTGTGGTGAACTTGATGGCGTTGGCCAGCAGGTTGATCAGCACCTGCGTCAGGCGCAATTCGTCGCCCATGCGGGTCGCGGGCAGGTCGTCTGGCACGCCCACCAGCAGCTTGATGCCCTTGAGCTCGGCCATCGGCTTGACGGCGTTGCAGGCCTTCTGGACGATGGCGTGCAGGTCCATGGGCTGCTCCACCGCCTCCACCTTGCCCGCTTCAATGCGCGACAGCTCCAGCACCTGGTCGATCAAGGTCAGCAGGTGCTGGCCACTGGTCTGGATCGTGTGCAGCAGTCGGGCATCGCGCTGGGCGTCGGCCGGCAAGTGTCCCTTGTCGGCCAGCAGGTCTGCCGACACCAGCATGGCGTGCAGCGGCGTGCGCAATTCATGGCTCATGACGGCCAGAAAGCGGCTTTTGGCGCGTGATGCCGATTCGGCTGCGTCGCGTGCCCGGGCCAGCTCATCGGTGCGGTCCTTGACCCACATCTCCAGCGCCTGGCGGGCGTCGCTGGGGCCATCCTTGTGGCCGGACACGATCAGGCCGATGCCATGCTTGAGCCGGTCCACGCTGATGAGGCTGACCAGGAAGGTGATCTGCATCAGCACACCGTTGATCACCAGTGACTGCATCACGCCTGACCACGCGCGATCGGTCGTGGCCAGCTCCAGCCAGATGGCGGGCAGGGCCACCATCGCGAGCATGCCCAGGGAGAGGCGCACGGCCCAGCGCCAGGGAAAGGTCAGGTGCAACAGCAGGGACACCACCGGCATCCACTGGAAGTTGTTGGCCACCCAGTACGGCGACACCGTCTGCCTGTTGAAAAACAGGGCCGACAAGGTGCTGACCATGAAATACATGCCCAGGCCGCCCGCGGCGATGCGCTGCGTGGCCACCAGGGTGTCAGGGTTGCGCTCCAGCGTGCGGTACAGCCACAGCATCAGCAAGGCCAGGGCGGGCTGGGCCCAACGGTCATGGGGGGCGATCAACTGTGTGTACAGCTCGCAACCCCACAGGACGAGCGCCGCCACGGCCGCGATCAGGTAGATGCGCAACGCCGTCTTGCGCTCGATCAGCGACAAATAGCGGGTGTGGCCGGCCTCATTGGGCGAGGCCGAAGTGGCAAGGGATTGACCCAAAGCAGCCCTCCACAGACGGTTTACTGCCATTTACGCCCTGCTTTCAAATTGATTTAAGAATTCCACGTTAGATTACTGGAAACGCGACCTGTTTTCGTATGGGGCGCACAGGTTTGACGTTCGATTTGGTTTCAAGGTTATGGCTGGTTTTGATGTGTGCGTCAGTGGCTCCGGGGCAGTGGCCATGAGCCTGGCTCTGGCCTTGTCGGCCGATGGCTGGAAGGTGGCTTGGGCGCGGTCGCCCGAATCGACCAAGCCGCCTGCGACGCCGGATGTGCGCACCTATGCCCTCAATGCCCGGGCCATCCAGTTGCTGGAGCGCCTGCGCGTGTGGCCAGCCCTGAAGGCCCATTCGGCGCCGGTCATGGAAATGGACGTGCGTGGCGACGAGGGGGGCACCTTGTCGTTTTCCGCCTGGCAGCAATGTGTGCGCGAGCTGGCCTGGATCGTGGATGCGGCCGAACTGGAGCGCCTGCTTGGCGAGGCCCTGCGGTTTGCGCCTCGCGTCGAGGTGGTGCCCCCGGTGGGCGAGCACGGTGCACCTGTAGAGGCGGCCTTGCTGGCCATCTGTGAAGGCAAGCATTCCAGCACCCGTTCGGCGCTGGGTGTCAGCTTTGCAAGGCAGGAGTATGGCCACTGGGGCGTGGCTGCGCGCCTGAAGGCGACGCAGGCCCACCACGGCGTGGCCCGCCAGTGGTTCCGCTCGCCGGACATCCTGGCCTTGTTGCCTTTCAATCAGCCTGACCCGCTGGCCTCTTATGGGCTGGTCTGGTCCGTGCCTCAGGCGCGTGCAGAACATCTGCTGGCCTTGAGCCCCGCCGAGTTCGAGCGCGAATTGCAGGATGCCATCCTGCAGTCCGACCCCACAGCCCCAGCCAAGGTCGGCGAGTTGAGCCTGACGTCCCCGGTGGCAGCATGGCCTCTGGCTTTGGCGCAAGCTAGCCGCTGGACAGGGCCGGGCTGGGTCCTGCTGGGCGATGCGGCGCACCAGGTGCACCCATTGGCCGGTCAGGGGCTCAACCTGGGGCTGGCGGATGTCGACACGCTGGTGGCGGTGCTCAAGCAGGCACGCGCAGACGAACCTTGGCGCGCGCCAGGTGACGAGCGCACCTTGCGCCGTTACGCTCGCCAGCGCGAGTGGCCGACCAAGGCCATGGCGGGCCTCACGGATGGCCTGCTGTACCTGTTTGCCGATCAGCGCGTGCCCATGAAGGATTTGCGCAATGCCGGCATGTCATTGGTTCAACGCCTGGGGCCCGTCAAGAGCTGGTTGATCGGCAAGGCCCTGGATGCCTGAGCAGCTTGAATCTGCCGGGTCGGTTTTCACTTCAAAGGACTGAGGATGTTTTCCAAGTTTCGTCATCTGGCGCTGGCTTGCCTGGTGCTCACGCTGGGCCCCGTGGCTCAGGCGCAATCCGGTGAGTTGTCTGCGGGCCAGTTGGCTGCACTCAAGCTCAAGCTGTCGCGCCTGGCTGATCTGCCACAGATCGAGTCTGCGCGCACCACGCCCATTCCCGGGTTGATCGAGCTCAAGGTGGGCAACCAGGTGGTCTACACCGACGCCAATGGGGATTACCTCATCGAGGGGCAGATGCTGGAGGTCAAGTCCCAGCGCAACCTGACGGAAGAGCGCCTGGACGAGATCAACAAGGTGGATTTCGCCAGCCTGCCTTTCAAAGACGCCATCGTCTGGAAGAACGGCTCGGGCAAGCGCCGCCTGGTGGTGTTTGCCGACCCGAACTGTGGTTACTGCAAGCACCTGGAAAAGGAGCTCCAGCAGATCAAGGACGTGACGGTCTACACCTTCATGATCCCCATCCTGGGCGAAGACTCCAAGGTCAAGCTGGACAACATCTGGTGCGTCAAGGATCGCACGCAAGCCTGGCGCGACTGGATGCTCAATGGCACAGCACCTGCCAAGGCCTTTGGCATGTGCGCGTCACCAGGGCAGCGCAATGCGGCCTTGTCGCAGAAGCTGCGTGTGCAGGGCACGCCGGCCATGTTCTTTGAGGACGGCTCTCGCCTGGCCTCGGCTGCATCGGCCGCGGTCATCGAGCAGCGCCTGAACCGCGCTACGGCCAAGACCGGCGGCTGATCGGCTTGTTCGCCTGGATGCCCGAGGCTCGCGAGGGCCTCAGGGCTTGCCGGGCTCGTCGCCTGGCGTTTGCTGTGGCGAGCCTTCCATCTTCATGTCCAGCGTGACCTCGCCCGCCTTGGTGAGGATCCGGATCGGCAGGTACTGCAGCGTGGGCGCAAACCAGGTCTCGCCGACCAGGTCACCCTTTTCCTGATTCGTGCGCCTGGGCTTGACGCGCAGTGCGGGGATGTCACCGATATCGGTGTGCTGCACGTCTTCTTCCATCACATCAAAGGCCAGCGTTTCGGCCTTTTTGCCGTACGCCAGCGGTAGCTCGATGGTGTTGCCGGGTTTGAGCAACTGCGGCCTGGTGATGAACTGGTAGGCCAGGTGAATGAGCAGGCTGACCGGGTCTTGCATGTTCGGCGCACGCGGCACGCGCTCGCCCGTGCCCAGGACTACTTCGCTGTCTTCAAAGCTGACAACGTTGACCTTCGGGGCGCGCAAGGCGACCTTGTTGACGCTCTCGTAGCGTTCCGGTGCAAGACCTTCGCGACTGATCAGGCCCTCGCTGATCATGCTCATGCTGCCCAGCAGCGGTACGTTCGCGTCCAACCGAACTTGATAGCGGTTGTCCTGCCGAACCCATTCGACAGATGCAGTGCCATAAAAGGGGCCACGAAAGTAGCCTTCCAGTTTGTAGCTGACCTTGGTTGCCTTGGGCCAGACAAAGGTGGGCCCGGCGGGTGTGCTCGGCAACTCTTGGGCATAGGCTGGTGGTTGTGCGGTGTCTTCGGGAGAAGCTTCCTCTTGGTCCGGTTGCTTGGCGGGCTCAGAGGCCGCGGGCGCTTGGGCCAACGCACCAGTGCCCTCTTTCTCGGTCACGGAGTCGGGCTCCTCAGGGGCCGATGCCGCCTTGACCGGTTTGGGCTTGCGCTTCTTGATTGGCACGGGGGCTGCGGGGGCCGTCTGGGCGGGCGGGGGCAGGGCGGCAGCGGCCACCGGGGGGGCACTCAGGCTGACCTGGGTGACATAGGTGGCCTCCATGCGCTTGATCTTCAGCTCGGGTGGCGCGAGTTCCTGCATGCGGGAGGAAACCTCGTGGGTCACCCACAGGTGGGCCACCACCACGCCCACCGTCAGCGCGGCCAGTGCGAGACGGTGTTGCGGAGCCCGCCAGCCAGTGCGCTTGCTCGTCACGCCTGCAGCCATGCCTGTCGCCTGACCATTTTGTCGGGTGCCGAGCTCACGTCAGACAAGGCCAGGGTCACGATGTCGGTGGCCGCCTGTGTCGAGGCCGGTACACGTGGCGGTTTGCCTGCTTTGCCTGCGGCGGCGTTCAAGGCTGGCACGGTCAGGGTCAGGATGCGTTGGTCGCGATTGACCAGCAAGGCTTGTGCACGTTGGGCGTCATGCCACGCGGCCAGATCATCGGTCTTCTTGACGCGCCAGCCGTCCAGGGCCAGCAATTCATCCCCGGCACTCAGGCCAATCTGCTCGGCCAGGCCACCGCGCATGACGGCCTGAACCTTGGCGGCGCCGCTGTTGTCCTGGATGCGTACGCCCCATTGCTGCGGCAGCGGCGCCGCCTTGGCGCTCCAGGCCACGCCCAGGCGGTCCAGCAGGTGTTGCAACGGCAACTCGTCGCAACCTTCCGTCCATTTGTCCAGCAGCGTCTGCCAGGCTTCGACCACCGGTGTGCCCGCCTTGACGGGCAGCATCTGCGGGTAGCGGCCGGCTTCATCGGCCAGTGCCTGGGCCACATCAGCCTGCGTGATGGGCCGGGCCAGTTGCCACAGCCTTTGCATGACGCCGTCCAGCGAGGGGTGAGCTTTGCCGGATGCCGGCAATTCCCGCAGTGCCAGGTCCAGCGCCAGTGCCACCAGCGAACCCTTGGTGTAGTAACTCACCGTGGCGTTGGCGGTGTTTTCGTCGGGGCGGTAATAGCGCGTCCACGCGTCAAAGCTGGCCTGGCCCACGCTGTAGCTCAGGCGGCCAGGGGTGGCCAGCACCTGGTTGACCGTCTTGCCCAACAGCTTGAGGTAGGTGGCCGCGTCGATCAGGCCCGTGCGCAGCAGGAACTGGTCGTCGTAATACGAGGTGAAGCCCTCGAAGAACCACAGCATGCGGGTGTGGTTCTCCTGGGTGTAGTCATAGGGCGCGAACTCGATGGGCTTGAGCCGCTTCACGTTCCAGGTGTGGAAGTATTCGTGGCTGATCAGGCCCAGCAGCGTGGTGTAGGCATCCTTGTTGACCGTTCGGCCGACGCGGGGCACGTCCTTGCGGCCGCAGATGAGCGCGGTGCTCTGCCGGTGTTCCAGCCCGCCGTAGCCGTCTTCCACCACGTTGAGCATGAAGACGTAATGGTCAAAAGGCGCTTTGCGGCGGCCATGCCAGAACCCGATCTGGGCCTCGCAGATGCGTCGCGTGTCGTCCAGCAGGCGTTGCCCATCCAGATCGGCCGTGGCGCCTGACACCACGAATTCATGGCGAACGCCGCGCGCGGTGAATTCGCCGCGCCAGAAGTGGCCCATCTCAACGGGGTGGTCGACCAGGGCGTCGTAATCGGGGGCGAGGTAGTCGCCGCCGCCCTTGGCATCGACCTTGACGGCCGGCAGCGCCGTGGCCACCTGCCAGCCCTTGGGCAAGCCTGTGATCTTGACGGCCTGGGGCAGGTCTTCGAAACCGTGTGCTTTCAGGAAGACGCTGGTGCCATTGAAGAAGCCGCGCTGCGCGTTCAGGAAGGCGGCTCGCACCGAGGTGTCGAAAGCGTAGACCTCGTACTGCACGGTCAGCGCGGCGCTGCCCTGGGTGTCCAGCTCCCAGGTGGCCTTGTCCAGCGGCGTGACCCGGACGTCTCTCGTGCCTTGCCGGGCTTTCAGGGGGGACAGGTGGCGAGCGAACTCACGCACCAGGTAGCTGCCCGGGATCCACACCGGCAAGCTCAGTTGCTGACGGGGCTGGGGCTTGTCCACGCGCAGGGTGACCAGGAAGCGGTGAGCGTGGACATCGGCCACTTCAATGCGGTATTGGATCATCGTGTGTGCAAAAGCGGGGAGGACTGTTTGGCGTTCAGCGTTCAGATCTGGGCAGCCGCCAGGAAGCAACTCAGGCTGGCCACGCAGGTGAGGCGAAAGCGCATCGTCAGCCAGCCGGCCACACCCAGCTCCGGGTAGCGTTTGCGGTCAGACAAATAGCAGGCCACCAGCAGTACGCCCATGATGACCAGCCCGGCATGCGGCGGCATCAGCAAGGCCATCCAGGCGGCCAGCGTGTAGATGACACCCGTCCACAGCGCGCGCTTGTGGTGATCGGGCATGGGCATGCTGGAGGCCGAGCGCCACATGATCAGCCCCCAGGGGATGCCACCGAGGAAGGACACGACCAGGGCGGCATAGCTTGTCAGGGCGCGCACCACGAACATGAAAGGTTCTTCGTCGATGCGCCCGACCAGCAGCCAGACAAACAACGCGCCGGCGACAAAGGGCGCCAGGCCGGCATAACCGAGCTTGCGCGCGAGCTCGTCAGGCTCGGCATGGTGGTGTTCGGGCAGGGTATGGGTGGCGGGCAGGGCGTTCATAGGGGACTTCTGGGCAATGTCGCCATTGTGGCAAGAAGCGCGTGCTCGTGAGGGCTCATCAGGCGGCCAACCAGCTGAAAACAGCGGGAATGTCGTCAGGCAGAGTCAATGCCTGCTTGCGCCAGCGCTCCACCGTGTCGGTTCGGCTCCAGCCCTGGGCCAGGGTCAGGCCGCAACTCACGCTCAGCAGGGTGTTGGCCTGGAGGTGCTGCAGCAGAGCCTGCCACAGGGCCGTGTTGCGGTAAGGTGTCTCGATCACCAGTTGCGTCTGGTGGGCCTTGCGCGAGGTCTGTTCCAGATCCTTGATGCGCTGAGCCCGTTCTTGTGCCTCCACCGGCAGGTAGCCCACGAAGGCGAAGCTCTGGCCATGCAGGCCACTGGCTGCCAGGGCCAGCACCAGCGAACTGGGCCCCGACAAGGGCAGCACGGCGATGCCTGCCTTGTGCGCAGCCAGCACCACGGCGGCGCCCGGGTCGGCCACCCCGGGCAGGCCTGCTTCCGAAATCAAGCCGACGTCGTGGCCCGCCAGGGCCGGGGCCAGCAAGTCGGTGATCTGGCGATCTTCTTGCGGGTCGGGGCGTTTGGCGCCACCTTTGTGCCCCCCCTTGTTGGGTCGCGGCAAGACCTGGATGTCCTGTTCTTGCAGAGGCGCGCGCAAAGGGGTGATCTCACCCACGCGTTTGAGAAAGGCGCGTGTCGTTTTGGCGTTTTCGGCGATCCAGTGGGTGAGGCCCGCTGCGGCCGTGATGGCGCCCATGGGCAGCACCTCGCGCAGGTCTGGCGGCGTCTCGCCGGTGCCCCCGTCCAGGCAGCCGAAATCCAGCGTATTGGGGATCAGCAGCAATCGGCCTGTTCGTTGCCCTGTTGACTGGCCTGCAGGCTGGCCGGATGTGTTTGGTTGTGTGGATGACATGGCAGTGTGATGTGGGGTGTCGACGCCGGGGCGTTGCCGATTCAACGCAAGGCCGTGCGCCAGCCCAAGGGGTCGGCACCCGCTTCGCGCAGCAGCTGGCTGGTGGCAATCAGCGGCAGACCGATCAGGGCCGTGGGGTCGTCGGACTCAATGGCGTCCAGCAGCACGATGCCCAGGCTTTCCGCCTTGGCGCTGCCAGCGCAATCGTAGGGTTGTTCGGCTTGCAGATAGGTCTCGATGTCCTCGTCGCTCAAGTGGCGGAAAGTGACGGTGACCGTGTTGAGCCGGGTGCCGACATAGCCTGTCTGGGGGCGCACCACGCAGACGGCGGTGTGAAACAGCACGCGCTGGCCGCGCATGGCCTGCAATTGGGTTTTGGCGCGTTCGTGTGTGCCGGGTTTGCCCAATGCCTGCCCGTTCAATTCGGCCACCTGGTCCGAGCCGATGACCAGCATGTCGCCGCTGCCTTGTCTGGCCACGTCTTGCGCCTTGGCCTGAGCCAGGCGCCAGGCCAGGTCTCGCGGCAACTCGCCGGCCAGCGCCGTCTCCTCGACGCGGGGCGCGCAGGTGTCGAAAGGCAGGCCGATGCGCGACAGCAGCTCCTTGCGATAAGGTGAGGTCGAGCCCAGCACCAGGCGGGGCCAGTTGGCGTCGGGTTGAACGGTTTGCGGTCTGTTGGTCGTGGCGGGAAGAGGCATGGGCAATGGCTGGGTGCGACTTGCGCAGGTGGGTACGCAGGAGGCTATTGTCCCCGGGTTGGCGACCTTGCCCTAAACTGGCGGGAATGAAAGCACGTACCTTTGCGCCCCGTAAGCTCGACATCGAGGCATTTATCGAATCAGGTGACACGCTGGAAGGGGCTTTGCCCGTGACGGATCTGTCGCGCCTGGCTGAAGAATTGGCCAAAGACGCCAATGTGGACGCCTTGTTGCCCGTCAACTGGTCTGCCACCGGGCGGCAGGTGCCGCAACGCGTGGGCGGCCCCCAGCTCTGGCTGGATCTGAAGGCAGAAGGGCAGATGGCCATGGAGTGCCAGCGCTGCCTGCATGCCGTGGTCCTGCCGATGATGGTCGATCACAGCATCCGCTTTGTGAAAGACGAAGCGGCGGCGGCGGAGCTGGATGCCGACAGCGAGGACGATGTGCTGGCGCTGTCGCGGCAGTTCGATCTGATGGGCCTCATCGAGGACGAGTTGATCATGGCCTTGCCCATCGTGCCGCGCCACGAGCAGTGCCCCACGGACGTGGTGTCGCTGATGACGGCCGAGTCCGAGGCCTTGCCACCGGGCGCCTCGCCAGAGCCGGCCGGGGAAGGTCAGGCCACGACCGCCTCCGGGCGCCCGAACCCCTTTGCGGTGCTGGCTTCCCTGAAAAAGGATCGTTCCTGATTTGATATCAGTGCGCGACTCGTGCTAGAATCGCGAGTTTTCCGGGTTACCCTTTCGGTAGCTGCGGGTCAATCAAGCTTGATCACAAGCAATTTTCATTAACACTTGCGGACTGCAAGGCGGCCGGCCCCAGCCAAATTGGGGTAGGCATCGGTGCGGTCTGACAACCCGCGAGCTGCAAACAAGTTCGCACTTCCGGAGTCCATCATGGCCGTTCAGCAAAACAAAAAGTCGCCCTCCAAGCGCGGTATGCACCGTTCGCACAATGCCCTGGTCACGCCAGGCACGGCTGTGGAACCCACCACTGGCGAAACCCATCTGCGTCACCACATCAGCCCCACCGGTTTCTACCGTGGTCGCAAGGTCCTCAAGACCAAGGCTGACGCCTGATCTTTCAGGTTTCGCCCGGTCAATGGCCGGGTGAAGAGACACGCCAAGAGGGCTGGGTCAACCGAGCAAATCGGTTCGCGCCAGCCCTTGTTCTTTTGTGCGCGCTGCTTGTGCTTTGCTGTACAGCGAGCCGCATGCCATTCGAATCTGCCCATGACTGTTTCCACGCCTAACTCGTCCGGCCCGGCTGCGGGAGTCCGATCGTCCGAAGGGGTGCTGTCCCCTGTACGCATCGTGGTGGACTGCATGGGTGGCGACCATGGCCCGACGGTGACCTTGCCCGCCGCCAAATCCTTCCTGGACAAGCACCCGGAGGCCGAGTTGGTGCTGGTGGGTCTGGCAGAGGCCATCGAGCCCGCGCGCAACTGGCCGCGCACCACGCTGGTCGCCTGTACCGAGGTGGTCACCATGGATGACGCCGTGGAAGTGGCACTGCGCCGCAAGAAGGACTCGTCCATGCGCGTGGCCATCAGCCAGCTCAAGGCCACGGCAGACAAGCCAGCGTTGGGTCACGCCTGCGTATCGGCTGGCAATACCGGCGCCCTGATGGGGCTGGCGCGCTACCTGCTCAAGACGGTCGAGGGCATCGACCGCCCGGCGCTGGCCACGGTCATGCCCAACCAGAAGGACGGCTTCACCACCGTGCTCGACCTGGGCGCCAATGTGGATTGCACGGCCGAGCACCTGCTGCAATTCGCCGTCATGGGCAGCGCCCTGGTGTCGGCGGTGGACGGCAAGGACAGCCCCAGTGTGGGCCTGCTCAACATCGGCGAAGAGATGATCAAGGGCAGCGAGGTCATCAAGCAGGCCGGTGACCTGCTGCGTACGGCCAATGAGCGGGGCCTGCTCAACTTCTACGGCAACGTGGAAGGTAATGATATTTTCAAGGGAACTTCGGACATCGTCGTGTGCGATGGCTTCGTTGGCAACGTCGCCCTGAAGACGGCCGAGGGGCTGGCCGGCATGTTCTCGGCTTTCATCAAGCAAGAGTTCACGCGCAATATCTTCACCAAAATGGCGGCTTTGGTCGCCATGCCGGTGCTAAATCACTTCAAAATGCGCGTTGACCACCGCCGTTACAGCGGTGCGGCGCTGCTGGGTTTGCGTGGCCTTGTGTTTAAAAGCCATGGCTCATCCGACAAGCTGGCGTTTGAAGTGGCCTTGAATCGGGCTTATGATGCCGCCCGTCACAAGCTCTTGGACCGGGTTCACGACCAGATCGCTGCCACGCTTGTCAGTCTGCCGACTTCGGCTGACTCGAGCGGTTCGGCGGATGTGGGGCAGGCGGCCTGATCCTCCCTTCAATGTCCACAAGACATACAGACGACCGTTCTCGTTCACCCCAACAGACTTTGCCGGGCGCCACCCATGCCCGCATTGCCGGAACAGGAAGCTACCTTCCTCCGCGCCGCGTCACCAACCAGGATCTGGTTGACCAGCTGGCAGCCGAAGGCATCCAGTCATCCGACGCCTGGATCGTCGAACGCACGGGCATCCAGTCGCGGCATTTTGCCGAGCCGGATGTCACATCCAGCATGCTGGGCGTTCAGGCCGCGCGCCGCGCCATCGAGGCCGCCGGCGTCCAGCCAGCCGACATCGATCTCATCATCTGTGCCACCTCCACGCCGGACATGGTCTTTCCGTCGGTGGCCTGCCTGATCCAGCGCGAACTCGGCATCCATGGTTGCCCTGCGTTTGATGTGCAGGCGGTGTGCTCGGGCTTCATCTACGCGCTCACCGTGGCGGATTCGATGATCCGTTCGGGCGCAGCACGCCGGGCGCTGGTCATCGGCGCCGAGGTGTTTTCCCGCCTGCTGGACTTCAAGGACCGCACCACCTGCGTGCTCTTTGGTGATGGCGCGGGTGCCGTGGTGCTGGAAGCTTCCGACAAGCCTGGCATCGTCAGCTCCTGCCTGCATGCCGACGGGCGCCATGCCAATCTGCTCAACGTACCCGGTAATGTCTCGGGTGGGCAGATTCTGGGCGACGCCACCCTGAAGATGGACGGGCAGGCGGTGTTCAAGCTGGCCGTGACCGTGCTGGACAAGGCTGCGCACGAGGTGCTGCATGCCGCCGGGCGTGATGAGCATTGCATCGACTGGCTCATTCCGCACCAGGCCAATCTGCGCATCATGCAGGGCACTGCCAAAAAACTGAAACTCCCGTATGACAAGATCGTGGTGACCGTGGATCAGCACGGCAACACCTCGGCGGCCTCCATTCCGCTGGCGCTGGACCACGCTGTGCGCAGCGGGCAGGTCCAGCGTGGGCAGACCCTCATGCTCGAAGGGGTCGGCGGGGGCTTCACCTGGGGTGCGGTGCTGGTCGACTATTGAAGTCGCCCCAATCTCGCCCCGATTGCTTCAGCTTTTTTCTACATACAGAACAACCACGAGAGACAAGGACCAAGGACTTCGTCATGACTGCATTTGCTTTTGTGTTTCCCGGCCAGGGCTCCCAGGCTGTCGGCATGCTCAACGCCTGGGAAGGCCACGCGGCCGTTCGCGACACCCTGGCTGAAGCCTCTGACGCCCTGGGTGAGGACATCGCCCGCCTGATCGCCGAAGGCCCCAAGGAGTTGCTGGACCTGACCACCAACACTCAGCCCGTGATGCTGACGGCGGGCATCGCCTGCTGGCGCGCCTGGCAGGCAGAAACCGGCCTGAGCCCGGTGGCCCTGGCTGGTCACTCCCTGGGTGAGTACTCGGCCCTGGTGGCCGCGGGCGCCCTGACCTTGAAGGATGCCTTGCCCCTGGTGCGTTTTCGCGCCCAGGCCATGCAGGAAGCCGTACCAGTCGGTACGGGCGGCATGGCCGCCATCCTGGGCATGGATGCCGAAGGCGTGAAAGCCGGTTGCGCCGAAGCGGCCGCCGCCTGTGGCGAAGCTGTCGAAGCGGTGAACTTCAACGACCCCAAGCAAACCGTGATCGCTGGCACCAAGGCTGCCGTGGAAAAGGCCTGCGAGGTCTTGAAGGCCGCTGGCGCCAAGCGCGCGTTGCCGCTGCCGGTGTCGGCCCCGTTCCACTCCAGCCTGATGAAGCCGGCTGCCGAGCGCCTGAAGGAAAAGCTGGCCGCCACGGCTTTTGCCGCGCCGCTGATCCCCGTCATCAACAACATCGACGTGTCCGTGGCGGCTGACGCCGACGCCATCCGCGATGCGCTGTATCGCCAGGCTTTTGGCCCCGTGCGTTGGGTGGAAACCATTGCCGCCCTCAAGGCAAGGGGTGTGACACACGTGATCGAGTGCGGGCCGGGTAAAGTGCTGGCCGGCATGGTCAAGCGCATCGACGCCGACCTGATTGCAACCACCGTTTTTGATCCGGCTTCGCTTGCTGAAGCCAAGGGGCTGCTGGCATGAGCACGGAATTCAAGGGACAAATCGCGCTGGTCACCGGCGCCAGCCGCGGTATCGGCCGCGCGATCGCCATGGGCCTGGCCCAGCGTGGCCTGAAGGTCATTGGCACTGCCACGACCGAATCCGGCGCGCAAGGCATCAGCGAGGCCCTGGCCGGCTTTGAAGGCGGCAAAGGCATCGTGCTGAACGTGACCGATGCCACCGCCGTGGACGCCGCACTGGATGCCATCCTCAAAGAGCACGGCGCCCTGCATGTGCTGGTCAACAACGCCGGCATCACCCGCGATACCCTGGCCATGCGCATGAAGGACGACGACTGGGATGCGGTGATCGACACCAACCTCAAGGCCGTTTTCCGCCTGAGCCGAGCCGTCATGCGCCCCATGATGAAGCAGCGCCATGGCCGCATCATCAACATCACCTCGGTCGTGGGCGCCAGCGGCAACCCCGGTCAGGCCAATTACGCCGCAGCCAAGGCTGGCGTGGCAGGCATGACCCGTGCGTTGGCCCGCGAGCTGGGTAGCCGTAACATCACCGTCAACTGCGTGGCGCCGGGTTTCATCGACACCGACATGACCCGCGCCCTGACAGAAGAGCAGCACACCGCCTTGAAGGCGCAAATCCCGCTGGGCCGCCTGGGTCAGCCCGAAGACATCGCCGATGCGGTGGCCTTTCTGGCTTCCCCGCAAGCGGCCTACATCACGGGTGTGGAATTGCACGTCAACGGCGGCATGTACATGAATTGATCTTGAGATAGTTCAGGGAATCTCAATTTCCTTTTTTGGACCGGTCAGGCGTATTGACACGCCGTACCGGTAAAATCCCTGGTTTGTTTGCACCACCTCCTGGAGGAGTCATGAGCGATATCGAAGCACGCGTCAAGAAGATCATTGCAGAGCAACTTGGTGTTGCCGAGTCTGAAGTCAGCCCTGAGAAGGCATTCGTGGCCGACCTGGGCGCCGATTCTCTGGACACCGTTGAACTGGTGATGGCCCTCGAAGACGAGTTCGGCATCGAGATCCCCGACGAAGAGGCTGAAAAGATCACGACAGTGCAACTGGCGATCGATTACGCCAAGTCGCACGTCAAGGCCTGAGCCGATTGAGTCAGACCAAGGCCTCTGCATCAACAGGCAGGGGCCTTGTTCACATCGAATCAACCTATCAGTAGATCAAGCATGACCCGTCGTCGCGTCGTCGTCACAGGCCTGGGCCTGGTTACCCCCGTGGGCAACAACGTTCAGGAATCCTGGTCGAATCTGGTTGCAGGGCAATCCGGCATCCAAACCATTACCAAGTTCGACGCTTCGGCGTTCGCCTGCCAGTTCGCGGGCGAGGTCAAGGGCTTCAACATCGAGGATTACATCCCCGCCAAAGAAGCCCGTCACATGGACACCTTCATCCATTACGGTCTGGCTGCATCCATGCAGGCTGTCCGTGATGCGGGCCTGCCCACGGGCGAGGCCCTGAAGCCCGAACTGGCCGAACGCATTGGCGTGATGGTCGGCTCCGGCATTGGCGGTCTGCCCATGATCGAGCAGACCCACAAGGAATACAGCGAACGCGGCCCACGCCGCATCTCGCCTTTCTTCGTGCCCGCCTCCATCATCAACATGATCTCGGGTCACGTGTCCATCCAGTACGGCTTCAAGGGCCCGAACATCGGCGTGGTCACGGCTTGCACCACCGGCCTGCATGCCATCGGCCTGGCCGCTCGCATGATCGAGTATGGTGACGCAGACATCATGGTGGCTGGTGGCGCCGAGTCCACCGTGTCGCCGTTGGGTATTGGTGGCTTTGCCGCCGCCCGTGCGCTGTCGACCCGCAATGATGACCCCAAGACGGCCTCGCGTCCCTGGGACAAGGACCGCGACGGCTTCGTGCTGGGCGAGGGCGCCGGCGTGATGGTGCTCGAAGAGTACGAAAGCGCCAAGGCTCGCGGCGCGAAGATCTATGCAGAACTGGTCGGCTTCGGTATGACCGGCGATGCCTATCACATGACCGCCCCCGACGTGGATGGCCCCAAGCGTTCCATGCTGGCGGCCCTGCGCAATGCGGGCATCAACCCCGATCAGGTGCATTACCTGAACGCGCACGGCACGTCCACGCCGCTGGGTGACGTGAACGAAACCAACGCCATCAAGGCGGCGTTTGGTGACCATGCCAAGAACCTGGTCGTGAACTCGACCAAGTCCATGACTGGCCATTTGCTGGGCGGTGCTGGTGGCATTGAATCCGTGTTCACGGCCCTGGCTGTGCACCACCAGGTGTCGCCACCCACCATCAACATCTTCAACCAGGACCCCGAGTGCGACCTGGACTACTGCGCCAACACCGCACGTGAGATGAAGATCGATGTGGCGCTCAAGAACAACTTCGGCTTTGGTGGCACCAACGGCTCGCTGGTGTTCAAGCGCGTTTGACGCCCGGGTGAGCCAGGCTCTCTTGCACGGATCAAGTCGGCATGGCCACGAACCCCTTGATGAAGCCCGCTTCCTGGGCGATCTGGTCCGGCTCCGGTGGCATTCCCACCGTGCAGCGGGCGGCTGCCGCATTCTGGCTGGCAGGCACCATCATGCTGATGGCCTGGGTAGCCGGGCTGTGGCATGAGGCGGTGATCTGGGGGGCGTCGCCCCTCTTGCTGATTTCCGGTTTGTCTGTGGCGGTGGTGTGGTGCTGGCTGGCCTGGTCCACATGGTCAACCTGGCGCGCAGACCGTACGCAGTTGACCCTGATCTGGACGGGCCCGGTTCGCGAGAACCCGGATGAGCTCACTGGCGTCGCTGGCTGGATCGGGGGCTTTCGCCTGGCGCAATGGGACGCCTCCGTCAAGGTAGAGGCCGTGCTGGATCTGCAGCGCTGGATGCTGTTGCGGGTGACCGCAACCAGCGGGGCGCCCAGGCAATCCTGGTTGTGGCTGGAGACCTCGGCCCGCAGCCCTTTGCATCAACTGCGCACGCTGGTTTACCTGCCTGCGCGCCTGACGGCCATAGCGGGCAGCGCCACGCCCGGCAATGGGGGAGCAGGCCAGTGGCTGCGCCATGCGGTGGCATCATGGGCGCACTCATTCAAATCAGGATCCAAGTTGCGTTCATCTGTCATCCCGCCTCGTACGGTGCAAGGCGTCAACACCTTGTCCTTGCCCTCCGAGTCCACTTTCCCTTCTACGTTGGTCATGCGTGAGGAAGACGCGCTGGATCCGCGCCCTGCCGTCCGCGCCGGAGAACGCGTGTGACGCCCCATGAACCCCAAGGCCCCGGTGCCGATGAGCCCGGCCAGCTGCCGGATCAGGTGTTGCCCGAGCCAGGTATCCGCGTAGCGGCTGCCACGGACGGGGCCGAGCGCATGGGGCTGGCCGAGCCCATCGTGGATGTCGATGCCGCCCTGGTGGAGCGTGTACAGCGCGGCGACCAGAAGGCCTTTGAAATGCTGGTGGTGAAGTACCAGCGTCGCATCGAACGCCTGATCGCGCGGATGGTGCGTGACGTCGATCTGGTCGAAGACATCGCGCAAGAGGCCTTCATCCGGGCTTATCGGGCCTTGCCCAATTTCCGCGGTGAGAGCGCGTTTTACACCTGGCTCTACCGCATCGCCGTCAACACGGCCAAAAAGGCCATGATCGGCCTCAAGCGTGATCCTGTTCTCACCGAATCAGCCATGGCGGCTGTCAACGAGGAGGATGAGGGCGCTTCTCGCGTTGAAAACGAGCTGAGTGACGGTGAAACACCGGAATCTGTGCTGGCCAGCCGGCAGATTGCCGAAACCGTGAACGCAGCGATCGAGTCGCTGTCGGAAGACTTGCGTCAGGCGATCACCCTGCGCGAAATCGAGGGCCTGAGCTACGAGGAAATCTCCGAGCTCATGAACTGCCCCATCGGCACGGTCCGCTCCCGGATCTTCCGGGCGCGCGAGGCCATTGCAACCAGACTGAGACCTTTGCTCGACACCCGCCAGGGCGAGCGCTGGTAAATGTAAAACTCAGTGAACTTTTTTCCCTGAGCCTGATCTGTTCACCATGTGGATGACCTTGGATGTGTCATCCGTGTGGCGAATCTGGAGCAAACCCTCATGTCTGACCGTTTCAGTGACAGTGATGCAGAGCGTGAAGCGTTGTCGGCCCTGGCCGATGGCGAGGCCCAGTCTCAGGAAGTGGCCCGAGCATGCGCCGCCTGGCGCGATCACGCTGATGCGCGGGCGAACTGGCATGCGTACCAATTGATTGGTGACGTGATGCGTTCCGATGATCTGGCCCAGGCCGGTTCCGGTGAAACTTTCCTGAAGAACTTCCGTGAGCGCCTGGCTCAGGAGCCGGTGGTGCTGGCGCCGAGCGCTGCACAGGCTCAGCGTCCCGTGCAGGACAAGGTCGTGGCGCTGAACCAGGCCAGGCCGCTGAAGCGCCGTGCGTGGGCCGGCCCCATGAGCGTGGCGGCCGGTTTTGCGCTGGTGGTTGGCGCAATGCTGTCTTCGCAGATCTTGCCGGGAGGCCCCCAGGGCGGCGATGCCGGCATGGCGCAGTCCGGCCCGGTGGGCGGCGGCGCGCTGTCGCTGGCCAGCGCAGGTCAGTGGTCTGTCAACGGCTTCGTGCCGGACGCGTCGCGCGCATCAACCCTCACCGTGGGTGACGGTGCTTCATTCCAGCAACCTGGCGAGGTCGTGCTGATCCGCAATCCGCAGCTTGACCAGGCTTTGGCCATGCAGCGCGCCAACCAGTGGGGTGATGGGTCATTCCAGGGGCAGGGCGCCCTGACACGTCAGGTGGTGTTCGACGGCCGCTGAAGCAGCCGTTTTCTCCGCCTCTCAGGCCGCGTTCAGCTCTCGGGCTGATTGCGGCCTTTGACATTGCGTCGCGTCTTTACCTGACTTCACACGCGCCTGATGAACTGTCAGCCGCAAGTTGGTCTCCTACGTTGTAGTTTCTGTCCTTCCGTTTTTTTGTCAAACGAGGTTTTGCAAATGACGTCCTCTCTGCAGTCTGGTTCTTCGACCCGTTCTGTTGTTCGCCGTACCTTGGTGGTCGGCGCGGTGGTCTCGGCCGTCGGCCTGGTGCTGAGCTCCAGCTTGTTCCCGCATGCGTCTCAGGCCCAACAGCCTGCGACAACGTTCAGCGCACCGGCACCCCAGGCAACGCAGCCACCGGTGATCGTCAAGGGCTTGCCCGATTTCACCGAGCTGGTTGAGCGTGTGGGCCCCTCGGTGGTCAGCATCCGCACCACTCAACGTGTGGTGGAAGATGCCGATGAGGGCGACGATGAAGCCGATGCGCAGATGCGCGAGTTCTTCAAGCGCTTCTTTGGCACACCCATGCCGGGTCAGACACCGCGCAGGAGCGCGCCCAAAAAGGGTGGAGATCAAGGTGAAGAGCGCCCCCGTGGCGTGGGCTCGGGTTTCATCCTGAGCCCTGATGGTTATGTGATGACCAACGCCCACGTGGTGGATGGCGCCGATGAGGTGTACGTCAACCTGACCGACAAGCGCGAGTTCAAGGCCAAGGTGGTGGGCGTGGACAAGCGCACCGACGTGGCCGTGCTCAAGATCCAGGCGTCCAAGCTACCTGCCGTCTCGATTGGTGACGTCAGCAGGTTGAAGGTCGGCGAGTGGGTGATGGCCATCGGCACGCCCTTCGGGCTGGACAACACGGTGACGGCAGGTATCGTCAGTGCCAAGGCGCGCGATACCGGTGAAGAGATCCGCTTCATCCAGACTGACGTGGCGGTGAACCCGGGTAACTCGGGCGGCCCTCTGATCAACATGCGTGGCGAGGTGGTGGGCATCAACTCGCAGATCCTCAGCCGCTCTGGTGGCTTCATGGGGATCTCGCTGTCGATCCCCATTGACGACGCCATGAAGGTGGCCGAGCAACTGCGTGCAGGCGGCAAGGTGATTCGCGGCCGCATTGGTGTGGCCATTGCGCCGGTGACCAAGGACGTGGCCGAATCCATTGGCCTTGGCAAGCCGGTGGGCGCGCTGGTGCAAAGTGTTGAAGCGGGCACACCTTCCGAGAAAGCCGGCCTGGAGGCGGGCGACATCATCACCAAGTTTGCAGGCCAGGCCATCGAGAAGGCGCAGGACCTGCCTCGCCTGGTAGGGGCGACCAAGCCGGGTACCAGGACCTCCATTCAAGTCTTCCGCCGCGGCAGCTACAAGGATCTGAGCATCACCGTGGCCGAGTTGGACTCATCCGGCAAGGCCAAGGATGACAAGGCTGACTCAGGCAAGGCGGACGCCAAGCTGGCCGCTTCTGCGCTGGGCTTGAAGATCATTGACCTCAATGCAGACCAGAAGCGCGAGCTCAAGCAAAACGGCGGCGTGCTGGTGGAAGGCGTCGAGGGCCCCGCTGCACGTGCGGGCTTGCGCCCTGGTGATGTGGTGCTGGCCGTGGCCAACGTCCAGATCAGTGGCGTCAAGGAATTCGAAGCTGTGCTGGCCAAGCTCGACCGGTCTCGCCCTGTGAGCGTGCTGGTGCGCCGTGGCGAGTGGGCGCAGTACGCGGTGATTCGACCGAACGCCAAGTAATGGTCAAGTGATGACCACGTGACGGCCAGGTCAACCCTGGCGCCTGCAGGGTGGGGTGGGGCGCTCCCCAGCCTGCCCCGAAGGCCGCCCTGATCGGTACCCGAGACCCGATCAGGGTTTTTTATTGCGGAAAATTCGCCGAAAACTTGATCGATTTCATGGGTTGTTGGCTGGCCTCTACACCCCGTTTTGCTGTTGATAACTGAGCGGTAGGGCTTGGGAATGCCCGTACAATCCCCGGGCTGACGAACCCCCCCTCAAGAAGCAAGCAAAAACACCAAAGTTACCCACATTGGTCTGTTGATAACTTGTGGATAACGTTTTTTGAGGGCCTCGCAACATCCCCGTATATGGCTGTGACGCGGCCTTTTCGGGGGGGCTTTTCGATACAATGAAAGTCCAACAAGCAGTTGCCATACGTTTTTGTTGGAAGGCGCGTCACTCCTTTGGACGTGCCTTTTTTTTATGAATCACATCCGTAATTTTTCGATCATTGCCCACATCGACCACGGCAAGTCCACGCTGGCCGATCGCATCATCCAGCGCTGCGGGGGCTTGAGTGACCGTGAGATGGAAGCACAGGTTCTCGACTCGATGGACATCGAGCGCGAACGTGGCATCACCATCAAGGCGCAGACCGCTGCGCTGCAATACAAGGCCAAGGACGGCCAGGTCTACAACCTCAACCTGATCGACACCCCGGGCCATGTGGACTTCTCTTATGAAGTGAGCCGCTCGCTGTCCGCATGTGAAGGCGCTTTGCTCGTTGTGGACGCCAGCCAGGGCGTGGAAGCCCAGACGGTGGCCAACTGCTACACCGCGCTCGATCTGGGCGTGGAGGTGGTGCCCGTCCTCAACAAGATGGACTTGCCTCAGGCTGACCCTGAGCGCGCCAAGGCCGAGATCGAAGACGTCATCGGCATCGACGCCACCGACGGCATCCCTTGCTCGGCCAAGACCGGCATGGGTGTGGACGAGATCCTCGAAGCTGTGGTGGCACGCATCCCACCGCCCAAGGGTGATCCTGATGGCCCGCTGCGCGCCATGATCATCGACTCGTGGTTCGACAACTACGTGGGCGTGGTGATGCTGGTGCGCGTGGTCGATGGCCAGTTGCGCAAGGGTGAACGCATCCGCATGATGGCCTCCAACGCCGTCTACCCGGCCGAGCACCTGGGCGTGTTCTCGCCCAAGTCTGAAAACCGTGACGCGCTCAAGGCAGGCGAGGTGGGTTTCATCATCGCCGGCATCAAGGAGTTGCAGGCGGCCAAGGTGGGCGACACCGTCACCGTTGAAAAGAAGCTGCCCAATAACGCAGGCCCGGCTACCGAGGCGCTGCCCGGCTTCAAGGAAATCCAGCCGCAGGTGTTCGCGGGCTTGTACCCCACCGAGGCCAGCGAGTACGACCAGCTGCGTGACGCGCTGGAAAAGCTCAAGCTCAATGATTCCTCGCTGCGCTATGAGCCTGAGGTGTCGCAAGCGCTGGGCTTTGGCTTTCGCTGCGGTTTCCTCGGCCTGCTGCACATGGAGATCGTGCAGGAGCGCCTGGAGCGCGAGTTCGATCAGGACCTGATCACGACGGCGCCCAGCGTGGTCTACCAGGTCGAGCTCAATGGCGGCGAGGTCATCGAGGTCGAGAACCCCTCGAAGATGCCCGAGGTGGCCAAGATCAAGGAGATCCGCGAGCCCATCGTCACCGTGCACCTGTACATGCCGCAAGACTATGTCGGCCCGGTGATGACGCTGGCCAACCAGAAGCGTGGCGTGCAGCTCAACATGGCCTATCACGGCCGCCAGGTCATGCTGACCTACGAGATGCCGCTGGCCGAAATCGTGCTGGACTTCTTCGACAAGCTCAAGAGCGTGTCGCGTGGTTACGCCTCCATGGACTACGAGTTCAAGGAGTACCGGGCCTCGGACGTGGTCAAGGTCGACCTGATGATCAACGGGGACCGCGTGGACGCGCTGTCGATCATCGTGCACCGCGCGCAAAGCCAGTACCGTGGCCGCGCCGTGGCGGCCAAGATGCGCGAACAGATCCCGCGCCAGATGTACGACGTGGCGATTCAGGCGGCCATTGGCGGCAACATCATTGCGCGTGAAAACATCAAGGCGCTTCGCAAGAACGTGCTGGCAAAATGCTACGGCGGTGACATCACCCGCAAGAAGAAACTGCTCGAAAAACAAAAGGCCGGTAAAAAGCGCATGAAGCAGGTGGGCTCCGTCGAGGTGCCGCAAGAAGCTTTCCTGGCCATCCTTCAAGTGGACGATTGATGAGTTTGATCACAGGTGTGTTGTACGCTGCGCTGCTGGCGTACCTGGGGGGCTGGTACGTCGGCCAATGGCAGGGTAACTTTTCCCTGTTGCTGTTCGTGCTGACGCTGGTCACGCTGGTCTACTGGCTGGCCGAGCGCTACAAGTTCCAGCCGGAGCGGGAGGCTGCCGCAGCCAAGCTGCTGGTTGAGGACGAAGCCCGTCGCAAGCAACTGGCCAGCCAGGGCATCGCGCAGGTGGACGGCAACGTCAGCCAGGCGCGCGAGAAGCTGCTGATGCAGCCCTGGTGGCTGGACTGGACAGCCGGTCTGTTCCCGGTCATCTGCGCCGTGTTCCTGATGCGCTCGTTCCTGTTCGAGCCGTTCAAGATCCCTTCAGGCTCGATGATCCCGACGCTGCTGGTGGGCGACCTCATTCTGGTCAACAAATTCCACTACGGCATCCGCCTGCCGGTGATCAACAAGAAGATCATTTCCAACCACGAGCCGGAACGTGGTGACGTGATGGTGTTCCGCTACCCCGTCAACCCCAGCCTGGACTACATCAAGCGCGTGGTGGGCCTGCCGGGTGACGAGATCGCCTACATCAACAAGCGCCTGACCATCAACGGGACGCCCATCGAACAGACGCCACTGGCCGAGTTCTATGACGAGGACAGCCTGAAGTACTCGCTGCAGTACTCGGAAAACCTCATGGGCGTGAGCCACCGCATCCTGGTGGACAAGGACCGCCCACCGTTCGTGCCACCTCAGGCGATCGAAGATTTCCCCAACAAGGAAAACTGCCGCTACAGTGGCGAGGGCGTGGTCTGCAAGGTGCCGCCGGGTCACTACTTCATGATGGGTGACAACCGCGACAACTCGCAGGACTCCCGTTTCTGGGGCTTTGTGCCTGATGAAAACATCGTGGGCAAGGCATTCGTGATCTGGATGAACTTCAGCGACTTCAAGCGCATCGGTTTTTTCCACTAAGCCAAGACAGACATGATGAATCTGACGTCTCGTCCTCATGCTGCCCGTCGTCCGCAGTCGGGTATTACGCTGGTTGGCCTGCTGTTCTGGGCCGTTCTGATTTCCATGTTCGCCCTGGTCCTGATGAAGGTCTTCCCGGCGGTGACCGAGTACCGGACCATCCAGTCCATGGTGAACAAGGCGGCCCACGATGGTGGCAGCACGGTGCAGGACATTCGCAACGCGTTTGACCGCTCAGCCTCTATCGAATATGGCGTGACCTCCATCACCGCAAAGGATCTGGAGATCACCAAGGAAGACGACAAGGTGGTGGTCAAGTTTGCCTATGACCGGGAGATCGAGTTGATGGACCCGGTGTACCTGCTGCTGAAATTTCATGGGCAGTCCAAGTGAGGCTGGCCTCCTGATGCCGGCTTTTTGGCAATTCACACACCACGGGCCTGAGTTCAGGCCCGCTTTGTTTTGATGGCGACCTCATCTCCAAGCAAAAAAGGTGGCGCAGCCGGCCTTGCATCGCTGTCGCAACCGCTGCAGGCCTTGCAACAGCGGCTGGGGTACACCTTCGCCGATGGCGGTTTGCTGGCGCGTGCCGTGACGCACAAGAGCTTCGGCTCGGATCACTACGAGCGCCTGGAATTCCTGGGCGACGCGGTCTTGAGTCTGGGGGTGTCGGCCTTGCTGTACCGCCGCTTTGACCGCAGCGACGAAGGTGATCTCACCCGCGTGCGTGCCCATCTGGTGCGCCAGGACATGCTGTTCAAGCTGGCTCAGCAACTGGACCTGCCTCAGGTCATGCGCCTGAGCGAGGGCGAGGCCAAGGGCGGCGGGGCGCAGCGCCCATCCATCCTGGCTGACGCGCTGGAAGCCATCATCGGTGCGGTGTACCTGGATGCGGGGTTTGATGCCGCCCGCGATCTGGTGTTGCGCCTGTTCGAGCCACTGGTGGCCGAGTCCACCATGGAGGGCTGGAGCAAGGACGCCAAGACGGCCTTGCAGGAATGGCTGCAAGGGCGCAAGCTGGCCGTGCCGGTCTATCGCATTGAAGAAACGCGCGGCAAGGCGCATGAGCAGACCTTCATCGTCGCTTGTGAATTGCCCGTGCAGGGCCTCGTCGTGACGGGCGAAGGCCTTTCGCGTCGTGCGGCCGAGCAGGCGGCGGCGCAGGCTGCGCTCACGCGTCTGCAAGCCCTGCCATCCAAAGAGTTGCCCAATGGGGCCAAACCGACCGTGGTGGTCAAGAAAAAACGCGTCTGACGCATCGCCCGAACCCAACTGATTGATTGCCATGCCGAAGAAGCCCAGCACACCGACCGAATCCGCCAAACCTGCAAAGACCGCCAAGCCCGTCAAGGCAGGGCCTGCAGCAAAGTCAAGCAAGGCTGCGCCTGCTGCCAAGTCCGCCAAGCCAGCCAAGACGCCCAAGCCCGCTTCGGACAAGGTCAATCCTGATCTGGACGCCATGCTGGCCAACCTGTCCATGGCCAAGAAAAGCGGTGGCGATTCGGCCGCCCCGGCTCTGCAGCAGCGCTGTGGCCTGATCGCCATCATCGGCCGGCCCAATGTGGGCAAGTCCACTTTGCTGAACGCGCTGGTCGGTCAGAAGGTGTCCATCACTTCGCGCAAGGCACAGACCACGCGCCACCGCATCACCGGCATCCGCACGGATGGCGACACGCAGTTCGTGTTCGTGGACACACCGGGCTTCCAGACTCGCCACACGGTGCGTGGTACGGCGGCGCTCAACCGCAACCTGAACAAGACAGTGCAGGCCACCTTGTCGGATGTGGATGTGGTGCTGTTCCTGGTCGAGGCCGGCAAGTTCGGGCCGGATGACGCCAAGGTCGTGGCCTTGCTGCCCAAGGACAAGCCCGTGATCCTCGTGGCCAACAAGCTGGATCTGGTGCACCGTCGCGAGGATCTTTTCCCCTGGTTGCAGGGCATGCAGGCGCATCACACCTTTGCCGAGTTCATCCCCTTGTCTGCCCAGAAAGAGGATGACACCAAGCGGCTCATGGCCGTGGTCAAGCCCTACCTGCCCGAGCAGGCCTGGTGGTACGACGCCGAGGCCCTGACCGACCGCACCGACCGCTTCCTGGCCAGCGAGATCATCCGCGAGAAGCTGTTCCGCCTGACGGGCGACGAGTTGCCTTACACCTCGACCGTGGTGATCGACCTGTACAACGAAGAGCCGCCCCCTCCGGGCAAGCCCAAGGCCACGGGCCTGGTGCGGATCGCGGCGACCATCATCGTCGAGCGCGAGCAGCACAAGGGCATGGTCATTGGCGACAAGGGCGAGCGCCTCAAGCGCATCGGCACCGAGGCGCGCACGGAGCTTGAGCGCCTCATGGGCGTCAAGGTCTTCCTAGAGATCTGGGTGAAGGTGCGCTCGGGCTGGGCAGATGATGAGGCCCGCCTGCGTACCTATGGCTACGAGTGACCTAGGCTGCAAAGGGGCAGGTGGCACGTGGCGCGCGCGTCTCAACGTTCTGGGGTGGCAGCGTATGTGCTGCACAGCCATGACTGGAGCGAATCCAGCCTGATCCTGGATCTGTTCACGCGTGAGCATGGGCGCGTGGTGGCGGTGGCCAAGGGGGCCAAACGGCCTTACTCGCAGTTGCGCCCGGTGTTGATGCCGTTTCAGTGCCTGTCGGTGGTGTTCGGTGTCAAGCGCTCGGAAGACGCGGAGGTCTGGCTCTTGCGGCAGGCCGAATGGGCCGGAGGCCCGGCCTGGCCTGGTGGCGCTGCCTTGCTGCCGGGCTTTTACCTCAATGAGTTGCTGATGCGCCTGATGGTGCGCCACGACCCGCACCCCACCTTGTTTGACGCTTACGTGCAGACATTGCACGCCATGGGTGACCCGGCGCTGTTGCAGGCGGCCCTCCGGGCCTTCGAGTTGACTTTGCTGCGCCAACTGGGGCATCTGCCGCAACTGTCCGTGCAGACGATTGGCAACCAGCCCGTGGTGGCTGGCCAGCCTTACGAGTTGCATCCCGACCTGGGTGTGCGTGAGGCCTTGTGGGTGGGGGAGTCCGGTGCGGGCCCGGTGGTGCTGGATGGGCAGGTGCTGATGGCCATCGAGCAGGCCTTGTCGCTCACAGGCGGCATCCCCACGCTGATGGCAGCCTGCATGCCGGCATTGAGTGAACTCAAAGCCCTGTTGCGCACCTTGATTCACTATCATCTCGGTTCCCAGACGCTGCGCACGCGCCAGCTCATGATGGAGCTTCAACAACCATGACCTACTCTGGCTCTCAACTGACCGCCGTGGACGCACCTTTGCTGGGTGTCAACATCGACCACATCGCCACGGTGCGCAACGCACGCGGCGGGCGTTTTCCCGACCCGGTGGCCGCGGCGCTGCTGGCGGTCGAGGCGGGTGCAGACATCATCACCTTTCACCTGCGCGAAGACCGCCGTCACATCCGCGATGAAGACGTGCAGCGCTTGAAGGCCCATGTGCCCGTGCCCCTGAACTTCGAAGCGGCCGTGACCGACGAGATGCTCGACATCATCGAACGCACGGCCCCTGAGCACGTGTGCCTGGTACCCGAGCGCCGCCAGGAGATCACCACAGAAGGTGGGCTGGATGTGCTGGGGCAACGCAGCCGCATGCAGGATGCCTGTCAGCGTCTGGCAAGGGCAGGTTGCCGCGTGTCGTTGTTCATTGGTGCTGACCCCGCTCAGATCCAGGCGGCTGCTGAAGTGGGCGCCCCTTGCATCGAACTGCACACGGGCGCCCTGGCCAACGCCTGGTGGGACGGGGACGCCGCTTTGCTGGCCCATGAGCTGGATCGACTCAAGGCCGGCCTGAAACTCGGGCGCAGCCTGGGTTTGCGCACGCACGCCGGCCACGGCCTGGCTCTCACGCAAAATCTGCCGGTGGGTGACGAGCTGGTCAAACCCGGCCAGGTCAGCAGCACGGCCCTGGTGGCCGCCTTGCCCGATGTCAGCGAGTTGCACATCGGCCATGCACTGATGGGGCACGCACTGTTCGTGGGCCTGCGTGAGGCCATCGCCGACTTCAAGGCCGAGGCCGTGATTGCGCGCCGCCAGGCATCGTCCAACTGATTCAACCGCATCCATCTCATGAGCAAGAAAATCAAGAACAGCCAGGCCGCTTCTGCCGATCTGCCGCTGGAAACCATCGCCCACGCCCCCGTGGTGCTGGACATCGCCGGCCTGACCCTGGATGACGACGATCGCCGTCGCCTGCTTCATCCGCTGACAGGTGGTCTCATCCTGTTTGCCCGTAATTGGGCCAACCGCGCGCAGTTGACGGCACTGTGTACCGAGATCAAATCCATCCGCCCGGATGTGCTGATCTGCGTGGACCACGAAGGTGGGCGCGTGCAGCGATTCCGCACGGATGGCTTCACCCAGGTGCCGGCCATGCGCAGCCTGGGCGAGATGTGGATGAAAGACGGCAAGGGCGGCGAGGGCGCTGGTGCCATGGCGGCAACGGATGCGGCTACGGCCTGCGGCTACGTGCTGGCCAGCGAGTTGCGTGCCTGTGGTGTGGACCTGACCTTCACGCCCGTGCTGGATCTGGACTGGGGCGAGAGCGGCGTCATTGGCGACCGGGCTTTTGATCGTGATCCCCGTGTCGTGTCCGTGCTGGCCAAGAGCGTCATGCACGGCCTGCTGCTGGCCGGTATGGCCAACTGCGGCAAACATTTCCCCGGCCACGGTTTTGTGAAGGCCGACTCGCATGTGGATGTGCCCATCGACAAGCGCAGCCTCAAGGCCATCCTGTCTGACGACGCCAGGCCTTACGAGTGGCTGAGCACCTCGCTGACCAGCGTGATGCCCGCCCATGTGATCTACCCCAAGGTGGATGCGGCGCCTGCGGGCTTCTCACGCAAATGGTTGCAGGACATCCTGCGCACGCAGATGGGCTTCACAGGCGCCATCTTCAGTGATGACCTCAGCATGGAAGGCGCCAGCGTGGCCGGCAACCACACCCAGGGTGCGATCGCCGCGCTCAACGCGGGCTGCGACATGGTGCTCCTGTGCAACCAGTCGCTCAACGGTGGCAAGCCAGTGGACGCCTTGCTGGACGGCCTGAGTGAAGCACTTGCCCGCGGCGAATGGGTTGCCAGCCCTGACAGCGAAGCGCGCCGCCTGGACCTGCTGCCCCAGACTGCGCCGCTGACCTGGGACGAGTTGATGTACTCGCCCGTGTACCAGCATGCCTTGTTCAAGCTGCCACGTTGATCCGGCGTGATGCCTGATTCAGTTGGCGTAAAGCGACTGAATCAAGGCGTGCTGGCGTTCCAGCACCACCTTGCGCTTGACCTTGAGGGTGGGCGTCAACTCGCCGCCTTCGATGCTGAACGGCTGGGTCAGCACTGCGAACTTGCGGATCTGCGCGACCCTCGCTTGCTGTTCGTTGACGTGGTCTACAGCGTGCTGCAGGGCCTCCAGCACCAGCGGGTGCTTGTGCAGATCGGGCCCAGGTGTCAGGCCATGTGTCCTGGCAAAGTCAGCCAGGCTTTGCGCTTCCAGGGTCAGCAGGGCCGTCAGGTAATTGCGGCCGTCCCCGCACACCACCGCGTATTCGATCAGGTGGCTGTCCATCAAGGCGGCCTCGATGTTGGCGGGCGAGATGTTCTTGCCGCCAGAGGTGATGATCAGGTCCTTCTTGCGGCCGGTGATGTAGACATAACCATCCGCGTCCACGCGACCCAGGTCACCTGTCTGCAACCAGCCATCCACGATGGTTTCGGCTGTGGCGGTAGGCTGCCCCATATAGCCTTTGAAGATGTGCGGGCCCCGGATCAGCAGTTCGCCGTCTTCGGCCACGCGCACCTCGGTGTCTGGCAGGGGCTTGCCCACTGAGCCCACGCGTGTGGAGCCGGGCAAGCTCAGGGTAGACGGGCCACACGCTTCGGATTGCCCGTACAGCTCCCGCACCAGGATGTTGAGGCCGTGGAAGAACTTCAGGCTTTCTGGTGCGATGGGGGCGGCGCCGGTGCTCAACATGCGGGCCTGATCAAACCCCAGGGCCTCCTGGACCTTCTGGAAAATCAGCTTTTGCGCCAGCGACTTTTGCAAATCGAGCCAGAAGCCGGTGGGTTGGCCCGCCATGTCTCGCTCATTCCAGCGTTGGCCTACTGACATGGCCCAGGTGGCCAGCCTGGCCTTCACGCCGGTGGCCTGCTGCAGCTTGGCTTCGATGGCCACCTGCATCTTTTCCCATACGCGTGGCACGCCGAAGAACACGGTGGGCTTGACCTCCTTGAGGTGCTCGCCCAACTGCTCGATGCTCTTGGCAAAGTACACCGCAAAGCCTGCATACACCTGGTTGTGCATGGTGCCCATCTGCTCGGCGATGTGGGCCAGGGGCAGGTAGGACAGCATGCGATCGTTCTCGTCGGCATGGAAGAGCTGGCCCAGCGAGTTCGCTACCCACCAGAGGTTGCCATGGCTGAGCACGACGGCCTTGGAAGGGCCCGTGGTGCCTGAGGTGTAGATCAGCGTGGCGGTGTCTTGCGCCTGAATGGCAGACAGGCGCTTCTGGATCACCAGGTCCTGCTCGGAGGACTGTGCTAGCAAACCGTGTTGCATGAAGTCCTGCCAGGCCAGCGTCTGGCAGGTCGACATGGCCTGCGGCGTGTCGTTGATTTGCACCACGGTGCGCAAGTGCGTCAGGTTCAGCGCGCATGCCTGGACGCGCTCAAAACGGTCTGCATCCTCGATCACCAGCACGGGCGCCTTGCAGTGGTTGAGGATGTAGTCGATGTCGGCGGTAGAGCTGGTCCAGTAGATGCCTACCGGGATGGCGCCGATGCTCATCGCGGCATAGGCCGTGATGGCCCATTCGGGTCGGTTGAAGCTGAGTATGGCAACGGCATCGCCCCGCTCAACCCCCAGGGACAGCAGCGCCCGCGCGGCCTGCTTCACCTGCTGAGCGTATTCCTGCCAGCTGGTTGCCCGCCAGTGTTGCTCGCCTCTGACCCAGTAAGCCGGCCTGCCTGCCAGGTTGCCGGCTGTCTCGAACAGCTTGACAGGGGGGGCGATGAAGTCTGCAAATGTCATTTCCACGTCTGTCTGCTCGCTGGGGGATGAGGGCTGAGATGGCCAGGAGCGTGCGTGCGTCGTTGCGGAAGTAAGGGGCATGCCGGTCTCCAACTTTGATCAGAGATTAGATGGCATGGTTGACGTATGCGTCAACATATTGGCGTATAGGTGAAACCCTCATGGTTTTCCTGAGGGCATGAAAAAACCCGGCGCAAGGCCGGGTTTTTCGCGGAGAGCCTGATTGGTCAGGCTGCGTTTTCAAAGGGCAGCGTGATCTGGCTGAGGTCCTTGCGGGTCTCGACCAGGATCAGCGGGCCTTCGTCCAGCACCACGGCGGGCTTGCGCTCGCGTGGCACGTGCACCGGCTTGGGCTCGTTGGCGATGGCTTCCTGCACGATGCGGATCTTCTCGGCATCCGAGTTCACCCATTCCAGGCCAGCCGACTGGGCGATGGCTTGGAGTTCATCCATGGGCAGCACGAAGGGTGTGGCAGGGGCCACGGCGGTCTCTTGTGCAACGTCTTGTGCGGCCACGGGGGCAGCGGCAGCCACGGCCACAGCGGGCGCTTCGGCCGGCTTTGCGGCAGGCTCCGGTGCCAGGCTGAAGGCGCTTGTCTCGGCCACAGCCGGTGTGGGCAGGGGCATGGACAGTTCAGCCGCAGCTTCAGTGCCGGGTTGCGTGTCAGCAAACGCGGTGTCGTCTTGCTGGCCTGCGTTTTCAACGCGCTCACCACCTTCGCGACGCTCCTGGCGACCTCGGCCACGACGGCGGCGACCCCCCTCCTGGTTGTCGCCCTCGGTGCTGGCTTCTTCGCCTTCTGCTGCTGGGGTGCTGGTTGCTTCTGCGTCGGCCTGCGCAACGCCTTCCAGCTGGTTCTGGCCTTCTTCACGCTCGCCACGGCCGCGGCCACCACGACGACGGCGACGGCCGCCCTCGCGTTGTTCGCCTTCGGCTGCGGGGGCGCCGCCCATGACATCCACGTCCTGGGCGCCAACTGCAGCAGCCTGACCAAGGGCTGCGGCTTCAGCGGCAATCGCCTCACGGTTGATCACCGGGCGCTCGCCGTTGCGCTCACCACCACGGCCACCACGGCCACGACGGCCCTCGCCACGGTTGTTGCCTTCATCGCTGCGGCCTTCCGCACCTTCAGCCAGTTGCGGGCGCTCTTCGCGCTCCTTGCGGCGGCCTCGGCCGTTTTCGCGGTTCTCGCCGCGTTCGCCCTTGTCGGCGCGTTCGCCACGTTCACGGCGCTCACCATTGCGCTCGCCGCGTTCACCGCCACGCTCGCTGCGTTCACCGCGGCGCTGGCCATCACGGCGGCCACGGCCTTGGCCCTTGCCGCCTTCCTTGGACTCTTCCTGCGTGGCAGGGGTCACGGGGGCGACTGCCGGTGCGGGGGTGACCACGGGAGCAGGGGCTTCACCGCCAAACAGGCGCTTGATCCAGCCAAAGAAGCCGCCTGACGATGCAGGGGCAGCCGGGGCGGGGGCAGGCGGCGCAGCCATCGGAGCGGCAGCCACGGCCGGCACGTCGTGCTCGGGCTTGGGTGGTGCCACAGGAGCGGGCTGATCGGGCAGCACACCCTTGATCACCGGCTCCTGCTTGGGCTTGGCCTTCTCGCGGCGCGTGATGCCCACTTCGTCGTCCGGCTCCTCGATCATCGAGTAGCTGGCCTGGATGTTTTCCAGGCGTGGGTCGTCGTGGCGCAGGCGCTCGAGCTTGTAGTTCGGGGTGTCGAGGTGCTTGTTGGGCACCAGCAGCACGGTCACGCGCTGCTTGAGCTCGATCTTGGTGATTTCCGTGCGCTTCTCGTTGAGCAGGAAGGAGGTCACCTCCACCGGCACCTGAACGTGCACGGCGGCCGTGTTGTCCTTCATGGACTCTTCCTGGATGATGCGCAGGATCTGCAGCGCCGAGGACTCGGTGTCGCGGATGTGGCCGGTGCCGTTGCAACGAGGGCAGGTGATGTGCGAGCCTTCGCTCAGCGCAGGGCGCAGGCGCTGGCGCGACATTTCCAGCAGGCCGAACTTGCTGATCGAGCTGAACTGCACGCGGGCGCGGTCAAAGCGCAGGGCGTCGCGCAGGCGTTGCTCGACCTCGCGGCGGTTCTTGGACTCCTCCATGTCGATGAAGTCCATGACGATCAGGCCACCCAGGTCGCGCAGGCGCATCTGGCGGGCGATTTCGTCGGCCGCTTCCAGGTTGGTGCGGAAGGCGGTTTCCTCGATGTCGCTGCCACGGGTGGCGCGCGCCGAGTTCACGTCCACGGCCACCAGGGCTTCGGTGTGGTCGATCACGATGGCGCCGCCAGAAGGCAGGTTCACCGTACGGCTGAAGGCCGTTTCGATCTGGTGCTCGATCTGGAAGCGCGAGAACAGGGCTGCATCATCGCGGTAACGCTTGACGCGATTGGCCTGGTCCGGCATCACGTGCAGCATGAACTGGTTCGCCTGCTCGTAGATGTCGTCCGTGTCGATCAGGATCTCGCCGATGTCGGAGGTGAAGTAATCGCGGATGGCGCGGATCACCAGCGAGGACTCCTGATAGATCAGGTAGGCGCCCTTGCCAGCGGTGGAGGCCTCGTCGATGGCCGTCCACAGCTTGAGCATGTAGTTCAGGTCCCACTGCAGCTCGGCGGCGGAGCGGCCGATGCCGGCGGTGCGGGCGATCAGGCTCATACCCTTGGGGTATTCGAGCTGATCCATGGCTTCTTTCAGCTCTTCACGCTCGTCGCCCTCGATGCGACGGCTCACGCCACCGCCACGCGGGTTGTTGGGCATCAGGACCAGGTAACGGCCGGCCAGCGAGACAAAGGTGGTCAGGGCGGCGCCCTTGTTGCCGCGTTCTTCCTTTTCGACCTGGACGAGCAGTTCCTGCCCTTCCTTGATCACGTCCTGGATGCGGGCCGAGCGGACTTCAACGCCTTCCTTGAAATACTGACGCGAGATTTCCTTGAACGGCAGGAAGCCGTGGCGCTCTTCGCCGTAATCGACGAAACAGGCTTCCAGGGAGGGTTCGACGCGGGTGACAACCGCTTTGTAGATGTTGCCCTTGCGCTGTTCGCGCCCTTCGATTTCAGTTTCGAAGTCGAGCAGTTTTTGTCCGTCAACAATGGCCAGGCGCCGTTCTTCCGGCTGCGTGGCGTTGATCAGCATGCGCTTCATGTGGTCTCCACGAGAATCGTATCGAGGCCCCGCCGGGATGGCGCCGGAAAAGCCTCCACTCACCACCTCCCTTGCGGGTGGCGGCAGCATTCATGCACGAGCAACGATGTGGAACCTTAAAGGAATTGCCTTGGCTGTCAGTGACGCGAGAGGCGCTCTTTCAGCAGGGGCGCGCGCGCCGAGACTTGGACACGGGCCTGCCGCCACCCCACACCGGCACCACGATGCGCATCTGGCGCGATCAGCCGGGTCAATGAGGCGGGGGAAGGGGCGCCATCAAATCGCAGACCCGACACGGCGCAGCGCAGTGTGCCGGCCCCCGATGCTCTTGATGGCATGCGGGAGGCGGCCTGCTGACAGGCGGCTCGGGTGGAGGATCTGATGAGGCGGGACACGTGGGCAGTCACTCGACGCAGATACCAGCGCAATGCAGATCGGTTTGCAACCATGCGCCGCGCTGGAATCCAATAAACCTTGAATCGTGGTTCTTTCAACGTTGGCTCTGACACATGCAGACCACTGGCAAAACCACACCTTGGGTGGTTTTCTCCGGCGGGCAGCACATGCTGCATCACCATCAAATTGGCGGGACACCCCGCCGGGCCTTGTCATGCAGCGCCGCCAAACCCGCTCAAAAGGTAAAATGGGATCTGGCTTTGCCTATTTGTTGCTGTTGACACAAGCACAAGCCCTATCAACAAACAAACATTTCACAACGTGGCTCAGCCCATTATAGGTGCGAAATCCGCATCCCGCCGCTCCAGAATAGCCGCGAAAACACAGCCCACCAGCAAGGTCAAGCCCCCATCGGGGGTGTCTGTCGCGCGGCCATCCTCCGCGAAGCCGGCCCCACCCGCTGCGCCCGCCACCAACGCCGCCGAACCCGCGGTCGCGCAGGTGCAGCACATCGTGGTGGATGAAGGTGGTGCGGGCCAGCGCCTGGACAACTTCCTGATCAAGGTGCTGAAAGGGGCGCCCAAGACCCTGGTCTACCGCATCATCCGCAGTGGCGAGGTGCGGGTGAACAAGGGCAGGGCGGCGGCGGATACCAAGCTGGCGCTGGGCGACAACATCCGGGTGCCGCCACTGCGCCTGGCAGAAAAAGACGAAGCCAAAGCCGCAGCCGTGCCGGCGCGTGAATTCCCGGTTCTGTTTGAAGACGACTACCTGCTGGCCATCAACAAGCCGGCCGGCGTGGCCGTGCACGGTGGCAGCGGCGTGAGCTTTGGCGTGATCGAACAATTGCGGCGCGCCAGGCCACAGGCCAAGTTTCTGGAGCTGGTGCACCGGCTGGACAAGGAAACCTCGGGCATCCTGCTGATCGCCAAGAAACGCAGCGCCCTGGTCACCTTGCAGGACTTCTTCCGCCACCGCCAGGCGCACAAGACCTACGCGGCCCTGGTGATCGGCGACTGGCCTGATCGCAAGAAGGTCATCGATGTGGCGCTGCACAAATTCCTGACCGCCGAGGGCGAGCGCCGGGTCAAGGCCGTCAAGGGCGACGATGACGAGGGCCGCCGCTCCATCACCCTGGTCAAGGTCGTGCAGCGCTTCGAGGGCTTCAGCCTGCTGGATGTGACCATCAAGACGGGGCGCACCCACCAGATCCGGGTGCACCTGTCGCACGAGGGGCACGCCATCGTCGGTGATGACAAATACGGTGATTTCACGCTGAACAAGGCCTTGGCCAGAGGCGCGGGCGACCAGGCGATCCCGGGCGTGGACCGCCGCAAGCTGAATGACGGCCGTTTCGAGCGCATGTTCCTGCATGCGCGCTACCTGCGCCTGCCGCATCCGCATACCGGCGAGGACATCGTGCTGGAGGCGCCTTTGCCTCCTGAATGCAACACGCTGCTGTCCGCACTGAGTGCGGTGTCATCGCATGCCCAGTAAAGTGCGTGCCTGGGCTACACAGGAGCTTGCTTGAACCCCACCGACAATGGACTGCGTCCACGTGCCTATGACCTCGTCGTGTTCGACTGGGATGGCACCTTGTATGACTCCACCGCGCTGATCGTGCGCTGCATCCAGTCCGCCTGCGAGGACCTGGGTTTGCCGGTGCCCGCGCGCTCGGAAGCGGCCTATGTGATCGGCCTGGGCCTGCACGACGCCCTCGCCCATGTGGCGCCCACCTTGCCACCCGAGCGTGTGCCCGAGCTGGGTCTGCGCTACCGCCATCATTACTTCCAGCGCCAGCATGAGTTGAGCCTGTTCGAGGGCGTGCTGCCTCTGCTGGCCAGCCTCAAGGAGCGCAACCACTGGCTGGCCGTGGCCACCGGCAAGACGCGCCAGGGGCTGGACGAAGCCTTGGCGCATGTGGAGCTCAGCGGCTTGTTCGACAGCTCCCGCACGGCCGACGAGACTTTTTCCAAGCCACACCCGCGCATGCTGCAGGAGCTCATCGCCGAGTTTGGTGTCGACCCCGAGCGCACGCTGATGATCGGCGACACCACCCATGACCTGCAACTGGCGGTCAACGCCGGTACGCACAGCGTGGCGGTCAGCTTCGGCGCGCACGAACCCGCCGCTTTTGCCGATTACCCCACCCGTTTCGTGGCCCACTCGATGGGCGAGCTGCACGACTGGTTGAGCCGACATGCCTGAGTTGAACCTGGCGCCGCAGTATTTGTGTGACGCTGCCGCGCTGCAGGAATGCGGTGACGCCGTGCTCTTCGAGGTCTCGGAGTGGGGGCAGAACGCCCCGGCCTTTGCGGTGCGCTTCGACAATGTCGCGCTGGCCTACCTGAACCGCTGTGCCCATATCCCCGCCGAGATGGACTGGCAGCCCGGCAAGTTCTGGGACATGGACAAGCGCTTCATCATCTGCTCCGTCCATGGTGCCCTGTATGACCCGCCCAACGGCCTGTGCGTCAGTGGGCCGTGCCATGGCGCCCACCTGGTGGCCATCGAGGTGCGCGAAGAAAGCGGCCAGGTCTATTGGTATCCTTCCGAACGCTTTCAGCCTCTGTTCTGATGCGTCCATCTGATTCAGTCCCGTCCCATTCACTCAACCGAGCCCGTTCATGAGCGCTGTCGATCCTTCTTCGTCGGACAACCTGTCCACGGCCAGCCATGCCCTGCTGAACCAGTTTGCACAGGCCTACCTGGCGCAGCAGCAGCGCGAAAAGCGCTGGCGCTGGTTCTGGCGCATCGTCTGGATTGGCGTGGCTGTCAGCATGATCTGGGCCACGCTGCAGACCGTGCCCTCGGCCAAGTCTCAATCCTCGCCGCACACGGCGCTGGTCGAGATCCGGGGCGAGATCGCTGCCGACACCGAAGCCAATGCGGACAACCTGCTGGCCGCCCTGCGCAGCGCGTTCGAGGATGAAGGTGCGCAGGCGGTTGTGCTGCGCATCAACTCACCGGGCGGCAGCCCTGTGCAGGCGGGCCTGGTCAATGACGAAGTGCGCCGCCTCAAGGCCTTGCACAAGAAGAAGGTCTACGCCGTGTGCGAGGAGATGTGCGCGTCCGCTGCCTATTACATCGCCGTGTCGGCCGACCAGATCTTTGTGGACAAGGCCTCGATGGTGGGCTCCATCGGCGTGTTGATGGACGGCTTCGGCTTCACGGGCGTCATGGAAAAGGTGGGCGTGGAGCGCCGCCTGATGACCGCCGGTGCAAACAAGGGCATGCTGGACCCGTTCTCGCCGCGCAACCCGCGTCACGAAGAGTTCGCCCAGGCCATGTTGGACCAGATCCATCAGCAGTTCATTGCCGTGGTGAAGGAAGGCCGTGGCAATCGCCTGAAGGAAACCCCCGAGACCTTCTCTGGCCTCTTCTGGAACGGTCAGAAGGCGGTCGAGCTGGGGCTGGCGGACAAGCTGGGCAGCCTCGATGAGATCGCGCGTGACGTCGTCAAGGCCGAAGACATCATCGACTACACCCAGAAGGAAAACCTGGCCGAGCGTCTGGCCAAACGGTTTGGCGCGGCCTTTGGTGCCGGTGCGGTTCAGTCGATGCGTTCGTCGATCAGCATCCACTGAGCACGGGTTTCAACTGTCCATGCCGACCAGCAGCCGGTAGGCGGCCTCGTTGGACAGGTTGAGCAGCTTGGCCACGTCGGCCACGTCATCGGGCATGGCGGCCTGCGCGTGCGGGTCGTCCCAGCCATATTGGGTGTGGCGGGCAAGGCGCACGCCCAGCATCACGCTGCGGATCTTCGGGTCGGTGGCATTGCGGTCGTCCGTGCAGCGGATCAGCAAATAGGGGAGTTGCCACAGCCGCATCAGATCCTGGGACAAGTCCGCCAGCTGAATGCCCAGCACCTCTTGCTGAACGTCGGCCGAACGCATGGTGTAGTCGGCCTTGAGCCGCCTGGCGATCTCCAGGGCCAGTTTGGGCGCGTGGCACCACAGCAGCATCTCGGCGAAGTCGTGCAGCAGCGCGGCCTCCTGGATCACCACGGCATCCTCGTCCTGGCGACGCAGGGCGAAGCCCATGGCGAAGTGCGCGGCCCTTCTGGAGCGGGTGATGACCTTGATCAGGCCACTCAGGGCCTCGGGCTGTTCACGCAGCCACTCCAGGATGGTGGGTACCTGCTCGAAGGCTTTGAAGAAGGGGGTGATGCCCTGCATCACGATGGCGCCCACCATGGTTTCGGGGGGCTCGACGCTCAAGCGCGTGCAGTAGCGGGAGACATGCACCAGCACCTTGAGCGTCATGAGCGGGTCGCTGGACAGGCCTTCTGCCAGCATGTGCGCGTCCACCGTGCCTTTTGTTTCCTCGATGACGCGAAGCTGGCTCAACTCGGCAACGGAGCCAGGCAGGATGGGGATCTCGATGCTGCTCATGGCATCGACCCACGCGCGCAGAGAAGGCAGGGCGGATTCGATCATGGTCGGGTTAACCCAGTACGCATGATCCCCTTATCGGCACATTGACCGAATTTAGCAAGCCGGGCTTGCCCGCGGGCATGCCCATTTCGTCACGACAGGCGTGTAACAATTGCTTACTTGGAGCCGATCAGGGCTTCCTTGAGGTCGGAGTCCACCGGAGAGTTGCCCAGCCAGATGCGCAACAGGGCGGCGTAGAAGTCGTCGCCCGTCATCTCGGGGCCCTTCTGTACGCCATCAACCAGCACGCGCGTGCCCACCCCTGGGGTGTTGTCGATGTGGATGGACGTGCCCTTCTTGACCTGACCGAACCCCATCATCAGCGCGCGGATCTCATCCAGCTTGGGCTGGTACTTGGCGACGTCGGCATCGCTGTTGTTCTTCTTGAAGCCCTTGACCATGGCGTCCGCAAAGTCTTCGCCCGTCAGGTCGCGCAGCAGCACGATCTGCATGCTCTTGGGGCCAGGCTGGCTGATGAGCGCGGTGGCGTTGTGCTCCTTGTGGGCCACGTACAGGCCGGCGGCATAGACATCGATCACGATCTTCACGCGCACGCCCGCACCGTTGAGCTGCAAGGCTTGATTGGCCAGCTGGTAGGTGTCATTGAATTTGGCGCCCTTGATCTCGACGGCCGCCCATGCGGGCAAGGTCGCGGCCAGGGCGACGGACAAAACCAACTTGCGTGTGAAGGACTTCATGGCACTCTCCAATGCTTCGAACAGGGCAATCCGGTGACGTGCAGACCGCCTGGGGGCGGGCGCTGTCGTGTTTCGGATCGCACCATATCTGAACTGACTGCAGACATGTCCCCCCTCAATAGGTAATTGTTTTGCCAGCGTGGCTTTATTGCTGCACTGCGGCATCGGTGCCCGCCGCGTATTGCAGCGACAATGGCAACCCATCAAAGGCCCCGGGGTGTTCCTCGCGAACGAAAGTTACGCATGTCTTTTTTGGTCATCGATATTGGTAACACCCGCCTTAAATGGGGCCTGTATGCACAGCCCGCCCCAGGGGCCGAGTTGCTGGCACACGGCGCCGTTGTCCTGGAGGACATCGATTACCTCTGGGAGCTGCACTGGAAGAACCTGATGCACAAGCCCCAGGGCATGCTGGGCTGTGTGGTCGCCGGTGAGGCCATCAAGAAGCGTGTCGAAGAACAGCTGATCGAAGGTTGGGGCCTGGCGCCTCAGTGGCTGTCGTCCAGCGCCCGAGCGGGTGGGGTGGTGAATGGTTACGAGCACCCTCAGCGCCTGGGCTCCGACCGCTGGGCGGCCATCATCGGGGCGCGCCAGCGGGCTTTGAAGCAAGACCCGGCCAATCCCCCGCCGGTGCTGGCTGTCATGGTGGGCACCGCCGTGACCGTGGATGCCGTCGACCAAGGCGGGCGTTTCCTGGGTGGTTTGATCCTGCCGGGCTTTGGTTTGATGTACCGGGCCCTGGAAAGCGGCACCGCGGGCCTGAAAGTGCCCACAGGCGAGGTGCAGGACTTCCCCACCAACACCAGCGATGCGCTGATGAGCGGTGGCACCGATGCCATCGCCGGCGCCATCGAGCGCAGCTTGCGCCGCTTGCGTGTCCAGTGTGGTCGCGAGCCGCTGCTGATCATGTCGGGTGGCGCCGTCACCCGCTTGTCGCATGTCGAAGAGTTGCCGGCCAGCGTGGTCGAGAACCTCATCTTCGAGGGCCTGCTGACGCTGGCGGCGAACGCTTCGACACCGCCAGCGCAGCCCTGAGGTCGGGGCACCGCTCAGCTTGAGCGATGCAGCTTCACAGGATGAAGCGCGACAGATCCTCATCGCGGGCCAGCTCACCCAGGCGGCGTTCCACTTCGTCCACATCCACGGTGTGCGTCTGCCCCTGCATGGCGGGCGCGTTGAACGACAGCTCGTCCAGCAGGCGCTCCATCACGGTCGACAGGCGGCGTGCGCCGATGTTCTCGGTGCGCTCGTTGACCTCGAAGGCGATCTGCGCCAGGCGGCGAATGGCCTCTGGCGTGAAATCCAGCGTCACGCCTTCTGCGGACAGCAGGGCCTGATACTGCTTGATCAGGCTGGCCGTGGGCTGCGTGAGGATGGCTTCGAAGTCGTCCACCGACAGGGACGACAGTTCCACCCGGATGGGGAAACGCCCTTGAAGTTCGGGGATGAGGTCGCTGGGCCGGCTCAGGTGAAACGCGCCCGAGGCGATGAACAGGATGTGGTCGGTCTTGACCATGCCGTACTTGGTGTTGACGGTGGTGCCCTCGACCAGCGGCAGCAGATCACGCTGAACGCCCTGGCGCGACACCTCTGCACCCTGGCCCTCGGCCTGGCTGGCGACCTTGTCGATCTCGTCGATGAAGACGATGCCATTTTGTTCGGCCCGCTCCAGTGCACGGGCCTTGACGTCCTCGTCGTTGAGCAGCTTGACGGCTTCCTCTTCGATCAGTTGCGCCCGGGCCTCAGCCACAGTGACCTTGCAGGTCTTGCGCTTGTTTTGCCCCAGTTGGGAGAACATGCCACGCAGCTGCTCGGCCATGTCTTCCATGCCGGCGGGGCTCATGATCTCGACCGTAGGTGCCTTGGCTTCCGACAACTCGATCTCGATTTCGCGGTCATCCAGCGTGCCCTCGCGCAAGCGTTTGCGCATGACCTGGCGTGCCGTGTTGTCGGCAGGTGGTGTCTGGGTGATGCCGAACTCCGAGCGCGGGGGCGGCACCAGCACGTCCAGCAGGCGTTCTTCGGCGGCGTCTTCGGCCTTGGCACGTTGGGCCTGGATCTGGTGCGCGCGCTCCTGCTTGACGGCGGTCTCGACCAGGTCGCGGATGATGGTGTCGACGTCCTTGCCCACATAGCCCACTTCGGTGAACTTGGTGGCCTCCACCTTGATGAAAGGTGCGTCCGCCAGCTTGGCCAGGCGGCGTGCGATCTCGGTCTTGCCCACGCCGGTGGGGCCGATCATGAGGATGTTCTTGGGCGTGATCTCGCTGCGCAGCTTGTCGTCGACCTGCTGGCGGCGCCAGCGGTTGCGCAAGGCAATGGCCACGGCACGTTTGGCGTCGCGCTGGCCGACGATGTGGCGGTCCAGTTCGTTGACGATGTCTTGTGGGGTCATGCTCATGGTGGTTCAGCCCAGCGAAACGATGGTGTGGTTCTGGTTGGTGTAGATGCACAAGTCGCCGGCGATCTCCAGGGACTTCTTCACCATGTCTGCGGCGGGCAGATCGGTGTTGGCGGCCAGGGCGCGCGCAGCGGCCTGGGCATAGGCGCCGCCCGAGCCGATGGCGATGATGCCGTGCTCGGGCTCCAGCACGTCGCCGTTGCCGGTGATGATCAGGGAGGTGTCGCGGTCGGCCACGGCCAGCATGGCTTCGAGTTTGCGCAGGACGCGGTCGGTGCGCCAGTCACGGGTCAGCTCGACGGCCGCACGCGTCAGGTTGCCCTGGTGCTTTTCCAGCTTGGCTTCAAAGCGCTCGAACAGCGTGAAGGCGTCGGCCGTGGCGCCTGCGAAGCCCGCGAGCACCTGGTCGCGGTAAAGGGTGCGGACCTTGCGGGCCGAGGCCTTGACAACGATGTGGCCCAGGGTGACCTGGCCGTCGCCGCCCATGGCAACCTGCCAGCCATTCGGTGTCTGGCGGCGGACGCTGACGATGGTGGTGCCGTGATAGGAGTCCATGACGCTACGTGAGAAGTGCAAAGGCACGAAGTAGCGGCAGTTTGGGGCAGGCTCACCGGTTTCAAGGGGCCGCTTGCGTCAGCGGCACAGCCCCCGTGATCAGGTCGTTTGCAGTTTGACCTTGGCGTGCTCGTTGATGCCCATGGCGCCAAAGAACAGGGCGATGAGCCGGTGCGGGTTCAGGAAGACCACCTGACGTTCTTCGGCTCGGCGTGCCAGTACCCAGTTGAGCAAGTCGCCTGCCGCGATGAAGTCCACGCGCAGCAGGTGTTCGCAGTCGATCTCCAGCGTCACGCTGGAGCTGAGCTGGTCGTCCAGCTGGTTCAAGGTCTGGCCGATGTCGCCCACGAGCTGGCCGGACAGATTCAGTGCGGCCACCTGGATGAACTCGATCTCGTCGTCCTGCAGTTGGGATTCGACGAAGCTGGTCGTGATCTCGCTGACGTGCGACAAGGGGCGAGTGTGGGCCTGGATCGCATCGGTCTGTTCGCGCACGCGGCATGCTGCGTGCTCCCATGAGGGCGGCGACAGTTCGTAGGTGACGCAGTAGTCGATGGCGACTTCGTCAAACTGAACCGGCATGTTGCACAGCCTCAGGATTTCCAGTCGCAGCATCCAGTAGGCGGGATCGGTGTCCTTGACGCCAGAGGGAGAGGCTTCACCCAGCACGTCCAGCAGGTGGGCGGCGCCAATCCAGATCAGCTCCTGGGTCTCGCGGGCCCACTGTCGCATCAGTTGCACCAGTTGCCCGGCACCTTCCGGCGTGACCGTTTGCACCTGGCTCCAGTCCATGATCCATGGGCGGGGCATTTGCAACACTTCAATGCGCAAACGGGCCGCAGCCTCGGCGTCGATCAAGTCAGGCGCAATCCAGCCCTCCAGCCGTGCAGAGGGGAGGGCGTCCAGAGGCAGGGGTTCGGTGTTGACGATGGCCTCAGCCGCGGCGGGCTGCTGCGCTTCCTTGTTGGCCGTCTTGGACTGGTCCCGGTGCGCGAGGAAGGCGGCCACTTTTTGCGGCAGCGAATACCACTGCGGGGCGGATACGCCGAACTTCTGTGCGAAGGACACGGCGAGGTGGTCGAATTTCTGCTGCAGATCCAGCGTACGGTAGAAGTCGAACAGGACCAGCCAGGTTTCGGGTTGGTCGTGCCGCGGTGCACCCGGTTGCACCAGATCGAGCAGGCAACGCTCGCATTGGTCAAAATCGGCGTTGGCAAAGGCGATGACTGCCTCGTCGAGTTCCGGATCGTGCACGACTTCCATGACGTGCACAGCCAGTTCGTCGTCCGAACGGCCGCCGAGGCCGTTGAGCGAAGCGGGGTTGGCCGACATGCGTGGCGCAGAAGACCGGGCCACGTCCAGCACTTCCTGGGAAATCTGTGGGGGCTCTTCGTCGTCGTAGCGCAGGGCGGCCGGCACCGTGAGGGTGTTGGGGGCCGTGGTGGCTGGGTCCACCAGCCGGCCGGGCATGGAGGGTTGGGCCGCCGGTTGCAGCGCGGGCGGCCTGCCAGCGCCACCCACCATTTGCAACTCGATCTCGTCGATCTTGGCCTTCACGGCTGCATCGGAGCGGGTGCTGCTGGCCTGAGGGCGCGAGTCCGGATCCATGTTGGACGGGCTGCTCAAGGCCAGCGCGTTATCCGGGCTGAGGCCTTCGCGACGGATCTTGCGCAGCATGTCGAGTTCGCGCTTGCGCACGAAGTCGTTGCGCCGCTTGCGCTCGATCATGGCCTTGATTTCGGTTTTGGCGTATTCGCTTTCGCCAGTACCCGAGCCAGGCGCGTCAAGCTCCGTCCAATCCGTGGTGGGATTGGCAACGAAGCGCGCGACCTTGCGCAGGAAACCGCCCGATTCCTTGCTCATGAATCAGTCGCCGAACATTTTTTGCTTGAGTTCACGGCGCTGCTGAGCTTCGAGCGACAGCGTGGCGGTCGGGCGGGCCAGCAGGCGACCCAGGCCGATGGGCTCACCCGTTTCGTCGCAGAAGCCGTATTCACCCGATTCAATGCGGGCCAGCGCTTGCGAGATCTTCTTGAGCAGTTTGCGCTCGCGGTCGCGGGTGCGCAGTTCCAGGGCGTGTTCTTCTTCGATGGTGGCGCGGTCTGCCGGGTCGGGCACGATGGAGGTGTCTTCGCGCAGGTGCTCGGTGGTTTCGCCGGCGTTGGACAGCAGGTCATCCTTCTGCTCTTCCAGGCGGGCGCGGAAGAAGTCCAGCTGCTTGTCGCTCATGTATTCGGCGTCAGGCATGGCCAGCAGTTCGGCTTCGGACAAGTCTTTGCCGGCTTTGGTTTTCCAGGCGTTGGCGAGTTTGGTGTCAACCTTGGTGGCAGGGGTGGGCATGTTGTCTGGGGTACTGATTTTGGACGACGGTCGTCCGGTCGCCACGGATTTGGCTGATACGGCAGCTTCGGCAGGCTTTGCCTCAGCTTGAGTAGGGGTTTTGACGGGTTTGACCTCGGCAGATGCCTTGGTGTCCGCGCTGGTCTTCTTGGCGGCGGGCTTGGCTGGCGTTTTGGCGGCGGACGGGCTCGCCTTGGCGGTTTTCGCCGAGGCGGGGACTGCCGATTTGCTCGCAGAGGCGGATGTTTTCGTCACAGGATCCTCCTTCCCAAAATGCGTGATCCACAGACTGATGTCTTGATTCGGTAACGCGTGGCCAGGTACTGCTCCATCGCCAGAATGCTCAAACGAGGGCCCCGTTCCGGCTGTCGCCAGTACGGGAGGCGCGCGGATTGTAGCCACGCTTGTCGTCAGTTTTCACCAGACTATCCCTCAAGGTGTTCATTTCGGTTACTCCGGGCTCAGGACAGGCACTGGTCCAGGCCGGCCTTGAACAGGTCCTGCGGCAGGTCGATGCCAATGAACACCATCTTGCTGATTTTGGTCTCGCCGGGCGCCCATTTGGGCCCCACGTCACTGCCCATCAGCTGGTGCACGCCCTGGAATACCACCTTCTTGTCCATGCCGGTGACGTGCAGGACGCCCTTGTAGCGCAGCATGCGCGGGCCGTAGATCTGGACCATGGAGCCCAGGAAATCTTCCAGCTTGGTGGGGTTGAAGGGGCGGGTGGCCTTGTAGACGAAGGACTTGACGTCATCGTCGTGGGCGTGGTGATGCGGGTGGTTGCAGTGCTCGCCATGCTCATGATCGTGGTCATGATGATGGTGATCATGACCATGGCCGTCTTCCTTGAGGAAGTCGGGGTCGATGTCGAGCTTGGCGTTGAGGTTGAAGCCCTTGATGTCGAAGACTTCCTTGAGCGGCACGTCCCCGAAATGCACGCGTTTCTGGGGCGCGCGCGGGTTCATGTGCTTGATGCGGTGGGAGAGGGCATCGGCCTCTTCAGGGCTGACCAGGTCGGTCTTGCTCATGAAGATCTGGTCGGCAAAGCCCACCTGGCGGCGCGCTTCCTGGCGCTCGTCGAGTTGCTTGTCGCCGTGCTTGGCGTCCACCAGGGTGACGATGGCGTCCAGCAGGTACAGCTCGGCGATCTCGTCGTCCATGAAGAAGGTCTGGGCGACAGGGCCAGGGTCAGCCACGCCGGTGGTCTCGATCACCACGCGGTCAAAAGTCAGGGTGCCGGCACGCTTTTGCTTGGCCAGGTCGGACAAGGTGTCGCGCAGATCTTCCCGGATGGTGCAGCAGATGCAGCCATTGCTCATCTGGATGATCTGCTCTTCGGTGTCGGCGACCAGGATGTCGTTGTCGATGTTTTCTTCGCCGAACTCGTTTTCGATGACAGCAATGCGCTGCCCGTGGGCTTCGGTGAGGACGCGCTTGAGCAGGGTGGTCTTACCGCTGCCCAGGAAACCGGTGAGGATGGTGACGGGAATCAGGCTCATAGCACAAGTGTAGCCCTGTGTTGCGCGCCCTGAGCAGCGGCTGTGACTGAATTGACGCGACCATAGGGTATTCTTGCGGCATCCCAACCACGACACCCCCGCCGTGTCCGAACCCTCCCATAGTCGGCCCCTCAAGGGCGACAAACATCATGCGCATCCCCACAAGCGGGAGCGTGATCAACGCAGCCTGTTCGTTCGCCTGGTGGAATTCCTTTCCCCAGGGCCGGACTCCACGGCCGAGTTGATCGAAACCCTGGCTGATGCCGAACACCGAGAGCTGATCGAGCCCGAATCCCGCGTGATGCTGGAGGGCGTGATCCGCATGGCCAGCATGACCGCTGGCGACGTGATGGTCGCCGTCAAGCGCATGGATCTGCTGGACATCGACTCACCTTACGACGCCTTGCTGGGCCAGGTGATTGAAACCGGTCACTCTCGTTTCCCTGTTTTCGAGGGGTCGCGCGACAACATCATCGGCATGCTCATGGCCAAGGACCTGCTCAAGCTGCAGCGGGCACCCGAGCTCAGCTTGCGCACCTTGTTGCGTACGCCGGTGTTCGTGCCGGAGTCCAAGGGGCTCAATGAGCTGCTGCGTGAGTTCCGCTCGAATCGCAGTCACATGGCCATCGTGATCGACGAGTTCGGCAAGACGGCCGGGCTGATCACGATTGAAGACGTGCTCGAGGAAATCGTCGGCGAGATCGAAGACGAGTTCGACGAGGAAGACCGCCAGTCGAGCATCTTCACGCTGGCAGATGGCAGCCAGCGGGTGGCCGGCGATGCCTCCATCGTCTCGGTGAACGAGACCTTCGAGACGAACCTGCCCGAAGAGGATTTCGACACCATCGGTGGCCTGGTCGCGCATGAACTGGGGCGGGTGCCGCACCGGGGCGAGCACGTGGACATCGGCGGCTTGCGTTTTACCGTCATGCTGGCGCGTGGCGGGGCCGTGCGCTGGTTCAAGGTGACACGTGCGCCTGACGTGACCGAGCCCGTCGAGCAGTGAGGCCTCAAGCATGACGCAGTCTGCGCCGTGGTGGCGCCATCCTGCCTTGGCCTGGGCTGTGCTGGGTGGGGCGCTTCATGCCTGGTCGCTCTCTCCCTGGTGTCAGGATTGGGGCAAGGTCGCGCCCGCGCTGATTCAGACGCTGGCCCTGGTGGTGGTCCTGTCCGCCTTGTGCCGCAAGGAGCTGACGCCAGGCAAGGCCTCGGCCGTGATGTGGCTGTACGGCACGGTGTGGCTCATCGGTGCGACGGGGTGGATGTATGTGAGCCTGCACCGCTATGGCGAGTTGCCAGGCTGGCTGGCTGCCAGCGCCGTGGTGGCGCTCTGTGCGGCCTTGTCCTTGTACATGGCGCTGGTGGGCTGGGCCTGGGCGCGTTGGCGTCGCCGGGTCTGGTGGGCCGATGCCCTGTTGTTTGCCGGGCTGTGGTTGCTGGCCGAGATGGCGCGTGCGGTCATCCTCACCGGTTTTCCCTGGGGCGCCAGCGGTTACGGCATGCTGGAGGCGCCACTGGTCAGGTTCGCGCCGTGGCTGGGGGTGTATGGCCTCGGCTGCGTCTGGGCTCTGGGCGTGGCGCTGCTGGTCATGTCGGCGTGGGGCGGGGTGTCTGCCAGGGTGCGCCTTGGGGTGCCCGCGGCGATCCTGCTGGGTGTGTTGGCATTGCAGTTCATGCCCACGCAGGTCTTTACCCAGGCCCACGGTCGCTCCCTGAGCGTCACCTTGCTGCAAGGTAATGTGCCGCAGGACGAGAAATTCCTGTCCGAACGGCAGGTACCCATGCTGATCTGGCATGGGCAGCAGATCCTGTCGGCACAGGGGCAACTCGTTGTCGCACCTGAAACGGCCATTCCCATGCTGCCCATGCAGTTGCCTCCGGGCTACTGGGATCAGATCAGAAGCGGCTTTGGCCCGGGCAGCCATCGCTTTGCACTCATTGGTGTGCCCTTGGGTGACTTCGAGCGGGGCTACACCAACTCGGTGGCGGGCTTGTCTGCTGATGCGCTGGCGACGCCCGAGGGCATGTATCGTTACAACAAGCACCACCTGGTGCCGTTCGGTGAAGTCATCCCCTACGGCTTCCACTGGTTTGTGCGGATGATGAACATGCCCCTGGGGGATTTCAGCCGCGGGCCCCTGAATGCGCCGCCCTTTGCCGTGCTGGACCAGCGCGTGGCGCCCAATATCTGCTATGAGGATTTGTATGGCGAGGAGATCGCGGCGCGCTTCAAAGACGCTGCCTCGTCTCCCACGATCCTGGTCAACGTGAGCAACCTCGCGTGGTTCGGTGAGCGCGTGGCCATTTCTCAGCACCTGCAGATCGCCCGCATGCGCTCGCTGGAGTTCCAGTTGCCCACACTGCGGGCCACCAACACGGGCGCCACCGTCGTGATCGACCACACCGGCCGCGTGACGCACGCCTTGCCCACCAATACGCGTGGCGTGCTGGAGGCCTCTGTGCAGGGGCGCGCCGGGGTGACGCCCTTTGCCTGGTGGGCCTCTCGCTGGGGCTTGTGGCCCATGTTCGGGCTGGCCCTGGTGCTCATGGCGGGCGGGTGTGCAGGTGTGCGAAATCGCACGCCGCTGCCCCTCGGCGGGAACGGCCCCGTCATTCACTAGAATCGAGCTTTTGCACCCGGGGCTGGCGCGCTTGTTTTGCGTGTCCCGGTGTGTGAGGCAGAACAACACACATTCACCGATCAAGGGTGCGCCTCGAAGCGCCCGGTATCACACAAGGCAACACCATGCTGACCTTCCAGCAACTGATCCTGCGTTTGCAAAGCTACTGGGACGCCCAGGGCTGCACGCTGCTGCAACCCTATGACATGGAAGTGGGCGCGGGCACCAGCCATACCGCCACCTTCCTGCGCGCACTGGGCCCGGAGCCCTGGAAGGCCGCTTATGTGCAGCCCAGCCGCCGCCCGAAGGATGGCCGTTATGGCGAGAACCCCAACCGCCTGCAGCACTACTACCAGTACCAGGTTGTGCTCAAGCCCGCACCCAGCAACATCCTGGAGTTGTACCTGGGTTCGCTGGAGGCCCTGGGTTTCGATCTGAAGAAGAACGACATCCGCTTTGTGGAAGACGACTGGGAGAACCCCACGCTGGGCGCCTGGGGCCTGGGCTGGGAAGTCTGGCTCAACGGCATGGAGGTGACGCAGTTCACCTACTTCCAGCAGGTGGGCGGCATTGACTGCAAGCCCATCACCGGTGAGATCACCTATGGCCTGGAACGCCTGGCCATGTACCTGCAAGGCGTGGAGAGCGTGTACGACCTGGTCTACTCGCCCGGCGTCAAATATGGCGACGTGTTCCATCAGAACGAGGTGGAGCAGTCCACCTACAACTTCGAGCACAGCAATGTCGATTTTCTGCTGGACGCGTTCACCAACTATGAGACGCAGGCAAAGTACCTGATGGAGCAGCAACTGGCGCTGCCGGCTTACGAGCAGGTGCTCAAGGCCGCCCACACCTTCAACCTGCTGGATGCCCGTGGCGCCATCTCGGTGACCGAGCGTGCCGCCTACATCGGTCGTATCCGCAATCTGGCCCGCGCTGTGGCGGCCAGCTACCTGGATAGCCGCGCTCGACTGGGCTTCCCCATGGCCCCCAAGGCCTGGGCCGACGAAGTGATCGAACAACTCAATAACAAGAAGGCTGCCTGAGCATGACGTCCTCCAATCACAAGGCGAACCTCCTCGTCGAACTGTTTGTTGAAGAGCTGCCGCCCAAGGCGCTCAAGAAGCTGGGTGAATCCTTTGCCAACGTGCTGGCTGACAGCCTCAAGGCTCAAGGTCTGGCCGCGGCCGATGTGGTGGTCACGCCGTTTGCCTCGCCGCGCCGTCTGGCCGTGCATGTCAGCAACGTGGCAGGCAAGGCTGCTGACCAGGCCGTGCAACAAAAGCTGATGCCTGTCGCCGTGGGGCTGGATGCCAACGGCCAGGCCACGCCGGCCCTGCTCAAGAAGCTGGCGGCGCTGGGCGCTGGTCCTGAAGCCGTGCCGGGTCTCAAGCGTGCCCCTGATGGCAAGGCCGAGGCCTTGTTCTTTGACAGCATCAAGCCTGGTGCCACCCTGGCTGAAGGCCTGCAGAAGGCGCTGGACGAGAGCATCGCCAAGCTGCCCATTCCCAAAGTCATGACCTACCAGCTGGAGCAAGGCGATGGCGCCAACTTCCAGCCGGGCTGGACCAGCGTGAACTTCGTGCGTCCGGCGCATGGCCTGGTGGCCTTGCATGGTGACCAGGAGGTGGCTGTGTCTGCGCTGGGTCTGAAGGCTGGCCGCAGCACGCGTGGCCACCGCTTTGAAGCCCGCGTCGAGAAAATCATCCTGCTCACGGCCGACACCTACGCCGAGCAGCTGCAGCACGAAGGCGCCGTGATCGCCAGCTTTGCCGAGCGTCGCGCCGAGATCGAGCGCCAACTGGCCGCAGCCGCAGCCAAGGCCGGTAGCAACCTCAAGCCCATCGAAGACGACGCCTTGCTCGATGAGGTGACGGCCCTGGTCGAGCGCCCCAATGTGCTGACCGGTCGCTTCGAAGAAGCCTTCCTGGCCGTGCCCCAGGAGTGCCTGATCCTCACGATGAAGGCCAACCAGAAGTACTTCCCGCTGCTGGATACGTCGGGCAAGCTGACCAACCAGTTCCTGATCGTCAGCAACATCAAGCCCGACGACGCCAGCGCCGTGATCGGTGGCAACGAGCGTGTGGTGCGCCCGCGCCTGGCCGATGCCAAGTTCTTCTTCGATCAGGACCGCAAGAAGACCCTGGAGTCGCGCGTGGACGGCCTGGCCAAGGTGGTGTACCACGGCAAGCTGGGTACGCAGGGTGACCGCGCCGAGCGCGTGCGCGCCATCGGCCACGAGATCGTCAAGCAACTGAGCCTGGCGACCCTGCCGTTCACGGTGGAGGCGCAGGATCACTTTGCCGTGCTCGACAGCAAGGTCCAGCAGGCTGCCCGCCTGGCCAAGACCGACTTGCTGACCGACATGGTGGGCGAGTTCCCCGAGCTGCAGGGCATCATGGGCGGCTATTACGCGCGCCACGAAGGCCTGCGTGACGGCGTGGCCATCGCCATCGAAGACCATTACAAGCCTCGTTTTGCTGGTGACGCCTTGCCTCGCAACCACACCGGTACCGTGGTGGCCCTGGCCGACAAGCTGGAGACCCTGGTCGGCTTGTTCGGTATCGGCCAGCTGCCCACCGGCGACAAGGACCCGTTTGCGCTGCGCCGCCATGCGCTGGGCGTGATCCGCATCCTCGTCGAGAACAACTTGCCATTGGAGCTGCCTGCGTTGATCGCTGCGGCCATTCCCGTGTTTGGCGAGCTCATCAGTAACCCGGCCGAGCACCTGCTGGTGTTTTTCTCGGACCGTCTGGCCGTGTCCCTGCGCGAGCAAGGCTACAGTGCCCAGGAAGTGGACGCCGTGCTGGCGCTGCAGCCCGAACGCCTGGGTGACGTCCCCCGTCGCCTGGCGGCGGTGCGCGCCTTTGCCGCGCTGCCCGAGGCTGCGTCGCTGGCGGCTGCCAACAAGCGCGTGGGCAACATCCTCAAGAAGGCGGAAACCCAGGTTGAAGCCAAGGTTGATGAGGGCCTGCTGAAAGAAGCCGCCGAGCGTGCGCTGTATGACGCGCTGCAGGCTGCTGCGCCAAAAGCACGCGCATCCTTCGAAGAAGGTGACTACACTGCAAGCTTGCAGGCGCTGGCCGTGCTCAAGGCGCCGGTTGATGCCTTCTTCGACGGGGTCATGGTCAATGCCGATGACGCTGCCCTGAAGGCGAACCGTCTGGGCTTGCTGGCCACCTTGCACAAGGCCATGAACCAGGTGGCGGACATCTCCAGGCTGGCGGCCTGAGCACGTGTCTGGACGCATCCACCCCGGAGAGGGCATGAAACTGGTCATCCTCGATCGCGACGGCACGATCAACCACGAACGCGAGGACTACATCAAGTCCAGCGACGAGTGGGTGCCGCTGCCTGGTGCGCTGGAGGCCATTGCCCGCCTGAACCACGCCGGCTGGCATGTGGTGGTGGCGACCAACCAGTCGGGCATTGGCCGTGGCCTGTTCGACATGGTGGCGCTCAACGCCATGCATGCCAAGATGAACCAGATGCTGGCGCGTGTGGGTGGGCGTGTGGAGGCGGTGTTCTTCTGCCCGCACACCCCTGAAGACCAGTGCACCTGCCGCAAGCCCTTGCCGGGCTTGTTCCAGATGATCGGCCAGCGCTTCGGGCGCAGCCTGGACGGTGTGCCCATGGTGGGCGACCTCCCGCGTGACGTGCTGGCCGCCCAATCCGTGGGGTGCGAACCCCATCTGGTGCGTACCGGTCAGGCTGCCACCATGAGCGAGTCCGACCTGTTCGATCTGCGCCAGCGCGTGCCCGACCTGACCATTCACCCTGACCTGTCTGCGTTTGCAGACTTTCTCATCCTGCGGGATCGCAAGGCCCATGGCGAAGACAGCCCGGTCGCGACCCATATGGGGGAGTTGACTTGAGACTCTCCGAGCCGATGCAACTGGGTCTGTGGGGAGACGATGATCTCTGCGCTGATCCCGTGTCGGCTGTATCTGCCGTTTCACATTCCTTGCCTCCTTTGACTGCTGCTGTATCGCCGCTTGCGGCTCCCCCTTTGTCTTCCTCTTCCCTGGCCGCTGACCCTGCTGTTCGGGGCAATGGCGTGCCCAGCCCCGATGACGCACCGGTGTCCAAGACATCCGCCCTGCGTGTGCCGCATCACGCGCATGATGAGTGCCATCCCGTGAGCGGTCTGCCCTGGTTTCGCCACCCTCAGGGTGAGCATGAAATCCGCCTGGGCAAGGCCATCGTGTCTTATGAAATCAAGCGTGCGCGCCGCCGCAGCATTGGCATGGTGGTCGGTGTCGAGGGCCTGAGCGTGCGTGCGCCGCGCTGGGTCTCGTCCACCGACATCGAGACCGCCTTGCGCGCCAAGGAGCGCTGGATCTGCAACAAGCTGGTCGAGCAGCGCGAACGCGCTCAGAAGCAGTTGTCCGCGCGCATCGACTGGCGCGAAGGCGCGACCGTGCCCTATATGGGCGAGTCGGTGGTACTGGTGCTGGATCCCCGTGTCGACGGGGCGGCCCTGCAAGCGCCTTTCCAGCAAGCCGATCAAGGCCTTCCCGGCGTGGCGCAGCGGGCTCTGCACCTGGGCTTGCCGCAGAACGCCTCGGCCGAGCAGATCCGCGATGCCGTGCAGGCCTGGCTGCAGCGCGAGGCCATGCAGGTCTTCCTGGCGCGTGTGCCGGTTTACGCAGACCAGTTGGGCGTGTCGGTGCGCAAGGTCAGCCTGTCATCGGCCAAGACCCGCTGGGGCAGTGCCAGCGCCGATGGTTCGATCCGGCTGCACTGGCGCCTGATCCACTTCAGCATCAGCGTGATCGATTACGTGGTGGCGCACGAGTTGGCGCACCTGCGCGAGATGAACCACAGCCCGCGTTTCTGGGATGTGGTGCGTTCGATCATGCCGGAGTTTGATGGCCCGCGTGACCAGCTGCGCCACGCGATCATCCCGGACTGATCAGGCCTTCTCGAACAACCAGGTGCCTTGCGCATCCTGGTGGCGGTGCAGTTGCCCGCGGTGCCACAGGTAGTTCAGGTGGGCGATGGATTCGCCCATGGCAAAGGTGGTCTGGTGCAGGTCCAGCTGGCGTTTGAACAGCACGGGCAGCATGTCCGCGGCGCTCGACGGCTTGAGCGCGCAGGCCTGCAGCACCTCGCTCAGACGATCGTCATGGTGGGCCTTCAACTGCTGGATGCGGGCATGGATGCCCGTGAAGGGCAGGCCATGCGAGGGCAGGGCCAAGGTGTCGCCGGGTAAGGCGGCCATCTTGTCCAGCGAGCTCAGGAACAGGCCCAGCGCGTCGCCTTCTGGCTCCATGTCCACCACACTGACGTTGGTGGAGATGCTGGGCAGCAGCATGTCCCCGGAGATGAGCAGGCCATCGCGTTCGTTGAACAGGGCGATGTGCTCGGGGCTGTGGCCGTAGCCGGAGATACAGCGCCACTCGCGTTCGCCGATGCGCAGCAGCATGCCGTCCTGCAGCCGGCGATAGCTGTAAGGCACGGTGGGCACCAGCGATTTGAAATAGTTGCTGCGCCCCCGGATCTTCTCGACATCTTCTGGATTGTTCAGGCCGTGTTGCTGGAAGAAATCAGCCGCACGGGCGCCGCCAAAACCGGTGGTTGATTCACACGCCAGTTGGGCCGCGAAGTGGTCGGTGGCGCTCATCCACAAGCGGGCGGGCTGACCTGGTGCGCTGAAGTGCTCGATCAGCCATTGCGCGTTGCCGACGTGGTCGGGGTGCATGTGGGTCACCAGCATGCGCGTCAGAGGCTTGTCGGCCAGCGCGCCAGCCCAGAGCGTCTGCCAGGCTTCGCGGATGGGCTCGGTGGCCACGCCCGCATCCACGATGGTCCAGCCAGCCTGGCCGTCCAGCTCATCGTCCAGTGCCCACAGGTTGATGTGGTTGAGCGCAAAGGGTATGGGCATGCGCAACCAGTGCAGGCCGGGCCGGATCGTCATCAACTGGCCAGGTAGGGGTTGGGTCTTGTCCAGCGGGTAATGCAAGGGCTTGGCGGCTTCTGAGGTAGCAGGCATGAGGCACAGCAGGATGGAGTCAAGCCATTGTGCCTTGCTGTGTGCAGGTTCGCCGAAGGGAGAAAAGAACCCGGGCCAAACCGACCCGGGCGAGAAACGTCAGCCCGATGGGTGGCGTTCATCTGAATGAGGAGACACGGCCATTGTTATGCGCAACAACAGTGTCGGCATCATGGCAAATACCGGGGCGGCCGTTTCTTTTGGCCTGCCTTTTCCCGATCAGGGGCATCCCTAACTACACTGTGGGGCATGAAACTTGATCACCTGTTTGACAACAACCGTGCCTGGGCACGAGACATTGAACAACGCACCCCTGGTTTCTTCTCCAGGCTGCAAAAGCAGCAGTCCCCGGAGTACCTGTGGATCGGCTGTTCGGACAGCCGGGTGCCCGCCAACGAAATCTGCGGCCTTCTGCCTGGCGAGATGTTCGTGCATCGCAATGTGGCCAACGTGGTGGGGCATTCCGACCTGAACTGCCTGTCGGTGGTGGAGTTTGCCATCGACATGCTCAAGGTCAAGCACATCATGGTGGTGGGGCACTACGGCTGTGGTGGCGTGCGCGCCGCCATGGACGACCTGCGCATCGGCATCGTCGACAACTGGATCCGCCACGTCAAGGATGTGCGCAACCAGCATCTGGAATGGCTGATGACGGTGCCAGAGGGCGATCGCCGTTACAACGCGCTGTGCGAGCTCAATGTCTTGCAGCAAGCCTTTAATGTGTGCCAGACCACGATGGTTCATGAGGCCTGGTCAAGAGGGCAGGAGGTCGTGGTGCATGGCTGGGTTTACGGCGTTCATAATGGCCTGATCAATGACTTGCGCATGTCGGTGGCGGGGCCAGAGGGGCTTCCCCAGGCGTATGCCGAGGCCATCGATCAACTCAAGCAGCGTTACGCCGACAAGGCTTGATCCATACCAGGGCACACGATGTTTCCACAGCAGCTGACCGACTCCCGCGTCTTTGAAATCGCCAAGGCTTTGCTGGACGGCTTTGACCGCCACTACAAGATCTTCAGCGAAACCAGTGCGCAGTCCAAGAAGCGCTTCGAGCAGGCGGACTGGCATGGCCAGCAGACAGCGCAGCGTGTGCGCATCGAGTTCTATGACCTGCGGGTGGAAGAGGCCGTCGAGCGCCTGGAAAAGGATTACCAGGCCAGCACCTTGCCCATGGAGGTCTGGCACCAGATCAAGCTGTTCTACATCGGCTTGCTGACCGGGCACAAGCAGCCGGAGCTGGCCGAGACCTTCTTCAACTCGGTCACCATCAAGATCCTGCACCGCAAGTACTACCGCAACGACTTCATCTTCGTGCGCCCGGCGGTGTCCACCGAGTACATCGATGACGAGGAAGGTGAGGGCAACGCCACTTTCCGTGCCTACTACCCCACGCGCGACAACCTGCGCGACACGCTCAAGACCATCGTCCTGAACTACGAGCTGACCATCCCCTTCGATGATCTGGACCGCGACATCGGTTTCGTGTACGAAGCCTTGATGGAGCAGGTGGGCAATGTGCGCTTGCGCACCAACTTCCAGATCCAGGTTCTGAGCTCCTTGTTCTTCCGCAACAAGGGGGCGTACATCGTCGGCAAGGTGGTCAACGGCTTCCGCAGCCTGCCGTTTGCGATCCCCATCCTGCACAACTCCAAGAACCGCCTCTACATCGATGCGGCCTTGTTTGGCGAGGACGATCTGCTGGCCTTGTTCAGCTTTGCGCGCGCCTACTTCATGGTGAACATGCCGGTGCCATCGGCTTACGTGCAGTTCCTGCGCACGCTGATGCCCCGCAAGCCACGCGGCGAGCTCTACAGCGCCATCGGTCTGCAGAAGCATGGCAAGAACCTGTTCTACCGGGACTTCCTGTTCCACCTGAAGCATTCCAGCGACAAGTTCCGCATCGCGCCGGGCATCAAGGGCATGGTCATGCTGGTGTTCGACCTGCCGTCCTACCCCTTCGTGTTCAAGGTCATCAAGGATTACTTCCCGCCCCAGAAGGAAACCACACGCGACCTGATCATGAGCAAGTACCAGCTCGTGAAGCAGCACGACCGCGTGGGGCGCATGGCCGACTCGCTGGAGTTCACCAACGTGGCCTTTCCGCGCCACCGCTTCGATGAGGAGCTGATTGCCGAGCTCAAGAAGTTCGCCCCCAGCGTGATGGAGGAAGACGAGGACGGCCAGGTGCTGATCCTCAAGCACCTCTACATCGAGCGCCGCATGGTGCCGCTCAACATCTACATCCAGGAAGCCAGTGGCGATTCGCTGGAGCACGCCGTGATCGAGTACGGCAACGCGCTGAAGGACCTGGTGGCGGCCAACATCTTCCCGGGTGACATGCTGTGGAAGAACTTCGGCGTGACGCGCAACGGCAAGGTCGTGTTCTACGACTATGACGAGATCGAGTACGTCACCGATTGCAACTTCCGCAAGGTGCCCGAGCCGCGCACGGAGGAAGAGGAGATGTCAGGCGAGATCTGGTATAGCGTCGGCCCGCACGATGTGTTCCCCGAGACTTTCGGGCCCTTCCTGCTGGGTGACCCGCGCGTGCGCAAAATCTTCATGGAACACCATGCCGATCTGCTGGAGGCCGATTTCTGGCAGCAGCACAAGGAGCGCATCAAGGCGGGTTATGTGCATGACGTGTTCCCGTACGACAGGGCGCGCCGATTCATCCACAAGATCCACCTGGAGCAGATCCAGGCCGAGCCCTCTGCCGAGGTGGCCCCGACCGAAGAGCCTGTGGACGTGCGACCGCTGGGCCGCGAGGTTCATGACCAGGGGACGCTCTCCGGCTTCACAGCCGGTGGCGCCAGCAGCGGGGACTGAGCCCGCCCCGCCTGCCTGGCCTCACCAGAGCTGCCACCAGGGCTTCTTGGCGGGCGCGTTGAGATTGGTGGCGGCCTGGTCCCCCAGGTAAACGCTGCTGGGGAAGCTCTGTTTGAGGACGCGTTGGGCGTCGTCACGCAACTGCGTCAGGCCCAGCTTGTCGTAGCTTTCCACCATGATGTAGAGCGCTTCTTCGATGGCCGGCGACTGGCGGTAGTCCTTGACGGCTTGCTGGGCGCGGTTCGCGGCGGCCAGGTAGGCGCCGCGACGCAGGTAATAGCGCGCCACGTGCACTTCGCCGGCAGCCAGCGAGTTCACGATGTGGTTCATGCGCAGGCGCGCATCGGGTGTGTACTTCGAGGCGGGAAAGCGTTCACTCAGCAGCCGGAAGGACTCGTAGGCGTCACGTGAGGCTTGTTGATCCCGCTCTGACAGGTCCTGGCTGGCCAGGCGGCCGAACAGACCCAGGTCGTCGTTGAAGTTGACCAGGCCTTGCAGGTAGTAGGCGTAGTCCAGCGCAGGGCTGGTGGGGTGCAGGCGGATGAAGCGTTCCAGCTTGGCCAGGGCCTGGGCCTTTTCGCCGGTTTTGTAGTAGGCATAGGCCAGGTCGATCTGCGCCTGCTGCGCCAGGATCGTGCCGGATGCGCGCGCTTCGACCTTTTCCAGGCGCTTGATGGCGTTCTCGTAATTGCCGTCAGCCGCTTCATCTTTGGCGTCTGCGTACAATTTGTCCGGGCTGATGTTGGCAAACTCGTCTTGAGGGGCTGACCCGCATGCCGCCATCAGGGCGCTCGCAGCCAGTGCCAGCAGGCCGGCACGTTGGCCGGTCCAGGTGCTCCGGGAGGTGTTCTTCAGCAGTTTCACGTGTGTATGTTGCGGATTGCTCCGCTTGCAGTTCCGCCTTGCAGCGCCAGAACCTGCAGTATAGAAGCCCTCCGCCTTATCTTTCTCCGCTAACCAGGTTTGTTTGCCACATGGCCCGTCGAACTCCCGTTGAACCACCCGTTGAAACCTTGCCAGCCGCGGTGGATGCCGCATCTGATGTACCGGGGGGCGATCTGGCCGATGACGAGTGGCTGGAGTCGGCAGACGTGCCTGCCGCACCCAGGGAGCCCGAGCGTCGCGAGTGGGTGGTGAGCGAGGCCGCCCATGGCCAACGCCTGGATGTGTTCCTGGTGGCGGGGGCGGGGGAGTTCTCCCGCAGCCACCTCAAGCATCTGGTCGAAGAGGGGTGTGTCGAGGTCGACGGCAAGGTGGCGAGTGCGGCCTCGCGCAAAGTGCTGGCCGGGCAGCGGGTGGCCGTTTTGCTCAAGCCCACGGCCCAAAGCCAGGCCTTCGTGCCCGAGGCAATGGCGCTGCCCATCGTCTTTGAGGATGCGCACCTGCTGGTGGTCAACAAGCCCGCCGGCCTGGTCGTGCACCCCGCGGCCGGCAACTGGACGGGGACCCTCATGAACGGCTTGCTGGCGCACCATGCTGGCGCCGTCAACCTGCCGCGCGCCGGCATCGTGCACCGGTTGGACAAGGACACCAGCGGTTTGATGGTGGTGGGCAAGACGCTGGAGGCGGTGACGGCCCTGACACGTGCCATTGCTGCACGTGAGGTCAGTCGGCAATACCTGGCGCTGGTGCACGGCGTGCCGCCCGAGTCGTTCACGGTCGAATCCTCCATCGGCCGGGATCCGGCGACCCGGGTCAAGATGGCCGTGGTGCCCTCGGGCAAGCCGGCGCGCACGGATGTGCAGCGCTTGCTCACGGGCGAGTGGGCGCCGGCGTCGCCGGCGGGCAAGGGTGATCGTGCTGTGCCGCGCAGCTTCAGCGGGGTGTTGTGCACCTTGCACACCGGCCGTACGCACCAGATTCGCGTCCACCTGAGCAGCCGGCGCTACCCCTTGGTGGCCGATGCGCTTTATGGTGGAGGCCCGGCGCTGGGCATGGTGCGTCAGGCCTTGCATGCTGCGCGCTTGTCCTTTGCGCATCCGATCACGGGCGAGTTGCTGAAATTCGAGGCGCCGTTGCCAGAGGACATGGCTCACGCATGGAGCGAATTGGCGGCCGTTTGCGGGGCGGTTTGATGATCTGTGCCATGGCGGGGCACAACTGGTGCATAATGCTTCGACAAATAACGGGCACAGAGCCCGGATGCGGGCGGCTTTCCTGATTGAAAAGCCGAGCAAGGGTTGAAGCGCCTTCAGGTGCTCCCCGGCCCGATCACCTCACAGAGGTTCCTTTAAAAGCTACAAGCAGGGCGTGAATCGCCTCGTGTAACCCGACTTGCGGACTCGCCACGTGATAACAGCGTGTCTGCCAGCTTTGAATGTCGTCCGGTGGCCAGCAAGGCCGTCCGACCCTATTCGATTGAAGAGATGGAAGTCCTCAATCCCCAGGATGCCCAGTGCATTCTCGAAGCGGCGCTGATGTGCGCCGACCAGCCCATGACGGTGCGCGAGATGCGCCAGTTGTTCGACGACACCATGTCGGCGGACGCCGTGCTCGCCTTGCTGGCTGACCTGGGCGCGCGCTGGGACGGGCGGGGGGTCGAGTTGCGTCAGGTGGCCAATGGGTGGCGCTTCCAGACGCGGGCAGAGGTTCAGGCGCACCTGGATCGGCTCAACCCTGAGAAGCCGCCCAAGTATTCGCGTGCGACGCTGGAGACCCTGGCCATCATTGCCTACAAGCAGCCCGTGACCCGGGGTGACATCGAAGACATCCGGGGTGTGACGGTCAGTGCCAACATCATCAAGCAACTGGAAGATCGGGGCTGGATCGAGGTGATCGGCCACCGTGACGGGCCGGGCAGGCCAAGCCTGTTTGCCACCACGCGGCAGTTCCTCAGTGACCTGGGGCTGGCCTCGCTCAACCAGTTGCCGACGCTGGACGGCCTGCCGGTCAGCCAGGCCTTGCTGCCGGGCCTCGAGGAGGCTGGTGTCGACGAGTTGCCGGCTGATGAAGGTGGCACAACACAAGACCAGGCTTCTCTCCTGGAAACCGATTCAACTGGCGATGCACCCGCCGAGGCGACGCCCGCTTGTGCAGCCGACATTCAAGCTGAGCCCGTGTCCTTTGAGGGCGCCGGGCTGCAGTCACCCGATACTGAACAGAACAAGCATTTCCCGCTCCATGACCACAGACAACGTGCCCATGCAAGATCCCAATGAACAGCCTTTGGTCACCGACGAGGTGGTCAAGCCCAAGCGAGCGCGCCGCCCCAAGGTGACGGAAGACGCCTCACCAGTCGAGGCCGTGGCCTCTGCCGAAGAGGCGGCTGTGCCCGCCAAGAAGGCCGCAACGCGCCGCAAGAAGGCCGTTGAGGCCGACCTGCCTGTGGCGGCAGAAGGCGCTGAAGCAACGGTGGAGCAAGGCGGTGATGACGTTGCGCCGGCCAAGCCCAAGCGTGCGCCTCGCAAGAAGGCTGCCGAGCTTGTCGAGGTGGTGTCTGCCGAAACGCAGGACGCGCCCCGTGAATTGACGCCGCATGGTTTCGTGGAACTGGCGCCTGAGGCTCCGGCGGTGCCGGTGCAGGCGGATGCGGCGGTGGTCGAGGCTGTGCAGGGCGAGTTGATCGAGCCCGCTGCCGAGCAGCGCCCCGAGGGGCGTGGCAATCGCCGCGAGCGCGACCGGGATCGCCAGCGTGGCCCGCGTGGTGATCGTCCGCCGCGGCAGGATCAGGTCGCGGCGGCGGATGGTGAGTCGGATGCTTTGCCGGGCGGTGAGGGCGGCGAAAACGCCGGCGAGCCGGGTGAGCAGCGTCCGTCGCGCCGTGCGGTCATTGCCGCCGAGCAGGCCACCGAGGTGTTCGCCGAGTTGCTGTCCGGTGATTTCGACAAGCAGCGCGAAGAAGAAGCGGCTGAAGCCGCTTCGACGGAAGAAAGCGGCCCCTACAAGCGCGTGCTGCGCCCGGAGCCTGATGCGCCCAAGTTGCAGAAGGTGCTGGCCCAGGCCGGCGTCGGGTCGCGCCGCGACATCGAGCAGATGATCGAAGACGGCCGCATCGAGGTCAATGACCAGGTCGCCCACATCGGTCAGCGCATTTCCTTTGGGGATCGCATCAAGGTGGCGGGCCGCCCGATCAAGGTCCGCATTGCACCGCCGCCCGCGCGCATCCTGGCGTATCACAAGCCGACCGGCGAAGTGGTCACGCATGACGACCCCCAGGGGCGCCCAACGGTGTTCCAGCGTCTGCCTCGTCTGCAGAACGGCAAGTGGATGTCGGTGGGTCGCCTGGACCTCAACACCGAAGGCCTGTTGCTGTTCACGAACTCGGGCGAGCTGGCCAACCAGCTCATGCACCCGCGTTTCGGCGTGGAGCGTGAGTACGCTGTTCGCGTGCTGGGTACGCTGGACGATGCCGCCCGCAACAAGCTGCTGACCGGCGTGGAGATCGAGGGCCAGTCGGCCTCGTTCGTGTCCATCAGCAAGGGTGAGGGCGAGGGCGTGAACCAGTGGTACCGCGTGGTCATCACCGAAGGCCGCAACCGCGAAGTGCGCAAGTTGTTTGATGCCGTCGGCCTCACGGTCAACCGCCTGATCCGTGTGCGTTATGGCGCCATCGTGCTGCCTCGCGGCCTCAAGCGTGGCATCTGGGTTGAGCTGGGTGAGTCCGACGTGCGTGCCGTGAAGTCACTGGCTGGCATGGACCGCCAGGAGTTTGGTCAAGGCCAGGGCCAAGGCCAAGGTCAGGGCCGCGGTGGCAAGGGGCAGGGTCAGCAAAAGAGCCAGCAGGGCTTCAAGGGCAAGCCGCAACAAGGTCGTGGTGGTCAGCAAGGCCAGCAAGACCAGCGCGGCGGCCGTCCGCAACATGGCGGCCAAGGTGGTGGCCAGGGTGGTTTTGGCAACAAGCAGCAACGCGCCCCCATGCAGGATCGCCAGCAGGCACCTCGCCATGACATGGACGACGATCTGGACCACATCGGACCGATCCCCAACCCCCTGGAGCAGACCTTCGACAAGCGTTTCGTGAAGGGCTCCAAGCGCATCACCGCGGGCTTTGGTCGCCCCGATCAGAACCATGGGCAGGACCACGGTGGGCAGAAGAAGGGCCAGGGCCCGCGTCAGCCCGACCCGCTGCAAACCTCGGTGGGCTACATCGGCGCCGATGCCTACTTCGGCAAGACTGGTGGTGGCGGCCGTCGCGGCGGTGGAGGAGGCGGCGGCCGCGGCCGTCGTTGATTTCATCTGGTGGCATGTCGGCGCTCAGGGAAACCCGTGTTGACAAGTCGCCGTTTCAAACTTGTTTGGCATTGCACTGACACCTTCGCACAGTACAATGCTGGGTTTTGTCAAATCTGCCGATTCAGGAGAACTAAATGGCTATCGAACGCACCCTCTCGATCATCAAACCCGACGCCGTTGCCAAGAACGTCATCGGCCAAATCATCAGCCGCTTCGAAGGCGCTGGCCTGAAGGTCGCCGCTGCCAAGCTGGTGCAACTGTCGCAAGCTGAAGCCGAGGCTTTCTACGCTGTGCACGCCGCTCGTCCTTTCTTCAAGGATCTGGTGAGCTTCATGATCTCCGGCCCCGTGTTCGTGCAAGTGCTCGAAGGCGAAGGCGCCATCCTGAAGAACCGTGACCTGATGGGCGCCACCGACCCGAAGAAGGCCGAGAAGGGCACCATCCGCGCTGACTTCGCTGACAGCATCGATGCCAACGCCGTGCACGGCTCCGACGCCGCTGAAACCGCTGCCGTCGAAATCGCTTTCTTCTTCCCCGCTCTGAACGTCTACGCCCGCTGATTGGCGGCTTGCGTTGTTGAAGAAGTATGGACGCCGTCAACCTGCTCGACTATGACCTTGAGGGGTTGACCGCGTTCTGCGAGCAACTGGGTGAAAAGCGTTTTCGCGCCACCCAGTTGTTCCGCTGGATCCATCAAAAAGGTGCGACCGATTTCGATCAGATGTCGGATCTCGCCAAGTCGCTGCGCGGCAAGCTCCAGGGTGTCGCCACCCTCAAGCGCCTGCCCGTGATCAGCGAGCATGTTTCGTCAGACGGCACGATCAAGTGGCTGTTTGATGTGGGCGGCGGCAATGCCGTCGAAAGTGTCTACATCCCCGAAGACGACCGCGCCACGCTGTGCATTTCATCGCAGGCGGGTTGTGCCGTGGGTTGCCGTTTCTGCTCCACCGGCCACCAGGGCTTCAGTCGCAATCTCACCACGGGTGAGATCCTGGCCCAGTTGTGGCACGCCGAGCACGCCCTGCGTCAGCGCCTGGGTACCACCGAGCGCATCGTCAGCAATGTGGTGATGATGGGCATGGGTGAGCCGCTGCAGAACTACAACGCGCTGGTGCCGGCCTTGAAGGTGATGCTCGATGACCACGGTTATGGTCTGTCGCGCCGCCGCGTCACCGTGTCGACCTCGGGTGTGGTGCCCATGATCGAGCGCCTGAAGCACGACTGCCCGGTCGCGCTGGCCGTGTCGCTGCACGCGCCCAACGACGCCTTGCGCGACGAGCTGGTGCCGATCAACAAGAAGTACCCGATCCACGAGTTGCTCGACGCCTGCCGTGATTACCTGACCGCTGCGCCGCGTGATTTCATCACCTTCGAATACTGCATGCTCGATGGCGTCAATGACACCGACGAGCATGCCCGTGAGTTGATCACCCTGGTCAAGGGGCGCATCAACTGCAAATTCAACCTGATTCCCTTCAACCCCTTCCCGCAATCGGGTCTGCACCGCTCTCAAGCGCCACGTGTTCAGGCCTTTGCCCGGATGCTGGCCGATGCGGGCATCGTCACCACGGTGCGCAAGACGCGCGGTGATGACATCGATGCGGCCTGTGGCCAGCTGGCAGGCGAAGTGCAGGATCGCACCAATGCGCGTGACCGCATGTTGCGTCAACCTGTCGAGGCCAAGGTGGCCGCCCCGAAGCCCGGGGAACGCAATCGCCACGCCCATTGAGGCGCAGTGAGGGGCGCAGGAGCCTCTACACTGGACCCCTTTCTTAGGAGACTGCTGCATGAGGATGCTTCGCTCGGTGGTGTTGACAGCTTGCTGGCTGGGTGCCTGTGTCATGGCACTGGGGCAACTGGGCGGCTGTGCCGGTGGCCCGATGCCCAGGGCATCGTCGTCTTCTGGAGACATCACCACGGCCTCGGACGAAGGTGACGTTCGCCGTCGCGCTCGCCTGCGCATGGAGCTGGCCTCCACGTACTACGCGCAAGGGCAATACAACACCGCGCTGGATGAGCTCAAGCAGGCCGTGGCCATTGATCCGTCCTTGCCCGATGCCTACGAGATGCGTGCGCTGATCTATGACGCCATGGGTGACAGCGAGCGCGCCGAGTCGAACTACAAGCAGGCTCTGTCGCTGGATGAGCGCAATGGCAGCGTGCTGCACAACTACGGTTGGTACCTGTGTCGCAAGCGGCAGTACGCCGAGGCCGATGCCTTGTTCGAGCGTGCGGCAGCCTTGCCCCAGACCGTGGCCACCAGCAAGACCTTGCTGGTCCGCGGTGTCTGCCAGATCAACGCCGGGTTGTTCCCGGAGGCCGAAAAGACCCTGGCGCATTCGTATGAACTGGATCCTTCCAATCCGGCAACGGCCTATAACCTGGCAGCGGTGCTCTATCGCCGTGGCGAACTGGAGCGCGCGCGCTTCTATATCCGCCGCGTCAACAACGTGCCCAACCAGGTGACGGCCGAGTCCCTGTGGCTGGCCATCCGCATCGAACATCGTCTGGGCAACACCAATGGCCGTGACGAGCTGGCGGTCCAGTTGCGCAGCAAATTCCCGACAGCCCGCGAGGCCAATGCCCTGGAGTTGGGGAAGTTCGATGACTGAGCCGACGCCCATCATCCTGTCTGCGCCGGATGCGGGTAACCGCAGCGCCGGTGAGATCCTGCGTCGTGCACGTGAAGCCCAGAACATGACGCTGGAAGGCTTGGCTTCTACCATCAAGGTCACGCCGGCCAAGCTGGAGGCGCTGGAGTCGGGGCAATTTGACCTGCTGCCCGATGCCAATTTCACGCGTGCCCTGGCGATGACGGTCTGCCGCGCACTCAAGGTCGACCCGTCCGAAGTGCTGGCTGCCTTGCCCGCTGCCAGGCCTGCGGCGCTGGCTGAAGGCAAGCCGCCCTTGAATCAACCCTTCAAGGATGTGCGCGGAGGCTCACCGCTGTTTGATCACCACTGGGACTGGTCCAGTTTGCTGAGTTTCAAGTGGCTGGCACCAATCTTGTTGCTGGTTGGCTCCCTGGTCATCTACGTCCTGCCTGAGTCCATCGAGGCGCCAGCCTGGTTCCAGAAGGTGCTGCAGATGGCACCGCGGCCCACGGAGGTGACGAAGGCCGAGCAGGCTGCATCGGCCACGCAACTCGAACCGCCGGTGGCTGCTTCGGCGGCGGAGGATGTGCCGCCTGCATCAGCGCCACCGGAGGCTGCGTCTTCGATGTCGGTGCCGGTTGCCTTGCCCCCAGTAGCCCCTGCAGCTTCGGGTGGTTTGGCGCCTTTGGTGCTGGATAAAACCGACGCGGCGGCGCCGGCATCGGCGCCGGTTCTGGCGGCTGACCCTCGCCTGGCTCAGGCCGCGTCTGTCACGCCCTCTGCAAGCAGCGCGGGCGGTGACACGCTGGTACTGGCTGTGCGTGATGCTTCCTGGATCGAAGTGCGTGATGCCAAGGGCGCCAAGCTCTTGTCGCGCAATGTGCTGGCCGGCGAGCGAGTGGCCCTGGATGGCGTGGCGCCGCTGAGCCTGCGCATCGGCAATGCCCCTGGCGTGCAGTTGAGCTACAAGGGCCAGCCGGTTGACCTGACCGCCTCGACACGCAACAACGTGGCCCGCCTGGAATTGAAATGACACTGGAAAACCTCAGCCTCATTGACGTCGCCCGACCTGCTGCGCGGCGTTCGCGTCAGGCCCGCGTCGTGTGGGGCTCGCGCGTGGTCACCATCGGTGGTGATGCGCCAGTGCGCGTGCAGTCCATGACCAACACTGATACGGTGGACGTCATCGGCACCGCCATCCAGGTCAAGGAGCTGGCGCAGGCCGGCTCGGAACTGGTACGCATCACCGTCAACACGCCAGAAGCCGCGCAGGCCGTGCCACACGTGCGTGACCAGCTCGACCGCATGGGCATCGACGTGCCGCTGGTCGGAGATTTCCATTACAACGGCCACCGCCTGCTGACCGAATACCCCGCATGCGCCGAGGCCCTGTCCAAGTACCGCATCAACCCGGGCAACGTTGGCAAGGGTGACAAGCGCGACCGCCAGTTCGGCCAGATGATCGAAGCCGCCATGCGCTACAACAAAGTCGTGCGCATCGGCGTGAATTGGGGCAGCCTGGATCAGGAGTTGCTCGCTTCCATGATGGACGAGAACGCTCGCAGCGCCGACCCTTGGGATGCGCAGCAGGTGATGTACCAGGCGCTCATCAGCTCGGCTTTGCAATCAGCCCAGGCTGCACAGGAGCTGGGCATGGCGCCCGAGCAGATCATCCTGTCGTGCAAGGTCAGTGGCGTGCAGGATCTGATCAGCGTCTACCGAGGCCTGGCCGCCCGTTGCGACTACCCCTTGCACCTGGGCCTGACCGAGGCCGGCATGGGCACCAAGGGCACGGTGGCTTCTGCCACGGCCTTGTCCATCCTGCTGCAAGAGGGCATTGGCGACACCATCCGCGTTTCGCTGACGCCGCAGCCCGGCGAGGCCCGCACGCAAGAAGTCGTGGTCGCGCTGGAGATCCTGCAGGCGCTCGGCCTGCGCACCTTCGTGCCCAGCGTCACGGCCTGCCCGGGTTGTGGCCGCACCACCAGCACCACCTTCCAGGAGCTGGCCAAGCAGATCGACGATTTCCTGCGCGCGCAGATGCCTGCCTGGCGCAGCCAATACCCCGGCGTTGAAAAGATGAAGGTGGCCGTGATGGGTTGCATCGTCAATGGCCCGGGCGAGAGCAAGCATGCCGATATCGGCATCAGCTTGCCAGGCACGGGTGAAGCGCCTGCGGCGCCCGTGTTCATTGACGGCGAAAAGGCCATGACCCTGCGTGGCGAACGCATTGCCGAAGAGTTCCAGCAGCTCGTGCAGAGCTATATCGAACGCCGTTTTGGCGAGGCAGCCCAGACTGGGCAAAAAGCCTGAGATCCCATACCAACAAGAAGACAGACATGGCCGAGATCCTGAAAGCCATCAAAGGCATGAACGACATCCTGCCGCCGGAATCGGCGCGCTGGGAGTGGCTGGAAGACGTGGTGCGCAAGGTGATGCGCCGCTATGGCTACCAGAACATGCGAACCCCCATCGTCGAGCCCACGGCCCTGTTCGTGCGCGGCCTGGGCGAGGTGACCGACATCGTCGAGAAGGAGATGTACTCCTTCGAAGACAGCCTCAATGGCGACAAGCTCACGCTGCGCCCTGAAGGCACGGCCGGTTCGGTGCGCGCCATCATCGAGCACAACTTCCTGTACGAAGGCGGCAAGCGCCTGTACTACATCGGCCCGATGTTCCGCCACGAGCGCCCGCAAAAGGGGCGTTATCGCCAGTTCCATCAGGTGGGTGCCGAGGTGCTGGGCTTTGCTGGCCCGGACGTTGATGCCGAGCTGATCCTGATGACGGCGGCCTTGTGGCGTGACCTGGGCCTGAAGGTCGGGCACGACGTGGTGTTGCAGATCAACAGCCTGGGTCAGCCGGACGAGCGCAAGGCACACCGTGCGGCGCTGATCACTTATCTGGAATCGCACGCCGAGCTCCTGGACGAGGACGCCCGCCGTCGCCTGCACACGAACCCGCTGCGGATCCTGGACACCAAGAACCCTGCCATGCAGGCCATGGTCGAGGGGGCGCCCAAGCTGATCGATTTCCTGGGCGAGGCCTCGCTGGCGCATTTTGCGGCCGTCAAGCACGTGCTGGACGCAGCTGGTGTGCCCTACCAGGTCAACACGCGCCTGGTGCGCGGCATGGACTACTACAACCTGACCGTGTTCGAGTGGGTGACCGACAAGCTTGGGGCCCAGGGCACGGTGTGTGGTGGTGGTCGCTACGACGGCCTGATCGAGCAGCTGGGTGGCAAGCCTGCGCCGGCTGTGGGCTGGGGCCTGGGCATGGAGCGTCTGCTGCTGCTGCTGCAGGAGGTGGGCATCGAGGCGCCTTCCAGCGCACCGGATGCTTTCGCAGTGGTGTTCAACGGCACCCCCTTGAGCACCGTCCTGACCACCATCGAGGCTTTGCGTGCCAAGGGGGTGAGCGTGGTGCTCAACCCCGCGGGCAAGGATGGCCCGGCCAGCCCCAAGTCGCAGTTCAAGAAGGCCGACGCCAGCGGTGCCCGTTACGCCCTGATCTTCGGGCCCGACGAGGTTGCACAAGGGCAGGTCGCCATCAAGCCTTTGCGAGATGGTGGCGAGCAGGTTTCACGCTCCCTGGCGGGGGCGGGTGATTGGGCGGCAAGCCTGCTGTCCGCACCCCAGTCATAATCCACGGCTTTTACACACATACAAACGGGAACCGTCATGGCGACCTACGATCTTGAGCAGCAGGAACAGCTTGACCAGGTCAAGCACTTCTGGAAGCAATACGGCAACCTGATCACCTGGGTGCTGGTGCTGGCCCTGGGCGCTTATGCTGCCTGGACGGGTTATCTGTACTGGCAACAGCAGCGCGCCATCGGCGCCGGCGGCTTGTATGAAGAGCTCGACCGTGCGGCCGGTGCTGGCAACACCGACAAGGCCATCCAGGCCTTTGCCGACTTGAAGAGCAAGTACGCAGGCACCACGTTTGCCGAGCAGGGGGCCTTGATGGTGGCCAAGGTGGCTGTCGAGCACCAGAAGGCGGACCAGGGCAAGGCCGCCCTGCAGTGGCTGGTTGACAGCGGCAAGAACGCCAATCTGGTTGCCATCGCGCGTTTGCGCCTGGCAGGTGTCCAGATGGATGCAAAGCAGTACGACGAAGCCCTGAAGACTTTGTCTGCAGACACGCCAGCCGAGTTTGCGGCCCTGGTGCAGGATCGCCGCGGCGATGTGCTGCTGGCCCAAGGCAAAAAGGACGAGGCCGTCAAGGCTTATGCCGAGGCCTGGAAGAACATGGATGCCACGGTGGAGTACCGTCGCTTCATCGAGGGCAAATTGACCGCGCTGGGGCAGCCTCCTGCTCCACCTGTCCAGAACAAGGCCGTTGCAGCCAACTGAGAGCGGCCTCTGGCCCCTTATCGGCTCGCCATCAGCCTGCTATCGTTTCGACCTGACCGAATACTCCGGACGCTTTCTTAGGCAGCACACATGACCCTGACCCGTGCCAAACTGGTGAACCTGACTCCCTCAGCCTCGCGCTTCGTGAAGCTGGCGGCGGCCTGCGCTGTTGTCGCCGTGCTGGCGGCCTGCGGATCCAGCAAGCCCTCGCCGGCGTCCCTGGAGTCCCTGAGCGCGCCGGCCCTGCGTTTGACGACGGCCTGGTCTCAGCGTGTAGGGTCCGTCGACGGCCAACTGAACCTGGCTGTCAGCAATGGCGTGGTCACCACGGCCAGCACCGATGGTGACATCGTCTCCTTCGACATTGCCACGGGCAAAGAGCGCTGGCGAGCCCAGGCTCACGCCGATCTGTCTGCCGTGGTAGGCAGCGACGGGCGTTATGCCGCGGTGGTCACGCAGGCCAATGAACTGCTGGCTTTTGACCAGGGCAAGCTCCTGTGGCGCGAGCGCCTGCCGGGGCGTGTCATCACGGCACCTTTGGTGGCGGGCGAGCGCGTGTTCGTGCAGGCCGTGGACCGCAGCGTGCGCGCGTACGATGTGCTGGACGGCCGGTGGTTGTGGCAGTACCAGCGCCCCGGTGGCGAGCCTCTGGCGCTGGCCACATCTGGCGTGATCACGGCCTTCCGCGACACCTTGCTGGTGGGGCAGGGCGCCCGTCTGGTGGGGCTCGATCCGCTCAAGGGAAGCGTGCGCTTTGACGTGAACGTGGGCACGCCCCGCGGCACCAACGAGGTCGAGCGCCTGGCTGATCTGGTTGGCCCGCTGGCCCGTGTTGATGACGAGGCTTGCGTGCGCGCGTTCCAGCTGTCCGTCGCGTGCATGGAGTTGAACCGTGGCTCCTTGCGCTGGACGCGTCCGCAGGCCGGGCGCCAGGCAGTCGCTGCGAACGAACGCATGGTGGTGGGCAGCGATGGTGCCGACCGCCTGAGTGCCTGGAAGGCTGAAAACGGCGACCTGCTCTGGCGGGTGGACCGCTTCACCTATCGCAACCTGAGCGCCCCGGCCATCTGGGGCAACCGCGTGGTCGTGGGTGACTACGACGGTTACCTGCATGTGCTGGCGTCTGAAGATGGCCGCACGCTGGCCCGTACCGAACTGGACAGTGCGCTGGTAGCCGCGCCTGTCGTGGTGGACCAGACCCTGCTGGTCGTCACCCGCAAGGGCACGCTGTACGCCCTGCGCGCCAACTGATCTGTTAGCTGAAATTTCATGAAACCAGTTATTGCCTTGGTCGGACGACCCAACGTCGGCAAATCGACGTTGTTCAACCGGATGACCAAGAGCCGCGATGCCATCGTGGCCGACTTTGCCGGCCTGACCCGCGACCGTCACTATGGCGAGGGCAAGTTGGGCTCGCACGAGTTCATCGTCATCGACACCGGCGGTTTCGAGCCTGAATGCACGGCCGGCATCTTCAAGGAGATGGCCAAGCAGACCCGCCAGGCCGTGGCTGAGGCCGATGCGGTGGTCTTTGTGGTGGACGCCCGCAATGGCTTGTCCGCACAAGACCACGACATCGCCAAGTACCTGCGCACCGCCAACAAGAAAGTGCTGCTGGCTGCGAACAAGGCCGAGGGGATGCAGTCCGGGCCGCAACTGGCCGAGTTCTATGAGCTCGGCATCGGTGAGCCGATTCCCGTGTCTGCTGCGCACGGCCAGGGCATTCGCAGCCTGGTCGACATGGCACTGGAAGGCTTCTTCCCTGAAGAGGACGAAGAAGACGAATTGCCCGAAGGCCGTGACTGGCGCGAGATGGATCTGGACAAGCCCATCCGTCTGGCCGTGGCAGGGCGCCCGAACGTAGGCAAGTCCACCCTGATCAACACCTGGCTGGGTGAAGAGCGCCTGGTGGCCTTCGACATGCCGGGTACCACCCGTGACGCCATCAGCGTGCCCTTCGAGCGCGAGGGCAAGCGCTTCGAGTTGATCGATACCGCAGGCCTGCGCCGCAAGGGCAAGGTCTTCGAGGCCATCGAGAAATTCTCCGTGGTCAAGACCCTGCAGGCGATCTCGGATGCCAACGTCGTGTTGCTGCTGGTGGACGCCACACAGGGCGTGACCGAGCAAGACGCGCACATCGCCGGCTTCGTGCTGGAGTCCGGCCGTGCCGTGGTGATCGCCATCAACAAGTGGGATGCGGTCGACAGCTACCAGCGCGAGATGCTGCAGCGCTCGATCGAGCAGCGCCTGGCCTTCCTGAAGTTCGCGCCCGTGCTGCACATCTCGGCCATCAAGCGCCAGGGTCTGGGCCCTCTGTGGAAGGCGATCACGGCAGCCTGGAACTCGGCCACCAAGAAGCTGCCCACGCCGGTGCTCACACGCCTGCTGCAAGAGGCGGTGCAGTTCCAGCAGCCCAAGCTGGCCGGTGCCTATCGCCCCAAGCTGCGCTACGCCCACCAGGGTGGTCAGAACCCGCCCATCATCGTCATCCATGGCAATTCGCTGGAGCACATCAGCGCGGCCTACAAACGTTACCTGGAAGGGCGGTTCCGCGAGCATTTCAAGCTCAGTGGCACGCCCTTGCGCATCGAGTTCAAGTCGTCGCAGAATCCGTTTGCCGACAAGGACGAATGACCCCCACCTTTTTGGATGGTGCCGAAAAGGGCAATTAACCCCAGCCAACACCCTCCATCACATAACCCAAGCCGGATACGCGGCGGGGACTGTGTTAAGGTGGCAAATCCGAAACTTTTCAACACGGAGCATATCGTGAGCAACAAAGGGCAACTTTTACAAGACCCGTTCCTGAACCTTTTGCGCAGAGAACATGTGCCGGTGTCCATTTACCTGGTCAACGGCATCAAACTCCAGGGCCACATCGAATCGTTTGACCAGTACGTCGTGTTGCTTCGCAACACGGTGACACAAATGGTCTACAAGCACGCCATCTCCACGGTCGTGCCTGGGCGTGCAGTCAACTTCCACGCCAGCGAAACGACCGAGGACTGATCAGCATTGCTGAGCAGTCCCACTCAACCAGCCGACCCCAGACCTGACTGACGCCTTGACGACCTCTTCAACGTCTGTGCTGAACGCTTCTCAGGACCCCAGGGTCGTGCTGGTAGGGGTCGATTTGGGCCCCGGGTCGTCATTCGACCCCACGCTTGACGAACTGGCCTTGCTGGCCGAGTCCGCTGGCGACATGCCTGTTGCCAAGGTGACCGCCAAGCGCAAGGCACCCGATGCCCGCTTGTTTGTGGGCTCCGGCAAGGCCGATGAGATCAAATCGATCGTGGACCTGTACCAGGCTCACGGTGTGATCTTCGATCAGGCGCTTTCTCCCGCCCAGCAACGTAACCTGGAGCGCCATCTCGGCGTCGAGGTGCTGGACCGCACGGGCCTGATTCTCGAAATTTTTGGTGCGCGCGCCCGCAGCCACGAAGGCAAGCTGCAGGTCGAACTGGCGCGCCTGCAATATCTGTCGACGCGGCTCGTTCGCCGTTGGTCCCACCTGGAGCGCCAGCGCGGCGGCGTGGGGCACCGCGGTGGTCCCGGCGAAACCCAGCTCGAACTGGACCGCCGGATGATCGAGACCAAGATCAAGTCGCTCAAGGACAGCCTGATCAAGGTCAAGCGGCAACGCAACACCCAGCGCCGCTCCCGCGAGCGCACTGGCACGTTCCGCGTGTCCCTGGTGGGCTACACCAATGCTGGCAAGTCCACCCTGTTCAATGCCTTGACCAAGGCGGGCACCTACGCGGCCAACCAGCTGTTTGCCACGCTGGACACCACCACCCGCCAGCTCTTTCTGGCAGAGGCCCAGCGCAGCGTGACGCTGTCCGACACGGTCGGGTTCATTCGCGATCTGCCTCACTCGCTGGTGGAGTCTTTTGAAGCCACCTTGCAGGAAGCGGCCGAGGCCGATCTGCTGCTGCACGTGGTCGACGCCGCCAGCCCCGTGCTGCACGAGCAGATCGACGAGGTGCTGCGTGTGCTCGACAGCATCGGCGCAGGCCAACTCCCCCAGGTGCTGGTGTTCAACAAGAGCGATTGCCTGCCTGAGCACCAGCAACCGCGTCACGAGCGCGATCTTTACGAGCTGCCTTCGGGGCGCCGCTGCATACGCGTCTTTGTCAGCGCCCTCAAGGGCGAGGGGCTGGATGTGTTGCGCGCGGTACTCGCTGAAGCGGCCTTGCATGGCCTTGGGGACGCTCCCAATGACAATACGCCGTCGGATCCCCGTTTCGGCATGCACAATCCCATCGATGCAGAGGCGCCCAGCCCGGAGCGCCCTGACTTTCCGACAGTCCGAACATGAACATGCAATCCCTGGAAACAGGCGCTCAGCCTGAACAAGGTCGTACCTGGGTGATGAGTGCCGTGCCTCATGCGGCCTGGCTCGTGGCCGCTTGCGCCACCGGCATGGCCCGTCGGGTCGGCTGGCTGGCTGCTCAGGCGGTGCGTCAGGCTGTCCCGGGGCTGGCCAAGCCGCAGGGCATGATGAGCGAGCGCAATGACGGTCCGCCCGATCTGGACGAACTGTGGCGCGACCTCAATCGCAAGCTCAGCAACATCTTTTCCGGTCGCAACGGTGGTGGCGACAATGGTCCTGGTGGCAGCATGACGCCGGATCCGACCGGCGCGGGCATCGGTATTGGCCTGGTGCTGGGCCTGGTGGCCGTGATCTGGCTGGGTAGCGGCTTCTTCATCGTGCAGGAAGGCCAGCAGGCCGTGATCATGACCTTTGGCAGCTACAGCCACAAGGTCGATGCCGGCTTCCAGTGGCGTGCGCCTTTCCCCATCCAGAGCCATGAAGTGGTCAACCTCACCCAGTTGCGCTCCATCGATGTCGGCAGCAATTCGGTGATGCAGGCGACCGGCCTGCGTGACTCGTCCATGCTGACCCGCGACGAGAACATCGTCGACATCCGCTTCACGGTGCAATACCGACTGTCTGATGCCCGTCAGTACCTGTTCGAGAACCGCAACTCCGATGAGGCCGTGCTGCAGGCCGCCGAGTCGGCGGTACGTGAGATCGTCGGCAACAGCACCATGGATTCCGTGCTGTACGAGCAACGTGACGCCATCGCCGCCGAACTGGTCAAGTCGATCCAGAACCAGGTCAACAAGCTCAAGGCAGGCGTCACCGTCGTGAACGTCAATGTGCAAAGCGTGCAGGCGCCCGAGCAGGTGCAGACAGCTTTTGATGATGCATTCAAGGCCGGTGCCGATCGTGAACGCCTCAAGAACGAAGGCCAGGCCTACGCCAACGATGTGATCCCCAAGGCGCAAGGTACAGCCGCGCGTCTGCGCGAGGAAGCGGCTGGTTATGCGGCCCGCGTGGTGGCGCAGGCCGAAGGTGATGCGCAGCGCTTCAAGGCCGTGCTGGCCGAGTACCAGAAGGCGCCCGGCGTGACGCGCGATCGCCTCTACATCGACACCATGCAGCAGATCTACAGCAACGTCACCAAAGTGATGGTGGACTCCCGCCAGGGCTCCAACCTGCTGTACCTGCCCCTGGACAAGATCATGCAGATGTCTTCCTCGGGTGGGGCGGTTCCTGTGACCCCGGTGCCTGCAGCGCCGCAAAGTGGCAGCGCCGGTACCGATGTGCCGGCATCGTCGAGCGCCGCAGCCGTCAACCAGGATGTCCGGTCACGAGACGGTCTGCGCAGCCGCGACCGTGAAGCTCGTTGAGCCGCACAGCAAGGACAGGCAAGGAATCTGACATGAATCGATTTGGCATCATCCTGGGCGGCGTTGTGCTGGCCATCATCATCGCGGCCTCGACCTTGTTTGTGGTCGATCAGCGGCAGTTTGCCGTGGTCTACGCCTTGGGCGAGATCAAGGCCGTGATCAGCGAACCGGGCCTGAAGGTCAAATTGCCCGCGCCGTTTCAAAACGTTGTCTTCCTGGATCGTCGCATCCAGACCCTGGACAGCACCGAGTCGCGGCCCATTTTCACGGCTGAGAAGAAGAGCCTGGTCATTGACTGGCTGGTCAAGTGGCGCATCGTCGAGCCCAAGCAGTTCATCCGCAACAACGGCGTCGACATGCGCAACGCCGAGAACCGCCTGTCGCCGATCGTGCAGGCCGCGCTCAACGAAGAGGTGACCAAGCGCACGGTGGCCAACATGCTCTCGTCCGAGCGTGAAAAGGTCATGCAGGCGGTGGTCAAGCGCCTGGCGGATGACGCCAAGTCCTTTGGCATCGAGGTGGTGGACGTGCGCATCAAGCGCGTTGACTTCTCCGCCAACATCACCGATTCGGTCTACCGCCGTATGGAGTCCGAGCGCAAGCGTGCCGCCAACGAGCTGCGCTCGACCGGTGGCGCTGAAGGCGAAAAGATCCGCGCTGACGCCGATCGTCAACGTGAAATCATCGTGGCCGAAGCCTACCGTGATGCGCAAAAGATCAAGGGTGATGGTGACGCCAAGGCGTCTGCCATCTATGCGGAAGCCTTCGGCAAGGATCCGCAGTTTGCGCAGTTCTACCGCAGCCTGGAAGCCTATCGCTCGACCTTCCGCAGCAAGTCTGACGTGATGGTGCTGGATCCCAGCAGCGAGTTTTTCAAGGCCATGCGTGGCAGCGGCACGCCGGCTGCACCGGCGCGCAAGTAATCTGCTCGTCAGTCGAACGCACCCATGTCCGATGCGATCTGGATCGCGCTGGCCTTGCTGCTGGTGTTGGAAGGCCTGATGCCAGCCATCAATCCGGCCGGCTGGCGCCGCATGTTCGAGCAATTGCTGCGCCTGAGTGACCAGCAGGTGAGGGCCATCGGCCTGATCAGCATGGTGGCCGGGCTGATCATGCTCTGGCTCATTCAGATGGGCGATTGAGCCTGCCAGAGCGGCGCTTTGACGCGCCAGCCGAGCCTTGGTTCACGGGGAAGATGTTCGCGGTTTGTGAAACCGACGTCTTCCCCCTGTAGAATCCCGTTTTTAACCCCCACACGTTTTCTTATGTCGTCTGCTTGGCTGTTGCCAGAGCACATTGCTGACGTCTTGCCTGCGCAGGCGCGTCGCGTGGAAGAGCTGCGCCGTGTCTGGCTGGACGCGGCCCGCAGCTATGGCTATGAGCTGGTCATGCCGCCGCTGCTCGAGCACATCGAGTCGCTGCTGTCTGGCACCGGCCACGCACTGGACCTCAAGACTTTCAAGCTGGTTGACCAGCTCAGCGGTCGTACCCTGGGTGTGCGGGCTGATGCCACGCCTCAAGTCGCTCGCATTGATGCCCACCTGCTCAACCGCGACGGCGTGACCCGTCTGTGCTACTGCGGCCCCGTGCTGCATACGCGCCCGGCCAGCCCGCATGCAAGCCGTGAGCCCTTGCAGCTTGGTGCCGAGATTTACGGCCATGCCGGGCTGGAGGCCGATCTGGAAGCCACGGAGCTGGCGCTGGAAGGCCTGCAGGCAACTGGACTGAGCGGCCTGGTGATCGACCTGGCCGATGTGCGACTGGTCAACGGCGTGCTGGCTGGCCTGGGCGTGCCCTCGCTGGATGCCAGCCTGCACAACGCCCTGATCGCGGCCCTGACCGCCAAGGACGTCGGCACGCTGCGCGAACTGGCCAAGCAGGGTGCCCTGGCTTCGGTGCCCGCGGCCGCCGATGTGCTGGTGCGTTTGACCAGCCTCTTCGGTGGTGAAGAGGTGCTGGCCCAGGCGCGCGAGGCCTTGCCCCGTCATGCCCTGGTTGATGTCGCACTGAACGATCTCGCCTGGCTGGCCAAGCAGTTGCGTCAGGCGCAACCCAATGTGGCTGTGGGCTTTGATTTGTCCGACCTGAGCGGGTACGCCTACTACAGCGGCACCCGTTTTGCCATTTACGCCAAGGGGCATGCAGATGCCCTGGTGCGTGGTGGCCGCTACGACGAGGTGGGGGCGGTCTTTGGCCGTCGTCGCCCCGCCGTGGGCTTCAGTCTCGACCTGAAGATCCTGGCTGATCTGCTGGCTGGCCTCCAGGGGCTGTCTGTGCGTTCGGCTGTGCGTGCACCCTGGGGTGAAGATCCCGCCTTGCGCGAGGCTGTGCGCGCACTGAGAGGGCAGGGCCACACCGTCGTGTGCGTGCTGCCCGGACATGAACACGACGTCCAGGAATTCGACTGCGATCGCGAACTCGCGCTGGTCGATGGACGCTGGTCGGTGCGCGCGCTCTAAGCGCCCCGGCCCTTCTCTGCGAAACAGGAATCCGCCATGCAAAGCACTTCCGCGTCGGCTCGTCCCGGCACCGCTTCCGCTCGTAACGTCGTGGTCGTCGGCACCCAATGGGGTGACGAAGGCAAGGGCAAAGTCGTTGACTGGTTGACCGACCATGCAGCTGCTGTCGTCCGCTTCCAGGGTGGCCACAACGCTGGCCACACCCTGGTCATCAACGGCAAGAAAACCGCGCTGCAACTGATCCCCTCGGGCATCATGCGCGACGGTGTGGCCTGCTACATCGGCAACGGCGTGGTGGTGGACCCCACCCACCTGCTGTCCGAGATCGAGCGCCTGGAGGCCGCTGGCCTGAATGTGCGCTCGCGCCTGTTCATCAGCGAATCCTGCCCCCTGATCCTGCCTTTCCACGTGCAGGTCGACAAGGCCCGCGAAGCACTGCGTGAAACCAGTGGCAGCGGCAAGATCGGCACCACGGGCAAAGGCATTGGCCCTGCTTACGAAGACAAGGTGGCGCGCCGTGCCCTGCGCGTGCAGGATCTGAAGCACCCCGAGCGCTTTGCCGCCAAGCTCAAGGAGTTGCTGGAGTTGCACAACTTCGCGCTCCAGGGCTACCTCAAGTCCGAAGCGCTGGCATTCCAGCCCATCTACGACCAGGCCATGAAGGCCGCCGAGCAGATCCTGCCCATGCTGGCCGACGTCGGCGTGAAGATCCATGGCCACAACGTGGCTGGCGGCAGCGTGCTGTTCGAAGGCGCGCAAGGTACGCTGCTGGACATCGACCACGGCACCTATCCTTACGTGACCTCCAGCAACTGCGTGGCCGGCAACGCCGCCGCAGGTTCTGGCGTGGGCCCTGACAAGCTGCACTACATCCTGGGCATCACCAAGGCTTACACCACGCGCGTGGGCAGCGGCCCCTTCCCGACCGAGCTGGATTGGGAAACGCCCGATACGGTGGGCTATCACCTGTCTACCGTGGGTCAGGAGCGTGGCACGGTGACTGGCCGCGCCCGCCGCTGCGGCTGGCTGGATGCCGCAGCGCTCAAGCGCTCCGTGCTGATCAACGGCATCTCCGGCTTGTGCATCACCAAGCTGGACGTGCTGGACGGTCTCAAGGAAATCAACGTGTGCACGGGCTACATGCTCAATGGCCAGCGTGTGGACATCCTCCCGCTGGATGCCGACGAGATCATCGCCTGCGAGCCCATCTATGAAACCTTCCCTGGCTGGGAAGGCACCACCTTCGGCATCACCGAGTGGGACAAGCTCCCGGCCAATGCGCGCGCTTACCTGGAGCGCGTGCAAGCGTTCATCGGTGCGCCCATCGACATGGTGTCCACCGGCCCGGATCGTGATCACACCATCCTGCTGCGTCACCCTTACAAGGGCTGACACGGCTGATGCAAGCAGGTCCCAAGCTCAACCCATCGCAATCCAGCAAGAAGGAAGTTCTCATGCTCACTGACGACGGCAAGCATCTGTATGTCTCCTGGGAGGAGTACCACCAGTTGACGGAACGTCTGGCCCTGAAGGTGCACACCTCGGGTTGGCAGTTCGATCAGATCCTGTGTCTGGCGCGTGGCGGGATGCGGCCTGGTGATGTGCTTTCTCGCATCTTTGATCGCCCGTTGGGCATCATGTCGACCAGTTCCTACCGTGATGACGGCGGCACCTTGCAGGGGCGCCTGGACATGGCCAAGTACATCACCATGCCCAAAGGTGAACTGGCTGGCCGCGTGCTGCTGGTGGACGACCTGGCTGATTCCGGCGTGACCTTGCGTGCCGTGGTGGACCGCCTGCGCAGCATGCCGGCCATCACGGAGCTGCGCTCAGCCGTGATCTGGGTGAAGGGTGTGTCCAGCTACACGCCTGACTATTACGTCGAGACGCTGCCCACCAGCCCCTGGATCCATCAGCCTTTCGAGGACTATGACACCCTCCGGCCGGAGGCGCTGATGAAGCGCTACAAGCTCTGATCAGGCCATCGGCCCTGAGCTCTCCGTTAGAAAGCAGCCCTCGGGCTGCTTTTTTCATGCCTTGCGCTGCCGATGCTTGGCGAGGTGCCATGGTGTTGCACCTGGAGCGGTGCAAATGAAAAAGCCGCTTCGACTTTGATATCGAAGCGGCTTCTCAATTGGTGCCCAGGAGAGGACTCGAACCTCCACGGAGTTACCCGCTAGTACCTGAAACTAGTGCGTCTACCAATTCCGCCACCTGGGCAGGTACTTTTTTGAATCTGCGTTGTTGCCAGCGCGTCATCGAGACCATGACTATAGCATGAGTTTTTCTGTTTCCTGGCTATGTGGCTCAGTTGCATCAAAAAAGATGAATTCAACTGCCTGGCTGGCCTGTCAGTGCCAGCAGACTGGGCGTATCGATCCTTGCCGGGTGTGCGACAAGTGCCACAGGCGATGTTGTGGCCTGAGAAACGGTGTACGCTGGCTTGGCATTTGCAGATTTGATGATTACCAGCTTTTTAATTTCATCGCATGCGCATCATGGATGGCGCAATCGCCGCGGCCCGGCGCTCCGTAAGCAGGGCGCTGCGTTGACAGCATGCAAGATTGAAGTCATGACTGGCGCCATGTGCTGCATCAGGCAAAGAAAAAGCCGCTTCGATGCAGAGATCGAAGCGGCTTTTCAATTGGTGCCCAGGAGAGGACTCGAACCTCCACGGAGTTACCCGCTAGTACCTGAAACTAGTGCGTCTACCAATTCCGCCACCTGGGCAGGTACTTTTTTAGCTTCTGACTGTTCGCACACTACTCACACTGTGAAATATGTGCTTCAGTCATCAGCGAAGAATGCAATTCTAGCATCAAAATGATGACTATGACAACACCCTCTCAAAATTTTGTGAACCTCATGAGCGAAGTGATCGGCACTGTACAGGGCCACCGTGACGGGCACGGCTTCGTTCAACCTGATGAAGGCGATGCGAGCATCTACCTGTCGCCTCAGGAAATGCGCTCGGTCATGCACCGGGATCGGGTCAAGGTTCGCGTGGTGCGCTTTGACCGCAAGGGGCGCCCTGAGGGCTTGGTCCTTGAGATCGTTGAGCGGCGCAAGACGCCGATCATCGGCCGGCTGCTGCACGAGGGTGGGGCCTGGCTGGTGGCACCGGAAGACAGAAGGTTTGGCCGAGACATCCTGATCCCGGCGAAAGCCACGGCCAATGCCGAGCCTGGGCAGGTGGTGGCGGTCGAGCTCACCGAGGCGCCGTCGCTCCATGCGCAGCCCGTGGGGCGCGTCACGGAGGTGCTGGGGGGCATTGATGACCCCGGCATGGAAATCGAGATTGCGGTGCGCAAGTACGAGGTGCCGCATCGATTCAACGAAGACACGCTGGCGCAGGCGGCGAAGCTGCCGGAGAAGCTGCGTGCAGCTGACAAGAAGGGGCGCATTGACCTGACCGATGTGCCGTTGGTCACCATCGACGGCGAGGACGCGCGCGACTTTGACGATGCGGTGTATTGCCAGCCGGCCACCATAGGCCGCTCCAAGGCGCCGAATGGCTGGCGTCTGCTGGTGGCCATCGCCGATGTGAGTCACTACGTGAAGCCTGGCGACCCGCTGGACCGCGATGCCTACGAGCGTGCAACCTCGGTCTACTTCCCTCGGCGCGTCATCCCGATGCTGCCGGAGAAGTTGTCCAACGGGCTGTGCTCGCTCAATCCGGAAGTCGAGCGCTTGTCGATGGTGTGCGACATGCTGGTCAAGGACGATGGTGAGGTGCACGCCTACCAGTTCTATCCGGCTGTGATCAATTCGCATGCGCGCTTCACCTATACCGAGGTGGCGGCGATCCTGGGGAACACGCGTGGCCCCGAGGCGCAAAAGCGGGGCGAGCTGGTGCCCCATCTGCTGCACTTGTATGAGGTTTACCGTGCGCTGTTGAAGTCGCGCTCCAGCCGCGGTGCGGTGGACTTTGACACCACCGAAACGCAGATCGTGTGTGATGACAACGGCCGCATCGCCAAGATCGTGCCGCGTGTGCGCACCGAAGCGCACCGTCTGATCGAAGAGGCCATGCTGGCGGCCAATGTGTGCTCGGCTGATTTCATCTCGCGCGCCAAGCACCCGTCGCTGTTCCGCGTTCACGAGGGGCCGACCCCCGAGAAGCGGGCTTTGCTCAAGAACTACCTGAAGGCCCTGGGGCTCGGTTTGAGCCTGGGCGAGGAGCCGACACCGGGCGATTTCCAGGCGATTGCGCAAGCCACCAAGGACCGGCCGGATGCCACGCAGATCCACACCATGCTGCTGCGCTCGATGCAGCAAGCCATGTACACGCCCGTCAACAGTGGCCACTTTGGTCTGGCCTACGAGGCTTACACCCACTTCACCAGCCCGATCCGCCGTTATCCGGACTTGCTGGTGCACCGTGTGATCAAGGCGCTGCTGGGCAGTGGCCGTTATGGCCTGAAGGTGCCGCCCGGGGTGGTGTCGTCAGTCGGGAGTTTCAAGCGCAAGCCGGGTGGCAAGCCGGGCGCGCCTGCCAAGGGCTTGCCTGCAGCGCCGACCAAGGCCGCGTCGCGCATCAAGTTGCCACCTGAAGAGTTGGCGGCCTGGGAGACGGTGGGCATTCACTGCAGTGCCAATGAGCGCCGTGCCGATGAGGCCTCGCGTGACGTGGAGGCCTGGCTCAAGTGCATGTTCATGCGCGAGCGCCTGGGCGAGGAGTATGGCGGCACGGTGACGGCGGCCACCAGCTTCGGCTTGTTCGTGCAGCTTGATGGCTTGTATGTCGAAGGGCTGATTCACATCACCGAGCTGGGCGGCGAGTACTACCGGTTTGATGAGGCGCGCCAGGAGTTGCGCGGCGAGCGCACGGGCGTGCGCTACAGCGTCGGCACCCGTGTGCGCGTGCAGGTTAGCCGAGTCGACCTGGATACCCGCAAGATCGATTTCCGCATGGTGAGAGAGGGCGCCGAGTTGCGGCCTGCTGGTGCGCCGGCGAACGCGCGTCGCCGAGGTCGCGGTGGGGATGCGCCCTGGGCTGGCGACATGTCTGCTCAGGAGGAGCTGGCCGATATCCAGGAGGCGGACCGTGAGGCCAAACGCGCCGGGAAGTCGGCGGGCAAGGGCGGCAAGGCGGTTGTCAAGGGCAGGGCGCACAACGTCGCACCTGAGTCCGCAGCACCGCGTTCGGCGAGTTCGGGGCGCGCAGCCAAGACGGCGGGCAAAAAGACGGCCAGCCGAAAGAGTGGCAAGGGTAAGCGCTGAGATTCATGCTAGAATGCCAGAGTTTGCCTGAAATGGTTCGGGCAAATTACTCGCGAAGCCGTCAATTCCCAAGGTGTCGCAGCGGGGTTCAAGGTCAATTGCTGGCCTGTACCGCCCCCTGAGATCGCTGACGGCTTCTAGAACCAACCTCTGGAGCATTCCATGTCCGTATCCATGCGCGAAATGCTGGAAGCCGGTGTCCACTTCGGTCACCAAACCCGCTTCTGGAACCCCAAGATGGCCCCGTATATCTTCGGCCATCGCAACAAGATCCACATCATCAACCTCGAGAAGACGCAGCCTGCGTTCGAAGAGGCTCTGAAGTTCATCAAGCAGCTGTCGGCTCGCCGCGGCACCGTGATGATGATCGGCACCAAGCGTCAAGCTCGCGACACCATCGCCCTGGAAGCTGAACGCGCTGGCGTGCCTTTCGTGAACCAGCGTTGGCTGGGCGGCATGCTGACCAACTTCAAGACCGTCAAGGGTTCGCTGAAGAAGCTCAAGGACATGCAGGTTCAAGTCGAAGCCGGCCTGGACAACCTGAAGAAGAAGGAAGGCCTGCTGTTCCAACGTGAGCTGGCCAAGCTGGAAAAGGACATCGGCGGCATTCAGGACATGAACGCCCTGCCTGACGCCCTGTTCGTGATCGACGTCGGTTACCACAAGATCGCCATCGCCGAAGCCAAGAAGCTGGGCATCCCCGTGATTGGCGTGGTGGACACCAACCACTCGCCCGAAGGCATCGACTACGTCATCCCCGGTAACGACGACTCCTCCAAGGCTGTGGCGCTGTACGCCAAGGCCGTGGCTGACGCCGTGCTGGAAGGCAAGGCCAACGCCGTGAACGAAGTGGTTGCCGCTGCTGCCGGTGGCGACGACGAGTTCGTGGAAGTCAACGAAGCTGCTTAAGCTGCCTTGACTCAAGAAGAAGGGGCTGACGATCAGCCCCTTTTTTTCAAACAGATTTTCTTGTGATGCGGTGATGACACCGCACCTGAATCAAACGGAGAAAGCAAATGGCTGCTATTACCGCCAGCATGGTCGCCGAACTGCGCGCCAAGACCGATGCTCCCATGATGGAGTGCAAGAAGGCGCTGACCGAGGCCGATGGCGACTTCGCCAAGGCTGAAGAGATCCTGCGCGTCAAGCTGGGCAGCAAGGCCTCCAAGGCTGCTACCCGCGTGACCGCCGAAGGCGTCGTGTCTGCCGCCGTGTCCGGCGCCACCGGTGCCCTGGTCGAAATCAACTGCGAAACCGACTTCGTCTCCAAGAACGAATCCTTCCTGGCTTTTGCCAAGTCGGTGGCCGAGCTGATCGCCAAGAACAATCCTGCTGACGTCGCTGCCATCGGCGAGCTGCCCCTGTCGCAAGACGGTTTCGGCCCCACGGTGGAAGAAGTTCGCAAGGGCCTGATCGGCAAGATCGGCGAGAACATGTCCATCCGTCGCTTCAAGCGTTACGCTGACGGCGGCAAGCTGGCTGCCTACCTGCACGGCGCCCGCATTGGTGTGGTCGTGGAGTTCGACGGTGACGACGTGGCCGCCAAGGACGTCGCCATGCACATCGCCGCGATGAAGCCCGTGTCGCTGTCGTCGGCCGATGTGCCTGCCGCTCTGATCGAGACCGAGCGCAGCGTGGCCACGGCCAAGGCTGCCGAGTCCGGCAAGCCGGCTGACATCGCCGCCAAGATGATCGAAGGCGCTGTTCAGAAGTACCTCAAGGAAGTGTCGCTGCTGAACCAGGTCTTCGTGAAGGCCGCTGACGGCAAGCAGACCGTCGAGCAGTACCTGAAGTCGACCAACACCTCGATCAAGAGCTTCACGATGTTCATCGTGGGCGAGGGCATCGAGAAGAAGCAAGACGACTTTGCTGCTGAAGTGGCCGCCACGGTGGCCGCAGCCAAGGGTCAGTAACCCGACGCAAAACAAGGGGGCTTCTGGCCCCCTTGTGCTATGCGGCTTTGCTCTGCCAGCAGTGGCAGGGGCTTTACACAACAAAGGTCGCCGGTTGGTGGAACCATCGCGCGGCCAGTCTTTCAAAGACCACAGGTCTGGGCAGGTTCAAAGTTGCGATAACCTTTGAGCTTGCCGCAAGTCATCAAACAAGGACGTTCGAATGCCCGCCTACAAGCGCATCCTCTTGAAACTTTCTGGTGAAGCCCTCATGGGCGATGATGCTTATGGCATCAACCGCGCGACCATCGTTCGCATGGTCAAGGAAATCCAAGAGGTGACGGCCCTGGGCACCCAGGTGGCGGTGGTGATCGGCGGCGGCAACATCTTCCGCGGCGTGGCGGGTGGCTCGGTCGGTATGGACCGCGCCACGGCCGACTACATGGGCATGCTGGCCACGGTAATGAATTCGCTGGCGCTGGCTGACACCATGCGCCAGGAAGGCATGACCGCGCGCGTCATGTCGGCCATCAGCATCGACCAGGTGGTCGAGCCCTATGTGCGCCCCAAGGCCTTGCAGTACCTCGAAGAGGGCAAGGTGGTGGTGTTCGCTGCCGGTACCGGTAACCCCTTCTTCACGACGGATACCGCTGCGGCCCTGCGCGGCGCCGAAATTGGCGCAGAGATCATGCTCAAGGCCACCAAGGTGGACGGCGTGTACACCGCGGACCCCAAGAAGGATCCCTCGGCCACGCGTTATGGCAGCATCACGTTTGACGAGGCCCTGATCAAGAACCTGCAGGTGCTGGATGCCACCGCCTTTGCGCTGTGTCGCGACCAGAATCTGCCCTTGAAAGTGTTCTCGATCTTCAAGCCCGGTGCGCTCAAGCGTGTCGTGCTGGGTGAAGACGAAGGTACCCTGGTTCACGTCTGATCGGGCGGCTTGCCGATCCACGGTTTTGTCGTCTGGTTTTTTCACTCACGCGTTTGTCAGGCTGTAAAACATTCGCACGGAGTTCTCCATGAGCATCGCAGAAATCAAGAAAAACGCCGAGCAGAAAATGCTCAAGTCGATCGAGGCCTTCAAGAACGAACTGGCCAAGATCCGTACCGGTCGCGCCCATCCAGGCATCCTGGATCAGGTTCAGGTGGACTACTACGGTTCGCTGGTGCCGATCAGCCAGGTGGCCAATGTGTCCTTGCTGGACGCCCGCACCATCAGCGTCCAGCCTTGGGAAAAGGGCATGGGCGCCAAGATCGAGAAGGCCATCCGCGAATCGGATCTGGGCCTGAACCCATCGACGCAGGGCGATCTGATCCGTGTGCCGATGCCGCCGCTGACCGAAGAGCGACGCAAGGAGCTGACCAAGGTGGTCAAGAGCGCTGGCGAAGACGCGAAAGTGGCCGTGCGTAATCTGCGGCGCGATGCCAACGAGCACGCCAAACGCCTGCTCAAGGACAAGGAAATCACCGAAGACGAGGATCGCCGTTCGCAGGACGACGTTCAGAAGCTCACCGACAAGACGATCGCCGAGATCGACAAGCTGGTGGCCTCCAAAGAAGCCGAAGTGCTGGCCGTTTAAGCTGCGGCGCTTTGTCATAATCTCGACGCAGTCTGAGGCGGCATTGCCGCCTCGCTGTGTTTCTGGCGCGCCTTGTTGCTGGCGCGGTGAACCCTCTCACCTTTGTTGCGCTGATGGCCAAGTCTCCCGCTGTTGATCCGGTTCCTCGTCATGTTGCGATCGTCATGGATGGCAATGGGCGTTGGGCTCGCAAACGTTTCATGCCACGCGGTGTGGGGCACAAGGCGGGGGTGGACGCACTGGTCAAAGTGGTGCAGACCGCGGCTGACCGGCACATTGGTTTCCTCACGGTGTTTGCTTTCTCGTCCGAGAACTGGAAACGGCCCGAGGAGGAAGTCTCTGGTCTGATGAGCCTGTTGCTGGTGGCCTTGTCCAAGCACCTGATCAAGCTCAAGGCGGACGGCGTGCGCATCCGCGTCGTGGGCGATCTGGCCAATGTGTCCGAGAAAGTGCGCAACGCCTTGCTGGAAGCCCAGAACGCAACGATCCACAACACGCGCCTGATCCTGACGGTCGCTTTCAACTATGGCGGTCGCTGGGACATTGTTCAGGCAGCGCGCCAGGCCATGCGGGCGGGCGTTCAGGCCGATCAAATGGATGAGACCACGTTGTCGCGCTATATGGCCATGAACTACGCACCTGACCCGGATCTGTTCATCCGCACGGGGGGCGAGGTGCGCTTGTCCAACTTCCTGCTGTGGCAGAGCGCGTATGCCGAGCTGTATTTCACCGATTGCCTGTGGCCTGACTTTGACGAGCGGGAGCTGGACAAGGCCCTTGCCAGTTACGTCCGGCGCGAGCGTCGCTTTGGCGATGTGGGGGCGTCCGGTGAAGGTGAGGGCGCCATCGGCAGTGGTGGTGCCGGTGACGGCGAAGCTGGCGCTTTCGGCTCGGTTTGACTGGGGACAGGCAGATGCTCAAGCAACGTGTCATTACCGCGCTGATCCTGGTAGCCATCCTGCTGCCGACGCTGGCTGCACAGGCCGCCTGGCCGTTTGCCATCCTGACGCTGGTGTTCATCTCCGCGGCAGGTTGGGAGTGGTCCCGTCTGAATGAAGCGCCTGGCGCGCGAGCCGTGATGATGGGGGCGGCCGTCGCAGGGGCCTGCCTGTTCGTGGCGCAGTCTCTGGGGCTCTCCGTTTGGGGGGCGCAACTGTCTGCCGTATCGGAGTCGGTCGGGCATGTGCACGGTTGGGGGCACCCCCTGGTCGGTTTTGCCACGCCCGCGGTCATCTGGCTGGTGGCTGTGGCCGTCTGGGTGCCAGGTGGCGCGGCTGTGTTGCGCTTCGGTACCGAATACTGGAAGCAGGTGCCGCAGCTGCTGCGCCGCCTGCTGGGCCTGGGTTTGCTGATGCTGGCCTGGCTGGCGCTGGTTGAAAGCAAGGCACAAGGCTTGAACTACCTGCTGTCGGTGTTCTGCCTGGTCTGGGCGGCCGACATCGGGGCGTATTTTGGTGGACGTGCCTTTGGCAAGAACAAGCTGGCGCCCTCCATCAGCCCGGGCAAGAGCTGGGAGGGCGTGTGGTCCGGCATGCTGGCCGTGGCCCTGCTGTCCGTCATCTGGATCTGGATCGACCGCAACATCGGGGTGGATGCCCCCAGTCTTTACAGTCGTTTGTTGATGGGGCTGGGGCCCGCCGGTATGCTGGTGGCACTGGCGTTCCTCGCTGCCATGAGCGTGGTGGGCGACCTGTTCGAGTCCCTGATCAAACGCCAGGCCGGTGCCAAGGACAGCAGCCAGTTGCTGCCGGGCCATGGCGGGGTGCTGGATCGCATCGATGCCCTGTTGCCGGTGCTGCCTTTGTCGCTGGCTTTGATGACCTTGTGCCATGGTTGACCACCTTTCCAGCCGCCCTCAACGCCTGTGCATCCTTGGTGCGACGGGCTCCATCGGGACCAACACGCTCGATGTGGCTGCACGCCACCCCGAGCGGTTCGAGGTCTGGGCGCTGAGCGGCGCCTCTCGTGTCGATGAACTGCTGGCGCAGTGCGTCAAGCATCAGCCTCGGTTTGCCGTGATGTCGTCGGAGCCCGTGGCCGCGCAATTGCGCGACAAGGTGCGTGCCGCAGGCCTGCGCACGGAAGTGCTTGGTGGCGAGCAAGCTCTGTGCGACATCGCCGCGCACCCTGATGTGGACGTCGTGATGGGCGCCATTGTGGGTGCCGCCGGGCTGGCGCCTTGTCTGGCAGCAGCGCGTGCAGGCAAGCGGCTCTTGCTGGCCAACAAGGAGGCCCTGGTTGTCGGCGGCAAGCTGTTCATGCAGGCCGTCAAGGACGGTGGTGCCACCTTGCTGCCAATCGACAGCGAGCATTCCGCCATCTTCCAGTGCCTGCCAGAAGACCCGTCGACCTGGGCTTCGCGCATTGATCACATCGTGCTGACCGCATCGGGCGGGCCCTTCCGCCAGCGCGACCCCGCCACATTCGCAGACATCACGCCCGAGCAGGCTTGCGCGCACCCGAACTGGGTCATGGGGCGCAAGATTTCGGTGGACTCGGCCACCATGATGAACAAGGCGCTGGAGGTGATCGAAGCGCGCTGGTTGTTCAACCTGGAACCCGATCAGATCCGCGTGGTCCTGCATCCGCAGAGCATCATCCACTCCATGGTGGTGTGCCGCGACCGTTCCGTGCTGGCCCAACTGGGTACACCCGATATGCGCGTGCCCATTGCCTATGGCCTGTCATGGCCGCAGCGCATCGAGTCGGGTGCCGATCTGCTCGATTTCAGCCGGCTGGCGGCCCTGACCTTCGAGCCGCCGGACGCCGCTCGCTACCCCGGGCTGCAACTGGCCTGGCAGACCTTGCGTGCCGCGCCTGGCAGCACCTGTGTGCTCAACGCGGCCAATGAGGTGGCGGTGGATGCCTTCCTGAACCGTCGCATCCGTTTTGATCAGATCCATCACGTGAACCTGCAGGCCTTGTCCGATTGCGTGGTGCCCGCCGGCGCCGTCGAGTCGGTAGAGGGTTTGCTGTCGCTGGATGCGCAGGCTCGCCGTGTGGCAGAGTCGGTGGTGATGGGGTTGGCGCGCTGAGCGTGCTGCGACCCACCGCATCGGATGTCTATGTGGCCGTGTTCCAAGGAGTAGGGCGATGCTGATCACCTTCTTGATCAAAGCGCTGGCGTTCATCGTGACCATCGGGGTGCTGGTGGTCATCCATGAGTACGGCCATTACCGGGCTGCCGTGGCGTGCAATGTCAAGGTGTTGCGCTTTTCGATGGGTTTCGGGCGCGTGCTGTGGTCCCGCATGCGGGGGGAGACCGAGTTCGTGGTGTCGGCCTTGCCCTTGGGCGGCTACGTCAAGATGCTCGACGAGCGCGAGGGCGCGGTGGACCCGGCCGAGTTGCACCGGGCATTCAACCGCAAGCCTTTGCCGCAGCGGGCGTTCGTGGTGTCGGCGGGCCCGCTGGCCAACCTGGCCTTGGCGGTGCTCTTGTACGCCTGCGTGAACTGGGCCGGTGTGTCCGAGTTGCGCCCCTGGTTCGCGCAGCCGAAGGCCGGCAGCCTGGCCGCTCAGGCGGGTTTGCAGGTGCGCGACGAAATCATCGCCCTCAAGCCTGACGGCGCCGATTCTGGTGAGGGCGCCACGTGGTGCGCGGTGCGCTCCATGAACGACCTGCAGTGGCGCCTGACCCAGCATGCACTCAAGGGGCAGGATCTGGTCTTGCGTGTGCAGTCCAGGAGCAGCCCAGACCAGCCTGCTGGTGGCGAGCGCCTCCTGCGGCTCAAGCTCAGCCAGATCAGTGCCTCGGAGGTGGATGGCGAGCTGATGAGTCGCATCGGCCTGACCGGGCCTTATGCCGAACCCATCATCAGCAAGGTGCTCGATGGTGGCGCGGCCCAGAAGGCGGGGCTGCTCAGCGGTGACCGCGTGCTGGACGTCAATGGCCAGGCGCCTACTGACGTATCCCATCTGTTGCGCATCATCCGCGAGAGCCAGAACAAAGGTCAGGCCTTGCCCATGACCATGCACATCGAGCGCGGCGGGCAGGTACTGGATTTACACGTGCTGCCGGTGATGAAGCAGGTGGAAGGGCAGATGTTGCCTCGCATCGACGCCGCCCTGGGCGGGCCGGCCGCGACGGTGACGGTGCGTTATGGCCTGCTCGATGGCATGCAGCGCGCCGTGGTCAAGACCTGGGATGTCTCGGTGCTGAGCCTGAACATGCTGGGCAAGATGCTGATTGGGCAGGCGTCCCTGAAGAATCTGAGCGGGCCTTTGACGATTGCCGACTACGCCGGGCAGTCCGTGCGCCTGGGCTGGGCCTACTACGTGGGTTTCCTCGCGCTGGTCAGTGTCAGCCTGGGGGTGCTGAATTTGCTGCCGCTGCCGGTCCTCGATGGTGGGCACCTCATGTATTATCTTTTCGAAGGTGTCACGGGCCGGCCCGTCTCTGAACGTTGGCTGGAACGCCTGCAACGTGGTGGCGTCGCCATCATGTTGATGATGATGTCACTGGCCCTCTACAACGACCTGGCGCGCCTGATGGGCGCGCACTGAGTTATTTCCGCATGCAAATTCCTTCCATGACTGCTGTCCGGTTCAAGCCGACCCTGCTCGCTGCCTTGCTGGCATCCTCCTTGTTCCAGGCTGCATGGGCTGTCGAGCCCTTCGTGCTCAAGGACATCCGCGTAGAAGGCCTTCAGCGTGCCGACGCCGGCACCGTGTTTGCCTCCTTGCCTTTCCGGGTAGGCGACACCTATACCGATGACAAGGGCGCGGCGGGCTTGCGCTCCTTGTTTGCCACTGGCCTGTTCAAGGACGTGCGCATCCAGATCGACGGCAACGTGGTGGTCGTGGTCGTGGAAGAGCGCCCCGTGATCTCCCGCGTGGAGTTCGTCGGCACCAAGGAGTTCGACAAGGACAACCTGGTCAAGGCGCTGAAGGACGTCGGCATTGGCGAAGGCCAGCCCTTTGACCGCGCACTGGCCGACCGCGCCGAGCAGGAGCTCAAGCGCCAGTACCTCACGCGCAGCCTGTACGGCGTCGAAGTGGTCACCACGATCACGCCCGCCGAGCGCAACCGCGTGAACGTGACCTTCACCGTGACCGAAGGCGAGGTCACCAAGATCAAAAGCATCCGCATCACCGGCAACCAGGCCTTCTCGGAAAGCACCTTGCTGTCGCAGATGGACTTGACGACGGGTGGCTACCTGACCTGGTACACCAAGTCCGACCAGTACGCGCGCTCCAAGCTCAATGCCGACCTGGAGTCCATCAAGGCCTACTACCTGAACCGTGGTTACCTGGAGTTCAAGATCGAGTCCACCCAGGTGGCGATCTCGCCAGACAAGCAGGACATCTCGATTGCGATCAACGTGACCGAAGGGCCACGCTATGTGATCACCGGTGTCAAGCTGGATGGCGACTACCTGGGCAAGGAAGAAACCTTCCGCAAGCTGATCACCATCAAGCCCGGCGAGGCCTACCGCGCCGAGGACGTGGCCTCGACGATCAAGGCCTTCACGGATCGCTTTGCGGCATTCGGTTATGCCTTTGCCAAGGTGGACTTCCGCCCCGAGCTGGACCGTGACAAGGGCCAGGCCGTGGCCGTGCTGGTGGCGCAGCCTCAGCGCCGCGTTTATGTGCGCCGCGTCAACGTGGCCGGTAACTCCCGCACGCGCGATGAAGTGATCCGCCGCGAGTTCCGCCAGTTCGAAGCCGCCTGGTACGACGGCCAGAAGATCAAGCTGTCGCGCGACCGCGTGGACCGTCTGGGCTACTTCAAGCAGGTCAACATCGAAACGACCGAGGTGCCCGGCACGGCCGACCAGGTCGACCTCACCATCACGGTGGAAGAAAAGCCCACCGGCAACCTGATGCTGGGTGCAGGCTTCTCCAGCGCCGAGAAGTTCACCCTGACCGCATCGGTCAAGCAGGACAACGTCTTCGGCACCGGTAACTACCTGGGGGTGGAGCTCAACACCAGCAAGTACAACCGCACCATTGTCGTCAGCACGGTGGACCCGTACTTCACGGACAACGGTATCTCGCGCTCCTACGACGTGTTCTACCGCACCTCCCGCCCCTTGAGCACACAAGGTGGTGACTACGAGATCGTCACCCCCGGTGCGGCCGTGCGTTTCGGCGTGCCCTACACCGAGTTCGACACGGTGTTCTTTGGCGCCGGTGCCGAGCAGACGGCCATCCATGGCACCACGGGCTTGCCCGTGAGCTACCAGTTGCACCGCGAAATCTTCGGCGAGCGCAGCCTGTCCGTGCCCCTGACGGTGGGCTGGGCGCGTGATGCGCGCGACAGCACGATCGCGCCCACCAGCGGTCGCTACCAGCGCGTCAACCTGGAATGGGGTGTGGCCGGCGACACGCGCTACCTGCGCAGCGACTACCAGTTCCAGCAATACCTGCCGCTGACCAACCGCTACACGCTGGGTTTCAACGGCGAGTTCGGCTACGGCACGGGCCTGTCAGGCAAGCCTTACCCTGTGTTCAAGAACTTCACCGGTGGTGGTCTGGGTACCGTGCGTGGCTTCGAGCAAGGCTCTCTGGGCCCTGTGGACATCGAAGGCGCCTATGTGGGCGGCAACAAGCGCATCAACCTCAACACCGAACTCTACGTGCCGTTCCCCGGCGCGGGCAATGACCGCACGCTGCGCTTGTTCGGTTACGTGGATGCGGGTAACGTCTGGGGTGAGACCGAAGCGGTTCGCTGGAAGGACTTCCGGGCCTCGGCTGGTGTCGGTATCAGCTGGGTGTCGCCGGTCGGCCCGCTCAAGCTGAGCTACGGCAAGCCGTTCCGCTACTTCGATCAAGATAAAATCCAGAAACTCCAGTTCCAGATCGGCACGGCATTCTGATCATGAAATCGATTTTCAAGACACTGGTCGCCAGCGCCCTGCTCATGGGCGCGGTGGCGGCTCACAGCCAGGAACTCAAGATCGGTTTTGTGAACCTGGACCGCGTCCTGCGTGACGCGGTGCCGGCCAAGGCCGCACAGACCAAGCTCGAAGCCGAGTTCAATCGGCGCGAGAAAGAACTGAGCGAGGCCGAGTCCCGCCTCAAGAGCGCCTCCGATCGTTTCGAGAAGGATGCGCCCACCCTGGGCGAGGGCGAGCGGGTTCGCCGCCAGCGTGACCTGGTGGACCAGGACCGCGAGCTGCAGCGCAAGCGCCGCGAGTTCCAGGAAGACCTCAACCAGCGCAAGAACGAAGAGCTCTCCAGCGTGCTGGACCGCGCGAACCGCGTCGTCAAGCAGATATTCGACCAGGAGAAGTTCGACCTGATCCTGCAGGAAGCCGTGTTTGCCGGCCCGCGCGTGGACATCACCGACAAGGTCATCAAGGCCTTGAATGGCGGATCGAGCAAGTGAACGGCTCATCTCCAGCGCCTGACACGACCTCTCTTTCAGACCGTGCGGCGCCCCGCCTGAGCACCACGCTGGGTCAGCTTGTGGACGCGCTGGGCGGTGAGCTGTACGGCGACCGCGAGACGCCCATCCAGAACATCGGCCCGCTCGACACGGACCGGGTGGCGGCGATCTCCTTCCTGTCCAACCCGAAGTACCGCAGCCAGTTGCTGACGACGCAGGCCACCTGCGTGATCGTGAGCCCTGCGGCCAAGGATGAGGCCGTGGCACGCGGTGCGGCCATCGTCACGGACGACCCCTATCTGTATTTCGCTCGCCTGACACAGTGGTGGGCTCAGCGTGTGCGGCCTCGACCAGCTGCTGGTGTGCATCCGTCGGCTGTGGTCGACCCGAGCGCGGTACTGGGGCTGGGCGTGACCATCGGCCCACTGGCGGTCATCGAGGCGGGTGCCGTGATCGGTGACGACGTGATCATCGGCCCGCACTGCGTGGTCGGCGAGCGTGCCCGCGTGGGCGCACAGACGCGTCTGGCGGCCCACGTCACGCTGGGCTTCGATTGTGTGGTGGGCCAGCGCTGCATCTTCCACAGTGGCGTGGTGATCGGCGCGGACGGCTTTGGTTTTGCCCCCAACAAAGGCACCTGGGAAAAGATCGAGCAGCTCGGTGCCGTGCGCATCGGCGACGATGTCGAACTGGGTGCAAATACCTGTGTCGACCGCGGCGCCATCGAAGACACCGTGATCGAGAAGGGCGTCAAGCTCGACAACCTGGTCCAGATCGCGCACAACGTGCACATCGGCGAGCACTCGGCCATGGCTGGCTGCGTGGGCGTGGCGGGCAGTGCGCACATTGGCGCCCATTGCACGGTGGGGGGCGCAGGCATGATCCTTGGCCACCTGAGCCTGGCGGACAATGTGCACGTGTCCTCGGGCACGCTGATTTCGCGCTCCATCAACAAGCCCGGCGTGTACAGCGGGGTCTTCCCATTCGACGAGAACGCATCCTGGGAGAAGAACGCGGCCACGCTGCGCCAGCTTCATGCCCTGCGTGATCGCATCCGTACCCTAGAGAAACAGATCAAATCGTGATGGACATCCACAAGATCCTCGACAAGCTCCCGCACCGCTACCCCTTCCTGCTGGTCGACCGCGTGCTGGAAATCGAAAAAAACGTGCGAATCCGCGCCTTGAAGAACGTGACCATCAACGAGCCGTTCTTCCAGGGCCATTTCCCCACGCGCCCGGTGATGCCCGGCGTGCTGATGCTCGAAGCCCTGGCGCAGGCTGCTGCCTTGCTGGCTTTTGATGCGATGGGCGAGGGCGCCGATGAAAACTCGGTCTACTACTTCGTCGGCATCGACGGTGCGCGTTTCAAGCGCCCCGTGGAGCCCGGTGACCAGTTGATCCTAGATGTGCAGATGGACCGCAACAAGGCTGGCATCTACAAGTTCAATGCCCAGGCCTTCGTGGGTGAAGAGCTGGCTGTGTCCGCGCAGATCATGTGCACCGTGCGCAAGGTGGCCTGATCCCGTCATGGCAAGCATTCACCCAACCGCCATCGTTGACCCGCAGGCCAGGCTGGCCGATTCGGTCTCGGTGGGCGCCTACACGACCATCGGGCCCCATGTCACCATCGGTGAAGGCTCGTCGGTCGGCTCGCATTGCGTGATCGAGGGCCACACCACGATCGGGCGCGACAACCGCATCTTCCAGTTCGCCTCGCTGGGCGCTGCCCCACAAGACAAGAAGTACGCGGGCGAGCCCACCAAACTGATCATTGGTGACCGCAACACCATCCGCGAATTCACCACCTTCAACACCGGTACGGTGCAGGACAAGGGTGTCACGCAGATCGGCGATGACAACTGGATCATGGCCTATGTGCACGTGGCGCATGACTGCGTGATCGGCAACGACAACGTGATCGCCAACTCCGTGCAGTTCGCCGGCCACGTGACCGTGGGCAACCACACGCTGATCGGTGGCATCAGTGGTGTGCACCAGTTCGTGCGCATTGGCGACTTCGCCATGCTGGGTTTCCAGACCCGCTTGTCGCAAGACTTGCCGCCCTTCGTGCAAGCCGCAGGCAACCCAGCCCAAGCCCAGAACGTGCACCAGGAAGGCCCTCGCCGCCGCGGTTATTCAGCCGAGCGTCTGAGCACGCTCAAGCAGATGTACAAGCTGCTGTACCGCAAGGGGCTGACGCTGGAGGCATCCAAGGCCGAGATCGCTGCGCTGCGTGGGCAGGTGCCTGAAGCAGATGCCGACATCGACATGATGCTGGCCTTTCTGGCGGATGCCTCGCGCGGCATCGTGCGTTGAGCGGCATGGCGATGACGGGTCCACGCGTGGCCATGGTGGCCGGCGAAACCTCCGGCGACCTGCTGGCTGGTTTGCTGCTGGGGGGCATGCGCGCACGCTGGCCTGATCTGACGGCATCAGGCATTGGCGGCCCGAAGATGGCAGCCCATGGTTTCCAGGCGCATTGGCCTTACGAAAAACTGGCCGTCCACGGCTTCAACCTCGAAGTGCTGCGGCGCTTTCGCGAGATATGGGGCATCCGTGAGCAACTGGCGGCGCGCCTGCTGCAGGAGCGCCCTGATGTGTTCATCGGGGTGGACGCGCCGGACTTCAACCTGGGCCTGGAAGCGCGCCTGAAAGCACAAGGCATCAAGACCGTGCACTTCGTCAGCCCGTCCATCTGGGCCTGGCGAGGCGGGCGCATCAACAAGATCCACCGTTCGGTGGACCACATGCTGTGCCTGTTCCCCTTCGAGCCCAAGCTGTACCAGGACAAGGGCATCGCGGCCAGTTATGTGGGGCACCCGCTGGCCGACACGATCCCGCTGGAGGTGCCGCGTGAAGCGGCGCGTGCCAAGCTGGGTTTGAGCGCCGATGCCCAGGTCGTGGCCGTATTGCCAGGCAGCCGCGGTGGCGAGATCCGCCACATTGCGCCCACCTTCCTGCAGACCGTGGCGCGTTTGAGCCAGCAACGGCCTGATCTGCGCTTCCTGTTGCCCATCGTGCCCGGCATGCGTGCGCTGGTTGAGCCCATGGTGGCCGAGCATGCGCCCAAGGCTGCCTTGACCCTGCTTGACGGGCAATCGCACGAAGCGCTGGCCGCTTGTGATGTCACGCTGATTGCGAGCGGCACGGCCACGCTGGAGGCGGCCTTGTTCAAGCGCCCCATGGTGATCGCCTACAAGATCAGCGCCTTGAGCTGGCCCATCATGAAGCGCATGGCCTACCTGCCGTGGGTCGGCTTGCCCAATATCCTGTTGTCCGACTTCGTCGTGCCTGAGCGCCTGCAGCACGAGGCCAACCCCGAGCAACTGGCTTCGGATGTGCTGGCCTGGCTGGATCAGCCTGCCCGAGCCCAGTCGGTGCAACAACGTTTCCTTGAACTTCACCACACCCTGAGGCGCGATACCGCCCGGGCTGCCAGCGATGCCATCGCCCAAGTCATCGAAAGCCGTTAAGGGCGCCAGGACGGCGCGTACGGGCGTCGAGCTGCTCGTGCCGCAGCAGCTGGATCTGTTGTGGCCCGCAGACTCGGCGGGCCTGCTCGCAGGCGTGGACGAGGCCGGCCGCGGCCCGCTGGCCGGCCCGGTGGTGGCCGCTGCTGTCATCCTGGACGACGAGCAGCCCATCGTCGGTCTGGCGGACTCCAAGAAGCTCACCGCGCGCCAGCGCGAGCGCCTGTATGACGAGATCCGCGCCAAGGCGCTGTGTTGTTGCATTGCCGAGGCCACGGTCGAGGAGATCGATGAGATCAACATCCTGCAGGCCACCATGCTGGCCATGCGCCGTGCGGTGGAAGGCCTGCGCCTGAAGCCGGCCATGGTGCAGGTGGACGGCAACCGTGTGCCCGTGCTCAATGTGCCGGCGCAGGCCATCGTCAAGGGCGACTCGAAAGTGCAGGCGATTTCTGCGGCATCCATCCTGGCCAAGGTGCACCGCGACCGTTTGTGCGTACAGTTGCACGAGGCCTATCCGCAATACGGTTTCGATGCCCACAAGGGCTACCCCACGGCCGACCATGTGGCCGCGTTGCGTCTGCACGGCGCGACCCCGGCGCACCGCCGCAGCTTCGGGCCCGTGAAGGTTGCGCTGGGCCTGGCGCCTGATCCCTCCCTGGTTCAGCCTCGCTGACCGCTGCGCCACCTGGATGGCCTGATTTTGATGAGCATCACCCAACTGATCACCTCGCGCGACAACCCGCTGGTGCAACGCCTTCGCAAGCACGCGCAGGACCCGTCCGCCTACCGCAAGCTGGGCGAAGTCTGGCTGGAGGGCGACCACCTGTGTTCGGCCTGTCTGGCGCGTGGCGTGCCCGTGGCCTTGGCCGTGATCGCCGATACGGCGTGGCTGGGTGAGCATGGCACGGCGGCGGGGCATGACGAGCTGGCGCGCAAGCTGAGCGAGCTGGCTCGCCAGGCCGACAAGGTGGTGGTGGTGCCGCAAGCCTTGTGGAAGGTGTTCAGCGGGCTGGAGTCCCATGCGCATCTGGGCTTCCTGCTGTCTCGCCCCGATGAAGGGGCGGTTGATGCCGGCATCCGCTCGGGCTTGCGTTCGGTGGTGCTGGACCGTGTTCAGGACGCCGGCAATGTCGGCAGCATCCTGCGCAGCGCATCGGCCATGGGGTTTCAGCAGGTGGTGGCGTTCAAGGGCACGGCGGCCTTGTGGTCGCCCAAGGTCTTGCGTGCGGGCATGGGCGCGCACTTTGCGCTGCATCTGGTTGAGCAGGTGGTGGCCGATGATCTGGCTGAGCTCGGTGTGCCCCTTGTGGCCACCAGCTCGCACACCGATCAGCTCTTGCCTTCCGCGCCGCTGCCTGACCCCTGCGCCTGGGTGATGGGGCACGAGGGGCAGGGTGTCGCCGAAGCCGTCATGGCCCGCTGTGCGCTGAGGGTGGCCATTCCCCAGCCGGGCGGCGAGGAGTCGCTCAACGTGGCGGCCGCGGCGGCGGTGTGCCTGTACGAGTCACTGCGACGTCGCCTGGCCGCCTGAGGCTGTCTGGGGCGGCTTGCGGGCTCTCACCACATGAAATCGTGCTTGAAAAACCCCTGACCGGCCCGCAGATACTGCGCCGGGCGTTTGGGGTTGACACAAGCCGCCTACAATCTTTGTGGAACCTCTGCCTGCCTGGCAGGTTCCAAGGAAGGTCAGCCTGACCTGACTTCTTTTGCGTTTTCCGGAGGAAACATGGACCGTTCGTTGAAACCCCTTGATGTTGTTTATGGCTCTTCGATGGGCGTGGACCGTCAGCGGGTGCTGCGCAACACGTATGCCTTGCTGGCCTTGTCGATGTTGCCCACCGTGGTCGGCGCCTGGCTGGGCGTGTCGATGAACGTGATGGGCATGTTTGCGGGTCGCCCGCTGATGGCCTTCATGGTGCTGATGGGCATCTCCATGGCCTTTTTCTTCGGCATCAACAAGTTCAAGGATTCAGGCGCAGGCGTCCTGCTGCTGCTGGGCTATACCTTTTTCGCTGGTTTGATGCTGTCGGGCATCGTGGGCATGGCCATGGGGCGCTCCAATGGCGGCGCCCTCATCGGCATGGCCTTTGGCGGTACCGGCGCCGTGTTCCTGGGCATGTCGGCTCTGGCCAGCACGATCAAGACCGATCTGTCCAACATGGGCAAGTGGTTGTTCGTGGGCCTGATCGTGATCCTGGTGGCCTCGGTGGCCAACATCTGGCTGCAGATGCCTGCGCTGATGCTGGCTGTGTCGGCCATGGCCATCGTGATCTTCTCGGCCTACATGCTGTATGACCTCAAGCGCATCATCGACGGCGGCGAAACCAACTACGTGATGGCAACCTTGGCCATCTACCTGGACGTCTACAACGTCTTCGTGTCGCTGCTGCAGCTGCTGATGGCGCTGACTGGCAACGACGATTGAGCCAATCGGTCTGCGCCTCTTGAATTGGCGTGAATCGATACGACATGGGGTATAGCTCTCACGGAGAACCCCATGTCTGCTTCTTCTCTTGAACTGGTTTGCCCACACTGTCAGGCGATCAACCGCGTGCCGGCTGATCGTGTCCATGACCAGCCTCAGTGTGGCAAATGCGCGCAGAGCCTCTTGCCCGGGCAAGCGCTCAATCTCCAGACCCAGAACTTCGAGCGATTTGTCACGCGCAACCAGTTGCCCGTGCTGGTCGACTTCTGGGCGCCCTGGTGCGGCCCCTGCAAGATGTTCGCCCCCGTGTTCGCGCAGATGGCGGGCAGCTACAAGGGCCGCGTGCTGTTCGCTAAGGTCGACACCGAAGCCGAGCAACAGCTGGCGGCGCGCTACAACATCCGCAGCATCCCGACGCTGGCGCTGTTCGCCAATGGCCGCGAGATTGACCGCGTGTCCGGCGCCTTGCAGCCTGCGCAGTTGAAGGCCTGGCTGGCGCGCCACGGCCATTGAGCCTCTCAAAAAAAACGGCACCCCGAAAGGCACCGTAAGGTACTGCCGCCGCAATGGAGAAGGTCAATACTGGTCACCCTCACCGATGTGAGTGCCAGGTGCCAGGTTTTCGAAGCGCGTGTTCGATTTCAGGAAGGCCAGATGCAAGCTGCCGACCGGGCCGTTACGCTGCTTGCCGATGATGATCTCGGCGACGCCGGGAATCTTGGACTCCTTGTTGTAGTACTCGTCGCGGTAGATGAACATGATCACGTCCGCATCCTGCTCGATGGCGCCTGATTCGCGAAGGTCGGACATCATGGGGCGCTTGTCAGGGCGGGTTTCGACCGAGCGGTTCAACTGCGACAGCGCGATCACCGGGCACTGCAACTCTTTGGCCAGCGCTTTGAGGCCTCGCGAGATTTCACCGATCACGGTGGCGCGGTTTTCCTCGTTGCCGCCCGAGCCGCTCATCAGCTGCAGATAGTCGATGATGATCAGGCCCAGCGTGCCGCCGAACTGACGGGCCAGGCGGCGCGCGCGGGCGCGCAATTCATTGGGTGACAGGCCAGGTGTTTCGTCGATGAAGACGTTGGCCGTGCGCAGCTTCTCGACCGTCTCGCTCAGGCGCCCCCATTCATCGTCGCTCAGGCGGCCGGTACGCAGGTTCTGCTGGTTGATGCGGCCAATGGAGCCGACCATACGCAGCGCCAGCTGAGAGGCGCCCATTTCCATGGAGAACACGGCCACCGGCAGGCCTTCGTTGACCGCCACGTTTTCGCCGATGTTCAGTGCAAAAGCCGTCTTACCCATGGAGGGGCGGGCGGCCAGAATGATCAGGTCGCCCTTTTGCAGGCCGGCCGTCATCTTGTCCATTTCGATGAAGCCGGTGCGCACACCGGTGACGTCTTCCGAGCCGTTGTCGGCCAGCTCCTGGACGCGGTCCAGCAGGTCCACCACCAGGCCGTCCATCGAGTGGAAGCCTTGCTTGCCCTTGTTGCCTTCCTCGCCGATCTTCATGATCTTGGCTTCGGCTTCGTCGAGCTGGTCGGCCACGGACTTGCCGTTGGGGCTGAAGGCGTTGGTGGCGATTTCGTCGCTGACCGAAACCAGCTTGCGCAGCACCGCGCGTTCGCGCACGATTTCCGCGTAGCGGCGCATGTTGGCCGCGCTGGGCACCGATTGGGCCAGGGCATTCAGGTACATCAAGCCGCCAGGCACATCCGCGGCCTTGCCTTGCATCTGCAGCTGCTCGAAGACCGTGATCACGTCGGCGGGCTTGGAGGCGTTGATCAGTTGCTGGATGGCCGTGAAGATGAGCTGGTGCTCATGGCGGTAGAAGTCGCTGTCGGTCAGCAGATCCGAGGCACGGTCCCAGGCGCTGTTGTCCAGCAGCAAGCCGCCCAGCACGCTCTGCTCGGCTTCGATGGAGTGCGGCGGCACCCGCAGCTTGGCGATCTCATCGGCGCCAATCGAGGCACTCAAACCGGATGGGGAGAAGGGTGTCGGGAGAACTGCGGCCATGGTCATCAATCATAAGGTTGCCGGCGCGGCGCACATGTGGATAAAGCTGTGTACATGTGGGCAAGTCTGTGGGCAACCCTGGGATAGCTTGGGGATTGGCGTGGATAAGCTGCGCGCCCAATGAGAAAGCCGGCGCAAGGCCGGCTTCCTGGGGCGAATCCGGCGCAGCGCACCGGGTTCGCGTGGTCTGGTGAGACCTGATGCTTAGGCGGTTTCGCCCACCACAGCGACGGTGATCTCGGCGACCACGTCGGTGTGCAGCGACAGCGACACAGGGTGCTCGCCCACGGTCTTCAGAGGACCGTTAGGCAGGCGGATCTGGTGCTTGGCCACTTCGAAGCCGGCAGCCTTGAGGCCTTCAGCGATGTCGAAGTTGGTGACCGAGCCGAACAGGCGGCCGTCCACGCCAGCCTTCTGGCTGACGGTGACAGTCTTGCCAGACAGCTTCTCGCCCATGGCTTGAGCGGCGGCCAGCTTTTCAGCTTGAACCTTTTCCAGTTCAGCGCGACGGGCTTCGAATTCGGCGACGGCCTTTTCGGTGGCGCGACGAGCCTGGCCTGTGGGGATCAGGAAGTTACGAGCGTAACCGTCCTTCACGCGGACCACATCACCCAGGTTGCCCAGGTTGGCGACTTTTTCGAGGAGGATGATTTGCATGACAGAGAACTCCTTAGACGCGGTGCTGGTCGCTGTAAGGCAGCAGGGCCAGGAAGCGAGCGCGCTTGATGGCGGTGGTCAGCTGACGCTGGTAGATCGCGCGGGTGCCGGTCAGGCGTGCGGGGATGATCTTGCCGTTTTCAGCGATGAAGTCGCGCAGGGTGTCAACGTCCTTGTAGTCGATCTGTTCGACGTTGGCGACGGTGAAGCGGCAGAAGCGCTTGCGACGGAACAGCAGGGATTGCGTGTTGCGCTTGCCCTTGCGGTCTTTGGAGAACTTGCCGTTCTTGGAGCGGGGAGCAGCCATGATGACCTCTCAGTATCCGAATGGATGTGTTTAAACGATGTCGTTGAGTTCGGTGATGTGGAGCAGCACGCCACGGCCGTTGCGCGGAGCACCCAGGAAGCCGACGATGCCCAATGGCTCGCCAACCGGCTTTCGGTTCAATTGCTCTGCAATCGGACCAATCGCCACGGCCTTCATTTCCAGCTTGACCTTGCGGGGAAGCTGCGCCTCGGTCACATCGGATTCGTGCTGAAGCACGACGTCGAGTGCGGGCAGGCCGGCGGGGGTGTATCTCAGCGCGCTGCGTTCAATGATCTGGGCTGTGATCAGCACACGGTTCATGAACGACGCGGTCGCGATGTCTGTCAATGCCTTGCGGCATCAATCAGGCAGCGGCTTGCTCCTGCTGGGCCTTGCGGGCCTCTTCACGCTCAACTTGCTTCATCATCACGGAAGGAGCGGTTTCAGCCTTGTCCTTCAGCACGGTGAGGTGACGCAGCACGGCGTCGTTGAACTTGAAGCCGGTTTCGAGCTCAGCCAGGGTTTCCTTGCTGGTTTCGATGTTCAGGCACAGGTAGTGAGCCTTGGCCAGCTTGTTGATCTGGTATGCCAGCTGACGGCGGCCCCAGTCTTCAAGACGGTGAACCTGGCCGCCGGTGGAGGCGATCAGGGCCTTGTAGCGTTCCAGCATGGCGGGAACTTGCTCGCTTTGATCCGGGTGGATCAGCACGACGATTTCATAGTGACGCATGGATACTCCTTGTGGATTCCAGTTGATGGAAGCCGCCACGAAGCGTCAAACCCGTAGACGGCAAGGGCTGCTCAAGAAATGAGCAACTGGCGGAAAAGCCTGCGATTGTAGCAGTGAAAACGCCACCCGGAGGTGGCGTCTGACGCTTGCGGCGCCGGATTTCGCAAGGAAATCCGGCCGTTTTGTCCGAAAACCTTATTTGGCGGCCAGGCGCTGCCAGGTTTCGACCACGGTGTCGGGGTTCAGCGAGATCGAGACGATGCCCTCGGCGGCCAGCCATTCGGCAAAGTCGGGGTGGTCCGAAGGGCCCTGGCCGCAGATGCCGATGTACTTGCCGTGTGCGCGGCAGGCGGCAATCGCACGCGAGATCATGGCTTTGACAGCCGGGTCGCGTTCGTCGAAGTCGTGGGCCAGCAGTTCCAGGCCGGAATCGCGGTCCAGGCCCAGGGTGAGCTGGGTCAGGTCGTTCGAGCCGATGGACATGCCGTCGAAGTACTCCAGGAACTGCTCGGCCAGGATGGCGTTGGACGGCACTTCGCACATCATGATGACGCGCAGGCCGTCCGTACCGCCCTTGGAGGCGCGCACCAGACCATGGTCGGCCAGCATGTTGGTCACGCGCTCGGCCTGCTTCAAAGTGCGCACGAAGGGCACCATGATCTCGATGTTGCTCAGGCCCATGTCATTGCGCACGCGCTTGAGGGCTTCGCACTCCATGGCGAAGGCTTCGCCGAACTCGGCGCTGATGTAGCGCGAGGCACCGCGGAAACCCAGCATGGGGTTTTCTTCTTCCGGCTCGTAGCGCGAACCACCGATGAGCTTCTTGTACTCGTTGGACTTGAAGTCCGACAGGCGCACGATGACGGGCTTGGGCCAGAAGGCGGCGGCGATCGTCGCAATGCCTTCAGCCAGCTTGTCCACGTAGAAAGCGCGAGGCGAGGCGTGGCCACGGGCCACGGACTCGACGGCCTTCTTCAGGTCGGTGTCGATGTTCGGATAGTCCAGGATCGCCTTGGGGTGGACGCCGATGTTGTTGTTGATGATGAACTCGAGGCGGGCCAGGCCCACGCCGTTGTTGGGCATCTGGGCGAAGTCGAACGCCAGCTGGGGGTTGCCCACGTTCATCATGATCTTCAGGCCGATGTGGGGCATCTCGCCACGCTTGACCTCGGTGACTTCGGTTTCCAGCAGGCCTTCGTAGATGTAGCCGGTGTCGCCTTCGGAGCAGGCCACGGTCACCAGGGTGCCGTCGGTCAGGCGCTCGGTGGCGTTACCGCAGCCCACCACGGCCGGGATGCCGAGTTCACGCGCGATGATGGCGGCGTGGCAGGTACGACCGCCACGGTTCGTGACGATGGCGCTGGCGCGCTTCATCACGGGTTCCCAGTTGGGGTCGGTCATGTCGGTGACCAGCACGTCGCCGGGCTTGACGGTGTCCATCTCGGAGATGTTGTGCACGATGCGCACGGGACCGGTGCCGATCTTCTGGCCAATGGCGCGGCCCTCGGCCAGGATGGTGCCGGTGCTCTTGAGCTTGTAGCGCTGCTCGACCTTGCCTTGCATCTGGCTCTTGACCGTCTCAGGACGGGCCTGGAGGATGTACAGCTTGCCGTCGGTGCCGTCCTTGCCCCATTCGATGTCCATCGGGCGGCCGTAGTGCTGCTCGATGATCAGGGCGTAGCGGGCCAGCTCGGTCACGTCCTCGTTGCTCAGGCTGTAGCGGTTGCGGGCTTCGACGGTGGTGTCCACGGTCTTGACCAGCTTGCCGGATGCAGCCTTTTCTTCAGGCGTGGCGAACTCCATCTTCAGCAGCTTGGAGCCCAGGTTGCGGCGGATCACGGCCTGCTTGCCGGCCTTCAGGGCGGGCTTGTGCACGTAGAACTCGTCGGGGTTGACGGCGCCTTGCACCACGGTTTCGCCCAGGCCGTAGCTGGAGGTGATGAAGACCACGTCCTGGAAGCCCGATTCGGTGTCGATGGTGAACATCACGCCGGCGGCACCCAGGTCGGAACGCACCATGCGTTGAACGCCGGCCGACAAGGCGACGACGTCATGCGCAAAGCCCTTGTGCACGCGGTAGGAGATGGCGCGGTCGTTGTACAGCGAGGCGAACACTTCCTTCATCTTGTGCAGCACGTCTTCGATGCCGACGACGTTCAGGAAGGTCTCTTGCTGGCCTGCAAAGGAGGCGTCAGGCAGGTCTTCGGCCGTGGCAGAAGAACGCACGGCGAACGAGGCCTGCAGGTTGTCACCAGCCAAGGTCGCGAAGGCGCCGCGGATGGCCTTTTCCAGGTCGGCGGGGAAGGGCTGGGCTTCGACCCAGCCACGGATTTCGGCACCGGCTTCGGCCAGGGCGCGCACGTCTTCGGTGTTGAGCGCGGCCAGGCGCTTGCTGATGCGGTCAGCCAGGCCATCGTGCTTGAGGAATTCGCGGAAGGCGTGGGCCGTGGTGGCAAAGCCCGTGGGCACGCGCACACCGTTGGGGCCGGTGGGCAATTGCGAGATCATTTCGCCCAGCGAGGCGTTCTTGCCGCCGACGATCTCGACATCGGACATGCGCAGTTGCTCGAAGGGCACGACCAGGGCGGTCGGCTCAAAGCGGTTGGTCATAAAAGCTCCAGGATGGTGAAAAAAATCTGTTTGGCATCCACGGGTGGGCTCAGGTCTGTTGGAGTTGTTGGACGACCTTTGCCACACATCTGACAACAGCTGTGGACACGAGATGGACTGATTGTAGGGTCAGGCCTATGATCGTGCGCTCATCAAGCTCAATTCCTCCGACCAGTGAACGGGTGTTTGCGTGCAAAGCTGACACGTCCACTTGAGGGGGCTTTTCTTCTTTTGTCTGCATATGTCTGATCGCAGTGTGTTTTTCGTGTCGGATGGCACAGGTATCACGGCCGAAACGATGGGGAACTCCATCCTGGCCCAATTCGCCATCAAGCCCCGGCACGTGCGTCGGCCCTTCATCGACACCGTGGACAAGGCGCATCAGGTGGTGCGTGAAATCAATGCGGCAGGGCAGCGTGAAGGCAAGCGGCCCATCGTGTTCACCACCCTGGCCAACGACGATGTGCTGGCCATTCTCAAGGGCTGCGACGCGCGCGTGTTCGACGTGATCAAGACCTTCGTCGAGCCGCTTGAAGAAGAGTTCAGCATGAAGTCCAACCACCGGGTGGGCCGCTTCAGCGACGCCAGCGTGGACCAGGAATACAACGACCGCATCGAGGCGATCAATTTTGCGCTGGAGCACGATGATGGCCAGTCTTCACGCAGCCTGGAGTTGGCCGATGTGGTGCTGGTGGGCGTGAGCCGTTGTGGCAAGACGCCAACCTCTCTGTACCTGGCGATGCAGCATGGCATCAAGGCGGCCAACGTGCCGCTGATCCCGGAGGACTTCGACCGCGGCTTCCTGCCTTCGATGCTCAAGCCTTACAAGAAGAAGTGCTTCGGTCTGACGATCGAGCCCAGTCGCTTGAGCCAGATCCGCAATGAGCGCCGGCCCGGCAGCAAGTACGCCAGCCTGGAGAATTGCCGGCTGGAGGTGGCGCAGGCCGAGTCCATGATGCGCCGCGAGGGCATCGACTGGCTGTCGTCCACGCACAAGTCGATCGAAGAGATCGCCACGACCATCCTGCGCGACATCAGGCCGGATCGGCTGATCTATTGATCCGCGCCTTGGCGTTTCTGCCCCTGGTGATGCGTGGCCATCTCGATGAAGTGGCTCAGGCGTTTTGACAGGTCCTCGGCCGTGCGCAGTGTGTCGCTGTCACCTTGGCGGGCCTGCTCCTGGGTTTGCACGGCGAGCCGCGCCAGTTCAGGGGTGTGCAGGTTCAGGGCCGTGCCCTTGATGTTGTGGGCGATCTTGGCCAGCTGTTCCAGGTTCTGGTTCTGGATGGTGTGCTCCAGCTCCTGCTGGATCTCGCTGAGGGTGTCGCCCAGCATGGCGATCAGGCGGTCCAGCAGTTGGGGCTGCGCCTGGTAATACTGCTGCATGGCCTGCCAGTCGGTGATGTCCTGCTGCATATCGGGCTCGGTGCTCATCGTTGCTTGGGCTGCCACGTTGTCGGCCTGCGGGGCATCTCCCGGGCGCCAACGAGCAAAGCGGCGTATTTCGTCGACCAGAGTATCCAGCATATAGGGTTTGGTGACATAGCCCACCATGCCGGCCCGTCGGGCTTGTTGTTTGGCCGTGTCGAAGGCGTGCGCGGTCAGGCCGATGACAGGCAGCGAAGGGGCGATGTGGCCCAGCGCCTGGGCAGCCTGGTAGCCGTCCATGACGGGCATCTGGATGTCGCACAGCACGACGTCGAAGCTCGATGGCCCATGGACGCGGACCTGCTCCAGTGCATGGGCACCGTCGAAGGCGAAGGTGACGATGGCGCCTTCCTGCTCCAGCATCTGTTGCAGCACCAGGCGATTGACGGGGTTGTCTTCAGCGGCCAGCACACGGATGTGCGCCAGGCGCTGGCTGCTGCTCACGGCCGTTCGGTTCAGCTTGGTCTTGATGGCGTTGAGCAGGCGCAAGGGGCTCAGGGGGCCGGCCACCACCGGGAGTTCATTCTGGAGGGGCTGCGGCAGCTCGACCACCGTGCTGGCGGGGGCGTTGACCAGCACCGTGTGCCCGAGTGCGATATTGCGGCGGATCTCTTCTGGCGCGCATCGGGGCAAGGCGTCTGAAGACAGGATGATCACGTCGGGCTGGCTGCCTGGTGGCAAGGGGAGCGCGGCGCTGTGGGTGACCTTCAGCGCCCTGTCTCGCAGGGACTCGGTCAGCGCACTGGAGGCTGGCGTGGGGCTGCCGACCATGGCCACGTGGCGAATGTGGCGAACGTCGCCGCCTTCGGGGTGCAACACCGGCAACTTGACCGTGAACGTGGTGCCTTCGCCCGGTTGGCTGCGGACCTGGATGTGGCCGCGCATCATTTCCACCAGCCGTTTGCAGATGGCCAGGCCCAGGCCGGTGCCGCCCGATTGCGCTGGGTGATGGCCATGCACCTGCACAAAGGGCTGGAACAGCTGCAGGAGCTTGTCCTCGGACATGCCGATCCCTGTGTCGGTGACCTCCATGATGAGGTCAGGGGCGACGTAATCCAGGTGGATGCTGACCTGCCCGGTGTCGGTGAACTTGATGGCGTTGGACAGCAGGTTCAACAGGATCTGCGACAGCCGCGTGGCGTCGCCATGGAAGTACTGCGGGACGTCGGCCGACTCGTGGATGATCAGCGGCAGGCCCTTGGCCTGGGCCAGGATGGCCTTGAGCGTGAGCACGTGTTCCAGCACCTGGCCGAGGTTGATGCGCTCGTAGTGCAGGTTGAGCTTGCCCGATTCGATCCGGGAGAAATCCAGCACGTCGTTGACCAGGGTGAGCAGGTGCTGGGCCGAGTCGAGTATCTGCTCGAAGGTCCTGGCCTGTGGGGTACCGATGGCCTGGCGCGCCCCGACCTGCGCAAGCCCGAACATGGCGTTCAAAGGCGTGCGCACCTCGTGGCTGATGTTGGCCAGGAACTCGCTCTTGGCCTGGTTGGCCGCCTCGGCGGCCAGTTCGGCCTGCTTGATCTGGCTGATGTCGAACACGATGACCAGAAAGCCCTGTACCACGCCGTTGACGATGTCGGGCAGGTAGTGGGCTTCGCTGTGACGATGGCGGCCGGGTTGTTTCGGGATGGGGAGCAGCCGCTCAAAGCGCTGAGAATGGCCTTTGAGCGCCTCCTGCATGTAGGGCCAGTTTTGCTCGAAGAGTGTCGGCCCGAGCAGGTCTTTGATGTGCAAGTTGCGCAGTTGGTCGGCCGACATGCCAAACCAGTCCAGGTAGGCCTTGTTGGCGAAGCGGTTGTGCAGGTCTTTGGTCCAGTAGCCGATCAGGCCGGGAATGCCGTCCAGGATGTTTTGCAGCAGGCGTTCGTGTTCGCCTAGCGCGGCGGTGCGCTCCTTGACACGCTCTTCGAGGGATTCGGTGAGCTTGAGGGCGGCACTCTCGGCCTGCTTGCGGGCCGTGATGTCCATGACGATGCCGGTATAGGTGTCCTGGCCGTCTGGCCTGGGCTGGCCTGGCTGGCCGCGCGACAGGATCCACCTCACTGGGCCGCTGCACGGGTTGGTGCGCCACTCGATTTCGAAGGGGACGCCCCGCTCTCTGGCGGCAAAGACGTGCTGCCTGGCTTGTGCGCGGTCCTCGGGGTGGATGCTGGCAAGCCAGGCATCCTGGGTGGGGGGCGTATCGGGTGGGAGGCCGAACAAGGCCCAGACCTCGTCAGACCAGGCATTGAGGTTGGTGCCCAGATGCCATTCCCACAAGCCCGCCTGTGCGGCGGACAGTGCCATCTTCAACCCATCGTCTGTCGGCATGAACCGCAGGGTGGGCGCGTCGATCTCCGTCAGGGCCTGCATATGCCTCCTTGAAAGGGAGCTTGATGCGCGGCTGGAGGGGGCCTGCCGCTTTACTGGGCTGATGGGGTTCTGGAATTCGGAAATCGGGTAAAGCAGCCTGTCCGATGAACCCGGATCGGATGGCTCACATTAGCGGTTAAGTGTCAGCTTGGCAATGTGCCGACCTGAAATCTGCGCGTTGTTGGCGGCAGGAAACAGTCTGGCCCACCGAGGACGGGTGTCCCGGGTGGGCCAGTTGGCGTGTGGAGGCTCAGGCGCGCAGATGCGGCCAGCGCCGGATCAGCCCTGGTAGTCGCTCACCGGCACGCAGGAGCAGAACAGGTTGCGGTCGCCATGGACGTTGTCCACGCGGCCCACGGGCGACCAGTACTTCTGCTTGCGCAGGCTGGCCACAGGGTAGGCGGCCAGTTCTCGGCTGTAGGCGTGCGGCCACTCGGCCTTGAGCAGGCTGGCGGCGGTGTGCGGCGCGTTCTTCAAGGGGTTGTCGTCCTGCGGCAGCTTGCCTTGTTCCACCAGGCGAATTTCCTCGCGGATGGCGATCATGGCGTCGCAGAAGCGGTCCAGTTCCGCCTTGGATTCGCTCTCGGTCGGTTCGACCATCAAGGTGCCGGCCACAGGGAAGCTCAGCGTGGGTGCATGGAAGCCGTAGTCGATCAGGCGCTTGGCCACGTCTTCGGCGGCGACGCCGCTGCTGTCCTTCAAGGGGCGCAGGTCCAGGATGCACTCGTGGGCCACGCCGCCACCCTTGATGGTCTGGCTGCCACCGCTGAAGTGGATGTCGTAGTGGTCAGCCAGGCGGGCGGCCACGTAGTTGGCGTTGAGGATGGCCACTTCGGTGGCGGCCTTCAGGCCATCGGCACCCATCATGCGGATGTACATCCAGCTGATGGGCAGCACGGCAGCGTTGCCCAGCGGGGCGGCTGACACAGCGCCGACCTGCACTTCAGAACCGATGCCGGCCGAGCGGTGCGCGGGCAGGAAGGGCGCCAGGTCTTCAACCACGCAGACGGGGCCGACGCCGGGGCCGCCACCGCCGTGCGGGATGCAGAAGGTCTTATGCAGGTTCAGGTGGCTGACGTCGCCGCCGAACTGGCCCGGTGCGGCCAGGCCGACCAGGGCGTTCATGTTGGCGCCGTCCACGTAGACGCGGCCGCCGTGCTTGTGCACCAGCTTGCACAGCTCGGTCACGCGGGTTTCGAACACGCCGTAGGTCGAGGGGTAGGTGATCATCACGGCAGCCAGGTTGGCGCTGTGTTGCTCGCACTTGACCTTGAGGTCGTCCAGGTCCACGTTGCCATCGGTGTCGCACTTGGTGACCACCACCTTCATGCCGGCCATGTGGGCGCTGGCGGGGTTGGTGCCGTGGGCCGATTCGGGGATCAGGCAGATGTCACGGTGGCCCTGGCCCTTGGATTCGTGATAGGCCTTGATGACCAGCAAACCAGCGTATTCGCCTTGCGAGCCGGCATTGGGTTGCAGGCTGATGCCGGCGTAGCCCGTGGCCTGGCACAGCCAGGCGCACAGCTCTTCATTGAGCAGCTCGTAGCCCTTGAGCTGGTCGCGCGGTGCGAAGGGGTGGATGTGCGCGAACTCGGGCCAGGTGATGGGGATCATCTCGCTGGTGGCGTTGAGCTTCATGGTGCACGAACCCAGCGGGATCATGGTGCGGTCCAGGGCCAGGTCCTTGTCGGCCAGGCCGCGCAGGTAGCGCAGCATTTCCGTTTCGCTGTGGTGGCTGTTGAACACCGGGTGCGTCAGGAAGGCGCTGTCGCGGCGCAGGTTGGCGGGCAGGCCCAGGGCCACGCCGTTCTCAAACGCGGCAAACGAAGGCAGCGGCTTGCCGCCGGAGAACACCGTCCACAGGTCGATGATGTCGTTGCGGGTGGTGGTTTCGTCCAGCGAGATGGTCACGCTGTCGTTGCTGGCGTCGCGCAGGTTGATGCCCAACTTGACGGCATCGGCCAGCACGGTTTCGCGGTCTTCTGTCAGCACCTGAACCGTGTCGAACCAGGTGGTGTGAACCACCTTGCGGCCCATGGCCTTGAGGCCTTCAGCCAGGATGGAGGCGTAGCTGGCCACACGCAGGGCAATGCGCTTGAGGCCTTCAGGGCCGTGGTAGACCGCGTACATGCTGGCCACCACAGCGGGTAGCACCTGGGCGGTACAGATGTTGGAGGTGGCCTTCTCGCGGCGGATGTGCTGCTCGCGGGTTTGCAGGGCCAGGCGGTAGGCCGGGTCACCGTGGCTATCGACACTCACGCCGACCAGGCGGCCGGGCATGGAGCGCTTGAGTTCGTCCTTGGTGGCCATGTAGGCAGCGTGCGGGCCACCGTTGCCCATGGGCATGCCGAAACGCTGGGTGGTGCCGCAGGCGATGTCGGCGCCCAGTTCACCCGGAGGCGTCAGCAGGGTCAGGGCCAGCAGGTCGGCGGCCACGATGGCCATGGCGCCCTTGGCGTGCAGCGCGTCGATCAAGGGGCGCAGGTCACGCACCTGGCCATTGACGCCGGGGTACTGCATCAGCGCGGCGAAGCAGTCGTTGGTTTGCAGGTGCTCGGCCAGTTGGGCGGCGTGCACCAGGTCCACGGTGATGCCCAGCGGCTTGGCGCGCGTCTGGATCACTTCCAGCGTCTGGGGGAACACGTCATGGCAGACCACGAAGCGCGTGGACTTGCTCTTGCCGCCACGTGCGGCCAGCGTCATGGCTTCAGCAGCTGCCGTGGCCTCGTCCAGCATGGAGGCGTTGGCAATCGCCATGCCCGTCAGGTCGGTGACCATGGTCTGGAAGTTGATCAGCGCTTCCATGCGGCCTTGCGAGATTTCGGCCTGGTAGGGCGTGTAGGCGGTGTACCAGGCGGGGTTCTCGAGGATGTTGCGCAGGATGACGCCGGGTGTCAGGGTGCCGTAGTAGCCCTGGCCGATGAAGTTGCGCATCAGCTTGTTCTGCTGCGCGATGGCCTTGAGCTCGGCCAGCGCCTGGGCTTCGGTCAGCGGGGCGGGCAGCTCCATGGGGTTGCCGCGCTTGATGCTGGCCGGCACGATGCCGTCGATCAGGGCTTGCCGCGAGGCCACGCCGATGGCACTGAGCATGTGTTGCTGCTCTTCGTCCCAGGGGCCAAGGTGGCGGGCCTGGAATTCGGTCGCGTTTTCGAGTTCAGCGAGGGTGGGCAGGTGGGTGTTCAGCATGGCGTTCGGCGGCAGGCAAAGCTCTAGGGGCACGGTGTGGGCACGCGGTCAAGCCGGTGCCCGGCGGGCGGCCGCACTGAGGCGGGCCACCCTCGGATCGCTGTGGGCGATCAGGCGTTTTTCAGCAGGTCGTCGTAAGCGGTCTTGTCCAGCAGGGCGTCGAGCTCGGCGGGGTTGGACAGCTTGACCTTGAAGAACCAGCCGGCGCCGGTGGGGTCGCTGTTGGCCAGCGAGGGGTCGTCGCGCAGGGCTTCGTTGACGGCGGTGATTTCACCGGTCACGGGCATGTAGACGTCTGCGGCAGCCTTCACGGACTCGACCACGCCGGCCACGTCCTTGGGGTTGAAGGTGGTGCCCACGGCGGGCAGGTCCACGAACACCACGTCGCCCAGGGCGTCCTGAGCGTGGTGGGTGATGCCGACGGTGGCGGTGCCGTCAGCTTCGATTTGCAGCCATTCGTGGTCGGGCGTGTACTTGATGGTCATGTTGGACGTCCTGGATAGATGGGATAAAAGGGTGCTTGTGTGCCGAACGGGCGAGAGTATGGCTCAGGGTGCCATGCTCAGGCCGGGCCGGCGCGGTGTTTTCAGCCGCGGTAGTAGCGGTTGGGCACGAAGGGCAGGGTGGTCACGGTCATGGCGACACGCTTGTCGCGCACGATGGCGAAAACCGGGGTGCCCACGGCGGCCTGCGGCGTGGCCAGGTAAGCCAGCGCGATCGGTTGGCCCAGGCTGGGGCTGGGCGAGCCGCTGGTGACGATGCCGATTTCTTGTCCGTCGGCATTGACCACCTTGGCGCCTTCACGCACTGGCATACGTTCGGTGCTGATCAGGCCCACACGCTTGCGTGCAGCGCCATTGGCCAGCTGGCCGTCAATCACGCTGGCACCGGGGTAGCCGCCAGCGCGTGCGCCACCGGCGCGGCGCACCTTCTGGATGGCCCAGGTGATGCTGCCTTCAACGGGCGTGGTGCTGGTGTCGATGTCGTGGCCGTACAGGCACAGGCCGGCTTCCAGGCGCAGGGTGTCGCGGGCACCCAGGCCGATGGGCTTGACTTCGGGTTGGGCCAGCAGGGCGCGGGCCAGTTGCTCGGCCTTGTCGGCGGGCACGGAAATCTCGAAGCCGTCTTCGCCGGTGTAGCCCGAGCGGGTCAGGAAGCAATCGATGCCGTCGAGCACGAAGTGGCCGCCGGTCATGAAGGTGAGCTTCTGCACATCGGCGTTCAGGCGGGCCAGGGCCGTCACGGCTTGCGGGCCTTGCAGGGCCAGCAGGGCCTGGTCAGGCAGGGGCTGCACGGTGCAGCGGCCGCCGATGTGCTGTTGCATGTGGGCGATGTCCTGCACCTTGCAGGCGGCGTTCACGACCACGAACAGGTCGTTCTCGCGGCGGGTGACCATCAGGTCGTCCAGGATGCCGCCTTGCTCGTTCGTGAACAGGGCGTAGCGCTGCTTGAACTTGGGCAGGTCGACGATGTCCACCGGCACCAGGGACTCGAGCGCGGCGTCGGCGCCTTCACCCTTGAGCAGCACCTGGCCCATGTGCGAGACGTCAAACAGGCCAGCGGCGGCGCGGGTGTGCTTGTGCTCGTTGAGGATGCCGGTGGCGTACTGCACGGGCATGTCGTAGCCGCCAAAGGGCACCATCTTGGCGCCCAGTTCGATGTGCAGGGCGTGCAGAGGTGTCTTCAACAGGGTTGCGGTGGTGTCAGCGGACATGGCAGTAGCTGGCTGCGAGGCCAGCGGGAGGGCAATCTGAGTGGATCCAGACCCGCTTTCGACCAGGTGATCCACCCAGCTGAAACCGTTTCCGGTGCTGCCCTCTCTGTCCGCTTTACCTGAGAGATTGACCCCTCGCTGCGACCTGATCGCGGCGTTGTGGGCTTGCCCCTTCGGTGGCCGGGCTCACCTCGCTTGCAGCAAGGTCACCAGGCTCTCTCCAGTGAGGATCATGGTGGTGGGCTTCATCAGCCTGGCCGCCATGTTTGCCAGTCCTTTTGCCTGAGCGTTCGGGCGGCCAACTCGCGTTGGTGGGCCCTGCGCCTTCGGCGGCCTCGGCACGGTGGCGTCGGCTCTCTCCTGACAAGCCGCGAGTGTATCAGCCCGTGTCGGCTTCGCGTGTGAAAAAAGCCGCGTCAGCGGGTCGCGGACGCGGCTTTGAGGGGGGCGCAGGGTGGCTTATTGCATCAGCAGGTGGGGCAGCCACAAGGACAGGCCCGGCCAGTAGGTCACCAGGCCCAGGAAGACCAGCATGGTCAACAGCCAGGGCCAGACGGCCACGGTCAACTCGGTGATGCCCATCTTGGTGATGCCCGAGGCCACATACAGGTTCAACCCCACCGGCGGGTGGCACATGCCGACTTCCATGTTGACCACGATCAGGATGCCGAAGTGGATGGGGTCGATGCCCAGCTTGGTGGCCACGGGGAACAGGATGGGCGCCATGATCAGCACGATCGACGACGGTTCCATGAAGTTGCCCGCCACCAGCAGCAGGATGTTGACCACCAGCAGGAAGGCGATCTGGCCCAGGCCCATGCCGACCAGCCAGTCGGCCAGTTGCTGCGGGATGTTCTCATTGGCCAGCACGAAGCTGAACAGCACCGCGTTGGTGATGATGTAGAGCAGCATCGCGCTCATGTTGGCCGAGTTCAGTAGCACGCGGGGCACGTCCTTCAAGCCCATGTCCTTGTAGACGAACACGGCGATGAAGAAGGCGTACACCGCGGCCATGGCGGCAGCCTCAGTGGGGGTGAAGATGCCGGTGTAGATCCCGCCCATCACCACCACGATCAACAGCAAACCCCAGAAGGACTCCTTGAAGGCCTTGAAGCGCTGCGCAAACGTGGCCTTGGGCTGGCGCGGGTAACCGAACTTGCGTGCACGCCACCAGGTGGTGAAGCCCAGCATCAAGGCCAGCAGGGCGCCAGGGACGACGCCAGCCAGGAACAGCGCCCCGACCGAGGTGTTGGTGGACACCGAATACATCACCATCACGATGGAGGGTGGGATCAGGATGCCCAGTGCGCCCGAGGTGGTGACCACGCCCGCGCCGAACTTGTTGGGAAAACCCGCCTTGGCCATGGCCGGCAGCAGGATCGAGCCGATGGCCACCACCGTGGCAGGCGAAGAGCCCGACACTGCAGCGAACAAGGCGCAGGCCACCACGCCAGCCAAGGCCAGCCCACCGTGCCAGTGCCCCACCATGCTGGTGGCGAAGTTGATCATGCGCCGCGCGACGCCGCCGTGCGTCAGGAAGTTGCCGGCCAGGATGAAGAAGGGGATCGCCATGATCTCGAACTTCTCGATGCCGGTGAACAGCTTGAGCGCGACCGATTCCAGCGGTACTTGTGTGAAGCCGAAGATGAAGGTGAGAACCGTGAGGCCCAGCGAGATGGACACGGGCATGCCCGTGAGCATCAGTGCGAGCAGCACAGCGAAAATGATGATGCCGTTCATGTGCTGCTCCTTCAGGCCTTGGCCACTTCGTCGTCGAGGCCATCCACATGGCCATGGTCGTGGTGAGGCAGTTCACCCGTGCGGGTGAAGTTCCAGGCCACCTGCAGGAAGCGGAAGCACATCAGGGATGAGCCCAGCGGGATCGCCATGTAGATGATCCAGGTCGGCCATTCCAGATCGGGTGTGGTGGGGCCTTCGATCAGGTCGGTCATGTCGAGGTGGAAGGCGTTGTAGAACGCGTAGTGCGCACCGTTGTGCCACACGAAACTCGCGCCCATGGTGGCGATGGTGCCGGTGAACAGGGCGCCCGCCAGCAGGCCGAACAACACGAAGAACTTGCGCCTGGGCGGCGACAGCTGGTTGATCAGTACGTCCACCCCGACGTGGATGCCGGTGCGCACGCCATAGGCTGCGCCGAACTTGGCCATCCAGACGAACAGGTAGATGGTGGCCTCCTGGGCCCAGGCGAAGTTCAGTGTCAGCAGCCAGTCCTGTATGGGGCTGTTGAAGCCAACCGCGTAACGGTGCAGCACGGACACAAAAATGATCAGTGTGGCGGCGCCCATGAAGGTCGCGATCAGCCACTCTTCCAGGTGGTCAAGCCATTTCATGATGGCATCTCCTCGGTATGAAAAAGCCCACGTCGTGGCGTGGGCTGAGTCCTGGTGTCATCCCGCTTCGATCACATCTTGCTGGGATCGAAGTTGGTTTCCTTGTAGATGGACTGGATGACGTCTTCACCGATACGCGAGGCCATCTGCTTGTGCACGGGCATCAGCGCCTTCTTGAGCAGGAAGCGCTCGCCGATCGTGGGCTTGTAGACCACCGTCTTGCCCGAGGCCTGCACCTTGGCCAGGGCCTCCTGGTTGTCCTGGAAGGCCACGTCGTTGGCCACCTGGGTGGCTTCGGCCATGGCCTTGCTCAGTGCGACGCGGATGTCCGAGGGCAGGCCGTCCCAGAACTTCTTGTTCACGACCACGGCGTAACCCAGGTAGCCGTGGTTGGTGACGCTGACGTGCTTTTGCACCTCATGCATCTTCTGGGTGTACAGGTTGGAAGGCGGGTTCTCGGTGCCGTCGACCACCCCCGTCTGCAGGGCCTGGTAGGTTTCGGAGAAGGCCAGCACCTGGGGCAGGGCACCCAGCGCGCGCATTTCAGCATCCAGCACCTTGGAGGACTGGATGCGCATCTTCAGGCCCTTGTAGTCTTCGACGGTCTTGAGAGGCCTGTTGGCGGACATGACCTTGAAGCCGTTGTCCCAGTAGGCCAGGCCGTGGATGCCGCGCGTTTCCAGCTTGCGCAGCAGGCCCTGGCCGATGGGGCCGTTCGTGACCTTGTGCAGGGAAGGGTAGTCGTCGAAGATGAAGGGCAGGTCGAAGACTTCGAATTCCTTCACGCCCAGCGGTGCGAATTTGGACAGCGAGGGTGCCAGCATCTGGACGGAGCCCAATTGCAGGGCTTCCATCTCTTCCTTGTCCTTGTAGAGCTGGCTGTTGGGGTAGACCTCGACCTTGACGCGGCCTTTGGTCAACTCGGCCGCACGCTTGGCGAAGAACTCGGCAGCCTTGCCCTTGGGGGTGTCCACGGCCACCACGTGGCTGAACTTGATGATGATGGGGGATTGGGCAAATGCGGCAGGCAGCAGGGCCATGGACGCGGCCAGGGTGAGCATGCTGCGGCGCAGAGAGGAGGCAGTCTTCAGCTTGAACATGGGGGTGTCTCCGGGGCGTTTTGGATGGCCCATTGTTCAGCTTCAGGTGCCTGCGGCAAATTGTGGACATCCACATTCGTGCATCACCCTAGGGTTGCACCGGGTGCGGGCCATCTAGACTGGGCGCATGACAAACAAGGACAAGGTCGATCGCCGTGCGCCTGGCGTGCGTGTGCCCGAGCGTCCCGCTCTGGCCGTGCCACCGCGCCCGAGGTTGCACCTGCTGGGCTCCCGCTTTGCCTTGATGCCCTCTCTGTGGGCCTGGCCGCTTGTGCTGTCCGTGCTGCTGGTGGCCGGCGTCATGATCTGGTTGCAGGCCAAGGAGGTGGCCGATCGCGAGGCGCAGCGCGCCGACATGATCTCGGACGCCTTGTCGCTGGAGGCGCAGATCACCAACCGGCTGGACGAAGAGACCAACAAGCTGCGCGCGCTGGCAGATGTCATCCAGTCCAGGCCCATGAGCCAGGACGCTTTCGCGCGGCATGCGCTGGTGCTCGACGGGCTGCGGCGCTTCTGGGTCAGCCTGACCTGGCTGGGGGACGATGGGCGCATTCTGGCGCACGTGCCTGATGATTCCATGCCGGCACATGACGCCGCGCGCAACATCGGTGACGAGGTGGGCATGGCGGGGCACCTGTCCGTTTCGCTGGCGGGGCACGATGAGCACCCGGGTGGCATGCTGGTGGCGCGTTACTCGGCCGGCGCGCTGCTGCGCCAGAAGGTGCCGTGGTGGCTCGCTGCCAAGTACGACATCCGGCTGGTGGATGAATCTGACGAGGTGATTGCCTCGACAGTGGATGGCCCGCGGCACCCCATGCAGGCCTGGTACCGCGTGTCGATGGCCCCCTCCTTGCCCAATGCCTGGCTGGAGCTGGCTTCTCGCGAACGCATCACCCCCTGGTGGCGCACCATGCCCATGGCCTTGATGGGGGGCTTCGTGGTGCTGCTGGGCATTGCCAGTGTCATGCTCCGGAAGCAGATGCACAGCGTGTCCCGGGCCGAAGAAGCCTGGCGCACCGAGGCCGCCTGGCGCTCGGCCATGGAGGACTCGCTGGCCGTGGGCATCCGCGCCCGGGACATGCAGGGGCGCCTTGTGTACGTCAACAAGACCATGGCCGACATGGTCGGGTACCAGCCTGACGAGCTGATCGGCTTGATGCCGCCAATGCCTTACTGGGTGCCGCACGAGCTGGAGCAAAGCATGAGCCGCCACTTGCGCAACATGGCGGGCAAGGCGCCGCGGGAAGGCTACGAATCGCGCTGGCAGCATCGGGACGGCACCGAGGTGGACGTCATGGTGTTCGAGGCGCCCCTGGTGGACGCCAAGGGCATGCAGATCGGCTGGATGGCCTCCGTGCTCAACGTGACCGAGCGCAAGCACATGGAGGAACGCGAGCGCAAGCAGATGGAAACCATGGCGCACCACGCACGCCTGACCATGCTGGGCGAAGTGGCCTCCACGCTGGCGCACGAGCTCAACCAGCCCTTGTCGGCCATTGCCAGCTACAACGCCGGCTTGCTCAATGCGCTGGGCGCGCGCGACGACATGGACCCGCAGATCATGAAGGCCCTGCAGCGCATGGGCGAACAGGCGGCGCATGCCGGGCGCATCGTCAAGCGCATCCGCGAGTTCCTGACGCGACGCGAGCCTCGACGCGAGCCCTGCAACATCATGGGGGTGATCGAATCGGGCGTGTCATTGCTCAAGCGTGACCTGTCTCGGCATGATGTGCATGTGAGCATCCAGGGTGATCCGCATTTGCCTGAGGTGGTGGCCGACCCCGTGCTGATTGAGCAGGTGGTCGTCAACCTGGTGCGCAACGCCAGCGATGCCTTGTCCACGCAAGCGGGCGAGCGGCGCATCCACGTGTCTGCGGCGCCAGCAGGGCGCTTCGTGCGCGTGTCCGTGACCGACAACGGCCCCGGCTTGCAAGGCCAGCGTGGTGATCGCCTGTTTGCGCCGTTTTATTCAACCAAGGCCGAGGGCATGGGCATGGGGCTGGCGATCTGCCGCTCCATCATCGAGTTGCACTATGGGGTGCTGGATGCCGAGGAGGCGCCAGAGCGCGGCGCCGTGTTCTCCTTCAGCCTGCCCATCGACGCGGCTGACCACGGTGTAGATCAAGCTGATTCAAGGGAGGTGGACGCATGAATGCCGTGCCATTGAAGGACAAGGGTGTGGTGTACCTGGTGGATGACGAAGCCGTGGTGCGTGACGCACTGGTGTTTCTGCTGGGCTCACGCGGCCTGGTGGTGCATGCGTTTGATGGCGGGCTGGCCTTGCTGGATTTCCTGGCTCGCTCCAGTCAGCCCATGCCCGGTGTGTTCGTGCTGGATGTCCGCATGGAGCCCATGTCAGGTTTGATGCTGCACGAATCCCTGTTGTCCATGGGCGTGCGCAACCCCGTACTGTTTCTCAGCGGGCACGGCGACATCCCCATGGTGGTGGAGGCCTTGAAGAAAGGGGCCTTCGACTTCCTCGAAAAACCTTACAGCGACAACACCCTGGTGGACCGCATCGAGCAGGCGCTGGCCGTGGAGGCCGCCTCGCGCGCCCACAACGCGCAGGCGCAGGAGCGTCAGGCCCGTCTGGCCAGCCTCAGCGAGCGCGAGCAGGAGGTGATGCACCGCGTGGCCGCAGGCAAGCTCAACAAGGTGATCGCCGACGAACTGCACATCGCGGTGCGGACGGTGGAAGTGCACCGGGCAAGGGTGTTTTCCAAACTGGGTGTGCGCTCTGCCGCCGAACTGGCGGGCTGGTTGGCTGGCGGGTGAATTGGCGACGCAGTGGGGGCTGCAGGCGTCAACTCGCGGGGGCCACAGGTGAAACCCCTTGGCAGGGCCGCAATCGCGTTTGTTAGATTGACTTACCCAATATTCACATGTGGACGAGTCGATGCTGCCTGCAACCCTTTCGCGTTTCCGCCCTGCAAGATGGCTGGCCCTGAGCTTGATCAGCCTGGCCACCGCACCCGCCTGGTCTGGCCAGACGGCTTGCGTCTTCGACATCATCGGGACGTCGGGGCCGGCCTTTTCCGCCGCCAAGGACTTCGTGCTGGCGATGCAGAAGCTCAACATGGGCGTGGACATCGAACTCAAGGCCTACACCGACGAACGTGTGGCCGCTGAAGACTTCCGCAGCGGCCAGTGTGATGCCATGGCCGTGACCTCGTTTCGCAGCAAGCCCTACAACCTGGTCGCCGCCACGGTGGACGCCCTGGGCGCCACCACCATGGAGCGCAACGGCAAGATCGACATGGAAGCCAGCTACGAGATCCTGCGCAAGGCCATCGAGGTGTTCGCTTCGCCGGGCGCCAGCAAGCTGATGGTGCAGGACAAGTACGAGGTGGCGGGCATCATCCCCATGGGCGCGGCCTACCCGATCGTCAATGACCGCAAGATCAACAGCGTGGAAGCTGCGGCTGGCAAGCGCATTGCCGCATTCGATGTGGACAAGGTGCAGAACATGGCGATCACGCGCATTGGCGCGCAGCCGATTCCCGCCGACATCACCAATTTCGCCAGCAAGTTCAACAATGGTCTGGTCGATGTGATCTTTGCCCCAGCCTTGGCCTACAAGCCGCTGGAGCTGTACAAAGGCATTGGCACCAAGGGCGCGATCTCGCGCATGCCTGTCACCTTCCTGACCTACCAGGTCATCATCAACAAGAACAAGTTCCCGCCCGGCACCGGCCTCAAGGCGCGCCAGTACTGGCTCAGCCAGTTTGATACGACCCTGGGCATGATCCGCAAGGCTGAAGCCGAGTTGCCTGCCAAGGTGTGGATGGACATCCCCTCGGCCGATCTGGTGCGCTACATCCAGATGCTGCGCGATGGCCGCGTGGAAATCGCCGAGGCCGGCTTGTATGACAAGCGTGCGTTGAAGGTGCTCAAGCGCATCCGTTGCGACATGAAGCCCAACGATTCGGAGTGCACCAGCTCGGCTGAAATCGAGTGGCCGGACAAGCCCAAGGCTGCACCGGCCACCCATTGAGCATCACTGTCGCGTTTACTTGAGCGACTGGATGTAGGCGATGACGTCGGCGCGCGCCGCGGCGTCATCCAGGCCGTCGTACTTCATCTTGCCGCCAGGAACCAGCTTCTTGGGGCGGGTGATGTACAGGTCGATCTTGTCGGGCGACCAGGTGATGCCGCTTTGCTTCATGGCCTCAGAGTAGTTGAAGTCAGCGACCGTACCGGCCTTGCGCCCGATGACGCCAAACAGCGGCGGGCCCTTCTTGGCCTTGCCTTCCTTGGGGCTGTGGCAGTCGCCACATTCGCCTGCAAAGACATCGGCGCCTTTCTTGGCGTCACCGGCCGCCATGGCGTGGCCGGCCATGGTCAGTGTGCACGCTGCCATCAACAGGGCGTGCATGGGCTTCATGTTCTTCATCACTTGAATCTTTCGAAAACAGTCGAAAACAGTCGTTTAACCGGGTTGCTTGTGCGTGGCTTCGTCCAGCACGTCCTGAGGCTCCACGCCGCCTTCAGGCTCCTTGTGCGCGATGCCGTAGTGGCAATCGATGCAGGTCCTGCTGCCGTTGAGCAGCTTCTTGTGCTGTGTCTGGGCGGTCTTGCCCTGCATCTCGGGGTCCATGGCCTTGACGTCATGGCAGTTGCGGCACTCCTTGGAGTCCGTCTGCTTCATGCGCAGCCAGACCTTCTTGGCCATCTCCAGGCGGCGGGCTTCGAATTTCTCCTTGGTGTCGATGGTGCCCAGCATGTGTTGCAGCACGTCGTTGGAGGCCCGCGCCTTGCGGATCATCGTGTCGATGAATTCATGCGGCACATGGCAGTCCGAGCAGATGGCCTTGACCCCGGTGCGGTTCTTCGCATGGATGGTGTGGCTGTACTCGGCGTAGTTGTTGTCCTTCATCTCGTGGCACGAGACGCAGAATTCGAGCGTGTTGGTGTGGTCGACCGAGACCTTGCCACCGACCGCGAGTGCGGCGCCCACCATCATCAGGAAGATGGCCTGGATTTCGAGCACTTTGGCCCATGGTTTTTGATTCTTGATGCGCTGCCAGAGGGACGTCATCGTTTGCTCCACGAGCGCCTTGCTGCACGATTGGGTGCAGGCAAGGCGCTGTTCATCTGCAGGGTTAGAACGACGTCCAGGCGAACAGGCGCAGGCTGTTCATGTCACCAGGCTTGCCGAGTACGGTGGTGATGTCGTTGTCCGCGTCATAGCTCACGTAGCGCTTGAACTGGATGTACTGCATGCCCACGCGCAGGTTGGCCCACGGCGCGGCCCAGGACGATTCCTTGCCCCAGGGCGTCCAGTCCACCTGGTACAGGAAGCCGCGGTTGCCGGCGTGCTGGTCTTCGCTGGTGGCCTTGAAGTAACCCAAGGTGGCGCCATAGGTGTTCTGGAAGTGATAGGACGCTGCCAGCTTGGTGTTCTTGACCGTGTTGTTCGTGTCGACGCCGCTCGCGTTGGCGGTGGTGCGCTCGCGGATGTAGCTGCCGTTGACCGTGACGATGTGCTCGCGCGTACCCAGGAACTGGTAGCTGCCATCGATGCCGAAGTCTTTGAACTTGGTCGAGTCGGCCGAAGCGCGATCCTCCAGCTTGCCGTTGAAAGCCAGCAGCCCCACATTCCAGGCTTGCGTGTGCAGGTCTTTCATGTAGGCCAGGCGCACATAAGGGGCGTTGCTCAAGCCGCCGAACTCTGCGCCGTCCGGGTAGCGGCCCGAGCCCAGGCGGGACTGCATCGCAGGCGAGATGCTGTTGTACAAGCCCAGTTCGGCGTAAATGTTGTCGTCGATCAGGCTGTAGGCGTTGACGCCGATGACACGTTGTTCCAGCGAGCCGGAGACCGTGTCCACACCCGGGTTGGTGACGCGGTCAGATGCCGTGTACGGGAAGCTCCAGACGGGCAGGGTGTTGAAGGGGTCCTGCACGCTGGGGTTGTTGTTGACGGACACGCCAACCAGCGCTTCCTTGCCGCCGCCGATGCCCAGCGTGGTGGCGTAGCGCAGGTCAGCCTGGTCGATGCCGGTGGTGTGGTCCACGCCGCTGTTGGTGACCTGCACGAAGCTGCCGATGTTGTCGCTCAGCTTGCCGGCCAGGAACACGGACGACTCAGCCAGGCCCATCTTGGAGGACGTGACGTTGTTGCCGTTGGCGTCGGGCTCCTTGAAGCGCGCGTATTCGGCGACCACCATGGCAGACAGCGGGATCTTGCCGGCCTTGCCGTCAGAGTCCACATAACCGCCGAGCTTGAACTTGATGCCGAAGGGCGTCAGTTGCGGGCCGTAGGCACCAATGTGACAGGCGGCGCAGTCCTGGCCGGTCTGGCGCGCAAAGCTGGGAACGGCCTGGGCCTGGCTGCTCAGAAAAGCCATGGCAACAGGCACGCAGGCCCACAGCGCCTTGAGCGCCAAGGAAGAACTCTTACTCATGCTTGATCCTCTATCTCCGTGTTGTGGCGTGCGGTCGGCCTTCAGGCACTGCCGCACTTGAATCCCTGGGGCTTGTCGTCTTCGTGAACGCAACATCAGGGATCGGAGAGGATCCTGGAAATGTGCATTCATCCCATTAGTCTAGGTTTGGTGTGTGACCAAACGCTTGAGCAGCGTGCGGGATGAATGTAAAGAAGGGTGAATCAGGGTGGTTTAACGGGGTCCAGTTGAGAACGATTCTTGATACAGCGTGGGGTATCTACTTTGTCGGGCAAACCGGACGGTTTCAGGCTGCAGAAGGCGCCCCGTTCGCAGCGCGTCTGGCCTGGCGCTCCAGCACCCGCTCGATCACATCCACCAGCACCTGTGTCTGTTGCTCGACCTCGATGTTGAGCCGGTCGCCAGCGCGGTACTGGAACAGGCCCGTGACGCGGATGGTTTCGGGGATGAGGTTGACGCGGCAGTAGCCCCGTTCCGAATCGGCTTCGGCCAGGGTCAGGCTGCAGCCGTTGATCGACAGGAAGCCGCGCGGGAACAGGTAGTTGCGCCAGGGTGCGCGCACATGCAACTCCACGTGGGCACGGGGCCCATCCAGGACGATGGAGCTGATGCGCGCTGTGTCGGACACATGGCCGTACATGGCATGCCCGCCGTTTTCGTCGCCTTGACGGGCCGATCGCTCGATATTGACCACATCGCCCACCAGGCGGTCGCCCAGGTTCGTGCGCTCCAGCGTGGCGTTGATGGCATCGAACGAGACCAGTTCGCCCTCGATGGTGACCACGCTCAGGCACACGCCGTCGACCGACACGCTGGCGCCGATCTGCAGATCGTGGAGCAGTGCCTGGGGGATGCGCAGGGTGAGGTGCAAGCCGCTGATGGTCGGAGTGAGGGTCACGACGCGGCCGAGGCCCTGGACGATGCCGGTGTACATGGTCGAAAAATCCTGTGGTTCAAGCCAAGGCGCCATTATCGTTGCGCTGCAGCAAGCCTGGCTTGAGAGGGGCGATGCGTGGTGTGCGTGAAATAGGGCCGATGCACCGGTTTTGCAAGGGCCCAACGGGCGCCGTTTCCCCCGTGAAAGCGATAGACCATGCTGGGGTATGCAGGCCTACACTGTGTCTGTATCCAGGTTTCCTGCTGCGCGGCGAGCCTGTCGATCGTGATCAGGCATGACGCGGTGCAGCAGACCTCAGGAGGTCGTGATGAACGCACCGCTGCCGGCAGATGTGCTCAAGGCCCTGGCGACCCTGTCGCTGGACGACAAGTACGCGCTTGATCGAGGCCAGGCCTTCATGAGCGGGATCCAGGCGCTGGTTCGCCTGCCCATCCTGCAACACACCCGAGACGCCATGGTGGGCCTGAACACCGCCGGGTTCATCAGCGGCTATCGAGGCTCACCCCTGGGTGGTTATGACCAGGCCTTGTGGCAGGCCAGGCCCCATCTGCAGAAGCACCACATCGTGTTCCAGCCCGGGGTCAACGAGGAGTTGGGCGCCACGGCGGTCTGGGGCACGCAGCAGCTGGCGCTGACGCCAGGGCCGCATCGCTTCGATGGTGTCTTTGGCATGTGGTACGGCAAAGGCCCCGGTGTGGACCGTTGCTCTGACGTGTTCAAACACGCGAACATGGCCGGCACCTCGCCATACGGTGGCGTGGTGGCCGTGGCCGGTGATGACCACACGGCCAAGAGTTCATCCGTGGCGCACCAGAGCGACCACATCTTCAAGGCCTGTGGCCTGCCGGTGTTCTTCCCGAGCTCGGTGCAGGAAATTCTGGACCTGGGCCTGCACGCCTTTGCCATGAGCCGCTTCTCGGGCCTGTGGTCCAGCCTGAAGGCCATTCAGGAAGTGGTGGAGTCGTCCAGCACGGTGTGTGTCGACCCGGACCGTGTGCAAATCGTTTTGCCTGGTGATTTTGTGATGCCCGAAGGCGGCTTGCACATCCGCTGGCCCGATGCCCCGCTGGCGCAGGAAGCGCGGCTGATGGACTACAAGTGGTACGCGGCCTTGGCCTACATCCGCGCCAACCGCCTCAACCGCACGGTGCTCGACAGCGACAACCCCAAGCTGGGCCTGATCGCCAGTGGCAAGGCCTACAACGACTTGCGCCAGGCTTTGCATGACCTGGGCCTGGACGATGACACCTGCCGGCGCATCGGCTTGCGCATCCACAAGGTGTCGGTGGTGTGGCCGCTGGAGGCCAGCAGCACGCGCGAGTTCGCCACCGGCCTGCAGGAGATCCTGGTCATCGAAGAAAAGCGCCAGATGATCGAGTACCAGCTCAAGGAAGAGCTGTACAACTGGCGTGAAGACGTGCGCCCCAATGTACTGGGCAAGTTCAGCGAGCCCGATGGCGACTTCACCGGTGGCGAATGGTCCATGCCCAACCCGGCTTCGCGCTGGTTGCTGCGCGCCAAGGCCGATCTGACCCCGGCCATCATCGCCAAGGCCGTGGCGCAGCGCATCGACAAGCTCGGCCTCTTGCGCGACATGGAGCCCGCCTTGCGCGAGCGCATCACCGAGCGCCTGCGCGTGATCGAAGCCAAGGAAGAAGCCCTGGCGCACCAGAGCGCCAGTGTCGAGCGTGCCCCGTGGTTCTGCAGTGGCTGCCCGCACAACACCTCCACACGCGTGCCGGAGGGCTCGCGTGCCATGGCCGGCATCGGTTGCCACTACATGGCCATGTGGATGGACCGCAGCACCGGCACTTTCACGCAAATGGGCGGCGAGGGCGTGAGCTGGGTCGGCCAGGCCCCGTTCACCGATGAAAAGCATGTGTTCGTCAACCTGGGTGACGGCACCTATTTCCACTCAGGCCTGCTGGCCGTGCGCCAGGCCATCGCAGCCAAGGTCAACATCACCTACAAGATCCTGTTCAACGATGCGGTGGCCATGACCGGTGGCCAACCCATTGATGGCACCTTGTCTGTGCCGGCCATGACGCGTGAGCTGCATGCAGAAGGTGCGCGCCGCGTGGTGGTGGTCAGCGATGACCCGGACAAGTACCTGTCTATCGATGACCTGGCGCCAGGCGTGCAGGTGTTCCACCGGGACGAGCTGGACAGCGTCCAAAAGGAGCTGCGCGAGGTCGAGGGCTGCACGGTCATCATCTATGAACAGACCTGCGCCACCGAAAAGCGCCGCCGCCGCAAGCGCGGCACCATGCCCAAGCTGGCCAAGCGCGTGGTGATCAACGAGCTGGTGTGCGAAGGCTGCGGCGACTGCGCCGTGCAGTCCAATTGCTTGAGTGTCGAGCCGGTGGAGACCGAGTTCGGGCGCAAGCGCAAGATCAACCAGAGCTCGTGCAACCAGGACTTCTCATGCGTGAAGGGCTTCTGCCCCAGCCTGGTCACCGTCGAGGGCGGCCAGTTGCGGGCGCCCAAACCCAAGGAGGGCGCGCCTGACCTGAGCAAGCTGCCCGCCTTGCCCGAGCCCGAGCTGCCATCGGCCGCATCGGCCTACGGCGTCGTGGTGGCTGGCATTGGCGGCACGGGCGTGATCACCATCGGCCAGTTGCTGGGCATGGCGGCCCACCTGGAAGGCAAGGGCGCGGTGACGCAGGAGTCAGCCGGGCTGGCGCAAAAGGGCGGCGCCACCTGGAGCCACATCCAGATCGCCGACACACCAGACGCCATCTTCACCACCAAGGTGGGCATGGCCGAGGCCGATCTGGTGATTGGCTGTGATCCCATCGTGGCCGCACATGCCAGTACCGTGGCCGTGATGCGCAAAGGCCGCACACGCGTGGCGCTCAACACTCACCACACCCCCACCGCGGCCCTGATGCACGATGCCAACTGGCAGTTCCCAGCCGGCCATTGTGATCAGGTGCTGGCCGATGAGGTGAGCGTGCAAGCCATCAAGCGGCTGGACGCCGTGGCCTTGTCCACCCGCTTGCTGGGTGATGCCATCTACGCCAACCCGCTGATGCTGGGTTACGCCTGGCAGATGGGCTGGGTGCCTTTGAGCCTGGCTTCGCTGACCCGCGCGATCGAGCTCAACGCCGTGCAGGTGGAACGTAATCTGGCAGCATTCGAATGGGGCCGCCGTGCCGCGCACGACCCGGTGTTCGTGGCCCGCATGAGCATGCCTGCGCAGCCGGTGCAATGGGCCGCGCGCCCGTTGCGCTACGGCAAGGAAGACCTGGATACTCTGGTGCAGCGCCGCATGAGCTACCTGGCCGAGTACCAGGATGAGGCGTATGCCGAGCGCTATCGCGCGCTGGTCGGGCGCGTGCGCCAGGCCGAGTCCACCTTGAGCAGCACCCGGCTGACCGAGGCCGTGGCGCGCCAGTTGTTCCGGCTGATGGCCTACAAGGACGAATACGAGGTGGCCCGCTTACTGACTTCTCGTGCCTTCAAGGCCCAGCTGGACGAGCAGTTCGAGGGCGACTGGCGCATGGTGCTGCACCTGGCGCCACCATGGCTGGGCGGCGCCAAGAGCGCCAGCGATCGCCCGCGCAAGCATGACTTCGGCCCGTTGTGGCAGTGGGGGATGCGGTGGCTTGCGATGCTGCGCGGCTTGCGTGGCACCTGGCTGGACCCGATGGGCTACAGCCGTGATCGCCGGGAAGACCGCGCCGTGCTGGCGCAGTACGTGGGCATGCTGGAAACCATCTTGCGCACGCTGAATGCGGGCAATCTGGAGACAGCCTGCAAGGTGGCCGAGTTGGCCGACAAGATCAAGGGCTATGGCCCGGTGCGCCACGCCAACCTGGTGCCGGTGCAGGGCGAGTGGGCCAAGTTGATGGCGGCGTTTGGCAAGGCTTGAGGGCCTTGCCAGCTGCGATCAAGGTGCGCTGCGTGTGCAGTCCAGGCCGTAGCGCTTCTTGATTTCCCTGATGTCCGACTCGGGGGCGTGTGAGAGCTGGGCGCAGGTGGTGAAGTTGCCGTGCATGATGCGCGTGTCGGCCTCGGTGTACATCCAGTCCACCACGTCGGCGCGCTTGAAGGGCACCTGCTGCGAGAACTGGTACTTCTTGACGATGGTCGGGATGGCGCTGATCGTGCCCTTGTAGCCGCCCTTGTCCAGGATGGTGAAGGGCGCCAGCCAGACGTATTCGAGCTTCTTGCCATCGCGCAGCGCCACGCGCACGGAGATGTTGCCGATATTGGGGTTGCGCACCGACACCGTCTTGATGAAGTCGTCGAAGGTGGCTTGCGCCTTCTTGACGGCCGCCTTCATGGCCGGGTCTTCGGTGTCGATCTCGACCACTTCGTCCGCTTTGGCTGCGGCTTTCTGGTTCGTCTTAGGGGCGCTGGCCTTGTCGGCAGGCTTGCTGGCTTGCGGGGCGGCCTTGTCGGCGAGAGCCAGCTGCGTGCTCAGCAAGAGCAAGGATGCCAGGGCAAAACGGTGGAGTCGTTTCATGTTGTAGAGGTGGAATGCGTTGCCCCGCAGTCTACCCATGTCGGGTGACACCAGCCTCGCTGAAACCCCTGAGCCTGCGCCGGGAGAATCGTGTGCTACCCCTTGCGGCGCACCAAAGTGGGCTATGGTGCCTGGCATGACAGACAGGGCAGCCACTTCGGATTTCCATCGTTACCGCACACAAGGCTTGATCTTCGCGGTGGCCGGCGCGATCGCGTTTTCGGGCAAGGCCGTGGTGGCCAAGCTGATGTACCGCATGGGGGCAGACCCGTTTACGGTGGTCGGCCTGCGTATGCTGATGGCCTTCCCGATGTTCCTGGCGATGGCTTGGTGGGCGGGGCGACAGCAGCAAGCCTCAGGCACCGGCGGGCGGCTCACGCGGCGCCAGATGTGGCAGATCGTGGGCCTGGGCTTTTGTGGCTACTACCTGGCCAGCACGCTGGATTTCATGGGCCTGAAGTACATCAGCGCAAGCCTGGAGCGCGCCATTCTTTACCTGAACCCGACCATCGTGCTGATTCTGTCGGCGCTCTGGCTGGGGCATGTCGTGCGCTGGCAGCAGGTGCTGGCCATGGCCTTGTCCTACATCGGCGTGGTCATTGTGTGGTTGCACGATTGGGACGCCGCCGCGCTGGTGGCCAAGAGTGCCCATGACCTGGACGCGCATCATGCGATCACGCTGGGGTCGGTGCTGGTGTTTCTCAGTGCGGTGTCTTATGCGGTCTACCTGATGGGCAGTGGCCAATTGGTGCAGAAGTTCGGCTCCATGCGTCTGGTGGGCCTGGCTTCGTGTGCAGCCTGCGGCATGGCGCTCTTGCAATGGTGGGCCGTGGGCTATCTCACCCATGGGCAACAGGGGCAGGTGGCCCATTTGCCCTGGCAGGCCTGGGCCTTGTCGGCCTTGAACGCCACCTGCTGCACGGTCTTGCCCGTGTGGCTGGTCATGCGCGGGGTGCAGCTGGTGGGCGCGTCCATGGCCTCGCAGGCGGGCATGGTGGGGCCTTTGTCCACCATCTGGATGGCGGCTTGGTGGCTGGGCGAGCCGGTCACCTGGCGCCTGCTGGTGGGCACGGCCACCGTGCTGGCCGGGATCGTGATTCTGAGCAGGGCCAGCCAGCCTGCAAAGGCTCAGGCCGTGGCCGTGGCTGCCACGCGGGCCAAGGCCTGAACCAGCGCCTGGGCCTGCGCCTGAATGGCGGGTGGCAGAGGCTGTACACCCGCGCGCACCTGTGCGATGTACTGAGCCGTGTCGGCGGCGGTGTGGCTGGTGGGCAGATCCGGCAGGGTGGTCAGCACACCTTCTACCGGTGACAGGCTGAGTGCCTCGTCGTGTTCACCGCGGATGAAGATGTCGCACTTGGGCTGGCGGCGCGCATCGGCCACGGGTTCGCCTTCGGTGCCGCGCATCAGCATGGCGTTGGCATGCGCGTGTTGCAGGTAGGCACGCAGCGAGTGCGCGTACTCGGGGTGGGTGTGGTTGACCACGCGCACGCTGGGCAGGTGGCCGTGCGACAGCGTGAACGGGTCCAGCAGCTTGGCCACGGAGTGCCCGGGGTTGCGCAGGCCGATGGTCCAGCGCACGGCCAGCAGCTTGTCCATGGCGGGGCACAGGTCGGCGATGTCCATGAAGGCGGGCTGGCCTGCTTGCCAGGCGGCGGCCAGTTCGCTGGCATCGCGCACGATGGGCAAGCTTGCGGCCTCGAAGACCTGGCCCGTGGTCACGCGGGTGGGGTCCACGGACGGGCCATGTACCAGCACGCCCACGCCTTGCCGAGCCAGTTCCAGTGCCAGCAGGGCGGTCAGGTTGGGCAGTTTGCGCGCACCGTTGTACGAGGGCAGGACAACGATGCCCTTGGGCGCGGCCGCAGTGGCTTCCGACAGGTCGATGCAGCGCGCATGCGTGGCCTGCACAAAGCCATCCAGCTCCTCGACGGATTCACCCTTGATGCGCATGGCCAGGCAGAAGGCGCCGATCTCCAGGTCGCTGACCTTGGCATCCAGCACCTGCTCGAACAGGTCGCGGGCCTCGTCGATGCCCAGAGAGCGGGCGCCATCCTTGCCCCGGCCAATGATCTTGATGTATGCGGCAATGCTCATGTTGGTGTGTCCACGTCCTGGCGGGCCATTATCCGGCCGGACGTGGCCACTTGCGCGCTGGGTTCAAGATGCCGACGCGAGGGCCGGATGCAGCTTGACAAGCTGCCGCAAGGCGGGGATGCAGGAGCCGCAGTTGGTGCCGCATTTCAATGCGCCCTGCAGCTGCGCCAGGCGGGCATCGGTGTCACCCTGGCAGGTGGCCAGCGTGTCGATGATGGCGGGCTCCGTCACGTTGAAGCAGGTGCAGATCTGCTTGCCCTTGGAGACGACCGCCACGGGTGGCGTGGCGCCGGGCGAGAGCAGGGCGCGGCCATAGGCGTCGGCCAGCAACTCGTCTTGCAGCAGGGGCTTGATCCAGGCTTCCGCGCTGATGTCGCCGGCCAGCACGAAAGCATCCAGCTTCAGGCCCTCGTCGGTGCGCTCCATGCGCATGGCACGGCGTTGGCCGCGAGACTTGTCCTCATAGCGCAACACGTCCACGCCTTCGATTCCCAGCAAGGCTTCAATGCGGCTGATCAGTTCGCTGCTGGCCGCTTCCATGGCCGCGGCACGGAACAGCAAGCCCACCTTGCCCTTTTCGTGCGGCTCACGGCCAAAGGGCACGCAGCTGGTGAAGGCAAACGCCGACATCAAGGGCTTGAGCGCCTCTTTGGCCGCCAGGGCTTCAGATTCGGGCATCCAGGCCACGGCCAGCAAACGCCAGAGCAGGCGGGTGGCCGTGATCTTGATCGCTGCGTGTTTGAGTTCCGGTTGTTTGGACTTGGGGCAGAACGTGGGCACGGTCAGCGCATTGACGCCGCTCATGGCCTGGCCTTGCTTGTCCAGGCCGCTGAGGTATTCCTCGCCCCAGTGCATGGCCATGAAGGCCTGCATGGGGGCGATGGCCTCGCTGGGTTGAGCCGGCGCAATGATCTGGCCGCGCCGTGAGGCCACCTGCACCAGGTCGCCCGCCTGCAGGCCCATGCGGGCCATGTCGCCCGGGTTGAGGTCGATGCTGGGTTCGCTGACATGGCCAAACAGTCGGCCCAATGTGCCCGTGCGGCTCATGCCGTGCCATTGGTCGCGCAGGCGGCCGGTGTTGAGGCTGAATGGGTAGCGCTGGTCACGCGGCTCGCTCACGGGTTCGTAGCGCATGGCCGCAAAGCGCGCCTTGCCGTCGTCGGTCGGGAAGACGCCACCGGCGTACAGGCGGGTCTGGCCTGTTGATGCGCCCTCGGGCATGGGCCACTGTTGGGGCCCGACCGTCTCGAGGATGGCATAGCTCAAACCCGTGATGTCCAGGTCGCGGCCCCGTGTGGATTCGCGGTGCTCGTTCCACACGGATTCAGGCGAGTCGTAAGGGAAGAGGGTGGTGGTGCCCGCACGGTAATGTGCGGTGCGTTGGGTGAGGCGCTTTTCCAGGCGGCGGCCGAAGTCGCTGAGGATGGCCCAGTCATGGCGGGCTTCGCCAGAAGGCGGCACGGCGGCGTTCACGCGGCTGATGCGGCGTTCGCTGTTGGTGACCGTGCCGTCTTTCTCGCCCCAGGTGGTGGCGGGCAGCAGCAGGTCGGCAAAGGCGCAGGTGGCGGTGGTGGCGAAGGCCTCCTGCACGACCACGAACTCGGCCTTTTCAAGGGCCTTGCGCACGGTGGCCTGATCCGGCAGGGATTGGGCAGGGTTGGTGCACGCAATCCACAAGGCCTTGATCTTGCCTCGGGCGGCGGCTTCGAACATCTCGACGGCGGTCTTGCCGGGGTGGGCGGGCACATCGTCCACGCCCCATAGCGCGGCCACCTCGGCGCGGTGTGACGGGTTGCCCAGGTCGCGGTGCGCACTCAGCAGGTTGGCCATGCCGCCCACTTCGCGGCCCCCCATGGCATTGGGCTGGCCGGTCAGCGAGAAGGGGCCTGCGCCGGGGATGCCGATCTGGCCGGTGGCCAGGTGCAGGTTGATGAGTGCGGCGTTCTTGTCCGTGCCGCTGCTGCTCTGGTTCAAGCCCTGGCAGTAAAGCGACAAGGTGGGCGTCTGGGCGCCGAACCAGCGCGCGGCCTGAACCAGGTCGGCCACGGGGATCCCGCAGGTACTGGCCACCGCTTCGGGGGTGAAGTCCTGCACGATGGTCTGCAGTGCCTCGAAGCCCTGCGTGTGGCGGTTCACATAGGCCATGTCGATCAGGCCCTCGGTGATCAGCACGTGCAGCATGCCGTGGAACAAGGCCACGTCCGTGCCCGGCAGGATGGGCAGGAAGAGGTCGGCCATGTCGGCCGTTTCGGTGCGGCGCGGGTCGGCCACGATCAGCTTCATGGCCGGGTTGGCGCGGCGCGCATCCTCGATCCGACGGAACAGGATGGGGTGCGCGTATGCCGTGTTCGCGCCCACGATGAACAGCGTCTGCGCGTGCTTGAAGTCGTCGTAGCAGGCCGGTGGGGCATCGCTGCCCAGCGTGGCCTTGTAGCCGGCCACCGCGCTGCTCATGCATAGGCGCGAGTTGGTGTCGACGTTGTTGGTGCCGATCAGGCCTTTGACCAGCTTGTTGAGGACGTAGTAGTCCTCGGTCAGCAACTGGCCCGAGCCGTAAAAGCCCACGGCGTCCGGGCCATGCTGGCGGATGATGGCGGCGAACTTGTCGGCGGCTTCTTCCAGTGCGGTGTCCCACGCGACGGGGGCGGGGGCCTCGCCGCGCTGATCACGGCGCATGGGCGCGAGCAGGCGCGTCTGCTGGGTGACCGATGGGCAGGCGGTGAGGTGCAAGGTGCTGCCCTTGGTGCACAGGCGGCCAAAGTTGGCCGGGTGCTGGGGGTCACCCTGGATCTGGATGATGCGGCCCTGGCGTGACTCGATCAACACGCCGCAACCCGTGCCGCAATAAGGGCAGGTGGCGCGGGTGGTCTGGGTGTCGGCGGAGGCGTTAGAGGCGTCGGAGGCGAGCGCGTGCCCGCCCATGTTGGCGTTGCTAGGCGTGCTCATGGCGTTCACTCCGCAGCCTTGGCAGCTTCAAGCGCGAGGCTGTTCAACTCATCCAGGTCCAGGAAGACCTGGCCCGCCTCGACCTTGACGGAGAACTTCGGCGTGCAGCCTTCGTCGGGCGCTTTGGCGCAACCGTTGTCCAGCCCGATGGTCCAGTTGTGCAGCGGGCAAGCCACGCTGTGGCCGAAGACGATGCCTTGAGAGAGCGGGCCACCCTTGTGCGGGCAGCGGTCCAGCAGGGCGAAGACCTGGTCATCCGCCGCACGGAATACGGCCACCTCGCCACCTTGCTGGCGCTGCACACGGCGTGCGCCCAGTTTGGGGATGTCTTCAACGTAGCAGATGGGCTTCCATTGGCTCATGGCAATTCTCGGTTTCGTTGTGTTTCTCAGCGGGTGGCGGCGAGTTCTGCTCGCCAGCCTTCACATGGTGATCCAAAGAGCGATGCGGCCGGGCCGCTGGCTTGATGGGGCGCGCGACCGCCCCGTCTCACCTGGTTCAGGCGAGCCTGCTGTACAGGCCGGTGACCTTGTCCATCACCTGCAGGATGTTTTCACTGCTGGTGAAGACCTCGGTGGCGTGGTGCAGGCTGCCTGTGTTCTCGCCGATGCGGGCGAGCGCGTTGTCAAAAAAGATCCACTGTTGCCTGGCCAGTTCCAGCTCCTGCTTGATGGCGGGGGTGGCCTGCGGCGCGTTGCTCAGCAGGGTCAGGGCTTGCGCAAACTCCTGGCGTGCCACATTGAGCTCCTTCACCTGCTCCGGCACGGCGGCGCCCCAGCTCTGACTGAGGTAGAACTTGGCCGTGCGTTGCGACAGCATGCGCTGGCGGCCGGCCAGGTTCACCAGCTTGCCGGTTGCCTTGCCCGAGTACTGCTCCAGTTGCACCGTGCCTTGATGCGCCAGCTTCAAGACCTTGGCGTCCAGGCTCAGCAGGATGGGTGCGGCGCTGCGATCAGGCGCCGAGCCCACCAGGGCTGATTTGTAGTCGCTCCACACGGGCTCCATGGCTTTGTACGTGGCTTCTATCTCATGCGTCGGTGCATAGGCTTTCAACTCCACAAACTGGCGGTCGAACCAGGACATGGAATCAAACAGGACTTTTTCGGCCCGTTTTGCATCCACCCCCTGGCCAATGGCCAACCAGGCCTTGGCCATGCGCTGCGACAGCATGCGTTGGCGGCCCGCCTTGTTGATGGCCTCGTTCAGGCTGCTGATCTGTGCCCAGGCCGGGGTGACCAGCGCAGCGCCTGCGGCCAGGGCCAGGCTCTGCTTCAACCATGTACGACGACTTTCGGTGCGACTTTCAATCAACTGCATGTTGCCCCCCGACAGGGGTCTCCAGATAAAACAATGTCGACTTTGGTTCAGACGGTCAGCGGTTCGAACTGGCGCACATCGACATGGGCCTTGTCGAACTCGAACCAGGGGTCCGGCTCACCTTCGAGCGAGAACTGCAGCTTGGCCCACAGCGCTTTGCGGTACGCGTGGTCTTCCAGGATCTTGCGCTTGACGTGGTCCAGGCCCACGCGGCTCACATAGTGGCAAGTGCGCTCCAGGTACCAGCCTTCTTCACGGTAGAGCTGCAGGAAGGCGCCCGAATATTCCAGCACTTCCTCTGATGTCTTCACCTTGGCAAAGAAGTGCGCCACCTCGGTCTTGATGCCGCCGTTGCCGGCCACGTACAGCTCCCAGCCTGAATCGACGCCGATCACGCCCACATCCTTGATGCCGGCTTCGGCGCAGTTGCGCGGGCAGCCCGACACCGCGATCTTCACCTTGTGTGGGGCGTACATGCGCCACAAGGCCTTCTCCAGATCCTTGCCCATCTGCGTGCTGTCCTGCGTGCCGAAGCGGCACCACTCGCTGCCCACACAGGTCTTCACGGTGCGCAGGGCCTTGGCATAGGCGTGGCCACAAGGCATGCCGATGTCCTTCCAGACATTGACCAGGTCTTCCTTCTTCACGCCCAGCAGGTCGATGCGTTGCCCACCGGTGACCTTGACCGTGGGGATCTTGTACTTGTCCACCGCATCGGCAATGCGGCGCAACTCGTCGGCTGTGGTCTCGCCGCCCCACATGCGCGGCACCACCGAATAGGTGCCATCCTTCTGGATATTGGCATGGCTGCGCTCGTTGATCAGGCGGCTTTGCGGGTCGTCCTGCGCCTCCTTGGGCCAGGTGCTGATCAGGTAGTAGTTGATGGCGGGGCGGCAGGTGGCGCAGCCATTGGGCGTGCGCCAGCCCTTGACCTTGTAGACCCCGTCGATCGACAACAGCTTCTCTTCGCGGATGGCGTCGCGCAGATCCTGGTGGCTCAGGTCCGTGCAACCGCAGATGGCCTTCTTCTGCGGCGTGGCCGAGTAGTCACCGCCTGCCGTGAACATGATCAACTGCTCGACCAGGCCAGTGCACGAACCGCACGAGGCACTGGCCTTGGTGTGCTTGCGCACTTCATCCAGCGTGAACAGGCCTTTTTCCTTGATGGCCTTGCAAACGGTGCCCTTGGTCACGCCATTGCAGCCGCAGACCTCGTCGGTATCGGCCATGGCCGCCGCCTTGCTGTGGCCTTCATGCCCGGTGTCACCGATATTGGACTCGCCGAACATCAGGCGGTCGCGCTTGTCGTTGACACACGTGCCTTCGCGGATCAGCTTGAAGTAGTAGCTGCCATCGACCGTGTCGCCATACAGGCACGCGCCGACCAGCTTGTTGCCCCTGAGCACCAGCTTCTTGTAGACACCACCAAAGGGGTCCGACAGCACGATCTCTTCCGTGCCTTCGCCGCCCATGAAATCCCCTGCCGAGAACAGGTCGATGCCCGTCACCTTCAGCTTGGTCGACACTTGCGAGCCGGTGTAGCGACCAATGCCATACAGCGCCAGGTGGTTCGCGCACACCTTGCCCTGCTCGAACAAGGGCGCCACCAGGCCATAGGCAATGCCACGGTGCGCCGCGCATTCGCCGACCGAATACACACGCGGGTCCGTCACCGTCTGCATGGTGTCGGTGACCACGATGCCGCGGTTGCAATGGATGCCGATCTTCTCAGCCAGTTCGGTGTTGGGGCGGATGCCCGCGGCCATCACGACCAGGTCGGCCGCCACCTCGGTGCCATCCTTGAACTTGACGGCCTTGACGCGCCCGTCTTCGCCACCCACGAGCTCCTGCGTCTGGGCACCAATGCGGAACTTCAGGCCACGCTCTTCCAGCGAACGCTGCAGCAGCCTGGCCGAGACATCATCCAGTTGGCGCTCCATCAGCCACGGGGCAATGTGCACCACGGTCACGTCCATGCCGCGCAGCATCAGGCCATTGGCCGCTTCCAGCCCCAGCAGGCCGCCACCGATCACGACCGCATGCTTGTGCGTCTTGGCCGTCTCGATCATGTAATGGGTGTCGGCGATGTCGCGGTAGGCAATCACACCTTTGAGGTCCTTGCCCGGCACCGGCAGGATAAAGGGGTTGGAGCCCGTGGCCAGCAACAGGCGGTCGTATTCCGCTTCGGTGCCATCCTCGGCCACCACCACACGGCGGGTGCGGTCCACGCTGACGACCTTCTTGTTGAGGTGCAGCTTGATGCCGTTTTCCTCATACCAGGTCAGCGGGTTGAGGATGATCTCGTCCACGGTCTGTTCGCCGGCCAGCACGGGCGACAGCAGGATGCGGTTGTAGTTGGGATGAGGCTCGGCGCCAAAGACGGTGATCTCATACAGATCAGGCGCGACCTTCAACAGCTCTTCGAGTGTGCGGACCCCGGCCATGCCGTTGCCCACCATCACCAGCTTCATCTTCTTCATGCGAACGCTCCGTCAGCGGGAATCAAAATAGTTGTGCCTTTCACTCAGCAATAAGCGGGCCAGCACGGTTTCGGGGCGCACCAAATTGAACAGGGTGGTCTTGCTGGGGGCGTCACGATTCAATGCGCTGGCCTGCACCGATAGCGGGCGCAGAAATTGCGTCAACCCGGGGCAAGAAAATGGCCGCACGCAAACAGTGCGGTCGGCAAGACAACACGCTGAAGGACAACAATGAGTTTTGACCTCGATGTGGGCTACGCCAGCCAGCGCGGCCCCCGATCGGTGCTGGAGGACCACGCCGGTGTGGGGCAACCCGCGCCCCACGAAGAGGCCTGGGGTGTGATCGCCGCGCTGGCCGATGGCGTCTCGACCGGTGGCCTGGGGGGTGAGGCTGCGCAGACCACGGTCGAAACCTTGCTGCGCGACTACTACGCCACGCCCGCCACCTGGGACACCACCGTCGCACTGGACCGCCTGATCGGCGCGCAGAACGCCTGGTTGGCCGACCACAACCGGCGCCGCCAGGGTGTGCGCAACCTCGAAGGCCTGGGCGTGGCGGGCATGACCACGCTGACGGCCATCGTGCTGCGTGGCCACGGCTACACAATGGCCCATGTGGGCGACACCCGCGCCTACTTGCTGCGGGCCGGCGAATGCACCCAGCTCACGCAGGACCACACCCTGGGCCCACTCGAGTTCCAGGGTGGGCTGACGCGGGCCGTGGGGCTTGACGATGGTCTGCGTGTGGACTACCTGGAGGGTGATCTGCAGATCGGCGACACCTTTGTGCTGACCAGCGATGGCGTGCACGGCGTGCTCAAGCCCAAGCTGCTCAAGGCCCTGGCCGAGCAAGGTGATGCGCAAGAGGCCAGCGAGGCCCTGGTGGCCAAGGCCCTGGCATCCAACGGGCGGGACAACGCGACCGCGCTCGTCATCCGCGTCAAGGGCCTGGCCGCGGCCCGGCTGGAAGACGCCGAGCGCCGAGGCCGCCAGTTGCCCGTTCCATCGCGCTTGCAGCCCGGTGACGTGATCGACGGCATGCGGGTCGAAGCCTGTGTGTTCGCCAACGGCGTGCACCGGCTCTACCAGGTCAGGCATCAACAGACCGGTGAGTTGCTGGCGCTCAAGACCTTGCACGAAGCGCGCGCGAACGATCCAGAAGAGCGGGCCATGCTGGCCCATGAAGCCTGGCTGGGCGCCCGCGTGACCGAGCGCAAGACCAAGGGCCTCGTGCATGTGCATGAGCCCAAGGACGCCTCCAGCTTTTATGCCTTGTTCGATTGGCACAGCGGCCAGACACTCGGTGAACTGCTTCAAGCCAAGAAGCACTTCACCGTCACCGAGATCGTGGAGGCTGCGGCGAATGTGGTGCGCGCCCTCGGCCGCCTGCACCAGTTTGGCGTCATCCACCGGGACATCAAGCCCGATAACGTGCACCTGGCTGATGATGGCCAATGGCGCCTGCTGGACCTGGGGGTGGCCTTGTCCGGCAAAGAGCCCGAAAGCCTGCGTGTGCTGCATGCCGGCACGCCCAGCTACATGAACCCGGAGCAATGGAGTGAGGACCCCGACGTGGCGCGTGTCAGCCCGCAAAGCGACCTGTTCGCCTTTGGCGTGACGCTGTACCAATGGCTCACGGGCCGGCTGCCTTATGGCGAGATCGAGCCGTATCAGGTGGGGCGTTATCGCCGGGACCCGACACCGCCATCGAGGTTGCGCCCCGACGTGCCCATCTGGCTGGATCACCTCGTCTTGAAGGCCGTGGCGCGAGACCCTCGCCAACGCTTTGAGACCGCGGAGGAACTGCTGCTGGCGCTGGAGCGTGGCGCATCCAGGCCGCTGTCCGCCCCCCTGTCGACACCCTTGCTGGCGCGCGACCCGATGGCCATCTGGAAGATCGCGCTTGCGGTGTCGGTGCTGCTCAACGTGCTGATGGCCTACTGGCTGCTGTTCCTGCCGCATTGACAGCGGCACATCGAGGCTAAAAAAAGCCCTGGAAGGACGAGGGACCTCCAGGGCGGCTGACCAGGGGTGTCGGTCAGGTCAATACCGCCCTTATGGGGCGGCTTTCGATTGAAAGCGTTGTGATGTGTGACGCGCGACCTTGACGGGCGCGCGCCAGCTACCTGTCAGCGGCTGACGGCCTGCTTGCCGTAGACAGCGCTTGCAGGCGCGGCCGGCATGGTGCGGGCACGGCCGCCCTTTTCAGCCCAGGTGCGCGTCCAGCGCACTTGCATGACGCGCATCATGCTCAGCGCGATGACGGCCAGCACGGCGATGGTCACGAAGCCCCAGAGGTAGGTGCCGGAGAGCTGTTTGGACATCCCCATGGCGTTGGGCACCAGGCCGCCACCCAGCGCGCCGATCTCGCCAATCATCGAACCCGCCACGGCGGTGGTCAAAGGCCAGCGCAGCGGCACCAGCTGGAACAGCGCGCCATTGCCGGCGCCCAATGCCGCGAAGCACAGCATCAGCAGGAGCGTGGTGGCCGTCAGCGAATTGCCGCTCAGGCCACACAGCACCAGCGAGATGGCCACGGTCACGATGACGACCGTCAAGGTGTTGACGCCGCCCCAGCGGTCCGAGATCCAGCCGCCAAAGATGCGCAGCGCCGCGCCCATGAAGGCGGCCAGCATGGTCAGCTGACCTGCCTGCACCTTGCTCACATGGAACTGGTCGTAGTAGTAGCTCGGCAGGAAGGAGGTCAGGCCGATGAAGCCACCGAAGGTCACGCCATAGATGATGCTGAAGGCCCAGCCATCCTTCTCGAACAGGCAGGCGATGTGCTCGCGGAAACTGGCGTGTGCATCGAGGTCCGGCGGCTCCTTGGCGAACACGATCATCACGATCATCGGGATGCAGATGGCGATCGCAGCAAAGCCATACACCGTCTGCCAGCCATAAGCCTGGGCCAGCGGCGGCGCCACCAGCACCGACACGGCCGTGCCGACGTTGCCGGCGCCCACCAGGCCCATGGCCAGGCCCTTGTAGCGCGGAGGGAACCAGCCCGAACCCAGCGACAGTGCCACGCCGAAACTGGCACCGGCGATCCCCAACAGGGTGCCCATGGCCAGCAGGTCATTGAAGGTGTGAACGAAGAAGTAGCCAAACAACATGGCCACCGCGATCATGCTCATCTCGACCAGGGTGGCACGCTTGCGGCCGATGTACTGCGCCAGCAGCCCCAGAGGGAAGCGCATGAAGGCGCCTGCAAAAATGGGAATGGACAGCATCAGGCCCTTCTGGGCCGCCGTCAGGTGCAAGTCATCGGTGATGAACGGGGCCATGGCGCCGTTCAATACCCAGATGCAGCACGAAAACGCGAAATACAAAAACGATGCGAACAAGGTCGGGCTATGGCCCGCCTTGAGGAAGGTCTTGAAGGAATCCATGTTGTAAGCCTCAGCGGTTGATCGACGTCTTGATTCGCGTCGATTCGGTGCATGGGCAAGCCAGAATCGTGCCAGCCAGGTGCGCACGAAGCCGGTGCAGTCAGCTTGACCTGATGCAAGCTGGTGCACGATTGGCCTGGCGCCCGCCCTGCGAGTGAGGGGCGGGCAGGGCATCCCGCTGCGGCGGGTGCCTTGGCTTGAAGCACAATCACGCCTGTCAAAAGGAGCATTCATGAGCATCAAGTCAGACCGCTGGATCCGCCGGATGGCCGAAGAGCACGGCATGATCGAGCCCTTCGAGCCCGGCCAGGTTCGGGCGGCGGCCGATGGCCAGAAGATCGTGAGCTACGGCACGAGCAGTTATGGCTACGACATCCGTTGTGCGCCGGAATTCAAGGTCTTCACCAACATCCACTCCACCGTGGTGGACCCCAAGAACTTCGACGAAAAGAGCTTTGTGGACATCAACGCCGATGTCTGCATCATCCCGCCCAACAGCTTCGCGCTGGCCCGCACCGTCGAGTACTTCCGCATTCCCCGCAATGTGCTGACCATCTGCCTGGGCAAGAGCACCTACGCACGCTGCGGCATCATCGTCAACGTGACGCCATTCGAGCCCGAGTGGGAAGGCTACGTCACGCTGGAGTTCAGCAACACCACCCCGCTGCCAGCCAAGATCTACGCTGGCGAGGGCTGCGCCCAGGTGCTGTTCTTCGAAAGTGACGAAGTCTGCGAAACGAGTTACCGTGATCGAGGTGGCAAATACCAAGGCCAACGCGGCGTGACCCTGCCTAAGACTTGAGCCGTTTTGACCGATAACCCGCTGTATCCACCCTTATGAGGGTACGGCGGTTCATTACGGTCTGTTACAATCGGTTCAGAGCATCGAGCGCAATCCAAACGCCAGTCATGGCGGTGCGCCTGGTACGTGATCCCACTGAAACGGGCATGTCGCTGGACAGCCGTCTCTTGCAAGAAGTAAAAAAGCAGAAGGTGGTCATGAAAATAGGGCTGTGCATTCACACAGAGGCCTTGAGACGGCTTCAGGGAGGGGGTGTCGAGTGCGCATTGATGTCGTTTTGAATCTTTTTTGGGCCTACCCCCATGCGCCGACCACTTCAGTCCCCCGCGTTGATCAACGCGTTTTATGACAGCCTGCGCCCTGAGCAGCGGGATACCGCTCAGGCCATGCACAAAGCCATTCTGGCTGCCGCGCCCCACCTTCGTCCTGAAGTGAAATGGGGCAATCTGTGTTTCATGAACGATGGCGATAACGTGATGGCCATCGTGCTGCACAAGATGCACGCGCACCTGCAGGTGTTCAACGGCGTGCTGCTGGTGGGCGAGTTCCCCGAGTTGGACGGTGCCGGCAAAGGCATGCGCCACATCAAGGTGCGTTACCGCCAGCCGGTGGATGAACAACTGGTGCGTGAACTCACGCTGGCCTGCCTGCAGGCCTGGGGCGCGTCCCAGTCTCGTTCAAGTCCTCGGTGGGGTTAATCGCCTCGCATCAGCCGGGCGGCCTGCGGCTTGATAGCATCCCATCATGCATTTGATGAACACCGTGACGAACGCTGATCTGCACTGCCACTCCAACGTGTCGGATGGCACCTTGTCGCCAGAAGAGGTTGCCGAGCGCGCCAGCCGAAACGGTGTGGAGTTGTGGGCGCTGACAGACCACGACGAGGTGGGCGGCCAGCATCGCGCTCATGCCGCCGCCGCCGCCTTGGGCATGGCCTACCTGCCCGGCGTCGAGATCTCGGTCAGCTTTGCCAACAAGACGGTGCACATCGTCGGCCTGGGCTTTGATCCGGATGACCCCGCCATCATGCAGGGCCTGGCGGACACCCGTGGTGGTCGCGAGCGGCGTGCACGCGACATGGCCGCTGACCTGGCCCGCGTGGGCATTCCTGGTGCCTTCGAAGGCGCACTGAAATACGTGGGCAACCCCGATCTGATTTCCCGCACGCACTTCGCCCGCTACCTGGTGGAGATCGGTGTGTGCGGTGACCCGCATGAGGTGTTCAAGCGCTACCTCACCGAAGGCAAACCGGGTTTTGTCGAGCACCGCTGGGCCAATTTGTCGGATGCCGTGAAGTGGATCGTGGGCGCCGGTGGCGTGGCCGTCGTCGCACACCCCGGCCGTTATGACTTCACGCCCAACGAAGAGTACGCCTTGTTCTCCGAGTTCAAGGCGCATGGCGGTCAGGGCGTCGAGGTGGTCACCGGCAGCCACACCGTGGCCGAGTACGCCAAGTACGCGGATCTGGCCTGCGAGTTCGACCTGCTGGCTTCCCGCGGCTCCGATTTCCATGACCCATCCGAGAGCCACACCGACTTGGGCACCTTGCCCAACCTGCCCGGCAAGGTTACCCCGGTCTGGGAGGCGCTGGCGCCCCGGGTGTTGCACCCTTGAGAAGGGCCTCGGCAAAGAGGCGTTAGGCTAGAGGGCTATGGCCCAATACTTCGAAGTTCACCCTGAACACCCCCAGCCCCGCTTGCTCAAGCAGGCGGTGGACATCCTGCACCGCGGCGGCCTGGTGGCCCTGCCCACCGACTCCAGCTACGCACTCGTGTGCCATCTGGACGACAAGGCCGCGGTGGACCAGCTTCGCCGTGTCCGCGGCATCGATGAGCGGCAACACCTGAGCCTGCTGTGCCGGGATCTGTCCGAGTTGGCCAATTACGCCCGCGTCGACAACAGCCAGTACCGGCTGCTGAAGCTGGGCACACCTGGCCCTTACACCTTCATCCTGGAAGCCACGAAAGAGGTGCCTCGCCGAGTGTCGCACCCTTCGCGCCGCACCATTGGCCTGCGCGTGCCCGATCACAGGGTCACACAGGCCTTGCTCGAGTTGATGGGCCAGCCCCTGATCGCCAGCACGCTGATCCTGCCGGGGCAGACCGAGGCCCTCAACGACGCGGGCGAAATCCGCGATGCATTGCAAAAGCAGATCCAGGGCGTGGTGGACGCGGGTGCCTGCCATCAGGAGCCCACGACCGTCATCGACCTCAGTCAGGGCGGGGCAGAGGTGATCCGTCAGGGGCGCGGCGACGTGTCGGCGCTGGGGCTGGATTGAGCCTGTTCTGCCACGCGCTCGGATGACTTGAGGGCTTGCGCGAGCCACACCGGGTCAAAGCCGAGGTTCCAGCGCGTGCCGACGCGGATGAGTGGCGTACCAGGGGCCCCATGCGCATCGAAGGTGGCTCGGCAAGCGCCATCTTGCTCGACATCGCATTCGTCCCAGGGGATGTCATGCGCCTTGAGCCAGGTTCTGGCTTTGGCGCAGTAGAAACAGCTCACGGTGCTATACATCGTGATGCGCTGCCCTGGCAGATGCGCCTTGATCTGATCGGCCGCCTGCTTGTCGCGCCACCAGGCCAGGCCTTGCATGAGGCCCACCACCGCCAGCACCAGCACCACCAGGCTGGCCAGCGAGCCGCGCCGGTTGCGTGGGTGTTTGCTCATTTCACTGCCCGGCTGGTGGGGCCGCCTTCTGGCCCAGCTTGCTTTCCTGCCCGGCCAGCAGCTTGCGGATATTGGCTTCGTGGCGCCAGATCAGCAGCGCGCTCATCACGATCACGCCAACGGTCATGGCGCTGAAGCCCCAGCCTTGCAACTGGATGATGGGGGCGGCGATGGACGCGGTCAGCGCGGCCAGCGAGGAATAGCGGAACACTACGGCCATGCCCAGCCACACCAGCAGTACCAGGCCCCCAAGAGCCGGCGCAAAGCCCAGCAGCACACCGGCGGCCGTGGCCACGCCCTTGCCGCCTTCGAACTTGAAGAACACCGGCCACAAATGGCCAATGAAGGCGCCCAGGCCCACGGCGGTGATCGTGACGGTGTCCAGGCCCAGGTGCTGTGCGATCACCACAGGGAAGTAGCCCTTGAGCGCATCAAACAGCAGCGTCAGGATGGCCGCGGCTTTGTTGCCTGAGCGCAGCACATTGGTCGCGCCCGGGTTGCCCGAGCCATAGCTGCGAGGGTCGGCCAGGCCGAACAAGCGGCTCACGATGACGGCAAACGACAGCGAGCCGATCAGGTAGGCGACAACGGCACCGATGGCGGCAAGCAGTTTGGGGTCCAGGCTGGAGAGGTTCATGCGAGAAAAGCGTGTACTTTGTAAACGAGCTTGTAAGCGGGCGTGTCGCCGACAGGGCGCAAGTGTAGTGGCTTCGGTACGGTGCCCGCTTCGCCGGGGTTTGTCCCATGCTGAGCCACGCTATCCTGTGCGGACAATCCCGGGATCTTGTTTGCGTCCCGTTAATTGCTGGCAGGTAAGTCACCCATGATCTCATACGAAAACCCCAAGCTCTGGCAGCGCTCATGGGTTCTGGCCATGGCGCTGGGCGGTGGCGTGGGCGTGGGCGCGTGGTGGTGGCAGACCCATGCTGCCGCACAGATCGATGAGCCTGTGGCCGAGAGCAAGGCAGCGGTGCCTGCCAAGCCTGATGCGGCCAAAGCGGGGCCGAAGATCGATTCCGCTTTGCTGGTGGCTCCCCAGGTGATGGAAGACGGTCGCCCCTCTGATTTCACGCCCGAAGACTGGGTCGCGCTGAAAGAAGCCATGTCCAGGACGGCCAACCCGCGCAGCGAGCTGGAGCGCGTCGTCAAGTACCTGCGTTTCCAGAAAGGTTTCGAGCAGTGGCAAAGCCTGCAGGACAGCCCGGACGTGACCACGCGGCATCAACTCGCGCGGCGTTTGCTGGAGCAGATCCCCGATCGTCTCAAGCAGGCCGAGCTGACCATGGGCGAAGCCCTGATGCTCGAATCTGCCTTGTGGACGGATCTGGAGCCCAACGAAGAATTGCGCAAACAGAAGCTGGAGCAGGCTCAAGCCGCACTGAATGGTGCGGCGCCTCAACCAGAAGCCGAGCAGCAGGCCCGCGACGCCGCGCTTCAGAAGGAATACAAGCGCCGCGAGGCCGCCATCCTGGCTGACTTTCAAGCCAAGCCGGAAAACCAGCGCGATCAGGTCAAGCTGGAGCAGGCGCTGGAGTCGGCGCGCGTGTCGGTGTACGGCCGAAAGAATTGATCTGCCTTGTGACGTCCAGGCGACGGGGAGGTCGATAAAATCCCCCCGTTCATGACCCAAGCGACCGATCACCCCCTCAAACCCATCTGGAGCCTGCTGGCTGCCGCCGCCTTGCTGGGCGTGCTGTGGTGGCATGCGGCCGTGCTGGCCCCGTTCGTGATCAGCCTGGTCCTGGCCTATGCGCTGCACCCGGCGGTCGACAAGCTGGTGGCGTGGCGCTGGCCTCGGTCGCTGGCCGTGTCAGCCTGCTTGCTGCTGCTGGCCCTGGTGGTCGGGACGCTGCTGGTGCTGCTCGTGCCCATCGTGTCCCAGCTGGCGCCGGCGCTGCGCGACCAATTGCCCGACCTTCTGGCGGCCATCTGGGGCAAGCTGACGCCCTGGCTGGCGCAATGGGGCCTCAAGCTGCCCACCACGGTGGACGCGCTCAAGGGTGAGCTGGTCAAGCTGGTTCAGAGCCATGCCACACAATGGAGCGGCACACTCTGGACTTCCCTCCTGATTGGTGGCAGCAGCATCATGACCCTGGTCGGGCTGGCGGTGCTCCTGCCCATGCTGGCTTTTTACTGGCTGCTGGACTGGTACCCCTTGACGGGCCACTTCCGTTCCTTGCTGCCCGCCCGGTGGCGCCCCCTGGCACACGAAGTCATGGCCGAGTGCGACGACCTGCTGGGGCAATACCTGCGTGGCCAGGCGCTGGTCATGCTGATTCTGGCGGCGTACTACAGCGTCGGTCTGAGCCTGTTTGGCTTCAATCTGGCCTTGCCGATTGGCGTGTTCACCGGCCTGGCCATCTGCATTCCTTACCTGGGCTATGGGGTGGGGCTGGTGCTGGCCATTCTGGCTGGCCTCCTGCAATTTGGCGTGGCCACACCGCAGGCCACTTCGCCGCTCCTGGCCGTGGCGGTGGTGTACGGCTTTGGCCAGGTGATCGAGAGCTTCTTCCTCACGCCTCGCCTGGTGGGGGAACGCATCGGCCTGCACCCCTTGGGTGTGATCCTGGCGCTGATGCTGTTTGGCCGGTGGATGGGTTTCTGGGGGGTGGTCATTGCCTTGCCCATGGCGGCCTTCCTGACCTTGCTGGGGCGGCGCTTATTGCATGCCTACCAGGGCAGCCGCTTCTTTCTGGCGCAGTAGGTGCTGATGTGACGACTCTGGAAGCCGTGGCAGACCGCACGGAACAACGCGCCACCCCCATGCGCCAGATCCCGCTGGACCTGGGGCCGGCTGTCATGCAGGGCCTGGATGACTTCATCGTCGGTGGCAACGAGCCCCTGCTGAACTGGCTGCGCGCTTGGCCGCATGTCGAGGGCGCGCTGTCGCCCGCCTACATCTGGGGCGCTGCCGGTGCAGGCAAGACACATCTCTTGCGCGCGATGGTCGAGCGCGCCTTGGCCATGGGCTTTGGCGCCATCTGGCTCAATGCACAGACCTGCCAGATGTGGGATGCCGAAGATCCGATGATGCCCACGCTGGCCGTGATCGACGAATGCGACAGCCTGGGTGAGGACCACCAGCATCTGGCCTTCAACCTGTTCATCGAATCCGCCAGCTCGCTGGCAGCACAAGCCAGCGGGCAGCTTGAAGAGCGAGGCAGCGGCCCTTTGTTGATCCTGGCCGCCGGTGCCGTGCCTGCGGTGGATCTGCCCGTGCGCGATGACCTGCGCACCCGCCTGGGCTGGGGCCTGACTTTTGCCTTGGCCTCGCTGGACGAAGCCGGCCTGCGCGCCGCCTTGCAGCACGAAGCCTCACGCCGAGGTATCGCGTTGGGTGAGGGTGTGGTGAGCTACCTGCTGACCCGCTACAGCCGTGATCTGGGCTTCCTGATGGGCCTGCTGGACCGGCTGGACCGCTTCGCCCTGGCGGAACACCGCGAGGTCACCGTGCCCCTGTTGAAACAAATGCTGGCCCTGGAGACCGCATGAACCTCTGTCTGTTTGATCTGGACCACACCTTGTTGCCGCTGGACTCCGACCACGAGTTCGGCGAGTTCCTGATTCGCCAGGGCCTGGCTGATGCGGTCGAGTACCGTCGGCGCAACGACGGTTTCTACCAGCAGTATTGCGATGGCACCCTGGTGCTGGGCGAGTACATCCAGTTCACCACCAGCATCTGGCGGCAGCTCGATCCCGCAGGCCAGCTGGCACTGCAGCAGGCTTTCATGGATGACGTGATCCTGCCGGCCATGCAGCCGCAAGCCATCGAGCTGGTGGAGCAGCATCGTGCGCAGGGCGACCTGATCGCCATCGTCACGGCCACCAACGAGTTCGTCACCCGCCCCATCGCCGATGCCTTCAAGGTGCCCGAGTTGCTGGCCGTCCGGCTGGCCAGGGATGCCCAGGGGCGTGTCACGGGTGACATTGACGGCGTGCCCTCCTTCCGAGAGGGCAAAATCACACGTGTGGAACAATGGCTGGCCGATCGGGGACGGCAGCTGGGCGATTTCGATCGCGTCAGCTTCTACAGTGACTCCCCTAACGACCTGCCCCTGCTGGAGCGCGCCAACGACCCGGTGGCCACCAATCCCAGCCCTGCGCTGGAAGCCGTCGCCCAAGAGCGTGGCTGGCGCATTCTTCGACTGTTTGCATGATCAAAAGCCTGATAGACAAGATCCTGGGCAAGACCCCGGCCAAAAAGCGCACGAGCACCGCAGGCGGGCGTTCGGCCAAAGCGCCGCGTATCCCGACCGGCAAGCGCGTGGAGGTACCCGCCAGCGAGCACGGCATCGACCTGTCCCTGGTGGACGACCGTGCCCGCAAGGTGGTGGAGACCTTGCAGGATGCCGGTTACGAGGCCTACATCGTGGGCGGCGCCGTCCGTGACCTGATCCTCGGGCATCGCCCCAAGGACTTCGACGTGGCCACCAACGCCACGCCCGAGCAGGTCAAGGGCCTGTTCCGCCGCGCCTTCATCATTGGTCGGCGCTTCCGCATCGTCCACGTGGTGTACGGCCGAGGCCGCGAGCACGAGGTGATCGAGGTTTCGACCTTCCGCGCCTACCTGGACGCCGACGCGGCCGAGCAGGTGGCGGGCAATGAAAAGACCTCCCGCAAGGAGCTGGCCGACAAGACCCACGTGGTGGATGCCAGTGGCCGCGTGCTGCGCGATAACGTCTGGGGTCCGCAGGACCAGGATGCCGCCCGCCGCGACTTCACCGTCAACGCCATGTACTACGACCCGCACACCGGCGTGGTGGTGGACTACCATGGTGGCATCAAGGACGCCAAGAAGCGCGTCTTGCGCATGATCGGTGACCCGGAGACCCGCTATCGCGAAGACCCGGTGCGCATCATCCGTGTGGTGCGTTTCGCGGCCAAGCTGGGTTTCGAGATCGAGCCCAAGACGCGCGAGCCGCTGCAGAACATGGCCGAGTTGCTGGCCAACGTGCCGCAGTCGCGCCTGTTTGACGAGATGATCAAGCTGCTGCAGACCGGCCACGCCAGCGCATCGCTGGAGCAATTGCGCAAGCAAGGCCTGGATCGCGGCGTGTTCCCGATCCTGGATGCCGTGTTCGACGAGGCGCGTCGCCACCCGGGGCGCGACCAGTTCGTGCAACTGGCCCTGGCCGACACGGATCGCCGCGTGTCTGAAGGCAAGCCCGTGGCGCCCAGCTTCCTGCTGGCTTGCCTGTTGTGGCACGACGTGCTGGAGCACTGGAAGCGCAACCAGGCGCAGGGCGAGCCGCCGTTCCCCGCGCTGCAATCGGCCACGGACGCCGTGTTCGACGCCCGCATCGGCGACATCTCTGGCCGAGGCAAGCTGGCCGCCGACATGCGCGAGATCTGGACCATGCAGCCGCGCTTTGACCGCCGCTCCGGCAATGGCCCGCTGACCCTGGTCGAGCAGCCGCGCTTCCGTGCTGGTTTCGACTTCCTGCGTCTGCGTGCCGCCGCAGGCGAGGCCGACCCCGAGCTGGCCAAGTGGTGGGAAGACTTCTCCCTGGCTGACAACAACGAACGCCGCGACCTCATGGACGTGGCCCGTCAGCAGGACACGGCCAAGCGCCAGGCCCGTGTGGCCTCGGGCGACAACGAGCCTGCGGGCGCCGGTGACGCCCCTGCCAAGAAACGCCGCCGTCGCCGCCGCAAGCCGGCAGGTGAGGGTGGTGGCGCCTCGGCCCCGACGGGTGGGGACTCGGATTGAGCATGGGCCCGAGCCAGCCTGCGTTGCCGTCGCTTGTGCCGGCCTTGTCGGCGGTGCCCAGGCAGCGCGTCTTCATCGGCCTGGGGGGCAATCTGGGCGATGTGCAGGTGCGCCTTCGCGCCGCCGTGGCAGGCCTGCAGGGCTTGCCGGGTACCCGAGTCGAGGCGGTGTCCTCGCTGTACCGCACCCGCCCGGTTGAATCCTCCGGCCCGGATTACCTCAACGCCGTGGTGGCGCTGCAGTCTTGCCTGGGGCCACGCGAGCTGTTGCGTGCCTTGCAGGCGCTGGAACTGGCCCACGACCGGGAGCGCCCTTATCAGAACGCCCCCCGCACGCTCGATCTGGACTTGCTGGACTACGGTGCCTGTCACTGCCAGGGCCCTTTACTGGTCTTGCCGCACCCGCGCATGATGGCGCGTGCCTTCGTGCTGGAGCCTTTGGCCGAGGTCCTGGCCAGCCTGGGTGATCCCGCAGGCCCGACGCTGCCGGATGCCGCCACGCGTCAAAAACTGGCCCAAAGCCAGGGCATCGAGCGGCTGGCATCGCCCGATTGGGCTGTTTGAGCGCGCCTAAACCTGTCTGACCCTGGCGGATTAGCGCCGATTCGGGCAGATTTCCAGCCAAAATGGCTTGCGCACTGGAATATTGATCAAAACCGGGGTAGAATCTCAGGCTTTGTTGGTGGGGCTTCGTTGCGTGTTTGCAAAGAAGTCCACCGGTGGTGAAACTTTCGGGTTTCAGCCAGCGAGCGTTTTGAGCAGCGCCGTGCACACCGAGACCGGTCAACCCGTTTTCGTCCGCGAATTCCGGACGTGGAACACGGGAGCGGGCCCAGACCCTGGTGGCTACGAGCAGACCCCTTGCGGGTTTTGTGCAGCAAACTTGAAGCAATCAACCGGTGGCCATGCGGCAGCCCTGTGAATGCATTCAATCTGAAAGCGAATCTGTAATGACGACCATCCGTGTCAAGGAAAACGAGCCGTTCGACGTGGCCCTGCGCCGCTTCAAGCGCACCATTGAAAAGCTGGGCCTGCTGACCGAACTGCGCGCTCGCGAGTTCTACGAAAAGCCCACCGCTGAACGCAAGCGCAAGAAGGCTGCCGCCGTCAAGCGCCACTACAAGCGCGTGCGCAGCATGCAGCTGCCCAAGAAGCTGTACTGATTCGCTTCTTGCTGTCTCACCCGCACCATGCGCTGATCGCGCTGTAGCCGGGTCGGCACCAAAGCCCGCGCGGGGACGCCCATGCGGGCTTTTGCTTTTTCCTGACACCTTTTTGACCGAGCTGACACCATGAGCCTCAAAGAACGCATCACCGAAGACATGAAGAACGCCATGCGCGCCAAGGAAGCCGAGCGCCTGGGCACCATCCGCATGCTGCTGGCCGCGATGAAGCAAAAGGAAGTCGATGAGCGCGTGGAGCTGGACGACACCCTGATCGTGGCCATCGTCGACAAGCTGATCAAGCAGCGCAAGGACGCGGCGCAGCAGTACGAAGCCGGTGGCCGCCAGGACCTGGCTGACAAGGAAAAGTCCGAGATCGTGGTGCTGGAGGCCTACCTGCCCAAGCGTTTGAGCGCCGATGAGGTCACCGCGGCCGTCAAGGCCATCGTGGCCGAACTGGGTGCATCCGGCCCTGGTGACATGGGCAAGGTCATGGGCGCCGTCAAGCAGCGCTTGGCTGGTCAGGCGGACATGGGCCTGGTCTCGGCCGCCGTGAAGGCCGCGCTGGCCGGTTGATCTCGGTTCATCACGTTGTTTGCGTGATACTTCCCCATCCATCAAACAGGGTCCACCATGAGCAATTCCGTGTCGCTGCAGCCCATTGCTGAAGATGTTTACGCTGCCCCCCAACTGACGCCCGAAGCCATGGCTTCTGCCGCTGAAGCAGGGTTCAAGGCCGTGATCAACAACCGCCCCGACATGGAAGGTGGCCCCGATCAGCCCACCAGCGCCGCCATCGAGGCTGCGGCCAAGGCCGCAGGCCTGGCTTATGCCCACTTGCCGGTGCAGGGCGGCTACCAGTCGCCTGAAGAGATCGCCCAGTGCGCGGCCTTGCTCAAGAGCCTGCCACGCCCGCTGCTGATGTTCTGCCGCAGTGGTGCGCGTTCGACCAGGCTGTACATGCAGGCCGTGGCCCTCGGCGAATAAGGGCGCTTCGATGCAAAGCTACATCCGCTTGATGGATGCGGTGTCGCGCTGGTGCGGCGTGTTCGCATCCTGGGCCTTGCTGGCCGCCTGCCTGATCAGTGCGGGCAACGCCTCGCTGCGCTATGCCTTCAGCATCGGCTCCAACGCCTGGCTGGAGGTGCAGTGGTACCTCTTTGGCATGGCGGTGTTTGCCGGGGCACCCATGCTGCTTCGTCTCAACGAGCACGTGCGTGTGGATGTGGTCTACGGCGGGCTCAAACCACGCACCAAGGCCTGGATCGACCTGCTGGGCATTGCGTTGGTGCTGTTGCCCATGTGCGCCATCGTTGTGCACATGGCTTGGCCGTTCGTGCTGGAGGCCTATGCCGAGCACGAAACCTCGCCCAGTGCCGGCGGCCTGATCCGCTGGCCGATCAAGCTGGCGATCCCGCTGGGCTTCGGGCTGGTCGGCCTGCAAGGGCTGGCGGAACTGTTCAAACGCATCGGATTCTTGCGCGGTACGTCCAACCTCGATCTGCACTACGAGAGGCCGCTGCAATGATCGAGATGCAACATCTGGCGCCGATCATGTTCGGCTCGCTGGTGCTGGCCATGCTGGTTGGCTTTCCGGTGGCTTTCACCCTGGGTGGCCTGGGGCTGGGCTTTGGCTACTACGCGGTGTCGCAAGGCTTCTTCCCTGAAGCCTTCATGTCCAACCTGCCGTTGCGCTTGTTTGGCATCGTGTCCAACGAGCTGCTGCTGTCGATCCCCTTCTTCACCTTCATGGGCGCCATCCTGGAGCGCTGTGGCCTGGCGGAAGACCTGCTGGAAGGCACGGGCCAGTTGTTCGGCAGCAAGCCGGGGGGGCTGGGCTTTGCCGTGATCATCGTGGGCGCCATCCTGGGTGCCATCACCGGCACGGTGGCCGCCAGCGTGATCGCCATGGGCGTCATCTCCTTGCCCGTGATGATGCGCAACGGCTACAACATGCGCTATGCCACGGGTGTGATCGCCGCTTCCGGCACCATCACGCAGCTCATTCCGCCTTCCCTGGTGCTGGTGATCCTGGCAGACCAGTTGGGCCGCTCCGTGGGCGACATGTACCGCGGCGCCATCGGCCCGTCCATCTTGCAGACCGGCATCTTCCTGCTCTACACCCTGGGTGTGGCGATCCTGAAGCCGCAATGGGTGCCGCCCTTGCCTGAAGAGGCTCGCACCGAGCGAGGCTGGGCCCTGGTCAAGCGCGTGATGTGGGGCATGCTGCCTTCGGTCGTGCTGATCTTCCTGGTGCTGGGCACGCTGTTCATGGGGCTGGCCACGCCCACCGAGGCAGGGGCACTGGGTGCCGTGGGCGGCATGGTGCTGGCCGCCCTGCACAAGCGCCTGACCCCCAAGCTGATCTGGCAGGCCATGGACTCGACCATGCGCGTCACTGCCATGGTGATCTTCATCCTGCTGGGCTCCAGTGTGTTCTCGCTGGTGTTCCAGGGCGTGGACGGCAGCAAGTGGATCGAGCACATGCTCACCAGCCTGCCAGGCGGCGCGGTGGGCTTCCTGATCGTGGTGAACCTCTTCGTGTTCTTCCTGGCCTTTTTCCTGGATTTCTTCGAGATCGCCTTCATCATCGTGCCGTTGCTGGCACCTGTGGCTGACAAGCTGGGCATCAACCTGGTCTGGTTCGGCGTGCTGCTGTGCGTGAACATGCAGACCAGTTTCATGCACCCGCCCTTCGGTTTTGCGCTGTTCTACCTGCGTGGCATCGCCGACCAGATCTACAAGAACGGCGCCATCGAGCGGCCCATCCTGTCCAAGGACATCTACCTGGGCGCCATTCCCTGGGTGCTGATGCAACTGGCGCTGGTGGCCGTGGTGATCTTCTGGCCGGGCTCGGTTACCTACTGGCTCGACAAGGAGCAGAACGTCAACGTGGACGACGTCAAGATCGAGATGAAGATCGAGGACATGGCTGCACCGGATGACGCCGCCTCTGCAGCCAGCGCTGCGGACGGGGCGGCAACGCCTGAAGCGGCGCCCTCCATGCCCGCACCCGATGAGCCCGCCGAAGAGGATCCGACCAAGGCCGTCAAGGATGCGGTGGAGGCGGCTGGCACGCACTGATCAAGTCGTGCCAACTCCTGCTGTCAGCGCGCCTCGACGGCGTCGTCGTCACCAATGAAAAGGCCTCCACGCGGGAGGCCTTTTCATATCTGGGGCGTGGTGTCCGGTGCCTGGGCGGGCAGGTGGTGGCGGCCCCGGTGCATCCACCAGCGCCACGGGGCGCCAATGAGCGGGTGAGCGGCCAGCCGCGCACCTTGTGTCGGGTTGCCTTTGAAGTGGGCCCAGATGCTGGCCAGCAGCAACAAGATGGCAGGCAAGCGTGCAACGAAGGCGTTGCCCAGGCTCAGGACCAGGCAGATCACGCTGACGGTGCGCCAGGTGCGCTGCAGCGCGTGTTCGCCCCAGTCATGGTGCGCGTGCAGGGCACGCAGAGGCAGGATGCCGTGCTGCCGACGGTGGTGGCCGGCGCCGTGGCGCGCGGAGAGGGGGGCAAAACTCATGGAGGCTGTCCTGACACGGGGATAGGCTGCCCCGGGTAAATCGACCGGTTGCATGCCCTACTTGAGCATGTACCGTGCCTGTGGACATTGTCCAAGGACAAGCGCCATAGAAAAAGGGCCCGCAGGCCCTTTTTTGGTGATGGATTACCCGCGGGTCACAGCTTGGCGGCCTGCATGTAGCGGTCAAACGTGGCTTCGGTGAAGCGGAACCACAGGTTCTGGTCGCCCCGGAACTTGGCGTAATCGGCATAGACCTTGCGCCAGTTGGGGTTCTTCTCGCTCAGCTCGCTGTAAATGTCCATCGAGGCCTTGAACGAGGCGTCCATGACCGTCTTGGGGAATTGCACCAGCTGGGTCTTGGCGGCCACCAGTTGCTTGAGCGCCAAGGGGTTGCGGGCGTCGTAGCGCGCCTGCATCTCGATATGCGCCTGCGAAGAAGCCGCTTCGATCATGGCCTTGTATTCGGCGCTCAGGCCGTCATAGGCCTTCTGGTTGATGAAGAAGTCCAGCTGCGGGCCACCTTCCCACCAGCCTGGGAAGTGGTAGTAGGGCGCCACTTTGTGGAAGCCCAGCTTCTGGTCGTCATACGGGCCAACCCACTCGGCCGCATCGATCGTGCCTTTTTCCAGGGCCTGGTAGATCTCGCCGCCAGGGATGTTCTGGGGCACGGCACCCAGGCGCGCGATGACCTTGCCGGCAAAGCCCCCGATGCGCATCTTCAGGCCCTTCATGTCTTCGACAGACTTGATGGGTTTGCGGAACCAGCCACCCATCTGGGCACCGGTGTTGCCGCCCGGGAAGCTGATGATGTTGTACTTGGCGTAGAACTCGCGCATCAGCTTGAGGCCGTTGCCTTCGTACATCCAGGCGGTCATCTGGCGCGAGTTCAGGCCGAAGGGGATGGCGCAGCCGATCGCGAAGGTCTCGTCCTTGCCCACGAAGTAATAGGGCGCGGTGTGGGCCATCTCGACCGTGCCGTTCTGCACGCCATCGACCACGCCGAACGGGGGCATCAATTCGCCACCTGCATGCACGGAGATCTGGAACTTGCCGCCCGACATCTCGCTCATCTTCTTGGCGAAGACATCAGCGGCGCCAAAGATGGTGTCCAACGACTTGGGGAAGCTGGAGGCCAGGCGCCAGCGGATGGTGGTTTGCGCGTGGACGATGGCGGGGGCTGCGCCGGCAGCCAGCACGCCTGCCAGACCTGCGTGGTTGATGAAGGAACGACGTTGCATGTAGGGGCTCCTGAGCGTCTGCTGGGGGTGAACGGCTGGATTCTAGGAGTGCGAGCGCGTAGGAAAACGGCCGCCAACGCAGGGCTTACCCGGTTGCGGCCGTCTTAGGGGGATGAACGGGGGCGAAACGTGAGGCAGGCGTGGCGTCGCACCAACGTGACCCCAACGTGTCAAGCCCGGCTGAAAGCTCAGTGCCCGGCGATCTTCATTTTCTCGATCAGCACCGAGCCGATGGTCTTGCTGCCGTAGGTGTAGGCATCGGCGCCCACGGCCACGATCTGCTTGAACATCTCGCCCAGGTGGCCTGCGATGGTGATCTCGTGCACCGGGTACTGGATGACCCCGTTCTCGACCCAGTAGCCGGCTGCGCCGCGCGAGTAATCGCCGGTCACGTAGTTCACGCCCTGGCCCATCAGCTCGGTCACGAACAGGCCGGTGCCCAGTTTCTTGAGCATGGCCTTGAGGTTGTCCTTCGGGTCGGTGAGGCGGCTGTGCAGCACGAGGTTCTGCGAGCCACCAGCATGGCCGGTCGTGCGCATGCCCAGCTTGCGGGCCGAGTAGCTCGACAGGAAGTAGCCTTGCACCACACCGTTCTTCACCACCTGGCGCTTGCGCGTGAGCACGCCTTCGTCGTCGAACGGTGCGCTGCCTTTGGCCTTGAGGATGTGTGGGTCTTCCGTGATGCTGATGTGCTTGGGGAAGACGGGCTTGCCCAGGCTGTCGAGCAGGAAGGTGGCCTTGCGGTACAGGCTGCCACCGCTGGTCGCTTGCACATAGGCGCCCAGCAGGCCGGCGGCCAAGGTGTTTTCGAACAGCACGGGCACTTCGCAGGTGGCGATCTTGCGGGATTTCAATCGCGCGAGTGCGCGCTCGGCGGCGTAGCGGCCCACGGCTTCGGGGCGGGCCATGTCGCGGGCGTCGCGCTCGGACGTGTACCAGAAGTCGCGCTGCATGTCGTTGCCACGGCCCGCGATGGGCGACACCGACAGTGAGTGGCGCGAACTGGCGTAACCGCCACGGAAGCCACGGCTGTTGCCGGCCCAGAAATGCGATTGTTGTGCCGACACGCCGCCGCCTTCGGAATTGGTGATGCGTGGGTCCACCACCATGGCGGCGTCCTCGCAGCGGCGCGCCAGTTCGGCGGCGGCCTCGGCATCAATCGCCCAGGGGTGGAACAGATCCAGATCCTTCTTGGCGGCACGGCCCAGCGCGAGGTCTTCCACGTCCGGCAGGCCGGCAGCGGGGTCTTCAGCGGTGTAGCGGGCGATGTCGTAAGCGGCGCGCACCGTCTGCTCCAGCGCCTGGGGCGAAAAGTCAGAGGTGCTGGCGTTGCCGCGGCGCTGGCCCACATACACGGACACGCCGATGCTCTTGTCGCGGTTGCGCTCGACGTTTTCCAGCTTGCCCTTGCGCACGGAGACCGACAGGCCAGCGCCTTCGGACACCTCGGCGGCTGCATCGGTGGCGCCCAGTTTCTTGGCGATGGCCAGGGTGTCTTCGATCAGCTGCTGGAACTGCTCTCGGCTGTAGGCAAAGCCGGAATTGGTTTCAGCATGTGATTTGCCCGCGCTTTGAGACGTGGACTTTGGAGCGATCTTTGATTTTTGGGCGGCCATGTTCTGGTTGCTTTGAGAGTGCCCCCGTATCATAGCGAGGACATGAATCCGAACCATATTGATCAAGACTCGGGGTTTGACCCTGAAGACGACGCGCCACACGGCGCTGCCTACGGCTACACCAAGCCCAGTAAGAGCATGCTCAAGCGCGAAAGCGCGGATCTGCAGGATCTGGGCAAGCAGTTGCTGGAGTTGCCTGACAGCCGCCTGAAAGACCTCGACATGCCCGAGCGCCTGCGCGACGCGCTGGACGCCTGGAAGAAGACCAAGTCTTTTGAAGGCAAACGGCGCCAGCTGCAATTTATCGGCAAGGTGATGCGCGAGGTGGATGCCGCCCCCCTGCGCGAGGCCGTGGCCGCCTTCCAGCTGGGCCATGCCCGCAACGCCCTGGCTTTGCACCAGGCCGAGCGCTGGCGTGCCGAACTGTTGGCCGAGGACGACAAGGAAGCCGTGACGCGTTGGGCCGACACCTATCCCGGCACGGACCTTCAGCAGCTGCGCACGCTGATCCGCAACGCGCGCAAGGATGCCGCCCTGGTGCCCGAGAAGCGCAGCGGCCGCGCCTACCGCGAGTTGTTCCAGTACATCAAGCAGACGATGGAAAGCCAGGCGGCCGTGCCTGTCACGCGCACCCACGTCGATGACGACGCCGATCTGGAAGATTGAACATGGCCGAGACGAGTCACGCGTTTGAAGCTGTTCGCATTGGCGTGGTGTCCATCAGCGACCGCGCCAGCACCGGTGTCTATGAAGACAAGGGCCTGCCCGCCTTGCAGGACTGGCTGGGCAGGGCGGTGCGCAACCCGGTGACCTGGGTGCCGCGCCTGATTGCCGATGAGCGCGAACTGATCGCGCAAACGCTGCGCGAACTGGTGGATGTGGAAGGCTGCCACCTGGTGCTGACCACCGGCGGCACCGGGCCTGCGCCGCGGGACGTGACGCCCGAAGCCACGCTGGACGTGGCCGACAAGGAAATGCCGGGTTTTGGCGAGCAGATGCGCCAGATCAGCCTGCGCTTCGTGCCCACGGCCATCCTGTCTCGTCAGACCGCAGTGATCCGCAAGCAGGCCCTGATCCTGAACCTGCCTGGTCAGCCCAAGTCCATTGCCGAGACGCTCGAAGGCCTGCGCAATGCCGAAGGCCAATCCATCGTGCCGGGCATCTTTGCGGCCGTGCCGTATTGCATCGACCTGATCGGCGGGCCCTACATCGAGACCCATGCCGCGGTGTGCGACGCCTTCAGGCCGAAGTCCGCACGGCGGCCAGTTCCTGCTTGACCGCCTCGATGACCCGCTGACGGAACCACCGGTTGGTCGGGTCGTCATCCAGCGCGGCGTTCCAGTACAGGTGGGCGTCGAGCTGTGCCGCTGACAGCGGGAAGCTGTGCAGCGCGTTGTCAAAATGCTGGTTGGCCACCCGGGCGTATTGCTCGGGCATGGTCAGCAGCATGTCCGTCTGGCTGACCACACGGCAGCCGGCGAAGTAATGGCGGCAACGCAGGCCGATCTGCCGCCTCAGGCCCTGGCGGCTCAACTCGTAATCTTCCAGCCCCAGGCCTTGACGGCGTGCGGATACGAGCACGTGCGAGGCGTCCAGGTAGGTGTCCAGGCGCAAGGGGCCTTTGCCGATGACCGGGTGATCCGCCCGGGCCACCACCACCAGTTTGTCCAGCACCAGCCGGGTGTGGCTGACCTCTGCTGACACGGGCAAGGCGATGTCGACCGCCGCATCCACACGGCCTTGCCGCAGCGCGTCGGCGATGTCGTGGCGTTCCACCTGGATGCTGTTGACGCTGATGCCCGGCGCGTGCTGGCGAATGTGCGCCATCAGGCCGGGCAGGGTGAGGGATTCCAGGATGTCGCGCATGCCGATGGTGAACACGCGGTCTGATCGGGTGGGCTCGAAACCTTGCTGTGGGCCTTTGATGCCCGTTTGCAAGGTGTTCAAGGCCTGCCGCACCGATGCGGTCAAGGCACGTGCGTAAGGCGTGGGTAGCATGCGCCGGCCTTGCCGCGTGAACAGCGGGTCGCCCAAAGCCTCTCGCAGGCGGGCGAGGGCATGGCTGACCGCCGGTTGGCTCAGGTGCAGTTCACGCGCGGCGGCGGTGAGCGAGCCGGTCTGCACGATGACATCAAACACCAGGAACAGATTCAGGTCGATCTTGCTCAAATTCATCATGTGAATGTATCTGAATTCACATAATTCATTTGATTCATCCTTGGTGGGTTTCTACACTGGCGCGCATCGGCAAACACGCGACACACACATCCGCCAGAAAGAGAGCAGCCCATGGACTTCGGATACTCACCCCGTGCGAAGGAATACATCGAACGCGTCAAGGCTTTCATGCGCGACCACGTGATCCCCGCTGAAGAGGCGTACCACGCGCAGATGAGCGGCTCGCCCGACTGGCGGCAGTGGCGCCAGCCCGCCCTGATGGAAGACCTCAAGGCCAAGGCCAAGGCGGCCGGCTTGTGGAACCTGTTTCTGCCTGACCCTCACCATGGCGCCGGCCTGAAGGTCGTCGAGTACGCGGCCCTGGCTGAACTGATGGGCTACAACACCATGGCCGCCGAAGTATTCAACTGCAACGCACCTGACACCGGCAACATGGAAGTGCTGCACATGTACGGCTCGCCCGCGCAGCAGGACCGCTGGTTGAAGCCCTTGCTGGCCGGCGAGATCCGCTCGGCCTTCTGCATGACCGAGCCCGATGTGGCCTCGTCGGATGCGACCAATATGGAGGCCACTGCGGTGCCCGATGGCGACGAGGTGGTTGTCAATGGCCGCAAGTGGTTCAGCTCCGGCATCGGCCACCCCAACTGCAAGATCCTGATCTTCATGGGCCTGACAGACCCGACGGCCGAGCGCCACAAGCGCCACTCGATGATCCTGGTGCCGCTGGACACCCCCGGCGTGAAGATCGAGCGCATGCTGCCGGCCTTTGGTGTGTACGACGAGCCTTTTGGCCACGGCGAAGTCACCTTCGACCAGGTGCGGGTGCCCAAGGAAAACATCATTGCCGGCCTGGGCCGCGGCTTCGAGATTGCGCAGGGGCGCCTCGGCCCGGGGCGGATTCACCACTGCATGCGCGCCATCGGTGGCGCCGAGCGCGCGTTGGCGCTGATGTGCGAACGTGGTGACAAGCGCGTGGCCTTCGGCAAGACGCTCAACCAGCTTGGCGGCAATGTGGACGTGATCGCCAACGCGCGCATGGCCATCGAGCAGGCCCGCCTGCTGACTCTCAAGGCCGCCTGGATGATGGACACCGTGGGGGTAAAGGCCGCGATGAGCGAGATCTCGCAGATCAAGGTGGTTGCGCCTAATATGGCGCAGGTGGTGCTGGACGCGGCCATCCAGATGCACGGCGCGCAGGGCGTCACGCTGGACACGCCTTTGAGCACCCTGGCCGCCTATGTGCGCACGGTGCGCCTGGCCGACGGCCCCGATGAAGTGCACCGCAAGGTGGTGGCCAAGTTCGAGCTGGCGCGCCAGCGTGCGGCTCGCGGCGAGGCGTGAACCACCAGCCTCGTTGAAAAGACCAAATAGGAGACAAGCAAGATGAGCGAGAAGTTGATCGACGCCGCAGGCAAGGTGCGCGCCGGTGAGGAAGTGGACCTGGCGCGCGTGAGCGCCTACCTGCGCGCAGCCGGCATGGAGCTGCAAGGCGAGCCGCAACTCAAGCAGTTCCCGGGGGGCGCTTCCAACCTGACCTACCTGCTGAGCTACGACAACCGCGACCTCATCCTGCGCCGCCCCCCGTTTGGCCACATCGCCAAATCGGCCCACGACGTGGTGCGCGAGGCCCGCATCATGCAGATGCTCAAGCCCGTGTACCCGGCCGTGCCCAATGTGTACGCCATCTGCGAAGACGTGGAGGTGATTGGCGCGCCGTTCTATGTGATGGAGCGGCTGGTTGGCGTGATCCCGCGCCAGAACCTGCCTGAGGAGTTGGGCCTGGACGCGCCCAAGACCCGCCAGCTGTGCCTCAACGTGCTGGACAAGCTGATCGACCTGCACATGCTGGACGCCAAGGCCGCCGGCCTCGATACCCTGGGCAAGGGCGAAGGTTATGTGGCCCGCCAGATCGAAGGTTGGAGCAAGCGCTTCCGTGCCGCGCGCACCGAAGACGTGTCCGACTTCGAATCGGTGATGCAGTGGCTGGCCGACAAGCAGCCCAAGCAGGAAGTGGCCATCTGCCTGATCCACAACGACTTCCGTTTCGACAACGTGGTGCTGGACATCGCCGACCCGATGAAGGTGATCGGCGTGCTGGACTGGGAAATGGCCACGATGGGCGACCCGCTGATGGACCTGGGCAGCTCGCTGGCCTACTGGGTGCAGGCCGATGACGACGCCTTCATGCTGGGCTCACGCCGCCAGCCCACCAACGCACCCGGCATGCTGACGCGCCAGGAGGTCATCGACTACTACGCCCAGCGCACAGGCTGGAGCGTGGCCAACTTCGATTTCTACGAGGTGTACGGCCTGTTCCGCCTGGCCGGCATCGTTCAGCAGATCTACAAGCGCTTCAAGGAAGGCAACGCGCGCAACCCCGTGTTCGCCACCTTCGGCCCGTTTGCCAACTACCTCGGCCAGCGCTGCGAACGCATCATCGCCCAATCTTCTCTGTGACGCGTCTTTGTGAAGTCAGAACATGAGCATCCCCAATACCTTTGATCTCAGCGGCAAGGTCGCACTCGTCACCGGCGCCAGCCGCGGCATCGGCGAGGCCATTGCCCGTTTGCTGGCCGCGCATGGCGCGCACGTCATCGTCTCCAGCCGCAAGGCCGAGCCTTGTGAAGCCGTGGCGCAGTCCATCCGTGATGCGGGCGGCAAGGCTTCCGTGATCCCTTGCCATGTGGGCGAGATGGATCAGATCGACGCCACGTTCGCCGCCATCGAGCAGCAGTTCGGCCGGCTGGACATCCTGGTCAACAACGCTGCCACCAACCCGTATTTCGGGCACATCAGCGACACGGATCTGGGCGCCTTCCAGAAGACGGTGGACGTGAACATCCGCGGCTACTTCTTCATGTGTGCCCAGGGCTCGAAGCTGATGGCGAAGAACGGCGGTGGCTCGATCATCAACATCGCCTCGGTCAATGGCGTGATCCCCGGCATGGCGCAGGGCATCTACTCGATCACCAAGGCTGCCGTGATCTCGATGACGCACGCCTTTGCCAAGGAGTGCGCCGCCATGAAGGTGCGCGTGAACGCCATCTTGCCGGGCGCCACGGACACCAAGTTCGCCTCGGCCCTGACCACGAACGACGCCATCCTCAAGGTGGTGATGGCGCACACGCCGCTCAACCGTGTCGCCGACCCCAAGGAAATGGCCGGTGCCGCGCTGTACCTGGCCTCGGATGCGGCCAGCTACACCACGGGCGCTTGCCTGAATGTGGATGGCGGTTATCTGACTGCCTGATCAGGCGGCTTGATCACCACGCGCCGTGATAACGGCCGCCAGGACATGCTGCAGCTTGTCCGGGTTGCGCATCACGTAGACGCCTGACACCAGACCCTCCTCGGAAATGTCCAGTGTCAGTGTCTGGATGACCTGGCCATCGGGGCCGTGGAAGACCGCGCCGGGCATCGCGTTGATCCAGGCGGGTTGCACCAGGCCCACAGCCTGCTGCCACAGGCGCGCAAAGCCCGTGAGCACCTTGGCCACCTTGTCCGCGCCTTGCAACGGGTAAGGCACCGAGTTGACCTTGCCCCCGCCGTCGGCCATGAACACGACGTCCTGCGCCAGCGTGTCGGCCAAGGCCTGCACATCGCCCAGTTGCAAGGCGCGGGCAAACGCACTGGCGATGCGGGTGGCCTGCGCGGCATCCCTGGTGGGGCTGAGGCGACGTTGCCTGATCGGCGTATCTGCCTGGCCCACTGCCGAGGCAGACGCCTGAGCCAGTTGGCGCTTGGCCCGGCTGGCCAATTGCCGGCAGGCCGCCGGGCTTTTGTCCAGCACCTGCGCGATGGCGTCAAAGTCCCAATCGAACACCTCGTTGAGCAGGAACACCGCGCGTTCCGCGGGCGTCAGGCGCTGCAGCACCAGCAAAAAGGCGATCTCCAGGTTCTGCGCCATGGCCAGGGCCTCGTCTGCACCGGCCTGGGCCGTGTCCGGGTCGTCGATCCAGGGCTCGGGCAGCCACACGCCCACGTACTGCTCTCGTCGCATCTGGGCTGAAGTCAGCCTGTCCAGGCAGAGCCGGGTCACGGTCTGGGCCAGAAAGGCGCGTGGTGAGGCAATGTCGTCGTGTGCCACGTCGCGCCACCTCAACCAGCAGTCCTGCACGGCGTCTTCCGCCTCGGCCACCGAGGCCAGCATCCGGTAGGCCAGGCCACGCAGAAAGCGGCGGTGTTGCTCGAACTCGGCGGTGGCGTCCATGGGGCTCATGGCTTGGCATCATCCAGCAATTGGCAGACGGTGTCGTGGCCCAGCGCCCGCTTGATCATGGGGAAGCTGCGGGCGCCCGCCATGGCCAGCGTCAGTGAGATCAAGCCGCGCGCTCCCCATTTGTCCTTGATCTGCTGGCGCAGTTGCTCGGCCTCATGGGATTCTTCGTGGGCGCTTTCATGGGCTGTTTGCGGGCTGATCACGGCGCGAGCCCATCGGTAAGCCAGGGCGGCATCGGGCCCCATGCCTTGTTCGTCACCCAGCTTGATCGCCTTGATCAGCGATGCGGGCATGCCTTCCTGCTGTGCCATGTTGAGCGTGAGTTGCTGGCAGGGGCCGCAGCCCTCGCTTTGGGTCGCCACCCATTTGGCCGCGAACCAGGGCGCCAGGGGCAGTTGGCGGTCCCGGTAGGCGGCCAATGTGAACAGCCCTGAGAACGCGCGAAACGGCTTCATGCCGGTATCGAGAATTTGATGGGCATAACCCATGTCGTAGCTGAACTGCCTGGCAAAAGCCTCCAGCCTGGTCTTGATGATGGCCTTGGGTCCCCACATGATCAGGCCCTCCGGGTGCGTTCGACACCGATGGTCATTAGTGTCAGCAGGGCCGGCAGCGTCACGCCGGGAAACGCACGCAACCAACTGCTCCAGCCGCAGATGCCCATGCTGAGCTCGTACAGGTGCACGGCCGCATGCAGGACCAGGAACAAGGCTGCCAGCGCGGTCATGGGCCGGGCCAGCCGGGCGTCGAGCAACCCCCAGGCCAGGGCTGCGGATGCCGCCATGTAGGCGCAGCCAATGTCTCGCACGAAATGCGTGTTCAGCGGCCCTGTCAGTGAGACGCCCGGGACGTGCTCGTACCAGTAACCGGGTGACAGCAGCATGGTCAGCCCATTGCCTGCCAGCCCAAGTGCGAGGATGCGCTTCAGCCCATTCATGAAAAGCTCCGATAGATGATGGTCATGTCTTCATGACGAATCAGGGAGCTGCTTTGTGACGCGAATCTGTACCTTGCAGCCTCATCTCATGGCGCGAGCGTTGATTTCTGGCAGGGTTTCTGCGAAATCGATCGTTGCGGCTTCTGTTCGCGCAGGTCTGGCAGGGCGTTGCGCCGGTGTTCGCGAGGCCTGGCTGCGGATCTTGCGAACCGTCTGCATGGGAAGCCACAAGGCTGCAGTCCGGTAATCGCTGCGCATCAGCCGTGCGAGCATGAGGCTCAGGCAGATGCTGCTCAGCCAGCTCAAGAGGGCGGTGAGCCAGGGCATGTTGTTTGGCAGTACCCATGGCCAGGCGTGTCGACCCAGGTTTTGCAGGGGCCAGTGAAACAGCAGGATGAACAGACTCTCTCGGCCGCACCGGCTCAGGATTGCGCTCACCAATGGCATGCTTGCCAGCCATTTGGCGATGGCGGTCAGTAGCGCGATGCCAGCCAGTGCACTGAGCATGAGGGCGATGACGTACTCCGCTGAAGACACGTCTACCGCGCCTGACTGCAGCAAATACTGGGATGCGAGCAAGGTGGACAGGGCTGCCGCTCTTGGTGGCCAGGACGCAGGGGGCGATGTCCATGTTGATCGACACAGGAACCCCAGCATGAAGAACGCCAGGTTCTTGCTTAGGTCGCCGAGCTTGTACGGCGCGCTCGGGAACAGATTGCTGGTCCAGATGCCCCCGCACAAGGCTAGAGCGATGCTCAAGGTTTGGAACGCGGGCGGCCACTTGTCGAATCGGCCTGCTTGGAGCAGCATGTGCCCGCCCATGAACACCAGCCAGAGGTGGGGCAGGTACCAGAGGTAGTAGACCCACGGCAGGTAGTGGCCACCTCCAGCCATGAGGCCGATGGCCAAGGAAGTGAGGTCTGTTTCACCAATGAGCATGCGGGCCGGCGCTTGCAACAGTGCCATCACCACGAACGGCTTCAGCAAGGCATCGGCCTTCTCCCGCATCAGTTGTCGAAAAGCTTGCTGATGCTTGATGAACGAGCCCGCCACGAAGAACATCATGGGCATGCGGATCGTCCACAGCGCATGGTTGATCACCGTGTCGGTGAATTGGGCGTTGTGTCCCCATACAACCAGGATGATGCACAGCCCACGAGCGATGTCGACGGATTGAATCCGCATGTGTCCACTCCTGCTTTAATTTGTTTGGCAGGAGTGTGTGGCTCGGGGCTCGGTTACCCTATTTCGCCGCTGTAACCGGTGCTACCGCAAGCTACCAGGTAGCCAGAAATGGCGCGCCGGCTTACAACTGTGTCGCATTCAATGCGAACTCAAACAAGGCGGTTGAGCCCTTCGGCATCGAAGTGCTCGGTGGTCTGGGCGTCCGTGGGCAGGCAGGTGCGCGCGTCTTCGGTACGGGCCTCCTTGGCCAGCTTGCCGATGGCCTCCCACAGCAGCGTGATCTGGTGTTCATGGCCCGAGGCATGGTCGATCAGGCCGCGCAGCGCTTGAGACAGCGGGTCATCACCCTCGGTCACGCCGTAGGCAGAAAAACCCATGCGGGCAGCCAGGGCCTCGCGCTCAGCCTGTTTTTCATCCAGCACGGTGGCCTTGGCTACGATGATGCGGGCCGGGTTGCCCACCGCCGTCGCGCTCGCCGGCACAGGCTTGGTCACCACCGCGTTCGACCCCACGCGTGCGCCATCCCCCACCGTGAAGCCGCCCAGCACCTGGGCATTGGCACCGATGATGACGCCTCGGCCCAAGGTGGGGTGGCGCTTGGCGCCCTTGCTCAAGGACGTGCCGCCCAGCGTCACGCCTTGATAGATGGTGCACTCATCGCCGATCTCGGCGGTCTCGCCCACGACCACGCCCATGCCGTGGTCGATGAACACGCGCCGGCCCACCTTGGCGCCGGGGTGGATCTCGATGCCCGTGAAGAAGCGCCCCCAGTGCGAGACCCAGCGGCCGAGCCACTTGAGGCCGTGCGTCCAGCACCAGTGCGCGACGCGGTGCATGGCCAGGGCGTGCAGACCCGGGTAGCAGGTCAGCACTTCCCAGGCGGTGCGGGCCGCAGGGTCGCGTTCCAGGATGCAGGCGATGTCTTCTCGCAGTCGGGCGAAGAACATGAATGTGCTTATGCGGTTTTCAGATGCAGGAGGCCGAGTTTACCGGGCCGTTCAAAAACCAGACTGGCCGGCAGTGGCAGGCACAACGTGGTAATGCAGCGCCGTGCGGATCAGGACTTGTCGATGATGGCCTTGGCAATGCCCCGCAGGATGTGGATCTCTTCCTGGCGCAACTCGGCCCGGTTGATCAACTGGTTGAGGCGGGGCATGAGCTTCTTGGGCGCGGCCGGGTCCAGGAAGCCGAGCTTGATCAGGGCTTGCTCCCAGTGGGCGAGCGCGCCTTGCACCGCGTCGCCGCTGGCCAGCGCCACATCCGGCGTTCGGGCTTCAACGGCAAAGCTGCCCAGGGCCTGGCGCCATTCGTAGGCCAGCACCTGCACGGCCTGCGACAGGTTGAGCGAGCCGTAATCCGGGTTGGTGGGGATGCTGATCACCGCGTTGCAGCGGTACACGTCCTCATTGGCCATACCGTAGCGCTCGCTGCCGAACACGAAGCCGACGCGGTGCATGGGTGTGGCCGCGGCCAGTTTGGTCAGGCCTTCACGCGGGGTGATGGTGGGCGGACCGAAGTCGCGTGGCGTCATGGCCGTGCCGATGGCGTAGCTGATGCCCTCCAACGCTTCGGCCAGGCTGTCCACCACACGGGCGCGCACCAGGATGTCGGCTGCACCGCTGGCCATGGCCACGGCTTCCTCCTGGATCAGCACATCGGCAAAACGGGGGCGCACCAGCACCAGATCGGAAAAACCCATGACCTTCATGGCCCGGGCGGTCGCGCCCACATTACCAGGGTGGCTGGTGCCGATCAGGATGAAGCGGGTGGGGTCGCGCTGGCCCGAATGTCCGAGCGGGGCGTGAGGGGATGAGGCTTGCATGGCGTGGGAAATCTTCAGGAGATATCGCACAAACATGCGATAAGCCCTTGATTCTCATCGAAATCGCTGAAAAAGGGGGTGCAAAAACCAACGGGCTTCTATACAATCTTCGATTCTCGCTCGTTCTTTGATCACCGCTGCGCCCCCATCTCCCTGCCTCGACGCTGTCTGGCTGGTGTTGTTCCCGTTTCGCGCTGTTGCCGCCCTTCGTTGCTTGATGAAGGCCGCCTGTGCGTGTCACGCCGGACATCCCGTATTGCCCGTTTGTCGCGGTGGTTTTTCTGGTTTCCAAGGTCTATCCATGTCTCAAGCCCTGCATCCCATGCTCAACATCGCCATCAAAGCTGCCCGCGCAGCCGGGGCGATCATCAACCGGGCCTCGCTCGACATCGAGCGACTGACAGTGATCGCCAAGTCGCACAACGACTTCGTGACCGAGGTGGACAAGGCAGCAGAAGACGCGATCATTTCCACGATCCTCGAGGCCTACCCAGGCCACGGTATCCTGGCTGAAGAATCGGGGCGCGAACATGGCGCCAAGCACAGCGACTACGTCTGGATCATCGATCCGCTCGACGGCACCACCAACTTCATCCACGGCTTCCCCGTGTACGCGGTCTCCATCGCGCTGGCCTTCCGTGGTCAGGTGCAGCAGGCCGTGGTGTATGACCCCTGCCGCAACGACCTGTTCTACGCGTCCAAGGGCAAGGGCGCCTACATGAACGACCGCCGCATCCGCGTGTCCAAGCGCACGCGCATGCTCGAATCCCTGATCGGCACGGGCTTCCCCTTCCGCAAGGGTGACAACTTCCAGCGCTACATGAAGATGTTCGAAGAGGTGATGGTGCAGTGCGCTGGCGTGCGCCGCCCGGGTGCTGCCTCGCTGGACCTGTGCTACGTGGCTGCAGGCTTTTACGACGCCTTCTTCGAAACCGGCCTGAGCCCCTGGGACGTGGCAGCGGGTTCGCTGATGATCACCGAGGCCGGTGGCCTGGTGGGCAACTTCACGGGCGAGCCTGACTTCCTGTACCAGCGCGAGATCCTGGCTGGCACGCCCCGCATCTATGGCCAGATGGTCAAGACGCTGGCACCGTACACCCGCGTGATCGCCGATGCCGACGCGCAGGCCGAAGGCGCAGAGGGCGAAGGCGAGGGGGAAAGCGACCCGGAAGACGAAGCCCTGATCCAGTCGCTGCAGGCCGCTGAAGACGCGGCACAAGCCGCCAAGGCCGCAGCGCCGGCCGAGCCTGCTGCCCCGAAGCGCACGCGCATCACCGCTGCGGCCAAGGCGGCCGAGGTTCGCGAAGGCAAGGGCGACGCGCCGTTCTGATCCTTGAAAGCACGGCGGGCGTCGGGATGGCGCCTCCCGTGCCTGGCGTACGCGCCAGATCACGCAGCGACTCACGCGTTATGCTGGCGCCTCTTCACTGACGCCAGCCACCTCAATCACCTTTTGTCCCTGTCATGGACTTCAGCGCGCACACGCCGATGATGCAGCAGTACTTGCGCATCAAGGCCGAACATCCCGACACCCTCGTGTTCTACCGCATGGGGGATTTCTACGAGCTTTTCTTTGACGACGCGCGCAAGGCCAACCGCCTGATCGACATCACCTTGACGGTGCGTGGCCAGTCGGCTGGCGAGCCTGTGGTGATGGCGGGTGTGCCCGTGCACGCGGTGGAAACTTATCTGGCCAAGCTGATCAGGCTGGGCGAGTCGGTGGCCATTGCCGAGCAAGTGGGCGAGGTGGGCCTCAACAAGGGGCCGGTGGAGCGCAAGGTGGTGCGCGTGGTCACCCCTGGCACGCTGACCGATACCGAGCTGCTCAACGAGCGCGCCGATGCGCTCTTGCTGGCCGTGGTGATGGACAAGCGCGGGCGCCATGCCGAGCACGCCGTGCCCTGTGCGATGGCCTGGCTGGGCTTGTCCAGCGGCAAGCTGGGCCTGACTGAATGCACCGAGCGCGATCTGGCCGGCTGGCTGGCGCGCCTGCAGCCCGCTGAAATCCTGTTTGACCGCGAACGCATTCCGCCCACGCTGCAACCCTTGTTGACGCAAGGCGGCAAGAGCGTGGCCATGACCAGCCGCCCCACCTGGCAGTTTGATGCCGGCCTGGGTCTGCGCAAGTTGTGCGAGCAGCTGCAGGTCAGCTCGCTGCAAGGCTACGGCGCGCAGGACTTGAGCCTGGCGCACGCCGCCGCTGCCGCGCTCTTGAGCTTTGCCGAGCACACGCAGGGCAGGGCGCTGTCACACGTGGCCTCGCTCGATGTGCCACGCACCAGCGAGCTGCTGGATCTGCCGCCCGCTACGCTGCGCAATCTGGAGTTGACCCAGACGTTGCGCGGCGAGGATGCCCCCACGCTCTTGTCCCTGCTGGACACCTGCCGCACCGGCATGGGCAGCCGCGCCTTGCGCCAGTGGCTCACGCAACCTTTGCGTGACCGCGCCACGGCCCGCGCCCGGCATGATGCGATCGCCTGCCTGCTGGCACCGCCCATGATGGAGCAGGGCCATGAGTCTCTGCGCGAGGCCCTGCGCCAGATGAGCGATGTGGAGCGCATCACCGCCCGCGTCGCCCTGCGCCAGGTGCGCCCGCGCGAGCTGGCTGGCCTGCGTGACACCCTGCTGACGCTGCCCCAATTGCGCGAACGCGTGCCGGACGCCGCACCCTTGCTGGCCCAGTTGCACACCGCTTTGCAGCCCGATGCGGCCATTGCCCGGCAACTGCAGGCCATGCTGATGGACACACCCGCGGTGCTGCTGCGCGACGGCGGTGTCATCGCCACGGGCTTTGACCCCGATCTGGACGAGCTGCGTGCCATCTCGCAGAACTGCGACGCCTTCCTGCTGGAACTGGAGGCCCGCGAGCGCGCCCGTACCGGCATCGGCAACCTGCGCGTGCAGTACAACAAGGTGCACGGCTTCTACATCGAGGTCACGCAGAGCCAGGCCGACAAGGTGCCGCTCGACTACCAGCGCCGCCAGACGCTCAAGAACGCCGAGCGCTTCATCACGCCCGAGCTGAAGGCGTTTGAAGACAAGGCCTTGTCCGCGCAAGACCGCGCCCTGGCTCGCGAGAAGTTCCTGTTCGATCAGCTGATCGACTTCCTGCAATCGCACATCGCGGTGCTGGGCGCGCTGGCCCGTGCCTTGTCTTCATTGGATGCGTTGGCCGCGCTGGCCGAGCGCGCCGCCACGCTGGGCTGGACAAGGCCCGACTTCAGTCCGCATCCCTGCATCGAGATCGAAAAGGGCCGCCACCCTGTGGTCGAGGCGCGCTTGATGGAAACCAGCGGCGCCGCCTTCATCCCCAATGACTGCCGCTTCGATGCCAACCGCCGCATGATGATCGTCACCGGCCCGAACATGGGCGGTAAGTCGACCTTCATGCGCCAGGTGGCCCTGATCGTGCTGCTGGCGGCCATGGGCTCGTATGTGCCCGCTGCATCCTGCCGCCTGGGGCCCATCGACGCCATTCATACCCGCATCGGTGCGGCCGACGATCTGGCCAACGCCCAATCCACCTTCATGCTGGAGATGACGGAGGCCGCGGCCATCGTGCACAGCGCCACCGAACAGTCCCTCGTGTTGATGGACGAGATCGGGCGGGGCACGTCCACGTTTGATGGCCTGGCCCTGGCCGGCGCCATTGCCAGCCACCTGCATGACAAGAACAAGTCCTTCACGCTGTTTGCCACGCATTACTTCGAGCTGACGGCGCTGCCCGAGAAGCACCCGCGCGCGTTGAACGTGCACGTGGGTGTGGCCGAGTCGGGCGACGACATCGTGTTCCTGCACGAGTTGCAGCACGGCCCTGCCAGCCGCAGTTACGGCGTGCAGGTGGCGCGCCTGGCCGGCATGCCGCATTCGCTGATCCGGCAGGCGCGTGCCACGCTGGAGTCGCTGGAGGCCCAGCAGCGCCACGCCGACGACCAGATCGACCTGTTTGCCCAGGTGGGCGCCCCAGGTGGCGTGGATCTGGACGAGCTTGCTGCGAACGCCGCTGCCAAAGGTGGCGCGCTCCTTGCTGATGCCCAAGGTGAGACCCTGACGCCGGCAGAAGCCCAGACCCTGAGCTTGCTGGCCAGCATCGACCCGGATACCCTGACACCTCGTGAAGCGCTGGATGCGCTGTACAAACTCAAATCGGTGAGCTCATCATGACCTACTGCGTGGCCATGCGCCTCAATGCCGGGCTGGTTTTCCTGTCGGACTCGCGCACCAACGCGGGCATGGACCAGATCAGCACCTTCCGCAAGATGACGGTGTACGAGAAGGCCGGCGAGCGCGTGCTGGTGCTGCTGTCTGCAGGCAACCTGGCCATCACCCAGGCGGTCAAGCAGCTGCTGGGCAGCGAGACCATCGAGGGCTCGGACGGCGAACCCTGCACGATCTGGACGGCCAAGAGCCTGTTCGACGTGGCCCGCATCGTGGGCAGCGCGGTGCGCAAGGTGCATGCGCGCGATGCCGAAGCGCTCAAGAAGCACGGCATCGACTTCAACTGCAGCCTGATCATCGGCGGCCAGATCAAGGGCGAGACCATGCGACTGTTCAATGTCTACGCGGCCGGCAATTTTGTCGAGGCGGGCATTGATGGTGTGTGCTACTTCCAGATCGGCGAGTCCAAGTACGGCAAGCCGGTGATCGACCGCGTGGTCACGCCTTTGACCCCGCTGCAGGAAGCGGCCAAGTGCGCGCTGATTTCGATGGACTCTACGCTCAAGTCCAACCTGTCGGTCGGCCTGCCGTTGGACCTGATGGTCTATGAAAGCGACTCGCTGGAGGTGGACAAGCTCATCAACATCGATGAGACGAACACCTACTTCCGCATGATCCGCACCAGTTGGGGGCAGCGCCTGCGTCAGGTGTTCGATTCGATCCCTGAGCCCACCTGGCATGGCGAGCAGCCTGATCTGGCCAGCAACAGTGTGCCGTCTCAGGCGCAGGCCATGAACCCGCTGAGCAAGATCACGGCCCCGAACGGCTGACGCCTTTCAGTCAAAGGCTCCTGACATCTCAAGCACGCCGCGCAGGACATCAGTCTGATCGGTGATCTGCGTGAGCATCTCCTCGGGGATGGTCGCCACAGGCCGGCCCAACACCAAGGGCTGCGTGACTTGCCTGGGCTTGCTTGGCAGGCTGGGGAAGTCGCTGCTGCTGAGCTTTGCGCCCGTGGCTGTGGGTTTGCTGGATACCGGCGGATTGAGCTCCAGGTGCTTGGCGTAGACGGCGCGCACGAAGCTGTCGGCCACGCTCTCCGACACACCGCTGCGGGCGAGCAGCAGTTGCCTGTCCCCCTGGTTGAGCCCGACCGAGCCATTCGATGAGCGCAGGTAAAGGTTGCGTGCCACCTTGCCCCCGCTTGAGCTGACTTCGTACACGGAGATGTGCGGCAGCTTGCCGTCGCGCGGGAACGTGCCATGCACGTCGTAGCCCGCCATTTGGGCTTCGCCCAGTTTCAGATGGCCGTGGAACCGTGGCCCCGGATTCGCTTCCCAGAAATTTGGCATGGTCTTACCCCTTGTTGATCGCAGTGCCTGCCTTCATCCATCTGTGAAGTTCGGACATCAGGGGGGCACTATATCGAGCGTTCTCGCATGGCGGAAATTAACTTACGTCATGTTCCCTGAGTGCGCCGTACGGCGAGTTGCAACACGGCACGTGCCCTTGGCTTCACTGCCAGGCTTCGGCCACCCGCTCATTGGTGGGGCGGTGATCCAGCCACCAGACGACAAACAGGCAGCCCGCCACAGCCAGCGTGGTGGCCAGCAGGAAGGTGGGGCCATAGCCCAGCTTGTCACCCAGCACACCGCCAGCCAGGCTGCCCAGGCTGCTGACCGCGACGACCACACTGGCCAGCAGGGTGTAGTCGGTGCCGGCATGGTAGGGGTCGGAGGCGTCCATCATCAAGGTGAACAGCACGACCGTGGCCATGGTGCCCACGATGCCTTCCAGCACTGTGGCCGCCCAGAGCAGCTCCGTGCCGCCGAGCCCGAACGCCACCGCTACGTACAGCCCAAAGCCTGCGGCTTGCGACAGGCCTGCAAACAGCATGGCCTTGCGGCGCCCCATCTTGTAGGTCAACCACCCGCCAATGCTGGCACCCAGCAGGCTGGTACCTGAGCCCACAGCCCCTTTCATGACCGCGATCGTGCTCTTGCTCACACCATGATCCAGCAAGAAGGGCGGCAGCAGCGAGTTCAGGATCTGGTCGCCAAAACGAAAGCAGAAGATCAGCCCGAAAAAGGTGAGCATGCCGGGCGCCAGGGCCCGGTGCAGCCACCCGATGACCAAGGCCATGCCGGCAGGGCGGTGAGGCGCGTCCAGCCGCCGCACAGGCTCCTTGATCGGCAGAACAGGCAGGATGGTCAGGCCCAGCAGCGCCGCCATGCACAGGAACATCACTTGCCAGCCCGTCTGCGCAAAGAGCCATAGCAACAAACCGCCACCCAGGATCATGCCCAGGCGGTAGGCGCCCACCTGGATGGCATTGGCCAGGCCGCGCTCCCGGGTGCCCAGCAGCCGCACGGCCAGGCCATCGGTGACGATGTCTTGCGAGGCTGCGATCAGGTTGAACAGGAAGACGGCAACGAACAGTACGGTGCTACCGGTTTGCAGATGCAGTTGAGACAGCGCCAGCGCCATCAGGCAGGCGCTGCATTGAAAGAACATCAGCCAGCCGCGGCGCGAGCCATGGTGATCCAGCGCCGGCGCCCACAGGAACTTGATGCCCCATGGCAGCGCGAGGAATTGCAGGAAGCCGATGGCCGTCAACGACCAGCCTTCATCGCGCATCAGCACGGGCAGGGCCAAGGTGAAGAAGCCGAAGGGGATGCCTTGCGCCGTGTACAGGCCGCTCAGCAGGGCAATGCGTTGCGCCTGGCTGTTTTGCGCAGCGTCACTCATGCCTTGCTGGCAAGGGTGCCTGCTTCGCGGTCCAGCTCGTCGATGCAGGCCTTCATCTGCGCGTGGCACTTGGCCATGAGTTCCGGCATGTCATCCAGGGTCATGCCGGCCGTGGGGATGGGGGCGAGTGCGCGCATCACCACCGTGCCGCTGCGCCAGCGGTTGAGGTTCATGCCGCGCACATAGTTGTTCGCACACAGCGGGATGATGGGCACGCCAGCGTTGATGGCCATCTGGAAGGCGCCCTTCTTGAGCGGGGCCAGGCCCTTGCCATGGCCGCGCGTGCCTTCTGCGAACACCCAGATGCTCATGTCCTTGTGCTGCAAGGTGTCCGTGGTGGTCAGCATGGCTTTCTTGGCCTGGATGGCGTTGCCGCGGTCGATCAGCACATTGCCGGCCAGCCAGTAGAGCTGCCCGAAGAAAGGGATCCACTTCAGGCTGGTCTTGCCCAGGGTGACGGTGCGCGGCGGCACGGCGTGCCCGAACACGAACAGGTCGTAGTTGGACAGGTGGTTGGCCACGATCACCGCAGGCCGTTGGTGCTTGAGCACGCCGTCGAGCTCCAGGCGCATGCGCAGGCCGAGGATGTACTGCGCAGGCACTGCATAGAAACGCGCTGCAATGCGGCTGTTGTCGGGGTTGAAGGGGCGGCAGATGCTGACCAGCAAACCCAGCAGGCTGGCCAGTACGAAGTGCACGCATAACAACAGCATGCGCAAGGGCAGAAGCATGACTAAACCTTGAAGTGCGTCAATGGGCGCCGGTGAGCGCCGTCAGGCGTCGAGCACCAATTTGTTCGACGCGGGGAAAGCGGTGCAAAGATACACCGCATTGCCCAGCATATTGCCGACCACGTCGCCTTCTCGCAGAATCAATTTGCATGTGCCACACATGCCCTGCCTGCAGCCTGTCTCGATGGGCACATGGTGCCGCTCCGCGATCTGCATCAGGCTCAGGCCCTGGTCGGCCTCGGTCAACTGCACGCGGCGGTCCAGGTGGCGGAAGTAGATCTCGGCCTGCGCGGCCTTGAAGTCAGCTGGCGTCAGGGGCTTGATTTCATGCGCGACGAAGCGTTCGCTGTCGAGCTTGCCCAGGTCATAACCCTTTTCCTTGAGGATGTTGACGACCTTGTCCATGAAGCCTTGCGGCCCGCACAGGTAGATGTCGCGCTCGCGGAAGTCCGGCAGCAGGGTGTCGATGTTGCTCACGTCCAGCGTGGGTGCGTAGCGGCCCGATGCTTTGTCTTCCGGTGTGGGGCGGCTGAGCGCCTTCACCAGGTTCAGGCCTTCGCTGCGCCAGCGTTGCAGCGTGTCCTTGAAGATCACGTCCTGCGCGCTGCCGAACTGGGCGTACATGGCCAGGTCGGGGCGGATGTGGTAGCTCAGCAGGGACTTGAGCATCGAGTAGCAAGGCGTGATGCCCGCGCCCGCGCAGATGAACAGGATTTTCGATTGCTGGCGATAGCAGAAGTGGCCCTGAGGCTGGCCAATGCCGACCACCATGCCGGGCTGGAGCTCGTTGTGCACCCAGTTCGACAGCTTGCCACCCTTCACGCGCTTGACGGTGATGGTGAAGCAGTCGTCCTCCATGGGCGACAGGCTGTAGTAGCGGCTCACGGCCTCGCCATTGATCGTCGCATTCAGGGCGATGTACTGGCCGGGCTCCATGCACTTCCACAGCTGGTTGGGCATCAAGGTGATCGTCTTGACGTCGGGCGCTTCGTCCTGGATGCCGACCACGATGGCTTGCAGGTCGTAGGTCCAGATGAAGTCGTTCCAGCGACGGTTGAAATCCGTCATGGTGTTGCTGGCGACGTAGTCCAGCCAGTCACGGCCGATGTGCCTGAGGGCCCAGCGGTTCAGTCGGGACAACATCGCGTCAAGCATGGCCGGTGCCTGCCGGGTGCTGCTGCGTCTGCGCGGCGGGTGGGAAGGAGTGCTTCCACATCACCGACACGTAGTTGCGGATGGCGCGGCCCCAGGTCGGGTTGCACTTGTAGTCCACGTTGTACTTCTTGCACACGGCCTTCACTTCCTTGGCCATGTCCGGGTAGTGGTGCGAGGGAATGTCCGGGAACAGGTGGTGCTCGATCTGGTAATTCAGGTGGCCCCACAGGATGCTCATGCGACGGCTGCCTTTGAAGTTCACCGAGGACTCCAGTTGCGACAGGTACCAGTGGCCCTTGTGCTTGAGTGCATCGGCTGATTGCAGCGGCTCGGTGAAGTGCGTCGCCTGGATCGTCATGCTGATCCAGTAGTTGTTGATGGCGTCGGCCAGCGCGTTGCCCAGCAGCACTTTCAGGCCCGAGAAGCCGGTCGCGGCTGCCAGCAGCGGGAACACGATGTACTCCTTGGCCAGCACGCGCCAGATGGAGCGCCTGTTGCGCTGGTTGAGCTCTTCGTCGCTCTGGCCGGCGGTGTCCACCGGGGCGTAGCCCTTGTTGCCTTCGGGGAAGGCCTGTTCGCGGAACTTCTGGCCAAAACCCAGGTTCTGCGAATTGAACTGGTACAGCATGGTCGGGTAGGCCGCCAGCAGGTACAGGGGGACCTGGAAGAGGTGGCGCTTGTTCCACGGTGTCAGCTCGTTGGTGCGCAGGATGCCGTGGTTGAGGTCCGGGTCCATCTCGAACACATTGGTGTGCACGTGGTGCAGGCCGTTGTGCTCGCGGCGCCAGCCTTCTTCGTCCACGGGGGCCTTCCACTTGAAGTTGTGCGCGTGGAACTGGGGGATCTCCGGGAAGTAGTCATACTGCCCGTGCAGCACGTTGTGCCCGATCTCGATCGACTCGATGTTGCGGTGCAGCCAGGTGAAGAACACACCCAGCGAGAAGGTGATGGGTTCCGGGCTGACCCACAGCAAACCGCGGCCAATGGCTTCGAAAATGCGAGAATTGCGTCGAAGCCCCTTGATATAAGCAACATCTTTGGGGCCCAGCTTGGCGCGGTAGCGTTGCTTGATGTCGTCGATTTCTTTCTCGATCTGATCAAAAAGCGCTGGGTCGACGTTGAGAAGCGCAGAGGGGCGCCCTGTGAAGATGTTCTTGGTCATGAAAGGCCGGGTCCGGAATGAAGGCGGCGCAGTGCGCGAACTGCCAGGGGCGCAAAAGCCGCGCAGTATAGAAGACTGCTCTGGGTTAACCGGGCCCCAGTATCAAGGGGCTTGATGTGGCGCAATCCACGGTACAAGGCCCCCGCAAACCCCTATAATGCCGCTTTACCACCGCAGCGCCCGCCTTGTACGCGGGCGCTTTTGCGCAATGACCAAGTTTGTCTTCGTCACGGGCGGTGTGGTGTCCTCGCTAGGCAAGGGCATCGCCGCCGCGTCACTGGCCGCCATTCTCGAATCTCGTGGCCTCAAAGTTACCCTGATCAAGCTCGATCCGTACATCAACGTCGATCCGGGCACGATGTCGCCTTTCCAGCACGGCGAGGTCTTCGTGACCGACGACGGCGCTGAAACCGACCTGGACCTGGGCCATTACGAGCGCTTCATCACCACGCGGATGAAGAAGGCCAATAACTTCACCACCGGTCAGATCTACAAGAGCGTTCTGGAAAAGGAACGCCGTGGTGACTACCTGGGCAAGACCGTGCAGGTCATCCCCCACATCACCAATGAAATCCAGGACTACGTGCGCCGAGGCGCTGGCGTGGGTACGCCTGACGCCGTGGACGTGGCCATCGTGGAAATCGGTGGCACCGTGGGCGACATCGAGTCGCTGCCCTTCATGGAGGCTGCCCGTCAGTTGAGCCTCAAGGCGGGCCCCACCAATGCCGCCTTCGTGCACCTGACCTATGTGCCTTTCATCGCGGCGGCCGGCGAGCTCAAGACCAAGCCGACGCAGCACACCGTGCAGAAAATGCGCGAAATCGGTATCCAGCCCGACGCGCTGCTGTGCCGTGCTGATCGCGCCATTCCGGCGGATGAACGCGAAAAGATCTCGCTGTTCACCAACGTGCCCGAGTCCGGCGTGATCTCGGTGTGGGACGCTGACACCATCTACAAGGTGCCGCGCATGCTGCACGAGCAGCATCTGGACGACCTGATCTGCAACAAGCTGCAGCTGCAGACCAAGCCCGCCGACCTGTCGCGCTGGGACAATCTGGTCTACGAGGTCGAGAACCCCAAGAAGGCCGTCACCATCGCCATGTGCGGCAAGTACACCGACCTGTCGGATTCGTACAAGTCGCTCAACGAGGCGCTGCGCCACGCCGGCATCCACAACCACGCTCGCGTCAACATCGAGTACGTGGACTCCGAAACGCTGACGCCTGAAACCGTGTCGCAGCTCAAGCAGTTCGACGCCATCCTGGTGCCCGGCGGCTTCGGCAAGCGTGGCGTGGAAGGCAAGATCTGCGCAGCCCAGTTCGCCCGCGAAAACGGCATTCCTTACCTGGGCATCTGCTTAGGGATGCAGGTCGCCACCATCGAATACGCACGCCACAAGGCCGGCCTCGAAGGCGCCAACTCCACCGAGTTCGAGCCCCACACGCCGCACCCCGTGATCGCCCTGATCGACGAGTGGCTGGACGCCGATGGCACCGTGCAAAAGCGCGATGCCTCTTCGGACCTGGGTGGCACGATGCGCCTGGGCGCGCAGTCTTCCGACGTCAAGCCCGGCACCATCGCGCACGAGATCTACGGCCCGGTTGTGACCGAGCGCCATCGCCACCGCTACGAAGCCAACGAGCGTTACCTGGATCGCCTGCAACAGGCTGGTCTGGTGATCTCGGCCATCACGCAGCGCGAAAAGCTCACCGAAATGGTCGAGCTGCCCAAGTCGGTTCATCCCTGGTACGTGGGCGTGCAGTTCCACCCCGAGTTCAAGTCGACACCGTGGGGCGGCCACCCGCTGTTCACCGGCTACATCAAGGCTGCGCTTGACCATCAAGCCGCCACCAAGAAAGCCTGAACAAGGCGCTGAGGAAACATGCCATGAAGCTCTGCGGATTCGACGTCGGCCTGAACCATCCCTTCTTCCTGATCGCCGGCCCCTGCGTCGTCGAATCCGAGCAGTTGCAGATGGACACGGCCGGCACACTCAAGGAGATCACCTCTGCCTTGGGCATCCCCTTCATCTTCAAGTCCAGCTATGACAAGGCCAACCGCTCCAGCGGTACGTCCTTCCGTGGCCCGGGCATGGAGAAGGGCCTGGAGATCCTGGCCAAGGTCAAGCGCGAGCTGAACGTGCCCATCCTGACGGACGTGCACACCGAAGCCGAGATCCCCGTGGTGGCCTCGGTGGTGGACGTGCTGCAGACGCCGGCCTTCCTGTGCCGCCAGACCGATTTCATCCACGCGGTTGCCCAGTGCGGCAAGCCGGTGAACATCAAGAAGGGCCAGTTCCTGGCGCCGGGCGACATGAAGAACGTCATCGACAAGGCCCGTGCCGCTGCGCGCGAAAAGGGCCTGAACGACGACAACTTCATGGCCTGCGAGCGCGGTGTGAGCTTCGGCTACAACAACCTCGTGTCCGACATGCGCTCGCTGGCCATCATGCGTGAGACGGGTGCCCCCGTGGTGTTTGATGCAACGCACTCGGTGCAGTTGCCGGGCGGGCAGGGCACGTCTTCGGGCGGTCAGCGTGAGTTCGTGCCCGTGCTGTCGCGTGCGGCTGTGGCCGTGGGCATCTCGGGCCTGTTCATGGAAACGCACCCGGATCCGTCCAAGGCCATGTCCGACGGTCCCAACGCCGTGCCGCTCAAGCACATGAAGGCCTTGCTCGAGACCCTGGTCGAGCTGGACCGCATCACCAAGAAAAACGGCTTCCTGGAGTCGAACTTCTCCTGATGCCGAGGGTCCGACGCGGGCCCCACAATCTTTTGTTTTCGTTTTTTCTTATCTTCCAATTTTCTTCCTGAGGAAACCCAGATGAGTGCCATCGTTGACATCATCGGCCGCGAGATCATCGACAGCCGAGGCAACCCCACCGTTGAATGCGACGTTCTGCTGGAGAGCGGCGTCATGGGCCGTGCGGCCGTGCCGTCTGGCGCGTCCACCGGTTCGCGCGAAGCCATCGAGCTGCGCGATGGCGACAAGTCGCGTTACCTGGGCAAGGGCGTTCTGAAGGCTGTTGAGCACATCAACACCGAAATCGCCGAAGCCGTGCTGGGCCTGGATGCTTCCGAGCAAGCCTTCCTGGACAAGACCTTGATCGACCTCGACGGTACCGACAACAAGGGCCGCCTGGGCGCCAACGCCATGCTGGCCGTGTCGATGGCCGTGGCCCGCGCCGCTGCTGAAGAGGCTGGTTTGCCCCTGTACCGTTACTTCGGTGGCATGGGTGCCGTGCAACTGCCCGTGCCGATGATGAACGTCATCAACGGTGGCGCACACGCCAACAACAACCTGGACATCCAGGAATTCATGATCCTGCCCGTGGGCGCACCCACCTTCCGTGAAGCCCTGCGTTACGGCGCCGAAGTCTTCCACGCGCTCAAGAAGATCCTGCACGACAAGCACATCAGCACCGCTGTGGGCGACGAAGGCGGTTTCGCGCCTTCCGTGGCCAGCCACGAAGAAGCCATCCAGCTGATCCTGCAAGCCATCGAAGCCGCCGGCTACACCGCTGGCGACCAGATCATGCTGGGCCTGGACTGCGCCGCTTCCGAGTTCTTCAAGGATGGCAAGTACCACCTCGAAGGCGAAGGCCTGAGCCTGACCGCCGAGCAGTGGACCGACATGCTGGCCACCTGGTGCGACAAGTACCCCATCATCTCGATCGAAGATGCCATGGCTGAAGGCGACTGGGCTGGCTGGAAGCACCTGACCGAGCGTCTGGGCAAGAAGGTTCAGCTGGTGGGTGACGACCTGTTCGTGACCAACACCAAGATCCTGAAGGAAGGCATCGAGAAGGACATCGCCAACTCCATCCTCATCAAGATCAACCAGATCGGCACCCTGACCGAAACGTTTGCCGCCATCGAGATGGCCAAGCGCGCTGGCTACACCGCCGTGATCTCGCACCGCTCGGGCGAAACCGAAGACAACACGATCTCCGACATCGCCGTGGGCCTGAACGCCGGCCAGATCAAGACTGGTTCGATGAGCCGCTCTGATCGCATGAGCAAGTACAACCAGCTCCTTCGCATCGAAGAGGACCTGGGCAACGTGGCCGTGTACCCCGGTCGCAGCGCTTTCTACAACCTGCGCTGATCTCTGCGTTGACCTGATCACAGGTCAACAAGCAGCAGAAACGGGGCCTGAGCCATGCTCAAGGCCCCGTTTTTCATTCGGCCTCTCGTGGATAATGTGAGCATGCGTTTCGCCGCCATCATCATCCTGGCACTGCTTGCAGTGGTTCAGGCCGAACTCTGGTTCGGCAAAGGTGGCGTGCCGCGCGCGATGGCCTTGCGTGCGCAGGTGCAAACGCAGCAGCGCGCCAATGCCGAGGCCCAGGCGCGCAACGAGCAGCTGTCGGCCGAGGTCCGCGATCTTCAGGAAGGCCTGGAGATGGTGGAAGAAAAGGCCCGCACCGAACTGGGCATGGTCAAGCCGGATGAAATCTATGTCCAGCTGACCACCAAGCTGCCTCAGGTCATGCCTGCGTCGTCGGCGCCATCGGCGCCTTGAGTATGCCTTCTGGTCTGGATGGCCTGGCAGCCTCCCTGGCGTGGCTAGACCCCTGGCTGGCGCCCACCTTCACCGCTTGGGGCGTGCCCGTCAGCCAGCTGGAATGCTGGGCTTTTGTGCTCTCGCTGTTGATGGTGGGCTTGAACCTCAAGGTCAATGCCCTGGCCTGGCCGCTGGCCATCATCAGCTCCGTGCTCTATGGCCTGCTGTTTGCGCGTAGCAAGCTGTATGGCGAGGCCAGCCTGCAGGTGCTGTTCGTGATCATTTCCTGCTGGGGCTGGTGGCAGTGGCTGCGCGGCGTGGGTCGTGATCAACGCCCTTTGAGCGTGCGGTCCATGAGCTCTTCTGGTCGCTGGTTCGCGTTGGGTGCAATCCTGCTGCTGTGGCCCGCCCTGGGCTATCTGTTGCACCACATCACCGATTCAGACGTGCCTTTTCTGGATGCACTGCCCACAGCTGGCAGCATCGTGGGCCAATGGTTGCTGGCGCGCAAATGGGTGGACAACTGGCCTTGCTGGTTGCTGGTCAACCTGATCAGCATGGGCTTGTTTGCCTACAAGCACCTGTGGCTCACCGTGCTGCTCTATGGGCTGTTTGCGATCTTGTCGGTCGTGGGCTGGCGCGCCTGGTTGCGCCTGAGTGTGTCTGCCCAAGCCGCCGAGGCTGGAGCCTGACATGCCGGGACAGGTCATCGCCTTGTTGGGCGCCGAGAGCACGGGCAAGACCACGCTTGCGCATGAACTGACGCGTGTGCTGGCTGCGCGCGGCCTGAACGCCGTGATGGTGCCCGAAGCGCTGCGCTTGTTCTGCGACCAGCAGGGCCGCACGCCCATGCAGCACGAGCAAGCGCCGATCGCGGCAGAGCAGACGCGCCTGATCGAGCAAGCCCGGCGAGCTCACGGCATCGTGCTGGCCGATACCACGGCGCTGATGACAGCGGTCTACAGCGAGCTCATCTTTCGCGATACCAGCCTGTATGCCCAGGCGTTGATCGACCACGCGCAGGTTCAGGCCACGCTGCTGATGTCCCTGGATCTGGGGTGGACGGCAGACGGCTTGCAGCGTGATGGCCCCCATGTGCGCGAACCCGTGGACGGTCTGATCCGCTCGGCTTTGCAAGGTGCAGGGCAGGGCTACGCCGTGGTGGCTGGGCACGGTGCGGCGCGTGTGGACCACGCTTTGTCCGTGATCGAGCACCTGCTGGATGAGCCAGCGCGGCAGCAGCGCAGCATGGGTGCGGCCCGCTGGCGCTGGTTCTGCGACAACTGCGACGATGGCGAGTGCGAGCAGCATTGGCTCACCCGTCAACGCTGAGCCAGCCATGGATGACGCTGCGCCCCTGACCATCCTCTGGCAGGACGAGGACATGGTGGTCGTGCACAAGCCCGCGGGTTGGCTGGTGCACCGTACCGGCCTGGATGCGCACGAAACCCGCTTTGTCATGCAGACCCTGCGGGATCAGTTGGGGCGGCATGTGTACCCCGTGCACCGCCTGGACAAAGGCACGTCCGGCGTGCTGCTCATGGCCTTGCACGCAGAGGCCGCGCGCGCCTTGTGTGCCGTATTCGAGCAGCACCAGGTGCACAAGCGCTACATCGCCATGGTGCGCGGCTGGCCGGCTGCAGCGCAAACCGTGGACCACGCATTGCGCCCTGACGACGCCCCGCCCGATGCGCCTGCACAGCCCGCGCAGACCGCCTTCCGGCGCCTGGCCACCTTGCAGCTGGATGTGCCGGTGGACCGCTACCCCAGCACGCGCGTGGCCTTGGTGGAGGCGCTGCCGCTCACAGGGCGCCGCCACCAGATCCGGCGCCACCTCAAACACATCGCGCATCCCATCATTGGGGACGCCACGCATGGCAAGGGTGCACACAACCGCTGGTGGGCGCAGCAACTGGGCCAGCAACGGCTGTGGTTGCATGCCGCGTCATTGCAGCTCGTTCAACCCTTGTCCGGCCAGCAGTTGAACCTGGTGTCGCCGATACCAACAGGAATGGGCGATATGCCCGCACCCAATCCGGCACCTGATCCCGCCCTCAATCAGGACTGGGCCCGCTTGATGCAGACTTTCCCCTGGCAATTCGATCAGCCAATGGGCACGGGGCCCGCAGGCATCTAGCCCACGGGTATCAGCTCAGGCCCAGCTAGCCCAGGCCTCACTGCAAGCGTGAAGAACTGGGCGGCGTGTCCGCGCCATCACTGAACAACTCGGTGGCATCCACCGGGTCGAACACATAGTGCTGGCCGCAGAAGTCGCAGCCGATCTCGACCTGGCCTTGCTCGGCCACGATGGAGTCGATCTCTTCCTGGCCCAGGCCACGCAGCATATTGCCCACGCGCTCGCGCGAGCAGGTGCAGGCGAAGCGCGGCCCATCGGCACCAACCTGAGGCTCGAAGTAGCGCACGTCCTCTTCCCAGAACAGGCGGCGCAAGATGGTGGGCGCGTCCAGCGTGAGCAGCTCTTCCTGCGTCAGGGTGGATGCCAGGTGCGCAATGCGGTTGTAGTGCTCGGCCATCTCGATCGGGTCCGGCTCATGCGCCGCTGCGCCCTCCAGATTGCCTTTGCCCTCCACGGGCAGGCGCTGGATCAGCAGGCCAGCGGCCACCTCGTCGTTGGCCGCCAGGATCAGCTTGGTTTCCAGCTGTTCCGACTTGCGCATGTACTGCTCCAGCACCGCGCTGATGTCGTGCAGCGGCGCGCCATCTTCGCCATTGAGCGGCACCACGCCCTGATAGGGCTGTTGACCCGGCAGGCGGTCCTTCGGGTCCAGCGTGATGGCGCAGCGGCCATGCCCGCTCACGTTGACCATGGTTTCCAGCGGCAGCCGGCCGTTGTCGGTCGCGGGCAGTTCACCCACTACCTTGGCCGTCGAGCGAAAGCTCAAGTCTGGCTGGACTTCGGTCACGGCGACCTTGACCGGCCCATCGCCAAAAATCTGCATGACGACCGCACCATTGAACTTGATGTTGGATTGCATCAGCACACCGGCGGCGCTCATTTCACCCAGCAAGCGGCGCAGCGGCGCATCAAACGCGCCCGCCGACTCGCGACGGCGCAGGGCCTCCTGCCAGCCATCGGTCAGGCGGACCAGCATGCCCCGCACGGGCAGGCCTTCAAACAGAAATTTGTGCAATTCACTCATGAGCTTCTTTACTTCGCGGTCGCAGGTGCGTCAATGCGCACCATGTCTGTCTTGTATTGGGCCGATTTGGCCACATACAAGGCCGTACCCATGTGCATGCGTGCCAGATCGCCGTCACTGAGCGGGCGCACGGCCTTGGCCGGTGAGCCCATGATCAGCATGCCGTCTTCGAACACCTTGCCCTCGGTGACGAGCGCGCCGGCCGCCACCAGGCAGTTTTTGCCGATCACCGCGCCATTGAGCACCACCGCCTGGATGCCGATCAGCGAGCCATCGCCAATGGTGCAACCATGCAGCATGGCCTGGTGGCCCACCGTCACGTCCTGGCCGATGGTCAGCGGATAGCCGATGTCGGTGTGCAGCACGGATGACTCCTGCACATTCGAGCGCTCGCCAATCATGATGGGCTCGTTGTCGCCCCGCAAGGTCACGTGCGACCACACGCTGGCGCCTTCCGACAAGGTCACGTCGCCGATCACGTCGGCCGATTCGGCCACGTAGGCGCTGGGGTGAACCTGGGGGGCCTTGTCGTTGATGCGGTAGAGCGCCATATGAAGTGGCCGGGCGAAAGCCTCGGCGCGGCAGTGGAGGGAATCCGCGATTTTAAGAGTGTTGCGCAAGTCCTGCTTGATGCCGTCGCGTGCGCCTGGCTGGAATCTATGATGAGAAAATAGGGCATCTCAACCCGACTTCAGCATGGGTGCAAGCATGAAAACCGTTGGCGACAAACTGGAACACTTCAAGGTCGTGGGCGTCAAGCCCGGCTTCAACCAGCCCGAGGAGCATGGGCAGTCGGCTTTCGAGGACATCACGGAAAAGAGTTTCCCGGGCAAGTGGAAGGTGATCTACTTCTACCCGAAGGATTTCACCGCCGTGTGCGGCAGCGAGGTGGCCGCATTCGACAAGCTGGCCAAGGCCTTTTCTGATCACAATGCCGTGCTGCTGGGCGGCTCGACCGACAACGAGTTCTCCAAGCTGGGCTGGCGCCGCGAGGCCGCCGAACTCGACAAACTGGGGCACTACAACTTCGCCGATGAAACCGGTTCCCTGGTCGATCAACTGGGCGTGCGCGACAAGCAGGCCGGCGTGGCCTTGCGCGCCACCTTCATCGTGGACGCCGACAACGTCATCCAGCACGTCTCCGTCAACACCCTGAAAGTCGGGCGCAATCCCGAGGAAATCCTGCGTGTTCTGGATGCCCTGCAAACTGATGCCTTCTGCCCTTGCAACCGTGAGCCCGGTGGCGCCACGCTCTGATTCACCATGCTGATTTTGCTGTCCCCCGCCAAGAGTCTGGATTACGACACCGCCCCCACGACTGACAAACACACCTTGCCGCAATTCGCCAAGGAGGCTGCGGCCCTGATCGACGTGCTGCGCCCCTACACGCCTGCGCAAATTGCATCCTTGATGGACCTCAGCGACACCTTGTCCACGCTTAATGTGGCGCGCTACGCGGCCTGGAGGCCGAAGTTCACGGCGAAAAACAGCAAGCAGGCCATCCTGGCCTTCAACGGTGATGTGTATGAGGGCCTGGATGCAGCCAGCCTGAAGCAGTCCGATCTGGACTGGGCCCAGGAGCACGTCAACATGCTCAGTGGCCTGTACGGCATCTTGCGCCCGCTGGACTGGATGCAGCCTTACCGCCTGGAGATGGGCACCCGGCTGCCCAACCCTCGGGGCAAGGATCTGTATGCCTGGTGGGGCGACACCCTGGCCGAGCACCTCAATGCGAAGCTCGCCGAGCAGGGTGACGACGTCATCATCAACCTGGCTTCCCAGGAATACTTCAAGTCGGTCAAGCGCAAGGCGCTGAAGGCGCGCGTGGTCGAATGCGTGTTCGAAGACTGGAAGGGTGCGGGCTGGAAGGTCATCAGTTTCCATGCCAAGCGTGCCAGGGGCATGATGGCTCGGCACGCCATCGTTCGGCGTGCACGCAAGCCGGCTGATCTGCTGGATTTCAGTGCAGAAGGTTATGCCTACGACAAGGCGGCCTCTGAGCCCGATCGCCTGGTGTTCAGGCGGCGGTTGAGTGACTGAACGGGAGCAAGCATGACGGGGCAACTGATCACGCCGGATCTTCGACGCTGGATCATTGAGCAGGCTGAAGCTGGGCACGGTGCCGATGCCGTGCTGGCGGCCATGATGGCCAGCGGCTGGGAGGAAGGTGTGGCGCTGTCCGCCCTGGAAGAGGTCATGGTTGAGCGCGTGAGCCAGGCTCAGGCCGGTACAGGGCGCGTGCCGGATGTCGCCGCCGAGGGGGTGTCGGAGGTATGGGCACACGACAAGTCGGTGAAGATCCTGGTGCAGATGAGAAATCCCCGTGTGGTGGTCTTTGGCGACTTTCTCTCGCTGCAGGAGTGCCAGGAGCTGATCGACCTGGCCAAGCCGCGCATGACGCGTTCACAGACGGTGGTCAATGCAACAGGCGGCAGCGAGGTCAACGAGGCGAGAACCAGTCAGGGCATGTTTTTTGGCTGGGGCGAAAATGAACTCTGTGCCCGCATCGAGGCCCGCATCGCCGCCTTGGTGAACTGGCCTGTCGAAAACGGCGAGGGCATCCAGATACTCCGGTATGCACCCGGTGCCGAATACAAGCCTCATTTTGATTATTTCGACCCCAGCCAGCCCGGTTCCGCCGCCATCCTGAAGCGAGGGGGGCAACGAGTCGGTACTGTGGTCATGTACCTCAATACACCAGAGGTGGGTGGTGCCACCACATTTCCGGACGCCGGCATCGATGTTCATGCGGTGGCCGGGCAGGCCGTGTTCTTCGCGTATGGCCTGCCTCACCCTTCCACCAAAACGCTGCACGGTGGTGCGCCAGTCAAGGAAGGCGAGAAATGGGTGGCTACCAAATGGCTGCGCGAGCGTGCTTTTGAGTGAGCAAAAAAATTTTTGTGCAGCGTGTCAACCGAATCGCGAAACCCTTCGTTTTGTGTCTACAGGTCTGGCTGTGACCAGATCTGACAAGCAACCATATCCTACCCTTTGGAGTTTTTTCATGAAAAAGCTGATCGCCGCTCTGGTCGCCTCGATGTTCGCTATTGGTGCTTTCGCTGCTGAAGCCGCTTCCGCTCCTGCTGCTGAAGCTGCTGCCTCTGCTCCCGCCAAGAAGGCCAAGAAGGCTCACAAGGCCAAGGCTGCCAAGAAGGCTGCTGCTGCTTCTGAAGCTGCTTCGAAGTAATTCAAGCGGCCCGGTCAGTTTGACCGTGCAGAAAAAAACCCGGCCTGGCCGGGTTTTTTGTTTTCATGCCAGCCTATGCCAGGCTGACCGTGGGCTGCCCCCCCCCTCAGCCTCTGAAGCGCCTTGGGGCAGGTTTGGACGCAACCGGCTCATTGTTGGCGGCATCCGAGCGTCGACGAATCTCTTGAGGCTGCGCAGGCTTGTAGGCCCCGGACCCCGAGGCTTGACGTGGCCCGCCTTGCCCGCCGCCACCACCGTGGTTCTGGCCGGAAAAGCCGCCGGACTTGTTCCTGGGGGCTTGCTGCCCGCCTCGGTTCTGGCCGGAGCCCGGGCGTCCGCCGCTACCGCCACCGCCGCCGCCTGAGCGAGAGCCAGGGGCACCATGCAGGACGCGGCGACCAAGCTGAATCGGTTCTGGGCGCGCGTGAGGATCTGGCTCGTACCCCGGTACGACCTCACGCGGGATGCTGCGCTTGATGAGCTTCTCGATATCGGCGAGAAAACCCTCTTCGTCGATGCAGACCAGCGACACGGCTTCACCTTCGGCCCCGGCGCGGCCGGTGCGCCCGATGCGGTGCACGTAGTCCTCTGGCACGTTGGGCAGTTCGAAGTTGACCACATGGGGCAACTGGTCGATGTCGATGCCGCGTGCGGCGATGTCCGTTGCGACCAGCACCTGCAAATCACCAGACTTGAAATCGGCCAATGCCCGGGTACGCGCGCTCTGGCTCTTGTTGCCGTGAATGGCCATGGCCGTCACGTCTTGCTTGAGCAGATATTCGACCAGGCGGTTGGCGCCATGTTTCATGCGTGTGAAAACCAGCACCTGATGCCAGTTATTTGTTTGAATCAGGTGGGTGAGTAATTCGCGCTTGCGATCGCGATCAACCGGATGAACCTTTTGGGCTATGGTTTCAGCTGTTGCATTTCGGCGTGCGACCTCAATCACCTTGGGTGCATTCAGCAAACGCTCGGCCAGTGCCTTGATCTCATCCGAGAAGGTGGCAGAGAAAAGCAGGCTTTGTTTTTTGGGCGGAAGGATGGCCAGTACACGGCGGATATCGTGGATAAAACCCATATCCAGCATGCGATCCGCTTCGTCAAGCACGAAATATTCAACGTGGCTGAGATCCAGGGTGCCCTGTTGATGGTGATCCAATAGCCGCCCGGGCGTGGCCACCAGCACATCCAGCCCGCGTCGCAGCGCGTCGATTTGCGGGTTCATGCCCACACCGCCAAACATCACCGCGGAACGGATCGGCAGGTATTTGCTGTAGATACGCACCGACTCTTCGACCTGCGCCGCCAATTCGCGTGTAGGCGTGAGGATCAGCGCGCGAATATGTCGCCGACCACCCGCCTGAGGTGCGCTGGGCGAAGTCATCAATTTGTGCAGCAGGGGCAGCGTAAACCCGGCCGTTTTACCCGTGCCGGTTTGCGCGCCCGCCAATAAATCACCACCTGCCAGCACGGCGGGAATCGCCTGAGACTGGATCGGGGTGGGGGTTGAATAGCCAGCTTCGAGAACTGCTTTCAAGAGGGGCTCAATTAACCCCAGATTTTCAAACGACATACAACGGCCCACTTCTGGTGAAACGGCGACTGCACTCACCTGGTCCGGGCCTGGAAAAGATGAGTCAACCGATTAGTGGCAGAAATGCAGGAAAACCCGCAAACCGCGACGCGATGTATTTAATCGCGACTGATCAAATTGTAGGGCGGTGCGTGCATCTTTCATAGCTTCAAACGGGTGTTTGGACACGACTTTGTGAGTAAACCTGTTTCCAGATGTATCAAATGCGCTGCGCGAAAGTGTGCGGGGAGGCCTTTGGCGTGGCGCGGGCGCCCTAGAATCGCGCCATGAGTTCAATGGTCCTCGCACGCAAATACCGCCCCAAGGGCTTCGACAGCATGGTCGGGCAAGGGCATGTTGTTCAGGCGCTGAGCAATGCCTTGTCGCAGCAGCGGCTGCATCACGCCTATCTGTTCACGGGCACGCGGGGCGTGGGCAAGACCACGGTGTCGCGCATCCTGGCCAAGTCGCTCAACTGTGTCGGCCCGGATGGGCAGGGCACGATCACCGCGTCGCCTTGCGGGCAGTGCCAGCCTTGTCGCGACATCGACGCCGGGCGCTTCGTGGACTATGTCGAGCTCGATGCGGCTTCCAACCGTGGCGTGGAAGAGATCTCGCAGTTGCTGGAGCAGGCGGTCTACAAGCCGGTGGTCGGGCGCTTCAAGGTCTACATGATCGACGAAGTGCACATGCTGTCGAACACGGCCTTCAACGCCATGCTCAAGACGCTGGAGGAGCCGCCGGACTACCTGAAGTTCGTGCTGGCGACCACCGACCCGCAGAAGGTGCCGGTCACGGTGCTGTCGCGTTGTCTGCAATTCAACCTGCGCCCGATGGCCGCGCAGACGGTGCACGAGCACCTGGCCAGTGTGCTGGCCGTCGAGGGCATCAGCTTCGAGCCTGAAGCCCTGCGTTTGCTGGCGCGGGCGGCGCGTGGCTCCATGCGGGATGCGATGTCGCTGAGTGACCAGGCCATCGCGTTTGGCGGTGGGCAACTGCAGGAAGCCACCGTGCGGCAGATGCTGGGCGCGGTGGACCGCCAGCACGTGCAGCGCCTGATTGAAGCCGTGGCAGCCTGTGATGGAAAGGCCATCGTCGCGGCCGTGGACACCCTGCGTCAGCTGGGCCTGTCGGCTTCGGGCACCTTGGAGGAGTTGGCAACGGCCCTGCAGCGCATGGCCGTGATCCAGGCCGTGCCGGGGCTGGAAGATTCGGAAGACCCCGACGAGTTGGTCTGGCGTGGCCTGGCGCCTTTGCTGGCGCCCGACGAGACGCAGCTCTTCTACAGCCTGTGCCTGCAAGGCCGGGCCGAACTGGCCCTGGCGCCTGACGAGTACAGCGGGCTGCTGATGCTGATGCTGCGCTTGCTGGCATTCAAGCCAGGCAGTGGCGCAGGGCAGGGGGGATCCTCCCTCCCAAAAGCTGAGGGCTCGGTCAGGCAGCAGCCCAGGACCGAGCCAGTCAGCAGCACGCTTGCGCAAGGCGCTGCGCCACGACAGGCGCCGGCTTCGCTTGCGGCGCGGCCTGAGCCCTTGCCTGTGGCCGCGTCTGTGTCAGCGTCGGGGGCTTCTGCCGTTGGCCCGGTGCCCGTTGCTGCGCCTGTGTCGTCCATGGCGCCGGCGGGTGATGTGGCCCAGCGTCAGCCATCCGCACCGGTCAGAGCGGTCGAGTCGCAAGGTGGTGGGCAATCCGTGCCGCCCTGGGAGGCGTTGCCGCCCGAGGCCGATGCCGCTTTGATGGCGGGCGAGCCTGCGTCCATCGGCATGCCGCCAGAAGACGCATTTGTGCAGGAAGCGATGCCGGAGCCGGCGCATCGCACGCAACGGCAGTTCGAACGTGTGGCCGCACCTGTGGCCGTATCTGTGTCTGCACCTTTGGCTGAATCGATCTCATCTGCCGAACGGGCCGTGTCCATTGAGTTGCCGCCACCAGGTGCCGATCCCTTGTCGGATCGCTGGGCTGATGTCGTGGCGCAGTTGAATGCCAAAGGGGCTATCACGGCGCTGGTGCGCGAACTCGCCATGCAGGCGCAATGCGTTGCGCAACAGGATGAAGGCGGGCAAAGCATGTGGCGCCTGAGGGTTGACCGCGAAAGCCTGTGCAGCGAGACCAACCGTGAGCGCCTGGCCCAAGCCCTGGCCCAGGTGGTGAGCGGCCAGGTCATGCTGGAGCTTGAAAAAGGGCCAGCCCGCAATACGCCCGCCCAGCGTGATCAGGTGGCGCGCGAGCGCCGTCAACATCAGGCTGAACATTTGATCGAAAGCGACCCCCTGGTGCGCAGCCTCCTGGCGCAGCACCCTGGGGCACGCATCGTGCCGGGGTCGATCCGGCCTTTGTGAGCCGCGTGTACGGACTGCGGCGACAATCACGTTTTGCGCAAGAAAGGATGATGAGCCATGCTCAAAGGACAACTCGCCGGCTTGATGAAACAAGCCCAGCAAATGCAGGACAACCTCAAGAAGGCCCAGGAAGAACTGGCGCTGGTCGAGGTGGAAGGCCAATCGGGCGCTGGCCTGGTCAAGGTGCTGATGACCTGCAAGAACGATGTCAAGCGTGTCACGATCGATCCCAGCTTGCTGGCCGATGACAAGGACATGCTGGAAGACCTGGTGGCTGCGGCCTTCAACGATGCCGTGCGCCGTGCAGAGGCCACCAGCGCCGAGAAGATGGGCAAGCTGACCGCCGGCATGCCCATGCCTCCGGGCATGAAGTTCCCGTTCTGATGCACGGCTTGAACTGACTGCTTCAGATGGCCGATCCCGCTCTGGAAGGCTTGATCGAGGCCTTGCGCTGCCTGCCTGGTGTAGGCCAGAAGTCAGCGCAGCGCATGGCGTATCACCTGTTGCAGCATGACCGCCCGGGTGCGGTCAAGCTGGCGCGCTCGCTGGATCTGGCGGTGTCGGAGATCGGGCACTGCCAGCGTTGCCATACCTTCAGCCGGGCGCCTGTGTGCGACGTCTGCCTGGATGCCACGCGAGACCCTCACCTGCTGTGCGTGGTCGAAACGCCGGCTGACCAGGCCGCGCTGGAGCGTACAGGCAGCTACAAGGGCCAGTACTTCGTGCTGCTGGGACGCCTGAGCCCGCTGGACGGCCTGGGCGCGCGCGACATCGGGCTGGCTGCTCTGCTGGAGCGCGCGACCGATGGCGTGGTCAATGAGGTGATTCTGGCCACGAGCTTCACCGCGGAAGGTGAAGCCACCGCCCATGTGCTGAGCGAACAACTGCGTGCGCGAGGCTTGAAGGTCACGCGCCTGGCGCGCGGTGTGCCGGTGGGGAGTGAGCTCGAATACGTGGACCTGGGTACCATTGCCCACGCCTTCATGGACCGACGCTGAGCGTGCCGTGCACGACCCGCGCAGGATATGCGCGAGGCTGCATGGACCAGTCACTCAAGCAGCCCAACGCCAGATTGACGCCCTCAGCGTGCTCAACGCGCTCAACGCGCTCAACGCGCTCAACGCGCTCAACGCGCTCAACGCGCTCAACGCGCGCTGGCCACGCGAACACGCGCATTGCGGTTCAAGGTTGGCTTGGCCTTTACATTGTTGCGCGCCGGCGAGCGGGCTGCGCTGGCCAAGACGCGTGCTGGTTTGCGGCCCTTGGCTGTGGCAACCGTGTGGGTGGCGCGCCGGGCGCTGGCCACATTGCGCGTGGCGGGCTTGCTGGGCACGAATACCACGATGGTCTGGCCACGCGAGAAGGTGGCCGAGGCCGAGGTGCGGTTCCATTGCGCCACCTGTTGTGGTGACACACGGTAGCGCCTGGCAATGCCGGCGACCGTGTCACGCTTGCCGGCCCTGAGGCTCATGCGGCGCATGGGAGGCAGGTCGGGTGCCAGCGCCATCATGGCGTTGTCCGCGATGGATTCAGACACATCCTGTTCGCGCTGACCAGAGCGCGGCACCAGCAAGGCGGAGCCTGCCTTGACCAGCATCTTGGGTGGAATGTGGTTCACCTCGCGCAGGCTGGCTTCGCTCATGCCGACCTGACGTGCTGCATCTGCGGGGCGCATCGTGCGTGGCACGACCCAGGCCGTCCAGCTGGCCAGGGGGCCCTTGTGGTTGCTCAGGTTGTGCACAAACAGGCTGGCGTTGTCATAGGGCAGCAGCACCTGCGGTGTGCCGGCAGCCAGGATGACAGGCTTGTTCAGCGAGGGGTTCAGGGCCTTGAACTCTTCCAGAGGCAGACCGGCCAGGCGGGCAGCCAGCGGGGCGTCCATGTCGCGCTGGATGGGCACACTGACAAAGTACGGGTGGTTCTCGATCGGCGTGAGCGTCAGGCCGAAGGTTTCCGGGTGCCAGATGATGTTCTTGATCGCATGCAGCTTGGGCACGTAGTTGCGTGTCTCGGGCGGCATGTTCAGGCTGGCGTAGTCCGTGGGCAGGCCCATGCGCGCATTGCGGTTGATGGCCTTCTGCACATTGCCTTCGCCCCAGTTGTAGGCGGCCAGGGCCAGGTGCCAGTCACCGAACTGCTTGTTCAGGCGCTGCAGGTAGTCCAGCGCGGCGCGGGTCGATGCCAGCACGTCGCGGCGGTCATCGCGGAACAGGTTCTGCTTGAGTTCGAAGTCCTTGCCGGTTTCGGGCATGAACTGCCAGATGCCCGAAGCTCGGGCCGAGGACAAGGCTTGCGGGTTGAACGCGCTTTCGATGAAGGGCAGCAGGGCCAGCTCGGTCGGCATCTGGCGGCGCTCGATTTCATCGACCACGTGGAACAGATAGCGACTGGCCCGTTCGGTCATGCGCTGCACGTACTCGGGGCGGCTGGCGTACCAGCGCTCGTGGTCCAGCACCAGCTGGCTCTCCAGTGGCGGCAGGCCAAAGCCCTTGCGCACACGGCCCCACAGGTCCTGGTTGGCCGTGGTGTCGGTCAGGTCCAGTGCGGCATCAGGGCGCAGCGGGTCGGATGGGGCCCCGACAGCTTCCTTGCCGTCCTGGTCTTCTTCGGCAGCCGCGGCGATGGCCGCTGCGGCCGAAGCCGCGACCGTGTCGCTGGAGCTGGAGGCTGCTTCAGTGGTGCCGCTTGAGGTGGTGGCCGTGGCGGCAGGTGAGGCCTCGGTGCCATTGATCGTGGCGGCGCCGATGTCCACCCGCAAGCCTGATGCCGGGTCTTGCTTGACGGTGCTGCGCAGGAACTTGCCCTCGTTGCCTGCCAGTGCATTGCCAGCCCCGGGTGGGGTGCTTTGCAGCAGCTTGTCCATGTCGAGTTGCTGGCGGCTCTGTGGGCCGTAGACCGAGCCGCATGCCGTCATCAACAGGCATCCCAGCATCGTGGCGGTCAAGGTGAAGGAGCGATGGAGCAAGCGTGTTGTCTTCATCTTCAGAATGTGTTTTTCCATAGACGCAGGGCGGCAAAGACAGCCTCGGGGCTGGCATCCTTTGCGCCGTGCTGCAAGGCGCTGGAGACCACTTCGGGTTCAGTGCAACGCAAGAAGGGGTTGACCGCCTTCTCGGTGCGCATGGTGCTGGGCAGTGTAGGCAGCGCGTTGGCCCTCAAGGCCTCGCAATGCGACTGGTAAGCGCCAAGGTCAAGGTTGTTTGGCTCAACAGCCTTCGCAAAGCGCAGGTTGCTGAGGGTGTATTCGTGTGCTGCACAGACGCGGGTGGCATCCGGCAACTGCTTCAGGCGGGTGAGGCTCGCGAACAACTGGTTCATGCTGCCATCGAATAGACGGCCGCAGCCCGCAGAGAAGAGTGTATCGCCAACGAAGGCGATCGGATCGAACGGCGCTTGATGTGGCGCATGCTCAATCAGGTAAGCGATGTGTCCGGCCGTGTGACCCGGGACATCCATCACGCGGATGCCGATGCCCTCCCACTCGAGCACATCGCCTTCGCCCATCGCGTGCGTGATACCGGCAATGGCTTCTTGTCGCGGCCCGTAGACGGGAATGTGGCCAGATTGCAGGGACCGCAGCCCACCCGTGTGATCCGGGTGATGATGGGTCACTAGAATGGCGGTCAGCGTCAATCCGCGTTGCCGCAGTGCGTCGAGCACAGGCGAGGCCTCACCTGGATCGACCACGAGCGCTTGTTGCCCGTTGTGCAGCATCCAGATGTAGTTGTCGGTGAAGGCGGGTAGAGCTAGTAATTCCATGACCAGAGTCGATCCAATTATAGAGTTGCACCCCTGGCTGGCTTTGCCGCCGGGGCAGGCCCTGCTCGAATGGGAGCAGGCGCAGATGGACCGCCTGGTGTCCGACATCTTTGGCTTTCATGCGCTGCAGCTGGGTTTGCCTGAGCTGGATGGCTTGCGCACGAACCGCATGCCGCACCGCTGGCTGGCGCTGGACGCAGCATACGCGCATTGGGCGCCACCTTCGGGCATGTCGCCGCTGGTGCATGAGCCTCTGGTCGATGGTGGTGAGCTGCTCAATGGCGCGCCGTTCAGCCTGCGTTGTGATTTCGAGGCTTTGCCTTTCCCGAGCAACAGCCTGGATCTGGTGGTGTTGCCGCACGCATTGGAGTTGGCTCGTGACCCGCATGACACCCTGCGTGAGGTCGAGCGTGTGCTGGTGCCTGAAGGGCGTGTGGTGATCGCCGGCTTCAACCCGGCCAGCCTGTGGGGCATGTGGCAGCGCATGGGGCGGTGGGGCGTGCAGTCGGCATTGGTTTTGCCGCAAGGCGAGTTCATTGCCTATTGGCGCTTGCGCGACTGGCTGCGCCTGCTGGACCTGGAGGTCGAGGCCGGTTGCTTTGGTTGTTATCGACCCATGGTGCGCAGCGAGCAATCGTGGTCGCGGCTGCGCTGGATGGAGCATGCTGGTGACCGTTGGTGGCCCGTGCTGGGCGCCGTTTATTTCGTGGTGGCCGTGAAGCGGGCGCGTGGCATGCACCTGGTCGGCAAGATCAAGAAGGCCCGTGTCGCCCCGACTGCGGCACCGGCCGTTGTGGCCCAACGCCATCAGCGTGATGGCCACTTTCAACAGGATGTGAATGGATGACTGAAACAGCAACGCCTGCCGTCGTGATGTACACCGACGGTGCGTGCAAGGGCAACCCGGGCCGTGGCGGCTGGGGCGTATGGATGGTCAGTGGCCCGCATGAGAAGGAAATGTGGGGCGGTGAGCTGATGACCACCAACAACCGCATGGAGCTCACTGCCGTGATCGAGGCCTTGAAGGTACTCAAGCGGCCATGCAAGGTCGTGATCTACACCGACAGCGAGTACGTGCGTAAAGGCATCACCGAGTGGATCACGGGCTGGAAGCGCCGCGGCTGGAAGACGGCAGACGGCAAGCCCGTCAAGAACGACGACCTGTGGCGCAAGCTGGAAGACATGGCCGCGCAGCACCAGGTGGACTGGCGCTGGGTGAAGGGGCACGCGGGCGACCCGGGCAACGAACGGGCGGATGGCCTGGCCAACCGGGGTGCGGCCGAGGCGCGCTGAAGGGTGCGAAACTGGCTGAACCGGGTCTTCAGAGGATGAGGACCATGGTCAGCTTGTCAAAGTAGCGGACCTGGCCAGGTGCGTCAACCAGTTTGATCGCATGGGGCAGGACCCCGCACGCCTGGAAGCCCGCGCGCTCATACAAACGGATGGCGGACTCGCTGGACGTGCTCACGCGCAGCATGATCTGCTCCAGGCCGATCGAGTGGCGTGCTTCCGCAATGGCCGCATTGACCAGCATGAGGCCGATGCCTTTGCCCGTGTGTCGGGCGCTCACCATCATGCTGTTGAGTTCAGCGCTGTGGCGCAGTTTCTGGAGTGACTGGCGCTCCAGGCCGATCATGCCCACGAGCTCTTTCTCGACCCAGGCGCCCAGCAGAAAGGTGCCGCCCAGGGTTTCGCTCAAGCCAAGGCGGCCCAGGTAGCTTTCAGGGGGGCGGGCACGCTCGCTTTCGATGTCGGCATCAAAGGCATCAGGGTGCAATTGCAGGCCTTCGTCACGAAGCTTCTTGTATGCACTCAGCTCGGCGGGCGCAATGCGTGCAATGCGTACGGAAGAATCAATCCCGACCACGCAGTGTCTCCAGGGTGTTCATGTTGGCAAAAGCGCTCGTGTCAGGGAAGGATACGCTGGACCAGGATTGGCTACGAACCCAATGGCCAACTTTACGTTCACCATTCACGAACTGATGCAGAGTGTCAGGGCAAACCCGCTTGCGAATCAATCCACAGACCCAATGGTGACGGGGCTCCTGGGCGCTTGATTCCGTGCAAGGAATCACGATGTCGGCGTTTGTTTGCAAGGCTTGCTGCATCAGGCGCGTCACCAGGTCGCGCGGCAGGTGGGGCATGTCGCAAGGCGCCACCATCAGCCAGTCGGTGTCGGTGTGACGCATGGCGGTGATGAGGCCGGCCAGCGGGCCGCTTCGGGGTTCGAGGTCGGGGTCGTCAGGGAATACGGCTTGACTTGATTCGGCCGAACTCGCGCCAGTCGCTTCATGCAGCAGCTGCGCGTAGCGATCCAGGTTGCGATTGGCGCTGATGTGCAGTGTCTGGCATTGCGGCGCCAGGCTGTTGAGCACCCAGGTGGCCAGTGGCTGGCCCTGGTAGTCGACCAGGCCTTTGTCCTGGCCTTGCATGCGACGGCCTTCGCCGCCGGCCAGCAGCCAGCCTGTGACGCCTGTTGACACCGCTTCAACCACCGATATAGCTCATTTCGACGCGTGGCGCAGGCGTGTTACCCGGCGCCTGCAGGTCTTGGGTCGGTGAGCCGCGCAGTTGTGAATAACGATCCTGGCGTTGCGACCACAGGCCGGCCAGGCGCGCTGCGATGTGTTCGTCGGGCAGTTGCTGTTCGCTGCGAAGCAGGCTGCGCAGATCATGGCTCTGGCTGGCAAACAGGCAGGTGTAGAGCCGGCCGTCGGTGGACAGCCGCAGGCGGGTGCAGTCGCCGCAGAAGGCCTGCGTCACGCTGGAGATGAAGCCGATGTGGCCTGCGCCGTCTGCATAGGCCCAGCGTTGGGCGGTGGCACCGTGCCGGGCTTGTTCTGCCGGGCGCAGCACGAACTCTTTGTGGATGCGTGCGCGGACGTCATCCGAGGGGAGCACGTGCGCCATCTGCCACTGGTTGGTCTGGCCGACGTCCATGAACTCGATGAAGCGCAGTTCGATGCCGCTGTGCCGGAAGTGGCGTGCCAGCGGCAGGATCTCCTGGTCGTTGACGCCTTTTTGCACAACCATGTTGACCTTGATGGGCGCAAGGCCCACCGCCTGTGCGGCCTCGATGCCGGCCAGCACGTCTGACACGGACAGGTTGGCATCACTCATGCGCTGGAAGGTGGCCTCATCCAGGGCGTCCAGGCTGACGGTCACGCGCTGCAACCCGGCGTCTTTCAGTGCCCGTGCCTTGCGCTTGAGCAGGCTGCCGTTGGTGGTCAGCGTGAGTTCAGGGGGCTGGCCGTCCAGGGTACGCAGGTTTGCCAGCTGGCTGATCAGCTTGTCGATGTCCTTGCGCAGCAGGGGTTCGCCACCTGTCAGCCGCAGTTTGGTCACACCCAGCGACAAGGCGATGCGTGCCGCGCGGGTGATCTCCTCGAAGCTCAGCAGCTCAGCCTGCGGCAGGAAGGGGTGGTCAGAACCGAAGGCGGTGCGCGGCATGCAGTAGCCGCAGCGGAAGTTGCAGCGGTCCGTGACCGAGATGCGCATGTCATGCAGGGGACGCCCAAGCAAGTCAATCGGCAGCCGGGAGACGGTCGCCTGCTTGGCGGCGGGCAAGGGCAGGGCGTCTGGAGAGGACGTCCGGATCGGGATGATGCGTCCGGTTTGCTGCGCGGGTGACTGACTCATGGCCCCGCATTGTGCGGCAAGTCTGGTTGGCTTGCCGTGGCCCTGATGGCAACTCAGTTGTTGGGCGGCGGTGTTTGCTGGCGCGCGATCATGGCCGGCGCGCGGCGTGCACCGTCAAAACGTTGCTGCCAGTATGCCTGGCGCATGTCCTCGACGCGAACATGGCCGCCCGCGCGTGGCGAGTGGATGAATTTGTCGTCGCCGATGTAGATGCCCACGTGCGAGAAGGTGTGGCGCAAGGTGTTGAAGAACACCAGGTCACCGGGCTTCAGCTCGGACTTCTGGATCGGGATCAGGTCAGGCGAGTTGGCTTGTTCGATGGCGCGGCGCGGCAGGATCAGGCCCACGCTGTTTTCGAAAACGTGGCGGGTGAAGCCGCTGCAGTCGAAGCCGCTCTGTGCGGACGAGCCGCCCCGGCGATAGGGGACGCCCAGGAAGTTCATGGCTGACAGCACCAGGTCGGAGGCCATGTCCGTGGCCTTGTCTCGCACCTGCTGGGCCAGTTCGACCACAGGTTTTGTGTTGGGCAGCAAGCCTTTGTCGGCCAGGAAGCGGGAGACGGGGTCGGCGTTGTCAGTGCCTGCAGCCTGAGTTGTGCCGGTAGCGGCCGCAGGTGGTGCGGGCGTGGTGCTCGATGCCTGAGGCAAACCCGCCGTTGTGCTGGTGGGCGAGTTGGTGTTCACGGACTGCGCCGAGGCCGATGAGACGGCGCCCAGCAGCAAGCCGCACGCCAGCAGGCCGGCGGCAAGCGATGTGTGGACACCAGAAGGGATCCCGGGGGCAGGGTCGCCCAAAACTTGGGCTAGGCGGCCTTGACGGCGGATCGTGAAAACCATGGGTCGCAAGCGTAGGCGCTCAACTGCAGCGCGTCAACCTCAGGAAGCTGGGGAAAACCTGAGATTAGCACCGAATTTCCGGGTTTTATCCCGAACGTCGAAGCCTGATCGCTTGCGGATGGCTTCGATCAGACCAGATTGAGGGTGACCTGGATGTTGCCGCGGGTCGCGTTGGAGTACGGGCAGACTTGATGGGCCGCGTCGATCAGTGCCTGCGCCTCGCTGCGGTCCATGCCAGGAAGCGTGATGTTGAGAGCGACTTGGATGCCGAAGCCGGCAGGAATGGGCCCGATGCCTACTTCTGACGCGATCTGGGTGCCGGCCGGCAGGAATTTTTTGGATTGTGCAGCCACGTGGCCCATGGCGCCGATGAAGCAGGCGGCGTAGCCCGCGGCAAAGAGTTGCTCCGGGTTGGTGCCTTCACCGTTGCCGCCCAACTCCTTGGGGCGGGCGAGGGCGACGGACAGCTTGTTGTCCGAGCTCACGGCACGGCCGTCGCGGCCTCCGGTGGCGGTTGCGTGAGCGGTGTAGAGAACTTTGTCGAGCGCCATGATCTTGCCTTTCGTGATGATGAGATTGAGCAATTAAATTGTGCGCAAGTTAATTGGGGCGTGTGTGCATGACGATGAAGACCTGGCCCCCTGGGGGGTTAATGCCCGGGAGTGCCTGCGAGAAGGCGCGCACGCAGCGCTTGCAACTGTGCCCGCAACTGGCCGATTTCCTGCCCGTTGAGTTGCAGTTGGCAGGCCATGTTCACGGGCACGCTGGCCGCGCTGTGCCGGAGCTCTCGGCCCGCCTGACTGAGGACCACCCGTACGCGGCGTTCGTCCTCCGTGTCCCGGCGACGAGTCAGCAAGCCCTGGCTCTCCATGCGCTTGAGCAGCGGGGTCAAGGTGCCCGAGTCCAGGTGCAGCAACTGCCCGAGTTCATTGACGGTGCGCTCGTCTTGCTCCCACAGCAGCAGCATCACCAGGTACTGCGGGTAGGTGAGGCCCAGCGGTGCCAGCATGGGTTTGTAGGCCTTGGTCATGGCCAGGGAGGCGGAGTACAGCGCAAAGCACAACTGCTGGTCGAGCTGGAGCAGGTCGTCTGGGCTGGCTGCGGCGGGCTTGAGCGCATCGCTGTCAGCGCATGGGGGCAAGGATGACATGGCGCAATGTTAGCCCGCGGTGCGCCCATTGGCAGGCTCGGCTTGACATGCCGCAAGGTGAGACGCCGGTTTGCTGACTATTCTCAAAAAAAGTAGCGACTGTGGAGAACCAGATGCCAAGCAATCAAGCGCCCATGTTGACCCTTGAGCCGGAGTTGACCGTCGAGCAGGTGGCGCGTTTCAAGGCCAGGCTGCAGGAGCAGGTGCGCGCCTTGAGTGCGCAGGACGTTGAGCTGCGCGCGCGCCTGGCTGCGGAAGAGTCCGTGACGGCCAATACCTTTGTTGCGGGCATCGAGGGGGCCATGGCGGCCGAGGCTGATGACGAGGTCATTGCGCTTTTGCAACATGAACAGACCGAACTGGCCGCGGTCAAGCAGGCCTTGGATCGCATGGAAAACGGCGAATACGGCCAGTGCACCGAATGCGGTGACCCGATTGGCCTGTCCCGTCTGGAGGTGCTGCCAGAAGCGCACCTGTGCGTGGGTTGCCAGGACATGCTGGAGCACCGCCAGGGGCGCTGATCAGGCTTCGAGTTGCTCGATCTGATCGGTCAGCTCCAGCCACCGGGATTCCAGCTTTTCGATCTCTTCGCCCAGGGCCTTGAGCTGTTTGCCTTGCTCTGCGCGTTCGGCGCCTGACAGGCCTGGGTCGGACAGGCGGTCGGTGAGCGCAGCTTGCTCCTCATGGGCCTTGGCCATGCGCTGGTCCAGCTGCTTGAGTTCGGCCTTCAGCGGTTTGGTCAGTTCGGCCACGCGCTGGCGTGCCTGGGCCTGGGCCTTGCGGTCCTCCTTGTTCTTGGCGGGGGGCGTTGCAGGGGCTGGTATGGGGGCGCTGGGGGCAGGGGGCTGTGCAGAGGCCTCAGCCGGCTTGGGCTGTGTCTTGCCATTTCGGTCGGCCTCACGCGCCGCTCGGGCCGCCTGGGCCACTTCCCTGGCTTGCTCCTGCAGCCACTTCTGGTAGTCATCCAGGTCGCCGTCAAAGGTGCTGACGCTGCCTTTGGCCACGAGCCAGAATTCGTCGCACACCTCGCGCAGCAGCGCGCGATCGTGGCTGACCAGCATCACGCTGCCTTCAAATTCGTTGAGCGCCATGCTCAAGGCTTCGCGGGTGGTGAGGTCCAGGTGGTTGGTGGGTTCGTCGAGCAGCAGCAGGTTAGGGCGTTGCCAGACGATCAGGGCCAGCACCAGGCGTGCCTTCTCCCCACCGCTGAACTGGCTGACGGGCTGGTTGACCATGTCGCCCGTGAACTGGAATCGGCCGAGGAAGTCGCGCAGCTCCTGCTCGCGGGCATTGGGGCCCACATCTCGTGCCAGGCGGATCATGTGCTGCATGGGGCCTTCGTCCATGCGCAGCACGTCGAGCTCCTGCTGCGCGAAGTAGCCGATGCTCAGGCCCTTGCCTTCGGTGATCTCGCCGCTGATGGGCTTGTTCATGTGGGCCAGGGTCTTGACCACGGTGGACTTGCCTTGCCCGTTGGCGCCCAGGATGCCGATGCGCTGGCCGGGCAGCACGGAGCGGTTGATGCCCGAGACGATGGTCAGGGGTTCTTGCCCTTCGCGGTGGTAACCGCAGGCCAGGTCCTTGATGGCCAGCATGGGGTTGGGCAGGCTGGCCGGCTCGGGGAAGGTGAACTGGAAGTCGCTGGCGGTGAGCACAGGGGCGAGCTTTTCCATGCGCTCCAGCGCCTTGACGCGGCTTTGCGCCTGCTTGGCCTTGCTGGCCTGGGCCTTGAAGCGGGCGATGAACTTGGACAAGTGCGCGATCTTGTCTTGCTGCTTGTTGAAAGCCGCTTGCTGCTGGCTCATGCGTTCGGCGCGCATGGACTCGAAAGCGGTGTAGCCACCGGTGTAGCGGGTGAGCTTGCCATCATCGAGGTGCAGGGTGACCTTGGTGATGGCGTCCAGGAATTCGCGGTCGTGGCTGATGATCAGCAGGGTGCCTTCATAGCGCTGCAGCCAGGCTTCCAGCCACACGAGTGCGTCCAGGTCCAAGTGGTTGGTGGGTTCGTCCAGCAGCAGGAGCTTGGCCGGGCACATCAGGGCGCGGGCCAGTTGCAGGCGCATGCGCCAGCCGCCCGAGAAGCTGTTGACGGGGGCCTGGGTCTGTTCGAGCGTGAAGCCCAGGCCGAGCAGCAGGGCCTGGGCGCGAGCCGGGGCATCGAAGTAACCGACTTCGGCCAGCGTGGCATGGGCCTCGCCGATGGCATTGCCGTCATCGGCTTCTTCGGCTGCAGCCAGGTCGGCCAGTGCCTTCATCAGGCGGGTGTCGCCTTGCAGCACGTACTCGGTGGCCGGGTCGTCCGTCTCGGGCATGTTCTGCGCGACTTCGGCCATGCCGCCTGGCAGCAGCCAGCTGGGTGGGATCTCGACGTCACCGGCATCGGGGTGCAGACGGCCCGCCAGCAGCGAGAACAGCGAGGACTTGCCCGCGCCATTGCGCCCGATCAGGCCGACCTTCTCGCCAGGGTGCAGGGTGGCGCTGGCCTGGTTCAGGACGGGCTTGGTGCCGCGCAGCAGCGAGACGTTCTTGAGGACGATCATGGGGCAATCAGTAAAACGGGGGCGCGCCTGATGGGCACGCAGAGCGTGCGCAGTCTAAGGCAAGGACTCAGGCCAGCAGGGCTTCGCGGGTGACCAGCAGCACCTGGTCGTCGCCGGACGAGGTTGGCAGCCAGAACACAGGCAGATCGGGGAAGGCGCGCTCGAAGTGTTCGCGCTCGTTGCCGATCTCCAGCACGAGCACGGCTTCGGGCGTCATGTAGCGATCGGGTTGGGCGCGCAGGTCGGCGATCAACTGGCGGGTGAAGTCCATGCCATCGTCGCCGGAGGCCAGGGCCAGTTCGGGCTCGGCCTTGTATTCGGCGGGCAGCGCCTTCATGGACTGGGCGTTCACATAGGGCGGGTTGCACAGGATCAGGTCATACGGGCCCTTGACCGATTGCAGACCGTCGCTTTGCAGCAGCGTGATGCGATCGGCCAGCTGGTGCTGGTCCACATTGATGCGGGCCACGGCCAGGGCGTCCGGGCTGATGTCGGCGCCATCGACCGTCACGTCCGGGTAGGCCATGGCGGCGAGCACGGCCAGGCTGCCGTTGCCGGTGCACAGGTCCAGCACACGACGGGTCTTGTCGCTGAGCCAGTCATCAATGGTGCCTTCGGCGAGCAGCTCGGCGATGAAGGAACGGGGCACGATGGCGCGCTCATCCACATAGAAGGGCACGCCTTGCAACCAGGCTTGCTTCGTCAGGTAGGCCGCGGGTTTGCGGGTGGTGATGCGCTCCTCGATGAGCTGGCGCACCTGCTCGGTCTGGTCGGGTGACACGGCTTGATCGGCCGCGCCGTCCAGGTCATCGATGGGCAGGCCCAGGCGCCACATCACGAGCCAGGCGGCTTCGTCGAAAGCATTGGTGGTGCCGTGGCCATAGCCCACCTGGGCTTGCTCCAGGCGGTCCGCGCTTTGTTCGATCAGCTGGATGACGGTCATGGTGTCGCCCATCACGCCAGCAGCCTTTCCAGCGTCTGCTTGTAGATGTCCTTGAGTGGCTCGATGTCGGCCACGGCCACGTGTTCGTCGATCTTGTGGATGCTGGCGTTGACGGGGCCGAACTCGACCACCTGCGGGCAGATCTGCGCGATGAAGCGCCCGTCTGAGGTGCCACCGGTGGTGGACAGTTCGGTGTCGATGCCGGTCACGCGCTTGATGGCCTCGGCCATGGCGTCAACCAACGGGCCGCGGCGTGTCAGGAAGGGGCGACCGCCGAGCGTCCAGTCGATGTGGAAGTCCAGGCCGTGGCGCTTGAGCACGTCTTCAAGGCGGCTCTGCAGGCTTTCAGGTGTGGACTCGGTCGAGAAGCGGAAGTTGAAGTCGATGACCAGTTCGCCGGGAATGACGTTGTTGGCGCCCGTGCCTGCATGGATGTTGGACATCTGCCAGCTGGTGGGCGGGAAGTGGTCGTTGCCCTCGTCCCAGACGATGGTGGTGAGCTCGGCCAGGGCCGGCGCGGCCAGGTGGATCGGGTTCCTGGCCAGGTGCGGGTAGGCGATGTGGCCTTGCACGCCCTTGATGCGCAGCTTGCCGGAGAGCGAGCCGCGTCGGCCGTTCTTGATCATGTCGCCCACCTGCTTGACCGAGGTGGGTTCGCCCACGATGCAGGCGTCCAGGCGCTCGCCGCGTTGCTGCAGCCACTCGCACACCTTGACGGTGCCGTCCACAGACGGGCCTTCTTCGTCGCTGGTGATCAGGAAGGCGATGCTGCCTTGGTGTTGGGGGTGGGCTGCCACGAACTCTTCGCTGGCCACGATCATGGCGGCCAGCGAGGTCTTCATGTCGGCGGCGCCGCGGCCATACAGCAGGCCATCGCGGTAGCTGGGCACGAAGGGCGGGCTGGTCCATTGGTCCAGCGGGCCTGTGGGCACCACGTCGGTATGGCCGGCAAACACGAGCAAGGGCGAACCACTGGCGTGACCGCTGCCACGCTTGATGGCCCACAGATTGGTGACCGGCGCGGCCTGCGGCCCGTAGACCAGGGTCTGGCATTCAAAGCCGATGGCGCGCAGGCGCTCGGCCATCAGGTCCTGGCAACCGTGGTCTTCAGGGGTGACGGACTGGCGTGCGATCAGCGCCTCGGTGAGGCGCACGGTAGCGGTCATGAGTGGTATCAGAAACGGGTGGACGAGAAGTTCTGGTCGTCGTTGTTGACGTCCAGTGTGATCTCGGTGAACGACGGGCCGTCGTCCTGCTCTTCAACCTTGGGCGCGAGCTTGGTCTTGTTGCCCATGTCGTTTTGCAGGCGCCACATGAGGTTGGTGGGCGAGTCGGCGTGGATCAGGCCTTCGTCGCGCGTGACCATGCCTTCGTTGATGAGGCGGGCGATGTCCTGCTCGTAGCTCTGCGAGCCTTCGGCCATGGACTTCTCCAGCGCTTCCTTCACGCCGGTGAAGTCGCCCTTGACGATCATCTCGGACACCAGTTGCGTGTTGAGCAGCACTTCCACGGCCGGCACACGCCCGCCTGTGGTCGACTTCAACAGACGTTGCGACACGATGGCCTTGAGGCCCGAGGCCAGGTCGCTCAGCAGCGCAGGGCGTGCTTCCGGCGTGTAGAACGACAGGATACGGCCCAGCGCGTGGTAGCTGTTGTTGGCGTGCAGGGTGGACAGCACCAGGTGGCCCGACAGCGCGTACGAGATCGCCGCCGTCATGGTTTCACGGTCACGGATTTCGCCGATCAGGATGCAATCAGGTGCCTGGCGCAGCGCGTTCTTCAGGCCCACTTGCAGCGATTGTGTATCGCGGCCCACTTCACGCTGGTTCACGATGGACTTCTTGTTGGTGAACAGGAATTCCAGCGGGTCTTCAATGGTGAGGATGTGGCCGGTCATGCGCTGGTTGCGGTGCTCCAGCATGGCGGCCAGCGTGGTGCTTTTACCGGCGCCGGTGGCACCGGCCAGCAGGATCAGGCCACGCTTCTCCAGGATCAGGTCGCCCAGCACATCGGGCACGTTGAGCGAATCCAGCGGGGGGATGTCCGACGGGATGTAGCGGAACACGGCCGCCACCGAGCCACGTTGCTTGAACGCGCTCAAGCGGAAGATGGCCACACCGGGGATGGTGATGCCCAGGTTCAATTCACCGGTCTCGTCCAGCTCTTCCATTTGCGTCGAAGAGATCATCTCCGACAGCAGTTGGCGTGGCTGGGACGGGCTCAGCACCTGATCCGTCAACTGCATGATCTGGCCATGGAGCTTGATGAGGATGGGCGTGCGCGCAGACAGGAAGACGTCGGACGCCTTCTTCTCGGCCATCAAGCGCAAGACCCGTTCGAGATTGCCACCACTCATCAATGTGCTCCTGGTTGAATCAGATGCTGTGAAAGATCAGGTCGCGGCTGCGATCAGGCGCCGCGCAGCAGGTCGTTGATGCTGGTCTTGGAGCGGGTCTGGGCGTCCACGCGCTTGACGATCACGGCGCAGTACAGCGAGTACTTGCCGTCGGTCGAGGGCAGGTTGCCCGACACCACCACGGAACCGGCTGGGATGCGGCCGTAGCTGACTTCGCCGGTGGCGCGGTCATAAATCTTGGTGGACTGGCCGATGTACACGCCCATCGAGATCACCGAGTTCTCTTCCACGATCACGCCTTCCACCACTTCGGAGCGGGCACCGATGAAGCAGTTGTCTTCGATGATGGTGGGGTTGGCTTGCAGGGGCTCCAGCACGCCACCGATGCCGACGCCGCCGGACAGGTGCACGTTCTTGCCGATCTGGGCGCAGGAACCCACGGTGGCCCAGGTGTCGACCATGGTGCCTTCGTCAACGTATGCGCCGATGTTCACGTAGGAGGGCATCAGGATCACGTTCTTGGCCTGGAAGCTGCCACGGCGGGCCACAGCGGGTGGCACCACGCGCACGCCCGAGGCGCGCAGCTGTTCTTCGCTCCAGCCGGCGTACTTGGTGGGCACCTTGTCGTAGAACTGCAGGGGGCCGTCGCCCATGGGCACGTTGTCGTTGAGGCGGAAGGACAGCAGCACGGCCTTCTTGAGCCACTGGTGGGTCACCCAGTCACCGTCGATCTTTTCGGCCACGCGCAGCTTGCCGCCGTCCAGGGCGTCGATGATGTGGTTGACGGCGTCGCGGATTTCAGCGGGTGCGCTGGCGGCGGACAGCGAAGTGCGCTGTTCCCAGGCGTTGTCGATGACGGTTTGCAGAGCTTGGGTCATGTTGTTCTCTCGAATTCAGACGGATTGGGATTGGATGAAGGCCTTGATGCGCTCGGCAGCTTCGACACATTCGTCGACGCCGGCGACCAGCGCCATGCGGATTCGGCCTTGGCCCGGGTTCACGCCCTTGGCTTCGCGCGCCAGATAGCTACCGGGCAAAACGGCCACATTGTATTGAGCCAGCAGCTCGCGGGTGAAGGTTTCGTCGCTGCCGCCGCAGATGTGACTCGGCACTTTGGCCCAGAGGTAGAAGCTGGCGTCGGGCAGGGCCACATCCATGACCGAGGCCAGGATGGGGGTGACGCGTTCGAACTTCTGGCGGTAGAGCGCGCGGTTTTCCACCACGTGGGCTTCGTCGTTCCAGGCCGCCACGCTGGCGCGCTGCACGGCCGGGCTCATGGCGCTGCCGTGGTAGGTGCGGTAGAGCAGGAAGGCCTTCATGATGGCCGCGTCGCCCATGACGAAGCCGGAGCGCAGGCCGGGCACGTTCGAGCGTTTGGACAGGCTGGTCAGCGCGATCAGGTTCTTGAAGTCGTTGCGGCCCAACTTGGCGGCGGCTTCCAGGCCGCCCAGCGGTGCGGCGTCGGCGCCTTCGCGGAAGTAGATCTCGGAGTAGCACTCGTCGGAGGCGATCACGAAACCGAAGCGGTCGCTCAAGGCGAAGAGGCGTTGCCATTCGTCCAGCGGCATCACGGCACCGGTGGGGTTGCCGGGCGAGCACACATACAGCAACTGCGTCGTGGCCCAGACAGATTCAGGGATGGAAGACCAGTCGGCCGCGAAGTTGCGAGCCGGGTCGGAGTTGGCGAACACCACGCGGGCGCCAGCCAGCAAGGCGGCGCCTTCGTAGATCTGATAGAACGGGTTGGGGCAGACGACAGCCGGGCCGCCCGCATCCCGATGCTGGCTGGGGTCGATCACGGTCTGGGCCAGGGCGAACAGGGCCTCGCGCGAGCCGTTGACGGGCAGGATCTGGGTGGCGGCATTCAGCTTGAGCCCGTAGCGGCGCTCGACCCAGGCGGCGCACGCCTCGCGCAAGGCGGGTTCGCCAGCGGTGGCCGGGTAGCTGGCCAGGCCGTCCAGCGCGGCGGTCAGGGCCTCCTTGATGAAGGCCGGAGTAGGGTGCTTGGGCTCACCGATCCCCAGGCTGATGGGGCGGTAAGCAGCGTTCGGGGTGACACCAGCCGTGAGGCCGCGCAGGCGCTCGAACGGATAGGGCTGGAGTTTCTTCAGCAGTGGGTTCATCCCGCGATTATCCCAGCCCTGCGCTGCCGCCATGGCGGCGGGGGCAAGTTGGTGCTCAGGGCTTCTCCGGGGGCGCCGTGACGTTGCGGTCCCGGCCTTCGCTCTTGGCCTGGTAGAGGGCCTTGTCAGCGCGCTCCAGCGTGTGGTTCAAGGCCGTCACCGTATCGTGCACGGCCAGGCCCGCCGAGAACTTCACGCGCAGGTTAGGTACGGTGTCGGTCACGGTGCAGTTGGCCAGGGTCTGGCGCAGCCGCTCCAGGGCGATCAAGGCCTTTTCCGCGTTGGTATTGGGCAGCAGGAAGATGAATTCCTCGCCGCCCCAGCGCGCGATGATGTCGGTTTCACGCAGCACGATGCCCGCCGCGTTGGCAAAGGCCATCAGGGCCTGGTCACCCACCTTGTGGCCGTACTGGTCGTTGACGCGCTTGAAGTGGTCCAGGTCGATCAGCACCACCGTGAAGCGCTCACCGTAGCGGTCAAAGCGTTTGACCGCATCTTCCAGCTTGTCCTGCATGAAGCGGCGGTTGTAGAGGCCCGTCAGCACATCATGGGTGGCCATTTGCTGGACTTGCTCCAGCGCGACGCGCAGATCCCGCCGCTGCGCCGCCAGCCGGTTGCGCCACGAAGAGATCTGGTAGGCCGAGAAGATCAGCGTGGGTACCGTGCCCAGCAGCAATTCGAATCGAAGCAACTCGAGTTTGGGCGGGTAGTACTCAGGGTCGATGTGGGCCAGGATGCCCATGCTCAGGCCCAGCAGCAGCATGGCCAGCACCCCGATCTGCACCGATTGCTTGGGTGTGTGCGTGTACATGCCAAACACCATCACCAGGGCAATCAGCACCAGCACCACGCCGCGGTCATGCGGGGCAATGGCTGTGTAAGCAAAGGCGATGGCCAGCAGCGCGAACACGTTCTGCGGCAGCATCAAGGTGGGGTCCTTGAGGTGCTTGGTCTTGCCAAAGCGCACCAGGGAATAAAACAGCACGTACGCCGGCATGCTGGTGGCCCACAGCAGCTTGGGGGCGAAGGGGCGCATCAGGTTGATTTCGGCGGCGTAGTACGCGGCGCTGCAGCAGATGCCGTACATGATCGCGCACAGCAAGATCGCCGCCGTGCGTGCGCGCGTGGCGCGGTCAGGGCCGAAGATCAGGTTGACCAGTCGGCCAACCGCCTCGACGATCGGGTCATGCGCGGGTGCGGGTGGGGTGAACTGGGTCATGACAAGGCCTCCCCGGAGACGGCCTGAGGCGCGGTCAGGGGCTTGAGTTCGGCGCCTGCGAGCACGCAGCGGTTGCGCCCCTGGTGTTTGGCGTCATACAGCGCCTGGTCGGCACGTTCGATGAGGTGTTCCAGCGATTCGCCCGGCAGCGCTTGCGCGAGGCCGGCCGAGAAGGTGATCCTCAGCTGCGGGTAACCAGGGAAGTTCAGCGTCTCCACCGTTTGGCGCAGCCGCTCGATGGCGATCATGGCCTCGGCAGATGCGATGGTGGGCAGCATGATCAGGAACTCCTCGCCGCCCCAGCGCGAGAACTTGTCCACCTGCCTGATCTGGCCTTGGGCGTGCTGCGCGACGCCCCGCAGCACGGCATCCCCCGCATGGTGGCCGAAGTGGTCGTTGACATGCTTGAAATGGTCGATGTCGATCAGGGCCACGCACATCGGTGCCCCGGTGCGCTCGATCAGCCGTAACTCGGTTTCGGCCATGTCGGTCATCATCCGGCGGTTGAGTGCGCCGGTGAGCATGTCGGTGGTGGCCATTTGCTTGACGGTATCGACAGCCTCTTGCAGTTCACGGGCCTGGCGGCCGATGCGGATGCGGATGTCGCTCACCCATTTGCCGATCAAGGACAGGGTCAGCAAGGTGGAGCCGCCCACCACGAAGTGCGTCCAGACCGAAGAACCGTTGCCGTTCAGGCTGTTGGTGGCGGTCATGCCGATGATGCTGGCGCCCAGCGACAGGATCGTGAACACGCCCAGCATCAGCACTTGCATGGGGCGCAGCCGGAACATGGCCAGGACGATGGTCTGCGCGATGAGGATCATCACGTTGGCACGGTTTTCACCCAATTGGATGTAGGCCACCATGCACAAGGCGATGGACACCAGCGCATGCGGGAAGGTCAGGACGGGGTCGCCAAAGCGCTGTGACCAGCCGGAGCGCACCAGCGCGAAAACGGCCAGGAAGGTGATCACGCTGGCCAGTGTCAATTCTTGCGCGACGCGGATGTCCAGCAGCCCCAGGTGAACCGAGTGCATGATCACGCCCAGGTTCACGGTGTAGGGCTGCAAGGTGACCAGAACGAGCAGGACGTGGCGACGCCGATGCGGTTCCACGCCCAGCAACAGATTTGACAGCGCTTGCAGCCAGAGAGGTTTGTTCATCAAAGCTCGACAGGTTTCACGGGCTATCGGCATTGTGTGGAAAAGCTTGACCCTTTGGTCAACTCAGTGTCAGGTTGCAGGCCGCAGAAAGCGGGTGGGGATTTCCCGCTATCCGAAAACATCATGGCTGCTCGTGTGAGCCTGGCAGGTAACGCTGGTCCGAATAGGTCAGTAGCCACTCGGGTTTGAAGGCCACAAAGATGGCCGTGAGCATGCCGGTGCTGATGGCCTCACCCCAGCCAAGCAGCCAGTGGGCCAGCATCCATTCTTCGACGTCAATGGTGTCGGGCTTGTGCAGGGCAAAAGTGGCCAGGTAGCCGGTGGCCGTGACCGCCAGTGCCGTGGCCACGAAGCCTCGCCCCAGGATGTAGACAAACAGGTGTTTGGGCAGCCAGCGGCGTACCAGCAGCCCCAGCAGCAGGGCCAGGGTGGCGGGGATCACGCCCAGCCAGACGATGTGGGTGACCAGGGCATCGGGGTTGGGCCAGGCGCGGGCCTCGATGAGTTTGGCTGCGAAGCCGATCGGCAGCAGGCTCCAGATGGCCAGCGGCCAGCCGAACATCAGGACCAGCAGGCAGGCCCCGCTGACATGCAGGGCCAGGCCGTTGGGCAGCAGGTGCTCGGTCCACCAGACCCAGGGCAGCAGCACCATGGCGCCCACCCAGGGGCTTTGCAAGGGGGCATGCCGCAGTGGCAGCCAGGGCTTGAAGGGCAGGGCCAGTGTCAGGGCCGCCAGCAGCACGGCCCAGTCCAGCCATGCCGGCAGGTTGCTCATGGCAAGCCCTCGTCAGACTGAAGGCGATCAGCCCAGCAGGCCGGTTTCCGCGTTGTGCTGCGGCAGGTCCACGCGGGGGGCAGGCTTCCAGCCCTTCTTGCGGTGCTCGACCACGACATTGGTGTAGATGCCGCCACGCACGTACCACTTGGCCGTGATGCGCAGGTAACGCGGGTTGATGGCCTTCACCATGTCCGTGAGGATGTCGTTGGTGACCTTTTCGTGGAAGGCGCCGTCATTGCGGTAGCTCCACATGTACATCTTCAGGCTCTTGAGTTCGATGCACAGCTTGTCGGCGATGCAGTCGATGGTGAAGTGGGCGAAGTCAGGCTGGCCGGTCAGCGGGCAGAAGCAGGTGAACTCGGGCACCTGGAACTGGATGACGTAGTCGCGCTCGGGGGCTGGGTTGGGGAAGACATCCAGCGAACGAGAGGGCGTCGAGGGGGGCGTGGCCGGCTTGGCGCGCTCGCCCACCGCCAGGGCACTGGCCTTGCTGCCAGCCTTGGTGGCGGTCTTGTTGACAGGCTTGGCCTTGGTGCTGGCGGGGGTGTCAGCGGCAGGGGCAGCAGGGGCTTTCTTGGCCATGGCGGGCTACTTATCGGTAAGGGGAAATCGGCAAAAGTGCGATGTTATCATCTTTGGCTGATCCTGGCCTGTTTTGGTACGGGTTTTGTCAAACAAATCAATGACTTAGCGGGTTTTTCGGAGGCGCGAGTCCCGGGCCGACATCAAGCATGCGACTGAATTCGATCAAGCTGTCTGGCTTCAAGTCATTCGCCGAACACACCCACTTCCAGCTGCCTGGGCAATTGGTTGGTGTGGTGGGGCCGAACGGGTGCGGCAAATCCAACATCATGGACGCGGTGCGCTGGGTGCTGGGTGAGTCCAAGGCGTCCGAGTTGCGTGGCGAGTCCATGCAGGACGTGATCTTCAACGGCTCGGGCAACCGCAAGCCGGCCAGCCGCGCCAGCGTGGAGCTCGTGTTCAGCAACGAAGACGCGCGCGCCGGTGGCCAGTGGAACCAGTTCGCCGAAATCGCCGTCAAACGCGTGCTGACCCGCGACGGCAACTCCAGCTATTTCATCAACAACCAGCCGGTGCGTCGCCGCGACGTGCAGGACGTGTTCCTGGGCACCGGCCTGGGCCCGCGCGCCTACGCCATCATCGGCCAGGGCACCATCAGCCGGATCATCGAGTCCAAGCCTGAAGAACTGCGCCTGTTTCTGGAAGAGGCCGCGGGTGTCTCCAAGTACAAGGAGCGCCGCCGCGAGACCGAGAACCGCCTCAAGGACACACGCGAGAACCTGACCCGCGTGGAAGACATCCTGCGCGAGCTCAACAACAACCTCGACAAGCTGGAAAAGCAGGCCGAGGTGGCCACGCGTTACCACGGCCTGCAGGAGCAGGGCACGCTGAAGCTGCATCAGCTGTGGTTCCTCAAGCACCGCGATGCCGCGACAGAAGAAACACGCATCAAGCAAGCCGTGCTGGAGGCGACCAATGCGCTGGAAGGCCGCATGGCCGAGCTGCGCGCCGTGGAGGCCGAACTGGAGCATGTGCGCCAGGACCATTACGCGGTGAGCGACGAACTGCATGCCGCGCAAGGTGTGCTGGCCGAGGCCAATCTGGAGGTCAGCCGGCTGGAAGAACGCATTCGCTACGTGGTGGAAGGGCGCCAGCGCGTCGAGCAGCGTCTGGCCGAATTGAAGGGCCAGAACGACCAGTGGGCCGAGCGCAAGGCCGCCGCCGAGTTCGAGCTGGAAGAACTGGCCGAGAAGATGATGGCGGCCGAAGAACAGGCCGAGATCCTGGCGGCCCAGGCTGAAGAGCTGGCCGGCAACATCCCGGCATTTGAAGATGCTGTTCGCGCGGCGACCACCCGTGCCAACGAGCAGCGCGGTGTGGCCGGCCAGGTGCAGCAGCAGATCCAGTTGCTGGCCGCCGAGTCGCGCAACATCGATGACCAGTCGCGCCAGTTGAACCTGCGCCGCGAGCGCCTGGCCACCGAACGCCAAGGGCTGGCTGCCAGTGATGACGCCCGCCTGATCGACCTGCGCCGCCAGCTGGAAGCCGGGCAGGAAGAGCTGGCCGTGTTTGAAGCCCAGCTGGGCGAGCTGACCGAAACCGTGCCCGTGCTGGACGAAACCCGCAAGGCCGCGCACAACGACAGCGCTGCCCAATCGGCCAAACAGGCCGAGCTGGTCGCGAAGCTGGAGGCACTGCGCGCCCTGCAGGAAAAGGTGCAGACCGAAGGCAAGCTCAAGCCCTGGCTGGCCAAGCATGGGCTGGACAGCCTGCAAGGCCTGTGGACGCGCGTGCACATCGAGACGGGCTGGGAAAACGCGCTGGAATCGGCCTTGCGCGAGCGCCTGTCCGCGCTGGAGGTGGGCCGCGTCGAAACCGTGCGCGCCTTCGAGAACGACGCGCCGCCGGCCAAGCTCGCCTTCTACAGCCTGCCTCAAGCCGGCATCCAGAACACCCACACGACGCTGCCTCGTCTGTCGGATCTGCTGCGCCTGAACGACCAGGGCCTCAAGGCCTTGATGAATGACTGGCTGGAAGGCGTCTACACCGCCGCCAACCTGGAAGAGGCACTGGCCAATCGCAGCAAGCTGACGCACGGCGAGGTCATCATGACCAAGGCGGGGCACACGGTCAGCCAGTTCGCGGTGAGCTTCTACGCGCCTGATTCGGAACAGGCCGGCATGCTGGCGCGTGCGCAGGAGATCGAGAACCTCGAAAAGCAGGTGCGTGCCCAGGCCTTGATCGCCGAAGATGCACGTGCCGCCATGATCCGTGCCGAGGCCGCCTACACCGATGGCGCCCAGCGCCTGGCCACAGCACGCCGCGATACCAGCGAGATCCAGCAGCGCACGCACCAGTTGCAAGTCGAGGTGCTGCGCCTCACGCAACAGGCCGAGCAGACCAATGCCCGGCGCGGCCAGATCGAGGAAGAACTGGCTGAAATCGATGCGCAACTGGGCGACCTGCAAGAGCGCCGCGCCACGGGTGAAGCCCGTTTCGAAGAGCTGGACATCAGCCTGGGCGAGGCGCAAGAGAAGCACGCCCAGCTGGAAGAGGCCGTGATCGAGGCCGAGCGCAAGCTCAACCAGGCCCGCGAGCAATCACGTGCCCTGGAGCGCCAGGCGCAGGAAGCCCAGTTTAGCGCGCGCAGCATGGCCGCACGCCGTGGCGAGTTGCAGCGCGGCATCGAAACCGCATCCCAGCAGATCCAGGCCAACCAGACATCGGCCGCACAACTGCAGGAAGAGCACGCCCGCCTGAGCGACACCACGGCGCAAACCGGTTTGGACGACGCCTTGGCGGTCAAGCTGGAAAAAGAGGGCTTGCTGCTGCAGACGCGCAACCGCTACGAGGATCTGTCGGCTCAGTTACGTCGTGCGGATGAGCAACGCATGGCCTTCGAGCGCAGCCTGCAACCTTTGCGCGACGAGATCACCAAGCTGCAACTGGAGCAGCAGGCCGCCACGCTGGGCGGCGCGCAGTTCCTGGAGCAACTGACCGCCGCCGAGGTCGATCTGGAGGCCCTGGCCGCCGGCATCGAGCGCGATGGCGTCAAGCTCTACGGCCTGCAGACCGAGATCGACCGCATTCAGCGCGAGATCAATGCCCTGGGCGCCGTCAACCTGGCTGCGCTGGATGAACTCACCGCTGCCTGCGAGCGCAAGACCTTCCTCGATTCGCAGATGGCCGACCTGATGGACGCCATCAAGACCCTGGAAGACGCCATCTACAAGATCGACCTGGAAACACGCGATCTGCTGGGTAGCACCTTCAATACCGTCAACGAGCACTTTGGCCGCATGTTCCCCAGCCTGTTTGGTGGGGGCACGGCCAAGCTCGTCATGACGGGCGACGAAATCCTGGACGCAGGCGTGCAGGTCATGGCCCACCCACCAGGCAAGAAAAACAGCACCATCCACTTGCTGTCCGGTGGTGAAAAGGCCCTGACCGCGATCGCGCTGGTGTTCGCCATTTTCCAACTCAACCCCGCCCCGTTCTGCCTGCTCGACGAAGTGGACGCGCCGCTGGACGACGCCAACACCGAGCGCTACGCCCGACTGGTCAAGAGCATGTCCAGCGGCACCCAGTTCCTGTTCATCTCCCACAACAAGATCGCCATGGAGATGGCCGAGCAACTGATTGGCGTGACCATGCAGGAACAAGGCGTGTCCCGCATCGTGGCGGTGGACATGGAAGCCGCACTGGGCATGGCCCAGGCCGCTTGAGGAACAACACAAACATGAGCAATTCCCTGACCCTGTACCTGGCCATCCTCGGCGGTGGTGTGCTGGCCGCCGTGGTCGCGCACGGCGCCTGGACGGCCCGCAAGGCCGCCGCGCGGCAACCCAAGCGTGCCACGCTGGAGCCCATGGATGGCGCCGCTCGCCCTGGTGACGCGGCTTCACACAGCGCGATGGACGACATCCCCACGCAGCCCATGGATGAGGTGCCCGGCGCAGCGAGCAAGCCCAGCATGCCCCCCGTGAAGCGCACGGGGCCGAAGCTCGATGCCCTGGTGGATGCCATCGTCACCATCAGCATCGAGGCGCCCATGAGCGGCGATCACATCCTGCTGCACGTGCCCACCACGCGCCGCGCGGGCAGCAAGCCCATGCTGATCGAAGGGCTGCGCACCGATTGTGGCGAGTGGGAGCAACCGCAAGCTGGCGTGACCTACAGCGAACTGCAGGCAGGCGTGCTGCTGGCCAACCGCACCGGCGGCCTCAACGAGATCGAATACTCCGAGTTCGTGCAGAAGATCCAGGCCATGGCCGATGCCCTCGGTGCTTCGGTCGAGGCGCCCGACATGCTGGATGTGGTGGCGCGCGCCAAGGAGCTGGATGCCTTCGCGGGTGCGCACGATGCGCAACTGGCCTTGCGCCTGCACGCACGTGGCAGCGCCTGGTCGCTGGGCTATGTGACCCAGCAGGCCTCGCGCCATGGCTTCCTGCCAGGTGCCTTGCCGGGCCGCCTGGTGCTGCCTTCGCCCGAAGAGGGGGCGCCACCGATCCTGACGCTGCATTTCGATGCCCAGGCCGCATTCGCGGAGGATCAGGAACAGGCTACCTTGCGCGAGCTGGTGCTGTCGTTCGACGTGCCACAAACGGCCGTGGAGCAGCAGCCCTTCAAGGCCTGGTGCGCGGCCGGCGAGGCGCTGGCCATGGCCATGGATGCCACGATGGCCGATGACCAGGGACACCCCTTTACCACGGCGGCCTTTGCCTCCATCGAGGGTGAACTGGGCAAACTCTATGAAGCCCTGGCTGCGCGTGACCTCGCGGCCGGCGCCCCATCTACGCGTCGCCTGTTCAGCTGAAAGCGGAGTTCGGCATGAGCCAGTCTGATCTGTTTGGCGCGCCAGCCAGCGGCACGCCGGATGCGGCGTCGCCTGCGCAACAGGCCGCGAACCTGCGCGAGCAGCTGCATTTCCATGCACACCGCTACTACGTGCTGGACGACCCGCAGATCCCTGACGCCGAGTACGACCGCCTGTTCCAGGCCCTGCAAGCGCTGGAAGCGGCACACCCGGAATTGCGCACACCGGACTCACCTACGCAACGCGTGCTGGGCAAGGTGCTCGATGGCTTCATGCCGGTTCGGCATGCCGTGCCCATGCTGTCGATCCGCACCGAGACGGACACGCAAGCCAGCGGCGCCGAGGCCTTCGACGCCCGAGTGCGCCGCGAACTGGGCCTGCCAGAAGACGCACCCCAGGTGGAATACGCGGCAGAGCTGAAGTTCGACGGCCTGGCCATCAACTTGCGCTACGAAAGTGGTGTGCTCGTGCAGGCCGCCACGCGCGGTGATGGAGAGCAGGGCGAGGATGTCACCCAGAACATCCGCACCATTGGCCAGATCCCGCTCAAGCTCAAGGTGGCAGGCGCTGCGCCCGAGGTGCTGGAAGTCCGCGGTGAGGTCTACATGCGCCGTGACGACTTCGAGGCGCTCAACGAGCGGCAGCGCCAACAGGGCGATAAGACCTTCGTGAACCCGCGCAATGCCGCGGCTGGTGCCGTGCGCCAGCTGGATCCCGGCATCGCTGCCAGGCGCCCCTTGAGCTTCTTTGCCTACGGCCTGGGCGAGGTCAAAGGCTGGGACGTGCCACCCACACACAGTGGCCTGCTGGATGCCTTGCGTGACATGGGCTTGCCTGTTTGCGCAGAGCGCACGGTGGCCCAGGGCGCTTCCGGCCCGAATGGCCTGGTGGCCTTTCATCAAGCCATTGGCCAGCGCCGCGACCAGTTGCCCTTTGACATTGATGGCGTGGTCTACAAGGTCAACAGCCGAGAGTTGCAAGAGCGCCTGGGCTTCGTGACCCGCGAGCCCCGTTGGGCCGTGGCACACAAGTACCCCGCGCAAGAGCAGCTCACGCAGGTCGAGGGCATCGACATCCAGGTCGGCCGCACCGGCAAGCTCACGCCCGTGGCCCGCCTCAAGCCGGTGTTCGTGGGCGGGGTCACCGTCACCAACGCCACCTTGCACAACTTGTTCGAGCTGCGTCGCAAGCGCGTCAGGGTAGGGGACACGGTCATCGTGCGCCGCGCGGGGGACGTCATCCCTGAAGTGGTGGGCGTCGTGGGCGAAGCGCGCGCCAGCTACGTGCCCAACTTCCGCATGCCAGCTCACTGCCCTGTGTGCGGCAGCACCGTGGTGCGCGAGCGCGGTGAGGTGGATCACCGTTGCACAGGTGGCCTGTTCTGCGCGGCCCAACGCAAGCAGGCGCTGCTGCACTTCGCCCAGCGCCGCGCCGTGGAGATCGAAGGCCTGGGTGACAAGCTGGTGGACCAACTGGTCGACAGCGGCCTGGTGCGCACCTTGCCCGAGCTCTACAAGCTGGGCCTGGCCAAGCTGGCCGCGCTCGACCGCATGGCCGACAAGAGCGCGCAGAACATCGTCAACGCACTTGAAAAGAGCAAGACCACCACGCTGCCCCGCTTCCTCTTTGGCCTGGGCATCCGCCACGTGGGCGAAGCCACGGCGAAGGACCTGGCGCGGCACTTTGGCGGCATCGATCGCATCATGGATGCCAGCGTCGACCAACTGCTCACGGTGCGCGATGTCGGGCCCGTGGTCGCACAGAGCATCCGCACATTCTTTGATCAAGCCCATAACCGCGAGGTGGTCGAGCAACTGCGCGCAGCCGGCGTCACCTGGCCCGAGCACGAGCCTTCGGCGGAGGCCGATGCCGCCTCGCTGCCGCTGTCCGGCAAGACGCTGGTGCTCACAGGTACGCTGCCCACCTTGTCTCGCGAGGATGCGAAGGCCATGATCGAAGCGGCTGGTGGCAAGGTGGCCGGCTCCGTGTCCAAGAAGACGCACTACGTCATCGCCGGCGAAGAGGCCGGCAGCAAGCTGGAAAAGGCCCAGAGCCTGGGCGTGCCTGTGCTGGACGAGGCTGGCTTGCTGGCCTTGCTGGCCCCCGGCGCGGATTCGGCCGATTCGCCAGCCCCTGCAGACCCCGCCGATGCTGCAGGCACGCCGAGCCAGGCAGACCAGAACTGAATACGGAAAGCCCGGCTGGAGGACGAGACCATGGCCATCTGCGAGATCCTGAAAATGGGCGACCCCAGGCTGCTGAAGGTCGCCAGGCCCGTTGAAGCCTTCGACACATCCGACCTGCACGACCTGATCGCGGACCTCAAGGACACGATGGCCGCCGCACAGGGGGCGGGGCTGGCCGCGCCCCAGATCGGCGTTGATCTGGCCGTGGTGATCTTCGGCTTTGGCCGCAGTCAACGCTACCCGGATGCGCCACCCGTGCCGGAAACGGTGCTGATCAACCCCGTCATCACGCCCTTGTCCGACGAGGAAGAGGCCGGCTGGGAGGGCTGCCTCTCCGTGCCTGGTTTGCGCGGCGTGGTGCCTCGTTTTGCGCGCATCCGCTACACCGGGTTCGACCAGTACGGCCGCCGCATCGAGCGCGAGGCTGAGGGCTTTCACGCCCGCGTGGTGCAACACGAGTGCGACCACCTGATCGGCAAGCTCTACCCCATGCGGGTGTGCGATTTCAGGCTGTTTGGCTATACGTCCGTGCTGTTCCCCGAGCTGGACGCGCAAGCCGACGACTGAGGCTGCGGCTGTTGCCCTGAACCTGATCAGGCGTTGTCGGGCCTGACGGGCTGGTAGGCGTAGGCCTGCAGCACCTCCAGTGGCACCACTTCCAGTGCCTTCTCGTGCGTGCAGTCCAGCACCACGGGCGGGGCGACGCCGGCTTGCCAGGCCTGCATCCAGCGCGTCGCACAGATGCACCAGCGGTCGCCCGGTTTCAAGCCGGAAAAGCGCCATTCAGGCCGTGGCGTGATGAGGTCGTTGCCCTGGCTCAGTGAGTAGCTCAGGAATTCCTGGGTGACGCGGGCGCAGATCACGTGCTGGCCTTCGTCCTCGCCGCGGGTGCGGCAGCAACCATCACGGAAGAAACCTGTGAGGGGGTCAAACGAGCAGGCCCGCAAGGGCCCTCCCAAGACATTGCGCCCCGAGGTCAGTTCGACGCTCATGTGCTGGCCTCGGCGGGTGAAGGGCGCTTGCTGAGCCTCAAATGGGCTCCAGCACCAGGTAGCAGCTTTCAATGGCGCGGATGCGATGCACGCCGGTCTGCGGTACGTGGGGGCCATGGTGGCGCGCCAGCCAGGCACTGCCGCGATAAAGCACTTCGGCCGTGCCATCGGGGGCCCAGCCTGCCACGCTCACTTCTTCCCCCAGATCCAGATGGCCCAGACCGGTCGTCGTGTAGCCCTCGGTGTCGATGGGCCCCCGCTTGAGCAGGTGGCGGTGCCACGCCATCACGCCGCCGCCGCCAACGGCCGCAGCGACGAGCAATTGCACATCCTGAGGCAGGTGCGCCAAGGCACACAAGGCCGCTGCCGCGGCGCCAAACGCCAGGATCAGGAGGTAAAACGAACTCGTCAGCATCTCCAGGCTGACAAAGAAACCTGCCACGATCCACCAAAGAGTCGACTCGCTCATGCCGCGTTCACCCCTTTCGGGGCACTAGTTTAAGTCCGTATGCCACCCTGTGAACAGCCCTGGCGGGTTTCCCCGGAAAACTTGTTCTCCGGATCAAACAAATGGGCCTTGATAACCCCTAAACTGCGCGGACTTTTTGATTTCTGCCTATTTCCGAGTCCGCCTCGCACCTCAAGGGTTTCCGGCCATGCTGCGTTTCCATTTCCCCATCGTCATCATCGACGAAGATTTCCGCTCCGAAAACACCTCCGGTCTTGGCATCCGGGCGCTGGCCGAGGCCATCGAAAAAGAGGGTTTCGAAGTCCTGGGCGTGACCAGTTACGGTGATCTGGCCCAGTTCGCGCAGCAGCAAAGCCGCGCCAGCGCCTTCATCCTGTCGATCGACGACGAGGAGTTCACGCCTGGCCCCGAGCTGGATCCCGCCGTGCTGAACCTGCGCAAGTTCATCGAGCAGATCCGCTTCAAGAACGCCGATATTCCCATCTACCTGTATGGCGAAACGCGCACTTCCGAGCACCTGCCCAACGACATCCTGCGCGAACTGCACGGCTTCATCCACATGTTCGAGGACACGCCCGAGTTCGTGGCGCGCCACATCATCCGTGAAGCCAAGAGCTACCTTGATGCGCTGCCGCCGCCTTTCTTCAAGGCGCTGATGGACTACGCCCAGGATGGCTCTTATTCCTGGCACTGCCCAGGCCACTCCGGTGGTGTGGCTTTCCTCAAGAGCCCGGTGGGCCAGATGTTCCACCAGTTCTATGGCGAGAACATGCTGCGCGCTGACGTGTGCAATGCCGTGGAAGAACTCGGCCAGTTGCTGGACCACACCGGCCCGGTGTATGAGTCCGAGAAGAACGCCGCACGCATCTTCAGCGCCGACCATTGCTTCTTCGTCACCAACGGCACGTCCACGTCCAACAAGATGGTGTGGCACCACACCGTGGCGCCCGGCGACATCGTGGTGGTGGACCGCAACTGCCACAAGTCCATCCTGCACAGCATCATCATGACCGGGGCCATCCCCGTGTTCATGACGCCCACGCGCAACCACTACGGCATCATCGGCCCCATCCCCAAGAGCGAGTTCGAGCCGGCCACCATCCGCAAGAAGATCGCTGCCAACCCGCTGCTCAAGGGCGTGGACCCGAAGAAGGCCAAGCCGCGCATCATGACGCTCACGCAGAGCACGTATGACGGCGTGCTCTACAACACCGAGGCCATCAAGGCCACGCTGGACGGCTGGATCGACAACCTGCACTTCGACGAAGCCTGGCTGCCACACGCCGCCTTCCACAAGTTCTATGGCATGTACCACGCCATGGGCAAGGGCCGCCCACGCCCCAAGGAGGCCGTGGTGTACTCCACCCAGTCCATCCACAAGCTGCTGGCCGGCATCTCGCAGGCCTCGCACGTGCTGGTGCAGGATTCGCAGAACGTCAAGCTGGACCGCAACCTCTTCAACGAGGCCTACCTGATGCACACGTCCACCTCGCCGCAGTACGCGATCATCGCGTCGTGCGACGTGGCCGCGGCCATGATGGAAGAGCCGGGCGGCACCGCCCTGGTGGAAGAAAGCATCAAGGAAGCGCTGGACTTCCGCCGTGCCATGCGCAAGGTCGACAAGGAGTACGGCAAGGACTGGTGGTTCAAGGTCTGGGGCCCGGACAAGATCGCCGCCGACGACATCGGCAAGCCTTCTGACTGGGTGCTCAAGGCCAACGAGAAGTGGCATGGCTTTGGCAACCTGGCCGAAGGCTTCAACATGCTGGACCCGATCAAGTCCACCATCATCACGCCGGGCCTGGACGTGTCGGGCAAGTTCGCCAAGACCGGTATCCCGGCCAGCATCGTCACCAAGTACCTGGCCGAGCACGGCGTGGTGGTCGAGAAGACCGGGCTGTACTCCTTCTTCATCATGTTCACCATCGGCATCACCAAGGGCCGCTGGAACACGATGTTGACCGCACTGCAGCAGTTCAAGGACGACTACGACAAGAACGTCTCGCTGTGGCGCATCCTGCCGGACTTCTGCAAGAAGTACCCCAAGTACGAGCGCATGGGTTTGAAGGACCTGTGCCAGAGCGTGCACGAGGCCTATGCCAAGGGTGACATCGCCCGCCTGACCACCGAGGTGTACCTGTCGGGTTTGGAGCCCGCCATGAAGCCTTCGGATGCCTACGCCTGCATCGCCCGCCGCCAGACCGAGCGCGTGGACATCGAGAAGCTGGAGGGCCGCATCACCACGGCCTTGCTGACGCCGTACCCACCCGGCATCCCGTTGTTGATCCCGGGTGAGCGCTTCAACAAGAAGATCGTGGACTTCCTGAAGTTCGCGCGTGACTTCAACGCATCCTTCCCGGGCTTCGCCACGGATGTGCACGGCCTGGTGGCCGAAGAGCTGCCAGGCGGTGGCGTGCGCTACTACGTGGATTGCGTGGCCGCAGCGTGATCAGGGCCCGTGTGGGCGTGATCAGTTGCGTCAGTTGCGTCAGTTGCGTCAGTTGCGCAGGTTGAGCGCGCCAGCCTGGCGCCCTGTGTTCGCGCCGAGCTGAACCTGGGCGCTGCCTCGGCAGAACTTGCCCCGCATCTCCTGCACCATCTCGGTCAGGATGGGGGCGTCCTTGGTCTGGTCGCGGTAGCGGTTCAGCATCATGTCGGCCAGGTCCAGCAGCTTGGCATTCATCGTCTTGCTACCGTGCACCAGCAGCGTCTTGACGCCAGCGCCAGGTGCGCTGTTTCTGGCTTGCTCCAGGGCCTTTTCCGCGTGATCCACGATGCTCTTGTAAGCGTCGTGAACGAGGTCGCCATAAGCCTTGAAGCCCGACACTGACATGGCCAGCAAGTCGGTCGAGGGCTTGGAGATGCAAAAACGTGATGCCAGCTTTTGAACCCAGAGTTCGGCATCGGGCAGCTCCAGCTCGTTGTTGCGCAAGCGGGTGAGCAGGCCCAGCATGTTGCCGGCGGCTTCGAAGTCGAAGTCGGGCATCTCGAAGTCGGCCACCATGGCCTTGACCAGGCGCACCACCTCGGCCACCTGGCGCTGCAGCATCAAGGCCAGCACGCTGACCAGGCCGGTCATGCGGCGCAGGCGCCCGCTGTTGGCCTGCTTTTCGTAGGCATGCTGCAGGTTGACCAGGCATCGCTGGACACCCTTGTAGTCCTTCTGCTCGAAACGGATCTGAGCCAGCATGACCAGGCTCTGGTAGTCGAACATCTTGGATGACACGCCCAGGCTGGTGGCGCGCTCCAGGCTGCGGGCCGCCTCGTCATTGCGGCCCAGGTAGTAGGCCAGCATGCCGACCTTCTGCAGGCGGCTGATGGACGATGGGGTGATCTCCGCGGCGTGCTGGTAGGTCTCGTAGGCTTCGTCGAACGAGCCGGCCTGCAACTGGGCGCGACCCATCACGTCATAGGCATCGGCGAAGGTCGGGTTCTCTGACAGCAGGCTCTCCAGCGTGCGGCGCGCGGGCAGGGCGTGGCCACCATCGAGCTGGGCGCGGGCAATGCCCAGCCGGGCCCAGGGCAGGGCCTTGGTCTCGTCGATGGCCTGAAACAGCTTGCGGGCTTCTTCATGGCGGCCCAGGCGCAGCAGCAGCTCGCCCCCAATGCGGGCGGCATACACCCAGTACTCGCCACGATTGGCAAAGCGCTGCAGGCACAGCTCGGCGGCAATGCTGAATTCTTCGCGCTCGATGGCCTCGAAGATGCTGCCCAGTACGACCTTGCGGTGGCGCGCCATGTGCAGGCGTTGGGCCAATGCATTGGAGGTGTGTGGCTTGAGCAGGTAGCTGTCCAGCGCGGACTCGGCCGCTTCGGCCACCTTCACATACGACGCTTCGCCCGTGATCATCACGAACACGGTGGAGTAGGGCAGGAGCTGGGCGCGACGCAGGTCGTCCAGCAGGTCCGAGCCCGTCATCTTGCTGTCGTCGAAGTGGTAGTCGCACAGCACGACGTCGTAGGCCTGCGTCTCCAGCGCCCGCCGCGCGTCGTTGATCTTGGCGGCTTGCGTGATGGTCTGAAGGCCCAGGTCAGCCAGCATCGCGCGCAGGATGCTGCGCGAGGTCTGGTTGGTGTCGATGATCAGGGCGCGACACGTGCTCAGGTCGCTGACCGGAATGCCGGCCAACGGTCTGGCTTGCGTGGCAAAGGCAGGAAGACTCATGATGAGCCCGACTTTCCCACTTTTTCAGCACGGGTATCCGTGAAAAAGTGAGACCATGCCATCACAAATGTCACGGTAGCCAGAGTTCGAAGCGGGCGCCCCCCTCGGGCCGGTTGCGCAAGTCAATGCGGCCCTGCCGGGCGCCCGACCGGTGGGCCTGCGCTACCGCCTCGCACAGCGCCGTGCCCAGCCCTGTTGATGCCGAGGACGGATCTGCCGCGCCCAGCCCCGGCCCGTCGTCATCGATGGTGAAGACGAGGTAGCCGTCTTCCTCGCGCAGGCCGAGCGTGACCTGTTCGCGTGCAAAGCGGCTGGCATTGTGCAGTGCCGCATCGAGCGCCATGTGGACCAGCCGCTGGTCGAAGTACCAGTAGGGTGGGGCGTTCTCTGGCACTTGCATGGCCACGCGCGGTGCATGGGGCAGGCTCAGGCGGCGAATCTGCCCCGCACGGTAGATCTGCTCCAGCAGGTCTTTGGGGGACTCGTCCTCGCAGTGCGTGTGGATGCCGTCGGCAGCGCCATACACCGTGAGGAATTGCACGAACTGGCGACGCAGTTCGGTGCAGCGCATGTAGGCGCTGTGCGCCATCGCGGGCGAGGGGTCGTCGATCAGCGCTTCGAGCTCGCCCTCCAGCGACCCCAAGGCGTTCTTGAGGTCGTGGGCGATCAGGGCAAAGGAGGCGGCTTCCATGGTGGTTCAGGCCTGGGCGGGCAGGGCTTCCAGCGCGTTCAGGGTTTCGCGGAAGTAACGGCGCATCATGACCACACGGTCGTTGGCGGGCATCAGTTTTTCAAGGCGCGTGAGGTAGAGCTGCACGCGATCGATCATCTCGGTGTTGTACGCCTTCTTGAGGCGCAGCGCCATGCAGTTGAGCTGGGCTGCCTGCAGCAGGACGCCGGTGTTTTCCGGGTAGGTCTGCACGGCGTTTTCGATGGCGCGCACGGCTTCGTCGATCTGGCTGTCTCTGAACAGCTTGCGCGCATCCTGGACCTTGCTTTCCAGCAGGGCGGTGCCGCCTTCCACGATGTCGCCGACCTTGTCCTCGTGGCCGGTTTCGCGCAGGGTGTTGGCGACCATCTGCTTGATGCGGGGGTTTTCGTGGTCGGCGCTGACGGTGCTGCTCAGCAGCTCCAGCCCGGCCTCGACGTTGCCACTCATCAACTCCGCCTTGGCCAGCGCCACAGAGGCAAAGTCAGCGCGGCCACTGCGCATGGACGCGCGGGCCTTGTCCAGCAGCTTGCGGGCCTCTTCGGGCCGGCCGGCCTTGGCTTCTGCTTGAGCCTGGATGGCCAAGGCCACATTGGCGAACGTCGGGTTGGTCTGGTTGGCCGGCGTGGCGTCCTTCAGCACCTTGACCGCGTCGGCCGATTCGCCGAGATCCACCATGGCCTGGGCCAGCAGCAAGGTGTCCTGCACCTGCGCCACAACCGAACCTCGGGTGGCCTTGGTGGCCTTCTGCAGCATGGTCTTGGCGGTGTCCAGGTCGCCGTTGCGGTAGGCGCTTTCGCCCGCGACACGCTGCCTGCGGGCCGATGGGACGATGGTGGCCGCATCGCGCAGCACCCACATGGCGGCTTGCGGATCGCCCTGCGCTTCCAGCGCTTCGGCCACCACGTCGTAGGCGGCCACGTTCTTTTCGCCTTCGCGGGACTGGATGATCTGTTGCGCCAGCTTCTTGGCCTCTTCGAACTGGCCAGCAGCCTTGTGCGCGCGCGCCAGGCCCAACTGGGCCCAGACCAGCTCCGGCCGCTTTTCCAGCGCCGCCAGGTAGACACTCTTGGCCTCGTCGTTCTTGCCCAGCTTGAGCAAGGTCTGGCCCTTGATCTGCAAGGCCTGCATGAACCAGCGGTTCTGCTGGGCCAGCAGCTTGTCGCATTCGCTCAGCACGCCGGGCAGGTCATCCTTGCTTTGCTTTTGCGAGATGGGCAGCAGCGCCGCGCGTTTTTCGAGCTGTACCTGGAGGCGGTCGCCAATGTCTGCCGCCGTGGTGGGCTTGAGCAGGTAGGCGTCAGGGTGGTGTTCCGTGGCCGATGCGACCGAGGCATAGCTGCTCTCGGCCGTGATCATGAAGAACAGGCAGTCAGCGGTCAGCAGGCTGTTGTCACGCAGGAACTCCAGCAGTTGCTGTCCGTCGGTTTTCTGGTTGAGGTTGTAGTCGCACAGCACCAGGTTGTAGCTGCGCTGCTTGATGAGCCGGGTGGCGTCTTCTGCGTTGCTGGCCACGTCCACTTTGGCGATGCCCAGCATGGTCAGATGCCCCCGCAAGGTCGACTGCTGCACGGGCATGTCGTCCACGATCAGGGCCTGGATATTGGAGAAATTGGAGGTCTGAATGGCCATGGCGTTTCACTCGGCATGCGTCAACCCGATCCCTTGTGGACCAGCACATTTCGCATTTCGGCACGACTTTGCACAAACTTGAGGCAGATGACCGAAAAACCATGTTGGCAAATGAAAAAGGCACCCGAAGGTGCCTTTGGAAGCAGCCAGGCCTGTGCGGCCGGGGCTGGCTCACTTGAAGATGTTCTTCACGCGGTCCGTCCAGCTTTTGGAGTTGGGCGAGTGCTTCTCGCCCCCTTTGCGGAAGGATTCGTCCAGTTCCTTGAGCAGCTTGCGCTGGTGCTCGGTGAGCTTGACCGGCGTCTCCACCGAGATGTGGCAGTACAGATCACCCGGGTAGCTGGAGCGGATGCCCTTGATGCCCTTGCCACGCAGGCGGAAGGTCTTGCCGTGCTGCGTACCTTCAGGGATCTCGATTTCCGCTTTGCCGCCCAGCGTGGGCACTTCGATGTTGCCGCCCAGCGCGGCCGAGGTCAGCGGGACCGGCACCGAGCAGTGCAGGTCATCGCCGTCACGCTCGAAGATGTCGTGCTGCTTGATGCGGATCTCAATGTACAGGTCGCCAGGAGGGCCGCCATTGGTGCCCGGCTCGCCGTTGCCGGCCGAGCGAATGCGCATGCCTTCGTTGATGCCCGCCGGGATCTTGACTTCCAGCGTCTTGGTCTTCTTGACCCGGCCCTGGCCATTGCAGGTCGTGCAAGGGTCGGGGATGACCTTGCCGGTGCCCTGGCAATGCGGGCAGGATTGCTGCACGCTGAAGAAGCCCTGGCGCATGTGGACGGTGCCCGAGCCATTGCAGGTCGGGCAGGTTTTGGCGCTGGTGCCGGGCTTGGCACCGGAGCCGTGACACACGCCGCACTCGTCCCAGGCGGGGATGCGGATCTGCGTGTCCTTGCCGGCTGCAGCTTCTTCCAGCGTGATTTCCATCGCGTAGGACAGGTCGCTGCCGCGGTAGACCTGCGGGCCGCCACCGCCACCACGGCGGCCTCCGCCGCCTTGGCCGAAGATGTCGCCAAAGATGTCGCCAAAGGCATCGGCGAAGCCGCCAAAGCCTTCGGGGCCACCGCGGCCGCCACCCATGTTCGGGTCGACGCCGGCGTGGCCGAACTGGTCATAGGCGGCCTTCTTCTTCGGGTCCGAGAGCATCTCGTAGGCCTCCTTGGCCTCCTTGAACTTCTCTTCGGCTTCCTTGGCCTTGTCACCCTGGTTGCGGTCAGGGTGGAACTTCATGGCCAGCTTGCGGTAGGCCTTCTTGATGTCTTCGTCGGACGCACCCTTGGTGAGCCCGAGGACTTCGTAAAAATCGCGTTTTGCCATGATCTTGATGTCCAGATCCGACAAAGGCACAGGGCGTGAGCGCTCGGCTCACACGACCTGTGCCCTGTCGGCTTACGGGTGAACCCGATTAGTCCTTCTTGACTTCCTTGAACTCGGCGTCGACCACGTTGTCGTCGGCGGGCTTGGCCTGTTCGGCACCAGCAGCACCTTCGGCACCGGCCGCACCTGCAGCGCCCTGGGCCTGCATGTCGGCGTACATCTTCTCGCCCAGTTTCTGCGAAGCGGTCATCAGGGCATTGGTCTTGGCCTCGATGTCGTCCTTGTCTTCACCCTTGAGGGCTTCTTCGACGTCCTTGATCGCGGCTTCGATCTTGTCCTTCTCACCGGCATCCAGCTTGTCGCCGTACTCGGTCAGCGACTTGCGCACGCTGTGGACCAGACCGTCGCCCTGGTTCTTGGCCTGAACCAGTTCGAGCTTCTTCTTGTCTTCAGCGGCGTTGAGCTCGGCGTCCTTGACCATCTTCTGGATCTCGTCTTCCGACAGACCCGAGTTGGCCTTGATGGTGATCTTGTTTTCCTTGCCGGTGCCCTTGTCCTTGGCGCTCACGTGCAGGATGCCGTTGGCGTCAATGTCGAAGGCCACTTCGATCTGGGGCACGCCACGCGGTGCGGGCGGGATGCCTTCGAGGTTGAACTCGCCCAGCATCTTGTTGCCCGAAGCCATTTCACGCTCGCCCTGGAAGACCTTGATGGTCACGGCAGGCTGGCTGTCATCGGCGGTCGAGAAGGTCTGCGCGAACTTGGTGGGGATCGTCGTGTTCTTGCTGATCATCTTGGTCATGACACCGCCCAGGGTTTCGATACCCAGAGACAGCGGGGTCACGTCCAGCAGCAGCACGTCGGTGCGGTCACCAGCCAGCACCTGGCCTTGCACGGCGGCGCCCACGGCCACGGCTTCGTCAGGGTTCACGTCCTTGCGTGGCTCCTTGCCGAAGAACTCCTTGACCTTCTCCTGCACCTTGGGCATGCGGGTCATGCCGCCCACCAGGATCACGTCCTGGATGTCGCCCACGGACACGCCGGCGTCCTTGATGGCCATGCGGCAAGGGGCGATGGTGCGCTCGATCAGCTCTTCGACCAGGCTTTCCAGCTTGGCGCGGGTCAGCTTGACGTTCAGGTGCTTGGGGCCGGTGGCGTCAGCCGTGATGTAGGGCAGGTTCACGTCGGTCTGCGAATTGCTCGACAGCTCGATCTTGGCCTTTTCAGCAGCTTCCTTCAGGCGTTGCAGGGCCAGCACGTCCTTGGACAGGTCAACGCCTTGTTCCTTCTTGAACTCGGAGATGATGAAGTCGATGATGCGCTGGTCGAAGTCTTCGCCGCCCAGGAAGGTGTCGCCGTTGGTCGACAGCACTTCGAACTGCTTTTCGCCGTCCACGTCGGCGATTTCGATGATGGACACGTCGAACGTACCGCCACCCAGGTCATACACAGCGATCTTGCGGTCACCGGCGCCATGCTTGTCCAGGCCGAAAGCCAGGGCAGCCGCGGTGGGTTCGTTGATGATGCGCTTGACTTCCAGACCGGCGATGCGGCCGGCGTCCTTGGTGGCCTGACGTTGTGCGTCGTTGAAGTAGGCGGGCACCGTGATGACGGCCTCGGTGACTTCTTCACCCAGGTAGTCTTCGGCGGTCTTCTTCATCTTGCGCAGCACTTCGGCCGACACTTGAGGGGGCGCCAGCTTCTTGCCGCGCACTTCCACCCAGGCGTCGCCGTTGTCGGCAGCCGCGATGGTGTAGGGCATCAGGTCGATGTCCTTCTGCACTTCCTTCTCGGTGAACTTGCGGCCGATCAGGCGCTTCACCGCGTACAGCGTGTTCTTGGGGTTGGTCACGGCCTGGCGCTTGGCCGAGGCGCCGACCAGCACTTCACCGTCTTCCTGGTAGGCGATGATCGACGGCGTGGTGCGTGCACCTTCGCTGTTCTCGATCACCTTGGTGGTGTTGCCTTCCATGATGGCCACGCACGAGTTGGTGGTGCCCAGGTCGATACCAATGATCTTGCCCATTTAGATAGCTCCTATCGAATTTGATCTGGAAGCCTGCTTGGTTGAGGTCGGCTTCCGCTTGTTGTCTGATATGTGAACAGCTGTATTTATTTCAAGGCCCTTTTTGGACAAAACAGGGCGAAATCAGCGTGAAACAGCGTCGTTATTTGGGTGCAGCCACCGTCACCAGGGCAGGGCGCAGCACGCGATCGGCAATGGAGTAACCCTTTTGCAGCACGCCCACCACGGTGTTGGCTTCCTGGTCGGCAGGGACCATGCTGATGGCCTGGTGGATGTTGGGGTCGAACTTCGTGCCGGCGGCCGGGTTGATCTCCAGCACCTTGTTGCGCTCCAGGGCCGAGGCCAGCTGGCGCAGCGTGGCCTGCACGCCTTCGATCACGGTCTCGACGGGGGCATCGGGCTTGGCGGCGTGGGTGGCCAGGGCGGCTTCCAGGCTGTCGCGCACGGGCAGCAGGCTGTCGGCGAAGGATTCGACCGCGAACTTGCGGGCCTTGCTGATCTCTTCTTCCGAACGGCGGCGGATGTTCTCGCCTTCAGCCTTGGCGCGCAGGTAGGCGTCGGACACCTCGGCGTGCTTGGCGATCAGTTCGGCCAGTTGCTGCTCGACGGGAACGAAGCCAACTTCTTCAGGCGCGCCGGGCGTACCGGGTTCGGCTTGGTGCTCAGGGGTGGCAGACGTGTCGCTCATCTCGCTGTTTCTCGAAATAAAGGTTTGTTGATTGCGAAAGCCATGCGCATGTCAGGGCGAGGGTGCCCATTTCAAGCCTGGGATTCCAATAAATTTGTAACAAGGCCAAGCGTGGGATTGTCGCAGGCCTTTGCTGTGCCCAGCTTGATCTGGCTGGGGATTTTTCGGACGTGTGGGTTCGACGCCGTTCGTTGCAGTCTGTCGTTACTCGTCGACGCTGGCCGACCAGCGCTGCCAGTCCGCGAGCTGGCGGCGGTCTCGTTTGGTGGGGCGACCTTGCTCGATGCTCTCGGCGGGCTCATGGGCCAGCTTGCGTTGCTCCGTGAACAGCGCCTTGCGGGCGATGCTTTCTGCGGTTTCTTCGTACAACTGCTGGGCCTGCGGGGCGGGCCCGCGCACGGTGCTCAGGGCGCGAACCATGATGGTGCGGGTCAGGCCGCCCTGGCGGATGTCGACGCGGTCACCCGCCTTCAACTCGCGAGACGGCTTGGCCACCTGGCCGTTGACCTCGATGCGGCCCTTGTCGATGTCTTCGGCAGCCAGGCTGCGGGTCTTGTAGAACCGGGCGGCCCAGAGCCATTTGTCCAGGCGCAGGCGGTCGGTCAATCCGGGCAGGGGGCGGGTGTCTTCTTTCATCGTCAGGCTTGACTTTACTGCGCGTGGCCGCCTCGTGTCACCTGGCGCACGAGGAAGCGAGCGGGGTCGAGCGCGTCACGCAGATCAGCCTCCACAGGGCAGGGCGCGCCGGTGACCCAATGGGCCAGCAGCTCGGCGGCCAGGCAACTCCAGGTGATGCCGCGCGAGCCCAGGCCCGTCAGCGCATACAACCCGCCACGTTCCCCGCGCTGGCGCGGAATCAGGCGGACCTGGTCCAGGCGTCGGGCTGATTGTGCAGATGTTTGCGCAGACGCGAGCCGAGCCTGGTTCCAGGGCAGGGCCCCCACCAGCGGGAGCCGGTCAGGTGTGGTGGCACGCCAGGCGGTGCGGCCTTGCAACTGTGCGGGCAGGGCGGCAGTTTCGGGCCAGGCCGGCACGGCGCCCAGCCGCGCGGCCTGACGCAGGTTGTGGCGGTGGTCGGCTTCGCGCACGCTGGGGTCGGCGTCGTGGTGTTGGGTGGTGGCGCCACACAACAAGCTGCCACCAGGCAGAGCCAGCACATAGCCGCTGCCGGCCACGGGCAGCAAGGTGCGCTTGAAACCCGCGTGTGCGTTCAAGGGCATCTGCGAGATCTGGCCTCGCACCGCACTCAGGGGCAAAGGGTGAACGGCCTGCTCTGCTGGCAAACCATCGAGCAAGGCGGCGGACTGCATGGCGCTGCAGACAACCAGGGTCGGCGCCGAGGCCAGCACCTTGCCGTGGTGGCACACCTGCCAGTCGCCTTGCTCGGTCTGCTGGATGCTGCCGACGGCCTGACCCCATACGCCTTGCAGCAGGGGTTGGCCATGTCGCGTCAATCCTTCAACCGACTGCAGCATCAAGCGCGCCATGCCCGCAGGGTGCACCCAGCCGCCTTGGTAAAACAGCCAGCCCGCACTGTCGACCGGCAGCCCCGACACGGCTTGTGCCTGGGCCTGATCCAGCCATTGCACATGGTCGGGTGGCAGGGCTTGGCGCGTGAGCCAGTCCTGCGCCTGTTTCGGGGTGGTTTTGCCGTCGAGCCGGAGCAGGCCATCCACCTGGCCGGCCAGAAGCCCTTCTTTGATCCACCTTGACGCCAGCCGCCAGGTGGCCATGGCCGCCGCTCGGTGAGCCCGCGCATGGATACCGTCTTGCGCATGCAGCACGCTGTGGAACATGCCGCCCGGGTTGCCCGAACCCTCCATGGCTGGCGCCTCATGCTGGTCGATCAAGGTCACGCGCCAGCCTTCGAGGCACAGCGCGCGGGCTGCTGCGCAACCTGCCAGGCCCGCGCCGATGATGATGGCGTGGCGATCTGCTTCTTGTTTGGGCTCAGGTTGCCAGCCACCGGCTTGCAGCGGCGGCGTGAAGCGGGGCTTGTAGACCGCACGCAGCATGTGCGGCTTGTACGCAAAGCCCTGAATGCGCTCCACCTCGAAGCCGGCCGTGGTCAAGGCGTCACGAACCGGCCGGGCACAGGACCAGGTGGCCACCGTGCTGCCCGGCGCCGCCAGGCGGTTCAGGCGCGACAGCATGCCTTCGTCCCACATCTGCGGGTTCTTGGCTGGCGCGAAGCCATCCAGGTAAAAAGCATCCACGCTGGCGATGAGGCGAGGCAGCAAGTCAGCCACATCGCCCAGGCCGAGCATCAGGCTGATACGTTGTGGGTGCTCTTGCCCTGGCCCATTCCTGGCTTCATCCAGATCGAAATGCAGGCTGTGCATGCCTGGCGTCAGGGCGGGCCAGGCGTCAACCAGCTGCTTTGCAAGCTCCAGGCGTGCCGCCCGGTCTGCTTCGCTCATCTTGTTGAGGTCGACCACCGCTTCACGAGTCGGCTCATGCGTGAGATCACGAGCAGGCTGACCAAGGGGCTCTGTGGCGGCCTCGCCACCGTCTTGGCGCGAGAGACCATGCACCCGCGCCAGGTCTTCGCGACGCAAGGGGTGCTTCTCGATCGACATGAAGACGAGATGGTCACACCGCTGCGGGTCCGCGCGCCAGGCCGCCCATGTCGCCAGGAAATTGTTGCCCAGCCCGAAGCCGGTTTCCAGGATCACGAAACGGGTGCGGCCTTGCCAGCGTTCGGGCAAGCCATTGCCGGCCATGAACACGTGCCGAGCCTGGGCCCAGGCGCCCACGGCGGCGTGGTAGAGATCGTCGTAAAGCGGCGAGTAGGGCACACCCGCCGCGTAGCCCTCGGAGATCTCCCCAAGGGCCGCGGGCAACACGCTCATGCTTCGGTCATGACTTACTGGGCCACCCAGCCACCATCCACGTTCCAGGCCACGCCGCGCACGTTGTCTGCGCCAGGTGAGCACATGAACACGGCCAGGTCACCCAGTTGCTCTGGCGTGACGAACTGCAGCGAAGGTTGCTTTTCACCCAGCAGTTCCTTCTTGGCCTGATCCACGGAGATGCCTTCCTTTGCGGCGCGGTCATCGATCTGTTTTTGCACCAGTGGCGTGAGCACCCAGCCGGGGCAGATGGCGTTGACGGTGACGCCCGTGGTCGCTGTCTCCAGCGCCACCGCCTTGGTCAGACCCAGCAGGCCGTGCTTGGCCGCCACATAGGCCGACTTGCCCGCTGAGGCCACCAGGCCATGTGCCGAGGCCAGGTTGATGATGCGCCCCCAGTTCTTGGCGCGCATGCCGGGCACGGCCAGACGCATGGTGTGGAAGGCCGAGCTCAGGTTGATGGCGATGATGGCGTCCCACTTTTCGATGGGGAAGTTCTCGACATTAGCCACGAACTGGATGCCCGCGTTGTTGACCAGGATGTCGATGCCACCGAACTCGGCCTGGGCATAGGCGAACAGGGCTTCGATCTCGGCCGGCTTGGACATGTCTGCCCCGTTGTAGCCTACCTTGATGCCATGGGCCTGGCCTGCGGCCATGACAGAAGCCTTGGGCGCCTCGACATCGCCAAATCCGTTCAGAATGATGTTGGCGCCTTGGGCGGCCAGCTTTTCGGCAATCCCCAGACCGATCCCGCTGGTGGATCCAGTCACGAGGGCGGTTTTTCCTTTCAACATCTCGGGCCTCCTGTCGGCAAGAAGAAACACAATGTGGACTGGCCCATTATCTGACGACACATCCAAGCGTATTGCCATGACCAGCACTCAAATCGACACATCAGCCGTATCCGCCATCGAGCCGGTCCTCAAATATGTGACCTGCCCTGGTGCGAGCAAGACGGATGCCCAGACGCACCGCATGGCTTACTGGCAGTGGGGTGATGAGTCCAATCCGCGCATCCTCGTCTGTGTGCATGGCCTGAGCCGCCAGGGCAGGGACTTCGACAGCGTGGCGCGCAGCCTGTGCGACCAGTATCAAGTCATCTGCCCGGATGTGGTGGGCCGTGGTCATTCGGACTGGCTGGCGGACCCGAAGGGCTACCAGGTGTTCTCGTATGTGTCGGACATGGTTGCCTTGATGCAACAGTTGCGCGCGCAGGTCAAAGCCACGGCACCACTGGACATCGACTGGGTGGGCACATCCATGGGCGGTCTGATCGGCCTGGGTTTCTCGACCTTGCCGGCGGAAGTCAGTGGTGTGAAGCTGCACAAGTTCGTGCTCAACGACGTAGGCCCCAAGCTGCGCTATGAAGCCATGGTGCGCATTGGCGAATACCTGGGCCAGCCCATGCGCTTTGACAACGAGCAACAGGCCGCCGATTACCTCTGGAGCATCTCGACGGGCTTTGGCCCCCACACTCCCGAGCAATGGCTGGCCTTGTCTCGCCCCTTGCTGCGCCCCGCGCCCGATGGCCAGGGCCTGGTGCTGCACTACGACCCGGCCCTGGCCGAGCCCTTCAAGACCATCACGGAAGAAAGCGCGGTCAGCGGCGAGGCCATGTTGTGGCAGGTGTATGACGCGCTGAAGTGCCCCGTGCTGTTGCTGCGCGGCAAGAACTCGGACTTGCTGGATACCGACACCGCCACATCCATGACCCAACGTGGCCCCAAGGCGCAATTGATCGAATTCGAAGGCGTGGGCCACGCCCCGATGTTGAACAACCCGACTCAACTCGAACCCCTGAAGAAGTTCCTGCTTGCATGAAAACTGGTCTCCTGAACCCGGTCACATCGAACGCCGATGCCCCCGCGCATGCCCCCATCGTGGAGTTGGCCGAGATGGCGCCGGGCGTCGATGCGGGTGATCCTCAGCCCGGCGGTTCGCTGCCTGATCAACTGCTGGCCAAGGCACGTGCATTTGCCGAACCCTTGCTCACCGGCCAACGTTTCGACACGGGCGAAGAGGCGCTGCACCATGCGGATGGCGTGAGCTTCATCCTGCATGGCATTGGTGCGCCGCCGTCCTTGAGGGCTGTCGCGTATCTGGTCTATGCCAGCGAGTACCTGAACCAGCCAGAAGAAGTGGTGACTCGCGCCTTTGGGCTGGATGCCGGCGGTCTGGTGGCCCACACGCGCAAGCTGGTGCAGATCCAGCGCAATGCGCGCGACGCATTAGGCGATGAGTCAGAGGGGCCTTTGCCGGCCGAGCAAGTCGAGCGCATCCGCAAGATGCTGCTGGCCTTTTCGCGTGACCTGCGGGTGGTGCTGTTGCGTCTGGCTTCGCGCCTGCAGACCTTGCGGCACTACGCTGAAAGCAAGCTGCCTTGCCCGCGAGCCTTGGCGCGCGAATCCATGCAGGTGTTCGCGCCGCTGGCCAACCGCCTGGGCATCTGGCAGATCAAATGGGAGCTGGAAGACCTGTCCTTCCGCTTCCTGATGCCCGATGCGTACAAGGACATCGCCAAGTCGCTGCACGAAAAGCGGCTGGAGCGCGAGCAACACATCGAGCAGGTGCGCCATCAACTGGCCCAGGCCATGCACGACGCGGGCATCCATGCGCAGGTGCAGGGCCGCCCCAAGCACCTCTACAGCATCTGGAAGAAGATGCAGGGCAAGGGCTTGTCCATCGACAAGGTGTTCGACATCCGTGCGCTGCGCGTGATCGTCGATGACGTACCCGCGTGTTATGCGGCGCTCAGCCGCGTGCACGAGGTCTGGCACCCCGTGGCCGACGAGTTCTCGGATTACATCGCCCGACCCAAGCCCAACGGCTACCAGTCCCTGCACACCATCGTCAAGGATGAACAGGGGCGCTTCATCGAGGTGCAGATCCGTACGCAGGCCATGCACGACCATGCCGAGAGTGGCGTGGCGGCGCACTGGGCCTACAAGGAAGCCGGCACCAAAGGTTATGCCGGTGTGCAGGCGGCCGGCGATTTCGAAAGCCGCGTGGCCGAGGCGCGCAAGACCGTGCTGCGCCAACTGCTGGCATGGGAACGCGACCTGGCCGCCGCGGACGGCGAGCAGCAAGGCGCCGCAGGCAGCGGCCTGTTCGAAGACCGCATCTATGTGTTCACACCCGGTGGCGAGATCATCGACCTGCCGGCCGGTGCCACGCCCATCGACTTCGCCTACGCGCTGCACACGAACCTGGGCCACCGTTGTCGCGGCGCCAAGGTCGACGGTGCCATGGTGCCCTTGAACACGGCCTTGCAAAGCGGCCAGACCATCGAGATCGTGTCCATCAAGGATGGCGGCCCCTCCATGGACTGGCTCAATGCCGACCTGGGTTATGTGCGCAGCCACCGTGCGCGCTCCAAGGTACGGGCCTGGTTCAATGCGCTGGCGCAGCAAGCCTGCATTGCGCGGGGCCGCGAGGCCGTTGAAAAGCTGTTGCAGCGCGAAGGCAAAACCGCCACCAAACTGGAAGATCTGGCTGCCAGCCTGGGCTTTCGCAACGCCGATGCGCTGTTCGACGTGGTGGGCAAGGACGAGTACTCCTTGCGCAACATCGAGCAGCATCTGCGCCCGGCCGAGCCTGAGCCCGACCCCGACGAGTTCCTGGCCCACCGCCTGTCAAAGGGCGATGCCAAACTGGGCGGCGGGCAAGGCCGTGGGGTGCTCGTGGTCGGCATGGATTCGTTGCTCACGCAACTCGCGCGTTGCTGCAAGCCCGCCCCCCCTGACGCCATCGGCGGTTTCGTGACCCGTGGCAAGGGCGTGGCCGTACACCGGGTGGATTGCAGCAACTTCAGGCAGATGGCCGGGCGCCATGGCGAGCGCGTCATCCCGGTCGCATGGGGTCGTCAAGCCTCTGCCGATTCCGCGCAATATGCCGTGGACCTGCTGGTGGAGGGGCACGACCGCACAGGCCTGCTGCGCGATGTGTGTGATGTGCTGGCACAGGGCAAGATCCATGTGCTGTCGCTGCACAGCCAGGTGGCGCGAGAACGCATCACCATCACCCTCACGGTGCAGACCGCGGACACGGCCCGGCTCGGCGCCATGTTGGCGAAAGTGTCACAAATCAACGGTGTCTTGCGCGCACGCAGAAAATGATGCTATAGTAGCGGTCTTGCAGGCGCTTAGCTCAGTTGGTTAGAGCACCACCTTGACATGGTGGGGGTCGTTGGTTCGAATCCAATAGCGCCTACCAAATTCTCATTGCCAGATACCCCTCTTCCGGCCTCCCTACCAAGGGCTTAGCTGGCAAAACCGAAAACCGCTCACAAGGCGGTTTTTTTATTTCCGACGCACTTTTGCTGTCACACAGCCCAGGGCAGAATCGCTCCCCATCAAACACGGAGGGGAGACATGAGCAAATGGCTATTACGCGGCTTGTTGGCAGGCCTCGTCTTGTTATTGGCCTTCTGCGGCGCTTGGTTCGCGCTGGTTCGTCAGGCCAACGCGGACATGGCGCCCATTTCTCGGGCTGATACCCGCGCATCGTTTGAGCGCAGCGTGGCCTGGATGAAGGCTCACGAATCCACGGTCTTGGGAGACGGCAACTCGGCTTTGTGGTGGATGGTCAAGGCGGCGGCCGATCGCACGCAAGATCCCTATCTGACAGACCTGGTCAGCAGGTCCATCAATTTGATCTACGCCGGCAACAAGGCCAGTTCACCCTGGCGCAAGTTGGTCGACCCCCAAGCCGTCATCGTTCCCAATGATCTGTTGGTCGATGAGCTGGTTGCCTATCAGCGCTTCTATTACTACGCGGCCACCTGCCGTGTGGTCGAAGCTGATCAAGGTGGCCCAGGGTCGCAGCAGTTTCTGGAGCGCAATCAATGCCGGCCTTTGTGGCGCAAGGTGTTCCTGGCCGATACCGTCTGCAGCACGCACCAGCTGTACGGCATCCGCATGGCCAGGCAGAGTGGCTGCCAGCTGGAGGCCGGTGTGAGCAGGTTGGAGGAGGAACTGCTGGGGGACATCGAATGGCAACTGCGCATCGATCCAGTTTTCCAGGACGGTTATGTCCAGCGTGTGCTGGCCATGCAATGGGTGGGTGGGGCGTCACGCGTGAAGCCAGCCTGGATCCGGCAGGTGTTGGCGGCGCAGCGCGCCGACGGCGGATGGAGTGGCGATCGTTTGCTGATCGGGGTACCTGACTGGTTGCAGCCCTCGTCGTTCAGGCGCTTGATGAGCGCGCTCATGCCCGGCAGGTTTGCGCAGGGAACACAGGAGTCGGCGTTTCACGCAACCGCGCAAGGACTGCTGTTGATGGCGCTCGCCTCGACTGCGCCGGATGCCGTGGTCTCCAGCGTGTCAGATCGGTAACGGGTGGCCGGCAAGATGGTGCCAATCGCGACCGCAGGCCTCATTACGCTCCTACAATGCAATCAACCTAAAGGAGACCGGTCATGAGCGCAGCCCCGAAAAGTCGCCGCACGAACGCTGAGGACGGCGACGCGTTGCCGCCTGAAGGCGATACAGCGGCTGAGGCGCCGGCCGGCATTCGGGCCATCAAGAAGTACCCGAACCGTCGCCTCTACGACACTCAGACGAGCAGCTACATCACCTTGTCCGACGTCAAGGACATGGTCATGGCGTGCGAGCACTTCGTGGTGATGGACGCCAAGACGGGTGAAGACATCACCCGAAGCATCCTGCTGCAGATCATCCTGGAAGAAGAAACCGCCGGCGTGCCCATGTTCTCGACCCAGGCACTGGCCCAGATCATCCGCTTCTATGGCCACACAATGCAGGGTCTGATGGGCAACTACCTGGAGCAGAACATCCAGTCCTTCATCGATCTGCAATCGCGCCTGACCGAGAGCTCGGTGATGAACCTGCAGAACCCCTTGATGCAGAACTTCATGGGCGGCTACATCGAGCAGTCCCGCCAGATGTTCACGCAAATGCAGGAGCAGATGAGCAAGCAGGCTGAGACCCTGATGGGCAACCTGGGCGCTGGGCTGACACCCAAAAAATAACGGGCGTTATCGCCGCTGTCTCACAGCAGAGGCTGCAGGGCAGCCCAAACCTGATCCAGCATGATCGGGTGGCCCTTGGGCAAGGGGTGGATGCCGTCCGCCTGGAACCAGTCACGGGCATCCGGCCGGTCGGCGATGCCCTTGAGCAGGAAGGGCACCAGCGCGGTGTGCTTTTCCTTGGCCAGTTGCCCGAACATGGCCGCGAAATCATCGGTGTAGCGCTTGCCATAGTTGGGCGGCACCATCATGCCCACCAGCACGACTTGCGCACCGGCTTGCTGGCTGGCCTGGATCATGGCGAGCAGGTTGCCCCGGCTGCTCTTGAGCGACAAGCCCCGCAGCGCGTCGTTGGCACCCAGTTCGATCACCACATGTGTGGGCTTGTGCTGCTGCAACAGGGGAGCCAGGCGCGTTCGCCCGCCCGACGTGGTTTCGCCGCTGATGCTGGCGTTGATGACCTCGCCCGCCAGGCCCTTGTCCTTCAGCCGTGCTTGCAGCAGGTTGACCCAGCCCGTTCCCCGAGGCAAGCCATACTCCGCCGACAGGCTGTCGCCCATGACCAGGATGGTGCAGGCGCGGGCCTTGGCTTGCAAACTGGTCGTGGTGGCCAACAACCCCGTGGCCGCCAGGATCAACGCGCGTCGCTTAAAGTCCAACTTGGTCTGATTCATCTTTCGAGCCGAAGCCTTCCATTGATCGCGCACATGACGCCCACTGCATCCAGCCCGACTCCATTGCCCGCACCCGCCATCGTGGTGCACGACCTCAACAAGGTGGTGGAGGACGCCAGCGGGCCCCTGACCATTTTGCACAATATCTCGCTGACCGTGCCTGCAGGGGAGTCCTTGGCCATCGTCGGTGCATCAGGCTCGGGTAAAAGCACCTTGCTGTCCCTGCTGGCGGGCCTGGATACGCCCACGGGCGGGCAGGTGTTGATGTGCGGGCGCAGCTTGTTTGACCTGAGCGAAGACGAACGTGCCGCGCACCGTGCCACGCATGTCGGCTTTGTCTTCCAGAGCTTCCAGCTTATCGCGCACCTCAGCGCGCTGGAGAACGTCATGCTGCCCCTGGAGTTGCGCGGTGACCGTGAAGCGCGGCGCAAGGCCACGGCCATGCTGGAGCGTGTCGGGCTGGGTGCGCGCCTGCGCCACAAGCCCACGCTCTTGTCTGGCGGTGAGCAGCAGCGCGTTGCCCTGGCGCGTGCGTTTGTCATGCACCCGGACATCCTGATGGCCGACGAACCCACGGGCAGCCTGGATCACGCCACCGGGCAGGCCATCATGGACCTCATGTTCGAACTCAATCGCGAAAACGGCACCACCCTGATCCTGGTGACGCACGATACCCACATCGCGCAGCGCTGCCACAGCCAGATCCGGATCAGTGCCGGCGAGATCATCCACGACATCAGCGGTTAGGATGCCGGCATGAGTCTCAAACTGCTATTTGGCTTCCATGCCGTCTCCGTGCGCCTGAAGGTGGCGCCCAAGTCCATCCGCGAACTGCACGTTGACGCCACCCGGCGTGATCAACGCATGAAACAGTTTCTGGCCAAAGCCGAAGAGGCGGGCCTGCGTGTCATCGACAGCGATGACGACAAGCTGCAGAAACTGGCCGGCACGCATCGCCACCAGGGCGTGGTGGCGCGGGTGGAGGCCATCCAGCAGAGCAACTCCCTGGATGACCTGCTGGACGCCTTGACCGAGCCCGCGCTGTTGCTGGTGCTTGATGGTGTGACCGACCCGCACAACCTGGGCGCCTGCCTGCGTGTGGCCGACGGTGCCGGTGCACACGCGGTGATCGCACCCAAGGACCACGCCGTGGGCATCAACGCCACGGTGGCCAAGGTGGCCAGTGGTGCGGCCGAAACGGTGCCTTATTTCATGGTGACCAATCTGGCGCGCACGCTGACCGAGCTCAAGGAGCGCGACATCTGGATCATCGGCACCTCGGACGATGCGCCGCACAGCCTGTACGAAGGCCGGGACTTCAAGGGGCCGGTGGCCCTGGTGCTGGGCGCCGAGGGCTCAGGCATGCGCCAGCTGACGCGCAAGCACTGCGATGAGCTGGTCAGCATCCCGATGATGGGCGGCGTTTCCAGTCTCAATGTGTCCGTGGCCAGCGGTGTGTGCCTGTACGAGGCGCGCCGTCAACGCCTGGCGTGATCGTCTCCAGCAGACGCCGCAGATCCGGCTACGCCGGTCTGCTGGCGTCGCCCCCTTGAGGGGGAGCGCCGAAGGCGCTTCGGGGGTGGGCCATTTTCTGTGCCCACCAGCTGAGGGCCCACGCCACGATCATCAGGGCCAGGCCCAGCCAATGCAACTGCCCATAACCATGGTGTGTCAACACCCAGCCGCCACCTGATGCCCCCACGGCATGGCCCAAATAGATGGCTGAGGTGTTCAGCGCCATCAAGGCAGGGGCCAGGCGTGGTGAGAGTCCACCCAGGCGCGCCTGCTGGCCCGAGTTGCTGGCAAAGCCACTCAAGGCCCATGGCACCAGCACCAGCGCCAGCAAGGGCAGGGTGTGGCCCAGCGGCCAGGCCAGCAAACTGAGCGCCATCATGCTCAGCGTGATCGTCACAGCTGGCGCCGCACCCATGGAGTCCACCACGCGGTTGAGCACCAGGTTGCCGGCCAGCGCGAGCGAGCCGAACCACGCAAACATCAGGCTGATCTGCTCCGGGCTGGCACCAAACTCATGTTTGTACAGTGGGGCGGCGTAGGCCAGCACCGTGAACTGGCCCGCACTCTGGCAGGCCGTTACCAGCACCACGGCCATCAGCAGGGGCGAGCGAAACACCTTGCGCCACGCCCGCATCGACAGGGCTGGCGGCCGAATACCCGCCGGCAGGCTTTTGTGCACCATCCAGGCTGCAAACAGGCCGCCCACTGCCACCAGCATCATGGCAAGCCGCCACCCCATGCGCTCGCCAATCCACGCGGCCATCGGCATGCCCGCCACAGAGGCAATGGACCAGCCCATGAACACGAATGTGATGTGTCTGCCGCGGTGCGCCGGGGTGCTCATGAAGCCCATGGTCGCCGCGGCCTGCGGGGTGAAAACGGCCGCTGACAGCACGGTCAAGGCCCTTACAGGCCACAGCCACTCGTAATTGGGCGCCAAGGCACACAGCGCGTGGCCCAGCGCATACCAGACCATCGCCCATGTCAGCAGCTTGCGGCGGTCAATGTGGGCCACGGCTGCGGCCAGCAGCGGTGCACCCACGCCCATCATCACGGCGGCAATGGCGATCAGGTGCCCGCCTTGCGTCACACTGATGCCGAGCGAGCGGGTCAGGTCATTGAGCGTGCCGCCCACGACCATCACACCGCAGCCAATCACGAAATTGCCCGCCAGCAGCGCCCATCGCGCTGCGTTCATGCTCTGGCGGGAAAGGGCGCGTTCGAGTTCCAAGTAAGCCCGGCCTCAGTGGTGAACCTTCAAGGCCTCTGGGTTGACGATGTTCGTCGGTGTGCCAGCCATGAAGTTCAGCAGGTTGTCGAACGCCGTGCTGAACAACTGCTCGTAGTTGTCTTGCTCCACAAAGCCAATGTGCGGTGTGCACACGGCGTTTTCCAGCCGAAGCAGCGGGTGCCCCTGCAGGATGGGCTCGCTCTCAAACACGTCCACCGCCGCCAGGCCTGGGCGGCCACGGTTGAGTGCGGCCACCAGGGCGCCGTCTTGCAGCAACTCGGCACGCGAGGTGTTCACCAGCAGGGCCGTGGGCTTCATGCGGCTGAGGTCGTCCAGCGTGATCAGGCCACGCGTGTCATCCGTCAGGCGCAGGTGCAGGCTCAGCACATCGCAGGCCTCGAAGAAGGCTTCGCGTGTCGGTGCAGGGATGCAGCCATCTGCCTTGGCCTTGGCCCGCGAGGCCTCGCTGCCCCACACGGTCACGTGCATGCCAAAGGCCTTGCCATAACCGGCCACCAGTTGGCCAACCCGCCCATAGCCCCACACGCCCAGCGTCTTGCCACGCAGCAGCATGCCCAGCCCGAAGTTCACGGGCATCGACGCAGACTTGAGCCCCGACTGTTGCCACGCACCATGTTTGAGGTTGCCGATGTATTGAGGCAGCCGGCGCATGGCGGCCATCACCAGGGCCCAGGTCAGCTCGGCAGGTGCATACGGCGAGCCCAGCCCTTCGGCCACGGCAATGCCGCGCTGCGTGCAGGCTTCCAGGTCAATGTGAGACCCTACCGGGCCGGTCTGGCAGATCAGCCGCAACTTGGGCAGCTTTTCCAGCAAGGACCTGGGGAAGTGCGTGCGCTCGCGTATCAGCACCAGGGCTTCGGCATCGCGCAAGCGCACGGCGAGTTGCCCTGTGCCTTTGACCGTGTTGGTGAAGACCTTGGCGGCCAAGCCATCAAGCTTGGAGGCGCACTGCAATTTGCGGACGGCGTCTTGGTAGTCGTCCAAAATGATGATGTTCATGGGGCTGTCGGCAGTCCAGCCCGTCATTTTGCTACGGCTGACAACAAACCTGCCCAGTGAGGGCAAGATTTGTGTTCACCAGGACGTGACTTTACCGTGGCGTTGTTCTTCGCGGTTCGACGAGCGCACCGGGAAATGGCTGTCCAGTGCGTCCAGGCGCAACTGGGCCTCGATCTGGCCACGGTGGACCGAGATCACGCGGAAGACGTCCGCGCGCAGGTGCCACAGTTCGCGCAGCGAGCGGGCTTGTTCGACCAGGCTGCGGACCTGGTTGGCGCGCATGGATTGCAGATCCCACATCGCGGAGTTGAACTCCGATTTCACCTTGCGCAAACCGGTGGCCGGCGCGGGGGTACGAGGCAGTTCGTCCATGTCCCACAGCCAGCACCAGAAGCCGGAAAGCCAGGCTTTCCATACCGGGCGGCTGCGCGAGAAAAGAGAAGGGGGTACCACTTGGGCACGACGGTGGCCCAGGCCCGAAGGCGTGCCTTCGCTGTGAACAAAAGAATCATCCACAGATGTCGGGCCGCATTTGACCGAAGTCAGCGCGGGGCGTGCTTGAGTTTGATCCGCTGATTGCTCAGCGGGCGCTGCTGCGTCGTCGTTCGAGAAGAAGAATGAAGCCATGTCGCCCTCAAGGATTCCGCTTTGACCAGCGGTTCGTCCTTGGTATCGGCTGCTTGGGGCGCAGGCTTGAGGGCCCTTGAGGCTCGAAACACGCCTTGAAAGGGCGCGGTTCTCACACCTTGAAACGTTTGACGATGAACTTGTTCAGGGCGTGAATTTGTCTCGGCCGCTGAATCAGGCGGGGATGACGGGGGCGGAGGTGAGCGGGATGACGCGGGCAGCCTGGCGGGTAGCCTCGTCCGCGCAGGCGCCCGCCAGCGTTTCGCGCGCACAGGTTTCGCAGCGACCGCAGCAGGTCGCGACGCCGGTTTCCATCTGCAGGTCTTCGAAAGAATCGCAGCCAGCCGCGGCCAGGCGCTTGATGTCGCGGTCAGACACGCGGTTGCAGACACAGACGATCATGTTCACCACCAGGCAAGAGAAGAAGCAATGGCATCATTCTAAATGAGAATGATTCGTATGCAATCGCTTGATCAGGTGCCCGGTGGGGGCATTGTTCAGCTGCTGACTTCACCCATCATGGACTGCAGGTAGTTGGGCAGGCCCACCTTGTCGACCAGTTCGATCTGGGTCTCCAGGAAGTCGATGTGCTCTTCGGTGTCGTCCAGAATGGCTTGCAGCAGGTCGCGTGACACGAAATCGCGCACCGACTCGCAGTAGGCTATGCCGTCCTTGATGGTGCCCTGGGCGCCACTTTCCAGCTTGAGGTCGCAGGCCAGGATCTCCGGCACATCCTCGCCGATCATGATCTTGCCCAGGTCCTGCAGATTGGGCAGCCCGTCCAGCATGAAGATGCGCTCCATCAGCTTGTCCGCGTGCTTCATCTCGCCGATGGATTCTTCGTACTCCTTCTTCGCCAGCTTGTCGAAGCCCCAGTGTTTCAGCATGCGGTAGTGCAGGAAATACTGGTTCGTGGCGGACAGCTCGTTCTTCAATTGAGCATTGAGGTGCTCGATGACTTTGGGGTCGCCTTTCATGGAATCCTCACTGATGCGGGTGCGTGGTTGCGGGGGATGATGACTTGACGGTGACAGGATCGGTTATACTCCTAAGGTTTACCCGCAACCACCCCCCCGCCTAGCGAAACCCCAATCGGTTCCTTTACTGGACTCGAACTTGTCACGCCCGTACGACGCTTGCACGCGTCAAGCAGGTCAGACGAGGGCAGAGCTGGGCGCGCACAACAAACGGAGAATGAACCCGTGCTGCCCGTACTGCCCCAAGCTCTTCTGGCCCTCGCAGACGGCACGGTCTTTCTAGGCACTTCGATCGGCGCTGCCGGTCACACTGTCGGCGAAGTGGTGTTCAACACCTCGCTCACCGGCTACCAAGAAATCCTCACCGACCCGAGCTATTGCCGCCAGATCGTCACGCTGACGTATCCGCACATCGGCAACTACGGTGTCAACGGTGAAGACGTCGAAGCCTCGAAAGTCCATGCCGCTGGTCTGATCATCAAGGATCTGCCCATCCGCACTTCCAACTTCCGTCAGACCCAGACGCTGTCGCAATACCTGCAAGCACAAGGCACCGTCGGCATCGCCAACATCGACACCCGCAAGCTGACCCGACTGCTGCGCACCAAGGGCGCCCAGAACGGTGCCATCGTGGCCCTGCAGCTTGGTCAGGCCGTGACCGATGCCGTGATCGCCGATGCGATTGCCAAGGCCAAGGCTGCGCCCAGCATGGCCGGCCTGGATCTGGCCCAGGTCGTGACCCGCGCCGATGTCGGCCAGTGGGCCGAAACCGAATGGAAGCTGGCCAACAAGGAGCTGGGTGGCAAGCCCGGTTTCGGCAAGCAGACCGCCCCGAAATTCCACGTGGTGGCCTATGACTTTGGCGTCAAGCGCAACATCCTGCGCATGCTGGCCGAGCGCGGCTGCAAGGTCACCGTGGTGCCTGCCAAGACGCCCGCTGCCGAAGTGCTCAAGTACAAGCCTGATGGCATCTTCCTGTCCAACGGCCCTGGGGATCCGGAGCCTTGTGACTACGCCATTGCCGCAGCCAAGGAACTGATCGAAACCGGCATCCCGACTTTCGGCATCTGCCTGGGTCACCAGATCATGGCGCTGGCTTCGGGCGCCAAGACCTTCAAGATGAAGTTCGGCCACCACGGCGGCAACCACCCCGTGAAGGACCTGGACACTGGTCGCGTCAGCATCACCAGCCAGAACCACGGTTTCGCTGTGGACGAGAAGACGCTGCCCGCCAATCTGCGCGCCACGCACATCTCCCTGTTCGACGGCACGCTGCAAGGCCTGGCCCGTACCGACAAGCCCGCTTTCTGCTTCCAGGGTCACCCGGAAGCTTCGCCTGGACCGCATGACATCAGCTACCTGTTCGATCGTTTCACTGCGCTGATGGAGAAAAAATGATTAGCCCCCAAGCTTGCGGCTTTGCCGCTTCGCAGCCCCCCAAGGGGGAGCGTGCCTCCTTTGAGGCGGCTCGGCAGGAGACACGAAATGCCTAAGCGCACAGACATTAAAAGCATCCTCATCATCGGCGCCGGCCCGATCATCATCGGTCAGGCCTGCGAATTCGACTACTCCGGCGCCCAGGCCTGCAAGGCCTTGCGTGAAGAGGGTTACAAGGTCATCCTGGTCAACAGCAACCCTGCGACCATCATGACGGACCCGAATACGGCCGACGTCACCTACATCGAGCCCATCACCTGGCAGGTGGTTGAGCGCATCATCGCCAAGGAACGCCCTGACGCGATCCTGCCGACCATGGGCGGCCAGACCGCGCTGAACTGCGCGCTGGACCTGCACAAGCACGGCGTGCTGGACAAGTACAAGGTCGAGATGATCGGTGCCAACGAGCACGCGATCGAGAAGGCCGAAGACCGTCTCAAGTTCAAGGACGCGATGACCTCCATCGGCCTGGGCTCGGCCAAGTCTGGCATCGCCCACACGCTGGAAGAAGCCTGGGCGGTGCAGAAACGCATCCAGGCCGAAATCGGTGGCTCCGGCTTCCCGATGGTGATCCGCCCCAGCTTCACGCTGGGTGGCACCGGTGGTGGCATTGCCTACAACCCCGAAGAGTTCGAAGAGATCTGCAAGCGTGGTATCGACCTGTCGCCTACCAACGAACTGCTGATCGAAGAGTCGCTCATCGGCTGGAAAGAGTACGAGATGGAAGTGGTTCGCGACAAGGCGGACAACTGCATCATCGTGTGCTCGATCGAGAACCTGGACCCCATGGGTATCCACACCGGTGACTCCATCACCGTGGCCCCGGCTCAGACCCTGACCGACCGCGAATACCAGTTGCTGCGCAACGCCTCCATCGCCATCCTGCGCGAAATCGGCGTGGAAACCGGCGGCTCCAACGTGCAGTTCTCGATCAACCCGGTTGACGGCCGCATGGTCGTGATCGAGATGAACCCCCGCGTGTCGCGTTCGTCGGCGCTGGCCTCCAAGGCCACGGGCTTCCCGATCGCCAAGATCGCAGCCAAGCTGTCGGTCGGCTACACGCTCGACGAGCTGAAGAACGACATCACCGGCGGCGCTACCCCCGCTTCGTTCGAGCCTTCTATCGACTACGTGGTCACCAAGATCCCGCGTTTCGCTTTCGAGAAGTTCCCTCAGGCTGACAGCCGCCTGACCACGCAGATGAAGTCCGTGGGCGAAGTGATGGCCATGGGCCGTACCTTCCCGGAGTCCTTCCAGAAGGCCCTGCGTGGCCTGGAAACCGGCATCGATGGCCTGACCGAACGCAGCAACGACCGCGAGGAAGTGCTGGAAGAAATCGGCAATGCCGGCCCGGAGCGCATCCTGTTCCTGGGTGATGCCTTCCGCCTGGGCATGAGCCTGGAAGAGGTCTTTGAAGAAACCAAGGTGGATCCCTGGTTCCTCGCTCAGATCGAAGACATCGTCAAGACCGAAGCCGACGTCAAGGCCCGCAAGCTGGAGACCCTGAGCGCTGAAGAGATGCGCTACCTGAAGCAAAAGGGCTTCTCGGATCGCCGTCTGGCCAAGCTGATGGGCACCAACCAGCACGACGTGCGTCGCGCTCGTCACGCCATGAATGTGCGCCCGGTCTACAAACGCGTGGACACCTGCGCTGCCGAGTTCTCGACGCAAACCGCCTACATGTACTCGTGCTACGAGACGCTGGGCGGCGAGTGCGAAGCCGAGCCAACCGACAAGAAGAAGATCATGGTGCTGGGCGGTGGCCCGAACCGCATCGGTCAAGGTATCGAATTCGACTACTGCTGTGTGCACGCTGCACTGGCCATGCGCGAAGATGGTTACGAGACCATCATGGTCAACTGCAACCCCGAGACAGTTTCCACCGACTACGACACCTCCGACCGCCTGTACTTCGAGCCCGTGACGCTGGAAGACGTGCTGGAAATCGTGGACAAGGAAAAGCCGGTTGGCGTGATCGTGCAGTACGGCGGTCAGACGCCATTGAAGTTGGCGCTCGACCTCGAAGCCAACGGCGTGCCCATCATCGGCACCTCGCCTGACAGCATCGACATCGCCGAAGACCGCGAGCGCTTCCAGGCTCTGCTGCACAAGCTGGGCTTGAAGCAGCCGCCCAACCGCACGGCTCGTACCGAAGAAGCCGCACTGCAACTGGCACAAGAGATCGGCTACCCGCTGGTGGTGCGTCCTTCTTACGTGCTGGGTGGCCGCGCGATGGAAATCGTGCATGGCGACAAGGATCTGGAGCGCTACATGCGCGAAGCCGTCCGTGTGTCTGACAAGTCGCCTGTGTTGCTGGACCGCTTCCTGAATGACGCGGTTGAAGTGGACGTGGACTGCATCTCCGACGGCACCGACGTGATGATCGGCGGCATCATGGAGCACATCGAACAAGCTGGCGTGCACTCCGGTGACTCGGCCTGTTCGCTGCCTCCGTACACGCTGTCGCAACCCTTGCAGGAAGAGCTGCGTCGCCAGACCGCACTGATGGCCAAGGCCCTGAACGTGGTCGGCCTGATGAACGTGCAGTTCGCCATCCAGGGCGACGTGACCAAGGGTCTGAACGACGCCACGGTCTATGTGCTGGAAGTGAACCCACGCGCTTCGCGCACCGTGCCTTATGTGTCCAAGGCAACCGGCCAGCCGCTGGCCAAGATTGCCGCGCGCTGCATGGCCGGCCAGAAGCTGAACACGCAGAAGTCGCCGGATGGCAAGGCGCCTCGCGAAGTCGTGCCGCCTTACTTCACCGTCAAGGAAGCCGTCTTCCCGTTCAACAAGTTCCCGGGTGTGGACCCCGTCCTCGGCCCTGAAATGCGTTCGACCGGTGAAGTCATGGGCGTGGGTGTCACCTTCGGTGAAGCCATGCTCAAGAGCCAGCTGGGTGCCGGTTCGCGCCTGCCGACCAAGGGCACCGTGTGCATCTCGGTCAAGGATGGTGACAAGGCGCGTGCCGTGGCCGTGGCCAAGGACCTGGTCTCGCTGGGCTTCAACGTGGTGGCCACCAAGGGCACCGCTGCGGCCATCGCTGCGGCCGGCGTGCCGGTCAAGCCGGTGAACAAGGTCAAGGACGGTCGTCCGCACATCAGCGATGCGATCAAGGCCGGTGAAATCCAGCTGGTCTTCACGACCGTGGACGAAACCCGCACCGCCATTGCCGATTCGCGCAGCATCCGTCAGGCCGCCCTGGCCAACCGGATCACCTACTACACCACCATGGCCGGTTGCGAAGCCGCCGTGGAGGCCATGAAGCACCAGGACGATCTGGTGGTGTATTCGCTGCAAGAGTTGCACGCCAAACTGCACTAAACTGCGAGCTCCGTCGGGGCCGTCCAGCCTCGCGGAGTCCAGACAAGCAAGAGGGCCGCGCCCGGCACCGTCAACAGATGGTCAAGGTCGCGGCTCCATTCTTTTGTGAGGCCCTGTTCGTGTTGTGAAGAGCAGGGCACCGATTCGATTCAAGAGAGACACGCACTATGTCGACCATTCCCCTTACCAAGCGCGGCGCCGAGAAGCTCAAGGAAGAACTGCATCGCCTCAAGCACGTCGAGCGTCCTGCCGTGGTGCTGGCCATTGCCGAAGCCCGCGCCCAGGGTGACCTCTCTGAAAACGCCGAGTACGACGCCGCCAAGGACAAGCAAGGCTTCATCGAAGGCCGCATCCAGGAAATCGAAGGCAAGCTGTCCGCCGCGCAGATCATTGATCCTTCGTCGCTGGACGCTGGCGGCCGCGTGGTGTTCGGTGCCACGGTCGAAATGGAAATCGAAGCCACGGGCGATGTGGTGACCTACCAGATCGTGGGTGATGACGAGGCCGACCTCAAGGAAGGCAAGATCTCCATCGGTTCGCCCATCGCGCGAGCGCTGATCGGCAAGGAAGCCGGTGATGTCGCCACGGTGCAGGCCCCAGGTGGCGCCCGTGACTACGAGATCATCGAAGTCCGCTACGAATAATCAGCCTGCTCAGTACGCCATGAAGCTCTTGCGTTTTCAGGCCTGGCTGGCAGCTGTCTGGACTGGTATCACCGTGGCGGTGGGCGGCTTGGGTGCCCCGGCCGCCTTCCTGGTGCTGGAGCGCGATCTGGCCGGCAAGGTGGCGGGCCGCATGTTCACGCTGGAAGCCAAGCTCACGCTGGCGCTGGCCATCGTGTCCTTCATGATCGAGCGCCGTCGTGTGCGTGATCTGGCTGAATCAGGGCAGACGACCACGGTGATGACCGGCAATCTGCTGCTCATCCTGGGGGCGCTGTTCCTGGCGATCTTCGGCGAGTTCGTGCTGCACCCGATGATCGAGGCCGCCAAGGCGGGCCAGCCGGTGGCGCTGTCCTTCGGGGCCTTGCACGGGATTTCGTCGGCGCTGTACTGGGTGCGCGCCGTGATGGTTGGCTGCCTGGCCTGGCGGCTGACAGCCAACCGGGCCTGACTCAGGCGGGCTTTTTGCTGGTCACGCGCTTCTTGGCGCGCTTGATCAGGCCGCCAGCGGTCACGCGCTGGTTGCCCATGACCTGAACCTTCTTCACTTCCGGGCGGCGCAGGCCACTCTTGGAGAACTTCAGGATCTTGACCTCACGCGGGCCAGGCATCCGGTCATCCTTGGGCTCGGCGGAGGCTTTTTCAGGAATCGGGCGCCACAGCACCAGCAGTTTGCCGATATGCTGGATCGGGGCGGCGTCCAGTTGGTCGCACATCTGGGTGTAGATGGCTTCGCGGGCAGCGCGGTCATCACCCAGCACGCGCACCTTGATCAGGCCGTGGGCCTTCAAGGCGGCATCGGCTTCTTTCAGCACGGCGGGGGTGAGCCCGTCGCCGCCGATCATCACGACGGGGTCCAGGTGGTGCGCATCAGCCCGATAGGCTTTGCGCTCGGCAGTTGTCAATTGAATAGCAGGCATCCCTCTATTATCGAGCCATGAAAGTCCAAACGAAAAGCAAAAAAGTGAACAAAGCATGGTTGCATGACCATGTCCATGACACTTACGTCAAATTGGCCGGGAAAGAGGGGTATCGCTCGCGTGCCGCTTACAAGCTCAAGGAAATCGACGAAGCCCTGAGCCTGATCAAGCCAGGCCAGTTGGTGGTCGACCTGGGAGCTTCGCCCGGCGCCTGGAGCCAGTACGTGCGCCGCAAGTTTGCCCCCAAGGACGCCGGCGCTGGTGGCGCGGCAACCGGCCAGCTCAACGGCACCATCATCGCGCTGGACTTGCTGGATTTCGAGCCGGTTGACGGCGTACAGTTCATCCAGGGTGACTTCCGCGAAGACGCGGTGCTGGCGCAGTTGCGTGAGGCCGTGGGCGAGCGCCAGGTTGACGTCGTCATCTCGGATATGGCGCCCAATTTGAGCGGCATCGGGGTAACAGATAGCGCACGTATTGAGCATTTGATCGAACTTGCCATCGATTTCGCACAAAATCACCTCAAAAAGGACGGGGCACTGGTCTGCAAGGTGTTTCACGGCAGCGGCTATAGCCAGCTGGTCGAGTTGTTCCGCGAGCATTTCCGCGTGGTCAAGCCCATCAAGCCCAAGGCCTCTCGGGACAAGTCGGCCGAGACTTTCCTGGTGGGCATCGGGCTCAAATCCCGATGAATTTTGTTGATGGCCGTCTTTTAAGTGCCGAAAACAGGTGTTTCACAGGGGCTTGATTTCTGCAGGGTCTCTCTTGACTGTTCTAGAATCATCCCCATGTACCGCGAAGATTGCGTTTGGCTTATTCAGTCTGATGGGTTTGAGCGTGATTTTTGAAACCTGCCGCGGTGGGTTGATGCATACAGCGTCAGCCGGGGCAGGTGTGAATGGGATGAAGGAGCCGCGGTGAACAATCAATGGTTCTCGAAGATCGCAGTCTGGCTTGTTGTGGCGCTGGTGTTGTTCACCGTGTTCAAGCAGTTCGACCGTGCCAGCACAGGTGGTAGCCAGATCGGCTACTCAGACTTCCTCGAGGAAGTGCGTGCCAAACGCATCAAGAGCGTCACCCTGCAAGAGGGCGGCGGCGGCACCGAAATCATCGCCACCACCACGGATGACAAGCGCATCCGCAGCACGGCCACCTACTTGGACCGCGGTCTGGTGGGCGACCTGATCAACAACGGTGTGAAGTTCGACGTCAAGCCCCGCGAAGAGCCCTCGCTGCTCATGAGCCTGCTGGTGTCCTGGGGCCCGATGCTGCTGCTGGTCGGCGTGTGGATTTACTTCATGCGGCAGATGCAGGGCGGCGGCAAAGGCGGGGCGTTCAGCTTCGGCAAGAGCAAAGCCCGCATGCTCGACGAGAACAACAACAACGTCACCTTTGCTGACGTGGCGGGTTGTGACGAGGCCAAGGAAGAAGTCAAGGAACTGGTCGACTTCCTGCGTGACCCTCAGAAATTCCAGAAACTCGGCGGCCGCATTCCCCGTGGCGTGTTGATGGTTGGCCCTCCCGGTACCGGTAAAACCTTGCTGGCCAAGTCCATTGCGGGTGAAGCCAAGGTGCCGTTCTTCACAATCTCCGGCTCTGACTTCGTTGAAATGTTCGTGGGTGTGGGTGCGGCCCGTGTCCGTGACATGTTCGAGCAAGCCAAGAAGAATGCGCCTTGCATCATCTTCGTGGACGAAATCGACGCCGTGGGTCGCCACCGTGGTGCAGGCCTGGGTGGTGGTAACGACGAACGCGAGCAGACCCTCAACCAGATGCTGGTCGAGATGGACGGCTTCGACACCAACGCGGGTGTGATCGTGATCGCCGCGACCAACCGCCCTGACATCCTGGACCCGGCCCTGCTGCGTCCCGGCCGTTTCGACCGTCAGGTCTACGTGACCCTGCCTGATGTGCGTGGCCGCGAGCAAATCCTGAACGTGCACATTCGCAAGGTGCCGGTGGGGCAGGACGTCCGTGCCGACATCCTGGCGCGTGGTACCCCCGGTTTCTCTGGTGCCGATCTGGCCAACCTGGTCAACGAAGCTGCCTTGTTTGCCGCACGCCGCAATGGCCGCGTGGTCGAGATGCAGGACTTCGAGAAGGCCAAGGACAAGATCATGATGGGCCCCGAGCGCAAGTCCATGATCATGCCCGAGGAAGAGCGCAAGAACACGGCGTATCACGAGGCGGGTCACGCACTGGTGGCGCGCCTGCTGCCCAAGACCGACCCTGTGCACAAGGTCACCATCATCCCGCGCGGCCGTGCGCTGGGTGTGACCATGCAGTTGCCTGAAGGTGACCGCTACAGCATGGACAAGACCCGCATGCTGGACACCATCTCGGTGCTGTTTGGTGGCCGTATCGCCGAAGAGGTCTTCATGGACCAGATGACCACCGGGGCATCGAATGACTTCGAGCGTGCCACAGCCATCGCCCGCGACATGGTGACCCGCTACGGCATGACCGACGAGTTGGGCCCCATGGTCTATGCCGACAACGAAGGCGAAGTCTTCCTGGGTCGCTCGATCACCAAGACCAACAACATGTCTGAAGAGACCATGCAGAAGGTCGACAAGCAGATCCGCAAGATCATCGACGAACAGTACGCCATTGCGCGCAAGCTCATCGAGGACAACCAGGACAAGATGCACGCCATGGCGAAGGCCTTGCTGGAATGGGAAACCATCGATGCAGACCAGATCAACGACATCATGGAAGGCCGTGAGCCTCGCCCGCCCAAGGACTGGACGCCTCCCAGCAACCGCCCCAGCGGTGGCAACAAGCCCCCGATGAGCACTGATGGCGCGCCGGCTGCCGTCTGACCTCAGACCCAGGCATCAAACCACACGGGGCTTCGGCCCCGTTTTTCATGGCGCAGGCGCTGGCGCAGAGCGCGATCTGAAAGCCTTCTTGAACATGACGATCTGGCAGACCACCCGCTTTGACATCGACCTGAGTCGCCCCAGGATCATGGGCATTGTCAATGTCACCCCCGACTCCTTTTCAGATGGTGGGCAATACCTCAGCGCCAAGGACGCCCTCCGGCAATGCGAGCGCCTGGTGCGAGAGGGGGCCGACATCCTCGACATCGGCGGTGAATCCAGCCGCCCGGGGGCGCCCACGCTCAGCCCCGAAGAAGAATGGGCTCGTCTGGAGGCGGTGCTCAAGGCTGCCGTGACGCTGGGGGTGCCGGTGTCGGTGGACACCTGCAAAACCGAAGTCATGCGCCGTGCGCTGGATGCGGGTGTGGACATCATCAACGACATCCGTGCGCTGGAGGCGCCAGGTGCCGAGGCTGTGGTGGCGTCGCATGCGCGCTGCGGTGTCTGCCTGATGCACATGCAGGGAGACCCTGCCACGATGCAGAACCGGCCGAGCTATCCGGATGTGGTGTCCGAGGTCAAGGCCTATCTGGCGCAGCGGCTGGATGCGCTGCTCGCCCAGGGCGTTCATTCTGCTCGGATCACCCTTGATCCGGGTATCGGTTTCGGCAAGACGCCAGCGCACAATATCGAGTTGTTACAACGTCAGGAAGCGCTGCTGGATCTGGGGCGCCCCTTGCTGCTCGGGTGGTCTCGAAAGTCGACCTTGGGGCACATCACGGGGCGGCCAGTCGAGGAGCGTCTGGTGGCCAGTGTGGCCGCTGCGCTGGCGTCGATCAGCAGGGGGGCTCGCATTGTGCGGGTGCACGATGTGGCGGCGACATCAGACGCCTTGAAGGTCTGGGTGGCTGCGAATTTATCAAACTGAAACAACACTTGTGGGCGCACAATGCGCCTTCGGGTAAAGCGCTATCTATTTTCAGAACAACATGGCTCGTCAATATTTTGGAACCGATGGCATCCGTGGCACGGTGGGGCAGGCACCGATCACGCCGGACTTCGTCTTGCGCCTGGGGCATGCCGTGGGGCAGGTGCTGCGTCGCACCGAGCAGCGTCCCACCGTCCTGATCGGCAAGGACACCCGCATTTCCGGCTACATGCTGGAGTCTGCGCTGGAGGCGGGGTTCGCCTCGGCGGGCGTGGACGTGCTGTTGACCGGGCCGTTGCCGACGCCGGGTGTGGCTTACCTGACCCGGGCCCTTCGTCTGAACCTGGGCGTGGTCATCAGCGCCTCGCACAACCCGTTTGCCGACAACGGCATCAAGTTCTTCTCGGCCAAGGGCGAAAAGTTGCCCGACGAGTGGGAGCTGGCGGTCGAGGCTGCACTCAATGACGCGCCAAGCTGGGTTGACTCACCCAATCTGGGCAGGGCCAGGCGGCTCAACGATGCGCGCGGCCGCTACATCGAGTTCTGCAAGGGCACGTTTTCTTCCAACCTGTCGCTCAAGGGCCTGAAGCTGGTGATCGATGCCGCTCATGGGGCGGGCTACCAGGTCGCGCCGGAGGTGTTCCACGAGTTGGGCGCCGAGGTGATTTCGATCGGCTGTTCGCCCACCGGGGTGAACATCAACGAAGGTGTGGGCGCTACACATCCTGAGGCCTTGATCAAGGCTGTGGCCGAGCACGGTGCGCATTACGGCATCGCGCTGGATGGCGATGCAGACCGGCTGCAGTTGGTGGACGCGCAAGGGCGCCTCTACAACGGCGACGAACTGCTGTATGTCATGGTGGCTGACCGGATCGACCAGGGCGAAGTTGTTCCGGGTGCGGTGGGCACGCTCATGACCAATATGGCGGTCGAGCTGGCGCTGCAAAACCGGGGCGTGGATTTCGTGCGTGCCAAGGTGGGCGACCGCTATGTGCTGGAAGAGCTGGTTTGCCGCGGCTGGCAGCTTGGTGGCGAGGGTTCTGGCCACCTGATCGCACTGGATCGGCACACCACCGGCGACGGCATCGTGAGTGCGCTGCAGGTGCTGCAGGCCGTGGCGCGCAGCGGCAAGCGGCTGGATCAATGGCTGGAAGGGGTTAACCTGTTCCCGCAGCGGCTGATCAATGTGCGCTTGACGCCCGGGCAGGACTGGCGCGCCAGCGCCACATTGGCCGACACCCAGAAAACGGTGCTGGCGCAACTCAATGGTCGCGGGCGGGTGTTGATTCGCCCCTCCGGCACCGAGCCGCTCCTGCGTGTGATGGTGGAGGCCGAGGACCGTGCCCTGGCTGACCAGTGCGCACAAGCACTGGCGGATGCGGTCAAGGCCTGATCCTGCAGGTCGACACCGAAAATGAAAAAGCCGGCTACTCCATCCGGCTTTTTCACGTCTGACGTGGCTTATTTCTTGGGCGGGGTCAGCACACGGTCGATCACGTGGATGACGCCATTGCTCGCAGGCAGGTCGGCCTTGGTGACCAGGCCATCGTCCGCGGTCACGAAGTCGCCGGCCTTGGCCACATTCATCTTGGCGCCGGTCGAGGTGGTCAGGGGTTGGGCGCTGTCGATGTCACTCGACTTCACCAGGCCTGGCACCACGTGGTAGCCCAGGACGGCCTTGAGCCGGGCAGGGTCCTTGGCCAGCTTGTCCAGCGTGGCAGCCGGCAGGGCCTTGAAGGCCTCGTCAGACGGCGCAAACACGGTGACGGGGCCGTTGCCCTGCAGTGTGTCCTGCAGCCCGGCTTGCTGAATCAGTTTGCTGAAAGTGCTCAGTTCCGGATTGGCGCTGGCAGCCGCGAGCACGTTGGCCGGCTTGGCAACGGCGTTGGTGTTGGCGCAACCCGCAAAAGACAAGGTGAGGGCAAGCAGGCTGCTCAGCAGCAGGAGGTGGGGGCGGCGAGGGGTCATATGCGGTCTCCGTACGAGGTATGGGCTCCAGCAGAATCCGAGGAGCGTGCTGGCACGATAGGTTTGTCACATGACGTTTGCGTGACGAAGTCGTGACGACGTTGTCACGGAAATGGTGCGCCGTCCGGACTGTCTTTTTGTGACAAGGCTGGAATTTGCTGTCACATACGCGTCACAATCGCGCTCTAAAGTCCGCCCCATAGAAATTTGTCTGTCACATGACAAGAAAGGCGTAGACATGAGCTTCAAGATGATTCGCACCGCCGCGGCTGTGGCCCTGGCTCTGGTGTCCGGTACTGTTTTTGCCGAGGACGTCACTGGCGCCGGCGCGACTTTCCCTGCGCCGCTGTACGCCAAGTGGGCCTCGGCTTTCAATGCCGCCACCAATGTGCGCATCAACTACCAGTCGGTGGGTTCTGGCGCTGGTATCAAGCAGATCAAGGCCAAGACGGTTGACTTCGGTGCTTCCGACATGCCCTTGAAGGACGACGAACTGGCCAAGGACGGCCTGATGCAGTTCCCCACCGTGATCGGTGGTGTTGTGCCGGTGGTGAACATCAAGGGCATCGCCCCAGGCCAGCTGAAGATGACCGGCGAAGTGCTGGGCAACATCTACCTGGGCAAGATCACCAAGTGGAATGACCCCGCCCTGGTTGCGCTCAACCCCGGCGTGGCGCTGCCTGACGCCGCCATCGCACCGGTTCGCCGCGCTGATGGTTCGGGCACCAGCTTCATCTTCACGAACTACCTGTCCAAGGTGAACGCCGAGTGGAAGGCCAAAGTGGGTGAAGGCACCGCCGTGAACTGGCCTACGGGCGCGGGTGGCAAGGGCAACGAGGGCGTGTCGGCCTTCGTGCAGCGCCTGCCCAACTCGATCGGCTATGTGGAGTACGCCTACGCCAAGCAGAACAAGATGTCGCACGTGGCGCTGAAGAACGCCGCTGGCAACTTCGTGGAGCCGGATGACGCCACGTTCAAGGCTGCAGCTGCGTCCGCCGAGTGGAACAAGTCCTTCTACCAGGTGCTGACCAACCAGGTCGACAAGAATGCCTGGCCTCTGAGCGGCGCCACCTTCATCCTGATGCACAAGTCGCAAGACAAGCCTGCCCAGGCAGCCAGCACCCTGAAGTTCTTCGAATGGGCCTATGTCAATGGCGACAAGACGGCTTCGGACCTGGAGTACGTGCCGCTGCCCGCATCGGTCAAGGATCTGGTCCGCAAGCAGTGGGCTGGCATTGCCGACACGGCTGGCAAGGCTGTTTCGTACAAGTGATCGCCTTGAATTGATGTTCTCTGTGTGCCGGGCGCTGGTTTGAACGGTGTCCGGCCTTTTGTTTCAGTTGTGCCCGTCGTACATGACCCCGATGTTCCTCGCTGACGGAGGCTTTCGATGACTGCCATTCTTCCTGCTGACATTGATGACGCCGATGTTCCCCCTTCTCGCGGCGTCAAGGGCCGACCTATGACCAACCCACCTGCTCGACGCGTGGCCACCCCGTGGGCCGATACCGCCTTTGCCATGCTCGCTCGCGCGGCAGCTGTTTTGACCCTGGCTTTGCTGGTGGGCATCATCGGCTCGCTGATCGTGGGCGCCTGGCCGGCCATCAAGGCCTACGGCATCAGCTTCCTGTGGCGCACGGAGTGGGATCCGGTTCAAGAGCAGTTCGGTGGCCTGGTCATGATCTACGGCACCTTGATGACATCGATCATCGCGCTGTTGATCGCCGTGCCGGTGAGCTTTGGCATCGCCATGTTCCTGACCGAGTTGTCGCCCTCCTGGTTGAAGCGCCCGCTCGGTATCGCAGTCGAGTTGCTGGCCGCCGTGCCTTCCATCGTGTATGGCATGTGGGGCTTGCTGGTGTTCGGGCCGCTGCTGGCCACGTATGTGCAGCAGCCCCTGCAGAACGCCTCGCAAGGCCTGCCTTATATCGGTGCCCTGTTCAGCGGCCCCCCGGTGGGCATTGGCATCCTGTCTGCCGGCATCATCCTGGCCATCATGATCATCCCTTTCATTGCGTCGGTGATGCGTGACGTGTTCGAGGTGACGCCGCCGCTGCTCAAGGAATCGGCCTACGGCCTGGGTTCGACCACCTGGGAGGTGGTCTGGAAGGTCGTGTTGCCTTACACCAAGACCGGTGTGGTGGGCGGCATCATGCTGGGCCTGGGGCGCGCGCTGGGCGAGACCATGGCCGTGACCTTCGTGATCGGCAACATGAACCAGCTCAATTCGCTGTCTGTCTTCGAGGCGGCCAACAGCATCACCTCGGCCCTGGCCAACGAGTTTGCCGAAGCGGGTGAAGGCCTGCACCAGGCCTCGCTGGTCTACCTGGGCCTGATCCTGTTCTTCATCACCTTTGTGGTGCTGGCCTTCTCGAAGGTCTTGCTGGCCCGTTTGAAGAAGTCTGAAGGAGCGCGAGCATGAGCGCCGAATTGCAAGCCATTCGAGCACGCCGCCACGCCGGGCGCAAACGCACCAATTTCATCGCGCTGGCCATGTCACTGCTGGCCATGGCCTTTGGCCTGGTCTGGCTGGTCTGGATCCTGATCGAGACGGTTCGCCTGGGTGTGGATGGCCTGACGCTGGCCACTTTCACACAGATGACGCCGCCGCCTCAGGAAGCCGGCGGCCTGGCCAACGCCATCATGGGCTCGCTGATGATGGTGGGGCTGGCCACGGCCATCGGCACGCCGGTGGGCATCATGGCCGGCATCTACCTGGCGGAATACGGCCAGAAGGGCTGGCTGGGCAGTGTCACGCGTTTCATCAACGACATCCTGCTGTCGGCGCCGTCCATCGTGGTGGGCTTGTTCATCTACTCGATGGTGGTGGCGCGCATGCATACCTTCTCGGGTTGGGCGGGTGTGCTGGCGTTGGCCTTGATCGTGGTGCCGGTGGTGATCCGCACCACCGAGAACATGCTGTCGCTGGTGCCCAATGCCTTGCGTGAAGCCGCTTATGCACTGGGGACACCCAAGTGGCGCGTGATCCTGACGATCACCTTGAAGTCGGCGCGTGCCGGGGTGATCACCGGCATTTTGCTGGCTGTGGCTCGTATCTCCGGTGAGACGGCACCCTTGTTGTTCACGGCCTTGTCGAACCAGTTCTGGTCGGCAGACCTGGGCCACCCGATGGCCAGCTTGCCCGTGACGATTTTCAAGTTCGCGATGAGCCCGTATGAAAACTGGCAGAAGCTGGCCTGGGCTGGCGTGTTCCTGATCACTGCCGGGGTGCTGGTGCTCAACATCATCGCCCGCACGATGTTCCGTCAGCGCTGATAGGCGCGGCCTCACAAGATTCAAGAAAGACCCTGCACCATGGATGCCAAGGTTCAAACCCAGACCCCCAACAAGGCCAAGCTGGCCGTGCGCAACCTGAACTTCTACTACGGCAAGTTCCACGCGCTCAAGAACGTGAACATGGAGTTGCCGGAGAACAAGGTGACGGCCTTCATCGGCCCGTCCGGTTGCGGCAAGTCCACCTTGTTGCGCACCTTCAACCGCATGTTCGAGCTCTACCCCGAGCAGCGCGCCGAGGGGCAGATCCTGCTGGATGGCCAGGACATCCTGACCACCAAGGAAGACGTGTCGCTGATCCGTGCCCGTGTTGGCATGGTGTTCCAGAAGCCCACGCCGTTCCCGATGTCCATTTACGAGAACATCGCCTTTGGTGTGCGCTTGTTCGAGAACCTGTCGCGCGTCGAGATGGACGAGCGCGTGGAATGGGCCTTGAAGAAGGCGGCGCTGTGGAACGAGGTCAAGGACAAGCTCAATCAGAGCGGCTCCGGCCTGTCGGGCGGTCAGCAGCAACGCCTGTGCATTGCACGCGGCATTGCCATCAAGCCTGAAGTACTGTTGCTGGACGAGCCATGCTCCGCACTGGACCCGATCTCGACCGGCAAGATCGAAGAGCTGATCCATGAGTTGAAGAACGATTACACCGTGCTGATCGTGACCCACAACATGCAGCAGGCCGCGCGTTGCTCGGACTTCACGGCCTATATGTACCTGGGCGAGCTGATCGAGTTCGGTGCCACCACCGACATCTTCATGAAGCCCAAGCGTACGGAAACCGAGGACTACATCACCGGCCGTTTCGGTTGATGACGCCCACTCCAATCAATAGCAAAAACAGGTTTTCGAAGGAGTTTTTCCATGTCCGAGAAGCATTTGTCCAGCCAGTTTGATGTCGAGCTCAGCGGCATTTCCACACGTGTGCTGGAGATGGGTGGGCTCGTTGAATCGCAGGTGGCGCAGGCCATCTACGCCCTGACGCATTTCAGCGGCGAAACCGCCAGCCAGGTGCTGGAAGGCGAAGAGCGCGTCAACCAGATGGAGATGGACATCGATGCCGACCTGTCGACCATCATCGCGCGTCGCCAGCCCACTGCACGTGATCTGCGTTTGCTGATCGCCATTTCCAAAACCATCGGCAACCTCGAGCGCGTGGGCGACGAGGCTGCGCGCATTGCACGCACGGTGCAGCGCCTCATCAACACCGGTGTGTCGAGCCGCCTGCGCCTGCCGGTGAGCGACGTGTCGTTCGAGGCTTCGCTGGCCACGGCCTCGCTGCGCCGCGCGCTCGATGCCTTTGCGCGCCTGGATACGCAGACCGCGCTGGAAGTGATCAAGAGCGACAACGAGATCGACGCCGAGTTCGATGGGCTGATGCGCAAGCTCATCACCTACATGATGGAAGACCCGCGCACCATTTCCGCCTCGATCGATCTGGTGTTCGTGGCCAAGGCTATCGAGCGCGTGGGTGACCACGCCAAGAACCTCGCCGAGCAGGTTATCTACATCGTCAAGGGTACCGACGTTCGCCACAACACGCCCGAGGCGGTTGAGTCGATCATCAAGTAACACACAGATTTACGTACGTACAAGCACGGAGAACACCCATGAGTCGTGTGCTGGTTGTTGAAGACGAAATGGCGATTGCCGAGTTGATCGCCTTGAACCTGCGTCACTCTGGTTTCGATGTGGTCGTGGCGCACAACGCCGATGACGCGCAAGTCGAGATCGACAAGGTCTTGCCGGATCTGGTCTTGCTGGACTGGATGCTGCCTGGGCAGTCCGGGCTGGCGCTGGCCAAGCGCTGGCGCGGTGCGTCGCGCACGCGTGATCTGCCCATCATCATGCTCACGGCACGTGCCGAAGAGGTGGACAAGGTGGCTGGCCTGGATGCGGGGGCGGACGACTACCTGACCAAGCCTTTCTCGACGCACGAGCTGATGGCGCGTGTGCGTGCGGTGCTGCGTCGCAAGGCGCCCCAGGCGCTGGATGCGGCGGTCGAGGTGGCAGGCTTGCGCCTGGACCCGGCGACCCGCCGTGTGTGTCGTGGTGATCAGGAAATCAAGATCGGCCCGACCGAGTTCAAGTTGCTGCACTTCTTCATGACCCACCCGGAGCGGGTGCACAGCCGTGCGCAATTGCTGGATCGGGTCTGGGGGGATCACGTTTTCATCGAAGAGCGCACGGTGGACGTGCATGTGAAGCGCCTGCGAGAGGCCTTGTCGCCTGTTCAGCGTTCGCAGCTGATCGAGACGGTGCGTGGTGCAGGCTACCGCCTGACGCAACAGGTGGCTGACGTCGCGGCCTGAAGATTCCTCTTCATAAAGAGTCATCGTGGATTCAAGCAATTCGTGGCTGTTGTCACGTGTCGGCGCACGCCTGTTGACAGCGTCGGCCGGTGGGCTGGCCGGGTGGTGGGTTGGTAGCCAGATCGGCTATCCCGTCACCCTGTGCATGGGCGCGGCGACATCGGCCGTGCTGATCCTGTCCGTGATGGACACGCTCAAGGGGCATCGACTGCTGGACTGGTTGAGAACGCCAGAGGCCGCGCCACCTGATCTGCCTGGGTTGTGGGGCGAGGTCGCGCACCGGGTGCAGCGTGTCATCCACGTCAAGGATGAACAGATTGCACAGGAGCAGGCTCGCCTGCAGGAGTTCCTGTCGGCCATCGAGGCCTCGCCCAACGGCGTGCTGCTGCTCGATGCGCGGGAGCACATCACCTGGATCAGCGCCGCGGCGGCTGACCACTTCGGTTTGAGTCGGCAGCGCGACCTGCAGCAGCGCGTGACCAATCTGGTTCGTCAGCCCACCTTCGTGCAGTACCTGGCGGCGGGGGACTACCGGGATGCGGTCAAGTGCCAGATGAGCCATGGCACGCAGATGGTGTTGCAGATCCAGGTGCGCGTTTATGGCGAGGGGCTCAAGCTGGTGCTGTCACAGGACATCACCGAGCGCGAGCGGGCCGACACCATGCGACGCGACTTCGTGGCCAATGTGTCCCACGAGATTCGCACGCCGCTGACCGTGCTCAATGGCTTCATCGAGACCTTGGGCGCTTTGCCCTTGACCGAGGTGGAGCGCAAGCGGGTCATCACGCTGATGACGCAGCAGGCCGAGCGCATGCAGAGCCTGGTGAGTGACTTGCTGACGCTGGCCCAGATCGAGGGCAGCCCACGGCCAGCGTCGGATCGCTGGATCAAGGTGGATGGCCTCATGCAGCGCATCGAGTCGGACGGCAGGGCCTTGTCACGTGAGCGCCATCCCATGTCCTTCGTGCTGGAGTGCGACGGCAAGTTGTGCGAGATCGCCGGCATTGAAAGCGAGTGGCTCAGCGCCATGGGCAACCTGGTGTCGAACGCCGTTCGCTACACGCCCGAGGGCAAGGCCATCGAGGTGCGTTGGGCGCGTTTGCCCAATGGCGGCGCCGAGTTCAGCGTGAAGGATGGCGGCATCGGCATTGCACCGGAACACATCCCACGCCTGACGGAGCGCTTCTACCGTGTCGATGGCAGCCGCTCGCGCGAGACGGGTGGCACGGGGCTGGGGCTGTCCATCGTCAAGCACGTGGTGCAGCGCCACGGTGGCGAATTGCGGATCAGCAGTGAGCCTGGCAAGGGCTCGACCTTCACGCTGACGGTGCCGGCCTCGCGGGTGCGGCAGGTTTGATTGCGTGCGGCCAGGGCTGCCTGCTTGCCTGATCAGTCAGTGGGGGCCAGGCGCCGGTAGATGACGATCTGCTCGGAGTTGTGGGTACGCTGGTTGTACTGGGCTACCCTGGCCCAGCCGGGTGCGTGTGGGGCCCGGGTGTGGGCCGGTGTGCGCAGCACGAGCCACCTGCAGCTGGTGGAGGCGGGGTTGGTAGACGTGCTCAGCCCATCGACCCGGTAGTGGCCAAAGTACTCCATGGCCGTGAGCAGGCCCACGGGGGCATCCGGGGCGCAGATCTGTTCACCGCCTGGAATGTGCGGTGCCATGCGGGCCATCACGAGCCGATAGCTTTTTGCCTGGTCGAGCAGGGGGAGCCACAAGGTCATGAACAACAGCCAGCACAATGCCACGCCGCCAGCGGGCAGCACCAGGCTCTTCCACAGTGCGTGAGCCTGGCGGGCGGTGCGCCAGCGGACCAGGCCCAGCCACAGGATCGTGCCAATGATGGCCGGGATCAGCGCCAGCCAGGAAAAGTGGGGCACATAGCCCGGAACCAGCTTGGCCACGTTGGCGGCCACCTTGACCGGGACCCCTGTGTGCATGGCCACGTAGATGACCCAGATGGCGCCGGCGCAGGCCGTGAAGAAGCACACCGAGAACCAGTCGATGGCGGAGCCCAGGCTGCGCTGGAGGATGGGCAGGGCAAAGGCGGCCAGCACGGCCAGCGGTGGCAGTGCCGCGAGCAGAGCGCGTTCGTTGGCGCCCATGGCCACCGAGGCGATGAAGCCAACCGCTGCAGCCAGCATGGGGACGGCGATGTGGCGGCGCCAGACCTGGCGGCGCCAGTGCCAGATGGTCAGCACGGCCAGGGGTAGGGTGGGCCAGGTGAACCAACTGATCAGCTGGATGGCCTCCTTGAAGCTGATGCCCTGATCAATGCGCCAGGCCCAGCCGGAGAGCCCCGAAGTGGTCAAGGCCGTGGCCAGGCCCAGGGCCAGAACCAAGGCCCCCGCGTTCCAGGCTAGATGGGCCTTCATCTCTGGCTGGTGCGAACGCAGGCAGACGATGATGCCGGTGACGCCCAGCATTGCCGCCACAGCCGGGCTGCCGCTGGCGGCCATCACCGGCAGGGCCAGCAGGGCGGCTACGCGGGCTTGAGCGGGCTGCCTTTGAACCGCGGCCAGGCTGAACAGGAACAGGGTGCTGCCCAGCAGTTGCAGGAGCTCGGGCGTGGTCTCATGCCCCAGTTGCAGCAGGCCCAGGCTGGCGATGAGGGCCAGCAGGCCGCCATCGGCCACGGCCCGGGCGTAATCGCGTGGTTTGGCTTCGCCCCCAAATGCCAGCGGCAAGGGCTGTGCGGCATCGGTCAGGGCCAGTTGGTAGGTGCTGTACCAGGTCAGCGCCAGGATGGCTGACAGCAGCAACGCAAAGGGGATGCGCGCGGCCAGTGCCGGGTCCACCCAAGGGCTCAAGACGGAAATGAAGGCACCGCCCAGCCAGTAGGGCAGCACGCCGCCTGATGTGGGCAGGACGCCGCCCACATTGGGGTGCAGCCAGGATGCCTGCCCCAGGGCGAGGCTCCACATGTGCCCGAAAGAGGCGATGTCTTCGTTCTTCCAGGGGTCCCGCCCGAGCAGGCCGGGGATCACGTAGGCCGCGCAAAACAGCAGCAGGGCCCAGCGCGGCAGGCGTTGCACGGCCTTCTGGGTGACCAGGGCAGGGGAGATGACCGGGGCCTGTGAACGGGCGTTCATGTCTGTGCGATCAACCAGGGCAGTGCAGTATGGGGCAGAAATGCAAAAGGGCAGCCAGAGCTACCCTTTCGGTGTGAATCAGGGAATCGGGCGTTGCGAAACAGCGCCCGAGTGGCCTGATTACTTGCGGAACTGAGCGAACTTGTTGCGGAACTTTTCCACGCGACCGCCCAGGGAGTCCACAGACTTCTGGGTACCAGTGTAGAAAGCGTGCGATTCGGACGAGGTTTCCAGCTTGAACAGGGGCAGTTCACGGCCGTCTTCCAGCTTGATCGTTTCCTTGGTAGGAGCGCAGGAGCGGGTCACGAACTTGAAACCGTTGGATTGGTCCAGGAAAACGACTTCGCGGTAGTTGGGGTGGATACCTTGCTTGGGCATATGAAAACCTCTTGCTGTTTGCATCATCGGGAGCCACCAGGCACCATGCCTGGCACTTTCCGACAGCCGGAAAACCAGAGATTCTAGCACGAGAACCCAGGGTTGCTGAAAAATATGGTGGAGAAACGCACTCTCACCAAGCGACCACCGCGGATCCGGCTCCGCCGGTCCGCCAGTGGTGCCCCCCTTTTCAAAGGGGGCGCGCGCAGCGCGTAGGGGGTTAGCCCCCTCTACGCATCATGTCGAAGAAATCGTGGTTGTTCTTCGTCGAGCGCATTTTGTCCAGAACGAACTCCATCGCCTCGATTTCGTCCATCGGGTAGAGCAGCTTGCGCAGGATCCAGCTCTTTTGCAGGATTTCCGCCTTCAGGAGCAGCTCTTCACGGCGTGTGCCGGACTTGTTGATCAGGATGGAGGGGTACACGCGCTTTTCGGCCATGCGGCGATCCAGGTGGATTTCGCAGTTGCCGGTGCCCTTGAACTCTTCGTAGATCACTTCGTCCATGCGGCTGCCCGTATCGATCAGGGCGGTGCCGATGATGGTCAGCGAACCACCTTCTTCGATGTTGCGGGCCGCGCCGAAGAAGCGCTTGGGGCGTTGCAGGGCGTTGGAGTCCACGCCGCCAGACAGCACCTTGCCGGAGCTGGGCAGCACGTTGTTGTAGGCGCGGGCCAGACGGGTGATCGAGTCCAGCAGGATCACGACGTCCATCTTGAGTTCAACCAGGCGCTTGGCGCGTTCGATCACCATTTCGGCGACCTGCACGTGGCGTTGGGCGGGCTCGTCGAAGGTCGAGCTGATGACTTCACCGCGCACGGTGCGCTGCATCTCGGTCACTTCCTCGGGGCGCTCGTCCACCAGCAGCATGATCAGATGCACTTCGGGGTGGTTGGCAACCAGGGCGTGAGCCAGGTTCTTCATCATCACCGTCTTGCCGCTCTTGGGCGGGGCCACCAGCAGGGCGCGCTGGCCTTTGCCGATCGGGGCGATGAGGTCGATGATGCGGCTGGTGACGTTGTCGTCAGCCTTGGAGCCTGTGGCAGCCGTCTCGCGCTCCAGCTTGAACTGCTCATCGGGGAACAGCGGCGTGAGGTTCTCGAACATCAGCTTGTTCTTGTTCACCTCGGGCGACAGGCCGTTGACGCGGTCCACCTTCACCAAAGCGAAGTAGCGCTCGCCGTCCTTGGGGACGCGCACTTCGCCTTCGATCATGTCGCCGGTGTGCAGGTTGAAGCGGCGAACCTGGCTGGGCGACAGGTAGATGTCGTCGGTGCTGGCCAGGAAGCTGGTGTCCAGCGAGCGCAGGAAGCCGAAGCCGTCAGGCAGCACTTCGAGCACGCCATCGCCGAAGACTTGTTCGCCTGCCTTGGCACGCTTCTTCATGATGGCGAACATCAACTCCTGCTTGCGCATGCGAGAGACGTTCTCGATTTCGAGACCCTCTGCCATCTCCACCAATTTGGAGATGTGCAGTGCCTTCAGTTCTGAAAGATGCATGGATTGAGACCCTGAACGAAACCGGCTGTCAGTGAGTCGTCAACGGTGACGCTACGCCAAGCAGGTGGACAAATCGTGGGTGAATGGGGTGGGCAGACAAATGGCCGGGAAACAACTGAAACCAGGCCGAAGGTTTGTCGTGGTGCGTTTTCGAGAGATATGGCCTGACAACGATCGGGCTGTTGTTTCTCTGCACCGGCCGCCTGCAGTATCAGGCTGGCCCGACGAACACCGGCTGAAGTCTATCAGCCGGTGGACGCATTATAGGGACGAAATAAACAGAAAAATCACAGGTTGCCGTCGATGAAGGCCGTCAACTGGGCCTTCGAGAGCGCGCCGACCTTGGTGGCCGCCAGTTGGCCGCCCTTGAAGATCATCAGCGTGGGGATGCCACGGATGCCGAACTTGGCGGGCACTTCGCGGTTCTGGTCGACGTTCATCTTGGCCACATTCAGGCGCCCGGAGTAGCTCGTGGCGACTTCGTCCAGAATCGGGGCGATCATCTTGCAGGGGCCGCACCATTCGGCCCAATAATCCACCAGCACGGGCTGGGCAGATTGCAGGACGTCGGCGTCGAAAGAGGCGTCGGAAATGTGTTTGATCAGGTCGCTGCTCATTTAACTATCCTTCAGTTTGCTGGCGCGATGGCGGCACCCATGGGTGTTTTCCCAGCAGGAATGCAAAGATTCTGACACAGAAGATGTGATCGATCGGTCGCATTCCAAGAGACCTTCTTCAATGACCGCGATAGCCAGATTCTTTGACACCCGCAGCATGACGATCGAGCCCAGCCCCTGGTACTGGGCGCCGCAAGCGAGCGCCCAGGCATGCTGGCAGGCGTGGGCTGGCGAGACGGCGACCTGGCTCAGGGCGCAGCAGGCCGACGTGCGCGATGCGCTGATCGTGTTGCCCGTGGGCGCGGTGCTGGCGCAGGCTCGCCAGGCCTGGGCCACTGCCGTTGGTGGCTGGGTGCCGCGGATCGACACCATCGCGGCCGTGTCTGACAGCCTGGCCTGGTCCTGGGCACCTGAGCCGATGCACAGCGAGGCCGGTTTGCCGCCTGTGACCCTGGACGCCGTGGTCGACCGCTTGCAGGCGGCGCGCGCCCTGGGGGCCGAGGCCTGGGGCAAGCAGTGGGCACAGCGCGATCGGCGCGGCTTCGAGTTTGCGCTGGACCAGGTGGTGGATGCGGCGCAGACCTGGGTCAGGCGCATGCAAGCGATGGCGCCGGCGCAGCGCCCGGCTTATCTGGCGCATGCCCGGGAGGTGTTGGGTGTCGGGCAGGGGATGGGCGTGCCGCAGGGCCCGGGGGGCCGCGAGCGTTTGTTGCTGGCCTGGGCCCTGGAGTGGGCAGGGGCAACGGCCGTGGCGGGCCTGCCTGGCGATCCTTTGTTTGATTTGCGGCCGTCGGCGCTGGTGGTGGTGACGGCTGGCGAGGCGGTGTCCCCTGGCACGGAGATCCATCTCTCCCTGGGGGTGATGAGCCATCTGGCGGACCAGGGTGTGCCGGTGTGCTGGCGTTCGGCCTCCGGTGAGGCGCAGGTGTCGGGTTTGCCGCGTGAGCGCGTGCCCTTGGCACTGCCTTGCGGCAACGCGGAGGACGAGGCCCAGCAGGCCGCTGCGCAAGTGATTGCTGCCGTCAATGCCGGCCGTGAGCTGGATGCCGATGCACCGGTGGCCTTGATTGCGCTGGACCGCAGCTTGATCCGCCGGGTGCGGGCCATGCTGGAAGGCGCAGGCTTGTCGATGGCCGATGAAACCGGCTGGCTCTTGTCGACCACGCGGGCGGCGGCGGTGCTGACACGTTTGCTGCAGGCCTCGCACCCGCGCGCCTCGACCGATGATTTGCTGGACTGGCTCAAGTCGGGCTGGCTGGATTGGGCGGCGGACGGCGGCGAGCACGCGCGCCCGGACGGCGTTAGCCTGCCGCAAGCCACCGGTGAGCTGGAAAGCTGGTGTCGCCGTCATGGCATGTTGGGCGCCTGGGGGTTGCAGGTGGCAGCCAATGTGGCGGCCAATGTGGCCGAGGAGCAGTCGGATGGCGCCTCGCCCGCCCATGTCGCGCAGGTCGCACAGGACGCCCAGTTGATCCCGAGCGGCAGGCAGGCCATGCCGGCCCAAGCGGCGCGTTTGTGGCATTGGGCTTTGCATGTGGTCGAGCCTTTGCAGGTGTTGTGGTCAGGCAAGCGGCCCTCCTTGCGGGACTGGTTGCTGGGCCTGCAGGCAGCACTGACGCGGGCTGGCGCCTTGTCAACGCTGATGGCCGACGCGGCTGGCGAGCTGGCGCTGCAGTCCTTGCGCTTCGAGGCGCTGGACGCCGTTGAACCGGCGGGTGGCATGTGGGCCGGTTTGTCCAGCCAGACGCGCCTGGATGGTCCGGCGTTTTTGCGCTGGGTGGGCACCGTGCTGGAGGCCACCACGTTTCGCCCACCAGCGCCAGAGCAAGCGGCCGATGTGGTGATCACCCCCATGGCGCGCGCGGCTTTGCGGCCTTTTCACGCCATCGTCTTGCCCGGTGCGGATGAGCGCCAGTTGGGGGCGATGGGCAGCCAGTCTGGCTGGATGAGCGCCAGCTTGCGCGAAGCACTGGACCTGGCCACGCCGGCCACCCAGCGCGCTGCTCAGTGGGATGCGTTCAGCCTGTTGATGAGCCGCCCGGGTGTGGTCTGCCTGCACCGCCACGCACAGGGCAGCGAACCGCTGGAGCCCAGCGCCTGGCTGGAGCGTTGGGCAGCACAGTCCGGCGTGGGCATCGGGCTAGCGCAGGATGTGCGCTTGCCGGTATCCGTCCAGCCCAAGCCAGTGGCACCGCCTTTGCCCAGCTTGCGCGAGGCCCTGTGGGCCTTGCCTGCGCAGGTCACGGCCACGTCTTACGAGGCTTTGCGGCAGTGCCCCTATCGCTTCTTTGCGACCAGCGTGCTGGGGCTGCGCGAGCACGATGAGCTGGAGGAGGGCCTGGACCGATCCGACTTCGGCATCTGGCTGCACGAGGTACTGCGCAGCTTCCATGACCAGAGGCAGGGCCAGCTGGCCATCAGCACCGAGGCGGCAGATGTGCAGGCCTGGCTGGACGCCGCTCAGCGTGTGATCCATGAAACGGGGCTGGACCGTGACAGCCAGCGGCCTTATTTCCTGCCCTTCCAGGCTGACCTGGATCGGCTGGCTCGTGCCTATGTGAAGTGGCTGCGAGGACACGAGGAGGGCGGCTGGGCCTTGCAGGATGCCGAGCGCGTCGAGCAGCTTGATCTGCAGGTCAGCGAAGGCTTGTCCGTGAAGCTCTACGGCCAGATCGACCGTATCGACGCGCGGCATCACGAGGGCAGCAAGCAGCATCTGGTGCTGGACTACAAGACGGGCAGCCTGGACGGGCTCAAGCGCAAGGTGGCCGCACCGCTGGAGGACACACAACTGGCCTTCTATGCGGCCTTGTCAGATCCGCAATGGGCGGTGTCTGCGGCCTACCTGCACCTGGATGTTCAGGATGTGAAGCAGCTTGATCACCCGGATGTCGAGCGCAGCGCGCAGGTGCTGCTGGAGGGGCTGGCCCAGGATTGGGCGCGCCTGCATGCCGGTGCAGCCATGCCGGCCCTGGGCGAGGGCAGCGCCTGCACGTATTGCCAGGCGCGCGGACTGTGCCGCAAGGACCACTGGACCCTGCAGGAGGTGTCGGCATGAGCCAGGCCGCATACGAAGTCAATGGCGAGGTCGTACCGGCCGACCTGTTCTACCAGGTGGCGTGTGATCCGCATCGCAGTGTGGTGGTCGAGGCCTGTGCGGGCGCCGGCAAGACGTGGATGCTGGTGTCGCGCATCTTGCGGGCCCTGCTCGATGGCGTGCCGCCCAATCAGATCCTGGCCATCACGTTCACGAAGAAGGCCGCGGGCGAGATGCGCGAGCGTCTGCATGGCTGGTTGCGGGACTTCGCGCAAACCACGGATGCACAGCGCGAGATGGAGTTACGCATCCGCGGGGTGGCGCCTTCGCAGATTGCCGAGATGGCACCGCGCTTGCAGCAACTGTATGCACGCTGGCTGGAAGAGGGGCGGGGCGTGGACATCCACACCATCCACGGCTGGTTTTCGCGCCTGGTGAAGGCCGCGCCGCTGGACATCCTCAATGAGCTGAACCTGCCGCCCGAGCTCAACCTGGTCGAAGACACCAGCGAGCATTGGCCCGAGGTGTGGGGGCGTTTGCTGCGCCGGCTGGATGCACAGACGCCATCACGCAAGAACGGTGACGAGGCCGGGCCAGAGTACCTGGCCTTCATGGCCGTGGTGCGCGAGGTGGGGCGCTTCAATGCCGAGGCCTGGCTGCACACGGCGCTGGACAACCGGCTGGAGTTGACGCTGGCTGATCAAGGCGAGCGGCTTGCCGGTGGCGTGGCTTGCGCGGCGGACTGGTCGGCGCAGTGGTCCGGGTTGGCGCACCCGTGTGAGGCCCTGGCGCGCCAGAGTGTGCTGGATCAGTTCTGGTCACTGGCGCGGCAATTGGCTACCGCCAAAGGGGCCAAGGCGCAAAAGGCCGGTGTGGCCATCGAGCAGGCGCTGGGCCTGGCGGATGTCGAGTCGCAGGCGCAGGCCTTGGCCAAGGCGCTGTTGACGGACAAGGGTGAGCCGCGCAAGCAGCTGGGTGACATGGCCGACCTGGCCTGGGCGCAGTCCTGGTTGATCGACTTGCAGCAGGCCATGGTGCAGCAAGAGGCACACGTGCTGCATGAGCACATGGTGAGCCTGTCGCGCCTGCTGTTTGACGAGTACGCGCGCTTCAAGGCCGAACGCGGGCTGGCCGACATGGTGGACCTGGAGCTGGCGGCAGCCCGGTTGTTGGGGGATCCCATCTTGTCGGGCTGGATCCAGGAGCGCCTGGACAGCCAGGTCCGGCAATTGTTGATGGACGAATTCCAGGACACCAGCCCCTTGCAATGGCAGACCTTGAAATCCTGGTTGTCGGCCTATGCCGGGGCCGGTGGCGGGCACAGCGGTCGCCAGCCCATCAGCGTCTTCCTGGTGGGGGACCCCAAGCAGAGCATCTACCGCTTCCGCCGGGCAGACCCTCGCGTCTTCAGCGCGGCCAAGACCTTTGTGCTGGAGGCGCTGGACGGCGATCTTCTGGCTTGCGATCACACGCGCCGCAATGCGCCAGGCATCATCGACGCCCTCAATCTGGTGATGGGACAGGCTTGCGCCGAGGGCCGCTTCCCTGGCTTCCGCACGCACACCACGGCTTCCGAAGATGCCGCACGCATCCGGGTGTTGCCATCGGTGATGCGCACAACGGCCACCAAGGCCGAGCCCGATGAGGCCTGGCGCGACAGCCTGCTGATGCCACGCGAACAGGCGCACACGACGATCAAGGAGGTCGAGGCCGAGCAGGTGGCGCAGGCCATCACCGCGATGGTGCGGCAGGAAGGCCTGGCGCCCTCCGAGATTTTTGTGCTGGGCCGCAAGCGGGCCACGCTGGCCATGGTGGCGCAGGCGCTGGACGAGCATGGCGTGCCGCACATTGCGCCCGAGGACACGCGCCTGATCGACACGCCCGAGGTGCGGGATCTGGTCGCCGTGCTGGATGCGCTGGTGTCGCCACACCACGATCTGGCGCTGGCCCACGCCTTGAAGAGCCCGCTGTTTGGCGCCACGGATGGCCAGCTGCTGCAACTGGCGGCTGTGGTGAAGCAGTCGCAAGGCAAGACTTCATGGTGGGATGGTTTGCTGCGCATCGCCACGCAGGCTGATTGCCCGCAGGCGTTGGTGCGTGCGGCCACCTTGTTGCCGGCGTGGTCAGAACTCACCCGCGTGGCGCCGCCGCACGACCTGCTGGAACGCATCGTGACGGAGGGTGACTACCGCGCCCGTGTGCTGGCCTGTGTGCCAGCCAGCCGCCGTGTGCAGGCCTTGTTTCATGTGGACGCGCTCTTGTCGCAGAGCCTGGAGATGGACGCTGGCCGGGATGCCACGCCTTACCGCTGGGTGCGTGCGCTCAAGCGCTTGCCCTTGAACCTGCCACCACGTTCGCAGGCCGATGCCGTGCAACTCCTGACCATCCACGGCGCCAAGGGCCTGGAGGCCAAGGTGGTCTTCATGGTGGACACGGACCCGGAGCCCGCACGCAAGGACAGCTATGCCCTGATGGTGGACTGGCCCGAAAGCGACGAGCGGCCCAGGCGCTGTGCCTTCATCCGTTCGCAGAGCAACCCGCCACCCAGCCTGGCTGCCAGCCTGGATGAAGACCGTGAGGCGGATCAGCGTGAAGAGCTGAATGCCTTGTATGTGGCGCTCACCCGGGCGCGGGAGCAACTGGTGTTCAGCCGCACGCAGCCCAGAGGGCAGGGCGCGGACAGCTGGTGGCAGCGGCTGGCCAGCAGCGGCGCGATCGACCCCGAGCAGGTCTGGCAGGTGGCGTTGCCTGAAGCTGCGGTTCAGAACGATGAGGTTGCGGCCGAGACACCGGTGCTTTTGTCGACCTTGCCGGCACTGGCTCCGCGGCCGGGTCAGGATGAAATCAAGCCGGCGGCAGCTGCAGAGAAAAGCAGCACCCAGCAGCTGCTGGGGCAAGTGGTTCACCGGGTGCTGGAATGGCTCACGCCTTTGCCCGTCAAACAACGCACGCCGGAGCGCATCGAGCGCGCGGTACTGGCCGCCAGCAAGGCCTTGTTGCTGGAAGCCGAACACCATGGCGCCGCCCGGCACCTGGTCCAGACGATCTTGAGCGCGCCAGCCTTGCAACCCTGGCTCGACCCCGCCCGCCTGGCCTGGGCCGGCAACGAGGTGGCCCTGCACGACCAGGGCCAGGTGTTGCGCATCGACCGGCTGGTGGCCGTCGACACGGATGCCGGCCGTCAATGGTGGGTGCTGGACTACAAGCTGCAGCACCGCCCACAGGCGCTGGAGGCCTACCGCGCCCAGATGAGCCGCTACGTGGCCGCCGTGTCTGCCTTGCAGGCTGGGGAGCGCGTACGGGCCGCGTTCATCACCGGGGCGGGTGAGTGGGTGCCCCTGGATTGAGTGCCAAGCATGCTGGATGGCGCGGTCTCTGTGAAAAAGGACCGCGTTTGTGGCCCTAGACGGGGTTTTGCAGATGCCCGGCCTGTAGTGCAATCAAAGTGTTTACATGGGGATACATTCATCCCCGGAGATCCACAGTCCTGCACACCCACATGGCCGCTGTCTCGCCCCCTACGACCACGGCGCCCCGATATTTCGGGCGGTTCGAGCTGCGGCAGTTGCTCGGGCGCAGCCATGCCTCGGGCACCTGGCTCGCGGTCGATCCGCGCCTGCAGCAGGAGGTCTTGCTGTGCGTGCCCCGTGCACAACCGCAAAACGACAGGGAGCGGGATGCCTGGACGCAGGAAGTGCTGTCCGGCGCCCGGCTGAAGCACCCGCAACTGGCGGATGTGCTGGAGGTGTCATCCCACGATGGCTGGCCCTTTGTGAGCTACGCACGTGGGCAGAGCGTGACCTTGTTCGAACGCCTGTCCTCTGGCCCGTCACCCACGCCGCTGGAAGTGGTGACCATGGTGTGCGACATCCTCGAAGGCCTGGCTTATGCCCACGAAGCCGGCGTGGCACACCAGGATCTGGCCTTGCACAACCTGCTGGTCGACAAGGCTGGCCGCGCCCGTGTCGCAGGCTTGAGTTGCTGCCTCGCACCACTGGCGCCAGGTGAGCTGTCCAGGCCACCCTATGGCCGCCAGCAGATGCGCCTGGCGGCCGAGCGTGATGTGCTCATGGTCGGCTTGCTGATGTACCGCCTGCTGGTCAACAGCCCTGCGCTGGACGACCCGGACCTGGGCCACGCCGCCAGCCGCATCGGCACGGAGATCGTGCGCCTGCCCTGGACGACACCGCACCCGGTGCCCGAGACACTGCGGGCGATCGTCAACCGCGCCACCGACCGGCAGCATCGCCAGCGTTACCTCAACGCCCGCACGCTGCTGAGCGCCTTGCAGGGCTGGATCAAGACCAATGCAGAAGACACCGGCGGCCCCCTGGCTTTGCTGCTGGACCGCCTCAACGCGGTGGGGACGCTGCCAGGCCGCCCTCAGACCGAGCGTGCGCTGATCGCGACCCTGTCGCAGGAAACGCTGCGTGTGGACGATTTCGTCGACATCATCGTCAAGAACCCGGCCTTGTGCTGGGAGATGCTGCGCTCGGTCAATGTGGCCTCTTACCGCAGCCAGACGGTGGACGACGGCGTGACGACCTTGTCTCGCGCGATCATGTTGCTGGGGCAGCAAGGCTTGCGCAAGGTCGCGGGCGGTGTGCGTGCCTGGCCTGGTGCCTTGGGTGCGCAAACCAGCTTGTCAGGCGAGGACGGGCAACAGGCCATCGCCGATCTGGACAAGGAATTGCGGCTGACCTGCCTGGCGGGCCACATCGCCCGGCTGATGGCGCCGTTTTCCATCAGCGACGAAGAGGCCTCCATCACGGCCATGTCACAGCGCCTGGGGTGGTTGCTGGTGCTCTACCACTTCCCGGATGAAGCCGCTCAGATCAAGCGCTTGATGCAGCCAGGCCCGCCAGCGGACGAGGACAGCACCACGCCCACGCCGGGCATGGGCATCGAGGCGGCGGCCAGTGCCGTACTGGGTGTGAACCTGGATGACTTGTCCATCTCGGTGATGAAACATTGGGGCATGCACGAGCGCTTGTTGCACGCCTGCAGGCCGCTGAGCCGCAGCACGCCGGTGCGCACGCCCACGACACCAGAAGACACCTTGCGCGTGGTGGCCAGCCTGGCCAATGAGATGGTCCAGACCTTGTCACTGGAGCCGCAGAAATCGGCCCAGTCCATGCACCAGGTCTACGTGCGTTACGCCCGCGCACTGGGCCTGACGGCCAAGGAGTGCACCCTCACGCTGGAGCACGCCACGCGCCTGGTGGACAGCGCAGCCCTCAGGTCCGCGAAGGTGGTCAGCCCAGCTTGAGCGCCTGCGCGCACTCCTTGACGAGTGCCGGGCCTTTGTAGATCAGGCCGGTGTAGATCTGGACTAGATCGGCGCCGGCATCGCGCTTGGAGCGTGCATCGGCCGCGCTCATCACGCCACCCACACCGATGATCGGGTAACGCGGGCCCAGGGCCGCACGCAGTTGACGGATCACCTGGTTGCTGGCTTCCAGAACGGGTGCACCGCTCAAGCCCCCGGTTTCCTCGGCATGCTTCAAGCCCTTGACGGCCTCGCGCGAGATCGTGGTGTTGGTGGCGATCACGCCATCGATGCCATTTTTCTGCAGCGTGGCGGCGATCACGCCGACTTGCGTTTCATCCAGATCAGGAGCGATCTTCACGAACATGGGCACCGTGCGGCCGTGGCGCTTGATCATGGCCTGGCGACGCTCCTGCAACTGGCCCAGCAGGGCATCCAGCGCCTCGTCGCTTTGCAGGGCGCGCAGGTTCTTGGTGTTGGGCGACGAGATGTTGACGGTGACGTAGTCCGCGTGCGGGTAGACGCCTTCCAGGCAGATCAGGTAGTCGTCCACCGCGTTCTCGATGGGCGTGACGGCGTTCTTGCCGATGTTCAGGCCGAGGATGCCACCCTTGCTGCGGAACTGCGCGCGTTTGACATTGGCCAGGAAGCTGTCGAGGCCTTCGTTGTTGAAGCCCAGGCGGTTGATCAGGGCGTTGGCCTCGGGCAGGCGGAACATGCGCGGCTTGGGGTTGCCAGGCTGGGCCTTGGGCGTCACGGTACCCACTTCCACGAAACCAAAGCCCATGGCGCCCAGGCCGTCGATCACGCGGCCGTTCTTGTCCAGGCCCGCGGCCATGCCGATGCGGTTGGGGAAAGTGATGCCGGCCACCTCGACCGGGTCCTGCACGCGGGCGGCGCCCCACAGGCAAGCCAGGGGCGTGTTCTGGAAACGGGCCAGGCCAGCCATGGTCAGCTCGTGAGCGGCCTCCGGGTCCAGGTTGAACAGCACGGATTTCGGCAGGGAATAGGGCAGCAGGGCCATGGCGGCGAAAGGAGTCGGGTGGAAGGTTGAACCGCGTATTGTCCCTGATCTGATCGTGGTTCCGGCGCGGCCAGGGCCTCCCACGTCTGCGTCGTCCGGACAGGGGGCCGTTTCCGGGCTTATTTCACCGGCCGTCCTCAAGGTGGCCCGCTAACCTGCCTGTTGCCGCAAAAAGCCCCGTGTCCGTCAGCGAAGTTTGCTTGTGCAGGGTTGATGTTGACCACGCTACTCCCTGGAGTCCCCCCATGGCCGCCCTTCAAAATGCCCGCCCCCGCTGGTTGCAGACTTTCTTCAGACCCGGCGCCGATCTGGACGCGCTGCAGGCACAACGTGATGTCGCCAGCGACCACGCTGCCCAGATTGCCGCGATCAGCCGCGCGCAAGCGGTGATCGAGTTCAACCTCGACGGCACGGTGCTGACCGCCAACGACAACTTCTGCAAGCTGATGGGTTACCGGCTGGATGAGATCCAGGGGCGACACCACAGCATGTTTGCCGCGCCAGGCTATGCGGACACCTCCGAGTACCGTCAGTTCTGGGTCAAGCTCAACCATGGCGAATTCGACGCTGGTGAATACAAGCGCGTGGGCAAGGGTGGGAAGGAGGTCTGGATTCAGGCCTCCTACAACCCCATCATCGGCACCAACGGACGCCCCGTCAAAGTGGTCAAGTACGCGACCGACATCACCGCGGCGAAGCTGCGCAATGCCGATTTCGAGGGGCAGCTTGCCGCCATCAGCAAGGCGCAAGCCGTGATCGAATTCGGGCTGGACGGATGCGTGCTGTGGGCCAATGACAATTTTCTGGCGGTGATGGGCTATACGCTGGCCGATATCAAGGGGCAGCATCACGCCATGTTCGTGGACCCTGCCTACCGTGACAGCCCTGAATACCAACGCTTCTGGGAAAAGCTGGGGCGGGGCGAGTACGACGCCGGGCAGTACAAGCGGTTTGGCAAGAACCGCAAGGAGGTCTGGATCCAGGCCTCCTACAACCCGATCATGGACATGAATGGCAAGCCGTTCAAGGTCGTCAAGTACGCCACCGACGTGACGGCCGAGGTCAAGGCCGCCAACATGCTGCGTGACGCCGTCGAGCAAGCCCAGCAGGTGACGGCTGCCGCCCAGAACGGGGATTTGTCCAAACGCATCTCGCTGGAGGGCAAGAGCGGCCCGATCGCTGCCATGTGCGCCGGCGTGAACGCCTTGATGGAAACCAACGCCGACATCTTCTTCGACATCGGCCGCATCTTCAGTGGGCTGGCCTCGGGTGACCTGCGCCAGCGCATCACGCGAGATGCCCAGGGCGTCTTCAACCAGGTCAAGCTGGACGCCAATGCCAGTTGCGACAAGCTCTCTGGCGTGCTCAGCCAGGTGCATGCCGCCTCGCTGGCCTTGACGAGCGCCGCCAATCAGGTCAGCAGCACGGCGCAGTCCTTGTCGATCTCCGCGAGCGAGCAGGCCACGTCGGTGGATGCGGTCTCAACCTCGATTGGGGCCATGGCCACCTCCATTGCCCAGAACCGGGACAACGCCACCATCACCGATGGCATTGCCGCCAAGGCCAGCAAGGAAGCTGTGGACGGCGGCCAGGCCGTGGGCAAGACCGTGCAGGCCATGAAGCAGATCGCCCAGAAGATCGGCATCATCGACGACATCGCCTACCAGACCAACTTGCTGGCTTTGAACGCGGCCATTGAAGCGGCGCGAGCAGGCGAGCACGGCAAGGGCTTCGCGGTGGTGGCGGCCGAGGTGCGCAAGCTGGCCGAACGCAGCCAGGAGGCCGCCAGGGAAATCGGCAATCTGGCGTCCAGCAGCGTGTCGACGGCGGAACATGCGGGCAAGCTGCTAGATGAAATCGTACCCTCGATCCAGAAAACCAGCGGGTTGGTGCAGGAGATCTCGGTGGCCTCGCAGGATCAAAACCAGTCGGTTGGCCAGATCGACCGGGTGATGGCCCAACTGAGCCTGGCCACGCAGCAGAACGCTGCGGCCTCGGAGGAGCTGGCTGCCACGTCGGAAGAGTTGTCCGGGCAAGCCATCGAGCTGCAGCAGGCGGTGTCCTTCTTCTCGCTCTGATTCGCCGTCCAGGCCGCCGGCCCCGGCGTGGGCCTATGGCAAACTGCGCCCCCTCAACCACTGAGTCTCGTTTGAGAGGGCTTTCTTTTGGACAAGATCCTGATGCAACTGGCGGCCGAGCTGAACGTTCGCCCCGCCCAAGTCAATGCCGCTGTTCAACTGCTGGACGGTGGCGCCACGGTGCCGTTCATCGCCCGTTACCGCAAAGAGGCCACGGACGGCCTGGACGACACGCAGCTGCGTGATCTGGAAGCGCGCCTGGGTTACCTGCGCGAGCTGGAAGACCGCCGCGCGGCCGTGCTCAAGAGCATTGAAGAGCAGGGCAAGCTGACGCCCGAGTTGCGTGCGGCCATCGAGATCGCGCCCACCAAGCAGGAGCTGGAAGACCTGTACCTGCCTTACAAGCAAAAGCGGCGCACCAAGGGCATGATCGCCCGAGAAGCCGGCCTGGAGCCGCTGGCCGACAAGCTGTTTGCTGACCCGACGCTGGACCCGCAGGCTGAAGCCGCCGCCTTCATCAACGCCGATGGCGGCTTTGCCGACACCTTCGCCGTGCTGGACGGTGTGCGCGACATCCTCTCGGAACGCTGGGCCGAAGACGCTGCCCTGATCGGCAAGATGCGCGACTGGCTGTGGAGCGAGGGCCTGTTCAAGTCCAAGCTGATGGCCGGCAAGGACGAGAACAATGCGGACGTGGCCAAGTTCCGCGACTACTTCGATTACGACGAGCCCATCCGCACCGTGCCTTCGCACCGCGCGCTGGCCGTGTTCCGTGGCCGCACGCAAGAGATCCTGGACGCCAAGCTGGTGCTGGACGAAGAAGTGGTGCCCGGCAAACCGACCATGGCTGAAGGCCGCATCGCCATCCATCTGGGCTGGAGCCATGCGAAGCGCCCGGGTGATGACCTGATCCGCAAATGCATCGCCTGGACCTGGAAGGTCAAACTCTCCTTGAGCCTGGAGCGCGACCTGTTCACCCGCTTGCGCGAGGCGGCTGAAGCCACCGCCATCAAGGTGTTTGCTGAAAACCTGCGTGACCTGTTGCTGGCCGCACCCGCCGGCAAGCGCGTGGTGATGGGCCTGGACCCCGGCATCCGCACCGGTGTGAAGGTGGCCGTGGTGAGCGACACCGGCAAGGTGCTGGATACCTCCACCGTCTACCCGCACGAGCCGCGCAAGGACTGGGAAGGCTCCATCCACACGCTGGGCCGCCTGTGTGCGGCGCATGGCGTCAACCTGATCGCCATTGGCAATGGCACGGCCAGTCGCGAAACCGACAAGCTGGCCGCCGACCTGATCAAACGCATCCAGCAGATGGCACCGGGCACGCCCATCGAGAAGGTGGTGGTGTCCGAAGCCGGTGCCTCGGTGTACTCGGCCTCCGAGTTCGCCAGCAAGGAGCTGCCCGAGCTGGACGTGAGCTTGCGTGGTGCCGTGTCCATTGCCCGCCGTCTGCAAGACCCGCTGGCCGAGTTGGTCAAGATCGACCCCAAGAGCATTGGTGTGGGCCAGTACCAGCATGACGTCAACCAGAGCGAGCTGGCGCGCACGCTGGACGCCGTGGTCGAAGACTGCGTGAACTCCGTGGGCGTGGACCTGAACACCGCCTCGGCGCCGCTGCTGTCACGCGTGTCGGGCCTGAGCTCGGCCGTGGCCAACAGCATCGTGCGCTGGCGTGATGCCAACGGTGCTTTCAAGAACCGCAAGCAGCTGATGGATGTGGCTGGCCTGGGCGCCAAGACCTTCGAGCAGGCGGCCGGCTTCCTGCGCATCCGCGATGGCGACAACCCGCTGGACATCTCGGGCGTGCACCCCGAGACCTACCCGGTGGTCGAAAAGATGCTGACCTCTACCGGCAAGAGCGCCAGCGAGCTGATCGGCAAGAGCGACGTGCTGCGCACGCTCAAACCCGAGCTGTTTGCCGACGACAAGTTTGGCGTAATCACGGTCAAGGACATCATCGGTGAGCTGGAAAAGCCCGGTCGCGACCCGCGCCCCGACTTCAAGGTGGCCCGCTTCAACGATGGCGTGGAAGACATCAAGGACCTCAAGGAAGGCATGGTGCTGGAGGGCACGGTCAGCAACGTGGCGCAGTTCGGCGCCTTCGTGGACCTGGGCGTGCACCAGGACGGTCTGGTCCACGTGAGCCAGCTGGCCAACAAGTTCGTCAGTGACGCGCGCGAGGTGGTCAAGACGGGTGACATCGTCAAGGTCAAGGTGATCGAGGTGGACCTGGCTCGCCAGCGCATCTCGCTGACCATGAAGCTCGATGCCCCCACGGGCCAGAAGGCCGCTGGTGGCGCGCGAGACAACAGCTTCAAGCCGGCGGCGCGCAACGAGCGCAGTGGTGGTGGGGCAGGGCGCGGCGCACCTCAGCCCCAGGGGCAATCCGCCATGGCGGCGGCGTTTGCGAAGTTGCAGCCCAAGCGATGAGCTGAGCCGGGCGGCTTGAGGCGCCTGAGCATGCAGCAGTGGAAGCGCCCGGCTACAACCGGGCGCTTTTGTTTTCAGGCTCTGGCGCGCAACAGCCTCAAACCGTTGAACACCACCAGCAGGCTGGCGCCCATGTCAGCGAACACCGCCATCCACAAGGTGGCCTGACCGGCCAGCGCCAGGGCCAGGAAGACGGCCTTGATGCCCAGCGCCAGCGCGATGTTCTGCTTGAGCACTTGGCTGGTGGCCTGGCTCAGGCGGATGAACTGGGCTACCTTGAGCGGGTCGTCGTCCATGATGGCGACATCCGCCGTTTCAAGCGCGGTGGCCGTGCCTGCGGCGCCCATGGCGATGCCCACGGTGGCGCGCGCCAGGGCAGGGGCGTCGTTGACGCCGTCGCCCACCATGGCCACGGGGCCGTGCGTTTGTGCTAGCTCTTCAATGGCCTTGAGCTTGTCGGCCGGCAGCATGTTGCCGCGCACGTCTTCGATGCCAAGTTGCTGCGCGATGTGCTGGGCCGTGGCCTGGTTGTCGCCGGTGAGCATCACGGCCCGCACGCCCAATTGCTTGAGCGCCTCCATGGCGCGGCGGCTCTCGGGGCGGGGCGTGTCAGCCATGGTCAGCACGGCCGTCGGCCCCTGGCTGTCCATCAGCACAAAGGCGGTCTTGCCTTGCAGCTCCAGGGTTTCCAGCCGGGCTTCCAGTTCTGGCGAGCACAGGCCCAGGTCTTCCACCAGGCGGTGGTTGCCCAGTTGCCAGTCCTGATCCTGCAGCCGCCCTTTGACACCCAGCCCAGGCAGCACGCTGAACTGATCCACAGGCCACAAGGCGCCATGTGGATCACGCTCGCGCCATGCCTCGACCAGGGCTTGCGCGATGGGGTGGCTGCTGCGCTGCTCCAGGCTGGCAGCCACGCGCAAAGCGTGCTGCGCGTTCATGCGCTGAAGCGGCACCACGTCAGTGAGCACAGGCTGCCCCTTGGTCAGGGTGCCCGTCTTGTCCAGCGCCACGGCCTTGATCAGGCGGCCTTGCTCCAGGTGCACGCCCCCTTTGACGAGGATGCCTTGGCGGGCCGCATTCGCCAGGCCGCTGACCACCGTGACCGGTGTGGACACCACCAGCGCGCATGGGCAGGCGATGACCAGCAACACCAGTGCCTGGTAGACCCAGTGATGGGCTCCGCCACCGATCAACCACGGCCCCAGCAGCGCGACCAGAGCGGCCAGCACGACCACGGCGGGCGTGTAATAGCGCGCGAACTGATCCACGAAACGCTGGGTGGGTGCGCGTTGGGCCTGCGCTTCCTGGATGGCCGAGGCGATGCGCGCCAGGGTGCTGTGCCCGGCTGTGGCCGTGACCTGTGCTTCGATGACGCCATCCGACACGATGGTGCCGGCGTACACCGTGTCACCAGGCTGCTTGTCCACGGGCATGCTCTCGCCGGTGATCGGCGCCTGGTTGACGCTGGCATGGCCTTTGATCACGCGTGCGTCCAGCGCGATGCGCTCGCCGGTTCGCACCATGATCATGTCCCCCTCGGCAATGTGCCCAACCTCGCTGTTTTGCCAGCGCGACTGACGCCACACCATGGCGGTATCCGGCGCGAGGGCGCTCAAGGCGTGCACGGCCTTGCGTGCTCGCTCCAGCGACAGCGCTTCAATGGCTTCGGCAATCGCAAACAGCACGATCACCATGGCCGCCTCGGACCAGTTGCCAATCAGCACGGCGCCAGCGACCGCCAGCGTCATCAGGAAGTAGATGTTGAGTGTGAGGTGCCGCAGCGCGATCCAGCCCTTCTTGAGGGTGGGGCCACCGGCGAGGGCCACGGCCAGCCCGGCCAGCAAGGCGACGCCCCAGGTCTGTTCCTCACCCATGTGCCAGTGCAGCGCCTCGGCGCCCAGTGCCGCCAGGCCCGCTGCGCCCAGTTGCAACCGGGCATGAAGCGGCAGGGCCTCAGGCAAGGGCGCGGCGACTTGCCCGGCTTCGAGCAGGCGGGGCGCCATGTCGAGTTCGGTCAGCGCGGCCTCCAGCTTGGCCGTGCCTTCCAGTTCATGAAAAACGGTGAGTTCGCGCGCCAGCAGGTTGAAGTCCAGCCGGATCACGCCCGTCATGGGCTCCAGCCGGTTGCGGATGAGCCGCTCCTCGGTCGGGCAGTCCATCTTGTCGATGCGGAACCGGACCTTGCTGGCGCCCTCGGGGGCCGCTTGTGGGGGCGACGCCGGCGTCAGCAAATCGCCGGGCACGCAGCAGTCGATTTCTTGCGCGTGCGCATGTCCATGTTCGTGCCCGTGATCGTGCTCATGTGAGCAGCACGCGTCGCCACTGTGCTGGTGTTCCGCGTGATGGTGTTCACGCTGCACCGGCGCTTCAACGCGGATGGGAATGTTGATCGGGCGGCGGGTCGAATTGCTCATGACGGGTGCTGCTTGAGGGCCTTCTTGCCCTGGTGTCACCCGATTCTGGCATGTCACCCCGGCTTGCGCCGAGGTTCAAGGTAAAGCCCGCTTGACATGCGCCTTCAGCGCATCCTCAGCGCAAGCTCAGCGCGCCTGCATCGTGCCGCATTCGTTGAACCGTGCGTGCCAGGCCAGCGCTTCCGTGAGGATGTGGGGCGTGTGTCCACCCAGGCGGCAGGCGGTGGTGAAATAGTCTTCCAGGGCGCCTCGGTAGGCGGGGTCTGCGCAGTGGCGAATGATCTCCACCGCCCGCTCGCGCGGCGCCAGGCCCCGCAGATCGGCCAGGCCATGCTCGGTCACCAGCACGTCCACATCGTGCTCGGTATGGTCCACGTGGGAAACCATGGGCACCACGCTTGAAATGGCACCACCCTTGGCGATCGACTTGGTCACGAACACCGACAGGTGGGCATTGCGCGCAAAGTCGCCCGAACCGCCAATGCCGTTCATCATGTGCGTGCCGCTCACGTGCGTGGAGTTCACGTTGCCATAAATGTCGAACTCCAGCGCCGTGTTGATGGTGATCAGGCCCAGGCGGCGGATCACCTCGGGGTGGTTGCTGATCTCCTGTGGGCGCAGCACCAGGCGCGGCTTGTAGTCATTGATGTGGTTGAGCACGCGCTCGTACGTCGGCTTGGACAAGGTGATGGACGAAGCCGACGCGAAGGTCATGCGCCCGCTGTCCAGCAACTCGATGGCGCTGTCTTGCAGCACCTCGGAGTACATGCGGATGTCCCGGAAGGGCGAGTCGATCAGGCCGTGCAGCACCGCATTGGAAATCGTGCCGATGCCCGATTGCAGCGGCTGCAGCGAGGCCGACAGGCGCCCGACGCGCACCTCGTTGCGCAGGAACTCGTCGAGGTGACCCGCGATGGCCTGCGTTTCGGCATCCGGTGGCAGCACATTGGAGGGGCTGTCTGCCTTCTCGGTGATCACGATGGCGGCGATCTTGGCCGGGTCGATCGCGATGTACGGCACGCCAATGCGCTGCTCCGGCGAGATCAGCGGGATGGGCTGGCGGTGCGGGCGATAGGTGGGGATGAAGATGTCATGCAGGCCTTCGAGCTGCGTCGGCATCTTCAGGTTGATCTCGACGATCACCTTCTTGGCGAGGATGGCGAAGCTGGCCGAGTTTCCCACCGAAGTCGTCGGCACGATGGCGCCGTTTTCCGTGATGGCCGTGGCTTCGATCACCGCGATGTCCACGCCAGGCAACTGTTTGCTGCGCAGCTGCTCCACGGTTTCAGACAAGTGCTGATCCAGGAACATCACTTCGCCCGCGTTGATCTTCTGGCGCAGCGTGGCATCGACCTGGAAGGGCAGGCGGCGCGAGATGGCATTGGCCTCGGTCAGGGTCTTGTCCGTGTCGTTGCCCAGCGAGGCGCCTGTCATCAGCGTGATCTGCAGGTGCTCCTGGCGAGCCCGGTCTGCCAGCGCCAGGGGCACGGCCTTGCAGTCACCCGCCCGCGTGAAGCCGCTCATGCCCACCGTCATGCCGTTTTCGAACAGTTCGGCCGCGTCGTGGGCGGACATCACCTTGTTGCGCAAGCTGGCCAGGCGGATTCGGTCTTCGTACATGTGGTCTCCACGAGCGGTGGTAGCGGTCGGTGAGCGCGGCTACCTGTTTGAGGGGCGTTATTCGCGGACAAGTATAGAAATCGGCATGCATTCGTGCTGCGACTTATATTCATGCTTTGCATTCATAAAATTCATACGTTAAGGAGCCCGACCATGGACCTGAGGGCCTTGCGCTATTTCGTGGAAACCGCCCGCCAACGCAGCTTCACGACGGCGGCATCGCACCTGTACGTCACGCAGTCCACCGTGAGCAAGATGGTGCGCCAGCTGGAAGATGAAGTCGGGCAGGCGCTGCTGATCCGGGAGGGCCGCACGGTGCGGCTGACCGATGCCGGCCAGATCGTGTTCGAGCGCGCTCAAGAAGCGCTGGCCGTCGTGCAGCGTTTGAACCGCGACGTGGCGGATCTGTCTGATATCGCCCGGGGCGAGTTGACGATCGGCATCCCGCCCATGGTGAACATCTTCTTCCCGCCGCTCATCCAGCGCTACAAGGCACGCTATCCGCATGTGAAGCTGAACATCGTGGAAGCGGGTGGGCAAGTCATCGAGCAACGTGTGCGCAGCGGTGAGCTGGAACTCGGCGTGACCGTGCTGCCCACCGAGCCAGGCGAGGGCCTCGCCTCCCATGAAATGGGGCGTTACCAGATCTGCCTGGTGGGTTCGCCTGACGCGCCTTGGGCTAGGCTCAAGCGCCCCGGCCTGGCCGCCTTGCACCAGCAGCCCGTGGTCATGCTGGGCGACGACTACGCTCTGACGCGCCGTTTGCGTGATGCGTTTGATGAGGCCGGCGTGCAGCCCGAGGTCATCGCCCAGAGCGGCCAGTGGGATTTCCTGCTGTCCATGGCCATGGCAGGTATGGGCACGGCCTTGTTGCCCGAGCCTCTGCTGACGCGGCAGCGCCTGCCGAGTGCGGTGGTGGTCAAGCCCTTGCACGCCCGCGATCTTGCCTGGCGTGTTGGCCACATCTGGGTGCCTGATCGCTACATGTCGCACGCGGCGCGTGCATGGCTTGGCATCGGCACCGCCTGACACCTCATGGCTTGCTCATCCCATGCGCCAAGGCCATGGAGGCTGGGCTATTCTCTGTGTCCATGAAGGCATTGCACATCCATGCTGGCGAGCGCGCGCGCCGGCACATCGAGGCCAACGGCCTGAGCCCGCAAGACGTGCGTCTGGTCCCGGCTGCCGCAGGCGGCCCCAAGGGCCTGATCCTCAACCACCTGGATCAGCACCTGTTCGGGCAATGGCTGCCTCAGGGCGGGCACACCGTGCACCTGGTGGGCGCTTCCATCGGCGCCTGGCGCATGGCTACCGCGGCGATGGCCGACCCCTTGCAGGCCTTCAAGGATCTGGCCTATGGCTACATCCAGCAGAACATCGAGCCCGAGGTGGGGCGCAAGATGCCTTCTGCGCAGCGCATCACGGCGGGCTTCACCGATACGCTCAAGTCCTTCTTTGGCGACAGCGTGGAGGGCATGTTGCACCACCCGCGCTACCAGTTGCACATCCTGACCTCGCGCGGTCGGCAGGTGTTGCGACGCGGTTCGCCATCGCGCACGGCACTGGGTTTCACCGGCCTGGCGCTGGGCAATGCCCTGACCAGAAAGGCAGTTGGCCTGTTTCTGGAGCGCACGGTTTTTTCAACGCGCGGCGAGCCTTTGCCCGTGCCTTTGAACGACCTGCCCACAGGCCGTGTGGAGCTGGATCAGGCCAACTTCATGCCCGCCATGCTGGCCTCCTGCAGCATCCCCTTCATGCTGGAGGCGGTCAACGACATCCCCGGCGCCGTGCGTGGGTCCCATTGGGACGGCGGCATCGTGGACTACCACTTCCACTGGCACTACTCGGCCATGGACAAAGGGCTGGTGCTGTATCCGCACTTTCAGCGCCAGGTTGTGCCCGGCTGGCTCGACAAGGCCCTGAAGTGGCGCCACCGCGCCAGCCCCTGGCTGGACAACATGGTGCTGCTGGCGCCCAACCCGCAATGGGTGGCCACGCTGCCCGGCGGCAAGCTGCCTGATCGCAATGACTTCAAGCGCCTGAACTACGAGCAGCGCGTCCAGGCCTGGACCGAAGCCGTGGCCCGCGCCGCCGTACTGGCCGACGAATGGCAAGCCTGGCTGCAGCAAGGCTGCCCCGCGGATCAGCTCAAACCACTGTGAGCCACCTCGCTACACTGTGCCCATGGACCCGATTGCCAGCCTCCTGCTGATCGCCGGCTTGATCGCAGCCAGCGCGTTCTTCTCCATCTCCGAGCTTGCCGTGGCCGCGGCGCGCCGCCTGCGTCTGCGCCAGATGGCCGACCTGGGTGATGCGCGTGCCCAGCGCGTGCTGAACGTGCAGGAAGAACCCGGCGATTTCTTCACGGCGATCCAGATTGGCATGAACACGGTGGCCATCCTGGGCGGTGTGGTGGGCGAGGGCGCCTTCGCCCCCTTGATCCAGCCCCTGCTGCTGCGCCTGCAATTGCCACAGTCTCACGCCGAGACCTTGAGTGCGGTGGCGTCCTTCGTGCTGGTCACCAGCCTGTTCATCCTGTTGGCCGACCTGTTTCCCAAGCGCCTGGGCATGAGTGCGCCCGAGCAGGTGGCCGTGCGCGTGGTGGGGCCCATGCACGCTGTGCTGACGCTGCTCAAGCCCGTGGTATGGCTGTTCAAGCGCCTCACCGATGGCCTGTTCAAGCTGCTTGGTTTGCCTGACCGGCGCGACGACGCCGTCACCCCCGATGACATCCTCGCCATGGCCCAGGCCGGTGCCGACGCCGGTGTGCTGGCTGGCGCCGAGCACCGCGTGATCGAAAACGTGATCGAGCTGGACACCCGCCTGGTCACCAGCTCCATGACCGCTCGAGACAGCATCATCCACTTCCTGCTGGACGACAGCGAAGCCCTGATCCGTGCGCGCATCGACCAGTACCCGCACTCCACCTACCTGGTCTGCGACGGCGACATCGACCATGTGGTGGGCTATGTGGACTCCAAGGATCTGCTCAGCCGGGTGCTGAAAAACCAGTCGATCGCGCTCAATTCGGAGGGGCTGATCAAGAAGGTGCTGATGGTGCCCGACCGCCTCACCTTGTCGGAGATGCTGGCCCAGTTCCGCCAGGCCTATGAAGACTTTGCCGTCATCGTCAACGAATACAGCCTGGTCGTGGGCATCATCACCATCAACGATGTGATGAGCACGGTGATGGGCAGCCTGATGGCGCCGCTGGACGAAGAGCAGATCGTGCAGCGAGACGCCAACTCCTGGCTGATCGACGGCGTCACGCCCATCGAAGACGTGCTGCGCGCGCTCGACCTGGACAGCCTGCCGCACCAGGAAGACTACGAGACCCTGGCCGGTTTCCTGATGGTGATGCTGCGGCGCATCCCCAGGCGCACGGACACCGTGTTCTGGGGCGGCTTGCGCTTCGAGGTGCTGGACGTGGACAGCTACAAGATCGACCAGGTCATGGTGACCCGTTTGCAGCCGGGTGATTCAATGCCTGGCACGGCCACCGATCAAGGCGCCCAGCACGGTCACATCGAGGCCGACAGCAAGTCCATGTAATCGTCCGCCGTGGCGATGCGCGGGTTGGTCTTGTGGCAGTGATCGGCCATCGCGCCGGTCACGATCTTCTCGAACCACTCACGCTGCACACCCAGTTCGGCCAGGCCCGTTGGCAAGCCCAGGCGCGCGTTCATGTCGCGAATGGCTTCAGGGATGTCGGCCGCGCCCTTGAGGCCCATGGCATGCGCCATGCGTTCCAGGCGGCGTTCCTTCTGGATGGACTCGGCTGCCGCGTTGAACTTGATCACCTCGGGCAGGAACATCGCGTTGAGCGTGCCGTGGTGCAGCTTGGGGTTCACGCCACCCAGGCTGTGGCTCAGGCTGTGTACGGCGCCCAGGCCTTTCTGGAAGGCCATGGCGCCTTGCATGGAGGCGCTCATCATGTTCAGGCGTGCCTCGCGGTCGCTGCCGTCTTTTGTGGCGCGCTCGATGTGGTGCCAGGCGCGCTCCAGGCCGTCCAGCGCGATGCCGTCAGCGGGCGGGTTGAAGGCGGGCGCCATGAAGGTTTCCATGCAGTGCGCGATGGCGTCCATGCCGGTGGCCGCCGTGAGCGAAGGGGGCAGGCCCAGCGTCAGCTCGGGGTCGCAAATCGCTGCCTTGGGCATCAGGTTCCACGAGTGGAAGCCCAGCTTGCGGCCGTCGTCCACGATCACGATGGCGCCACGCGCCACTTCGCTGCCGGTGCCGGCGGTGGTGGGCACGGCAATCAGCGGTGCGGCCTGCGCCGTGATCTTGGGCGAGCCACCTTCGATGGTGGCGTAAGTCTTCAACGGGCCTGGGTGCGTGGCCATGATGGCCAGGCCCTTGGCCAGGTCGATGCTGGAGCCGCCGCCCACGGCGATCAGGCCATCACACTGGTTGGCCTGCCAGACCTCATGCGCTGCGCGCACGGCGGCTTCCGTCGGGTTGGGGGGGGTCTGGTCGAACACGGTCACCGGCAGGTCCTTGACCGCGTCCAGCGCCTTTTGCAGGACGCCCGCGGCACGCACACCGGCATCGGTCACGATCATGGGGCGGCGCATGCCGACGCGCTCGCATTCCGACGCCAGCAGCTTGATCGCGCCAAACTCGAACTGGATCTGGGTGAGGTACAGGATGGTGGCCATGGGGAGGTGTCTCGCTCGCTGTTCGTTTAACTCAGATGGGCGGACTTTAGCGCGTTTAGACTCCCGCCCATGCCAAGTACATTCCATTCCCCTGGCGCGGTTAGCCCCTCCGTAACCGACCCCTTCGATTCCGCCTGGGGCCGTCCTTGGCTGGTGTCCTTGTGCATCTTCGCGCTCGTTGCGGCCTGGGTGGCACTGTCGGCGCATTTGCACACGGCCTTGCACCACGACATGGCCGAGCAGTTCGTCTGGGCTCACGCCTGGCAGCTGGGCTACCCCAAGCACCCGCCGCTGCCGACCTGGTTGTTCCTGCTGGCCCAAACGGTGTTGCCCGCCAAGCCCGCCACGCTGTATGGCTTGTCTGCCGTGTGCATCGGCCTCACGGGTGTGTTCACGTACCTGGCTGCCCGCGAGTTGATGTCGCCAAGCCTGGCTTTGTGCGTGGCCGGCTTGTGGGGCTTGCAGCAACCGTTTGGCTGGCGCGCATGGATCTACAACCACAACACCGTGCTGGTGATGACCGTGGCGATGGCGGTGTACTTCGCCGCCCGTGCGGCTCGGCGCAACGAGCAGGGCAGTTGGGCTGCCGCAGGTCTGGCGGCTGGCCTGGCCATGTCCACCAAATTGCAGGCCGTGGTCCCGCTGGTCGGGGTGTTGTGGGCGCTGTGGCGCAGTGGCAGCCTGGAATCGCTGGCTTCGCGCAAGGGCCTGGCCATGGCCATCGTGCTGGGCGCGGTGGTGTGTGCGCCGCCCTTGTGGTGGATGGCAACCGGCCACACCAACGCGCTTGAATACGCCACCCATCAACTGGGCAGCGGTGCGGGCGAAGGTGAGTCCATGCGCTTGGGGCAGTTCGTGGTTTCCGAGTTGCGCATGCTGGCCCCGGCGCTGGTGGCCTTGCTGGTCTGGGTGGCGCGAGCATATGGGCGAGACGCCACGCAGGCGAGCGCCAGTGGGTCAACGGCCAGCGCCACGCCCGTGCGGGCCTGGGTCGAAGGCCTGCTCCTCGTGCCCCTGGCTTTTGTGCTGGCCGTGGGCATCTTCGGCGGCTCCAAATTGCACGCGCAGTGGGGCGTCCAGACCTTCCAGTTCGCGTCGTTTGCATTGGTCGCCTGGTTCGGGGCCTATGTTGAGAAGGCGCCTCTGCGCGGCCTGGTGCTGACGGTCGTCGCCATCCAGTGCATTTCGTTCCTGGTAGCCGCCTCGCCCGCCGGTGCGCGGCTACACGCACCCGGCGCGGTGCAGGGCTATCCGGCGCGTGAGTTGGCTGACCGCGTTGCGGCGGATTGGCAGCACGCTGCACCCGGCTGCGCCTTGCGTTATCTGGATGCCCCATTTTTCGAAGGTGGGCAGGTCTCGGCCTTCGGGCAAGGCTTTCCAGCCGTGCTGCAGGAGGGCAACTACCGCGACAGCCCCTGGATCAACGCCGACGACATACAAGCCCGGGGCAGCGTGGTCATGCGCCATCTGGCCCAGGAGTTGCCGCCGGATGTCATCCACTCGCCCGACATGGTGCTGATCCCGCCCAGGCAGGTCAAAGGCGTGGTGCCGGTCGTCTGGGGTATCCGCCTGCCCAAGGGAGAATGCTCGCCCGCGCGGGGCAGCAAGTGACAGACTGAGGAATCCTTCACGACACAGGCAGGGTGTCCACCCCGGATATTGGGGGAATCGGCAATTTTCTGAGGGCCATTGTGTTTCAAAGGCCTCGGTCTGGCATACCATACGCACCCAACGATAAAACGGACGTTTGAAACGTTCGTACTGTGTGTACCCTGGAGACCCGTTGACCATGCCTCAGGCCTCGACACGTCTGTCGCCTGCCGATACGAAGACGCGCATTCTGGATGCGGCCGAAACCCTGTTCGTGACTGGCGGGTTCGAGTCCATGTCCATGCGCCAGATCACCAGCGCGGCCAATGTGAACCTGGCTGCGGTGAACTACCACTTCGGCAGCAAGGATGCCCTGATCCAGGCCGTGCTTTCGCGCCGGCTGGACCCGCTCAACGAGCAACGCGTTGCCATGCTGGACGCCTTCGAGTCCAACCTGGGTGACAAGCTCACCTGCGAGCACATCCTCGTGGCGCTCTTCCTGCCCGCCGTGCGGATCTTCCGAAGCGACGCCCCCATGGCCGATCGCTACTTGCACTTCCTGGGGCGCTCGTACACCGACCCGTCGCCCGTGGTGCGCGACTTCATCAACACCCACTACATCCAGACGCTGGGCCGCTTCTTCTTCGCCTTCCAGCGTGCCTTGCCTGAGCTGAGCCGCGAGGACCTGGGCTTTCGTTTGAACTTTGCCATGGGCGCCTTGTCGGGCATCCTGGCCGGTGGCAACACGCAGCGCCTGATCCGTGAATTCACGCAGCAGCAGGGCGACCACGAAGCCGTGATCCTGTCGCGCCTGGCCTCCCTGATGGTGGCCGCGCTCAAGGCGCCGCTACCTGGCCCCAATGAAGCGCTGCAGTTTGGCGCCATGGCCAATCTGCCTGGCGTTGCTTTGATCGGTCCGGGTGCGACGGCGGACGCTGACGCCGCGCCTGCGCACTCCTGACGCCACATTCCCCAAGGCCATGAAACCCATTCCTTGTCTGTCCTCCCCCGGTCTGACAAGACAGCTCGCCCCTCAACAGGGTGGGCGCAACCCGCAGGCTTGCCGTTTGGGCAAGCCGCTGTCTCAACCAGCCTTGTCAGGACTGTTCACGTCCGCAGGCTCCACCACCGAAGAGTGTCTCGCATGAAAGACGGTTACCTCGACTTTGCCAACTCGCCCATGGGCGCCAAGCTCATCAATGCCCTGGGTCTGCCCAAGCCGCTGCCCCTGGAGCGTTACAAGGCCGGCCAACCCGTCGTTCAAGGCACGGTTCTGATCGGTGGTGGTGGCGAGCCTCAACTGCTGGAGGCCCTGGCTGGTGCATTCAAGAACATGGGCGTGCAAAGCCTGGCCCATGAAAAGCTGCCCCAGTGGGTGGCCGTGGCCAACAAGTCTGGCCTGACCACCGGTCGCTGGGGTGGCAACGGCCAGCCGGGCGAAAAGGTCAAATGCCTGGTGTTCGACGCCACCGGTCTGGAAGATAGCACCCAGTCTGACGCTCTGTACTGGTTCTTCCACGATGTGGCCCGTTCGGTGTTGCCTTGTGGTCGCGTGGTGATCCTGGGCCGTCCGCCCGCAGAGTGCAAGTCGCCGCGCAAGGCCACCATCCAGCGTTCGCTGGAGGGCCTGAGCCGTTCGCTGGGCAAGGAGCTGAAGAAGGGCATCAACGCCAACCTGGTGTACGTGTCCGAAGGCGCCGAAGGCAACATCGAGTCCACGCTGCGCTTCCTGCTGTCGCCCAAGTCGGCCTATGTGTCGGCCCAGGTCATGCACGTTGGCAAGCCTGTCGGCGAGCTGGTGGTGCCCAAGGACTGGAACCTGCCTCTGGCTGGCAAGAAGGTGCTGGTCACCGGTGCCTCGCGCGGTATTGGTGCGGCCATCGCCGAAGTGATGGCCCGCGACGGCGCCCAGGTGATCTGCCTGGACGTGCCTCAAGCGCAAGAAGGCCTCAATGAAGTGGCCAAGAAGCTGGGCGGCACCGCCCTGGCCATGGACATCGGCGCCGCTGACGCACCGCAGAAGCTGGCTGAGGCCGCCAAGGCCCAAGGTGGTTGGGACGTGGTCGTGCACAACGCCGGCATCACGCGTGACAAGACCATCGCCAACATGAAGGAACACCTGTGGCAGCTGGTGGTCAACGTGAACCTGTCGACCCAGGAGCGCATCAATGATGAGCTGGTCAGCTCGGGCGCCCTGAAGTCCGGCGGCCGCATCGTCTGTGTGTCGTCGATCTCGGGTATCGCCGGCAACATGGGCCAGACCAACTACGCCGTCTCCAAGGCGGGTGTGATCGGCATGGTCAACAGCACCGCCCCGATCTTTGCCGAGCGTGGCATCACCATCAACGCCGTGGCGCCAGGTTTCATCGAAACCCAGATGACCGCCGCCATCCCCTTCGCCATTCGCGAAGCCGGTCGCCGCATGAACTCCATGAGCCAGGGCGGCCAGCCAGTGGACGTGGCTGAAGCCATTGCCTGGTACGCGAGCCCCGCCTCCGCTGGTGTCACGAACAACGTGATCCGTGTTTGCGGTCAGAGCTTGATTGGCGCTTGATCAACGATCGCGGCAAGATCCCATGAAGATCATCGAAGTCAACAAGCTGCCCAGCGCCATCTCGCTGAACCTGGGTGCCTTGCGCTCCAGCAGCAAGCGCCCAGGTGTGGTCGAGGCCTTGCCCGAGATCACCTATGTGCGCCCGCGCGTGGTGGTGGATGGCAAAAAAGTGGCGGCCTATGCCAAGGTGTGCGGCTTCAGCAAGGCGCACGGCGTGCCCATGCTGTTCCCGCACATGGAGGCCTTCCCGCTGGCCATGATGCTGTTCGGCACCAAGGCCTTCCCGTGGCCTGCCATGGGCCTGGTTCACCTGGGCAACAGCGCCAAGCTGCTCAAGCGCATCAATGTGGGTGATGAACTCCGCATCGAAATGCGCACGGGCGAGCTGTATGCACATGACAAGGGGCAGGTGTTCACGCTGCATGCCCGTGCCTTGCGCGCAGGTGAGGTGGTGTGGGAAAGCACCTGGACCTTGCTGCGCCTGGGCGTGCGCAACCCCAAGGGGGCGCCATACACCAGTGCGCTGGTCGATGATTCGCCGCTGTCGCACCAGGCAGATTTCTACGCTGGTGCGGGCATTGGCCGGGCTTATGGCCGCGTGTCGGGTGACATCAACCCCATCCACCTGTCTGCCATCACCGCCAAGTTCCTGGGCTTTCGCAAGGCCATTGCCCACGGCATGTGGACCAAGGCCCGCGCCCTGGCCACATTGATGCCGCGCGAAGCCGTTGATCACGCCGAGGTCATCGTCGAGTTCAAGACACCCCTGTTCCTGCCAGCACGCGCTTCCCTGTGGGCCGTGCGTCAGGAGCAGGGCGCCTTGTTCGAAGTGCGCAATGCCAAGGGCGACAAGCCTCACCTGCGTGGCCGGGTCACTTACTGACCTGCCTCGCAACCAGATTCATTCAATTCAAAATCGAGAAGGACAACCTCTCATGAGCACCATTCGTCGCGTCGCCATCATTGGCGGTAACCGCATTCCCTTCGCCCGTTCCAACACGGTGTACTCGCATGCCTCCAACCAGGAGATGCTGACCGCCACCCTGCAAGGCCTGGTCGACCGCTTCAACCTGCACGGCAAGCGCCTGGGCGACGTCGCCGCTGGCGCCGTGATGAAGCACTCGCGTGACTTCAACCTGGTGCGTGAGAGCGTGCTGTCCACCACCCTGTCGCCCGAGACGCCCGCCTACGACCTGCAACAGGCTTGCGGTACCGGCCTGGAAGCCATCATGCTGGTGGCCAACAAGATCGCCCTGGGCCACATCGAGTGCGGCATTGGCGGCGGTGTGGACACCACGTCTGACGCCCCCATCGGTGTCAACGAAAAGATGCGCAAGATCCTGATGGAAGCCAACCGCGCCAAGGGTACGGTTGCCCAGCTCAAGGTGATCTCCAAGATCCGCCCCAGCATGCTGGTCAAGCCCGCCATCCCCAAGAACGGTGAGCCTCGCACGGGTTTCTCGATGGGCGAGCACGCCGAGCTGATGGCCCGTGAATGGTCCATCCCCCGCGAAGAGCAGGACCAACTGGCCGTGGCCAGCCACACCAACCTGGCTCGCGCCTACAAGGAAGGCTTCTTCGCCGACCTGATGACCCCGTTCAAGGGCGTGACCAAGGACAACAACCTGCGTGAAGGCATCACCATCGAGAAGCTGCGCACGCTCAAGCCTTGCTTCGACAAGAAGATTGCCCCGGGCCAGGGCACGCTGACGCCTGCCAACTCGACGCCCCTGACCGACGGCGCGTCTGCCGTGCTGCTGGGCAGCGAGGAATGGGCCAAGGCCAACAACCTGCCCGTGCTGGCCTACATCACCTTCAGCGAAGTGGCCGCTGTCGATTTCTTCGGCCCCAAGAAGGAAGGCCTGCTGATGGCCCCGGCCTACGCCGTGCCCCGCATGCTGGCCCGCGCCGGCATCAGCCTGCAGGACTTCGATTTCTATGAAATCCACGAAGCCTTTGCTGCCCAGGTGCTGTGCACGCTGAAGGCCTGGGAAGATCCCAAGTACTGCAAGGAAAAGCTGGGCCTGGACAAGCCGCTGGGCAAGATCGACCGCAGCAAGCTCAACATCAACGGCAGCTCGCTGGCAGCGGGTCACCCGTTTGCGGCCACCGGTGGCCGTCTCGTTGCCACGCTGGCCAAGATGCTGTCCCAGAAGGGTTCCGGCCGCGGGCTGATCTCCATCTGCGCGGCCGGTGGCCAGGGCGTGGTGGCCATCCTGGAGCGTTGATTTTTTCCTTGTCACCCGGGGTAGGCAAACCCTTAAAGAGGGCCCCGGGTTGATACACTCCGTAACTTGACCAGGCGACCTGCAGCGGGCCTCCGCGCCCCTGCAGGTACAAAGCCACCCTGCCGTAGTCCAGTCAGTAATTCAGGCAGGCACATGAGGAGATCCGGATGACCCAATCAGCAGCCGCAGCGTCGGCTTCGCCCGCGCAGTCCATTGTCAACCCCGATGGTTCGACCAACCGTATCTGGTTGTCGTCGTACGTGAAGGGTGTCCCCCACGACATCGACCCGAACAAGTACAGCTCCCTGGGCCAGTACTTTGACGAGTGCATCAACAAATACCGCAACCGTCCTGGCTTCGTCAGCATCGGTACGGAGATGTCGTACGACCGTCTGGACCGCCTGGTCAATGCCTTTGCCGGCTGGCTGCAGAGCCAGGGTGTGAAGAAGGGTGATCGCGTGTCGATCATGCTGCCCAACACCTTCCAGTATCCGATCTGCCTTTTCGCTGTGCTCAAGATTGGTGCCGTGGTGGTCAACGTGAACCCGCTGTACACAGCGCGTGAACTCAATCACCAGCTCAAGGACAGTGGCGCAGAAACCATCATCGTGATGGAGACCTTCGCCAAGACGCTGCAAGACGCGCTGGCTGGCACCAAGGTCAAGCGCATCGTGCTGACCCAGATTGGCGACCTGCTGTCTGACGGTTTCATCAACGCCAAGGGCCGCCTGCTGAACTTCGTGCTGCGCAAGGTCCAGAAGATGGTGCCCGAGTACAGCTTGCCCGGCGCTGTGTGGATGCGTGATGTGATCAAGGCCGGGGCCAAGGCCAAGGTCAAGCTCGCTGAAGTCAAGCCTGAAGACCTGGCCTTCCTGCAGTACACCGGTGGCACCACCGGTGTGGCCAAGGGCGCGATGCTGACCCACCGCAACGTGCTGGCCAACTGCCAGCAGGCGCTCGCTTTTGCCGAAGGCCAGCTGACCGGCGACACCGAAACCGTGGTCACGCCGCTGCCGCTGTATCACATCTTCTCGCTGACTGTGAACTGCCTGATCTTCATGGCACTCGGCGGTCGCAACATCCTGATCGCCAACCCGCGCGACACCAAGCGCGTGATGATGATCCTCAAGAACGAGAACTTCAGCGGCATCACCTGCGTGAACACGCTGTACTCGTCCTTCCTGGATGACCCCGATTTCCGCAAGCGCGACTTCTCCAACCTCAAGCTGGCCGTGGCTGGCGGCATGGCGCTGCAACGCTCCATCGCCGAGCGCTGGAAGGAAGTCACCGGCAACTCCATCGTCGAAGGTTATGGCCTGACCGAGTGCTCGCCCATCGTGACGCAAGCCCCGGTGGACATCAGCAAGCCCGGCCCCGCCTTCACTGGCTCGATCGGCGTGCCCGTGCCGTCGACCGAAGTGCGTTGCCGCCGCGACGACAACACCTGGGCCAACATCGGCGAGCCTGGTGAGCTGTGCGTGCGCGGCCCTCAGGTCATGAAGGGCTACTGGCAGCGTCCGGACGAAACCGCCAAGGTCATCGACAGCGAAGGCTGGCTGGCCACGGGCGACATCGCCGTGATGGACGAGAAGGGCTTCCTCAAGATCGTGGACCGCAAGAAGGACATGATCCTGGTCTCTGGCTTCAACGTGTACCCCAACGAAATCGAAGACGTTGTGGCCATGCACCCTGACGTCAAGGAATGCGCAGCCGTGGGCGTGCCCGACGAAGTCGCCGGTGAACGTGTGAAGATCATCATCGTGCCCCGCAACCCTGGCCTGACCAAGGAAGCCGTCATCGAACACTGCCGCAAGAACCTGACGGGCTACAAGATCCCCCGCATCGTCGAGTTCCGCAACGAAGAGTTGCCGAAAACGCCAGTGGGCAAGATCCTGCGCCGCGAACTGCGCTGATCCTCGCGGACTCAGTTTCAGCTGAGCCACAAAAAACCCGCCCGGTTCGCCGCGCGGGTTTTTTCATGCACGATGCAGTTTGTCACTTCAGCCAGATGGATTGCCAAGCACCATGACCCGTCCCGCCGATTACAGCTTCACCCATCGCCTGCGTGTGCGCTGGATGGAGGTCGATGCCCAGCAGGTGGTCTTCAACGGCCACTACCTGACCTACCTCGACGTGGCCATCTCCGAGTATTGGCGCGCGGTAGGCCTGCCGTATCCCGAAGGTGTCAGGCATGAGCAAGGCGACATCTTCGTTCGCCGCAACACCCTGGAGTACCACGCACCAGCCCGGCTGGATGACTGGCTGGACATCGGTGTGCGCTGCGACCGCATCGGCAACTCGTCCATCACGATCGCCTGGGCCGTCTGGGCGCAAGGGCGCTTGCTGGCCACCGGCGAGACGGTGTATGTGCACACCAGCCTGGCCACGGGCAAGTCGGCGCCAGTGCCTCAAACGGTTCGTGATCAGATATCGGCACATGCCCAGGGGCAGCCCGTGCACCAGGTGCTGTGCGGGGCCTGGTCAGACATGAAGACCGGTGCCCGCGCGGTGCGAACCGCCGTGTTCGTGCAAGAACAGGCCATTGATGAGTCCGACGAGTGGGATGACGACGACGCGGCCGCCATCCACGCGGTGGCCAGCAATCTGGCGGGCTTGCCTTTGGCCACGGGGCGCCTGATCCATGCGGGCCTGGAGCCTGGCCACGCCAAGATCGGTCGCATGGCGGTATTGCGCAGCGCCCGCGGCGTGGGCTTGGGTGATCTGGTGCTGCTCGCGCTGATGGGGCAGGCCAGGCAGATGGGCATCAAGCATTTGAGCCTGAATGCGCAGGTCAGCGCCCAGGCTTTCTATGCAAGGCATGGGTTCATGCCGCAGGGGGATGAGTTCGACGAAGTCGGCATCCCTCACCAGCGCATGGTGCTCACACTTTGAGTGGGCGCGTCCTGCTGTTCTTGATCAGGCTGCGCGCGCGCGTCTTGCGCACCGGCTCGACATCGGTCAACGCGTGGTTGGCCTGCTCGGACACCTCGCTGCTCTCGAACGCTTCTTCCTGACGCAATTCGACCGGTGGCAAGGTGGCATCGAGCTTGGCCACTTCCGTGGCGGCCATGGTGTGCCGCGGCGGCCAGTTGCGCAAGGTGACCCGGCGCAGCAAGGCCATGTTGGATGTGGCCGTGAACGTGCGCTCGAGCACGTGCGTGACCAGCCGCTTGTGCACGCGCTCGGTGATGACCAGCGTCGAGCAGCGCGTGCCGTACAGGCCATTGGGAGACTTGATGAAGGCCGATGACAGCAGGCGTTCCCATTCCATCGATATCCCGGTGTGAGGCAGTTGCTCATCGGGTGCGACGGTCGGGTCGGCCAGCGCTTCAAACAGCCGGTTGGCCAGTACGTCGATGTCCTGTGACTGAGCGATGGCCTGGCGGGTGCGCGCCTTGAGCTGCTGCACCTTGGGCCAGGGGGTGTTCAAGATCGCGTTGGACAAACCAAACACGCCTTTTTGAAGTCGTTCGGGGAACAGCTTGCGGTTGTTGAGCCAGAAGCATTCGCCGTCCGCGAAGTCCAGCGCCAGCATGTTGAAGCCGTTGTAGCCCGAGATGGCCAGACGCGGCCACAGCATGGGCATGGACAAATCGCCCTTGAGCCACTGCGGCACGATCTGGCCGCGCGATGGGGCCTGCGGGTCCATGTTGGACGGGTCGCGCACATTGGTCACCAGGCCCAGGCGGCCGTGTGCCGTCAAACCCAGCCAGGTGCCGCCGGCCTGCAGATCACGGCCACCGAGGATGGGCGGGCCACCGTCAGTGGGCTCCCACCAGCCCAGGCGGGCCGCGGGGCGGTCATAGAACTCGTCACGGTTGGCAGCCAGCACAAACGGAAAGCGGCTGCTTTGATCGAGAGCCAGAGCGACCAGGCACATGGCAAAACCTCTTTAACTACGCTGGCAGGGCCTCAAAGGCCGCTTGCCATGGGGCAAAACGTCTCGACGTGCCGCGCACCGATCAGCCCTTGAGGCAAGGCATCGGCCAGATCACGCAGGCGCGCTTCACACGCGGCGTTGACACCATTCGGGTGCTCGTAGACCTCCATCCAGGTGGCCTCCGGGCTGCCTTCAAGGGTGTCAGCGCGTTGCATCAGGCGCGTCGTCAGACCAGGGTGCTCCTCGTGCAGGCGTTGCTGGATCTCGTTGATGGCCTCGCGTGCGGCGGCCTGATGGGCCAGGGGCACGCGGTAGTACACGAACAGGGACCGGGGCAGTGTCGCAGTCAAAGCGGCGAAGTCGTCAGACATTCCAAACTCATCTGCGGGCAGCGTAACCCATGACGCAGTGCCGCAAAGTCACCAAGGGCAACAAGACCATGTAAACGAGGCCTTGTTGCGTTAAGGAATTGACGATATCGCGTCAAGCAGCTTCTTCGGCAGAGGGCAAGGGGTAGGGCAGGTCGCCCAACACCACCCTGGCGCCGTCGGCGGAGCCTGCCCGCAAGTCCGTGCCAATGGCGCTGAGCTTGAGTTCGACCAAAGCGCTGTGCACACCACCCACGGACGCGCTGTTGATGACCAGGCCGGCAGGCTGGCCAGGGTCGGCCAGGCTGAACACTTCCTGCCCTGGTGACAAGACCTGCTCGGCATGGACCACAAAGGCGCGGCGCTTGGTGGTGCCTCGGTACTGGCTGCGTGCCACCACCTCCTGCCCGGGGTAGCAGCCCTTCTTGAAATTCACGCCGCCGATCAGCTCGTAGTTCACCATCTGGGGGACGAACTGGTCAACGGTGCTCGCCTCGATGCGGGGGACGCCGCTCATCACGTCCAGCCAGGCCCAGGCACCGGGTTCGACAGCGGGCAGGCTTGACACCAGCGCCTGTGCTTCGGCCTTGGGGCCCACCCAATACCAACGCTGGGTGCCCAGCACGGCAGGCAGGCTCACCAGCAGCCCCTGGCCATGTGCCTGCACCTTCCACGCGGCCTCTTGCGTGGCTTGAGCGGCCTCACCCAGGGAGGCACCGGCTGGTGCGCCCAGCAAACCGACCACACTCAGCGAAGCACCGGCGTCCGCCAACTTGGCTTTGGCGCGCAACACGAACATGGACAGGCGCTTGAGCAGGCCAGGCAGCACCTGCGCATCCGTCAGCAGCCAGAATTGTTCCGGCTGAGGCCGCAGGCTCAGCAAGCTGGCCAGCATGCGCCCCTTGGCCGAGCAGTAGGCCGCCAGGCGTGCTTCGTCAGCAGGTTGACCGTTGACATCCTGGCTGAACTGGCCATGCAGAAAGCTGGCCGCATCGGCGCCTTCGGCCTGAATGATGCCCAGATCGGACAAAAGCAGGGCACCGCCCCAGGAAGTTGGATCAGGAAGTTGGATCGAGCTCATGGGGCTCATTATCATCACGCCCGTCATGCATCAGAAATCCAACCGGGTGTATCCCACTTCCTCCGTGCGGCAAAGCGCCCGACCACGTGTCCACCAGCGCGGTGGCTTCATGCGCAGCCTGCTGCTGCTTGTCCTGGCCGCGTGCCTGGCCATGGCCGGTGGCGGCGCCTGGTGGTTGAGCCAGCCCCTGCAACTGGCCAGCCCCACCGTCGATCTGTCCATTGAGGCGGGCAGCACGCCCCGCGAGATCGCCAAGGGCTGGGTGGATGCTGGTGTCGACGCCTCACCCTGGCTGCTCTATCAATGGTTCAGGTTCTCCGGGCAGTCTCGCCAGATCCGGGCTGGCAGCTACGAACTGGCACAGGGCGCCACGCCGCGTGACCTGTTGCGCATGATGGTGCGCGGGGACGAGCGGCTGTCCGTCGTCAAGCTGATTGACGGGTGGACGTTCAAGCGTTTTCGGGCCGAGCTGGCCCAGGCCGATGGGCTCAAGCAAACCACGGCAGGCCTGTCCGACAGTGAAATCATGGCCCAGTTGGGGATGCCCGGCGAGGCGCCCGAGGGGCAGTTCTTCCCGGATACCTATTCCTACGCCAAGGGCAGCACCGACCTGGCGGTGATGAAGCGGGCGGTGAGCGCCATGCAAAAGCAGCTGGATGCGGCCTGGGCGCAGCGCCAGAGCAATGTGGTGGTCAAGACACCCCGAGAGGCCTTGATCCTGGCCTCCATCGTCGAGAAAGAGACGGGCAGGGAGGCTGACCGGCCCATGATCGCAGGCGTGTTCAACAACCGCCTGCGCGTGGGCATGCCCTTGCAGACCGACCCTTCGGTGATCTACGGCCTGGGTGAACAGTTCGACGGCAACCTGCGCAAGGTCCACCTGCAAACCGACACGCCCTACAACACCTACACACGAGCCGGCCTGCCGCCGACACCGATTGCCATGCCAGGCAAGGCTGCCTTGCTGGCGGCCGTCAAACCCGCCGAGACCAAAGCCTTGTACTTCGTGGCGCGAGGTGACGGCAGCAGTGCGTTCAGCGCCACACTGGCTGAGCATAATCGGGCGGTCAACCAATACCAGCGTGCCACACGCAACCCCGGAAAGACGCCATGAGCAACAAGGGCCGATTCATCACCTTCGAGGGCATCGACGGCGCGGGCAAGACCACGCACCTGGATGCCCTCGAGCAAGCCTGGAAGCAGGCCGGGCACGAGGTGGTCCGAACCCGCGAGCCAGGCGGCACGCCCCTGGCTGAAAAGCTGCGCGGCCTGTTCCTGCACGATGCCATGGATCCTTTGACCGAAGCGCTGCTGGTGTTCGGTGCCCGCCGTGACCACATCCAGACCGTGATCAAGCCCGCGCTGGCACGTGGTGCCTGGGTGCTGTGCGACCGTTTCACCGATGCCACCTTCGCCTACCAGGGCGGCGGCCGTGGCTTTGACCTGCAGGTGCTGGGCACGCTGGAGGCCTGGGTGCAGGAGGGCCTGCAACCTGATCTGACGATGTTGTTCGACTTGCCCCCCGCGGTGGCGGCCGAGCGCCTGAGCGCGGCACGCCAGCCTGATCGTTTCGAAGCACAGGACCAGGCCTTTTTCGAACGCGTGCGTGGCGCCTACCTGGCCCGCCAGCAAGCTCAACCGGCGCGCTTTGAGCTGATCCGGGCTGACCAGGCTCAGGCCGATGTGGCCCAGCAGATCCAATCCGCCTTGCGCAGCCGAGGTTTGCTGTGAGCGACGCGCGCCCGGAACTCTGGCCCTGGCTGCCCAAGCCGCTGGACGCCGCCCTGGCCCAACTCAACAGCCATGCCGTGCTGCTGCATGGCCCTGAGGGGGTGGGCCAGTTCGAGTTTGCGCTGGCACTGGCGCGTGCCTGGCTGTGTGAGGCCAGGCCCATGGGGCAGGGCTTTGCGCCCGCCTGTGGCCGTTGTGCCAGCTGCCACCTGATCGACGCCGGCTCTCACCCCGACCTCATGGTGGTGCTGCCCGAAGCCTTGCAGGCCAGCCTGGGCTGGCAGTCGTCCGCCGAGGAGGAGGGCGCCAGCGACAAATCAAGCAGCAAGACCAAGAAGCTGAGCCAGGAAATCAAGGTGGACGCCATCCGCTCTGTGGTGCAGTTCTCCCAGCACACGGCCTCGCGTGGCAGAGCCAAGGTGGTGCTGGTGCACCCGGCCGAGCGCATGAACCTGATCGCATCCAACACCTTGCTCAAGACCCTGGAAGAGCCGCCCGGCCAGGTGCGCTTCGTGCTGAGCGGCGCGGCACTGGACCAACTGCTGCCCACCGTGCGCAGCCGCTGCCAGGCCTGGCGCCTGCCCATGCCCACGCCCGAGGTGGCCACCGAGTGGCTGCAGACCCAGCTGGATGGTGTTTCGCTGGCCGATGCCCGGGTGTTGCTGGATGCAGCCGGTGGCCAGCCTTTGACGGCGCGTGATCGCCATCAATTGGGGTTGGATGCACGCTATTGGCCTCAAATCCCGAAAGATTTGCTCAATGGTGCGGCCACCGCCTTGACCCAGTGGCCTTTGACGCTGGTGGTGGAGACCTTGCAGAAGGTTTGCCATGACCTGGCCTGCGTGGCAGCCGGCGCTTCGCCGCGTTATTTCCCCGCAGCCAGCCTGCCCGCCGCGCCCGACCTGAATTTGCTGACGACCTGGGCCCAGGAGCTGCGCAAGACCAGCCGCCATGCCGAGCACCCCTGGAACCAGAATCTGAAGGTGGAAGCGCTGTTGGTACAGGCGCGAGCCGTGATGCGCCCCAGGCCCCCAAGGGGCAACCCGACCGCCTGATCGAGGGGTAAGGGCGCCCGAATCAGGATGAGGGTGTTTCCAGAAGTAAAGCAAAGCCAAGGTGAGCGCAATTTCACAGTCTTTGCCAGGCCTCAGGCATTACACTTTGCCCACGATGAGTGAGTACCAGACCACAGCCCTGCCTTCTGCCTTTGCCCCTTCCGGGCCCGGGCGGATGGGTCCAGCCCTGGGCGTGCCCGGCGCAGCGATGGCCTCGGCTGCTGCTCGCCCCAGCGTGATCCAGTTGGTGTTCCGCGAAAAGGGGGCGCTGTATGCCGCCTACATCCCCGCGTTCACCGAAGGTGGCCTGTTCGTGCCGACCACCCGCGAGTACACGCTGGGTGACGACATTTACCTCTTGCTCTCCCTGCCTGAAGACAACCAGCGCTACCCCGTGGCCGGCAAGATCGCCTGGATCACCCCCGCCAACGCCTCCGGTGGCCGCACACAAGGTGTGGGCGTGCGCTTCCCCGGTGACGACAAGACCCGTCTGCTGCGCGTGAAGATCGAGCAGATCCTGGGTACCAACATTTCCTCCAGCAAGCCGACCCAGACCCTGTAAAGCAGAGTGGGGCCCTTTGCGGCAACAATAGCGGGTTGACATCAGTCCAACCCGCTTTTTTGTTTGCTCGCCGCTGCCGCCATGTTTGTCGATTCGCACTGCCACCTCAATTTCCCGCAATACGCCGAAACGCTCGATCAGGTTCGCGCCGACATGAGCGCCGCCGGTGTGGACCGCGCCCTGTGCATCAGCACGACCCTGGAAGAGTTCCCGCAGGTGCATGCCCTGGCCATGCGCTACGACAACATGTGGGCCACGGTGGGCGTGCACCCCGACAACGAAGGTGTGCAGGAGCCCACGCTGGGTGATCTGCTGGAGCGCGCCACCTTGCCCCGCGTGGTCGGCATCGGCGAAACCGGGCTGGACTACTACCGCCTGGGCGAGCGCAGCGTGGCCGACATGGAATGGCAACGCGAGCGCTTTCGCGTGCACATCCGTGCTGCGCTGCAAACAGGCTTGCCCTTGGTGATCCATACCCGCGAAGCCAGCGAAGACACCCTGGCCATCCTCAGGGAAGTGGGGCAGGGCAAGGTGCGCGGTGTCTTCCATTGCTTCACCGAAAACGAGGCCGTGGCGCGCGCCGCGCTCGACCTGGGTTTCCACATTTCCTTCTCGGGCATCCTCACCTTCAAGAATGCGGGCGACCTGCGTGACGTGGCCCGCATGGTGCCCATCGAGCGCTGCCTGATCGAGACCGACAGCCCGTATCTGGCGCCCGCACCGCACCGCGGCAAGCTCAACTCGCCAGCCTACGTTTCCCTGGTGGCCAGGCAACTGGCCGAGCTCAAGGGCATGGACGCCGACGAGTTGGGCCGCATCACATCCAACAACTTCGAGGAATTGTTCTCGCTCGTGCGTACCTCACCGAGGGTTAGCCCAGCACACCAGTAAAACCCTTGTCAGACAATTTCTGACAGGAGGTTTGGTTGTTCGGCGACTACCGCCTCCAGACCCGGATGCCTACAGTGAACACATCACGACGACATCTCTCACCCCGGAGGCCTTTATGCAAAAGCAAAGTCTGTACGCCAACCCGTTTGCCCTGATGATGGACCCGCAGGCTGTGCTGGAGGCGATGGAACGCTCCGAGCGCCTCAACCGTTTGCAAAGCCGTGTTTGCCGCCCGCTGGACAAGCCGCTGATTCCTCATGTGAGCAGCGAAGGCCAGGACTTTGACCGCGAGGTGGATGCCTCCCCCGATATCGCCGAAGAGATTCAGGACGAAACCTGCTGAATCTTGTCGACTCACCGAAGTCGACCCACCGAATACTTGCGGCGCTCTTGCAGCGTGAAGTGGCCCGTCCTGGTGACGGGCCATTTTCATTTTGGGCCCGGTGATACGGCTGGACTCAATGCGTCCCCTTGGCCCATCGCTGCTCCAGCATGCGCCCTGTACGCGACAAGCCCAGGCACATCAGCGCGTAGACCATGCCCACGGCCAGATAGGCCTCGAAGTAGTAGGGGCGCCACACCGGGTCGCCACCCAGGCTCAGGGACAGGCCGCCCGTGAACTCGTGCAAGCCCACCACCAGCACCAGCGAGCTGTCTTTCAGCAAGCCGATGCCGTGCCCGACCAGCGCCGGCAGCACGGCACGCAACGCCTGTGGCAAGACCACCATGCGCTGCGTTTGCCACCAGCTCAGCCCCAGGATGGCGGCGGCCTCGCTTTGTTCTTGCGCCACCGTCTGCAAGCCCCCGCGGATCACCTCGGCCATGTAGACCGCCGAGAACAGCGTCAGCGCCAGCGTGGCCCGCCACACCAGCGGCATGGGGTGCTCCTGCGGAATCAGCACCGGCAGCATGAAGGCGGCCATGAACAGCAGCGTGACCAGCGGCACACCCCGTATCACCTCGATGCAGGCTGTGGCCGGCATGCTGAGCCAGATGCGTGCTGACCGGCGCGCAAGGGCCAGGCCGATGGCCAAGGGGGTGGAGGCCAGCAAGCTCACCAGGAACAGCCACAGCGTCAGGGGCAGGCCACCCCAGGCGTCGAACGGCACCAGCTCCAGGCCACCGAAGCCGCCGCGCATCAGGGCCGTGGCCGCCATCACATGGCCTAGCAGCATCCCTAGCCCTTGCACGGACACCGCGCGCCGCCAGCCTGCCAGCCAGGCGCTCAGGCAGAGCAGGGCGCTCGCCACCAGCACGACGACGGGCCGCCATTGCTGCTCGTACGGATAGTGCCCAAGCAAGATGGGGCGCATCTTCTCGACGACGACACCCCAGCATGCGCCCTGGTGCTGGAGGGCCTGACAGGCCATGACATCGGGCTTGAACACCGCATGCCACACGGCCCAGTCCAGGATCAGCCAGGCCACCCAGGCGCACAGCATCAGGCCCAGGGCCGATGCGGCCCGGCCGAGCCAGTTGCTGCCTTGTGTGGGCCGCAAGGCGTGGATCATGCCGGCCCCTTGAGCGCATGCCGCGCGTTGAACCAGTTCATGAGCGCCGCCGTGCTCAACGACAAGGCCAGGTACACCGACATCATCACCAGCACGCACTCGACCACGCGGCCCGTCTGGTTCAGGGCGGTGTTGCCCACGGACACCAGATCGGGATAGCCCACGGCCACGGCCAGCGAGGAGTTCTTGATCAGGTTGAGGAACTGGTTGGTGGCCGCCGGCACGATGGTGCGCAAGGCTTGGGGCAGCAGCACCCGGCTGATCTGCTGCAAGCGCGTGGCGCCCAGGGTCTCGGCCGCCTCCATCAGGCTGGATGGCACCGATTCGATACCGCCCCGGATGACCTCGGCCAGAAACGCACCGGTGTAGATGCTCAGCGCCAAGGCCAGCGACAGGTATTCAGGGCTGACGGCCGCGCCACCCACAACGTTGAAGGTGTCCTGCTGCGGCCAGCTCCAGGCCCAGCCTGCACCCGCTTCGACTGGCCCGTACCAGGGAAAAGCCAGACCGCCCTTGCTCAGCCACACACCTGGCAACAGCGAGATCGCCTGCGTCGAATCAGGCAGCCACTCGATCAGCAGGAAGTACCACATCAGCAACTGCAGCAGCAGCGGCGTGTTGCGGACGGTGTCAACGTAAACGCCGCCCAAGGCGCGCCAGGTGCGTGAGCCCGACGTGCGCCCCAGCGCCACCAACAAGCCGATGAGGCAGGCCATCAGCAGCGCGGGCAGTGACACGCGCAGCGTGTTGCCCAGCCCAACCAGCAGTGCGCGCCAAAGAGGCTGTGCCGCGTCGAACACCAGCAGGCCGGTTTCGCCAATGTCAAAGCCCGCAGGCTGATTCAGAAAACCCAGCATCTTGGGGCAGGGTCAGCGAATCGGAGGCGGGTAGATCAGGCCCCCCTTGTTCCACAGCTTGTTGGCGCCACGCGGCAGCTTCAAGGGTGATTGCGCCCCCACATTGCGATCGAAGATCTCACCGTAGTTGCCCACCGCCTTGATCGCGCGGTAGAGCCAGGCCTTGTCCAGCCCAAGTAGCTTGCCGGTGTCTTCGCCTGAACCGATCAGGCGCTGAATGGCCGGGTCGCTTGAGGTCTTCAACAGTTGGTCGACATTGGCCCGCGTGAGCCCCAATTCCTCGGCCTCCTGCAGGCCAAACACCGTCCACTTGACGATGGCAAACCACTCGTCGTCACCGCGGCGAACGGCCGGGCCCAGCGGCTCTTTCGAGATCAGCTCGGGCAGCACCAGGTAGTCGTCCGGGTTGGGCGCCTCCTTGTTGCGGATGCTGGCCAGCGCGGAGGCATCGGCCGTGTAGGCCTGGCAGCGCCCCGCAAACAAGGCCTTGAAGCCTGCCTCGTAGGTGTCGAACACCACGGGCTTGATGGCCAGCTTGTTGGCGCGGGAGAAGTCCGCCAGGTTCTTCTCGGTGGTGGTGCCGGCTTGCACGCAGACCTGTGCGTTCTTCAGCTTCTTGGCGCTGTCGACCTTGAGCTTTTTGGGCACCAGGAAGCCCTGGCCATCCAGGTAGGTGATGGCGGTAAAGCTCAGGCCCAGGGACGCGTCGCGCGTCAGCGTCCAGGAGGTGTTGCGTGACAGCATGTCCACCTGGCCGGATTGCAAGGCCGTGAAGCGCTGCTGCGCATTGAGCGGCGTGAAGGCGACTTTCTGCGGGTCACCCAACACGGCGGCTGCCACGGCGCGGCAGAAATCCACGTCAAAGCCAGCCCATCGGCCCTTGGCATCAGGCGCGGAAAAGCCGGCGACCCCGGTGCTGACCCCGCATTGCAATTGCCCGCGTTGCTTGACGGCATCGAGCGTTTTGCCAGCCCAGGCATGGGGTGCCAAGGCTGCGCAGGCCAAGGCCAGCGCCAGGCCCGGAAGAGAGCGAACTTGCATGAGACCTCTGGATCAGGCAATCAAGACAGCAGCAAGCATACGTGAGGATGCGCGCTCAGGCTGTGCGCCCGAAAGTTCGATGCAAAAACCCACCCAGCAGCATGGCCGGCACGAAGAGCAGTACCTCGCCATTGCCTGACAACAAGGTGGCCAGCGCGGGGGCTGGGCAATAGCCTGTCATGCCCCAGCCCATGCCAAACAGGGCGGCCCCGATGAGCAACTGGCGATCCACCTTGAGCAAGGTCGGCAGGTGGAATCGATCACCCAGCAAAGGGCTGGTGCGTTTGAGCACCACACGGAACATCACCAGCGTGATCAGGACGGCCGAGCCCATGACAAAGGCCAGGCTTGGGTCCCAGTCGCCAGCCACATCCAGAAAGTTCTGGACCTTCAGCGGGTTGGTCATCTGTGCCACGGCAAGGCCCAGGCCGAACAGGGCGCCAGCGATCAGGCAGGTCAGCAGACGGATCATGCCGGCCCCCTCAGATGTGCGCGACATGGCGCAACACGAATACCGTGAGGCCGCCCGTGGCCATGAAGGTGAGGGTGGCGGCCAGGGAACGCACGGACAAGCGACCCAGCCCGCAGACGCCATGCCCACTGGTGCAGCCGTTGCCCATGGAGGTGCCATAGCCGACCAGCAGCCCGCCCAGGACCAGCAAGCCAGCTGGGTAGTGCTGGCGAGGGTTGACGGTGGCGCCCGTGGTCTGGAAGTAAGCCCATGTGGCAGCCACCATGCCCAACAGAAACACGAAACGCCAGGCTGAGTCCAGGGTCTTGCCCTGGCGCAGGCTCGTGATCAGCCCATGGGCGATGTTGCTGATGCCGGCCAGCCGGCCCGTGAAGGCCAGCAGGAACACGGCAGAGGTGCCGATCAAGGCCCCGCCCATCAAACCGGCGACGGGGGTGAATTCACTCATCCAGGTACTCCAAGCGCAATCAAAGCGTGGAGCTTACCAAGGGATCAGGGTACCTCGGGGTGTATTCATGTGCAGGAACGGGCGGCCATGGCGCCTTCGACCAGGAGTTGGCCAGCGAAGGTCGGAGTCTAGGATTTGCAACTGCGGCCTGCAATGCCCGCCAGCTCATGCACTTGAACCAGATCAAAATACGGCGCATGAATTGCCGTTGTTCGTATGCTCTGATCGTTGTCGCATCCTTTGTGGCGTTGTTGTCCAGCTCGCCGGTACGCGGCGCCGAGGTACCGGTTGCGCACGTTAGCGCTTGCCCGGGCAGCTTCAATGGTTTTCTCGAGAGGTTTGCAGCGGACCAAGGCTTTCGAGCGCAGCACACCGAATACCCCTTGACCTACTTGCGACCGCGTGGCCGCAAGATGGAGACGATGCGCGTCGTGCCCGCCGTCAAAGCCCACTACCCAGGAGCCAGTTTTCCGTCCGACAACGAGCAGGCCACGATGCAACTCGAACGGCACATCACGGCCACGGCCAGCGGCACCTACACCGTGACTTTGAGCAAGGACGTTGGCTACGACAGAACGTTCGTGTTCCGCCAGACCCAGGGGTGCTGGCGTTTGACCGAGGTGCGCAACGCGGTGCCGCTGTAGCCCTTCAGCCCCGTCAAGCCGGTTTCGACTGTGTCGGGAAGAATTGCCGGATGTCCGCCCAGGCTGTACCGGCGCGGTCTGTCAGCGCCGCGTAGCTGGGGTCGAAGGCCTGCATCTTGGTCATGGGGACCGGCACGGCGCGAGGGTCCTTGGCGCGGGTCAAGGCGGTGTTCTCTTCGCTGCAAGTCAGCGCGTCCCGGTCAACGACGGCCAGGGATCGGCAGTTGTAGGGGCGGTACTCATAGATCGAGCAAAGGTTGTCGACCAGGAACGGGCAAGGCGTGTTCACGTGCTTGCCGGATTGGCCGCTAACGATATGCCTGCCCGGCGGCAGAGAGGCCATGGCCCGGCCGGTCATGTTGGCAATGTGACGTGCCTCCAGATCGGAGATTTCGACGGGAATCGTGCGGCAGCAAGCGTTGCAGCCCGCCGAGCAGGCCAGATGAGGCGCCCTGACTGCTGCGACTTCTTCCATCATGGCGTAGAGCTTGGGCAACTTGGTTCGGGGCGCGGCGGCCTCGTGGTGCAGTTTCACGATCCTGGCTTGCATGGCTGCCTTCCATTGGGGCGTCATGTCCTTCTCGATGGCGGCCAGTCTCGCTGTGGACTCTGTACGGCCCTCAGCCTTGCGTTCGATCAGGCGCTGGATAACGGAGTCAGCTCCGTCTGGATGTGTGAAGTCCATGTTGATGCTCTTGTCGTCGTACCTGCGTTTTTGTTCGCGCACGGGAGGCCTCCGGGGCGTTGGCTGACGCGTCGATGCGGAGGGCGGGTGTGCGCTGCATTTGGGCAGACGCGGTTCGCGCTGCCGCACGGATTCTATTGCTTTGTAAAGTTGTGTAGAGAGGGTTTGCGAGTTGCAGTGGCTACGAGCAACATGTCAAAGTTGCTACGATGTATATTATGTAAACTAAAAGAGAGGCAAAAATGACCCGCACCTGGGCCCTCAAACGTAGCGACTCTCTTCTCGCTCGATGCAGAGTGGCGATGGTCAATTGTTCAACAAGACTTTTAATAAGAGGATGCGCCCATCTCATCTATGAAAAAGGGACGCCACCATGTCAAAGCAAGAAGCTGAGGCGCTCATCACCTGGGGCCGATTCTGGAATGGCTATGTTTGGATTCAAGACAACACGGCCAAACGTGACGAGCTGATCGGGCACGTGAACAAGAACCTCAACGCCATCGGGTTCAAGCTCGGCAAAGGCTGGCAGAACTACGACCCCGTGATCCGCCGCAAAGGCAAGCCCAGTTCCTATCTGCAAATCGCAACCTGGGCCAACTCGAAGGACGACAAAGGCAAGGCCTTGGCACAGTTGTTTTTAGACTGGGCCACGGGCGACAAGGTCATGCTGAAAGACCTGCCTGTTCAATTGCAGGATCTGGCCATCATCACGCACCTTGCTGAAGTGGGCAGAGGCTATGCGTCCAGCCTGGACCTTGAGTTGTACCCCTGGCTCAAAGCCATCGTCGCCGGCAGCAAGACTTGGGGTAACTACAACGATTTCTCGCCTTCGCTGAAGTACGCAGAGGACAACCTGCAGGATTGGGAAGATTAAGGGCGGCCAGCGTACCGACTTGACAAGGCGTCCTTGCTCCACGTCAACGCTCCGTGGTCCATCCACGTGATGAAATGAGTTGAGACTGGATGCGCAGGAAGAACCGGAGACTGATATGGCTGCGATTGATCACGTTGAGGATGCGCTGGCTGGCCTGACGCGGGCATCCAATATTCAGGACCTCAGGGCTGCCAGCCGATGTGCGGAAAGTGGGAATCCTGCGGTTTTGTCAACGCCCAAAGGCGCACCCATCATCCGCGAATGGGAGTACGCAGAAGGCCCCGTGCTTGTGTTTTCCAAATTGCTCTCTTGCCTGGGGGCCATCCAGTTGACCGGCAGGAACTCGCTGCGTGGTATTCACTGCTCCGAGTACGCCAGTGGCCAGATGGTTGATCGGGTGAGCTTTGATCGCGCCATGGCGTTTGCCGGTTTTGACGTGAATCGGCCCATTTACTATTTCGGCGGAAGTCTCGACGAGTGGAAAAATGGTGTTGAAGGTCTGGCTGAGGGGCTGGGCAACTCTCGCTGGATGCCCATGGCGTTGAAAGCGTTCCCCAAGCTGCCCAACTTCAAGGATCACAACAGCACAGGGTGGGTTTTTGAAACCACAGGCAATGACGTTGGCCAGATCACGAGCGAGCCGTTGTACTACGGTTGACGCTCACCAGTAGCAAGGCCACGCACCACATCAAGGGCTGGTAGATCCGGTATTCGTCGATCACACCAAACACCCACAGCGCCAACGCGTACCCGGTCAGCGCAGCGCTCAGGCCGATGAGGCTGGCATTACGGGCCTTGATGGCCTGTGCAAGCAGGCTGATCAACGCGGTGACATAGAACACGATGATCAGGAAGAACGCCGATGGGCGCTGCACGAAGTGCATCAGCGTTTCCCAGTTCTTGGCGTAGTTGAAGTGGTTGCCGAAAGCCGCGTGCTCGACGTCGCGCCCCACCCCGTCCAACGATGAAAACTTGAACAGGTAGTGGCGCAGGGCTTCCGTCACGATCACAGATGCCACGGCCAGTGCCGCGCCCTGCCCGATCATCTTGTGGTTGATGGGGCGCCCTGCCCACTGCTCTGCCGCACCACGCACCATGAAGTACACGCCGATCAGCACGGCGGTTTCCTTGTTCAGCATCGACACCAGAATCAGCACGGCCAGCGCGCCGCGGTTCATCTTCTCGGTCAGGGCTGCGTAGGTGAACAGCAGCAGGCAAAGTGCTTCCGTCAAATCCCATGAGTAGAACCAGTAGTGATGCTGGAAGATCCACATCAGCACGGCTCCTTGTACTGCCAGAAGGGCGCGCGCGATGTTGCCGGTCAAGTGAAGAACAAGGCCATAGAGCACTGCGTTGAGCGCAAAAATGCCCGCCGCCATGAACAGGATGAATGGCTTGTCGGAGACGTAGCCCAGGGCATAGACCAGCCCGGGTGAAAAGACGCGGTTCTGGAAAGCGCGCCAGTGCGGCGTGCCATCAAAGACGCCATAAGCCGCCCCGATGACGGCCTGCATGTTTTCTTCGTGGATCAGCACCCAGTTCTTGAACTGGAAATACGAAATGACCAGGACAAACAGCAGCCCCAGTAGTTTCAAGGGGGCTTGTTCTTGAAGTCGCACTGCAGGTTTCCTGTTCAGTCGTTTTCAGGGGCGCACATCCGGTGCGGCAAGGGCTGGCAGGCCTTGATCCCGGGCGGCCTGCCATTGAGCGTCTTGTGCACGTTGGTAACCAGGCCGCTGCTGCAGGCTGGCCCAATACGCGGCCACCTTGGGTGTGAACTGTTCTGACAACCCCAGGTGCTGCGCCAGCAACAAGGCATACCCGACGGACACATCTGCCGCGGTGAAGCGCCCAGCGCACAGGAAGGCCGACTCGGCCAGGCGCGGCTCCAGGGTACGCAGCCTGGCGAGGAACCATCTGGCGTAGTCCTGCGCCACCTGCGGCTGTTTCTTGCCCTCGGGCTCGAAGTGCGTGTAGCGCAGCACCAGCGTTTGCGGGAAGGTCAGCGTGGCTTCGCCAAAGTGGAGCAGGTTCAGGTAATCGCCATAAGCCGGCTCGTGTACGGCAACGTCCAGTTGGCCTGGGCTGTAGCGGGCGGCCAGGTACTGGCACATGGCGGCCGATTCGGTCATGCGCGTGGCGCCATCAAGCATCAACGGTACCGTGCCCAAGGGGTTGAGCGCCAGGAACTCGCGTTGATGCACACGCGGCGGGAATGGAAGCATGCGCAAGGCATAGGGCATGCCCAACTCTTCCAGAAGCCAGAGGGGGCGAAACGACCGTGCGCTGATGCAATGAAAGAGTTCGATCACCGGGGCATCTTAGCCGCTGCCTGGCACCCATCGCCGGGGCGCCCCCCTCACTTCAAGGTGTCGCCATCGGGTTTCAGAATTTCAGTCGACATGCCAATGTTGAATTGGGTTGGCAAGTGAATCCGGATGGGGCAGAAAATGCTGAATATCCGCTGCACCAGTAATAAATAACTTAAATGCATGAGATGGTTTGCCATAACCCGTTCGTATTAGTTTTTGCGGCATGCGGTGTGCCACCTTGAGCGTTAGCCCTGCCCTTCCCCCTGAAAAAGATGGGCCCGTTCTGGCACAGTCCCCCTCAAGCAGGCGGGTAGGTATTGCGTTGGTCTGGGTGATACTGGGTTCGTATCCTTGCCCAAAACGTGCGCAAGGGCATGTCCATATACCGAAATGGGCGGCGCTGGAGGGCGTTGCACGGTGTAAAAGCGGCGTTTCCCTAGGGAAACCCACATGAAGAAGCGCGCCCCTCCTCGTGGTGGATCATTTACGATTTATCACAACAAAGAACGGGCCTTGCATTCAGGGCAAGGCCCGCGCTTCAAGTACTTCGCCAGTCAACCGAAAGACACCGGTAGTCATGCTGAACGGTCTCAAGCACCTCACGGTTGGATTGATCGAAGTGCCCTCCATCCCGAATCCCCTCCAGGATCTGAGGCGACCAGGTTTTGACCTGACCGAGCCGACGGAACTGGACCAGGCGCCGGTTCAGGCTGAAGAGTCACGTCAGATCGATCGTCTGCTGGAGCAAGGCTTTCCATGGCTGCGCTTCCCGGCAGTGCTTGAGGCGCGCTTTTCCCTGGATCATGCCGAGCAGCGGCTCAAGTTGCTGCTGGTCAGCGGCATGCTGGTCACCGTGCTCTTCAACTGGTTGCTGCTGTCCGACTGGTTGATGGTGCCCGACATGTTCGAGCAGGCGCTCAAGTTGCGCCTGTTTGTGTTCACGCCCTGCACGATCATTGGTTTTTTCCTGATCGCGAAGCTGCCGCCGCCGCTGGCCAGGGAGTGGTTGGCCACCGGGACTGGCCTGGCGGCTTCTGCCGTCAACCTGTATATCTGCCTGTCCAGCACGGATGCCATGGCCGGGCCCTACCTGATCAGCCTGGTGCCCATCGTGATGTTCAGCAACTCGGTGGCGCAGATGCGCTTTTTCCCTGCGCTGGTGATGGACACGGCCATCCTGGGCATGTTCGGCTACGGTGTCTACAGCCTGTCCGAGCAGTCGTCCATGGCGATCATGATCCCGGCCGGCCTGACGCTGACGTCGGCCATCGTGTTCACGCTCTATGGCTGCTACATGCTGGAGCGTGACGAGCGCCAGAACTGGCTGCTTCACCTGCGCGAGCGCGTGCTCTTGCGTGAGCTGGAGCGGGCCAACAAGCACCTGGACGAGGTTTCACGCTGCGACATCCTGACCGAAGTGGCCAACCGCCGTCACTTCGACGAATACTTGCAGCATGTCTGGGATCGCGCCTGCCGCGATGGCAGTGAGATCTCGCTGATGATGATCGATGTGGACCACTTCAAGTCCTACAACGACCGCTACGGCCACCCCGAGGGCGACGCCTGCTTGAAAGATGTGGCCACGATGCTCAAGCGCCGCTTGCGCCGCCCCGGTGATCTCATAGCCCGTTTTGGGGGTGAGGAGTTCATCGCCGTGCTGGCCGGCACGCCCTTGAGCACCGCCGCCAGCGCGGCCGAGCGCGTGCGCAAAGGGGTTGAAAGTCTCAATCGGGCGCATGCCGCCTCCCCCACGCAACCCGTGGTGACGGTGAGCATCGGCGTGGCGTGTTTGCGCCCGAATTCGCCGCACGCCAGCCCTGCGCAGTTGATCTCCGCCGCTGATGAGGCGCTCTACCAGGCGAAATCTCGCGGTCGCAACCGCGTCTTCGCCTTTGGCACCCACGACTGAAGCCAGCCCGAGATGACACCGTCCCCGAGCTTGAGTCAGCCTGTGGCCACCGAACGCCTGACCCTGGGGCTGGACGACCCCATGATGGCGCGGATCAACCGCCTGCTCGAAAAAGGCTTCCCCTGGATGAAGTTCCCGGGGGCGCTGGAGCAGCAGTTTCTGCTGGACCTGGCTGAGCCGCGCCGGCGCCATTTCCTGATCAGCAGCCTGATTTCCCTGTTGATCTACAACGGCTTCCTGGTTGTGGATTACCTGATGACCAGAGACGTATTCTGGTTGGCCGTGCAGTTGCGGATTCTGTTTTTCACGCCGCTGTCGATTGCCTTCATCTACCTGATCTGGCGGAAAAAAGGCATATTCATCCACAGTTTGCCACCCGCTTCGCTTGAGGTCATCGTGGTGAGCAGTGGTTTGATTGCCGCGGCGAGCCTGGCCTTCATCCTGTCGGAAACCAAAAGCCCGTTCTCACCCTACTATCACGTTGGTTTCACCATCATCGTGCTGTACGGCAATATCGTGCAGCGCTTGCGCTTCTGGTATGCGGTGGTGTTTTCAACGGCCCTGCTGGGTATCCACCTGGCGGGTATATTGCTGCTGGGCAGTTTTCCTCACCGCTTGTTGTGGCCCATTCTCTCGCTGGTGTTGTCGGCCGTGGCGTTTTCCTTGACGGCCAATTACGTGATGGAGCGCGATGAGCGCAAGCGTTACTTGCTGACCATGCGCGAGCGTGGCGTGGTGCGCGAGTTGACGCGCGCGCATGAGCGCCTGCAGGAATTGTCCCGCGTGGATGGCTTGACCGGCTTGTACAACCGCCGGCATTTTCAGGAATACGTCGAGCGCGTCTGGGAGCGCAGCCAGTTTGATGGTGATGACGTCAGCATCATGATGGTCGATGTCGACCACTTCAAGAAGTACAACGACCGTTATGGCCACCCCGCGGGGGACGAGTGCCTGACCCAGATCGCCAAAGTGCTCCAAGGCGCCGTACGCCGCCCGGAGGACCTGATTGCTCGTTATGGTGGCGAGGAGTTCATTGTCGTGCTGCCCCAGACTGCATCGGCCTATGCCGTGGGGGTGGCCGAGCGGGTGCGCGAAGCAGTCGAGGCCTTGCAGATGCGGCACGAAAGCTCGACCTCATCGCATTTCGTGACGGTCAGCATCGGGGTGTCGTCATGCAAGGCGGACTTCCTGCTGAAGGCCTCTCAGCTCATTGCGGCGGCTGATCTGGCGCTGTATCAGGCCAAGCACGAAGGCCGCAACCGTGTGTGCGTGCAGGAGTTGACCAAGCCGGTTTCAACGCCCTGATACAGGGTCCAGGTGGGTCATCACGTCCAGCACGGGCAGCTTGCGCATCACGCGTTCGCGCGCCGTGGCCGCGATGTCGTGCCCTTCCCTGACCGACAAGTCGCCATCGACTTCGATGTGGGCGTCGACCATGATCATGTCGCCCATCTTGCGGGTGCGCAGATCGTGCACGCCTTGCACGCCGGGTGTGTCGGTGAGGATCTCGCGGATCTGTTCGATCTGATCTTCTGAAACGGATCGGTCCATCAGATCATTGAGCGCATCCCAGCCGAATTCCCAGCCCATCTTGGTCACCATGAAGCCGACGATCAGGGCGGCAACAGGGTCCAGCAAAGGGTAGCCCGCGAGGTTGCCGATGATGCCCAGCGCCACAACCAGGGATGAGGCTGCGTCGGAACGGGCATGCCAGGCGTTGGCCACCAGCATGCTGGAGCGCACACGCTCGGCGGCGGCCAGCATGTAGCGGAACAGCAGCTCCTTGGAGACCAGCGCCACCAGGGCCACATACAGGGCCACGGGCTTGACCTTGGGAATCAGCTCAGGGTCACCCAGCTTGTGCACGGCGCTCCACAGCATGCCGATGCCCACACTCAGCAACAGCACCCCCAGCACGAGCGAGGCGGCGGTTTCATAACGGTGGTGGCCGTAATGGTGGTCTTCGTCGGCCTCCTTGCGGCTGTGCTGGTTGGCCAGCAGCACGACAAAGTCGGCGATCAGATCAGACAGCGAATGGATGCCGTCGGCAATCAAGGCTTGCGAATGCGCGAACACACCCACCAGCACCTGCACGGTGGTCAGCACAAGGTTGACCGCCACACTGACCAGCGTGCTGCGCTTGGCCACCGCGTGCCGTTCGGGGGTGTCCTGTTCCGGGTCGTCCTGAGGTGTCAGGTCCAAAGCCATGTTCATGCGCGAGCCTGATCAGCCCAGCCAGTCGATGTGGTGGCCGAGCTTGCGGGCCTTGGTGCCCAGATAGCGTTCGTTTTCGGCCTGGACGTCACTGCGCACTGGCACACGTTCTTCGATCTTGACGCCGTGCTGGGTCAGGGTGTCGACCTTGCGCGGGTTGTTGGTCATCAGCCGGACCGAGTTGATACCCAGGTAAGACAGGATCTCGGCCGCCGCGTCGAAGGTACGCAGGTCGGGCGCAAAGCCCAGATGCTGGTTGGCTTCCACGGTGTCCATGCCCTGGTCCTGCAACTGGTAGGCGCGCAGCTTGTTGGCCAGGCCAATGCCACGGCCTTCCTGGCGCAGGTAAACGACCACGCCGCTGCCCTTCTTGCCGATTTCGCTCATGGCGAAATGCAGTTGAGGGCCGCAGTCGCAGCGCAGGGAGCCGAAAACGTCACCCGTCATGCATTCGGAGTGCACGCGCACCAGGGCGCTGCCGGCGACGTCGCCCATGACCATGGCCACGTGCTCCAGGCCCGTGGCTTTTTCACGAAACAGCTTCATGGTGAAGCTGCCGTGCTCGGTGGGCACACGTGCCTCGGCCAGGAACTCGACCAGGGCGGTGGTCACAGGCGTCAAGGCATCGACAGGGGGCTTGCTGGCGGAATCAGGGGTGGACATTCAATTTCCTCAGGGGCCCGTATTTTGCCAAAAGCCGCTGCTCCCGGCATTCTGGGTGCCAAAAAGACCTGTGTGCGGAAAAAGTGGTGAAGTTCTTGACCAGGGTCGTCTTTTACGTGGACACTGGCAGACATGAACTGCATCTTCGTCTCCCGAACCCGCCGAATTTGGCTAGCGCTAGCTGACAACAGCTGGTGTGTTCGGGTTTCGCGCATCTGATCGAGTTCATACTCCTTCCCTACCCCGACAACGCCAGCCCAGCCGCTGGCGTTTTGCATTACGGGGTCGTTGACAAGCAGTAGGTCAACCGGATTTGGGCCCCACGCCAGTCGGCTTTCTTTCAATCTTGAGGAAAGTCACTGTCATGAGCATGCTCACCACCCCCGCTACGAAGTACGCAGCCGCCCCCGCATCACTCGTATCGGCCTTGCCAGACCGCACCTGGCCCAATCAGCAGATCACCCGCGCGCCCATCTGGATGAGCACGGATCTGCGCGATGGCAACCAGGCCTTGTTCGAACCCATGAACGGCGCCACCAAGTTGCGCATGTTCCAGCTGCTGGTGGAGATCGGTTTCAAGGAAATCGAAGTGGCCTTCCCGGCGGCTTCGCGCACGGACTTCGATTTCGTGCGGACCTTGATCGAAGGCGGGCACATTCCGGATGACGTCACCATCGAGGTGATCACGCAAGCGCGCGAGGACCTCATCCGCGAGACCTTCGAGGCCTTGCGCGGCGCACCCAAGGCCATCGTGCACCTGTACAACGCCACCGCACCAGCCTGGCGTCGCACCGTGTTCGGCATGAGTCGTGACGAGGTCAAGCAACTGGCGGTGCGCAGCACGAAGTTGATCCGCCAGCTGGCCCAGGCCCAGACAGGCACGCGTTGGACTTTTCAGTACAGCCCCGAGACCTTCAGCACGACCGAGCCGGACTTCGCGCTGGACGTGTGCAATGCGGTGATCGAGGCCTGGCAGCCCACGGTGGACCAGCCCATGATCATCAACCTGCCCGCGACCGTGGAGGCCAGCACGCCCAATGTGTACGCGGACCAGATCGAGTGGATGCACCGACGGCTCATAAAGCGTGAGGCTGTCATCCTCAGCGTGCACCCGCACAATGACAGGGGCACCGCGGTGGCCGCCGCCGAGCTGGCCGTGATGGCGGGTGCCCAGCGTGTCGAGGGCTGCTTGTTCGGCAATGGCGAGCGCACCGGCAATGTGGACCTGGTGACCCTGGCCTTGAACCTCTACAGCCAGGGTGTCAGCCCCGGCTTGGACTTCTCCAACCTGCCGGCGATTGCGCGTGCGGTGGAGCACTGCATCGCCTTGCCGGTGCACCCGCGCCATCCGTATGCGGGCGATCTGGTCTTCACCGCGTTTTCGGGCTCGCATCAGGACGCCATTCGCAAGGGGCTGGCCGCGCAGCAGCCCGATGCGCCCTGGACGGTGCCCTACCTCCCCATCGACCCGCGCGATGTCGGGGCCAGTTACGAGGCCGTGATCCGGGTGAACAGCCAGTCCGGCAAGGGGGGCATCACCTACCTGCTTGAGTCGGCGTATGGCCTGGTGATCCCGCGCCGGGCGCAGGTGGAGTTCAGCGCCAGCGTGCAGGCGGTGGCCGATGACACCGGGCGTGAGCTGACGGCTGGTGCCTTGTGGGCCCTGTTCCAGTCCGAGTACCTGGCGGCCCCTGGCCCCTGGGCCCTGTTGCACCACCATGTGAGCGACGACTTGGGCCAATGCCGCGTGGAGTTGCTCGTGCAGACCCCGCATGGCACGCGCCGTCTGCAAGGACATGGCAACGGGCCCTTGGATGCAGCATGGCAAGCCGTGCAGGACTTGGGCTTGCCCGAGGGCGCACAGTGGCATGGCTTTGAAGAGCACGCCACCCGAGAGGGCTCCGACGCCACCGCGCTGGCCTGGGTGGAGGTGGGCGCACCGGGTGTGGCGGGCAGCGTGTATGGCGCAGGGCGGCACCCGCATATCGTGAGTGCGTCCGTGCTGGCCATGATGCAGGCGCTCAACCGCCTGGCGGTCAAGGCCGGCTGGTCTGCTGACGCCGAGATGGACCCAGACAAGGAGCGGGCAGCATGAGGCGCGCATCCCACATGTCCGGGGTCTGCCCCAGTTGCCATCATGTCGGCCCCTTGCTGCGCCACGCCGTGCGGCCCAGTTGGTGGCGTGATGTGCCGCAAGACGGCCGGCCGCAGGTTCGTCGCGGAGACATCGTGCGCTGGCGTTGCCCCGCCTGCAGCCAGACCCATTCTTGCCAGCCGGATTGGGCCTTGCCGGGCAAGCGCCTGACCCGGGCGCTGGATGCCTGGGTCCGACAGGCCTTGCAGGCTGGCCAGAGTGCACGGGCCGTGGCGCGCTGGTGCGGGGTGGACGAAAAAACCGTGCGAACCTGGGGCAGTACGAGCTGAGTGATCGCACTGGACGGCAGCGTTCATTCTCGCTAACATACTGTATGCGTATACAGTATTGCGTCGCTTGATATGAACCTGCCTTCCGCCCGCCTCTCACACGCTCACGATCCGTCCTGCGGCGCGTCTGCCTTGCCTGAGCACGTGGCGCAGGCTGTGTGGCGTGGGGATGCCATGGGGCGGGTGGCCAGCACGGTCATCCCCAGTGGGCACCCGACGCTGGATGCCGAATTGCCGGGCGGGGGCTGGCCGTGTCAGGCCATGACCGAGGTGTTGCTGGCCCAATCGGCCCAGGCCGAGTGGCGCTTGCTGAGCCCGGCGCTGGCGCAGGTCGTGCGGCAAGGTGGCAGCATCTTGTTGATTGCGCCGCCGCATTCACCCCACCTGCCCGGTTTGTTTCGCGAAGGGCTGCATGAAGAACGCCTGATCCGCGTGGATGCCCAGACACCCGCCGAGCGGCTGTGGGCCACCGAGCAGGCACTGAAGGCCGGGTGCGTCAGCGCTGTCCTGAGCTGGTTGCCCCAGGTGCGCCCGGAGCAGATCCGGCGTCTGCATGCCTGCGCGGCGCAGCACCCAGGGTCTCTGTTCGTGTTTCGGCCTGCCAAGGCCCAGGCCGATTCATCCGCAGCGCCCTTGCGTGTGCTGCTGGGGCTGGGGCCATGCCCGCATCCCTTGCAAGTACAGATCATCAAACGGCGAGGGCCGATGCTGGATCAGGTCTTGAGCCTGCCGCATTGGCCAACTGGCCTGATGCCGCTGCTGCCGCCGGCCTCTTTGCCAAGCCAGCTGCCAGTTTCTTCGCGCTCCGTTCCGCTCCTTTCTCCCCCCTTCCCCACGCCTTTGCCCATTACCGCCGCCGACTCCCTGCCCCATCCTGATCTCGACACACACCGCAGGCCACACCATGCTGCACTGGATCGCACTGCTGCCCGGGAGCCCCGCGTTCTGTCCTGATCCTGAGGTGCCAGTCAGCGTTGCACCCACCGTGCTGAGCGCATTGCACCTGGGCTGGTGGGCTCTGCAGTTCACGCCTCGGGTGGCCTTGCTGGAAGATGCCGTGGTGCTGGAGGTGCAAGCCAGCGAGCGCCTGTTTGGTGGCGCCTCGGTATTGCGTGAACGCATCGTGGCTGAAGCCCATGCCCATGGCGCATCAGCCCATGCCCATGCCGCCACGGCCTTGGCGGCTGTGGCGCTGGCTCGCCATGGGCAAGCGGCGGCGTCCTCATCTGAGCCTGCCCGCGTGGTGTCACCGCGGGTGCATGCGGCTTTGCATGCTGCCGATGAAGGTGACGGCAGTGAAGGCGACAACGAAGGCGACAGCAAGGGTGACACCGAAGGCCTTGCCAGACTGGCAGCCGCTCTGGATGCCTTGCCGCTGGATGTGCTGCCGGGCGTCGCCATGCACAGCCACACGCTGGCCAGATTGGGTTGCCGCACCCTGGCCGATGTGCGTGCCCTGCCCCGAGGTGGCTTGAGCCGGCGGTTCGGTGCAGGTTTGCTGCAGACGCTGGACCGGGCCTATGGCCGCAGCCCCGAGGCCTTTGACTGGCTGGTGCTGCCGCCTGTGTTCGACGCCCGGCTGGAGTTGCCTGGCCGGGTTGAATCGGCCCCTGCCCTGCTGTTCGCCGCCAGCCGGCTGTTGCAGCAACTGTGCGCCTGGCTCGCCGGCCGGCAAGCGGGCGTCACGGCCTTCACCCTGCGCTGGCTGCACGATTGGCACCGGCGAGACAGCAGCCGCGAAGGCGAATGGACCGTGCGCCTGGCCAGCCCCACGCGTGACTACCCACGCCTGAGCCGCCTGCTGGCCGAGCACCTGCAACGCATCCAGCTGCATGCGCCCGTGGGTGACATCAGCCTGCATGCCGACGCCATCGAGGCGCTGCCCGTGGGCAACCAGCAACTGTTTCAGGAGCACCGCGAAGATCAACTGAGCGCTCGGCCCGATGCCTTGCTCACGCCGGCCGCGCAGCGTGCTCAGCGCGATGCCTTGCTGGCCTTGCTGGAAAAGCTCAGCGTGCGCCTGGGGCCCGAGCGCGTGTTGCAGGCCCGCATCCAGGCCGACCACCGGCTGGAGTGCGCGCAGCGGTGGCTGTCTGCCGTGCAAGCCTTGTCAGACAAGCGCCGACAGCCCGAGCAGGCCCAGCGGGTTGCCGACATGCCGCAGCCTGGCTGGGTGCTGCCCGAGCCCCTGCCCTTGGCGCTGGACCACGAATTGGGCCAGCACCCGGTCTACCAGGGGCGCTTGACGCTGCTGGCCGGCCCGCACCGCATCGAAGCAGGCTGGTGGGATGCCAACACCGGTCATGCCCGCTTCACACGCGACTACTACCTGGCCAGCAGTGCCCATGCGGGGCTGTTGTGGGTCTTCAGAAGTCAGCAGGCCGCAGACGAGCCTGGTAGCCCCTGGTACCTGCACGGCTTCTTTGCCTGATTGGAGGCCCGCATGTCGACAGCCCCCATGGCCTTTTCGCCCTTTGCCTTGCCGGATTATGTCGAGCTGCATGCCGTCTCGAACTTCTCCTTCCTGCGCGGCGCCTCGCATGCGGAGGAGTTGGTGCAGCGCGCCTTGGCGCTCGGTTATGGCGGGCTGGCGATCACGGATGAATGCAGCCTGGCCGGCGTGGTGCGGGCCCACCTGGCACTGCGCGAGGCCCGGCAGGCCAGGCAAGCTGGCGCAGACACGTTCAAGCTGCTGATCGGCAGCGAGTTCCAGGTGTTCGAGGATGCGCAAGATGAGGCTCCGTTTCGCCTGATCGTGCTGGCCTGCCATCGCTGGGGATACGGCTTGCTGAGCGAGTTCATCACGCGCTTGCGTGGTGCGGCCGAGGGCAAGGGCCATGCAAGGCTGGAACGCCCCCAGATACGGCAAGAAGCCTTGGGGGACTGCGTGGTGCTCATGGCCCCCCATCGTCATGCACCTGCTGATGTCATCGAAGCACAGGCACGCTGGCTCAGGCAGCACTTTGCCGGTCGTTGCTGGCTGGCCCTGGAGCTGCACAACCAGCTGGACGATGCCGTGTGGTTGCGCACGCTGCGCGATGTCAGCGAGGCCTGTCGCGTGCCCCTGGTGGCATCGGGTGATGTGCACATGCATGCCCGTTCCCGCAAGCCCTTGCAGGATGTGCTCACCGCCATCCGCATCGGCAAACCCTTGCCCGAATGCGGGTTGGAACTGGAGCGCCATGCCGAGCGCCACTTGCGCAGCCGCGTGCAACTGGCACAACGCTATCCCGCGGACACCTTGGCCGCCACATGGGATGTGGCCGCGTGTTGCGACTTCAGCCTGGATGAACTGCGCTACGAGTACCCGGAAGAAGTGGTGCCGGCTGGCGAAACGCCATCCAGTTACCTGCGACGCCTCGCCTACGAGGGCAGCAACTGGCGCTACCCCAAGGGGGTACCCGCCCGCGTCCAGCAACAGATCGACAAAGAGTTGGCCCTCATTGCCGAACTGGGCTACGAAAAGTACTTCCTCACGGTGTACGACATCGTGCGCTTCGCTCGCTCCAGGCACATCCTCTGCCAGGGCCGAGGCAGTGCGGCCAATTCCGCCGTGTGCTACTGCCTGGGCGTGACCGAGGTCGATCCCGATCAGTCCACCCTCTTGTTCGAGCGCTTCATCTCCAAAGAGCGCAACGAACCGCCCGATATCGATGTGGACTTCGAGCACGAGCGCCGAGAAGAGGTCATCCAGTACCTCTACCAGCGTTATGGCCGGGATCGTGCGGCATTGACGGCCACCGTCATCAGCTACCGCACGCGCAGCGCCTTGCGCGATGTGGGCAAGGCCTTGGGCTTTGACGCGAGCTTGATCGAGCAAGTCGCCAACAACCACCAGTGGTGGGATGGCAAAGGCCTCCTGCCGGAGCGCTTGCAGGAGCTGGGGCTGGACCCGAACGAGCTTCGCCTGCGCCAATGGCAGGATCTGTCACGCACGCTCATCGGTTTCCCACGCCACCTCAGCCAGCACACCGGTGGCTTCGTCATCGCCAAGGGCGCCTTGTGCCGCATGGTGCCCATCGAGAACGCCAGCATGCCCGATCGCAGCGTCATCCAGTGGGACAAGGACGACCTGGATGCGCTGGGCCTGCTCAAGGTGGACGTGCTGGCGCTGGGCATGCTCACGGCCTTGCGCAAGGCCCTGGATTTCATCGGCCAGCAACGCGGTCACGCCTTCGATCTGCAGGACATTCCCAAGGAGGACAAGGCCACCTACGACATGATCTGCCAGGCTGACACCATCGGCGTCTTCCAGATCGAAAGCCGCGCGCAGATGAGCATGCTGCCGCGCCTGCGGCCTCGGCAGTTCTATGACCTCGTGGTGGAGGTGGCCCTGGTGCGCCCGGGGCCGATCCAGGGCGGCATGGTCCACCCCTATCTGGAGCGGCGCGAGATCTACCGGCGTGACCCTTCTGCCATCACCTATCCGCACGGCCTGGAGGCCGCACTCAAGCGCACCCTGGGCATCCCCATCTTCCAGGAGCAGGTGATGCAGATCGTGGTGCTGGCCGCCGGTTTCTCGCCGGGTGAGGCCGATGAGTTGCGCCGCTCCATGGCCGCCTGGCGGCGCAAAGGTGGCGTGCACAAGTTCAAGGACAAGGTCATCAACGGCATGGTGGTAAACAAGTACGAGCAGGCCTTTGCCGAGCAGATCTTCAATCAGATCCAGGGCTTTGGTGAGTACGGTTTCCCGGAGTCGCACGCGGCCAGCTTTGCCCTGCTGGTTTATGCGAGCGCCTGGGTCAAGTGCCACGAGCCTGCCGCGTTTCTGGCCGGCTTGCTCAACGCACAACCCCTGGGCTTTTATTCACCCAGCCAGCTCGTGCAGGATGCGCGCCGCCATGACGTGGAGGTGCGCCCACCCGATGTGATGGACAGCCAGTGGGATTGCACGCTGGAAGCTCGCCTTGCCACCTCAACTGGCACGACTCGCAAGGCCCCTGCAGACCGTCGGGTGCTCATCAAAAGGGATGATCAAGCAGTGGTGCGCCTGGGCCTGCGCCTGGTGGCGGGCTTGTCCCGTCAGGCGGCTGAGCGCATCGTGCGGGCACGCGAGCAGATGCTCTTCACCGACGTGGATGACCTGGCTCGCCGCGCGGACCTCGATCAGGGCGACATGCGTGCCCTGGCCGCAGGCGATGCATTGATGAGCCTGTCCGGGCACCGCAGGCAGCAGGTCTGGGAGGCTTCGGCCTTGCACCGCGCCCCCCTGCTCTTGCGCGAGGCCCCGGTCGAAGAAGACTGGCTGACCCTGCCGCAGGCCCCTGAAGGCGAGGAGATCGTGTTCGACTATGCCTCCTTGGGGTTGACCCTTCGGCGCCACCCCTTGGCTTTGTTGCGCCCCCAGTTGGCGGCACAGCGGCTGTCTACCGCGCAGGAGATGCGCGACTTCCCGGGCGGCCGGCTGGCGCGTGCCTGTGGCATCGTCACCGTGCGGCAGCAACCGGCCACGGCCTCGGGCGTGATCTTCGTGACGCTGGAGGACGAAACCGGCACGGTCAATGTGGTGGTCTGGACGCACGTGCGTGACCGCTTCAGGCAGGCCCTGCTGCAGTCCCGCTTGCTGGCGGTCTACGGCGTGTGGCAACGTGAGGGCGAGGTGCGCCACCTGATTGCCCATTACCTGCGTGATCTCACGCCCCTGCTGGGCAGCCTGGCCACCACCAGCCGCGATTTTCATTGAGTGCCTCATGCCGGGCGTGCCTGGTCAGGGCAGCTGCTACATTGCCGACACTGATCTGCACCCGCCATGGCTTCTCTCAAGTCTTTTCACATCTGGCTGCCTGTTTTGGTTGCCTGCCTTGTTGGCCTGCATGCCAGCGTAGCAGCGGCGAATGACCATGCAGCCTTGCCTGAGCGTTGGCCCCCGCCCGCACAGACCTCGCCGCCAGACCACTGTTCTCCACGCCTGATTGGCCGCCACGCCACCTATGACGTGGGCCCGGGCCAGGCCTTGACCGAACTCACGGATGTGCCCTGGCTGGCCCTGCAAGCCGGTGATGTCGTCAACATCCACTATCGCCCTGCGCCCTATCGCACCAAGTTCGGCCTGCGTGCACAAGGCACCGCCGACGCCCCCGTCATCATCAACGGCGTGACCAGCAACACCTGCGCTCGGCCCGTGATCTCTGGCGAGCAGGCTGTCACCGCGCGCGACGCCCGCATGGCCGATTTCAACCGCAGCCCCGAAGGGGCCGGCCTCATCCTGATCCATCGGCCACCTGAGGGCGCCAGTGAAACCTTCACGCCGCGCCACATCATCATCCAGAACCTCAAGCTCACGGGTGTGAGGGGCGGCAAAGGCTTTTTCAACGAGGCAGGCAAGGTTCAAAACTACGCGAACTTCTCAGCGGCCATCTATGCCTTGCGCGTTCACAACCTGACGGTGCAGAACTGCGAGATCACCGGCAACAGCATGGGCATCTTCGTCGACACCAAGGGTGATGCCCCTGACGAATACAGCGCCAACATCATCATCCGCGGCAACCTGATCTACTACAACGGCAACCCCGGCAGCTACTACGAGCACAACCTGTACATTCAGGCGCGCCGCGCACTGTACGAGGGCAACTTCATCGGGCAGGCCTATGGCGGCGGCCCGTTGAAAGACCGCAGCAGCGGCACCGTGATCCGCTACAACAAGATCCTGGCCCGTGGGCATGCCATGGATCTTGTCGAAAGCGAAGAAGACGTCAAAATCCTCAGGGTGGACCCGCTCTACCCTTACGCCTGGGTCTACGGCAACATCATCATCAACGACAGTCAGGCTCCGGCTGGCATGGCTGTCAACATGGTGCACTGGGGCTTTGACAATGCCGTTGAGCGTGGTCGCAACGGGGTGCTGTTTTTTTATCACAACACGGTTGTCAGCCGCATCGAGCCTCAGGCCTTTCCTTACGTGGTCGCCTTCCAGATCGGCCGAGATGGCCTGGCCCCGCAAGGTGCCACGGTGGAGGCCGCAGCCAATGTGTTCTGGCAGCAGTCGGACAACGAATGGCGCTTCCTGAGCCAGGCCGGCACCTTGAAGTTCGTCGGCACGAACTATGTGCCACCGATCTGGTATCCCAGCAAGCCAGGCAGCCCCGCCGATGTACAGAAAAAGGCCGCCATCATGCTGGCCGGCAGCAACCCGAAGCTGGATGCAAATGGCCTGCCGCTGCCCGGCTCTCCCGTGCTCAATCAGCCCGACGCCGGGCCGAGCTTCACGCCGCCAGGCGCCATTGCCGAGAACCTGCGGGTCGAGCACCAGTACAAGACAGGTGTGGGCATCGTGCCCAGGCCTGCGTCCAGCAAGCCCGGGCGCACGGCCCTGGGGGCCATGGCCGCGCCTTGATCAGCGCTTGCGCACCGGCATCAGGTCGGTGCATGAGCCGTGTGCGGCCTCGGCCGCCAGGCCCACGCTTTCGCCCAGGGTCGGGTGCGGGTGGATGGTCTTGCCGATGTCGACCTCGTCGGCGCCCATCTCGATGGCCAGGGCCACCTCGCTGATGAGATCACCCGCATGCGTGCCCACGATGCCACCGCCCACAATGCGGCCGGTCTCGGCGTCGAACAGCAGCTTGGTGAAGCCCTCTGCGCGGCCATTGGCCAACGCCCGCCCGGAGGCGCCCCAAGGGAACAGGCCCTTCTTGATGGCCTTGCCTTGCGCCTTGGCTTGCTCTTCGGTGAGGCCCACCCAGGCGATCTCGGGGTCGGTGTAGGCCACGCTGGGGATCACCAGCGGGTCAAACGCGGCGCTGGCGAGCTCATGGTTGCCTTGCAGCTCACCGGCGATCACTTCAGCGGCCACATGCCCTTCATGCACGGCCTTGTGCGCCAGCATGGGTTGCCCGACGATGTCGCCGATGGCAAACAGGCTGGGTACATTGCTGCGCATCTGTGCGTCCACGGGGATGAAGCCGCGCTCGTTGACCGTCAGTCCGGCCTTGTCAGCACCGATCTTGCGGCCATTGGGGCTGCGGCCGACGGCTTGCAACACCAGGTCATAGGTCTCGGGTGCAGGCGCATCGACACCGGGCTTGGCCGACTCGAAGCTCACGCGGATGCCCTCCGGCGTGGCTTGCGCCGCCACCGTCTTGGTGCCCAGCATGATGCGGTCAAAGCGCCCGGCATTGAACTTCTGCCAGACGTTGACCAGATCGCGGTCTGCGCCGGGCATGAGGGTGTCGCTCATTTCGACCACGTCGATTCGCGTGCCGCTTTGCGCACCCAATGACGAGTACACCGTACCCATCTCCAGGCCGATGATGCCGCCGCCGATCACCAGCATCTTCTTGGGGATGGCCGGCAGCGTCAGGGCGCCGGTTGAATCCACCACGCGTGGGTCATCAGGCAGGAAAGGCAGGCGCACGGCCTGCGAGCCTGCCGCGATGATGGCGCGCTTGAAGCTGATGCTGCGGCGCTCGCCGGTCTTGTCCTGGCTGCTGCCGCTGGTGAGCTCCACCTGCAGGTGGTGGGCATCGACCAGCGAGCCATAACCGCGCACGATCTCGACCTTGCGGGCCTTGGCCATGCCGGCCAGGCCAGTGGTGAGCTTGCGCGTGACGCCACTCTTGTGCGCGCGCAGTTTGTCCAGATCCAGCGTGGGCGCGGCAAAGCTCACGCCCAATGCATCGAAGTGCTTGACCTCGTCCATGACAGCGGCCACATGCAGCAAAGCCTTCGAGGGGATGCAGCCCACGTTCAGGCACACGCCGCCCAATTCGGCGTAGCGCTCGACCAGGATCACCTTGAGGCCCAGATCGGCCGCACGGAAGGCAGCGCTGTAGCCACCGGGGCCACCGCCGAGCACGAGCACGTCGCAATCGGTGTCAGCGGGCGCGTTGACCGCCGCCGCGACGGGCGCAGCCGCCAATGGTGCAGCAGCGTTGGCAGCCGAAGCTGCTGCGGAGGCCGCACCGCTTGACGATGAGGGCGCGCTACTGGCCGACGACGCAGGCGCGGCAGCGGGTGCAGGTGCAGCAGGTGCCGCTGATGCGCCGGCATCGGCCCCAGCCACGTCCAGGGTCAGGATGACCTGCCCCTGCCCCACCCGGTCGCCGATCTTCACCTTGATCTCGCCCACCACGCCGGCTTGCGGCGAGGGCACTTCCATGGAAGCCTTGTCCGACTCCAGCGTGATGAGGCTTTGCTCGGCCGTGATCGCCTGCCCCGGTTTGACCAGGATTTCGATGACAGCCGCGTCCGCGATGTCCCCGATGTCGGGAACGGGAATGTTGATCAATGCCATGTGATGGTTCCCTTGCTCACACCAGCGCGCGGCGGAAGTCGGCCAGCAGGCTGGCCAGGTAGGTGTTGAACTTCGCCGCCGATGCGCCGTCGATGACGCGGTGGTCGTAGCTCAGGCTCAACGGCAGGATCAGTCTTGGTACGAATTCCTTGCCATTCCACACGGGCTTCATCGCCGAGCGGCACACGCCCAGAATGGCCACTTCCGGCGCGTTGATGATGGGCGTGAACGTGGTCCCGCCAAACCCGCCCAGGGACGAAATGGAGAAGCAGCCACCCTGCATCTCGACAGGTGACAGCTTGCCCTCGCGGGCCTTGGCGGCCAGCGCAGCGGTCTCCAGCGCGAGCTGGCTCAAGCTCTTTTGATCAACGTCCCGGATCACGGGTACCACCAGGCCATTGGGGGTATCCGCGGCAAAGCCGATGTGCACGTACTGCTTGAGCACCAGATCATCGCCATCCAGCGAAGCATTGAACTGCGGGAACTTCTTGAGCGCCACCGCACAGGCCTTGAGCAGGAAGGCCAGCAAGGTGAACTTGGTGCCGGCCTTGGCATGCTCTTCATTGAGCTTGACGCGCAAGGCTTCCAGCTCGGTGATGTCGGCCTCGTCGTTGTTGGTGACGTGGGGGATGCGCACCCAGTTGCGGTGCAGATTGGCGCCCGAGATCTTCTTGATGCGCGACAGCGGCTGGCGCTCGATCGGGCCGAACTTGGTGAAGTCCACTGAAGGCCAGGGCAGCAAGGTCATGCCACCCAGGTCGGCAGAGCCAACACCAGCGCCCGTGGCGCCAGCTTGCGTTTGATCCGCACGCACCATCACGCCCTTGACGAAGTTCTGCACGTCGACATGGGTGATGCGGCCTTTGGGGCCTGTGCCGGGCACCTTGCTCAGGACCACGCCGAGCTCACGCGCGAACCGGCGCACCGAGGGCGATGCGTGGGAGACCGCACCCAGCACGGGCACCTCCAGGTCGGCCAAGGCCGCTGTGGGCGGCGTGCGCTCGTGGGAAGCCGCCGCGGCCATAGATGCAGCGGCGATCGGGGCCGCTGCAGGAACGGGGGCAGCCGCGGGCGCTGGTGTTGGCGCGGGCGCGGCAGCAGGTGCCGACGCCGGTGCCGCAGAGGCACCCTCCGCCGTTTCCAGCAAGGCCACCAGCGAGCCCTGGCTCACTTTGTCGCCCAGCTTGACGCGCAGCTCCTTGAGCACACCGCCTACGGCGCTGGGCACTTCCATGGAAGCCTTGTCCGATTCAATCGTGATCAGGCTTTGTTCAGGTTTGATGGTGTCGCCCGGTTTGACGAGCAACTCGATCACCGCAGCATCTTTCACGTCCCCGATATCGGGTACGGTCAGTTCAATCACAGCCATGAGATGTCTACCTTCCTGCCTCAGGCGTACAGCGGGTTGATCTTGTTGGTGTCGATGCCGTACTTGGCAATCGCCTCGGCCACCTTGGCCAGTGGCAACTGCCCGTCATCAGCCAGGCCCTTGAGCGCTGCCACCACGATGTAATGGCGGTTGATCTCGAAGTGCTCGCGCAGGCGGTAGCGGAAATCACTGCGCCCGAAGCCATCGGTGCCCAGCACCCTGTACGAACGGCCCTTGGGGATGAAGGCGCGGATCTGCTCAGGCAGGGCCTTCACATAGTCGGTCGAAGCCACCACGGGGCCAGCCGTGCGGTTCAGTTGCGCTGTCACGAAAGGCACGCGAGGCGTCTCGGTGGGGTGCAGCAGGTTGTGGCGCTCGGCGTCCAGGCCTTCTCGGGCCAGCAGGTTGAAGCTGGGGCAGCTCCACACATTGGCGCCCACGCCCCACTCGGCTTCCAGCAACTCCTTGGCCGCCATGGATTCCCGCAGGATCGAGCCTGCACCTAGCAGGTTGACGCTCAGCTTGTGCTTCGCATCCGCTTCCTGCAGCAGGTACATGCCCTGGACGATTTCGGCTTCGGTGCCGCTCTTCAGGCCGGGTTGCGCATAGTTCTCGTTGAGCAGCGTCAGGTAGTAGAAGACGTTCTCCTGCTTCTCGACCATGCGCTTGAGGCCGTCCTGGATGATGACCGCCACTTCATGCGCGAAGCTGGGGTCATAGCTCATGCAGTTGGGGATGGTGCCGGCCACCAGCTGGCTGTGACCGTCTTCGTGCTGCAGGCCCTCGCCATTGAGCGTCGTGCGCCCCGAGGTGCCGCCCAGCAGGAAGCCGCGTGCCTGCATGTCGCCAGCCGCCCAGGCCAGGTCGCCCACGCGCTGCAGGCCGAACATCGAGTAATACACGTAGAACGGGATCATCACGCGGTTGTTCGTCGAGTACGACGTGGCCGCGGCAATCCACGAGCACATGCCGCCCGCTTCGTTGATGCCTTCCTGCAGGATCTGGCCAGCCTTGTCTTCGCGGTAGTACATGACCTGATCGCGGTCGACCGGCGTGTACTTCTGGCCCTCAGGCGCATAGATGCCGATCTGGCGGAACAAGCCCTCCATGCCGAAGGTGCGGGCTTCGTCCACCAGGATGGGCACCACGCGGGGCCCCAGCGCCGGGTCGCGCAGCAGCGGTGTCAGGCAACGCACGAAGGCCTGCGTGGTTGAAATCTCGCGGCCTTCGGCTGTGGGTTCCAGGATGCTCTGGAAGGCCGACAACTCGGGCACCTGCAGCGACTCTTCAGCCTTCGTGCGGCGCTTGGGCAGGTAGCCACCCAGGGCTTGCCGGCGGGCATGCAGGTACTGCATCTCCGGCGTGTTTTCGGCCGGCTTGATGAAAGGCAGCTTGGGCAGATCCTCGTCGGTCACGGGGATGTTGAAGCGGTCACGGAAGACCTTGATGTCTTCATCCGTGAGCTTCTTGGTCTGGTGCGCGGTGTTCTTGCCTTCACCGCTCTTGCCCATGCCAAAGCCCTTGACGGTCTTGATCAGCAGCACGGAGGGCTGGCCGGTGTGGTTCACCGCCGCGTGGTAGGCCGCGTACACCTTTTGCGGATCATGGCCACCACGGTTGAGGCGCCAGATGTCGTCGTCCGACAGGCGCGCCACCATTTCCAGGGTCTTGGGGTCACGCCCGAAGAAGTGCTGGCGAACAAAGGCGCCGTCGTTGGCCTTGCACGCCTGGTAGTCGCCGTCGACCATCTCCATCATGATGCGGCGCAGCGTGCCGTCCTTGTCGCGCGCCAGCAGCGGGTCCCAGTACGAGCCCCACAAGAGCTTGATGACGTTCCAGCCCGAGCCACGGAATTCGCCCTCCAGCTCCTGCACGATCTTGCCGTTGCCTCGCACCGGGCCGTCCAGACGCTGCAGGTTGCAGTTGACGACGAAGATCAGGTTGTCGAGTTTTTCGCGCGCGGCCAGGCCGATGGCGCCCAGCGATTCGGGTTCGTCCATCTCGCCGTCGCCGCAGAACACCCAGACCTTGCGTTTGGACGTATCGGCAATGCCGCGGGCATGCAGGTATTTCAGGAAGCGGGCCTGGTAGATCGCCATGATGGGCCCCAGGCCCATGGACACGGTCGGGAACTGCCAGAACTCGGGCATCAGCTTGGGGTGCGGGTAGCTCGACAGCCCCTTGCCACCCACCTCCTGCCGGAAGTTGAGCAACTGCTCCTCGGAAATGCGCCCTTCCATGAAGGCGCGCGCATAAATGCCGGGTGCCGAATGCCCCTGCACGTACAGCAGGTCGCCGCCGTGATCCGGCGTGTCAGCGTGCCAGAAGTGGTTGAAGCCGCAGCCCAGCATGGTCGCCAGCGAGGCAAACGAGGAGATGTGCCCGCCCAGGTCGCCGCCGTCGGCGGGGTTGTGGCGGTTGGCACGCACCACCATGGCCATGGCGTTCCAGCGCATGAAGGCGCGCAGGCGCTCTTCCATCTCCAGGTTGCCCGGGCAATGGGCCTCGTCTTCCACGGCAATGGTGTTCACGTAGGCCGTGGTCGCCGAAAACGGCATGTCGATGCCGGCCTGACGGGCGTGGTCCAACAGTGTTTCCAGCAGATCGTGCGCGCGGGCTCGGCCCTCGGTTTCGATCACGCCGCTCAAGGCATCCAGCCATTCGCGGGTCTCTTGGGGATCCATGTCCATGGATGCGGACGGAATTGGATCAAGTGCAGACATGGGTTCAGTCTCCGGTTGGTGAGGCTTATTTCACAGTATGGACATAAGCCAAGAGTCTGCGAACGTGGATAAACGCCGCAAACCTGGACACACTGCCAAACGTGCGATCGAAGCAACGCATGGCGCGGTGCACAAAATATACGATTTGCGGGCCGCTCTCAAATTGTGGAAGCCCACACCGATAATTCCGTCATGGCATTTTCTGCATCCACCAACAACCCGGCGACCTTGCCCATGGCAAACCCCGGCCAGACCAACCGTTTGTTCTGGCGCTGGTGGCGCAAGCAGTCTCCCTCTCAGCAAGACCGGTATGCGACCCTGGGGCCGCTGGTTTCCGTGCTGCTGTTTCTGGCGGCGATCATTGCCGCGTTCTGGTATTTGCGGAATGAGGAACTGGAGCGCGAGCAGGAGTCGGTCAAACGCGACACTGAGGTGGTTCAGCAACAAATTCGCCTGCGCCTGATTGAAAACCAGGAGCAATTGCTTCGGCTGGGGCGCGAAATCAGCATCAAGGCCGTCTCGCCCGAGCAGTTCATGCGCCAGGCGGGCGATTTCGTGCGCGCGCGCCCCGAGGTCATCAGCGTCTCGTGGGTGCAGGCCGACGAAAGCGTCAAGGCCGCACGCACCACCCTGAGCCTGCCGCTGGACCCTGGCCAGGCCATGGACCTGGACCCTCTGGGGACGCGGCCCGAGCAATACGACCCATTGCACGTCAGCAAGGAGCAGCAAAGCGCCTTCCGACTGGCCCGTGAACGCAACCAGCCGATCTATTCCAAACCTTACGCCAACCAGATGGGCGGCAAGGTCATCCAGGTCCACATCCCGCTGATCGACCGCAGCGGCTTCATCGGCACGGTGGTGACCGAGTACTCGCTCGAATCACTGATGCGCTACCTCGTCCCGCGCGAGGTGGCCGCGCGGCACGCCATGGGCCTGATCCAGGCGGATGGCGAGATGCTGACCAGCACGGTGGGGGGCGAAAGCAGCAACTCGGCCAGGCCCACCTTCATGTATGACGTCATCGTCACCCCGGTGGGCAACGGGCTGATGTTGCGCGGCATGGGTTTCAAGACCTCGTCCAACCTGATCGGCAACACCCTGTTCTGGATGGTGGTGGCCTTGTCCGCACTCACGGTCTGGACACTGATGGGCACCTTGCGCCACATGCGCCGGCGCTCCCAGATCCAGAAGACGCTGGTGCAGGAAACCAATTTCCGCCGGGCGATGGAGAACTCCATGCTCACTGGCATGCGCACCATCGACCTGGAAGGCCGCATCACCTACGTGAACCCGGCTTTCTGCGCCATGACCGGCTTCTCGGAAGAAGAGCTGATCGGCTGTGTGCCGCCCTACCCCTACTGGCCCAAGGACCGGCTCGACGAGTTCAACCGCATGTTCCAGCAGGAACTGCTCGGCCGCAGCCCCATGGGCGGCATCGAGGTGGTGATGCAGCGCCGCGACGGCAGCCAGTTTGACGCCCGCATGTACGTGTCGCCCCTGATCGACGCCCAGGGCGACCAGACCGGCTGGATGACCTCGGTGACCAACATCACCGAAGCCAAGCGCGTGCGCGACCAGCTCACCGCGGCCCACGAGCGTTTCACCACCGTGCTGGAAGGGCTGGATGCGGCCGTGTCCGTGGTGTCCGTTCAGCGCGGCGAGTTGCTGTTTGCCAACCGCTCCTACCGCCTGTGGTTCGGCGCCAACCCGGACGCCCACGCGCAACTCACCGGCGGCGAAATCATGCCCGACGAGGTGCTGGACGGCGACGAGTCCGTGGACCACTTCGGCGGCCTGCCCACCCAGGCCCTGACCAATGCTGGCAGCGACACCCGCGAAGTCTTCATGGACGGCGTCCAGAAATGGTTCGACGTGCGCGCCCGCTACGTGCAGTGGACCGACGGCCACCTGGCTCAGATGCTGATCGCCACCGACATCACCGCCCGCAAGCACGCCGAAGAGGCCGCCGCCCGCCAGGCCGAAAAGTCGCAGTTCACCAGCCGCCTGATCACCATGGGCGAGATGGCCTCGACCGTGGCCCACGAGCTCAACCAGCCACTGGCGGCCATCTCCAACTACTGCAGCGGCATGATCAGCCGGGTGCAGTCCGGCAGCATCGACACCGAGCAGCTCGTCGGTGCGTTGGAAAAGACCTCCCGCCAGGCGCAACGGGCTGGCCAGATCATCCACCGCATCCGCCAGTTCGTGAAACGCAGCGAGCCGCAACGCCAGCCCGCCAAGGTGCGCGACATCACCGACGCCGTGCTCGAATTGGCCGTGTTCGAGATGAAACGCCGCCGGGTGACGCTCAACACCACGGTCGCCAACCGCCTGCCCGTCCTCATGGCGGACCCGATCCTGATCGAGCAGGTGCTGCTGAACCTGCTGAAAAATGCGGCAGAAGCCATCGATTCGGCGCAGATGCCACAGTCGCGTCGGATCATCGATCTGCGCGTCGCCCAGCGCAAAACCGAAGAACAGGGGCCGGTGGTGGAGTTCTCGGTCAGCGACGGCGGCCCCGGCATGAAAGAAGAGATGCTGGCGCGGCTGTTCGAGGCCTTCCACTCCACCAAGGCCGAGGGCCTGGGGATAGGCCTTAGTCTGTGCAGATCCATCATTGAGTCACATCATGGCCGTATCAAGGCCGAGAACATCTACAATGAGGACATGGTGGTAGGTTGTCGTTTCACGTTCACCCTGCCGATTGACAGTGGGAGTGCCACGGATTTCGCAGATACCGTCACGCCCCCTTCCAACGACTTACTTGCCGATAACCCATGAGCTTGATCCCCAAAAAAGGCACTGTGTATGTGGTTGATGACGACGAGGCCGTTCGCGACTCGTTGCAGTGGCTGCTGGAAGGCAAGGACTACCGTGTCCGTTGCTTCGATTCCGCCGAATCCTTCCTGGCCCGTTTCGACCCCCGTGAAGTCGCTTGCCTGATCGCCGACATCCGCATGGATGGCATGAGCGGTCTGGAGCTGCAGGACAAGCTGCTGGAGCGCAAGTCCCCCCTGCCCATCGTGTTCATCACCGGCCACGGCGACGTGCCCATGGCTGTGAACACCATGAAAAAGGGTGCCATGGACTTCATCGAGAAGCCCTTCAAGGAAGACGCCCTGGTGGCCCTGGTGGAGCGCATGCTCGAACAGGCCCGCACCGCCTTCTCGCAGTCTCAGGAAGCTGCCAGCCGCGAGGCCCTGCTGTCGCGCCTGACCACGCGTGAGGCCCAGGTGCTGGAGCGCATCGTCGCCGGTCGCCTGAACAAGCAGATCGCCGACGATCTGGGCATCAGCATCAAGACCGTGGAAGCCCACCGAGCCAACGTGATGGAAAAGCTCAACGCCAACACCGTGGCCGACTTGCTCAAGATTGCCCTGGGTGCCAACGCACCTGGTGCCGCCCAGACCAAGTGACGAGCGGTGGGTGGCCCCGGGGCTGCCCACACCGAATCGTCCGCCGGACCTCCAGAAGGCCGCCTCACCCCACCGTGGCGGCCTTTTTCTATTGATTTTTTCGCCTTTCCAGCATTCCTTCGGAGCAGCCCATGACAGCCCAACTCATCGACGGCAACGCCCTGTCCAAACAACTCCGCGGTGAAGTCGCCGCCCGCGCCGCGAAACTGACTGCCCAAGGTGTCAAACCCGGTCTGGCCGTCATCCTTGTGGGTGACAACCCCGCGAGCCAGGTGTACGTGCGCAACAAGGTCAAGGCCTGTGAAGACGCCGGCCTGAACTCCGTGCTGGAAAAGTACGAGGCCACCATGACCGAAGCCGAATTGCTGGCGCGGGTCGAGGCGCTCAACAACGACCCGTCCATCCACGGCATCCTGGTGCAACTGCCCCTGCCCAAGCACATCGACGACCACAAGGTCATCGAAGCCATTTCGCCCGCCAAGGACGTGGACGGCTTCCATGTGGCCAGCGCCGGTGCGTTGATGGTGGGTGAGCAAGGCTTCAAGGCTTGCACGCCCTACGGCTGCATGAAGATGCTCGAATCCATCGGCATGAAGGACCTGCGCGGCAAGCACGCCGTGGTGATCGGCCGCTCCAACATCGTCGGCAAGCCCATGGCCATGATGCTGCTGGCGGCCAACGCCACCGTCACCATCACCCACAGCGGTACCGCCGATCTGGGCGCCATGACCCGTCAGGCCGACATCGTGGTGGCCGCCGTGGGCAAGCGCAATGTGCTGACGGCCGACATGGTCAAGCCCGGCGCCGTGGTGATCGACGTGGGCATGAACCGAGACGAAGAAGGCAAGCTCTGCGGAGACGTGGACTTCGCTGGCGTGAAGGAAGTGGCGGGCTGGATTACCCCTGTGCCCGGCGGTGTGGGCCCGATGACGATTACCATGTTGTTGGTCAACACCATGGAAGCGGCGGAGCGCGTTGCCGCCGTCCGTGGCTGAGGGCCCCACCTGAGTATCCGAGGTTCACACGCATCGTCACCGCCAACAGGACACCATGAGCACCAACCCATTGCTAGACACCACCGGCCTGCCCCTGTTTGACCAGATCAAGCCGGAGCATGTCACCCCTGCACTGGACACCCTGCTGGCGGATGCCGAAGCCGCGCTGGCCAAGGTGGTCGGCCCCGATGTCCCTGCTGACTACGATGCGCTGTCCCTCTTGCTGGACGTGAGCACCGAGCGCCTGGGCCGAGCCTGGGGCGCCGTGGGCCACCTCAACGCCGTGGCGGACACGCCCGAGCTGCGCGCCGCCTTCAACGACAACCTGCCGCGCATCACCGAGTTCTACACGCGCCTGGGTGCCGATGAACGCCTGTATGCCAAGTACAAGGCCCTCAACGAAGCGCAAAAGACCGTCGATCCTGAACTGCGCCTGAGCCCTGCCCGCCAGCGCGCGCTGGACAACGCCCTGCGCGCCTTCGTGCTGGGTGGCGCCGAGCTGCAAGGCCAGGCCAAGGTACGTTTTGCCGAAATCCAGGAGCTGCAGGCGGCGCGTTCGCAAGCCTTCTCCGAGCACGTGATGGACGAAACCGATGCCTACGCGCATTACGTCCGCACGGAAGAGCTCGACGGCGTGCCCGATGACATCATCCAGGCCACCAAGGCGATGGCCGAGGGCGAGTCCAAAGAGGGCCACAAGCTGACCCTGCACATGCCGGTCTACCTGCCCGTCATGCAGTACGCGAACAACCGCCACCTGCGCGAAACCATGTACCGTGCCTACAGCACGCGTGCCAGCGAGTTCGGCCCATCGGAGCGTGACAACACGCCCCTGATGACCGAGATCGTGGCCCTGCGCCAGGAAGAGGCGCAGCTGCTGGGCTACAAGACCTTTGCCGAGGTCTCGCTGGTGCCCAAGATGGCCAACAGCCCGCAGCAGGTGATGGACTTCCTGCGTGACCTGGCCAAGCGTGCCCGCCCCTTCGCCGAGAAGGACATGGCCGAGCTGCGTGAGTTCGCCAGGACCGAATGCGGCATCGATGACCTGCAAGCCTGGGACGTGGCCTTCGTGAGCGAGAAGCTCAAGGAAGCACGCTATGCCTTCAGCGATCAGGAAGTCAAACAGTACTTCACCGAGCCGACCGTGCTCAAGGGCCTGTTTGGCCTGATCGAATCCTTGTTCGACGTGAAGATCCTGCCTGATACGGCCCCCGTCTGGCACGAATCGGTGCGCTTCTTCCGCATCGAGCGCGCTGGCAAGCTGGTCGGCCAGTTCTACCTCGACCCCTATGCCCGCACCGGCAAGCGCCCTGGCGCCTGGATGGACGATGTGCGTGGCCGCTGGAAGCGTCCTGACAACGGCGCCACCCAGACCCCCGTGGCCCATCTGGTGTGCAACTTTGCCAAGGGTGTGGGCGACAAGCCTGCCCTGCTGACGCACGACGACGTCACCACCCTGTTCCACGAGTTCGGCCACGGTCTGCACCACATGCTGACCCAGGTTGAAGACCTGGGCGTGTCCGGCATCAGCGGTGTTGAGTGGGATGCCGTCGAGTTGCCCAGCCAGTTCATGGAGAACTTTTGTTGGGAGTGGGACGTGGTCCAGAAGCTCACCAGCCATGTGGATACCGGTGCGCACCTGCCCCGCGAGCTGTTCGACAAGATGATCGCCGCCAAGAACTTCCAGAGCGGCATGCAGACCCTGCGCCAGATCGAGTTCTCGCTGTTCGACATGCGCCTGCACGCCGAACCGGGCCGCGAAGCCAATGTGCAGTCGGTCATTGACGAGGTTCGTCAGGAAGTGGCGGTCAACATCCCCCCCGCGTTTAATCGCTTCCAGCACAGCTTTTCACACATCTTTGCAGGCGGATACGCTGCGGGCTACTACAGCTACAAGTGGGCTGAGGTACTCTCGGCAGATGCTTATGCCGCTTTTGAAGAGGCTGCCACACCGGCAACCGGCGTGCTCAACCCCGAGGTGGGCCGTCGCTACCGCGAGGCCATTCTGGAGGCGGGCGGCAGCCGCTCGGCCATGGAGAACTTCAAGGCCTTCCGTGGCCGCGAGCCCCGGATCGACGCCTTGTTGCGCCACCAGGGCATGAGCTGATCTACAGGGTTTGAAGAATATGCATCGTGCTGTACTGTCGTCGTTGTTGGCTGTCCTGGCTTTGATGTCCGGCTCGTCCGCGTGGGCGCTCTACAAGGTGGTGGGCCCCGACGGCCGGATCACCTATACCGATCGCCCGCCCAGTGACCGCCCTGCGCAAACCATTCAAACCAATGGTGCCACCGCATCCACGGAGGGCTTGCCCTACGAGTTGCAGCGCGTGGTGAGCCGCTACCCGGTCAGCCTGTTCACCGGGCCCAAGTGCGCTTCCTGCGATGCAGCACGCCAGTTCCTGAAAGAGCGCGGTGTGCCTTTCGTCGAGAAAACCGTTTCAACCCCGGATGACGTCAAGGCCTATACCAAGCAGGAGGCCACCGACCAGTTGCCGACTGCCCGCATCGGCCAGAAGCAGCTGCTGGGCTACAGCCAGACCGAGTGGGCCAGCTACATCGATGCGGCAGGGTATCCGGCCAAGTCCGCCCTGCCCTTGAACTACCGTTGGCCGGATGCGACCCCTTTGGCGCCACCTGCCGAAAGCAAGCCTGCATCGCCCGCCTCCAACCGCAACGCGGCGCCGGCGCCTGCTGACTCGCCTGCACCGCCTGCGGGCTCTTCGCCCGCCGGTATCCGCTTCTGACTTTGACTGATTCTCTGCAAGACAAGACGCCCGAACGCGCGTCAACCGGCCCGCGCGTGGCGATCGTGGGTGGCGGGCCGGCGGGCCTGATGGCGGCAGAAGTGCTGTCCCGGCAGGGCGTGAGCGTGGACCTGTTCGACGCCATGCCTTCGGTGGGGCGCAAGTTCCTGCTGGCGGGGCGAGGCGGCCTGAACCTCACGCACTCCGAACCGCTGCCTGCTTTCCTGACACGCTTTGGCAGCCGGCAGGCCGATCTGGCGCCGCAGATTCACCAGTTCACGCCAGATGATCTGCGTGCCTGGGCAAAGGGGTTGGGCATCGACACCTTCGTGGGCACGTCTGGCCGTGTCTTCCCGACGGACATGAAAGCCGCGCCGCTGTTGCGTGCCTGGCTGCACCGTTTGCGCCAGGCCGGCGTGCGCTTTCACATGCGCCACCGCTGGGCGGGTTGGGCCGATACCGGCGAATTGCGCTTCAACGCGCCGCAAGGCGAGGTGCTGGTGAGCGCTGATGCCACCGTGCTGGCGCTTGGTGGCGCCAGTTGGGCTCGGCTGGGCTCCGATGGCGCCTGGGTTGCGCCGCTGGAAGCCGCCGGGGCCAGCGTGGCGCCGCTGCGCCCGGCCAACTGCGGCTTTGATGTGCAGCCTACCGGGCCGGATCGATCGGGCTGGAGCGATCACCTGCGCCAGCGCTTTGCGGGCCAGCCGATCAAGCCCGTGGCCGTGTCCTTCGTCGGGCAAGATGGGCAAATCCACTACCAGCAAGGCGAGTTCGTCCTGACCGATACCGGCGTGGAAGGCAGCCTGATCTATGCCTTCTCGGCACGCATCCGCGACGAAATCGAGCGCACGGGCCAGGCCACCATCCACCTTGATCTGCTGCCGCAGCACACCTTGGCTCAGGTGCAGGCGGAAACCGCCAGGCCGCGCGGCCCACGCAGCTTGTCCACCCACCTCAAGAGCCGGCTGGGCATCCAGGGCATCAAGATGGCCCTGCTGCACGAGTGCCTGACGCCGGCCGAGTTGAATGACGCACAAGCGCTGGCTGGCAAGATCAAGGCACTGCCGATCACCTTGGCACGCCCCCGACCTGTGGACGAGGCCATCAGCACGGCGGGCGGCGTGACCTTCGAATCGCTGGACGCCCGCAGCATGCTCAAGGCCCGGCCGGGCGTGTTCTGCTGCGGCGAAATGCTGGACTGGGAAGCGCCCACCGGCGGCTATCTGCTGACGGCCAGCATGGCCTCGGGCAAGGCTGCGGGCGCGGGCGTGTCGGCGTATCTGAACGCGCTCGAGTAAAGCGTGCGTGGCCGCTGATAGCTTGAGTGGCCGCGATCAGGCCGGGGGGGCGGTGCGAGGCCGAAAGCCCCTCCGCCCAAGCAAACCGAATCAGAAGCTCAGCGTCTTGACGCCTTGTGAGGTGCCCAGCAGGCACACCGAAGCCTTGTTGCGGGCGAACACGCCAACCGTCACCACACCAGGCCACTGGTTGATGTCCGACTCGAACTGTGCGGGCTGGGTGATCTGAAGGCCGGTCACGTCTACGATCACATTGCCGTTGTCGGTGGTCACGCCTTCGCGAACCTTGCCGGTACCGCCGAGCTTGGCGAACGCACGGATCACCTGCGCAGCAGCCATGGGGATCACCTCGACGGGCAGCGGGAACTTGCCCAGCACGTCCACCAGCTTGGACTCATCGGCAATGCAGACGAACTTCTCGGCCAGGTCGGCCACGATCTTTTCACGGGTCAGGGCCGCGCCGCCGCCCTTGATCATGTTGCCCTGGTGGTCGATTTCATCGGCACCGTCGATGTAGACGCCCAGCGCGGTCACGGACTCGGAGGGCAGCACCTTGATGCCCAGCGCTTGCAGGCGCTCCGTGCTGCGAACCGAGCTGGACACGGCGCCGGCGACGCGGGCCGGATCGGCCTTCACGGCCTCGCCCAGGGCATCAATGAACTTGTCGACCGTCGAGCCTGTGCCTACGCCAACGATGCTGCCAGCTTGCACGTAGTCAAGGGCCGCGCGGCCCACCAGGGTCTTGAGTTCGTCTTGGGTCATGGCAGTCGGGTTCAATCAGGTCGATAAGGCGGAAGAAACGGGATCTGGCTGCATCGAGCGCGAATCAGCGGGGCTCACGGCACCGGGCGGCCGGTCAGCGCCATCCACGCCAGCAGGCCGCCGATCAGCACAGGTTGATGCACCATGTAAAAAGTCAGGCTCCAGCGGCCCAGCGTGGCCAGGCCCTTGCGGACGCCCTGCCGCACACGCGCCGGCCCGGCATTGTCGCCTGAAACTGCGGGTTCACCCGCATGTGCATCTGTGGCCCATGCTAGCCAATGAGCACGATGCCGCAGCAGCCATTGCGTACCGGCCAGCCCCCACCACATCACCCCGATCCATGGCAGCAGCGGCACGTAGTCTTCCGTGATGGGCTTGTGCGTGACCAGGCCCACCCAGTTCGTCAGGCGGCCGTCAAAGAAGGGGTGGGACACGAACTGGGGCAGGCTCACCGCCAGCACACCCAGCGGCCACAGCCAGTTGCCCAGTGGCGCCATGAGCCGCGCGATGATCAGCATCACGGCCATGCCGTGCAGCACGCCAAAGTAGATGAAGCTGTTGGGGAACATGAACCAGCTGCCCAGGCTGACCAGGGCAGCGCAGCCCACGATCTGGGCCCAGCGGCGCCAGAACCGGGCCCAGCTCTGCCCCTGGCTGGTCGCCACGGCCTGCCCCGCCCCGGCGCACAGCAGGAACAGCGACAGGATGCAGGTGCGCTGGTTGGTCCACAGCGCATCGGTGTAGAAATTGGCGTCCAGCAGGCGGTAGTTGCTGAGGTCGAAGCAGAAGTGGAAACACGCCATCCAGATCAGCGCGAAACCGCGCAGGGCGTCGAGGCGGTCGTAGCGTGCATGGGGCGAACTGGGCGAATGGGGCGCATGATGCGCTTTGCCTGGGGCGCCCTGCGCTCCGCCGCCCGTGCCATTTTGGGCGTCTACTTGGGGTGTTATCCGTGGGGTTTTGCCTTTTCCGGAGCGCATGGCGATAGTATCGGCGGTTTGCGCTTTCGACCGTCGTCCCATGTCCCTCGCCCGCCACGAAATTGAACTGCTTGCCCCTGCCCGAACCGTCGAGATCGGCATCGAGGCCATCAACCACGGGGCGGATGCGGTCTACATCGGCGGGCCTTCGTTTGGCGCACGCAGCAACGCCAGCAACGAGGTGTCCGACATTGCCCGGTTGGTGCAGCACGCGCACCGCTACAACAGCAAGATCTTCACCACGCTCAACACCATCTTGCGCGACGACGAACTGGAGCCCGCGCGCAAGCTGATCTGGCAGCTGTATGACGCCGGGGTGGACGCGCTCATCGTGCAGGACATGGGCATCCTGGAGCTGGATCTGCCCCCCATCCAGCTGCACGCCAGCACGCAAACCGACATCCGCACGGTCGAGAAGGCCAAGTTCCTGCAGGACGCGGGTTTCAGCCAGATCGTGCTGGCGCGCGAGCTCACGCTCAAGCAGATCCGTGACATCTCGGCCAACACGCATTGCGCCATCGAGTTCTTCATCCACGGCGCGCTGTGCGTGGCCTACAGCGGCCAGTGCTTCATCAGCCATGCGCACACGGGCCGCAGCGCCAACCGGGGTGATTGTTCGCAGGCCTGCCGCCTGCCCTACAACGTGATGGACGGTGCCGGCCAGGTCGTGGCCTTCGAGCAGCACGTGCTCTCGATGAAGGACAACGACCAGAGCGCCAACCTCAATGCCTTGATCGATGCGGGCGTGAGCTCGTTCAAGATCGAGGGCCGCTACAAGGACATGGGCTATGTGAAGAACATCACCGCCCACTATCGGCTCCTGCTGGACGAGATCCTGGAGGCTCGCCCCGAGCTGCAGCCGGCATCGTCAGGTGACTGCACCTTCTACTTCCAGCCGGATCCCGATCGCAACTTCAATCGCGGTAGCACGGACTACTTCGTCAACGGGCGCAAGGAAGACATCGGTGCCTTCGAATCGCCGAAGTTCCTGGGCCTGCCGCTGGGTGAAGTGGCCAAGGTGGGTGACAAGTGGTTTGACATCGCACTGAATGCCGAACAGCAGCCAACGGGCATGGCCAATGGTGATGGCATCAACTACCAGACGCTGACGCGCGACATCATCGGCATGAAGGTCAACGTGGCCGAGCCGGTGGGCAAGTCGGAGCGACTCTGGCGTGTGTACCCCAACGAGGACATGGCCGCGCTCAAGGACCTCAAGCCCGGCGTGGCCGTGAACCGCAATGGCGACCGCTCGTGGGAAAACGCGCTGGCGAAAAAGTCCGCCGAACGCCGCATTGGCGTGTGGATGAGCTTGAGCGACACACCTGATGGCCTGCGCTTGAGCGTGACCGATGAAAACGGCAACGTGGGCGAAGCCAGCGTGGTCTGCGACAGGCAGGCGCCGCAGAACGCCGAGAAGTCCGAAACCAGCCTGCGCGAGAACCTGGGCAAGCTGGGCGCCACCATCTTCTCGGCCAACGACATTTCACTGGCCATCGCCCAGCCCTGGTTCGTGCCGGCATCGGCGGTCAATACCTTGCGCCGCGATGCCATCAACGCGCTGGAAGCGGCGCGTGCGGCGGCCTATATCCGGCCCCAGCGCACGCCTGCGGTCGAGCCGCCTGTGCCTTACCCCGAAGACACGCTCAGCTACCTGGCCAATGTGTTCAACCACAAGGCGCGCGACTTCTACGCCAAGCATGGCGTGAAAGTGATCGAAGCAGCTTACGAAAGCCACGAAGAACTGGGTGAAGTCAGCCTGATGATCACCAAGCACTGCGTGCGCTTCTCATTGAGCCTGTGCCCCAAGCAGGCCAAGGGCGTGACCGGCGTGCAGGGCCAGGTCAAGGCCGAGCCGCTGCAACTGGTCAACGGCAAGGAAAAGCTCACCCTGCGCTTTGACTGCAAACCCTGCGAAATGCACGTGGTCGGCAAGATGAAGAAGTCGGTGCTCAACCAGGTGCCGGCGGCACCCATCCAGTTCTACAAGGCCCGGCCGAGCGCCTGATAGGCGCTGGCCTTCAAGCGGCTGGCTGGGCGCTCAAAGCATCCTGTCCTTGGCCACAAAGTACTTGCGGGTGTAGGCCACCAGTTGCCCATCGGTCGGGTGATCAACGGTTTCGATGCCCACGATTTTCTCGGCCACCTTGGGGTCATGCGCGTGGGCATGCTTGAGCAAGGCCAGCTTGGCCTGCCCGGGACCCACGATCAGGATCTCCTGCGCACCGGCCAGCGCCTCGATGATGGCGTGGTAGTAGTGCTGGTCTTCCGGCGAGCGCCCGGTACCCACATCGCCGTTTTCGATCGTGCCCCGCTTGTGGTGCAGGTGCTTGTGCGGGTGCTCTGGCTTGACGACCGCCTTCTCGACATCGTCCGGGCTGACGTGCATGACGCGGGCTTGGGCGTGGTCTACCCAGACAACAGCGTGATAGTGGGACATGTCGCATCCTCCATGGTCAATTGAGGCTGCCAGCGTACTCCGATTGCATCTGGAATCCAAGACGGCACGGGCGCAGGCTTGTGGTGAATCAAACCGTCACCGGGCCGTCGCGAGGCTGTCACACGGGCTGATCACCATGGCGACATGCGGCCCTGGATCAATGCCCCTTTGCTGAGAGCCTTGACATCGCCCGCTGGCCATCTGGCCGGCCTGGGACGGGGCACCACTTCCCCTCAGGATGACGACAAGGCGCCCAGCCATCAAGTCCGAGCCGTGTGGATCTCGGATGTGCACCTGGGCACGCCAGGCTGCCAGGCCCACGCCCTGCTGGATTTCCTCAAGCATGTCGAGTGCGACACGCTCTACCTCGTGGGCGACATCATCGACGGCTGGCAGTTGCGCCGCAACTGGTACTGGCCGCAAGCGCACAACGACGTGGTGCAAAAGCTCCTGCGCAAGGCGCGCAAAGGCACGCGCGTGATCTTCATTCCTGGCAACCACGACGAGTTTGCGCGCAAGTTCCTGGAGCATTCTTTTGGCGGTGTCGAGGTGGCCGAAGAGTGGATCCACACCACGGCCGATGGCCGCAAGCTGTGGGTCACACACGGTGATCTGTACGATGGCGTGATCCAGTGCGCGCGCTGGCTGGCCTTGCTGGGCGACTCGTTGTACGAGTTCACGCTCAAGCTCAATCGCCACCTCAATTCCTGGCGCGCACGCGTTGGGCTGCCCTACTGGTCGCTATCCAAATACCTCAAGCTCAAGGTCAAGCGGGCCGTGAGTTATGTGGGTGACTTCGAGCAGGCACTGGCCCGCGAAGCACGCAAACGCGGTGTCGAAGGGCTGGTGTGCGGCCACATCCACCACGCCGAGATGCGCGACATCGACGGCATCCTGTATTGCAACGACGGCGACTGGGTGGAGAGCCTCACCGCGCTGGTCGAGCACCCGGATGGGCAACTGGAGATCCTGGATTGGGCTGAGGTCATGGCCCAGCGAAGCCGACCCCTTACCCAGATGCAGACCGCCTGAGCTGGCACGTAGCCGGCCCTGGCCTGCGGCAAAATAGCGCCCCTTGCCCCAAGGAGCTTTCATGGCCTTCGCCGACAACCTCAAACAACTCCCGCCCGTGGCCCATCTGGCTGCCCTGCAACTGATCGACGCCGCAGGTCAGGTGGCCGCCACCATCGAGAACAAGCCCGGTCAGGCTGGCTCTCTGGCCGTGTATGCCGCACTGGCCGCCAAGCACGGTGGCATCAACGCCGCTGCCGCCCAGGAAGGCCTGGAGATTTACGCCGAGCACACCGTCGATTCGCGCGCCAACCCCGGCAAGCACCCCAATATCGATCGCCTGCTCAAGGTCGTCGAGACTGGTGAGGGTTTCACGGCCAAGCTGATCCCGGCCTGATTGTTCCCCCGTGGCGGGAGTACGATTGAAACAAACAACCGTACTCTCCATGGCCACTGAACACGCATCACCCTCGGACGCGGTCGCACCGCAACTCAAGCTCAAGCGCGTTGCCATTGACACATACCGGGAAAACGTCGCCTATCTGCACCGCGACTGCGCCATCTACCGGGCCGAAGGCTTCCAGGCGCTCTCCAAAGTCGAGATCCGCGCCAATGGCCGGCGCATCCTGGCCAGCCTCAATGTGGTGGACGACACCTGCATCGTGGGCGTGGACGAGCTGGGGGTGTCCGAGGATGCGTTCACGCAGCTCGGCGTTGAAAACGGCCACCCCGCCTTCATCAATCAGGCCGAGCCACCCTCTTCTATTCCCGCCCTGCACCGCAAGATCGCCGGTGAGCGCCTCAATGGGGATGACTTCCGCGCCATCGTGCGGGACATCGCCGAGCACCGCTATTCCAAGATCGAGCTGACGGCCTTTGTGGTCGCCTCCAATCAGGGCGAGCTGGACCGTGAAGAGGTTTACTACCTGACGGACGCCATGGCCTCGGTCGGCCGCAAGCTGGACTGGCGCGAGCACCCGGTGGTGGACAAGCACTGCATCGGAGGCATCCCCGGCAACCGCACATCCATGCTGGTGGTGCCCATCGTGGCCGCACACGGCATGGTCTGCCCCAAGACCTCCTCGCGCGCCATCACCTCGCCGGCCGGCACGGCCGACACCATGGAGGTGCTGGCCAATGTCGAGCCGCCATTCAACAAGCTGTGGGACATCGTGCGCGAGCACCACGCCTGCCTGGCCTGGGGCGGCACCAGCGATCTGTCTCCCGCCGATGACGTGCTGATCGCCGTGGAGCGGCCTTTGTCGATCGACTCGCCTGGGCAGATGGTCGCCTCCATCCTGTCCAAGAAGGTCGCTGCCGGCTCCACCCACCTGCTGCTGGACATCCCCGTGGGCCCGACCGCCAAGGTGCGCGCCATGCCCGAGGCCCAACGCCTGCGCAAGCTGTTCGAGTTCGTGGCCAACCGCCTGGGCCTGACGCTGGACGTGGTCATCACCGATGGGCGGCAACCCGTGGGCAGGGGCATTGGCCCCGTGCTGGAGGCCCGTGACGTGATGCGCGTGCTGCGCAATGACCCGGACGCGCCGCAGGATCTGCGTCAGAAGTCCTTGCGGCTGGCCGGCCGCATGCTGGAGTTCGACCCCGACGTGCGTGGCGGTGATGGCTTTGCCATTGCCCGTGACATTCTGGACTCCGGCCGGGCGTTCAAGAAGATGATGGCCATCATCGAGGCACAAGGTGCCAAGCCCTTCGACCCCGATCACCCCGAGCTGGCGCCCTTGAGCTTCGATGTGCTGGCCGATCAGGATGCCGTGGTCACCAGCATCGACAACCTGCAACTGGCTCGCATCGCGCGCCTGGCAGGCGCACCGAAAGTGCAAGGCTCCGGCGTGGACCTGCTGCGCAAGATGGGCGAGCCGGTCAAGGCCGGTGAGCCGCTTTACCGCGTCTACGCGGCCTTTCCGGCCGATCTGGCGTTCGCGCGCCAGGCCAGCGAGCGTAGCACCGGCTTCACCCTCGGGCACGCACAAGACATCCCCCCTCTGTACGTGGAGTTCTGACCGATGGCCGCCTTGTTGCTCCATTTTGAAGACGAGCGCGCCGCAGCGCAGCGGCTGGCTCAGGCTTGCGGTATCCCGGCTGCCAGCATCGAGTCGCACCGCTTCCCCGACGAGGAGTTGCGCCTGCGCCTGCCTGTGAATGCGCAAGGCAAGCTGCCCGGGCAACTGGTGATCTACCGCAGCCTGGATCGACCCAATGACAAGCTGATCGAGCTGATGCTGGTGGCGCGCCAGGCCCGTGAACTGGGCGCGCGCAGCCTCACCCTGGTCGCACCGTATCTGGCCTACATGCGGCAGGACATGGCCTTTCACCCGGGCGAGATCGTCAGCCAGAAGGTGGTGGGCCGTTTCCTGGCCGACCTGTTTGATGCCGTGATAACGGTGGACCCACATCTGCACCGCATCCGCACGCTCGACGAAGCCATTGCCCTGCCCCATGCCATCAGCCTGTCCGGCGCGCCGATGTTGGCGCAATTGATCGCCCGGCACCATGACAAGCCTTTGCTGATCGGCCCGGATGCCGAGTCAGCGCAATGGATCGAGGCCGCTGCGCGCGTGCATGGTTTTGACTACGGCGTCTGCACCAAGCAGCGCCATGGCGACAAGCAGGTCGAGATCACCTTGCCCGCCGTGCCTGTGCATGGGCGAGCCGTGGTGCTGCTGGACGATGTCGCCAGCTCGGGCCGCACCCTGGCTGTGGCCGCGCGACTGCTTCGCGATGCGGGCGCCGCGTCGGTCGATGTGGCCGTGACGCATGCCTTGTTTGCCGGTGATGCCTTGGACGTGATCCAGTCCGCCGGCGTGGCGCATGTCTGGAGCACGGACTGCATCGCCCACCCCAGCAATGCCATCGAGATGGCGCCCGCGCTTGCGCAAGCCTTGACGCCTCTTTTGAAGTGAGCCCCCATGAGCGATGAAAGCTGGTACGACCGGCATGTGCTGCCCTATCTCATCGACATGGCGTGCGGCATTCGCCCCGTGGCGCGTCAACGTGAAAAGGTCGTCCCGCTGGCGCAAGGCCGGGTGCTGGAGATCGGTATCGGCACGGGCCTGAACATCCCCTTCTACGACAAGGCCCGCGTCGCCCGCATCACCGGCGTGGACCCTGCACTGCGCATGCATGGGCTGGCGCAAAAGCGCATCGCACAGGCAGGCCTGGACGTCGACCTCATCGGGCTGTCGGCCGAGCGCCTGCCCGTTGAGGATGCCAGTTTCGACACCGTGGTCTGCACCTACACCTTGTGCACCATTCCGGACCCGGCGGCGGCCCTGGCTGAAATGCGCCGCGTGCTCAAACCTGGCGGCAAGCTGCTGTTCTCCGAACACGGCCGCGCACCGGACGCGAACGTCAGCAAATGGCAGACGCGCCTGCAACCCTACTGGAGCAAGCTGGCCGGCGGTTGCATGCTCGACCGCGATGTGCCCTTCTTGCTGCGCGACGCGGGTTTCCAGTCCGACGTGCAGTCCAGCTACCTGCCGGGGCCCAGGTTCGTGTCGTACCACTACTGGGGCATCGCCGAGGTGCGCTGAAAAGCGCCTGCCTTGATCTCCGTCATGTGAAATTTTCTAGGGATGGCCGCAGCAAGTGCGGCGCGTATCCTTCGCTTGCCCATGCCGGCACAGCGTTGCCGCAAGGCATTTCCGGCGGCGACAGGCTCCGTGATGCAGGTGGCAGCCCGCCCCGCCCTTCATCGTCAAACCAGATACGGAGAAAGATGATGGCCGAAGTCACCAAATACCACGTGCTCGTCTACGGCGGCCCGGAGGGCTACCAGACCAACCGCTCGCAAATTGCCTTGTACGGCAGCGCGGGCAACACCATTGCCTACGTTCGTTTCAACGACCCCGGCATGGTGTTTGAAAACGATGCCTACAACAACGGCGTCATCACCATGCACCTGCCCAGCACCATGTTCCAGAGCGTGCTGGACATCCTGCGCAACGAGAAACCGATCCAGATCTATTTCGCACAAGGCCGGGGCTTCTTCGGCACCGGTACCACCGAGCCGGTCGGCGAAGGCGAATAAGCCGACAGCAAGCAGTTCGATTGAGTGGCAGTGATTCACCAACATGGAGCGCCATCATGAAACTACCTGTCTACAAGGTCGCCAGCACCATTGCGCCGGCCGATCACATCAGAGAACTTGGGCAACGCCTCTTTCCTCGCCAGGACCACCAGATCGTGGAGCGTGGCACCAAGCTGGAGTTGCGCTGCCCGCTCGGGCAGATCGAAGTGGACACCGGCAAGGGCGGGGTCTGGGCCGCTGACACCACTCGGCTTTGGCGATTCGATCCCGCTTCGGGCAAGAAGCCCCGCCTGCTGGGCACGCCAGAGGCCAGAAAGCTCAGCCTCGACATCCTCAAGACCCACCACATCACGCCTGAGCTGTCTGGCCCGTTTCGGCTCAAGACGCCCCGGGCCACTGGTGCGGTCACGGCCTTCTCCGCCAAGAAGGGCGCGCCTCGCCAGGTCATTCACGAGGACAACACCGTGATCACCGATGTCGAGGTGGATGTCAGCGATTACGGCCTCAAGCAAAAGGCTCTGTCCGTGGTTGGTGGTGGAGGCCGCTTCACCACGGTGCACGGCGATGGCGGTAGCCTGCTTGCTGCGGGTGGCGTCTGGCGGCCCAGCATCGGCAAGCCCGTCCTGCATGACGTGATCCCGCAGAAGAAGGCAGACGAGCAATTCAAGGCGCGGATGGGCAACACCCCTGTCAGCGAATTCACGTCCGAGCTGGCCTATTACGCCGCGCCGGCGTTTGCAGAGCAGGACATGCTCTACCCCGTCTATGTCTACAGCGCCGTGGCCGACTTCAAGGGCAACCGGGTACCCCTGCGCAAGGTCATGATCCCTGCCACGGATGTCGGGCCAGCCGCGCAAGCTGCCGCCATGGCCCCACCGCGAAGCAGCAAGAGTGAGCCTCACGTTCGCCCCTTGCCGGCCGACTTCATGCCTGTGCCGGGCAAGGCCCTGCCACCCGGCATCGCGCTCAACAAGCGGACGATGCTCAGCCGCAAGCTCCAGTTCACGGACTACTTCGTGCCGGGGCCTGCTAACACGCCCTTGATCGTCAACCCCAACCTGACGCAGGTGCAGATCAAGGAGCTGGCCAACCTGCTGGGCTACTACTCGGCCGGTACCTCGTGGATCGGCTTGTCAGGCGGGCTCAGCGGCAGTCAGAACAACGCCAAGGGCTTTGTGGACGAGTTATCTGCCATTGGCTGGAACATCCGCTTCAACTGGGGGGATGCCGCTGCCTGGGAATCCGACTGGCGCAGGAACGACGACAGCTGGGTGGATGCCGTGGACTTCGTGTTCTACACGGGCCATGCCAACAGCGATGGTTGGGTGCTGGCCACGCCGGACGACACCTTCCTGCACTTCACCGAAACGGCTGGTGCCCGCGATCTCTGGGGCGCCAACAACCTGGAATGGGCGGTCATTGCCGCTTGCGGCCCCTTGCAGGACGAGGTGGTGGAGAGCGGTGGCGATGTGCTGGAACGCTGGCGCGATGCCTTCGACGGCATGCACATCCTGATGGGCTACGCCCAGGTCACTTACGACACCGAGGAAGAAGGCAAGCGCCTGGCGCAGTACGCCAAGAGCGGCTCCAGCATCATCCAGTCCTGGTTCAGAACGGGGCAGGAAATCCAGGGATCGGGCATCTGGGTGGGGGCCTACTACATCGGCAACGCCAGTGGGTCGACCGGCAACGATCACCTCTGGGGCGTGGGCTCCGTCGGTCCTGACATCACCAGCCCCACATGGCGCGCCTGCAGCTGGGTGCCTTGCTGATCGGGTGATGTCGTCGTGACGGGCAACGGCTCTTGCGGAGGCTCGGCCAGTGCTTCTGGCCTGATCCACACCGAGACCGACTGCATGCGCAGCCGGGCCTCGGTGATGGCCGCCTTCGGGTAGTACCAGCCCAGGGTGCAGGCGATCAAGGCCCAGTTGCGGCTGGTCAGCTTGAGCAGTTCCGCCAAGGGCACCGCGCTCTCGAACCGGATGAGTTCGTGCGCGGTGTCAGACCACAGGCGGTTTTGCAGTTGCGCGCTGAGATAGGGATAAGGCAAGGCCATCATCGCCACAATCAGCAGCAGCACGCCAGGCACCCACACCAGGGCCAGCCGGATGCTTTCGGCGGTGTGCTCGGTCTGCTTCATGCGGGCCACGGTGGCCCAGTCCAACCCGACCAGTTCGGACAAGCCCCAAGTCAAAGGCAACACCACCGCCAGCAGGGCCAGCAGCGCCAGCGTGCCCGTGACCAGTGTGATCCCCCAGGCTTGCCCGCGGGGCATGCCCGAGCTTCGCTCATTGCCCCAGTTGCCCAGCACGGCATGGCGATGCTGGTAGCGCTTGAATTGCACATACACCCAAGGCAAGGCGATACACAGGGCCACGGCAGCCACGGCGCCCAGGCCATAAGACAAGCTACGCTGCCCATCCATGCCGGCGATCACGGCCCACACGGCGGTCACGCCGCCTGTGATGTACAGCAGCGTGGGCAAGCCCATGGCCTTGATGGCGTCCACCGGCGTGGCGGCCAGCCTCAGGCGCTGCCCGCGCCAGCTCGTGTGCTGAAGCTGGAACTCCAGGTAGCCGTGCAGGCCAATGGGCAGCATCGAGGCGGTGAGCAACTGCATGGCCGCCACGCCCATCAGGCGATATGGCCCGGTCAAGGAGATGCCGTAATAGATTGCGTTGAGGATCACCGTGGCCACCATGTTGCCGGCGAACATCTTCCAGGGGTTGACGTGGTAGTCGAGGTTGGCGCCCGCCACATAGGTGTGCTGGTAGAAATAGCGCAGCCGGCCCACCAGGGCCCAGGGCAAGGCGATCCCGGCCGTCAGCAACATCAGCAGCATGTTCCTGCGCCAGATGGGCCGGTAGGTCTCGGCATCGCCGGTGAAAGTCACCTCGTAACGGATATGGGACATCTTGTTGACTGACTGACGCAAAACGGGTGCGAACGCGAGCACGCACGGAAAGCCTGGATATTGTCCGTTGCGCGCCATGCGATCAGCTGTGGTGTATTCCCCCGCTGGGGCGCATGAACCTGGCCAAACGCAACTTTTCACCCACCCATTTGCGGGCTTTTCAAAGCAGGTCTGCTGCGCTGCCTGAACACCCATGGTTTGAGGCCTGGTACGACAAGGACATTCCCTGCGACACTCGGACATCAAAAGAGATCGCCAGCCCGGCATTTACTTCCTGCTGCGCCATGCATGTTCACAAGCTGTTGATCCGGCCTTGCCTCCGAACGTTGTGCGAAGTGCGGCTTCAGCCCAGGCGACGAGTTGAACGTGCTGATGCTCGAAGACGAACAGTGCAGCCTAGTCGGCACGATTGGCCACAACGGCCGGAGAGGCGCATCGGCACATTTGGAGCGCATGCACCGCTCGGATCCATGGGCTCGTCGACAGCGGCATATCTGAGCACGGCAGTTAACTTTCTTTCCCCATCTCCCTAGTCACCATGAAGAAACATCGAGTCACCGAAGCGCAAGTGGTCACGAGAATGGGCGAAGCGAATCGCCCGACCTCTCGTGGCGAAGCGGTGCCCTGGTTTTGTCGGGTGATGTTGGTGCTGCTCGTTACGCTCAGTCTGACGCTGGTCGGGCCGGTGAGTGCAGCGAAAGCGGCCGATGATGCCATCCGCTGCCCGGATCGCCCAATTCGCTATGCGTTTTTTGAATCACCTGTGCTGTTCGAGGCCGGCAAGGGGCTGGAGAAAGACCTTTTCGATGAAATTCGGGCCCGTAGCGGCTGCCGATTTGAAACGATAGTCATGCCCAGGGTGCGAATCTGGAATGAATTCGAAGCCGGTCATCTCGACATGACGACGACCGTCTTGCGTACACCTGAACGCGAGAAGACGCTGTGGGTGCTTGACTACCTGCAACTGCGAAACTACCTGTTGGTGCGTAAGTCCGATGCCAACAGACTCGCTGCACTTCAGGACTTTGACAAGCCTGGCAACGCCTTGCGAATTGGGGTGGTGCGTGGCTACAAGTACGGACTGGAGTACGACGCCATGCTGAAGAAGCTCGCTGCAAACGGGCGTGTGGACGAGGTGGTGAGATCCGATCAACTCTTCCGCATGTTGAAAGCCGGGCGCATTTCCGCAATGATCGCCACCCCATTGAACTATCTTTCCGCGCTAACAAGGAACGGCATGGTCGATCAGGTAACGATTCTTGACTGGGGTGGTCCCAGCGCCGCCAGCCCCCGCGGTCTTGGGCTTAGCAAACAAAGCTTCACCGAAGCCGAGGCTCGAAAATGGCAGGCGCTGCTCGACAACATGCGTCGCGACGGCACCATCTTGCGCCTGATCAAGCGCTATATGAAGCAGCCCGAGGCCAATGCCATGATGTTGCAAAGCCGACAATGACCGATCACGCCAGGTAACTCAGTCCCGCCATCTCGACGATCGTCATGATCCCTTGGGCCTTCTTATGCAACCGCACGACTTGCTTGCGCCTCTCGTGCAGTTGCTCCAATTTTTGATAGCGGGCGTCTTCTTTGTCTTTGGCTCTTCGACACCAAATCTCGCATTGGGTTCAGGCTTTATGAGGCCGCATCAATAGGGCGCGATCTGGACAGTGTTGAGCTGTTCTCTCTGGTGATCCCGGGCGACAGTTGGTTCGTCTTGCGCTGTGAGATGGCAGGGAGCTTCAGCCTGATCGGCTGCACTGTGGCACCCGGGTTCGACTTTGAGGACTTCTCGCTGGATGACCGCGCCGTGCTGCTGGGCAAGTTCCCGCAGCATGCGGTGCTTGTCCGTGAGATGGCATTTGAGCAAGAGGCTTTTCCTGGCACCTGACAACGCCGCCGGCCTTCCCGCTGGGAGAGCGTCATGAAAAAGGGGCCCCGAAAGGCCCCTTGCACATTCACCCAGCACCTTGCTGGCACAGGTGATCAACCCACCCACTTGCGCGCGTTGCGGAACATGCGAAGCCAGGGGCTCGCATCGCTCTTGTCACCGCTGGTCCAGCTCATCTGGATGTTGCGGAACACGCGCTCGGGGTGCGGCATCATGGCCGTGAAGCGGCCGTCTGCCGTGGTCACGCTGGTCAGGCCGCCGGGCGAGCCGTTCGGGTTGAACGGGTAGACCTCGGTGGCCGCGCCGGTGTTGTCCACAAAGCGCATGGCCTTGTGCACCTTGGCCGCGTTGCCGCGCTGCGAGAAGTTGGCAAAGCCTTCACCGTGCGACACGGCGATCGGCATGCGGCTGCCGGCCATGCCTTCGAAGAAGATCGAGGGGCTTTCCAGTACTTCGACCAGGCTCAGGCGGGCTTCAAAGCGGGTGCTCTGGTTGTGCGTGAACTTGGGCCAGTCCTGCGCGCCCGGGATGATGGGGCTCAGCGCGGCCAGCATCTGGCAGCCATTGCACACGCCCAGTGCGAAGGTGTCGTTGCGGCCGAAGAAGGCGGCGAACTGCTCGGCCAGCTTGGGGTTGAACATGATCGAGCGGGCCCAGCCTTCGCCGGCGCCCAGCGTGTCGCCGTAGCTGAAACCGCCGCAGGCGATGAAGCCCTGGAACTGGTCCAGGCGAGCACGGCCGTTCTGCAGGTCGCTCATGTGCACGTCAAACGTGTCGAAGCCGCCTTGCGCCACGGCGTACGACATCTCCACATGCGAGTTCACACCCTGCTCACGCAGGATCGCGACCTTGGGGCGGGCCTTGTTGATGAAGGGCGCGGCGACGTTGTCCAGCGGGTCGAAGCTCAGGTGCACGTGCATGCCGGGGTCGGTGGGCAGGCCGATGGCAGCGTGCTCGCTGTTGGCGCAGACGGGGTTGTCGCGCAGCTGGGCAATGCGCCAGCTCACGTCATCCCAGGTCTTGTGCAGCTGTTCCAGCGGGGCGCTGAACACGGGCTTGGCATCGCGCCAGACCTGCACCTCGTCCTTGGCAGCGCCCGTCAGGATGGGCTTGCCGATCACGTGGCTGTGCTTGCTCAGGCCGTGCTCGCGCAAGGTCTGAATCACGGCATCGCGGTCAGCCGTGCGCACTTGCAGCACCACGCCCAGCTCTTCGTTGAACAAGGCCTTGAGCGTCAGTTCGTTGCGACGCTCGCCCACCTGGCCAGCCCAGTTCTTGGAGTCGCCGGTGTCAGCGCGGCTGTCGGTGATGCCGTCGCCTTCGGTGACCAGCATGTCCACATTGAGGCTCACACCGGTGTGGCCGGCAAAGGCCATCTCACACACGGTGGCCCACAGGCCGCCGTCACCACGGTCGTGATAAGCCAGCAGCTTGCCTTGGGCGCGCAGTGCGTTCACGGCGGCCACGGTGGCCTTGAGCATCTCGGGGTTGTCGCAGTCAGGTACCTTGTTGCCGAACTGGCCCAGCACCTGCGCCAGCATCGAGCCGGCCATGCGCTTCTTGCCCTCGCCCAGGTCGATCAGGATCAGGCTGGTGTCCAGCGGCTGGCCGTTCTCGGCGGTGATCAGTTGCGGGGTCAGCGTGGGGCGAACGTCGTCGATCGACGCGAAGGCCGTCACGATCAGGGACACAGGCGCGGTCACCGACTTGCTCTCGCCCTTGTCGGCCCATTTTGTACGCATGGACAGCGAGTCCTTGCCCACTGGGATGGACACGCCCAGCGCCGGGCACAGGTCCATGCCCACGGCCTTGACCGTGTCGTACAAGGCGGCGTCTTCACCGGCTTCACCGCAAGCAGCCATCCAGTTGGCAGACAGCTTCACCTTGCTCAGCTCGATCGGCGCGGCCAGCAAGTTGGTGATGGACTCGGCCACGGCCATGCGGCCGGATGCGGGCGCGTTCACCGAGGCCAGCGGCGTGCGCTCGCCCATGGCCATGGCTTCACCAGCAAAACCCTTGAAGTCCGCCAGGGTCACGGCCACGTCGGCCACGGGCACCTGCCAGGGGCCGACCATCTGGTCGCGCGAGTTCAGGCCACCCACGGTGCGGTCACCGATGGTGATCAAAAAGCGCTTGCTGGCCACAGTGGGGTGACGCAGCACGTCGAAGGCGACCTTGTCCAGCGCCACGCCGGTCAGGTCCAGCTGGCCGCCATCCCACACCACGCGCTTGACGTCGCGGTGCATCTTGGGCGGCTTGCCCAGCAGCACTTCCATGGGCATGTCGACCGGCTTGTCAGAGCCAGGCTTGGTGCTGTCTTCGAGGATCAGCTCACAGGCCTCGGTGGCCACGCCGATCACGCCAAACGGGCAACGCTCGCGGTTGGCCATCTCGGTGAAGATGGGCAGCGACTCCGGCGCAATGGCCAGCACGTAACGCTCCTGGCTTTCGTTGCACCAGATTTCCTTGGGGGCCATGCCGGTTTCTTCCAGTGGCACTTTGCTCAGATCGAAGCGGGCGCCCTTGCCGGCGCCGTCCACCAGTTCCGGGAAGGCGTTGGAGATGCCGCCCGCGCCCACGTCATGGATGGCCAGGATGGGGTTGTTGGCGCCCAGCCCCCAGCAGTGGTTGATGACTTCCTGCGCACGGCGCTCGATCTCGGGGTTGCCGCGCTGCACGGAATCGAAATCCAGTGCCGCGGAGTTGGTACCTGCCGCCATAGACGACGCCGCCGCACCCGCCATGCCGATGCGCATGCCGGGGCCGCCCAGCTGGATCAACAGCGTGCCAGCGGCGAACTGGATCTTCTTCGTCTGTTCGCTGCTGATGGTGCCGATGCCACCCGCGATCATGATGGGCTTGTGGTAACCGCGGCGAATCGCTGCAGCGCCCTCGCCCACTGACTGCTCGAACACGCGGAAGTAGCCGCCCAGGTTGGCGCGGCCGAATTCGTTGTTGAACGCGGCGCCACCCAGCGGGCCTTCGATCATGATCTGCAGCGGGCTGGCGATGTGCTCGGGCTTGCCGAACTTCACGGCTTCCCAGGGCTCGTTGGTGCCAGGCAGGTTCAGGTTGGATACCGAGAAGCCGGTCAGGCCCGACTTGGGGCGCGAACCACGGCCCGTGGCGCCTTCGTCACGGATCTCGCCACCCGCACCCGTCGACGCGCCAGGGTAAGGCGAAATCGCGGTCGGGTGGTTGTGGGTCTCCACCTTCATCAGCACATGGGCCAGCTCTTCGCGGGCCTGGTACTGCGGGGCGTTGGTGTAGCCGGCTGGCATCCAGCGCTCGATCTGGTGGCCTTCCATCACCGAGGCGTTGTCGCTGTAGGCCACCACGGTGTGTTGCGGGTTCAGCTTTTCCGTGTTGCGGATCATGCCGAACATGGACAGGTCCTGTGCCTGGCCATCAATGGTGAACTGCGCGTTGAAAATTTTGTGCCGGCAGTGCTCGCTGTTGGCCTGCGCGAACATCATCAGCTCGACGTCCGTCGGGTTGCGCTTCAGCCCCTTGAAGGCGCTGACCAGGTAGTCGATTTCATCATCCGACAAGGCCAGGCCGAAGGTCACGTTGGCGGCTTCCAGCGCCTTGCGGCCCTCGCCCAGCACGTCCACGTGGGCCATGGGTGCGCCTTGTTGCTCGTCGAACAGGTGGCGGGCTTCGTCACGGGCCAGCAGCACGCTCTCGGTCATGCGGTCGTGCAGCAGCGCGGCGCAGGCTTTCAGGTCCTGCACGGCCAGGCCCTTGGCGCCGCCCATCAAGGCGCCGATCACGCCGGCCTTGACCGTGATGCGGAATTCGGTCACGCGCTCGACGCGGCGGATGCCCAGGCCGCAGTTGTGCGCGATGTCCGTGGCCTTGGAGGCCCAGGGCGACACGGTGCCCAGGCGAGGCGCCACCACGATCAGGTCGCCGTCAGACGGGCCTTCGTAGGCATCGCCATACGTCAGCAGCGCCGACAGCTTGTCCAGCTCACCTTGCGGCAGGGCCTGGTCCAGGGCCACCCAGTGCACAAAGCGGGCATGCACGCCACTGATGCGAGGGTTGATGGCCTGCAGCTTGGGCAGCAGAGCCTGGACTTGGTGGGGAGCCAGGGCGTTGCCGCCCTCGAAGTGCATCAGGTTGGACATCGCTTGGGGGGTGCGTTCGGTCACGGCGGGGTGGGCCTTTTTGCTACACCCGCGAGGTGCGCGGGTGGGCTTGTCGTGAGGAAAAACGCGCATTTTACCGGGCTCGGGCCTCCCGCGCCTGAAATTCAATGCCTTTCTCATGCCCCTGCCTGCGTCATAGCACGCGCGAAATACGGATAATTCGCGTCCATGAGCATCACCATCAAAACAGGCGCCGACATCGACGCCATGCGTCTGGCCGGTCGATTGGCGTCCGAGGTGCTGGACTACATCACCCCCTTCGTCAAACCCGGTGTCACCACCGAAGAGCTGGACAAGCTCTGCCATGACTACATGGTCAACGAGCAGGGTTGCGTGCCCGCCCCGCTGAACTATGCCCCGGGCGGCCACAAGCCCTACCCCAAGTCCATCTGCACCTCGATCAACCAGCAGGTCTGCCACGGTATCCCCAGTGACAAGCAGCTGAAAGATGGCGACATCGTCAACCTGGACATCACCGTCATCAAGAACGGCTGGCACGGTGACACCAGCCGCATGTTCATCGTGGGCAATGGCTCCATCGCGGCCAAGCGCCTGTGCGCCATCACCTACGAAGCCATGTGGCGCGGCATCGCCAAGGTCAAGCCTGGCATCCGCCTGGGCGACATCGGCCACGCCATCCAGACCTTCGCCGAAAACCAGGGCTTCTCGGTGGTGCGCGAATTCTGCGGCCACGGCATCGGCGAGAAGTTCCACGAAGAGCCGCAAGTGCTGCACTACGGCCGCCCCGGCACGCTGGAAGAACTCAAGCCCGGCATGATCTTCACCATCGAGCCCATGATCAACGCGGGCAAGAAGGACATCAAGTCGCTGGGTGATGGCTGGACCATCGTCACCAAGGACCGCTCCTTGTCCGCCCAGTGGGAGCACACCGTGCTGGTGACCGAAACCGGCTACGAGGTGTTGACCCTGTCGGCTGGCAGCCCGCCCCTGCCCGACTTCATCACGTCGACCAAGACCTGACCCGCAAACAGCGCAAGGCCCTGCCGCAAACTGGACAGGGCCTTTGTCATTGCAGTACCGCCTCACACAACATGCCCCTGGACGTCGCCGCGCTGCGCACGCAGTTCAAAACCGCCAAGACCGAGCTGCTCACCCAGTTCCAGCAAAGCCGGGCATCGACCGTCACGGCCAGCCGGCTGCTCACCCAGCTGGCCAAGCTGGTGGACCGCACCCTGATCCAGATCTGGGAGGCGCATGCGTTGCCCAAGGGGGCTGCCCTGGTGGCCGTGGGCGGCTACGGGCGCGGCGAGCTGTTTCCCCACTCGGATGTGGACGTGCTGATGCTGCTGCCGGTGTCGCCCTCCATCGGCGGTGACGAGAGCCTGGCGCCCAGCGTCGAGAGCTTCATCAGCGCCTGCTGGGACATCGGCCTGGAGATCGGCTCCAGCGTGCGCAGCGTTGAAGAATGTGGCGAAGAGGCCCAGCGCGACGTCACCGTGCAGACGGCCTTGCTGGAAGCTCGCTTCATCTGCGGCTCCAAGGCGCGCTTTGACGAGCTGCAGCACTCCACCTTCGATCACCTGGACGTGGCCGCCTTCGTGACCGCCAAGATGCTGGAGATGCGCCAGCGGCACACCAAGTACGAAGACACGCCCTACTCGCTGGAGCCCAACTGCAAGGAAAGCCCTGGTGGCCTGCGCGACCTGCAGGTGGTGCTGTGGCTGGCCCGCGCCGCGCGCCTGGGCAAGAACTGGCACGAGCTGGCCAAGAACGGCCTGCTGACCGCGTTCGAGGCCCGCCAGCTGCAGCGCAACGAAGGCACGCTCAAGCTGATCCGCACCCGCCTGCACCAGATCGCGGGCCGCCGCGAAGACCGCCTGGTGTTCGACCTGCAGACCGCCGTGGCCGAGTCCTTCGGCTACACCAACACGCCGGAACTGCGTGCCAGCGAAGCGCTGATGCGCCGTTACTACTGGGCAGCCAAGGCGGTCACACAGCTCAACCAGATCCTGATCCTCAACATCGAAGAGCGCGTGCATGGCTCTCAGGACGCCCCCATGCGCCCGATCAACGAGCGCTTCATGGACCGCGGCGGTTTCCTGGAAGTGACCAGCGACGACCTGTATCAGCGTGACCCGCATGCCATCCTGGCCACCTTCCTGACCCTGCAGCAGGACAACACGCTCAAAGGCCTGTCCGCCCGCACCCTGCGCGCGCTGTACAACGCCCGCAACGTGATGGACGGTGCCTTCCGCAAGGACCCGGTCAACCGCGAAGCCTTCATGGCGATCCTGCGCCAGCCCCAGGGGCAGACCCGCGTCATGCGCCTGCTCAACCAGACCTCGGTGCTGGGCCGCTACCTGTGGGTGTTCCGCCGCATCGTCGGGCAGATGCAGCATGACCTGTTCCACGTCTACACGGTGGACCAGCACATCCTGATGGTGGTGCGCAATGTGCGCCGCTACTTCATTCCCGAGCACGCGCACGAGTACCCCTTCTGCACGCAACTGGCCGCTGAGTGGGACAAGCCCTGGCTGCTGTACGTGGCCGCCCTTTTCCACGACGTGGCCAAGGGCCGTGGTGGCGACCACTCCGTGCTGGGCGGCACCGAGGTTCGGCGCTTCTGCCGCGACCACAACATCACCGGTGATGACGCCAAACTCATCGAGTTCCTGGTGGCCGAGCACCTGACCATGTCCCGCGTGGCCCAGAAGGAGGACTTGTCCGACCCGGATGTGATCCAGGCCTTTGCCAAGCGCGTGGGCAACGAGCGTGCCCTCACCGGCCTGTATTTGCTGACCGTGGCCGACATCCGCGGCACCAGCCCCAAGGTCTGGAACGCCTGGAAGGGCAAGCTGCTGGAAGACCTCTACAAGCTCACCTTGCGTGCGCTGGGCGGTGCACGGCCCCACATGGACGCCGAGATCGAAGCGCGCAAGCAGCAGACCCGCCACACCCTGGCGCTTTACTACATGCCCACCGGCATCGAAGAGCCATTGTGGAAGACGCTGGACATGAGCTACTTCGCGCGGCACGACTCGGCGGATATTGCCTGGCACACCCGCATGCTGTGGCGCCATGTCCAGACAGAAAAACCGGTTGTGGCCGCCCGCCTCTCATCCGTGGGCGAAGGCCTGCAGGTGCTGGTCTACTCGCCTGATCGGCCCGATCTGTTCGCCCGCATATGCGGTTACTTCGACAAGGCCGGCTTCAGCATCCAGGATGCGCGCATCCACACCTCCAAATCCGGCTACGCGCTGGACACCTTCCAGATCCTGGCGGCCGACAACATGGCCTTCGAAGGGGTGCACTACCGTGATCTCATCGCCCTGGTTGAAAACCAGTTGGCCGAGGCCGTGGCGTCTGACAAGCCCCTGCATGAGCCCAGCCGGGGCCGCCTGTCGCGCCGTGTGAAGTCTTTCCCGGTCAAGCCGCGCGTGAGCCTGCGCCCGGACGAGCGCGCCCAGCGTTGGCTGCTGAGCGTGTCGGCCAGCGACCGTTCAGGCCTGCTTTACGTGATCGCACGCACCTTGGCCCGCCATCACGTCAACGTCCAACTGGCAAAAGTCAGCACCTTGGGCGAGCGGGTGGAAGACACCTTCCTGGTCACCGGCGACGCCTTGCGCCAGGACAAGCTGCAGCTGACGCTGGAAACCGAACTGCTTGAAGCGCTGGCCGCCTGAGCGCTCCCGGGCTGGGATGGCCAAGCCGGAAATTCAGGCCGGCTCTTTCGGGTCAAGCATCAATTCCAGCCGCGCGATCAGGTCGCGCAGCAGCAAACGACGCTTCTTGAGGCGGCGCAACGACAGCTCGTCCACCGGCGTCTGCTCGGCTGCACGGTCAATCAAATTGTCCAGATCAGCATGCTCCATCCTCAACTCGATGAGCTGGCGATGGGGAGAGTGCAGGTTTTCTTGCATCTTGGACGCCACAAAGCTCCATGATTAGGCGCTTGAACAAGGGATGCCCCGGGGCATCGCCACCCCCCGGATCCTACTGATTAGCGATTATAGTTTTCCCATGATGAATGCACCGTCCAGTTTTCGACTGGTGGCCGCCACAGGTATCCATCGGGGAGACCGGCCGTATCAGCAAGACCAAGTGGAAGTCATCCCTCACCCCCGGGTGCAGGGGTGCCTGCTTGCCGTGGTCGCCGATGGCATGGGGGGCAAGAGCGGCGGTCGCAAGGCGGCCGACCAGGTCATCATGACTGCCCGGCAGGTATTTGACCGTTACGTGCCCAGCAAGGACGAATCCGCCCAGACGCTGGCGCAACTGGTCAATGAGGCCCACCTCATGATCAAGCTGACGGCGCTCGCCTTCGAGGAGGAGCCGCACTCCACCATCGGCGCCTTCATCGTCAACCCGGATCTATCTGCCGACATCGTGCATGCCGGCGACACCCGCGTCTACCACTTCCGGGGGCCGGAACTGGCGCACCGCACCCTGGACCACTCCTTCGTGCAGCGCCTGGTCGACGAAGGCCAGATCACGGAAGACGAGGCCAATGTGCACCCGCAGGCCAACCTGCTGACGGGTTGCCTGGGCACGCAGCAGGACCCGCCCGTTGCCACGCACCGCATCCATCAACTGGAGATCGGCGACAGCCTGCTGGTGTGTTCTGATGGCCTGTGGCACTACTTCACGCCCAAGGAGCTGGGCGCCATCGTGCACACGCTGCCCCCACGCGAGGCCGCCGAGATGCTGATCGGCAAGGCGCGCCACCGCGCCCGCGCTGGCGGCGACAACCTTTCCCTGGCCCTGGTACGCGTCGAAGCCCCTAACTGATCGATTGCTGGAGCTGCCGTTGACGCGCCCCTCCCACCTGCCATCACTGGATGGCATCCGTGGCCTGGCCATCCTGATGGTCATTGCACACAACGTCCAACTGCTGGACGTGCCCGAGATGCACGGGGCAGTCGCCCTGGCCCAGCTTGCCCTCAACATCGGCTGGATCGGTGTTCAGCTGTTCTTTGTGCTCAGCGGCTTCCTGATCACCGGCATCTTGCTGGACTCGGTCGGGCAGCCCCATGGCCTGCGCAACTTCATCGCCCGGCGCGCCTTGCGGATCTTTCCGCTGTACTACGGCGCGCTGGTGCTGATCTTCGTGCTGCTGCCGCTGCTGGGCGCGCAACCCGAGATGTACAAGGCCCAGGCGCCTTATCAGATCTGGCTATGGGTCTACCTCTCCAACTGGACGGATGCGATGGGCATCGGCCCCGGGAGCTTGCCGCATTTCTGGTCGCTGGCCGTCGAGGAGCAGTTCTACCTGCTGTGGCCCTTGCTGGTCTTCTCCTTGCGCACACCCCAGCGCGTGGCCGTCATGTGCGCCCTGGTCAGCATCATTTCGCTGCTGTGCCGCATGGCCTTGTACAACGCTGACGCCAACCATCGGATTGTGTACGAGTGGACCATCTGCCGGATGGACGCACTGGCACTGGGGGGGCTGGCTGCGACTTGCTGGCGTGTGGAGACATGGCGGAACTGGATTGCGGCGCATCGTCGTCAACTGGCTTGGGCCTTGCTGCTCTTGCTGACAAGCTCCTTCCTGTGGACGCATGCTTTCCCTCGCGCAACATTCAGGAGCATGACTGAGGGCTATACGGTGCTGGCCATCGGGTTCGCGGCCTGGCTCTATCTGGCGGCAAACCACGATGCGCTGGCGGCCACCGGAGGCGTGCGGACGCCTGCATGGCACCGCGCGCTCCGTAACCCTGTTCTGCAAAGCGTGGGCAAGTACAGCTACGGGATGTACGTGATCCACAAACCCTTGCATGATCTGTTCAGCGCCGATGTGCTGGCCAGAATGGGGGTGCAGACCGAGGGGCACATCCTCAACGCCTGCCTGCATGTGCTGGCGGTTACCTTGATCAGCTATGCCGCCGCCTGGCTCACCTACCACCTGTACGAAGTGCACTTTCTGCGCCTGAAGCGCCACTTCGCCTGAGCCTGACGCCAGACTGCTGGTCGCTCAGGTCAGCGAGGTGTCCACCACGCGCCGCTCTTCGCTCAGGTATTCCTTGGACTGCATCTCGGTGAGGCGGGACACCGTGCGCGGGAACTCGTGCGACATCGGCCCCTCGGTGTAGAGCTGCTCGGGCGGCACCTCGGCCGAGATCACCAGCTTGCACTTGCGGTCATACAGCACGTCGATCAGCCAGGTGAAGCGCCGGGCCTCCGAGGCCATGCGCACCGGCATGTGCGGCACGTCAGACAGCATCACCGCGTGAAAACGTGAGGCCAGCTCCAGGTAGTCATTCTGCGAGCGCGGGCCACCGCACAGGGTCTGGAAGTCGAACCACACGACACCGCCCGCACGGCGTTTGGCCTTGAGCACGCGGTGCTCGATGTGCAGCTCCGGGTCTTCGTCAGCGGTTTCCGCCAGCTTGCCGAAGATCTCGCTCATCTCCTTGGCCGTCTCGTCGTTCAGCGGCGTCAGGTAGAGATTGGCCAGCTCCAGGGTGCGGCGGCGGTAGTCGTTGCCGCTGTCCACATTGATCACCTCCAACTGGCTCTTGAGCAGCTCGATGGCCGGCAGGATGCGGTCGCGGTGCAGGCCATTGGGATACAGGCCGTCCGGGTGGAAGTTCGACGTGGTGATGATGCTCATCCGGTTGCGGAACATGGCGTCCAGCAAACGGTAGAGGATCATGGCGTCAGTCACATCGGCCACGTGGAACTCGTCAAAGCAGATCAGGCGGTGCTTGCGCGACATGCGCTTGGCCAGCACCTCCAGCGGGTCCTGCACGCCCTTGAGCTCGTGCAACTGCCGGTGCACCTCTCGCATGAACTCGTGAAAGTGCAGGCGTGTCTTGCGCTGCAGCGGGACCGCGTTGTAGAAGCAGTCCATGATGAAGCTCTTGCCCCGCCCCACCCCGCCGTACATGTAGACGCCCTTGGGCAGGTCCGGGTAACGCAGCATCTTGGTCAGCGCATTGGAGCGCTGGCGCTTGTAGCCAGCCCACTCGTCCTGGCAGCGTTGCAGTGCCGCGATGCCCTTGAGCTGTGCCGGGTCGGCTTTGTAGCCTCGCTCGGCCAGGCTCTGCTCATACAGCTTGGTAACGGAGATCGCGGACGCTGGCATTTGACAATGTGGAAAGACCAAGAAAAAGGGGCAGCCCAGCCGCCCCTGATGCGAGTAGCTTGCGCTGAACTCAGAAGTTTAAGGTGCGCTTGTCCACTGCGAGCGCTGCTTCCTTGGTCGCCTCACTCAAACTGGGGTGAGCGTGGCAGATGCGCGCGATGTCTTCGGCGCTGGCCTTGAAAGCCATGGCCACAACCGCTTCCGAGATCAACTCGCTGGCAAACGGCCCGATGATGTGCACACCCAGGATTTCGTCGGTCGCGGCGTCGGCCAGAAACTTGACGAAACCGGTCGTGTCACCCAAGGCACGGGCGCGACCATTGGCAATGAAGGGGAAGGAACCGGCCTTGTAGGGCCGGCCCTCCGCTTTCAGCGCCTGTTCGGTTTTGCCGACCCAGGCGATCTCCGGGCTGGTGTAGATCACCCAGGGAATGAGGTTGAAATCGACGTGGCCATGTTGACCGGCAATGCGCTCGGCCACTGCCACACCTTCTTCTTCAGCTTTGTGCGCCAGCATGGGGCCGCGCACCACGTCACCCACCGCCCAGACATTGGGCAGGTTGGTCTTGCAGTCGTCGTCCACGATGATGGCGCCACGCTCGTCGAGCTTGAGGCCTACGGCCTCGGTGTTCAGGCCATTGGTATTGGGCACGCGGCCGATGGACACGATCAGCTTGTCCACGTCCAGCTTCTGTTCTTCGCCCTTGGCGTTGGCGTAGCTCACGCTCACGCCTTTCTTGCCGGCCTTCACTTCGCTGATCTTCACGCCCAGCTCCAGCTTGATGCCTTGCTTGACAAAGATCTTCTGCGCTTCCTTGGCGACTTGCTCGTCCACGGCAGCCAGGAAGGTCGGCAGCGCTTCCAGCACGGTGACTTCCGCACCCAGGCGGCGCCACACCGAGCCCATCTCCAGGCCGATCACGCCGGAGCCGATCACACCCAGCTTCTTGGGCACTTCGCCGATGGCCAGCGCGCCGTCGTTGGACAGGATCAGCTTTTCATCGAACTCGGCACCTGGCAGCTGGCGGGCATTCGAGCCCGTGGCCACGATGACGTGCTTGCCGGTCAGCGTATCGGGCTTGTCACCCGCCACCGCGATTTCATAACCACCGTCAGCAGCCTTCACGAACGAGCCACGTCCGTGGAAGAACGATACCTTGTTCTTCTTGAACAGGTAGAGGATGCCGTCGTTGTTCTGTTTGACGACCGTGTCCTTGCGGCCGATCATCTTGGCCACATCCATCTTCAGGCCTTCCACGGTGATGCCGTGGTCCACGAAGTGGTGCGCCGCCTGTTCATAGTGCTCGGACGATTGCAGCAAGGCCTTCGACGGGATGCAGCCCACGTTGGTGCAGGTGCCACCAGGTGCGGGGCCGCCCTTGCTGTTCTTCCATTCGTCGACACACGCGACCTTGAAGCCCAGTTGCGCAGCACGGATGGCCGCGATGTAGCCACCAGGGCCCCCGCCGATGACGATGACGTCGAATTGATTGGACATGATGTGATCCGCTTGTTGCGCCGTGTGATCAGTCGTGGGTTTCACTCGTCAGGAACGAAGATCCACAGCAGGATGTAAAGCAAGAGACCTGTACCCCAGAGCAGGAACATGGCAGCGAAGATCAGCCGCCAGATCCACGACTCCATGTTCGTCAAGCGCGCGATGCCACCGCAAACGCCACCCAGCCAACGGTCGTCTCGTGAACGGCGCAGTTGGCTGACCTCCAGGCTGCCGGGAACGTCGGCCGGTAAGCCGTCGCCCGACTGGGGCAATTTTTGGATAAGCCGGGTCTTGATCTGCTGGAACTCCTCATCGCTGAGCACGCCGCGTTCATGCAGCGCCGCGATGCGTTCGAGTTCATCAGCCAGAGACATGTGTGTGGATCCTGTCAGGGGGCTTGCAAGTCCGGAGCGGGCCCTTTTGAGGCCCGCCCGGCCGCAAAATCAAAGGTCGTTCAGATGTCGAACAGCAGGCGCGCGGGTTCTTCCAGCGCTTCCTTCATGGCGACCAGGCCCAGCACGGCTTCGCGGCCGTCGATGATGCGGTGGTCGTACGACATGGCCAGGTAGTTGATCGGGCGGATCACGATCTGGCCGTTCTCCACAACCGGGCGGTCCTTGGTGGCGTGCACGCCCAGGATGGCCGATTGCGGCGGGTTGATGATGGGGGTCGACAACATCGAGCCGAAAGTGCCACCGTTGGAGATCGAGAAGGTGCCGCCGGTGAGGTCGTCCAGGCCCAGCTTGCCGTCACGGGCCTTGGCACCGAATTCGGCAATCTTCTTTTCGATCTCGGCGAAGGTCATCTGGTCGGCGTTGCGCAGCACCGGCACCACCAGGCCGCGGGGCGAACCCACCGCCACGCCGATGTCAAAGTAGCCGTGGTAGACGATGTCATTGCCGTCCACCGACGCGTTGATCACTGGGTACTTCTTCAAGGCGTGCACGGCGGCCTTGACGAAGAAGCTCATGAAGCCCAGCTTGACGCCGTGTTCCTTCTCGAACTTCTCCTGGAACTTCTTGCGGATCTCCATCACTGGGGCCATGTTCACTTCGTTGAACGTGGTCAGGATGGCGTTGGTGGCTTGCGATTGCAGCAGGCGCTCGGCCACGCGGGCACGCAGGCGGCTCATCGGCACGCGCTGCTCGGGGCGCTCGCCCAGCGAGTTAGGCACGTTGGGGGCCTGGACGGCGGGCAAGGCGTTGGTTGGTACACCGGTAGGGATCGCCGGTGCGGCAGGCGCAGCAGCGGCGGGCCTGGTGGCGCCACTGGCCACGGCTTGCAGCACGTCGCCCTTGGTCACGCGGCCATCCTTGCCGGAGCCAGCCACCTGGCCGGTGCTCAAGCCGTTGTCAGCCAGCAGCTTGGCCGCTGCAGGCATGGCCACATCGGCCTTGCTGCCACCGGTGGCGGCGGCAGGCGCAGCTGCCACGGGTGCAGGTGCCGCAGCGGCAGGCGCAGCTGCGGGTGCTGCCACAGCGCCCGCAGAGGCTTCAGTGTCGATCTGTGCGATGACCTGGTCGGACACCACGGTGCCGCCATCACCCACCACCAGGGCCGACAGCACGCCTGCAGCGGGGGCCGGCACTTCAAGCACGACCTTGTCCGTCTCGATCTCGATCAGGATTTCGTCGGCGGCGACCGCTTCGCCGGGCTTCTTCTTCCACTGCAGCAGGGTGGCTTCGGCCACCGACTCGGACAACTGGGGAACCTTGACTTCAATGATTGCCATGATGTGTATCTCCTGTGGGCCCTGCGTTCGCGCTCACCGGCTGGCCTGTTCGCTCGATGCGTTTGCAGGCAGCCAGGATCGAGCGCCACGCAACGGCGCCTGAACCTTTACTTGGTGAGAACGAAGCCCTTGAGCTTGGCGAAGGCCTGGTCCAGCAAAGCTTTTTGCTGTTCCTGGTGCAGGTGGGCGTAACCCACTGCGGGCGAAGCCGATGCAGGGCGACCTGCATATCCCAGCTTCTGGCCGTCTGCCATGTTCTCGTGGATGTAGTGCTGAACGAAGAACCAGGCCCCCTGGTTCTGCGGCTCGTCCTGGCACCACACCAGATCCGTGAGGTTGGGATACTTCTTGACCTCGGCGGCGAAGGCTTTGTGCGGGAAGGGATACAGCTGCTCGACGCGGACGATGACCGTGTCGGTGGCCTTCTTCTCTGCACGCTTCTTGACCAGGTCGTAATAGACCTTGCCAGAGCAGCAGATCATGCGCTTGACCTTGCTGTTGTCGATGGTCTCGTCCACCTCGCCGATCACGGTGCGGAATTCGCCGCGTGTGAACTCGGTCAGGGGCGAGGTCGCGTCCTTGTTACGCAGCAGCGACTTGGGCGTCATGATGACCAGCGGCTTGCGGAACATGCGCACCATCTGGCGACGCAGCACATGGAAGATCTGCGAGGCCGAGGTCGGCTGCACGATCTGCATGTTGTTGTCGGCAGCCAGCTGCATGAAGCGCTCCAGGCGGGCCGAGCTGTGCTCGGGGCCCTGACCTTCATAACCGTGCGGCAGCATCATCGTCAGGCCGTTGGCGCGGCCCCACTTCACTTCACCGGATGCGATGAACTGGTCGATCACCACCTGGGCGCCGTTGGCGAAGTCGCCAAACTGGGCTTCCCAGATGACCAGGCTGTTGGGGTCGGAGCCGGCGTAGCCATACTCGAAGCCCAGCACCGCTTCTTCAGACAGGATGGAGTCGATGACAACGAACGGGGCCTGATTCTCGGCCACGTGTTGCAGCGGCACATAGGTGCCGATGTCCCACTTTTCGCGGTTCTGGTCGTGCAGCACGGCGTGGCGGTGGGTGAAGGTGCCGCGGCCGCAGTCTTCGCCAGACAGGCGCACCGGGTAACCGGAAGCCACCAGCGAAGCGAAGGCCATGTGCTCGCCCATGCCCCAGTCCACATTGACCTCGCCACGGCCCATGGCAGCACGGTCATCGATGACCTTCTGCACCAGCGGGTGAGGCTTGAAGTCCTTGGGGACGGTCGTGATGCGCTCGGCCAGGCGGCGAAACTCGGCCAAAGGCAAGGCCGTGTCGGCGCTGTCCGTCCACTTCTTGCCCAGGTAAGGCGTCCAGTCGACGGCATACTTGCTCTTGAAGTTGGTCAGCACCGGGTCAACCGTGTGCTTGCCGGCTTCCATGGCGCCACGGTATTCCTTGACCATGTCGTCCGGGCCGGTGGCGGGCAAGGTGCCGCCACCCACCAGCTTGTCGCCGTACACCTTGCGGGTGCCGGGGTGCTGGCCGATCTTCTTGTACATCAGCGGCTGGGTCATGGCAGGCGTGTCCTGCTCGTTGTGGCCCAGTTTGCGGAAGCAGACGATGTCCACCACCACGTCCTTGCTGAATTCCTGGCGATAGTCCAGCGCCAGCTGCGTGGCCAGCACGACCGCTTCAGGGTCGTCGCCATTCACGTGCAGCACGGGCGCTTCGATCATCTTGACCACGTCCGAGCAGTACAGCGTCGAGCGGCTGTCACGCGGGTCGGAGGTGGTGAAACCGATCTGGTTGTTGATCACGATGTGCACCGTGCCGCCCGTGTAGTAACCACGGGTCTGCGCCAGTGCCAGCGTTTCCATCACCACACCCTGGCCGGCAAAGGCCGCGTCGCCGTGCACCTGCACGGGCAGCACTTGCGAGCCCTTGACGTCGCCGCGGCGGTCCATACGGGCCTTGACCGAACCTTCGATCACCGGGTTGACGATTTCCAGGTGCGACGGGTTGAAGGACAAGGACAGGTGGACGGGGCCGCCAGGCGTGGTCACGTCGCTGGAGAAGCCCTGGTGGTACTTCACGTCGCCGGACGGCAGGTTCTCGGGCGCGGTGTGTTCGAACTCGGAGAACAGCTCGCCAGGTTGTTTGCCCAGCGTGTTGACCAGCACGTTCAAGCGGCCGCGGTGGGCCATGCCGATGACGATTTCCTGCACGCCCTTTTCACCGGCGCGCTGGATCAATTCGTCCATCGAGGCGATGAAGCTTTCGCCGCCTTCCAGTGAGAAACGCTTCTGGCCGACGTACTTGGTGTGCAGGAAGCGCTCCAGGCCTTCGGCAGCCGTCAGGCGCTCCAGGATGTGCTTCTTCTTCTCGGCGGTGAAGGTGGGCTTGGAGCGAATGGACTCCAGCTTTTCCTGCCACCAGCGCTTTTCACCGGGGTCGGTGATGTGCATGTACTCGGCGCCGATGCTGCCGCAGTAGGTTTCACGCAGGGCCTGCACGATTTCGCGCAAGGTCATGTGCTCGGCCTTGGTGAAATACGTGTTGGTGGCGCTGAACGTGATGTCCATGTCCGACTCGGTGAAGTCGTAGAAGGACGGTTCGAGTTCGGGGATCTTGAGGCGTTCCTGGCGCTTGAGGGGATCAAGATCCGCCCAGCGGGAACCGAGGAAGCGATAGGCAGCAATCAACGATTGAACGTGAACCTGCTTGCGTGCGACAGCCAGATCAGCGGAGCTGGTCTTGACCATGAAGGCATTGGCCTTGGCACGCTGGGCAAACGATTCAACCACGGGCGCATGGGCCACATCGCGGTGATCGGTGCCATCAGAGGCTGGGACGTTCTGGAGGGCGTCGAAGTAGGAACGCCAGTTATCTGGCACGGACCCGGGATTGTCGAGGTAAGCCTCGTACAACTCTTCGACATATGGGGCGTTGCCCCCGAACAGGTACGAGTTCGACCTGAACTGCTGCATCATTTCGCTCACCTCGCTCCAGGGTTTGCCTGGACATTGGCTGGTTGAAAAACCTTCCGCGACACGGCTTGACCGGTTGGCGGATTGCGACCCGCCTTGCTGACTGCTTGGAAAACAAAATCCAGCAAGGGCGACGGGAAGGGCCGTAAAAAACCGAGATCAAATGTACCACCGAAGTGACTCGCCACCACGGTGTATCGCGGAAAACACAAAAAGACCTCGGATATTGGATGCGGCGCAGCAAAACGGCGATCCAACAAAAAACCGGGCACATGGCCCGGCTTTTGGTGTTGCCTGAAAAGGCAAAGGCTGAATGTGTCAGCCGAAGGATCAGCCAAAGTTCTTGGCAGCGAAGTCCCAGTTCACTAGGCTGTTGAGGAAGGTCTCAACGAACTTGGGACGGGCATTGCGGTAGTCGATGTAGTAGGCGTGTTCCCACACGTCGATGGTCAGCAGCGCGGTGTCGCCGGTGGTCAGCGGGGTGCCGGCCGGGCCCATGTTGACGATGTCGACCGAACCATCGGCCTTCTTGACCAGGAAGGTCCAGCCCGAACCGAAGTTGCCCACGGCCGACTTGGTGAAGGCTTCCTTGAAGGCGTCGTAGCTGCCGAACTTGGCGTTGATGGCGTCAGCCAGCTTGCCAGTGGGGGCGCCGCCGCCTTGGGGCTTCATGCAGCTCCAGAAGAAGGTGTGGTTCCAGATCTGGGCGGCGTTGTTATAGATGCCACCGCTGGACTTCTTCACGATGTCTTCCAGCGACAGGCTTTCGAACTCGGTGCCCGGGATCAGGTTGTTCAGGTTGGTGACGTAAGCCTGATGGTGCTTGCCGTAGTGGTATTCGAAGGTTTCCTTCGACAGGTGGGGAGCCAGTGCGTCTTGCGCGTAAGGCAGAGGAGGAAGCGTGTGTGCCATGGTGCTTGTTCCTGATGGATGTGAAGAAAATCGACGCGCGATTGTAGGCATGCCAGGCTTGCGCTTGCGAGCCTGGGGGTTTTAGCGATCGCTGGCGTCGGATAAAGGGCCGAGATCGGGCGTTGGCGCCGTATCCAGCGTGATCTCGGTGATGTTCATGCGCAACAGCCCGTCAGCCAGGACGCCCGTGACCTTGCCGCCAGCATGTGCCTGGCTGGCGCGGGTGACGGGGTGGCCGGCCTCGTCTGTCAACCAGGCGAAGCCACGCTCCAGCACCCTGTGGGGGTTGAGTGCAGACAAACGGGCGTCCCAGGCTTGCAGGGCTTGTGCTTGCCTGCTTTGCTGAACAGACACCGCGCGCATCATGCGATCCTGCACATGCGGCAGTTGCTGGCGGGCGCGCCGGGTGCGAGCCTGACACGCCGACAGCATGCGGTGCTCCAGCAGGCTCAAGGTCTGCCCTTGCCTGCTCAGCAACTGGGCGGGGCGCGCCATGCGCACGGCGGCTTGGTCCAGTCGCTGCGCCAGGCCGTCAAGGCGTTGATGAACGCGGTGGGCCATGTGTCGGGCCAGGGCATCCAGTTGCACCCAGGACGTGTCCTGGTCCTGTGCGACCAGTTCTGCGGCAGCCGTCGGGGTGGGGGCACGCAGGTCTGCGGCGAATTCGGCCAGGGTGAAGTCCGTTTCGTGGCCCACGCCGCAAATCACCGGGATCGGGCAGGCAGCGATGGCGCGCACCACGCGTTCGTCGTTGAAAGACCACAAGTCCTCCAGCGAGCCGCCGCCTCGGCAAACGATGACCGCATCGATCTGCGTGCCGGCGCGGTGCGCCAGGACCACGTTGGCGAGGGCCTGCACGATCTGGGCGGGGGCCTCCGAACCTTGCACGGCACAAGGCGAGAGCACGACTTCAACGTGCGGGCTGCGCCGGCGCATGGCGGTCAGCACATCACGCAAGGCAGCGGCGGCAGTCGACGTGACCACCGCCACGCGGGACGGGAAGCGCGGGATGGCGCGCTTGCGGCTTGCGTCAAACAGCCCTTCGGCCTCCAGTCGCGCTTTCAGGCGCAGGAACTGCTCGTACAGGGCGCCTGCGCCGGCGCGTTGCAAGCCCTCCACCACCAGCTGCAATTCGCCGCGGGCCTCGTAGACGGCCAGGTTGCCCCGCGCCTCCACGAGCATCCCTTCGGCCGGCGTGAAATCCACCTGTGACAAGGCGCGCCGGAAGATCGCGCAGCGCAGGGAGGCATTGCCATGCTCGTCCTTGAGCGTGAAGTAGCCGTGCCCGCTGGCTGCGCGGGTGAAACCACTGATTTCGCCCTTGACGACGCATGACGAAAACCTGGCCGCCAAGGTGTCGCCCACGGCCTGGACCAGCGCGGCCACGCCCCACACCCGCACTTGCCCTGAGGCGCGCTCGGGCATCCAGCCGCTCATGCTGTTGCCCCCGTGCTGGCGCAGCGCAAAAGGGCGCCAGGCCGTTCTTGACAGGTGTCGCCACACCCCTGGCATTGGAGGACAAGTCCACACCTTGCCGTAGCGTGTGCCACCAGGCGTGAATGCCTGTCACGGCGCCTTAATAATGTCCTAAGCATATGATTTATATGATGTTTTTGCTGCTTAAAAATGAGGCATTCTGTCGAATGGCGTGGATTTGCGCGGGTTTGGGCGCGGTCCGGGGCATTTACCCACAAAGTTATCCACAGCTTCGGTGGATGATTTTGCCGCACCGCAACAGGCGTGCCTGAAACGAGCGTTTCAGGCTGATTGGGGGTAAGTCCTGAGCCAGCCTGACAACGCGCCACCATGCGGAAGCGCGCGAATTCAGCCCCATAATCAAGGGCTTGTTTCGCACCTTGTCAGAGCGCGCCACATCACAGGCGTTCATGGTGCCCTGCCCCTCGGGAGTCCTCTGTTGCTGTCGATCCTTCAAGCCGCCGGTTGGCCCATCATTCCCCTCGTGCTGTGCTCCATTGTGGCCCTGGCCCTGGTCATCGAGCGCTTTCTCAGCCTGCGTGAGGCGCGTGTCGCCCCCAGCCGCCTGGTTGACGAGGTGATCTCGGTCACACGCTCCGGCCTGCCTTCGGCCGACACGGTCAACAAGCTGGCCGAAAACTCCGTCCTCGGGCTGTTGCTCGCACAGGGGCTGCGCGCCGCGCTGGCCGAGCCCCGCATCAGCGATGCCAACCTCCGTGCGGCTTTCGAGTCCGCCGGGCGTGATGCGGTCCACCAGATGGAGCGCAACCTCAATGCCTTGGGCACCATTGCCAGCGCAGCGCCGCTCATGGGCCTGCTCGGCACGGTGATCGGCATGATCGAGATCTTTGGCGCCTCGGGCGCCGCCACCGGTTCGGCCGGCGCCAACCCCATGGAACTGGCGCACGGTATTTCTGTGGCGCTGTACAACACCGCATTTGGCCTGATCGTGGCCATTCCCTCGTTGATGTTCTACCGCCATTTCCGGGCCCGCATCGACGCCTACACCGTGGCCATGGAGCAGGCCGCCGAGCGCATGGTGCCGCACCTGCTGCGCCTGACTTCCAGCCGCCGCTGAGCGACAAGGGGCACACCCATGTCGATGAACTTTCGCAAGCACCACCTGCGCGAAGAAGAGCCTGAGATCAACCTCATCCCCTTCATCGACGTGCTGCTGGTGGTCCTGATTTTCCTGATGCTGACGACCACTTATTCCAAGCTCACGGAACTCAAGATCAACCTGCCCACGGCCAATGCGCAAGCGTCCAAGCCTCGCCCGCACGAGCTGGTGGTGGTGGTCACGGCTGATGGGCGCTACACCATCAACCAGCGCCTGATTGAAGGCCGCAGCGTGGATGTGCTGGCTGCTGGCCTGGCCGCCGCCACAGGCGGTGTCAAGGACACGGTGGTGGTGGTCACGGCCGATGCGTCGGCCACGCACCAGAGCGTGATCAATGTGATGGATGCGGCCCGCCGCGCCGGGCTCAGCCAGCTCACCTTTGCCACCCAAGGCCAGACCGAGCCTGGTGCTGCTGCAGGCCCCCAACCTTGACGCCCAAGCGCTGGCCCTTGGCCTGATGGCCTGGCCACGCCTGGATACACAAGCCGCATGAGCCTCATCGAAGCCCGACTCAACCAGGCCTGGCTCCGCAAGGGGCCTCTGGCCATGGCATTGCTGCCTCTCGCCTGGCTGATGGGGGCGGTGGTGGCGTGCAGGCGCCAGGGCTACCGCATGGGCTGGCTGGCATCCCGCAAGATGCCGGTGCCCGTGGTGGTGGTGGGCAACCGGATCGTCGGCGGGGCAGGCAAGACGCCCACCACGATCGCCTTGCTGGCGCACCTCAAGGCGTGCGGCTGGCGCCCCGGTGTCCTGACGCGCGGCTACAAGGCCCAGTTGCCGCAAGGCCAGCAGGGGCTGCTGATCGATGTGAATTCGGCTTCACGATTGACCGCCCGGCAGTGCGGGGACGAACCACTTCTGATCTGGCGACGCACGGGCGTGCCGATCATGGTCAACCGTGACCGCGCATCGGGTGGCCTGGCGCTGCTGCAGGCTCATCCCGACATCAACATCCTGGTCTGTGACGATGGCTTGCAGCACCTGCGCCTGCAGCGCGATGTCGAGGTCATCGTGTTCGATGGTCGGGGCGCAGGCAATGGCTGGCTGTTGCCCGCGGGCCCTTTGCGCGAACCCATCCACACGCCGCCAACACCTGGGCTGTGTGCGCCGCCCCTGGTGCTCTACAACGCACCGCAAGCCAGCACCACCCTGCCCGGCCACCTTGCCCTCAGTGCCATGGCGCCGCTGCGCTTGCTGGACGACTGGTGGGTCGGTGGCTTGGCCAACAGTGCGACGGCCTCTCTTGCCAACAGCGCAGATGGTGTCTGGGCGGTGGCCGGCATCGCGCATCCGCAACGCTTTTTTGATGCGCTGCGCAGCCAGGGCTTGCGGATCACGCCGGTGGCTTTGCCTGATCATGCCGAAATGGCCGACATCCCCTGGCCTGAACACGCCCGGGAGGTCATCGTGACCGAAAAAGATGCCGTCAAACTTGACCCTGATCGACTGGCCCGCGAGCGCCCGGGCTGTCGCGTGTGGGTTGCGGCACTAGACTTCCACCCTCAGGCCTCTTTCTGGCGCGAGCTTGACTCGGCGCTGGAAAAGCTCCCGAATCGCCACCAACCTGGCTGAAGAACCGCTATGGATACTCGACTCATTGAACTGCTGGTCTGCCCTGTCTGCAAAGGGCCGCTGCAGCGCCGGCTCCAGGGCCAGCACCTGATCTGCCACGCTGATCGCCTGGGCTTTCCCATTCGCGACGGTATCCCTGTGATGCTGGAAAACGAGGCGGTACCTCTGGACGACAACGACATGCCTGTCGCGCCCGTGCCCTCCGCCCCCATGGGGTCTTGAGCATGGGGTTCACCGTTCTGATCCCTGCGCGGCTGGCATCCACCCGCCTGCCGGACAAGCCCCTGGCCGACATCGCTGGCCTGCCCATGGTGGTGCGCGTGGCCCAGCGTGCGGCCCAGAGTGCGGCCAGCCAGGTGGTTGTGGCCACGGATGACCCGCGCATCCAGCAGGCATGTGAGCAGCACGGCGTGCGCTGTGTCATGACCCGGGCTGATCACCCTACCGGCAGCGATCGCCTGGCCGAGGCGTGCACCATCCTGGGCCTCGATGGGCTGGACGCCGTGGTCAATGTGCAGGGTGATGAGCCCTTGATCGACCCTGCCCTGATCAACGCCTGCGCCGCGCAACTGGATCAGCGCCCTGACTGCGTGGTCAGCACGGCGGCGCATCCGATCGAGGATGACGCTCACTTTGGCAACCCCAATGTGGTCAAAGTGGTGCTGGATGCCCAAGGTCGGGCGCTGTATTTTTCGCGTGCACCGATTCCGTGGTGGCGTGACGCACCGCAAGCTGGCCAGCCCGCCAGCGGGGATGCCAGGCCCTTGCGGCACATTGGCATCTACGGCTACCGTGCAGGTTTTCTGCGGCGCTTCCCCCAGCTGCCGCCCAGCCCGCTGGAAGCGGCCGAGTCGCTGGAGCAGTTGCGGGTGTTGTGGCACGGTGAGCGTATCGCCGTGCACGTGACGCAGCAGGCGCCTGGCGCGGGCGTGGACACCCCCGAAGACCTGGAAAGGGTTCGTGCCCTGTTTGCCTGACGCCCGCTGGCGTGCAGGTATGCGAATTGCTGGCGGCAGGTGCCTGCATGCGGTGAATCCCCCCGCCCAAGGAGGGGGTACCCATGCTATCCTCCCGCCCTTGAAGGACTGATCGGCCCATGGCCGTCAGTGAGACTGGATACCGAGGAGATACATGAGACTCATCCTGTTGGGCGCACCCGGCGCCGGTAAGGGCACGCAAGCGGCGTTCCTGTGCCAGAAGTTTGGCATCCCCCAGATCTCGACCGGCGACATGCTGCGCGCTGCCGTCAAGGCCGGCACTGAACTGGGCCTGGCTGCCAAGAAGATCATGGACGCAGGCGGCCTGGTCAGCGATGACATCATCATCGGCCTGGTCAAGGACCGCATCACCCAGGCAGATTGCGCCAACGGCTTCCTGTTCGACGGCTTCCCCCGCACCATTCCTCAGGCTGAGGCCATGAAGCAGGCTGGCGTGAAGATCGATTTCGTCCTGGAAATCGACGTGCCCGACTCGTCGATCATCGAGCGCATGAGCGGCCGCCGTGTGCACGTGGCCTCGGGCCGCACTTACCACGTCGTGTTCAATCCGCCCAAGGTGGCCGGCAAGGACGACGTGACTGGTGAGGACCTGATCCAGCGCGAAGACGACAAGGAAGAAACCGTGCGCAAGCGCCTGGACGTGTATCACCAGCAGACCCGTCCGCTGGTGGATTACTATGGCCAATGGGCCGCCACTGGCGACACCGTGGCGCCCCAGTACCGCAAGATCAGCGGCGTGGGCTCGGTGGACGACATCACCGGCCGCGCGCTGGAAGCCCTGTCCAAGTAAGCCATCTGTCGGCCCCAGGCTGACGACAACGGCCCCGTCGCCAAGCCGCGTCGGGGCCGTTGCACTTGAAGCGCCCCATCTGTTCGTGTTGCTGCCGTGATCCCTCCGTCATTCATTCAGGACCTGCTGGCCCGCACTGACATCGCCGACCTGGTCGGGCGCTATGTCACCCTGAAGAAAGCCGGGATCAACTTCAAGGGCCTGTGCCCCTTCCACGGCGAGAAATCCCCCAGCTTCATCGTCTCGCCCTCGCGCCAGACCTACCACTGCTTCGGGTGTGGCGTGCACGGCAATGCTGTCGGCTTCCTGATGGAGTACGGCGGCATGGGTTTTGTTGACGCCGTCAAGGACCTGGCCCAGATGCAGGGCATGCAGGTGCCCGATGACAACATCCGGCCTGAAGAGCGCGAGCGCCAGAAGCAGATCAAGGAAAAGCAGGTCTCGCTGACCGATGTGATGGCCAAGGCCGCACAGCACTGGAAGCAGCAACTCAAGAAGACGCCGCGCGCCGTCAACTACCTCAAGGGCCGTGGGCTCACGGGTGAAGTTGCGGCCCGCTTTGCGCTGGGTTATGCGCCTGACAGCTGGCGTGGGCTGGCCAGCGCCTTCCCCAAGTACGACGACCCGCTGCTGGTGGAGTCCGGCCTGGTCATCGCGCATGACCCCGAACCGGGCGAGACCGAAGGCAAGCGCTACGACCGCTTCCGAGACAGGATCATGTTCCCGATCCGCAACCCGCAGGGCGAGGTCATCGGTTTTGGTGGGCGCGTGCTCGATAAGGGCGAGCCCAAGTACCTGAACTCGCCTGAAACGCCCGTGTTCATCAAGGGCCGCGAGCTTTACGGGCTGTATGAAGGGCGTGCCGCCTTGCGCAACAAGGGCTACGCCATCGTCACCGAAGGGTACATGGACGTGGTGGCGCTGGCCCAATGGGGCTTTGGCAACGCGGTGGCGACCCTTGGCACCGCGTGTACGGCCGATCACGCCCAGAAGCTGTTTCGCTTCACGGACCAGGTGGTGTTCAGCTTCGACGGTGACGCAGCCGGGCGCCGCGCCGCTGGCCGCGCGCTGGAGGCTGCCCTGCCCTACGCCACGGACACGCGCCGCATCAGCTTCCTGTTTCTGCCCAAGGAGCACGATCCGGACAGCTACATCCGCGAGTTCGGTGCAGAGGCCTTCGAACAGTGCGTCAAACAGGCCGTGCCGCTGTCACGCCAGGTGCTGGAGCACGCTGCGGCCGATTGCGACATGGAAAGTGCCGAAGGCCGTGCGCGCCTGCTTGTCCAGGCCATCCCCTTGATTGCGCAGTTCCCTGAAGGCGCCCTGCAAGGTCTGGTGGCCGACGACCTGGCCCAGATGGCCCGCACCTCGCCTGATGAAGTGCGCCGCAGGCTGGCCGAGCATCAGCAAAAGGCCCGGCAGCAAAGCGCGGGGCGCGATCGACGAGCGCCTGGGGGCGGCGCCTCGGGCGGCTCAGCCTCCCGCTCTGCTGACGCGGGTTCAGGCTGGGATGGCGATTTCGGTGACATTCCGGCTTTCGAGCCTGATGGCGGTGGTAGCGACGATTGGGGGCATGGCGGTGCCGGTGACACGTCATACGGCGAACAGGCGCACTCGGCCTCGCCCAACCAGGGCGGTTGGCAAGGCCAAGGCGGCTACAAACAAGGCGGCCAGCGCCGCGACGGCAAACCCTGGAAGCCCTGGAAAGGCGGCGGTGGTTCACGCTGGCAAAGCCGGGGCAGCCCGGTCGAGCAACGCCCCCTGCCCCAGGCTGCCACGCCGCTGGATCGCATCGTCTGGGTGCTCGTGTGCCACAGCGAGTTCTGGGAGCAATTGCCCAGCGCCACGCACGACCTGCTGTGCGATCAGCCTGCCCCATACGGCGAGTTCTTCCGCTGGCTGGACCGCATGCTGCTGGCGCAGGGCCTGCTGCCTGCCGAGACCCTGCTCCCGCTCATGCGCGGCGACGCGCCGGACCCCGAGCACCCGGAGGAAGCCGGCCACTTCAAGCCCTTGGCCCAGCGCATCACCCAGTTTGTGGATGTGCCCGACAACAAGGACACGGTCGCCCAGCTGATGAACCTGATCCGCCCCATCGAGCTGGTGGCCCTGCGCGAGGAGCTCGACCTGCTCACGCAGTCCGGTGAACTCTCCGAGGCGGCCGAGGCTCGAAAGATGGAGCTGGTCAGGCTGACCCTGGCCATGAAACTTGAAATCAGCCAGAACCGACCCATCTCCGGATGAGGTTTTGTGCGGGGCTGAGGATTTAAACAGCCCATTTGGACAAGATTTTTGACGACCCCCTTCCATTGCGCGATAATGGAAGGTTCGATAAGCACCCAGAATTCTCTTTCGAGGAAGCGCATGACCGCGAAAAAAACCGCGAAAAAAGCTGATACAGCGGCGACGCAAGCCGACGAGACCGACAAGAAGGTCAAGACCCGTGCCGCCAAGGCCAAGGGCGCTGATACGGCTGAAGTCGCTGCACCTGCCGAGCCCAAGAAGCGCGGTCGCAAGCCCAAGGCCGCCGCTGAAGCGGCACCTGCTGCCAAGAAAGAGGCCACCAAGAAGGGCAGCTTCGACGAAGACGATGTGGGTGACATCGAGGCGGATGTCGAAGCCGATCTGGAGCTGGGTGAAGCCGAGGCTGGTGAGGCCGAGGCTGGCGAAGACAAGCCCAAGGCCAAGCCCCTGCGCATGAAGGTGTCGCGCGCCAAGGAGCGCGCCCTGATGCGTGAGTTCGGCATCGACGACACCACGCTGACGGAAGACGAAGTCAACAAGCGCCGTCAGGACTTGAAGACCCTGATCAAGCTGGGCAAGACCCGCGGCTTCCTGACCCACCAGGAAATCAACGACCACCTGCCCGAAAAGCTGGTCGAAAACGAAATCCTCGAGGCCATCATTTCCATGTTGAACGACATGGGTGTGGCGGTCTACGAACAGGCGCCTGATGCGGCCACGCTGCTGATCTCCAACAGCGCGCAGTCCACCGCCACGGAAGAAGAAGCCGAAGAAGCCGCTGAAGCCGCCCTGTCCACCGTGGACTCGGAATTCGGCCGCACGACCGACCCCGTGCGCATGTACATGCGCGAAATGGGCACGGTCGAGCTGCTGACGCGCGAAGGCGAAATCGAAATCGCCAAGCGCATCGAAGGCGGCCTGCAGGCCATGATGCTGGCCATCTCGGCCTCGCCCACCACCATCGCCGAAATCCTGTCGCTGTCCGACAAGATCCGTGCTGGTGAGCTGCCCATCTCCGATGTCGTGGACGGCTTTGTGGCCGCTGACGAGGCCGATGACTACGTGGCCGAAGAAGACTTCGACGAGTTCGACGAAGACGAGGACGACGATGGCAACGGCGGCTCCAAGGCGCTGACCAAGAAGCTCGAAGAGATGAAAAACCAGGCCATGACGAAGTTCGACGCCCTGCGCGCCAACTTCGACAAGATGGCCAAGTCCTTCGAGAAGGATGGCTACAAGTCCAACCCGTACAACAAGGCCCAGGAAGCCATCAGCCAGGAGCTGATGACCATCCGCTTCACCGTCAAGACCATCGAGCGCCTGTGCGATGTGCTGCGCTCGCAGGTGGACGACGTGCGTCGCTACGAGCGCGAACTGCGCAAGATCGTGGTCGACAAGTGCGGCATGGCCCAAGAGCAGTTCATCAAGTCCTTCCCGCCCAACATCCTGAACCTGGACTGGGCCGTCAAGGAATCGAATGCCGGCAAGAACTACAGCGCCGTCATGGGCCGCAGCCTGCCTGCGATCCAGGAACTGCAGCAAAAGCTGATCGACCTGCAGGCCAAGGCCGTCGTGCCCATTGAAGACCTGAAGTCGATCAACAAGCGCATGAACGAGGGCGAAAAGGCCTCGCGCGACGCCAAGAAGGAAATGATCGAGGCCAACCTGCGTCTGGTGATCTCGATCGCGAAGAAGTACACCAACCGCGGTCTGCAGTTCCTGGATCTGATCCAGGAAGGCAACATCGGCCTGATGAAGGCGGTGGACAAGTTCGAATACCGCCGCGGCTACAAGTTCTCGACCTACGCCACGTGGTGGATCCGCCAGGCCATCACGCGTTCGATCGCCGACCAGGCCCGCACCATCCGCATCCCGGTTCACATGATCGAAACGATCAACAAGATGAACCGCATCTCGCGTCAGCACCTGCAGGAATTCGGCTTCGAGCCCGATGCCCCCACGCTGGCCGCCAAGATGGAAATGCCGGAAGACAAGGTCCGCAAGATCATGAAGATCGCCAAAGAGCCGATCTCCATGGAAACGCCGATCGGTGACGATGACGATAGCCACCTGGGCGACTTCATCGAGGACACCAACAACACCGCCCCGATCGAGGCTGCCATGCAGGCCGGTCTGCGCGATGTGGTCAAGGACATCCTCGATTCGCTCACGCCCCGGGAAGCCAAGGTGCTGCGCATGCGCTTCGGTATCGAGATGTCGACGGACCACACGCTGGAAGAAGTCGGCAAGCAGTTCGACGTCACCCGCGAGCGCATCCGCCAGATCGAGGCCAAGGCCATCCGCAAGCTCAAGCACCCGAGCCGTTCGGACAAGCTGCGCACGTATCTGGACAATCTTTGATGCGTTGGGCCCAAGCGGCCAGCCTCGTGTGCGAAACCCGGCCATGCGCCGGGTTTTTTCTTGGTGTCAGCTCAGAGCGCAGCTCCCACCTGAAAAATCGCGCCCAAAAACCGTGCATTTCGTCACGCTGGCATTTTGCAAAGCGCGCGAACATACTGAGATATGGGCACGACCAAAGAACGCGCCATCCTGTTTGCGGACCTCCGCGGCAGCACGGCGCTTTACCTCAAGCTGGGCAACACGCAGGCGGCCACCGTCGTCACGCACAGCCTGGCCATGCTCGGGCAGATCATCGCCCGGGCGGGCGGCCGCGTCATCAAGACGCTGGGCGACGGCCTCATGGCGGTGTTTGATGACGCCGAGCGCGCTGTCGAGTCCGCCGTGAGCCTGCACGACTCCCTGGAGCGCATCGCCCCCGTTGGCGAAGGCATGCCGGTCAAGGCTGCGGCCATCAAGCTGAAAGTGGCCATCGCCTGGGGCGAAATGGTCGAGGTGGATGGCGATTGTTTTGGTGATGCAGTCAACGTGGCTGCGCGCCTGCTGGATCTGGCTGGCGACAACGAAACGCTGACCACGGCCCAACTGCTGCGCGAATTGCCCACGGACCAGCACGAACGCTTTCGCAGCATCGACAAACTGCACCTGCGTGGCCGCAAGGAGCCGGTGGCCGTGCTGCGCATGGACGCGCGCCGTTTCGGCGACACCATGTCCACCATGATCATGGACGAGCCAGCCCCGAGCGACATGCCCGATGGCGTGCGGCTGACCTGGCTGGGCACCGAGCGCGTCTTCTCTCCGGCCAGCATGCCGCTGGTGCTGGGGCGCAGCCCGCAGGCCTCGTTCTGCGTCAGCGATTCGCGCGTGTCGCGTTCGCATGCCCGCATCGAGTCACATAGCGGACATTTCTACCTGACCGACCTCAGCTACAACGGCACCCACGTCAAGTTCGACCATGACGACCAGGTGCTGACATTGCGCCGAGGTACTTGCACGCTGCACGGCAGCGGGGTCATCAGCCTGGGCGCACCGCCCGCCGATGCCACCAGCACCCAGATCCACTTCGAAGTGTTGAGCTTTTCAGACACTCTCCCTCAGTATTGACGTGTAGGCGTGCCGGCGCCCATATAGGCTAGAGTCTGGTCATGACCGTCTTCAGATGACGCAGGCATGACCCTGAACGCTGTTCCGCAAGATGACAACGAGCGCATTGCCTTGCTGCACGCGAGCAAACTGCTTGATGCAGAGGTCTTGCCTGCATTTGAAGCCATCCAACGCCTGATCAGCAGCAGCCTGCACTGCCCTGTTGCGGCCATCAACCTCGTCGATGCGCACCGTGTCTGGAGCATGGCCAGGCAAGGCCTGGATGTGCGGCAGACCTCGCTGGCGGATTCTTTCTGCCACACCGTGGTTCAGCGCAAGGCCGGCCTTCAGGTGACGGATGCAAGCCTCGACCCGCGTTTCAAGGACCTGTCCATGGTGGCGGGGCCTGCTCAGGTACGCGCCTACCTTGGCATGCCGGTGCTCGTTGAAGGGCACGCCCTGGGCACCGTCTGCGCCATGGATCGGCAAGCCCGTGCCTGGACCTCGGCAGAAGCCGCCGCGTTGCAGGATATGGCCATCGCCGTGGCCGCACTGGTTCAATCCCGGCTGGACACACAACGCCTGCGCAAGATGGAGGCGCGGGTGCGCACAGCCAGCCTGGCAGGCAGCGACTGGTTATGGGAAACCGACAAGAACGGCATCCTGCAATGGGTGTCCGCGGGCCTGAAGCAGCACACTGGGCTGGACCCCTCAACCGAAATCGGGTTGAAAGGGGCCGATCTGTACGTGCCACGCGAAGGCGATACCCGCGAAAGCTGGGACCGGTTTGTTCAGGCCCGCGCCCGCCGCGAACCCTTCAGTGACGCCATCGGTGTGCGGATGACACCGCGTGGCCCCATCACCGTCAGCATCAGCGGCACCCCGGTGTTTGACAGCCGTGGCCAGTTCATGGGCTACCGGGGCGCCAGCCGCAACGTGACCCGGCAGATCGACGCAGAACACGAAGCCCGGCGTGCAGACCAGCTGCTGCGGCAAGCCATCGAGTCCTTCCACATCAGCGTGATGATCTCGGACTCAGAGGGCCGTGTGGTGCTGTCCAACCAGCATTGGCGGATGCATGCGGGTGAGGCGTATGACGAAGCCAACCCCTACTGGGCAGACACCTTGCGGCGCATGATCCGCCAGGGTGACTACCCGCAAGCGGCTGGGCGTGAAGACGAGTATGTGGCCTGGCGGCTGAACCTGCACACGCATACCGAGCCCATCGAGGTGCAGTTCCGCAACCGCTGGATCCTGGTCAAGGACCACCAGTTGCCTGACCACAGCGTGGTGCACTTCGCCATGGACATCACGCAGAGCAAGCGTGATGCCGAGAGGCTCAAGGAGAAGCAGAAGGCGCTGACCGAAACCAAGGCCCGCCTGCGTGCCGTGCTGCACGCCCTGCCGGACCTGTGGTTCGTGATCGACAACAAGGGGCGCTACATCGATGGCCATGCCGATCACCCCTTGTTGCTGCGGCCCATGGTCGAACTCAGGAAGACCCCCTTGGGCAGCCATTTGCCAGCAGAAACAGCGCATCAGCAGCGGCAGGCCTTGCACCGGCTTCAGGAAACCGGCCAGCCGCAGCGCTTTGAATACGAACTGACGATGCCCGGCAGTGCCACGCGGCACTTCGAGGCCCGCATGACCCCCATGCCGGAGGGGCAAACGCTGTTTCTGACGCGCGACATCACCGAGCGGCAACTGGCTGCCGAGAAGCTGCGGGTCAGTGAGGAGCTGTACAGGTCGGTGGCCGCCACCATCAGCGATGGCCTGGTCATCGTCGAGCTCAGTGGCCGCATCGTGGCGCTCAACCCGGCCGCCAGTCGCATCCTGGGCGTCACGCCCGAGCAGTTGATCAACCTGAACTCGCCCGCCCTGCCCGGCTTGACCCTGCTGGAGGATGACCTCGTCACGCCCTTGCCGTTTGAGCAATGGCCCATCAACCAGGTACTGGCCACCAGCCAGCGCGTGGACAACCGTGTGCACCCCTTGCGGCGAGCCGATGGTGAGCTGCTGTGGGTGCAGGTGTCCTGCCATCTGCTGCGTGTGGCGCCCGACGCGCCCCCGTTTGCCGTGATGGCCACCTTGCGTGACATCACCCAGGAGCGCCATGCGCAGCAGGAGCTGCAACTCAGCGAAGAGCGCTGGAAGTTTGCCCTGGAAGGCGCCGGTGATGGCGTGTGGGACTGGGACATCCAGACCGGCCGCGTTTTCTACTCCCAGCGTTGGAAGACCATGCTGGGTTATGCAGACGACGAGGTGCTCAACACGGCCGAGGAGTTCCTCAACCGCATCCACCCGGCCGACCGTGACCTGATGGCGCGCAGCCTGAACCGCTACTTCCGGGATGGCGAAGGCGTCAACCAGACCGAGTTCCGCCTGCAGCACAAGAATGGGCACTACCTGTCCATCCTGTCGCGCGGCAAGGTGGTCAGTCGCCAGCGCGATGGCAAGCCCTTGCGCGTGGTGGGCACGCATTCGGACATCACCCCCGTCAAGCAGGCCGAACGAGCCTTGCGGGAGAAGCAGACCGCCGAAGCCGCCAGCGCGGCCAAATCCGAGTTCCTGTCGCGCATGAGCCATGAGATTCGCACACCGCTCAACGCCGTCAACGGTTTTGCGCAGCTGCTGCAACTGCAATTGACCCAGTTGGGCGCTGAGAGCGGGCCGCTGAATTACGTGGAGCAGATCCTGCACGCCAGCCGGCACCTGATGGGCCTGGTCAACGATGTGCTGGACCTCCAGCAGGTCGAGGCCGGTGTGCTGAGCTTCAAGCCGGAGCGCCTGGCGCTGGCCAATGAGGTCAAACAATGCCTGGCCATGTTGGCGCCTCTGGCGGACAAGCGTGGCATCACCCTGCTCAACATGCTGGACGAGGCCTGGCCCATCGTCGCCGACCGCCAGCGCTTGCGGCAGGTGATCATGAACATCGGCTCGAACGCCATCAAGTACAACCAGACCGGTGGCACCGTGCGTTTGTACGCAGAAGTCTTGCCTGAAGCTGAACTTATGCTCACAATCGAGGACGCTGGTCCCGGCATGAGTCCCCAGCAGCTGACGAAGCTGTTTCAACCATTCGAGCGTCTTGGGCGTGAGACATCCAGTATCGAGGGGACCGGTCTAGGCCTTATCATCACGCGCTCATTGCTCGAAGCCATGGGAGGTCGCATGGATATTCGCAGCCAGCCCGGTGCTGGAACCCGGGTCAACATCATCCTCCCGCTGGCGGCTCGCACGCCTTCTCTCATTGATCCCGCACCAGATTCTGCCTATCCGCCTTTGTCGGACCCGGGCAGCCCGCTCGAACCGACCATGTCCCCGACTGACTTGAATTCAGACGGTGCGAAGGGCCTGCGCCCTTTGCATGTGCTGTACGTAGAAGACAACCGCATCAACGCGATGCTGTTCGAAGAGGCCCTGCGCCCTTATTCGCAAATCGACCTGGCCATTGCCGAAGACGGCCAGATGGCCTTGTCCATGGCCCGCGAGCGTGCCCCCGATGTGCTGGTGCTGGACGCCCACTTGCCGGGCATGTCGGGCTTCGAGGTGCTGGAGGCCCTGCGCACCCTGCCCGATCTGGTCAATGCCCCGGCCTTCATGTGCTCGGCGGACGCCATGCCCGATGACGTGGCCCGCGCCCAGGCTGCCGGTTTCACGGGTTACTGGACCAAGCCCATCGACATCGTGGCAGTGACCACAGAGCTGTGCAGGTTGGCCGCCAGAGGCGACAATGCTGCGCCATGAGCGTAGCCAAAGAACCCCCATACCAACACGGCCAAGCCCCCCGAACCGGCGTCCTGCTGGTCAACCTGGGTACCCCTGACGCCCCCACCGCTGGCGCCCTGCGCCGATACCTGGGGCAGTTCCTTGCCGACCCTCGTGTGGTCGAGATCCCGCGCCTGCTGTGGCTGCCCATCCTGCACGGCATCATCCTGCGCGTGCGCCCGGCCAAATCAGCTGCCAAATACGCCAGCATCTGGACCAAGGAAGGCTCGCCCCTGCGCGTCTGGACGCAGAAGCAGACCACGCTGCTGCAAGGCTTTCTGGGCGAACAAGGCCACCAGGTGGTGGTCGAACACGCCATGCGGTATGGGCAGCCCAGCATCGCGGGCCAGCTGGATGCGCTCAAGGCCCAGGGCGTGCAGCGTGTGCTCGTGGTGCCGCTCTACCCGCAGTACTCGGGGGCGACCACGGCCAGCGTGATGGACGAGGTCTTTGCCTGGGGGCGGCAGACCCGCTGGCTGCCCGAGCTGCGCCACATCAACCAGTTTCATGATGACCCTGGCTACCTGACTGCCCTGGCGGAATCCGTGAAGGCCCACTGGCAACGCCATGGCCGCGGTGGCAAGCTGGTCATGAGCTTTCACGGCATGCCCCATCGCACCCTGTTGCTGGGCGACCCTTATCACTGCCAGTGCCTGAAAACGGGCCGCCTGCTGGCCGAGCGATTGGGCCTGGGTTCTGACGAGTACGTCGTGACCTTCCAGAGCCGCTTTGGCAAGGCCAAATGGCTGGAACCGTATACCGAGCCCACCTTGCGCGCCCTGGCTCAAAAAGGCGAGCAGCGTGTGGACGTGGTCTGCCCAGGCTTTGTCGCAGACTGCATCGAAACCCTGGAAGAAATCGCCATGGAGGGGCGGCAGGCGTTTCTGGAAAGTGGTGGCAAGGAATTCAACTACATCCCTTGCCTCAACGACGACAGGCGCTGGATTCGCGCCTTGAGCGAGTTGACGCTGCAGCATCTGCAAGGCTGGCCCACCAGGACCTCGGAGCAAGCTCGCGCCGATACGCTTGAACAGCAACGTGCGCGAGCCTCAGCCGCAGGCTGCCGCCACTGACTCCGACTCGACCGGCCGCGCCAGCCAGTTGCGTGCGGCTTCGGCCTCCAGCGGTCGGCTGAAGAAGTAGCCTTGCACCACGTCGCAGCCATGGTCGGCCAACCAGTCCACGCTGGTGCCATGCTCGACGCCTTCGATGGTCACGGTCAAGCCCAGGCGATGGCCCACCTCGATCATGGCTTGCAACACGGCTTGTTTGCGCCCGAAGTCCTCGATGTCGGTGACGAAGCTGCGGTCCACCTTCATCTCGTCCAGCGGCATCTCCTGCAGGATGCCCAGCGACGAGTAGCCCGTGCCAAAGTCATCCAGCGCGATCTTGACGCCCTCGCCGCGCAACCGCGACAGGATCTGCGTAGCACGTTCGCGGTCGCTCAAGGCAGCCGACTCGGTCACTTCCAGGATCAGGCGGCAGGGTGGGCAGCCAACATGGCGCAAGGTTTCCAGCACCTTGTCGACAAAACGTGGCGTGGCCAGATCGAAGGCGGTGATGTTGACCGACACCCGCACCTGCGAATCAGGCAGCGTCAACAGGAAACGAGCGGCCTCTGCGATGGCCCACATGGTCAATCGGTTGATGGCCCCTGTGGCCTCGGCCTCGGCGATGAAGGCACCCGGCGGGATCATGCCGCGCTCGGGGTGGCGCCAGCGCACCAGGGCCTCCAGCGACTCGGTGCGGCGCGTCTCCAGCGTGACCTTGGGTTGGTAGTGCAGCAACAGCTCGCCGCGGTCGATCGCGCCTTCCAGATCCAGCGTCAGGCCATAGGCCAGTTGCTCGCGCTTCATGCGTTCGGCGTCGAACGGCACCACGCGTCGGTGCGCGCTGCACCATTGCAAGGCGATGCGGGCCTCGTCGCTCACGCCCACCGGCTGCGTCAGGTGCGCGCGTCCAACCGGTGAGACGCCGACATGTGGGTCCCAGGCGACAAACAGGCCTTGCCATTCGAAGCGGCGCACCAGGAAGCTTTCCAGGTCGCTCATCAGCGATTCAGGCGGTTCGCCGATGGTCACGAAGGCCAAGGTGCTGTCATCCAGCGCCGCCAACAGGTGATCACCTTCAATGCTCATCAACGGCGTCTGCGCGCGTGTCGTGAACCAGTGGCGCAGTTCTTCCGCGTAGATCTTGACCACCTGGGTCAAAGTGTCCGGCGGCAGGATGGACTCCAGAAAGCCGAATCGGTTGAGCTTGACGATCCAGATCGACAGGGCTTCGTTGGCCTGCTCCAGCCGGCTGCGCACTGCCTCTTCCAGCATGGCCTGGTTGGGCATGCCGTAGCGCGGGTGATGCGAGACCACATCCCGCAGTTGCGCCTCATAGGCCAGGCGGCGCTCCAGTTCCATCGTGTGTTCGGCCTGCGCCCTGGCCCGCTCGCGTCTGTCCTCCTTCATGCGGTAGAACAGGGCCGCAGCAAGCGTCAGGGCCTTGATGACGCAGGCATACATGCTGGCCACGCCAAACTGGCCGTGGTAGATGCCCAGTACGCCAACGGCGTTGATCACCAGCGCGAGCATCTGCACGAACATGCCGATGCACAGCAGGCGTGCCACGGCGCCTTCATGCCAGTGCCGCGCGCAGATCCAGATCAATGCGATCGGGTAGGCCACCGAGATGCCTTGAACCAGTGCGCTGATTTTGGGGGCCTGCTGCGGGAAGATCACGGCGAACGCCAGGATCAGCACGGCAGACAAGGTCAGGGTCTTGATGACCTGATCCTCGCGCCGGCTGGGTTGAATGATCCAGCGAAACACCAGAGTGGCCGCGGCGATGCCGATCAGGATCCACATGTAAGGCGGCACGTTGAATTGCGGATGCTTGGGCCAGAGCAGCTGGAACGCGTCACCCTCACGGCTGGCCGTGGCCGCCAGAACGGGCAGGATCTCGGCCACCATCAGGAAGGAAAGCGGGTTGCCGTTGATGAGCGCCAGCACGATGGACACCAGCAGTGTGAAGACCAGGGCGCCATAACAAAGCGCACGCGAGAAGGCCGTCTCGCGCTCCTGGATGGCGTAGTTTTCAGGCTCCCAATACTGGAAGGTGGCCGCCGTCGAGCCATCGTTGCGCAACAGGCATTGCAGCGTCACGGTGCTGCCGGGGTACAGGTTCACCGGCACGGCCATGGCCGGGTACTTGATCGGGCGGGCCTCGAAGGGGCGCTTGTCCCCCATGCGGTAGATGTTGACCTCGCTGCCGTCGGAGTCGACAAAGCAGTCCACATAGTCGGTGTAGGGTTCGGTCACCAATACCCAGCCCTGGACGGGGGCATCCGAGCTGTTTTGGAGTGTGGTGCGTGCCCACACGCCCTTGTACTCGAACCCGATCGTGCGCACGCCGGGACGGCGGACTTGCCAGGCGGCCTTGTCAGCGGGGGGATGTGAAGGCCCCAACGCTGACGGCGGCTGGTCGGAAACCACGGTCTCCATGCTCAACCATTCGCCCTCTCCTTTGGCGTGCGCGACGTCATAGGGCTCGCCTGCCCAGGCCGGCGCCAGGAGCAGCAATTGGATCAGCAGCAGAAAGAGGTTCAGCAGTGATTTCACTCAGCAACCAGGAGCGCTCATGGCCCCAACACGGCAAACAGGACACTCGGCCTCTGTCTATCGGTTGCTGGTGCGGCTGACTTGAGTCAGGCCTCGTCTTCCAAGGGCAAACCCGGCTCCAAACCCGCCTCGCCCGGCAACAAGGCCTGGGCCTGCGCATCGGGCATGGCCTCGACCTGCTTGAGTGCGCGGCCCATGACGCGGGTGCGCGTTTCGACAGACGAAATCGTGTTGCTGGCTTCTTCCAGCTTCTTGCGGGTCTTGGCCAGCACGTCACCGAACTTGCCGAACTCGGTCTTGACGGCACCCAGCACTTGCCAGACCTCGCTGGAGCGCTTTTCCAGCGCCAGCGTGCGGAAGCCCATCTGCAGGCTGTTGAGCGTGGCCAGCAAGGTCGTGGGGCCGGCCAGCATCACGCGGCATTCGCGTTGCAGGGATTCGACCAGGCCAGGGCGGCGCAAGGCCTCGGCATACAGGCCTTCGGTCGGCACGAACAGGATGGCGAAATCCGAGGTGTGCGGCGGCGCCAGGTATTTGTCCCGGATGCTGCGGGCTTCCAGGCGCAGGCGTTGCTCCACGGCCTTGGCTGCGGCTTCCACGGCAGGGGCATCGGCCCGGTCCTGGGCTTCGAGTAGGCGCTCGTAATCTTCGCGGGGGAACTTGGCGTCCACAGGCAGCCACAGCGGCGCCCCATCGTTGCCGCCCTGCCCTGGCAACTTGATCGCGAACTCCACGCGGGCGCCGCTGCCGGGCACCGTTTCGACGTTGACGGCGTACTGCTCGGGCGTGAACACCTGCTCCAGCAGGCCAGCCAGTTGCACCTCGCCAAAAATGCCGCGTGTCTTGACGTTGTTGAGCACGCGGTTGAGCGAGCCCACATCGCTGGCCAGCCGTTGCATCTCGCCCAGGCCGCGGTGAACCAGCTCCAGCCGCTCGGCCACTTGCTTGAAGCTTTCACCCAGGCGGGCTTCCAGCGTGGCGTGGAGCTTTTCATCCACGGTCTGGCGCATCTGCTCCAGCTTCTTCTCGTTGTCGGCCTGCAGGGCTTGCAAGCGGGTCTCGACCGTGGTGCGCACGTCGTTCAGGCGGCGCTCATTGGCCTCGGACAGCACGCGCAGTTGCTCGGCCACGCCCTCGCCCAGGCGACGTAGCGCGGCTTCCTGGGCCTCGTTGAATCGGGCGAGTGCCTGAGCCTGGGCCTCACGCAAGCCTGCGGCCTGAAGGCTCTGTTGATGGGTGGTGTCGCGCAGGCTGTCCGCCAGCCCTTGCTGCATGCTGGCCAGCTGCGTGCGAAAGCTGTCCAGTTGCTCGTTCTGGGTGCGGGTCGCATCACCCTGCAAGGCCGTCAAGGTCTGCTGGAAGGTGCCCAGGGTGGCACCCAGCTCCTGCCTCGTGCCGGTGGCACTGCGGGCCACTTCATCGCGCAGATTGCGTTCGAGCTGGTCGCTGCGCTCGCGAATGGCCTGCCCCAAGCTGGCGCCGAGCTGGTTCACGGCCTCGTCGTTCTGCCTGGCGGGCCGCAGCAGCAGCCAGACGAGCAGCAGAAGATTGACGACGAGCAGCAGCGGTGTGATCCAGTTCATGGGCGGCATTGTCTCAGAGCGCAGCAGGCCCTTAAAAAGCACAAAGCCACCGCATGGGTGGCCTTGCTGTTCAGGTGCAACGCACTCAGGCTTCGAGGTGCGACAGGTGCACGTGCGCGCCGGTCTTCAAGCGGACCTCGTCAAGCGTCACGCCGGGCGCCAGCTCGACGCACTTGAAGCCATCGGGCGTCACGTCGATCACGCACAGCTCGGTGATGATGCGGTCCACCACGCCCAGGCCAGTCAGCGGCAGGGTGCATTTCTGAAGCAGCTTGTGCTCGCCGTTCTTGGCGGCGTGCTCCATCAGCACCACAACGCGGCCCACGCCGGCCACCAGATCCATGGCACCGCCCATGCCCTTGACCATCTTGCCGGGGATCATCCAGTTGGCCAGGTCACCTTTCTCGGACACCTGCATGGCGCCCAGGATGGACAGGTTGATCTTGCCGCCGCGGATCATGGCAAAGCTCTCGTGCGAGCCAAAGATCGAGGAGCCCGGCAGCACGGTCACGGTCTGCTTGCCGGCGTTGATCAGGTCAGCGTCCACCTGGTCTTCCGTCGGGAAGGGGCCGATGCCCAGCATGCCGTTCTCGGACTGCAGCCACACATCAATGTCGGGGCTCACGAAGTTGGCCACCAATGTGGGCAGGCCAATGCCCAGGTTCACGTAGAAACCGTCCTGCAACTCGCGCGCGGCACGGGCCGCCATTTCGTCATGTGTCCAGGGCATGTTCAAGCCTCCCGCCGAGCCGCCTCAAGGGAGGCTTGCGCCCCCTCGGGGGGCAGAAACGAAGTGATAGTGGGGGTCATCATTTAGGCTCCTGCCTTTTCAGTGATGGTGCGCTTCTCGATGCGCTTTTCCGGCGTCGCATTGAGCACGATGCGGTGCACATAGATGCCAGGCAGGTGAACCGAGTCAGGATCGAATGTTCCGGTCTCGACGATCTCTTCCACTTCAACCACCGTGATCTTGCCGGCCATGGCCGCTGCCGGGTTGAAGTTGCGCGCCGTGCGGCGGAAGATCAGGTTGCCGGACTTGTCTGCCTTGTAGGCCTTGACCAGTGCCACCTCGGGCAGCAGGGCCCGCTCCATCACATAGACCTCGCCGTCGAACTCGCGGGTCTCCTTGCCTTCGGCCACGATTGTGCCCACGCCCGTCTTGGTGAAGAAGGCCGGGATGCCGGCGCCACCGGCACGCAGCTTCTCGGCCAGCGTGCCTTGCGGCGTGAATTCCAGCTCCAGTTCGCCTGCCAGGTACTGGCGCTCGAACTCCTTGTTCTCGCCCACATAGCTGGAGATCATCTTCTTGATCTGGCGCGTGTTGAGCAACTTGCCCAGGCCGAAACCATCGACCCCGGCGTTGTTCGAGATCACCGTCAGGTTCTTCACGCCCGTTGCCTGCAAGGCATCGATCAGCGCTTCAGGGATGCCACAGAGGCCAAAGCCCCCGACCGCGAGCAGTTGCCCGTCTTTCACAATCCCTGCCAGCGCGCTGGCGGCGTCGGGATAGACCTTGTTCATCCAATCACTCCTTGGCTACAGGGGTTCACCAGCGCCGCTTTCGCTGCACTGCAACATGGAAAGCGTACACCGGGTCATCGCCAAAAATCCAGTGATTTCAATGAAAAAGACACGTCAGCAGGTGCTTGACGTGTCTTGGTGACGCCTGGATGGCGCAGCGTGTGGTTTCGTTGATGACCTGGCCTGCCACCATGGGCAGCCTGATGCACCAGGGAGGGGATGACAGAGCCGCTTACTTGCCCGGCAAGGCGCGTGGGGCATCTGAGCCCGGCAGCGCTGGCGTACCTTTCAAGGCGCGGATGGGCTCAGGCAAAGGCACAGGGCGACCATCCGTGCTGCTCACCCACACCAGGGTCGCACCACCGGCCGCATACGGCGAGCCCGGCTCGTCTTCGCGTTCGATGGTCACGAAGGTGTCAATGCTGGTGCGGCCAGGGTCGGCCACATACAGCTTGGCGATCAGGTTGCCTGGGAAGACCAGCGGGCGGTAGAAGTTGAAGAAGGCATTGGCGATCACGGGGCCGTCCTTGCCATCCCCGACTGAGCCATTGATGGCTTCGATCCAGGACACCCGCGCCTGCTCCATGTACTTGAAGTAGACGGTGTTGTTGACGTGGCCAAGGGCATCCATGTCGCCCCACATGATGGGCAGGGACAGCTCATGGACGAGGATCTTGTGTTCGGGGATGTCTAGACGCATGGTTGTCAAAGGCAATAAAAAGCCCGCAAGGGCCACACAAAAGGTCTGTGTCGCCAGATGCGGGCTGGGTGCGTGAATTCAAGCCCGTGTCAGGCGGCCAGCATCCCGTCGTCGGCCGAGATGATGGCGCCGTTGATGAAGTCGCTCTGAGCCGCGCACAGGCTCACCAGCATCGCGTCAAGGTCCTTCGGCTGGCCAACACGTTTGCGCGGCAGCATGCTGATGAGCTTCTTGCCGGCTTCCGTGTTCCAGTGGTGGTGGTTGATCTCGGTGTCGATATAGCCGGGGCAGATGGCGTTTGTCGTGATGCCGAAACGGCCCCATTCGGCGGCCATCACCTTGGTCATGTGCACCACGGCGGCCTTGCTCATGCAGTACACACCGATCTGCGGCATGGTGCGCAAGCCAGCGGCCGACGCGATGTTCACAATGCGGCCGCCCGTGAAGGTGCCCGGGGCAGCGCCGTTAGCGCGTGCCAGCATGCGCTTGGCCACTTCCTGCGCCACGAAGAAGGCGCCGCGGGTGTTGGTGTTGAAGATGAAGTCGTAGCTGTCTTCGCTGACATCGATCAGGCGCTCGGTGGTGCTGACCCCGGAGTTGTTGATCAGGATGTCGATGGCCCCGACCTCGGTTTCGGCGTGGGCCACGGCAGACTTGATGGAAGCCACATCGGTCACGTCCAGCCCCACCGCGTGCGCGTCACCGCCGTAGGCCTCGATCTCCGAGCGCAGGGTCTTGAGTCGCTCGACGCGGCGGCCGGCCAGCACCACCGCCGCACCGGCCTTGGCCAGGGTATGCGCAAACTGGGTGCCCAGGCCGCTGGAGGCGCCGGTGATCAAGGCCACGCGGCCGGACAGGTCGATGTTGTAACTCATGCAATGTGCTCCTATGCGCGTATGGCGGCTGGTTTCTACGCCTGAACAGTGCGATGGCATTTTTCGCTGTCAGAAACGGCTGTGACCTTAGCACGACGGCCTCATCCGGATCCTCTTTGTTGCATGGCAGACCACAGCCAATCTCCATCCCCCGCATTGACGGGGGAATTTTCGAACGATCGTGCTATTTTTTGTCAGAATATGGGGTCGGCCCCGACATAGAATCGCGCACTTCATTAAAAACAACTGAACCCTGTTTTGTCCGAACAGAAGGAATCACGATGACGCCCCAGGAAATCCTTGAGCAGTTTGGCCCCCGCGAGTCGATGGAATACGACGTCGTGATCGTCGGCGCCGGTCCCGCAGGCCTGTCCACTGCCATCCGCCTGAAGCAACTGGCCGAAAAGGCTGGCAAGGAAATCAGCGTTGTCGTGCTGGAAAAGGGTTCCGAGCCCGGCGCGCACATCCTGTCGGGCGCCGTGATGGACCCACGCTCCATCAACGAGCTGTTCCCCAACTGGAAGGAACTGGGCGCCCCGCTGAACCAGCCCGTGACCGGCGACGAAGTCTATGTGCTGACCGAAAGCGGTCAGATCAAGACGCCCGACGCCCTGGTGCCCAACTGCATGCACAACGAGGGTAACTACGTCATCAGCCTGAGCGACGTGACCCGTTGGCTGGCCCAACAGGCTGAAGGCCTGGGCGTGGAAATTTTCCCTGGCTTCGCTGCAGCTGAAGTGCTGTACGACGACAACGGCGCCGTCAAGGGTGTGGCCACCGGCAACATGGGCATCGACAAGACCGGCGAGCCCACGGCTGACTTCCAGCTGGGCATGGAGCTGCTGGGCAAGTACACCATCTTCGCTGAAGGCGCGCGTGGCCACCTGGGCAAGCAACTGATCGCCAAGTTCAACCTGGCTGAAGGCAAGGCGCCTCAGAGCTACGGTATCGGCATCAAGGAACTGTGGGAAATCGACCCCGCCAAGGCCAAGCCTGGTCTGGTCGTTCACACCGGTGGCTGGCCCATGAACACCGAAACCTTCGGTGGCGGATTCCTCTACCACCTGGCTGACAACAAGGTCACCCTGGGCTTCGTGGTTGGTCTCGACTACAAGAACCCCTGGCTGAGCCCCTTCGAAGAAATGCAGCGCTGGAAGACCCACCCGGTCATCAAGCAGTACTTGGAGGGCGCCAAGCGCATCAGCTACGGCGCGCGCGCCATCAACAACGGCGGCCTGCCCAGCCTGCCCAAGACCGTCTTCAAGGGCGGCGCCCTGGTCGGTTGCGATGCCGGCTACATGAACGCCGCCCGCATCAAGGGCTCGCACGCTGCGATGAAGTCCGGCATGCTGTGTGCCGAAGCCGTGTTCGAAGCCGTGATGGCTGGCCGTCAGCAAGATGAGCTGACCGCTTACCCCGCGCTGTTCGAAAAGAGCTGGCTGCACGACGAACTCAAGACCTCGAAGAACTTCAAGACCTGGTTCAAGAAGGGCTTCTACGTCGGCACCATCATGACCGCCGTCGAGCACTGGCTGCTGCCCCGCCTGGGCATGAAGGAAGCCCCGTGGACCCTGCGCAACCCTGCGCCGGACCACACCTTCCTGAAGCCTGCCAGCCAGATGCCGAAGATCGAGTATCCGAAGCCCGACGGCAAGATCACCTTCGATCGCCTGAGCTCGGTGTTCGTCTCCAACACGAACCACACCGAGCACCAGCCTGCTCACCTGACGCTGAAGAACGCGTCGGTGCCTGTGCAGACCAACCTGGCTCAGTTCGCCGGCCCAGAGTCGCGCTACTGCCCGGCTGGCGTGTACGAGTTCGTGAAGAACGACGACAACAGCGATCGCCTGGTGATCAACGCGCAGAACTGCGTGCACTGCAAGACCTGCGACATCAAGGACCCGACCCAGAACATCGTCTGGATCACGCCGGAAGGCGGCGGCGGCCCGAACTACTCGGGCATGTAAGCCTCAGCGACAAGGGAGCCTGCGGGCTCCCTTTTTTGCGCCCGTGTTGAACGCGCATGCAAGACGCCCCCTTTCCTGATCAACCTTCGCAAGAAGCCGAGGCAGCCAAGGCGAAGCCCCTGTCGTCTGCCGGCCCTCGCGCGCTGAAGGCCAGGCGCGATCTGAAGCATGTTCAGGCCGCAGAAGTTCAGGCCGAGCACATGGCCTTGGCCGCCGGATTGCCAGCCCTTGTTCGGCTCGGCACCTCCTCATGGAGCTACCCAGGCTGGACCGGGTTGGTATGGGCCCAGGACGTGAGCGAGGCGCTGCTGTCCAAACATGGTCTGCCTGCATACAGCCATCACCCCTTGATGCGCACGGTGAGCGTGGATCGCGCCTTCTATCGCGCACTCAACGTGAGCCAGTACGCGGCCTACGCCGAGCAGGTTCCCGATGACTTTCGGTTCATCGTCAAGGCGCCCTCTTCCGTTTGTGATGCCTTGGTGCGAGACGACAAGGGGCGAGGCTTGCAGCACAACCCCGTTTTCCTCGATACCGCGCTGGCCGAGCAGGAGTTCATCCGGCCAGCACTGCAGGGCTTGCGACACAAGGTCGGCGCGCTCGTGTTCCAGATCAGCCCTTTGCCGCCCGAGTGGTTGCGGCAACGCGGCAAGCTGCTGCAACACCTGCACGCGATGCTGCGCGCTTTGCCCTCACTGCAGCCCTCGGCCCCCGATGGCGTGGTCGCCGTGGAGTTTCGCGATGCGGCCATGGTGGCGCCCGACATCATCCCGGATCTGGTGGCCATGCTGCGCGATGTTGGCGCCACCTACTGCCTTGGCTTGCACGCCAAAATGCCCCCCATCGAGGCGCAATTGCCGATCCTGCGCAAGCTCTGGCCGGGGCCCTTGGTGTGTCGCTGGAACCTGCATCGGCGTCACGGAGCTTATGGGTACGAAGATGCTCGGGCCATGTACGCGCCCTTCAACCACATCCAGGACGCTGACGAAGAAACCCGCGGGGTGCTGGCTCGGGTCATCTTGGGTACAACGGGGGCGGGGCGACCTGCTTACGTGTCGATCAGCAACAAGGCTGAAGGGTGTGCGCCCCTGTCGGTTGTAGCGCTGGCACAAGCGATCAGGAATGGCATGGATTCTTCGTCACCACCAGACGCGACCGGATGATCCGCCCTGATGGATCCGCCCGATTGATCAGCTTTGCTCGTCGGGCAATTCGATGACCTGGCCAACGGGGATCTGCTCCGCGTCTGGCAAGGGCTCAGCCGACTCGATCACATCCATGCCGTGCAGCGCCTGGCGCGCGGCAATCGCCTTGCGCTCGTCTCGTTGTGCCTTGATCTGCGCGCGCCTTTCGGCGAAAAACTGCTTGAGCAACTGGCTGCTGGCGTCTGCCAGCACACCGCCGACGATGGCTGTGTGGTGATTGAGCTGCTTGTTGGCAAACAGGTCGATGACCGAGCCTGCCACGCCTGTCTTGGGATCGGTCGCGGCAAACACCACCCGCTTGAACCGCGCGTGCATCAGCGCCATGGCGCACATGGCGCAGGGCTCCAGCGTGACGAACAACTCGCACTCGGGCAGGCGGTAGTTTTCCAGTAACTGTGACGCATGGCGCAGGGCCACGATCTCGGCGTGTGCCGTGGGGTCATGCGTGGTGATCGGGCGGTTGTAGCCCGTGGCGACCACCTGCCCTTGCCGCATGATGACCGCGCCCACCGGCACCTCGCCAGCCAGCCAGGCGTTGTGGGCCTGGTCCAGCGCGATGCGCATGGCGTATTCGTCGGAGAAGTTGGATGGCGTATCGGTCACGGTCATTCGGGCTGCAATGGCCAGCGCCCCTCTTCAATATAGACGCCTTCGCCGACGATGGAACGAATCAGCACGAAGTCCCGGGCCTGCCAGGTGATGGGTTCGATCGCTTGCGCCTGCAACGGCGATCGGCCATAGAACAAGGTCAGGTGCGGGGTGAACTGGCGGTGATGTTCACCTTGCGTCAAGCCGGCCCGCTTCATCTTGTGATCCAGCTCAGCCTGGAATTGCATCAAGCCCGGCGATGCGGCGCCCAGCAGCACAACCGGCAAGCGGCCCGGTTTGCCTTTGAAGCTGCCCACCTCGTCAAACGCCACCTTGAAAGGCGTGGCAACCATGCTTTGGGCCACCACATTGGTCGCACGCAAGGTGTCCGCAGGCACTTCGTCCAGGAAGTTGCCAACGTGGAACAGCGTGACGTGAAAGCGAGCGGTCCGAGCGGCCTTCACCGCCACACCTTGCGTCGGCCCCAGCTGCATGGCCAGGCTCTGCGCACGCGACGCCGCCTGCTCATCGGGCATCAAGGCGAGAAACAGGTTGTAGAGCCGCGTCGACTTGGGCTCGAAACCATCCAGAGACATCTGACCAGACATGCTTCAGCGCTCCACGTTTCAGCTGTAGCTCAGGGCTTGTCGGCGTCGTCGACGCCTCGGGCCACATCAGAGGCCCTGCCCTGCATCAGTCGGTTGACGTCGTCCTGAACGCGCTGCTGAGCACGGCGAGCGTCTTCCGCGTTGTCCACCTTGGGCAGATCAACACCCGCGCTGGATGCCGCAGAGGCTGCAGCGCCGGGCGTTGCCTGATGTGTGACGCTCAACTGCTTTTTGGCCTGCACGACCACGATCAGCAAAGCCAACAGCAATGACAACAGGCCCAGCGCTTTCATATGGAACTCCTGTGCAATGGCAAGCTGCCCGGCAGGTTACCGCGGCAAGCGCCCGCTCATTCCCACTCGATCATTTCCGGCGCCTTGGGAGCCGCATGGACACTAGGTTTTTGAAGTTCCAAGATTTCTTTCTACCGTCATTTTTACCGACGCTGGAAGGTGGTGATTGCAACGATGGTTGCCGGTCAAACGACAGCCATAACGCATCGTGAAGTGTACACGGCGAGCCGGCTTAAAGCGCTGGCAAAACTCCGAATGAAGGCTACGTCACCATCACGATGGCAACCCCACCTGATCCACTCCGGCAGTCTTATCCTTGCGGAGAGACGGAAGGATGGCCAATAGTCGGACGGTACGCTCGATCAGCGATAGGCGGCCCAAACAGATCGTTGGTTGCACGGCCCCACCGCTATCGCTGGCGGTTCCAGACGATCCATGGTCAGTACCAAGGCGCCCAAATGCATCGTCCCGCACCAGAGATGCACATTCATTCGGGCGTCGCCAGACGTACACCACGGAAAGCTTCGCTCTGCTGCAAGGCAGCGCTCCGGCGATCACCCAGATCAACTAGGGCATCGAGCACTTTCAACAACTTCCTTGCCAACGCCAAAGGCAAGGGGTGGTGACGATCGGCATGCCCCTGAACCAATCCAGCGATCGCTGCAGGAACGGCGACTTCCCTCCAGCCCGTGGGCAATCCATCCGCCGCAAGTTGCGCAAGCACCTGATCCGCGAAAGCATCCGCAGGATAGTCCGCCCCCGCGCGCTCGCACAGCGTCACGAACTGCGTTGCCACATAGGGATTCCAGGCGGCATGTCGCACAAGCTTGTCCAAAAGCGGCAGGATCTGCGGAAGATCACTCCATTGCCCGTTGGCAAAACGTGTCGCACCATTCGCACCCGTGATGGCCACGAACAGCAAGGTCTTGATCAAGTCGGGCAGATCGAAGCCGCCAAGCCTGCCATCGTTGTACCGAGATCTGCGAAAGTCGCCATGCTCCAGTACCCTATCAACGATGGCATCCAGCACACTGAGCACCTGTGGATCGATCCTTGGCGCGTCAATCACAGCTGAGGCTGCAAGAGCGCTTGAGAACGGAGCGAGCATGCGCATCGCCACTTCATCGGGTTGATCCATGATGGGCGCCAGCAACCGGCGGCGCAACTCTGCGCTCGGTGTCTGCTCAATCACATCTGCAAGCAGCCTCGCCAGTTGGCGCTGCCACTCGAACAGACTGGTGCCATCTCGACCACGCCCACGTCGCCCCTCTGTTCGCCACGAGGGGTTGACCGTATCCAAGGTCCACGTGACGAACCCTTCCAGGGCATCAATCAATTGATCGCACGCAGGTCCGCGCAGGACGCTGTCGATAGGAACACGACGCAAAACTGCCCCTGCGAAGTCGCTGAGCCAGATGTTGTCCGTACTTCGCCAGCCGTCCTCATCCATGGACTGCCCAGCCTCACCCTCAGAATGAGTCTGGGTCCAGGATGGCATTGGCTGTGCCAATGGCGGAAAGGCTGGACCAGACAGTTCAGTGAAGGTCTCCGCCAACGCGAGGCTCTTGCGCTCTTCCTCCATCCGTGCCCACTCAGATGCTTCAACGCGGGGTGTTGACGGTGCTCGACGATCGCGGGCAAGCTTCAAAGCCAGGTTGAACCCGCACCAGGCAAACTGTGGATCCTTGTTCCAGCATGCGGCGATACCGGACACCGCTTCCAATGCCACCACCTGCAAAGGATGCAAAACAAGCCGATAAAGGGATTCGCGCTCCGAGCCGTCGCAACGGTCCTCCCTGATGCGAGCGGCCAAGGCCCTGGCCACGAAGATCTTCGGATGCCACGAAATCACCGACCTGGAGAACACTTCATCCTGCGGCGTTTCGACCTCATCTCGGTACGACCACAAGGTAGAAACTGCCCAATCTTCATGCTCGTGAGTGCCTCCAATGCAAATGATCACGGCAGCAGTACCTGATATGCAGCCATGCGCAATCTCATTTTTCGGTAACAGTGACCTGTTCGTGGCGGCAGCGACCGCCAAAGCCATCGCCTTGGCACGTTCGGCGGCATCGTCCAAGGCAAGATCGGGGACCAATGCGCCCGCCTCAAAGCACTTTTGCACCCAATGCCATAGCTGCGCCTCTTGCGCAATTTCTTCGAAGTGCTCGCGCGCCTCGACCACATCCGGCGCTTCATGACTTGGACTGAGCAGTTCAATGGCGACCATGCCATCCTGATCGGCTACGGGTGCGGTTGCGTAGTTCTCCTGGCGACCAAACTCCGCCCACAGCTCCGCCTTGCGGCGTAGTTCGGTCAGGTATGCCTCGTCTTGCGCCAGATCCTCATAATCGAGCTCAAGCTGGAAAGGGAACTGTTCCAGCGCGGCGCGGCACGCAGAGCGCAGTTCCTCATCCGCCCCCAGCACGAACAGCGGCACGAGCGAGCGGATTTCGACCGTCCTAACAGGGAGGTTGCCAGACTCGATCACTGCTTGGCGATGCGCCGCCTCATGCGGTTCGAATCCAATCAAGGCGGCTTCGCGAAGCTGGCTCTCCTGAACGCTCCGCTCCAAATCGATGCGCCATAGACGCTGGCTGGAAACAAGGGGCAGCGTCACCCTCGACACTTCCCGAGCATGGAGCGCCACCGTCACCGCTATGCCGAGGACGGCAATGCTGGTGTGACCTTGCAGCAACTCTTCCAGAACCTCATCCGCAGGTCGGCCCGCCTTCAATTGCCGGAACGCCCAGTCTTCGAGCGCCATCAGGGCACATTCCAGCACCTTTGGGCCGCCATGCCCTCGCGACCAGACGTAGTGAATGGGCGCCCCCCAGAACTCTTGCCGCCGCCAAGGAAATTTCAAAACCAGCGGGATGGGTGTGCGACCACGCCGCTCGTGATGATGAAACTGGCGCCACGCGGTGGTTGCATGGTTGACAAGGTCTCGGACCAACGCTCGTCCAACCGTTGGGGCATGGGTCAAAAGCGCGTGAAAGGGCTCGCGCAAGGGCGACGCCGGGAAGTAGCCTTGGAAATCGGCAGTGAGGGCGAGTTGAGCCCTGTCATGGTACGAGAAGGAGTCACTCGACCGCATGGAGAACGGCAGGTGCTCAAGGAAACGCCGCTCGCCTCTGGTGAGCTCTACCTCAGGCTTCGCACGGATTTCATGGATTTGCTTGACCCGCTCTTCCGACTCCCGCTGCGCCCGCGCCCTCTTATCGTCCGGCAGTTCCTCCAAGAAGGTGCTTCGTGCAACAGCGGCCAATTGCTCTGGGTGCGTCTGCGAGAGCAAGGTCGCCCAAGCCATCACCTCTCGAAATGCCTCGCCGCTGAATCGCTCCAGCCCTACGACCCGGTTCAGGTAGGCGTCCACCACATCGGGATAGCTGCGCGCAGCGCGCAGGACCAGCCCGCGCAACTCCGTTTCGACGCCTGCGGGAGCCCGGGGGCGTGCGGCATCACCGTCGGCATCTTCGGCTTGCCTCCACCGGGGAGCGTGGTGTTCATCCTCGATCGCATGAAGCCAAGCTACGCACTGATCCAAGATGCGACGTGACAACGGATTGGGCACATCCATTAACGGCAACTGCCAAGTGTCAAAAAGCGCAACCACATCCGGCAGACATTCATCTGGAATGTCTGCAATGTGGTCAAGCACCCAATTGAGCAACCTGCGCCAAGCCATGAAGTCGGACGGCCATCCTGTCGAATCGGCGAGCTTGATGCGCGCCGCAGGCGTCATGTCCGCGCGCCCGATCTGACCGGCAAGAACCACGGGATTTGGCGTTGTCTTTTCGGCCCGCATCCACACCAGCCACTTGCGAAGCAACTTGTGGTCTCGTTCTGTAAAGATGGGTGTGAGCCTCGCAGCGTGTGCGTCAAAGCTCGGGCTGAAAACGGGGGCCTCCAGCCACGCTCTCAGCCACTGAGGCCGCAACAAGGTCGCGGCCTCCAAGGTTCGCAGATGCCGCTCCCATGCGTCTGGCTCGTCATAGGTTGCTTGCGAAAGCAACTCCACCACACGAGCCAGTGCTGGCGGTTCCCCCGCACCGGTCAGCGCGGCAATCCAGTCTTCACCCTCATCTTCCAGCAATAGCAGATACGCCCATTCAAAGAAGATGTCATGGGAGAACTGCGCTGTCAGACCAGGCCGGACCTGCTTCACCAGCCCGTCCTCCAGCAGCGCGGGGAGTGCGGACTGTGTGGCCGCCGACAAGTCACGTATCCGAAGGTTCCTTCCGAGGTCTGGTGCACTGCGCTGCGCAAGTTCGATCAGCGCCCTCTGGCGGGCCAAACTTTGCGAGGCCTGAGCGTCATAACCACCTCTTGACCACCATGCGCGAATCAGGTCAATCTCGGACCTCGGCACGAACCCTTCGGGATAAGCCGCACTGGAAAATCCGCGGGCAAGCACCGAGGCAAAGAATGGGCGTCTCGCCAGTGCCTGCACCCGCTCATCGCCGTCCAGCAAGAGCGGGCGCAGCGCGGGCAGGGAATTGGCCAGGGCTTCGGCATCCTCTGGTGACAGATTGTCTACATCGACATAGCCGACACCTCCATTCGTCATCAGCGCCGTCGGCACCCAGCTGCGCAATGGCTCGATCCCTGCATCGCGGGCCGTCGCAACAATGCGCCACCCGCTCAATGCAGGACTGGTGAGGATCTGCGCCATCAGGTCTGTGATCACGCCACGCTGCTCTGGAGTGATGCGGTCCAATCCATCGATGAAAAGCACGGCATGCCCCGTGGCCATCACTTCGACCAGCAAGGGCTCGATCGCAATGGCCGATAGCCCAATCGCACTTGCGTGCTCAGCCCAGTTGTTTCCCGATAGCCGGTTTGCTGTCAACAAGAAGGTCGTTCCATCGCTGGCGTAAAGGCCAAGCAGATCACGCAGTAAAACCGTCTTGCCCACCCCTGGCAGACCTTTGATCAAGGTCAGGCGGTGGCGCCTCATTTCGGTGATCAGCTTTTCCCGCAATGCGCCCCGATCGATATGAGTCCCCCCAATGTCATCGGGCTGCTGCGCCAGCCAGTGGCTGGACAGTTCACTCAGCACCCGCAAGTCGCTCGCCAGCACGGGAGTGCCGACGAATTTCAGTCCCCCGTTCAGTTGGCGCAGTACGGAAGCACGGCTGAACTCTTCTCTTCGCCCCGAGCCTTCGCGGCAAAGTTGCCTCAGTTGCCGCCACAGGTCATCCGCACGATCATGCTGGGCAGACACCAAGGCCCGCTGCAGACTGCTCAGGATTGCGGCCTCGGTGGTCGATCCCTGATGCATCAGATCAAACTTGATGAGCACCATGTGGGCCAACAACCGGTGTGTTGCCTCCTCAGGCAACTGACCTCCGTTGCCCAAGGCGCAGTTGCGCACCGCGTCAACGATGTCCTTGTGGGCCTGCGATGCGCCGCCACCATCCGCGAACCGTTGGAAGAACGACGAGGCCGATTCGGAAGCCCGGGCCCACTCGCACACCGTGGTGAAGTTCCGGTGAGACTCATCGGATATGGTACCCGTGGCGGCCCCGACCCGATCGACGTGCTCGCGAAAATCCGTCTTCTGCTGCGTCTGCCAACTGCGCTCGATCACCTCGCGGAAATCAGAATTGCTGGCTGCATCAGAGATGGTCAACGATCTCTTGACCTGTAGCGACAAGCGCATGCGAGAGCCATCAGCAGGCAGAACTGCATCAACGATGACATCATCAAGCGGCTCTCCAGCTGGTGCTTGCTGCAAGGCGACACGCCGGATCATGCGCGATCCCAGGCCTGGCGCCGTCGTCCCGCCGACAAGAGCGGCCAGGTAGCACGCGGCCACCGCATCTTCGAATGTGAATCCGGCACCGCCGGTGAGTTCAGGAGAGGCCATCGAAGAATCCACCAACGTCAAAGTACCAGGGCAAAGCTGTGGACCACTGCTTTCCGGTTCCGCATATCCCACGAAATCAGCCGCCCATGCCGAGCCAGGTGGCGTCTTCATGACCGTTGTTTGGAAACGAACGCAATAGTTTAAGTGAGACTGCCAGCTGAACAATTGGACGACCGCACTCGTCGGCTGCATGGGGCTAGGAACAGGCTCACTCGTACGCCGCATTCATCCGAAGTTGCCTACGCGATCAGATATGTAGAAGGTGCCTGGCCGCGCCGAAGTTCGGCGCATAGTCGATTTGGTGGACCGCCATGTCTGCAGCCAAATCAGACAACAGGTGAGCGCCGCTCGGTCCGTGGCATTCCTTTGTGTTGCACGAGGTGAACACAAAGGGTTTGACCAAGCCTGCCGCGCCGAGCTGTTGTGCCCAGTTGTTCTCAAACTAACTTGATCCGCGTGACAACAAAAAAAGAGGGGGGCAAGCCCCCTCCCTGCTTTAGCAGTAGCGTGCAGCGATCACGCTGAAGCGACTACATGGCAATCCATGCTCAAGGATGACGACCTCCTTGCTCGTCAGCAAGAAAATCCTGCATCGCCTGATATGCCTCGACCTCTCTTTGCTGGGCTTGAGCGACCTCAGTGACGTTCGGCAAGGGTCGGAAGCACAGTTGCAACTGTTCGACCTCTCGTCTTGCACCCAGCCACGCATCAACGAGCGGCTGCCATTGCCGATCCCAATAGGTAAACGGACGAGACTCGGGCGAAGACACCTTACGCAGCGCGTGGTGCATTACCTTAGCCGCAGTACGGTTCGGGTCGTCCCATTGAACAGGTACCGCCCATCCTGCGTCACGCAAGCCGTGACGTTTGTCGCCGCCAACTACCGCGACTGGTGCACCAGCCACAGTCCCCATGCCAAACATCCTGTGGTCAATTCGATCCCCCTCTTCGAGCGGGCAAGCTGAATCACTCATTTCACACTCCTCTACGAGGGGTAGCGGCAAGGGGCCACTTCTCAATGGCCTTCTTTGCACTTCCAAGACGGTTTGTGAGCGCACGCAAAGGCGCTGACGGAGGGTAGTGCCTCGTCAGAAGGCTCTCCATTTGAGCCAAGTCCACCAGCAACTTCCCCTTGAACTCGGGGGTTGGTTGCCGTGGCGCTGGTTCACTCACCATCGATGAACCGAAGTAAAGATCGCTGTACGTCTGTTCGTCGAGCTCATCGTAGCCATACTCTCTTGCCACCCACTCATCTAGGTCGTCTCGAACGGTGTTCAGTGGCCCCGAAGCGCTGGCTCGCCATTCCAAGCGGTGGATAGCGTCTTTGAGCAACCGCGCCATCTCTTGGTGAACTTCAAGCGGAAGCCTGCCATTGGGCCTTCTGCACATACCCACCATCACCCTGCCGTATGGCAAAGAACTCTTTGACTTTCGCACCAAACGTAGGTCACGGGGCGGGCGCGTTGTAACCTCCTTGGCCTGTCCACCCGGAGATACCCAAAGTGGCCGGTAGGGTTCGGAACCACCCTCCCACACAGACGAGCAGGCCCCTGGCTGAAGTTCATTCAAGCGCTCGACCATGTGCTCGACCACATTGGCGTGAACCTGCCGCCCGAGCAGAAAGAGTTGCGACCCACCTGACGGGTTATGAATTCCCGGCCAGACAGTCCTAACCAGCTTCAAGCCATGGCGATCCGCCCATGCTTGACGGGCGTCTTCTTTGGAAGCAATGGCCGGCAGATATGGCTCGTCAAGTTGAACAACCACTCCCGACTCCTCATGGAACCAGAAACTTGAGTGATCTCTGCCTGGCAGTTGATCTCGGTGGTCGCTCTTGCCGAGCATACCGGGGACCTTTCCTTTCGAGATCAGTCCAGTCGCCTGCATGAACTGAACTTCCCGGGAAGCTCCGCACACCAAGTCTCTGGCTCGATCGCGGCGATCAACAACGAAGCGGCAAACAAGGTGATCCGGTGCCTGCAACTTGAAGTCATGGAGCCAGCGGCAATAGCGGAAACGCCCGGAAGCCAGCGCCCGGGACACGGGCCCGACCAGTGACATCTGCAGTGTCTCTCGCCCCTCTTCGCCAGTTGTCAGGTTCCGCCAATAGGCAGTCACAAAGAATGTCTGCTCTGAATGAGCGGACAGACGGGCGGAATTGGCCGCATGCCGAAGGTTTTCATATCCCGCCAACCTTGCAGCTTGCTGCTGTGCTTGGCTAAGCGGGATGGATTGCTGACGTGCCAGAGTTTTGGCAAGCCGTTTGATGCCAACTACAGTGGTTGGCCTAATGGTCTTGGATGACAAGATGTGCTCCTCGCTTGTTGCAAGGCGTCACCCGTCCACCACCTTCAAGCATGAACACGTCCAATGAATAGACGGAGCGAGACGGCAGCGCTGGTCAACAGCTTTACATCGACGGGTGGAAGGCTCCTGCCAAGAGCACGAACAGATTTTCTCACAAAATATTTGCATCTTTGACACCCTGCCTCAGAAGCCCGTTCTTAAGAATTTGGGACAACCAATGCTGGTGGTTGTCCCGCAACCCAGATGGTCAAATCGCAGAAGCCAGGACAACCGGAAATCTCATGCCATTTGGAAAAGCCATCTCTCTGACGCGAGCCCATACCAACCTCCTGTTGTCTGAGGAGGCTGCCATATTGACTGGGTGGGCTGCTTGCCAGGTGTGGTGCGCGCAACAGAACACTACGAAGATTGGGTTGGTCTTGTCCAATGTGGAGGACCTATCTGGGTCTGTTGCTTCTGCTCTGGGCAGTGACGTGGTCGACCAACTTGTGCACCACAACAAGTTCGAACAGGATGGGGTAACGACGCTATTGCTAACCGAGAAGACAACTGGGAACGAAACTGCGAGCGTGCTCCTGCTACTCAGCATTCCGCCTGAACGTTTGAGCACCATCACCGATCACCCGCATGTCGATGCCTGTGTGTTCATACCGCGAACCGAGGAGGATCTGGAGGCCTACCTTCGGCTCTATCCGAAATCGGCCAAGGTCGAGTTGAAGGACGTCGATGACAGCCAGCAACCAGCCATGACCCCGGAACATAGCGAGCGCGTGCATTGGTATGAAAAGCACTACGAAGTCATTGCCCATGCTCATCCCAACAGCGACATTGCACCTTACCTATCGTTTGCCCTGCAATTCTCAAACTTGATGCTTCAGATCATCCTGCCCATGCATGAGCAAGACAAATCGTTCATAAATGGCGAGAACTTTGAGCTCGGCTGGTTTCCAACCGTCGCGGGTATCGCCAATCATGAAGAGACGTTCGGGCCCACCGTTCGCAAGGTCATCGACATGAGCGGCACAGCCCCTGTAAAGGGGGACCAAGAACCGATGAGGTTCAGGTTCGAAAGCCGAGAAGAGATCCTGCAATCGGAGCCCGCCGATAAATGAACCTGCCCCCACGGGTATAGGGCAGGGTCACTCCTTCAGAGAAGGGCCAAATAGGTCATTCGTCAGCGGGGTGGCATCCTCGCCAGACGTCTGCGGCGTGCCTCCGCCAGCAACTTGCCCAGCAAACAACGCCTGAGCGACCTGAGCAATCAGCCCATCATAAGCAAGCACCCGCAGTCGATTGATCCTCTTGGTGCCCTTGGGGAACTGGATCAGATCGTCGTACAGCCTGGGGTGATCGGCACGCGCCAATTCAAAAACCAGCCGGATTGGCTCTCCACTGACCTTGGCGTTGGCGCTCATGGCTTGCTCCCCGATGGCGTCACACCTTGATCAGCCCGTGGCGCGGCCATCACCGTCCGCGCATAGTTCTGCCCCGCCAGTTGAAAGCCCCGTACATTGGCAAACATGGGTTCCTTGACCTCATGGATCTTGTGATTCGGGAACGCCGCCTTCACCGCCTTCTTGAACAGGAAGGCACCGCCGCCAACCAGGATGATGTTCTGCAAGCTGTGTGGCGATTCGATGTACTGCTTCATCGCCGACACGGCCTGCTGCGCCACCGCCTCAGCCATGGGCATGAATCTGGTGATGTCATACGACTTCTGAAAAATCACCGGCTGCTTGCCCGTTCGCAAGGCCAGATCAATGGCATCGAGGTCGCGATAGGGGCTGCCGATGTCCTTGCTGATTTCGGCTGCGATCAGGCGCAGCACATCCGACATGCCACGGTTGAACGAGTGGCTTTGCTTCTGCACCTGCTTCATACCTCTGGCGACCAACCAGTCGAAGGTTCGTGAACCTGGGTCGATGATCAAGCTCTGCTCAGTGCCGATGGTGGCCATCTTCTTGTGCACCGATGCGTAATGCGCCAGTGCTCCCTGAGGCTGCGCAACAGCGAGTGCCTTGACGACAGTCACCGTCTTGCCACCCCCAACGTCATGCGTTCCCATCATCGCCTTCTCCAGCGCCGCCTTCTTGAGGTGCAGCAGGGCCACAGGCAGGCCAACCACCAGGAGGTCGATGCGACTTTGCTTCATGAGATGCAGGGCGCCTCGAAGCAAGGCCATGTACTCGGGCGTGTCGGTGTACTCGTCGTGCAATTGGGTTGCACGCACGGAATCGGCCACCAGGTGGACATCGGGCCCGACCTCGTAGAACAAGTGTCCGATGGGGATGGACACGGTTTTGCGCCGCTCGGATGCCGACCAGGCCTGAGTCTCGCTGGCGCTCGGGTAGGCAATGGAAGGAAAGCTGGCGCAGCGGATCTCGGTGCCCTCCGTGCCAACGACGTATTTGGTGTTGCCTGATCCGACATCCACCGCTCTGACGATCAAATCCATGATGAGCCTCCAAGGCGTGGGTTCATGAGCGATCAGCATCAGCAAGCTGACACGATCCCGCCACGGCAAACCCCGACTCAGAACACATGATTTCGGCATCGGTGCAGATTCACTGTCAGCCTGCATGCGCCGCAATGACATTGGCCTGTTGCCAAACCTTCGCGCTCTGGGTTCTGGGGTCGCGTGTGTCACCACGTTCTCATTCGAATGACACTCGTCAACCCCTCTCGCCACGCCCGAGGCAGGCGCCATCGAGGTCCATCTGAGCCCATCGAGAACCTGTGTTGGGAACCAGAGGCAGGATTTCTTGATATCAAGCCCACGGGCTGTCTGGCGCTAAAGCCCTATCAGTAAATAAGCACAGCTCAAGGGCATGTTACGCGCCCCAGATTCGCCACGCGCAATCCTCCAGCAATGCGAGCCATTGCGGCGGCGCTCCTTGACCGAATGCCTCCTGGCGAGTCCACTACAGATTCCCGAGAGCCGTCCTGGCTCTGCTCCTGATGGAGCAAAAGGCGTCGCAGTCGTTACCTGCCCTCCAAGCTCCGGTCCTTGAACCGGAATTCGCCATCGTCCCTGAGGTGATGGCCCTGAGGTCTTCTTCGCAGTGCATGCACCGATGGCCCTGCCAACTCCCCGAGTTGGGCGTTCCTGAAACGCGCCATGGTCTTCGAGCACGCTGTCGGCACCCGATGCCGAACCGCTGTTCCCGCCATCCCTTGAGCACGCGCCTCGGCGCACCGCACGGTTGTGTTTGCCTCTTTAGGCTCCCCGTGCGACCTCGCTCATGAACTCGGCACCGCCCTGGACTTTCGGTCAGGGGTGGACCCATGCGAGTGGATGGCGCGCCGAATCCAGAACTGATCCACCACAGACGCGAGAGGCCAGACCTCCGCGCCGATGCTGTCCATGCCCCAGAGGCAAGTCGGCATCAACAACCCCACGGCTGCAGAAATGCACGACTGGGACGGATCACCCGTTTCGTTTTTAAGAAAGACCGAGTTGGCCGGTGTCGATGCATCACAGCAGGCACACCGACCGACAAACCTTTGGGTAGGCGCCGCACCTGTCGTGGTCGCGTGCGGCGCTGAATGCTTGACCACGAACCGATGGGGCGACGGAATCCGCGCCATTGGCGATTTCCATGGGATTCCACCTTCACTCACGACCAACCCGCTGTTCGGGCGGCGGGCCCTTGACCATGGACACACATCATGTCTGATTCGTCCACCCCTCGATCCGCAATGCCCAGATCATCACGGCGCCGGGTTCAGGAAGCATCCAGCCCTGGGCGCTCAAGTCAGCACCAACCGGCACGCCGCCAAAGCTGGGCGGGGAAGTCGCCCCAGGATATCCTGGCCCACTACCCCACGGGCAAGACGCCACCGCTCAAGGTGCTGGAGGTGTTGATCGAACTGTTCAACACCCTGCACACCTCGATGGCCAAAACCGTCTCACACAAGACAAGACAGGAGCGCGCCCAGTTCCTGCGCCGATTCTTTCGAGACTTGAAGACGAAGGCCGGGTTCAAGACGGTGCCTGACCCACGCAACCTGGGGCAAAAGCACCTCCGGGCCATGGTGCAGGTCTGGCAGCAGGAGCACCTGGCCCCAGCAACGATCCAGACCTACCTGAGCTTTCTGCGCGGGCTGGCCATGTGGATGGGCAAGCATGGCTTCGTGCGATCACCAGACCACTACGGCTTGAGCGTTGACGCATACCAGCGCCATGAGTACGCCAGCCGGGACAAGGGGTGGTCGGCACAAGGGGTGGACATCGACACTGTGATTGCCCAGGTCTGTGAGCACGACCGCTTTGTGGGGGCCTCGTTGCGGCTGATCCGCGCCATGGGACTGCGGCGCAAGGAATCGGTGCTGTTTCGGCCATTTGAGAGCATCGTGCCCTTCGAGTCCACGGGCCTGCCGCCTGAGGACAAGTTGGCGGATCGGTACGCGAGGATCAAGGGCAAGGGAGGCCGGGTGCGCCACATCCCGCTGGACAGCCCGGAGCGGCTTGCCGCCGTGGCATTCGCGCAGGGCGTGGTCAGCAGCCAGGACGCCCATATGGGCAACCCGGCACATGACCTGCGCAGAAACCTCAGGCACTTTGACTATGTGTTGACCAAGTTCGGCATCACCGTGCGAGAACGGGGGGTGACCGCACATGGCCTGCGCCATGAGGTGCTGATCTCTCACTATGAGGCGCTGGCCGGGACCGCGCCCCCGGTGCGCGGCGGGCAGATGGTGCCACCGGAGCTGGACCGTCAGGCCAGACAATCCGTGTCCCGGTTGGCCGGGCATGCGCGCATTCGGGCTTCGGGGGCCTACCTTGGTGCGGTGCGGGTGCCGCGCCATCCAGGATCACGGGATGTGGATGGCAAGAGCGAAGCGCCGCCAGAGGGGTCGTCTTGACAAACGCCAACGGCGCAGAGCCCTTGTCTGCGCCGGGTTGGTGGGAAAAGCTCTGTGAGGCTCAGGCCGCTGACTCCGCGAGTTCATCGGCCTCAGAATGGGAATCGTCCAGGCTGGCCGTCCCGACTTCGCCTGTCGCAGCAACCGAGGCAGCTTGGCCCCTCAGACATCGCGGCAACCAGCCGGAGCCCGCCAAGGCCAACTCGGCGGCCACCACGGCGGCATCCTTCTTCATACCGGCCAGCGGCGCTGCCACGTTGATGTCCATCGCCTCGGTGACCACCTCCACCACGCGGATCTTGGACACATGGTTCAGATAGGAAGGGCCGTTGGCTGTCCACCAGCGGCGCATGTCCAGGCCCAAGGCCTCTGCCAGCACATCGGTGCGTTGGGTTGGAGACTCCACACCCTGAATGCCAGTGACCGAGCACGCCACCACCACGGTCAACAATTGGAGCACTGTGGCTTGGTCTTGCGCCAGCAACCACGGGAACACGGCATCCAGGTCTTGGGGCAACTTCTGCACCCAGACGCTGCGCTCAGCCTCCATGCGCAACCATGCCGGGCTGGCCTCGATGTCATCGGCAGCGGATTGCAGCGCAGACTGGCTGTCCGTGACCGAGACATCCAGCACCTGTGGCTGCTGGTGGTAGCGGTAGTCGCGGCTCAGGAACAGCTTCTGCGCCAACTGGGCCGTGAGCGCCACCAAGGCCACGTCCGGGCGGGCAATCAACTCAGCCTGTACGGCGGCGACCCGGTGTGCCGTCAGGCGGCGCATCAGCTTTTCGGAGTGAACCGGGCGAACCTTGGCCGCTGCGCCGGACAGCATGTCACCTTGCCCTCCACCCTCGCCAGCCTGCCCTGCGCCCTGGGTCAGGACATGAGCCAGGGCGCTGCGGTCCTCCGGGCGGATCAGGCCACATTTCACTGTGGCCGTGCCGTTGTGCCCTACGTGGACCACGCACCCGGCCTGCGTCATCAGGTCGGCGGGCCACACACTCAGTTCCTCGTCGATGGCCTTGAGCCGCAGTTGCAAGGCTGCTTGCTCGCTTTCAAGCTCCTGGTACACCGCGCCATCATCCTGATAGGCGTCATCGTCGTCCATGTCTTCCAGGGCATTCAGTTGCTCCTGCACGGCCAGCATCCTGGTTTCCAGTTCGGCCAACGCACTGGCCTCAGGCTCCGTGGGCTCACGCCGGGTCTTGCGCAACTCGGTGTGGCCGGTGTACTCGTCACGGTCATAGCGCACCCGCACGTCCACCCACTTCCAGCCTTCAGCACGCACCTGCTTGGCCTTCTTGTTGAGCTTCTCCATGGCCAGACGTTCCAGCAATGGCGCGTCCAGCAAGTAAGCCTTCTTGTCGTCGTCGCTGAACAGGTCACGGCGTGTGGCCCCACCGGCCTTCTCGTACGCCTTGAGCGTCACGTATTTGGCCACCGGGTCACGGTCGGACTCGATGTCGCCCTGCGTCAGCAACTGACGCAAGTAGTCGGGGCGGCGGTTCCATTGGGGCAAGCCAGCCCAGGCCTGCTCCTGCTTCTCGTGGTCATCGACCGACGCCAGCACCATCAGGCATTCCAGGCTGATGTCATCCGTCCGGAACTCGTCCATCAGCTTGGGCGACACGCTTGCCAGCTTCATGCGGCGCTTGACCACCAGGGGCGTGACACCAAAGGCCGCAGCCACTGTCTCGACGGACTTGCCCTCGCCCAACAGGCGCGAGAAAGCCAGGTACTCGTCGGCGGCGTGCATGGGCACGTGAAAGATGTTCTCGGACAGGCTGGCCATCAGCGCCTTGTCGGCGGGCACGATGAGGATGGGCACAGGGTAGTTGTCGGGGATGTCGCCGTTGCTCATCAGCAGGTTCAGCGACTCCAGGCGGCGGCCACCGGCGCACACTTCAAACAGCCCACGCGGTCCCTTGATGACGATCAGGTTCTGCAACACACCGCAGTCCAGGATGGACGCGGCCAACTCGGCGATGCTCATCTTGCTGGTGCTGCCGCCTGGGCGCACTTGATGGTCTGCCGACAGCACCAGTTTGTTCAAGGGCGCGGTGGTACGGGGGGATGCCGCAATCACGGCATCGATTTCTGCCTTGGTGAATTTCATGGGGGGCTCCTGCACGGTTGAGGGACATGCCTTGTGCGTGTCCATGCGTTCAGAATCTCATTCGTCCCTCTGAAATCAAGGTCGTAGACATGGTCGTCCACAGGCCTTCACCAAGCACCGCCCCCAAGCCTTCAACCCATCGACCCACAAGAGCCTTCGAGGCCACAACCCTTCCTTGAAGCGCTGTACCATTTCCACTGTTTTGGTCTGGCGGACAAGCGCGCAGATCTCCCACCCTTGATCGGTCAGGACACGCTGTAAGTACGCGCCGATATTCACCAACGAGGTCTTTCGTTGAACGCATCGGCTACCGCTCCGCATTCTGTTCTGCGCTTCTGGCGTGATCTGGAAGTCTTCAACATCCCGACCGCACCATCGGCCAGGGACAGCAGCGACCAGGTCAAGATCGTCACGCTCAGACGCGGCGATGTCCTGCCTTGGCGGCACCCCCACTTTCAGCCAACACAAGAGCATGGCTACGTCCATGTCGTCTATGTGGGCGTGGCCGACACAGAGGACCTCTCCCGGTTGATGCTGCAATCGGTATTCCCCGAGGAAAACCTCAGTGAGCGCGAACGCCAGCGCGCAACCGGAAACGGCTGGCTTGCTGCCTTCGTCGCCAACGAAGATGGCCACCCCAAGCTCGACAGCTACCTGCCTGCCAGCTTTGCCCACGGGGTCGATGCACTGTGGCATTCCGAGCCGCTGGAGAACGTCAACGCCCGACTGGCACGTGCCACGGATGAGTTCGGTCAACGACGCCACAACCTGCGGCCCGTCGCCACCGACGCGCAGCAAACACCGCCCACTGGCCAGCCGGACACCCCACCAGCGCCAAGCCCCTTGACCTGGAGCGATCTGGACGAAGAGTTGCGCACCGTGTGCAAGCTGCTGGGCCCAGGGGCCGATGCGGCAGGCCTGGACTGGCGTGTGGTGGTTCGGGTGTCACGGGTCAAGCGCCGCTTTCTCGATGACAGCCTCAACGCCGCCATCGACTACCTGAACTCCTTCTACCTGGATGACCTCAACCGCCTGATCACTCAGGCGGGCAAGAACAAGCCCTTTGGCAAAGCCCTGAGCACCTTTCTGGGCGCACCCATAGCATCTGAACAACGCATCGACATCCTGAACGACCACGCGGCCATGGGTGAACTGGTGAGCGTGGCCCGCTTGCCCAGCGCTCGTTGGCCAGCCTCACCAGAAGCCCCGCTGGTGCTGGCTCAGCAGGCTGCGGTGGCCCAGGTGCTCAACACCTTGGGGCGCGATGGCGGCACGCTGGGCATCAATGGACCACCGGGCACGGGCAAGACCACCTTGCTGTGCGACGTGATCGCCGAGGTGGTCACCGAGCGTGCGCGCAAGATCGCCGCGCTCAGCCGCCCCATCGAGCTGTTTGAAGACAGCGTGAGCGTGGCGGGCAGGAATTTCTTTCCCCTCAAGGCCAAGGTGGTGGGCGGCTCGTCCATCGTTGTGACCAGCACCAACAACAACGCGGTCAAGAACATCACGCAGGAGCTGCCTGCACGCGCGAAGGTACACAGCGACTTTGCCTCGGCCACCTACTTTGACGAGGTGATCCGCGAGGTGTTCGCGGCCCAGAAGGTGGTGGACGACGACAAGCAACCCATCGACTGCTGGGGCCTGGTGGCTGCCGCATTGGGCAACGCCGGGAACCGCCGATCTTTCGCCCGGGGATTTTTTCGGGACGAACCACGGCAGGCACCCAACACCGAAACGCCAGCGCCCGGCAACACACAAGAAGACGCCGCCCCAGCGACCGCTCAAGCCAGCACCCCTGCGCCCGCCGATCCGTTGCCACCGTCGATCAAACAACTGCTGGAAGCGGCCAGCAACGACTACACACGCTATCAGGGCGAATGGCATGCGGCCAAGAAGTCCTTCCTGGCGCTGCTGGGTGACTTCGATGCCCGCCGTGGCGTCTTGCTTCAGGCTGAAAAGGCGGCTCAGCGAATCGATGCCTGCCAACAGCGGGTCAATGCCCAGCGTGATGCCGTGCAGGCCCTGGCCCAAGCCCTCGACCAAGCCAGTCGCCACCTCAAACAACTTCAGGACAACAAGGCCATCCAGCATGCCTTGGTCGATTCCCGCCGGGCCACGCTCGACCAGGCGCGTGCGCAATGCCTGCCCAAACTGTGGGACAAGCTGTGCGCTTGGTTTGGCCAAGACACCGAACGCTTGAAGACGCTGCGCGCCACGCTGGTCGAGCCCACGCAGGCCTTGGCACAAGCCACCGAAGCGCTGGCCCAACTGGCTCAGGATGGCGCCATGGCCGAGGCACGGCTTGAGCAACAGCGCGAGGCGCACAGCACCCAGGTCTTGACACTACAGGGTTCCGAGCGCGAACTGCAAGGCCACCAACGTGCGCTGAAAGCCGGACACGACGCCGGGGCGCGGCACTTCCCCAATGCCAGTTTCTGGCAACTACCCGCCGATCAGCGCCATCGCGCGTCGGTGGCGGTCAGCCCCGCGCTGGACGCACTGCGGGCTCGCATCTTCCTGCAAGCCATGGAGCTGCACCGACTGACAGTGCTGGCCAACGCAGGCAAGTTCATCGGCAACCTGCGTGCCGTCAACGGCATGCTCACCGGTTCGCTGAAAGACAAGCTGCCCTTGGAGCAGCGCCCCCTGTTGTGGGACGCCTTCTTCTTCATCGTGCCGGTGGTCTCGACCACCCTCGCTTCCTTCGACCGCCTGTTCGCTGGCATGGGTCAGGACAGCCTGGGCTGGCTGCTGATCGATGAGGCAGGACAAGCCACCCCGCAATCTGCAGCCGGTGCCATCTGGCGCAGTCAGCGGGCGGTGCTCGTGGGCGATCCCTTGCAGATCGAACCCGTGTTCACCGTGCCCCTGATGCTGGTCGAAGAGTTCCGCCGCCGCCACGCCGTGGACCCCATGTGGTCACCCAATGACGAATCGGTTCAGACCCTGGCTGACCGTGTCACCCGCCATGGCTCCTGGGTCACATCACGAGTCACCAGCGGCGCCGTCGATGCTGAGATGGCTCAGCCCATCTGGACAGGCATGCCCTTGCGCACGCACCGCCGCTGCGACGATCCCATGTTCAACGTGGCCAACCGCATCGCCTACGCCGAACAGATGGTGCATGGCCGTGTGGACGATCAGGGCCAGCCTCAGAAAACGAAGTTCACCTGCGTGCTCGGTGACAGCGCCTGGCTGGACGTTCGCGCCACCCGCGCCAGCCATCCGGTCATCGAAGACGAACTCCATGTCCTGGTGAACTGCCTGCGCCAACTTCAACAGCAACCGGCGTTCACACCTGCCAGGAAGGCCGGAGGCAAGGACAAGGCCGCCAAGGTGTTCGTGATCTCGCCGTTTCGCAAGGTCAAGAACGCCTGCATCAAGCGAATCAAGGATGCAGGGTTGGGCCAGATCGAGTGCGGAACCGTGCACACCTTCCAGGGCAAGGAAGCAGAAATCGTGTTCCTGGTGCTGGGCACGGCCCCTGGTCAGGGCGGGTCAGGGGCGCGTGCCTGGGCTTCTGGCAAGCCCAACCTGCTGAACGTGGCCATCACGCGGGCCAAGCATCGCCTGTATGTAATTGGTGACGCAGCACAGTGGCGTGGCCTGACACACTTTTCTGAATTGCACCATGACTTACCCAATCATCCATGGCTTCACAATGAGAAGGCACTGATTCAGAGCGCCGTGGCGCCATGATCTTTTGAGGCATACGAATGCGGACAACCAACGTGAACTCAGATCACTCATCCACAAAAACTGGGGATAACTTGGCATCGCCCTGCGCTCACACTCCCGCGCAACTTGAAAACGTCGGGACGCCACATTTTTGAGCACAACCCACATCAAGTGGACTCCCATGCTTTGATGGCGCACTTGGTACATATCGAGACAGTTCGGCTCCAATAGACATGACTGCAACTGCGCGAAAAGTCCTTGCAGACCTTGAAGCTGCACATCAGCTGCTCGAACTTGAAAGCGATGCTCAGCGCTTCAAAATCACCTGGGTGGCAGCAATGGCTCTATGCCGCGCTGTCGGCCACGTACTTGACAAGGTCGATTCAAAAGCGTCGCCAGCGCTCAAAGCTGCCATCAAACAGGCGTGGAGTTCATGGCAATCCGACCAAGAGCGTCACGCCCTCTTTCACTTGTTCATCGAGAGCGAAAGGAATGCAGTCCTTAAGGAATATGAGATGGGCTTCATGTCGGGATCTTCCGCTGTGATCGTCATCCCTGAGGACTCAGCTACAACCTTGTCTGACGAGCTGTTCTACCCACTAGCGGATGGCCCCTATGCTGGGGAGGATTGCAGAGACATTCTTGCGCAAGCGATCGCTTGGTGGCATTCACAACTTCAGAGCATTGATCAATCGACCTGCGTCTGACGGTACGTTGCGCGCGGACTTGGACTCTGCGACGAAGGGGGCAAAGCAATGCCGTGGCTAGTTCCCTCAGCACAGAAGACCGAGGGAGCGAATGAGCTATCGCTCATACGGGATATCATTAAAGGCTTTGGGTTGCAGTAGGCCGCCAGATGCGCAAGATCGCTAGTTCCTGGCAGAATGCAAAACAAGAACATATGTCAACAGCAAAAGCCGCAATTCCGGTGATTGATTTGTTCGCCGGGCCAGGAGGGCTTGGCGAAGGTTTTTCGTCATTGCTTGACGACAAAGGAAATCGTCGCTTCGAGGTCAAAGTCTCCATCGAGAAGGATCCCATCGCACACAAGACGCTGTCTCTGCGCGCGCTAGTTCGACACTTCAAAAAGGACAAGATTCCCGACTGCTACTACGATTACGTTCAGGGAAAGATCACTCGCGAGGAACTTTTTGGTCATCCTTCAGTTCCGGAGGCTGCGCGCCTTGGCGCGCAAGAGGCCAAGTGTGCAGAGCTTGGGGTCACGCCCCACAAAGAGATCGACGCGTGGATCAGAGATGCCCTAGGCAACGCCAAGCAATGGGTGCTGATTGGTGGTCCACCCTGTCAGGCCTACTCGATGGCGGGGCGCTCACGACTACGCCCCAAAGACCCGGAGAACTTCGAAAAGGACAAGCGCCACTTTCTCTACACGGAATATCTGCGGATCATCAAAGAGTTCGGTCCGTCTGTCTTCGTGATGGAAAACGTCAAAGGCATGTTGACGTCACAGCATGGGGGGTCTCCCATTTTTGACCGAATCCTGTCTGACCTGCGCTCACCGGGTAACGGCCATGAATACCGCATTCGGTCACTGGTGGTCGAAGGCGAAGATCTGGACCCACATGACTACGTGATCGAATCCGAAAACTATGGTTTACCGCAATCCCGGCACAGGGTGATCCTGTTCGGGATTCGCTCGGATCTTGCCGGACAGGCAGGCCCATTGCTCGGCCAACCTGAAAGGTTTTTGCTGAAAAAGCGCAAGGGTAAGGTCGGCGTCAGATCTGCCTTGAAGGGGCTACCGCTGTTGCGAAGCAGGCTGTCCAAAGAACCGGACAGTCAAGAAGCTTGGCTAGCTGCCGTCAAGCAAGCCCCTCACGGCTTGAAAGGATGGCGCTTACCCATCAGGAGCATGATCGAAACGGAAATGGATGCCGCTTGGAAAAAGGCTCAAAAATATGAGTCATCCGGTGGGCGTTATATCGAGAAGGAAATAATCTTTTCAGGTGCGCTTTCCGATGAGTTGAAGTCTTGGTATCACGACCCGAAACTTGGCGGTGTTCTCCAACACGAGACGCGCAGCCACATGAGGTCGGACCTTCACCGCTATCTGTTTGCTTCGTGTTTTGCGAAACTGCAAAAACACGCCCCTCGACTTCCGCAGTTCCCTCCGCGACTGCTGCCTGATCACGTCAATATGTCCGCTGAGGCGGTCCCATTTCTCGACAGATTCAGAGTCCAGCTGGCAGATGAGCCTTCGACGACGGTTGTTTCGCACATTGCCAAAGACGGGCATTACTACATTCACTACGACCCATCTCAGTGCAGAAGCTGGACCGTTCGTGAAGCTGCGCGCCTTCAAACCTTTCCAGACAACTATTTTTTCGAAGGAAATCGAACCCAGCAGTATTGGCAGGTGGGCAATGCCGTACCCCCATTCCTAGCCAAACAAATTGCTGAAGTCGTCCTTGATTTCATGGAGTCGTCTGAAGGCTGATTTCACCATAGAGAGTCGAGCCCTCAATCCATTCACGCAATTTTTCGGGCAAGGCATCACGCCCCACCTTGGTTCGTGTTGCACATTCCCAAATGACAAGCACACGCCAGCCTAGCACTCCGAGCAATTCGATTGCGTGCCGATCCCGCACTACATTCGCGGACAGCTTCCCTCTCCAAAAATCAACCCTTGTGCCGGGTAGCTTGGCATATTTGCAACCGAGGTGTTGATGCCAAAAGCATCCGTGGACAAAGACCGCGATGCGACGCCCTGTCAAGACCACGTCAGGACACCCAGGTAAATCCTTTCGGTGAAGGCGGAAACGGTACCCAGAAGCAAAGAGACACTTGCGGACCATCAACTCTGGCTTGGTGTCACCGCCACGAATACCCGACATCATGCGGCTTCGCACTGTTGGTGGAACGATGTCTGCCATTCACGCTCCTGAATGCTCTAATGGTTCGACAAACCACTCGGGCAGGGTGGAGAAAAATTATTGGGGCTTTAGATGATTGCCAAACGCAATTTCCATGAGCCGCCACAGTAATCTAAGTCAAGTAATGTGAGATTAAAATAATGCCCAAGTGTGCACTGATCTCGCGCGACTCCATCGGTAGTGTACCTATGGCGGAAAGGCCATGAATTCAGATCGAGACGGACGTTTCATGGCCACCTGCATTGAAGATGGTCGCGCGAACAATAAACCAAAACAAAAATTGCGCACAAAGCCCAATATTTGCAAATTGAGACAACCTTCACCCGTCACAAGGGCAAATGTGGACTTCTTTCTGGCACCGATGAAGTAAGCGGACTTCCGCTTGGGTCCCCCAATATACTCAAGACATCAATCAAGTTATGGGCAATACGAAACTCCCCAACTGGACTTGCACCATACTCTTGCCGCCAATAGTATGAATGATGAGTGTAGAGATAGAGAATACAATTTGCGCCAGAAATTATGGCAGGATTGATATCCGATTTAATTGAGTCCCCTACGACCCAGCATTGTGATGGCTCCGCCTTCGCCCCCTTCATAATGGAGGCAAACAAATCGGAATCCTTTTTACTGACCACCTCTATTTTCGAGAAGTATTTCTCCAGTCCGTGGAGTTCTATTTTCCTCTTTTGAACGGCCTCGACCCCTCTTGTCAGCAAGATGGCGGCAAATCCAAGACTTTTGACACCCTCCAATAGTTTTATTGCATCCGGTATAAGTTCGGGAACCGTTTTAATGACCCAATCTCCGGCATGCTGGATTCTCTCCATAACATCAGGGGATTCGCCCCCCCCGACCTCCTTACAAAGGGATCCATACGTTTCACGCATTGACGCCAGATATCTTTCTGGCGCATGACCGTATTTCCCCAATAAATTGGTATCAATTTCTTCAAACCGCGACAAAACCTCTTCAACATCAAACCCAAGATCGTTCATGTAACCAAGGAATTTCGTCCGCGCCTCCCAGTAAACATGGCTCGTATCCACCAGAGTATCATCCAAGTCAAAAATGACTAGGGGAGCACTCGAACTTGCGGGAAATTTATCTGTCATTTTGCATTTCCGACTTTTGAACCTTGGTTTGGAGCGAGGGACTTGCTTTGCTTTTCACCCTTAACCACCGGGGCATCATCGTTTATTGATCCGCCGGGTGCCTTATCTGGTATTTTTTGTTCTTCGACCAGGTCCGTGACCTTTTTTCTTGCATCTTGGAAAACAGGGAACGCCGCGATTATCGCAAAAATCAGCGCTCCCACAGTTGACAGGATCGCCAATTTCGAAGCCCAATGTCTCGTTATTAAAGAGTTGATGGATTCCTCGTTGGGCCTCCCGATCAATTTCAAAAGCGAATCGGGCGACGAATTTATATCTACGGAAGAAAACTCTTGCTCTCGCTGTTTGCGACTTTTCTGTTTGTTTTTATACGGCTCATTTGTAGGGCTTTCTAGGCGATCAAATATGGCTGTGAAAATTGGGTCATCCACTCTGATGGTTATTTTTTGAGTGCTGATATTCAGAATTTTTACCGTAATAGCGCCTTGATATCCAGGGTCAACATGCCCTGGATTCAGGACCAGCAGTCCTTTTGAGCTCTGCGAATTTATTGGGAATACGGTTGCACAAATATCGCTTGGCAGATCAAGTTCTTCCTTGGTAAATATACTTGCCATCCCCCCGGGAGGAAGGGTTATGCTGGACTCTCCCGAGTTACGAATGCCATCAAATATTTTTTCATCTTTAAATATTGTTCCAATGCGAAGATCGTAACTTGCAGCCTCTACCTGAGATTCCTCGCCCCCCACAACAAGCTTGCCATTTGAAAGCATTGATTTAATTGTTTGAGCAGGCAGTATCGACATATTTTCCTCAATTTATTAAAATGTTCTACACGTATGCACACAACGAAAATTGTAATTCAGAGCAAGAAAAATTATGCCCGACTCAATGTGCGGCGTAGGTAGGGGGACATGGCACATGCCTGGATGGCCAGCGAGATGAATGATGATGCTGGTCGCGGAGGGAGTCAGGCAACGCACCTCAGCTACCCCGAATTTCCGGTATGTTCGCTGCAGGACTCGAATAACTCGCGCCCATCACGGCTTCCTTGCATTCAGGCCGCTTTGCCCACTCCGAGACCATCTTTCCGCCGGAGGACGAGTGCAGCACATCATTGACTTCCTTGGCCCACACGGCGATTTGTGCAAGCAGTTCAGGCGAGACCGCCTGCTTGGCCCATATCCGGTCAAGGTCAATGCGATCACCAAGTTGCTGAGCAAGAAGCGATACCGTGTAAGCAGTAACGTTCGCTTGGAAAGCAGGAAACATCGGCCGCAAAAGCTTTTGCGCGTCCCGGTAAATCTTGGTCTTTGCGATCATCGCCTTGAAATCGGCGACCGTCGGCAGCGGCGCTTCCATGCCATCCAGCGGAGTGAGCCCGGCCATGAACTTGTCGAAGTTCTTTTGCGAGCCCAGACTCACGATGTCCGGCTTCCTGTCCCAGGCCGTGATGTATTTAGCCAAGTCAGTTTTGGTGATCCTTCGAGCTGTTGGGATAGCGTCCTTCAACACCTTGAGCTTGCTAGGCGTGGTTCCTTCGCGGACCAGTAGCGTGTTGTAGCTTCCGGCGGCACGCTCGTAGAACCATTGACCCACGCCATCAGGGCAATAGACAGAACGTGAGAGCTTCTCAATCTCGACATGGAACGGCTTGTTGGCCGACAGATCGGACTGTCTCACCGCATTTTGGCTGTTTGCGAATCGCGAGATATCAGAGACGAGTGCCTCTTCCTTTGCCGAATCCTGGGCTCGCATGACGATGATCTTGGCTGGCACGCGCACCCGACTCAGATCGATATCGGGGTACTTCTTCTTCGTAAAGTAAATCGAGGCGGTCGTCTGCCCCCCGTTGACGATTTGCAAACCCTTCAACCACGCAATCCCACTTGCCCCTTCATCAGATTTTCCCAAGCGCATTTCATCAGCGACGATCACGATGCCGTTGTTATAGGCCATGAACCGCTCGGGTGCCGATCGCAGCGTGTTCTGGATTCCTGCATTGACCCCTTTGCCCTTGACGCTCAAGAATGAACGGACGTTGGCCTCCAGGAGACGGGCGCCAAATTTTTCATACAGAAGTCGAAGGGCCTCTGCAGGGATCGCAGTCAACGCATAGTCGTAATCGTCGTTTTCGCCCGGGACGAAGACGCATGGCAATGGCAGACCGGATACTTCGACGAAATCGACGATCAGTTCATCACGCGGCTTACCTTCGGACCAATGTCGATGCAGTCGCTCGATGTCCATCACCTCAAGGCGCACCGCCTTGCCACCAATGTCCCGCGTTTTGAAGCTCTTGGACTTGGCGACGCGATCCGTGATGACATAGACGCGAATCTGCTCCAGGTCGTCGTAGATGGCCTGGAGCGTTTCGGCCAGCGAGCGCACATCGCTGGATGGATCCAGCTTCGGAGCCATCTTGCCCTCGGCACACAGTTGCAGAAAGCGCAGACATTGCTCGACAGCTTTCTGAGTGTCTGCGTCCGGAACGGGCGTCGGCACATCAACATTGGCGTAAAGGCTGACAAACAGGTCGAGCTGATCACTTTCCTCGGAGAGCGAATAGCCACTCAACCTCAAGTTCGCATTGCCAACCTTGCCCTCGAAATGACATTCGACAGGTTCAAACGTCATGCCGATTTCCGACATGTGCTCCATCACGATGGACGAAAAAACCAGCTCCTCATATAGGGCACCATCTCGCATCTGAGATCGAACAGCGGCCTGAGTCTCGCTCAGGAATTCAGGCAAATTCATATTCAGATCGCTCCCAGTTCTTTCAACGCACCCTCAGTCCCGACGTTCTCGCCAGGAACCTTGTCGAGGTCAATGTCATAGGTGGCCCTCATGATCCCTGCAGGAACCTTGCCTGAGGTCAAGCGAGGAAAATCATTCGTCACTTCGACGACACGCATTCCAGCATGCTCAAACCGCCGAGGATAGCGATCTGCATGTGAGTCGATGTAACCCGCAACAAGCAAACGCTCGGTAAACACCCTTTCTGCCTCCAGTTCGCCTTTTATTGCCTGACGCATCGCCTCGACAAACTCAGGTAGATTCTGACCGCCTGGGGTTTGCCTCAGTTTCACGCCAGCCATAAATAAAGGCTGACGTACCGCATCGTCCAACTGCTCAAGCGAACCAATCCTGGCGGGAAAGCTACTAGAAGAAAGCGTGGTCTTGACCTCCACAGCCCCAGTGCCGAGCTCGAAGTCCTGGAGACCATCCAGTGGTCCAACCCACGATTCAATAGCAGGCGCTGCGGGGACTCCAGCTTCAATGATGGCACGCAGCAGCGTGAGCTCGCCAATCAGGCCGATCTCGGACTCAGGGCTTAGGGCTTGGGTTCCTTTGCGCATGAACTCCTGCCAGGCCCCAACACGCCTGATGAAGACACGCACAAGCTTTCCCTCGTCGGCTCCGGTCGCCACCGCCTCGTCGAGAGCGCCGACAACATCGCATGCCATGGTTGCAAAAAGCTCAGTGCTGCCAGCGGTCTTTCGCGTCAGGGCGAGCCAGAGTCGGCCGTTGCCCTCAGGGTCCGCTCGTTCCACAGTGAACCCCTGGCCCTCCGGAAGCTTGTCGGCCACAGCCAGACGCACGGTCGGAAACCCCACCAGCACCGCCTCGGCATTGTCCGGTGAGCGCCGCCCAGCACGCACGTCCAGCGCCCCCGCAGAAGGTAGCGCGATGGCCTGCCAGCCTGGCTCGGTGTCGATGCCCGTGAGCGACGACCATGCCATGAGGAATTCGTTACTCGGACGGGCCATATTCCTGCATCCAATAGAGGAGGTTTACTTCGTATTCCACGCGAACGCCGTTCTCGCTCGACGGGAACGCGATGGCAAAGGCCATGATGGGCTTGTCCCAGCCAGGCACGATGAGGTTTTCAGGGAGCATCGCCTTGCCCTTGTAGTAGGGGGCAAGGGAGTAAAGCAGCAACAGGCCGCGATCGGCCTTGCCTCCAAGCCTGTCGCGCGACTCGCGGATGCCTTTGCCGCTGGGAATGGTTGGCAGATTGACTCGGCCGCGAGCGGGCTCGGGCTTCCACGCCGCGCGAGTGCGGGCCAGCGCATCACGCCAAACATCGTCATCGAGATCGATGCCCTCGTCCTTGGGATCGGTCAGCACGCCGATGGCGAACATGGCGGGATCCTTGATGCCCGGTGGGTCGGGGTCTTCGGTTTTGCGTGTCTGGAAGGACTTGACTTCGAAGTCGCCAGGGAAGACATGCGTTGCGCCAATCCCTTCGCCACCGGTTAAAAGCGCGATGCTCCATTGCTTCAATTTGCCAATGTCGATCATCTTGGTGATGAAGTCCGCGAGCACTCCCGCCTTGGCACTGGTGGCATTGGGGTGGGTCGCATAGGCGCTCAAGAATGCAAGCACATTCGAAGCATCGACATCTTTCCAAAGGCGAGCGCCTGACCAAGAGTCAGCATCGCCATCGCGTGGATACTTCGGCCCCGGCAAGAAATTCATGCCGAGGGAGGCTATCAACGCGTCGGTCGCGGCGAGGTTCGCCCCTTGGACTCTGGCGTCCCGGTGGAAGAGGATGGTTTGGGGCCGCGTACCGCTGTAAGTCAGGGACAGCGTCTGCGCGTTGCGCATCTTCAACGGCGAGGTGACGGTGAGAATCTCGTGCGACATGACCTTGAGGCCGTATTGCTCTGGCGTGAGCTTCGCCTTCGCCATGAAGTCGAATTCTTCGCGCAGCTCCTCGGAGGCGTCTGCGATGTGGCCGAACCACTTCACCAAGTCCGGCGAGGTGTAGAGGCGGCAGAGGTCCAGGTATCCCGGTCGATAGCCGAACCAACGGCCCATCTGCATCAGCGTGTCGTACATCTTCGTCGTGCGGACGAAGTAGCTCACGCAAAGACCTTCAAGGGTCAGGCCCCGAGCGAGCTTATCGCCTCCGACGGCGATGACCTTGAGCGAGGCGCCGGGAGTTGCGTAATCCAATGCATCTTTGGCCGTTCCATTGATGGAGCGCACGACGATGTCATTCAGTACATCGGGCAGCTTCGCGACCACGTCATCCCACGAGGGCAGTTCGGGAGGACGCTCCACAGTTGAAGAGAGCTCGGCGACTTTGTCGCGCGTGGGGATGAAGTCTTCATCCCAGATCTCGCGCATTTGCATGAGCAACTCATCGGCGTCGCTGCCACGGGTGACCTTCTGCCGCATGCGGCGCACAGTTTCCTCGACCTGCTCGCGCACGTGGTCTTGCACCGCCACATATCGAGTGACGTGAATCAGCATGGAGCTGTGCTCGGCCCCTTGGCCTCGTAGTTCGCGCGCGGCGCAAACAAGCACGAAGGAATGGATGGCCTTGCGCAGGGACAGCGGTATCGCCTCATGCCCCCTGTAGACGGGGATGTGCGTCTTCTTGTGCTTGGGCGGCATCCATCCCACATCGGCTTCCGGGTCGTAATGGTCCAGGATGCTGCGTGACAGTGGGAGGGCTCCTACACGGCCATCCTTGGTCAACTTGCCAAACATACGGGCAGGGCCAACGTAATTCGACGGAGCGGCCAAATTGATGATGAAGGCCTTGGGGAAAAGATCTGGACCTTCCTTGGCTGTGGCTCCTTTGTGGTGAATGTAGATGTTGGCGAACGGAGTGGCCGTGTAGCCCACATAGGCCTTGCGCGTGAAGGAGTGAAGCAGTTGGCGGATCAAGCTGTTGATGGTTTTGGGCTGGTGCTCCTCGTCGGGCGTCCCATCGTCGTTGAACACCTGTTCGCCGGTATCCACCGAAGCGTTGTCGGCCTCGTCGTCGATCATCAGTAGCGGCAGCTTGGTGACGAACTTCCAATCAGGCATCGAGCTTGGGGTGTCGGCCACGCGCGCCTGAATCCATTTGAGAAGCTCTGTCAGCACGGTTTTTTGCTTCTTGACCACAAAGAGCCAAGGACGCTCTTCCGGGGAGATGCCATGAAAGTGCTTGGCGATGGATTTGCTGAAATCGCCGTTTTCCGCCCGCGTCGTTGCCGAGTTGGTTTTGAGGTCCTCGCCAAAACCGGCTACGCCGATGGCCGCACCCGCGTCGCGATCTGCCGTTGTCTCATAGCCCAGGAAGCCTTCTTCAAGGCGCATCTGGGTCTGCGAACGCAGGTTGTTGTGCATGCCCGCCAGCACGATGATGATCTTGTAGCCAGCGTCTGCGGCCTTGTTGATCAAGCCCGTGTAGTTGCTGGTCTTGCCGGACTGCACATGTCCGACAACGAGACCGCGACGATCCCAGGCATCTGTCCGCAGCGGGTCTTCGAGAAGTCCGAGAATGTCGTCTGTCGCTTCGTCAAGGCCATCGACGACCACATCGGACAGCTTGGACTCTTGGTAGTCACGATATCGGCGCCAGTAATGCCAGTCCTTCTTGCGAGTGGCGGTGAGCCAATCGAAGTGCCCGGTGTTGTCCTTGAGGGTAGTGGCCTTGCCCATCCGGTGGCTGAATCGTTGAATCAGGGTGGCAACCGCCTTGGCCTCATCCAATGGCACTGGCGGATCGCTCGCAAACATCGCGGCGGCCAGACTTACCTTTTCAGCGATGTAGGACGGCGTGATCTTTGACGAATCCTTCTCAGCCTTCACAAGCCGCTGCGCCGTGGCGATGACATCTTCGAGCAACTGCGCCTGCACTGCTGCCTCTTCTGCTGCAATCATTTTTCACTCCCTAGTTTTGCGACAAGCGCGGGATATTTTTGGAACGGTTCCGTGCGCGCCATCGACTTGCGCGCCTCCTCGATGCTCAGACCCTTGCGTTCGATCAGATCATCGAAGAGCACCTGAGCGACCTCGATCACGGCCGCATTGGGTTCACCCTCGAACCCCGTTCGTGGCGTCTCCTTGTTTTCTGCTGTATCCAGCCAGATGCGCTGCACTGGGACGGTCTCCTCGATGACTCGAAGCATCGCCCTCACCAGTGGCTGCAACTCCCCGACATTGGCAAGAACTGCAGCGACGGAAGCGTGCTTCTCGTCAATCCGATATCGCATCCCGGCCTTGACACGATCAATCCGCCAAACCTGCTCGACCGGTGTGTTGCCTTGCGCAGGCGTTGGCGTACCCCGATAGGCGAACACGTGCCGAGCCCGTTCGCGCGTGTTCTCGGCCAGAGACATCAGCCATGGCCTTAGTGAAATAGGTGGACGTGCAGTCGATTTTCGGACATCGATTTTCCAGTCCGCGTCGGCTGTGTTGGGAATGTCCAGGCGAATGCGAGCCAATCGGTGAGCCTCTTCCCTGTTCCATGCCCGCGAGTTGCCAAGACCAAGCCATCCGCCAGCAACCAGGAGTCGCTCGTTCCGGTAGACATAGAAGCCTTGCTGAGCCGTCCAACCCGCCGGGCCACCACTTGCTTCGAACTCGGCGTTGGTCAATTTGTCGCGATGAGGCAAGACATGGCACTGAACCGAGACCACCCCGTAATCGGTCGGATGATTGGTCGTTGGAGACGCCCAGGGCTTCGCAGGATGACCCGACATGAAGGGATCCCAAGGCGCGACAGGGCTGCCATTCAAGAGCAGCCGAAGCTTTGCGCGTGGCCCCTGAAGCAGTCGATGAAACACCATTGCCAAATGAGACTCGACGTTGTCGATGAGGTCGTGATAGTCGTCAGATGTATAGCCTGGGGTAACGACACGGTCCAGGGTTTCCCACAGAACCAGCGTTCCAGCCGTCTTACCCTTGAGGCTCGCGATGAACGGCTTCGACCCTGGCGCAGGCCCCTCGAACAGAAGCCAGCCGCTCTCCGGATTGGCGGCGAGTTCATCCAGGTCCCACCGAAGGCAACTTGCCGAGCCATCTTTTACGGTGGCAACCGTGAGCCTGCGGCATTGAGAAAAGGAGGCCGTCTTGAGGCCCATACCGAATCGCCCGAGATCGTGGGCGGCTCGTGCATCAAGCGGATTCTTATCCCCAAGGCGCATGGCGCTTTCGAGTTCACCATCATCCATACCGCGACCATCGTCCAGGACAGCAATCCGACTGTTCTGACCGTCCCAGGTAAAATCTACGTGAACCTCTCCTGCTCCAGCTGAAATGCTGTTGTCGATGACATCGGCAAGTGCGGCGGCCGTCGAATAGCCAAGCCCGCGCAGAGCTTCGAGCATCGCCATCGCGCGCGGTGGCGCATTGCGCGTTTTGGGTTTCATCTCCAATAGCCCTTTCCTGGCCAAAACTCGAACCCCATGGCAATCAGCTTTCGAACAAATCCACGAGAGCGCATATCGGGTGCCTCGGTGAGGTCCACCCATAGCCTTCCACTTCCTCCATCGCGGCCATCATCGACCGTGATCCCGGCATCGAGTAACTGATCGATCAATTTGTCGAGCGCGGATTGCCCGGTAGATTGTGGTCGACCGGGATCCACGCTCCGTTGCTTCGCCTGATTGGGTCGAGACGAGGCGCGTGCCTCCTGGCCTTCCGAAACAGCCCCTGGGTTGCCGTCCAACTCGTTATCAACGAGCTCGCCTTCGGCCACCATACCGAGATCGCGCTTCGGAAGTGGACTGCTGCTGAACTCGCGTCGCAGCCGCTCAATTCGGCCCGGGTGTTTAAGCTGGCGAATGGCCGCCGCCTCGAGTTGACGGATGCGCTCTCTCGTCACATTGAGTCGCAAGCCGATCTCTTCCAGCGTCATCGAATCCGGCACACCGATGCCGAAGCGCAAACGCAAGATGCGCTCGTCTTTCGCCTTGAGCGTTCCCAGCAGCCGATCAACGGAATTGATCAATTGCAGATCGGACACGATATCCATCGGATCGCGGGCAATGAACTCACCCTGTGCACCCACTGCGATTCGCGCATCCACATCCGGCTCATCATCAATTGGCAAAGGCTCTTGCGCTACACGGTTGAGCCCCGCAACCTTGTGCGCAGGCATGTCCACGCGCACCGCGACCTCATGAATCGTAGGAGCCCGCCCGACCTCCATTTCGAAGACATGTGTGGCTTGGGCAATGCGTTGAACCTTCTCGTAGATATGGACTGGCAAGCGAATGGTCTTGCTCTTGTCGGCGAGATGCCGGCCAACCTGCTGCCGAATCCACCAGGTAGCGTAGGTGGAAAACTTGAAGCCCCTGCGCCAGTCATATCGATCGACGGCCTTGATTAGCCCGATGTTCCCCTCCTGGACCAGATCGTCCAAAGGCTGTCCACTGAACAGATACTTCTTCGCGATGGAAAAGACGAGCTTCAAATTGGCAACGGTCATTTTGTCGCGTGACCGCCGATAACCCTTTATCGCCTGCGCGAACGCCATCGCTGGCCCCTGCTCGCCAGAGAGGCTGGAGTCAGCCAACTCCAGCAGAAAACCTCGGGTCAGGCCAAGTGCCTCAATCGCATTGCGGCATTCACGCCATTCAAGAGCGCTGCGAGATGAACTGACGGAAAGGCCGGACAGTCGCTCAGCATGTGCAAAAAAATCCGACGACTCGTCAATGGATTCATCCTCATGGGAGCCGGACTGCGAACCGTGCTCATCCTCTTCGTTGGGGTCTTCGGCCAGCAAGTCTGGCTCGGCATCGAATTTCCCATCTGCATGCACGTTGATGTCGTACGGCTCAACGCGCGGTCCAGCCGAAATCCAACGAAGCGGCTTCGCACCCGACATCACCATCCGCACCCCGTCAAGCACTACACCAATGCCAGAGGGCCATGAGGCCAGCACATCAAGCGCCGTCTCAATACCTCGCTCCATGGCCTGCCCGAGGGCCACTTCTCCCTCAGCCGAGAGAAGAGACTCGCGTTGAAACTCCCGTTGATAGATGCGCATGGGCTCATTGCGCCGTGCCGCCAGATCATCTATGAACGCCAGCGCATCCACAACGACTTCTTCTTCGTCCGCATTTTCAACAGGGGAGACAGCGACCTCAAAGTTTTCGTATGCTGACGAGTATTCGAATCGTTCATCAGTTTCTGCGCCAAGGTCATTGATCACCATGCGCAGAAGGGCCCCAGCTTCTTCACTAGGTACCCCGTCTCCATCAAACGACAGATCCTCAATCAACGAGTCCGGCACGCTACCTTCGCGAATGGCCCTAAGCAGCACAAGGCGGAGTTGCTCGCGCGCCTCCACATCTTCCGGGCGCAGAAGTGGAGACGCCCGCTCGGGCAGGTACGCATCAAAATCTTCCCAGTCGATGGATGTATCGATAGGCTGATGCTTGGAAATGGCCTGTTGAACTTCAAGTGCTGCCGCTAACAGCATAGGATCGCTTTCGGGTGGCGGCTGTACATCTTCAGCCTCCCACCCCGTCAGGTCGAAGGCAGCACCATCCTCATCGAAATCCGATGCCCATTCGATCATGGGCGACGACACCTCGGCGATGTCTCCCGCCGAATCCGAGTGGTTCAGGCTGGGAGGCTCAGGGACATCTTGACATTCAGGGCAAAGCGCGGATGGCTCACGACCCGCCTCAACCGAGCTTTCACTGAGCTCGGTCGTGGCGAGTTCGTCAAGATCCCCCCCTTCATTGGAGCGTTCCGCAGATGGAAAAGCCGCCTCAATGACAGCGACCGCTTCATACGCTGCAGCCGCCTGTGCAATATCGAGTGCTGTTTTCCCGGACGGATCAAGCAATCCAGCATCAGCACCGCAATGAATGAGTAGCTTGCAAACGGCAGCTTTGTTGCGGGCCGCTGACAACATGAGTGGCGTCAGGCCCTTTTCATCGCGTGCATTGAGGTCATCGCCTCGGTCGATATGAACCTGGACCGCGCTTTCGACTCCCGCCAAGACAGCCATTCTGAGGAACCGGTTCAAGGATGCAACGTCGCGAACAGCCATACCTGTCACAAATTCGCTCTTTCACGGAACACTGCAACGGCCACTTTCAGCAGCAGACTTGCCGGGCTGATAGTGGAGCGCGCGCAATGGGTCACTCCATTCCCCGATGAAACGGGGACAAGCAGCCGCCCCATCTACAAGCTAGCTGTAGCACACCGGCCACCGTGACAGGAAGACAAATTCGGACACTGTCATTCCATTGTTTCCCTGAAGTCATTGGAGTTTGTGTAAATCTTGTTTCAGGACATTCTACAGAGAGGTGGCACAGTTTTCTCGTTGCGCCACCTCAGTGGGGTGGCCTGGCAAACCCCATCTGCCTATTGGCAAAAATGGGAGGCAGAGACAAACCGCCACGGCCAAGCGCACCGCGTCTTCGCCGATTGACCATGGCGTCAATCAAAAGGCCGAAAAGCACCCTGGAGCAACGCCCACTTTGATGGTCATACTGCAATGGCTCCCTGTGGACATCGCGTTCACGAAGCCTTCAATGGAGATTTCGGTCTCCCTGAAGTCCAGCCATGCTGGCGTCGCAGTCGTGACCTGCCTTGTAGAAGCTGAGCCTCGGTTCAGCCTGGCCATGTCAATGGCCTTGTGCCTCGTTCAGCCCTCATGCTGAACACCGTGTCATCGGCGCACCTCACCGTGCTGCCACTGAGCCGCTTCACCCACCAGGGCTGAAGCATCCCAAGTTGGGGAACCATGTTCCCCATCGGGACGAGGCGTTCCCCTTCACACCCTGAAGGAGAACGTCATGAACGCATGCCCTCATGCGACAAGGGAAACGCGCGCCATCTGCGTGCTATTGGGGGGCTCCGGGCTTGCCCGCGAGTCCATGATTCGTCCTGCAGTGCTACCCGCACTGCTGAAGCCTGCGCTGCCTGCCTCACGACAGGTTGAACAGTTCGTGGCCTACCGTGCTGCCGCCTGAACCACTTGACCGTGGTCCAGCATCAGCACATCGATACCGTGGCGATTGACCTCGCCCGCAGTTCGGGTCGAACACGAAGCGAAGCGCTGACCTGCATGGTCTCGCCCGCCTTGTGCCCGCCCGCGTTCGCATCCCATTGAAGCCGAGCCCGATTGTCGGGAGCCCTCGACTTCATGGGATGTGAACCGTCTTTCATGTGCTTCAGCCATTCGGCTGTGCTGCACCTCCACGCAACCCATGGGGAGTCCACCGTCTCCCCGTCGGGATAGGTGTGCCCTCCTCCTTTCTGGAGTTCACACCATGAACCATGAAGTGTCCCGCGTTCGCCCAAAACGCACCTGTGTCGAGATTGAAGAGTCTCGCGCCTGGATGGGCTTTTACCGCCGAGTGGGCCAGGACCCCGTCATAGCCGCCGAAGTCATGGCCCAGTTGGAAGCTGATCCGCTGATGAAGCGTAACCACCTGGCCCTGTACCTGTGCTGCAAGCAGTCCCTGCGGACGCACAAAGCCACAGCCGCACGCAACAGGCGCATCGGTCAGTTCGTGCGTTGGCTGTTTCATGGCGTTTTTGTTGCGCCAGCTTTGGCACTTCGACAAGTGCTGCGCCAAGGCGGCGACATCGCCGTTGAATGCCTGCCACCCACGGCCAACGAACCGGCAGCACCCCAAGTCAAGCGCCTGAAGAAGGCGCCGGAGTTTGCCCAGGCTCAATCGTCGTTTGAGGCCAAAGCTCCTGAGCCCAAGGACGAGCCATCCGCGATGTCGAGCGAGTTGTCAAAGCCCAATGCTGTGCCTCACACAGCCTGATTCCCCGCACGGCGAGACCACCGCGTATTCACCGTGCCGGGCCCACCACCCTGGCCCAGCCCAGATCGACCAACGCGCATGCCCACCTCCAGGTGGTGCATGCCGCGTCCTCCCCCATTTCGCCAGCATCTGCCCTATAGGCAGTGCGGCACTCCCATGGAAGGAATTTCCTCATGACCACTGCAACCGACGCCTTGTGCGCCATCGAGAAGCGTGCCCACCGGGCCATCGTGCAGGAACTGCGCTTGCTGATCAAAGAAGTGCAGGCTCTTCAACCTCGCCTGGCAGGCGATGACAGCGCGCATGCCCATGCACTGTTGCTGAAGTTGGAGCACCTGCAACAAAGCCAGGTGGTGGACCGCGTCTGCGATCAGCCCCCCATCCGGTTGGCCGCGCAAGGCTGACACCAACCCAACACGCCTGCGGGGCCACGGCCCGAGCGGCGGTGCGTCCCCAGGCTTCCACAGAAGGAATCCTCATGGCCACCGTCACTCTCAACCTGGAGCAAAAGCTCTATGTCATCACGGAGCAATCAGGCCACAGTTGCTTTGGCTTTGACAATGCTCGCGATCATGCCAACCAGATCGCACAGCAACTCGACCAAAGCCACCTCGCCTTTGCGCCAGGCGACTACGCCACGCTGGCGGGCTATCAGAAATACCTGACGGCCACAGCCGCATGGGGCCGCTCCCCACTGAGTCAACGCACCTACTTTGCGCCCGGGACCTCCCCCAAAGCGGCCAAGGTGCTGGAGTCCTATCGCCGAACTGGCGAGAAGATCCGCCTGATACTTGGCGACCTCGCCACGGGTGAACCGTGGCTTGATGAGCATGGCGTGGTCGGCCGCATTGGTCGATCTGGCGGCATGCTCAAAATCCCCCTGCTGGTCGAGCCTGGCGAGTCAGGCGGCGGCGCTATCTTGAGCGACTGCATCCTGTGCCTGGTGGACTGGCAGACCGGCGACACACCGTATCGGCACCCAGCCTATCGCGAGGCCAATTTGAGCCTGTCGCCCAATGAATGCCCGGACCTGCCATGGGCCGTGAGGCGAGGCAGCGATGCCATCGCTTGTTTCGCGGACATCGGCAAGGCCGCCGCCTACCTGGCTTTCATGCGCGGTGCCACCATCGAGCCACGTGTCTTTGCTTGATGAACCACCAGGCGGTGTGCGGTTGCTACGCCGCTGAACGGCATTTCTGGTACTCCCGATCGATCAGCCAATGCAGAAACTGGGTGTCCCTGGAGACGCCCCAATAGTGCGCCTTGCATTGCGCGATGTAGGCATCCAGGTCAGCCAGCGTGCGGATGCCGACAGGCTCTAGGTCGGTGATCAGCTTGAAGCGCTCCGTCTCTCGCCGAGTGAGCCGGATGTGGGGGCCAAAACGGATCATGGTCGTGCTCGTGGCATGGGTTCGAGTCGCCATCTTGGCGAAATTTCAGGCCCATGTCACGGCTTTGGCCACCCACTGAAACAAGATTTCTGTACTGAACTTCAGGTGATATCCAGCTGTCACCCAGGCGTGCATTCCGCAACGCCCCGATTCCGCCGCCCCTTGTACATGGCATGCAGCGGTCAAGGCTTGAACGCTTCTCACCATCACGACAAACTGCCCATCGCTACCTGCATTCCATCGCGGAATGCGCTCCGACCCTGAGTCGGCGTCGCAGTCGTCACCTGCCTCATTGCCCGTGCTGTCCTCGCGTCAGCACATCCCGAGCGGGAACCTCCATCCCCTCGGGACAGGACGTTCCCGCTTTTCCTTTTTGTGAAGGAGAAATCCGTGAATGTCACCCACTTGTCCAGTGCCGAACTGGTCAGCGAGTTACTCGCCGCACCTGTGCGCCAAGCCCCACTCCCTTTGCCATGCGCCTGCGATGCTGCAGCGACATACCAGGCCTTTGAGCACGCTCCCCCCGACCTGGCCTACAAACTCAGCGTCGCACGCGAACTGCTGCTGCGCGACATGCGCGCCAAGATGCTGGAAGGCCCAGTCATGGCATCGCCCAAGATTGTGAAAGACTGGCTGAGCATGTACTGCGCCGGGCTGGAGCACGAAGTGTTCCTGGTGCTGTACCTCGACGCGCAGCAAGTCCTGATCGAGGCCGAAGAGCTGTTCCGGGGCACGCTGACCCAGACCTCGGTTTACCCGCGCGAAGTGGTTAAAAACGCGCTGGCCCACAACGCGGCGGCTGTGCTGTTGGCACACAACCACCCGAGCGGTCAATTGTCTCCGAGCAGTGCAGATGAGCTCTTGACCCAGACGTTGAAATCCTCTTTGATGATGGTGGATGTGCGCGTGCTCGATCACTTCATCGTGGGAGGTGACCGCGTCCTGTCTTTTGCGGAACAGGGTTTACTGTGAATACTCCCGCCACCCAAGCCCGCATGGCACAGCCTCATTCTTGCCACGAAGGAGTCCGCCTTGGATAACATCATCGCGACCAGATTGTTGGAACTGGTTGAGCCTCTCGCCGCCCTGTCGATCTGCCACCTGACGGCCACCACACGCCAAAAGTTGGCCAATGACAATCTGTCGGTCAATGTGTACCCGAACGACTATGGCGGTTTCGTCTACGTGGGCGCTCCACCCTACACGGTGCCCGCAGAGAGCGACATGGCCATGATCTTCGAAGCGGCCAGGTTGGCTGGCATCGTCTGGCTCAAATTCGACAGCGATGCGGCCATCGTGGACGGCCTGCCCATCTTCGAAGACACCGCCCCCCTGTGACCCCCAACCTGGGCGTCGCGCCATCAGGCCGACGCCCACTTTTTTGGGCCATCCTCTGTCAGCCCGTGATCGCACATCGCATCCAGGTCGATCACGGCGTCAGCCATGGCGGTCAACTCCGGCGTTTGCGACACAAAAAACTCCCGCTGGTAGCCGCCCACACGCAGCACCTGGCGCTTCATGGCCATGAACATGCGTTTACGCTCCGGGTCCAGCGCCCCATCAGCTTCGTCAGAAAACAAGGCGTCGTAGCGCCTGCCTGCGTGCTGTGCCAGGTACAGCGCCACCGCCCGCGTCAGGCACTCGTTGACCCACACGCGCTCCCCTCCGCTCATCAGACCCAGGCTCTTGCTGTCCCCCAACTCGCCGTCGTGCACGACGATGTCAAAGCCCTCGCGTTGCTCGCCCTTGCCTGTCTCCACCAGCGTGAGGATGGACACGGTGAAGCGAGGGCCATAACAGGCCAGCAGCAAGTCATTGGCCAAGCCAGACAGAGCCGGTCCTGCATCGTCAATGGCCAGGGCGATCAGGCCATCGTTGCTCATGCACCGGGCAAACAGGTTCCAACTTCCCAAGCTGTCCTCCGCTCGGGCCATGCCGGACTGCACCTGCACACGCCGATCAGCCAGGGCCCGCGCCTGAGCCGTCAATTCAATCCTGGACTGGGCATTGCGCTCGGCGGCCAGGTGGGCTTGTTCTGCGGTGGACAAGGCCAGGCGCGCTTGGGCCTCAGCCTGGGCGGCGGCGGCCAGCATCTGATGGTCAAAGGGCGCTGGCAAACCGTGAAGCACCGCGTCCAGGCGATTGAGCGCCTCCCGGAAATGCTGCGCCTGTTGCACCAGGGCCTGCGCGATGCGCTGGCGTGTGGTCTCGATCTGTTGGCGCTCGGCTTGCTCTTCGGTCGTCTCGTTGCCTTCGGCCCGGCCAAGCTCTGCCGCCAATGAGGACAGTTCAAGCTCAATGGCCTGCAAGGCGGCGCGGGCTTGGGTGATCTGGCCCGCCCTGGTCGCCAGCAGCGACCAGCGGGACACCCGTGTTCGAGCCATGTCGGCCAAGCGTTCGGCCCGCGCCAGCGCTTGAGGCGCCTGGGCCAGCTCTTCGCACCGATGGCGGATCTGGAACAGTTCCTGTTCTGCCAGGGCCTTGTCCTGCGCCAGGCGGCTGATCTGGCCTTGCGCGCTGGGCATCAGGGTCTGGGCTTCATGCGCATCCCCCAGCAGCTTGCATTGCCCTTGCAGATCGGTGCCCGCACAAGGCACCTCACCGACCAGGCCAAATCGGTGCGCCAACTCCTGGGCCTTCAAAGCCGCCCTGCCCGCCTCCAACTCTATGCTGGCGAGCTTCTGCACCAGCAGCCGTTCCGTGGCCTGCGCATCCCTCATCGCCTGCACCTGCTGTCGGCACACAACGATTCCCTGTTGCCTGGCACTCAGCACCAGTTCGGCCAGAGGCAAGCGATGTGCCGCACGCTGGACCGCACCAGCTTCTTCGAGCACGTTCAGGCACTGGCGACGTGATTGCATGAGCGCGCTCTGCCTAGACTGCGCTTGCGCTCGCCGACTGGTGATGCGTTGCGCCAAGCGCTCCAGGCCCTGCAAGGCATCCTGCTCCTGAGCTTTGAGCCCCTCAATGGCTTGCGTGCCTGCAGCGATCAGCGCCTTGCGCTCCTCAAGCAACTGCGCACGTCGCGCCTCGGTGCTCTGGGACTGATCCCGTTGAGCCTGCAAGCGGGCATGGCAAACCCGATGTCCATCCAGCGCCTGCTGCGCTTGTTGTCGCTCAAGCAAGGCCTGCGCAACGCGGTCAGATGCACCTTGCAAGCGATGCAGCCCGACGTCCAGACGAACCTGCTCCGCATCCAACCCGGCCAACTCCTGCCTGATGGCCGACAGCCCGGCCTTGATCAGTTTGGCAGTGTCATTGGCCTTTTGTCCCAGGGCACGGATTTCCTCCTGGCCGAGCAAGTCGGACAGCAAGCTCTTGATCTCGGCATTGCGGTAGGTGCTGAGCTGGCGCTTGCCTTGGGCCGAGAACGCCGAGGTGAAGAAGGTATCAGCGCTGCCACAAATAGCCTCCACACAGCGGGTGTAGGTCTCGACCTTGCCGTCGGACACCAGACCATCGTCGAGACAGACGGGGCGCCACTGGCCCGCATCAGTGAGCGCATGCAAATAGGCCTCGGTCTTTCGGCGTCCATTGAGCCGGATCACCACTTGGGATCGATAGCACCGGCCTTCATGTGACCAAGTCAGATCCTTCTCGTTTTCCGGCAGGCAGACATGGTCGTAGTAGGAAAAGCCGCCGGGACCGCTCAGGGCCGCACGTGATGGCATCGTCAGATAGGGGTGCATGTTGTCCATCAACGTGGTCTTGCCCCGCCCGTTGGCACCGGCAATGGCGACGAGTTCAGCACCATCGGCCAAGCGCTCGAAGTCCAGCGTCAACACGTCCTGCCCCAGGCCATCACGGATGCCCCGAAAGCCCTTGAGGGTGAGTTTGAGTGGTTGCATGGTTTGCTCCAGCGGATTGCTGAAACCAGTTTCCGACGGAACTGCGCGGCGTCAACCCCAATGCGGGCGAGCATCTTCGCAAATCAATAGGCCCGGCACAGCACATGCTTCAATCATGGCAATAGCGCGGTTCGACGACAATTTGTCGAGAACCAAACAATCTGCGAATACGTCCCACGTGAACGAAAACGGCATGCCTCAGATCAACAGGAAAATTCAAAGTCTCACAGTCGGCTCCCTGATTGGTTGCCTTGGTGGCCTGATCGGACTTGGAGGCGCGGAGTTTCGGCTACCCGTGCTTGTCGGTTTGTTCAAACTCGGCACCTTGGAAGCCGTGATCCTCAACAAGGCCATGAGCTTGGTGGTTGTGAGCGTGGCCTTGCTGTTCAGGCTCAAGTCGATATCGCTCGACTCGCTGGTTGACCACCAAGGCGTCGTCATCAACTTGCTGACAGGCTCTTTGATCGGCGCTTGGTGGGCTGCTGGCCATGCCATCACCATGTCTCGGGCGTGGCTTGATCGAATCATCATGATCCTGCTGGCTGGCCTGGCCATGTTGATGCTGGTCGAAAGCACCTGGGGATTGCACGCGGACGGTGCCTTGTTTGCGAACACGGCAACTCAATTTGCTGCCGGTGTGGCAGCAGGTTTGCTCATTGGCATCGTGGCTGCGCTGCTCGGTGTGGCAGGCGGGGAACTGTTGATTCCCACCATCGTGCTGCTCTATGGCTTGGACGTCAAACTGGCCGGGAGCCTGTCTTTGTGCGTGAGCCTGCCAACCATGGTGGTGGGCTTTGCACGCTACCGACAGTCCGATTCGTTCAAAGTGCTGCGAGCAGAAGGATCACTTCTGCGTTGGATGTCGATGGGCTCAATCCTTGGTGCAGCGACGGGCGGCCTCATGCTAGGCCTGGTGCCAACTGGAGCACTGACCTTTGGCCTGGGGGTGATACTGCTGATATCCGCAGTCAAGACCTTCATGCACGCCAAGTGAGCCCCCGTCAAAAGCTGCGCTTCTGGCCAGATTTGGGGTGCATGGATCAAACATCAACACATGTCTTTGGTCCGGCATCTAGCGTCATCGGCATGAGCCAGACATGCAATCAGCCTGCTGCGCACGCCGCCTCTTTGCACTGGTCCGTGCATGGCTCACTGCTCATGGTGCTCAGCACCCGATCCGCAATCACGCTGGGCTGTTCGCCCGTCAGGTCCGCCAGACAAGCCAACATCGGCGCGACCATCACACCGGTTACCTGCGCCCACGCCGTCACCTTCTGCTCCAGGCTGGACAACTGCGAAATGCCGGCAGCCCTGGTGCGCACCACCGGCACGATGCGCCCCTCCAGCTTGACCTCGGCAGCCGTCCCCAGCGCCTGCTGAATGGCCTCGTGATTGACCGCGTGGCGATCTTCGTCTGCCACCGTCCACCGGACACGCACGAACGCCCCCGCAACATCTTTCTGAGCAACTGCATCCCGCAAAGTGTCGAGGTCAGGCTTGCCATCAAACACGATGTCCACCGTCCGCCGAGCCGGTGTCGGCTGCAGAGTGCAGACCGCTGACGAGGCATCCACCTCCCACAGCAGCCAGCCTTTTTCGCCATCCTCCCCATAGTGGAAGCGTCCGATGGAGCCCGCATAGGCGATGCGCTGCTGCCCGTGCCGCCCCTCACAGTCCCATGTCTGATGTCGGTGTATGTGCCCCAGCATGAATGCCTGGGCCTCAGCAGAGAACAATGCGCCCGTGGTGAACTCGTGATCAAACCCGGCCATGGGCACACCGTGCTCGCTCATGCAACCAAAGACGGTGCCATGCGACACGCCGATGGACGGCACAGCCAAGGCCTGGGCTCGTCGGTGACTGAAGGCAAACCCGGCCAGCAAGGTTGACAAGTGCTCGCTCACTGCCTCGGCAGCAGCCCCCGCCCCCACCGTGGCCGCCACAGCAGCCTTGTTGACCGTGGGCACGCAACTGAACAGGGCCATGAGTCCATCTGGCAAGACATCGAAACGCCAGCTTGCAGAAACCTGCCAGCGGCCGCTCGGCATGAGCGCCACTTGTCCGATCTGGTCGGCCACATGGACAGGGTAACGTCCGCCCAAGGATTTGAAGATGGACAAGGCACCTGGTGGCTCATGAGAGTACGTGCCTTGCAGCATCAGCACCGGGCAATGGTCGGCCAGGCGACGCACCTGCGCCACCAGACGTTCGGCAGCGGGTGAGTGCAAGTCCAGGGCGTGATCGGTTGAATCCCCAGACAGCACCGCCGCCTGAACACCTGAGGCCATGGCCATGTCGATGGCCGCCCCGAAACAGCGGTCGGCCTCGATCTGGTTCTTGGGGCCGTAATGAAGGTCAGAAAAATGCGCGATGCGAACCATGTTGCTTCTCCTTCATGACACGCGGTGCAGTTCGCTCTCGATCTTGTCGAGGTAGCCCTGCGGGTCGTTGCGATAGCGGTCCAGTTCATCCCAGGCACGGCGGCGACCATGCGGGTTGAGCCGCCACCCTCGGCCCCATCGTCGGTCGGCGTAGGCCTGATATTGCTCCGCAGCAACACCATAGGCTTGGGCACGCGCCAGGAGGTGCTCCAAGGTGAGATCCCCGTCATGGACCGGGATGTCCTTGGGTGCATCGGCGATCACCGTCTCCACAGCGGCATCCACATCAGCCCCGGCGCTCGCCCACGTTGCTCCGCCATCCAGGACCTGGGTGGCCAGTTGAGCCTGAACAATGGCCGTGTCTTCGTCCTCCCTGTCGCGCAACAAGGCAGTCACATCCACAGGTGCTTCCAGTTCGATGATCCATTGCGGCACGCGTGTGGGTAGGCCCGTCTCGTCGATGTGGGCAACCTCCATCAAACGCTTGGTCAGGTAAAACGGCGTGCGTTGGCGATCCAGAAAACCGGAGATGCGACCACCACGCAGAAAGCCGATGGTTTCGAACTTCTGGATGGCCGCGTTCATGGCGTAGAAGCTGTTTGTGGGCAACTCGAACGCGCTGATGGACCGGATGCCCGGGATGAAGAACAGGAATCGCCCGGTCAGATTGCAGCGCCGCTGCTGGTAGTCGGCGCAGGACTCGGGCTCGCAGATGCCGCCGTTGTCTTCACGCAGAACCGTCTTGCGTCCACCGAAGATGCGAATGGAGCGCCGCCCCGTGTTGTCCATGGGCACCGGCGCATGGCACATGCAGTGCCGCACACGGCCATCAGCCGAATACTGCGACCAGTAGCGCTTGTCCTGAGCCCCCCAGGCCGCAAGTTCGTGCGGCATCACGGTTTGCCATTGGTCGGATGGAAAGACAATGGGGAAGCGATAGAGGTGATGGCCATCACCACGGTCCTCGCCATAGGCTTCCAGGATCTGCTTCGGCGTCTCGGGATTGGGAAAGTCTTGCGCCCGCACGGTGAACCAGGGCACGTTGCGCGGGATCAGTGGTGACTTGAGTTGCGGCAGCGCCCCCACGATGGCGCGCTCGATCTGATCGAAGGACTGCCCGGCCTCAACGCCCTCGTCGTAGAGGCGTTGAGCCTGGGGTTGCTCCGCCGCCTTGCGGGTCAGCACCTTGATGCCTGCTCGGATCTTGCCGCCTGTGGGAATGCGGGCGGGGCCCTGCCCGAGCAGGGTGGGCGGCCCGCCGCTCCCGCCCTGCTCGGTGATGATGGCTTTCGTCATGTTTGCGCTCCTTCATGAACTTGCGATGGTTCATGCTCTCGCGGCTTGGAGGCGTGTCAACCCTTCTTCCCGGAGGCAGTGCGACCCTCACGAGCATGCGCCGCCCTGACGCTTGAGATGCGCAGTGCAAGCGCGCGGTTGCCGCCAGGCCCTGATGCCTTCGACCAGGGCTTGAGCCAAACCTTTGAGAATCAGCCCGCCATAAAGATGCTGATCCAGCAGGATCACGAAGGCCGACAGGCCGGACAGGGTATTGGACAGATCGAATGCCATCGAGCACTCCTTGGCCCCGCTGCGGGGGCAGTTGAAGAAGCACTCATGTTGGCGTCACGACTTCGGCCGGTGGGGGGCTATTTTCCCAAATCAGAATCAGGCCGCTCGGCCCTTGTTCGACCAATCCGGAAAACGCGTGCCGCCGGGCCCAGCCCCCCGTGGCAGCGATGCTGCGGCGGCCGAATGACCGGATCGGCGGATTCGCCGTGGCGCACCCGCGGGTCAAAACCCATTAAACTGCCACGGAGCCCATGCCATGCTGAACCGTACCGCCCACGTCTTTGCCACCCCATTGTCCGCCTTTGGCGGCGGCGGTCAGGCCTGGGCCACACCTTTCGGTAGTGCCGACGCTGGCGCGCGGCCGCAAGGACTGGGCGCATGAACTTGACCCGCTCCCTGCGCCAGTGGATCTGCAAGCTCATGGTCGGCGTGATCCTGCTCGCCCAGATGAGCATCGCCGCTTATGCCTGCCCTAGAACGAGCACGGCCATGTCCATGGACATGGTGGGCTGCGAGCAGATGGCCGGGTCCATGGACATGGACAAGGCCTTCCCCAACCTGTGCGCCGAGCATTGCCACCAGGGCCACCAAAGCGACATGACGCAGGTGCCCTCCCTGCCTGCCATCGCCTTGATCAGCCTGTACACGGTTGCCCAGGCGACAGCCGACCAGGCCCCCCCGCGGCCCTGGTTGCCCGACCATGTGCCGCTGGCAGCGCCGCCCCCGCCGTTGTCCATCCTGCACTGCTGTTTCCGCATTTGATCTCCCCTGCGACGCCGCGCTGACCGCCCTTCGGGCTGGCTTGGCGCCATCAGCCGCGCTCGTCCGCGCCATCCATCACTGACGGTGGACTGCCTGGACCAGCGCCCTTGTTGGCTTCGTCTGGAGATCCCATGTTTGCCATCCCTGTGCGCCTCATCGGGCCATACCGTGCCCCTGCCCCGGCCGCCCTCTCGCGCTCCTTCATCTCCGCCCGGTACGGGCTGCGCGCCCAGGGCTTGTGCCTTGCCATCGCTGCGCTAGCGTTCCAAGCCCATGCGCAAAACCAACTGGGTTTCGAGCAAGCCATCCGTCTGGCCGAAACGCGCTCCCGCCAGTTGGGGGCGCAGACCAGTGCCGCCGCGTCCGCGCGTGCCATGGCCGCCGCAGCGGCCCAGCGGCCCGATCCCACGCTGAAGCTGGGTGTGAACAACCTGCCCGTCGATGGACCGGACCGTTTCAGCCTGACCCGCGATTTCATGACCATGCAGTCGGTCGGCGTCATGCAGGAGTTCACCCGAGAAGACAAACGGCTCGCCCGATCAAGGCGCTTCGAGAGCGAAGCCCAGGCCAGCGAGGCCGCCCGTGCACTGGCCCTGGCCAATCTGCAGCGCGACACCGCAACGGCGTGGCTGGACTGCTTTTACCTGACGCGCATGCTCGACCTGCTCGCAGCCCAAGGCCGGGAAGCGCCCCTTCAGGTCGAAGCGGCAGAGGCCGCCTACCGGGGCGGCAAAGGCGCCCAGGCCGACGTGTTCGCCGCCCGCACGATGGCCGTGCAGATCGAAGACCGCCTGGCCCAGGTGCGACGCCAGTTGAGCGTTGCCAGGACCCAATTGGCACGCTGGATCGGTGACGCCGCCCAGGTGCCACTGCCCCCCGTGCCGCCGGACCTGAGGCACTTGCCCGACCACGCCGATCTGGAAAACGAGGTGCAAAAGCACCCGGACATCGTGCTGATGGCCCGGCAAGAAGACATGGCCCAGGCGGACGCCGATGCCGCGCAGGCCAACAAGCGCGCCGATTGGAGCGTGGAACTGATGCTGAACCACCGCGGCCCGGCGTATTCCAACATGGTCTCGCTCAACGTCGCCGTGCCATTGCAATGGGATCAAGCCAATCGGCAGGACCGCGAGCTGGTCGCCAAACTGGCCACCGCCGACCAGATACGTGCGCAACGCGAGGAGGCCACGCGCGAGCACATCGCGCAGATCGAAGGCCTGCACCAGACCTGGCAAAGCCACCGTGAACGCCTGGCCCGCTATGACGCATCGCTGCTGCCGCTGGCGGCGCAACGCACGGAAGCTGCGCTGGCCGCCTACCGGGGTGGCACCGGCACCCTGGCGTCCGTCCTTGAAGCCCGCCGCGCGGTCATCGACACGCAACTGGAACGGCTGCGTCTGGAGATGGACGCCGCCCAGGCCTGGGCCCAACTCGCCTACCTGATCCCCGCCAGCGATGACACGCCCGCGCCCCACCCTTGAGTCCGGCCCTGGAGAAACCCATGAACATCAAAACACCTGTCCTTTCGCTGGTCGCCGCCACGCTCCTGGCCGCAGGCTATGGCCTGTATGCGCTGGGGATGAAGCGCGGCCTGAGCGCCCACACCGCCACGTCCGCCGCGCAGGCCCCAGCCAATCCAGGCTCGGCGTCCGAAGCCGCCACCCAGCCAGCGGCCGACGTTGCGCCGCAAAGCATCGCCGAGGGCGAAGAAGCCACCCGCCGCCACATCAGCGCAGGCATCAAGGCCGGCGACGTGGACCCGGCCACTGGCAAGAAGGTCCTGTACTACCACGACCCCATGGTGCCGGGCAACAAGTTCGACAAGCCCGCCAAGTCACCTTTCATGGACATGATGCTGGTGCCCGTCTACGCCGACAGCGATGGCGATCAGGGCAAGGTCACCGTCAGCCCACGCATCCAGCAGAACCTGGGCGTGCGCACCGCAGAGGTCACTGAAGGCGTGCTGTCGCCACAGGTCTCGGCCGTGGGCAACATCGCCTACAACGAACGCGACCAGGCCATCGTGCAGGCACGGGCCACAGGCTATGTCGAGCGGCTGTACGTGCGCGCCACGCTGGATGCGGTCAAGCAAGGGCAAGCCCTGGCCGATCTCTATGTGCCGGACTGGGTGGCCGCACAAGAAGAGTTCTTGTCCGTTCGCCGCATGCAGGGTGCTGACATGGGCAGCCTGGTCGATGGGGCACGCCAGCGCATGCGCCAAGTCGGCATGAGCGATGAGCAGATCAAAAGCGTTGAGCGAACCGGGCAGACCAAAGCGCGCATCACCCTGGCCGCCCCCATCAGCGGCGTGGTCAGCGAACTGATGGCACGCGAAGGCATGTCCATGATGCCCGGCGCCACCTTGCTGCGCATCAACGGGGTGTCCACGGTCTGGGCCAATGCCGAAGTGCCGGAGAGCCAGGTCGCACAACTGCGCCCAGGCACCAAGGTGCAAGCCCGCAGCCCGGCTGTACCCGGCACCACCTTCGAGGGCACGGTGCAAGCCCTGGTGCCCGAGGTCAACCCCGGCACACGCACCCTCAAGGCGCGGGTGCAGTTGAACAACCCCGGGGCCCACCTGGTGCCCGGCATGAGCGTGACCATGCAGTTCATGGACATGCGCGCCGAGAAGGTCTTGCTGATCCCTACTGAGGCGGTCATCCAGACCGGCAAGCGCACGGTGGTCATGCTGGCCGAGGACAAGGGGCGGTTCCGCCCGGTCGAGGTCGAGACGGGCATCGAGAGCAATGGCCAGACGGAGGTCAAGCGCGGCCTGGATGCGGGTCAGCGCGTGGTGGTGTCCTCGCAGTTCCTGATCGATTCGGAGGCCAGCCTCAAGGGCGTGGAGGCACGCTTGAACGGCGCCTCGCTACCTGCCGTCAACAACACCGCGCCACGACATGAGGGGCAAGGCAAGGTCGAAGCCATCGGCCGCGATGCCATCACGCTGTCGCATGGCCCGATTGCTTCGCTCAAGTGGGGCGCCATGACCATGGACTTCAAGGTGCCACTCAAAGGCAGCTTGCCTCGCAACCTGGAGGTGGGTGACCCAGTGAACTTCGAGTTCTACATGGACGCCGATGGCATGCCCCAGCTGACGCGCCTGTCGCCCATGGCGCCCGAGCCCAAGACAGTGCCCCCAGCCAAGGGCATGGACATGGGCAAAGCCGGGAGCCAGCCATGATCGCCCGCTTGATCCGTTGGTCCATCACCAACCGTTTCCTCGTGCTACTGGCCACGCTGATGCTCAGCGCGTGGGGCGTGTACTCGGTGATGAGGACACCTCTGGATGCCTTGCCCGATCTGTCGGATGTGCAGGTGATCATCCGCACAACCTACCCGGGGCAAGCGCCGCGCATTGTCGAGAACCAGATCACCTACCCGCTGACCACCACCATGTTGTCAGTGCCTGGGGCCAAGACGGTGAGGGGTTACTCCTTCTTCGGCGACTCGTATGTCTACGTGCTGTTCGAGGATGGCACCGACCTGTACTGGGCCCGCTCGCGCGTGCTTGAGTATTTGAACCAGGTGCAGTCTCGCCTGCCTGCCAGCGCCAAGGCCTCGTTGGGGCCTGATGCCACCGGCGTGGGTTGGATCTACCAATATGCGCTGGTGGACCGTGGCGGCACGCAGGACGCGGGCCAGTTGCGGGCCTTGCAGGACTGGTTCCTTAAATACGAACTCAAGACCGTGCCCAATGTGGCCGAGGTGGCGTCGGTGGGCGGCATGGTGCGCCAGTATCAGGTGGTGCTCGATCCGGACAGGCTCGTGGCTTACAACATCCCGCACACCAAGGTAGTCGATGCCATCCAGAAAGCCAACCAGGAAGCAGGTGGCTCGGTGCTGGAGTTGGGCGAGGCCGAGTACATGGTGCGCGCCTCGGGCTACCTGCAATCGCTGGACGATTTCAAGCAAGTTCCCTTGATGACGACGGATGCGGGGGTATCGGTGCGCCTGGGTGATGTGGCCCGCATCCAGATCGGGCCGGAGATGCGCCGGGGCATTGGGGAGTTGGATGGCGAGGGTGAAGCCGCTGGTGGCGTCATCGTGATGCGCTCGGGCAAGAACGCGCTGGAAACCATTGCGGCGGTGAAGGCCAAGCTCAAGACGCTGCAAGCCAGCCTGCCCAAAGGCGTGGAGATCGTGCCGGTGTACGACCGCTCCAGCCTGATCGAACGCGCGGTGAACAACCTCTCTCACAAGCTGCTCGAAGAGTTCGCGGTCGTGGCTGTGGTGTGCTTCATCTTCTTGTTCCACCTGCGCTCGGCTTTGGTGGCGATCATCTCGTTGCCACTGGGCATCCTGGCGGCCTTCATCGTCATGCATTACCAAGGGGTGAACGCCAACATCATGTCCCTTGGGGGCATCGCCATTGCTATTGGCGCCATGGTGGACGCAGCCGTGGTGATGATCGAGAACGCGCACAAGCACCTGGAACACTGGGAACACGCACACCCCGATCAAACGCTGGAAGGTGCCGAGCGCTGGAAGGTCATCGGCGAATCGGCGGCCGAGGTCGGGCCCGCGCTGTTCTTCTCGCTGTTGATCATCACGCTGTCCTTCGTGCCGGTGTTCACGCTGGAGGCACAGGAGGGGCGGCTGTTCTCGCCGCTGGCCTTCACCAAAACCTATGCCATGGCGGCGGCAGCGGGCCTGTCGGTCACGCTGATCCCCGTGCTGATGGGCTACCTGATCCGTGGCCGCATCCCTAGCGAGCAGAGCAACCCGCTCAACCGCTTTCTGATTGCCATCTACCGCCCGCTGCTCAATGCGGTCCTGCAAGGCCCCAAGCGCACACTGGCGGTGGCCACCGTGTTGCTGTTGCTCAGCTTGTGGCCCTTGCAGCATATTGGCGGTGAGTTCATGCCCAAACTGGACGAGGGCGACCTGCTCTACATGCCCACGGCCCTGCCGGGCTTGTCCGCAGGCAAGGCAGCCGAGCTGCTTCAGCAGACCGACCGTTTGATCAAGACGGTGCCCGAGGTGGCCAGCGTGTATGGCAAGGCAGGTCGCGCCGAAACCGCGACCGACCCGGCGCCCATGGAGATGTTCGAGACCACCATCCAGTTCAAGCCCAAGGACCAATGGCGGCCTGGCATGACGCAAGACAAGCTGGTCGATGAGCTGGACCGCATCGTCAAGGTGCCCGGCCTGGCCAACATCTGGGTGCCGCCGATTCGCAACCGCATCGACATGCTGGCCACCGGCATCAAGAGCCCCGTGGGCGTCAAGGTAGCAGGCACTGACCTGGCCATCATCGACCGGCTCACAGGCGAGATTGAGCGTGCACTCAAAGATGTGCCTGGCGTCAGCAGCGCCTTGGCCGAGCGCCTGACGGGTGGGCGCTATGTGGATGTCAACATCCGCCGCGATGCCGCCGCACGCTTTGGCATGAACATCGCCGATGTGCAGTCGGTCATCGCGTCGGCGGTGGGTGGCGAGAACATTGGCGAGACGGTGGAAGGCTTGCAGCGCTTCCCGATCAACCTGCGCTACCCACGCGAAACACGTGATTCGCTGGAAAAACTGCGCACCTTGCCCATCGTCAACGAACGTGGCCAGCGCCTGGTCTTGTCCGATGTGGCTGACATCCGCGTGACTGATGGCCCACCCATGCTGCGCAGCGAGAACGCCCGCCTGTCTGGCTGGGTGTATGTGGACATCCGAGGGCGGGATTTGCGCTCGGCGGTGCAGGACATGCAAAAGGCTGTTGCAGCCAAGGTCACCTTGCCGCCGGGCTACTCGGTGTCCTGGTCCGGCCAGTTCGAGTTTCTGGAGCGGGCGACAGCCAAGCTCAAGGTGGTGGTGCCCTTCACGCTGCTGATCATCTTCGCGCTGCTGTACCTGACATTCGGGGCATTTGACGAGGCCTTGCTGATCATGGCGACCTTACCCTTTGCTTTGGTCGGCGGCATCTGGCTGCTCTACCTGCTGGGCTACAACCTGTCGGTAGCGGGGGCTGTGGGCTTCATCGCGTTGGCGGGGGTATCGGCGGAGTTCGGCGTGATCATGCTGCTGTACCTCAAGCAAGCCTGGGGCGAGCGCATCGACAAGGGCCAGGTCAGTGTCGATGACCTGCTCGATGCCATCCGCGACGGCGCTGTGCTGCGCGTGCGGCCCAAGGCGATGACCGTAGCTGTGATCCTGGCTGGCTTGCTGCCGATCATGTGGGGTGCGGGCACAGGCTCGGAGGTCATGCAGCGCATCGCGGCGCCCATGGTCGGGGGCATGGTCACCGCACCGCTGCTGTCGATGTTTGTGATCCCGGCTGCTTACCTGTTGATTCGCCGACGCAGCAAGCCAAGGCCCATCACGGCAGAGCCCAGAGAGGCGCAATCATGAACATCGCGCATCGCATCACCAAGGTCTTGGGTTCAGCGGCATGCGTCCTGTTCGTCGGCGGCATGTTGTGGTCGGGATTGAATGGCCTTCCCAGCCTGTCGCCATCCCCCAAGGCACAAGACCTGGCCAAAACCCAAGGCCTGTTCTTGTCAGAAGGGATGCACGAGCCCATGCCCGGCATGGCCGATGACAATGACTGCGTCATGTGCCGTTCAGCACCTGGACCAACGCCCCTGTCAGCAGCAGAGAAAACCAAAGCCGTCTTGCCTTCGTCGGCCTGGTATGCCCATTGGCAGCGGCAAGTTGATGGTCTTGTTCGACCCAGAGTGAACTTTGCGCAGGCAATCACGCCCGTGCGAATCGCGTTTTGCAGGTGGCTCAATTGAAAGCAGGCTGGCGAGCCTCGCTTTCATCGAAAACACCATCCACATCCTCTGAGGAACACATCATGAAAACCACCCAATACCTGATTGCCGCGACCATCGCGATTGCCACCGTAGCGTTGGCCCCTGCACAAGCCGAAGTGCGTCGCCCGTCCTTCTCTCACGCGATGGACATGACGCACACACCCGCGCCGGTACAGGCGGACCGAACCATTGACATCACCCCGCAAACACAGTGGGTCAACGTCAAGCGATTGGAAGTCGTCCAGTTCGTCAGCCAGGTCAACGGCAATACCAGGACATTCACCTGGCAAGCCCCCGCGCACGCCCTCAAGCCCTTCAGCCTGAGTGACATCGCGCCCTCGGACTTTGCCGCACAACCCATCACGGTGTATGTCGCGCCTAGTCGCCTCTCTCGTTAAGCCACTCCGTCAGCGGCGCCAGCAGATCTCGCCAACCAGATCATGGTGCTGCTGACCAAACTCACCCATCGCATACCAACCATTGAAAGAACCTCATGATCAAGAACACACTGCAATCTCTGGTCGCCATCAGCCTGATTCCCGCCGCCACATTGGCAATGGCACAGGGCGATGACATGAAAGGGATGAAGGGCATGGACAAGCCTGCCCAGACGTCCACTGCTCCCAAAGCCACGCACACGGCCCACGGCGTCGTCAAAGCGATCGATCTCAAAGGCGGCAAAGTGACCATCGCGCATGCCCCCGTCAGTACGCTGAACTGGCCCGCCATGACCATGGCCTTCCTGGTCCACGACAAGACTCTCTTCAGCAAGCTGGCTGTCGGCAAGGAGATCCAGTTCGAGATCACGCCCATGGGGCAAGGCTACATGGTGAGCGCTGTAAAGTGACCTTGTGAGCGTGTGCCTGCCCTGCCGGTCGACTCAAAACCGCCGGCAGGCAGATCGGCACATGCGGCGCACCTTAGCTGCCGCGGCACGCCACAAGTGCCGGGAAACCCAATCACCCAAAACTACTCCGATGCCATGCTGCAAACCATCTTGCTGTTCGTCCTCACGGCTGTGGCTGAGATCCTGGGCTGTTATCTACCTTGGCTGGTCCTGAAGCAGGGCAAGCCCATGTGGTTGCTGGTCCCGGCGACGGCATCTCTGGCCTTGTTCGCGTGGCTGTTGACCCTGCATCCCAGCGCAGCTGGGCGAACCTATGCGGCTTACGGCGGGGTCTACATCGCAGTGGCCTTGGCTTGGCTGTGGCTGGTGGATGGCATCACCCCGTCAAGATGGGACCTCATCGGAGCAGGCGTGGCCCTGCTGGGCATGACCATCATCGCGCTTCAGCCACAAAAATGACCTGGATCAGAGCATCCCGGGCGAGTCTTTGTCTGAGCCAGAAAATGCAGTAAGGTGTATGGAGCGTGTTGTTGGCGCAAATAGTTGGTTCCTCGTCCATAGCCCTCTGTCATTGGAGCGACAAATCATGAAACCTTCCATCCCGGCCATTTCGTTGATCTCTCTGGCCGCTTTGACATTGTCTTCACCCATTCTGGCGCAGCCCGCTAAAGCTACCGACAAAAGCGCGGACAAGGCCGCTGTGGCCCCAAAAGTCACACCACCAAACCCCGCTGAGTTTGACAAGCAAATGAGCCAAATCCAGACGCACATGCAGCAGATGCAAGCGCAGATGGACAAAATCCGGCAAACCCAAGATCCTCAAGAGCGCCAACGGCTGCTCCAGGACCACTGGAACTCGATGCAAGCGGCCATGAGCACCATGGATGGCATGTGGGGCCCCAATGGCTGTTTTGGTGGCGCCGGCATGATGGGTGGCGGCCACATGATGATGGGTGGCAACATGATGGGCTGGGACCACATGCGAGGCTATTACTCCGGGCTCACGCCTGAACAGATGAAGCAGCGCCAATACATGATGGACCGATACATGCCCATGCAACAAATGATGATGGATCACATGTTGTGGCATCAACGCTGGCAGAGCACCCCGCCAGCGGCTCCTGAAACCAAATGAAGCCTCAGTTAACAATTCTTGCTCCGGCCCACCTCTGAGCAGAGATCAGGCAGGCACTCAAGGTGCCTGCCCCTAGACCAAAGACGCGTCGGACTGCGCCAAACTGGCGGTTTTCAAGGCGTATTTGCGAGGACTTTGGGGGCAATGCGGCGTGGCGCTGCTGCCGTGAGCGCAGGACCAAAGCATTGAAAGGCAAACTCCTTAGGTAATCAATCGTCGCCGCCCGTCTTTGCCCCCCAACACCGCTTCTTGCGCTCCCCAAATGGTTATGAAAAAGGCCAGGGTCGTTATTGCGAGCCCTTGGGAGCGCCTAGATCAACGGTTCATGCATTCACTGACACGCTGAGAGGCCGAGTTGTTAAGCGTTGTCAGCTTCGATGACGACAAGACCCCACCCATCACCACCGTAGTAGCAAGAATTATTCGACCAAGAGAGCGTCGAGGCAGCCGCTGACATAGACCAAATTGCCGACTTTCAATGTCTGCCCCTGCTTAATGGGCACGATCCACTTGTTTCTTGTCTTTGGCACCCCCGTCAGTTCCTCCACAACAACAAGTGCGAATTGACCAGAATTCCGATCACCGTACTGGCGGCAGTCTTTTGCAACCGGACCTACGAAATCCTTGCTATCCACAATATCCAAGACCTGTGCGCGCAAACGGCCTTCAGCCTCAACAGGAATTGGTTTCCAGCCCGCGCAGCCCCCGAGTGCAAGCGCTGTAGCAATCATGCCAATAAGATATTTCATACCAAGGGTACCTTTCATAGAAAGTCAACGATTAACCACATTTGAGCGAATAGGGGTCGTGAATGTGAGAGCTTGGGAGGCACTTTGAATCAGTTTTGCCGCATGGTCGGCTGCCTTGCCGAACGAAAATTGATAGCGAACGCCACCACGACAACGAGCAAAACAGCAAGCTGGGCCAGCACCGTTTGCCACGATGGATAGATGCCAAGCAAGTCGATCCGAGGAATTGCCATCGAATTGACATGTACCAGCCCAGCCTCTTGCAGCCCTGCAATGCCCTTGCCGGCCAAAATCACCGAGAGCGCGGCTACCAGTGTGGAACTCACCGCAAAAAACTGACCAATCGGCAACCGAGCACTGGTGCGCAGCAGCACCCAAGCCAGCAATGCCAAAAGCGCCATGCCTGACCCCAAACCGGCAAGCAGCGGCCATCCATTTCCCTCTGACCAAAGGGCTGTGTAAAACAGCACCGTCTCGAACACCTCGCGGTACACCGCAACGAATGCCAACGAGAACAAGAACCACGCTGTACGCTTGTTGAGTGCCGACGACAGTTTTTCCTTGAGGTAAATCTGCCAGCGACCAGCGACGCTTTTGTTGTGCATCCACATCCCGACGCCGAGCAAAACAACAGCCGCAAACAATGAAGAAAGACCTTCGGTCAACTCCCGACTGGCGCCACTGACGCCGACCAGATAGGTCGCGACACCCCAAGTGATGCCACCCGCCGCTAGTGCGGCCACCCATCCTGCATGCACATAAACCACGACATCGCTGCGCTCAGCCTTTTTGAGAAAGGCCAGCATGGCAACCACCACAAGCAAAGCTTCCAAGCCCTCTCTGAGCAAAATAGTCAGAGCCCCAATAAAAGCCGCGACCGCATCGTTCTCCGAGGGAGCGAGTACCTTATCTGCTTCATCGAGCATGCCCTGCAACCGTTGATGCGCAGCCTGCACTTCGGTCGGAGTGCCGTTTGCCACCAACGCTCGATAAGACACCATCGCGGCTTCGATCTTTTCAAACAACTGGCGATTGCGGGTGGCAAGCGCAGGTTCGACAGGCTCGAAACCATCAAGGTAGGCGGATAAAGCCAACTTGGCCGCAGCCGCGCGATTCCCGCTTTGCAATGCAATCACGCTCTCTCCGAGCTTGGTCTTGGCTATTGCCGTACCTTTCTGGTTTGCTTCCAACGCAGTTGGGTTAGCGCGTAGATAGGCGGTTAGCGCTCTAGCTGTGGGTTCATCCAACCTATCTGCCAATACATGCTCAGATGTTTGCGTCAAAGAGTCCAGATTGGCAATCGCTTGACGGGTTTGGACATTGGCGTGCCAGAGCTTCGCCCCTTCGGTTTTGTCGCTCTGCTTATAGGGCAACGTACCAACAAAGAACGCCAGCGCCCAACGATCTTCGTCCGAGAGTGCAGCAAAGCTTTGCATCGCAGTACCCGGGACGCCGGTGGTAATGATTTGATGCAATGCGAACAAGCTGCGCTCCCGCGCCCGCAGGTGTTCGGCCAGCGCGGTCGGTTTGGGGCTCAGCGACGCAGCCAATGGGCCATCGCCATGTCCCTGCTGTCCATGACATGCCACGCACTGCCCCTGGAATATCTGCGCACCCCGAGCCAAGTCCGGCAAGGCGGTGGGAGCGACCGGAAATGGATATGCCGCCTGTACAGCACTGGACAGCGCATGCGCCAGTTGCGCCACGGAGGCTGAATCGACTTTGCTCGCTACCGCTCGACGTAGCTCTGCCGCCTGCTGTTGCAAACGGCCCTTGTTGGAATGGCTTGGCAACTCGTCCAACTGACGTTCGGCCAAAGCCGCGAACTCTTGCATCTCCGCATATTCCGAAGCCTTCAGCACTGCGCCGTTGTTCACCGCACCGCCGTAATCGACGGCCACGTAGTCCAGAAGCTGCCAGACTTGCTTGGCCTTGGTCTCAGTAGCGTCTGCAGCGTGTGCGGCCCCACCGACGACTGCAAACGCTACCAGCAGCAGCGCCTGCAGCCAAGAACAGGATGCCCGACAAAGCATAGAAATCCCCCAACAACATCAATGCGAATGATTGTAATTCTCATCTAAATTCATGTCGAGCACTTTGCTTTGCCTCAAGGCGGCACACGTCCGCCAGACGACGCGAGCTTGAACTCCTCATACTCGTCCATGTGGCGCTGTGCGGTGTGGTTCAGGCTGTCTTGGTTCACTTGGAACTTCCAACTCGACGATCAAGGAAGGCTATAACCGAACACTCTTGAACAAGCCGCAAACCTTCATGGGAGTCAATCTGCTCCAGTGCAAAGCCCAAAAAGTCTTGCCTGCTGAACGAGCGCCGCAAGCGCACCACAGCCACCTCACCAGGCTTGCTGAACAGACGCAATGGCAGCCCTGCACTTGTCTTTGGGCCAGCTTGAAGCACATGCTCACCGGGATCAATATCAACCGCCATGGTCGAGAAAGGAATGGTGTCCACCAGTGGACTCCCGTCCAGGTCCACTGCGGCATGACCATGCACATCAAACCAGTCATTCCTGATGATGACGATGCGACTGTTTACCTTGGAAGTGCCCCGAAGCTGACGCACTTCAGCGATCTGGGCCGAAGAAAGTGGCGAAATGGGAACGCATGTTTTCACCACGCCTCGCCGATGGCAGCGCTCTTTGGCTTCACTGGCGCTATTGCCTGGCATGTTCGCGCACCCGGTAATCAGGACGACGCTTACCACGAACAATGTTGCAGCAGCCCTCAACGCGCAACTCCAGTTGAGTAAGGGGCGACGATTTGGTCGAGCACGGCCTGCCTGTTCGCGGTGAACGCATCCTCATCGCTCGACTGAGCAGCGTTGTGCAATCTAACAGGCTGGCTGCAATCGACAATGTTGATATCAACCTGATCTCCAACCGTCAGAACCAAGTCACTCGGCACGGCAACGATCTGCTTGGCGCGCAATGTTGAGCGACCTCCGAAGCTGTAGGAAACCACCGCATAGCGAGCGTGAAGTGGATCTGGCGCCAGTTCCTCGCGGCAGTCTTTTCTGACCACCCGTTCCGCAGTTCGTGTCACGCCGACCTCCAATACCTTGGCGTGACGCCCCCCATTGTTGAAACTGTATGGGTCGTTTTCGGTGGAGGCGCAGGCCGTCATCAGCAACGATGCACCGGCCAAAGCACAGGTCAATATCTTGGTCATGGCTCTCTCCTTGATCACAGAAGGTGAGTCGGTTAAATGCAAATGCGCATTTACGTCTTCAACTCGCCTGCCAGAGGTGCCCCAATTCCTGGGCGCACCTCTGGGCCGCCTTCGGGCTCGTCCTCATCGCCACCATGCGCCAAGCGGTAGAGCACTGGCAGCATGAGCAAAGTTAAGATGGTCGAAGACAAGATTCCTCCGATCACCACCGTGGCCAGCGGTCGCTGCACCTCAGCGCCTGTGCCAGTGGCAATGGCCATGGGGATGAAACCAAGGGATGCCACCAGCGCGGTCATCAGGACGGGCCTCAAGCGAGTCAATGCCCCTTCCTCAATGGCCGAATCAAGGCCGTATCCATTGTCTCGCAGGCTGCGGATGAACGAGATCATCACCAGCCCATTGAGCACAGCAACGCCAGACAAAGCGATGAAGCCCACCGCAGCAGAGATGGACAACGGGATGCCCCGCGCCCACAGTGCCAGCACGCCACCCGTCAGCGCAAAGGGAATGCCCGTGAACACCAGCAAGCCGTCCTTGATGTCGCGGAACATTGCGAACAGCAAGGTGAAGACCAGCAACAAGGACACTGGCACCACCACCATCAGGCGCTGGCGGGCAGACTGCAGGTTCTCGAACTGACCGCCCCAGACGGTCCAGTAACCCGGCGGGATCTTGACCTGCTGCAAGGCGCTTTGCGCGTCGCCGACAAACGAGCCGATGTCACGACCTCGCACATTGGCGCTGATGACAATGCGGCGCTTGCCGTTCTCGCGGCTGACCTGGTTGGGGCCTGGCGCGAAGTCGATGGCCGCCACCTCGGACAATGGGATGAAACGAGCCCCACCGGCCTGTATGTCTTTAGCTGGCAAGGGAATGGGCAGGCGCTTGATCGCATCCAGATCGGTGCGCACACCTTCAGGCAGGCGCACAACGATGCCAAAACGACGGTCGCCTTCAAACAAGGTGCCTGCTTCTTGCCCACCGAAGGCGATGGCCAAGGTCTCTTGCACGTCTCCCACGTTCAGGCCGTAACGAGACGCCTTCTCGCGGTCGATGTCCACGGTGAGCATGGGCAGCCCCGTGGTCTGCTCCACTTTGACCTCTGACGCACCGGGCACCTGTTGCAAGGCCTGAGCGAGCTGATTGGCCGTGGTGTTGAGCACCTCCATGTCATCGCCAAACAGCTTGACGGCCACGTCACTGCGCACCCCTGAGATCAATTCGTTGAAGCGCATCTGAATCGGCTGCGAGAACTCGTAGTTCTGCCCGGGCAGCTTGGCCACTTCCTCTTGAACAGCGGCAATCAGCTCATCGCGCGTCTTACGCGGTTGTGGCCATTGCTCCGTGGGCTTGAGCATGACGTAGCCATCCGAGATGTTTTGCGGCATCGGATCGGTAGCCACCTCTGCCGTGCCCGTGCGCGCAAACACACGCTCAATCTCGGGAAATTTGGCCTTCAGGTGGGTTTCGAGCTGGCGCTGCATGGCCACAGACTGCGTCAGGCTGGTGCCTGGAATACGCAAGGCCTGTACCGAGAAGTCACCCTCGTTCAGACTGGGTACGAACTCACTGCCCATGCGCGAGGCAACCACCCCCGACAAGGCAATCATGACCACCGCCAAGGTCAGCACCACCGGCTTGGCCGCCAGGGCCTTTGCGAGCAAAGGCGCATACAGGCGCTTGGCGCCTTGCATCAGGGCGTTCTCCTTCTCGGCCACCTTGTCGCCAATGAACAGTGCCACCGCCGCTGGGATGAACGTGACCGACAAGATCATCGCCCCCAACAGGGCCATCACCACCGTGAAAGCCATCGGGTGGAACATGCGCCCCTCCACACCCGACAGCGCAAAGATGGGCAGGTAGACGATCATGATGATCAACTGCCCAAACAGCAGTGGCCTGCGAGCTTCTTGCGCGGCCAGAAACACTTCATGAAAGCGCTCCTTGAGCGTGAGTGTCCTACCATGGTGGGCCTGCGCATGGGCCAGGCGGCGCACGCAGTTCTCCACGATCACGACGGCGCCGTCCACGATGATCCCGAAATCCAAGGCCCCCAGGCTCATCAGGTTGGCGCTGACTTTCTGACTGACCATGCCACTGAAGGTGAACAGCATCGACAGCGGGATCACCAAGGCCGTGATGAGCGCTGCGCGCAGGTTGCCAAGGAACAAGAACAAGATGGCAATCACCAGAACCGCCCCTTCAAAGAGGTTCTTCTTGACCGTCGCAATGGCCTTGTCCACCAGGTCGGTGCGGTTGTAGACCGTGACCGCGTGAACGCCGCTGGGCAAGGTCTTGTTGATCTCGGCCATCCGCTTGTCCACGGCCAGAGAGACCGTGCGACTGTTCTCACCAATCAGCATGAAGACGGTGCCCAGCACGACCTCGCGGCCGTTGTCCGTGGCCGCCCCCGTGCGCAACTCCTCACCCAACCCCACATCGGCCACATCGCGGATGCGGATGGGCACGCTGTCGGCTTGTTTCACGACGATGTTGCCGATGTCCGCCACGCCCCGGACCTGGCCAGGCGCCCGGATCAGGTACTGCTCACCCCGGCGCTCGATGTAGCCCGCGCCCACATTGGTGTTGTTGCGCTCCAGCGCCTGGACCACGTCGGCCATGGTCAGGCCGTGCGCGATCAACTTGTCGGGCCAGGGGGCCACCTGATATTGCTTCGCGTAGCCACCGATGGCGTTGATTTCGGTCACACCCGCCACGTTGCGCAATTGCGGTTTGATGATCCAGTCCTGGATCTCGCGCAAATCGGTTGGCGTGTACGGTGTGCCATCGGCCTTCTTGGCACCTTCCTTGGTCTCCACCGTCCACATGTAGATTTCGCCCAGGCCCGTCGAAATCGGCCCCATTTCTGGCGCGATGCCTTGTGGCAAGCGCTCCTTGGCACCCTGGATGCGCTCGTTGACCAGTTGGCGTGCAAAGTAGATGTCCGTGCCGTCCTTGAAGATCACGGTGATCTGCGACAGGCCATAGCGCGACAGCGAGCGGGTCTCCTCCAGACCCGGCAGGCCCGCCATCACGGTCTCAATCGGATAGGTCACGCGTTGCTCAGCCTCCAGAGGCGAATACCCCGGAGCCTGCGTGTTGATCTGGACCTGGACATTGGTGATGTCCGGCACGGCGTCAATGGGCAGCTTCTGGTAGCTGAAGCCCCCCAATGCGGCCATGCCCAACACAGCCAGGATGACCAGCCAACGCTGCTCGATGGCAAACCGGATGATGCGTTCAAACATATTGATTTCCTCGCATCAATCGTCGTGCTCGGCCGAAGCCTTGCCGACCTCGGCCTTGATCACAAAGCTGTTGGTCGAGGCATAGCGGTCCCCGGCTTTGAGCCCACTGGTGATTTCGGTACGTTGCGCATCCGCGTGCCCGACCTTGACCGTCCTGGCTTGAAAGCCCCCCGACACTTCGACAAACACCACATCGCGCCCTTCGAGGCTCTGCACGGCGCTGGAGGCCACCGTCACGGGTGCATCGACCTCACCTGCGACGACTTCGACGTTGACAAACAAGCCGGGACGCCAGGCCAGCTTGGGGTTGCTCAAAACCACCCGAGCTGTCGCGGCGCGGGTCTGCTCCCCAAGCAGGGCGCTGACATAAGCCACCGTGCCAGTGGCAACGCCCTCAAAGGCGCTGGAGCGCACCACGACTTTCTCGCCCACACGGATCAGGGCGAGATCCTTGGCGGCCACACTGACCTCGGCCCACACCGTGGACAGGTCCGACAGTGTGAAGACATGGGCGTCTTCCTTGACGGCCTCACCCAGGGCCAGGTGCTTTTCCACCACCATGCCATCGAAGGGTGCGCGCAACTCGTAGCGATTGAGCTCACCCGCCACAGGCGAGGCGCCCAAAGCCTTGAGCTTCTGACTTGCATTGGCCACAGCGATCTCGGCCTCTCGCCATGCCTGCTGCGCCTGCAGATAGTCCATCTGCGGCGATATCTTGTCCTCGAAGAGCTTCTTTTCTCGCTCGTACGTTGTCTTGGCCAAGACCAGGCGCTTCTGGGCTGATTGCAACTCGCTGCGCAAATCAGACAAGACCACGCTGGAGATCACCGCCAGCACCTGGCCCTTCTTGACCTGCTGCCCCAGGTTGGCCGATACGCTCTCGACCACCCCGGCCAGACGCGGCACGACGTGTGCGGTGCGGTCTTCGTTGAAGCGCACCTCGCCAGGCATCTGCACCGCGGTGCGAACTCGCCCCGCACCGGCTTGCTCGACCACAATGCCCGCCGACTTGATCTGGTCGGCGCTCAAGGCCACGGGTGGCTCTGCCCCCTCGTGACCGGCAGCCTTCTCATGGCGGTCCTCATCGCCATGCTCCTTGGCATCTTCATGGGCAGGCTTGCCTTCGCTGGGCTCCTTGGCATCTTGGCTTTTTGCCTCAGCTTGGCCATGCTCCTGGCGAGCCCCCTCCGGGGCCGAAGAACCATCGTTGCGGCCTTTGAGCACGAAGGCGCCAGCGACCAGGCCAAGCACAACGATGACGGCCATGGCAATGAGTTGGGGTTGGCTGATGCGCCCAGCCTGGCGCTTGAACAGGGGATTCATTGGTGTGCTTTCTCTGAACTGGCAGGAGGCGCTTCTGAAGCCTCTGTGCCCAGCAAACGGTCGATGTCGGCGGCGGTGCGATGCATCTCAGCCAGCGCACGCAGGTACTGGGCGCGAGCCTGGAACAAGGTTCGCTGTGCATCCAGGGTTTCCAGGAAGCTGAACTTGCCCAGCTCGAACCCCGTCACGGCGGCCTGCCACGCGCTCTGCGCGCCGGGCAGCACGTCTTGCTGAAGAGTCTGAACCTCGGCGTGAGCCGCCTGGTAGCGCTCGGTCAACTGCGTCCATTGGTTGTCCACCCGGATCTGCATGGCGGCAAGGTCCGCTTCGGCCTTGTCTTGAAGGCGCATGGCTTGCAAGACATTGCCCTGGTTGCGATCCCACAAGGGCAGCGGCAAGGCCAGACCGATGACGGCCTGGTTGCGCCCCAGCTCCTCCGAGCGCTTGGTACCCAGCGTCACCGTGATGTCGGGGATGCGGCGGGCCTCTTCCAAATCGGTCAGGGCTCGTCGACGGTCCACTTCCAGTCGGGCCTGACGCAACGCGGGAGCGTCGGCCAGTCTACCGGCTTGCTGGTTCATGAACGCTGGGTTGAGTGCGACGGTGCTTTCAACCAAGGGCGCCCAGTTGATGGGTGCCAGGTCTGAGGCAGACTGGCCCATCAAGCTGCCAAGGCGTTGCTGGGCCACACGCCACTCGCTTCGCGCCTGAAGCAGCTCGACATCCACGGACGCTTGAGCCACCTTGGCGCGTGTTTCCTCCACCGGAGAGACCTTGCCAGCCTGAACGCGCTTGGACACGGCCAGGGAGGCCCGAGCGGCCAGCTCAGACGATGCTTGAGCCAGCCGCACGCGCTCTTGAGCGATGGCTGAGGCAAAAAAAGCCTCGGTGACATCGGCGCGCACTTGGGCACGCCGCGCCTGCCATTCGATGCCGACCTGAGTCTGGGCCAGTTGTGCGGCCGACACGCGTGCGGCACGCTTGCCCCCCAGCTCAATTGGCTGGGCCAGCTGCACGGTGGTTGTGCGCGTCTGCGCCCTGGTGTCTTCCATCAGGGTCTGCAGTTCTGGATTGGGGCGTGCGCCAGCCTGGATCACCGCGCCTTCGCTGGCCTGAACGTCCTGCTGTGCAGCACGCAACTCCGGGCTGTGTTGCAACGCCAAGGCCATGGCCTGAGCCAGCGTCAGCGCAGGTACCGGGGTGTCCGCGCTGCGCTCAGGCAAATGCCCAGCCTGCGCGGCCTCTTTGGAGTCGGTAGAAACTTGAGAATGGACTTGCAGCGGAAAAACTGCAGTCGTCAGTGTTGTCAGTGCCGCCAGCGGCACCCATAGCCTGTGCATCGAATTCTCCGGGTTGTAGACACAACGAGGGTGAGTTCGACGAGCCGGTACACGCCAACAGGCGCGTCACCTCAACAAAAAACCATGAAGGGTGGATCGTCTCGCCGATTCAAAGCAAGACCGACCAGTTGGGGCGTTCAATCCTGGGGGGATCAAGGTACTGGTAGGCGCGAGGCACGACGGCATTGAGCTGCTGCCCGTGAGCGCCATCTGGCAACACGCTGATGCCGGAGGGCAGCAAGTGGGCGCCGCACAAGTGGCCAGCACAGCCACAATCGCGATCAGCCTGCTGTTTGCCTTTGGCCAGCTTCTTCGTTGCTTCCACACCCGTGTGATTCAGGTGCCCGTGGTGGCCAAAATGCGGCGCGTGCTGCCCTTGCTCGTCCTGGCAATAGTTCGCCGCTACCGCCCAACTGAGTTGAAGCGGCAGCACGAACATCAAGAGGATGGCAATCCAGCGGCGCATAGGTTTGAGTATATCGGTTGGGATGTGAGGGCCCTTGAACCCATCAGCGGGAAATGGGGGCACGCAGCAAGCGCAAACCATTGCCCACGACGAGCAAACTTGCCCCGACATCCGCGAACACGGCCATCCACATGGTCCCCAGGCCAACCAGCGTCAAGACCAGAAAGACAGCCTTGATGCCCAAAGCCAGCACGATGTTTTGAACCAGCAGGACATGGGTGCGGCGTGACAGCCGCACAAAGCGTGGCAGCTTGCGCAGGTCGTCATCCATCAAGGCCACGTCGGCAGTTTCGATGGCCGTGCCCGTGCCTGCTGCCCCCATGGCGAAGCCAATGTCGGCACGGGCTAGCGCGGGCGCATCGTTGATGCCATCGCCCACCATGCCCACCGAACCGCCCTGCCCGATCTTGCCCTCGATCGCCCTGAGCTTGTCCTCAGGCAGCATGTCACCCTGTGCTTCGTCGATGCCGACTTTCCCAGCAATGGCGCGGGCCGTGTGGGCGTTGTCACCCGTGAGCATCACCGTCTTGATGCCCAGCGCATGGAGTTCGGCGATGGCCTGGCGGCTGCTGTCCTTGACCGTGTCAGCCACCGCAAACAAACCTTGCACGCTTTGCTCATCGCTCAGCAAGATGACGGTTTTTCCTTGCTCCTCCAATGCCGACAGGCGCGCCTCAAGCTCAAGGGAGCAGCAGCCTTGCTCGTGGATCAAGCGGTGGTTTCCGAGGTAGCAAAGTTTGCCGACGATGAGGCCCTTGACGCCACGCCCGGGCAGCGCTTCGAAGCCCTCTACGTTTCGCAAGACAATGCCTTCTTGTTGGGCGGCTGCAGCCACAGCGCGTGACACGGGATGGTCGGAACGGCTGGCCAGACTGGCGGCCAAGCTGCGAACATCCGCCTCGTTGTGGCCGTTCAACACGACAAAGTCCGTCTGCACCGGCTTGCCGTGGGTGATCGTGCCGGTCTTGTCAAGGGCCAGCCAAACCAGCTTGCGGCCTTCTTCCAGGTAGACCCCACCTTTGATCAGGATGCCTTGGCGCGCGGCGGCGGCCAGGCCGCTCACGATGGTCACCGGGGTCGAGATCACCAACGCGCACGGGCAGGCGATGACCAGCAAAACGAGCGCCTTGTAAACCCAGTCGAACCAAGCCGCACCCATCAACAGCGGCGGCAGGATCGCCACCGCCAGCGCGATGGCAAAAACCACGGGCGTATAGACGCGTGCGAATTGATCGACGAAGCGCTGTGTTGGCGCCCGCGCACCCTGAGCCTCTTCCACCGCGTGGATGATGCGTGCCAAAGTGCTGTCGCCTGCTGCGGCCGTCACGAGGTATTCGAATGAGCCCGACTCGTTGATGGTCCCGGCAAAAACCGCATCACCCTGTGCCTTGTCCACCGGCAGGCTCTCGCCGGTGATCGGGGCCTGGTTGACCGTTGACCGACCGCTGACCACTGTGCCATCCAATGCAATGCGCTCACCCGGCTTGACGCGAACACGCGCCTGGATGGCGACCGACTTCGCCTCCACATCCCGCCAAGTGCCATCGTCCTGCAGGACGGAGGCACGCTCTGGCGCCAGTTGAATCAAGCCCTTGATGGCGTTGCGCGCACGGTCCAAAGATTTGGCTTCGATCAACTCCGCCACCGTGAACAGCACCATCACCATGGCTGCTTCGGCCCACTGGCCCAGCACCAGCGCTCCCGTCACAGCAATGCTCATCAAGGCATTGATGTTCAGGTCGCCATGACGAATGGCCACCCAGCCTTTTTTGTAGGTACCGATGCCGCAGGCGAGCACCGCTGCCAATGCCAGCAAAGCAGGCAGCCATGTGGGCAACCCCAGCCAGACGGCGGCCTCGGAGCCGATGGCCGCCACTCCGGCCAAGGCGAGTGGCCACCATGGCTCGGCAGGTTCTGGCGTGCCAACAGCCTCGGATGAGGCGTCGGTGACGACCTCTGGCGTGAACCCCAAAGAACGAACCGCTTCCAGGATGAGATCAATGGCCTGTGGCTCGTGTGACACCGTCAGCACACGCTGCATCAGGTTGAATTCCATGCCCGAAACTCCAGCCATGCCGCCCAGCCTCTTGCGCAAGAGCGCCTCCTCGGTCGGGCAGTCCATCTGCATGATGCGAATGGGCGTTTGCGTGTAACCGCCTTTGGCCGCAGCTTTGCCCAATGTCACCTTGGCGGGTTGGGCATCTTGCCCACAACACGCCGTGTTGCAGGACGCAATAGGTGGCGCTGGCTCAGCGCAGCAAGGCTCATCGTCATGAGCAAGGCCGTCATCTGGGTTGCGGTCAAACGGGAGGTTTTCTTGTGGGGCAGGCATGGTCATGGCGAATCTGTTTACCGCATTACACAACCTGAAGCTACTATAGAGTCAAGGGGTTTCTGGAGTCCTCATGAAAATTGGTGAGTTGGCGCAGGTTGCGCAGTGCACGGTTGAGACCATCCGCTACTACGAAAAGGAAGGCCTGTTGGCTGCACCCACCCGTACGAGCGGTAACTTCCGGGTGTACGGGCCCGAGCAGGTGGAGCGCCTGCGGCTCATTCGCAACTGCCGTGCGCTGGACATGAGTCATGATGAAATCCGCACCTTGCTGGGCATGGCAGACCAGGTCGAACAAGGATGTGGCGCGGTGAACGACGTGGTTGATCAGCACATCGCTCACGTTGACGAACGCATACGTGAGCTCAACCACCTCAAGCAACAGCTGACGGCATTGCGCCAGCGATGTCAAAGCGAGCGAACCGTGCAATCGTGCGGCATCCTGCAAGGGTTGGCGGCCATGGAAACCGAAGCCAAACCTGAAAGACACACCCATCTGGGTTGAACACGCCAAGGAGTGCTGCATGCAAAACAAAGAGCACTGGGAAAAGGTCTATTCCACCAAAGCGCCGGACAGCGTTAGCTGGTTTCAGCAGCACGCCGATACGTCCATGCGGCTGACCAAGGCAAGCGGCCTCGACCGAGGCGCGGCCATCATCGATGTCGGCGGCGGAGCCTCCACGCTGGTCGATGACTTGCTGGACGATGGCTACACCAACCTGACGGTGCTGGACCTGTCGGCTGCCGCCTTGGCAGAAAGTCGGCACCGCCTGGGAGCCAGATCGGATCGCGTGACCTGGATGGAGGCTGACATCACCCGTGCGGCCTTCGCCGCCCACAGCATCGACCTCTGGCACGATCGCGCCGTGTTCCACTTTCTGACGACGCAGGCAGACCGTGAGGCATATGTCGAGCAGGTCTTGCGTGCGCTCAAGCCGGGTGGCCACGTCATCATGGCCACGTTTGGCAGCGAGGGGCCGACACAGTGCAGTGGCCTGCCAGTCATGCGTTACGCACCAGACGAATTGCACGCCGAGTTCGGAGAGGTCTTCACCCTGCTGGCCCACGAAGAGCAGGTGCACCACCCCCCCTTTGGTACCGAGCAGCAGTTCATCTACTGCATGTGCCGAAAGCGCAGCACATGATTGGGTTGCACCGTGCGGCTTGGCCTGCCTTGGGTGCCGCCATCCTGTTCGGCGCGAGCACCCCGTTTGCCAAGCAGCTCATCGGCGCAGACTTTGCCACCGCATCGCCCTTCATGCTGGCGGGGTTGCTCTATTTGGGCAGCGGCCTGGGTTTGACGCTGGTCCGCCTGGTGCGCGACAAAGGTTGGCAGTCACCCGGCATGCCTCGTAACGAGTGGCCCTGGTTGTTGGGTGCTATTGCTTTTGGTGGCGTGCTGGGCCCGCTGTTGCTGATGGTCGGGCTGGCACACACCACAGCCGCCACAGCATCGCTGTTTCTGAACCTGGAATCGGTGCTGACCGCCGTGCTGGCGTGGATGGTGTTCCGTGAGAACACCGATCGCCGCATCGTGTTGGGCATGGCACTGATCGTGGCAGGTGGTGCCGTGCTGGCTTGGCCAACCGGTGAAGCGTCAGTGACAGGCATCGGCCCCTTGGCTTTGGCGGGAGCGTGTCTGGCTTGGGCCATCGACAACAACCTCACGCGCAAGGTGTCAGCGTCCGATGCCTTGTTCATTGCAGGCAGCAAAGGCCTTGTGGCCGGGAGCGTCAACACGGCATTGGGTTTGGCACTGGGCGCCGCGTGGCCCACTGCCAGTTTGTTGTCATCGGCCATGTTGATTGGCTTTCTGGGCTATGGCCTGAGTCTGGTGCTGTTCGTTCTGGCCCTGCGCGGCTTGGGGACGGCGCGCACCGGTGCGTATTTCTCTACGGCACCGTTTGTTGGTGCAGCCATGTCAATTGCCGTTTTTGGCGAGCCCGCCAGCAGCATCTTCTGGGCGGCGACCGCGCTGATGGGTTTGGGCGTTTGGTTGCACCTCACCGAGCACCATTCGCATGAACACGAACACATGGCGCTGCACCACGAACACGGGCACCGTCACGATGCACACCACCAGCACACGCATGATTTTGAATGGGACGCCGTTGAGCCGCACGCACATTCACATCAGCATGAGAAAATGACACACCGCCATGCTCACTACCCCGACACACACCATCGGCACTCGCATTCATGAAGCTCCGCAAAAGGTGAGCCACACTGTGCCTCGCCCGACCGGAGCGCAACGAATCACCTTCGTCTGACTGCCAAGCAGGTTACAGGGCGACCGCGTGTGAACCCGCTTGACGCGGGGATGGCATCAATGATGCTCGTGCATGTGGGCATGGTCATGGTGCCCCTCCATGGCATCTGCACCGTGGTCGGAAAGCTGTGCATCGAACCACTTGTGCAAGGCGCCCACCAATGCAGGATTGGCCGTTGAGTAGCTCACCTGCCCGCCGCCATCAATGCTGGTGTACTGGATGTTGATCTCGCCTGGCTTGGCCTGTTTCAAATCATTGAGGCCAGGCATGTCATTGCCGTGAATATGGCTGGGGCCACTGAAGTCGCCCTTGGCAAACTGCCCGGCAATGTCCTGCAAATGCTCGCGCGTCAGACGAACTTGCTGAGCGTCCTTGACGTCTTTGGCAACAACTTGCTGAATGCCGCCTTGGTCTGTTTTAGTAAAGACATGCGTGGTGGCCTTGAGCGAGAACGGCATGACGTCTGCACCGCGTGCGGCGACCACTTCTTGTCTGCTGGCTTCGGCCATGGACAAAGTGGGCACAGATAGGGCCAGTGCAAGGCCAATGCAGAAGGTGATTTTCATGGGGCTCCGTGATGTTTTGAGATGGATCCGAGATCGCGGATAGAGCCATTCGTTAACCTGAAGTTCCGTACAGATCAGGAAGTATCAAGCTACCATTCACCGCCGCTCATGCATCACACACTTGTGAATGGCTGCGCTCACAGTCGCTGCGAAATCTCCATGATCGGCTTGATCCCTGAGCCAAAGCGGGCAATGGCATCTCGGTGCTGCTGCAACTCACAGTACGGCAGGTAGCGGATCCCCAACTCGGATACTCGGCTGAACGCAGGTCTGGCCAACTGTTGTTTGACTTCGTCGCGTCGGCTGTCGGGAGCGACAAGAAACAGGACACTGGATGCCCCCACATCACTCCCCAGGGCCAGATCCAGCATGCGCACGATCCCTGAGTAGATGGACGTGGAGTGCTCCACCTCAAATGCCGCCGCCACGCTGGCGGCCCCCTTCTCCAGCCAGATCACGTCAATGAGGCGAACCGCATCACCTCGCGTGCTGACGTTCACGGGCAGATCGGCCAGGCAGCCATCGCCCAGGCGCCCGCCGCCGTAGGTGCGGCCACGGTCATTGGAGGCGATCCAGACATCAAAGCCCAAGGCCAGGCCCAGGTCCCTCAATCGTCCCTGGATGTCGGTGTGGGTGGCATCGCTTTCCGCATCACGCAGCCACTGCTTTTGCGCAGCGGACGATTCCTCGCGAACCTTGTTGAGATCGGCTTCCCAAAGTGCTCTGGATTGCGACATGGCATCCGGGTCATCCAACCTGGGCGGCGCGGCATACCGGCCATTGCCCACATCGAACATCAAACCGGCCAGCGCACCCAGGTCATTGGACAGTTGTTGACGGTGCGCCTGGTTGATCCGAACCAAGCCCTCTCGCATGGACAGGTAATGGTCCCATCGCCCAAGTTTGACATTGGCCCCCGTCACCGCGTTGTAGCCTCGGACAATCGCGGTGTTGAAGGGTGAAACCAGCGTGGGGTGGATGAAGTACAGGAGGTTGGCCACAGCAGGACCCAGCCCTTTGATCTGCAACGCATCGATGCGCTGAATCGCCTCGATGATCGATTCGATTGTGTCGCAGCAATCGCAGGCGTCGAGCAAACGGGCAAAGGCCTTTTGGTTGGCCGCGTTTTCATAGATGTCGGGAATGCGCAGCTTGGGTTTCCACAGGAAGGCGTGGTCAGCCCCCTTGAAAATCTGGCGCTGCTCGGCCACTGAGCCCACCACCGTCTCCAGAGACGAGCCTCGGTAGGCATTGCCGAAAGTACCCGCATCGATGTCGCGAACCACCTGTCCGATGCCTCGGCGGATCGAGCGGAAGTTCTTGAGCCGCTCCTCCCACAGAAACCAGGTGTTGTAGGTGCTGTGCGGATCGCTCTTCCAATGGTCGATCAGGACGGTCAGGGTGTCATGCATGTGATCAAGCAGGTGGCTATGGTTGTGGCTGCGGGGTTGGCTGCTGCGCCCACAAGGCTGGCCGCAGCAGCACCAACGCCAGTATCGCCACCAACGGCGCCGTCAGCCAACCATAGCTGTGCTGGGCCGCAACACCGAACAGCCATCCACCGACGGCCGATCCCACGATCTGGCCCACGCTGCTGGCGGCGGCCAGGCCGCCCATGGTGACGCCCAGCCTGTCTCGCTCGGCGCCCGCCGCGACATAGGCGATCACGGGCAGCACCAGGCCTGTGCCTGCCGAAGTCAGGCTGACGCCCAGGTACATCCAGGCCTCGGCCCGATGCCAGGCAAGCAAGGCCAAACCGGTGATGGCCAGCAACAGCCCGGCGCAGATAAGCTTGCGCGGCGCGGTCCGCTCCAGCAGTTCAGAGAAAAACAGCACTGCATTGACACCCAGCATCACCAGGCTGCATTCGGCAAACATCATGGACACCTGGCGCGAGCTCAGATCGGGATGCTGCTGACCTTGCAACATGATGCCGACCTCAAACCCCGACAAGGCAAACATGACCAAGGTGTCGAGCCCACACAGCGCAGCGAAGCCTTCGGCCTTGTCACTGACATGCTCAGGCCTGGGCGATGGCGGTATCTCGGGCGAATGAGGCAAGGTCCAGATCTGCCCTGCCATCGTCGCAGCGCCCAGCAAAGCCGAGAGCACCACCACGACCTGGGGCGCCGACATCCCGCGCAAGGCACCCTGGCTGATCCAGTCGGCCGCCGCGTTCAACCAGGGGCCAAACAGGAATCCGATCAGCGACACGGCACCAAGCCATGCGAAGCGCCGTGCGCGCTGCCATGGCCGAGTGTGCTCCGCGATCAAGGCGGACACCACGGGAATGACCGCCGCCACAAAGAACCCGCTGGTGCACCGTAAGGCATACAGCCCCGACAACCCCGCCAACGATGGCGCCAGCAACAAGAGCAGGCTCGCCACATAGCCCGCCAAGCCCATGATCAGGATCGGCTTGCGTCCCACGCGGTCAGAGACCAGCCCCCAAAATGGCGCACCCAGTAATACACCGAACGCATACACCCCTGTGATGAACCCCACATGGTCGGCGATGTCACTGGCTGCAGCACCAGGCCTGGCCAGCGCCAGCCAGGTCGGCAGCAAGGGCATCAAGGCCCCATAACCCGTGGACACCACCAGGATGGCGGCAGCCAGCCATGCCAATTGCATGCGCCCTAATTCGCCCTGGACATTGGAGGTTTCTGGAAATTGGTCCTGCATGAAGCAAATGTAATGTCAGCGTCATGCTGCAGATAACTACGCGAGCCTATCCTGCAAATGTGCTGACGCGTGGATGCTGCCCGAAGAGCCAGCAGTGTCCATCCGCAGCTTCGAAGCCGCCAGCAAACAGGAGATCCAGCATGCGCAGATTTGTCGGATTGCAACGCCGCCAGTGGGTGGTGGGCGCATTGGTCCTCGCCACAGTGGGCGCCTGGGCCCAGCCTGATGGCCCGATCGTCGAAGTATGGAAAGACCCCCAATGCGGGTGCTGCAAGGACTGGGTTGCCCACATGGAAAAAGCCGGCTTCGTTGTCCGAGTGCATGAGACAGGTAACGTCGGCGCGCGCAAGCGCCTGGGCATCCCCGACAAGCTGGGCTCCTGCCACACGGCCAGCGTCGGCGGCTACGCGCTGGAGGGGCATGTCCCTGCACGCGATGTCCAGCGCTTGCTGAAAGAAAAACCCCGTGCTGTTGGCCTGACGGTGCCCGGCATGCCAGTGGGGTCGCCAGGCATGGATGGTCCAGCCTATGGCAACCGTTTGGTTCCCCATGATGTGTTGCTGGTCCAAGCAGATGGCCGCAGCACGGTGTACCAAAGCTACCGCTGATCTACCGGACAACGTCCTTTCCCCTTTCTATTGGAGCCTGAACATGAACACCATCGATCTTGAAGTCCAGGGCATGAGTTGCGGCTCGTGCGTCAAGCACGTCACTCAGGCACTGCAGACACTGAGCGGCGTGCAGCACGTGGACGTGAGCCTGCAGTCCGGCCACGTCAAGGTGAGCGGTGCTTTGGCCACCGATGGCCTGCCCCTCATCTCAGCCCTGAATGCGGCAGGCTACCCGGCCAAGCTGTCCACCTCAGCCTTGCCTGTGCAGGGCAAGCCATCTGGCGGCTGTGGCAGCACCGGCAAAGCCAAGGGTGGATGCTGCTGTGGATGATGGCCAAATCAACACTGAACGTGTCCTCACAGGACCACTGGCGCGTCCGGTAGTTCATTGTGGGCATGTTGTCCGTGCGAAGGAAAATGCCGAGAAAGGTGCTGCGCCACCGCACCAATGCAGGTGATGGCGCCTTGTTCGTATTGGTCGCTGCGAAACGCAGCCTCCATGTCCCGACACAGCGCCTCCCAACCGCCTGGTCCGACGCGGGCATGGATGCCCCGATCGGCCACGATTTCGACGCGCCGATCGGCCAGCAACAGGTAGATCAGCACACCGCTGTTGTGCTCGGTGTCCCAGATGCCCAACAGCGAGAAGACCTCGATGGCCCGCTCACGCGCGGACTGACCTCTCAGCAGAGGTAAGCCATCGAGTGCGCCTTCCACCACAAAGCGAATTTCGCCTGCATGGCCGACTTCGGCTGCCTTGATCGCCTGCTCGATGGCGTGCATGGACTTGGGCGGAAAGGCCCGGTGGACACACCCGCGTGTGGTCGTCATGTGCGACACGATCCTGGAGAGTTTGCTCATCACCATCTCCCTGACGCACCGCCGCCGCCGAAACCACCGCCACCACCTCCAAAGCCCCCGCCGCCGCCATAGCCTCGATGACCGCGCCCGCCCATGGCCGCCAGCAAGCCCATGCCCCCAGCCAGCGTGAAGACCAGTGAGATGACCCCGGCTGCCAAGGCCAATGACAATGCGCCCGCCATGAACCAGGTCACCCCAGCCACCACGCCTCCTGTGACCAAGGCACCGGGCAAGCGGCCCAGCCAGGCGCGCAAGATGCTGCCCAAGCCCAGCGCCAGGATGATCGCCACGGGTGCGAACTGCTGCACATCGTTGGCCCCCTGGTCGGGCCGCTCCTGGGGGGCAGGCAGAGGTTCACCATCGACCACGCGGATGATCTGATCGACGCCCGCAGCGATGCCACCCGCAAAATCCTGTTGCTTGAAGCGTGGCACGATGACCTCACTGATGATGCGCTTGGACGTCGCGTCGTTGAGCGCGCCCTCCAGGCCGTAGCCAACCTCGATGCGCAAGGTGCGGTCTTCTTTGGCCACCACCAGGATGGCGCCATCGTCCACTTTCTTGCGCCCGATCTTCCACTGCTCGGCCACACGCAAGGCGAACTGCTCGATGGGCTCAGGCGCCGTGGTGGGCACGATCAGCACAGCCAATTGGGAGCCTTTTCGGGTCTCAAAGGCTTGCAGCGTTTGGCTCAAGCTGGCTTGTTGCTCAGCGCTCAGTGTGCTGGTTTGATCAACCACGCGCCCGCTCAGGGGCGGCACGGGCACTTGCGCACCGGCCAGCGCCGACCACCAGAGCGAGATGGCAAGCAGCAGCGCCCTTGCCATGGTGGGTGTCACTTCGACGCCCCGGCCGCAGCGCCAAAGTCCACAGCGGGCGGCTTGGAGATTTCCTTTTCGTTCTCGACGGCGAAGTTGGGCTTTTCCTTGTAGCCCATGACCATGGCCGTGAGGTTCGAGGGGAAGGTGCGCACCGTCACGTTGTAGTCCTGGACCGACTTGATGTAGCGATTGCGCGCCACGGTGATGCGGTTTTCCGTGCCTTCCAGCTGAGCCTGCAAATCCCGAAAGCCCTGGTTCGCGCGCAGTGTCGGGTAGTTCTCGGTCACCACCAGCAAGCGAGACAAGGCGCCAGACAACTCGCCTTGGGCCTGCTGGAATTTCTGGAAGGCTTGCGGGTCGTTGACCAGCTCCGGCGTGGCCTGGATGGACGTGGCCTTGGCACGCGCCTCCACCACCTTGGTCAGCGTGCCCTGCTCGAAGTTGGCCTCGCCCTTGACCGTGTTGACCAGGTTGGGCACCAGATCGGCTCGCCGCTGGTACTGGTTCACAACCTCCGACCAGCTTGCCTTGATCTGCTCGTCGGTGGTTTGGAAGGTGTTGTAGCCGCAACCGCTCAGGCTCAGGGCCGCTGCGGTCATCGTGATGGCGATCAGCTTGCGCATGTCATTGCTCCAAATGGAATGTTGAGTTAAAGGTCTTGAACGCCTTGGCAGAAGTACTGCTGGAACAGGGTCTCGCCCATGGCGTCGCGCAGGTGCCGCCCGTTGTCCATGACATCGGCCACGCCCTTGGCCGCTTGGACCTGGGCTTTGAGGAATGCGTTGCTGGGCTCAGCAGGCTGTCTGTTGTCTTTGACCCAGGCCGCCCAGGGTGCGAGGGATGCGGTCAATGGGTTGAGCGCCGTCGCAAAGGCATAGCGCTGCACGCGCATGGGATGCATCCACTTTTGGATGGCCGCACCCCAAGGGTTGGCCCAGGTGCGCACCCATGGGCTGACCCAGTTCGCATAGGCCGACTCGTTGATTTCCGAGACCTGGCGCACCTTCTCGAAGGCTTGCCTGGGGTAGGCGTAGTGCACATCCTCCACCTGCCGCTCCTCGTAATGCACGCGTGCCGCACCGCGAGCCCCCTCTGACTCATCAGCGGAGTCAATGACCATCTGGTAAAGACCGGGCGGCAGGGTTTCGATGCGCTCCAACTCCTGCAGGATCGCGTGGTGCTCATGACGCGCGACACTGGCCGACACGAAGATGCCCAGGTGTCCCACGTGCCGATTGATCAGGTACACGATACGCTGCCCGGCATCCTTGAGTGCCTGAGTGCTGGGGTAGACAGCGGGAATCCAGTTGAGCGCCTGATGTGGCGGGGTGATGTTGTCAGCGCTGGATGCAAAGATCACCACCGGGTGACGGATGCGGCGCAGGTCGGCCACACAGTGCTCGCAGATGCGCATCAGGCCTTGTTCCAACTGGTCCCCGATGAACAGGTTCTCCACGATGGTCTTGATCTCTTCACGGCTCAAGAAGTAGTAGCCGCTCCACCAGCGCTCGAAATCCAGGAAGCGCTCACGCTCCGTGTCCACCTGAGAGAACAACTGGTAGTTCTTGGTGAAATACGAGTGCGCCGGGTTCAAGCTCTCGAAGTTCTGCACCAGCCAGGCGCCATCAAAAAGGCCATTGCCCAAGTCCGATGTGAAGTGGGACAACCAGGCACCGCCCAGAAAGGCCCCAGCCAGCCGCATGGGGTTCACGTCAGAGGCCCCCGCCCAATACGACAGTGGCGAGCCGTTCATCACCACTGGCCCGGCGGTGCCTTCGCAGTCAGCGGCCAGCAGCGCCACGGCCCAGCCACCCTGGCAGTTGCCGTACAGAGCCGGCGCCACACCCTCATGCAGCTCGCACACCTTTGCCACGAAGCGGCGCAAGGTGTGGTGGACATCGGCCAGCGTTTGCTCAGGTCGAGGCTCGGGGAAAAACACTACGAAATAAACCGCCCGGCCATCGGTCAAGGCCATGCCCACTTCGGAGTCGCGCTTGAACCCGCCGATACCAGGACCATGACCGGCACGGGGGTCCACCACCAGGATGGGCCGGTGATCGGGCGAGACCTTGGTTGGCTCATCGTCATTGGAGGGGAGGATGCGCAACAAGGCGTAGTTCACCGGTACAGCGAACTGTCTGGCGTCCAGCACCACCTCGTGCGCGAAATCCAGCAAGGGCGGCATCCCAGCCGCTTCGTGGGCCAGCATGTTGTCGGCACGCTGGCGCAGCGTGTCCATGAACAGGATCGAGCGCTGAACCACGTCGATCTGGTAGCGAAACAATTGCTCCGCCAGGCTTTGATGCTCGCCCGTCGCAAGCGCGTCGGGCGCATGGGCCATGTTGGTCAAGGCTTTGGCTTCTCCAACCACTACAGCTTGGCGATCAACTCCCGAAGCCTTTGCTAGCCTGGAGGACTGTCGGGGTTTCAAGGTGGCGCTCATCAGCGTCTCACACCTTGGCCGAACGCAGGCGAAGCGCATTGCCAATCACAGAGACCGAACTCAGTGCCATCGCCGCGCTGGCCACGATGGGACTGAGCAAGATGCCCAGGAAGGGATACAGCACGCCAGCGGCCAGCGGCACGCCCAAGAAGTTGTAGATGAAGGCAAAGAACAGGTTCTGGCGGATGTTGCGCATGGTGGCCTGGCTCAATTCACGCGCCTTGGCGATGCCGCGCAAGTCGCCCTTGACCAGCACGATGCGTGCGCTGCTCATGGCCACATCGGTGCCAGTGCCCATGGCGATGCCGACATTGGCCTGGGCCAGCGCAGGCGCGTCGTTCACACCATCGCCCGCCATGGCCACAATGCGCCCTTGATCCTGCAAGGCCTTGACGTGCTTGTACTTGTCTTCGGGCATCACACCCGCCTTGACGTCGTCCAGCCCCAGGAGCTTGCCCACGGCGGCGGCCGTCACTGGGTTGTCGCCCGTGAGCATGACAATGCGAACGCCTGAGGCCTTGAGCATGGCAATCGCTTCCGCCGTGGACGCCTTGATGGCGTCGGCCACACCCACATAGCCCGCCAGCTTCGATCCTGCCGCCAGGTACATCACGGTCTGACCTTGCAGGCGCAAGGCTTCCACATCCCTGTCAACCGACGAGGTGTCAACCTGCGCGGATGCGAGCAAGCGTGCGTTGCCCAGCAACACGGTTTGGCCGTCAATGACGCCGCGCACGCCCTGCCCCGTCACCGCATCAAAGCCGGACACAGCCGACAGCGTCACGCCATCGGTTTGAGCGCGGCCCACGATGGCGGTGGCCAGGGGATGTTCGCTGAGCTTTTCCAGGCTCGCAGCCCAGGCCAGCACCTGCTGTTTGTCAAACCCGTCGGCGGCCACCACGGTCTGTACCGTGGGCTTGCCCTCGGTGAGCGTGCCAGTCTTGTCTACCACCAGGGTATCGACCTTTTCCATCAACTCCAGGGCTTCGGCATCCTTGATGAGCACGCCTTCTTTGGCCCCGCGCCCCACACCCACGATGATGGACACGGGCGTGGCCAGACCCAGCGCACAGGGGCAGGCAATGATCAACACCGAAACAGCGACCAGCAGCGCGTTGGCCAGCGCAGGAGCAGGCCCGAATGCCGCCCAGACCAGCGCGGCCACCAGGGCAATGGCCAGCACCGACAGCACAAACCAGCCAGAGACCTGATCGGCCAGCTTCTGGATGGGCGCACGTGAACGCCCCGCTTCGGCCACCATCTGAACGATGCGGGCCAGCAGCGTCTCAGACCCGACACGCTCGGCCCGCATGGTGAACGAGCCAGTCTGGTTGACCGTGGCCCCCGTGACCTTGCTGCCCGGCACCTTCTCGGCAGGAATGGGCTCGCCCGTGATCATGGACTCGTCGATGCTGGACTTGCCATCCAGCACCACCCCGTCCACCGGCACCTTGCTACCCGGCTTGACCCGCAGGGTGTCACCCACCACCACTTGCTCCAGCGGCACCTCGGCCTCCACGCCATCTGCACCGATGCGGATGGCCGTGTTGGCCGCCAGACCCAGCAGATCCTTGATGGCGGAGTTGGTGCGCGAGCGAGCGCGCAACTCCAGCACCTGCCCCAGCAGGACCAGGGTCACGATCACAGCCGCAGCCTCAAAGTACAGCGGCAGGCCGTGCTCGGTCAAAAAGGCTTGAGGCAACGACTCGGGCAACAAGATGGCATAGACGCTGAACAGGTAGGCCGCCCCGATGCCAATCGCAATCAGGCTGAACATGTTGAGCTGCCACGTGACGAACGAGCGCCAACCACGTGCAAAGAAGGGCCAACCGGCCCACAGCACCACAGGTGTGGCCAGCAAGGCTTGCACACATTGAGACCAACTGACCTTGAGCAAGTGCGGCCAGCCCAACTGCGTCGCCAAGCCATCGACCACCTCGTCAACCCAGGCAGCCAAATTAAACGGGAAGAACTCGTGCATCGCCATCATCAGCAAAGGCACGGTCAAGACCATCGAGAACCAGAAGCGCTGCGTCATCGAGCGCAACTCGGGGTTGTCTTCTTCACCCACGGTCGGCAGCAAGGGCTCCAGGTTCATGCCACAGATCGGGCAATTGCCGGGGTGATCCTGGCGGATCTGGGGATGCATCGGGCAGGTGTAGACCGTGCCTGGTGCTACAGCGGTGACGGGGCCACTCGGCGCACCTGGCGCAGTTGGCGCATGGTGGTGCGCATGGCCTTGCGCAGAACTCGGCTTTGGCTCAATGTACCGCTGCGGCTCTTTGCTGAATTTACCCAGGCAGTTGCTGCTGCAAAAGTAATACGGTCTGCCCGCGTATTCCTGCTTGTGCGGTGAGGCCGTCGTGACGGACATGCCGCACACCGGATCGGTCAACGCCTGATTTGCCGTCGCAGGTGCAACCGATGCCACAGCAGCGTGATCGTGATCGCAGCCTTCGTGCGCCGATCCGTGCTGATGCTCACCGTGCTCACCATGTTGATGGCCCTCGTGGCCGTGAGCCGCGTCCCCCCCGTGGTGATGGTGTGCATGGGGATCGGAGGGCTCTTTGCTGGTGGGTTGCTCGGACGTCATCGTGATTCCAGTTCTTCTTGTTGTTGATCAGCCTACGAGGCGGCTGCGCAGGCGAGGCAGGAAGCGCGGTGTAACCGCCGCATAGTCGCGCCAGGTCGAGCCAAAAGCGCGTTCGGAGTCCTTCTCCTCCGTCAGAGACAGGCGCACGTACATCACAGTGAGTACCGGGAACATCAGCACGGTCAGTACGGTAGGCCACTGAAGCAGGAAGCCAAACATGATCAGCTCGAAAGCAACGTATTGCGGATGCCTGATGCGCCCGTAAGGGCCTGTGCTGGCCATCGAGCCACGGCGCTGTGCGTGGTAGAGCACCCGCCAAGCGGCCGACAGCAACCAGAAGCCGCCGCCGATGAAGACCAGGCTCAACATGTGAACCCCGTCTGTGTGGGGATCTCCATGTTGACCGGTGAGCGTCCACCACAGGTGACCCGCGTCATGCGACAGCAAGTTGACTTTGGGATAGCGCGCCTGCAACCACCCCGACAGCAGATAGATGGTCAGGGGAAAGCCATACATCTCGACAAACAAGGCGACGATGAAGGCCGAGAACGCGCTGAAGCTGCGCCAATCCCTCGTGGTTTGCGGCTTGAAGAAGCTGAAGGCAAAGGCGATGAAGATGGCCGAATTGAGGGCCACCAGCCCCCACAGGCCGTAAGCGGGCATGTTGTCATGCGTCATGGCCGATCTCCAGTTTTGGGCGCTGGTGAATCGTTTTGCTCACCTGTGCTGCCATGCTGATGTGGGCCGTGTTGGCCATGACCGTGTCCGTGGTGCATGAACACATGCATCAAGGGGCAAGCCAACAGCAACACAAATGGCAGCGCACCGGCCAGATGGGCGCGGTGCTCGGTCCACAAGAAGTAGCCCGCCACACTGCCCAGAACGATCAAGCCCACGCCATAGCGTGAACGCCAAAATGAGGCTGGTTCGCAGTCGTGCTGCTGGTCGTGTTGATGGTCCATGGGGCTCACCAATTTTTTTTGTTTGGATCTGACGGGGCACTGCCTGGCTCGTGGTGGTGGTGCCCGCCATGTCCGCCATGTCCATGGAAGACGTGCATCAATGGGCATGCCAACAGCAGCAGATAGGGCCAACTACCGGCCACGTGTTGCCAGTGTTCACGCAGGACATAGAAAGCGGCGATCAAGGCCAGCATCGCCACGGCGACACCCACGGGGCTCTTGAAGAACGATGCGGATGAGCCTTCAGGCCCCGTGCCGTGTTCATGCTGATGGTCCATAGCGACTCCTGATGTTCAGATGGTTGACGGGCGCACAAGCGAAGACGTTGCGGCGGGCACCCCACCACAACGCCGCGTCGGCCTTACTTGCTTGCAGCGTCCTGCATCGGCTTGGCACCCATCTTGGAGCCCATGCCCATGCCCGGCTTCATGTCGCCACCAGGAGCAGAAGCTCCCATGCCTTGAGCGCCCATCATTCCCATATTGCCGCTCTTGTCCATGCCGCCGTTTTTGTCCATGTGCTCATGCATCTCTTTCATGTGCTTGTCCATGAGCTTCTGGCGTTTGGCGGGGTCCTTGGTGCCGTGGATCTTCTTCATCTCCTTTTGATGCTTGTCGTGCATCTCGTGCATGCCCTCCATGCCGCCCATCCCGGCTGGCTTGGAGGCCATGTCGGCGGATGGCACCGGTGCAACTGCTGAGGCCGCAGCCTGGGGATGGTGGGCCTTGTGGTCCTCTTCTTTGGTTTGGGCCGAAGCGTTACCAATGGCGACCAAAGCCAGCATCAGGGAGGAAATCAGTTTCGTGGGGGTGTGCATGTCATGCTCCTTGTTCGTCAGCCTGCAAAAGTATGGATTTGGGAGAATCCTCTATGTCGCTTCACATGCTTCGGGTGCTGGGCAACAGCTTAGGCCACCGCACCGTCCGGTGGATTACCGCAACATTACGATTTCGTCATGTTGCGAGATCCGCGCAAGTAGGCAGTTCGCAAATTGATTTGCATCAATGGTTATGGTGATCGTCAGCGCGAGGGGCCAAAGGCGTGAAGCGCGCCTGCTGCTCGTCTTGCCCGGCCAGCTTGATCTTGACCACAGCCTTCAAGTCTGGCTGCGAGGCATACACCGCGTGCCCCGTCAGCTTGTTGTCGCCATCGGGCGCCAGCGCAGCGCTGACCTTGGTTTTGCCTGACAGCAGCGTGACCGAGCCAGACGCACCAGCGGTCGGGATTTTGGTTCCAGCATGGTCGGTCACGTAGACCACGATGGTGTTGTCTTTGGCCGCTTTGCTGTCTTTGACGACCACGAGCTCGTAGTGGCTGCTACCTGCCATGCGCAACTGGCCACCATGTGGCGCCGTCAGCGTGTCCAGGTACGCATCGTCGTGCGCATGGGCCAACGGGGCCAATGCAAGGCCCAAGGCCAAGCCCGAGGCCAGGGTCAAGGTTTTGATCGCTTTCATCATGAGTTTCCTTCTGTGCATGGTCAAAAGTGCGTTGCCCTCAACGCGGTCAGTAGCTCTCGCCCGAGTGGGCGCTCAGCAGGTGCGCCAGGGGTTTGCGCCCCCAGAGCCAAAACATCAAGGGGGTGAGCACGGTGTCCAGCACGGTCGAGCTGATCAGCCCGCCAAAGATCACCACGGCCACGGGGTGCAGCACCTCCTTGCCGGGTGCGTTGGCCGACATCAGCAGCGGCACCAGCGCGAACGCCGCCACCAGGGCTGTCATCAACACGGGCGTGAGGCGCTCCAATGAGCCGCGCACGATCATGGGTTGACCGAACTGCTCGCCCTCCAGCGCGCACAGGTTGATGTAGTGACTGATCTTGAGGATGCCGTTGCGTGTGGCAATGCCGGTCAGCGTGATGAAGCCCACCAGGGCCGCCACTGACAGGGCCTGCCCCGAGATCCACAAAGCCACCACGCTGCCCACCAGGGCCAGTGGGATGTTGCCCATGATGATGGCCGTGAGCACCACCGAGCGGTAACGGCTGTACAGCACCATGAAGATCAGCACCAGCGAGATGGCTGCCAGCAGCGCCATGAGCTGGGCCGCTTGCTCCTGGGCCTGAAACTGCCCTTCCAGCGCCGTGAAGTAGCCTTCAGGCAAAGGCTTGGATGCGATCTCCGCACGGATGGCCTTGACCACCTCGGCCAAGTCACGGCCATCGGTGTTGGCCGAGATGACGATGCGGCGGCGAGCGTTCTCGCGGCTGATCTGGTTGGGGCCGTCGGCGTCCTGGATCTGCGCCAGTTGGGACAGTGGCACCCGGCCGGTGGGCGTCTCGATCAGCAAGTTGGCCAGGTCGGTCGCACCGCGCTGGCTGTCGGGCAAGCGCACCAGCAGGTCAAAGCGCCGGTTGCCCTCCACGACCTGGGTGATTCGCTCACCCTCGATCATCTCCTGCAGGGACCGCAGCAAGGTACCCGGTGCCACCCCCAGCCGCGCGGCCTGGTCGTAGTCGATGCGAATCTTGACCTGAGGGATCAGCACCTGCTTTTCGATCTGCAGGTCGGTAATGCCTGGGATGCGACTGAGCCGGGACTGCATGTCACCCGCCAGGCCACGCAAGGTGTCCAAGTCATCACCATAGATCTTCAGCGCAATCTGGGCGCGCACGCCGGACAGGAGGTGGTCCAGGCGATGGGAGATGGGTTGCCCCACGTTACTGACGGCGGGTAACACCGCCAGGCGGGTGCGCAGGTCCGCGATGATTTCTTCCCGCGAACGGGCTGAAGGCTTGAGGTCCACATCCATCTCGGAGGAGTGCACCCCTTCAGCGTGCTCGTCCAACTCCGCTCGGCCTGTGCGGCGGCCTACCTGTGTCACTTCCGGCACGCCAGCCATGATCTGCTCGGCCATGGTGCCAATGCGATTGGACTCGGCCAACGAGGTGCCCGGGTTAAGCAGCAAACTGACGGTGAGCGTGCCCTCGTTGAACGGTGGCAGGAAGGCACGCGGCATCCAGGCCATGGACGCGCCTGCCAGCACCACGGCCACAGCTGCGATCGACAGCAGCACGCGGCTGTGCTGGAAGGACCAGTTCAGCAAGCGGGTGTCGCCGCGCTTGAGCCAGCGCACCAAGGGGCTGTCGCCATGGCCCTCCAGCTTGAGCTTGGGCAAGAGGTAGTAAGCCATCACGGGCGTGAGCGTGACCGACACAATCATGCTGGCCAGGATGGACACGATGTAGGCCATGCCCAGCGGCGTGAACAACCGGCCTTCGATACCAGGCAAAACGAACAGCGGCACGAACACCAGCACGATGATCAGCGTGGCGTACACGATGGCCGAGCGCACCTCCAGCGTGGCATGCGCGATGACCTCGATCACCGGGCGCGGTGTGGGCAAGGCCTGGTTGAGCCTCAGGCGGCGCAGCACGTTCTCCACACCCACCACGGCGTCGTCCACCAGCTCGCCAATCGCAATGGCCAAGCCTCCCAGGGTCATGGTGTTGATCGACAGGCCCATGTAGTGGAACACCAGCGCGGTCACCAGCAGAGACAGCGGGATGGCCATCAGCGAGATCACCGTGGTGCGCACATTGAGCAGGAAGAGGAACAGCACAACGGCCACCAGGATGGCGCCATCGCGCAAAGCCTCTTCGACGTTGTTCACCGAGTGCTCGATGAAGTCCGCCTGCTTGAACAGGAACTGCGGTGTAGCCAGCCCATGTGGGCGGGCTTTGGCCAGATCGCCCATGGCCTGTTCCACCGCCCGGGTGACGGTCACGCTATCGGCGCTGGGCTGCTTCTGCACGGAAAGAATGACGGCGGGCTTGCCGTTGTAGCTGGCATCGCCTCGCTTGGTGGCCGCAGCCACTTTGACGTCCGCCAGTTGTTTGAGCAGGATGGGCTGCCCGTTGCGCACTGTCACCACCAGGTTTTGCAGGTCCTCGATGCGGCTGGTTCGCCCGATCTGGCGGATCAGGTACTCGCGGCCGTTGGCTTCCAGAAAGCCGCCACTGGTGTTGGCGCCGAAGTCCTGCAAGGCCGTGGCCAGCTTTTCTCGCTCCACGCCCAGGGCCATCAATTGCTCAGGCTTGAGCTCGACCCGGTACTGCCGCACCTCGCCACCGATCGGGATGACCTGTGCCACGCCAGGGATGGTCAGCAAGCGGGGCCGCATCACCCAGTCGGCGTATTCGCGCACCTGCATCGGGCTCACTTGCGCCGGGTCGGCGGGCAAGGCGATCAGCATGATCTCGCCCATGATGGAAGAGATCGGGCCCAACTGCGGCACGATGCCGGGTGGCAACTGGTCACGCACCAGGTTCAGCCGCTCGCTGACCTGCTGGCGATTGCGGTAGATGTCGGTGCCCCAGTCGAACTCGACGTTGACCACGGACAGGCCAATGCCCGAGACCGAACGCACCCGGGTCACCCCAGGCATGCCGTTCATGCTGGACTCGACCGGCAAGGTCACCAACTGCTCGACCTCTTCAGGGGCCATGCCACCGGCTTCGGTCATCAGGGTGACGGTGGGTTTGTTCAGGTCCGGGAAAACATCCACGGGCATCTGACGCACGGTCAGCACCCCGTAGAGCACCAGGAGCATGGAGACGACCAGAACGATCAGCCGCTGCTTGAGGCTGCTGTGAATGAGGAAATCGAACACGGTGTTCCCTTGGTGTGTTGACGCTCAGCGCACTTGGGCCAGCAAGCTGGCACCTTGGGTCACGATGCGATCGTGCGCACCCAGGCCCGAAGTCACCACCACGGTGCGGGCATCCAGCGGCTGGGTGCGCACAACCTTGGGGGCAAAGCGCTCAGGCGTCTGGTGCAGCCAGACCACCGTGTCACCCGCAGCGTTGCGGCTCAGTGCGGCTTGCGGCACGGCCACGCCTTGCACGGCCCGTGCGGTCTTGGCGGTCACCTTGAGCGTCTGCCCGATGGCCACGGGCGCATCGGCCTGGGTCACGCGAAACAGCAAAGGCATGGCCTGATCGCGCAACTGGCGCCCGCCGCCCATGAACTGCAAGGCCAGCGTCCCGCCAGGGATGGCGGCACTGGCCTGGCTCAGCCCTTGGGTGAGCGCCGCGTCGTAGGCCAAGGCCTCGACCACCAGGCGTATGGGGTTGACCACCTCAAACAGCACGTCCTTGGCGTCCACCACCTGGCCGATGACCACGCTGGATGACACCACCGTGCCACTGACGGGCGACAACAATGCCTCCGGGGCACTCACGCTGGCACCGATGGCGGCGCGGCGCTTCTTGAGGGCATCGCGCTCATACCTAGCGGCCTCGATGTCCTTTTGCGGCACCGCGCCTTCCAGTTGTTCATAGCGGGCCAGCTTGCGCTCGGCCACAGCGTATTGCGCCTCCAAATCGGCCAGCGCGGACTGCTGATTGCCCCGGTCCAGACTGCTGGTGGCGGGACGCAAAAACGCGAGCACCTGACCTTTGACCACAGATTGGCCCAACACCGGCAAGCCCTGAGGACCGGGCTCGATGCGACCACCTTGTGTGGCCTGGACACGGCCGCCCGCATTCGGGTCAGCCAGCACGCGGCCGTTCAACTCAACGGCCACGGCATGGCTTTGAACCTGCGCCAGCAGCGTCTGGATGCCCAATCGATGCTGCACAGCCTTGGGCACCCACAGGCTCCCATCAGGCTGGCGCTGAGGTGCGCTGACATCCGATGACGACACCACGCCAACGACGGCAACGGCCTTGGGCTTGGCATCCCCGTGGTCTTCGTCGCCATGGGCGTGTGCGATCGGCGAAAGCACTGCGGCGACCATGATGGCCAGTGCAGCTTGAGTGAAAGATATCTTCATAAGCTCAGCCTTCAATCGGTGAGGTGCCTGGGCGGCGGCGCCATGCCCATCCGGCGATGATCAGCACCAGGGCCAAACCGGCGGCCCAGCCTCCCAACTTGCGCCAGACAGGGGCCGATTCAGGCGAAGAAGTAGATGCCGAAGCCTTTGGCGCCTCGTATTGCAGCGAAGCTTCGAGCAAATCAGCCCCGTCGTCGGTCTGCACCGACACCGTCAGCGGGTAACGCCCTGGCTTGGCAAAGACCTGGCCTGCAACGGTGTACACACCCGCCTCCACCTGTTTGGCCACGGCTTTGAACGCCCCGCTTTCCACCTCGACGGTGGCGCCGGCAACGGGCGCGTTGGTGGCAAAGCGGTCCAGGTACAAGGTCAACACGGGCGGGACAGTGGGGTGGTCGTGTTCCGGTTCGCCAGACGCATGAGCGCCCGTCAGCACCATCACCAACTCGAAATCATCGGTCTGAGCCACAGCGCGTGGCGCCTGCCCCACTTGAACCGGCGCAGCCGCAGCCTCGCCATGGTCTTCGCCGCCATGGGCCCCCGCCGTCAGCGCGCCACATGCGAGCGCGCAGGCAATCAATGTTCTTTTCAAGGCAATACCCCTTGGGCTTGAAGAAGTCGAGACTGCGCCAGGGAGTGGGCCGTCTCTTGACGTTTGAACCAGGCCTGCGCTTCATGGGAGGCAGCGCGGGCGCGCATCAGGGTGGGCAGATCGGACTCACCCAACTCGAACGAGCGCTGCGCCAGGTTCAAGTTGTCTGCGGTCAAGGCCTGACGCTCACGCGCCATGTCCAACTGCCGCTGGGCCAGATCCAACTCGCTTTGCGCTCTGAGCGCCTCTTGCTGCGTGCGGGTTTGAGCAAGGGTCAACTCCGCTTCAGCCTGCGCCAGTTCTGCTCTCGCTGCAGCGCCATCCTGGCGCACCCTGGCACCAGAAGACAGAGGGATGGTCAGCTTCACCCCCACGGCCTGGTCATACGGCGTCATGCCGTCGCCGCGTTGGTTGGTCCATCTCACGGCAATCTCGGGCGCATCGCGCTGGCTGGCATCCACCAGCGCCAGGCGACTCTGTGCCACCTCGGCGATCGCCTGCAAGGCGCGCAATTGGGGATGCAATGACAGGCGCGATGCTTCCACGTCCTGCGCCTGTGCGGTTTCAGCCGGAAGTGCAACTGGAGCGTCCGCCCCCGTGAGCGTGCGATAGGCCTGCATCGCTTGCTGCAAGCCACTGTCGGCGTCGAGCACCTCAGCCTGGGCTGCCAGGCGTTCGGTCTTGACCAGGTTCGCATCCACACGGGCCAGATCGCCGGTCTTGAACCGGCGCAACACGCTACCCTCCAAAGCCTGCGCGGTTTCCAGTCGCTGATGCGCCAGCGCTGCCGCATCACGTGCCGCAGCCACCCGCCACCAGGCTTCGCGCACCTCGGCAGCCAGTTGCAGCTTCAGGCTGGCGTTCCTCGCATCCAGTTCGACCGCCGCCTTTTCTGCCAGGGATTCGCGCGCGCTCCTTTGTCCTGGCAACCAGAGGGGCGTGGCCAACTCTACTTCCCACTCACGGCGCCCGGTGTTTTGGTTGAGACGGTCGTTCAAGTGGTTGAGCGACACGGATGCTGGCCCTGGCGTCAAACCTCGCGCAAGGTCCAGGCCTGCCTGGGCTTCAGCTTGCCTGGCGCTCAGGGCAACGGCCTGAGGCGCGCGTGCCCAAGCCGCATCCAGCGCCTGGGTCATAGTCTGCGCCACCACGCCGCGCCCCGAGGTCAGCCCCATCAATAAACCAAACATCCAGGCGGCTTGGGCATGTCTACGCTTGCTCAGCATGTCACGGTCTTTCACGGTTCCCGTTTTGGAATGCCGCGATCATGCGCAACCCCACCCAACAATCGAGTTACCAGAACATGACAATGTTGTAATGTTCAGCTCATCTTTCAGACAGCCGCCGTTCGCTACAGTGCGGCTGTCGCCTCGGTGATCTGTGTGTTTTGAATGGGAGATGCCCTCGTGAAATTGCTCGTCGTCGAGGATGAAAGCAAAACCGCCGACTACCTCCGGCAAGGGCTGATGGAGGCCGGTTTTGTGGTGGATCTTGCACGCACTGGTCTGGATGGCCACCACCTGGCCATGACCGAGCCTTATGACCTGATCGTGCTGGATGTGATGCTGCCTGATGTGGATGGCTGGCGGATCTTGCAATCCCTGCGCGAAGCGGGTAAACAGACGCCCGTGCTCTTTCTGACCGCCAGAGACAGCGTGGAAGACCGCGTCAAAGGCCTGGAGTTGGGTGCCGACGACTACCTGGTCAAACCCTTTGCCTTTGCCGAGTTGCTGGCACGTGTGCGCACCCTGATGCGCCGGGGCAGCACGCCTGTGCAATCAGACCGCCTGCAGGTGGCCGACCTTGTGCTGGACCTGGCCAAACGCCGTGCCATGCGGGGCACGGCGCGCATCAACCTCACCGGCAAGGAGTTCTCGCTGCTAGAGCTGTTGGTCCGCCGCCAGGGCGAAGTCCTGCCGCGCTCTCTGATCGCCTCCCAGGTTTGGGACATGAACTTTGACAGCGACACCAACGTCATCGACGTGGCCATCCGCCGCTTGCGCGCCAAGATCGATGATGAGTTCGAGCCCAAGCTGATCCACACCGTGCGTGGCATGGGCTACAGCCTGGAAGCACCCGATGATGTCTGATGTTGTGCAGCGTCGGCCAGCATCGCTGGCCCTGCGCTTGACCGTGTCCATCGGCATCGCGATCACGCTGGTGTTTTGGGCCCTGGGCTGGATCATCCAGAACTCAATCGAACAGCACTTCATGCAGCAGGACGTGGAAGAGCTGGAGGTGGTGGCGCATTCTGTTGAACGGGTGCTGACCAGCATGCCCGACGCTGCGCCCGAGCAGGACATCGCCCGTCGGCTGGCAGGTGCCGTCAGTGGTCACCACGGCATGTACTACCTCGTGGCCGATGGCACCGGCCGCACCTTGTTTGCCACACCGGGTCCTAAAATGGAAGCCCTGGCACAAACGCAGCCTGCGGCCTCTGGCGTGGATGCTGACAAGCTGCATGTCTGGCAGGAGCAGGATCAGTCCTACCGTGGCACCGTGGTGCGTACGGATGCCGAGCAAGGCGCCACGCAGCCTTACACCATCGTCGTGGCGACGGCCACCGGCTTTCACGATCATTTTCTGGTGAGTTTTCGGCGTACGGTCTGGGCTGCCATGGCCGCGGCGGGCCTGTTTGCCATTGCAGCAACCTGGCTGGCGGTGTACCGGGGGCATGCACCGCTGCGCGACATGAGTGACCGCATTCGCGGCATCTCTGCCGACCAGCTTCACCTGAGGTTGGACCCCAAGAAGGTGCCTATTGAGTTATCAGGTTTGGCCGCGTCCTTCAACGACATGCTGGAACACATTGAGCAGGACTTCAGACGCCTGAGCAATTTCTCTGCGGACATCGCCCACGAGCTGCGCACTCCCGTCACCAACCTGACAACCCAGACTCAGGTGTTGCTGTCACAAGCGCGCGGTGCTGACGCATACCGAGAAGTGCTCTATTCGAACCTGGAAGAGTATGAACGCATGGCCAAGATGATCAGCGACATGCTCTACCTGGCACAGACAGACAACCAACTGATCAAGCCAGACCTGGTGGACGTGGACATGGCAGCCGAACTGGACGCGCTGTTCGAGTATTTCGAGCCCTGGGCCGAGGAGCGTCACATTCAATTGAAGCGCACAGGTCAGATGCCTAGGGTGAGGGGTGACAGACTGATGATCCGGCGCGCATTGAGCAACCTGCTCTCCAACGCCATCCGCCACACAAGCGGCGAACAGGCTGTGACCGTATCGCTTCGGCAGGACCAACAATCAGTGGTGATCACCGTATCCAATCCGGGTGACACCATCGCGCCCGAGCACCTGCCCCACCTCTTTGATCGCTTCTACCGGGTGGACCCGTCCAGGCAACGCAATGGAGATGGTGCGGGCTTGGGTCTGGCCATCGTCAAGTCCATCGCCGAGGCCCATGGCGGTGAGATTGCCGTCCGCTCCAGCCATGGCAACACGGCCTTTGAGTTCCGCCTGCCCTGTGCGTTGAACTGAGCTTGCTCAGTGGTTTCTGAGCATGACCGCCTCGGGCAACGCAGGCATCGCTTCAGTGCTCCACCACAGCCAGGGAGCGGCACCGGCCGCTCGTACAACACGCTCCTTTTCCGTACGCTCCTTGGGTGCCATGAAGGCGCTGATGACGTGCAAAGGCAGCGGCAGTGGTCCCGCGTCCAATAACAAGGCATTCGGAAATGCAGCGGCGCTCCTGGCGTCGTAACGCAGAGGTTTGACAAAACGTCTGCCCTGATCCACCAGGGCATGCACCAGCGGCAACTCGTGCACACCTTCAATCGGAATCCAATGCTCACTGGTCAACATCAAGCTGGCCGCATCGATCTCATAGGTGTGCTCCCTGCGTGCCCGGATCAGCGCCGCCAATACCAGACGCACCTTATGTCCGCTGTCGGCATCGCGCGCTTCGAACAACGAGGCGAACACGCGCTCGATGCGCTCCCAAGTCTTGGTGCCCACCAACAAAGGGGCATCGGGCATGTGCTTGACCCAGACGCGACGGCCTAAGGTGGTGGCCTCGCAGACCTTGAATTCACCGATGACCACGGCCAGAGGGCTTTGCCCTTCATGGGGCCGCAAGACGGCCAGCTTGTTTCGCCGACGTTGCGCTGCCTCGAATTTGCTGGCCTCGTTGAAGGCCTCGGGCACATAAAGCCGATCACTCAGCCCCACGCCTTTGACCACCACGTCCTCGGCCGCATGCATCAGGTATTTGTGTAGCACCCCCTGGTTGCGCTTGCCGGCCATGGCCGGGCTCCATCGGTTGAAGCCCGCCCTCTCGAACAGAAAGTGCATCAAGGCATGCAGGCTCATGCGTCGCCTTGGCGCCTCCACCTCGGCCACCCCATGCACTTCCCCCCTCACCAGGTTTCGCCCCGCCGTGCGCACCCATGGAAAGTCCACGCGCAACTGGATCTGCCCGGGCACCAGTTCTAGAATGGCCTCACCCACCAACTCGCCCAGGCCTGATTGCTGGCACTCCGGCTCAAACGAAGGGCACGACGGGTGGTGCCGACACCCCGTGTCTGGCATGCGTTTGACGACAAACAGACGGTGTCGCGCCACGTACATCTCCACCCCACCCGGGATGCACAGACACCGAGGGCGCTCTGGTGTTTCGTACACGTGGGCCAGCAGTTCCTGCATGTCCGAGGCATTCGCTTCCACCACCCTCCCCTTGATGGAAAAGCGCTGAATGTCACCCTCTGCGATGTTTGGGGGCACCATGATGTTCACACCAGTTCATCAAGCAGTTGCTCAATGGTCGGCTTATGGCGTGCCAGCAGCTCGCGCACCGCACTGCGTTCGCTGATGCCCAGAATCAAGCCGACATCATCCTCATCGGCGCCACGCTCGTACAAGCGCGCAACCACCGTCCGCCGCACCGACAGCGCCGTCACATCTTTCATCCCACCATAGCGAAACAGCTTGCGGTATGTTTCCAGGATCGGTCGACACAGAAACCGGCGCTGACCGGCTTCACCGTAGGGCGTGATCTTGAAGCCCACCCCCGTGGGCGACAGGAACAAGCGGCTGAAAGGGTCCAGCCCCCGGTAGGCGTCCATCTGCCCCACGCCCAAGTCCTGCTGAAGACGCTCTTGTAGATAGTGCGACAGGGCATCGTCCAGGCGCGTGCTGAGGAAGTACAACGGCCTGGCCTTTTGCGTGATGGCCACCTCGGCCCGCATCTCAGATCGTCGCCGAACACTGCCGTCTGCGTGCAAGTAGTCACGCACCTCCAGCCTGGCGATTTCCAGCGGGCGGGCACCTGTGGCGAACAGAAGGTAGAACAACGCCAGGTCGTGCCAAGGGTGGACGCTGCGCGCCTTGATGCGCTTGCCTGCCTGAAGGATTTCATCGGCAGTCAGAATGCGGTTCGACCGATGATCATCTGGCCGTTTTGGATCGAAGGCCTCCAAGGCCACAAGGATCGCGTCCTTGTGCTGGCGCAAGCGGCGCACAAAGGCCGCACCGTCTTCGTTCAAGCCTTCGATACCGGCAACCTGGCTAAGCCTGACGGCAATCGCTTTGATCCTCCGCTCCACGGCGGTGCGGGTCACCCCGAAGCAGCCCGCCACCGCTTCGTACGTTCCGCCTTCGACCACCGCGATCAGCATCCTGATCGACTGGGCAACGGTATCCCCATCCTGTTCTGGCTCTGGTTCGCATGACATGACCCTCTCCCTCTTTCGTTCCCCTTCCCTCGTGCCTAACTGCATCTTGATGCTCTGCCCCTCGATGGGTTTTCACCAGTCAAATGGGCCGATGAAGACGGGGGCTTTCGGCATCTGACGGGCCCGGTCGGCCATGGCCAGATCAGCGCGAAGGTGGCTCTCACCAAGCAATTTCTGTGGCATCTACTCAGGCATCAGGAATTGCGCCATGCGCAATGGCGGAACAAACACGACGATCTGGCGGTGCGTTGCTTCATCGCAAATGAAACCTGTGCACCGAGACCGCACCAACAAGCACCAGCTTGTGATCGCCAAACCTACTGGCCTTGCGCTGCAATCCATTGCCTGATGTCTTCGACCCGCCAAGCCGTGACGCGAGGAGACAGCTTGACGGGTTCAGGAAAGGTGCGCGTTTGCACACGTCGCCACAGCGTGGACTTGGATATCGGGATGAATTGCAGCACCTGCGCCTGCCTCAGGAAGCCCACTTGAGGCAGCGTGAGGGCATGAATTGGAGGAAGCGATGCTGCCGCAGGCAAAGCCGCAGCCGCCCGACTGGTTGACGTGGTTCGGGGCATGATCTGGCCTCGTCATGGCGTGAGCCAATGCAAGACATGACCTGCTCTGTAGCGGCCGCGCTAGGTCAGAGTTGCGCAAACCGGTAGGAACGCTGAACTCAAGCAGCACACCGTCGGCGTTCCGGTCGCACGGTGCAGCAATGTCAGGCAGGCAGGTATCGACTGCGACGCCGCCGCGATGCGGCGAATGCACGCCCGAAGCCAGGCATGCCGAAGACTCTGTTCACTGAGGCTTGTCCACCATATCAGAACGACCGAGTTGCATCCAACTTCAAGCCTGGCTTCACCACGCAAGGCCCCTTGATGTCGTGCGGTTGCATGTGGCAAGCGTGAGATCACTTGCGCTTCGCTGGCCTGTGGCTCAGTCAGTCCTGACCGCTCACGTTGGCTGTTTCCACCACGGACACCAGTCCAGACTCAGTGGCAGATGCCTCCGGCTTCGGCAAGCTCTCTTGAGCAGGTACCCCCGGATTGGCCATGGCATCCGGGCCCAAGGTCGGCTCGGCTTGGCCGCCGTCGTCAACGAAGCCCTGCCGCGCGCCCATGGCATTCATGCGGCGACGCAGGCCCATGGCAAAGTTGCGTGCACCGTTGGCCACATCACGCACCTGGCGCTTCAATGCGGCGCGCTGGATGTCCACGGCTTGTGCCGTGATGACCTCGTGGATTTCGAGTGTCTGCAACAGAGGCATCAACTGATCCAGCTTGCCCAGCACCTCAAGAAAGCGCCGCCCCGATGACGACAACACCCCGACCTCCACGTCCAGGGCCACCGTGTCATAGGTCGCCACGCTGGTGATGCCATGAGCCTTGAACATGGCTTCCGCGTCATCAATCGCACTGTTCAGGCTCTCGTTGACGGCGTCGAGTTGCGCCCGAATAGTGGCCTCCACCTTGGCGATGTCATCGTGATCCAGCCGGGTGCGTGCAATCACCGAAATAAAGTGTGTGTTGAGTTGCAGCGTGTTGAAGAGGCGCACAAAGAATCGCTTGCCTTCGGCGCTGGTGAAGCGTGTGGGCATCTTCACGCTGGCGGCCTCGATGCGTCGGAAGTCGGCTTTGGTTTCTTTGGCCAGGATGCGGGCGTTGACCCCGCCTTGATCCACCTTGACGATCTGTATGTCAGACATGTTGCGCTCCCATCGATGGCGTGCTCGCCACCATCTTGCGAAGCGGCCTTGCGCATCACCACAGGGAATCATCGGCATTTGAAGGGCGTTTCGGCATCAGCTTGCGTTTTGCGCTCCAAGCGTCTTGACCGCTCGCCTTGTCGGCACTACCTTGTCACCATGCAGCAGCTGGCCCTGCATTCAAACAAGGCAAGCCTTGGAGTTCATGCACCCTCGTGATGGCAACGCCATCACCAAAGACATCACCATGCCATCGAGGTTACTTTCGAGGTGAGGGCACGTCCGCACTGAGGCGGCATGCGCGCATTCACCCCGAAAGCTTTCTTCGATCGGTAGCTGGCACACCGATCCGAACGGGCTCACCACCCGATCAAGCCAGCCCTGGAGTCTCTTCATCGCCATCGGCAGTGCGTCAATACACCACGCCGACTGTTCATCACCCTGTGGGGCATTGCCCCACCCGTGGTGCGCTGTGCCTCCCTATTTCACATGGAGGCCACGATGCTGCACACGAGCACATCCCTGGTTCACCCCCCAGCTGCCTTGAATGGCTTCACAGGGGACACGCAGTCCGTTTTCCCGGTCGAATCGCCAGACCCACTGTCGCTGGACGCCCCGACTGAACGCATCGACTGGAGCGAGGAAGACATCGTCTTCCTGCACTGGCGCTTGCTGCAGGAAGTCAATCAGTTGTCTGACCCGGCCACGCCGCTGGAAGACAAGTTCGACACCCTGCGCTGGGTGTTCACCGAGCAGGACAAGGACAGACAGCCGTTCTCGTTTGTGAACTGCCTGCGTGTTGTTGGCTGCAGCCCGCTTTCACCGATTGCCTATTGCGGCCTCGTCGATGCGCAAGACATCCGCGACCACATCCGCAACAAGCTCAAGCTCTGGTTGTCTGAATCGCTTGCCCGATACCCGCAATGGGTTCGCGACGCCATCGCCAACAACCCCCAGTGGGTTGAGACGCGGCTGGCCAAGAACCCGCAATGGATCAATGAACAGATCAAACAGATGTCCGAGCAGGGCGACCTGTTCACCTGATCCGACATACCCAAACAGGGCCGAGCTCCGATCGCTCGCCTCGTCCCTGACATCACATATGGAGTGCCCTATGCACAAACAAACCTATCCCCATGGCCACCGCATCCCCATGCTCATGGTTGTTGAACCACAGGACATCGAGTTCCTGGTCAAGGAAAGCGAAGTCTTGACCGGCCAAGCCGGCCGCATCTTTGTCATCGCCGGTGCCGACTGGCTGAGCTACCGCGTGTTATGGAGCCAGGCAGGTTTCAAGGTCGAGCGCCTGGACGACAAAGGCCAGGTCTTGCACACCCAGCACCACCTGCCCTGGGAGTTCGTCGAGCACAGCGTGATCGAAGCACTTCAGGCGGGGCAGTTGTTCACCCCATCGGTTCGCCCTCGCGGCTGACAACTGCACTCCCCTCAGGAGGGCATGTCACGAACACGGAGTTCATCATGAACAATCCCGAGTACGAAGCTCGCATTGAAGACGTCAAACGCCGAGCCCATGGCCGCTGGACCGAAATCCTTGGCAGCCTGGGCGTTGGCGAGCAGATCCTCAAGAAGCGCAACCAGCCCTGCCCGCTCTGTGGCGGCACGGATCGATTTCAGTACACCGACAAATTCGGTGAAGGCAACTACCACTGCCGAGCCTGTGGTGCCGGAGGTGGCTTCAAGCTGCTGCAGGCCGTCGTGGGCCTGGATTTCAACACCGCACTCAAGGAAGTCGAACGCGTGGTGGGCACCTCGCCCTCTGCACAGCACGTGGTGTCCCCAGAACCTTCGGCCGAGCGCATGAAGGCCCTGGCCAAGCGGCTCTGGGAAGAAGCCAAGCCCGTGACGCCCGGTGACGAGGTAGACCGCTACCTGTCCGATCGGCGGCTCGCCTTGGCCCACTACCCCAAGGTGCTGCGACTGCATCCAGCGCTGGGTTACTACGAGAAAGACCCGACCTCGGGCAAGTCGCGCAAAGTGGCCGAATACGCCGCCATGCTGGCTTGCATCCAGGGCGCTGATGGGCATGCCGTCACGCTGCACCGTACGTACCTGAAGGATGGCCGCAAGGCCAATGTGCGCGATGCAAAGAAGGTGCTTTCCTCAGGCATCAATGGTGCGGCCGTGCGCTTGTTCGAGCCCGAGCACGAGCTGGCGATTGCCGAGGGCATCGAGACCGCCATGGCGGTACACCTGGCCACCGGCAAACCCGTGTGGGCAGGCCTCAATGCCGGGAACCTGGAAAAGCTGTGGCTGCCCGACTCGGTGCAGAGCATCTGCATCTATGCCGACAACGATGCCCACGCGGACTTTGACGGCCAGATGTTTGCATTTGCACTGGCTCGGCGGCTGAAGAAGCAGGAGCGCCAGAGCGGCCCTCGGCAAGTGCGGGTGCTCTTACCCAAGACGCCGGGCACCGACTGGGCCGATGTGTGGTTGGCCAAGGCGGAGCACACCGCCCAGACCGCCTGAACCAGTTTCCCCCACTGGTAGCTGTCAAACCAGGCAAAGCCGCACGGCAAGGCAAAGACAGCCCTGGCGTTTTGTACGCGTGTTTTTTGAGTCTGGCGCGAATCTTTTCGCGCCCTGTGTGGATGGGTCAACACCCATCCGTCATCAACCCTGGCGGGGATGTGCATCCCCGCTTGTGGATTATGCCGTCTCCGCCATTTCTTTCCCGAACAGGAGCTTGATATGAGAAGCGGACGTTCCCTGGTGAGCCTGGCCCATGAACTTGAGCGCCAGTTGCAATCAAAGAAGGACCTGGTGGTCCCATCGTCGCTGCTGCGGCACGACACCGATGACACAGGCGAGACCCGCCTCGTCATTGGTGAAGGCGGGGTCTCCACGCCCTATGGCGTCATGCCGCTGGCGCGCCGCCAGTTGGCTGACAAGCTGAAGATTCCCTATGCGTACTTTGAGCGCATGCGCTCAGAGCAGCCGGTCCTGCTGGACCGCAACGTGAACACCTGGCTGCAAAGCGACGATGACCGCCGCATGATCCGCACGCTCGATGGCAACGTCCGGGCCGTGCTGTCAGACCGCTACCGCCGCCTTGACAACTACGATCTGGCCGAAAGTGTGCTGCCCATCCTGCAGCAATTGCCTGATGTTCGCTTCGAATCGGTGGAACTCACCGACACGAGGATGTACATCAAGTGCATCACGCCGCAATTGAAAGTCGAGATGGCCCCTGGCGACATCGTCCAGGCTGGCGTGGTCATCTCCAACTCGGAGGTAGGACAAGGCACGCTGTCGGTTCAGCCCTTGCTGTACCGACTGGTGTGCCGCAATGGTCTGATTGCTTCAGACCGCTCCTTGCGCAAAACACACGTCGGGCGAGCGCTCGGGTCCGATGAAAGCATCATGGTCTTCAAGGACGACACCTTGCAAGCCGACGACAAGGCCTTCTTCCTGAAGGTTCGCGACGTGGTGCAGGCGGCCGTGTCTGAGGCAACGTTCATGCAGGCTGCGCAGAAGATGCAAAAGACCTTGCAGATTCACCTCGTCGGCAACCCTGTCAAGACGGTGGAAGTGCTGGCTCAGCGCTACACATTGAATGACGCTGAACGCGCCGGTGTGCTGCGACACCTGATCGCCGAAGGTGATCTGTCGGGGTATGGCCTGGTGAATGCCGTCACGCACTTCTCACAGGAAGTTGAGGACTACGACCGTGCCACCGAGTTTGAAGCCCTGGGCGGGAAATTGATCGAACTGCCAGTCAAGGAATGGAAGGATTTGGCACAAGCCATCTGATCTCGGATCACAGTGATTCACCACCAGGGCCTTGGCTCTGGTGGTTTTTTAATTCCACGCTCAAGTTCCAGGCATGACGCTCATTGACGGTGACAAATGCGGCAGGCAATGCAGGCTGTTGTCGGTGGCAAACACGCCATCCCCCCGCACTCGGGCATTGATTCCATGGCGTGGTCATGAATATGCTGAGCCGACCCGTCACTCCACACACACAACACCAAAGCAGTCATACCTCGCCGCAATACCTGGCCCATCTCGACTCGCATCTGGGCACACCAACAGGAGAAGACCATGAGCAGCATCCAGTTCACCGATGTGCAGTTGACCAATTTGTACCTGTTGCAGGCCATCAGGCTGGGCATTGCGCAAGATCGGGTATCGACATGCTGCAAGTTCGGGTTGGATGCCGCACAAGCAGATTTCCTTGGTGCCATGAGCCAGGAACAGTTGTGGGCATTCGTCGCTCAAATCGGCCAAAGCACCCTCTTCCCTCCACGCCAGGATTTGCTTGCCTTGCTCAAGGCACCCGCGCCGCTTCAGGCATCGCTGGCCGCTGTTCATGCGCCAAGGCCACGGCAACTCGCGTCCATGGTGCCCGCAAGCACGTCGTGATCGGAGGGGGCCATGATGTCAACACGTGCTGACCGCCATTTGTGCGCCATACGCCTGGCGCAAGACTGTGCCCAACTGGGCGCCCGGGTGCGCACCATCCATCACCTCACAGGGCTCAACCCTCGGGATGTGCAGAGGTTGTTCTTCAACGACCCACAAGCCATACCACGCGGACGTCCACCCAACTCCCTGGAGTGGTATCACGGCGCCAACCTCATTGCGCGGGCAGAATCCTCGATCTTCATGTCGATGTACCGCCGCCTGCGCAACACTGGCTTCGGCGCCGCAGAGACGCTGGTCAGCGCCTATCGTGGATACCAAGCCGTCTGCCAGTGTCCGCACCGCATCAGTTTTGACCGGGCGTTTGATCTGGCATCGCACACCGATGGCATCTGGCTGGCCTGCACCCCGGTGTTCGAGGTCCTCGCTTGCCCGACCTGCGGCAGCGATGTGCTGATGGCCATCGGCACCGTGGTCCACTTGGGCGACAACTGTCCGTTCTGCAAACTGGTACAGCGATACAGTTGTGACCCTCGGCTCCAGGCCTCGTTTCCCAAGAACCGGATGGCGACCTCACCTGCGACTGCCCCATCAACCGATGGCCTTGTAATCAACCTACTTTCAGTTGATCCAGCGTCTTGCCCGCGGCCAACGCGGCCTTGATCCACTTAGGCTGAAGTCCTCGTCCGCTCCAGGTCTCGCCCGTGTCAACGTTGCAATATTTTGGGGCGACCTTGCTTCCTGCTGTAGCACTGGAGCGGGTCGCCACACCGGCTTTCAACCCCAGGTCAGCCACAGTCAAACCATTGGCAGCCAACAGTTGCTTGATGTGGTCAATCACCCCAGCTCGCTCTGCCTTGCGGGCATCCTGCAATTGCCTGTCCAGCTCCGCAGCCTGCTTGTCCAGGGCGGCTTTCTGGGCAAGGAGTTCTTGGTACGTGGTCATGATTGCAGTGTTTGGCTACGCCGAGTTTGGATTCCAACATCCTACATTGCAAGTTCCATGGCTTCGCGACCAACGGGCCCGCATCCTCGTCGTTGCATGCAGAGTCAAGGCCAAGGTATCAGGCTGATCGACGCCCATCGCTTTGATCTGCAATTGCCCCCCAGCATTCAAGCTTTGATGGCGAAAGCCCAAATGAACAGACGCCATTTTGAGGTGCGCACGGCAATGCATGGTGACCAAATGGCTGGGTCATTTGCAATGGACCACCATGCTTGCCCCATCTCAGCCACACAGCACTTTTGCATCGTCAGATCCCGGCTTCGAGGCCCTGCCCCTTGATGATCTGCTGTCGCAACACGATGACCTGATCGTCCGAATCAAGCTCTGCCATGGGTCTGACCGCGCAGATTTCGAGCAGACCATCATGTCGCTGATCAGGCGATATGCCAGCTTGGTACACCTGCTGCCGGCCACATCCGACAACTATTTCTGCATCCCTGGCGGCCTGCTGCGCCTGGGCATGGAAGTCAGCTTCTTCAGCCTGCAAGGTACCGACGCCCACATTTTCTCCGGCCGCTCCACCATCTCGGCACGTCGGCACCTTGAGCCGCGCTGGCGCCTGGCCACCTTCGTTGCGGGGCTTTGCTGCGAGGCCCATCGGGTGCTCAGTCACATCATCGTGACCGACGCCCCGGACGAAGTCTGGCCAGCCTACCTGCTGCCACTGAGTGATTGGCTGATCGCACGCCAGGCAGGCCGCTACTTCTTGCGCTGGCGCCCACAAGCCATTGAGACACGCAGCCTGGGCGTGTTCACGCTGGCTCATGTTGTGCCACCAGCGGTCATGCATTTCCTGGCTGAAGACAACACGGTCATCGTGCCTCACCTCATGGCCAGCGTCAGTGGCATCTCGCAGTATCGAGATCACAACGTGCTGGACGAGTTGGTTCGCCGCTCCTTGGCGCTGGTGATTGACCGCAACCTGCTGGCCAACGCCGACCGCTACGGCACGCCTCAATATGGCTCGCACCTTGAACGCTACCTGGTTGACGCGCTGAGGCATCTCGCGGGCTCCAACGCGGGGTGGCAGGCCAATCGCGAAAAGTCTCGCGTCTGGTTCGGCCCCGATGGTCTGTTCCTGGCCTGGCCCAGCGCTGCAGAAGACATCCAAAAGCTGCTGGACACTGCGCAGCTACCGGGCATCCCCAAAGCACCAGAAACCATCATGGAAGTGCTCATGCTGGCCGGTGTCTTCGAACCCACGTCCGCAGGAAACTCTACCTGGCTCATCCAACCACCAGGCGGCAAGGCCAAGATCGAAGCGGTCAAACTATCCTCAACAGCCATTCTGTTTGCAGGGCATGACCCGTTACCGCCCCCTCTGGCGGAGAGCCTCACAAGCTCCCCACGCCAAAACCCTCCATCAGCGCAAGCAGCCGAACCGGTCGCACCACCGCCTCTACCGGATGGCCCGCCAGGCACCCAACTCTCGCTCATCCCAGGCAACTCCGGGCAAACCCATCAAGCAGCTTCGCATCGCCAGGACGCTCAAGCCGAAGCGGCACTGTTATCGACCGCCCCTCCATCTGCATTGGCATCGACAAGCGACACCCAAACAACTCAGCAAGCGACGATAGGTCTTCAAGCGCCGCTGCGCCTCAACCCCGTGGTGCGCGACGCGTTGACCGAGGTGGTCAACACCTTGAACACAGGTACTGGACCCGCCCAGTGTTGCACTGTCGCGTTGGGGGTGTTTGTGCCTCTGCACGAATTCGAGCGGCGCGGCATTCAACCCTCTGTGGCCCTGCGTGCGCTGTCTGATGTGCACATGCTGATTCGCGCCAAGGAGAAAGGCCCCCCCACAACCTCAAGAGATTTCAACGGCACATCGACCGTGGGTTTGACCATAGCCCCGCGCTTCATCAACGGCGTAGACATGGAAGCCTTTGCCTCGCCCGAGGCAAAGGGAGGGTGACATGCCCATCCGCCGCTATGAAATGCCATGGCGCCACGCCTACGAGGCCTATGCAGGCCTTGCCTGGGGCATCGCGTTGATGTTCTTCACAGCGGTCGGCGCTATCGGCCAACTGCCCCGCATTCTCGCCTTCCCCCTTTCCATCACTTGCCTCGGCATGAGCGCCCTCAGGTTCTCGCAGGCGCTGCGCATTCTCGTGCTGAGGGCGTCGCTGGCTGGTCATGCCATCCAGGTAATCAGCACGCAAACTCAGGCACGGTGGTGTCAGGATCCAACAGCCGTTTTCCTTGGCTTCGGCTTCGAGTGGCGGCCCGTGCACTCTCAGCGCCTGTATGAACTGGCCAAGATCGACTACCGCGACTTCACGGTGTCTCCGCGCCTCTTGAGTCTGCTGGGCTATGACAGCGCACCCCAACCAGATGCCGAGATCGGCTTGCCCTACATACACGGCGTTGAGCCCCATGAGGTTGCACTGCATCGCCCCTTGCAGAACTTCGAAGGCGGCACGCTGCTGGTCGGCACCACCCAATCCGGCAAAGGTGTGGCCCTGGCCAACCTCATCACCCAGGCCGTCAGGCGCGGCGACGTGGTGATCGTCATCGACCCCAAGAACAGCCGTCGCCTCAAGCGCGTGGTTGAGCGCGCCTGCCAGGACTGGCGTGAGCCCGACACCTTCATGGAGTTTCACCCGGCCTTCCCGGAAGCCGGTGTGCGGCTGGACTTCACCTTCAACTGGCAAAAGCCCACCGAGATTGCATCCCGCATCCAATCGATCATGCCGCCGGACACGGCTGGCGCGTTCTCCGCCTTCGGCTGGGATGCGGTCAACGTGGTCGTCCAAGGCCTGGTCGAACTGGAAGAACGACCCAACCTGGCCAAGCTGACCCGCTACATCGAGGGTGGCATCGAACCCGTGCTGGAGGGCTCTCTGCGCCGCTTCTATGAGGAAACTTTAGGGCCCGCCTGGCGCGAGTTGCCCGAGATGAAGAAGCTGATGCAGGAGGCCCATCGAGGCCACATGAAGCGTCCATCAGAAGCTGCCAGCGCCGAGTTGATGGCTTTCGTCGCGTACTACGAACACCACATTGCCCAGTCACAACGCAGCAAGGTGATCGATGCCCAGGTGCGAACCTTCAGGCACAACCGCGAGCACTACCAGAAGATCACCGCCAACCTGTTGCCCGTGCTGTCGATGCTGACCTCGGGCGACCTGGGCCGCACGCTGTCGCCCGACCCGTTCGACGCCAACGACATGCGCCCGATCATGAACTTCGAGAAAATCGAGCGCGGCGGACATGTGCTGTACATGTGCCTGGATTCGCTGCCGGACCCTTCGGTGGCATCTGCCATCGGCGCACTGGCATTGGCCGACCTGGCCGCACGGGCGGGCATGCGCTACAACCTGGGCGGTTACCGGCGCATTGCCCTGTTTGTGGATGAGGTGGCCAACGTCATCAACCAGCCCTTGATCGAGATCCTCAACAAGGGTGCGGAAGGCGGTATCTACACCACCTGTGCGATGCAGACACTTGCCGACTTGGCCAAACGCCTGGGCAGCGAAGCGGCGGCGCGCATGGCTCTGGGTAACCTGAACAACCTGATCGCCCTGCGATCGAAGGATCGCCCCACGCAGGATTTCATCGTGGAGACCTTTGGCAAGACCGCCATCCACTCAATGCGCGTTGGGCTGGGGCATGGTGCAGACACCCATCTGGGTGACTTCTCGACCAGCTATTCAAGCCAGCTCTCCGAGAGCTTCGAGGAGATGGTGCCCGCCGATGTCCTGGGCAAACTGCCCAACCTTCAGTACTTTGCCTCGGTGTCTGGCGGGCGCATCATCAAAGGCCGCTTCCCCATCCTGGATCCGGATGCGCAAGGGGACGATCAACCCATCAGGAGGGCGGCATGATCAGGGCGATGGCCGTGGTGTCTCTGCTGGCATTGCTGGTTCTGGTGCTCTATGTGCCGTCCGCCCACCCGCCAGAACGGTTCATAGAGCAACTGCGCACGGAATACGCCAATGCGGCGGTGTTCTGGGGCAAAGACGCGGGCATCCGCATGCTGTCGCGTGCGATGAGCATGCAGCATGCTGCACGTCAGGCATCACCCGTCCCCTCATCCAAAGACGCGGGCCCCGTGGATGGCGTCAACGCAGCAGTCGGGCGAGAAATGGCCTCGGTCAACCAACGGCTGTTCAACAACCCCTACTTCCGCTCGATTGACGCACTGCTGCTGCTCGCCAGCTTCCGCCTGGCCATGCTGCTGGAGTGGCTCCCCTGGCTGTTGGCCTTCCCGGCTGCTGCCTTGGTGGATGGCTGCCTTGTGCGACTGGTCAAAGCCAAGGAGTTCCTGCACCACAGCCCGGAGATGTTCGCCTTGTATGCCTGCTTGGCCATCCTGACCAGTTGCGCAACCGTCCTGGCGTTTGTGCTGCCCATCACCTTGCACCCCCTGGCCGTGCCATGCGTGCCTGTGGTCATCGGCACGCTGATGGGGACAGCGATCAGGGACTTTCACCGAAGAGCTTGAATTTGGTCCATTCATTGATTTGAATTACGAGCGAAACAATTTCGTTACACCTGATTGATAGAGTCCGGGCAACAAAAAGACAGGGCAAGACAAATGGGACGATCCTTCATCGTTCTGGGTGACCAGACCGACCACGGTGGCGTTGTGATTGAAGCGTCAGTGATGACCGACACGCACGGCAAAGGCATTGCCCGTGTCGGCGATCAGGTAACGTGCCCGAAGCGTGGACATGGCCCGACGGTGATCGTCACAGGTGATCCGACGATGATCATCGATGGAAAACCTGCTGCCCGCCACGGCGACAAGTGCGTATGCGGAGCTACGTTGATTGCAGGCCAAGCCGTGTCAACGGTATCCGATGGTGGGTCTTCCAACCCTCAAGCCGCAGCCGCCTCTCAAGCGGCAAGTGCTGTCGCCGCAGGGTATGTGGCTGCCGAAGCGCGCAATCCGGTGAAGTTCGATGAGCAAACACAACTTGTCGTCTCCAACGGGACCGCCACGCTCGTTGGATTGCCTTGGTTTATCAAAACGGTTGATGGGCGGACTTTCTCTGGCCGACTGGATGAAAACGGCCAGTTGCCGCGCGTCATCACCGAGAACGAGCAAGACTATGAAACGCTTTGGGGTGAAGAAGCGCTTGAGCACATGACGGAGGCGTCATGACCAAAGCCCTGAAGCAAAGCGCAAAGATCAGAACGAATGCCACACCTGATTCAATTTGCAAGGTCAATGTAGAAGCCATCAAATTCGCAGACTTGTGGAGCAATTACGTCATGGGCGATCCCTACGTTGACCCCAAGACAGGCAAGGCTCCTGATGGCTTTGACAATCAGTGTGCCATCAGAATGAGCGCGACCTTTCACAAGGTCGGACTCACGATGAAGTCGTTTACCCCGGCCAATGTCGATGTAAAAGGTCAGACGATTGGCCGCATCATGTTGAACGGCAAATTTGCTGCGACCAAAGCGGATGAGCTGGCGTCATGGCTAAAGAGACACCCGTTTTGCGGCTTGCCAACGAAGCCAGAGGACATCACTGGAAGTGATTGGGCGAAGAAGGTTCAAGGCCGAACAGGCATCATTTTCTTTGGTGGTTACTGGCGCAGAGATGGCGAGGCCGCAGGAAGGGGCACAGGTGGTCACATTGACCTATGGAATGGCGAGAAAATGACGGGATTTGGCACGGGCTTGCGTGCTCGTTTTGGGATCGTTATTCCAGGTATTTGGTCCGACCTTCGCGATTCAAAGAGCATCTTGTTCTTCCCTATCCTATGACAGTCATTCGCGTCCTACTGGGTGCGCTGTTGGGCGCAATAACAGCAACCACTCTCGCTTGGTCCGGTTTGTACGCGTACGGTGTACTTGTGCGCCATGGACAGGGAAGCTTGTTCGATACAAACCCATCGGCAGCAAATGCTTTTTTCATCGCGTGGGGCTGTGCAGTTGTACTGGCTGCCGTGGTCGGCGCCGGCTTGGCGTTGAGAGGGAAACGAAGCTAAACACCGTCGCGCTTGATCGTGGACCCGGCTTTGGCTTTGTACAAGGTACGGTATCCGCCTCCGGGCAAGGGTTCATCAAACACGTCGAAGAGATCTGAGGCCAACGCCAGCCTTTTGAGAGTGGCATGGCCATGTCGCTCCTTCATGTGCGTCACCGCCTCGGGCTCCTGCAGCCATGCAATGCGCCCCGCGTCAGCAAGGTAGGCCCAGCCATCAGCGCGATGCTTTTGTTCAGCCACGTCTTTCAGAACCGAAACCAAAGGGCTGTGCTGCAACAGGATCAACTCGAAGTGGCGCTGGCCCTCTTCGGACGCCATGAACGCGGCCATGGATTGCCCAGCATTAATCAGCGCCTTGGAGACAGATCGTAGATGTTCAAACATGGGCAGCACTCTGGCACGCTGCTCATCGAGATACTTGGCTGCCTCGGCCATCTTCTCCACAGAGTCTGGTTGCCAACGAGGCATGAAATGGTGAATCAGCTCGTTGCGCTCGTCCACCATGCGCTTCATGTCCGCACGTTGCACCTCGTAGAACTCGCGGTCCCCGGATGTCGTGAACGTGAATGACATCCACACCTCGGTGAGGTCCTCCGGCTCGACAGTTGGCTCACCCGCGTCAGAGAGGATGCCATCGGTGAATTGCTCGACCAACTTACCCATCATCTGCTTGTGCGCCTTCTCAGTGCGCTGCTGCTGCCGTTCTTCGAAATTCGACGTGCTGCCATCTCTCCTGTGGTTGGCCACGAGAAATTTCAGCAGTGCCTCGATCTGCTGAAACAACAGCACATTGCGGCCGACCTTGCGAAGCACCTCATCACAGGTGCTTTGGTTGGGCAGGATCTGTTCTGCTTTGTCCATGTGGCTCTCAACAGTTCGGGTTGCTGGCGATGTCCGCGTACGCCAAGACGATGTGACGCACGGTGTGGGCACGACCAACTCGGTGGCAAATAGTTCTGAAATTCAGACAGATCGCCATGGCCGCTCGATTCGGAAAACAGCCCGCAAGGCAGCTGATGCGACAACCAACAATGGGCGCCTCTCTGTTACCCAGGAATTCAAATGAAGAGTTTAAAGCCCGTCATCCACGCTCTGGAGATCCGGATTCGATCCATGCGCAATGACCCGGTTGCGCAAATCGAAGCTGGCAGCACGTTTCAGGCATTCGCCATAGGGGACAAGTTCCACCACAACATGTTCGATACAAGCGCGTGGCACGACCTGCCACAAGAAGGAGAAGTCTTTTTCATCGTCGACAAAGCTCACGCCATTGCCGACATCGGCACTTACATCCATCACCTGGTGATTCTTTGCCTCGCGGCTGCGCCGCCTGATCAACTAGCCTGAGGCACACGAGCCATGCGACCAGCAAACTGGCACCAGGCGCGCTGAATGAGCCATTGCGGCAGCTTGTCGAACTTCACCCGGAAAGTTGGCCATATGCAGGTGGCAACACGCGATCCGAGCGCCGGACCTCTTGGAGTTCAGCGCCTGTTTGGATGAAGCCCATTATCATTACCGTGCCGCTGGTTCGTACCTCGGCCCGGCTTTTCCTCCCTGAGCCGGTGGCGCACCGTGATGACAGCGATGCGTCTTGTGCTCGCTGATCATCCGTTGATCAGCGAGCCTTTTTCTGCCGCGACTTGGTCGCCAAACCGTGGCCTGCGCCAGCAATTCATGTCATGACGCCAGCAACGCAGACAACGCCGTCAGACCGACGGGCGCTTGCGCGACCCATGGCACGGCAAAGGTCCGCTGAGCCAGTCCAGCCGCCAACCTGGCCATCTGCCGCCGCTCGCCATCCAGTCGGGCCTGCAGCAAGGGGTCATGGGTACCCGCTGCCAGGATGGACTTGTTGACCACCCATGCATACGGTTCAATCTTGGCGCGACGCAAGTCATCCTGTAGGGCCGCGGCTTGGGACACCGGCGTCACTTCCGGCAGCGTGACCAGGATGATGCGGGTGTAGCTGGCATCTTGCAGTCGCATAAGCGGCGTGACCACATGCACGGAGGCCTTGCCCTCGAACTCACGCGTCATCTGCCGGTGGTAAGCCCCGGTGGCATCCATCAGCAACAGCGAGTGGCCGGTGGGCGCCGTGTCCAGCACCACGAAGGCACTGCGCGCTTCTGCCACCGTGCGCGAGAACGCATGGAACACAGCGACCTCTTCGGTGCAGGGCGACTGCAAATCTTCCAGCAGCAACGCACGCTCTTGTTCGTCCAGCCCAGGCGAACGCGTCGCCATGATCTTGTCGATATAGCGCTGGGTTTCCACCTTGGGATCAATGCGCCCGACTTGCAAGCCAGGCAATTCGCCATCGAGCGTCATGGCCAGGTGAGCAGCCGGGTCGGTGGTGCTCAGGTGAACCGCATGCCCGCGCTTGACCAGGCCGATGGCCAGCGCCGCTGCGATCGTGGTCTTGCCGACGCCGCCTTTGCCCATCACCATGATCAGGCCGCGCCCGGTCGCAGCCAACTCGTCCACCAGTTTGTCGATGTGTTCCGTTGAGAGGGGCAACTCATCGTTCAATGAGTGAGCTTGCCCGTTGGCTGGTGGCGAGTCGGTCAACAAGGCGCGCAAGGCTGGCAGGCCCACCGTGTCAAACGCTCGCAAAGGCACAGTGCTTTGGGGCAAGGCCAGCAGGGCTTCGGGCATCGCGTCCAGCGCTTGTTGACCCAGGGCCTCGATGGCGCGGGCGACGCCATCATTCGGGTCGGTGGCCTTGAACACACCGTTGATCACCAACTGCTGGTTGTTCAAACCCAGCGCGCGCAACTCATCGGAGGTGCGCGCCGCTTCGGCCAGCGCGCTGCGGTCGGCACGCGCCACCAGCACGATGGTGGTGAGCACCGGGTCGCACAGGGCGGTGAGTGCCGCATTGAAACGCACTTCCTGCATCTTCAGTCCCGAATGCGGTCCCAGGCAGGAGGCGCCCCGGTCGTTGTCCTTGAGAAAGCCGCTCCAGGCCTTGGGCAGGCTCAACAGGCGAAGCGTGTGCCCTGTTGGCGCCGTGTCAAACACGATGTGGTCGTAGTCGGCGGCGTCACCCGCCAGCAGGTTTGAGAACTCGTCGAAGGATGCGATCTCGGTTGTGCAGGAGCCGGACAACTGCTCGCGCACCGTGGCCCGCTCAGCCTCGGTGGTTTGCGCCTCCATTTGTGCCAGGACACGCTGGCGGTAGGTCTCAGCTGCCACATCCGGGTCGATGTTGAGCACCGACAGCCCTGGCGCGCCAGGCACGGGCGTGGGGATGTTGCGAAGCTCAATACCGAGCATCTCATCGAGGTTCGACGCCGCGTCCGTGCTTACCAGCAAGACTTTTTTGCCCGCGTCTGCCAGCGTCAGCGCGGTTGCGGTGGACAGTGAGGTCTTGCCGACGCCACCTTTGCCCGTGAAGAACAGATGCCTGGTTGGACGGCTCAGAAAGCCCAGTGGTTGATGGTGGGGCTGCGGCTTGAGCCAGGACTGCACGGCTTCATGCGATGGCAAGCCACCGCTGTGCACGATCAGGTCACCGATCATGACGGCAGGCGTGGCCTTGACGCCCAGGCGCTTGATCTCGTCCGGGTTCTCGATTTTGATGACCTCTACGGCGACGCCGCAAGCTTTGGCTTCCCGCTCGATCATCTCGATGGTGATATGGCACTTGCTGCACCCCAAGCCTAGAACTTTGATTTCCATGACGATGATCCTTGGTTTGAATTCTTGACGGCATTTTCAGCGCAACGACGGGCCGACAGCCGAATCACTGTGCGCCTGTTTGCCCTGCCCGTCCAGCTTTGGGCTCCCTGAAACGCAATAGGCGCAAGGCGTTGAGCACCACCAAGACCGTGGCACCCTCGTGAATCAACACAGCCACACCCATGCTCGCCAGTCCCAACAGGGTGGCAGGGATGAGCAGCGCCACGACCCCAAATGCCGCCCAGAGATTTTGCTGGATGATGCTGCGCGAGGCACGGCTCAGTGCGATGGCAAACGGTAGCCTCGACAGGTCATCCCCCATCAGGGCCACATCGGCGGTTTCCAGGGCCACGTCGGTGCCTGCGCCACCCATGGCAATGCCGATGGTAGCGCGAGCCATCGCGGGAGCGTCGTTCACGCCATCCCCGACCATGGCCACTTGCTGGTGGTCACGCATCAGCTCATCGATGACCTTGAGTTTGTCCTCGGGCAGCAGGCCAGCGCGCACATCTGTGATGCCCACGGAGGCCGCAACTGCCTTCGCGACAGGCTCGTTGTCCCCTGTGAGCATGACGGTCTGGCGGATGCCCAAGGACGCCAACTGGGCGAACACGTCGCGCATGCCGAGACGCGGGGTGTCCGCCAAAGCGAGCAAACCTACAAAGGTGCCCTCACGTCGCACCAACATGGTGGTTTTGCCAAGCGCTTCCAGGCCGAGCACTTGCGTGCGAACGGTATCGGGCACCCCTTCGGCTTCAAACAAGCGCAGGTTGCCGATGCTCACCGGTCTGGACGACACCACCGCGTGCATGCCTTTGCCGGTGACGGACTGCACATCGGTGGCCTCGGGCCAGGCCAACTGGCGTGCGCGTGCGGCCTGCACCACAGCCTGAGCCAACGGATGCCCGCTGCGGCTTTCGATGCTCGCGGCCATGGTCAGCAAATCAGCTTCGCTGCCATCGAGGGCGATCACATCGGTGACGCTGGGTTTGCCCGTCGTGATCGTGCCTGTCTTGTCAAACGCCATGACCGACAAGCTGCGTAAGTTCTCCAGATGCATGCCCCCCTTGATCAGCACGCCGCCCCGTGCGGCACGGGCCACGCCAGCCAGCACGGCCGAAGGCGTGGCAATGGCCAAGGCACACGGCGAGGCTGCCACCAGCACGGCCATGGCCCGGTAGAACGATTCGGCAAAGGGCATGCCCAGCAAGGGTGGGATCACGATCAGCGCCGCCACGCCCAGCAGGACCAAAGGCACAAAGACCTTCTCGAACCGTGAGACGAAGCGCTGGGTCGGCGACTTCTCGGTTTGCGCCTCGGCCACCAGATGCACCATGCGCGCCAGTGAACTGTCCCTGGCCAGCTTGGTCACCTCGACGCGCAGCAAGCCCTCACCGTTCACGGTCCCGGCAAACACCAGGGAATCGACCGCCTTGTCCACCGGCATCGACTCGCCGGTGATGGCCGCCTGATTGACGGCCGAGACGCCTTCCAGCACTTTGCCGTCTGCCGCGATGCGCTGACCTGGCTTGACCAGCACCTGGTCACCCCGCTGCAGGCTTTCTACGGGCAACTCCAGCTCCGCACCATCACGCAGAGCCAGGGCTGTCTTGGGTGCCAGGTTGGCCAGTGCCTCCATGGCATGGCGGGCGCGGTCCATGGCCAGGTGTTCCAAGGCGTGGCCCAGGCTGAACAGCACCAGCAGGAGCGCCCCTTCCGCCCATTGCCCCAGGGCCGCCGCGCCCATGGCCGCCACGATCATCAGCACGTCAATGTCCAGCACCCGCTCTCGGATGCTTTGCCAGGCATCGCGCATGGCGTAGTAGCCGCCAATCACCATCGATGCACCCATCAAACCGGCGGATACGAGTGGGGTGCTCACACCTTGCCTCGTGCCCACCAGCCATCCGGCCAGCAGCAACGCGCCCGCGGCGGCGCTCACGATCAACTCCCGGTATTGCTCAAACCAGGTCTCTTCGTGCTCAGGCTCCCGCACGCTATACCCCAGTGCCTGGAGACGCTGCACGATGGCTTGGCGAGACACGCGCTGGGTGTCGTACTCCAGACGCATTCGTTCGGCCGCGTAACTGACGGCCGCTTCTTCGACGCCTTCCAGACGCTGCAAGGCGTGCTCAATCACGGTGGCACAGGTGGCGCAGTCCATGCCGTCGATGCGCATCAGCTCATGCTGGTACCTCGCGCTGAGCTGGGCACCGGCTGCCTGCGCCATGTCCCGCACCTGAGTCGGCCTGATGGTCGTAGGGTCGTAGTGAAGGCACAGCAGGGGCTTGCCATCCTGCTGGGTCACATGCACTTTCTCCAGCCCTTGTGCCTGCAACACATCCGTCAATCGCTGGATACAGGCATCCCGTTCGTCCGGCACCCCTGGCAGGACGAGCGCCAACTGCAGCGAGAGTTTTTCGGTCATGCCATGGCCACTGTCTTGTTCACCTTCAAACCATGGTCTGCTTCTTTCGAGCTTGGCGTATGCCTGCTTTGAGCATCCGGTCCGTCACCATCAATGTTGCGCTCAAGCAAGGCCTCTCCCCAGAGGATCAAAGCGTCTTGACGGCGCTTCAGTTCTGTTTCGCAGGCCCAGATGGCAATGTCTTTGGCGTATCCCATGCACATGACGTCTCTCCTTGATAGCAGGTGTCATACAAGAAGACGCACCATTCATGAAAAGGATGCGCGACGCAGCGCCCAAACCAGCTCTGCGCCCGCGCGCACCCTTATCGGGATGACAGGGCACCGTCACAGATCAACCTGCCAGCATGGTCGCCAGTTGGTCGATTTTTTCGGACCAATCTGCATCCGCTTGCAACTGATCCCGAAGGAACTGCGCTTGACTGGCAGTCCAAAAGCTGGCGTCTGGCAAGGACACACCAGCGGGCAAAGGGCTGTGCTCGCGAATGAAGTCGCCTATCCCCCGGGCATCCGAAGGGAGCCCCAACTGGGCAAATAAGTCCGACAGGTGGTGAACAGGTGATTCCATCATCAACTCCTTCAGATGCATTCCAGCGCCAGGGCGATGCCTTGGCCACCGCCGATGCACAAGGTCACCACGCCCCGCTTGAGGCCATCGCGCTTCATCGAATGGAGCAGGCGGGTAGTCAGCACCGCGCCGCTGGCGCCAATCGGATGACCGTGGGCGATGGCGCCCCCCTCGACGTTGACGATGTCTTCTGACAGGCCCAACTCGCGCAGGCAAGCCAGGGCAATGGCGGCAAAGGCCTCGTTGATCTCGACGCGCTGAACATCCGCAACCGACCAATTGGCACGGCTCAGGGCTTGGCGTACGGCAGGCACAGGCCCCAGGCCGAACATGCCGGGTTCCACCGCGCCCACGCCGTAACTCACCAGGCGCGCCATGGGCGTCAAGCCATGGCTTTCGGCCCAGTTGCGCTCGGCCATGATCATGGCCGCCGCCCCGGTGTTGAGGCCGGGCGCGTTGCCCGCCGTGATGGTGCCTTCCTTGCGGAAAGCGGGCTTGAGTTTGGCCAGGGATTCGGCCGTGGTCTCGGGGCGGTTGTGTTCGTCACGGGCAAACAGCGTGGGGCCCTTGCGACCAGGCACTTCGACGGTCACGATCTCGGCGTCGAACAGGCCATCGGCCTGGGCCTTTGAAAACCGTTGTTGAGAGCGCAAGGCCCAGCGGTCCTGGTCTTCCCGGCTGATGTTTTTGAGCGCCACCAGGTCTTCGGTGTGCCAACCGGAATGTTTGCCGCTGAAGGCATCGTTCAGGCCGTCGTACAGCATGCTGTCGAACAGTGTGGCGTCACCCATGCGCGCGCCCCAACGGCCTTGCGGCAGCAGGTAGGGCGCACGGTCCATGTTTTCCATGCCACCGGCCAGGGCGACCTGGCTCATGCCTGACCAGATCTCCAGTGCGGCACTGGCAATGGCCTGGGCACCGGAACCACAGACCCGGTTCACGGTCATCGCAGGCACCTCGACGGGCAAGCCAGCACCGATGCCCGCTTGCCGAGCCGGGTTCATCTTCACACCCGCCTGGATCACATTGCCCATGATGAGCGATGCGATCTGGTCGGCGGGCAGGCCCGAGCGTTGGAGGCTCTCCCGGATAACGGCGGCACCCAGATCAGGGGCAGCGACATCCTTGAGGGCTCCGCCATAAGTACCGATGGCGGTACGGACGGGATGGCAGATCACAACTTCAGCTTGGCTCATGTTCACTCCTTGAGTAGTCAAACACCAAAAGAATCGACGTTGATGTGGTAACGGCCACCACGCAGTTAATCATGCCCGTGGAGGTTCATCAAGGCTGACCGATTTGAGCACCGTGCCCATTGTTATGGCCACCAGTTCCCCTTCAGCAAAGGCCCTCCAAGGCCCATCAGTCAAGGCGACACTCGCGATCAGCACGAGGTCCTGAAACCCGGGATCGACCGATATGCCATCGGCATGCAGCGCCTTGTCGCTATCCTCGCATCGGCGCTCCAGCACCCACAGTCCAGGCGATCGCGTGCGCCCGTCCTCTGCCTGCAGCCGACGGTCACCATGGGCAAACAGGACATCACTGTCTGCGTAGAAAAAATTGGCTGGACCCAGTTGACGCAGTTCGCTTGCAAAGGCTGAGATCACACTCAGCCGTGCATCCAGCGTGGGCACCTCGGTGGTGGTCCACAGTTCATGGATTCGGTCCAGCAACACACAAAATGCATGTTCAGAATCAGTGTTGCCTAGGGGCCGGTACCGACCCAGGGTCAGACCGGGGTGATGCTGAACGCCGGGCAAATTGCCGTTGTGGGCGAACGCGTGCATCCGCCCCATCACCTCTCGCACAAACGGCTGGGTGTTGGCCAGTGCCACCTCGCCCATCGTTGCGTGCCGGATGTGGGAGATGGCCAGCGTCGTGCTGGGTCCCTGGGTCTGCAAAAAATCGACCAAAGCACTGCCACTGGCAGCCCCCGGTTCCCGAAACAACGCCACATCGCGCCCCGCGTAGAACGCTGCGCCCCACCCATCTCGACTGCCGTGCACCGAGTGCTCGGTCAAGGCCTGAAGTGAAAACGTCAGGTGGCTTGGTCGCGAACTGGACATGGCCAGGAGTTCACACATGGCTATTTCCTAAGGCACGATGACGACAGGCGCAAACCCACCACCGGGCGTGCGGAAGTTGGTGGTCTGCCCGGTGTACATGCGCGCAGCCAGGAGCTGCACCTGCCCTGCGTAAGCGTAGGCCCGGATGTCGAACTTGAGGTCGGTCTGCACGCCGTCTACCTCGATCAGGCGCCCGCTGGGCGGCACCATCGCCTGCGCCACGAAACCGCCCGAGGTGATGTCCTGCCAGACGCGGCGCGTCAGCTTGTCGCCGCGGTAGACGGCCTTGCCACCATAGCCCGATTCGGGCTTGAAGAACCACTGGCGGCGTTGCGCCCAAAGTTCCTCAGCCCGCTCGGGCGTGACCTGCACGGTGGGTGGCACCACCGCCGCCAGCAGCGCACGATCGGCCTCGCTCACGCCCCATGCTGCCAGCAGCGCCGTGTCGCTGAGGGCGACCAAGTTGCGCTTCTCGGCGTGCAAAGCATGTGCACGCGGGTGCGGGCTCATCACCACGGCGCCGGCTTCATAGGCACTTTTCAAAGCGCCGTGCGCAGGCTCGGCCAGGTAGAAATCGGTGAGCCGGTTGTAGACCATGCCGACCACGCTGCCATCAACCCGCAACTGACCATCGCGCCATTCAAGGGCTTCGGGCGCCACGATCCGGGCATCCAGGCCGCGCTGTTTCAGCATCTGGCGGCATAGCTCGAACTCGGGCGCCAGGTACTGAGCGGCGGGATCGTCGTCCACGATGATCACCAGGCCCATGGGCGCGTCGCCCCGCTGGCTGCGCCATTCGCTGGTGAACATCTCAAAGAACGCATCTTCCAAACCTACCAGCGTGGGGTCAGGCTGAAATGCCCAGTTCATGACCTCGCAGCACGATTGCTGGGCTCGGGACAGTGCCGCATTGAGCATGGCGCCACCCGCATTGGTATTGACCTCGATGAGCCTGGGCCCGAGCGCCCCGAGGTGGAAGTCATAGCCCATGAACATGCCCAGGGGACCGAAGTCATGTCGGGCGATGGCCGGTGCGCGCGCCAACGCCTGGGACTGGTACGCAGGTTGCGCCATGACGCGCTCCAGCGCTTGCACGGCCAACCGCATCTGCTCGACAACCGGCTGGGACAGAAAGACCACGGTGGAGGAAAACAGGTGCGGGCGCGTGCGGGCGATGTCTTGCGCCATGCCCGCCAAGCTGGCGTCTTTCTCCAACTGACCTTGCAACTTGTCGGTGCTCAGCGTGCGGCAATAGCACCCCAGGTTGAGTGCTTCGGCGGTGTTCAAGGGCAGCGCAGTGGTATTCATCATTCAACGCTCATGCCATGGCCGCGTCTTTGCGACGCAACACGCCCGACAGTTCGGTGCCCGGCGCCACAGTATTGAACACCGTTCCGTACTTCTTGACGTTTTCGTGCAGCAAGGCCAGCCTGCGATCGGGCTCGTCTGTATCGACCACGATCTCGTAGGTGATCGATTCCATACGGGGCGGCACGTCCTGACGCACGCCATGCACACGCACCTCGACACCCCGCAGTTCAAACTTCAAGATGGGCATGACCCGCTCGATGCTCTTGAGCATGCAAGCAGACAAAGCCGCCAGCAACAACTCCGCCGGGTTGAAGGCCTGGGCGTTGCCAGCCAAGTCGGTGTCCAGTGAGATGGTGGCTTGCTTGCATTGGGCCTGACTGGCATGCGCGCTCAGCCGCACCGACACCACGTCAAACGTGAGCTTGCTCGTGGCCGGGGCGCTCATGCGAACCACTGCGCAATCTTGTCACGGCTGGGCACGCCACCCGCGTGCACCACCTTGCCATCGATGACCACGCCTGGGGTGGACATGACGCCATAGCCGATGATGGCCCGCATGTCTTGCACCTTGTCCATCTTGATCTCCTCGCCCTTCTCATGGGCAATTTGCTCGATCAGCGCGATGGTGGTCTTGCAGTTGGCACAGCCGGAGCCCAGAACCTTGATGTCTTTCATGGTGTTGTCCTTGAGGATGGCGGTTCACAGAACCAGGTTGAATACATAGCCCACCAGCAAGATGCCCAAGGCGACGATGCCGACAAAGGTGGCAATCAGGCGGGGCTTGAGGGCCTTGCGCAAAATGATCATTTCAGGTGCGGACAAGGCGATCACGCTCATCATGAACGCCAGCACGGTGCCCAGGGCGGCCCCCTTGCCGATCAGCGCTTCCACGATGGGGATGACACCCGCTGCGTTCGTGTACATGGGCACACCCAGCAAGACTGCGACCGGCACCGACCACCAAGCCTCGCGTCCCATGATGGAGGCCATGAAATCTTCAGGCACATAACCGTGGATGCCGGCGCCCAGCGCGATACCCACGATCACATAGGGCCAGACCTTGCCCACAATCTCGCGCACATGCCCCCAGCCCGCCTCGAAGCGCTGCACCCAGTTCAGGCGTTCTTCCTGCACGTGAACGGCTTCACCCCGCGCAATGACCTGCACCCAGTCCTCCAGGTGATTTTCCATGTGCAGGCGGCCGATCACCAGACCTGAGACGATGGCCACCAGCAAGCCCATCCCCAGGTAGAGGCCCGCCACCTTCCAGCCGAACATGCCAAACAGGAGCGTCAACGCCACCTCGTTGACCATGGGCGCCGAGATCAGAAACGAGAAGGTGATGCCCAACGGCACACCCGCCGAGAGCAAGCCAATGAACAAGGGCACGGCCGAGCATGAACAGAACGGGGTGACGATGCCCAACAGGGCCGCCAGCACATTGCCGACACCCGTTCGCTTGCCCGCCAGCAAGGCGCGGGTGCGCTCCGGGGCAAAGAAGGTCTGCACGATGCCCATGACGAACACGATGCCCGTCAGCAGGAGCAAGACCTTGGGCGTATCAAAAAAGAAGAAATGCAGGGCCTCGCCCAGGGCGCTTTGGCGTGTCAGCCCAGTCAGGCTCAAGACCGCGTCGGCGAAGTCCGTGAGGTGTCCGTAGGCCCAAAACCAAATGGGGGCCACCAGGGCCAGGCCCACCAGCCAACGAATCAAGGGCGTCGCCTGGGGCGCGGGGGATGCAGTGGTGTTCATGGCAGCAGTGTGATCTTCTAGGTCATCAGGTCAAGCCTGTCAGTCAAGAAGACGCACATGCTGTCAAAAAGATGCAGGCGTCAAATGGAAAAGCATCAGGTACGAGGCACAAAACAGCAGACTTGCCCCTGCGGGTCCAGCGTCACCTGGCAGGATTGCGTCAACTGCGCCCTCAGCCGTTTGCGGGCCCGCTGGATACGCGATTTGGCGCCGGGCAAACTCAAGCCCAGCTTGCGGGCGTAGTCTTCCTGGCTCATGCCATTGAGGTCGCACTCGGTGATGGCATCCCGGTCTTCGTCACTCAACTCACCCAGGACGCGGGGCAAGCAAGATGCCAGACTATCCACCGCAGGCACAGCATCGTCTTGTGCAGCGGGCAAGTCATCGGGCAGCTCCACCCACTCACGGCGACGACGCATGTGGTCGGTCACGGCATTGCGTGCAACCTCGTACAGCCAGGCTCGGGCATTGGCGATGTCACAAAAACCCTGTCCCTGGCGCAGGGCCTTCATGAAGACGTCTTGCAGCAGGTCATGCGCCGTCTCCTGATTTTCAACATGCTTGATCAACCAGCCCCGCAACTCCCGCTCGTGGGCATGCCACGCGACCAACAGACAAGGCAGCTCTTGCACGGCTGTCATCATTCAGATCGCCGCCTGGTTGACGCGCTTCATCAAAGCTTCTGCGCTTTCCTTGCGCTCGCTGTAGCGGTCCACCAGATAAGGCGCGACGTCACGCGTGAGCAAGGTGAACTTGACCAACTCTTCCAGCACATCCACCACACGGTCGTGGTAGCTGGAGGGCTTCATGCGGTCGTGCTCATCAAACTCCAAAAAGGCCTTGGCCACCGAGGACTGGTTGGGGATTGTGATCATCCGCATCCAGCGCCCGAGCACCCGCATCTGGTTGACCGCATTGAACGACTGCGAGCCGCCGCTGACCTGCATGACCGCCAGGGTCTTGCCTTGCGTGGGGCGAACGGCACCGCTGTTCAAGGGGATCCAGTCAATCTGCGCTTTCATGATGCCGGTCATCGCGCCATGGCGCTCAGGCGAGCACCACACCATGCCTTCGGACCAGTTTGTCAACTCACGCAACTCGACGACCTTGGGGTGGGTGTCTGGCGCATCATCCGGCAACGGCAAGCCGCTGGGATTGAATATCTTCACGTCGGCCCCCATGGCCTGCAGCAAGCGCGCTGACTCTTCGACCACCAGGCGGCTGAAAGAGCGCTGCCGCAAAGAACCGTACAGCAGCAAAAAGCGCGGCGCGTGCGTCGAGGGTTGCGTCGAACGCAGACGGGGCAGGTCCGGCACCTGAAAGTGCTCGGCCGCCACCTGCGGCAGATCCGCCAATAAATCGGATTGTTCAGACAAGGCGACGCCCCTGTTCATCGATCACCACTTCACCATCTTCTTTCGTGAAGGGGCCTTGCTGGGCTTGCGCCAGGATGTCCAGCACCGACTCGGAAGGACGACACAGCCGCGTACCCATGGGCGTGACCACGATGGGCCTGTTGATCAGGATCGGGTGCGCGATCATGAAGTCCAGCAACTCGTCGTCCGTCCACTTGGTGTCATCCAGTTTGAGTTCGTCATAGACCTCGCCCTTGCTGCGCAGGACCTCACGCACTGACTTGCCGCAAGCGGCAATCAGCCGGACCAGTTCGTCACGGCTCGGTGGCGTTTCCAGATAGTGGATCACCTGTGGCTCAATACCCGCATTGCGAATCAAAGCCAGGGTGTTGCGGGAGGTGCCGCACATTGGGTTGTGAAAGATCGTGACGGTGCTCATGCTCTGCATTGCCCTTGCTCGTACCAGCCCTTGCTCTGGTTGACCACACGGACCACCAGCAGCATCACGGGCACCTCGATCAGCACGCCCACCACGGTGGCGAGTGCCGCGCCCGACTCGAAGCCGAACAGGCTGATGGCGGCGGCCACGGCCAGCTCGAAGAAGTTGCTGGCGCCGATCAAGGCCGATGGGCAGGCCACCTCATGCGATTCACCCACGCGGCGGTTGAGCCAGTAAGCCAGTGCCGAGTTGAAGAAGACCTGGATCAGGATGGGCACCGCCAACATGGCAATCACCAGGGGCTGCTTGATGATGGCTTCACCCTGGAAGGCAAAAAGCAGCACCAGTGTGGCCAGCAAGGCGGTGATAGACCACGGGCCGATCTTGGCCAATGCCGCATCAAAGGCCGCCTGGCCGCGCTGGAGCAGTGCCTTGCGCAACATCTGGGCCAAGGCCACCGGGATCACGATGTACAGCACCACCGAGGTCACCAGGGTGTCCCAGGGCACGACGATGGACGACAGGCCCAGCAACAGCGCCACGATGGGGGCAAACGCAAACACCATGATGCTGTCATTCAGTGCCACTTGCGACAGGGTGAACAGGGGGTTGCCACCGGTCAGGCGGCTCCACACAAACACCATGGCCGTACAGGGTGCGGCGGCCAGCAAGATCAAGCCCGCGATGTAGCTGTCGAGTTGACCAGCAGGAAGGTAAGGCGCAAACAGGTGGCGCACGAAGAGCCAGCCCAGCAACGCCATCGAGAAGGGTTTGACCGCCCAGTTGACAAACAGGGTCACGCCGATGCCCTTCCAGTGCTGCTTGACCTGCGACAGGCTGCCAAAGTCCACCTTGACCAGCATCGGGATGATCATCACCCAGATGAGCAGGCCCACAGGCAGGTTGACCTTGGCGACTTCCATATGGCCGATGGTCTGAAAGACCCCGGGCAGCACCTGGCCCAGCACAATGCCGATCACGATGCACAGAAAGACCCACACAGTCAGGTAGCGTTCGAAGACGCTCATGGGCTCGGGGGCCGGTTGGCGCGGTGCCAGGGCGGCAGTGGTGGTGTTCATCGTCAATGTCCTCAGCTGCGGGCAATGTCGTTGAGGGCCACCAGCAAGGCACCCTGATCCATGGTGTCCAGCGGCAAAGCCAGCAACTGCAGCATCTTGTAGCCAATGGCCTGGCGCGTCAGCTCGAACGCACGGCGCTTGCCTTCGTCCCCGCCCTCGGCGTTAGACGGATCGGGGTAGCCCCAGTGCACCTTGACAGGCTGCCCCTTGCCACCAAAGAACACCGGGCAAGTCTCGGCAGCCGCGCTGTCGCACACCGTGATGACGATGGACAGGGGCGGTGCGCCGTCGGTGCTGAACTCGTCCCAGCTTTTGCTGCGGTAGGCCGATGTGTCGATACCCGCGTTGTTCAGGGCTTCGATGGCGAAGGGATTCAGGCGGCCGCTGGGCGCGCTGCCTGCACTGTGTGCCTTGACGTCTTTGCCCAACTTGGCGGCAAGGTGATTGAGCATGCCTTCGGAGAGCACGCTGCGGGCGGAGTTATGCGTGCAAAGGATCAGAACGTGGGTGGTCATGGTGGGCTTCAAATTTTGCCAATGGCGTTGAGTTGGGCCTGGATGGACAAGGCATGCAGACTGTGCGGAGGCAAGGCCAGCATCAACTCGATACGGCGCTTGAGGATCTGCGCAACGTCATTGAAGGCCTGACGCCGCTTGTCGTCACTGCCATCCATGGCTGCAGGGTCATAAACACCCCAATGCGCCGTCAGTGGTTGCCCCGGCCAAACCGGGCAGATCTCGCCAGCGGCGTTGTCGCAAACGGTGAAGACAAAGTTCATCACGGGCGCATCGGGCGAAGCGAACTCGTCCCAGCTCTTGCTGCGAAAGCCGTCTTGAGCCATGCCCAGCCGTTGGAGCACGTCAAGCGCCATCGGATGCACCTCCCCTCTAGGGTGGCTACCTGCCGAATACGCCTTGAAACGGTTACCGCCCATGGCATTGAGGATGCCCTCTGCCAAGATGGAGCGGGCCGAGTTACCTGTGCAAATGAACAGAACATTCAACAACTTATCGTTCATGTTTGGCCTCAGCAGCACGAAGATTTGACCGGGATGCCAATCGGCTTGCCCGTGACCTTGGGCGTGCAGCAAGCGCTGGCTGATTCAGCCTGCACCGGCTCGCCTTCACGAAACACAGGGATGCTGCCCAGCGTCTGGAAGTGCTCCCAGGGCAGGCCCTGGGGATCGACGATCCAATGCTTGTCGCTTTGGGCGTAGCAGCAAGTGGTGGCCCCTTCGTCAATCAGTGACAGGTCGGCGGCCTGAGCCTGGGCCTTCATGGCCTGCAGGTCGGCTTCGGTGTCAACCTGGATGCCCAGGTGATCAACGCCGGTATGGCCGTGTCCGCGCGTTGAAATCGCGAAGTTGACAGCGGGTTCATCGAGCATCCACTTGGCGTAGTCTGCTTCGAGCCGGGCTGGCTGGGTGCCGAACATCTTGGAATAGAAGTCAACGTTCCTGGCCAGATCGGTGACATGCACATGGACATGAAAACGTTTCATGGAAAGCTCTTTCAGCAGGTGGTGCAGGCCCGCTTGCGCGTGACCTTGCCAGATGGGGTGGCGGGCGTGGGCGCGCAGGGCTTACCCTGGCAGCAGTGTTCGGTCAGATAGCCGAGCAGGTCATCCATGTGCTCAAAGGCCGCGCGGTAGATCAGGTGACGTCCATCGCGCTCCTGGCTAACCAGATCGGCGTACATCAACTCTTTAAGGTGGAAGGACAGTGTGGTGGCGGCCACCTCCAACTGCGCCGCCAAATCCCCGGGCGTGAGTCCTTGCGGCCCTGCGACAACCAAGGCGCGAAAGACACGCAAACGCACGGGCTGGGCCAATGCGGCGAGGGATTTAACGACGTTTTGCTCTTCCATATTTCAATGGTGATTGAATCATCAAACAATGTCAAGCCCCCATCAACGCAGTTGCGCCCCCCTGTGCCAGTGCCCCCTGATGTCAAAACCCCCTGCTCAAAGCTCTCATTCACACGCGACGAAGGCACCCCTGGCACCTAAGCTTCAATCACGCGCTCTCCAGAGCAAACACTGCAGCAGACAACAGAGGTACGAGCCATGCTCACCGCAGCACTGCCCACCAAGACCGCCCAGATCAACAAGCTTCAGCCTCCTGACGTCATCGAAACACGGCTGTGGCTTGAAGAGCATGTCTGGCTCTATGGCGTACTCAAGTCCGATCTCAACATCGGCCCGATCTTTCGATTCCCTGACCTGATCAGCGCCTGCGTCTCCCTGACCTTCGCCGGCCCCGACGCAGCAAGACAGATTTTCGGCTTCCTCGGTACCGACCTTGTGGCCCGCTCGCCCAACACGCCTCGTCGTCGGGAGGCCATGTGGCGACCGCAGTACGACCTGCTCCTTGAGTTACAGCGCTCACCTGCCAACCGGCACCCCAACCCGAAGTTTCAACTCGACCACTTGACCACCGCCTGCGTGGCGCTGTGTCGGTTGTCGGATGAGACGGGTGCCCTCGTCCTGCAACAAGCTCGGGTCAACATGGCCCAGCGCTTTCGAGCAGAACACACCTCACAGACACGCTGACGCCATCGGCCCCCCAGCGCTCTGACCTGCACATGGCATGAAGAATCTCCAAGCGATTCACGTGCCCTGACCACGCCAAGGCCCTCCAGCCGCGGCTGACCTGAACAAGACCTTGATCGGCATCGTGCCGGTCTCACCCCGTCCGTCCCGCCATGCAACGTGCATTGGCGGCCACATCGGTCTTGTTGGGAGTGCGCCATGCAATGGGGTCTCTTGTCTGGATGTCTTGCGCTGCTGAGCGTGCCGACACACGCCCTGGCTTGCTGGGACGAGGCGGCTCAGCGGTATGGCGTTTCATCACAACTGCTGTATGCCGTTGCCAAGGTTGAGTCTCATCTCAATCCCAAAGCACTCAACCTCAGCCACCGGCAACGCACAGGTAGCTATGACATCGGGCTGATGCAGATCAACAGTTCGAACCTGCCTGCGTTGGCGCGGTTCGGCATCTCCGAGCGCGACCTGTACAGCCCCTGCACCAACATCCACGTGGGCGCCTGGCTGCTCGCTCAAACCCTGGCCAAGCAAGGCCTCAGCTGGGACGGTGTGGGAGCCTACAACGCCGCCTGCACCCAACTCAAGGGTGACGCCTGCCAGAAAGCGCGCAGGCGCTACGCCTGGAAGGTCTATCGGCAGTTGCCCGCCTCGGCAATCCGGTCCGCACAGGCAACCGCAGTACGGCCGCAAGGGCCCGCAGACGCAAAGCTGCCCCTGTTCATCCTTGCCGCTCGGGTGTCGCCATGACACGCGTACAGGACATCGCCATGACCAGCGCCTCGGCAGCGGTGATTCTGTTTGCATTCTCGTCTTGCACCTTGCCTGCCAAACAAGACCATGCAATCGAGACACCGCAAGCCCAACCGAACGCCTCACACATCGCGCAGCTTGAACGTGGTCGCGATGCGTACTTTGCCCAGTGCGTCGAGCCTGCCTGTCCGACCACCACACCCAAGACACTGGCGGTGGCCGTCGCAGATCCGCAGACACAGCCGTCGATGCAAGGCAATGTCCGCGCCCTTGAATCCGTCGCGCCAGCTCAAATGACCACGCCTGCCCCGCTGCGCAAGCCTCAGGTGTTGGTCCTGGAGTTTGCAACCGACAGCGCGGTGCTGACACCTGCACATCGGACCTTGCTGAACAACGCAGCCAGAGCGCTGGGACGTGCCGAGCGTGTACTCATCGTAGGACGCACCGACAACGTCGGCCCCGATGCGCCCAATCAGGCCATCGCGCTGGCACGGGCTGGCGCTGTTCGAGATCACATCAAGCGCATCAGTCCCGGGCAGACCAATGACATGCGCATCGATGCCCGGGGCTTGTGCTGCTACGTCGCCAGCAACGACACGCCCGAGGGCCGTGCGCGCAATCGTCGTGTTGAGGTCGTTTTCACAGCCTCATCCGAGGGGGTGCCATGACACACCAATGGCCCTCCCCCGTGAGCCCGTTCGCCCACCGCATCCCCCTCCTGAAGCGTGCCCGCACGTTCGCAGGATCGCCCCCGCCTGCGTCAGGCCTTGACGCGCAACCCAGCCAGGAGATTCCCATGCGCACAGCCATCATCCATCCCTTCACGCCTGCTCGCCCCTCAGTCCATTTGGACGGCCAGCAAAGCCACCAATCCAGTGGCCGAGTCGCCGACAAGCCCACACACAAGCGCTGGCGTGTGGCCTCGGCGCTGGCCATGCTCGCCCTGGGCTTGGGCCTGTCCATGCCGGGCTTTGCCCTTGACCTGGTGGCCTTCACTGGCATCACCGGGCCGCTGACATCCGCCCTCGCCCAGATCTCCGCGTTGGGCCCCAGCGTCAAGGCCCTGGTCGGCTTCGTCGGTTTCGTGGTCGCCCTGATCTCGCTGTCGGCCCTGCGCAATTTCGGGCCGGTGCTGTTCTACGTGGGGCTGGCCATCTTCGGTGCGGTAGGCCTGGTGATCGCGGGCGCCATCATGGGCGCGGTCGTCTGAGCTCAGCTCGAACCTGCAGGAGCCTGATATGCAAGCCGACACCTACATCCCTCGTCGCCTGGATGACCCCTGGAAGATCGGCTTCTGGGACATCGATGTGGCCGCCCCGGTGATCTTCTTTTTCTTTGTCGGCTACCTGTCTGGCACCAAGCTGGCCTTTGCGGCCTGCGCAGGTGCGGGGATCTTCCTGTCGCGCTGGATCGCCCGCATCAAGGCCGACAAGCACCAGGCCTTCGCGATGCACTGGCTGTACTGGCACCTGCCGCCCAGCCCCATGACCGCGATGCGCGCCACCCCGCCCTCGCACATCCGCCGCATGGTCGGCTGAGTCTGGAGCACGCCATGGACTTCGAGCGACTCAACAGCGACATCAAGGAGATGCGCCGCCGCAACCGCAGCCTGGGGCTTGCGGTGGGCGTCCTGGCTTCAGGTCATGTTGTCGCGCTGCTCGTCATCCTCAACCTGATTGGCACCGTTCGCACGGTGGTCGTGCCACCCACGATCGACAAGACCTTCTGGGTCAGCCGAGACAAGGCCAGTGGCGAATACCTGGAGCAGATGGGTGGCTTCATGGCCTGGCTGGTGCTGGACGTCACGCCCTCATCGATCGACTGGAAGAAAAACATCCTGCTCGGCTATGTGGAGCCCGACCAGTACGGCGCACTCAAGACCCGGCAGGAGGTCGAGGCCGAAAGGCTCAAGCGCATCAACGCCAGCACGATGTTCATGCCGCAGCAGTTGGTGCCCAGCGAGGACAAGCAGAGCGTGGTGGTGCGTGGCCGCCTGCGCACCCTGGTCAATGGCTTTGAGACCGCCAACGACCTCAAGGCCTACCTGATCGAGTTCAGTTTCAACGGGGCACGCATGCACCTCAAGACCTTCAAGGAGGTTCCCAATGCGAGCTGATCTCAAGCCACGCCAGCAGCCCTCCACGGCGCTGGCAAGCCTGCTGGTGGCCACGGCGACAGCCGTTGGGATGGCAACGGCACCAAGCCCCGTCAGGGCGCTCCAGTTGGTCGAAGCCCGCGACGGTGTCTCCGTTGAAGCCATGGTGTCGATCAAGGAGCCCACACGCATCCGCATCGATGGCGCGCCCATCACCGATGTGTTCGGCAACATTTATTCGAGCAACTGCGCCAGCACGTCAGCGGCCACGCCATTAACCAGTTCCCTGGCCAACGGCGCCCCTCTCCCCGGCACCAATATTCAGAACAGTCCGGCCATCAACCCCACGGGTGAATTGGTCCTCGAATGCGACAAGGACAAGGGCGAGGTCTACATCCGACCCGTGGGCAAGTCCAGCAAGCCCATCAATCTGTTTGTCTCCAGCACCCAGGCCACCTACACGCTGCTGCTGCATCGCTCGGACACCCCCGCAGACACCATCGTCATCCGGGACCCCAGTGCCAGGCTGCTGACGCCGAACAACACAAACCCAAGTCCGTCGGGAACTTCAGCTAACCACATCCGTGCCATGAAGGCCTTGCTGGTGGCGATGGCCTCGGACCGGGTGCCTCCCGACGTGCGGGTCGAGGAGGTCAACCGCCTCGTTCCCCTGTGGCTTGAAGCGAGGCTGTCCCTGATGCGCCGCTACGAAGGGCGAGGCCTGGTCGGCGAGAAATACCTGCTGCAAAACATCAGCCCGACCTTGATGGTGCTGGCCGAGCAGGAATTTGACCGCGAAGGCGCCCAAGTCATGGGCGTGTCCATCGAGAACCACAACCTGCAACCCGGAGAAACCACGAATGTGTTCGTGATCCGGCAGGAGGCCATGCGATGAACACGCCTTTCGACCAAGCAGCCAACGGCCGCGTCACCGGGTTGCCAGACCGCATCAAGGGGGCCATGGGCAGTGCCCTTCAAAGGCTGTCTGCACGGCAGCGCCAGTACGTCACCCTGGCAGCCATCCTGGTGTGTGGCGTCGGCCTGCTGTGGCTGATCTTCGCCCTCACCGACACGCGCTCGCCCACCACAGACGCCAAGAACAACGGCAGCACGCAGCCTGCCACGGTCACCAACATCGGGGTGATGCCACCAGGACAACAGGTCAACCCGGTAGACCAGTGGGTGGGCACCGCAGGGCGCAAGCTGGCGCAATACGAGAACGAGCGCGATGAGCAGAACCGGCTCAACAAGGACCGGCAGGCTTTCGAGGCCCGCACCATGCAGCGCTTTGCCGAACTGGAGCAAAAACTCACCTCGGCCAGCCAGGCTGCCAGCATGCCCTCGGCACCTAACACTGCGGCGGCGTCAAGTACACCCGCTCCCCCAACGATGCCACCGGCATCCAGCCTGCCCCTTCCACCACCTCCGGCGTCCACCGCGCCTCCTCTGGCAAAGCTTCCGGGGCAGAGCGTCAACATCCCCCCACCGCTGCCACTCGGCACATCGCCCGCAGGCACCTTGCCCCTCGGTGATCCGGGCATTGCACCGCAGGACATGCCTCTCAATGCCCCGGTGTTGACCCGCATTTCTCTGGTGGACCGTGAAACGGCCAAGGCCGCTGCAACAGGCACCACGGCAAGCACCACAAACAATGCCACGCCCGGATCACCGTCAACGGCCGACACCCGAACCGTCTCGACCTTCCTGCCCGTCAGCTTCACGCGCGGCACCCTGCTTGGTGGCCTGGATGCCCCCACGGGCGGGCAGGCTCAATCCAACCCGCATCCTGTCCTGATCCGGCTCTCGGACAACTCCGTCCTGCCCAACCGTTTTCGGGGGGAATACCGCGACTGCTTCGTGATCGCGGCAGGCTACGGCGACATCAGCTCGGAGCGCGCCTACCTGCGCACCGAGAACCTGTCCTGTGTCCGCCCGGACGGCGCCACGCTGGAAGTCAAGATCCAGGGCAGCGTCTATGGCGAAGACGGCAAGGTGGGCATGCGCGGGCGGCTGGTCACCAAACAAGGCCAGATGCTGGCCAATGCACTGCTGGCAGGCGTGGTCAGCGGCATCGGTCAGGGCCTGGCGACTTCATCGACCACCTACAGCACCTCTGCCCTGGGCACGATCGCCAGCAGCGGTGGCAGCGGCAGTGACGCCTACCGCGCAGGCATCGGCACCGGTGTGGGCAAAGCCCTGGACCGCCTGGCCCAGTACTACATCAAGCTCGCCGAGAACACGTTTCCGGTGATCGAAATCGATGCCAGCCGCGAAGTCGATGTAGTGATCACCAAGGGCGTGCGCATCGACGTACCGATGTCGGCCAACGCCTACACCAGTACCGGTGGCACCCCCTCCAGCACGCTGGTGCGCTCGGCTGAGCCCGCCCGCGAAGACCGCTACCTGAAAGCCGCCAATGATGACAACTACTGACATGCGCCCGCCTCTGCGAGGCAGGCTTCAGCCCGTGATGCTGATCTGGGCTCTGTTCACGATGCTGGTCAATGGCATCGCCTGGGCGGGCACTCCACCATCAGAAGAGGCCCGCCTCCTGGTCGCACTCAGGAAGGCCAACCCCAGCACACGCTTCACCCAGGTGCTGCCTTCGCCCATTGGCGGGCTGTACGAAGTCTGGATGAATGGGAACGTGGCCTATGTGTCGGCCCGCCAGCCGCGCTACTTCGTGTTCGGCCATGTCTTTGACACACAAACCATGACCGACATCACCGGGCCACGGCTGGCCCTGGCGGCCAGGCAGGGCGCGATGGCACCCGCTACGCCTGCAACAACATCAGCACCGACATCGGCGCCAACATCAGCCCCTATTGCCTTTGACCAACTGCCACTGGCAGACGCCATCAAGACCGTGCGGGGCAACGGCCAGCGGCAGATCGCCGTGTTCAGCGACCCGGGCTGTGGCTATTGCAAACAACTGGAACCGGAGCTGGCCCGGATCGACAACGTCACGGTCTACACCTTCATCCTGCCCTTTCAGGGTGAGGCCAAGCCCATCGCCCTCTGGTGCGCCCAGGATCGGGCTCAAGCCTGGCAGCGCTACATGGTGCAGGGCGATACCTCCGTGATCAATGCCCCAGGGCGATGCGATCACCCCGTGGCCCGCAACCTGGCTTTGGCGCAGCGCCTGGGTGTTCAAGCCACGCCCACCCTGATCTGGGCAGATGGCAGCCGCACCGAAGGCTACGTCGATCACCAGGTGATCCAGGCCCGCCTGAAACCGTCCACTCTGGAGGTTCAGCCATGAACGCCCCTGGTCACCTCACTGCCCGCGCCCACCCCGTACGCCCGATCTGGCTTCTGGTTTGCCTGCTGCTGAGCTTGTCGGGTTGCATGAACCTCTCCGGCCTGGGCGGCAGCTCCGATTACGCCTGCAAAGCCCCGGACGGGGTGACTTGCACGTCGGTATCGGGCACCTATGCCAACGCCGTGCAGGACAACCTGCCCGCCCAGGTGGCCAAGCGCCGCATGGCCACCAAATCCCATGGCGAGTCAGCCACCAATCCTGCACCCGGGTCGCCACAGCCTCGCCCGGCATCAGCGGTGGCATCCGCCAAAGCCACTGCCCTACCCTTGGCGCAGCCCCCCAGCCTGGCGCTGCCACTGCGCTCATCGGCCCGGATCCTGCGGCTGTGGTTCAAGCCCTGGGAAGACGCCGACCGCGACCTCTACGACCAGGGCTATGTCTATGTCCAGATTGATGCGGGTCAATGGCTGATCGACCACGCACAGCGCCAGATCCGTGACGCCTATGCGCCCATACGACCTCCGATGGGAGCCACCGTCAAACCCGCCACGCCAGAACAGAGCACATCGCCCATTCGGCCCGCAGGCCAGCAGCGCCTGTCGCCATACACCCCGGACAACTCGGACACAGGGCCCCTGCTGCCGCCTACCGACAGCCTTGACCCCAGCAACTGAACCTCCCTCAAAGGTTGCGCCATGCCCACCCCCTCAGCCACAGCCACCTCAACGGTCACGACAGCAGCCAGCGTTGCCATGGACGCGGCTCACGCCGTGCGCAGGCCCGCACGCCCAGGCCTGTTCGAAGCCATGGGCCTGGGCGCGCCGCCTGACACACCGGCAGAGCAATTCGCCGCGTGGCTGCCCTACTCCGCCTACCTCGCCGATGAAAAGATCTTCGTCAACCGCGATGGCCTGGGCTTCATGCTGGAGGTCATGCCGCAGTCGGGCGCAGATGAACGCATGGCCGAAGTGCTGATCTCGCTGTACGCCAACTGCCCGACGGGCGCGGGCATCCAGTTCCACCTGTTCGCCTCACCCCATGTGCGCGGTCAGTTGCGCCGCTACGCCAACTTGCGAGTGGAAGACGAAGACCAGGCCGACAAGGCCAAACACTGGGGGAGACCTGCCCGCAACGACAACCTCTTCCACACCCTGGCCCGCCAACGCGTAGGCCACCTGCTGCGAGGCGCGCAATCCTCGCTGACCTCGGGCTTTCACTACACGATCCGGGACTTCCGCCTGATGCTCAGCGTCACCCTGCCCGGTGACGCCCAGGACATGACCAAGCGCGAAGAGGTGATGGCCCAGCGCGAGTCCATGGCCTCCACACTGCGCTCGGCCTCCCTGCCCAACCGGGTCTGCGATGCCGCTGACCTGATCAACTGGTGCGCACTGTTCACCAACCCTGACCGCATCTCGCAGACCGACGCGCCGGACCTGCATTACGACGATGGGCGCGAACTGCGCGACCAGATCATCGACTTCGACACCATACAGGACCCGACACCCAGCGGCCTGCGCCTGTGGAAGGAGACCGGATCGGACGAACTGGAGGCGCGCTTTTACTCCATCAAGTCCTTCCCTGAGCGCTTCGCCCTGTGGCAGATGGGCTCGTTGATCGGCGATCTGATGCAACCGGCCCTTCAATACAGCGCGCCCTTCCTGCTGACCATGGGCGTGCATGTGCTCGACCCCAATGCCACCAAGGCCACGGTCACCGCCAACCATGTGCGCGCCACGCAGAACGCCAAGAGCAAGATGGCCGACGTGATGCCGGACGTGGGCAAGAAGCTGCAGGACTGGACCGCCGCCGCCCAGGCCATCGACACCGGTGGCAGCCTGGTCAGCCTGTACCACCAGTTGGCCATCTTCTCGCCACCACGCAAGGCGGTGGCGGCCCACGAAGCAGCCAACGCCATCTGGCGTGGCCGGGGCTTTCAGCTCAACGCCGACGTGTACATGCACCGCCAGGCGCTGCTGGCCAGCCTGCCCATGACCCTCACGCCGCGCTTCCATGGCGACCTGGCCAAGATGCGTCGTGTCTCGCGCAAGACCATGGCCAACGCCATCCACCTCGCCCCGTTGATTGCGGAGTGGCGCGGCACACGCACACCCGCCCTGGTGTTCGGCGGGCGCCGTGGGCAGTTGATGACCCTGGACATCTTCGACAACGACCTGGGCAACTACAACTTCGCCATCATCGGCGCGCCGGGTTCGGGTAAGTCGGTGCTGATGAACGAGATGGCCTGGTCCTACCGGGCCATCGACGCCAAGGTCTGGATGTTGGACCTGGGCCGCTCCTTCGAGAAACTGTGCCGCAAGGCCAAGGGCACCTACATCGAGTTCCGCCCCGATGTGGACATCTGCCTGAACCCCTTCACCAACATCGTTGACATCCACGAGGACATCGACATGCTGGTGCCGGCCATCTCCAAGATGTGCTCCATGCAGCACACGCTGGAGGAGGTGCAGTACAAGGCCATCTCGGCCATGGTGCTCAAGCTGTTCGCCGAGCATGGCAACGACCTGACCATCACGGCCCTGCGCGAGGCCTTCAAGACCGGCAACATCGAAGCCCTGGGCCTGGTCAACGATCAGCGCATCAAGGACCTGGCCGTGATGCTCAACCCCTACACCCGAGGCGGCCAGTACGAGCGATTCTTCGAAGGGCCCAGCAACGTCGATTTCAGCAACGACTTCATCGTCATCGAAAACGAGGAACTCAAGCGTCGCCCCGACCTGCACGCCGTTGTCAACATCCTGTTGCTGCACCAGATCACTGGCGAGATGTACCTCAGCCGCAACCGGCGCAAGGTGCTGTTCATTGATGAGCTCAAGCAGCAACTCGGTGACATTGGGGCCGATGACCCCGTCAAGGCCGCCGTGATCGAGGAAGCCGCCCGGCGCGCCCGCAAATACGGCGGGGCCTTGGGCACAGCAACCCAGAGCGCCGACGACTTCTATGGCTCGGCCCAGATGGAAGCTGCGTTCAACTGCTCGGACTGGGTGTTCCTGCTGCGCCAGAAGCCCGAATCCATCGAAATGCTGGACCGCAAGGGCCGACTGACCATGGACGAGCCCAAGAAGCGCTTGTTGAACTCACTCAGGACCGAGGCAGGCGTGTACTCCGAGCTGTACATCTCCTCCCCGGTGGGCGAAGGGGTGGCGCGCAACATCCTGGATCCGGCCACGCACCTGCTGTTTTCCAACAAGCTGGAGGACAACGCGCCCATCGACGAGTTGCGTGCGCAAGGCCTGAGCATCGATGCCGCCATCACTGAACTGCTGCGGCGCAGGGGGCACACCGTATGAAAGCGATCAGCCTCATCCCTGCCCTGGTGCAGTCGCTGCTCACCCTGATCGTGGTTGCTGCCGCCCTGCTGCTCTATGACCGTACCGTGGTCCGCCCGGCGCTGCGCATCGGCATGGTCGATGTGGCCGAGGTGTACCGGCAAAAGGAAGCCGAGTTCACGCAACTGCTCACCAAGGCAGGCTCGGAAGACGATCGGCAAAACGCCATGTTGATGGCACGCACCTTTGCCCAACGCCTGCCCATTGCGCTGGAGGAATTGCCCCGCGACTGCGCATGCCTGGTGGTACTCAAAGGCGCTGTGGCCGGGCCGACACCCCATACCGTGGATCTGACGGCCCAGTTGCGCCAGAAAGTGGGGATGCCATGACCTTGCAGATCGTCCGCATCCCGCCGCCTGTGCCCTGGCATGTGCGCAGCTATCGCCAAGCTCGGCAATCCTTTTCCGAGCAACTGGCCCATATGCGTCGCCGCTGGTACCTCTACCTCCCCGTGTTCGCCATCTGGGCACTGGCCTACGTCCGGCTGTTCCTGGATCCCACCCCACGCCTGCCCATTGTCTTCAACTGGACGCCCAGCCTGCCTTACCGTGTGGCCTACATCACCACATTTGGCGTGCCCTGGACACAGGCTGCGCCGCCCACCTTGCACCGGGGCGACTACATCCTGTTCGCCTTTGCTGGCGATGCGCAGCAGCACTACCCGGGCCTGCGCGGCCAGCCCTTCTTCAAGATGGTCAGGGGCCTGCCCGGTGACACCGTCACCGTCCAAGACCGCAGGGTGATGATCAACGGGGAGGTAGTGGGACAGGCCAAGGCGCAGACCTTCGACCACCGTGGGCTCGATCCCATTCAGCCGACGGTGATCCCACCGGGCAGCTACTACGTCCAGGGCAGCAGCCCCGACAGCTTTGATTCGCGCTACCGCAGCAGCGGTCTGGTTCGCGCCGAGCAGGTCATCGGGCTCGTGCGGCCCCTGTTCTGAGGAGCATGACATGCAAGCCTTGCCAAGCCACCTCCAGCGACACCGCCATGGCCGCAATGACGTGCGCCACTCGGCGCCTCGTTTGATCCTGTGCATCTGGTTCGCTGGTTTGGCATCTGCACCCCACGTTCAGGCACAAACCGCGACCAAGAGGCCGCCCCAGCAACTGGCCGAAAGTCGCGCCCACAGCAGCCCAGTCACTCATAGCACCAGCACGCCTGCGTCCACGCCAGACGACGTGCCACTGGAGGACTACCTGGCACTGCTGGCGCAAATCGCGCCAGCCGCGCGCGACGGTGCTCAGGCCTACTTGCGCGCGTTCGCGCAACGCTGCGGGCGCCCCCTCACCGCACTGGAGTTGCGCAAGGCCATTGCCCAGGGCAGCGGTGACCCTGTCCTCATGGGCATGGTCAGCGCCAGCCACCCCAGCCAACTGGCGCAGCGTGACGCCCTGCTAAGCCAACTCTCTCAACGCATCCGTTGCAACGGTCAGGGTCAGCCATGAAACCCAGGGGCCCACATGTGATGGTGATGGCCTGCCTGCTGAGCATGGCATGCGCAGGTGCGGGCTCATGCGCTTGGGGCGTGGACCTGGGCAGCATCGGTCCGACCTACCCGATCAGCGAAGCCAACCTGCTGGACTTCATCACGCAACGCCTGCGAGAAAAGCAAGCCAGTGGTGAACTGGCTCGACTGCAGGAGCAAGCCCGTGAGCGCGGCATTCAGGCCGTGCGCCAGCCACAGCCTGTGGCAGGGCTGCGCACCACACAACAACCGCGCACCTACTACTTCGATCCCAGCTTCACGCTGGATCGCAACATCCTGGATCCCCTGGGGCACCTGATGTTTGCCGCTGGCTCGCGCCACAACCCGCTGGACGTGGTGTCCCTGTCCAGACGCCTGCTGTTCTTCGACGCCCGTGATGCACGGCAGGTAAGGCGCGCGCAGGAGTTGATCCAGCGCTACCGGGGCCAGGTCAAGGCGATCCTGACCGCTGGATCCTATCTGGACCTGATGAAAGCCTGGCGCACGCCGGTTTACTACGACCAGCAAGGCGTGCTGACCCGGCGCCTGGGCATCGCACAGGTGCCCGCCCTGGTCTCTCAGGAAGGCAAGCGACTGCGCGTGGATGAGTTGGAGGTGACGCCATGACCCGGACCACGCCAAACGCCAGATTGCGCCCATCGTGGGATCACATCGCGGCGATCCTGTTGATTTGCTGGCTGGCCATGACCAGCCAGCACAGCCACGCGGCGGGCATTGCCACCTGCACCGGCAAGTTCCCCAACCCCGTCACAGACATCTGCTGGAGCTGCATCCTGCCCATCAGCCTGGGCAGCATCCCCATCGCCAACTTTGGCGGCCAGGAAGACATTGCCAACCCGGGCAGCCCTGTGTGCAGTTGCGGCGTGAACCCGGTCATCGGTTTGTCGATCGGCTTTTGGGAACCGGCTCGCCATGTCGAAGTGGTGCGCAAACCGTTCTGCCTGACCTCACTGGGCGGCATCGATCTGAACCCAGGCCTGCCTGCCCCGGAGGCCGCACGCTTCACCCACGCTGAAGGCGACGGCGATGGCGGCAGCTTCTACCAGGCCCATTTCTATGTGAACCCGATGCTCTATTGGCTGGAGGTCGTGGCCGACTTCCCCTGCCTGGAAAAGGGCGGCTTCGATCTGGCCTACCTCACCGAGGTCGATCCGCTGTGGAACGACGACGAGTTGACCCTGATCCTCAACCCCGATGCGGTGCTGTTCGCCAACCCCATCGCGATTGCCGCTTGCGCCGCCGATTGCGTGGCCGCCTCACTGGGCTTTGGCATCAAGGAACTGTTCTGGTGTGCCGGATGCCAGGGCGGCATTTACCCACTGGATGGCCAGGTGCCCTACCACCTGGGCGGCGTTCGCACAGCCGTTCTGCTGGCCCAGCGCCTGACCGCCAAGATGCACCGCGAGTTGATCGCCTGGGGATGGCATGGCACGCCCGGCCTGTGTGGCCCCTACTTCGAGCCCGTCATGGACAAGACGGCCTACAAGACACAGCTCACCTACCCCATCCCCAACACTGAAAAGGACGGCGGCAGGTGCTGCCAGCCTTTCGGGCGCAGCACGGTGATCTGGGGGGCCGGCAAGGAATACCCCGTGCGCGGCGAAGACTTCGCCTTCATGTTGTTTCGCAAAAGGAACTGCTGTGTCGGCTTCTGACTTCCATCAACCTTCACGCTGGGGCTTCGGTCTTGGCCTGTCCATGCTGCTTGCGCTGAGCGCACAGGCCCAAACCTCGCCGGTCATCACCGATGAAGACATGGCTCGAGCCAGGCGCGCGCAACCCACCATCACGGAGCAGGACATCGAGCGTGCACAGAAAGCGCACGGCGTGCCCAGCGCCGCTGACTTGCAACGTGTGCCCAGCACAGGAGGCCCAAGAATTGACGTGCTGCCACAGCCTCAAGTCAAAGCGCCTGTGGACCTCGAAGCGCTGTCCAAAGCCTACGCCCTGCAGATGAAAGCCGCCCAGCCACCCGGCACCATTCTGAGTGGTGGCCCGATCCTGATGGTGTTCATCAGCCTGTCGATGCCCGAGGCCACCCTCAAGAGACTTGTCAGCCAAGCGGCACGTACCAAGGCATCCCTACTGATCAGAGGCCTGTTCAATGGCTCCCTCCGTGACACCGTCGCCCGAACACAGGCATTGTTGGCGGGTCAGTCGGTGGCCTTCCAGATCGATCCGCAAGCCTTCGAGCGCTACGCCATCACACAGGTGCCCAGTTTTGTGCTGGTGCGTGAGGGCGCTGACAGCACGCCCTGTGGTGATGGTGGCCGAGGCAGTTGTGCGCCTCCCAATGACTATGTCCGCCTGGCCGGAGACGTGAGCCTGGACTACGCTCTGGGACACATCCAGCACCGCACACCCCGCTTCAGCAAGGACGCCGGCGCCTTCATCCAACGGCTCAAGGGTTAGGGATCGTCATGCTGCGCCGAGTCGTCACCTGCTTCACCCTCTGGTGCTTCGTCACGACGCAGACGATGGCCCTGGCTGGGCCACACGAAGAAGGCACCGCCGCTGGTCAAGCGGCCAACCCGGTGATTCGGGGCACGGTCAGCGCCCCCAATGCAACGGCCAATGTGCCGGGATACACCCGCACGCCCGCTGAGGCGGCCTACTACGGCCAACCCAGTCTGTCAGGCCCGGCCAACGCGCGCCTCACCGCCTGCACCAGCACGCCCGATGACCCGGTATGCCAGGCCCAACGCGGCGCGCTCAACTCGGCCAACACGCCACGCACAGCCATTTCGCCTTACGACCCCGCTGTCATGGGTGCACGCGATATCGCAGCCAACCCGTCACTGGCCCTTGGCAGTCTCTCCTCGTATTACAGCGGGTGCGCCACCGCCGACATCACCACGCCAGCAGGCGCGGTCACCAAACAGTGCCAGCGCTACAACGGCGTGGGTAACTACGCCACCCGGCGGGATCTGACGGTGCAAGTCGAACTCGTCCCCAGTTGCACCGCTGGCGACTGGTTTGCGCATGGTCAGGCCAATCGCAATGGTGCCGACTACATGGTGGCCGAGGCCCAGTGCCGCATCCGCACCGACCAGTTGCAGCAATTTCGCTTCTATGCGGCTGGAGGCAATGGGGCCTGCATCGGGTGGCAGAACCTGGAATTGCCCAGCATGCCAGCCACCCAACCTACATTCGTCACCGACCTCTCACCACACTGGGGTGGCCATTGCTGGCGCCCCTTCAAGGTGGTCATGATGCCTGGATCCGGCTGCTCATCTGGCCAGTGCAACTACAACTTCCAGTTCGGCACGCCGGTCTATGCCTGCCCAACCGGCACCGTGCGCGGCGACCAGTTGCAGGCCTACTGGTTCAGCCGCATCCAATCGGCGGGCCCGGCAGATCGCTGCTTCACGCTCACCATGCCCCGCCCCCGCGTGGGCTGTGACAGCGGCCCCTCCGTCGCGATCAGCCGCACAGAGACCCGCTGCGCTCAGGATGCGGGCGCGGCCAGCCTGGTCGGCGCTTCTGGCTGGAGCATCCCCTTGTCCTTCCAGCAGCCCACCATGAACCACATCGAAACCGATGTCTGGGATGACAAGAGTGCCCCACTCGAAGCAGGCGGACGCTGCACCGTCACCACCGCCGACAGGTGCGTGGATGGCCCCGCCACCAAGGTAATCGATGGCCGAGCCGTCACCCGCGCTTGCTGGTCCTACGAGCGCACCCTGTCTTGCACATCCGGCGCCCCCACAGACGAATGCGCCCCCTTGCTGAGCCAAGGCTGCACGCCGGGCAGCAGCACATGCAAGCAAACCAACGCTGCCACAGGCATGTGCGAGGTCTACCAGGACAGCTACACCTGCCCAGCCGCCGCTCAAACGATCACGACAGCCACCAACTGCCCATCCAATGTCTTTTGCCTGGGGGACAGTTGCTTCAATACGAGCTACACGAACGACGCGGACTTTGCCCGCTCCATGTCGATGCTGGAAGCCGCCCGAGAAGCCGGTGTGTACCTGGACACCAAACTGATGCAGGTGTTCAAAGGCGAAAGCAACCACTGCCGAGACCGTCTGTTCAAAGATTGTTGCGACTCGGACAGCGCCGGGGCTGGGATGAGCAACCAGAGCACCTTCGGCGTGGGCTCACGCCTGGTCTACGACGTGCTGATGAACTCCGAGAACCGGGAGTTCATCTACCAGGGCATGTCCGCACTGCTCACCAGCGGTGGCTTCAGCGGCTCCTTCACGAGCTACGGCGTCACCGTGGCCGTCAACGGCACCGCCCTGCCCGCCGGATCGTCGGTGCTCTATGCAGGCGACAGCATGGTGGTCGCGTTCGATCCCTGGTCGCTGGCCATCGCTGTGGTGATCTACATCGTCATGTCCATGATGTCCTGCAATGAAGAAGAGGGCAAGCTGGCCATGAGAGAAGGCGCAGGGCTGTGTCACGCCACGGGCTCGTGGTGCTCATCGTGTCTTCGCGTTCTTGGTGCCTGCGTGTCCTGCCTGGAGCACACCACAGGCAAATGCTGCTTCAACAGCAAGCTCGCCCGGATCGTCAATGAGCAGGGGCGCATGCAGATTGGCAAGGGCTGGGGCAGCGGCCAGAACCCCGACTGCTCAGGCTTCACCATCCCTCAGTTGCAAAGCCTGGACTTCGCGGCGATGGACCTCACCGAGTTCTACGCCTCCATCGTGCCCAACAACCCGAACCTGGGAGCCATCCAAAGCGGCAACAGCGCAAAGGTGCCCAACTGCTACTACGGACAGGGGCGTTGCCAATGACACGGCACCTCATGACACTGATCAAGGTCAATGCCATCACGGCGATGGCGATGGCGATGGCATTTGCATTGAATTGCCAAGCACAAACGCAAACGCCTGAGAAATCGCCCGAACCGTCCGTCGATCGAATGCCCGTCAAAGACGCCAGGGTGCTGATGGTGATGGCACTGCAAGCGCCAGACGGACAGGCACACGGCACCCTGATCGGCGAATCGGCCGACGCCATCAGCCAGCGCTTCAAGGCCAACACCCCCATATCGATCGACGTCACCACCGACAAGCGCTACCACCAGCCTGGTTGCAGCCGCCTGAAGGTGACCTTCTGGCAAGACGGTGTCTGGTTACCTGGCGCCCAGGCCCCTCGCAAACAATCCATCGAGTTCGGGATCAACTACTGCCTCGATGGCATGCCGCCCAAGTCGCTGCAATGAGGAGATCAACATGCCTCGCCCATCTCCGTCCTCTCGCTCAGGTCTTTTCAGACGCCTTGCCAGCGTCGCCCTCCTCGCTTTCGCATGCATCAACTCAGCACCCGAGGCACAGGCACAAGCCTCGTCAAAACCGGACGAGCCCATTGCCGCGCCTTACTGGTCCGATGCATGGCGAGGATGGCACTTCTACGAAGATCCCGAACCCGAGCTACCTGACAACCCTGCGTCTCAACCCAAGACGCCCGCCCTCACGCCGCTCACTTCAGCAGCGCCCCCCATACCGGCCACTCGCCCGGCCAAAGCGCCAGAACTGGTCGAATTCGAGAGGCTGCAAAAGGCGGTCGAGTCCTACCGCAACATCGCGATCATGCGGCCGACCGAGGCCAATGTGCGCCGCTACATGGAACTGGAAGCCAAGGTCGTGGCCCGAGCTTCCTACTTTGCCGACGTCGCCCAGCGCGTCGCCTGGGCCACACCGGAGCTGGACCCCACCGTGCACGGCCGCCCCGTCAACGCCAAGGCGCTTGAGGTGTTCGACCGGGATCAGTTGCTCAGCCGATCCCAATCGATCGCCTCGCTGGGCAAGGACCACGTCCTGTTCTTTTTCTTCCGCAGTGACTGCCCGTACTGCCACGCCTTCGCCCCCACGCTGACGGCCTTCGAGGCGCGCCACGGCATCAAGGTGGTGGCCATCAGCGTGGATGGCGGTCCCATGCCTGGCTTTGCAGATGCCCGGGCCGACAACGGCATCGCCAACACCCTGAAGGTCACCCAGGTGCCAGCCGTGTTCCTGGCCCAGCCCTACACCGGGCAGATCACACCCATTGGCTTTGGTGTGCTGTCTGAATCCGAATTGCTGGAGCGCATCACCACCGTGAGCACACCGGCTGCCCAGGCCATGTTACCCAGCGTGAACAGGCAAGTCCTTCTTCAATAGGAGCAGATCATGATCCAGACACACACGGCGACGGCACCGCTTTGGAGACGAGTAGTCGCCACCCTGATGGCCGCCCTGCTCATCGCGTCGCCGCTGCCATTGCATGCAGGGGACCTCAATGCCGAAGTGAACAACATGTTCAACAACCTGGGTGCCATCGGCAACTACACAGCGCCTGGCGCTTTCCGTGGCCAGACCATGAACACCTACACCGGCGGCAGTCTGTTCATGCGCTCCCCCAACAAGGTGTACCAACTCGCCGCCATCCAGTTCCCAAGCGCCAAGGCTGGATGTGGCGGCATCGACGTGTTCGGCGGTTCGTTCTCTCACATCACCGCCACCGAGTTCAAGAACATGCTCAAGAACATCACCGCAGCCCTGCCGGGCATCGCCTTTCAACTGGCCCTGGAAGCCGTCTCACCACTCCTGGGTGGCTTGAGCAAGTGGGCCAAGGGCTTGGAAACCTGGATCAACAACGCCCGCATCAACTCCTGCGAAACAGCCAAAGCCATCGTCAGCACAGCGGCCGAGGCCACGGGTTACAGCTCGCAGGAGACCTGCGCCGACCTGGCCATCGAGATGGGCATGGAGAGTGACCGGGACGCGGCACGCAGGCGTTGTGCGTCCGACCGGCCCAGCATCCTCGCTTCGGCTCGCACCTCAGGCGATGCCAATGTGCGCAACAAGGCGCCCTTCGTGGGCAACCTGACCTGGAAGGCCCTGAAGTACACCGGCGTCTCCCTGGACGATCAGGAGCGTGAACTGATCATGAGCATGGTGGGCACCGTCATCTACCACCCGGAAGAAGCCGCCCGCGACCCGGAACCCATCGCCGCCACACTCACCTCGATCAGCCAATTGCTTTATGGCCAGAGCGCCGGGGCCGGTGTGAACGTCACCCAGCACCTGCTCAAGTGCAATGACTACGTGAACTGTGATGCCGTGACCCTCAACACCACGTACACGCACACGCCATTCACCGCCAAAGTCGAGACACTGATGCGCTCCATTGCGGACAAGATCGCCACCCGCACCGCCATTCCCAACAATTCGGCTGAGGTCGGCTTCGTCAACCAGACCACCGAGCCGGTCTACAAAATGCTGTCGGTGGGCGCGACCATCCCAGGATCGGGCCTGGCAGACAGCCTCATCGCGCAATACCGTGACGTGATCGCAGCGGACTATGCCTATGTCTTCCTGGAGCGCAATCTGCGCGTCGGCCTGGCTGCGCTCGACAAGGACTATCAACTGCAAAAGACACAGCGCGAACAGGCGGTCCAGATTCGTCAACGCGCCCTGGTCATGCTGCAGCAACTCTCTCAAGAGAAGAACCTCCTGTATCAGAAGGTCGGTTCTTACCGGGCTGTCTCCAGCCACCTGGAACAGTTGGAGCGGCAATTGCGATCCAGCATGCCGCAGCACGTGATGGACATGCTTGGGCAGCAGGCTGCTTACATGGCTCGTTGACCTTCACCGACCACAGGGGATGCCATGTGGGAGATCTATGCCTACCAGAACGCGGACAGCCTGTTCGGCGTCTTCAACGCAGCAGCGGCTATCCACGCCTCTGGCGACTACATGTCGGCCGTTGCCGCCGTGGCGTTCTGCGGCTTCGTGGCCGCCCTGATCGCGTACGCCTTTGCCCCGGAGAAGCTCCAGGGCTGGAAGTGGCTGGGCACGGTATTGCTCGTGTTCTCCATCCTGATCCTGCCCAGGGCCACCGTGGGCATCGTGGACAAGACAGGTGGAGCCCCAGTCAAGGTCGTGGCCAACGTGCCCTTCGGCATGGTCATGCTCGGCAGCATCACCAGCACCATCGGCCACACCCTGACCGGCCTGTTCGAAACCGCCTTCCAGACCATTCCCGGCCCGGGCGCCTTGCCCAGCGAACTCACTTACGAGAAGAATGGCCTGATGTTTGGCAACCGGCTGATCAGGAGCACCAGCAAGGTGACGTTCCAGGATCCCAACTTCCGCACCGACCTGATCAACTTCATCCACAACTGCACGATGTATGACCTGATCGACGGCACGATTAGCCCTGCCGTGTTCTCGACATCCGCAGATGTCTGGCCCCTCATGGCCACGCCCAATCCTGCACGCTTCAGCACGGTCACCAGTGCTGCAGGCATTGATGTGGACACCTGCCCTAACATCTACACCAACCTCAATGGCCGACTGCCTGCTCAGATCAACCAGATTCAGGGCCGCCTGGCCTTCCAGTTGAACCCCACCCTGCCTGGTGCTGCTGCCGCAGCCATCATCGCCAACCAGATTCAGCAGGCGTACATCAAGAACAACATCGCCGATGCGGCCACCACCGCTGCCGACTTGATCCGCCAAAGCGCCATGCTCAATGCGATCAACGACACCAGCACCATCGTCGGGCAGAAGGTCAACGATCCAGCGGCCATGGTGCTGGCCGTTGGCCGGGCACAGGCCGTCGCTCAGCAGAACGCCGCGTGGATCAACAACGGCAAGGTGGCCGAGCAAGCCCTGCCCGTGTTCCGCAACGTCATTGAAGCGCTCACCTACGCATTGTTCCCCTTGATGGTGCTGCTCTTGCTGCTGACCAGCGGGCGCGACACGATGCTGGCCTTCAAAGGCTACGCTGCCATCCTGATCTGGATCCAACTGTGGCCCCCGCTGTACGCGGTGCTGAACTACATGGCGTCCATCTACGCGGCCTACGATCTGGCTGCGGCTTCGGACATCGGCTCGGGCACCAAGGCCCTGTCTTTGCAAACCGCCTCGACGATCTATTCGGGCGCCATCTCAGGTGAGGCTGTTGTGGGCTACCTTGCGATCAGCATTCCTGTCATTGCCTGGGCGGCTTTGAAGAAGATGGAGGGTGTCGGGACCGCCCTGGTGGGTGGTTTGTCTGGACTGCAAAGCATGCTGACTGGCAGCACAGCATCTGCTGCCACCGGTAACATGAACATGGGCAACGTCACCATGGACCAGGCGCAACTGACACCGAACCGAACCTCGGCGTTCATGAGCAGTTGGCAAAACGACCTCAGTGGCAACACCTTTTCGTCGAACAGCCTGACCGGGCGAACTGCCGTCAGCCTGCTGCGCAACCAGGGGTTTGCTTCGCGGGTAGTGTCCATGCGGGTGTCTGAACAGGATGTGTCCGACGCAAGCAGGCAGGTCACTGCGGCACGCAGCGAAGCCTTGGCTGCCAGTTCGGATCGCTCCACCGTACTCACCGAAGCATTGAGCCGTGGACTCAGTTCGATGCGCTCATCGCGAAATAGCAGCGGATCCACCAAAAGCAGCTTTGAACAGTTTGGCGAAACACTGAACAAACTTGATCAGATCACCAAGAGCGTTGCTGACAGCACAGGCATGACACAAACGCAGGTCGCCACCATTGCATTTGGGGCATCAGCGCAACTCGGCTTTAACAACCGTGTGGCTGGTGGAAAATTGAGTGCGCGCGCAGACAAGAGTTATCTGTCTGGCCTATCCGCGCAAGAACAGAAGGTCCTGGGCAGCATGAGTAGCGAGCAGTTGGCTGAATTCAAGCAATTTGGCGATCGCGTTTCAAGAGACGAGAGCTTCAGCAGCCTGGTCTCCAACGACTCCAAGCAGGCCAGAGACATGTCATCTCGACTAGCGTCAACGACATCGCGCTCTGAAAGGGCTGAAGCCAGCCTAGCCGAGAGAACAGCATTCGCCGAAAGGGTGTCAAACGCTTACGAGCGAGGCGAGACGATCTCCATTGATATCGCACAAGATCCCCACAACCTAGCGATGTTCACTCGATATGCCGAGCAGTATGGCGGCGACAGCGCTGCGGCCCACACATTGATGGAAGCAGAATTGGCCAGACAGTCTCTCCGTCCCAATCGGACGTTTTCTGATGGCACCGCATTGCCTGCTTCATTTCCTGATCTGGACAGGCAACACGCTCAGGAGCGCCGCGATGCGCGGCTAACTCCTGACATCAATGCACATAGGCAGAACAACGAACAACAGGTTCTCAGAGCCCCAAAAGGGCTGCCAGGCAAACAGCAACCCACCGCCCCAACCGCCACAAGAGAGGAAGTACAAACGCAAGGGGCACGGATTAAAGGCCAAGTCGATGCGAGCCGCTCAGAATTCGACACCAAATCCGAGCTCATTAGAGCTGAAGATGGAACACTGTCATCCACACGCTCTCTGCTCAAGCAATCGAGCAAACAAGTTGCCAAAGACGCGGGAGCATCTGTCGACAATGTCAAAGACGCTATAAAAGATCTGCTGAAGAAGTGATCATCCCAACTTATCGGGATCGAACATGTGCATGTCCGGCTCAGCGTCAGTCGGCTTCATCAATGGCGGATACCCCTTGTCGCGCCAATAGTTCGCACTCAGGTCTTTTGCTGACGTGCTCGTCCCAGGCAAGTCAGACTCGTTGTCATCTGTGTCTTCATGTCGCACTTGCTTTCCCCAACCGGCGAAGGCTGCGCCCAGCGGCGCACCAAAGAGCGCGCCAATACTCATCATGACGACCCGTGTTGCCCAGTCGTCTTTTGCTGAGGCTAGCAATCCAACCAGCGCGCCTAACGCAACAAAGCCGATGAAAAGCAGTTTTCGCATGTGGGCACCTCGTGCCTATCAGCCTATAACCACTCATGTACGCCTGCAACCCCCTTGGCTCTTGATCGGCGAGTGCGGATGGTCGTCAACGACTCCACGTACCGCCTTTCCAATCGCCAATGCCAAGTCTCCATGCCTTCAATTTTGGCTGAACGCTACTCGTTGCCACTCCTGACGGCAGCGATGGAAGAACCGATACAGCGGAGACACCCATTCACCCTGCCATGACACTTGGTTGCACTGAGTTGCGGGGGGTTACTAGGCCCAATAATAGATCGCCAACGCCTTGACATTGGTTTCCAAGGAAACTACATTGCAAATAGTTTCCCTGGAAACCTAATGACCAGACACAAAAAGCAATCCACACCTTCGCCGCTGGAAGCCCACTTGGGCTTCTGGTTGCGCTTTGTCTCCAACCACGTGTCCCTCCGCTTCCAGCAGACTTTGGAAGCAGAGGGCGTCACCGTCACCGAATGGGTGGCGTTGCGCACGCTCTGGTCGCAAGACGAAACAACCTACGCCGCGCTGATCCAGGCCCTGGGCACTACCAAGGGAGCGGCTTCCAAGGTGCTGTCGCGTCTGGAAGAAAAAGGCCTGGCTGGACGGCAACTGGCCGATGGCAGTGCCCGCGAGCAAAGCCTGGGACTCACAACCAAAGGCAAGGCGCTCGTGCCGCTACTGGCCGCGCTGGCCGATGCAAACGACGCCCACTTCTTTGGCCATCTGTCCCCCGCAGAGCGCCTGGCGCTGACGCAGACCATGCGAGCCCTGGTGCAACACCACCAACTCAAAGGCATCCCCACCGCCTGATCCAACAGTCATTACTTCACCTAAACACAAACCATGAACGAAACCACCCGTGCCGCGGTCCAGTCCACCTTTGAAGCCTCCAACCAAGGCGCCATCCACTTCGGCCAGGTGATAGGCCAACTTGTCAGTGCTGGAGTGGAGTCCTACCACGTGGACTACCGTTCCGGCCGCACGACCTATTACCTGCCCGACGGTAGCACCGCCGATTTCAGTTTCGAGCGCCCGCAACACAACATTGCCGATGCTTTTGACGGCGACGCCGTGCGCGCTGTCATTTTGGGTGCGCAGCAGGGTCGCGTGATGTACCCCGAGTTCAAGAAGCTGTCTCAGCGAGCGGGTTGTGTGGCCTACACGGTCTGGATTGCAGGCCGCCATGTGGTCTACGTCGGGCGCAGGGGTGAGGCGCACATTGAGCGCTTCCCGGACTAACCCTCTCCACCCCATTGAATACAAATAAAGAATCAAGGCTTCGCTCGTCAACGACTACCGCAAGCAGGTAGCCGAAGTCATTGCGGGCATGGAGAAACTGAGACATTCAGCCAACCTTTGGTGCGCTTGCGTGTGGCCACTGAGCCAAACTTCGAGAGCGCGCGTTTGAGCCTGCGAGGGTCAAACGATGGCAGCTTGGTCTGTGCTCGCCGCAGGACTGCATCACGGTCTTCGGCCAACTGCTCAAGGTTGTTGAGCAGATCGACAAACAAAAACTCCGGCGTGAGCTTTTTGGGGAAACGTGGTTTCACCCGGAAATCGAACTGCCGATTACCGAGCTTGAACACGCCATGTCGCTTGTGGTTGTAGACCAGCGTGCAGTTGTAAAGCTGCGTTGTACCCAGGCCCACTGCGTTGTATGCCGAAGGCGAGAAAACAAGAAATTCGGTATCGCGCAGGAAATTGCCAACCACTTCAGCATCCTCGGGTGGCACGGGCCCATGACTGGACACCCTCGGCACGTAGTACATCCCCTGCGCCAGTTTCTTCACACGACCATCTTTGACCAATTCACGCAGGTGACGGTCTACCGCCGTGCTCATTTCAGCCAACGCCTCCCGCCGGTACACCCGCCCAGGACGCAGCGAGGCAGCCAGACGCTCAGCAGCGCCACTCACCTGTTTCTTGGAAACCTCCGAAACAGCAGTCATGACTGAGTTCTCATTGAAATTGCATGCAATCTTGGGGCCAAACTCGGGGCTTCGCAAGTTCAGTTTCTTTTGCCTGCCTCACACATCCCACCGCCCAGCAGCACAATGGCCTAAACCGATCAGGTTGAGTTGTGTGTCATCAATGCGTGTTCTATGAGACGTTCATCGCAAAGAATGAAGCATTCCGGCAGCAAAGCCAAATGCATGTCCGCGCCAACAACCAAGCCATCACAACAATTCGGCCAATTTTTTGGCCTGGCTTTCAAAGTCTTCAGGACGCCGCTCCTTGAACGTCTGAAGGTTTGCCAGCTTCCAACGGAGGGCCGGCAGTTCTGCCGCATGCGGACAGGCCAACAATGACCAGTCGGGTTGCACTTGTGCCAGGCCGCTCAAAAACTGCCTTTGCGCGGCAGTCAAGCGCTGAGGCAACTCTCTGCGCAATCGGTCTCTGGCAGCCAAAAGTGTTTCCAGGCTGACTGGCTCCGTGGTCATGCCAACGAAGTTGTTGTGGTACTCCGCCTCAATGTCTTTCTCATTCCCGAACAACACCTCATGCGTTGGTCGATTGTGCCCGGCCAGGTACGTCACAAAGCATTCAACCGCTGCATCCGTGAACCCGCCTGACTCGAACATTTGCCACACGTCAAACAAGTCCCGTGGATGCTGACGATCCATGGCTGCCACCAACTTGCTGCCATAGAGTTCCGCCGTCGCCAACACAGGCAGGGTCAATTCCGCACTGAACATGTCAGCGGTCTTGGGCATCAGGGGGCGCTTCTCAACCGGCAACACTGAGCCTCGGAACACCACGTTGACCTCGACCTTCACCTGACTTTCGTCGTTCTCGATCAGGAGCTTGGTCTCAGCAAGGTCTTTGCTCCGCACCTTGCGTGCGTTCAGTCCCAATTTGGTCGCCCTCGCCGCAATGGCCTCTATCTCGGTCGCGATTTCGGTGAGGGCTTGCTCTCGCGTAGTGGCCCATGGTGTGTAGACGACGTCGATGTCAACAGAGAGGCGTGGCATGTCCATCACGAAGAGGTTGATGGCTGTGCCGCCCTTCATCGCAAAGATGTCGTTGGCAAATACATCGGGTGCTACCTTCAGGAGGAGGCGCACAGTGTCCGCGTAGACCTTATCCATGAGGTTTGAGTGTCAACAAACTGCCGTCCTTCATGCGAGACATCCAGCGCTTGTCGCTCCCAACTGGCAGCGTGTAGCGTTGCAAGAATTCGTCCACATCCACCAGTCCCGTTTCGCGAGACCACGCAAGGAACAGGCGCACAGTTTTGACACTGGTACAGCACGCCAACAAGTGACCCAACATGTCTTTGCGCAAGTTCCGCACGCCGTCAAACAGGTTGCGCGCCTCTTCCAGACTCTGACGCGTACCGACGTCATAGAGCATTTCCAACAGCGCGCGCTCAGGCGCCGACACCAGCAAGCCAGGTGGCAGTCCTGGTGGCGTGGTGATGCTTTTCTTAGCCAAGCCCTCGTCCGCCCACTCAAACAACCGCGCCGAGGCATACCGTGCCGGAAATCGGGAGGTGAACCAGTCTGGCACGGCGAAACGCACATCCCCCCACAGCACCCACTGCTCTCGTGTCGAGAGGTTGTGCCTGACCCCTTGCAGAGCCAGCGCCGTCTTGCCGCCCACATGCAGGCCTGTCACCCTGCTCTGCAGCAGTTTGATCGAACCATGCACGTTCACGTCATCGCCCGGGAAGGCATAGACGCCCTGCGCAAGCCGCAGCAGCCACCCGCTTTCAACGTAGTGGGCAGCCAATGTGGGTGAGATGCCCAGACGCTCCAACTCGGCCAGCCCGAAGGGCGCGCCACGGGGCATGTCCGACTGAAGCCGCCTGAGCAAAGAGTGTCTTGAATTTCCAGCCATGCAATAAAAATATCACAAATTCCAATCAATCGAAAACTATTGATTGAATCTGACGCCAAAAATCAAACAAGGTTTAACTTTTCCCACAATATCAATGCAGTGCGAATACCAACAACATCCGCCCTCCCGCCAATCCATCGCACATCAGGCAACCGCTCTCAAAGCAACAGGCGTCGCCTTGCTACCTCTGATCCAGCCGTCCACCATCTCGGCCCAGCTTTGCAACATGGCCCGGCGCTGCTCGGCGTATTCCGCCTTGTTGTAGACGGCACGCACGCCTTTTTGCTCGTGAGCCAGGCACTTCTCGATCCAGTCAGTGTTGAAGCCAGCCTCGTGCAGCAGTGTTGATGCCGTCCTGCGCAGGTCATGCACGCAGAAGTGAGGGAGGTCCATTCCGTCCTTCTGGGCCTTTTCCACCGCCGCCGTGATCACGCGGTTGAGCGTTGCTTCGCTCATCGGCTTGTCGGTCTCATACCGACCGGGGAGCAAATATGGGCTGCTTCCAGCACAGGTTTTGAGGCCAACCAGCAGATCGAGTGCCTGACTGCTGAGATAGACCACATGCGCCCGCCTAGCCTTCATCCGCTCCGGCGGAATCGTCCAGGTGGCCGCATCAAAGTCCACCTCTTTCCAGGTCGCCAGCAACAACTCGCCTTTGCGGCACATGGTCAGCAAGATGAACTTCACCGCCAGCTTAAGCGTGGGCAAGGTGCCGATGGTGTCCAGCACCGAAAAGAACTGGTGAATCTCCCCAGGCGTCAATGCGCGCTCCCTGGGCTTGAAGGTGGCAATGGCCGAAGCCTTCACCGCTTCAGCGGGATTCTCGATCTTGAGCCCCCTGGACATGGCGTGCCGGTACACCTGCTGGATGACCTCGCGTACATGAACTGCCGTGGCCGGAGCGCCGCGCTCCTTGATCTTTTCGCACAGCGCGAGCACCTGGCTGGATGTGATCTCTTCCAGTTTGCGTTTGCCGAACTTGGGCAGCACATCGCGATCCAGGATGCTCTTGCGCATCGCCGCCGTGCTGTCCGCCAGGCCGCCGTTTCGCAACCAGATGTCTGCAAAGAACTCGAAGGTGCCTGACTCTTGGCATTCCTTCTTGGCTTCAGATTTCACACGCGCTGGCGACTCCCCTCGGCTGACCATGTTCTTCGCTCTGGCCAGCAGATCGCGCGCGTCAGCCAGCGAAAGCGGATCTCCGTACTTGATGTCCTCGGGAGGGCGTTTGGGCTGCGACGCCTGGAACTCATCGTACTGCCCCAGTGTGAGCGTCTCCCGACGCCCCGCGAGCCGGTAGTCATAGCGAAACGTCAGCGTTCCTTTGAGGGAGACGACGACGTACATCCCATCACGGTCCACCACCTTGTAGACCTTGTCCGTGGGCTTGAGGTTCTTGAGTTTGGTGTCTGTCAGTGCCATTGGGTAACCCCTCTCTTACCTTGCATCGCTTACCGTCAGAGCATCAAGACGGTAAGCAATCAAAGATCAATTGACTCAGAAAATCAACCGTCTTCCGTGCCGACAAAAACCTCGGGATGTCATGAAACCTCATGGGACGTCAAAAACAAAAAAGCCCTTGAAGATCAAGGGCTTAAATGCATTCATGAGACGTTCTGGGACGGTATGAACCGTCTTCAAATCATTCCCACTCGATGGTGGCAGGCGGCTTGCTCGACACGTCGTAAGCCACGCGGTTGATGCCGCGCACTTCATTGATGATGCGGCTCGACACCTTCTTGAGCAGCGCGTAAGGCAGCTCGGCCGAGTCGGCGGTCATGAAGTCGCTGGTTTCCACGGCACGCAGCGACACCACGTATTCATAGGTACGGCCGTCACCCATCACGCCCACGCTCTTGACGGGCAGGAAGACGGTGAAGGCTTGCGACGTGAGGTCGTACCAGCTCTTGCCCGTTTCGGGGTCGATGGTCTTGCGCAGCTCTTCGATGAAGATGTGGTCGGCGCGTTGCAGCAGCGACACGTATTCGGGCTTGACCTCGCCCAGCACGCGCACCCCCAGGCCAGGACCCGGGAAGGGGTGGCGGTAGACCATGTCGGCGGGCAGGCCCAGGGCCACGCCCAGCTCGCGCACTTCGTCCTTGAACAGTTCGCGCAGCGGCTCCAGCAACTTCAGGCCAAGCGTTTCAGGCAGGCCGCCCACATTGTGGTGGCTCTTGATGGTGGCCTTCTTGGACTTGGTGCCGCCGGACTCGACCACGTCGGGATAGATCGTGCCTTGGGCCAGCCACTTGGCGTTGGTCAACTTGGCCGCTTCGGCCTGGAAGACTTCGACGAACTCGCGGCCAATGATCTTGCGCTTTTGCTCGGGGTCGGTCACACCCTTGAGGTGACCCATGAACTGGTCTTGTGCCTGCACGTGCACGACCTTGGCATGCAGGCGGCCAGCGAACATGTCCATCACCATCTGGCCTTCATTGAGGCGCAGCAGGCCGTGGTCCACGAACACGCACGTCAGTTGATCCCCGATGGCGCGGTGGATCAGCGCAGCGGCCACGGACGAGTCCACACCGCCCGACAGGCCCAGGATCACTTCTTCAGTGCCCACCTGTTCACGGATCTTGGCAACGGCTTCTTCGATGTAGTTGCCCATGATCCAGTCGCCCTTGCAACCGCTGATCTCGCGCACGAAGCGCGTCAACATCGCATGGCCCTGCACGGTGTGCGTGACCTCGGGGTGGAACTGAACGGCGTAGTAGCCCTTCTCTTCATTGGCCATGCCGGCGATCGGGCAGCTGGGCGTCGAGGCCATCAGCTTGAAGCCTTCGGGCAGCACGGTGACCTTGTCGCCGTGGCTCATCCAGACCTTGAGCATGCCGTGGCCTTCGGTCGTGGCGAAATCCTGCACGCCATCGAGCAGCTTGGTGTGGCCGTGGGCGCGCACCTCGGCGTAGCCGAACTCGCGGTGGTCGCTCCATTCGACCTTGCCACCCAGTTGCACGGCCATGGTCTGCATGCCATAGCAGATGCCCAGCACGGGCACGCCCAGATCCCACACGGCTTGCGGTGCGCGCAGTTGGTGGTCTTCGTAGGTGGAGGCGTGGCTGCCCGACAGGATGATGCCCTTGGGCGCAAACGAACGGATGAACTCATCACTCACGTCACTGGGGTGGATCTCGCAGTAGACGTGGGCTTCGCGAACGCGTCGGCCGATCAGCTGGGTGACCTGGGAGCCGAAGTCGAGGATGAGGATCTTGTCGTGCATCATGTTGGGATCTCTTGGAGCAATCTGGTTCAGGCGTTCACACCGCGCGTGGCGGGGGACTCATGGGCATGCTCGGCCTTGCTGAAGTAGCGCAGGCCAATGGTGGCGGCCACGGCCTGGATGGCGCCACACAGGTAGAACGGGGCCCCCACGCGCCAGTCGCCATGGGGGTAGTGGGACACAGCCGCGAGCAAAGGCGTGCCCATCAAAGGGCCCAGCACCGCGGCCACGCTGTTGATCGATGACACGGCGCCCATGCTTTCGCCCTGGCGGGTAGGGTCCACCGCGTTGGCGACCAGGCTTTGCAGGCCCGGCTGGACCATGTAGCCAAACACATTGGCCACGATGACCACGTACATCATCCAGCCTTCAGGCACGGCCCCCCAGGCCACAAAGGCGATGGTGGACGACACCAGGCCGATGCGCACCAGCTTGTGCGTGGGGATGACCTTCTGGATCTGGCGCAGCAAACCGCCTTGCACCAGCACGGCCATCATGCCGACGGCGAACAGCGACATGCCGTTGTCCTTGGGCGTCCAGCCGAATTTGAACTCGTTGTAGAGGAACCAGCTGGTGTGCAGGCAGAACTGCGCCAGGATGGACAGGCCCATCACCCACATCAGGGTCTCGACCCCTTTGAGTTCACGCAAGCGAGCCAAAGAGCTGAAGGGGTTGACGCGTGTGATCTGGAACTCGCGACGCTTATCTTGCGCCAGCGATTCAGGGAGCACGAAGTAACCGTACAGGCAGTTCAGCAGGCAGAGCGTGCCCGAGAGGAAGAACGGCCAGTGCACATTGTGGTCGCCCAACACGCCGCCCATCACGGGGCCGAGGATGAAGCCCAGGCCGAACATGGCGCCCAGCATGCCGTAGTTCTTGGCGCGGTCCTTGGGCTGCGTGATGTCAGCCACATAGGCATTGGCCACGGCGATGTTGGCGCACACGGCACCCCCCATCACCCGTACCGCCAACAGCATCCAGAACTGGGTGGCCAGCGCGGTGACGAAGAAGTTGACGCCCATGCCGAACAAGCCCAGCAGCAGCACGGGGCGGCGGCCGTACTTGTCGGACAGTGCCCCCAGCACCGGCGCGCTGAAGAACTGCGCAATGGCAAACGCGGCCTGAGCCGCGCCGTAACCAATGGAGGTGCCCGCCCCCGAGTCCATGAAGGTCCCGATGAGTTTGGGCAACACGGGCGCGATGATGCCGATCGACATCATGTCGAGCAGCACCGTCACCATGATGAAAGGCATGGCCGCCTGGCGGCCGCTTTGAGAACCCATCGCAATCCTGTGGTGGTTCGGTGAGGCGGCCACCAAGGGCCTGCACCATTACATCAACTACTCACTCCATGCGGTAGTTGGGTGCTTCCTTGGTGATTTGCACGTCGTGGACGTGGCTTTCGCGGATACCGGCAGCCGTGATCTCGACGAACTCGGCGCGGTTCTTCATGTCCTCGATGGTGCCGCAACCACAGTAGCCCATGGAGGCGCGCAGGCCACCGGCCATCTGGTACAGGATGGTGACGACCGAGCCCTTGTAAGGCACGCGACCTTCAATGCCCTCGGGCACGAGCTTGTCGGCATTCGGGTTGGTCGTTTCGTCGTTTTCCTGGAAGTAGCGGTCAGCGGAGCCGTCCTTCATGGCGCCGATCGAGCCCATGCCGCGGTAGCTCTTGTAGCTGCGGCCCTGGAACAAGATGACTTCGCCTGGTGCCTCTTCGGTACCGGCGAACATGCCGCCCATCATCACGGTGCTGGCACCTGCGGCGATGGCCTTGGCGATGTCGCCCGAGTAGCGGATCCCGCCGTCGGCGATCAGGGGCACGCCCGTGCCTTGCAGCGCGGTGGCCACGTTGTCGATGGCCATGATCTGGGGGACGCCCACACCGGCCACGATACGCGTCGTGCAGATGGAGCCAGGGCCGATACCGACCTTGACGCCGTCGGCACCAGCTTCGACCAGGGCCAGCGCGGCCGCGCCGGTGGCGATGTTGCCGCCGATCACGTCCACTTGCGGGAAGTTCTTCTTGACCCAGCGCACGCGCTCGATCACGCCGTGGCTGTGGCCGTGGGCGGTGTCCACCACCAGGGCGTCCACGCCGGCCTTGACCAGCAGCTCGACACGCTCTTCGGTGCCCTCGCCCACGCCAACGGCGGCGCCTACGCGCAGCTTGCCGTGTGCATCACGGGCGGCGTTGGGGAAGGTGTTCTGCTTGGTGATGTCCTTGACGGTGAACACGCCACGCAGTTCCCACGAGTCGGTGACCATCAGCACGCGCTCGAGCTTGTGCTTGTGCATCAAGGCCTTGGCTTCGTTCTGGCTGGCGCCGTCCTTGACGGTGATCAGGCGTTCGCGCGGCGTCATGATGTCGCGCACCGGGATGTCCGTGCGGGTTTCGAAGCGCAGGTCGCGGCCGGTCACGATGCCGACCACCTTGCCTTCGTCCACCACCGGGAAGCCGGAGATCCCGTGCTGGCGTGACAGCTCGATCACGTCCCGGACTTTGACGCCCGAGGAAATCGTGATGGGGTCACGCAACACGCCGGATTCGTAGCGTTTGACACGCGCGACTTCGGCGGCCTGTTGCTTGGCCGTGAGGTTTTTGTGAACAATCCCGATACCGCCTTCCTGGGCGATCGCGATCGCCAGGCGGGCTTCCGTCACCGTATCCATGGCGGCGGATACCAGTGGCAGATTCAATTGGATGTTGCGAGACAGACGGGTGGCCAGCGAAGTGTCGCGGGGCAACACTTGAGAGTACGCGGGCACCAACAACACGTCATCAAACGTGAGGGCTTTACCAAGCAGGCGCATGAACAGGGCTCCAGACGCAAAAGCGGATTATACGCAGAGTCAGCACTTTTCCGGCAGCGGGAAAACTGACAGGCTGAATACGCTCATTTCCGGGGGATACGCCAGCGGGTGTCCGGATAAACTGCGCCACATGAAAAAAGTGCGCGCCTCATCATCCGTCCTGCCCGCCTTGCTGATGGCTGGCTTGCTTGTGCTCGGTTCGTCGGCCCAGGCTGGCATGCAGTGGAAATGGCGCGACGCCAGCGGCGCCATTCAATACAGCGACCGCCCGCCACCCGCTGGCACGCCTGACAAGGACATCCTGACTCGCCCAGCTGCATCCGCTCGAGCGGCCGCCAGGGCTGCGGAAGCGGCTTCGGCCGCCAGCGCGGCAGCAACGCCTGCAGCGGCCGCCGCCTCCAAGGCCGACCCGGAACTCGAAGCCCGTCGCAAGAAGGCGGAAGAGGAAAAGGCTGCCAAACAGAAGGCCGAGGACGAGAAGATCGCCAAGCAAAAGGCGGACAACTGCCAGCGTGCCCGCAGCTACCAGCGCACCTTGGCCGACGGCATCCGCATCGTGCGCACCAATCAAAAGGGCGAGCGCGAGTTCCTGGATGACAAGGCCCGCGCCGAAGAAACCCAGCGCAACGAAGAGGCCATCGCCGCAAACTGCGGCAAGTGAGCTGGTCAGGCCTGGCTTGATCAGGTCTTCGGGGAGCGGTGGATGCCCCTGGGTAACTTCTCCCCTTGTGCGCGGTAGCGCACGCGCCGCGCCTCTTTCGGGTCCACTTTCAGTTGCCTGACAAGTTCGACCCGGTCCTGATCCCGCAGGACATGGCCGGGGCGTTCCTTGCGCCCCCATACACCGACGGTCCACTCACCTGACTCGATGGCCTGCAGGGTCAAGGTGTCATCCATAGACCAGATGTCGGCCGCGAACAAGGCATCCCGCACCGTGCTGCCTGCCGGCAAGCTCAGGCGAACAAGGTGCACGCGACGGGGCGCCAGGCCCAGCGCCACCTCCACATGCAAGGTCACACCAGCTTCAGCGGGGGCCATGCACCTGCTCCGCACGTTTGACGAAGGCCTCGACAAAAGTATTGGCGATGCGGTCGAACACCGGGCTGATCACCAGCGACAATGCACGGCTTGAAAACGCATAGCTGAGGTCGAACTCGACCTTGCAGGCAGGCGAATCAGCTGGATCAGCCGAGGCGTCAACAGGCTGCCCAGGCTTTTGCAGTGGGGTGAAGCGCCAGGTGCCTTCCAGTTTCGAGAACGGGCCATCGACCAGGCGCATGCTCACGCTCGCGCCAGGCTGATTGACATTGCGCGTGGTGAAAGCCTGATGCACACCGGCAAACGCGATGTGAACGCGTGCGGTGACACCGTCGTCGTGGGTCTCGACAACCTCGGCGCGGTCGCACCAGGGCAGGAACTGGGGGTAGGCTTGAACGTCGGTCACCAGCCCATACATTTCACGGGGGGAGTACCAAAGCAAGACGGACTTGTGGACGTGCTTCATAGAATGTCGGTATTTTAAAGACGTCGGCGACGTGCCGCGCCCAAACATGTCCATCGCAGAGAACAGAAAAGCCCATTTCAACTACCACATTGAAGAACGCTTCGAGGCGGGTGTGGTGCTGGAAGGCTGGGAAGTGAAAGCCATCCGCGAAGGGCAAGTGCAGATGACCGATGGTTATGTGGTTGTCAAGGATGGCGAGGTGTTCCTGATCGGCTTGCGCATCAACGCCTTGCGATCGGCCTCCACCCACGTCAAGCCCGAGGCGGACCGCACCAAGAAGCTGCTGATGCACAAGGAGCAGATCCGCCGCTTGATCGGCAAGACGGAGCAAAAGGGCTACACCATCGTGCCCTTGAACCTGCACTGGAAAGGTGGCCGGGTCAAGGCTGACATCGCCCTGGCCAAGGGCAAGGCCGAACACGACAAGCGCAACACCATCAAGGACCGCGACTGGGAACGTGAAAAGGGCCGACTGATGAGACACAAAGTCTCATCCAGTCCGAAGGACTGAAGGAGCGCAGCGACGCTGGCCCTTTCGGTAAAAGGGCCGGCCTGAGTGGGTTGCTCAGGCCATTGACTTGGCGCGGATCATCCTGCTGGACATCCCCTGAAGGTATGACAGGCTGATCGAGCACGGCGGTGAGTTTCCCTGCACGCCATGCCATGGCTTCTCGCTCTCCAGCATGGGGCAGTCCATGACAAGCCCAGAGAGCGGTGCCCCCCATTGGTCTGATGGCATTTTACGTCTGCTTGTCGCAAACGACCCCCTATCTGTCGCGCAGGGTGCTGGTCGCGACAGTCCGGCATGCCTACAGTCAGACACATGCTTGACACGTCCCGCACCACCTCGCTCACCAGCGCCCCGCTGCCCAGTGCCGCGGGTGGCGAGCTCGTTCCCTTCGTGGCCGCCAACGCCTGGATCAAGGCCGCCATGCATTGCCGCTTCAACATCGACCCCCTGTTCAGCGCCGCGGGCGTCAACCTCAACGCCAGCAACGTGGCGATGGTTCGCAAAAGCGCCCTGGTCAGGCTGATGCAGCAGTGTGTGGAGCAGGCGGCACCGAATTTCCATTTCCCGCTGGTCATGGGCGAGCACTTTGCCTTTGACCACATGCCCGCGCTGGAAACCTTTCTGGCGACCAGCCCGACCTTGCGCCACGCCTTGCCGGCCTTGCAGTGGGCGGGCATGACCATGCCCAACCTCTCGTTGCACGTCGAGGAGCACGGCGCCAGTTCTGCGCTGGTGCTGGAGGTCGATACGCCCCTGGTCGACGCGACCTCGCGTGGTTACTTCGTCGAAGCGATCTTCGCCGCGATCAGCAAGATCGTGCGTCTCGCCCTGGGGCAAACCAATCTCATTCACCACATCGAGATGCGGCACCAACCCCACCCGCGCTTTCAGGCCATGACCGCAGGGTTCCCGGCGCCGATTCGCACCTTGCAAGGCCGCGATGCCGCCGTGTTTGCCACCAGGCTGCTGGACATGCCCCTGCCCGGTGCTTCACCCGGCCTGCACCAGCGCGCGCAGGAGCTGGTGCGCCAACAACTGCCCCTTGCTGAAGAAAAGCTCGACAAGCAACTGGAGCGCGCCTTCCGCCAGCAACCGGCCCTGCTGGGCCAGGGGTTGGATCGCATGGCCGATAGGCTCGGGCTGCACCCACGCACTCTGCAGCGCCGGCTGCGCGAAGAGGGCCAACAGTTCACCGACATCCAGACCCAATGCCGCCTCGACATGGCGCGCACCGGTCTGTTGACCGCGCAATGTGACATCGAGTCACTCAGCGCCCAACTGGGCTTTGCCGACCGCCATAGCTTCACCCGCGCTTTCAAGCGCTGGACCGGCTTGTCGCCCAGCGCATGGCGACGTCAGCAACAGTCCTCAAACTGAGGAGTTATCACATGAATACCCAGACGACCCAGACGAAGACGGATACGCTGGACCACGCCCCCATCGTTCCCCGCGAGAACCTGGACTTTGGTCTCGACGGCGACATCCCCAAATACTGGATGGCCAACGACGCGTTCAAGACGCGTTTCTTTGACGCGATGTCGACCCTGTTCCCCATGGGCGAGAAGTTCTTCATCACCAGCGTGAGAGAGTTTCGTGACGGCGTGACCTCGCCCAAGCTGCAGCAGGAAGTGAAGGACTTCATTCGACAGGAAGCACAGCACACGCTGATCCACCGGCAGTTCAATGACCGGCTCAAGGCCCAGGGCGTGGACATCGATGACATCAACAAGCAGCTCGAAACGATGTTCTTCGTCGAGGCGCCCAAGATGACGACGCCCACCCAGCGCCTGGCTGCGACGGCCGCGCTGGAGCACCTCACCTCGATGATGTGCACCTGCTTCTTCGAGCGCCGGGAGTTGCTTGAAGCCAGTGACCCGCGGGTGCGTGCCATGTACGCCTGGCATGCCATCGAAGAAGTCGAGCACAAGGCCGTGGCCTTTGACGTGCTCACCCAGGTGGCCAAGGCGGGGTACTTTCGACGCAGCATGGCCATGCTGGCCATCACCTTCGGCTTCCCTCTGACGGTGGCCCGCATCATGAACCACATGTTCAAGGTGGACGGTTTCAGCTTGTGGCAGCGCACCAAGCTCTGGGCCCGTGGCCTGTGGTGGTTCTACAAGCCGGGCGGCCTGTTCATCCCCACGATCGGCTACTACCTGGCCTACTATAAGCCGGGCTTCCATCCCTGGAAGGTCAAGGAAATGCCCAGCTACGGCACCTGGCTGAAGGTGTTCGAGCGCACCGGCGACCCGATTGCGGCAGGCAATGCCTTGCACGCGGCCGGGCAGTAGTCGGCCAGGGGATCGGGCCGTGAGTTGGGCTGAGGACTGCTGAACCGCGGCCTGGTTGATGCGTCAGGCCAGCGCGCTCAGTGCCTGCTCCAGATCGGCCAGCAGATCGCTGACCTCTTCCAAGCCGATGGCAAAGCGCACCAGCGTGCCGTCGGCTTGCCCGGCCAGCTCGCCAAACTGCCTCATGCCTCTCAAGCCATAGGGCACCACGAGGCTCATCGGACCACCCCATGAGTAACCGATCTTGAACAGCCGGAGCGCGTCCACGAACGCGTCAACACGCTCAGGGCTGTAGCGAGCGCCGTCGAACACCACCGATACCAAGCCACCTGCCGCCTTGCACAACTGCGCCCAATGCGCATGGCCTGGAGAAGCCGGCAAGGCTGGGTGCAACACCCGTGACACTTCCGGCCGCGTGCTCAGCCACTGCGCGATCTGCCTGGTGGCCGCGTCGTGGGCGGCATAACGCAGCGGCAAGCTGGGCAAACCTCGCAATACCAACTCGGCATCATTTGCACCGACGCCCAGGCCCAACCGCATGTGCGTCATCTTCATCTGCAGATGCAGGTGCTCGTCACGCGTGGTGACCGAGCCCATCAACACGTCGCCACCACCCGAGGGGTATTTGGTCAGGGCGTGCACCGAGATGTCCACCCCGCGCGAGCCCCCCTTGTCGGGCAAGTCCAGGTCAAACGCATCAAACGCAAGCCCTGCGCCCCAGGTGTTGTCCAGCGCCGTCACCAGCTTTGGGTGCGCGCGGGCCACATTCAGCAAGCCCAACAGATCGGGGAACTCCAAGGTCACCGATCCGGCGGCCTCCAGCCACAGCAGGCGCGTGCGCTCGGTGATCATCCCGGCCAGCGCGGTGGCATCCATCGGGTCATAGAAGCGGTGGCTGATGCCCCATTGCGCCAATTCGCCCCGTGCGAAGTCCTTGTTGGGCGCATACGCGTTGTCGGGGATCAGCACGTCGTCGCCCGCGCGCAAACAGGCCATGTTGACCAGCGCCAGCGCCGACAGACCAGATGGTGCCAGCAAGGTCTGCAAACCGCCTTCCAGCGTGGCCAGCCGCTCTTCGAGGACGAAGGTGGTGGGCGTGCCATGCAGGCCGTAGGTGTAGCCGCTCTTGTCCTTCCACTGCCGCGTCTTGAGGGCCGCCGTGTTCTCGAAGATCACGGTGGAGGCCTTGTGCACGCCAGGCACCACGGCCTGGAAGCCGCCCGGGGCCTGGTAAGGGTGGTGAATCAGCTTGGTGGCGTCCACTGGGGCGGGCTTCCTTGGTGTGCTTGGGCGCTGGGGTGAGCGTGTAGGCGTGCGTACGTACGGACCTGATCGATCAGATCGGCAAGGCAATCAGATCATGGCCCTCGACGGCCACGATGCGCGCCTTGGTGAACTCCCCCACCTTGAGCGTCTTGCTGGCCTTCTCGGGCGGCAGCAGGCGCACGGTGCCATCGATCTCGGGCGCATCGGCATAGCTGCGGCCCACGCCGCCCTTGCGGCCCAGGGCCGGCGCGCTGTCAACCAGCACCTGCATGGTGGCGCCCACACGGCGCTGCAGCTTGGCGATCGACACCTGCTCGGCCACCGCCATGAAACGCGCGCGGCGCGCCTCGCGAACTTCGTCAGGCAAGGCGCCTTCCAGCTCATTGGCCGGCGCGCCCTCGATGGGTGAATACGCAAAGCAGCCGGCACGGTCGATCTCGGCTTCCTTGAGGAAGTCCAGCAGGTATTCGAACTCTTCTTCCGTCTCGCCAGGGAAGCCGGCGATGAAGGTCGAGCGCACCACGATCTCAGGACACATCTCGCGCCAGCGGCGCAGGCGGTCGAGGTTCTTCTCGCCATTGGCCGGGCGCTTCATGCGCTTGAGCACATCGGGGTGCGCGTGCTGGAAGGGCACGTCCAGGTAGGGCAGCACCAGACCCTGGGCCATCAGCGGGATGATGTCATCGACATGCGGATAGGGATAGACATAGTGCAGGCGCACCCAGGCGCCATGCTCCTGTGCCATGGTGCCCAGCTGCTCGACCAGGTCGTACATGCGTGTCTTGACCGGCTTGCCGTCCCAGAAGCCGGTGCGGTACTTCACGTCCACTCCGTAGGCGCTGGTGTCCTGGCTGATCACCAGCAACTCCTTGACACCGGACTCGAACAAGGCCTTGGCTTCCGTCAGCACCTCGCCGATCGGGCGCGACACCAGGTCACCCCGCATGCTGGGGATGATGCAGAAGCTGCAGCGGTGGTTGCAGCCTTCGCTGATCTTGAGGTAGGCGAAATGCCTGGGCGTGAGCTTGATGCCCGCCACACCACGCGCTTCGGGCACCAGGTCAATGAACGGGTCATGCGGCTTGGGCACGTGGATGTGCACGGCGTCCATCACCTCTTGCGTGGCGTGGGGGCCCGTGACGGCCAGCACCTTGGGGTGCACTTCCTTGATCAGGTTGCCACCGTCCACGCCGGATTTGGCGCCCAGGCAGCCCGTGACGATCACCTTGCCGTTTTCGGCCAGGGCCTCGCCGATGGTGTCCAGGCTTTCCTTGACCGCGTCATCGATGAAGCCGCAGGTGTTGACGATCACCAGATCCGCGCCATTGAAGGTCTTGCTGGTTTCGTAGCCTTCGGCACGCAATTGCGTGAGGATCAACTCCGAATCGGTCAGCGCCTTGGGGCAACCGAGGGAGACGAAGCCGATTTTGGGGGCTTGGGCGGGTGCCGCGGGCGCGCCACCGGTGGGAATCTGGGTCTGTTCTGCACTCATGGGGCGACATTGTCCGGCAAATTGCCATGCACGGGCGCGCCTGGGGGCAAGCCGAGCCCGGAAACCAGGGGGTGTTGCCCATTATTTCTGCTCAGCAGCATCGTCACAGCACATCCAGCGGGCTCTGCACGCCACCGCCGCCGACCTTGAGCACATGCGTGTAGATCATGGTGGTGCTGACATCCGCGTGCCCCAGCAATTCCTGCACCGTGCGGATGTCATAGCGTGCCTGCAGCAGGTGGGTCGCGAACGAATGCCGCAGCGTGTGTGGCGTGGCGGGCTTGGCGAGTTGCGCCAGACCCACGGCCTTCTTGAACGCGCGCTGAAAGGTCTTGTCCAGCACGTGGTGGCGCCGCTCTACGCCGGCGCGCGGGCAAACCGAGAGTTCTTCCGAAGGAAACAACCATTGCCAGCCCCAGGTCTGTCCCAATCTCGGATTTTTGGCCTCCAGCGCAGTGGGCAACCAGACGCCCGCGCGCTCGGCCGCGCGGTCTTGCTCCCACAACATGCGGGACCGGGCGATCTGTGCCCGCAGCGCCTCAGCCAGGCGATCGGGCAGCATGACGGTGCGATCCTTGCCGCCCTTGCCATCCCGTACCACGATGGCCCCGTGGCCGAAGTCGACATCCTTGATGCGCAGGCGCAAACCCTCCATCAAGCGCATGCCTGTGCCGTACAGCAACTGCCCGATCAGGCGATGACGGCTGTCCAGGGCCGAAAGCACCTGGGCCACCTCCGTGCCGGTCAACACGACGGGCAATTTGGGGCCCGACTTGGGCCGCCCGATGTTCATCAGCCACGGCACGTCCTGCCCCAGCACCTTGCTGTATAGAAAAATCAGCGCCGAGAGCGCCTGCTTGTGCGTTGACGACGCCACATGACGCTCATTGGCCAGGTGCGCCAGAAACGCCTCGACCTGCGGCAGGCCCAACTCCCGAGGATGGCGCTTGCCATGAAAGTGGATGAAGGCCCGCACCCAGTAGACATAGGCATCCTCGGTCCTCAAGCTGTAATGCAGATACCGCACTCGTTCGCGCACCTGATCCAGCAAGCGCTGCGAGTGCAACTGAGGCAAAGGCGAAGCGGTGTCGCCGAACGTGTGTCGCATAACCCTGATGTTCTGTATTTTTATACAGGCATCATAAACAGATATGTCTGTAGGCGCAAGTCCACTTTTTGTAGGATGACGCGTCGCGTAACTTGGCGGATAGACTCCCACTTGTATGCCCCGAACCCGTGATCGATTGGGACTGGGGTGTCGTCTACATCGCGTTAGGCCTCACCCAACACCGCACGATACCAAGCGCAAACACAATTAATCGATGAACGAAGAAATCAACAAATTCTTTAAGAAGCAGCTCGACGACTTCGTAGCCTTTCGAAAAGCGCTCACCGACGAATCCGATCGAGGATGCGCCTTGTTTGCTGCGGCCTTCCTAGATAAAGCGCTATCTGACTTGTTGTATCTATCCCTTGTCGCCAACAAAAAAATAGAGAGCGATCTTTTCGATGGAAATGCACCACTTGCGTCGTTCTCAGCAAGAATAAAAATGGCCTTCTATCTTGGAAAAATATCCAAGGAGTGCAGAGCAGATCTGGATACCATACGTTCCATAAGAAATAAGTTCGCCCACCACGCAGAAATAATATCTTTCGATGACAAGGCTATAGCCGACCAATGCAAGAGCCTAAGATTCTCGTATCAAGAGAACAAGCATCGTGCAAGAGGGCACTTTACTGCAGCCGTTAGTGGATTGCTTGCAGCCATTCAAAAGGCGGCGATTGAAACAGTAGGCCCGGAACACAAGCCAGACGATAGCCCCACCAAAGAAGAGAAGGCCGCCATGCGCGAAAAGGCAAAGAACGCAGTTGAGCGCGTAACAAAACGGCCAAATGGGGAGCAGGCCACTGATGCCTAACAGGTCGGTCAAGCGGACGCCAACAAAGCCCATGGCTTCGCCATTTTCATGGGCTTTGTTGGTGCCCTCCACTCGCTGCGCTCCTTCCGGCGCCGCTTACCTTTGGCGTTAGGCCACTCCTGAACATCATCTCTGGAAGCTTTCATGACACCAGCAGTAAAGACTGCCGCAATAACTGGCGCAATCGCTATCGCAGCATTTGCTCTCAATCCATCCGCTGAACGGCACCGAAACCAGATCAAGGAGTCCATTGCAGAACGCAGTCCATTGGCCGGTCTGTTGGGCGTAGGGGCGTTGACTGCTTTTTCCAGCAACTATCATTCGCTGGGCGTAGCGTCCTACACGAGCATCAACAACAAGACCGTCTCCGTGGGCTTGCTGGGTATGGTGTTTGTTATCGACTCGCACAAGGACTTTTGAACTTCAGCGCCCCGACGCTGCCACAACTTCTGTGGGCATTCGAACCTAATGGAGTTGCCGTGAACTTGTATCACCGCGCACCTAGCCACAAGCCTAACTGGGCGGTCAAGCGGACGCCAACAAGGGCCATGGCTTCGCCATTGTCCTGGCCCCTGTTGGTGCCCTTCAGTCGCTGCGCTCCTTGCGGCGCCGCTTACCTTGGGCGTTAGGCCTTCGTTTTTTGGCACTGCGTTTGGGCAAGGCTGCATTCATGTCATGCCATCTGAACATCAATAGCCATCGATGTTTTGCGCGAGAGCACTGAGGCACACCACGGCCTTTTCCTCTGCCGTTCACGCATCTGTTCGCGTCTTCAGGTTTGGCGCTTTAATCGCCTCCAGGTCCGCCACCGGGCGCGCCGCACAGTCTCAATCTGGCTGTCTGTCCTTTCGGCAGCCTGCTCACCAATCAGCTGGGCCAACGTGCCTCAGATCATCGCCTTGTGGGCCGCCCGTCCTGCGGCGGGCAGCGCGTGAAAACCGCATTGCCGAGGTCCTGGTGCATCAGGCAAAATCCCCGTAAATCAAATCAAGGGAGCGAGGCCATGCCACGGCCAAGCATCATCGCCAAACCTCACAAGTCTTGCTTGTTCTCGCCCGCCTTGGCATCTGCTACCAGCCTAACTGGGCGGTCAAGCGGACACCAACAAGGGCCAAGGCTTCGCCATTGTCTTGGCCCTTGTTGGCACCCTCCGCACCTTCGGTGCTCCGGTGCCGCTTACCTTGGGCGTTATGCCCCAGCTTGCTTCATGCATAGAACTTGGCTGTCAGCACCTCATGCGCACCTCAACCTTGCCGGCGCGAAGTCCTGATCATGCATATGGCTGAGCGTCTATTCCCGGCCGTGTCCTTTGCCTTCCATCGCCTCATCGCAGGACTCGCACAGTCACACGACCACGGCCTCTTTCCTGGTACTTCGCGCCGGGCATTGCCTTCGCTTCAAAGCGCTGTCGCTAGTGCCTCTCCAAGGCCAAGCGCACCAAATGGTCCTGGCTTCGCGCTCACCAGTCTGGCTTCGTTTAAGCTCGCTGGCATAACTGGTCGGTCAAGCGGACGCCAATACAGGCCATGCCTTCGGCATTCTCATGGCCTGTATTGGTGCCCTGCGCACCTTCGGTGCTCCGGCGCCGCTTACCTCTGGCGTTAGGCCCCACTTTTTGACGCTGCATCTTGGCAAGGCTGCTTCATGTCATGCCACGTGAACATCAATATTCATCTATGTTTCGCGCGAGAGCACTGATGCATGCCACGGCCTTTCTCTCTGCCGCTCTCACATCTGTTCGCATCTTCAGGTTTGGCGCTTCACTGCCCTCAAGTTCCGCCACGTGGCGCAGCGCAAAGTCTCAATCTGGCCGTCTGTCCTACGGCAGCCTGCTCGCCGGCCAGCAACGCCAAAGTGCCACATGTCATCGCCAAATGGTTACCTGTCCTGCGGCAGGCAATGGTGATGATGAGCCACGCAATCTCTCCACATGCCGCCGCCAAGCTGGCCGCCCGTCCTTCGGCGGTCAGCGCGGAGAAACCTCATGGCTACAGCCATCCAGCATCAGGCAGAATCTCTGGAAATCAAATCAAGGGAGCGGCCATGCACAGGCCAAGCATCATTAAGCGCAGCCAGGTTCTCGCGGCCTCAACGCCCTCTCCTACGCGCCCCAGCCTAACTGGGCGGTCAAGCGGACACCAACAAGGGCCAAGGCTTCGCCATTGTCTTGGCCCTTGTTGGTGCCCTGCGCACCTTCGGTGCTCCGGTGCCGCTTACCTTGGGCGTTAGGCCTTCGGTTTTTGGCACTGCGTTTAGGCAAGGCTGCATTTATGTCATACCACCTGAACATCAATAGCCATCGGTGTTTTGCGCGAGAGCACTGATGCGTGCCACGGCCTTTCTCTCTGCCGCTCCCACATCTGTCCGCGTCTTCAGGTTTGGCACTTTACTGCCCTCAAGTTCCGCCACGTGGCGCAGCGCAAAGTCTCAATCTGGCTGTCTGTCCTACGGCAGCCTGCTGGCCGCTCAGTAGCGCCAAAATGCCACTCGCCATCGCTTTGTGGCTGGCCGTCCTGCGGCGGCCAGTGCGGTGTTGAGTGCGCTGGCAAGCCAACGTACAACAGCCCGCAGCCGTGGCTTTCGCCACCACTGCCTGGCGCTCGAAATCAGCGTGTCCATATCGCTTCGGTGACGCCGTCACCACCATGGTGTGCCGCCCTCGCCCTAAGTCATTCGGTTCAGTGCAAAATGCAGCAACAACAAACATCCAAGGGAGCGCGGCAATGGCAATGCCAAGCAAGATCAAAGCATGTCAGGTTTGCGTGTTCTCAACGCTCTCTCCTGCGCGCCCCAGCCTAACTGGTCGTTCAACGCGGACGCCACTACAGGCCAGGGCCTGTAGCGGTACCCTCCGCGCTTCGCGCTACGGCGCCGGTTAACTTTGGCGTTAGGCC